>OZ252088.1:0-3168340 GCA_965248065.1 Dehalococcoidia bacterium
ACGCGCGGGCACCACTTCGACGACGACGCCACCGAAGCGGCTGTACGGACCAGCGCAGGGTACGTCGGCCTGCTCGGCAGCAAGCGCAAGACGATCATGATTTACGAGTCGCTCTTGAGGAAGGGCGTCCCTGAGGAGCGCCTGCGGCAGGTCCATGCGCCCATTGGGCTCGACCTCGGCGGCCGCACCCCGGAGGAGATCGCCCTGAGCATCGTCTCCGAGATCATCGCCTGGCGCCACGACCGCCAAGGCGGCCCCATGATTATCGAGTCCTCCCACATTGACCGAATCGTTGGCAAAGTGAAGGGTGCCACTCCCGTCATTCCCGCGTAGCCGGGAACCTCGCCCCAACCCCCTCCCGTCTGCTCCGGTTCTCTCGCCCGTCTGCGAGACTTTGTGTAACCCTATTTCTGGCGGGCGTAACTCTTCCCACCCACCCGCCCGTCATGTTGTGGGGGACACCCCCACGCCCCCGGCAGAGGGGCGTCGCCCCTCTGCGCTCCCCAGTATTCCCAACTGGTTCATGGTTCGACAGGCTCACCACGAACCAGTTTGAGGTTTACGCAAAGGTCTCGTCTGCGGGGGAGAGCTAGGAATCCTCTGAACAAGCCGTCACCGCAGCCTGCTTCTCCTCGTGGCGATGCCGCATCCACTGGACTTGTTCAGACTATTCCTAGAGAGAGGGTCGGCGCGTATCCCATCCACCGTCATTCCCGCGTAGGCGGAATCCTCCCCCGAATCCCCAGCGTTAGGCAGTTCCGCAAAGGTCTCGCAGACGGGGGAGGAGACTACTGGTGCAGGGCGGCGCCCGGTTCCCTCGCCCGCCTGCGGGAGGGCCTTAAGGAGGGGGTTTCGGCCACTGCGTGCGACGGAATGTGGTTGAACGCCGAAACGGATGGCTGTAGAATGAAGATGCAGCGCAATCGGCGCGGCCTTCCTCCTCCGCTCTCGTGCGGAACTGCCCAAGACCTCAGCGTCGGTGTTTCAATAGGCAAAGTCCACGCCCCGCCGTTCGCGGGCGCCTCGCTCAAATACACCCAGCACCAGACCACCAAGGCAAGCCAACGCCCCAGCCCCGCTGTCCGCGGGCGCTTCTCTCTCATATACAACCCCAACACGTAGACCACAATCGGATAACGCAGGCGCCGGGAAATCCCCCCCTAGCCCTCCCCCGCATACGGGAGAGGGGACAGGCGCCGAGGCGCGTCCCCAACGGAGTCCCCCATGAACATCGCGGAACTGCAGGTGAAGACCACCGAGGAGCTGAGCGCCATCGCCCAGGAGCTTGGCGTGAACGGCGACTACCCGCCCCCGAAAACGCACGACGCTGCGCTGTACCAGACGCTCCAGGCCTACGCCGATAAGGAGGGCGTGCTGCTGGCGAGCGGAATCCTAGAAATCCTGCCGGACGGCTACGGGTTCCTGCGGCACAACGGGCGGAAGGCGGGCCAGACCGACGCCTACGTTTCGCAGTCGCACGTGCGGCGGTTCGGGCTCCGGACGGGGGACCTGGTGCTCGGGCAGGTGCGGGACTCGCGGGAGAACGAGCGGTACGTCGGGATAACGAAAGTGGAGGCGGTTAACGGACTCGACCCGGAGGTGGCGCGGCGGCGCAAGAGCTTCGAGCGGCTCACTCCCATCTTCCCGGACGTGCAGATGAAGTTGGAGACGGGCGCGCACGACCTCGCCACGCGCATGATCGACATCCTCTCTCCCATCGGGCGGGGCCAGCGCGGCCTCATCGTCGCGGCGCCCAAGGCCGGTAAGACGACGCTGCTCAAGCAGATTGCTTCGGGCATCAGCGCCAACTACTCGGACATCCATATCATGGTCGCGCTCATCGGGGAACGTCCCGAGGAGGTCACGGACGTCAAGCGCTCGATAGACGGAGAGGTCTACAGCGCGACGTTCGACGAGCCTGTAGAGGACCACTGCCGGGTGGCGGAGCTCTGCCTCGAACGAGCGAAGCGTCTGGTCGAGGACGGCCGGGACGTAGTGGTGCTGCTGGACTCGATAACGCGGCTCACGCGCGCATACAACGTAGCGGTGCCGTCGAGCGGGCGGACGCTGTCCGGGGGCATCGATCCGGTGGCGCTCTACCCTCCGAAGCGCTTCTTCGGGGCCGCACGAAACACGGAGGAAGGCGGAAGTCTAACGATCCTGGCGGCCTGCTTGGTGGAGACGGGAAGCCGCATGGACGAGTTGATCTACGAGGAGTTCAAGGGCACGGGGAACATGGAGCTGCACCTGGACCGCAAGCTCGCGGAGCGGCGCACCTTCCCGTCAATCGACATCCAGCGAAGCGGGACGCGACGGGAGGAGCTGCTGCTCGACGAGCTGACGCTGCGTCAGGTGTACCTGCTGCGGCGAATGAGCAGCATGATAGCGGGGGACGCCATCAACGGGGCCGAGGCCACGGAGCGCGTCATAGAGCGCATGGGCCGCACCAAGAGCAACAAAGAGTTCCTCGCCACGCTCACCAAGGAAATCTAGGCTCCGTCGTTCCCGCGATAGAGGCGAGATTGGGCTCGTTACGCAGCGAGGCGACCGCCAAGCTCAAAGCGCTGGATTGCCGTCGCACTGAGGGTCGGCTAGCCGTCGGCGAGGGGCAGCTCGGGCTGCCCGCCCTCCCGAATGACATGGGCGGCGGTAGTCACGAAAGTGCGGAAGAGAGGGTGAGGCTCCTGGGGGCGAGAGCGGAACTCCGGATGGAACTGCACCCCCACCATGAACGGGTGCTCCACCTGCTCCACAATCTCCACGAGTCGTCCGTCCGGCGATAGTCCGCTGGCGAGCAGTCCGGCCTCTTGCAGCGGCTCGCGATACTTGTTGTTGAACTCGAACCGGTGACGGTGGCGCTCCACCACCTCCGTCGCGCCATAGGCCGCCGACGCAATTGAGCCAGGCGACAGCACGCAAGGGTAGTTGCCGAGGCGCATCGTCCCGCCCATCTCGCTCACCTCGCGCTGGTCGGGCATGTAGTCAATGACGGGGTGGGGTGTGTCGGGATCGAACTCGGAGGAGTTCGCGAGCTCCATGCCGCCAAGCCTGCGGGCGTGCTCAATGACCATGACCTGCATCCCGAGGCAGAGGCCCAGGTAGGGCAGGCGCTGATTCCGGGCGTAAGTGACGGCCTCGATCATGCCCTCGATGCCGCGCTCGCCGAACCCGCCGGGCACGACGATGCCGGAAGCATGGGCCAGCCACGAGCTTGCGCCATCGCGCTCGATGTCCTCGGACTGCACCCAATCGATTGCCACGTCACGGTCGATATGGAGTCCCGCGTGCCGCAGGGCCTCACGGACGGAGATGTAAGCGTCGGGCAGGTCGGCGTACTTGCCGACGACGGCGATGGGGAGCATGGTGTGCGGCTCCATCATCCGCTTGACCATCGCGCGCCAATCGACCAGGTCGCGCCCCTTCGCCTCGAGGTCGAGGGCGGCCACCAGAGTGTCGCCCATGCCGGAGTCCTCCAGGATCATGGGCGCCTGATAGATGTTCTTCGCCGTCTGCATCGGGATCACCGAATCGCGCCGCACGTCGCAGAACAGAGATATCTTGTCCTTGATGTCGTCGGGTATCTCGAAGTCGGAGCGGCAGACAATAGCGTCAGGCTGGATGCCGATAGCGCGGAGCTCTCTGACCGAGTGCTGTGTCGGCTTCGTCTTGAGCTCCCCTGTAGCGCCGATGAACGGCAGCAGCGTGACGTGTATGTAGTAGGTATTGTCGCGGCCGACCTCGGTCCGCATCTGCCGGATGGCCTCGAGGAAGGGCTGCCCCTCGATATCGCCGACGGTCCCGCCGACTTCGACGACGACCACGTCAGGGGAGCGCTCCTCGGCGACGCGGCGCATGAAGGCTTTGATGGCGTTGGTGACGTGGGGGACGGTCTGGATCGTGCCGCCAAGGTAGTCCCCGCGGCGTTCATTGCCGATGACCTGGGTGTAGATCTGGCCGGCGGTGACGTTCGAGCTCTCGGTGAGCTCGATGTCGATGAAGCGCTCGTAGTGGCCCAGGTCCATGTCCGTCTCGCAGCCGTCCTTGGTGACGAAGACCTCGCCATGCTGGTAGGGCGACATCGTTCCGGGGTCGACGTTCAGGTAAGGGTCGAGCTTCTGGATGGCGACGGAGAGCCCGCGGCTCTTGAGAATGCGTCCGATGGACGCCGCACAGATGCCCTTCCCCACGGAGCTGACCACTCCGCCGGTAACGAAGATGTACTTCGTGCTCATCGCTCGCCGCCGCTCGGCAAGGCCGGAAAAACGGACAAAAAAGAGGGGACACTCCGCCGCGATTGCCCTAGGGCCGGTTCAGAGCGCGGCATAGTCCCCTGCACAGAGAGATTTTAGGGAGCCGCTCAATGGGGTGTCAAGGCAAGATTGCCGGTTGCGGACCCGATTCTCGCGCCGCCGTCCGCCGCCCTTCGCGCCATAGTCAGTCCAGGATGACGTTATCGATCAGCCGCACGCCTCCCAGCCGCGCCGCCGCAGCCAGCATGCACTCTCCACCGCCGCGCCAAGGCTCCATCGTGTCCGGATCGACCGCCGCGACGTAGTCGATCGCGTCGATGCCGGGCTCGGCCTCGATGATTCGGCGGCACGCGGCTTCGATATCGGAGGCGCGTTGCCGCCCCGCGCGGAAACGATCCCGCGCCGCCGCCAGCGCGCGGTACAGCACCGGCGCCGCCGCCCGCTGCTCCGGCGTGAGATAGACGTTGCGGCTGCTGACGGCGAGCCCGTCGTCCTCCCGCACCGTGGGCAGAGCGACAACCTCCACCGGCAAGTCGAGGTCGCGGACCAAACGCTTCACCACCGCCACCTGCTGGCCGTCCTTCCGCCCGAAGTAGGCCCTGTCCGGCGCGGCCTGCGACAGCAGCTTGGTCACCACGGTCGCGACGCCATCGAAGTGCCCCGGCCTCGCTTCACCTTCGAGCGGCAGGGCCGGGCCGCCAACGCGCACGGTGACGGCGAACCTCATGGGGTACATCTCTTCAGCCGAGGGCGCGAACGCGAAATCGACGCTCTCCGCCTTCAGCTTGGCGAGGTCGTCGGACAGCGGTCTCGGGTACGCTTCGAAGTCCTCGCCGGCCCCGAACTGCGTCGGGTTCACGAATATCGAGACTACCACCGACGCGCACTCCGACTGCGCGGCGCGCACGAGCGACAGGTGACCCTCGTGAAGCGCGCCCATCGTCGGCACGAGGCCGACGGGGCGGGGGGCGTCGCACAGGGCGGCCCGCAAGGCGGCGACCGTCGATAGCCGTTGCATCAGCCTTGGCGTTCTAGCTCGCGGAGCACGTTCTCGTCGATGGCGGTCGTGTGCTCGGCTGCGGGGAAGCTGGCGTCGGACACCTCAGCGGCATACGCCCGCAGCGCGGCGAGGATGACGTCGTTCAGCCGAGCGTACTGTTTGGCGTGACGGGGCCGACGCGCGCTGAGGCCGAGGATGTCGTGGATGACCTGGACCTGCCCGTCGCAGCCAGCGCCGGCGCCGATTCCAATCGTCGGAATCGTAAGCCTGCTCGACACCAGCTTGGCCAGCTCGCCCGGGGCCGACTCGATCACGACCGCGAACGCTCCCGCCTCCTCGACGGCCAAGGCATCCTCCATCAACCGCCGGGCCTCGCCGAGAGTGCGCCCTTGCACCCGGTAACCGCCAAGCTGATGCACCGACTGCGGCGTGAGGCCGACGTGCCCCATCACGGGTATGCCGCTCTCCGTCATGCGCCGCACGACCTCCGCGACGGCCGTTCCGCCCTCGAGCTTGACCGCCTGCGCCCCGCCCTCCTGCATCAGCCGCGCCACGTTCCGCATAGAGTCTTCGACGCTCACGTTGTAGGTCATGAACGGCATGTCGGCCACGATGAGCGCGCGCTCGGATCCCCGGACGACCGCCTGCGTGTGGCGGACCATGTCGTCCAACGTGACCGGTATGGTCGAGTCATACCCCAGTACGACGTTCCCGAGGCTGTCGCCGACCAGCGCGACGGGAATCTGCGCCTCGTCCACGAGCCGGGCCATCGCGTAGTCGTAGGCCGTGATGCAGACGATCCGCTCGCCGGCCTGCTTCATCTCCAGCAGCTTGGTCGTGCGCACGCGCATCGCTACCCTCCTCCGTCCACGTACTCGCCGAACAGCCCGGACCAGTCTATGGAACCTCCCGGCCTACCCGCCGCCCTGGCCAGCTCCACGGAGCGCAGGCTTATCTCCTTGTAGAGCGGCAGCAGCTCGGGGGCGGCGTCGCGCACCGCCTCCAGATGCAGGCGCACCGTGCCCTGGTCTCCCCGCGACGTCGGCCCGGTCAGCGCGGTGGCGGCCCCGGACGTCTCGATGTTCGCAATCGTCGTTCGAGCGAGTTTCCCCATCGCCCGCATCGCGGACTCCGGGGGCAACCCGGCCCGCTCCCAGAGCGTCCGCGCCTCATTCAGGAGCGTGGTGAGGTAGCCGCAGCTCATCACGGATGCCGCATGGTAGAGAGGCCGCGCGCCCGCAGGCACGCGCAGCGGATAGCCGCCGACCTCCTCCGTGAGACGCTCGAGCGCGCCGAGCAGGCCGCCCTCCGCTTCGATGCCGAATGTGACGCCGGCCAGCGAGGTCGTTCCCCCAAACGTCTGGAACGGGTGCCACGACCCGACCATCGCCCCTGCCGTCCGGGCGGGCGCCAGCGGGTCGAGGGTCAGCGCGCCGCTGCAGTGGACCGCCGACTGTCCGGCGCGCCAGCGGGCCTGGGACGCAACTTCGCCAATGGCGCCGTCCGGGGTCGTAATGAAGACGAGCTCCGCCGCGTCGACGGCCTCTTGGACCGTGGCCGCTCGCGCTCCGGCGAGGGCCGCGACGCGCTCCGCCGACTCCCGCGAACGGCTCGCCACCGCCGCGACCGGGTAGCCGAGGCGCGTCAGCTCAGGCGCCAGCACGCCGGCCAGCCTGCCTGCCCCGATGAACGAGACGCTTGGACGTTCAGCCATCGCCGCGCCTCCCCGAGGCAGCCGGGAACCCGTGCAGCTCCGTCGCGTTCCGTATAGCGGCGACTATCGACCGCGCGACGACCGTGGGGGTCAGCGCACAGAGCCGCGCGAACTCGTCCGGCGCATCGATGTCCCCCGTCCCCAGCGCGAACATCGTGTCGCCGTCATGCACCGTATGCGTGGGCCGGACCGCCAGCGCCAGGCCATCATGCGCGACGGTCGCCAGCCGGTTCGCCTGGGCCTTGGTAAGCCGCACATTGGCGGCGACGACGCCGATGGTGGTGTTGCCGAAATGCGCAGGCCCCGCGCTCGGAGCGCCCCTGCCGTAGCCGGGGTCCGCGTAGATTGCCGCGCTGTCCACCGGCGCGCCGTCGACGCCGCGCGGACCCGCGAGCAGCTCGCCCGTCTCCGAGTCGTGTACGCCCCCGACCGCGTTCACCACTGTCAGCGCCGCGAGAACTACTCCGTCGCCGAGGTCCATTGAGGCGCTCCCCAAGCCGCCCTTCATCGCACGCTCCCGGCCCAGCGCCTTGCCGACCGTCGCGCCGGTCCCCGCGCCGACACTCCCCTGCTCGACGGGGCCCGCGACGGCCCGGCTGGCGGCGGCGTAGCCTTCCTCCCGCCGCGGCCTCACGTCGCCATTGCCCACGCCGAGGTCGAAGATAATCGCCGCGGGCACGATAGGCACGACATGCGAGCCGACGCGGTGGCCGACGCCGCGCTCTTCGAGCAGCTGCATCACTCCGTCGGCAGCCGCGAGCCCATAGGCGCTCCCTCCGCTCAGCACGACCGCGTTCACGCTGGCGACCGTGTTCTCCGAGCGCAGAAGGTCGGTCTCCCGCGTTCCGGGCGCCGCGCCGCGGACGTCCACGCCGCCGACAGTCCCCTCGGGCGTGAGCACGACGGTGCAGCCGACGCCGTTCTTGACGTCGGTGTGATGTCCAACCGTGAGGCCGGGCACGTCTGTGAGCGTGCCGTTCATGCGGCGAAAGCCCTCCTGTCCGTCGTGCCGGCCTACCCGGTCCGGTCGACTAGCGGGCCCTCGATAGCGAGGGAGCTTACCGCCCCGGCGCGGGGTCGGCTGCGGCCACAGCATACGGAGACGCGGGAGCGGCGGTCAAACGCCGTCTGCTATATCGGGCTATCATCGTGCCCATCCCTCCCCTGCCGCCAACTCTTGAAACAACCTCGCACGCCTGACCAACCCCGCAAGCCCCGCTTCTTCTACGGATGGATTGTCGTCGCCGTCGCCGCACTGGGCAGTTTCAGCGCGAGCACGGAGACGTTTCCCGTCCTCAGCATCTTCCTGAAACCCATCACGGAGGAGTTCGGCTGGTCGCGGACGGAGTTCACCGGCGCAATCAGCCTCGGCGGGCTGATTGGCAGCGGGGCCGCGCTGGCGACAGGACCTATCGTGGACCGGTTCGGCCCCCGCTGGGCGCTTACTTTCGCCTACACGCTCATCGGCACGACGTTCGTCCTCATGTATTTCATGTCGGAGCTGTGGCACCTGTACGCGCTGCAGATCTTCGCGCGGAGCATGAACACCGGCGTTCTCTCCGTCGCCTCCGCGGTGATCGTGCCGAACTGGTTCATCGCCAAGCGCGGCAAGGCGACCGCCCTGGCGGGTCTCGGCTTTCCCGCCGGATCGTCCATCATGCCGCTGCTCATCGCCTTCATCGCGGGTTGGTACAGCTGGCGCGAGGCGTCTCTCGGCGCGGGCATCCTCATTCTCATCGTCTCAGCCGTCCCCACAGCGCTCCTGCTGCGGCGCAGGCCGGAGGATATGGGACTGCTGCCGGACGGCGAACCGCCGGAGCCCGCAGCGGGCGCGCCAGCCCGCGACCTGCGTGTGACCGAGTCCTCCATGCGGCTACGGCAAGCCGCACGCCATCCCGCGCTCTACCTGCTTATCACTGCCGTCTCGCTCTGGTGGTTCGGGCGCACCGGCGTCATGCTCCATGCCGTGCCCTACATGACGGACACCGGACTCTCCAGCACGGTCGCCGTCACCGCGCTCGCCGTCCACTCTGCGATCGGGGCCGTAGGAGCGCTCGCCGCGGGCTTCCTGCGCGACAGATTCAGCGTACGCTACCTGATCGCCGGGGACTTCCTGCTGAACGCGCTCGCCTTCCTCATGCTGCTTGTCGTGGACACGCCGCTGCTGGCGATTGCATGGGGCGTGTTCTATGGCCTCGCGCAGGGCGCCTCCGTAACGCTCCAGCGCCTCGCGTTCGCGGACTACTACGGACGCCATCACCTCGGCTCGATAGAGGGCGTCGCCCGCGCATTCACAAACTGGACGCAGGCGGCGGGCCCGCTCGCGGCCGCGCTGGCGTTCGACGTCACCAACAGCTACAGCGTCATCTTCGCCGTGTTCGTGGTTACGAACATCATGGCCGCCGCACTCGCCGGGATGGCGAAACCGCCGAACCCCCCGACAGAGGAGGAGGGGTAGGTAGGAAGGTGGCCGCCACCCATCCTGCGGACAAAACGAAGGTCCCGCGCAATTTGCGCGGGGCCTTTCTCATGGGTCATGCTTGCGAAGGGTTGACAGTCTTGGATAGTCGTCTATACTTATTAATCTAAATAGTATAGCCTAACTACAATACTATAGGCCTACCTGCAACCGCCCGACCGGCCTCCGCCCCGCCAAGGCAAGGCCGCGACGACGCCCTTCGGAAGCACGGAGCACCACATGAACATGCGCAACATGTCCCGCCTCACCAGGACGCTCGTCCCCGCCGCCGCTCTCGCCGCCCTCATGGCGCTGGCCGCTTGCGGCGGAGAGCCCACCCCCACGCCGCCCCCGCCTAGCGCCCCAGTCAACGAGGAGGCCTCAGGTGGATGTCCAGAAAGTCGTCTTTATGCTGATGGCGCAGGAGATGGATCGAGCCATAGCGTTCTACAGAGACGTCATCGGCCTCAATCTGCGGCTGCATGAGGGGAATTGGGCCGAGTTGGGCCACGACGACGCAGTGGTGGCTTTGCACGGTGGGGGCGACGGCGAGTATCGCTCCACCGGCCTGGCGTTCACCGTCGCCGACGTCGCCGCGGCGTGCGAAGAGGTGAGCCGCGGCGGCGGCAGGATTATCCAGGACCCCGAGGAACGCGCCGGGGAAGGCATCGTCCTGGCCCGCCTAGTGGACCCCGAGGGCAATGGCTTCGATCTCTCCCAAAGCGCCCGGTAATTGTCCGGGTCGCCCAGTCAGCACGCAGAACAAACACTCGGAAACAACACAAAGGAGAAACGGTTACATGACATCTTCGATTCCCACGAACACCCCCGCAGTCCCGTTCAAGCGCCCGCCGCCCCGCGTCGTAGAGGTGCGGCGCGTCACCCGGCTCACGCCTCGCATGGTGCGCATAACCTTCGGCGGCGAGCAGATGGCGGGATTCGAGTCCAAAGGCCCCGCCGAGCATATCCGCGTCTACATGCCGGACAGCGAGACAGGAGAGCTCCTCCTACCCGTCATGGGACCGGAAGGCAACGCTTTTCCGGAGAACAGAGAGCGCCCCGCCAGCCGCGCCTACACCCCGCGCCGGTGGGACTCGGAGACGGGGGAGCTGGACATAGACATCGCTCTCCACGATGAGGGCCCCGGCCCGGCGTGGGCTGCGGGCGTGAAGGAGGGCGACATCGCCGTCATCAGCGGACGGCCAGGGGGCGCTTACTTCCCAGACGTGGACGCCGACTGGTATCTCATCGGCGGAGACGAGGCGGCGCTGCCCGCCGTAGGCACCCTCCTCGAAGCGCTGCCTGCCTCCATACGCGCCTACGTCCTGGCGGAGGTGCAGGACGGGGACGAGGAGCAGGAGTTGGAGTCGGCGGCGGCGCTGCAGATACGGTGGCTCCACCGCCGGGCGGGGGAGACGCCGGGCCGGGCGCTTGCCGCCGCGATGCGCGAGGCCGAGCTGCCCGAAGGTAGGGGCTGCATCTGGGTCAGCTGCGAGGCGGCCATCATGCGGGAGATACGCAGGCACTTCATCGAGGAGCGCTGCCTCGACCGGTCGATGCTGCGGACGCAAGGCTATTGGAAGGCCGGCGAGTCCAACCACCCCGACCACGACATGGGCGAGGACGTGTAACCTCCCGCCGTACCTTGCTCATTCATGGCACAGGAGCCCCCGTGCGCTATACACGGGGGCTCTCCTTCCCTCACGCCGCTTGCGCCACTGGGGCTTCCCAGAACCGGCGGCCTAATCCCTGATGTTCTGCGCGAGGTAATGCGAAATGCCGACCTGACGGATGGTTTCCTGCTGCGTCTCAAGCCAGTCGACGTGCTCCTCTTCCTCACGAATCATGTCTTCCAGTATCTCGCGTGTGCCGAAGTCGCCCACCTGCTCGCAATGCGCGATAGCCTCAGACAGCGTCTCCAATGCCAACATCTCGGACGCCAGGTCCAGCTGCAGGTTCTCCTCGACGCTCTCGCCAATCTGGACCGAACCGAGGCGCTGTAGGTTCGGCAGGCCCTCCAGGTAGAGGATGTGCCGTACGAGCTTCTGTGCGTCGCGCATCTCGTCCATGCTCGACTCGCGCAGATGTTCGGCCATGCGGAGGAAGCCCCAGTTCCGCACCATCTCGGACTGGATGAAATACTGATTGATCGCGGTCAGGTCTATCGTCAGGATCGCATTGAGGCGGTCTACTACACCATCCTTGGCCTTCATAGGCCCTCCTTACGTCTGGCAGTGCGCCCAGGCTATATGAACCATAGGACAAACGCAACATGGCGATAGGACTACGCAGTGTAAACCCTGCTCCATGTGTATGGTATTGACAACTATCTGCATTAGGGTGTACTAACTAACATAGACAACATCGACGTAGGAACGACGCACATGTACGTATGCGTATGCAACAGCATCTCCGTTCGTCAGTTAGCCGCGTCCTGGGCGGAGACGCATCCTGATATGGACCGCCTGGCCGAGATGCTGGGGCTCGATAGCGATAACTGCTGCGGGCGCTGTGCGGACGAATTGGACGAACTCGTCCACATGGCCGAGTGTTCAGCCTTGCGCACCGGCGCCGTGCGATGAAACTAGGGTGGAGGCGTCCCGCCAAGCCAGCCCCTAGCGGCGGCGCGCCGGGCGTTGAGCCCTGCCCGCACCGGTCCTTCCCGCGCATCCGCCGGAGGCGTTACTGGGTACGTTCGACGTTATTGACGTCCACGAGCGCCGTCTGCCCGGACTGCGGCCACCCCATCAACGGCTTGCGCTCCGCCGACCATTGACGCAACCCCAGGCGTTGCGCGGCAATCTCTACGAGCTCGGGGGAACTCCAAGGGCCTGGTAGCTCCCCGTTGGAAGGGACCTCTATATCTGGCCGGAGCGCTGGAAGACCTTGCCCTCCGTGGCGATGGTGGGAGCGACGACCAGCTCGGCCCTCTCGTGGAACTCGTCAATCGTCTGTGCGCCGACCATGCTCATACAGATCTTGAGCGCGCCAACGAGGTTGTGCGTGCCGTCCGTGCGATGGCTCGGACCGAAGAGCACCTGTTCCAGACTCGCGTGAACCCCCACGTTGATGCGGGTGCCGCGAGGCAGCGCCGGGTGTGGGCTGGCCATGCCCCAGTTGAAGCCCTTGCCGGGGGCCTCCTCGGTCTGGGCGAACGGCGTGCCGATCATCACCGCGTCCGCGCCTGCCGCTATCGCCTTGCACAGGTCCCCGCCGATGCGGATGCCCCCGTCCGTGATGACGGTGACGTACTTGCCCGTGCGGGCAAAGAACTCGTCCCTGGCGGCAGCGACTTCCAGGGTCGCCGACACCTGGGGCACCCCCACGCCCGTAACGTCCCGCGTCGTGCATGCGGCGCCCGGTCCGACGCCGACGAGAATACCGTCGATGCCCTGCTCCATGAGCTCCATCGAAGCGCTGGCCGTCACCGTGTTGCCAACCAGCACGGGAACGCCGATCTGCTTCGTGAGGTCGTTCAGCCGGAGTCCGGCGAAGCTATTGGAGATGTGCCGGGCCGTCGTGACGGTGGACTGCACGACGATAATGTCGGCGCCCGCGTCGACCGCCACGGGGGCAAGGCGCTTCGTGCTTTGGGGAGTGACGGAGACCGCGGCCACCGCACCTGTCGCCTTGATCTCCCGGACGCGCCGCCCGACCAGCTCCTCCCTGAAGGGAGCGGTGTAGACGCGCTGGAGCACGTCGGTGACGCTCTCCTTGGGGGCGGAGCTGATCTCGCGTAGCGCGTCGGAGGGATCGTCGTAGCGGCAGTAGAGGCCTTCGAGGTTCATGACGCCAAGTCCGCCCGCCTTGGCCATGAGGCCGGCGAAATCGGGGTCAACAATGGCGTCCATTGCGGACGCCATGATGGGGATCGTGAATTGGTAGGGGCCAATGGCCAGGTTGGTGACCGATAACTCGGGATTCGTGGTCACGTCCCCTGGGACGATGGCTACCTCTTCGAAGCCGTAGGTCCTGCGCAGCTCTCGAATGCGAACACCTGGTAGCACCATCGCGCGGCCCCCTTATGAGTTGTGGTTATTAGGAGAACTCTAGCAAAATGAGGCTTGCGCGTCAATGTATTTGAGATAGATTTCACAATTGATTTAGGGGTGCTGTTGCTGCGCTGGGGACGCCCACCCCACCCCCTACAGGGGGGATCCCCCTGCACTCCCCTACCAACCCCGCCGAACCTCGGTACGCCCTCTCGGATCACTTCAGCAGGCATGTACGCTGTCCTTGACGGCCTCATGGGTCAGGAACACACTGGCCTTCAGGTTGGCGAGCCGAAGCGCATCGTCGAGCACGGTCGCACAGGACATTCCCCATTGCGCTTCCGACCATCGGGACTCTGGCGGCAGGACACTTTCCTCAAGCTCTGGGCAAGCCAGACGTTCTCCTATGCCGGTTTCCAGGTACACATCCTCGCGGCGCCGTTGGTGGCGGCCCTCCTTCTGGATGCGACGCCCCTGCAGATGGGCATCCTCGTCTCGTTCGGCGGCGTTCCGGCGATCGTCGTGGGCCTGTTCGCGGGAATCTGGATAGACAGGACGCCGAAGCGGTCCGTGCTCATCGCCACGGCCTGGGGGCATGTGCTCGCTCTCGCGCTCATCACCGCCGCCGCATGGCTCGGCTTCCTCAGCATCCCCCTTCTGTTCGCGGTCGCATTCGCGTTGGGAGGTCTGCGGCTCATCTCGGACGTCGCCTACCGCGCATACCTGCCGTCGCTCGTTCAACGGGGGCAACTCATCGAGGCCAACAGCAAGATAGAGATGGGCCGGTCCACAACCGAGATCGCGGTCCCCGGCCTCACCGGAGCCTTGGTCCAGGTCGTGTCGGCGCCGTTCACCTTGGCCGTGGGCGCCGTCGCCTATGCGGCCTCGGCGTTATCGCTCCAACGGATGCGTCCGCCGGAGGCGGCGGCCACGCGGGCGGGATCCGGTCTGAGCGTCCGCGGAGAGTTGCGCGAGGGTCTCGGGTTCGTGATGGGAAACCCTATCCTGCGAGCCCTGGCGGTCGCCGCGGCGATGTTCGGCGGGTTCAACGCGTTGCTGGAATCCGCAGGGCTGCTCTACATGGTCCGCTACCTGGGCCTCACCCCGGGCCTCATCGGGCTGGTGTTCTCAGTCAGCGGCATCGGATGGCTGGTTGGGGCCTCGCTTGCGAAGCAGGCGACGCGGAGGGTGGGGCTCGGCAGGTCGGCGGCGGCCGGTGTATTCCTCATGGGTATCGCCGACCTGATAATCCCATTGGCCGGTGGGCCGGCGACCGTTGTGCTCGTGCTGCTGGCAGGAAGCTCATTCCTGTTCGGAGCAGGTCTCGTCACCTACATCATCGGGCGGGTGAGCCTGCAGCAGAGCATGACGCCGGACCGTCTGCAGGGAAGAGTGAACGTTGTGCTCAGGGTGGCCTTCCTGGGGGCCATCCCCCTCGGAGCCCTGGCAGGCGGGGCGCTCGGTCAGACCGTCGGGTTGCGCCCCGTACTGTTCGTTGGGGTCGGGGGTGAACTGCTGACGGGAGCGTTCCTGCTGTACTCGGCGGTCTCGGCGGTCCGTGAGCCGCCTCTCATCCGGGAGTAGTCCCCTGGCGGCACGCAGTCCTGCAACCGGCGGCGCTGGCTGGCATGACGAGGTCCTCTACGCGTTGACTGTCCGTCGAGGCCAGTGCTACATTCGACAGAGGAGTTAGCACTTGGACCGTCCGACTGCTAGTAAGGGCGCATCGAACCCGGCGCCCGCATTGAACGCGCGAAGGCAGGCGCTGCTCGAAATCATCGTCAGCGAGTATATCGAGACGGCCGTCCCCGTCGCCTCTCAGCAGCTCGCCAAGCGCTACGAGCTCCGTATGAGCCCCGCCACCATCCGCAACGACATGGCGGAGCTCGAGGAGATGGGCTACATCGCGCGCCCGCACACCTCCGCCGGAGGCGTGCCCTCGGACCCCGGTTATCGCTTCTACGTGGACCGCGCCGTCCAGAACCCGCGCCTTCCCCGCCATTTCGAGGACAGGGTCCGCGAGGCCATCGACGTTGACGAGGCCGACCCCGCTGCTTGGGCGCAGAGCGCCGCCCGCGTCCTCTCCAGCGTCGTCCACAACCTGACCATCGCCACCACCGTCAAGCCCAGCCTCGCCAGGGTCAAGCAGGTCCAGCTCGTTCACCTGCACGACCAAGAAGCATTGCTGGTCGTCGTCATGCAAGAAGCGCGGGTCCGCCAGCGCATGGTCCGGTTCGAGACCCCCATCGATCAGGAGACGCTCACCGAGGCGGCCAACCGCATCAACCGCATCATCGGCGGCATGAGCGTGGCGGAGATCCGCGCCCTGTGGGACGCCGGCAGGCTGAGCGACCCGATAAGCGAGGCGACCGCCGCCGAGACTGTCCGCGTCCTCTCGGACGCCGAGCGGGACGAGGCCCAGGAGCGTTACACCACCGGCCTGCGCCACATGCTCAATCAACCGGAGTTCCAGTCGAGCCGCAGCGCCCAAGAGGCCGCCGAGGTTATCGACGACGATTCCCTCTCGCGGCTGCTGTCCGCCCCCGGCCAGCCGACGCAGGTGCGCGTCGTGATCGGGGAGGAGAGCCACGACGAACACCTGCGCCCCTTCAGCGTCGTCTACGCCACCTATGGCGCGAGCAGCGACACCGTGGGGGTCATCGGAACGCTGGGCCCCACGCGCATGGACTACGGAAGGGCGATGTCCAGCGTCCAATACCTCGCGGCGTTCCTGAGTGAGCTCCTCCAAGCGCTGGAGCAGCCGCCAACCGGCCCGAACGCCCATCTATGACCACCAAGCGCGACTACTACGACATCCTGGAAGTCGGCAAGAACGCTTCCGAGGAGGACATCCGCAAGGCTTTCCGCAAGAAGGCCATGGAGTTCCACCCCGACCGCAACAAGGCCAACGACGCCTCCGAGCGCTTCAAAGAAGTGAACGAGGCCTACCAGGTCCTGAGCGACCCCCAGCGCCGGGGCCAATACGACCGGTTCGGCCATGCCGGCATGCGGTCCGGCGCGGGCCAGAGCGCCGGCGGGTTCGAAGGTTTCGAGTTCTTCGGCGGATTCGGGGACATCTTCGACGCCTTCTTCGGGGGCGCCGGGAGCTCGACTCGGACCAGAGCGCGCGCGGGACGCGACCTGGAGGCCAGCATCGCGATCACCTTCGAAGAGGCCGCCTTCGGCGTGACCAAGGACATCGAAGTGGGGCGCACCGAGAAGTGCAGCAAGTGCAACGGCTCACGCTCCGAGCCCGGGACCCACCCCGAGACGTGCTCGAACTGCAAAGGCAGCGGCCGTGTGCGCCGCGCCCAGAAATCCGTCTTCGGCCAGTTCGTGACGGAAGCGGCGTGCAACGTTTGCGGAGGTGCCGGGGAGGAAGTCAAGCACCCCTGCGTACTCTGCAAGGGCTCCGGCCGCGAGCGGACCAAGCGGCGGCTCCAAGTCTCCGTCCCCGCCGGCGTGTTCAACGGCGCACGGCTCAACCTTCAAGGCCAGGGCGACGCCGGGGAGCTCGGAGGTCCCCCAGGCGACCTCCTCGTCGGCGTCCGCGTCCAGCGTCACGAATACTTCGAGCGACAGGAGAACGACGTGCTCCTGAATCTCGCCGTCAGCTTCCCGTCGGCGGCCCTCGGCGACGAAATCGAAGTTCCCACCCTCGACGGGCCCACGACCCTCAACATCCCCGCGGGCGCCCAGTCCGGCGAAGTCCTGCGCATCAAGCGCAAAGGCGTCCCCCACCTGGGCCGCGCCGACCGCCGCGGCGACCAGCTCGTCACCCTGCGCGTGAAGACCCCCGACAAACTCTCCAAGCGCCAACGCGAGCTCCTCGAAGAGTTCCGCTCCCTCGAAGAGCGCTAAGCCCGCCGGTCCTCACTCCTGCTCTGGGCCTGCTTGTGGAGACAGCTCTCACGAGCGCCCGGCGACGCCCTCCATTGACAGGGCTCCCTCGGTTTCCTATCGTTCCCCAATCGGTTCGGCGGCACTGAGCAGGCCGTAATAGCAGGCCTGCTGTTACGGAGGGGAGCAGCCCATGAACACTCGGGCGACGATTGCTATTTTGGCCTTGGTGCTCACGGCATCAGCGGTCGGGGCTTGCGGCAGCGAGTCCCCCACGGCGACACCGACCTCGCCGCCCCCCACGGCGACCCCGGTCCCGGAGGCGACGCCGACTCCCCTGCCCCCGGGCGTGACTCCCGTGCCGACGCCCACCCCCAGGCCGGGAGTAACGCCACAGCCGCAGCCCCAGCCGACGGCCACGGCGACGCCTGAACCGCCCCCGTCCGATCGTGACTTCGAGGAGTACTTCGACAATAAGACCGTGACCCTCGTGGTCGGCTTCTCCCCCGGCGGCGGGTACGACACCTTTGCGCGCCTCTTCGCCCGGTACGCGGGGAACCACCTGCCGGGGAACCCGCGCTTCATCGTCCAGAACCTGCCCGGCGCGGGCGGCGAGCGCGCCCTCGTCCACGTCATGAGGAACGCAGATCCCGATGGCCTGACGATGGTCGTCGTCCACCCGCGCTTCTTCAAGCGCGAGCTGCTCGGCATCGACGTGCCTGAGTTCGACATAGCCACCGCCATACTCCTCGGCACACCGAGCGCCGCCTCCACCACCGCCGCCAACCAGATGAAGAAGAGCCGCCTGGACGAGTGGGGCGTCTCCCACGACTGGGCGGGCGCGCTCCAACTCGTGGAGAAGCGCGGCTCGCCCCTCACCGCCGGAGGCACTGCCCCCGGCGACGGCGGCGGGTTGGCCACCTCCTTCATCCAGGCCCTCGGGGGCCCCACCAAAATGGTGTACGGCTACGGCGGAAGCGCCGAAGCCGCCGCCGCTTTCGACCGCTTGGAAGTGGATATGGGCGGAGGCGGCAGGAGCACAGCGCTCTCCCTCTTCCCGAACTGGATTGAAAACCAGGAGATTGTCCCCCTCTTCCGCTACGGGGCCGACCCCGCGGACGACCCCGAATGGGTCGACTACGTCACCAATCTCCTCGGCGAAGAGATTCCGCCCCACATCTTCGACATCATCGAAACGACCCAAGGTCAGCGGGACGTCTTCGCCCTCACCGAGACCGTCAACGACGTGCTCAGTCGGGTCTACACCCTGCCCCCCGGGGTGCCGGACGACATCGTCGCCCAGTGGCGCACGACCTTTAGGGACACCGTCACGGATCCCGCTTTCCTCCAGGCGGCCGAGCTCCTCGGACGACCGGTCCAGTACGGGAGCCCGGAGAGCATGCTCGAGAGCCTGGACGCCGGACGGCGGGCCATTGAGGACCCTGATTTGCGTGCGCTCTTCGCGGAAATCGCCGGCGCGGCGGACTAGGGCTGGGCGGAGCCGAACGTACCAAGGAACAGGAGCATCCCGACCTTGCGGTACACTTATCCGCATGGCGAAGGCTTCCTGGCTAGAACTGAAGATCGAGGCGCCCTTTGAGTTCGTCGAACCCATCGCCGAGCTGTTCCGCCGCTACTGCAAGGGCGGCGTCGCCATCGAGCAGGCAGGGGGCTGGAACCCCGACGAGGGCGAGTCGCCCCCCGAGCGTCAGAGCGCCATCATCCGCGCCTACATGCCCCAGACGCCCGCCTACCGCAGCAATCGCGAGATGGTGCATATCGGTCTGCAGCTCGTCACCCTCCGCGTCAAGACCCCCGACAAACTCTCCAAGCGCCAACGCGAGCTCCTCGAAGAGTTCCGCTCCCTCGAAAAGCGCTAAAGCCCGCCGGTCCTCACTCCTGCTCTGGGCCTGCTTGTGGAGACAGCTCTCACGAGCGCCCGGCGACGCCCTCCATTGACAGGGCTCCCTCGGTTTCCTATCGTTCCCCAATCGGTTCGACGGCATTGAGCAGGCCGCCATACCTGCTATTACGGAAGGGAGCAGTCATGAACACTCGGGCGACGATTGCCATTCTGGCCTTGGTCCTCACGGCATTAGCGGTCGGGGCCTGCGGCAGTGAGTCCCCTACAGCGACTCCAACCTCGCCGCCCCCTACGGCGACCCCGGTCCCGGAGGCAACGCCGACCCCCGCGCCGGGCGTAACGCCGGACCCAACGCCGACTCCCCGGCCTGGTGTGACGCCCGAGCCACAGCCACAGCCCCAGCCGACCGCCACGCCAACGCCGGAACCACCTCCGTCCGATCGTGACTTCGAGGAGTACTTCGACGATAAGACCGTGACCCTCGTGGTCGGCTTCTCCCCCGGCGGCGGGTACGACACCTTTGCGCGCCTCTTCGCCCGGTACGCGGGGAACCACCTGCCAGGGAACCCACGCTTCATCGTCCAGAACCTGCCCGGCGCGGGCGGCGAGCGCGCCCTCCTCCACGTCATGCGGAACGCTGAGCCCGACGGCCTGACGATGGTTGTCGTACACCCGCGCTTCTTCAAGCGCGAGCTGCTCGGCATCGACGTGCCTGAGTTCGACCTAGCCACCGCCATATACCTCGGCACGCCGAGCGCAGCCGCCACCGCCGCCGCCACCTACATGAAGAAGAGCCGCCTGGACGAGTGGGGCGTCTCCCACGATTGGATGGGCGCCTTCCAAATCCCCGAGAAGCGCGGCACGCCCCTCACCGACGGAGGGACTGCCCCCGGCGACAGCGGCGGGCTATCCACCGTCTTCATTCAGGCCCTCGGCGGCCCCACCAAGATGGTCTTCGGCTACGGTGGAAGCGCCGAAATCGACGCCGCTTTCGACCGCGGGGAGCTGGACGTGGGCGGCGGCTCCAAGGCCAAGGCGCTCTCCCTCTACCCGAACTGGATCGAGAACCAGGAGATCGTCCCCCTCTATCGCTATGGGGCCGACCCCGCGGACGACCCCGAATGGGTCGACTACATCACCAACCTCCTCGGCGAAGAGATCCCGCCCCACATCTTCGACATCATCGAAACGACCCAGGGCCAGCGGGACATCTTCACTCTGACCGAGACCGTCAACGACGTGCTCAGCCGTGTCTACACCCTGCCCCCCGGCGTGCCGGACGACATCGTCGCCCAGTGGCGCCTTACTTTCAAAAACACGGTCTTGGATCCCGCTTTCGTCGAGGCGGCCGAGCTGCTCGGACGGCCAGTCCAGTACGGGAGCCCGGAGAGCATGGTCGAGAACTTGGAAGCCGGTCGACAGGCCCTCCAGGACGCCGAACTGCGCGCTCTCTTCGAAGAGCTTGCCGGCGGAGCCGAATAGCGCGCGCCTGTAGACAACCGCCGTCAATCCGCAACGCGCCCCTCGCTCTCGGAGCGAGGGGCGCGTCTGCGCTACACTGTCGCCCATGGCTAACGCCCCCTGGCTAGAGCTGAAAATCGAGGCGCCCTTCGAGTTCGTCGAACCCATCGCCGAGCTGTTCCGGCGCTACTGCAAGGGCGGCGTCGCCATCGAGCAGGCAGGCGGCTGGAATCCCGACGAGGGCGAGTCGCCCCCCGAGCGTCAGAGCGCCATCATCCGCGCCTACATGCCCCAGACGCCCGCCTACCGCAGCAACCGCGAGATGGTGCATATCGGTCTGCAGCTCGTCGGCAAGCTAACCGATATCGAAGAGCTGCAAGAGCGCGAGATCGAGGAGCGGGAGTGGGAGGACGCTTGGAAGGCGCACTTCACCCCGCTCCGCGTTGGCAAGCGCCTGCTCGTCCAGCCGCCGTGGCGTCGCGGGGAAGCGAAGCCTGACGACATCGTCATCGAAATCGACCCCGGCCTTGCGTTCGGCACGGGCCACCATCCCACGACCCACCGCACGCTGGAGTGCATGGAGCGCCTCGTCGTCCCCGGCGTCGCCGTGCTGGACGTTGGCTCCGGCTCCGGCATCCTTAGCATCGGCGCAGCCAAGCTTGGCGCGGAGCGAGTCGTCGGCGTGGAGATCGACCGCGTCGCGCTGAAAGCCGGCCGCGTCAACCTACGCTCGAACAAAGTCTCAGGCCGTGTGCGCTTCTACGCCGGCTCCCTCCCCAACGACCACGTCCCTCCCGCCTGGGCCGACGTCGTGCTCGCCAACGTCAACTCCGTCGCCCTGGCGAACCTGGCGCCGGAGCTGCGCAAAGCCGTAAAGGATGGGGGCCGCCTCGTCGCCGCCGGTATTCTGCAAGAGCGCCGCCAGCAGGTCGTCGACGCCTTTGAAGCCGCCAACCTGGCCTTCCTCGAAGAACACCACGACGACGACTGGGTAACTTTCGTCTGCGCTCCGGCCTAGGCCCGCGAGCCGCCCTGGATATCCGCTCGCGGGTGTGACAAAGGTCCCGAGCGCCACGTAGGGGAAGGGCCGCGGCAGGGGAGGAGATACGACAGCCTCCGCCCCCGCTATCATGTCCCTCCCCGAAGCCCATTGCCCGAAGCCCGCTGCCCCGAAGCCCATTGAAAGAGGTCCCACATGGTCCGCAAGCCAGCCTTCAGCCTCGCGTTCGCACCCAACCCGCGCAGCCGCCCCATCATGGACGGCACGGTCCGCCCCGAGGGCATCGAGCTTATCCCAACGGCTTCGGGCCCGGCGGAGACGTTCCACCGGCAGCTCACGCACCAGGAGTTCGACGTCTCCGAGATGTCGCTCTCCTCGCTCGCCATCATCACCGCACAGGGGAACCGCGACTGGGTCACGCTGCCCATCTGCACCACGCGGACGTTCTTCGGCATCGGCGCGCTCATCCGCACCGACGCGGGCATCGAGTCGCCCGCCGACCTCAAGGGAAAGCGCGTGGGCGTCAACGAGTACCAGCAGACCGCCGCGCTCTGGGCGCGGGGCTTCTTCCAGCACGAGTACGGCGTCGCGGCGACGGACGTCGAGTGGTGGATGGAGCGCACGCAGGAGCTGAGCCACGGCGGCGCGACCGGCTTCCAGCCGCCGTCCGGCGTCACGCTGCACTACATGGACCCCGCGAAGGACCAGAACCTCGGCGGCATGATGGCGAACGGCGAGCTGGACGCCATCTACGTCTACTTCTCCGGCGGCGGTGGCATCAACCGGAGTACGCTGCACCTGCACGCCCACGAGCAGGTGCGGACGCTCTTCCCCGACCCGCTCGCGGAGTCGGCGCGCTATTACGCCAAGACGGGCATCTACCCCATCAACCACGTCGTCATCATGCGCCGCTCGCTCTACGAGCAGTACCCGTGGGCGGCGCGCAACCTGTACGACGCGTTCGTGAAGGCGAAGGAGCTGTGGGTCGCACGGACGCTCGAACAGGCCCAGCCCTTCATCGACGCGGGTCTGCTGCCGTCCAACGCGCGAGCCGCTCTCACCACCGACCTCTTCCCCTACGGCGTCGCTGCGAACCGCCACACGCTGGAGACCGCGCTCGCCTACTCGACGGAGCAGGGGCTCACTCCGCGCGTCGTTACCCTAGAGGAGTTGATGGCCCCGAACGTGCTGGACACCTAGCCGCCAATCCGTTCGCCCGCCTGCGCGGAATCAGGAAGGCAGCGGAGCGCTTACTCCGACCTCGGCGCGCGGGCCATCAGTCCGTAGACCGCCTCTTGGAGCGAGGCCCCGCCGAAAAGGACACGGCTCGTCATCTCCGTGATCGGCATCTCGACGCCGAGGTCGCGCGCCATGTCCAGCGCGGCGGGGGTCGTCGTGACGCCCTCCGCCACCTGGCCGCCGAGGGATTCGAGCGCCTCCGCCAGCGTCCGTCCGGCCGCCAGCGCGGCGCCGACGCGGTAGTTGCGGCTCAGGCTGCTGTAGCAGGTCGCCAGCAAATCGCCGATGCCCGCATTCCCGGCGAAGGTCGCCGGCTGCGCTCCGGCTGCGACGCCGAGCCTCGTTATCTCCGCCAGCCCTCGCGTGAGGAACGCGGCCTTGGCGTTGTCGCCCAGCCCCATGCCGTCGCACATCCCCGCTCCGATGGCGACGATGTTCTTCAGCGCGCCCGCCATCTCCGTGCCGATGACGTCGGAGTTCGTATAAACGCGGAAGGTGGGCGAGTTCAGCAGTCCTTGCGCCTCCCGCGCCGCTTGTTCGTCGACGGACGCGATGACCGTCGCGGTCGGCATGTCCCGCACGACCTCCCGCGCCAGATTGGGGCCGGACAGCGAGCAGAGCCGGACATGGGCCGGCAGCTCCTCGGCGAGCACCGTGCTCATGCGCTTGAACGTGCCCTGCTCCAGCCCCTTGCTGCCGGAGACAACGAGCGCTCCCTTGGGGATATGCGGAGCGGCGCGCCGGGCGTTCTCGCGCAGCGTATGACTTGGAACCATGAACATCACCGCCGACGCGCCGCCCATCCCCGCCGCCCAGTCCGCGCTCACGTGGAGCGTGTCAGGGAAGCGATGGCCCGGCAGCCGCGTGGGGTGCTCGCGCGCGCCCTCGATCCCGCGCGCCTCCTCGTCCGTCCGCGCCAGCACGCGCACGTCCAACCCGCGACGCGACAGCAGCAGTCCCAACGTCACCCCCCATGACGTGGTCCCGACGATGGCGACTGGCCCAAGTTGCTCTGACGTGCTCATAGCGCTTGCCCGATAGCTGGCGAGATTCTATCGTGAGGCGGAGGGATGCGTGAGCCTGCGCCGCAGCCTGTCGCGGGGAGCCACCATTGTTCGAAACGACGCGCTGGAGACTCACTCTCGCCATCGTAGTAGTCGAAGGCGCCTTCTTCACCACCTCCACGTTGGCGCTCTTCTTCACGAATCTGACTCAGGGTAACCCCAGCCGGGCTTTGGAGGATTTGCAAGGCCTGGTTGCTCTCTTTTTCCTGATATGGGCTTGCGGGTTCGTCGTGGCGACCTATGGGCCAGTGGTGGGAGTGACAGGCATCGCGCTTCGACTCGCATACATGGTGTTGGTGTTCTTCACGTTGGTGGGAGCCGCAGGGACGATGCTCTTTCTCCTACCGACCACCTTCCTCCTGCTCGTTAGCGCAGCTACGAAGCGAGTTCCGGCGGTAAGGTAGAGTTGAAGCGGCCCTAGAGGTCGTTGGCGGAGCAGGCGCCCAACCGGCGCAGGAGGCGGCTATGCGGATCACCCGCGTCTACACAGGCGACGACAACCTCTCGCACTTCGAGGAGGTGGAGCTGGAGTTCGACCCCAACATTGGCCGCTTCCCCCGCGCGATGGTACAGCCGGCCCGCGAGGTCGGCTTCAACACCCAGCCCGCCGATAGCCGGGACGTGATGCACAACGCGCCCGAACGCCGCTTCGTCATCTTCATGTCCGGCCAGGTGAAGGTCGAGCTATCCGACGGCGAGAGCCGCGTCGCCGGAGCAGGGGACGTCATCCTGTTCGAGGACGTGACGGGCGAAGGCCACCTGCTAACCCCCCTCGGCGACGAGCCCCGCTACTCGATGTTCGTCGGGTTGGGGAGCTAGCGCGGCGCGCAGACCCCTCTTCCTAACCGTCCCCCCGCAGTGGGGGACGGAACGAGAGCAGCGCCCTCACGAGCAGGAATATCACCGTCCCGAGCCCGGCTAGGACAAGAAAGGGAATGGCGCACCGCACGGCAGGCAGGCAGCGATACCACACCAGGCGCCGGAGAGGGCGGCCTTTTCTCGGCGGGTGCAGCGGGCGCATTGGCCTGCCTGCCTCGATCACCATCGGCTCGCCGCCGAGCATTAAGACATACGCTCTCCCTTTCTGGTTCTTCCAAGATCTGACTCGCACGCTTGGCGGCAGCCGCTCTCCGTAGACCGCCTTTATCCGGTCACGGAGCTCGCTGACGGTCTGCCTCGCGTAGCCCGCCAATGCGTCCTCGTCGCCTCGCAGCTTGAGCCCGGCGAGGACCTGCACCGGGTCATTCCCGACAAGTCGCTCGTAGGCCGCGCGGGCTTGCGCCATCCGGTTGTCCCGAGGCTCGGCGAGGTACCAATAGCGCCCGGCCTGCGCCGGCTGCTGAAGCCGGTCATAGACCTCCGCGAGCCGTGCGCGCAGCGATAAGTCGCCAGGGTGCTCGAAGACGAGCGTGTGTAACCGGTCGCGAGCTTTCCCGAGATCCCCACTCGCGATATCGGCGTCCACCCTAGCGAGCAAGCTCTCCTTGGACATCTCGGCAGCCCCTAGCGTGGCGCCTCGCCGGCTATCCGCCGCGCCACGTCCGCGGTGGGGACAATCCCCAAGTCCTCGCCGGTGCGGAGGCGCACTGCCGCGCCGCCAGCCCCGGCCTCCTTGTCGCCGACGATAAGCATGTACGGGACCTTGTGGAGCTGCGCGTCGCGGATCTTCGCGTTCATGCGCTCGTTCCGATCGTCGACGTGGACCCGGATGCCGGCGGACTCCAGCTCGCCGCGCACCTTTTGGGCGTACTCGACGTGGCGGTCGGCGATGGGGATCACCTCGGCTTGCACCGGCGCGAGCCACGTCGGGAACGCGCCGCCGAAGTGCTCGATGACCACGCCGAGGAAGCGTTCGAGGCTTCCCAGCATCGCGCGATGGATGACGACGGGCCGCCGGCGCGCGCCCTCGGCGTCCACGAACTCCAGGTCGAACCGCTCCGGCAGGTTGTAGTCGAGCTGCACCGTGCTCAACTGCCACTCGCGGCCGATCGCGTCGGCCACGAAGAAGTCGATCTTGGGCCCGTAGAAGGCGCCCTCGTTCGGGACCGGCTCGTACTCCATGCCGCGGGCGTCGAGCGCCGCCGCCAGCGCCCCCTCCGCCCTGTCCCATAGCTCGTCCGAACCGATGCGTTGCTCCGGGCGCAGCGACAGCGCAACGCGCACGTCCTCGAACCCGAAGACCTCGTACGTCTCCTGGACCATGGCGATGAAGGAGATAATCTCGCTCTCCACCTGCTCAGGCGTGCAGAAGATGTGGGCGTCGTCCTGGGAGAAGGTGCGGACGCGGGTGAGGCCGTGGGTGACGCCCGAGCGCTCGAACCGGTGCAGGCGGCCGAAGTCGGCGTACCGCACCGGCAGGTCGCGGTACGAGTGGAGCTGGGCGCCGTAGAGCATCGCGGCGGCCGGGCAGTTCATCGGCTTCACCCCGAACTCGCGGTCGTCCACGTAGGTGAAGTACATGTGCTCCTTGTAGTTGTCGTAATGCCCGGAACGCTTCCACAGCTCGGAGTCGAACACCTGGGGCGTGATGACCTCCTGATAGCCGTAGCGTTCGTACAGGCCGCGCACGTAGCTCACCAGGGTGTTGTTGAGCGTCGCGCCCTTGGGCAGGAAGAAGGGACTGGCCGGCGCGATGGGGTCGAAGAAGAAGAGGCCCAGCTCTTGGCCGAGCTTGCGGTGGTCGCGCCTGGCGGCCTCCTCCAGCCGGCTGAGGTGCTCGATGAGCGCCTCCTCCGACTCCCAAGCGGAGCCGTAGATGCGCTGGAGCATCTCGTTATGCTCATCCCCGCGCCAGTAGGCCCCCGCGACACTCATCAGCTTGAACGCCGCGACCCTGCCGGTGGACTCGACGTGCGGGCCGCGGCAGAGGTCGATGAAACGCTCGTGGGCGTAGGTGGTGATCGCCTCGCCCTCCGGTATCTCCTCGATAATCTCCAGCTTGAAGGGCTGCTCGGCGAAATGCTCTCTTGCGCCGTCGCGGGAGAGCTCAGTCCGCTCGAAGGGCGCGTCTTTGGCGATGGTCTCGCGCATTCGGGCCTCGATACGCTCCAGGTCCTCGGGGGTGAACGGCCTGCTCACCGAGAAGTCATAGTAGAAGCCATCGTCCGTGGGCGGGCCGACGGCGAACCGGGCGCCGGGGAAAAGATCGAGCACGGCCTCCGCCATGATGTGGGCGGCGGAGTGGCGGATGCGGAAGCGCAGCTCGTCCAGCTGCTGCTGTTCGGGAGATTTCTCTTTGACTGGCATGGGTCTGCCTCGCTGGTTTGCTGGTGGTAAAACGAAAGGGGCGCCGGGGCGCCCCTTTTCGCGTATCGTCGATGCGCGTTCGCGCCCTCAGGCGGATGCGGCCACGGCAGCCGTCTCCAACGCGCGGCCAGCCGTGGCCTTCGTAGTGGGCCCCGTCGTAGTCGTAGTCGCGCCGATAACGGTCTTCATGGCGGGCCCATGGTACCACATCCCCCTCACCGTCATTCCCGCCCCAACCGTTATTCCCGCGAAAGCGGGAATCCAGGAAACCCCCTCCGGTCTGCGGGAGGGGACGCGCAAGCACAGCGAAGCGCGGGGGGAGGAGAGCGCCCCACCCGCCTAAACAGCGCCTCCCTCCGTCATCCCGCCCCTCCCCCATCATTCCCGCGTAGTCCCTTCCCCCTTGGCCTGGTGCGCTCCCTGCGGGGGGCGGTTTGGCGCGAATCTGCCCGATACCGCCCGAATTCGCCCCCGCCCCGCACTCGTAAGAAGCCCTGGTCTACGAGTGGGGTGAGCGCGGATTTTTCAAAACTGTCGCATTTGTCGCATTTCGCATGGTTTTCACTCGTGTTTGGGGGATTTCGCGCGCGACAGTGGCGCGACACTTTGCGACACTAATGCGACACTTTGCGACATACATGCGACACTTTGCGACAGGCGCCCGTTGAGGCATTCGGGGGGCCGAGATTGCGGGCGGTTGGGCCATGAGCGGCATGCTAGGGAGAGAAGGTCGTTTGCGCAACGGGCAAGTGTCACAATGGCGATGCGGTATGCAACAGTATCGCCGCGATGCGGCGGGCGGCGCCGCTGAAGTGCTGGACCTCGTCTAGCAGCAGGGACCGGCCCAACACCTTGCTCTCGCGGTAGGAGAGCCACTTCTTGAGAACCTGGTAGCCCCCTAGCTTGTACTCCCAGACGGCGGCGGGAACGTTCCGCCAGTACGCGCGGTCGTTCAGGTAGACGTCGAAGGTAGTCTCGCCGAGGGGGGAGGGGTGCGAGGTTCCCGCCTGCGCGGGAATGACGGAGGGGGCGGGAATGACGGACAGAAGGGCGTGACGCTCGTCGGACGTGTACTGACGCTCCAAGGCGCGGCCTTGGCCCGGCATGACGGCGTCGCCCTGCCCGAAGTGGCCCCAGCTCGCCGTTACCGCGAAATCGCCGCCGGTCATGTTGCCGCCGTCGACGGTGGAGAGGACGGCTATGGCGGCTATATCCGGGCGCAGCGGGGGGTCGGTGACGCCTAGGACGGGGGTGTCGGAGTCAAGTAGCGCGGCCAGCTCGCGGCCCCGCGCCGCCGATGCGGCCAGCGCGTCTCCCGCTCCGGCGGCGTCGCCGTCCGGCCAGCCAGGAAGGGGGATGCGGGGCCACCCCATGAGCAGCGCTCCCGCGTTCGCCTCCCGGTAGGCGGGATTGTGGAGCACAGCGAGGACGTGGTGGAACAGGTCTTCCACGCCCAGGCCGAGTGTGTCGAGGTAGCGTTGGGCGGCGTCCGATAAGTTCGGCTGGCGTTCCGGCGGGACATTGCCGAGCGCGAGGCCTCTGTCTTCAACCCAAGCGGGAATACAAGTGGCGCTGCGGTCCATGAGGTCAATACAACCAATGGGCGCAATGACCTGTGGAGGCGACCACTCCCTGCGCGGCTTCTGCTGAGAAACCAGCCACAGGTTCCTCTCGAACACATGCGGCTTGTATTCGGGACGTGGGCGGTCGAGCAACCCGCCGTCCGTTTCCCAGTAAAGCCAGCGGTTGTCGAACGGTCGGTAGGCGTAGCGGATAAATCCGGATTCATCCGGTCCTCCCCGTGCGAGAAACGCAGCGCGAACTTTACGTGCCGGTTCGTTCATCTCGATGGGGTAGCACCGGGCAACTTCCTCGTGGTCTAAGTCGGGGTTAAAGTAGTCCGCGATCCGCGCCTTCAGGCGATCACGATCGATATCGACGAGGAACGAGTCACGGCTGGTCTTGACCCCGGGAAACGACACAGGAAACAGCTCGGGCAGCGAGGGCCAGCCGGACCAGCCGCCGCTGGCCACCATTGGCTTGAAGGGCAAGCCAAGCTCCAAATCGGGATCGATGGCGTCGTAGAGCGCGTCAGGCGGGGCCTCCGCCGTCGCGGTCAGCTCCTCAGGCTTCGCCTGTCCCCACAGGTTGCGGAAGCCAATCGTCTGCGCCGGCGCGTGGCCGGCCTTGCGCACGAGCGTCGCGATGGCGGTCCCGACTTGGATGCCGACCGGGTCCTCCCGTGTCGAGAAGATGCTGGGGGTCGGGCGCGCCGTCCGGCGTCGTCTTGCCGGTCGCGTACTTGTCGCCGTTGAGGTTGTCGACGCGGATGACGTCGAACGCCTCCAGGTAGCGCTCCCGCATGCCGGTGAACGACAGGCCGTCGAGCCAGGAGTAGTTGGAGATGAAGCAGACCACACCGCGGCCGGTCTTCTCCACGATGCGCCGCTCTGCCATGCGGAAGAAGCGGACGTACAAGTAGGTCAGCCCGTCCCCCTCCGGTCTCCGCACTCGCTTGGTCGTCCGGTAGGCTTCAGAAAGCTCAAGCTCCTCATCCATCGCCATACCGGCGTAGCGGCGGTTGTAGGGCGGATTGCCCAGCACCACGAGCACAGGCTCTCTCTGCTTCACCCGCTCGGCGCGATCCCGCTCGTCCTCCAACTCCTGGATGGGCAACGGCTCCTCAGTCGAACCGGTGAGGGCGTTGGTGAGAAAGACGCCCGCCCGCTCTGTTTCGTTGTTCGCTAAGGGCGCGTCCAGTTCCTGCAGCGTGATCCCCATCTGCAGGTGCGCCACCACGAATGGAGCGGGCATGATCTCGAAGCCGAACACGCGCTCCATCGCCGCCCGCTTCACCTGCGCCCCGACGAGCGCCCCTGAGCCGCGCCCTTCCAGATTGGCGGCGATGCGGCGCAGCGTCTCCGCGAGGAAGGCGCCGGTGCCGCAACAGGGATCGAGCACGTAGACGTCCTCGCTCGCCAGCCCGTCGGCGATGCCGAGGTCGTCCTTCAGGGCTCGGTCGACGCGAGCGACCATGTAGCGCACGACCTCCGGGGGCGTGTACCAGACGCCGAGCCGCTGGCGGAGGTCCGGGTCGAACGCCTCCAGGAAGGGCTCGTAGAAGTAGGGGACGGCTTCGCCCTCGTTGAACTTGTCGAAGAAGGCGGAGCGGTCCACGCGGTCGAGGGCCGCCGCGGTCCAGTCCAGCACCTCGACAAGGTCGAAGGGTTGCAAGCGTCCGGGGTCGGAGAACTGCTGGAAGAGCGCCCGGAGCACCGGGGCGCGGAGATGCCAGACAGCCTTGCGCCAGTCGAACGCTCCGGCGGGCGGCGGCGTTTGGCGCGCCCAGAGCACCCAGGCGGAGAAGACTCCATAGAAAAGCGTCTGCACCAGCGTCGAGCGGAAGAACGCGTCGCCGCGTTCGTCTTGGAAACGCACGCCCAGCCCAGCCTCCAGTGCCTCGCGCACGGTCCGGAGCGCCGGAGCATCGCCCGCCGCCTCGACTCGCGCCAGGCCGTCGCGGGCGTAGGAAGCCATCAGCCAGGCCAGGTCCTTGGGCTCAACGAGGGAAGCGCGGTGAGACATGGCGCGGGAGAGGTATTCGCCCAGAGCGGCGCCTACACCTTTCGCAAACGCCGGTGGGCGCTCCAGCCGGGAATCGAACGCCTCGGCGGACTCCGCGAGCCTGAAGGTCTCGAGCTTCGCCGGGTTGCCCGCCGCGTCCTCGCCGACCAGCACGAAGTCGCGGGTGTTGGTCACGAGCACGAGCCGGTACTTGTCCCAGTAGCGGCTCACCTGGCAGCCGTCGGCGGTCAGCCAGGCGTCGTCGCTAGCGGGCTTGACTTCTACGACGCCGCATTCGGGAATCTGGCCCTCGTGCAGTTGGCCCTTCGGTGCCTGCTTGGCGGCGTACAGACCCATGTCGGGGTGGCCCGCGCCCCGCTGCGCCAGCTGGCTGACGCAGAAGACCTTGGGCTTGAGGGCGGCTCCGACGGCGTTCAGCAGGTTTGACAGCGCCGGGTAGGTGGACAGCTCGCCGGTGGTGCCTCCGGACGCGCGCACCTGGCGCAGGGCCTCGAAGTAAGCCTCAGCCGCAGAGGTCAGTTGATCGCGAACGTTGGCCATGTTCCTCCCGTCAGTCGCCCCAGATTATCTCACGCCTGCCACCCGCGCGGGGTTACTCAAAATCCCCCTCCGGTCTGCGGGAGGGGCCGCGCAAGCGCAGCAAAGCGCGGGGGGAGGAGAACGTCCCGCCCCCTCCGTCTTTCCCGCGCAAGCGGGAATCCAGGACGCCCCCTTTCCGTCTTTCCCGCGCAAGCGGGAACATAGCGCCCGACAGGCGCCCTGCGACACTTGCCCCTTCCCCCATCCCCAACCAACCCCTACCATGGACTCCGACAAGCGAAGGGCTGACGCACTCCCCGCGCCTGCTCCTCTAAACCTCTCCTCCCGTCTGCTGCCGGGGAGACTGAGAGGGGGCCACGCAAAACCCGGGGGGTAAAAAGTTCTTGATTTCTTGGATTCTTGACCCCTTCCACCCCACCACGGCCTGGTAACTAGAAACAGAAATGCCCGGGACTTTCTGTTTCTAGCCCCCCGCCCCGTCGCCCGCCGACCGCATCACGGCCACGTAAATCAAAGATCCACGATGTGAAGGAGCCTGCAACAAAAAGGCTCTTGCCCCTCCACAGACGCCGCAAGCTCTTCGGGACAGGCTCCCCTTCAACCTCTCCCCCGTCTGCGAGACCTTTGCGTAAACCTCAAACTGGTTCGTGGTGAGCCTGTCGAACCATGGACCGGCCTGGAATACCGGGGAGCGCAGAGGGGCGTCGCCCCTCTGCCGGGGGAGTGGGGGTGTCCCCCGCAACATAACGGGCGGGCGGGTGGGAAGAGTTACGTCCGCCGGAAAAGGGGTTACGCAAAGGTCTCATCTGCGGGGGAGACTGAGAGGGGGCTCGGCTCTCGCCACTCAACGGGGGCGCTATCCCGTAGAATCGGGGCTCCGAATGCTCGTCCGGAGGCGCCTTATGCCTGGTCCGTTGGAAGGAATCCGCATCATCGATCTCACGCGCATCCTGGCCGGGCCGTTCTCCACGATGCTCATGGCCGACCTTGGCGCCGACGTGATCAAGGTCGAGCAGCCGGGAACGGGAGACCCGGCGCGGGGGAACGGGCCGTTCCTTTCCCCCGAGGGCGCTGAGACGGACGAGCAGCAGTTCAGCACCTACTTCATGAGCATCAACCGGGGGAAGCGGAGCATCGCCATCGATCTGGCCAAGCCGAAGGGCAAGGAGCTGCTGTTGCAGCTGGTCGAGACCGCCGACGTGCTCATCGAGAACTTCCGGCCCGGCACGATGGAGAAGCTCGGGCTCGGCTACGACGCGGCGCGGGCGCGCAACCCCCGCGTCGTCATGTGCTCGGTGTCGGGGTTCGGTCAGACAGGGCCATACGCCCACCGCCCCGCGCTCGACGTCATCGTGCAGGGCATGGGCGGAATGTTGAGCATCACCGGCGAGCCGGGCAGGGGTCCCGTGCGGCCCGGCGCGAGCATCGGCGACATCACGGCGGCGCTCTTCGCGACGGTCGCCATCCAGAGCGCGCTGCTGGAGCGGGAGCGCTCCGGCGAGGGGCAGTACATCGACATCTCAATGCTCGATTGCCAGGTGTCCATTATGGAGAACGCGTTCATGCGCTACTTCACCCTCGGCCAGGTCCCCCAGCGCATCGGCACCCGCCACCCAAGCTCGACTCCCTTCCAAGCGTTCGAGACGGCGGACGGCCACGTCGTCGTCGCCATCATGGGCGGCTCGACGGACCAGTGGCCGCTGTTCTGCGCGGCTATCGACCACGTCGAACTGATCGACGACGAACGCTATGCGACCGGCTGGGCCCGGACTCAGCGCTACGACGAGCTGATCCCCATCATCGAAGAGGCGATGCGCACGAAGACGACCGCGGAGTGGGTCGAGATCATCGGGGAGATGGGCGTGCCGGTGGGCCCGGTCCAGGACATCGCGCAGGTGGCGAACGACCCGCAGGTGAGACATCGCGGGATGTTCGTGGAGCTCGACCACCCGTCTCTCGGCGCGGTGAAGTTCGTCGGCAACCCCATCAAGCTGTCGCGCACGCCCGGCGCGCCGGAGCGCATCCCGCCCCTGCTGGGCGAGCAGACGGCGGAGGTGCTGAGGGAGCTGCTCGGCCTGCCTGAAGCGGACGTGGCGAAGCTGATGAGCGAAGGCGTGGTCGCCTGATGCTCGGCGCCCTTCTCTCGCTGGTCTCGGCCTTCTCGTTCAGCGTCAATGCAATCTTCGTCCGCAGAGGGATGGCGGGCGCCGGGGCGACAGCGACGCAGGGGGCGTTCATCACCGTCCTGATGGGTGTGCCGCTGGGCCTCGCGGCGGTGGTGATTACGGGCCAGCTCTTCCGCTTCGGCGAGGTGTCGGCAAACGGCTACCTCCTGCTCGCAGCGGCGGGAATCGTCCACTTCGGGATAGGCAGGTACTGCAACTACCGGGCTGTCGGCGCAATCGGAGCGCCGCGGGCCATCACCATCCAGGCCGTCGCCATCCCCTACAGCGTGCTGATGGCGATCTTCCTGCTCGGCGAGCAGCCGACGGGAATCATGCTCGGGGGCATCGCACTCATCCTGCTCGGCCCCGCCGTCATGGTGGAACGGCGGAAAAGCCCGTCGTCTCCGTCTTCAGGCGCCGCACGGAGGGAGAACGTCCGCGGCGAGCAAATCTTTCACCCTCACCCCAGCCCTCTCTCCCAGGAGAGGGGGCAGGCAGAGGCCTCCGCGCCCCCGGCCTCCGCGCCCCCCGCCTCCGCGTCCCCCGCCTCAGCGATGGAGGTGCGGCAGGTGGAGGGGTACACGTTCGCCCTCCTTGCGGCCGCCGCCTACGGCACGAGCCCGTTGCTGATCCGCGCGGCCCTGGAGGACGCCACCCGAACCGCGGCAATCGGCACATTCGTCGCCTATTTCGGCGCGGCGGCGGTGCTCATGGCGTCGCTCGCGCTGCCGGGCCAGCGTCAGCTCATCGGGGCAATCAACCTCCGCTATCTGCGGCTGTTCGGCGGAGCGGGGCTGTCGGTCTTCCTAGCGCAGCTCTTTCGCTTCTTCGCCCTCTCGCTGGCCGACGTGACGGTCGTGAACCCGCTGCAGCGGATGTCGGGCGTCTTCACCCTCATCCTGACGTACTTCGTCAACCGCTCGTTGGAGCGGCTGGACTGGCGCGTGGTGACAGGCGTGATGGTCTCGTTCGCGGGTTCCGCGCTGCTGGTCTATGGGGCGGCGGTCCGGTGACAGCTCCCCGCATCTAGCTGTCCAACGCGCCCGGCGCGATGAGCTCGTCGAAGGGCTGCTTGCGGGGCGTCATACCGTGTTCGACGGCGAAGGTCTGGACCAGGTCGATGGCCGCCGCGTTGGCGGCGAGGCCGTAGGCGTAGGGGTTGTCGCCGAATGTTTCGCGCTGGCGCTCCATCATCTCGCGCGAGAAGACGAGGGCCGACGGCGGCTCCTTCACCGCTCGCTCCATGGTCAACCGTTGCGCCTCGATGAGCGCGTCGAGCAGACTCTTCGCGGCCCACGGATGAGCGTCGAGCACGCTCTTACGCACGATGGTCGCGTGATGAGCGGGGAAGATGCCCGTCTTGGCGTAGTAGCGCTCGGACTCCGCGACGCCGTCCTGGAACAGCGGGACGAAGCGTGAGCGGTCGGCCAGCGGACCGCTCGTCGGCGGGTGGACCGAGTACATCGCATCGAGGGCGCCGTCGGCCATCATCCCTTCGAGGTCGTTGGGCGGCGGGTTGATGACCACGCCCTCCGGCGGCCGGAAGGGCTCCGTCTGGCCGGGGATGGCGGGGTCGGGCCTGCCCTGGGACCACTCGACGCCGCGCGGGTCGACGCCGAACTCATGCTCCAATATGCCGCGCGTCCAGAGCGCCGCGGTCATCTGGTAGTCGACTACGCCCACGCGCTTGCCGGTCAGGTCCTCGGGGTGGTCCTGGCGGATGCCCGAGCCGAGGCGGACCATCGTGTTCACGTACGAGAACGTGCGGTTGTGGAAGACGGGCAGGACCCGATAGTCCCAGCCCAGCGGGATGGCTTGCAGCGTGAACGACATGGACATCTCGGAGATGTCGAACTCGTCGCCCTGGAGCTGACGGCGCCAGATGTCCGGGAGCGGGATGTCGTGGTGCTCCAGCGCGATGCCCTCGGGCTTCACTTCGCCGGTTATCAGGGGCCGGACGCGGTCCCAAGGCGTCATTGCCATTGTCAGCTTGAGGTCCGGCATGGGGCTACCTCACTACCGCGTAGACGAGCTCATCAATAGCGCGTCCGTCCTTCCAGACGCTCTTGGCGATCGTACCCTCATAGGCGAACCCTGTCTTCTCCAACACGCGGACCGAGGCGGCGTTGCCGCTGAACACGTTCGCGTACACCCGGGTGAGGTCGAACTGGGAGAACGCGTACTCGACGAACGCCCCGACCGCCGCCGAGGCAACGCCCCTCCCCCAGAACGGCTCCGCGACCCAGAAGCCGATCTCGGCGGAGCGTGCGCGCGCGCCGCGTTGGAGGTACAAGCTGACGCCGCCGATTGCCTCTCGCTCGTCGGCGATGGCGAAGTTGACCGGGTCGGCCTCGAGCGCGCAGAGGTCGATCCAAGCCCGCGCCCGCTCGACGGTGTACGGCCGCGGGTGCCGCGCCAAGAGCTGGCTCGTCACGTTCGGATTGTCGAGGTGCGTCGACAGCGATTCGGCGTCCTCGGGACGCCAGGAGCGGACCAGGTAGTTGCCTGCGGCGATATCCAAGTCACTCCTCCCGCAGAATGGCGAAAAGTAGGTAGTCTACGAGCGCGCCTTCCTTCAGTGCGGCCTTGCGGAGCAGCCCTTCGCGCTGGTACCCCGCCTTCTCCAGCACGCGAGCCGAGGCGCCGTTGTAGGCCTTGACGTGCGCGTCGATGCGCATGAGCCCCAACGTCTCGAAGCCGTAGGCCGTCGCCGCCTTGGCGGCCTCGGTTATGATGCCGCGCCCCCAGAACGGCTTGCCCAGCCAGTAGCCGATTTCGGCGGAGTGCCGGTAGTCGGCCTCGCGCATCTCCAGCCCGACCGCGCCGATAGGCCCTTCCGCGTCGCAGACTGCGAAGACCGTGGTCGGGTCCTGGCCCGACTGAAGGGCCACCCAGTCCTCGGCGTCCGCGCGGGTGTAAGGGTGAGGAAAGCGGTCGCGCAGGTTTATCCAGATGTCGTAGTCGTTCGCGAGCATCACGAAACGCCCTTGGTCGCCGTCCCGCCATGCGGCGTCCCAGGGCCGGAGCGCGTAGCCGTTCGACAACTCAATCTCCATCTTGAAACCATATCAGGACGACGACGCCTTGAGCGCCGCGTCGTAGTCGGCACGCGTGTTGAGATTCGTCAGCGTAAGCGGGTCGCGCGTGGGCACGAAGAGACGCTCCTCCCGGTGGCGGGAGACGACCTCGCGCAGCCCCTCGCCCTCTTCGGTGATGGCGAGCAGGTCGGGCAGCAGCGCGGCGTCGAACAGGGGCGGATGCCCGGCCCGCCCGTCGAGCGACGGAACCGCAAGCAGAGGCCGCTCGGCGAGCCATGCGCCTCTCAACGAGGCGAGGAGCGCGTCGGACCGCGGCTGATCGACGGACACGATGAGCACGCCCTCGGCGCCCGGCGGCAGCGCGCGCAGCCCGGCGACAATGGACGTCGTCCGCCCCTCCCGGTAGCGAGGGTTCTCCACGACGAACGTATGCGGAGCGTCCGCGACCTCCTCCGGCAGCCGGTCAGCGAGATGCCCGAGCACGACGATGACGGGATAGTAGCCCGCCCCGGCAAGCGCGTGCGCTTGGTGCGCCAGCAGCGACCGCCCGGACGTCCAGGGCAGCAGGGCCTTCATCTCCTGCATCCGCGTCGACTCCCCGGCGGCGAGCAGCACGGCGGCGACTTGGGGTTGGCCAGTGATCATGGCGCACATGTTACCGCGCCGGCCCTGCCGTCATTGCCGGCGCAAACGGAGACTTTCCTCCTACCTTCCAGCAGGCGGGAGGGGGGCTCGCTGGTTAGAGGATCTGGTCGAGGAACATCTTGGTGCGTTCCTCTTTGGGGTTCGTGAAGAAGTCCTTCGCGCTCCCCATTTCGACAATCTCCCCCTCGTCCATGAAGATGATGCGGTCGGCCACGTTCCTGGCGAAAGCCATCTCGTGCGTGACGCAGATCATGGTCATCCCTGATGCTGCGAGCTCCATCATCACCTTCAGCACTTCGTTGATCATCTCCGGGTCCAGTGCGGAGGTCGGCTCGTCGAACATCATCACCTTCGGGCTCATCGCCAAGGCCCGTGCGATAGCGACGCGCTGCTGCTGTCCGCCGGAAAGCTGACCGGGGTACTTGTCCGCTTGTTCGGGTATCCCCACACGCGTGAGCAGCTGCAGCGCAAGGCTCTCCGCTTGTTCCTTCGGCATATGCCGGACTTTCTGCGGCCCGAGCGTTATGTTGCGCATCACGGTAAGGTGCGGGAATAGGTTGAACTGCTGGAAGACCATCCCGATATCTGCTCGTATCTTATGCAGGCTTCGCACGTCGTCGGTCAGCTCGCTTCCATTCACAACGATTCGGCCGCTGTCATGCGCCTCGAGCTGGTTCACGGTCCTCAACAGAGTGGACTTCCCTGAGCCCGAAGGCCCGATGATGACCACTACCTCGCCCTCCGTTACTACGAGGTCCACTCCTTTGAGAGCGGTGAAATCGCCGAATCGTTTGACGACGTTCTCGATTCGGACAATCTCCGGAGCGTTGGGTTTTTCCATCTCTTACCGCCTCTCGCCTACGCCCAGTCTTTTCTCGGCGGCCCCGCCGAGCCGCGATAACGCATAAGAAACGCTCCAGTAAAGGAGGCCGACAATGATGTATATCTCAAAGAAGGCGCCTTCCGCGATGTCGGTCTGGCCTCCGAGTATCTTCTTTCCCTTCTCCAGCGTATTGACCAGCGATATGGCCGCAAGCAGGGCTGTGTCCTTCCACAAGGCAATAAAGCGCCCGATAATCGCCGGAATCACGGCCTTGACCGCTTGAGGAAGGACGATGAAGCCGTACTTCTGCATCGCAGTGAGCCCCAACGCTTCCGACGCCTCGTACTGGCCACGGGGTATGGACTGCAGGCCGCCCCTGATGACTTCGGCTATGTATGCGCCGCCGAAGAAGGCGAACACAATCATGATGCGGGTGACGAGGGATATGCTGCTGAAGGCCTCGCCAAGAGGGCCTAACTCGTCTTTGAGGAATGTGGCGAACAGGAGCCAGACGAGCAAAGGCGCGGCCCGCACCACCTCGATGTACCCGATCGCGGAGATACGGATGGCGCGGTAGGCCGATATGCGTCCCAGAGCGAGCAGCAGGCCGATGAAGAATGAAAAGAACCCGCCCACCACGAATACGAGAATATCGAGGAACGCGCTCTCCAGCTGGATGTTGGGCACGCCTATCTGTAGCACAAGAATGGCTGGTATCAGCAGCACCCACGCAGCGCCCATCGCCTGCAGCAACACCGGGCTGCTTCTCCATCGCCCCAGCTCTCTGCCGGCCAGCGCCCCCGCGATCAGCGTCCCCAGGAGGGCCGCGAAGATGACCCATGTCGAGCCGAATGGCAGCGCAAGACCCAAGGAGAGCGCGTAAAGCCACCGCGGGGCCCAGCCTTGGTCCAGCGTCAATTGTCGGTCTATTCCGCTGATGACGGTGGTGGTCTCGCCGGTCTGGATCTCTTGGGTGTACGGCGTCTCCGTTATATAGGTGTCTGTTCCCAGCCCAAGCGCCAGGACGACAACCGCTATCACGGCTACGAAGATGAAGAATGGGCGCAGCCTGCCCGCCCATATCCCATAGGAAACGGAAGCGAGCACGGCGGCGAGGAACACCGCTATCCATATTCTGAATGTGTCCTCGCTTGGGTAACTCCCCACGAAGAACAGCTTGCGATTGAGCGCAACCAGACCCCAGTTTGCGTCGAACAGAACGAACTTGCCGATGAGAATAGCGGCAACGAGCCCCGCGACCAGGGCCCCGATGCTGATGAGGGAGTTGCCCTTCGAGTTAAAGAGGTTCGCACGCGCCCAGACGAGGCGTTTCGACACCGGCGCCCGGTATGCGGCGAGTGCGCTCATTTGACTTGAACGTTCCGGTTGATCGTGTTCATAATCAGGGATATGACAAGGTTGGTCAACACGAACATCAGGAATATGAAGAAGTACGTCTGGAGCAGATTGCCCGCGTTATTGACAATCCTGTTGGATATCAGGACGATCTCGCCGTAGGCGATAGCATGGGCAAGGGTTGAGTCCTTGTTGGTGTTCTGGTACTCATTGTTCAGCGAGGGAATCATGATCCGCAGCGCCTGAGGGAGGATTATGAGCGACAGCTGCTGGTACGCGGAGAGTCCCAGCGCCGCCGCCGCCTCGCTCTGCCCCCGTGAAATCGCCTGGATGGACCCTCGCACGATTTCTGCGATGAACGCGCTGAAGTAGAGCGAAAGCGAGATTAGAGCGCTCACGTACCCCAGCCTCAGCACGTTGCCGCCTTCGTAAGCGAAGAACCCGGACGCGGCCTGCGTGACCTCAGGCAACGTGACCCGCACGGGAAAGAGCAGCGCTGCGTAACTCGCTGCCCCGATGAGCACGAAAACCGCCGTCCCCCAAACGTTGTGATGCAAACTCTGGCCGGTCTCATTCTCCCGCCGTGTACGCCGGCCCCGCTCCAATAGTCCTGCTGCGCCCGCGATTATGAGAGCTACGAGCCAGAACCCCCATAACCCGTTCGCCGCTTCGAGCCAGGGGACAGCCAGTCCCCTGTTGCTGACGTAGAGGACCCCGCTCCATCCTGCCCGGTCCTCTATCTGCGGGAGCCCCCTGAAGACCGCAAAAGCGAAGAAGAACATGATGAGCAGCAGCGGCAGATTCCTGAATGACTCCACGTACAGCTTGCCAATCCGATTCACAATCGGATTAGAGCTCAGGCGCGCGACACCGATGAGGAGGCCGAGCAAGGAGGAGATAGCGATGGCAAAGACGACCACCGATATGGTGTTCCCTCCGCCCTTGAGAATGCCAAGCCACCGGGGATCCCCAGCCTCCACGTTGAGCCAAGGGAAGATAGAGCTCCGGTCTGGGCTTCCGTACGGGCCGAACAGGAAATCGAAATCAAAGAAGTTAGCGACTATGGAGTAGGTGAGGTAGATCGCAACAACCCCGGCGGCTGACCCTACCGCCAGATTGATAATCATGTGACGGAAGCGGTTCTTATACCAGATGCCGGTCAAGTATTGACGCATAGTCCAGCCCATCACCTTGATTGGGGCGTTAAGGACGCTTCTTAGAAGAATGGGCAGGGCATAATGCCCTGCCCATTCTTACGCAGCCTGGAGGAGACTTAGCGCATCGGCGGCGCGTAGATCAACCCGCCGTCCCGATAGGACGCGTTCGGGGAGCCTGCGCGCGTCAGACCCACGCGCTCCAGCGTGGCGGCGTACGCCTCGCCGTAGTTCCCGACCTGGCTTATCACGTCCTGCATAAACGTGCTCTTTATCTTGCCGCCCCCGATGCCCAGGTCGCTCGGCGCGCCGCCGTCGAAGCCGACGCCAAGCAGACGGGCCACCGTGTTGTTCGGCGGGCTGGCGGCCATCTGGCTGACGTTGCCGGAAGTGACGCCCTCTTCCTCGGCAATGATCATTCCGTTCACCACCCAGCGCACCACGTCTTCCCATTCGGAGTCGTAGTCGCGCACGCTGGGGCCGAGCGGCTCCTTCGAGAGCGTCTCGGGAAGCACCACTGCCGGCAGGCCATCGTCAACCTGGAGCGTGAACTGGTGCCCGCCCAGCTGAGACTTGTCGGATGACCAAGCGTCGCACTGCCCGCTGATGAAGGCGGCGCGGAGCTCAGGGTTGGCTTGGAACGTCAGCTCCTCATACGTGAGGCCCTGCTCGGTGAAGAAGTCGGAGACGGCGCCTTGGGTGCTCGTGCCGTCCAAGATGCAGATGGTTGCGCCGTCCAGCTCCGCCGCGCTGACGAGCCCTGCGTCCGCTTTCACCATGATCCCCGCGCCATCGTAGAAGGTCGTCGGCGCAAAGGCGACGTTGAGGTTCGCGTCCCGGCTGGCCGTCCAAGTTGTGGTGCGGATGAGGACGTCAATCTCCTTCGCCGCGAGGAGCTCGAAACGGTTCGCGGAGGTGGCTTCCTTGAACTCGACCTTGGTTTTGTCGCCGAACACGGCGGCCGCCATCGCTCGGCAGTACTCCGCGTCATTGCCCTCAACGCTCCCGTCCGGATTGATTACCCCGAAGCCTGGCGTGTCCGCCTTGACGCCGCAGGTCAGCGTTCCTCGCTCCTGTATCGCGCCCAACGTATCCTCTCTGGCGTCCCCCGATGGCGCCGCCTTGGCGTTGGCGAGCTCGGCCTCCAGCGCGACGATGCGGGCGTTCGCGGCATCAAGTTCTTGTGTGCTTGTGTCATCGCTGCATGCGGCAAGGGCCGCGATGGCCACAACCGCTGCCGCCAGTAGTATGTATCGCTTAACAACCTTCATTGATTCCTGCCGTATTGCGTTTGAGTCCATCCGTCCATCAACCAGTCCGGCCCAACCGTAGCGAAGGCCGTACTCTTTGCCACACCTAAAAAGACGCCGACCCCAAAGGGCAGGCGGCAAGCCTTCAAGCAGGCCGATGCGTCTTCCTCTATCTTACCCTAGGTCGGGGGCGCTGTAACCTCCCCACCGGGGGGGTTATCCCTTCCCCCGCCGCAGGACCCTCTTAGACCTTCGAGACCATGTAGTCCCGCGTCCCAGCCTCGAACGGAACGCTCTTAGGCAGGACCAGATCCAACGAGCGGACGCGGAAGGCCCCGCCGTTCGTTGCTTCCGGCAGGTCTTGACCTTCCATCAGCTGCCTGACCGACCGCATCAGGCGACGCCGCACCTGAATGATCGCCGTGTCGCTGCTCACCAGGTGTTCCCGGCTGCGGTCGGAGATGGACCGGCCGTACTGCCTCTCGGTCACCGCAAAGTCCTGCGCGGGAATCGACTTGATCCCCGTGAACGAGTAGTTTCGCTGCGTGGCGCGGTCGATCAGATAGTCGTTCGACCGATTCTCCTTCGTAAGGAAGGCGCCGGGAATCATCTCCGGGAAGAGCACGCCCTTGTCCCGGAACGTCGACACTTCCGCGGGGGTTAGCGGACGGTCCGCGTGCCAGCGGACCCGGAACGCAATGGCGTGGTCGTCGTCGACCGGGACCTTCACCTGGCAGAGCACGGTGTCGCCCGGGCGCGCCGCAATCATCGTGTAGAAGGGCAGCATCCACTGGTTCACGCGCCAGTAGAAGCTGTCCCCGGCGTCCCGGCGTGCGGTGAGCATGACGCCGTAGTCCGTATCCGTGACGGTCCACGACGGCGCCTTGTCCGTGGCCGTGAGGTCTTCTATGCCGTTGGTCCGGCCCTCGATGACCGTGCCGGACTTCACGAAGCTGTGGAGGAAGCCAAGATGGCTCGAATCGATGTCCGCTTCCATCGACTGAAGATAGGAGCACTCGAGAAACATCTTGGAGACGTACCGGTGATCGTCTGGAACGCGCGTCCACTCCATCTCCGGGAAGTCCGGGACGCTGCCGCGCGGCCCGAGGTGCGCCCAGATAAGCCCGCCGCGCTCAACGGCCCGGTACACCTTGGCTGTGATCTTCTCCTTGAACGTCGCGCCTTCCGGGGCGTTGGGCATGTCCACGCACACGCCGTCCACGTCGTACTTCCAGCCGTGGTACACGCAGCGGAGGCCGGACTCCTCGTTGCGCCCGAAGAAAAGATCGGCCCCCCGGTGCTGACACCACGCCTCGAGCAAGCCGATGCGTCCCTGGGTGTCCTTGAAGGCGACCAAGTCCTCCCCCAAGATGCGGACGCGGACAGGGTCGCAGTCGGGCGCCGGCAGCTCTTCAGCGAGGAGGATAGGGACCCACAACCGGCGCGCCAGCTCTCCCATCGGCGTCCCGGGCCCGACCTGGGTAAGCAGCTCGTTCTCTTCAGTGCTGAGCATGTGGCCTCCGACGTGGGCCGTCTGTGCGCGGCGGCTTAACTCTCTGAGAGCTTGCCCTGTTCGACGAGGTAGCGCACGAACCCCAAGCGCGCCCGGTCGAGCACGGGCGGACGCGAGCGGAGCGGCGGACGCGGCGTCGGCACTGGCTTGCCGTCCCGTACCATCTCGTGGATGAGCCGCTCGCGCAGGATGTCCAACTCGTCGATGATCTGGACGGCGGAGTCGCCGACAACCTCGCAGCCCGGCAGCTCGGGATACGAGGCGCGCCTGCGCCATTCTCCGTCAACGTCCTCGAAGGACTCCATGACGAGGCGGTACGGCACCGCGAGATGCTCTTCCAGCGTCAAGCTCATCACGGCGCTATCTTACGCCACCCTCAGCCCTCCGCAACCTCCATAACCAAGCCCTCACGCGCCCAACAATGACAGCGCGGCCACGGGGCGCCAGAATAGGCGGCGTTGTTGAGATTTACGAAGGACGCCTGCGAGGACGAAGGAGGAGCGCCATGCCGACTGGACCGTTGGACAATCTAAGGGTCGATCACATCGGGAGCATGGTCCGCCCCAGGCAACTGCTCGATATGCACGCCCGCTTCGACTCCGGCGCCGCGTCGGCTGCCGAGCTTGCCGAGGTCGTGGACGCGCTCGTCCGCGACGTCGTGGCGCAGCAAGAGCGCATCGGCTTCCCCGTCGTAAACGATGGCGAGTTTCGCCGCCGCAACTTCCAGGAAAGCTTCGGCGGCGCCGTCTCCGGCTACGACGTTCCGGAGAGCCGCGAGGCTTACCAGCGCTGGCAGGAAGGGAACCGCTCCCAGCGCGAGCAGCGTGTCGAGTCCGGACCGGAGGTGGCGGGCCCGCCCGTCGTCACCCGACGCCCTGCCGTCGAGCGCCTGCGCCTCACCCGCAACCTCCCCTTGGAGGAGTACCGCTTCGTCGCCGAAATCACGAACGTCCCCTCCAAAGTCACCCTGATCGGTCCCGACCGCGTCGCCCAACGCTTCGACTGGCAAGCCTCGGCGGGAGTCTACGACGGCCTTGCCGACTTCACCGCCCACGTCGCCGCGATCGAGCACGAAATGGTCCAACAGCTTGCCGACGCCGGCTGTCCCTACGTCCACATCGACGCTCCCGGCTACACCGCCTACGTCGATGGCCCATCCCTCGAGCGTATGCGCGCCCGCGGCGAGAACCCGGACGAGAATCTCGCCCTTTCCATCGAAGCCGATAATCAGGTCATCGATGGCATCGACGGCGTGACTTTCGGCATCCACGTCTGCCGCGGAAACTCCCGCGCCGTCGACCCCGCCACCGGGAAGATGGTGCCCCAATGGCACCGCGATGGCTTCTATGACGCCATTGCGGAGCGCCTCTTCTCCGGCCTCCGCCACCAACGCCTCCTCTTGGAATACGACAGCGAACGCTCCGGCAGCTTCGCCCCCCTCCGCTTCGTCCCGAAGGACAAAATAGTCGTACTCGGCCTCGTCACGACCAAGAGCACCGAGGTGGAGAGCGTCGACGACCTGAAGCGCCGTATCGAAGAGGCGTCCGCCTACATAGACGTCAACCAGCTTGCCCTCAGCCCCCAATGCGGCTTCGCCAGCGGCGCCTCGGAGACCCTCCCCCAAGACGTGCAATGGGGAAAGCTGGAGGCGATCCTGAAAACAGCCGAAGCCGTCTGGGGGTAGCCCTAGCCGAACGTCTCCGTAACCTCCTGATGGGGCGTCTCCATCGCCTCTTCGCGATAGAGGCTGAGGGCTTGGAGAACAGGGCTGTCGTTGTAGGAGAAGAGGACGGACTCTTCGTCGGCGATGTGCTCGTGGAAGTGCCATGAGGGAACGACGAAGGTGTCCTTAGGGCCCCAGTCGAACTTCGTGCCGGCGATGATCGAGCTGCCCTTTCCCTGGATGACGTGGTAGACCGTCCCTCCTGCATGGCGGTGGGCCTCGGTGCGTCGGCCGGGAGTGAGGAGGGTAGCGAAACAGGCCATCGTCGGCATGGCTGGGCCGCCGGTGAGCGGGTTCGTGAACTCGACGGTTATGCCGTCGAAGGGACTCCCGTCCGAGTCCTTGGCGAGGGTCTTAAGCACCTCGTAGGTATGCGCGAACTTATAGTTCAGGATCGGCGAGTGCGGCCCGTCATGTTTTTCCCAGGTGGGCGTGAGGCTCCCCGCGCCGTAGAGACGGAGCGACATGTCGTCCGGCTTGGTCAGCGGATGGGTGTGGTCCGGGTGCTGCTCGTAGAAGTTGGCGTCGAGGTTCTGGACGAACGGAACGTCGAGGCCGTCGAGCCACACCATCGGAACCTCGCCTTCGTTGCCGTGGTCGTGCCACGTCCAGCTGGGCGTGGTGACGAAGTCGCCGGGGTCCATGTAAGACTTCTCGCCGTTGACCGCGGTGTAGGCGCCCTGCCCCTCGATGACCAGCCGGAGTGCGGAGGGCGAGTGCCGGTGCGACGGCGCAATCTCGCCGGGCTTGATGATCTGGAGGTTGGCGTAGAGCGTCGACGTGGCGGCGTGCTTGTCGATTCCGGGGTTGCTGAACACGAACACGCGGCGCTCGGCCAGCTCCATGGGCACGAGGTCGGCGGCGCGGTAGAGAAGATCGCGGTAGTCGGCGTAGCGCCACATGAAGGGTTGGACCGTCGGCCTGCCGCGCTGGGCGTTCACCTCCCAGAGCGGCATCGCGTTGCGGCTCCGCACCTCCTGCAGCAGCAGGTCCATCGCTTCCATTTCGCGTCCCGTCTGATTGGTAGTCATCGGCTCTCCTCCACGGCGGCAACGTACTCCCGCCGACGCGCGCGGTCAACGGCGCCGTCCTTCCTTCCCGCGCTCTCCCGTTGCTCGCGCTCCATCCCTCCCCGCATCTGCGTTACGATGGCCGCGAGCGCCCGCCACACAGATTCAATGCAGCCAATTGCAGCCCGAGGACGACGTCGCCCCCAATGATTCCCACTAAGAACCACACCTAGAAATGGACCCCGCGGTCGCGATTGGGCTGGGCGTGGCGGCGTTCCTCTCGGCCGTCATCGGCGGGCTGGCCGGGATAGGCTCCGCCATCATCATGATCCCTGTCCTCACCTTCACCGTCGGCATACGCGAGGCCATTCCCATAGTCTCCGTAGCCGTAATGATGCAGACTTGGTCGCGCGTGTGGGTGAACCGGGCGCTCATAGACCGGGGCGTCGTGAAGTGGTTCCTCGTCGGCGCGGTCCCCATGTCCGTCCTCGGCGGCGCCGTTTTCGCCAACCTCCCGGCCGATCTGTTGCAGAAAGGGCTCGCCGCATTCCTGCTGCTCATCGTCGCCTACCGGCACTCCCCGCTCGCCAAGGACATCCCCATCAGGCTCAGAGCCTTCGCCGGCGTCGGCGCGGGACAGGGATTCCTCTCCGCTATCTTCGGCGGCGCGGGGCCATTCGGCGCGTCCTTCTTTCTCGCCTACGGCCTTCGCCGTGGCGCGTTCGTCGGCACCATGGCCTCCTGCATGACTGTCATCAACATCGTCAAGATAAGCGTCTACGGCACGTACGACCTACTGGACGCGCGAGGCCTCATCATCGCCATATCCCTCGGCCTCATCATGATCGTCGGCGCCTACCTGGGCGGCGCGATCGTCAACCGCGTCTCCGACAAAGCGTTCGTCTATATCGTCGAGGCCGTCATGGTCGCCGCGGCCATCGCGCTGCTGCTGCGGTAGCGTACGGCCCTGTTCGGGCGGTCATTTCCTCTGCGTAGGTCCGTTGCCGTCTACCGCACGGCATTCGAGTACCAGCCGCCCCAGACCGCCTTCCAACGGCGGAACAACGCGATGAAGAGGGGGTTGGTCCAAATCAGTACCTTCCACACCGGCCACTTGTCGAAGCGACGGCAGGACGGCTGCACACGCGGACTCCGTATGAACCGGACTTTCATATGTGTTCTCTTGGCGAGCCGCTTGAGGCTCCGGTAGAAGTCGACGTCCTCGCCGATCCACGCCTTCTCGTCGTAGCCTCCGACTTGCTCGAAGACGCCCTTGCGACAGAACTGCACAGCGCCTTGGACCATCCTCGTGAGGCGGGCGAGGAGACGCCAAGCGAGCAGATGGAGCCTGATGAGACGGCGTTGCGCCCGGTAATCGACGTCCACGCCGCCTCCGACGCAGTCCGGATTGCTCATTGTCGCGTGAATCACGTCGAGGAGCGTGTGCGGCATGGTCACGTCCGCGTCGACGACGATGGTGTCGATAGTAACGTCCGCGTGAGTCCGCAGATGCGCCGCGGCAGCCTGCACCGAGTCCAGGGTCGACTCCAAGTAAGCCTCTTCGTTGAAGGCGGGGACAATGATCGTGAGCTTCACTACCGTCCCTTGTCCTCACCGCCCCGACAACCGGCGTAGATGGGCAGGTGGGTGAACGCCCATGAATTGCTCAAGGCAGCTCGCCTGTAATACGCCCCAAGAACTTGTCGTTGTCCCAGCCGAACTGGAAAATCGCCATCTCGATGTCGCGAAGATACCAGCGGCCATCCGCGCCACGCGGCGATGCTTTGCCAAGCCGCTTCAGTTCGTCAGCGATATGCGCGCAGAACTTGATGAACTGTTCATAGCTCCTAACCCTCCTACCGCCGATCTTGAACTCGCTCAAGCAAGTCTGGGCGATGTTGTCCCAGATAGGCGCGTTCTTCGGAGAGCGCATCGCCAGAACCTTACTGCCGAACGGATAGTTAACGCCTTTGAGGGATTTCAACTGCTCCATTGCTAATACTGGGCGTCCCTCTTCTAGCGCGGAGAAAGCCGCTTTCGTCTGGCTACGAATCTCGTCTTTCGGGTTATTGTTCATAATCTTAGCAAACAGCATCGGGCCAAACCCGCCTCCCCATCGATAGACGATTTCGATGTCATCTTCTAGCCTGTCGTAATCCTGTTTCCCTTTCAGTTTCTCGATGAGATCCTCAACCCGTCTGTGGTTCTTCTTACATGAGGGCTGATTCAGACATGGGTCTTTCCAATCTCTCTGGAGGAAGGCTTCCACTTTGAACACGCAGGTGTTGTTTTTTAAGTATTTTTCTCTCAACGTAGGCACTTTAGGGATGAACTCTTCAATAGGCGTTCTGGTTACGTTCTCAGCAATGCTACTTCCTCCTTGTTGCTGTCGTCTTGTGTTAGTGCGGTCCCACGCCGCATTGAGAGCGTGTGCTATGTGTTCTATATCCCGCGTCCCTCCGGTTTGGCGTGGCCCAAGGCCGACCTTCCGAAGTATTCCAGCGCACGCCCCGCAGTATCGCCAGTTTGGTCTTTGAACACGAGATTCAAACTCCTTTCCGCAGCCGTCACAGGTGTAGATGATGATCTTGCGCGTCGCCATGCCTCCCCCCTTACGCCTTTCCTCTCCGTGCCTTCTCGCCCGAGCCAAGCTATCCGGCGCTATCCGTAGTTCCCTCGCGCTGCGCTTGTTCCCTGCGGCGCTGCCGCAGCCGGTGCAACCACCAATGGTCCTCGTCGTTGGTGAGGTCGATCACTGGCACCTCTTCCCGCAAGGGACCGCCCACTGCTCCGCACCGGTCGCAGTAGTAGTCAGTCGGAAACGACCCGTTGCCCGTTGTTGCCTGGCGTTCCTGCCGCCTTGCGGGATTCTGGCATCGTGGGCATGGCGCGCCATTGCGCCAAGGCGCCCGCGTGTACTCCGACAGCTTCTTCGCCTCGGTCAAAGCCGCGATGACCTCGTCCAGCTCACTTGGACGAATCGCTACTCCCCGATTGGTGGGAATAGAATTCTCGTTCGACGGGGGGAGCCACCACTCGCGGACGTGTACATCGCGAGCTCGATGAGTAACCCTAAGTTCAATGTCGAGGCCGAGTTCCCTCCGAGGCATACGCAAGATCATCGTTTCGTGTTGCGGCATGGGCGCTCCTTCCGTATGCGTAAGCATCGAAGAAATCAGGCTTAACCAGCGCACAGTTGAGGTGCCTCTGCATAAAGGGCGTCGTTGAATACGGCCGGAAGGACTGTTAAATATCCAGACAAGTCCGGCGTTTGCTATGTGCGGAAGGGGGTCGAGAAACTGCAGAGCGGGCTTAACGCGCGATAGCCCAACTTCTCTATTCCTATAATACAACATTTGCGGCAGAATTGCAACCCCTCATGTGCCCTTCTTACTTACGCAGCCCTACCCCCTCGCTGACGCCTCCCCCCATACCCGATCAGCCGGTCCTCCAGACGGCGGAGCGTCTCCTGCGTCGTGCGGAGCTCGCGCAGCAGCTCCTCCTGCGACACCGGCTCCTGCAGCATTTGTAGCTGATCAACCTTCGCCTTGTCCAGATTGTTGATGACGACGGCGATGAAGAGGTTTGCCACCACGAACGTGCCGCCGACCACGAAGCTGACGAAGTAGAGCCACGCGAGGGGGTGATGCTCCATCGCGGCGTACATGATGTCCGTCCAGTCCTCCAGCGTGATGATCCTGAACAGCGACCAGCAGCGATATGCCGAGAGTGCGCCAGTGGGTGGGGTCGGCCTCGTGGAAGAGGTGGTAGCCGACGATGGCGTAGATGTAGACGATGATGCTCATGAGCATCATGATGTTCGCGACGCTGGGGATGGAGCGCACCAGGGCCCCCACGATGAGCCGCAGCTCCTCGATCGCCGAGATCAGCCGCAGCACCCGCAGCAGGCGTCCGAGCCGCGCGACCATTGCGAACGAGCCAGTGGCGGGCACGAGCGCGAAGACGATGATGGCGAAATCGAAGATGTTCCAGCCGTCGCGGAAGTAACGCTGAGGCCGGGGAGCTAACGCGGTCATCTTCAGCGCGGCTTCCGCGATGAAGATGGCGAGGATGACCTGGTTGCCGCGCGTGAGCGCATCGCCGTAGCGCTCGACGATGCCGGGCGAGGTGCCGAGTCCGAGCAGCGCGCCGCTCGCCAGGATGAGCGCGATGATGGCGTACTCGAATGCGCGCGCGCCGACCAAGCGGCCGGTAAGCTGCGGTAACCGGTCCATAGGTCTCATGCCCCCCTCGCTCGGTTCGCCGGCGCGGGCAATGATACCAGCGCGCCTGTCCCCCTCCGGTCCGCAGCCCGGCGGCGGAGCAGCAACACGCGGCGTTCGTTAGGGCAGGACGCCCCGGTTGCTATAATCACCGCGCACGGAGGAGTAGGGCGATGAGTTCACCTGACCGCATGGCAATGCTCGCGGACGCCGTAGGCAACCTCGTCCAGGCGATGCGCCTGATGGACGCCGAGCAGCAATCGCACAGTGAGCGCATACGAGTCCTGGACGAACGAGTACGGGAACTCGAAGTCCAGGGTAGGCAGAACCGGGCTCGCATCAGTGAGATTATCGTTGTGCTCACCGAGATGCAGACCGATATCGCCCGGCTGGATGCCGCATCCTGAGGGGGAGACACCGATGAGTTCACCGGATCGCATGGAGATGCACGCAAGGGCCATAGCCGACCTCGTCCAGGCGATGAGCCTAATGGAGGAGGAGCAACAGGCACAGGACAGGCGCTTTCAGGTGCTTGAAGAACGGCTGCAGGCGATTCAGACGCGGGCGAGAGGGCAGGAAGAGCGGGAGCAAGCGCACGAGGAATGGCTGCGGGAGTTTTGGGCGCGAATGCGGGAGCACGAGGACCGAGCGCGGGAGCATGAGGCGCGAATACGGGAACATGAGGCCCGCGCGCGAGCATACGAACATTGGATGCAGTCGTACGAAGAACGGGCGCAAGAGCATGCGGCGCGGGTGCAAGGGCACCAAGAGTGGATGCAAGCGCACCAGGATTGGGCGCGGGGCGCCCAGACCGAAAGCCAGGAGAACCGGGCTCGCATCAGAGAAATCATCGGCACGCTCACGAATATGCAGGCCGACATCGCACGGCTAGACGCGGCATCATGAAGTTCGGACTCTCCCTCTCAGGCCTCCTCCAACACTCCGGCGACGGCGACATGGTGCAGCGGTTCGCCGACGTGCTCCACCTCGTGCGCGTCGGACGCGAGCTCGGCTTCGACTACGTCTACGCCGGCCAGCACTACCTCTCCTATCCCTACCAGATGCTCCAGCCGCTCATGTCCCTTGCCAGGATCAGCGCGGAGACCGGCGGCATGGACATGCTCTCCACCGTCCTCGTCCCCCTCCAGAATCCGGTGCAGATGGCCGAGGACATCGCGACCCTCGACGTGCTTACGAACGGCCGAGTCATCATCAACGCCGCCCTCGGCTACCGCGACGAGGAGTACGAGGCCTTCGGCGTAACCCACGAGGACCGCATCGCCCGCATGTTCGAGAACCTGGCCCTGGCCAAACGGCTCTGGTCCGGTGAGGAAGTCACCTTCGAGGGACGCTTCACGAAAGTGACCGGCGTCCATCTTGGCGTCCGGCCCATCCAGCAGCCGCACCCCCGCGTGTGGATCGCGGCCAACGGCGACGGCATGGTGAGGCGCATCGCGCGCATGGGCGACACCTGGTACCTCAACCCCCACGCCCCCTTCTCGACCCTTGCAAGGCAAGTCGAGCTCTATAAGACGGTGCGCGCCGAGCACGCCCACCCGCCCGCCTCCGTCATACCCATGTCCCGCGAGACCTTCGTCGCTCCGACCAAGGAAGAGGCCATCGCCACCGCGCGCCCCTTCCTCGAGGCGAAATACAAGACCTACGCGAGCTGGGGCCAGGACAAGGCGCTCCCCGGCGAGGAGGACTTCACCGCGCCGTTCGAGGAGCTCGCCGAAGGCCGGTTCATCGTCGGCAGCCCCGACGACGTGGTCTCGGACCTCCAGCAGTTCAAGGACATCGGCGTCAGCCACGCCTCCCTTCGCTTCGGCTGGCCGGGCACTCCCAGAGAGACCGTCGAAAACGCCATACGCCTAGCCGCCCAAGAAGTGCTTCCCGCCCTTCGCTGACCCGCGCCCTTCCCCGTCGTTCCCGCGCGGGCGGGAATCTCGCTCTCGCCCCCTCTCCTTCTAACCTCTCCCTCGTCTGCTATGGGGCGGGAGGGTGGGAAGAGTTACGCAAAGATGGTCTCGTCTGCGGGGGAGACTGAGAGGGGCGCGGGGGATACCGAGAGAGGGTGCGACATCTGCCCCTTACCCCAACCCGCCCCCGGCGCGTATCCTGAAATCTCCATCATGTCCACTCCGCGCCTCGCCCCAACACCCCAGCCCTGCCGCGTCAGCCCCAACACCGGCGCCCCCGGAAACGCCCCCAAGGGAAGTGTTGCTACCGTGTGTTTTCATTTCTGTCGGCGCCTTGATCGCAGGAAGCAGGCCGTGGCCTGCTAAACACCCCCGATCAAGAAACAGAAAACCCCCCTCCTACGACACAATTTCTTCAAACCCTTACGAGTAAAAATCCCATCAAGAAGCTGATTTACTCCACCTTCCTTAAACCTCTCCCCCTCTCCGAAGGAGGGCAGAAAGAGGACTCCCCCACGCCTCGCCTCCATCCGTTAAACTACGTCCTACCCCCGTCAGGAAGCCGCGCCTATGACCACCCGCACCTACACCTCGCCCCTCCGCTACGACCCCCGCGAGATCGATCTCAAGTGGCAGCAGCGATGGGCCGACGACGACCTCTACCGAGTTGACGATGACGACCCACGCCCCCGGTGGTACGCCCTCACCATGTACCCCTACCCCTCCGGCGACCTCCATATCGGCCACTGGTACGCCATGGCCCCATCGGATGCCCACGCCCGCTTCATGCGGATGCGCGGCTACAACGTGCTCCACCCCATGGGGTTCGACGCCTTCGGGCTGCCCGCCGAAAACGCCGCCATCAATCGCGGCATCCACCCCGTCCGCTGGACGATGGACAACATCGAGCGCATGCGCGACCAGCTCCGGTCCATGGGCGCGACCTACGACTGGGAGCGGGAGGTCATCACCTGCCTGCCCGAGTACTACAAGTGGAACCAGTGGTTCTTCCTCCGCATGTACGAGCGCGGCCTCGCCTACCGCGCCGCGGCCCCCGTGAACTGGTGTCCGACCTGCCAGACCGTGCTCGCCAACGAGCAGGTGCTCGACGGCAAGTGCGAGCGCACGGGCGATGTCGTCATCCGCCGCGAGATGGACCAGTGGTTCTTCAAGATCACCGACTACGCGGACGAGCTCTTGGACTTCTCCGCCGTCGTCGACTGGCCGGAGCGCATCAAGACGATGCAGACGAACTGGATCGGCCGCAGCGAGGGCGTCGATATCTCGTTCGACATATCCGAGCACGGCCTCGACGAACGGGAGATACGGACCTTCACCACGCGAATCGACACCATCTACGGCGTGACGTTCGTCGTCCTCGCCCCCGAGCATCCCCTCGTGGAGCAGCTAACGACTCCCGAACAGCGAGGCGCAGTCCGCGAGTATGTGGACCGAGCGCGAGAGGCGTCCGAAATCGACCGCCTCTCCGTCGAGCGCGAGAAGACCGGCGTCTTCACCGGCGCGTACGCGGTCAACCCGCTGAACGGCGACCGCGTGCCGATATGGGTCGGCGACTACGTGCTCCTCACCTATGGAACGGGCGCGGTCATGGGCGTCCCGGCCCACGATTCCCGCGATTTCGAATTCGCCAAGAAGTTCGGCCTCGAGATACGGGTCGTCGTCGCGCCGCCGGGCTGGGGCGGCGCTGATCTCAGCGAGGCGTGGGTGGAGAAAGAGGGGACACAGGTCAACTCCGGCCCGTTCGACGGCTTGCCCAACGCTGAGGGCTACGAGGCCATCGCCGACCACGTCGAGCAACAGGGCTGGGGAAGCCGGACCGTCGGCTACCGGATGCGGGACTGGCTCATCAGCCGTCAGCGCTACTGGGGCACGCCTATACCCATCATCTACTGCGGCGACTGCGGAGCGCAGCCAACGCCCGACGACCAGCTCCCCGTGGTGCTCCCGGAGGACGCCGAGTTCAAGCCCACCGGCGAGTCTCCACTCCGTTTCCACGAAGGCTTCTTGCACACGACGTGCCCACGGTGCGGCGGCGACGCGACGCGCGAGACGGACACCATGGACACCTTCGTGGACTCGTCGTGGTACTTCCTGCGCTACATAAGCCCCCGGTACGACGATGCGCCGTTCGACCTCTCGAAGGTCGGCGACTGGAACCCGGTCGACCAGTACACGGGCGGGGCCGAGCACGCTGTCATGCACCTGCTCTACGCCCGCTTCTTCACCAAAATCGTCCGCGACCTCGGGCTTATCGATTTCGGCGAACCCTTCCTGCGGCTCTTCAACCAAGGCACGGTGCTCTCCGACCACATGAAGATGAGCAAGAGCAGGGGCAACGTCATCGCCCCCGATGACTACGTCCATACGTTGGGCGCCGACGTCGTCCGCCTTTACCTGATGTTCATGGGCCCGTGGGAGGGCGGCGGCGACTGGAGCGACTCGGGCATCAACGGCGTCGCTCGCTGGGTAAACCGGCTGTGGGACTTGTGCTCCAGGCCCGCTGAGGAGTTGCCGATGGCCGAGAGCCCCGCCGACCGTGACGTCCTCCGCAAGACCCATCAGACCATCAGGAGCGTTGTCGAGGACTATGAACGCTTCAAGTACAACACGGCCCTCGCCGCGATGATGGAGCTGACCAACGAGATGGCCCCCGCCTACGATTCCAAGAGCGTGTCGCAGAGCGTCTGGCGCGAGGCGGTCGCCGACCTGCTGCTGCTCATTGCTCCGATGGCCCCTCACCTCGGCGAGGAGCTTTGGGAGCGCACCGGCCACGCCTATAGCATCCACCGGCAGTCGATGCCCGAATGGGACGAAGTGCTAGCCGCCGTGGACGAGGCCACCCTCGTAGTGCAGGTGAACGGCAAGGTGCGCGACCGCATCGGGGTGCCTGCGAACATCGACGAAGAGGACGCCAAGGAAACGGCTCTGGCGTCCGACAAGGTGCTCGCCTACACCGACGGCAAGAGCGTCGACAAGGTGATCTTCGTCCCCGGGCGCTACCTGGTCAGCATCGTAGTCAAGGGATAATCGAATGCTGGATCCCATCGAGCAGCGCAAGTTCAACCTGCTCGTGCGGGGCATGCTCCCGGCGCCCTTCATCTACGTAGCCGTCGCCTGGGCCTACTTGGCCGTCGTGGACAGTGAGGCATACTTCGGGACGGCGCCATCCGCGGTCGCGGCTGTGGCTGTCGGCGTCGCGGCGCCCGTCTGGGCGTTCGTCACCTATCGGATCGCGCTTGCCCGAGGGCGCACGGACGCTCGACTCGCCCAGACCCTGCTCACCCTCGCGCATGGCCCAGGCATCGCCGGTTTCGTCCTCGCCGTCGGCGCGGACCAGCTCTGGTACACCTTCATCCTCGGCGCCGAGGCCCTGGCCGGTCTGCTCATCGTCCGCTCGAAGGTTGGAAGGTAGGCATCGTGGAGGCTGAACGTATGGAGGCCAGTATCCGCGACTGCCGTGTGGAAGATATCGAGCAGGTGCTGGCGATCTGGGAGACTTCCGGCGCGGCCGTACGTCGACGGACAACGTCCAGGAGGTGCAGCACGCGATAGCCCAGCCCCAGCTCGAGTTCCTCGTCGCCGAGGTGGACGGACGAGTGGTCGGGACCATCATGGGCGGTTTTGACGGCTGGCGCGGCGCGATTTCGAGGCTCGCCGTCGAGGCCTCCTACCGACGCAGAGGCACCGGCCAGGCGCTCCTGGCGGAAGTAGAGGAGCGCTTCGATAGGAACGGCGTGAGCGTCGTTCACGCTTTGGTCGAGAAAGACCACCCTTGGGCCATGGCCTTTTGGGATGCCACGGATTTCAAGCTCGACGAGCGCTTCGTCCTGTTCAAACGCGGCATGTGACCGAGTCGGGACTCGGTCGAGACTTAGCCGCCAACCGGGAATAGCTCGTCCGCTCCTATCCAACTCTCAGCAGCCACACCTTGGCGAACGGGTGCGGGGCCGACGTTTCCGCCTCGACCGTCATCCCCGCCTCGCTCAGCACCCATTCCCAATCGGCGAGGGTGTACTTGTTGTGGACTCGGAACTGCTCCAGCGCCCGCTCGTACCGCGTCTCCTCCGGTTCGCCGGGTTCGACAAGACGCTTGGCGATGTACTCCTTCATCGGCTGGCGGAACCAGTCGAACAGCATGAAGCGGCCGTCCGGCTTGACCACCCGCGCCGCCTGCTCCGTGAGGAACGTGAAGGGATCGTTGAAGGCGTGCAGGACGGCGGTCATCGTGAGCAGGTCAACCGAGCCGTCCTCGAACGGTAGTGGAGAGGTCTCGACATCGAGCAAGCGCAGCGACGGGACGGGGCCCGCGTAGTCCAGGGAGCGAGCGTTGTCGATCATCGCCTCGTTGGAGTCGACTCCATGGAGGGTCGCTGCCGGCAGGCGCGCGGAGAGGTCGCGGAGGAAGAGGCCAGGGCCGGGCCCCACGTCCACGATGACCGGGGCCGGGGGGAGCGTAGGTGCAATGCGCTCGTCCCAGAACTGCCAGAAGGCGGGGTTGAACCGCAGCTCGTACCGTTCGAGCTGACGGCGGAGGGCGCGTTCATTGCGCTGAGTCATCTGGGTGCGCAGGCGAGGGCGACGTGGCTGATGCGCGGGTGGGCCTCGGCGATAACGTCGAACCCGCCCTCGTTGAGGAGCCATCGCCAATCGTCGGTGGTGAAGCGGTTATGGTAGGCCTGCAGACTCATCACTCGCGCTGAGTCTTCGCCCCGCTCCTCAATGTAGTCCGCCAGCGCCTGCCGCTTCCAGTCGTACAGTAGGTAGACGCCGCCGGGCGCAAGAACCCGCCTGAGCTCCTCCAGCACCACCAGAGGATCGTCGAGGAAGCAGACAACGTTGGCCGACGAGCACAGGTCAACCGATGCACCGTCGAGCGGGTAGGGCGCCTCGTTGAGGTCGTGCCGGAGGAAGGCGGGGCGCGCCTCGCCGTAGTCGAGGGCGCTCGCGCTCGCGAGCATCTCGTCTGAGACATCGACCCCTATCAATGCAGCGCCGGGGATGCGGCGGGCGAGCTCTTGCAGGAGGAGGCCGGGCCCGCACCCCAGATCGGCGATGCTCGGCTCGCTCCCGATGCGCGGCTGCACGACAGCCTCGAACAGGTCCCAATACGGCTGCGGGTACCGCTCCGCGAAGCGCGAGGACATCCGCTGCACCATGCGCTCGTCGGACCAGCTTGGCTGCGAGGTCATCGCCCTAGCCCTGCATGTTGACGGTCACGCCCTGCTCTTTGAACACGTCGCTGGCGGCCTGCATGCCGTTGAAGGCGGCGGGGAGACCGGCATAGGGGACCGCTTGCAGCAGGACCTCGGCGATCTCCTCGGGCGTGATGCCCAAGTGGAGGGCGTAGCGCGTGTAGGCGGCGACTTGGGGCGTGCGGCCCATCGCGGTCAGCATGCCGAGGACGATCATGCAGCGCGTCCGAAGATCCAGAAGCTCTCGCGACCATATCTCGCCGAAGTTGTAGCCAATCACGAAATCTTCGAGGCCGGGGACCATGTCGAGACCGGCGGCGTTGCCCGTGCTCCGAGACCCCTCTGAGCCGCTGATGGCCTTGCGGACTGCTCGCCCCCGCTCCTTGCTCTCCTCCGCCTGATGCAACGTCATAACAGACCTCCTCCGCTGCGCCTTCTAGGCGCAGAGCGACCATCGCAGGCGCCGCCATCCACCGCAAGCGCCCAGCCTCGTCGATCCTCCCCTAGGACGGGACCCATGCGTAATCTCCTCCGCCATGCCCTCGCGTCCTGCTGGAGAGGCGGGTTAGGCGGGAGGAGGGTGGGAAAAGTGGTTGATTTGCGTGAAACGACGCGTTGGCTACGAGTAAAAAGTGTCCGGTTTGTCCGTTGGTTTACGAGTAAAAGTTGTCGGAAATCTGACCAGCCCGCAAGTTGTTTTCGTGGCCGTGGCCTGCTTCCGGGGCCTGAAAAGTGGTTAATCGACAGTTTTGTTGTTTATGCGTCATGGGGGCGGGGCGGGCGGGGCGGGGGCCGGGCCACGGACGGGGGGTCCGGGGTCGTTTCATCGTAGAGGGCGCGGGGGCCGGGCGGGAATCCTTGGCGGCGCGCTCGAGGGGTGAGGCGGCGATGATGTGAGGGACCGCCTGGATCCGGCGGTAGGTGAGGGAGCTATCGCTATTAGGTGAGAGGGGCAGGGGGATATATGTCTCATTCTGTTCCATTCCGTTCCATCTCCTTCGTGACGGGGCCAATGGTTTGGGACGCCGCCGCCCGGCTGCTCAGGAGAGGAATGGGACGGGTCAGCGGGCTTATCGCTCCAGGGGTCCGGCGATGCGGGTCCCTGTCCGGCAGGGGTCACGGAGCCATAGTAGAGAGGGCGGTGTCATACGCGCAACCGGCAAATGTCACAGTTACGTCCTATAGGCACTCACAAGGGGGCACTCCTAGGCGAGATGGGGGATGACTAGGAACGGGCGAAGGCAGGACCTAACGGCGAGTGGGGGGTAGGAGAGCAACGACCGGCAATCAACAGCGAGGATGCGAAGGCGCATCTCATAGGAACGTCTCTCGTGATTCTACGGGGAAGCGATAGATTGGGGACGCTTTGGTTCCTCCTATCTAGAAAGAGTGGGGGGCATGGGAGAGGTGCACCGAGCAAGGTAATTCAGGCATCCTAGCCGGAGGTTCACGTAGGTCCCGTCAAGGGTACTCTCTTATACCTCTTCACCCGTCGGGGAATCACATCAACCCTCTCCCGACTGGGGCGAGCTCCTCACGAAAGCGCGAACGTCGAACCGTCGACGCCGCGAGAGACTTCGATGCGGACGGGGAACGCTTCTTTGATCTCGTCCATGTGGGTGATGACGAGGATGCGCTCGAAGCGGTCCTCTATCGCCTTTATCACGTCGAGCACGCGGTCGCGGCCCTGGGCGTCTTGGGTGCCGAAGCCCTCGTCGATGAAGAGCGTGGGCAGCGGGGCCCCGGCGCGCCAGGCAAGGAGCTTGCTGAGGGCGATGCGTATGGCGAAGTCCACGCGGAAGCGCTCGCCGCCGCTGAACATCTCGTAGGCCCGCGTCCCCAGCTCGTCGGCGATGACGACCTCCAACGTCTCGATGGCGTCGGCGTCCTTGCCGCCCGTCCTGCGCGCCCTCTGCGTTTCGAGCTTGAGCGACATCCTGCCGTCGGTCATGCGCCCCAACAGGTCGTTGGCCTCGTCCTCCAGCCTCGGAATCGCGGCCTCAGTGAGCAGCGCCTGCACGCCGCCCTTGCCGAACGCGAGCGCGAGCTCGGAGTAGGCAGCCGCTTCTTCGGTCAGCGACTTCCGCTCGCGTTCGACGACCGACAGCTCGGCGGCGGCCTTCCTAATCTCCTCCATCCGGTCCAGCAGGGCGCCTTTGCGAGTCTGGAGCGCGTCCCGCTCGCCGCCCGCGGCCGCCCACTCCCGCGCAACCTCGTCGCGCTGGGAGACGTAGGACGGCAGCTCGACCAGCTCGATGGCGAGGGCCGCGAGGGCCCCCTCGACGCGCTCCACCTCCTCGCCGGCCTCGGCGGCGCGGGCGCGGGCGCTCTCCCAGGCGGCTTGGTCGTCGTCCAGCCTGGCCCGCGCGGACGTGAGGGCTTGGCGCTCGTCTTCCCAGCGGGTGAGGTCGCGGACCTGGCGGTCGACGTCGTCGACGGCGCGGGCGTCGTAGGCGATGTCGTCGATCCGGGAGCGGAGGCGATGGGCCGCGGCCTGCTCGTCGACGGCGTAGGCGCTCTTGGCGAGCGCCGTCTCCATGTCGCGCAGCACAGCCGCGGCGTGGTCGAGCTGATCGGCGGCGCGCTCGGCCTCCTCGCGCTGCCCGATGAGGCGTCCCCGCTCCGTTTCGAGCCGGGGCCGCTCCTGTTCGATCTCGTGCTGGGCAGTCTGCGCGAGAACGCCTGCCTCCTTGGCGCGTTCGTCCAGCTCGTCGGCGCGCCGTTTCTGGTCGGCGTACCGCCGGCGCTGTTCGTCGATGTCGCGCTCGTAGCTGGCCCTGATGCGCTCGACTCCGTCGGGGCCCAGCTCGCTGGCGCAGAGCGGACATTTGGCGCCGTCCGGGTGGCCGTGGTCGTTCAGCAGGTCCAGCTTGGCCTTGGTGTCCTTCCCAAGCTGCGCGAGCCGCTCGTTCTCCTCCCGCAGACCCTGCGCCTCGAAGGTCAAACGCTGGTGGTCAGCAGTCGCCTGAGCGGCTTCCGCGGCCCGCGCCTCCAGAGAGGCTACGCGCTCCGTGATCTCTACTAGGCGGCGGTCGATGGAGGGGATCGACTCGGCCCTCGGGGTCAGCTCGCTCTCGATGTGCTTGCGCTGCGAGGCGGCGTCGCGCTCGAGGGCGGCCCGGGCCTCGGCGACGGCCCTCTCCAGCGGCGCAAGCTCGTTCTGCAGCGCGACCATCGTCTGGGCGTCGGCGGTCAGGGCGCGCTGGCGCTCGCGGGCCTGTTGAAGAGCGGCGAATCCGGCCTCTATTTCGTCCGTCCACTCGACCGTCCGCCGCCATCCTGAGACGCGGCGTTCGAGGCCGTCCGCCTCGGAGTCGGCCTGGGCCTGCTGGGAGACGGCGCGCTGCTTTCGCTGTTCGAGCTCCGCGCCCTCGGCCTTGTGGCGTTCGAGCTGGGCGACGCGCTCGCGCAGCCGTTCGAGGCGTTCGGCGAGCCCCGCGGCCGCTGCGTTGGCCGCAATCAGGCTGCGCTCCACCTCCTCCAACGATGCTTTGGTCTCGTCCGCCTGTCCGGTGCGCTCCCGAAGTCTGTCCAGCACGACCGCGCCGGCTGATAGCTTGCCTTGCACCTCGCGCCCGTGCAGCTTGGCCCGCTCTTCCAGTCGGTCGTATAGGCCGAGGCCGAGGACCTTGGCGAGGACCTCCTTCCGCTGGGCGGGGGTGGACATGGTGAACAGGTCGGCGCGGCCCTGGACGAGGAACGCGCTGTTCACGAACGTCTCGTAGTCCATGTTGATGAGGCGGTTCAGGTAGGCCTGGGTTTCGGCGATTTTGTCGCCTGTGATGGGCTGGAAGTCGTTCGGCCCGGTGCGGACGGCGAGCTCCAGCGAGCTTTGGGGCGTGCGTCTCGCCTTGGAGTAGCGCCGCGACACGCGGTAGCGCTCGCCGCCCACGTCGAACGTGAGCTCGACGAGCATCTCGTCCTGGCCGTGGTGGATGAGCTGCTCTTGGCGATGGCCGCGCGCCTGGCCCCAGAGCGCCCAGGTGACCGCGTCCAGCAACGCCGACTTGCCGTTCCCGTTGGGGCCGCACAGGCAAGCGACGTGGACATCTTCGAGCCAAAGGGTGGGCGCGGCGTCCCGGTAGGACAGGAAATTCCGCAGCGTCAGGCTGATGGGCAGCAAACTCGCCTCGCGCCTAGGAGATAGAGCGATTCTAGCAGCCTTCCTCCCGTGTCTGGGAGACGCGGGAGTTCAGACGAGACCGTCGAAAACGGCGGGGGCCTCGCCCGAAGCGAGCCAGCGTCATCTCCACGTCACCGCCGGGGGGCATCCAGCTCCTTGATAAGACTCTTGGGCGCGATGGCGCGGTAGCTCTCCTCGACGCATTCGACGAGGAGATCGAGCGGGGGCTCCTCCCCTTCATCGAACCGCATCTCGACCCACCCGCTCCTGCCGAGTCCGTACCCGGCGGGCTGGGCGAAGGGCATCGTGAGGAGCGCGCCGCCCGAATCGGGGAGCTTCACGCCCATCCCGAAGCCGCTGCCGGGAACGCCGAGGAAGGCAAACACCTTCTTGCCGACCTTCACCGCGCTCTCGCCCCACGGGTGGTCCTCCCACGCGCCGGGCAGGCCCAGCGCGAACTCCCGCACGGCGTCCTTGAGCGAATCGGACATTTTCACGCCTCCGCCGCTATCCTAAGCGCCGAACCACATCGGAGGAAGCATCCCATGACCCTCGTCTACGACGCCCGGTGTCTCGTCTTCAAGGTCGCCGGCATGGGCCCCTACGACAACAACGGCTACGTCATCGCGGACCCCTCGACCAAGGAGGCGTACCTCGTCGACGCGCCCGCCGACATCCAACGGCTGCTGAACGAGGCGGACGGCTTTCAGGTGAAAGGCGTCGTCGTCACCCACACCCACCCCGACCACGTCGCCGGATACGCGGACCTGAAGCGCCTGACCGACCTGCCCGTCGCTGCCCACGAGAGCGACGCCCGCAGGCTGCCGGGCAAGCCCGACGCTCTGCTCGCCCACGACGATGAGCTGAACGTCGGCCCGACGCGCATCCGCGTGCTGCACACCCCCGGCCATACGCCGGGCGCGCTCTGCCTCCACGTCGACGGCGCGCTCGTCTCCGGCGACACGCTCTTCCCCGGCGGTCCCGGCCGCACGAACACCGCCGACGACCTCCGCCAAATCGTCGCCAGCATCGAAGAACGTCTCCTCGTGCTGCCGGACGGCGCGCTCGTGCTTCCCGGCCACGGCGCGGACACCACGATCGGGGCCTCGAAGGCCGAGTACGCCGTCTTCAAGAGCAAGGAGCAGCCCGCTGGGCTGCACGGGCACGTTGGCTGGCTAACGAGTTAGTTGGGCCCACTGTCCGGTATCCTGTTAGCGCCATGCTCACCAAACGCATCATCCCCTGCCTCGACGTGACCAACGGCCGCGTCGTCAAGGGCGCCTCGTTCGTCAACCTCCGCGACGCCGGCGACCCCGTCGAGCTTGCCGCCTTCTACGACCGCGAGGGCGCCGACGAGCTCGTGTTCCTCGACATCACCGCCAGCTCCGACGGGCGCGACACGATCATCGACATCGTGCGGCGCGTCTCGGAGGAAGTGTTCATCCCCCTCACCGTCGGCGGAGGCGTCCGGAACGCCGAAGACGTCCGCAAGCTGCTGAACGCGGGCGCCGACAAGGTGTCGATGAACACCGCCGCAGTGCTCGACCCCGAGGCGTTCGCCGAGGCTGCCCTCGCGTTCGGCAACCAGTGCATGGTCATCGCCATCGACGCCCGGCGGGTGTCCGCGAACGGCCCCGAGCCCGACCCCGCGCTCCTGCCCGAGGACCATCCCGGCAAGGGCGAACTAGCGGTTGGCTCGGACTCCCGATGGGAGGTCTACATTCACGGCGGCCGGACGCCCACGGGAATCGACGCTCTGAAGTGGGCCGTCCATGCGGCGGAGCTCGGCGCCGGCGAGGTGCTCCTCACCAGCATGGACCAGGACGGCCAGAAGGACGGCTTCGATATCGAGCTGACCCGCGCGGTGGCCGACGCCGTGCCCATCCCCGTGATAGCCAGCGGCGGCGCCGGCAATACGGTCCACTTGGCCGAAGCCGTCACGAGCGGCGGAGCGGACGCGGCGCTGGCGGCGTCCATCTTCCACTACGGGGAGTTCTCCATCGCCGACGCCAAGCGCGCGCTCATCGCCCGCGGCATCCCCGCTCGCGAGGCCCACGACTGATGGGCAGGCTCGACCACATCACGCTCATCGCCTTCGACTTCTTCGGCACCCTCGTGAGAAACGACGTGAACGAGTGGAGGCAGACCCTTGCGGCCATCGCCGAGCGCCAGCAGCTCCCCGTCGGCGGCAGCGAGTTCTGGGACGAGTTCTCCAAGCACGAAGTCCAATTCCGCATGACGCGCACGAACATGGCCGACCCGGAGGCGAGTCCGCCCTTCAGGACCTACTGGGAGGCCTGGCGCAATGCTTTCATCAAAGCCTTCGACGCCATGGGCCTGTGGGGCGACCCCGACGCGGCCTCCACCTACTCGGTCGACATGCTGGCCGACCAGGACCCCTTCCCCGAAGCCCACGCGGCGGTCGACGCCCTTGGGCGGCTGCGCAATCTCGCCGTGCTCTCCAACGCCGACGACCGCTACCTGCACGGCTCCATCGCCCACAACGGGTGGCGCTTCAGCCGCGTCGAGTCGTCGGAGAGCCTGCGCGCCTACAAACCCGACCCGCGGATATTCGCCCGTTTCTCCGAACGAGTCGGCGTTCCCGCGGAGTCCATCCTTTACGTTGGCGACTCGCCGTACGACGACGCTCACGGGGCCAAGCTCGCCGGCATGACCACCGTGCTCGTGCACAGAGACCAGGACACGCCGGGCCGGACGCCTCCGCCCCCTGCTGCTGCGGCTTTCGGCGGCGCCTGGGGGTCGGACTCCGGGGGGCTTCTGGCCCCGGACTACGCCGTCGAATCGCTGTCGGAGATTCCGGCGCTCTTCGCATAACGAGAGGGGAACGATGACGACCGCAGAGAACGATCAGATCAAGCTCGACTCCCAGGGTCTCGTCACGGCCATCTGCCAGGACGAGGCTACCGGCGAGGTGCTGATGGTCGCCCACATGAACCCGGATTCCATCGCCCGCACCTTGGAGTCGGGCACGATGCATTTCTACAGCCGCTCCCGCCAAGCGCTCTGGCACAAGGGAGACACGTCCGGCGCCTTCCTCCACGTCTCCTCCGCCCAGGTCGACTGCGACGGCGACGTGCTGCTCTTCAAGGTGCGCGCCGACGGCCCCGCCTGCCACACCGGCGCCCCTTCTTGCTTCTTCACCGACCTCCCTCCCACGCCCGTCTACGAGCGCGCCGAGGCTGGCCCCGGCATCCTCTCCGAGCTTTTTCAGGTCATCCAGCAGCGCCGCCAGGACATGCCCGAGGGCAGCTACACCACGTCCCTCTTCCAAAGCGGAACGTCGCGCATCGCTCAGAAGGTGGCGGAGGAAGGTTCGGAAGTCGCCATCGCCGCCGCAACCAAAGACACGCAAAACCTGCCCGGAGAGGTGGCGGACCTCCTCTACCACACCCTCGTGCTCTTGGCGGACGCCGGCCTCTCCCCCGAGGACGCCTGGACCGAGCTCCGCAAGCGTCGAGGGTAGAGGCACTGTAACGCTACTTACACTTCCGGAGGAAACAGTAACTTTTGCCCCGTTTTCTTTAAGTGCGCGGCCAAACACTAACGCGCGTTACACTTTCAGCGGCTATTGAAACTTTTAGGCCTATTCCTTTAATCTAGTGACCAAACACTAACCGGAGTTACACTTGCCTTCCCCCGACGTGTTGGCTTTGCGGGACAGCCCTGCAGGTCGGCTGGCGCCCATCGGCAGCGGCCCCCACGCCGACGAAGTGGCGTTCGTCCCCTCGCTGCTGCCCAGGGAACTGCCCCTCTCCGCCGAGGTGGTCTACGCGCTGGACGAGGCGAACCGCGCGGTTGGGACGCTCGTGGGCGTGGCCGAGACGCTCGCCAACCCTCAGCTGCTCATCGATCCGCTCATGCGCAGGGAGGCCGTCCTATCCTCACGTATCGAAGGAACGGTCTCCTCCCTTTCCGACCTCTTCGAGTACGAAGCGGACAGGCGCCCGCGGGGCGACGTCATTGAGGTTCACAACTACCTGCAGGCGTTGGAGGAGAGCCTCCGCCTGATGCGAGAGGAGAACCTCCCCATATCCATGCGCCTGATGAACGCCGCGCACGCTGTGCTCATGCGACACGGGGTGCGCGGCCACAACCTCAACCCCGGGGCGCTTAGAGAAGGCCAGGTCTTGATCGGCGCCAGCAACGACATCCTGCAGGCGCGGTTCGTTCCCCCGCCTGCCCACCTGCTCCGCGACCTGGTCTACGACATCGAGGTATTCGCTAACGACACACAACTCCTCATCCCTCCGCTAGTCATATGCGGCATGCTTCACTACCAGTTTGAAACGATTCATCCGTATGTGGACGGGAACGGACGCATCGGGCGCTTGCTCATCATCCTCTTCCTCCACGCGCGCGGCGTGCTCCCCGTTCCGTTGCTCTACCTCAGCGCCTACTTTGAGCGCGATAGAAGCCGCTACTACGATGGCCTCTACAACATGAGCGCCACCGGCGACTGGGAGCAGTGGCTGCTCTACTTCCTGGAAGGCGTTCGTGTGCAGGCCCGAGACACTTTGGAGCGCGGCCGCCGCATCCGCGCCTTGCACGAAAGGTACGTGAGCCTCCTCCAAGAGCGGGGCCGCAGAGCCACCAGCAACGACTTCAAACTGCTCGACGAGCTGTTCCACCAGCCAGTGACGACATACCCGCGCACGGCTGCGGCGCTCGGCGTAACGAACCCCGGAGCGCGAAACGTCGTTGACCGACTGGTGAAGGCAGGCATCCTACAGGAGAGGGCCGGCGCTCGCAGGTTGTTCATCGCTCACGAACTGCTGGACATCCTACAGTCAGAGATAGCACTCCCTTAATCCTCGCGTTGCTCCCGCGCTCCCACTCCACCCCGATAGCCCCCAACCCCAACGAACGATAGACTACCCCCGGCAGACCGCCGGAGGTCGAGCATGGCGCTGAACGCAACTGCGGACCGGCCGTATGGATGGCGGGCGCGCGTCGGGTTCATCACGCCCACGCCCGCGCATGAGAACAACTCCTACGAGTTCTATCTCATCGCGCCCGAGGGCGTGACCATCGTGATGACTTCGCTGGGCGTCGTCCTCGCGGAGCGCGAGCGGTCATACGCCGAGGCCATCGAACGCCTCGAGGCCGCCACCGAAGAAATCATGACGCGGCGTCCGCAATCGATCATGCAGGCGGGCGTGCCGCTCATCGCCACGCGCGGCTGGAAGTTCGAGGACGAGGTCCTCCGGCGCATCGGCAACGTCACCGATACCCCCGCGGGCACGGACCTCGGCTCCTGTATCATCGCCATGAACAGCCTCGGCATGAAGAACGTCGCCATGCTCACCCCCTTCGACGACAAGACGCACCGGCAGCTCGCGGACTACGTCGGCAACGCCGGCATCGCCGTCGCGAACGCGGGCACGGTCGTGGGCGAGGTCGCCGGCGGCGAGCTCCGCGCCTACGAGGTCTCCACCATGGACCTCGGCGTGGTGCGCCGCATGGGACGCGAGCTGTTCGAGGCTACTCCCGGCGCCGACGGCCTCTGGATAACCGGCGCCCTCATGCCGAGCGTCGCCGTCGTCGAGGCGCTCGAACAGGACCTCGGCGCGCCCGTGGTCAGCAGTATGCAAGCGATGGCCTGGCGGTCCCTGCGGCTGGCGGGCGTCGAAGACAAGATCCCCGGCTTCGGCCGGCTGCTAAGGGAGTTCTAGCCATGTTCGAGATTCAGAGCCTCGGCCTGGAAGAAGCGCAGAAGGCCAAGGATGCGATCATCGCCGCCCTCACTAGCTCCGATAACCCCGGCGCCCTCGCCATAGCGGACGAGCACGGCGTCGAGGTGCTCTGCGCCCGGCAGGATGGCGCCCCCGCCCGCATGCTGGGCCGCGCGCGAGCCAAGGCCTACACCGCCGCCCGCGTCGGCATGGACACCGTTGTCTTCCGCGACCACGTCGTGAAGGCGGCGAACCGCACCCTCGACGATTGGGGCGACCCGAAGCTGACCACCCTCCAAGGGGGGCTGGCGATAAGGGCCAACGGCAAGGTCATCGGCAGCATCGCCATGAGCGGCAACTCAACCATCAGAGACGAAGCCCTTGCGCGCATCGGTCTCGAAGCCATGGGCCTCGAATCCTCGGGGTCGAAGTGATGGCCGCCTATCTCATCGCCGACGTCGACGTGAAAGACCCGGAGACGTATAAGAGCTACAGCGAGCAGGTGCCCGCGACCATCGAGCAGTTCGGCGGGCGGTTCCTCGTGAGGGGCGGCGCCGGCGAGGTCCTCGAGGGCGAGTGGACCCCCCACCGGACAGTGGTGCTGGAGTTCCCCGACATGGACACGCTCCACAGCTGGTACCGTTCGGACTCCTACTCGGCGATCCTCGGCATCCGGGAGAGCGCCGCCGTCTCATCAGTCGTCGTAGTGGAAGGGGTGTAGACATGCCTATCAGAGAGTCCATCAGTATCCATGACGCGGAGTGCGCGGTCGCTGCGGCGATGGCCGCGGCGCGCTCCAACGAAGCGCCTTTCGCCATCGCCGTCGTCGACGAGAACGGCGACCTCGTTCACATCGTCCGCAAAGACGGCGCGTCCGCCACCGACGTGCGCAACGCCGAGCGCAAGGCCTACACCGCCGCCTTCATCGGACGCGACTCCTCCATCTACCGCCAGCAGATATCCCACGACGGCCGCACCGTCGCCGACTGGTCCAACGACGGCGTCACCACCCTCCACGGCGGGCTGACCCTCCACCGCGCCAGCCAGGTCATCGGCGGCATCGGCGTCAGCGGGACCGGCGACGAGGACCGGGACGAGCGCCTCGCCCTCGCCGGCGCCGAGGCAATGGTCAAAGCCGCGGGAGACGAACGCCTGGCGAACGCCGCGCTCAGACCCCGGTTCAGGTCCGGCCCCGGCCCCGTCCTCACCGACGAGGCGCCTGCGGGCGCGGGGAACCGGCGGAAGGTCACGAACCTCCCCGGCCTCTCCGCCGACGGCAATGTCGCGCCCGACTTGGTCGAGGTCGGCGGGCTCTTCTTCACCTCCGGCATACGCGGCGTCGACCTCACCACCGGCGAGATGCCCAGCGACCCCGCCGAGCAGTTCCTGAACGCGTGGCGCAACCTGAAAGCCCTCGTCGAGGCCGCCGGACGCTCCACCAACGAGATCGGCCTCGTCACCAATTTCATCGACAGCCAGGACTTCCGGCCCCACATCAACACCGGCTGGCTCGAGCTCTTCCCGAACGCCGACAACCGCCCCGCCCGCAAGACGACCTCCTTCCCCCTTCCCAAGGGCCAGGGCGTCCAGCTGCAAGCGATGGGCGTCGTCGGCCAGCGCCGGCAGTGCATCGAGGTCGAGGGCCTCACCCACCGCGACCCTCTCCCCAACGGCGCGCGCCTCGGCGACTACGTCTTCTCGTCCGTCATCGTGCCCTGGGACCTCTCGACCTCCCAGCCCGTCGTCGGCGAGGACGCCCAGACCGACCAGTGCTACGACAACATGCGCGTTCTCATGGAGAAGGCAGGCGGGACCGTCGATGACGTCGTGCTGCAATGGGTGTACCTCAACGACTTCGCCTACCAGCCCTACATGGTCGACGTCTACCTGGAAGCCTGGCCCATCGGCCAGTACCAGGCCGCCAGAAAGACCTTCCGCTACCCCATGGGAGGCCAGATACAGGTCCAGGTCATCGGCAGGATTGGCGGCGGACGCTCCAACCACGAGATTGAAGGCCACGGACACCACGACCCAATCCCCATGGGCGCTCGCATCGGCGACCTCTTCTGCTCGTCGGGAGTCTCGGGCGTGGACACCGCCGGCGACGACAAGCTGGAGCCAGTCGAGGGCGTCGAGGGCCAGGCTTACCACGGCCTACGCAACGTCGCGTCCTTGGCGCAGAACGGCGGCGGCTCCGCCGACGCCATTGGCCTCATCACCCTCCTCGTCCAGGACTACGCCGACCTCCCGGCAATCGACGCCGAGTGGGTCCGTATGTTCCCCGACCCCAACGACCGCCCCGCCCGCCAGATCATGAAAATGGGCGTCCAACGCCGCAGCCGAGTCCAAGTCCACATGACGGCCGTCGTCTAGGGGGCCGATCGGTTCGTGGTGAGCCGGTCGAACCACGCCGCCCGCCATAAGTGCTCCAGCTCCTCCGTCCCACTATGGAGCTACGCAAAGGTTTCGTCTAACCCCTTCCGTCATTCCCGCGAAGGCGGGAAGGTGAATCCACATTTGAAGTGCAACACCTGCTCCTCGACGACCCCCGCCGGTGTCCGGTAGCCCAGGCACTTGCGCGGCGTATTGTTGTACGCCTGCCCGATCAGCGCAAACCGCTCATCCGACACCTCCCCCAGATTCGTCCCCCGCGGCAGGAACCGCCGCAGCCGGCCGATCGCGTTCTCCACTCCCCCCTTCTGCCACGGCGAGTACGTGTCGCAGAAGAACGTCTCGATGCCCAACCGGTGAAGCTCGTAGTGACGGGTGAACTCGGTCCCATTGTCGAAGGTCACCGTCTGGCGAAACTCCGGCGGCAACGGCCCCAGCATCCGGGCGATGGACTCCGCGATCGGCCCCGCCTCCTTCGACGGCGCACGCGCGAGAAGCAAGAGGCGCGAGGAGCGTTCCTGCAGGGCCAACACCACCTCTCCCGACCTCCCGAACTGCATCGTGTCCGCCTCCCAGTGCCCGAAGGTCCGCCGCGCGGCCGCCACCGCAGGCCGCTCAGCAACGGGTCGGCGGAGGGGAATGAAGGAAACCGAGCTTCCCCCCCTGCGGCCACGCCTTCCCCGCTTCCACTTCGCCCTCGGCAAGTAGCGCCGCCAATCATGGTCTTTGTGCCGCGCGGCCTGGGCGTAGGCGAACCGGTAGATGCTCTCGTCCGAGGTCACCGTCCGGCCTTCCTCTCTGCGCATCCCATGGGCGACCTGCTCCGGCGACCACCCCCACTTCAGGCCCGCCAAGACCCGCTCCCGCAACTCCTCGTCCCGTTCCAGCCGCGCCCCCGTCCAGCGCCGCGCGCGGGCACGCTCCTGGGCCGGCGACGCTTGGTACCCGTCCGTTCGCAGCGCGTTCCGCTTCAGCTCCCGAGCCACGGTCGATGCCGCGCGATCCAGAGTTGTAGCGACTTGCCGGACCGAGGAGCCCTTGGCGCGTAAGCGGGCAATCTCACACCGTTCCTCAATGCAGAGCTGTCTGTATTCCATGGCAACACCCTAATCTGGTGTTGCACTTCGTTTGTGGATTCAGAGAACCTCGTAGCGGCGCGGCAGCGGCGCGGTCCCTCCCCCCATCCGTCGTTGCTTCGAAGTCCTCTCCCCTGTCTGCGAGACCCTTGCATAACCCCCCGGAGGGCTCCGCCTCTTCCTGCCGTCCCGTGGGGAAGATTAACGGTTCCAACCATACGAATGGGGAGCGCAGAGGGGCGACGCCCTTCTGCCGGGGGCGTGGGGGTGTCCCCCACAACATGACGGGCGGGTGGGTGGGAAGAGTTACGCCCGCCAGTAAGGAGCCCGCCACGACACTTGCCCCTTACCCGAACCCACTCCCAGCGCGTACCCTGGAATCCCATCATGCCCACCCCCCGCGCCACCCCCGACATCCCAACCCTGCCGCGCCGCCGATGCCCCCTAAAATCCTCTCTCTCGTCTGCGGGGGAGAGTGAGAGAGGGGGTATCGGAACAATGTTTTTTCATTTAATTCGGCGCCTTGATCGCGGGAAGCCGGCCGTGGCCTGCTAAACAGCCCCGATCAAGAAGCCGAAAGTACCCCCTCCAGCGACACAAAACCTTCCCCCTTACGAGTAACCATCCCTATCAAGAAGCCGATTTACTCCCCGAAACACTCGCCCAAACGACCCGCGCTTGGCTACCGCGCCCATCTGCGATAGCATCCGGGAGCGCGGCTCTGGCGCGGGCCTAGGCGCAACCACAGCTCATCGAGGACGCCCATGACGACCACTCCCATTAAGCAGACCGTCACGGTCACCGTGAACGGCCGGCAGTACACCAAAGAGGTCCCCACCTACCGGACGTTGGTGGACTTCATACGCTACGACCTCGGCCTGACGGGCACGAAGGAGGCCTGTAGCGTCGGAGTCTGCGGGGCCTGCACTATCGAAATGGACGGCCACATCACCGCTTCGTGCATCACGCTCGCGGCCAGGGCGGATGGGGCGGAGATCACGACCATCGAGGGAGTCGCGAACGGCGACACCCTGCACCCGGTCCAAGAGGCGTTCATCAATTACGGCGGCTTCCAGTGCGGCGCCTGCACGCCCGGCCAGATCATGGCGGCGAAGGCGCTCTTGGAGACGATCCCCCATCCCTCCGAGGCGGAGATCAAGGAGTGGATGATGGGCAATCTCTGCCGCTGCACCGGCTACTACCAGATCATCGAGTCCATCCAGGCCGCGGCGGAGGCAAAGTAGCCATGCACGACTTCGCTTTCCACGCTCCTGCATCCCTCGACGAGGCGCTGGCGCTCCTTGCGCAGCACGACGGCGACGCCAAGGTCATGGGCGGCGGCACGTCGCTCACGACCCTCCTCAAGCAATCGCTCATCGCGCCCGACCACATCGTGAGCCTGCACCGCGTCGCGGGACTCGACTCCATCGAAGCGTCGGACGGCGTGCTCCGGATCGGCGGGCTCGTCACCCAGCGTCAGGTGGAGACCTCCGATGTCGTAAAGGCGAATGCGCCGCTCCTCGCGGAAGCGTACCGGCGCGTCGCCACTATCCGCATCAGGAACGTCGCGACGGTCGGCGGCGGCATCGCGCAGGCTGACCCGGCAATGGACCCGCCCCCCTCCCTGCTCATCCTCGGCGCGTCGATCACCGCGACGTCGCCCCGAGGCGAACGCACCCTGCCTATCAGCGAGGTGTACGCGGACTACTACGAGACGACCCTCGAGCCGGACGAGATCGTGACGGAGGTCCAGGTCCCGGTCCAGCCGGCGGACGCGCAGTGGACCTACATCAAGTACCTGCCTCGCACCCAAGACGACTACGCCACTGTCGCAGTAGCGGCCATCGGGAAGCTGGACGGAGGTGTGGTCGCCGACGTTCGCGTGGGCCTGGGGGCGGTCGCCCCGACTGCGCTGCGGGCCACGGTCGTCGAGGAGGCGCTCGCGGGCCAAGAGGCCACGGCGGAGCGTCTGCGGGAAGTCTCCCAAGCCGTCGCCGACATCGTCGACCCGACGGATGACCCCCGTGGGTCGGCCTGGTACAAGCGCGACATGTCGGTCGTCTTTACCCGCCGCGCCCTCGAACAGGTCTTCGGGCTGGACGCCTAGGGACAACAGCAGTCGCACCCCAGCTCGTGCTTCCGTCATTCCCGCGAAAGCGGGTATCCAGGGCGGCCCACAGGCCACGCCCCAGGGCTCCGTTCCCCTATCTTCGTCGGCCGCGGTGTTGGATTCAGGCCAACACTAGGGATTGCTTCGAGTCCCGTCCTCGCCTGTGGGAAAGCTCCCTTTCCTCCTCCCCCGTCTGCGAGACCTTTGCGTAAAACCTCAAATTGGTTCGTGGTGAGCCTGTCGAACCCTGGACCGGCTTGGGATACCGGGGGTGTGGGGGTGTCCCCCACAACATAACGGGCGGGTGGGCGGGAAGAGTTACGCCCGCCGAAAACAGGGTTACACAAAGGTCTCGTCTGCGGGAGGAGGCTTTGAGGAGGGGGCCGTCTGCAAGGAAGGGTCAGGGCGACAGCCCCTCACCACCAATGAACCTCGTTGAGGTCCTCGCTCCCTTGCTCGGCTGAGTCCCAAGGGTGAGAGGGAAGATACTTCCAAGCCCCGTCCGAGAACATGACGACGATGTTTCCCTCGTCCATGCTTTCGGCGACACGGAGGGCCGTGTGCATCGTGGCGCCCGACGACACCCCGGCGAATACCCCCTCCGACCGGATCACGCGGCGCGCCGTGGCGATGGCGTCCGCGCTGTCCACGAGGAAGCGGCGATTCAGCAGATCCAGGTCGAGGAGCGGGGGAATGTACCCCTCGGCGAGACTGCGGAGCCCTTGGAGCCGCTCGCCCAAGCGGGGCTCGACGCCGATGACTTGCATATGGGGCCAGCGCTCCCTGAGACGCTTGGCGACGCCCATGATCGTGCCGCCGGTGCCGATGCCTGCGATGAATGCGTCCACGCGGTCGATGGCGTTCGCTATCTCCAAGCCGGTGGCGGCGTAGTGGCATTGGACGTTTGCGGCGTCCGTGAACTGGCCGAGAGCATGATGGCGGGGCTGCGAGGCAAGCTCCAGAGTCCGCGTGATAGCGCCCCGCATGCCGCCTTCCGGCTCGCGCCACTCGATGGTCGCCCCGTAGAGGTCGAGGATGTCGGCGATGCTGGGGACGATGCCCCTGGGCAAGACGAGATGGACGCGGTACCCCTTGCGAGGCGCGAGAGCGGCCAGGGCTATCGCGGTGTTCCCGGTGCTGGCCTCGACGAGCGTGTCGCCCTCGCGCAGCTCGCCCCGCGCCTCGGCGGCCTCGATCATCGAGAGCACGATGCGGTCTTTCACGCTTCCGCTGGGGTTCTGCCCCTCGAGCTTGGCGAAGATGCGGATCCCGGGCTTCGGGCTCATGCCCCGAAGCTCGAGGAGAGGCGTATTGCCCACGAGAGCGTGCAGCCCTTCGCGTTGGATGTTAGCCATAGACGGATTCTAGCCGACCGGAATCCGACGCCGACTCGCGTTGACTCGCACCGAGGCCGCTCCTAGAATCCGTTCGCCTCGACCCGTTAGCAGCTGACGCGGGCTCTGTGAGACACGTCGGACTTGGAATCGTGTCCGATTCGACCATCCCCCATACCATAGTCCTCGACCCACCCCTCAGGACCGCTCGTTGAGGAGCAACGGCCAGCACTTCCGGCCGGGAGACCGCGTCGTCAGACGGCCGCGGCAGCGTGAGACGGCGCCCGTTCGCATCCGCGTCCACGACCCGCGCCGCAGGCTGAATCTTCCCGCCTCCTCCTCCGCGCTCCTCTCGCTGACGGTCGGGTTCGCGGCCCTCATTATCCTGGGCACAGCCTTGCTGATGACGCCGTTCGCGAGCGTCGGCGCGGGCGGGGCGTCCTTCGTCGATGCGCTGTTCACCGCCACGTCGGCGGTCTGCGTCACGGGGTTGGTCGTCGTGCCGAGCGGGGAGTACTGGAGCGGGTTCGGGCAGGCGGTTCTCGCGGCGCTGATGTTCATGGGCGGGCTCGGAATCATGAGCGCGGGCCTCGTCATTCTCGCGGCGGTGGGCAGGCGCATCTCGCTCAATCAACGGCTCGTCGTCCGCGAGACGCTGGGGGGCGCGTCGCTGGGCGGCGCGGTGCGGCTCGGGCGGTACGTCATCATCTTCGCGGTTGGAGCGCAGCTGGTGACGTTCGGCCTGCTCTTCCTGCGACTCATCTTCGACTACTCAGCCGCCCAAGCGTTCTGGCAGGGCCTGTTCCACTCGATTTCGGCATTCAACAACGCGGGATTCACTATCTTCCCTGAGTCCGACAGCCTGTCAGCGTTCCGTTCGGACCCGGTGGTGATGTGGACTATCGGCGTCAGCATCATCCTCGGCGCGTTCAGCTTCCCCGTGCTGAACGAGGTCGTGCGGCGCAAGGGCCTGAGCCGCTGGACGCTCGACACCCGCCTCGTAGTGATAGGGACTCTGGGCCTGTGGGCATTCGGCGCGCTGGCGATGATTGTCTTCGAGCTGGGCAACGACGCCACCCTCGGCGGCATGTCCGTGGTCGACAAGATCAGCAACGGCGCCTTCCAAGCGACGACCGCACGAACTGCCGGGTTCAGCTCGATTAACTTCGCCGAGACGCGCGCGGGGACGGATCTCCTGTTCATGCTGCTGATGTTCGTAGGCGGAGCGTCCGGCTCTGTGGCGGGAGGCATCAAGATCAACACGGCGATGGTCCTGATCGTCGCGACGCTGGCGGCGTTGCGGGGCCGTCCGCGGGCTGAGGTCCTGCGGAGAGAAATCGCGTACGTGCAGGTGGCCCGCGCCCTCGCGGTGCTGGCGCTGGCCTGGTCGGGAGTGGTGCTGTTCATGGTCCTGCTCAGCGTGACGGAGCGGGCGAGCCTCGACTCAGGCGCATTCGCGTTCGCCGACGTGATGTTCGAGACGGTCTCGGCATTCGGCACTGTGGGGCTATCGCGTGGAATCACGCCTGAGTTGTCGGAGCCGGGGAAGCTGGTCGTCACCCTCGCGATGTACGCGGGGCGGCTGGGACCGTTGACAATCGGCCTCGGTTTGGCGCTTCGTGAACGGCGGGCCGTGTACCGGTACGCCGAGGAACGCGTTAGAATCGGTTGATAGGGGTGTGACATGGCCCACCAGGTAGCGGTCATCGGCATGGGGAGGTTCGGCATCAGCCTCGCCCACGAGCTTTACCGCATCGGCCACGACGTTCTAGCCGTCGATCGGGATGAGGCTCTCACGCAACAGATGATGGGCCAGGTCACCTACTCCGTCACCGGCGACTCAACCTCAATGGAGTTCCTCGAGGAAATCGGCATCCGCAACCTGGACACCGCCACTGTCGCGATTGGGACCGACATACAGTCCAGCGTCCTCACCACGGTGCTGCTGAAGCGCACGTTCGAAATCCCGCAGGTCGTCGCCCGAGCAACGAACGAGCTGCATGGCAAGACGCTGGAAGCGGTGGGCGCCGACCGTGTGGTCTACCCGGAACAGGAGACGGGTCTGCGGACGGCCCACAGCCTGTTCCAGCGCGAAGTGCTCGAGTACATGGAGCTCACCAGCGAATTCGGCTTCAGCAAGATCAACGTTTCCTCCGACATGATCGGGGCGACCCTGGAGCAGGCGGGGCTCAGCACCGCCCGCGACAAGTACGGAGCGGCGGTGATCGCCATTCGGCGCGGGCGTGAGCCAATCCTATCGCCTTCGAAAGACGAGAAGCTCCGGGAAGGGGACCAGCTCATAATCGCTGGTCCGGAGGACACGCTGGAGAGCCTCGGCGGCCGCTGATGTCGAACGTGAACCGCGCTCTCGCCCTCGTGACCGGCTCTGCCCAGGACGACGCCGTCGTCTCGCTCGCTTGCGACCTCGCCCGCGGCTCGAAGGGCCTCGTGTGGCTGCTGTACGTCATCGAAGTCCCCCGCCGTCTGCCGGTGGACGCGGAGATTCCCGCCGAAACGACGCGCGGGGAGGAGACCCTCCAGCGGATGGAGAGACTCGGCAAGCTGCTCAAATGCAGGGTCGAAGGCGAGATTCTCCAAGCACGGGATATCGGAGCAGCGATCGTGCGGGAGGCAGTCGACCGCAACGTCGACGTCATCGTCGCCGGCATGCCCTACACGGAACGCTACGGCAGTCCGACGCTGGGCGACACGACGCCGTACGTTCTCCGGCACAGCCCGTGCCAAGTCGTCGTCTACCGCGACGCCCAACCCGCTACCGGAGCCGGAGTATGAGCAGCCCGGTGATGATTGTCGGCTGTGGACGGCTCGGGGCCACCGTGGCGAACGCGCTACTCGACCGCGGAGACGAGGTGACAATCCTCGACACGGACCCGGAGAACTTCCGCCGCCTTCACGCGCGGCCAAAACTGCACATGTACGTGGGCGACGGCGCCTCCCACGAGGCGCTCCGCCGCACGGGTATCGAGTCCATGGAAGCATTCATCGCCGCCACGGGGCAGGACACCACCAATGCCCTCGCGGCGCAGTCCGCGCAGACGACCTTCGGCGTCCCCAGGGTGGTCTGCCGGGTGAACGACCCGATAAGGCGTGCGATGTACGAGGACCTCGGCCTGAAGACCGTCAGCCCAACCCGGATGCTCGCCGACCTCGTTCTGGAAGCGATGGAGACCTAACGATGTACGTGATAGTCGTAGGCGCCGGCAAGATTGGGTTCTACCTCACACGCGCGCTGCTGTCGGCTGGACACGAGGTCGCGCTCATCGAGCGAGACGCCCGGGTGAGCGATGCAGCGGTCGAAGAGTTCGGCTCGATCGTCATAACGAGCGACGGGACCGAGCCCACGGTGCTCGATGAGGCGGGCGCGGAGCGCTCCGACATACTCATATCGACCACCGGCTCTGACGCGACCAACCTCGTCGCCTGCCAGGTGGCCAAGTATTCGTTCAACACCGCCAAGACCATGGCCGTCGTCACCGACCCTGACCACGTCCCGCTCTTCCGCTCATTGGGTGTGGACGTGACCACCAGCACGACGGAGTTGATCCTGTCCCACGTGCAGGAGGAGATGGTCGGCGGGCCGCTCGTTCATGTGCTGCCGCTCAGGAGCGCCACCAACGGCATCGTCTGCATCCGCGTTCCGCAGGGCTCCCCCGCCGTCGGCAGGAGCGTCTCGCGGGTCAATCTACCCGCCGGCGCCGTCATCGCCGCCGTCATCGGCAAGAACGGCGAGCTGCGGTCCGGCGCCTCGGACCCAGAGCTCTCTCCCGACGACGAAATCGTCGCCATCACGCCCCCGGAGAAAGAGACGCAGCTCTGGAGAGCGCTCACCGGCGGCCCGTAGCCATGCGCATCGCGTACCTCGGCCCTCCAGGGACTTTCTCCGAGCAAGCCGCGCTCGATTACGCGCACGGCGCGGACCTCGTGCCCTTCGCCTCCATCACCGCCGCAGCCCTCTCGGTGCTCACGGACGAGGCTGAGGAGGCCGTCTGCCCCATCGAGAACAGCCTGCAGGGCGCCGTCACGGACACGTTGGACGCCCTCCTCCACAGGGACGGCTTGCGCATCCGCCAGGAGCTCGCCATCGACGTCGTCCACGACCTCATGGTGAAGCCGGGAACCGCCCTCGCCGCCGTGAAGCGCGTCTACTCGCACCCCCAAGCGCTCGCCCAGTGCCGCGGCTATCTGGAGCGGCGACTGCCCGGCGCGGAGCTCGCCGCGGCGCTCAGCACGGCAGGCGCCGTCGAGCAGGCCCTGGCGTCCGACATCCCCGCCGCGGCGATTGCGCCAAGCCGCGCGGCGGAGCTCTATGGAGCGCAGACGCTCGCCTCCGGCATCCAGGACGACGACAACAACGTTACGCGGTTCGTCGTGCTCGCAAAGGAGGACCACCCGCGCACGGGCAACGATCTGACCTCGATAGCCATGGCCTTCTCCCAAGACCGGCCCGGCCTGCTGTTCGCGGTGCTCAAGGAGTTCGCGGAGCGCAACATCAACCTGACGAAGATCGAGTCGCGCCCGACGCGGCTGGGCCTGGGAAAGTACTACTTCCTGCTGGACATCGAAGGGCACCGCGAGGACCCGGCGGTCGCCCAGGTCTTGGAACGGATCCTGGGGCAGGCGTCGTTGCTCAAGGTCTTCGGGTCGTATCCTCGAATGACCATCGGCCCGTACCTATCGGCCGTAGTGCGCGAGAACGCGGCGCTGCGAGGGTACCGTTCTAGCGAGCGGGTGATGTACCCCGGCATCAGCGTGGACGTAGTGCTACAGGCCGGAGCCGAAGAGATCGGGGTGGAAATACGGCCCTCGTCCTCCTTCGCAGGCGTCCGAACAGTCGCCGAGGCTTTCCAGGACGCCGGCCTCGTCCGTGCGGTTTTCGTCTTCGCCGACCAAGCGGTCGCCCGGCAAGCCGAGGAAGAAGCGCGAGGCTGGCCGGAGGACCTAGCCGCCTTCACCGCCTTCACAACAGCAGACCGCATAGGCGAGCTCCTCTAGCGCGCAGTCCTCACTATGCCGCTCTCCCGTTCTACGAAGTCGCCATTGCGCCCCTGCAAAGGAGTCCCGCGCTGTGTCAAGTAACGGCCTCATCCGATCTAGTGACAATAGCCGCTTGTGGAGCGGCGCGTGCGCGTCCTAACATCCGCAGCGACATGGACCATCTGCCCAGTCCTACTTCCGTCGCGACCTGCGCGGGACTGGAGGGGCACCTCATCGCGTAGGGAGGAGAGAGCCGTGACTATCGCCCAAGCGTTCCTAGTGCCACCGACCGAGAATCCCACTGGAGCGTTCGACCGCATCATCAGTGGAGACGCCAGAGACGAACTCGTCAAGCTCCCCGATGCATCGATTGATCTGAGCTTTTGGTCGCCACCCTACTACGTCGGGAAGTCGTATGAGCAAGGCATGACCTTTGATGAATGGAAAGGCTTACTCCGTGAGGTCATCGCCTGCCACCAGCGGATAGTGAAGCCTGGCGGGTTTCTCGTCGTCAACATCGGAGACATCCTCTGCTTCCAAGACCACTCGATTCCACGGTTTCAAGCGGACAACGTGAGGCGTAAGGTCAATCCCGTCACACGCGCCCAAGTACTTGAGGCCAAATTGCAGTACCCCGGTGCCAACCGGAAACAGTTGGGTGCGTTACTTGGCTGTAGCGAGCAGACCGTGCAACGTCGGTTGGAGCACAACAACGTTCGAGGCGGCAAGCACCAAGTCTCGACGAGAGTGTTGCTGACCGGCTGCCTAATTGCTGAGTGGGCCGAGGCGACCGGCTTTTACCTGTACGACCAGCGCATCTGGCATAAGGATCCGTGCTGGGCTAATAGCCGCTGGCATTCCAATTCGTATCGGGCCGTAGACGAGTTCGAGCATGTGTACATCTTCTGGCGCCCCGGCATCGTCGAGTACGACCGTGAGCGGCTCACCACGCAAGAATGGGCGGACTGGGGGTCACGGGGGGTTTGGCAGATTCGGTCAGTGAGCAAGAACAACCGTCACGAGGCGGAGTTCCCGGAAGAACTCGCCTCCCGCGTGATCCGGCTGTTTTCCCCAGAAAGCGGTGTCGTGCTCGATCCCTTCGTCGGGAGCGGAACGACCACGGCGGTCGCCAAACGGCTCAACCGACATTGGCTAGGCATCGAATCGGATGCGGCTTACGCTTGCACCGCTCGCGAGAGAACGAATGACGCTTGATGACTTGGAGAGGCTTGAGCGGGCGGTCATGGAGATGGTCGTTCAGGCTCTCACCGACTATCAAGAGCAAGCGGTGACTATCTTCCGTGAGGAAATCGACCTTCCCCAAGACATCGCCGAAGATGTGACTCGGGAGGCACTGGGGACGATGGGCGTCTCTGGCATAAGTGAGCGACTCTACGGAAAGGTCGACTACAAGAAAGCGATCTACGCCTTCTTACCAGACGCACAGCCAGTTGCCTTGATGCTTGACTCAAAGGCTGAGAAGGTCAATGGCAACCGTACCGCAACAATCCAGATGTCTCAGACATCAATGATCGTGAAGATGCGGCGATCCGGGCATGTTGTCGAAGAGCAGGGACGGTTAGAGCAGGTCATCCAACGAGGTCAACGCGACTTGTGGACCGTTACCATAATCGCCAAATATATCTATGAGGAGCTTGGTCAGTCTCACCCTCTGCGGCACATCATCGTCGCCTGCATCCCAAATGGCAGATTGCAGGAGCGGTACAACCCTACGGTGGATGACACAATATGGCTTGCAGGCCGCAATGCGCCAACTGGAGGAGAGGAGTTTAGAGTACGACTGAGTTTCGCCAAATTACGAGACAAGGCTGCATGGCGCGTCAGAGAGATTGACGTAGTAGAGGAAACCGGATGAAGGGAAAAGAAGCCAGCCAAGACCCGTTGAATACCCGCCGCTGAAGCCGACGGAGCGGCACTCTAATCGGGGCATCGAGTCCCCTATTTCTTCTTGTCGTCCTTGTCGCCGCGCTTCCGGCGGCCCCGCAGGCCCGCAATGAACCCGGTCGCGAAACCGAATGCGTTGCCCGCTGCCGAGGAGAACGAGACCCCCTCCTGCAACGGCGTCACTACGTGCTCGACTGCTGCCTCGGTTACCTTTTCCACGTTCTGCGTCGCTCGGGATGCGGCGCCGATGAGGCCGCGCAACGCCCTGTAGAGCAAGAACGAAAACACTACCAACACCAGCGTCAGCAGAATGCCTACGACCAGGTAGACGCTGATAAGTATGTCCCGAATGACCTGGACTGCCTCTTCCATTTGTACTCCGTTGTCGGGCTGCGGCCCGTCCGGCAGGCTATCATCGGGCTCTAGGCCCTTCAAATCATCTCCCGTGTCCTCGCCCCGCACTCGGTAAACGGCCGCCTCGTCGCTTCGATAGAAGGGGGCGAGCGACGAGTCCGCCATCCGGTCGAACTTGGCCAGCCCGGCGGCGGAGAAGTAGGTCCGCTCCGTCGGACCGACGTAGACGTACTCGACGCCGTACTTCCGCGCCAGCTCGATGAACAGCGCCTCATCGGTCGTCTCGTACATCAGGGCGACGTCCCTCAGCCGGGCATCGACCGCCGCCGGGTAGGCCCCTCCGTCGCCGCGCTGCTGCGCCTGATGCCAGCGCCAGCCGACCACCACAGGCAGCCCCGCGTACTTGGCCACCCTCGGATACCAGCGGTACCCGTGATCGACAACGCCCTCCAAGAATACAGGAGACCCCTCGACGTTCTCGCGGATGAAATCAATCGCATCGGCGTCGATGGCGAGGGCGTACCGCGTGTCGTCGCTTTCGCTGTTGGTGGGACCTGGATCGCCGTACACGGAATCCCGTTGGTAAGCGCGCCCGTCCAGCGTCAGGCCGATGTCGGTGTCGAAACGGTCGGCGAGGCGGGCCCGCGTGCCAAGGACGGGATAGACGGAGCTGGCTAGGACCAGGAGCGCCAGTACCGCGAGCCAAGGCCCCCGCGCCCAGAGGCCCCTGCCGCCCCGCAGCCGCAGCGCTCCCCCGGCCCAGAGGCTCCAAAGCCCGACGCCGCCCACGATGCCGAACAGCACCCAGGCGTTCAGGTAGAACTTGAACACGGTATTCATGCGGTCGATGTCGATCCGCGCACTGACGACGTCGACCCCCATCCCGATGCCTAGGGCAAGGACGAGGGCGGCAATGAGCAGGAGCTGCACCGGAGCCTGGCGGTCGGACCGGCGCATGAGCCAGCCGACTGCGGCCGCCAGGGCGACGACGGTCAGCATGAAGAGCGCGGCCACCGTCGTCCACGGGCGCAGGGCGTCCACGCTCGCAAGCAATGTCGCGACGACGAGGACCACCCCAACGGCCGCCGCCCCCGCAAGCCGGCGGGAGGTTGTCGATGGCGCCCGCCGCCGCGCCTCGACGAGTATCCACGAGCCTGCGATGAATATCAGGAGCGCGTGGATGCCCAGGTAATGCCAGAACACCGTCTGCCACTGACTCCTTCTCAGGCCCGCGAACGGGGCCTCGTAGTTCTCGTGGAACGGCAGCCAGGCGAAATACAGGACCACCCAGAACCCGGCCACGAGCAGGGCTGCCTTGGCCAGGAGCGCAGGCTCCAACACGCTCTGACGGCGCGCAAAGAGGACGATGGCCAGGGCCGCCATGCCAAGCAGGGCGTAGGCGGGCGTGTCCCAGGTGTTGATTGCGGCGAGAGAGCCCACGACGAACGCGAGCATCACTACGGCAGGGAGCAGACGCCTCAGCGAGGCGGCGACTCGCGCCCCCATAACCAAGTTCGCGGCCAGTCCCACGGCCAGAATCTGAAACGGGATCGATATCAGGTGGGCGTGAAGGTCGGCGAAGAGGAACGTCCAGAAGGGGAACTCGGTGATGCTGATCTGGCCGGGCATCAGACGGCTGCTCCGCCAGAAGTCGAATCGTCCGAAGTCGCCGTCGCCCAGCGTGCGCGCCGCCCCCTGGAGAAGCTGCACGGCGCCGTCCACGTTCGCGAGCACGACGACCAGGAGCGCGGCGGCCGCTCCCGCGCCTACTGCGCTCCGTCCGCTCACGTTCCAGCGGCCCCGCTGGCGTAGCGCTTCCGCCAGGTTGTAGCCGACGCTGAACGCAGCCATGAGCGTCATCGCGAAGAGCAGCGGGACGGCGAGGTTGTACGCGACCTCCGGGACGATGCCCGTGAGCCGTATGAGCGAACCCACGATCACGAATCCGAAGTAGTAGTAGTTGATGTAGCCGCCGGCGTACCAGGGGTCGAACGGAGGGAAGGTCGTCGACTTCACCACCGCGGTGAGGTAGGTGAGGTCCATCGGCTTCTCGCCGCCGCGCCACGCATGCCAAAGGTCGGGGTTCGCAGCGCGTATCAGCACGAACGAGAGATACCCGGCGATGAACAACATCTCCACGCTCGCGAGGTATCTCCAGTGGCGCTTGGCCGCGGCTATCAGCCATCTGTTGCGGCAGAGGATCACGCCCGACACCGCCGCCACGATGACGACCGCGAGCGCGACGCTTCCCCGAGAAAAGGTCCATAGGCCGACGCTCGCGCCCATCCACACCAGCCACGACACGATCAACAGGCCGAGGGGCCGCGCTAGGATCACCCCTCTGTCCGGCAGCCAGCGCATCAGCCGGACGGAGAGCGGCAGCGAGACGAGAAAGATGACTTCGACGGCCAGCAGCCACACGAGCCACGGCGCCCAGGCATTGAGGCCGCGCTCGTCGAAGATGTCCCTCCACGTTCCGCCGGCAGTCTGCCTGGCGAACGCCTCTTCGCTCAACAGCGCTCGTTCGGGCGGCTCGACGGTCTCAGAAAGGACGATTCCGCGGAGCTCCGCGGCGGTGAGACGGCCCGTGTTCTCCCACACCAGGACGAGCGGGTGGTCGTAGTTCACCACGTTCTCGTCCGCGTATCCGAGGTTGAGAGCGAGAGGGCCTGTCTCGACGCCGGGCACGGTTTCAGGCTGCCGCACGCCGGCGCGCGTGAACGGGTCGTGGACGAAGGAGACGCCGGCAAAGGTTGGGTAGCGGGCGAATCCATGGACCAGCTCGTAGCCGAGGTCCCCGGCGAAGAGCGCATGGTAATAGGCGCTGCTATAGGGATACCGCTCCGGGAGTCTCGCGATGCTGCCCCACGGCCTGTTGCTGTAGGCCATGATGTAGTCCGCCTCTGCGAGCTGGTCCGTCACGCGGGCCATCTTGGCGACGGTGTCCCCCTCGTACATCGGCAGCTGGGTGACGTCGAACCTGCCGAGGTCCGCGAACCCCTCGTCCCAATGGTTGTCCGTGAGGATGACTGCGCCCGGAGCGGCGTTCTCGTTCATCCATGCCGACGCTTGGACGCCGGGGTGGTCCCGCCGGTAGATGCCGGCAAACGCGAGGGCGTAGAAGACGGTGGCGACGAGGACGGCTGCCATCGCCAACGCTGCGACACGTCGTAAGACAACGCGGCGTGCTCCCGCAAGGCGATAGGCCTCGACGAGCCAGCGGCTGCCCAGCAGCGTCATGACCGGCAGCACCGGGACGATGTACCGGAGAAACTTGACCTCGAACAGCGGGACGACCCCAATGATGAGCGCGCCGACCCACGACAGCAGCAGCCAATCGGTCAGCCGGGGTCGCCGGAAGGCGGCGACTACCGTCGCGGCCAGTCCGCCCCAGGCCAGCGCGCCAAGAGGCAAGCCGAGGGCCCAGAGCGCGGTCTGCCGTATCTCGTACAGGCCGGTGCGCGGCGTTCCGATGTACTGCACCGTGTACGGGACCATTCCCGCAGTCCGAGCGATGCCTACCTCCCACCCGAGATCGCCCACGTACTTGTGGAAATCGAGGAGCGCGTAGGGCTGGAGGACGGTGAAGGCGAGCGCCGACACGACCAAGGCCAGGACGGCCTTCGGGGCGACAGTCCCCACAAGAGCGACGGGCGACGGCGTTAGCCGCCATTGGCGGTAGGCCAGCGCCAGGTAGGTCAGGCCCACCGGAGCGAGGATGGGCATGCTGCTGCCCCGGAACGCGAAGGTGACGCCGATGACGAGGCCGAGGATTACGTGGTCGCGGCGGCGCCCATGCTCCAGAACATTGAGCATCCACCAGAACGCGGCGAGCGCCAGGAGGATCACGAAAGACTCGGGGCGGTAGAAGTGGGTGACCTGAATGTTGACTACGGTGAAGGCGGTGAGCGCGGCGGCGAGCAGGCCGACGGCCGGGCCAAACAGCCGCCGTCCAAGGAAGAACAACAGCACAACGGAGGCGGTGTCGGCGAGTGCGGCCAGAGTGCGGCCTGCTGAGGCGAGGTCCTGTAGGCGCACCTGGTCCATGAACGGCTCGATGATGAACCGGACGGCGACGAGCAGGTAGATGATGATGGAGCCGAGGGGGAACCAGTGCGGGTTGAGGGGGCTCGCATCCTTGTCAAAGAACGTGGCCAAGCCGGGAAAGCCTGGCTCGTCCCGCGGAAAGTCGCTGTTCTGGCACCCTGCCCAGCCAGGACTCTCGGTTAGCGCGAGGTGCATGCACTCGGCGCGCAGGTAGATCGACCGCTCGTCCGGGTGGTAGAAGCGGCCGCCGTCCCAGTCCAGCCCATCGAGCCGCAAGCCCAGCGCGATAGCGGCGATGAGGACGAGGAGCACGAGCCAGCGCCCGGCCGACAGCCAGGCGGCGATTCGCGCCGACGCTGGGGGCGTAGGCGTGGCGGGGTTCATAGACGGGAGGATTGTACCAATAGCCAGCCTATATCCCCGTGGGCCGGCCTCTCCCGCAGGAGGGGAACCCCAAGCGCGCTAGAGGCCTTTGCTCGCAATCATGGCGGTTAGGTCGGAGGTGCGGCAGGAGTAGCCCCACTCGTTGTCGTACCAGCCGAGGACCTTGACCATGTTGCCTCCCATGACCATCGTCGACTCGGCGTCGAAGATGCAGCTGGAAGGGTTCATCTTGATGTCGCTGCTGACGATGGGGTCCTCGGTGTACTCGAGGATGCCGTTCAGGGGGCCCTCGGCGGCCTTTCGGAAGGCGGCGTTGACCTCTTCCTTCGTGACATCGCGGCCAAGGTCCGCTACGAAGTCGGTGATGGAGCCGGTGGGGACCGGGACGCGCAGCGCCATGCCATGAAGCTTGCCGTCGAGCTCGGGGATGACGACGCCCACGACCTTCGCGGCCCCGGTGCTGGTGGGGATGATGTTGGAGGCGGCGGCGCGGGCGCGGCGCATGTCCGAGTGGACCTGGTCGAGGATCTGCTGGTCGTTGGTGTAGGCGTGGACGGTCGTCATGAGGCCGTGCTGGATACCGAACTCGTCGTTCAGCACCTTGATGAGCTGGGCGACGCAGTTGGTGGTGCAGGAGGCGTTCGAGAGGACGTGATGGGCGTCGGGGTCGTATTCGTCGGCGTTGACGCCCAGGACGAGGGTCTTGTCCTCGCCGGACGCCGGGGCGGAGATGATGACCTTCTTGGCGCCGGCCTCGATGTGGCCTGCCGCCTTTTCCCGCTGGGTGAAGATGCCGGTGGACTCGATGACGATGTCGACGCCCAAGTCGCCCCAGGGGAGATCGGCGGGGTTGCGCTCGGAGAGGGACGTGATGAGCTTGCCATCGATCTCGATGCCGCCGTCGACGGCGTTGACGGAGCCGGGGTAGCGGCCGTAGTTGGAATCGTACTTGAACAGGTGAGCGTTCACCTTGGGCGGAGCGAGGTCGTTGACTGCGACGACCTCCAACTCGTCAGGGTGGCGTTCCATAGTAGCCCGGAGCACCTGCCTGCCGATGCGTCCGAAGCCGTTGATGCCGATTCTGGTGGTCATGTGCCCGCCTCCTTACGTGTAGCGCCCCTCAGCGAGGCTTCCCCATGCTACCGAACCAGCCTCGCGGACAACAAGGCGGCCCCCCCCTCCTCCCCCGCGCTTCGCTGCGCTGGCGCGTCCCCTCCCGCAGACGGGAGGGGGTTGGGGGCGAGATTCCCGCCTGCGCGGAACCACCCCGTCCCCCTCCTTGGTAAGGAGGGGGACGGGAGGGGGATCGCGGCGCTGTCGCGCCGCTACGAGGTTCCCTGAATCCACAAACGAAGTGCAACACCAGATTAGGGTGTTGCCATGGAATACAGACAGCTCTGCATTGAGGAACGGTGTGAGATTGCCCGCTTACGCGCCAAGGGCTCCTCGGTCCGGCAAGTCGCTACAACTCTGGATCGCGCGGCATCGACCGTGGCTCGGGAGCTGAAGCGGAACGCACTGCGAACGGACGGGTACCAAGCGTCGCCGGCCCAGGAGCGTGCCCGCGCGCGGCGCTGGACGGGGGCGCGGCTGGAACGGGACGAGGAGTTGCGGGAGCGGGTCTTGGCGGGCCTGAAGTGGGGGTGGTCGCCGGAGCAGGTCGCCCATGAGATGCGCAGAGAGGAGGGCCGGACGGTGACCTCGGACGAGAGCATCTACCGGTTCGTCTACGCCCAGGCCGCGCGGCGGACCTTCGGGCACTGGGAGGCGGACACGATGCAGTTCGGGAGGTCGGGAGAGGTGGTGTTGGCCCTGCAGGAACGCTCCTCGCGCCTCTTGCTCCTCGCGCGGGCGCCGTCGAAGGAGGCGGGGCCGATCGCGGAGTCCATCGCCCGGATGCTGGGGCCGTTGCCGCCGGAGTTTCGCCAGACGGTGACCTTCGACAATGGGACCGAGTTCACCCGTCACTACGAGCTCCACCGGTTGGGCATCGAGACGTTCTTCTGCGACACGTACTCGCCGTGGCAGAAGGGGGGAGTGGAGAACGCGATCGGCCGGCTGCGGCGGTTCCTGCCGCGGGGGACGAATCTGGGGGAGGTGTCGGATGAGCGGTTTGCGCTGATCGGGCAGGCGTACAACAATACGCCGCGCAAGTGCCTGGGCTACCGGACACCGGCGGGGGTCGTCGAGGAGCAGGTGTTGCACTTCAAATGTGGATTCACCGTTCCGTCTGCGACTCGTAGCCCTTGTCGCGGTCGGATTCGCTGTGCTGGGGTGTGCGAGCGCAGGCGGAACCCCGCCACCCATAAACGTTGCAGCAGGCGGGATGGCCGAGGAGATCCCGTTCTTCGCGGCGGCGGCGTTGAATCCTACCAGCGGGGCGGAGCCTCAACTCGTCGTCGACGGGACTGAGGCGTCGGACTACAGGGTCGAGTGGGTGAGTTTGGCCAACGTAGGCCGAAGTGACTCGACCCTCCTGAGGCGGAGAGTCGTCGCGGTCACCATCGATAGGTCCAGCCTGCGGGTCAAGCGCGTCGTCACAGAGGGAACGTTGCTGTCCGATCCCCAAGGCAGCTTCGAGCGCGAACCACGGCAAACCAGTTTCGCACGGTACAACCTTAAGTTTAGCGACTTCGATGTAGTGACAGACCCCATAGTCTGGCCCTTGTAGCCATAACGGGCTCCGCCGACATCTAGCCGTCACTGGACCTCCGCACGCGGTAGACTGCGCCTGACCCTGACGCGGAGGGGGCGATGGCATCGACGAACGAGCCCCGGTACACGGTAGACGGTATCGCCGACGTCCTTGAGCGCATCGCGGCGGCTATGCCGTCTCGAATTTCACAGCGGTGAGGTCCAGCTTCGAGGAGCGTTTCGAGAGATGGAGCATTTCGATGCCCACCACCTCGTTCGATTCGCTGTAGTCGAGCAGGACGCCCGGCGAAACCTCCTCGGAGTCGATGATGGGAGAATTGTCGAGGCGCAGGTAGAGGGCGTCAGCTTCTTTGTGCGGCGCCGCCGGCCGCTCAGTCGGCCTTGAATCGCCAGACCGGGCGGTCCGGCGGCCACTCACCCGCGAAGACCTGCCGGAAGAACCCGAGGAAATCGGTCCATGCCGCCTCGGATTGCTCCGGCCGGTAGCGGCCGGGGATCGTCGCATTCATCCACCCGTGGGGCGCGCCCGCGTAGATGCGGACCGTATAGCTTTTCCCGTGCTGCTCCAGCTCGCTCCGGAAACGCTGGATGTGGTCGAGGGGCACCGCCGGGTCCAGCTCGCCAAACCCGCCAAGCACGGGGCACGTCAGTCTCGGGATAAGCTCCGCAACCGTCTGTTGGCCGGGGTAGATCGGCACGTAGTCGCGCGGGTAGATGCCGCCATGGAAGACGGCAATGGCTGCGACATCGTCGCGCGACGATGCGTACACGATGGGAGTGCGCCCGCTGAGGCAGAACCCAGCAATGCCGATGCGGCCGCCGTCAACGTCCGGCAGCGTGCGCAGATAGGCGATGGTCTCGTCGAGGTCGGCTAGCACTTCAGCGTCCGTCGGGTCCACCCGCGCCTGGGATGCCTCGATGGGCGCCCGGTCGCCCTCGTAGCGGTGGAACATATCGGGGACGCAGGCGACGAAGCCCTCCTGGGCCACGCGGTCCACTGCGTCGAAGCTGAACTGGACGGGGCCGTACCGCTCGTGGAGCATGAGGACCGCCGGGCGCCTGCCAGGAGACTCGGGGCGCCCGATCCACAGCCGCATCCCGCTATCCAGGGTCCGCTCCTCAGCCATCGCTCCTCCTTGGGCTCGTGCGTGTGTCGCGCGGGCCCGAGGCTAGGCGGAGGGCCGAGCCACGTCAAGGCGGCAGCGCGGGTATGATCATGCGCCGTCGCGACGTGGGTCAGGCTTGGGCCGGCGTTGACGCGCGGGGCGGGCGCGAGTAGGTTCGATGGCACAACAACGACCGTGCGAGGTGACAGATGGCGCAGCAGGTCAAGGTGGAGCATAAGCTACAGCCGTTCAAGTACGAGACACCCGAAATCGACCAGCACCGCGGGAAGGGCAGCGCGTCGCTAGCAAGGACGGACGTGGTGGGGGCAAGCGTGCAGGCGGTGCAGCACGGTGGCGAGACCAACCTCCATGCGCACCCGGGCACCGACGGTATCTGGTTCGTGCTCGAGGGCCGCGCCCGGTTCTACGACGACGTGGAGTCGGTGGCGTGCGAGCTCGGCAAGCACGAGGGCGTGCTGATCCCACACGGCGTGAAGTACTGGTTCGAGAGCATTGGCGACGAGAAGCTAGAGATCATGCACATCACGGGCCACGTGCCGGGCGCCAAGCAGGAGCGGCTGAACTTCACGCCGATCCTGGCGCAACAGCAGCAGAAGGGGATCAACGTATTCGAGTACGAGGAGAAGCGGCAGGGAGACGCGCGCGAGTAGCGCCGGACCCCCGCACAATACTCCGTGTGCGGCAGAAGCGGCTGGACTCAGGCGCTCCTCCGCCCTTCCATCCGAGACCTCCGCTCGTATGACGAGTTCCGAAGGCAGCCGCATGGCGACCATACGGCGACTCTCCCACGCAGATATGCCGTTCGTGGAACGCATGCTCTTGGTTGCGGCCCACTGGCAGACCAATCCCGACCGCCTGAACGAGCCGGTCTCTGAGGAGACACCGCGCTACGTAGCCGGCTGGGGTAGACCTGGCGACCTTGGAGTCGTCGCCATCGACGAACAGGACTCGCCGGTCGGGGCAGCTTGGTATCGCCTGTTTCCAGAGGAGAAGCCTGGCTATGGCTTCGTCGACTCTACAGTCCCCGAACTGTCAATCGCTGTCCGAGCCGACAAGCGAGCGCAAGGGACCGGGACGCAGCTACTGCAAGCGTTGATCGAGAGCGCGGCAATGGGCGAACACACGATGCTGAGCCTCAGCGTGTCTTGCGACAATCCAGCCGTCCGGCTCTACGAAAGGCTCGGGTTCAGCATCGTTGGACAAGCAGATGGGTCGTGGACGATGCTGCTGTCAATCACTTGAACTTCGCTCGCGCGTGAACTTCGCTCGCGAGTAGCGTCGCAGGGCCGCGTTCTCGCCAAGGCAGATCGGGGCGGGTATGACGGGGCATAAGAGTTATGCCTAAGCCCCGGCTAGGCGGTCCGGGTGACGGTGGGGGCGTTTGGCGTCCAGTCCGGGTTGTGGATGCTATCGTCAATCCATTCTCGGAGCTCTATGCCAATGCCGTTGGGGTCGAGAATCTCGGCGCGCCAGCCGTTGAACGAGGAGCCGGGCTTGGGCTCTTGGACGAACCGCACTCCCTGCTCCTTGAGCCGGGCGGCGGTGGCGGCCATGTCGTCGACGGTGAGGGCGAATGCCTTTACGCCCATGCTGCCGACGTCGACCTGCTCAGCCTTGCGCTCCGGCGGCGCGGCGATGAGCTCGACCATCATGCCGCCGAGGGTGACGCACGTCTGCTCGTGGGCGCTGCCGCCGGGCCTCTGCGCGACGGTGGTGCGCAGGTGTTGGAAGCCCAGGACCTGCGTGTAGAAGGCGACGGACTCCTGCAAGTCCTTCGCCCAGACTTCGACGTGATCGATACCCCTGATGCCCATCGCTTCTCTCCTTGCGCGCTCTGCTTTAGTCCAACCCCGAGGGGAAAATAGTCCTCCCGTGGGGGTTATGCAAATGGGGCGCGATGTTCCCGCGTTTGCGTAACCCTGTTAGCAGCGGGCGTAACTCTTCCCACCCACCCGCCCATCATGTTGTGGGGGACACCCCCACGCCCCCGGCAGAGGGGCGCCGCCCCTCTGCGCTCCCCCCGTCCCGTCATTCCCGCCTTCGCGGGAATGACGGAAGGGAGCGCGTGTATGGCGGGAGGGGAGGCTGCGAGGTTCCCGCCTGCGCGAGAATGACGGCCCCTCTGTAGCTCTCCCCCCGCAGACGGAACCACCCCTAGCCCCTCCTTGGTAAGGAGGGGAACGGAAGGGGGGCTGGGTTCCCGCTTTCGCGGGAATGACGGGTGGGAGCGGGAGGGGGCGAGGTTCCCGCCTGCGCGAGAATGACGGCCCCTCTGTAGCTCTCCCCCCGCAGACGGAACCACCCCTAGCCCCTCCTTGGTAAGGAGGGGAACGGGAGAGGGACGAGGTTCCCGCTTCGCGGGAATGACGGAAGAGAGGCTACCTGGCGAGATGGGCGAAGGGGGTTGCTCCTGCGTAGGCGGCGGCGGGGCCTAGGTCGTCTTCGATGCGGAGGAGGCGGTTGTACTTGGCTACGCGCTCGCTCCGGGCGGGGGCACCGGTCTTGATCTGGCCGGCGGAGACGGCGACGGCGAGGTCGGCGATGGTGGTGTCCTCCGTCTCGCCAGAGCGGTGGCTGATGACGACGTTCCAGCCTGCCTGCCGGGTCATGTCGATGGCGGCGCGGGTCTCGGTGAGGGAGCCTATCTGGTTCAGCTTGACGAGGACCGCGTTGCCCGCGCCGTCGCGGATGCCCCGAGCGATGCGCTCCGTGTTGGTGGTGAAGAGGTCGTCGCCGACAAGCTGGACGCGGCTGCCGAGGCGGGCGGTGAGGAGCGCCCAGCCTTCCCAATCGTCCTCGACGAGGCCGTCCTCGATGCTCATGATGGGGTACTTGGCAGTCCACTCCTCGTAGTAGCCGACGAGCTCGGCGGAGGTGAGGGTCGCGCCCTCGCGGGCGAGGACGTACTTGCCGTCCTCGAAGAACTCGCTGGCCGCAACGTCGAGGGCCAGGACGCAGTCCTCGCCGGGGCGGTAGCCCGCTTTCTCGATGGCCTCGATGAGCAGCTCGACAGCGGCCTCGTTGGTGTCGAGGGAGGGCGCGACGCCGCCCTCGTCGCCGACGTTGGTGGACATGCCGCGCGCGGCCACGATCTTCTTGAGGGCCTGATAGACCTCGGCACCGCACCGGAGCCCTTCGCGGAAACTCTGGAAGCCGGTGGGCATGACCATGAACTCTTGGAAGTCGGTCGAGTCCATGGCGTGGCGGCCGCCGTTGAGCAGGTTGAGCATGGGGGTGGGGAGGAGAGCGCCCGCGCCGAGGTAGCGGTACAGGGGCTGGCGGGCCGACCGGGCGGCGGCGTGGGCGGTTGCGAGGGAGACGGCAAGGACGGCGTTGGCGCCGAGGCCGGACTTGTCAGACGTGCCGTCGAGATCGAGCATGGCTTGGTCGACGGCCTGCTGGTCGGCGGCGTCGAGTCCCTGGATAGCGGGCGCAATCTTGCCGTTCACGTTGGCGACGGCGGTGCGCGTTCCCTTGCCGTCGTAGCGCGCGGGGTCGCCGTCGCGGAGCTCGATAGCCTCGTGGGCGCCGGTGCTGGCGCCGGAAGGGACGGCTGCCCAGCCCTCGGCGCCGTCGTCGAGAGTGACGACGGCCTCGACGGTGGGGAGTCCGCGGGAGTCGAGAATCTCTCGGGCGTAGGTCTGTTGGATGCGGGGCATGGGTCGGTCCTCCTGGGTGGGGGTGGGCGTTACGCCCTGTTCGCGTCTCGTTCGCGGGCGGCGGCTATGGCCTTCTCGACGGCGTCGATGGGGGAGTCGGCGAGGGTTATCGGGAAGGGCAGGCCATCGCGCTGGGGGAGCTCCCACGTTTCGAGTCCGATGACGGGCATGCCGTCGCCGAGGGCATGGGCGATCTCGGAGAGGGTGCCGTAGGAGCCGTCGATGGCGATGGCGGCGCGTCCGGTCTTCACGACTATGGCGTTCCGCGCATAGCCCATGTCGGTCACGATGGGGTAGTCGATGAAGTCGTTGGCGGCGAAGGGGTCGGCGCCGGGCATGATGCCGATGGTGACGCCGCCCGCGGACTTGGCGCCCCGGCTCACGGCCTCCATGACGCCGAAGAGGCCGCCGCAGACGACGACCACTCCGCGCTTGGCAAGCTCGCGTCCGACCTCTTCGGCGAGTCGCACGGCGCGCGGGGGCGGGTCGCCGCCGCCAATCACGGAGATGATGAGGGGCCTCGCGGGGCCGCCGTTCGGTGGGGGAGTCTGAGTCATAGGGCGCCGATGGGGATTCTATCAGGCGGCGCGGGCGGGGTTCTCCTCCCCCGCGCATCGCTGCGCTTGCGCGTCCCCTCCCGCAGACGGAACCACCCCTAGCCCCTCCTTCGTAAGGAGGGGAACGGGAGGGGGCGAGGTTCCCGCCTTCGCGGGAATGACGGAAAAGGAGGGGGAGGCGGCGGGCGGGGTTCTCCTCCCTCGCGCATCGCTGCGCTCGCGCGCCCCCTCCCGCAGACGGAACCACCCCTAACCCCTCCTTCGTAAGGAGGGGAACGGGAGGGGGGCGAGGTTCCCGCCTTCGCGGGAATGACGGAAGGGGTTGGCGGGTGGATTTGGGGTGGCGGGGGTAGTTGCAGGAGGGGCGTTCTCCTCCCCCGCGCATCGCTGCGCTCGCGCGCCCCCTCCCGCAGACGGAACCACCCCTAGCCCCTCCTTCGTAAGGAGGGAAACGGGAGGGGGGCGAGGTTCCCTGAATCCACAAACGAAGTGCAACACCAGATTAGGGTGTTGCCATGGAATACAGACAGCTCTGCATTGAGGAACGGTGTGAGATTGCCCGCTTACGCGCCAAGGGCTCCTCGGTCCGGCAAGTCGCTACAACTCTGGATCGCGCGGCATCGACCGTGGCTCGGGAGCTGAAGCGGAACGCACTGCGAACGGACGGGTACCAAGCGTCGCCGGCCCAGGAGCGTGCCCGCGCGCGGCGCTGGACGGGGGCGCGGCTGGAACGGGACGAGGGGTTGCGGGAGCGGGTCTTGGCGGGCCTGAAGTGGGGGTGGTCGCCGGAGCAGGTCGCCCATGAGATGCGCAGAGAGGAGGGCCGGACGGTGACCTCGGACGAGAGCATCTACCGGTTCGTCTACGCCCAGGCCGCGCGGCACAAAGACCATGATTGGCGGCGCTACTTGCCGAGGGCGAAGTGGAAGCGGGGGAGGCGGGGCCGCAGGGGGGGAAGCTCGGTTTCCTTCATCCCCCTCCGGAGGGCGCTCTCGGAACGGCCTGCAGCGGCGGCCGACCGGCGGACCTTCGGGCACTGGGAGGCGGACACGATGCAGTTCGGGAGGTCGGGAGAGGTGGTGTTGGCCCTGCAGGAACGCTCCTCGCGCCTCTTGCTTCTCGCGCGGGCGCCGTCGAAGGAGGCGGGGCCGATCGCGGAGTCCATCGCCCGGATGCTGGGGCCGTTGCCGCCGGAGTTTCGCCAGACGGTGACCTTCGACAATGGGACCGAGTTCACCCGTCACTACGAGCTCCACCGGTTGGGCATCGAGACGTTCTTCTGCGACACGTACTCGCCGTGGCAGAAGGGGGGAGTGGAGAACGCGGTCGGCCGGCTGCGGCGGTTCCTGCCGCGGGGGACGAATCTGGGGGAGGTGTCGGATGAGCGGTTTGCGCTGATCGGGCAGGCGTACAACAATACGCCGCGCAAGTGCCTGGGCTACCGGACACCGGCGGGGGTCGTCGAGGAGCAGGTGTTGCACTTCAAATGTGGATTCACCTTCCCGCCTTCGCGGGAATGACGGAAGGGGTTGGCGGGTGGATTTGGGGTGGCGGGGGTAGTTGCAGGAGGGGCGTTCTCCTCCTCCGCGCATCGCTGCGCTCGCGCGCCCCCTCCCGCAGACGGAACCACCCCTAGCCCCTCCTTCGTAAGGAGGGGAACGGGAGGGGGCGAGGTTCCCGCCTTCGCGGGAATGACGGAAGGGAGCGGGAATGACGAGAAAAGGGGGTGGTTAGGCGCCGAGGAAGGGGCTTAGGACGTTGGTGGCCGCGTCTACGGCGTTCATGAAGGGCGCGGGGTAGACGCCCACGAGAACCATTCCGGCGAAGAGGAGCCAGACAGGGACGGACGCGGCCACGGAGAGGGGCAGGCGTCCCTGGACCGGGGGCTCGCTCACGTACATCTCGCGGATGATGCGGATGTAGTAGTAGAGCGAGATGAGGCTGTTGAAGATGGCAATGACCATCAGCCAGGTCAGGTCCGCCTCGACGGCGGCGGTGAACAGGAGGAACTTCGTGATGAAGCCCGCGAAGATAGGGAGGCCTGCGAGGGAGAAGAGGGCGGACGCCATGACCATCGCGAGGAACGGAGAGCGCGCGGCGAGGCCCGCGTAGCCGGCGATGTCCTCCTTGCCGGTCTTCGCCTCGACAATGACGACTACCGCGAAGGCCGCCAGGTTCGAGAAGGAATAGCCTACGATGTGTAAGAGTACGGCGTTGGCTCCCGATTCGTTCAGGGCGACAACGCCCACCAGCACGAATCCCACCTGCGCAACACTGCTGTAGGCGAGCAGGCGCTTGATGTTCTCCTGCACCAGGGCGGTGAACGTTCCGACCGTCATGGTGAGGGCTGCGAGGACGGCAATCGCCAGCTGCCACTCGTCGAGGGTCCGCTCGCCCGCCTCGGCGAGGAAGCGGAGCGTGAGGGCGAACGCGGCGGCCTTTGAGAGGACGGCGACGAGGGCGGTGACGGGCGTCGGCGCTCCCTCGTAGACGTCGGGGGCCCATAGGTGGAAGGGGGCCATGGAGAGCTTGAAGCCGAGGCCCGCGACGAACATGCCGAGTCCGAGAGCGACGACCGGCCCGAACTGCGCGGCCATCAGCCCGCTCATGCGGCTGAAAGCCGTCTCGCCGAGGGCTCCGTACAGCAACGCTATGCCGAACAGCATGAGGGCGGACGAGATGGCGCCCAGGAGGATGTACTTGGCGGCGGCCTCGGCCGACCGGCCGTCGCCCCTGCTCAGGGCCACGAGGACGTAGAGGCAGAAGGTGAGGAGCTCGATGGCGATATAGGCGGTAAGGAGCTCGCCTGCGCTCGCCATCAGGTCCGCGCCCAAGACGGCGAAAACGACCAGCGCGTAGAACTCGCCGGGGTGCCGGATGCGCCTGTAGACGTAATCGACGGACATGAGGACGACCGCGGCGCCGACGGCCATGGCGAGCGTCTTGAAAAGGAGCGCGTAGCGGTCGATGAAGATGAGCTCGTCGTAGAGGAACTCGCGCTCGTTCCTCTGCATGACGACGGCCACGACGAGGGAAGCGGCCAGACCCGCGACAGCTATGGCGGCGAGCCATCCGTTGTGGGCGCGCCGGGAGCGCCAGGAGAAGGAGAAATCGACGACCAGGAGGAGCACGCCCAGACCAGCGAGCAGGAACTCGGGGAGGAGGAGCGAGAAGTCGACCTGCATGGCTACAGGAGACCTCCAAGAACCGCGTCAACGCCGGGACGTAGCACATCGAGGAACGGCGCCGGGTAGATGCCGACGAGAACGATAGGGATGACCAGGGCGCCTCCGGCGACTATCTCGCGCTTCGTCAGATCGGGCAGATCGTTCCACTTCGCGTCGCGTTCGCCGAAGAACACGCGCGCAACGAGCCTCAGAATGTAGACGGCGGTGATGGCGGCGCCCAGGATGCCCAGCGCTCCGAGGAGGGGCTCCGAGCGGAAGGCGCCGATGAACACCAACAGCTCGGCGATGAACCCACTGAGGCCCGGCAGGCCGAGGGACGCGAGACCGGCGATAACGAAGAACGAGGTCGCCCACCCCATCCTGGACGCGAGGCCGTTCAGGACGAGGGAGTCGCGCGTGTGGGTCCGCTCGTAGATGGCGCCGACGATGGCGAAGAAGAGGGCGGTCATTACGCCGTGGGAGAACATCTGCAACTCGGCGCCGGTCAGCCCGACGCTGTCGAGGGTTGCGATGCCCATGATGACGTACCCCATGTGGCTGACGCTGGAGTAGCCGACGACGTACTTGAGGTCGGTCTGGGCCATCGCGGAGACGGCGCCGTAGAGGACGTTGACCGTACCGAGGATGAAGAGGACGAGCGCCCAGCTCTCCATGCCTTCGGGCAGCAGCGTCATGCCGACGCGGATGATGCCGAAGGCGCCGAGCTTCATCAGGACGCCCGCGTGGAGCATGCTGACGGAGGTGGGCGCGGCGACGTGGCCGTCGGGCGACCAAGTGTGGAAGGGCCAGAGGCCAGCGAGGAGTCCGAACCCAATCATCACCAAGGGGAAGACGACATTCTGGAAATTCGAGGACAGCGCTCCGCCCTGTACGGCGTCGCGGAGGGCAAGGATGTTGAAGGTCCGCTCTCCCACCGCCACGTAGATGGTGATGATGGCGATCCACACCAAGACGCTCGCGGCGACAATCATCAGCACGAGCTTGAGGGCGCCGTACTCCTTGGGACGGAGGAAGTCGGGTTCTTCGTCGTCGCGGGCGGGCCGGTACGCGCCCAGGGTGAGGGCTCCTGCCAGCGTCTTGAACCGGGAGCTGGAGCCCCATACGGCGATGAGCAGGTACATGGGGACAATGGCCAGCTCGTAGAAGAAAAAGAAGAAGAAGAGGTCAATGGAGACGAAGGTGCCGTAGACGCCCGCGATGAGCACGAAGAGCAGGATGTAGTAGTTCTTCGCGTCCCTCTCGACGTTCGCGGCGATTATCGCGCCGGTGAAGGAGACGATGCCCGTGAGCAGGACCATCAGCGCCGCGACGCCGTCAACGCCGAGGCGGAAGTCGATTCCGACGGTCTCCAGCCAGGGATAGGTCCTGAGCATCTGGAACTCGTCGGCCCCCGCGGCGTGGTCGAAGACGATGAACACGTACGCGGAGCCGACCATGAGGAGGGCTCCGGCGCCTATGCCGATGGCGCGCGCGAGGGTCGTCCAGGCGACCGGGACGGCCAAGAGGACGACCGCCGTGAGCATCGGCAGGTAGATGAGCGTCTCGAGGACGTGGGTCTCGGCGTAGCTCATGCCTACGTCCTCAGCCATAGGATGACGGCCATCACGCCGACGCCCGCAATCATGGCCGCGCCGTAGTCCGAGAACAGGCCCGTGACGTGGCGCCGGAGGCGGCGGCCGGTCTCCACGATGCCCAGGCCGGGGCCGTTCACTCCGGCGTCGTTCACGATTCTGCGGTCGAACCAGGCGAGCAGCCCGCTGGCCCGCAGGATGACCTGGTCCACGATCCACTGATAGGCATGGTCCATGTAGTAGCGGTTGGCGACGACCCGGTGTACGCCAGCGAAGCGCTCCCGCAGGGAGTCGACCGTCGCGCTCGATCCGGCGTAGAGGCGGTAGCCGACGCCCAAGCCAACGAGGGCCAGGAGGATGCTCAGGCCTCCCCAGACGATGTCGAACTCGAAGGCGTGGGGGTCGTGGGCGAGGTCGAAGATGAACGCGCCGACGCCATCGTACCCGCCGGTCAGGGGGAGCGCGATGAAGCCTGTGACCACCGTGAGCACCGCCAGCAGGGCGAGGGGCCAGGACATGATGGCGGGCGATTCGTGGACATCGGCGTTCTCAGGCTTGAGAGGGCCGAGGAAGACGGTCCAGATGGCGCGGGCCATGTAGAGGGCGCTCAGTACGATGGCGATGAGGAAGAGGACGACGAACACGGGATGAAGGCCGCCCACGACAGCGAGGAGAATCTCGTCCTTGCTCCAGAACGCGTTGAGCGGCGGTATGCCAGCCAGCGCGAGAGCTCCGACGATGAAGGCGGCGGACGTTATGGGCATCCGGCGGCGGAGCCCGCCCATCTTGCGGATGTCGGTCTCGTCGTGCATCGCGTGCATGATGGAGCCGGCGGCGAGGAAGAGCATGGCCTTGGCGACGCCGTGCATGAGGAGGTGGAAGATGGCGGCGGTGTAGCCGCCCGCGCCGAGGGCCAGCATCATGAAGCCTAGGTGGCTCATGGTGGAGTAGGCGAGGACGCGCTTGAGGTCCGTCATCATCAGGGCCATCGTGGCGCCCATGAGGGCGGTGACGATGCCGATGGAGGCGACGGCCATCTGCGCGCTGCCGACGGCTTCGAAGAGGGGGAAGAGGCGCGCCACCAGGAAGACTCCGGCGGTGACCATGGTTGCGGCGTGGATGAGGGCGCTGACGGGCGTCGGGCCCTCCATGGCGTCGGGCAGCCACACGTGGAGGGGGAACTGGGCGGACTTGCCCATGGCACCAAGGAAGATGAGAAAAGCGCTCGCGGTGACGACAGTCTGATTGACGCCGGGAGCGTCCAAGGCTCCCATGATTTCGATGATGTCGAACGTGCCGAACTCGACGACGAGGAGCACGACGCCGATGAGGAGGCCGACGTCGCCTGCGCGGGTCGTGATGAAGGCTTTCTTCGCGGCGTCGGAGGCGCTCTTGCGCTCGAACCAGAAGCCGATGAGCAGGTAGGAGCAGAGACCCACGAGCTCCCAGCCGACGTAGAGCAGCAGCAGGTTGTCGGCGAGCACCAGCATGAGCATGCTGGCGCTGAAGAGCGAGTGAACGGCGAAGTACCAGCCGATGCGAGGGTCATCGACCGTGGCGTGGCCCTGGTGGCGCTGCATGTACCCGAGGGAGTAGACCTGCACGACGACGGACACGAAGGTCACGAGGAGGAGCATGGCGACGGTTAGGGGGTCGACTATCGTGCCCCAGCCCATCTCCAAGGGGCCGGCGGTGAACCACTCGCGGGGGAAGTGGTATTCGCCTATGCCTCTCCCGAGCATGTCGAAGAGAGGGGGCCATGCCGCAATGAAGGCGGCGATAACCGCGGCGACGGCAAGGTGCTTGCCCTGCCGCGGGAGGTAGTTCTTGAGCAGGGCAAGGAACGCGAACGCGCCGAAACCGAAGAGGGGAATGATCCAGGCCTGCTCCACGCTATCCCCTCATCCGATTTATCTCGTCAACGTTGACGGAGCCGCGGCTCCTGAAGAGCCGCATGATGATTGCGAGGGCTAGACCGACCTCCGCCGCGGCAATCGTGATGACGAAGATAGCGATGACCTGGCCGGTCGAGCCGCCATAGTCCCTGAACGCGGCGAAGGCAATCACGTTCACGTTCACGGCGTTGAGCATGAGCTCGACGGCCATGAGCACGAGGACGGCGCTGCGCCTGGCGAGCACGCCGTAGAGGCCAATGCAGAAGAGCGCCGCGCTCAGGAGCTGGAAGTGAATCAGCGTCACGCGCGTCTCCGCCGGCGCTGCGAGCGCGTCCCGCCCCGGCCCCCCGGCTCCTCGGTTTCGACGGGAGCGTCCTGATCGGGGAACGATTCGTCCTCCTCGCGGCCGGCGCGGCCGATAACGACGGCGCCGACGAGGGCGACCAAGAGGACGATGGAGGCAATCTCAAAGGGGACCGCCCAGTCCACGAAGAGGTCCCGGGCCAGCGTTTCGAGGGGCACGCCCTCTCGAACGCTGGAGTTGTACCGTTCGGCGTCGGCGACGAAGGCGGCGGCCATGAGGGCGAAGAGTCCTATGGAGGTCAGGGCGGCGACAGGCCACCGTTTGGTCTCGGAGTCGACCTGGTACTCGCTGCTCCTGGTGAGCATGAGCGCGAATAGGATGACGATGGTGACGGCGCCGCCATAGATCAGGAGCTGAACGAGGGCGAGGAACTCTGCATAGAGGAGCACGAAGAACCCCGCGACTCCCCCCAGGGCAGCCAGCAGGAAGAGCGCCGCATGAACGATGTTCCTGGAGGTGACGACTCCGAACGCTGCGAGGAGCGTAACGGTCGAGACGATGTAGAAGAGGACGGCGCCCACGGTTTACTCGCCGTCCTCCGCCGGTGTGGCGCCGGAAGCAGGGGCAGCGGACGCGGCGGCGGCCTTCTTGGCCAGCGCGTCGCCCGCGACGTTCTTCTCCCGGTTGGCGGGAGTCCAGCCGCTCGCCTCCATGTACTGTCGCCCCTGATCGAGAAGGGTGGGAAGGTCGGCGCGCGCGCCGGTCCTGGCGTAGCTGGCGAGCTCGTGCTCGTAGGACATCTCGATGGCGTCGAACGAGCAGACGTCGACACATATGCCGCAAAGGATGCACCGGTTCAGGTTTATCTCGAACTCTTGGATGATCTTGCGGCGGTGGCTGGTCCCCTCGGCGAATTTGGGGTTGTCGTGCATCGTGGCCGACATGCACTGGGTGGGGCACTCGCGCACGCAGACCATGCACCCGGTGCAGAAGGGCTCGTCCGCCGTGTCGTCCATGAGGAGGGCGGGGAAGCCCATGTAGCGTTCCTGGACCGGCAGGTGCTGCTCGGGGTAGTGGGCGGTCACCGGGCGCCTGAAGAGCCACGGGAGGGTGGTGAGAAGTCCTTTGAGTGTTGCGATCATGCCTGCGAGTTCTCCAGTGTTGCTTGGGGCGGCGCCTGGGATGTCCCCTGGGGCCTTGGCAGAGCCTCGACGTACACGGCGCGCCGGGCGTAGCGCTCGGCGGTCGCCACAGCGTCCTCGCGCTGCACGCGGAGCTGAACGACCGCCGCGACCAGGAGCACGCCGAGGGACATCAGGGTGAGCGTCCATACGGGCCAGCCGTAAAACATCTGAATGGCGGTGGCGAAGATGCTGGCGAAGGCGAGGGGGATGAGAAGCTTCCATCCAAAGCTCATCAGCTGGTCGATGCGGAGCCGTGGGAAGGTGGCGCGCACCCAGAAGATGATCGCGGCCAGCAGGTAGGTCTTGCCCAAGAAGAGCGCGACGGCGGCGGCCTGGGGGAGCTCTCCGAACGGCCAAATCCAGCCGCCGAGGAAGAGCAGCGCGCCCAGGGCCGCGATGACAAAGGTGTTGACGTACTCGGCGAGGAAGAAGATCGCCCAGTGCGCGCCACTGTACTCGACGAACGGCCCGCCGACGACCTCCGACTCGGCGAAGTAGATGTCGAAGGGCGTGCGGCCGACCTCGGCGAGGCCGGCGAGGAAGAAGACGAAGAAGGCGAGGGGCTGAATCGCGACGTAGGGGACGGTCTTCTGGGCGTCCACCACGTCGATAAAGCTCATCGAGTCGGTCAGCATCACGACTCCGAGGACGGCCATGATGATGGGAATCTCGTAGCTGACGAGCTGGGCGGCGGCGCGAAAGCCGCCGAGGATGGCGTACTTGCTGTTCGAGCTCCACCCGGCCAAGACGAGGCCGACGATGCTGAGCACGGAGACGGCTATGAAGAAGAAGAGCCCCAGATCGAGGCTGCGGACCACGAGGTCACGGGCCAGGGGGATCGTCAGCCAGACGACGAAGCTCGGCACGAACACCAGCAGCGGCGCGACGTAGAAGATGAGGCGCGAGGAGGAAGTTGGCGCAACGTCCTCCTTCATAAGAAGCTTGATGCCGTCGGCAATCACCTGCAGCAGTCCGAAGGGCCCGACGCGAGTGGGGCCGACGCGCCCCTGCATCCGGCCAAGCTGCTTGCGCTCCAGCCAAACGAGGGATGTTCCCAGCACGGTGACCAGCGTCAGCAGGGCGAGGAGCGAGATGGCGACTTTGCCCATCGACAGGAGGGTGATCTGGTCGCCGGGGTCGCCGAGAAGGAGAATCGATAGGGCGAACGCGGCGAGCAGGGCGGCCACGCCGCCGACCACGATGAAGAAGATCACGGCCTGCACGGGGAGCGACTTCACCGGTCCACCTCGCCGAGGACGATGTCCAACGAGCCAAGCACCGTGACGGCGTCGGCGACGTAGGCGTCGCTCATCATAGAGCGAAGGGCGACGAGGTTGCAGAAGGAGGGCGGGCGCACTTTCACGCGGTAGGGCTTGTCGGTGCCGTCGCTGACGAGGAAGACGGCGATGTCGCCGCGGGGGTTCTCGGCATGGACGTAGACCTCACCCTTGGGGGGCCGGGCGATGCGCCGGAGCTGGGCCATGATAGGGCCGGGCCCCATCTGGTCGAGACATTGGCGGACCATCGAAATCGACTCATAGCATTCGAGGACGCGCATGTAGTAGCGGTCCCACGAGTCGCCGTTCTCGCCGATGGGGACCTTGTAGGAGAGGTAGGGGTAGACCTCGTAGGGGTCGTCCTTGCGAACGTCATAGGCGACGCCGCTCGCGCGCAGGCCGGGGCCGGTGAGGCCGCACGAGAGGGCCGTCGGTGCGTCGATGACGCCGACGCCGCGGGTGCGGGCGAGGAACACCTCGTTGAAGGTGAGAAGCCTGTCCATCTCGGCCACGCCGCGCTCGACGTGGTTGAGCACGTCGCGGACGCGGGGGACGAAGTCGGGCGGGACGTCCTCTTTGACGCCGCCGATGCGGATGAAGTTGTGCATCATGCGCGCGCCGGTGACGGACTCGAACAGGTTCTCGATGCGCTCGCGCTCGCGGAACCCGTACATGATGGGGGTCATGGCGCCGAGGTCGATGGCGTAGGTCCCGATGAAGAGCATGTGGCTCGCGAGCCGGTTCAGCTCGACGAGGATGGTCCGGATGTACTGGGCGCGCTCGGGCGGTTCAACGCTCATGAGGCGCTCGGCGGCGCGGCAGAAGACCAGCTCGTTGTTCAGGTTGGCGATGTAGTCGAGCCGGTCAAACAGGGTGACGACCTGGCCGTAGCTCTCGTTCTCGGCCAGCTTCTCGGAGCCCCGGTGCAGGTAGCCGATGTGCGGGGTTACGTCGACCACCCGCTCGCCGTCGAGGGTGAGCACCATGCGGAAGACGCCGTGGGTCGCAGGGTGCTGCGGGCCCATGTTCAGCATCATGTCGATGGCGCCGTATGTCTGTTCGGTGGTCATTGGCCCTACCATTCCTCGTAGTCGTGGAGGGGGAAGCTCCTGAGGCCGGGGTAGCCCTCGAAGCCTTCGTAGAGTAGGAGGGGGGAGAGGTCCGGGTTGCCTTCGAAGACAACTCCGAAGAGGTCGTGAGTCTCGCGCTCGTACCAGCCCGCGGCCTCCCATAGGCCGGTGACCGAATCGGCGGCAGGGCTGTCGGCGGGGAGGTCGACCTTCAGGAGGACCTTGCGATCGTTGGCGATGGAGAAGAGGACGTATTCCAGCTCGATGCGGTCCTCGTAGTCCACGGCCAGCAGGCAATGAAGCATGTCGATGGCGAGACCGGGGCTGGCGATGCAAGCCTCGGCTGCGCGGACGAGGTCGGCCCGCGCCACTCTGGCCCACGGGATGTCGTCGCGCCCGCCGGTCTCGGTCGCCATCGAGCCTAGGGCGCGGGCCAGCAGACCGGCGGTGTGCTCGCCCCGCTCGTCGAGGACCTCTTCGGCAATCTCGATGGGCGGGCCCCGGCGCGCCGCAGGCGGGGCGGCGGGCGGAGTCTGGCCCTCGCTGGGGGGTTGCTCGGTCATTCGGCGGCCTCGGCGCTCTCTGCCTTCTCTGTATTCTCGGCGGGAGGGGCGGACTCGACGGTGACAGGCCCGCTCCGCCTGCCCTCTTTCGCGTCGCGCTTGATCTTCTCTTGGAGCTTGATGATGCCGTCCATGAGCGCCTCCGGGCGCGGAGGGCACCCTGGGACGTATACGTCGACGGGAACGAGGTGGTCCACGCCCATCACGACGCTGTAGGAGCGGTAGTAGGGGCCGCCGCTCGTCGCGCAGGTGCCCATGGCTATGACCCACTTCGGATCCGGCATCTGCTCGTACAGCAGCTTGATGGGTTCCGCCATCTTCTTCACGACGGTGCCCGCTACGATCATCACGTCCGATTGGCGAGGAGAAGGCCATGTTACGACGCCGAAACGGTCGAGGTCGTGGTGGGCCATGTGCGAGGAGATCATCTCGATGGCGCAGCACGCCAGCCCGAAGGTGAGGGTCCAGAGCGAGTTGCTACGTCCGAGAGCGGCAAGCTGGTCGACGGTGCTCGTAACGACGCCGGGGGCGGCGCTCTTCAAGAGGTTCGGCCCAGGGAAGTTGCCCTTGCCGGTGGAGATAGCCCCGCCTTCCGGAGAGTCGAAGAATCGCCCGTCGCTAGGGCGCTCCCACGTGGAAGGCCGGAAGAGGGGCAGGTTGTTCACTTCCATCGGAGCACCCCCTTGCGCCAAGCGTAGACGACGCCCAGCAGCAGAATCGCGATGAAGAGCATCATCGCGTAGAAGACGTAGCCCGGGATACCGGCGTCGGCAAAGACAATCGCCCAGGGGAAGAGGAAGACGGCCTCGACGTCGAAGATGAGGAAGAGTATGGCGAAGATGTAGTAGCGGACGTTGAACTGCGTCCAGTTGAGGGGGGTGGGGAGGATGCCGGACTCGTAGGCTATGCCCTTCCGCGCGGAAGGGCGGCGCGACGACAGCAACGCCGACGCCGCCAGCATCAGGCCCATGGCCACGACGCCTACGGCGAACGCGAGAACTACCGCCATCCAGTTGACGGCGTAACCGTCAGGGGTCATGCGCTCCTCGAAGCAGGGCTTGCTATAGTCACTGTACGCCCTGTCCGCCCCTCACATCCCGAACACACAGCGCGGCGGGGCCTTCCTATGTTCCTGTCGTCCCCCGCGATGTGTCAACGTGCCGGTCCTCGGCATCGCGGGCCATGATGGTCCCCATGTCCTTGTCGCCACGCCCGCTCAGGCAGACGAGGACGCTTTGGCGCTCCTCCAAGGCCGGGGCGAGGGTATTCACGACATATGAGACGGCATGGGAGGACTCCAGCGCGGGGATGATGCCTTCGAGCTCGCATACGAGCCGGAAGGCCTCGACCGCTTCGCCGTCGGTGACGTTGACGTACTCCGCGCGTCCGGTGTCGCGCAGCCAGGCGTGCTCGGGGCCGACTCCGGGGTAGTCGAGTCCCGCGGAGATGCTGTGGGTCTCGTGGATCTGGCCGTCGTCGTCCTGGACGATGTAGGACATGGAGCCGTGAAGGACGCCGACGCGGCCCCCGCCGATGGAAGCAGCGTGCCTGCCGGTCTCGACTCCCTCGCCTCCGGCCTCGACGCCGATGAGCCGGACCGCTTCGTCGGGTATGAACTCGTAGAACTGACCGATGGAGTTGGAGCCGCCGCCAACGCACGCGACGACAGCGTCGGGCAGGGCGCCCGTCGCCGCGAGGAACTGCTCACGCGACTCGCGCCCGATGACCCTTTGCAGATCGCGGACCATCATGGGATACGGATGCGGGCCGACGACGCTGCCGATGATGTAATGCGTGTCGCGGACATTCGTCACCCAGTCGCGGATGGTCTCGCTGACGGCCTCCTTGAGGGTGCGGCTGCCCGCCGTGACCGGCCGCACCTCGGCGCCCAGCATCCGCATTCGGTAGACGTTGGGCTCTTGGCGGCGCATGTCCTCCTCGCCCATGTAGACGACGCACTCGATACCGAGGAGAGCGCAGACCATCGCGGTAGCCACGCCGTGCTGGCCGGCCCCGGTCTCGGCGACGATGCGGCGCTTGCCCATACGCTTGGCGAGGAGTCCCTGGCCGAGGGCGTTGTTTATCTTGTGCGCGCCCGTATGGGCCAAGTCCTCGCGCTTGAGGTAGATCTGCGCTCCGCCCGCATGTTCGGTAAGCCGTTCCGCATGATGAATCGGGGTGGGGCGGCCGACGTAATCGCGCAGCAACCGGCCCAGCTCCCGCTGGAAGTCGGGGTCCTCACGAGCGACGTCCCACGCCTCGGTAAGCTCATCGAGGGCGGCCATAAGCGTCTCGGGGACGTAGCGTCCGCCGAACTGTCCAAAACGTCCTTGGGCGTCGGGCAACTGGGTCACGTCAGCGCCTCCCGAACAGACGGAGGATGCCCCGCGGCTTGTGTATCGGCTCCGACGCCCGCACCGCCTCGACGAACGCGCGGACCTTTGCGGGGTCTTTCTCGCCGTCCGTCTCGACCCCGCTCGACGCGTCGACGCCCCACGGCGCCACTCGTTGGACGGCCTCGGCCACATTGTCGGGCGACAGACCGCCGGCGAGGCACATCTCGAACGAGCGTGCGAGGTCGGCTGCAATGCCCCAATCGAAGCTGCGTCCCGTGCCCCCGTACTCTCCCGCAACCTTGGTGTCGATTACGATGCGGTGGCCCGCCAATGCGTGCCGCTGCTGCATGAGCATGACCCGGGGCATCTGCGCGGCGATGGGCACGTCCGGGTCAATGCTGATGACCTTGTACACGGGCGTAGTCATCCGGCGGCAATAGTCCATGCCCTCGCTGCCGCAGAGCTGGACAGCATCCAAGCCGAGGGCGTCGGCAGCCTCGTTGACCTCGTCGGCAGGCTGGTCGCCGAACAGGCCGACGACTTTCGGCATGGCACCGGCGAAGGCGCGCGCCTCTTCGAGTATGGCGACGGCTTGGGCAGTGGAGATGGCGCGGCGGGCGCCGGGGACGAACACGAGACCCACGGAGTCGACTCCGGCCTCGATGGCCGCCAGCATGGGCTCCGCCGTCTGGAAGCCGCATATCTTCACATGGGTCACGGCTACACCCCCGATAGCTCTCGGACCTTCGCGCCAACGTCCGGCGCGGTCATCAGCGCCTCGCCGACCAGTATGCCATTCACCCCGGCCCGCTTGAGAAGCTCCACGTCTTCCCTCGACCTGATCCCGCTTTCGGCGACGACCATACGCCCCGCCGGGATGAGGGGGCGCAGGCGCACGGAAAGCGTCGTGTCTACCTCGAAGGTCTTCAGGTCGCGATTGTTGATTCCGATGATCTCAGCCCCGCAATTCAGGGCCGTCTCCACCTCGCGTTCGTTGTGGGCCTCGACCAGGCATTGCAGCCATATGCCCTGGGCCGCCGCGAGCATTTCGCGAAGGAGCTCCGGCGATAGCGCGGCCACGATGAGCAGCGCGGCGTCGGCCCCGTTCGCGCGCGCCTCGTAGAGCTGGTAGGGGTCGAAGAGGAAGTCTTTACGGAGCGCGGGAACGCTCTCCGGCCCGACCGCGGCCTTCACGGCGGCGAGATGCTCCAAGCTCCCTTGGAAGTGGTCGACTTCGGTGAGCACGGAGACGGCCGCAGCGCCATTGGCCGCGTAGGTCGCCGCCAGCGCCGCTGGGTCGTAGCTGGGCGCGAGGAGGCCCTTCGACGGGGACGCCTTCTTGACTTCAGCGATGAGGCGGACCTTGTCGCCCCAAAGGGCGCCGGACAGGTTGAGTGGGAAAGGCGACGTCTTGACTCGCGCCTCCAGCTCGGCGAAGGGCAGCTCGCGCTTGTGGCGATCAACCTCGACGCGCTTCGCATCGAGAATCTTGTCGAGTATCGTTCCGGTCGTCATATCTCTTACGTCACGTAAGGGTCTGGCTCAACGCGGCTAGCCGCTTCACCTTCTCGATGGGGGCGCCGGAATCAATCACATCGCGCGCCATCTCTACGCCTGCGGCGATGCCGCTCGCTTTGCCGCTCACTATGAGGGCGGCGGCGGCGTTCAGGAGGACGATGTCCTTCTCCGGCGACGCGTCTGCGGAGAGGGCGCGCTCGAACTTCTCCCTGGCCTGCTCAGCACCGTCGATCTGCAAGTCGCTCATCTCCGCGCGCTGCAGACCGGCGTCTTCGGGAGCGAGGGTGAAGTGCGTCACCCCGCCGTCCCTGACTTCCCATACCTGGGAAGCGGCGGTCGTCGTCAGCTCGTCGAGGCCGTCGTCGCCGCGCACCACCCAGGAACGCCTGGAGCCCAGCGACGCGAGCACGCCCGCTACGGCCTCGGCGACATCGTAGGACGCATCCCTGGGCTGGGCGACGCCGAGCAACTGGTAGAGGGCGCCCGCAGGATTCGTGAGCGGGCCGAGGAAGTTAAAGACAGTCCGCACGCCAAGCTCTCGTCGCACGGGGCCGGCGAAGCGCATCGCGGGATGAAAGGCGGGGGCGAACATGAAGCCGATGCCGACCTCGTCGATACAGCGCCTGACGGCCTCCGGGCTGAGCTCGAGCTTCACCCCATTCGCTTCAAGGATGTCGGCGGCGCCGACGCTGCCGGACGCGGCGCGGTTGCCGTGCTTGGCGACCTTCACGCCCGCTGCGGCAGTGACGAAGGCCGATGCCGTGGAGACGTTGAAGGTGTGGAGGCCGTCGCCGCCGGTGCCCACCACGTCCACTAGCTCGCCGTCGCCGGGGACGCGCAATGCCTTCTCGCGCATGACCTTCGCCATGCCGACAATCTCCTCGACGGTCTCGCCGTTCAGTCGAAGGGCGACTAAGAACGCGCCTATCTGGGCAGGCGTCGCCTCGCCGGTCATAATGTCCTCGGCGGCGGCGGCGGACTCCTCCTCTGAGAGCGCACGACCGTCGACGAGCTTTCGTATCGCTTCCTGAATCATTGCCTCTTCTCCGGCGGCTTGCGGCGTTCTTCCGCCCCGCGCAGGTCTGCCTGCTTTGCGGCCGGCGTGAACGCTCCTTTCACTAGGACGCGGCAGCGGCCGTCCATTGTAGGCAAGACGGTAACCTCCATGAGCTTGGGGTTCATCTTGGGGAGCTTCCTCGCCTCGCGCAGGCCCCCGGCGCCCATGAGGATTCCGAACAGGAGGATCAGCATGGGAATGATCGGCGCGTCGCCCTCTAAGTCCATGGTTGCTTCCGCGACAGCTGTCGCAACCAGCGTAACCGCCGACAAGACCATCGAACCCGCAAAAATCAGATGGGCGTTCCTGATGATGAAGCGGCGCTTCGACCCTGAGCCCGCCCTCAACGTGTAGGTTCCGTCGTCGCTTTTCCTGACCGGCTCCAGCAGCCGGTAGCCGCCAGCCGTGAGCGAGTCCTGCGCTCTGCGGCAGCCTTCCTCCGCGGACACGTCCATCAACCACGTATCCCAAAAAGGAGAGCTGGCAAAGTCTGTTTCTTTCACCTGCCGACCTCCAAGAAGTTTCCCCGTACCCCGGCTGTCAGCGCCGCTTCCCGAGTCATGCCTGCGCCTCAGTCGCCAGTGGGGCGCCGACATTCGCCAACGCCGCCTCCTCGTCCTCGAAGTCTTGCTCGTCGGTCCACTGCTCGACCCAATCGTCGCCGAACGCAGGGCCGGAGCCGCCTCTTGCTATGAGCCGAGCGCCTCCTCCGGGCGCGTCAGTCACGCTGACCTCAATCAGCTTGCGGACGCGCTGCTCCGGCTCGCGGAGGCGGTTCATGCCAAAGCCCCCAAGGATGACCGCGACGAGGAGGGGCGTGGAGATGATGCCGCGCTCCGCGCCGATATCCTCGGCCAGCATTATGAGCAGAATAACGGTCAACGCGACGCCGACGCCGAGCGCAATCTTGCCGGTCCGGCGTTTCCGCGCGTCTAGAACGACATCCCGTTTGGCCATGAACTTGCCGTCGAACCGCTCGGGCTCGGCCGCCGCCTCGGGGGGCTGCGCCTCGCGCAAGCGGAAGCCCGCGCCCCGCAGGCATTGAGCAGCCTCTTCGTAGGCTTGGGTGGCCGGGGAAGCAACCTCCTGCTCCCAGGTCCACGGGTAGCTCCTTTCGTAGTCGGCGTTCATGCCGCCATCCTCAGGAAGTTCCGCAGCAGCTCTTTGCCATTCTGGGTCATGATGGACTCGGGGTGGAACTGGATGCCCTCGACGGGGAACTCTCGATGTCGAACGCCCATGATTACGCCGCTCTCGCTGCGCGCGGTCACTTCGAGGACATCGGTCGCGGTCTCCGGGTCGATAGCCAGCGAGTGGTACCGTATGCCTTGGAAGGGGTCCGGCAAGCCCTCGAACACGCCCTTGCCGTCGTGGCTGATCATGCTCGTCTTACCGTGCATGATCTCGCCCGCGCCGACGATCTTTGCGCCGTAGGCCGCGCCGATGCACTGGTGGCCCAGGCATACGCCCAAGATCGGCAGACGTTCGCCGAACCGGCTCACTAGCTCCGTCGAGATGCCGGCCTCAGCCGGGGTGCAGGGGCCGGGCGAGATGACGATGCGCTCGGGGGCCATCGCTTCGACAGCCTCCAGCGTAACGGCGTCGTTCCGCGCGACTTCCACGTCCGCGCCCAGCTCGGACAGGAACTGGTAGAGGTTGTAGGTGAAGCTGTCGTAATTATCAATCAGCAGCAGCATCTCGATCTCCGTCCATCGCTCTCGATTGTACCGGTCTTCCCGCGGCCGCACTAACCGCTAGCCCTGCCGGCGTCGGCCTCGGCTATCGCCCTGAGCAGCGCATTCATCTTGTGGAGCGACTCCTGCCGCTCGGTCTCCGGGTCGGAGTCGTAGACGACCCCGCCGCCTGCCTGGACATAAGCTGTCCCGTTCTTGACGGCCATCGTCCGGATGGTGATGGCGGTGTCCATGTTGCCTGAGTAGCTGAAATAGCCGACGGCGCCCGCGTAGGTCCCACGCCGTTCGCCTTCCAGCTCGGCGATGATCTCCATCGCCCGGATCTTCGGCGCGCCCGACACGGTGCCCGCAGGGAAGCAGGCCCGGAGCGCGTCGAACGCGGTCATATCGTCGCGCAGGCGCCCCGTAACGTGGGACACGAGGTGCATCACATGGGAGTAGCGCTCGACCTGGAGCATCTCCGTGACCTCGACTGTGCCGGGCTTGCTCACACGGCCGATGTCGTTCCGCCCGAGATCGAGCAGCATGATGTGCTCGGCGCGTTCCTTTTCGTCGGCCAAGAGCTCGGCCTCGATCCGGCGGTCATCCGCTTCGTCTTTCCCGCGAGGGCGGGTGCCTGCGATGGGGTGCGTCTCGACGAGGCCGTCCTCGGCCCGCACCAGCATCTCGGGCGAGGCGCCGACGATCGCGAAATCGTCGAGCTGGAGGAAGTACATGTAGGGAGATGGGTTGACGGCCCGCAGCGAGCGGTAGAGGTCGAACGCGCCGGAGCTGACCGGCACTTCCATCCGCTGCGACGGAACGGCCTGGATGATGTCGCCCGCGACGACGTACTCCTTGGCGCGCCGGACCATTGCGTGGTACTCGCCCGGCGTCTTGTTGGAGCGTTCGCGATAGTCGGCCTCCGCCCCGGTGGCGACCTCGCCGCCCCCGGACTCCTCCGCAAGCTGGGCCTGCCGCGGCAAGGGTTGCGCGAGGCGCTCCGCCAGCTCGTCGATACGCTCCACGGCCTTGCGGTAGGCCTCCTCAGGCGCGCCCTCAACGTGCGCGGTCGCGACGATTTGGATCCTGTGTCGGACGTGGTCGAAAACGAGCAGGGAGTCGGTGAATAGGAAGACCGCCTCGGGAAGGCCTTGGGGGTCCTCGGTGGGAATGGGGACACGAGGCTCGAAATAGTGAATGGTCTCGTAGCCCAGATAGCCGACCGCTCCTCCGACGAAGCGCGGGAGCCCAGGAACATGGGCCGGCCTGAAGCGGCCGAGCTCCGCCTCGATGGCCGCAAGGGGGTCGCCTGCGCCGTCCGGCTGGCCGTGGCCCGTGCGCAGGATGCGGTAGGGCTCGGCGCCCATGAAGCTGAACCGCGCCAGCCGCTCGCCGCCCTCGACGCTCTCCAGCAGGAACGAGTTGCCCTCGCCGACCGCGCCCGCAATCTTGAGGTAGGCGGACACGGGCGTCTCGAGGTCGGCGACGACCTCCCTGTAGACCGGGATGAGGTTGTAGCCCTCGCCGGCTAGGGCGCTGAACTGTTCGATTGTCGGAACGCACCGGGCCATCCGGTCTCCTCCAGACACAAAAAGACCCCGCTCCCAGTAAGGGGCGGGGTTTACCGCTGTGCCACCCTTGTTCTCCCCGCGCTCACACGCGGAGACTCTTTCGGCACGACCGCCTGCGGCGGTTTATGCCGTCCGTCTGTACCGGGACGGTCCCGTCGACGCCTACTCCCCGGAGGTTTCGGGCCGCGGCTCAGGGGCCCATTCGACCATCGCGCAGGCGCCGGTTCTCACCTACCCCGGCTCTCTGAAGCCCCGCCTGACGGCTTACTATTCCCCGTCTCAGCCTTAGGTAGATTATCCCGGAGCGATGGGACGGTGTCAATCGTGGGGAGCCGACCGTCTCCTTACAGGTTGGGAAGGTACCGTTTGAGCTCGTAGTCAGTGACTGCGGACCGATACCTGTCCCACTCGATGCGCTTGTTCTCCATAAGCGAGTCGTAGGTGTGCGCGCCTAGGGCGGTGCGGAGGATTTCGCTGTCTTCCGCCGCTTGGAGCGCCTCGTAGAGACTCCCAGGCAAGCTCGTAATCCCTAACGCCTTGCGCTCCTCATCGGACAGTGTGTTCACATCGCGGTCGGAGGGCGCCACGGGGGGATACTCGCCCTCGATGCCCGCGAGCCCTGCGGTCAGCATCGCGGCGAAGGCGAGATAGGGGTTGCAGGCAGGATCGGGCTGGCGGAACTCGATGCGGACCGACGATTCTTTGCCCCGGCGGTAGGCAGGCACGCGCACGAGGTCCGACCGGTTCACCGCCGCCCACGTTGTGTAGGCTGGCGCCTCGTAACCGGGGACGAGCCGTTTGTAGGAGTTCACCCACTGATTGCAGACACACGCAATCTCCGCGGCGTGGGCGAGCAAGCCCGCAATGAATTGCTGCGCCGTGATGGAGAGCTTGTGCTCCGCGTCCGGGTCGAAGAACGCGTTCTCGTCCCCCTTGGAAAGCGACATATTCACGTGCATGCCGTTGCCATTCTGGTCCTGGAAGGGCTTGGGCATGAAGGTGGCGTAGACGCCGCGCCCCATCGCCACTTCCTTGACCACCTGCCGGTAGGTCATCACCGTGTCGGCCATAGTGAGGGCGTCCGTGTGGCGGAGGTCGATCTCATGCTGCCCGTGCGCCACTTCGTGATGGCTGTACTCGACAGGTATGCCCATCTCTTCGAGCGACAGCACGGTGTCCCGCCTGAGATCCGAGGCCGCGTCGAGGGGAGTGGTCAGGTCGAAGTAGCCGCCGACATCGAGGGGTTGGGGGTCCTCCGCGGACTTGAGGTAGAAGTGTTCCATCTCGGGGCCGACCTGGAACTCGTAGCCAAGCGCGGCGGCGCGCCCGAGCGCCAGCTTGAGCACGTAGCGGGGGTCGCCCTCGAAGGGCTCGCCCGACGGACGGAGCACGTCGCAGAACATGCGGGCGACGGCGTTCTGCCGCGGGCGCCAGGGGAGTATCGAAAAAGTCGTCGGGTCAGGCATGGCGACCATGTCGCTCTCGTCGCGCCGCGCGAACCCTTGGACGGTGGAGCCGTCGAACGCCATGCCGTATTCCAAGGCCCCTTCGAGCTCGGCCTCGGTGATGGCGAACCCTTTGAGGTTGCCGAGTATGTCGGTGAACCAAAAGCGGATGAACTTAACGTCGTTCTCCTTCGCGCTACGGAGAACGTACTGCCGCGCTTGTTCATCGTGAATAGTGGCCATGGGGTCCTCCCAGGACCGGCGTCGGCTGCGCCATAAAAGAGAAACACCGGGGCGGAGGCCCCGGCGACCAGGATGGAATAGTAGGAGATTGTGAAACTCGTGTCAATATAACTTGTGATGCGCGTCACGAAAGGCGGGGGCGGCCTACGCGGCCGGACGAGCGCGTCCTCCCGTCAGTCCCAGCTCAGCTGGCCGAGTGCGCTCTGAGCAGCGGCTAGGCGAGCGACCGGCACTCGGAAGGGGGAGGCGCTGACGTAGTTGAGGCCGATCTCGTTGCAGAAGGCGATGCTGCGCGGATCGCCGCCGTGCTCGCCGCAGATGCCGACCGGGAAGTCGGGACTAATACGGCGGGCCTCAATCGTCGCCATCCTCATCAGCTTGCCCACACCTAATGTGTCGAGGCTATTGAAGGGGTTCCTTGGGAGGATGTCGGCCCCGACGTAGTGGTTCAGGAACTTGCTCTCGGCGTCGTCCCTGCTGAAGGCGAACGTCATCTGCGTCAGGTCGTTGGACCCGAAGGAGAAGAACTCGGCCTCGGACGCGATCTCGTCGGCGGTGAGGGCGGCCCGCGGCACCTCGATCATCGTCCCGAACAGGTAGGTGACGTAGGTCCCGATGGCCTCGCGTGTGGCGCTGGCGATGCTTCGCAGGCGAGGCCGCAGCCACTTGAGCTCGTTCACGTGGGAGACGATAGGGATCATGATCTCCGGGTAGACCGTAGAGCCTTCCTCAGTCAGCCGGCAGGCCGCCGTCACGATGGCCCGCACCTGCATCTCGTATATCTCGGGCATCGTAAGACCGACGCGGCAGCCTCGGTGCCCAAGCATCGGGTTCGTCTCCCGCAGGCGCTCGACGAGCGCGAGGGTCTGCTGCTTCTCCTCCAACTGGGCGCTGAGCTCAGCGTCTTTCCCTGATTCGGGCTGTTCGACGTGCTCGCCGAGCCAATCGGCGAGGCGCTTGCCTACCGGGAGCCTCTCAATCTCGTGGGCGGAGCGGTTCACGAGGTCGCGTCCCCGGTCCAGCCATGCCGTGATGCGGTCCCCGCCCTCGATGCGCCGCTTGAGCTCCGCGACCTCCTGGACCAGTTCTTCGTATCCGGGCAGGAACTCGTGCAGGGGCGCGTCCAGCAGGCGGATGACGACCGGCAGGCCTTCCATAGCCTTGAAGATGCCGTAGAAATCCTCGGTCTGGAACTGTTCCAGCCGCGATAGCTCGAGGTGGAACTCGCGCACGGTGTCGGAGGACTCCACCTCCCGTCTCGCGGCTTCAAGGCGCTCCGTGAGGGAGTCGCGCTCGGAGGCGGGAGCGTTGGCGAGAGCGAGGGCAAGCTCGTCCGCACGCCTGATCAGGCTCGACGCCTCCGGACCCATGGCGAGGAGCCGTTGGATGTGCGGCAGACGCGCCTCGTTGAAGAACATGTGCTCCGTGCGGCACAGGCCTATCCCCTCGGCCCCGTTCGCGCGGGCCCGGCGGGCGTCCTCCGGAGTGTCGGCGTTCGCCCAGATCTGAAGCTTGCGGACCGCGTCCGCCCAAGTGAGGAGCCTGTTGAGCTCGTGGAGGTCGTCAGGCCGCGGAGAGACTGCCTCGACCTCGCCGATGAACACCTCGCCCGTGCTTCCATCGATGCTGATGACGTCGCCCTCGGTAATGGACTTGCCCCGCGCCGATGCGGTCCGGCCGCTCGCGTCGAAGTGCAGCTCCTCGCAGCCGACGACACAGGGTTTGCCGAGGCCGCGCGTAACGACCGCGGCATGGCTCGTCATACCGCCTCTGCTCGTGAGCACGCCCGTAGCCTTGATGATGCCGTGGACATCGTCGGGACTGGTCTCATGGCGAACCAGCACGACCTTCTGCCCTGCATCCGCCATCTCGACGGCGCGGTCCGGGTCCGTCACGACAATGCCGCTTGCAGCGCCGGGCGACCCTCCCACGCCCTGGGCAAGGAGCCGTCCGTCTTTGGACGCAGCGTCCTTCGCCTCGGCGACGAATTGGGGCATGAGCACCGAGGAAACCTCGGTCGCCTCGACCCTGCCGAGGGCCTGCTCCTTGGTGAGGACGCCCTCTTCGACGAAATCGACGGCGATACGCACGGCCGCTGGGGCTGTGCGCTTCGCGGAGCGCGTCTGAAGGATGTAGAGCTTGCCGCGCTCCACCGTGAACTCGATGTCCTGCACGTCCTTGTAGTGCCCTTCGAGCCGCCGCGCGGTGTCCTCGATCTGCCGGTAGATGTCCGGCCACGTGTCGCCGAGGGCCCCGATACGCTGGGGGGTGCGGATACCGGCGACCACGTCCTCACCCTGAGCGTTGGGCAGGAATTCCCCGTACAGGAGCTTCTCGCCCGTTGCCGGACTGCGTGAGAACAGGACGCCCGTGCCGCTGTCATCGCCCAGGTTCCCGAACACCATCGCCATGATGACGCAGGCCGTTCCCATGTCATGGGAAATGCCTTGGAACTCCCGGTAGGTGATGGCCCGCGGGTTGTTCCACGAGCTGAACACCGCTTCGATAGCGGCCTGCAGCTGCGCCCATGGGTCGGACGGCATCGGCTCGCCCGTCGCCTCGTGAATAATCTCCTTGAAGGCGGCAATCAGAGTTCGGAGGGCGTCGGGCTGTAGCTCGTAGTCGAACTCGATGCCCGCGTCCTTCTTAGCCTGCGTCAGCACGGTCTCGAAGCGGTCCTTGGGGATGCCGAGCACCACGTCCCCAAAGCCCTGCACGAGCCGGCGGAAAGCGTCGAGGGCAGGGCGCTCATCGCCCATCATCCTCGCAACGCCGTCGACGGTCGAGTCGGCGACGCCCATATTCAAGATGGTGTCCATCATGCCGGGCATCGACACCGGAGCGCCGGAGCGAACGGACACGACGAGGGGGTTGTCGGAGTCGCCGAATACGCGGCCGGTCTGCTCCTCCAACGCATGGACGTGCTCGACGATGTCGTCCCACAGCCCATCCGGAAAGCGCCTGCCGAGGCGGAAGTATTCGAGGGAGCTCTCCGTGGTGATGACGAAGCCGGGCGGAACCGGGATGCCGATCCGGGCCATCTCGCTCGCGTGGGCCCCTTTGCCGCCGAGCAGGCTGACCATGTCCGCCCCGCCTTCCGCGAGCCGGTACACCATCTTGCCTGCCGTAGTCGCCATCGAGTCCTCCTCCTGAGTCGATCGGTCCGGAAGTCCTTCTGCTCGTCGGCGGCAACAAGCGAAATAGCAGAGGTCTCCTGAGCTTCCGGTGCGCCGACAGGCGATGCTAGCACAGGGCACATTGGCGGTCTAGCGCGCCCTCAAAGGCGTAACTGTTCAGAGTTGATGAGGCGAATGCCTGCGGAGCCGGGGGATATGACCTTAGTCAGAGGTAAAGTTGGTCTCTCGGCGATACCCTGGTCAAGAAGAACTCACGAACTCTGAACAGTTACCTCGAAGGCATGGGCGGAGCGTGTCTGACTCCCTCTCCCATCCGCAGAAAGGGTTAGGGAGGAGCCTGCCCAGGCGAGGTCTGTCTGGTCCCCTCTCCCGTGTGCGGAGGAGGGTTGGAAAGCGGCCCGGCCGACGCTGCGCTCCGCTCCGCATAGAAGCCCCGGTAGTCCGGCGGGAGAAGCTCGGCGATTCGCCCCATGATCCGGTGCGTCATCTCCCGGAGCTCCAGTCTATCGACCCGTCCTTCCACCATGGGCAGGGTGAAGGGCTCCCCTATCACCACCTTCAGGCGTTTGAAATGGAAGGGGATGCGGGCCATGCTGACTATCCGCTCCGTCCCGGTGATGCCCACCGGCAGGATGGGGGCCCCGGAGCGGAGCGCTACGTAAGTGAGCCCATCCACTCCCTCCCCCAACCCGCCGGGATTGCGCTTACCCTCCGGGAAGACGAGCAAGGCCCGGTCCCGAGCGAGGATCTCCCGGGCCCAACGGAGGGAGTCGGCGGCCTCCCCGTTCTGCTTCACCGGGTACGCGTGCCACATGCGAAAGACGTAGGACACGAGCGGGCCGACGAAGAGCCCGCGCTTGGCCAGGAAGAACATCGGCCGGGAGATCGCATAGACCAGGACCGGCGGATCCGCATAGCTCTGGTGGTTGGCGGCGATGATGAGCGGCCCTCTGAGCGGCACGCGTTCACGGCCGACGACCTCGACGCTTCCGAAGGTAGGGAGGAAGATGCGCGCGAGCAAGCGGCCGGTCCGGTACCAGATGTCCAACTGTGGCCGTTTCATACCCTACTCAGCCAGCGCCGCAAGTATATTTTCCACTACTGCCTGCACATCGAGCCCGTCCGTCGCGACCACGTAAGCGTCGTCAGCCGTCCGCAGCGGGGCTTCCTCCCGCTGGGAGTCGATAGCGTCGCGCATCTCCAGATTGGCGCGCACGTCGGCCTCCGCGCGCGGCTCCCCCCTTTGTTCCAGCTCTGTCGCCCGGCGGCGCGTCCGCTCCTCGACCGATGCGTCGAGATACACCTTGGCCGAGCCGGGCAGCACCTTCGTGCCGATGTCGCGTCCGACCATCACGACACCACCCCCTTGCGCAACGGCGCGCTGCGGCGCGAGTATAGCCTGGCGCACGCCGGCGACGCGGGAGACTGTGGAGACCGCCGCCTCGACTTCCGGCGTGCGTAGTCCGTCTGTCACGTCGACGCCGTCTATCAGCACGCCCTCGCCGCTGTCGATTAGCCGGAGGTCGAGGCGCTCCGCAAGCGCGGCCAGCGCCTCATCGTCAGCCGGAGAGACGCCGCTATCGAGCGCGGCGCGGGTCACCGCCCGGTAGAGGACGCCGGTATCGACGAACAGGTACCCGAGCCGCTTGGCGAGCTCGCGGCCGACCGTAGTCTTGCCGGACGCGACCGGCCCATCCATGGCGATTACTGGGGGGTAAGACACGCCGGAGATATTTAGCGCGGCGAGGGCGGGCCGTCAAGCCTTCGGCCAGGCGCGAGTAAACCACGGAAATAACCACAAAATGTACGTGAACTCTTTGACCCCGTCTCTAACAATTAGTAGAATCAGGTATATTCCCGCACCTTTTGCGAAGCTGCGGAGACCCTCTGAAACCCATTGTGGCGCAGTCCCCGCGCCGCGCCCACACACCAGGAGCCCCAACCAGCATGGTCAAACAAGAAGAGGCCAGGTACACGGCTAGCGATATCCAGGTCCTCGAGGGCTTGGAGGCGGTCCGCCGCCGACCCGGGATGTACATCGGGAGCACCGACCAGCGCGGTCTCCATCACTTGGTCTACGAGATCGTCGACAACGCAATCGACGAGGCGATGGCCGAGTACTGCGACCGCGTCTCCGTGAGGCTGCACGCGGACAACTCCGTTTCCGTCTGGGACAACGGCCGCGGAATCCCCGTCGACACCCACGCCACCACCGGACGCCCCGCCCTCGAAACCATCATGACGACCCTGCACGCCGGCGGGAAGTTCGGCGGCGGCGCCTACAAGGTGTCCGGCGGCCTGCACGGCGTCGGCGCGTCCGTCGTGAACGCGTTGGCCGAGACCATGCGCGTCGAGGTGCGCCGCGACGGCCGCATCTACTCCCAGGAGTACGCGCGCGGCATCCCCACAGGCGACGTAATCGACGAGGGCCCGATATCGGACGACGATTCCCTCCGAAGCGGGACCCTCGTCCGTTTCATGGCCGACTCGGAGATATTCGGTCCCGCGAACTACGAGTGGGACACCTTGCTGCAGCGCTTCCGGGAGATGGCCTACCTGAACAAGGCAATCTGGATCTCTTTCTCCTCCGAGACCCACCCCGAGGCGGATCGGACGTTCTACTTCGAGGGCGGCATCGCCAGCTTCGTGCGCCAGCTCAATCAGAACCGCGAAGTCCTTCAGAGCGAGCCCTTCTATTTCGAGCAGAACTCCGACGACACGATAGTCGAGGTCGCCTTGCAGTACAACGGCGGCTTCTACGAGTCCACTCTCGCCTTCGCCAACTGCATCAATACCGCCGACGGCGGCACCCACCTCGTAGGGTTCCGCGCCGGCCTCACCCGCGCAATCAACAACTACGCGAAAAAGAGCAAGCTGGTGAAGGACGACACCCCCAACTTCAGCGGGGACGACGTCCGTGAAGGGTTGACCGCCATCGTCAGCGTCCGGCTCGAAGAACCCCAGTTCGAAGGCCAGACCAAGGGCAAGCTGGGCAACGCCGAGACCAAGGCGGCAGTCGAGCAAGCCCTGGTGCAGAACCTCGAATTCTACCTGGAGGAGCACCCCCACGAGGCTCGGCGCATCATCGAGAAGTGCATGACCTCCCAGCGCGCCCGCGAGGCCGCCCGCAAGGCTCGCGACCTCGTCATCCGCAAGAACGCGATGGACGGCGGCTCCCTCCCCGGCAAGCTCGCCGACTGCGCCGAGCGCAACCCCGAGTTCTCCGAACTGTACGTCGTCGAGGGCGACTCCGCCGGCGGCTCCGCCAAGATGGGCCGCGACCGCAAGTACCAGGCCATCCTCCCCCTGCGGGGCAAGATCCTCAACGTGGAGAAGGCCCGTCCGGACAAGATGCTCGCGCACGAAGAGATTCGGGCGCTCATCACCGCCCTCGGCGCTGGCCTCGGCGAAGACTTCAATCTCGCCAAGCTCCGGTACCACAAGGTCATCATCATGACCGACGCCGACGTCGACGGCGCCCACATCCGCACGCTTCTGCTCACCTTCTTCTTCCGCAACATGCGCATGATGATCGACGCCGGCCACCTCTACATCGCTCAGCCGCCGCTCTACCGCACGTCCCGCGGGCGAGCGGTCCAGTACCAGTACTCAGAGAGCGACAAGGACACGTGGCTCGCGCGGCAAATGTTCGGACGCCTCGCTATCGCGTCGAGCGACGGCGCGGTCAAGCTGTCCGGCGCGAAGCTGCAGAACCTCGTCGAGCGGCTCAAAGAGTTTTTGAGCTGGACGCGTCCTCTCTCCAGCCTGGGCGTCGCGCCAGAGCTCGTCGGACCGTTCATGCAGGGCGCTGAGCAAGGCGCCTACCGGCTGGCCTTCGAGGGCGAGGAAACACTCAACGCCGTGGTCGCCTGGCTCACTGCCCAAGGGTTCGAGTGCAAGCCCCTGGTCAATAAGGCGAAGGGGGAGTACTTCATCGAGATTCCCGGCTACGGCACGATCAACGTCCCCCGGGTGTTGGAGTCCGCCTCCGCCCACCGCGCCCAGCAGCTCTTCCCGTCCCTCTCGCAATGGGTCAACGGTCACACGTACAAGGTGTCCCGCCGCGACAACGAGGTCGCCGCTGACGTCGCATGGCAGGATCTTGCCCAAGTGCTGGAACGCAACGCCGAGCGCCAGGGCATCGGCCTCCAGCGGTACAAGGGGCTCGGAGAGATGAACCCCGATCAGCTATGGGAGACGACCATGGACCCGACGACACGGACGCTGTTGCAGGTGTCCGTGGAAGACGCCGCAGACGCCGACAAAGCGTTCACCGAGCTCATGGGGGACTTGGTCCAGCCGCGCAAAGAGTGGATTCAAGCCCACGCCCGGCAGGTCAAGAACCTCGATATCTAAGCCGGAGCAGCGGGCGCCGCTAAGCGGGGGCGACGTTGCCTTCCGCGTCGGCCTCGAGAATCGTCCGGAACGGATAGCCCTCGCTTCGCAGACGGTCGCTGCCGCCCTGGCGGCGGTCCAGAATGCATGCAACCAGCGCCACTTCGTGCCCCGCGGCCTCGGCGGCCTCGATGGCCATGTAGAGCGAGCCGGCCGTCGAGCAGGTGTCGTCCACAATCGCGACCCGAGCCCCTGCCGGGACCGGCCCTTCCAGCGCCTTCCCCATGCCATGGTCTTTGGCCTCTTTCCTGACGAAGAAGCCAGGGATGAGCGCGCCCCCGTCCTGGCCGCTCAGCATGGCAAGCTCCGTCACCAGCGGGACCGCCCCCACGGCGGGGCCGCCCACCGCCGACGCGCCCGACGCCCTGATCAAAGGCAGGAGCGCCTGAGCAGCCAGATTCGCTCCTCGCGGCGACAGCGTCAGCAGCCGGCCGTCAAAGTAGTAGCTGCTCGTCTCACCGGAGGCGAGGACAAACTCGCCGAACTTGAGAGCGTCGAGCTCACGCGCCAAAGCAAGGATTTCGTTCGCGATCCCCAGCCTCACGTCGGACTGAGTCACGTCAACCTCCCGCCGATAGCACGGCATTGCCCCCACGGTACAGGCCGTGGCGCGAGATATAGTCGGCCACGGCGTCGGGCGCCAGGTAGCGCACCGGTTCGCCGTGGCTCACTCGGCGGCGCAGCTCCACGCCGCTGATTTCAATGAGGGGCATGTGGACCGTCATCACCCGTTCGGGCGCCGTGGGGTCGACCGCCTTGAGTTGTCCAAGGTCGATCGCGCCATGGCCGGGACGGAGCGCGACGACCAAGCGCGTCAGTTCCAGGATGCGCCTCGGCTCCCGCCACAGGTGCATCGAATGGAGGGTGTCCGTGCCCATGATGAACAGCAGCTCGTCGTCCGCCATCGGCCCCGCGCGCAGGTCTTCGAGCGTCTCGACGGTGTACGTCTCCCCCGGCCTGTCGAGTTCCAACGTCGACAAGCGAAAGCCGGGGTTGCCCTCGATAGCCAGCTCGACCATCGCGCGTCGGTGCCGCCTTTCCGTGACTGGCTCCCCGCGCTTCATCCAGGGCGAGCCTGTCGGCACGAACCAGACCTCATCCAAGCGCAAGCGCCACTGGACCTCCTGTGCAAGGATCAAGTGTCCGGTGTGTATGGGGTCGAACGTCCCCCCCAGTATCCCTCGACGCATCCCTACTCCCACACGAACTCGAAGTCTGCGATGCGCACCGTATCACCCTGGCCTGCTCCCGCGCGCTCAAGCGCCTCGATAACCCCCAGCCGTTCAAGCTCGCGGTGGAACTGCAGCCGCGCGCGCCAGCTGCTCAGGCTGACCGCCTCGAGGATGCGTTCCGCGGGAGGGCAGGAAACAGCATAAGCATCCTCATCCCGGACAACCCTCGGCCTAGGGTCAGGGCGGCGCAGTCGCGGGACCTGAGGGGGCATATAGCCATCTACGTTATCTTCAGCAGGCGGGATCAGCCCCTCTAGGCGCTTCAGGAGACCAGGTATCCCCTCTCCCGTCACAGAAGCGATTCCCATCGGCTCCAGGCCGGCAGTGGTGGCTAGAGCCATCCGTTGTTCCACGAAACGTGCCTTCGCTTCGGGGATATCCATCTTCGTGACGGCTACTACACGCGCCTTTGTTTCGAGGCCTGCGCCATAGCGCAGGAGTTCGTCGGCGATAGCTGCATAGTCCGCCGCAAGATCCTCCGCCATCCCGTCCACTAATTGAATCAAGACGATGGCCCGCTCGCAGTGGCGAAGGAACTCCAGTCCGAGTCCTCGACCCCTGTGAGCCCCCTCAATCAGACCCGGGATGTCGAGAGCCACGATAGTTCTCTCCCCGAGGGTCACCACTCCAAGCACGGGGGCAAGAGTGGTGAAGGGATAGTCCGCGACTTTGGGTTTGGCGCGGGACACGACGCTCAACAGAGTCGATTTCCCCGCGTTCGGCGCGCCGACCAGCCCCACGTCGGCAAAGAGCTTAACCTCCAACTCGACGAGCCGCTGTTCGCCCGGCTCACCTCCTACCGCAAGTAGAGGCTCCTGATTAGTCGACGTCGCGAACCGCGCGTTCCCCAAGCCCCCAGTCCCCGAGTAAGCGACGACCACTTCTGCCCGATCGGATGTCAGTTCCGTCAGCAGCGTCCGTTCGGCATCCTCTTCACACGTCCAGACGACTGTCCCCACGGGGACATCCACATAAGAGGCCTTCCCCTTGCCGCCAGTCCGGTTCTTGCTCCGGCCGGGAGACCCTGCCGCGCCAACAATCCCCTTCACGCCATCGAGGTGGTCGAGCGACCGAAGGTGAGACATCGCCCGGGCGATGACAGGCCCCCCATCGCCCCCGTCTCCTCCGTCAGGGCCTCCCTTCGGGCGGAACTTCTCCCTGAGGAAGGACACTGCGCCATTCCCGCCTCTCCCTCCATTGAGTTCAATCTCTATCTGGTCTTGCATTCATTCCTCTAAGAGCAGGGGATTAATCGGAGGAGAGGATAATCGGGAGGAGAGAGGATGTGGAGAGAGGGGTGTGCTCCTGATAGTGGCCTGCTCAAGCAGGTGTTGAGAGGCTGGATGGAAGAGAGATGGACTTCAAGGAATCACGGATACTTTCCACCTCGAGGGCTAGATTCTTGTCCCTTGAAATCGCTTCGGAGGCTCGCCTCAGGCCATATAAGATGGTTGTCCGGTCGCGGTTCCCTAAGATTGCGCCAATCTCCTCAGGGCTTGTCCCTAGGAGCGTGTGGAGGAGGTGCATCGCGACTTGGCGAGCAGAGGAGGCCTCGCGGTCGCGACGAGATCCGGTAAGGGCAATGGTGGGCAACCGACGCCATGCAGCGATGGTTTGGAGGATGGCTTCTGGGGAGAGAACAGCCTCAGTAGGGGGCGATTGAGGCCCTAACGCGTCACGGGCTAGGTCGAGAGTGATGGGCCTGCCGGTAAACGCTGCGAGCGCCTCTAGTCGGGTGAAGCATCCTCGCAGTGTTCGGACACTGTCGCAGACCCGTTCGGCGATGAACCCGAGGATTGAGGGTGCGATGACAATCCCCGCGCCGGATGCGAAAGAGGTCAGCATTGCGACGCGCGTCTCGTAGTCCGGCGGCGTAATGTCGGCTTGCAGTCCGGCTTCGAACCGCGATCGGAGGCGGGCTTCGAGGAGGCGTAGCTCGCCCGCGGGGCGGTCGCTGGTCATAACTAGCTGGCCCCCGTACCCGTGAAGCGCGTTGAAGGTGTGGAAGAACCCCTCTTGAGTAGCTTCCTTCCCGGCGAGGAACTGCACGTCATCGACCAACAGCACCTCAATGGAGCGGAAGCGAGCGCGGAAGGCGTTGGTCTTGCGCTCGCGGATCGCGCTGAGGTACTCGTTCGTGAACTGTTCCGAGGTCACGTAGAGCGTCAATCGCCCCGCGGCAGTCGTGCGATGGCCGATGGCATGCATGAGGTGCGTCTTGCCGAGGCCGACGCTTCCGTAGAGGAACAAGGGGTTGTATGCCGACCCCGGCGCATCTGCGACGGCCATCGCCGCTGCATGGGCCAGCTGGTTCCCCGGGCCGACCACGAACGAATCGAAGGTGTAGTCGAGACGAAGCTGGCCCGCCTCCCGTTGCGGGGCGCGACCCGGAGGAGGCGTGGGCGTGGAGGCTCCCTCCGGAAGGGCGTTGAATACCTGCCCAACGACGTAGGAGATGGCGAGCCGATGTCCTGCGACAGCAGAGACGGCCTCCTCGACGAGGGAGTGGATGCGGTGCTCGATCCACTCAGCGGCGAAGGCCGTCGGCACGGACACGACGAGCAGGTCGTCGTCGAGGCGACCGCCGGCCGTGCCCGCGAGCCACGTATCGAACGTGGGTCTCGGCGTCTGTAGCTGGAGCCGTCCGAGGGCGGCTTCCCAGAGGCGTTGTGCTGCGTCAGAGGACAACGAGAAGGGCTCCCGTGGTGGAAGTTTCCGTTAATGTGTAGGCCGGGGCTGCCGGCAGGTCCCGCGCCAGGACCAAGATGCGCCATGACTGGTCAGCCAGAGGCGTGTGGAACAAGCTACCACCCACCGCGCAGGGCCATTCAAGGCGGGAATCGATGGGAATTCGGCAACTTCCCTCTTGCAAGTTTGCCGAGTCCTCAGCAAGCGGGCGCTGGCCTTGTTAGTGGGAATCGGGCTCTGCGCGGGCGGGTGCTAACATCGTGCCGTGAGCGCTGTCGACATCGTATTCATGGGCAGTCCGGCGATCGCCGTGCCGGTCCTCGACGCCGTCCATAGGACTGCCATGCGGCAGGGGTGGTCGGTCGTCGCGGCCTACGCGGCGCAGGACGCGCCGAAGGGCCGCGGGCGCAAGCTGACGCCCTCGCCTGTGCGCGTGCGCGCCGAGGAACTGGGCATCCCGGTCCTGACCCCGCGGCGCCTGACGACGGACGAAGAGCAGACGCGGTTCCGGGAGCTCGATGCCGACCTCGTAGTGCTCGCGGCTTATGGTTTGCTCCTGCCGGCGCCCTTCCTGTTCGGGCCTCGGCATGGCGCGATCAACGTTCACCCCTCGCTGCTGCCCCGCCACCGTGGCGCGGCTCCGGTCGCGGGCGCCATTCTCGCGGGCGACGAACAGACCGGAACGTCGCTGATCGTGATGGACGAGGGCCTCGACACGGGGCCGCTGCTGGCCCAGCGGAGCGTCGCGCTTTCGGAGGACGAGCGGACGTCCGAGCTGACGGACCGCCTTTTCACCTTGGGCGCGGCGATGCTCGAGGAGGCGCTCCCGGAGTACGTCGAGGGTCGGCTAGCGCCGATGCCTCAGCCGGACGAGGGCGTGACGCTGACCAGGCGGATGGCCAAGGCCGACGGCGACATTGATTGGACGGAGTCGGCCTCAGCCATCGAGCGCAAGGTGCGCGCCTACGACCCTTGGCCTGGAACGTCGACGTCTTGGGAGGGCAGGCGCTTGGCGGTCGTCGAGGCGGCGCTTGCCTCTAGCTCCCGGCTTGCGCCGGGCGAGGTCGGGAGCATTGGCGGCGAGACGTTCGTTGGGACCGGCGAGGGAGCGCTCCGCCTGCTCCGGGTGAAGATGGAGGGACGCGCCGAGACCGGCGTCGACGAGTTCGTGCGCGGGCACGGGGCATTCGTAGGGGCGAGGCTCCCGTCGTAGCTACTCGGATCCGGCGACGGGGGTCTCCTCTGTGGGAGTGGCCTCTTCCTGCTCGGCGGTCGCAGCCACGCCGCGCTGATGCAGGACGCGCACAACGAAGGTCTCGGAGTCGGTGAGGAGGTTGACTCCCGCGGGGAGAGCGATGTCGCCCGCGCGAATCGCCCAGTCCGGCTCCGTCATAGCGGATATGTCGACGATGATTTCGTGAGGGATGGCCGTGGGCATGGCCTCAACCTCGATTTCGTGGAGGTCTTCCGAGAGGAGCGCGCCTTCCTCACGCGCTCCAAGGGACTCGCCCTCGAACCGCAGGGGCACGGCGGCGTGAATGCGCTCCGTGCGCGAGATGCGTAGCAGGTCGACGTGGAGGAGACGCTCGGTCACAGGGTGCCGCTGCACCTCGTGGACCATGACGAAATGCTCGTCGCCGCCGACCTTCACCGTGAGCGGGCTCGTGCGACCCGCCATGCCGAGGGCTTTGACCAGCTCGTACGTGTCCGCCTGCAGCGTGAGGGAGTCCTCGCCCCGGCCGTAGAGATGTATGGGAGTAATGCCCGACCGCCGCAGCGCGCGGGTCTTCTTCCTCAGCGCCACGCGCGATTCCGCTTGAAGGAGTAGCTCGTCCATAAATCCGCCCTTCACAAGAAAGCGCCCCGACGACACGCGGGGCTCGCCTTGGAGGATACCAGACCCTTCCTTGCCTTTCCACCTGCCCTTACGGATTCGCTCCCGCGCGCCCTGGATTCCCGCCTTCGCGGGAATGACGGAAGGGGTTACGCAAGGTCTCATGTAGGGAGGGTACTCCCTCCGAACCCGTCGGAATAAACCTATTGTTGACCGACTAGGTGGACTTTAGGAGCGGGCGAATTGTATGATGCGGTTGGCGGAGGCGCCTCGGAAGGAGACGGCCATGCGCATCCCGATGAAGGTGGACTACGGAGTGAGGGCTCTCGTTGAGCTTGCCCAATGCGCCGAGGCGGGCCGCCCCGTGCGCACCGCCGACATCGCCGGGCGCCAGGGCATCCCGGAGCCGTATCTGGACCAGGTGCTGACGACGCTCAACAAGTTCGGCTTCATCAAGAGCCGCAGAGGGCCGCAGGGAGGCCATGTGCTGGCCCGCTCCGCCGCAGACATCACTCTGGACGAGGTGGTCGCAACGTTGGAAGGACGCAACCCGCCGCTCGACTGCATCGAGGACGCGTCGGAGTGCGCCCTGTCCGACAACTGTGCGCAGCGCGACATCTGGCGCGATGTCGAGGACGCGGTCCACGCGGTGCTCACCACCACGACTATTGGCGACCTGGCGAGGCGGCAGCGAATGCGCGCGGCGGAGCCGGTAGCATTGAGCGTCCGCTAGCGGGCGCAGGGACCGTGCGCAAGACCCAACCAAACGAAAGCGGGGGCGTAGACTGTTTCGTCGCCCTGTGCCCGGAACGAAAGGCCCCTGCCCTTCGAGGCGGCGGGCGCGAGGAGGAGACAAGATGACGACGGCGCCGCAGCTCACGCCTGAGCAAGTCAAGCGATACAGTCGGCACATCATCATGCCGCAGATCGGCAGCCGAGGTCAGCGCAAGCTGATGGAGTCCCGGGTGCTGGTAATCGGCGCGGGCGGGCTTGGCGGGCCCGTGGCGTTGTACCTGGCCCTCGCCGGCGTCGGGACCATCGGACTGGTGGACTTCGACACCGTCGACCTGAGCAACCTCCAGCGGCAGGTGCTCCACAACTCCGACACCGTAGGCATGCCCAAGGTCGAATCGGCGATTCAGACACTGGCCAAGTACAACCCCGAGGTCACGGTCGTCCCGCACGAGTTCCCCATCAACTCGGAGAACGCGATGGACCTGGTCGCCCAGTACGACATCGTCGTGAACGGCGCCGACAACTTCGCGACGCGCTACCTCGTCAACGACGCGGCGTACCTGAACGGCAAGCCCGTCGTTGACGGCAGCATCCTGATCTTCGACGGCCAAGTCACGGTGTACCAGCCGGGCCGGGGCTGCTACCGCTGCCTCTTCCCGGAGCCTCCGCCCCCCGGAATGGTCCCCAACTGCGCCGAGGCCGGCGTGCTTGGCGCGCTCACGGGCACCATCGGCAGCATCCAGGCGACCGAGGTCGTCAAGCTCATCTTGGGCATCGGCGAGACCCTCACCGGGCGCCTGCTGCTCGTGGACGGGCTGAACATGGAGTTCCGCGTGGTCAGGACCCGCAGGAACCCCGCCTGCCCCCTGTGCGGAGACAGCCCCACCGTCACCGAGCTTATCGATTACGAGGTGTTCTGCGGACTCGCTCCGGCGCCTGACGTGGAGGGAGTCGCCGCGGCTCACTAGCAGGACGAGCGACCGCCCTTCAGGGCAGACCTCCCCGCGCCCGTGAGTCCCGCACGGCCATGCGCAGCGATAACCTGATCGAGGCCATCGGCAATACTCCGCTGGTGGAGTTGCCTTCGATGAGCCCCAAACGGGGCGTGCGAATCTTCGCGAAGCTGGAAGGGAACAACCCCACCGGCTCCGTGAAGGACCGCATAGCCCGCGCCATGGTGCGCGCCGCCATGCAAGAGGGCCTCCTCTCCGAGGACAAGACGCTCCTCGAACCGACGAGCGGCAACACCGGCATTTCGCTGGCGATGGTCGCGCAGCGTCTCGGCCTCCGGTTCACCGCCGTGATGCCGGACAACGTGAGCAAGGAGCGCAGCGACCTGCTCCGGGCCTACGGCGCCGAGATCGTCTACTCGCCGGGCGAGGAGGGCTCCAACGGCTCGATCGCCGTCGCCCAGACCATGGCGGCCGAGGACGACGGGTACGTGATGCTCTACCAGTACGGCAACCCGGCGAACCCCCGCGCTCACTACGAGACCACGGGGCCGGAGATCATCCGCGACCTGCCGGAGGTCACCCACTTCGTGGCGGGCCTCGGCACCGGAGGCACGCTCATGGGCGTGGGCCGCCGTCTGAAGGAGTTCAATCCGGCGGTGGAGGTCATCGCCGCCGCGCCTGAGCTGGACGACCGCATTCAAGGCCTCAGAAGCTTGGAAGAGGGCTTCGTGCCCCCTATCCTCGACCTGTCGCTGCTCGACGCCCGGATTATGATTAGCGGCGAGGAGAGCTTCCGCATGACGGCGGCCCTCTTACGCAAGGAAGGCGTGTTCGCGGGAGTATCCTCCGGAGCGGCGCTTGCCGCCGCCTTGCGCGTGGCGAGCCGCATCGACGAGGGCTCCATCGTCTGCCTGTTCGCGGACGGCGGGTGGAAATATCTGAGCACGGGCCTATGGACCCGAGAATACACCGACCTCCAAGGCGAGGTGGAAGGGAAGGTCTGGTGGTAGAGGACCCGAAGCCGTTCCCGAACACGAGAGCGTTTGGCTGGCTCGCGGACATCGAGGTCGGCGTGATCAGCGACGGCCTCGGGCCGAGCCGCGAGCTCGTGGAATGCCTGCGCCGCGAGGGCGTGCATTTCGCGCGCGCGGAAGACCTGGCGGCCCCCGACGTGATCCTGATCGACCTCGTCGACTCCGACCGCCGGCGCGCGGAGACGCTTGGCGGAGGCGCGGGGAACGCCCCTAGCCCGGTAATCGCCGCTGTGTCGGTCGACCACCTGCAAGCCCCCGACCTCAGCCTCAAAGCCGACGACTTCATCGTCGTCCCGTGGCGGGTGGGCGAGCTGGCGCTCCGCATACGGAGGCGCCTCGAACGGGCGGGCCCCGCCGACGATCCCGGCGTGATTCGCGTCGAGGACTTGGTCATCGACTCGAACCGCTACGACGTGTTCCTCGCGGGCAAGCCGGTGCTGCTGACGTTCAAGGAGTACGAGCTCCTGAAACTCTTGGCGTCGACGCCGGGGCGGGTCTACAGCCGGGAGGCCCTCTTGGAGCAGGTGTGGGGCTACCAGTACTTCGGCGGCACGCGGACGGTGGACGTCCATATACGACGCCTCCGCAGCAAGATCGAGGACGCTACTCACACCTTTATCGACACGGTCTGGAACGTCGGGTACCGCTTTCGGGGATAGCCCCCCTCTCAGTCTCCCCCGCAGACGAGACCTTTGCATAACCCCTTGGGATAGAGAGGGAGCGAAGGGCGTTGCCTGGCCCGCCTTCCGCGCCTAGAATGGCGGGGACGAGGAGGAGCCGATGCCACTCTACGAGTACGCCTGCGACGCCTGCGAGACGCAGTTCGAGCGTCTTCAGCCGATGACCGCGAGCCGCGAGGCCGACTGTCCCGAATGCGGCCTCGAGGCGCATCGCATCCTTTCGCTGTTTGCGGCGCCGGTGTCCGTCGGCATCGGGGCGGGCCCCTCGCCCACGGGTCCGCTCAACAGCGCTTGTTGCGGCGGCGCCTGCGGCTGCGGGTAATCGCGCCTTTCGACCAGCGAAAAGAGCCCCCGTCCAGAGGGGATCTTTTCCGTTAGGCGGGCGTATCGGGCCGCGACTCTCGCAGGCAGACCGTCGCGCGCTCGGCGTCCGAGTCGAGGACCCACAGCGCATGGGGAATGAACGGGCCGAGCCCCCACACGCCGTACGCCCCGCGCTCTGGGTTGACGATGGACTCGATGCCTTCGTCCCGAAGGATATCTGCGCACAATCGCGCGATTATCTCGTTGGGATAGACCTCTACGCGAACGAGCGCCATTTCCTTCTCCTACTCAGGCACCCGCCGGGGGCCTACTCAGTCCCCGCGGGCCGCTGGGATGGCTGCCTGCGAAGGAGGATCGGGACGGCGAACCCGATCGTCCAGAGGACGGCCGCCTCGATGAGCGCGAGCAGGCCGATGATGAGCGTCATCTCCTGCCAAAAGCCCAACGGGAACACGCGCACCAGGTAGTCGGTCCGCGGGTCGAAGGCCCAGTTCCCTTCGGGAAAGCCGAGGTAGTGGAACGCGGTGAACAGCGCATCGAAGGCGACCACGCTGAGCAGGCCTATGAGAAGGATAAACGCCGTGGTGACGACGGCGCTCCGCCGCAGCCACATCGCGATGGTCGGATAGACCCCGCCCCGGAACCGCCAGGCGGCGGCGACGGCGAAAATCGCCAGGAGCAGGGCGGCCGCTGTCTGGGCGCGGTACGTTCTGAGGAAGAGCGCCTTCACGTCGGCCATATGGGAGGTCTCGTTGTCGTTGAATAGCTCCCGCTCAATGCCGTTAACGGCGGCTGTCGCCCGCAACGGCTCTTCATCGCTGTTGAAGTACTCCTGGATCTGCCGCCCGACGTCGGCCAAGCCCTCGGAGGAGATACCCGTGCGGGCCGTCACCGAGTGGCGCTCGAAGAGCGCCTCGTAGAGGGGCAAGCTATTGGCCGCGATGCGGACGTTCGTGGTGATGAGCAGGAGGGCCAACGCGACAGGCGCAATCCACCCCACCACCCGCCATCGATTGTTCGCCAGCCAAGTCACGCCGCTATCGTACCAGCCAAGGGCAGGCGCCGGAGACCTCGCGCACTGTATCCTGGCGTCCGGTAAGTCCTCTCCACCGTCTGCGCGGGGGAGAGTTAGAGAGGGGGCCGCCCCGCCCGCGTTCCAACCTGGGGTTACGCAAAAATCTCATGGCCCCCTCTCCGAGGAGCGATGACGTGTCGACGAGTTTCGATGAGCTGTTGGAGACGATGCGGCGGCTGCGCGACCCGGTTTCCGGTTGCCCGTGGGACTTGGAGCAGACGCACGCGTCCCTGCGCGACTCGCTCTTAGAGGAGGCCTACGAGCTGCTGGACGCGCTCGTCTCCGACCGCCCGGCCGACCGCGTCGAGGAATTGGGCGACCTGCTGTTGCACGTGATCTTCCACGCGCAGATCGGGACGGACGAGGGCGCGTTCACTATTCAAGACGTAATCGCCCAGCTCAACGCCAAGCTCGTCCGCCGGCATCCCCACGTCTTCGCCGACGCCACGGCCCGCACGTCAACGGAGGTGAAGGGCCAGTGGGAGCGGGTGAAGGCGGAGGAGCGCGAGCGCAAGGGCGAGGGCGCGGCCTCCATGCTTGCGGGCGTGTCGAAGTCGATGCCCGCGCTCGCCTATGCCGAGGCCGTCTTGGGGCGGGCGCGCCGGGCGGGATTCGATTGGGACGACCCCGCGATGAGCTTCGAGAAGGTTGCCGAAGAGGTCGATGAGCTGCGCGCGGCGGAGTCGCCCCAAAGGCGCGAGGAGGAGTTCGGCGACCTGCTCTTCGCGCTGGTCGGCGCGGCCCACCGGCTCGACATCGACGCGGAGCAGGCCCTGCGCGGGGCCAACGGACGCTTCTACTCGCGATTCGGGAGCGTGGAGAGGGCGGCGAGGGATGAAGGCGCCACCCTCGTGGAAATGCCGACAGCCCGTAAGCTAGAGTTATGGGAGCGGGCCAAGCTCGCGGAGTAGCCTGAGAAAACCAAATCGCCGCTTGGCTCGTTTATCTAAAGTGTGTCCGGTCGTCTTCCGCCGGTTGGCTTCCAAGTACTCTCTCCCGTCTGCGGGGGAGAGTTAGAGAGGGGGGTTGGCGGGCGATGGGCTATTGACACGAAAACGGGCTGGGGGCGTAATCTTAACTTAGCAGTCGTACACCTCGACTGCTAAGTCTGGCCCAAATAACCAACGGAGACGGGAGGCCCCCAGCTTATTCGGAGGCCCCCAGAGCTTATTCGGAGGAAGGTAGGCAGTATGCGAATTGGCCGTTTCGCTTTGGTATTGCTGAGCGTGGCCCTGGCCGTCGTCGGTCAGAGCGCCGTTGCGCTGGCGCAGGATGCGAGCGACGTGCGGATGGACTCCGCCGTCAGATCGCTGGAGATGGGCCCGCGTGAGGTCCGGACGGACCTGACCGTGGACTTGTACAACACCGCCACGGAGCGCCGGCAGGTCAAGCTGACGTTGGAAAACCTGCCGGAGGGATGGGACATTGGAGTCTGGGATCGGTTCTTCGACTTCAAGGTCGGCGAGATCATCGTCGAGCCTCAGCGAGAGGACAGCTTCGCGCCGGGTCAGACCCTTCGGCTCCGCGTCGACCTCCCCGATGAGCGGCCCGAGCCGGGCGACTACTCTCTCGGTCTGAGCGTGACCTCCCCGGACGGGCGGGTCGAGTACGACAGCGCCGTGTTCACGATTACGGTGCCGGAGCCTCCCGCGAGCTCGGACACCGGCGTCGCCATCACCACCACGTTCCCCGTGCTGCAGGGCCCGTCTACGACCACCTTCGAGTTCGAGATCGTCATCGACAATGACACCGGCGGAGACTCGTCGTTCAGCCTTACTTCCGAGGCCTTCCGCTTCGAGGACTTGACGACCGACGCGAACGCTCAAGCGCTGGCAGGCTGGGAGATCAGCTACACGCCCTCCTTCGGAGAGGAGCGCTTGATATCCAGCATCAGCGTGGGCGACGCGTTGTCCGAGCGCGTGGACGTGCGCGTGAGGCCGCCGCGCAACACCAACGCGGGCGAGTACGTCATCCCCGTGACCGTCGAGGACGAGGCCGGGTTCAAGGCGACGACCTTCCTTCAGATCAACGTCCGCGGACGCGGCGATATCATCACCAGCACCGACACCGGCCGGCTGAACATCGACGCCACGGCGGGCGAGACGGCGTCGGCCAAGCTCCGCATCACCAACATCGGCACCGCCGAGCTAACGGATATCTCGCTGGTCGCCGACGCGCCCCAGGGTTGGGAGGTCACCTTCGAGCCGTCCTCTGTCGCGTCGCTGCCCGCCGCCAACCTCATCGATATGCCCTTCACGGTCCTGCCCGCAGGTGACGCAATCCCCGGTGACTACCTGGTGACGCTGCGCTCCGTCCATCCCGACACCGCGGACGCCCTGGAGCTGCGGGTGACCGTCTCCCAGTCCACGATCTGGGGCTGGCTGGGAATCGTCCTCGTCGTGCTCGTCATCGGCGGTCTGGGCGGTCTGTTCTGGAGGCTTGGCCGGCGATGAGTGAAACGCTGATCGAGGCTCGCGGCCTCACCAAGGCCTACGGGGACTTCCACGCGGTTGACGGGATCGACCTGACCCTCAACGAGGGCGAGGTCTACGGCTTCCTCGGCCCGAACGGCTCCGGCAAGAGTACGACCATCATGATGATGCTCGGCCTCACCGAGCCGACGGACGGCGTGATCCGCGTGTGCGGGCACGACCCGACACGCGACCCCATAGCCGTCAAGCGTCAGGTCGGCTACCTCCCGGAGGCCGTCGGGTTCTACGGCGACCTGACGGGCGCCGACAATATGCGCTTCACGGCGGAGCTGAACGCCATCCCCCGACAGCGGGCGGAGGCCCGCATCGCCGAGCTGCTCGCGATGGTCGAGCTCGCCGACGCCGCAAACCAGCCCGTTGTCCAATACTCGCGGGGAATGCGGCAGCGCCTTGGCCTGGCGGACGTGCTCCTCAAGGACCCGCGCGTCGTTATCCTCGACGACCCCACCTTGGGGCTGGACCCGGCGGGCATCCAGTGGCTCCTCGGACTGATCGAGGAGCTTAGCCGGCAGCGCAATATCACTATCTTCCTGTCGTCGCACCAGTTGCACGAGGTGCAGCGGGTCTGCCACCGAGTCGGCATCATGTCCCACGGCGAGCTCGTCTTGGAAGGGACAATCGCCGAGCTCACCGCTCAGACCGAAAAAGGCGGGTTCCGCGTCACCTTGGGCACTGACGGCGGCGGGAGCGACGTCGACGAGGCCCTGCGCGCGATTCCCGGCGTCGATGCGCTGACGCGCGCTGGCGCCGAGATCGTCATCGAGAGCGGGCGCGACGTGCGGGCTGAGCTGTCGGCGGTGGTCCATGAGCAGGGCGCGCGGCTCCTCGAGATGCGGACGCAGAACAGCTCGTTGGAGGACATCTACTTGCGGTACTTCCAGGAGGTGATGGCGTGAGGGCGCTCTTCTGGAAAGAGATGGCGGACCACTTCGGCAAGCGGCGCTTCACGCTGCTCTTGGGGCTCGTGGGCATCGGCGTCCTATGGGGGGCGTTCGTCGACCTCGAGGCGCTCGTCAGACAGGGGCGGGAGTTCTTCTTCCTGGATGTCTTTACGACGACGTCCGGCGTGCCCATCTCGCTGCTCTCGTTCCTCAGCTTCTTCGGGCCAATCATCGGGATTGCCCTGGGGTTCGACGCCATCAACGGGGAGCGGACGCAGGGCACGCTTGCGCGGCTGCTCTCCCAGCCTCTGCACCGTGACGACGTCTACAACGCGAAGTTCTTGGCCGGCCTGCTCACGCTCGCCTTGGTGACGGCGAGCATGATGATTGTGGTGGTGGGGCTCACCATGTTCAGAATGGGCATCGCTCCCACCGGCGAGGAGGTCATCCGGCTCACGGGCCTTGGGTTCGTTGCGATTGCGTACCTGGCTTTTTGGCTGGCGTTGTCGATCACGACATCCGTCCTGCTCCGCAACACCGTCACGTCGGCGCTGGCGTCGATAGGCGCCTGGTTCGCGTTGGGGTTCCTCGTCTCGCTGCTGGGCGGCGTCCTCGCGGACCGCATCGTGCCGGAGATCGCCACGACTGCGGACGCTATCAGGCACGTCAATATCGAGTCTTGGGTCAACCGCGCATCGCCGTCGGGCCTCTTCTCGGAGGCGACGTCGATCCTGCTGGACCCGGTGGGCGGACGGGCGCTCAATCTCTTCACCGTAGACCAGAGCCGCCTGGCGGACCTGCTCTCCACCCCGGTGTCGGCGGGCCAGAGCCTACAGCTGGTCTGGCCGCATATCGTGGTGCTCGTCGCCATGGTCGCTCTCCTCGTAGCGGCCTCCTACGTCAAATTCATGCGCGAGGAGATCCGCGCCTAGGGGGTCGGAGAGTCAGCGCGCGCCGCCCCCTTCGTACGAGGACCCCCTCCCGTCTGCGGGAGGATCGCGCGAAGCGCGGGGGAGGAGCCCATGAGTAGGGTCTGGGAAGTCCTGCTCGTCGCAACGCGTCTCGGACTCACGTCGTTTGGCGGCCCGATTGCTCATATCGGCTACTTCCGTGAGGAATACGTCGTGCGGCGCGGGTGGCTCGATGAAGAGAGCTTCGGCGAGCTTGTCGCGCTCTGTCAGTTCCTGCCTGGCCCGGCCAGCAGCCAGCTCGGGATAGCCATCGGCGTCAGGCGCGCCGGCATAGTGGGCGGCTTCGCGGCGTGGCTCGGCTTCACCCTTCCGTCCGCGTTGGCGCTGGTACTGTTCGCATACGGCGTGCATGAGTTCAGTGGACAGGCGGGCGACTGGCTGCACGGCTTGAAAATCGTGGCCGTCGCGGTAGTCGCGCTTGCCCTGTGGGGCATGGGACGGACGCTCGCGCCCGACAGGCCCCGGATCACGATCGCCGTGCTGGCGACGATCGCGGCGCTCGTAACAGAGGGCATCGCGGCGCAGCTAGCCGTGATCGTCGGCGGAGCGGCGCTTGGCCTGGCGTTCTTGCGCCCCCCGGAGTCGCGACCGAAAGGCGTGGTCGGCAAGCGGGCCGGAGTGCGCGTCGGGGCAGTAGCGCTAGCCGCATTCCTCGTCCTCCTCATCGCCCTGCCGGTGGCGGCCCGGCTTACGGACGACCCGCTTATCGCCGTGGCCGACAGCTTCTACCGGTCGGGGTCGCTCGTATTCGGCGGGGGTCACGTCGTGCTGCCGCTGCTGGAGGCGGAGGTTGTCCCGCCCGGTTGGGTGACGAAGGATGAGTTCATCGCGGGATACGGCGCCGCCCAAGCTGTGCCGGGCCCGCTGTTCACGTTCTCGTCCTACCTGGGGACGGTGATGGACGTTCTAACGCCTCGATGGCTCGGAGGGCTGCTCGCGCTCGCGGCGGTGTTCGCGCCATCGTTCTTGCTGGTCATGGGGGTGTTGCCGTTCTGGGAGCGATTGCGGGACGTCGCTCGGGTCAGACAGGGACTGATGGGTGTGAACGCGGCGGTGGTGGGGCTGCTCCTCGCCGCGCTCTACGATCCGGTGTGGACCAGCGCAATCGAGACGCCGGAGGACTTCGCCCTGGCGGCGGCCGCGTTCGCGCTGCTGGCGTTCTGGGAATCGCCCCCATGGCTGGTCGTCCTGCTGACCGCCGCCGTGGGCGCGCTCCTCGCGTTCAACTAGGAAACCGCTGCCCCCCCACTCCTCCCGTCTGCGGGGACCCTTGCATAACTCTCCGAGTATCCGTCATTCCCGCGCCCCTCATCCGTCATTCCCGCGTAGGCGGGAAGGTGAATCCACATTTGAAGTGCAACACCTGCTCCTCGACGACCCCCGCCGGTGTCCGGTAGCCCAGGCACTTGCGCGGCGTATTGTTGTACGCCTGCCCGATCAGCGCAAACCGCTCATCCGACACCTCCCCCAGATTCGTCCCCCGCGGCAGGAACCGCCGCAGCCGGCCGATCGCGTTCTCCACTCCCCCCTTCTGCCACGGCGAGTACGTGTCGCAGAAGAACGTCTCGATGCCCAACCGGTGGAGCTCGTAGTGACGGGTGAACTCGGTCCCATTGTCGAAGGTCACCGTCTGGCGAAACTCCGGCGGCAACGGCCCCAGCATCCGGGCGATGGACTCCGCGATCGGCCCCGCCTCCTTCGACGGCGCACGCGCGAGAAGCAAGAGGCGCGAGGAGCGTTCCTGCAGGGCCAACACCACCTCTCCCGACCTCCCGAACTGCATCGTGTCCGCCTCCCAGTGCCCGAAGGTCCGCCGGTCGGCCGCCGCTGCAGGCCGTTCCGAGAGCGCCCTCCGGAGGGGGATGAAGGAAACCGAGCTTCCCCCCCTGCGGCCACGCCTTCCCCGCTTCCACTTCGCCCTCGGCAAGTAGCGCCGCCAATCATGGTCCTTGTGCCGCGCGGCCTGGGCGTAGACGAACCGGTAGATGCTCTCGTCCGAGGTCACCGTCCGGCCTTCCTCTCTGCGCATCTCATGGGCGACCTGCTCCGGCGACCACCCCCACTTCAGGCCCGCCAAGACCCGCTCCCGCAACTCCTCGTCCCGTTCCAGCCGCGCCCCCGTCCAGCGCCGCGCGCGGGCACGCTCCTGGGCCGGCGACGCTTGGTACCCGTCCGTTCGCAGTGCGTTCCGCTTCAGCTCCCGAGCCACGGTCGATGCCGCGCGATCCAGAGTTGTAGCGACTTGCCGGACCGAGGAGCCCTTGGCGCGTAAGCGGGCAATCTCACACCGTTCCTCAATGCAGAGCTGTCTGTATTCCATGGCAACACCCTAATCTGGTGTTGCACTTCGTTTGTGGATTCAGGGAACCTAGCCCCCCTCTGCCGGAGCGGATTTCAGACCCGCCCGTTGTCCCAGCGTGGAGTTACGCAAAGGTCTCTTTGCGTAAACCTAAAACTGGTTCGTGGTGAAGCCTGTCGGACCATGGACCGGCTTCCCCCACAACATGACGGGCGGGTGGGTGGGAAGAGTTACGCCCGCCAGAAAATAGAGTTACGCAAAGGTCTCGAAGCGCGGGGGAGGTGTAGGGAAGGCTCGTTCGTCTTGGTAAACTGGCGGCATGGAGATCGAAACGACGCCCGGCGGATTGGCGGTGGTGCGTGAGCACGTGGAGCAGTGGGAAGCGGAACGTCTCTCGACCCACGCGAGTCTCAGCGCCCGGTCGAAAGGCCGCCCGGCGCCGGAGCCGTTGGACGACCTGCGCACCGAGTTCCAGCGGGACCGCGACCGCGTCATCCACACCAACTCGTTCCGCAGGCTCAAGCATAAGACCCAGGTGTTCATAGCGCCCGTCGGCGACCACTTCGTCACCCGGCTAACCCACACGCTGGAAGTGACGCAGATTGCCAGGACCATCGCCCGCGCGCTCCGGCTGAACGAGGACCTGGCGGAGGCCGCCGCGCTGGGGCACGACATCGGCCATACGCCCTTCGGGCACATCGGCGAGCAAGTGCTGGACCGATTGCGGCCCGGCGGCTTCCGGCACAACGAACAGAGCCTCAGGACCGTCGACAAGCTCGAGAAGGACGGCGCAGGACTCAACCTGACCCACGAGACGCGGCAAGCCATCCTCCACCACTCCAAGCCTCGCGGCGACTTCCTGAACGCGGCCGACCTCGACCACCTCACCCTCGAAGCGCAGGTGGTGCGGGTGTCGGACGCGATCGCCTACCTCGCCCACGACATCGGCGACGCGATGCGGGCGTGCGTGCTCGACGAGTCCGACTTGCCCCCTAGCGCGCGCGAGGTCCTCGGCTCGCGCCACTCCCAACGGCTCGATGTCATGGTCAGGGACGTGGTCGCGGCCTCGTGGGCGGCCGCCGGCTACGACTCCAACGATGGCGGTCCGAGACCAAGGCTGACCATGAGCGCGGAGGTCGCGCGGGTCGTCACCGAGCTGCGGGAGTTCATGTACGACAGAGTGTACGAACCGGCGGGTGCCGGGCCGGAAGGAGAGAACGCGAAGGTCATCGTCGAGTTCCTCTACGAATACTTCCTCGCTCATCCCGGTGAGATTCCCGAGCGCTACCACGCGCCAGGCGAGCCGGCCGACCGCGCCGCGATCGACTACATCGCCGGGATGACGGACCAGTTCGCTCTTCACGCCGCCGAGAGCCTGCGGCCGGGCATCGCCTCGGATGTCTTTGCCGGACGGGTCTAGCGCGGCATCGCCGCAGGCGCGACCTCTCCCACGGCCGTCGTTACGGCTTGCCCGCTGATCACCGTTCGCTCGGCGCCCGGCTTTACGTGAACGACCCCGCCCCGGCGCGACGCCTGATAGCCGACGAGCTCGTCCTTCCCCAGCTTCGCCTGCCAGTAGGGCCCGAGCGCGCAGTGCGCCGAGCCCGTGACCGGGTCCTCCGGAATGCCGGAGCGCGGGGCGAAGAACCGCGATACGAAGTCGTAGCGCGAATCGTCCGAGAGCGCGGTGACGGCGACACCCCGCGCCTCGACATGCTCCAGCGCCGCGAGGTCCGGGCGCAGCTTGCGCACCGCGTCCGCGGAGCGGACCTCCACAACGTAGTCGTTACCGGCGCGCCCCACGAATACGGGGTCTTCTCCAAGGGCCTCGGCCAGGCCGTGAGGAGCGTTTGCCCTTACGACGGGCCGAGTGGGGAAGTCCATGTCGAGCCAGCTGCCGCGCTGCACGACGGCGAGAGGCCCGCTGAGCGTTTGAAAGCACGCCGGGGTCTCGGCGTCCAGCAGCCCTTGCTCCCAAAGCACGTGCGCGCCGGCGAGGGTCGCGTGCCCGCACAGGTCCATCTCCATAGTCGGGGTAAACCACCGCAGCCGAAAGCCCCCGTCCTCGGGGTGCAGGAACGCCGTCTCGCTCACATTCATCTCTGCGGCCACCTGCTGCATCCAATCAGCGTCCACGGGGCCGTCGAGCGGGCAGACGACGGCGGGGTTGCCGGTGAAGGGGCGTGATGCGAATGCGTCGACGTGGAAGAGACGGATACTCATGCCCTCCTTTCTATCAGAACGTGGGCGCCCCTTCACTTGCCACCTCACGAGTGACGTGACTCTAGAATCTGAGTTTTCGCTATGAGCACAGCCGACGACATCAAAGCGCGCCTCGACATCGTTGATGTGGTCTCCGACTACGTCCCCGAGCTGAAGCGTTCAGGCAAGAACTACCACGCTCGCTGTCCCTTCCATCAGGAGCGGACGCCGTCGTTCGTCGTGTTCCCGGACCGTCAGACGTGGCGCTGCTTCGGCGCGTGCGCGGTTGGCGGCGATGTCTTCTCGTTCGTCATGAAGAGCGATGGCGTCGACTTCACCGGCGCGCTCCGGTCGCTGGCCGACCGGGCGGGGGTGAAGCTCGACGAGCGTCGGGCGTCGGAGAGGGCCGAGAGTCCCCTGTACGCGGTCAACGACGCGGCGCAACAGTTCTTCAGGGACGCGTTCATCGCCGACCGGGGCGCGCATGCGCGCGCCTACGCCGAGGGGCGGCGTCTCACCGAGGAGGTCATCGTGCGGTTCGGGGTCGGCTATGCCCCGGCCGCCGGAGATGAGCTGCTCCGCAGGCTTACCGCCATCGGCTTCGACCAGACGCTCGTTTTCCGGGCGGGGCTCGCGCTTGGGGGCGACGAGGACGGCGGCCCCGTGCGGGACATGTTCCGCGGTCGCCTGATGTTCCCCCTGCGAGACGTGGACGGTCGGGTAGCGGGCTTCGCGGGCCGCACCCTCGACGGCTCGGACCCCAAGTACATCAATACCCCGCAGACCGCCGTCTTCGATAAGGGGCGGATGCTCTACGCGCTCGACCGCGCCAAGGAGTCAATCAGCACGGAGGGCTTCGCCGTTGTCGTCGAGGGGTACATGGACGTGATTGCGGCCCACGAGCACGGGCTCCGCAACGTGGTCGCGTCGATGGGGACTGCGCTCACGGGGCAGCAGGTCGCTCTGCTGAAGGCGCGCGCGTCGAGGATTGTCCTCGCCCTCGACGCGGACGCGGCGGGACAGGAGGCGATGCTGCGCAGCCTGCGTTCGTCGTGGGAGCTCGTCGGGAGCGCGGTGGTGGGCCAGCGGCGCACGGACGTGCTCAAGCGGCCCGACGACCTGGGGTCGCTGAGCGTTGCACTGATCACCGGCGGCAAGGACCCCGACGAGCTGATTCGGACGGACGTCAGCCAGTGGCGGCGGCTGATTGCCGAAGCGGTCCCCGCGGTCGAGTTCCTCATCGATGCCGAGGCGGCGCGGCTCGACTTGACGACAGCACAAGGCAAGTCCGCCGCAGTGGAGCAGCTTTTGCCGATAATCTTCGCCATCCCGAACTGGGCGGACATGGAGCGTTATTTCCAACGGCTGGCGGATGTGATCGGCGTCCCTGTCGGCTCGCTCGAGGCGGCAGTGGGACGTATGCGGGGGCAGTTTGCCGCCAGACGGCAAGCCGCAAGGCCTCGCTCGCGGGAGGAGCCGATCGAGTCCGTCTTCAAGGTCGCGGAGACCGATCCGCTCGAGGAGCGAGTGCTCGCGCTCCTCGCTCAGTATCCGGAGCAGTGGGAGCAGGCGCCCGCGGTAGAAGGGCAGCATTTCGTTCGTCCGGAGAACCGGGCCGTATTGAGCGCCATCCAATCTACTGCTACAATAGAGGATGCGCTTGCGCAGCTAGACGGCCCACTCGCCGACCGACTGGTCAGGCTTTCGCAGGAGGCGCTACCTCCGGCCGACAAGAAGCAACGCGCGGCGGAATGGCAGGCCTGCTTACGGAGGTTGGAAGAAAGACACCTCCGAGAGTTGAAGGCCCAAGAGGGAGCGGCGTTCGCAGAGGACGCAGCTAAGGACGCTCCGATTGACCCCGAGTACCTAGAGGCCATCAGCCGCCAAGCGTTGGAGACCAACCAGCGGCTCCGAGACCTATTCGTCGGCGGTTCGAGCTAGTTTGCCCGCAGCTCTGGAGCCGCCCCAGGAGACGAGGACTAACCTTGGCGACCAAGCAAGCAACCAAGCCCACGAAAGCATCGTCCGAGCCCGAGGCGAAGGCCGCAACCGAGACCGTAACCGAAAAGTCCGCTACGAAGACCGCCGCCAAGTCGGCGGTGAAGCCTTCCGTCGCCTCAAAGCAAGCGTCAAAGGCTGAGACGAACAAGCCCGCCGCTAAAGCCCCGACAAAAGCGGGACCGAAGGCTCCTGCCGCCAAGGCGGAGTCTGAGGCGGATTCCGCGAAGGTGGAGCCGTCCGAGGCTGAGAAGTCCGCTGTGGAGCCTACTGCGGACGCGTCCGCTCCCGTGGCGGAGGAGAAGGCCGCGGGCGCAACCGTTGCCGTAGCTGCCCCGTCGCTCGCTGTCCCTGAGTCTCCTATGGACGCCGCCGCCGCTCCCAACGGCGTCGCGGTCGCCGCGACAGCGCTGGCCGACGCCCTCGCGGTTGTCGCCGCGATTCCCCACGAGGCGCAGGAGCCGGCCCGGGCGGATATCAAGGCCACGGAAAACGAGGCGAAGGAGGCCGAGGAGGAGGCGCAGCAGGACGACATGGAGGGAGCCGAGCTCATCGACGACCCGGTCCGTATGTACCTCCGCGAGATTGGCCGCGTGACGCTGCTCACGGCGGCGGACGAGCGCCGGCTTGCGCTCCAGCTCGCTTCTTACAAGCACGTCGACAAGGGCGAGAAGGAGATTCTCGCGGAGACGGGCCGCCCGGCGCGAGCCTCGGATGTAGCGAAGCTGCTGCTCCGGCGCATCCGCGGACAGGACGACCTCATCGAGGCCATCGCCGAGTACCAGGCCATCGAAGAAAAGATGACCATCGGCGAGCTGCTCCGGAGCCAGAAGATGCGCAAGTCCCTCGACGGCGAGAACGACTTCGACATGCTGGAGAAGCTCGGCGAGCGCTACTCCAAAGAGATAGTCGAGGTGGCCCCGGAGGTGGTCCAGCTTTCGCTGAACAGCCACGTCCTGCCGGAGGACATCCTCAACATCGTGGGCGCCGACGTCGCGATTGCCGAGCTCGACGAGGTCATCCAAGACGCGGACATGGGCCAGCGCATCGAGTCGAACGAGTTCCTTCTGCGGAGGCACTTCAACGAGGTGAAGCAGGAAGGAATTCGCGCCCAGCGCCACCTTGCCGAGGCAAACCTCCGGCTGGTCGTAAGCGTCGCCAAGAAGTACATCGGGCGCGGCATGTCCCTCTTGGACCTCATCCAAGAGGGGAACATCGGCCTGATCAGGGCCGTCGAGAAGTTCGACTACCGCAAGGGGTACAAGTTCTCCACCTACGCCACCTGGTGGATACGGCAGGCCATCACCCGCGCCATCGCGGACCAGGCCCGCACCATCCGCATCCCGGTCCACATGGTCGAGACCATCAACAAGCTCATGCGCGTGAGCCGCCGCCTCGTGCAGGAGTACGGTCGCGAGCCGACAACCCGGGAAATATCCGAAGGCATGGAAGTCCCGCCGGAGCGCGTTCGCGAGATACTCAAAGTCTCCCAGGAGCCGGTCTCCCTCGAAACCCCCATCGGCGAAGAAGAGGACTCCCACCTCGGCGACTTCATCGAGGACAGGAGCGCTCCCGCTCCGGCGGAAGCCGCGACCTTCCAGCTCCTGCGCGAACAGGTTGAGGGAGTGCTCGGCACGCTGAGCGAGCGCGAACGCCGCGTCCTGCAACTCCGGTTCGGTCTCGAGGACGGCCGCAGCCGTACGCTGGAAGAGGTAGGGCGCGACTTCGGCGTAACGCGCGAGCGCATCCGCCAGATCGAGGCCAAAGCCCTACGCAAGCTCCGCCACCCCAGCCGCTCCCGCAAGCTCCGCGACTTCTTGGAGTAAGTCCCTCGCGCAGTTGCTTCGAAAAGCCCCTCTCCCAGCCTCCCCCGCAGCCGGGAGAGGGGCCGTTTGGGGGAAGGGCTAGGGAGGGGGCGGCGACTCGTCGCTCTCTGAGGGGCTGCCAGGCTCCAAAGGGGCCCGGGGCAGCTCATTCGCTGCCGCTTCCCGGTACTCCTCGAACATCAGCAACTCGACCGCCGCAAACAGCGGCGCGGCTAGGGCCTGCGCCAAAGATGTCGCCACGATGGTCACCAGCACGTTGCCAGCCAATACGCCGAGGCCGCCAGCAGCGTAGAGAAGGATGAATGAGAAGACTCCTACGAGGAATTGGATGACGAACGTCCGCCACCAGCGCCCCCCAATGAGCCGCCAGCTGCGGGCCATCGCGGAAGGCACGCTCCGATTCTCCAGGATGATTGCAGGGCCGGTTAGCGAGATCCGCAGGAGCGCGTAGACGGCGACGATGACGACCAGAGGGCCCGCGAAGGGCGTGAAGATTGCCGATACAGCGACTGCTATAGCAATCAGTCCTATTGCCAGGCCGCTTGCGAAGAACCGTGGGCCGAAGGTGATGAGGCCGCTGAAGGCGGCCCCCGCCGTTAGCCGCTCCCCACGGGAAGCCAGGACCACCAGGTAGGCGGTCGGAGCTAAGGCTCCCAGCGTCGCCGCGGCGACGGGCAAGCCCCATAGGAGGGCCATTGCCGCTGATTCAGGGTTCGCGAGCAGGGCGAGGAAGTTAGCGGCGAGAGCTCCCGCCATCGCGGTCGCGATGAAGGGGACGGCGCCGCGGGAGTACAGCGTCAGCGCGGCGGTGAGGAGGTCCGCGATCGGGGTGAACTGCTGTCGTTTGGGTTCGCGAGAGAACATGGGCGCGAACATCGTAGAGGTCTGGCGGTTCCGCCGTCCACGGCCCTACGCTGCGAGATGGCCCTCCTCTGCGAAATGTCATTGCTATACTCCCCCTGCCGTCGCCCGGACCGGCGACCCAGGGGAGGCCATGCCGGAGATACCTGACCTCGAAGTCATCCGCGAGTTCCTGAACGACCGTATCGTCGGCCGGGAGATTGTGCGCGCCGAGGCCCCGAAGGCTTGGATTGTCCGCTCTTCGGCAGCCGAGAGCTTCGTCGACGACGTGGTGGGGCGCCGTTTCGGGCCCATCATCCGCAAGGGCAAGGACTTGCTCTTTCCCCTCGACCCGGACCGGGTGCTCGTCGCCAACCTCATGCTGACGGGACGCTGGCAGTACACGGAGCCGTCGGCCAGGCGCTCCAAGCGCATGTTCTTCCTCCTCGGCACGCCGGACATGGACCTGCGCTACTTGGACGACAAGTCGATGGGCCGGATCAGCTATCTGCGTCCCGACCAGATCGGCCAGGTCCAACGCCTCCAGGAGCAAGGCCCCGACGCGCTCGATGTCGGCGTGACGTTCGAGGATTTCCAAGAGCGCATCAAACCCTACACCGGCGAGATCAAGGGCGTCGTCGCCCGGGGCAAGCTCGTCGCGGGCATCGGCAACGCGTACGTGGATGAAATTCTCTGGGAGGCCGGAATATCGCCTTTCCGTAAGCGTAAGACGCTCTCGGACGAGGAGCTTCGAGATCTGTTCGACGCTATTCCCAAGGTGCTGAACGAGGCGACGGCGGTGGTGCGCGAGCGCATGCCCCCGAAGATCCACGTGAAGGTGCGCGACTTCTTGAAGGTGCACCGCAAGGGCGGGGAGGCGTGCCCGCGCTGCGGCGCTACGATTTCTGAGATCGGCCCGAATCAGAAGATTACGAGTTGGTGTCGGACCTGCCAGCCGGGCGGACTGGTGAAGAATTAGCCATGCCAGGCTCCATCCGAGTCCCCGCGCCGGACCCGTTCGATTTCGACCTCACTGTCGGGCACCAGACCTACTACCGGGGCAAGGCGGGCTCAGACCTCTTCGCGGACGGCGCGTATTACCGCGCGATGTGGATCGAGGGCGAGGCCGTGGCTATGGCGGTGCGCCCGAGCGCCGACGGCAAGGCTGTCGACGTTTCGCTCCCGAACGGCGGGCCCGCTGGCGCGCTCGAGAAGGCGGCCATCGAGGCGTCGAGGCTCCTCGGTTTCGATGTCGGCCTCGGCGGCTTCTACGACATCCTTGCGGATGATCCGGTGCTGTCCGGCGCCATCGGCCATCTCCGCGGCCTGCGCCTGACCCGCGCGGAGTCGGTCTATGAGGCAGTGGTCCAAGCCATCGCAGCCCAGCAGATCTCGGGCGCGGTCGCCCGCGTCATCCGCGACGGGCTGGTCACGACCTACGGCGCCGCAATCGAGGCGGACGGCCATGTCGTCCATGCGTTCCCCAAGCCGGAGACCATTGTCGAGGCCGGCGTCGACGCGCTCCGGGCGCTCAAGCTCAGCGCCCGCAAGGCTGAGTACATCCTCGGCATCTCAGAGAGGGCGATCGACGGCGAGCTCGACTATGACCTCCTCGACCGGCTGAGCGACGACGAGGTCATCGAGAGGCTCAGCGCGATTCGAGGAGTGGGCCGCTGGACGGTGCAATGGGTGCTCATGCGCGCCCTCGGCAGAGTCGACGTCCTGCCCGCGGGCGACCTTGCCCTGCAGCGGACCATCGGGGACCTGTACTTCGACGGCAGGCGGCTGACGGAGGGTGAGCTCGACGCGTTCGCAGTCGAGCGTTGGAGACCCTACCGCGGCCTCGCGACCGCCTACCTCTTCGCCCACCTCCGCCAACAGCGCGCCGAGCGTGAGCAAGCCAAGGCAAGCGGCGGGCCGGCGATTTAGCGGGGCATCGGCGCGGCTGCGGACCCTTAGCTGAAGCGCTGCCAGTCTTCGTCGAGAGCGTTGACGACGTGCACCGGGATGCCTCTGTGCTTCGCACTGCCGTTTGGATGCTAGAAGCCTGGCAGGCCCATGCCCGCAAGGCCCCGTTTCTTCCCGGACGCCATCTGCTTCATGAGCTTCTGCATCTGGCGGAACTGATTCAAGAGTTGGTTGATGTCGGCGGGAGTCGTTCCGCTGCCATCGGCGATGCGCTTGCGCCGACTGCCGTTGATGCGGTCCGGGTGCTGGCGCTCCCACATCGTCATGGACGATATCATCGCTTCGGTGCGCCGGAGACGCTTCTCGTCCAGCGCGTCGGCGGGCAGCTTGGACCGCAGACCTCTTGCGCCGGGGAGCATCTCTAGGATGGAAGCCAGCGAGCCCATGTTCTGGATCTGCTGTAGCTGCTTGAGGAAGTCGTCGAGGTCGAACTGGGCCCGGCGCATCTTGCGTTCGAGCTCGGCGGCCTGCTCCGTCGTGATTTGCTCCTGAGCGCGCTCGACGAGGGTGACAACGTCCCCCATCCCGAGGATGCGCGACGCCATGCGGTCGGGATGGAACGGTTCGAGGGCATCGAGCTTTTCGCCGGTCCCGGCGAACTTGATGGGCACGCCCGTCACATGGGTCGCGGAGAGCGCCGCTCCACCGCGCGCATCGCCATCGAGCTTCGACAGGATGAGGCCTGTGAGGCCGATCCGCGCATTGAACTCGGAAGTGGCGTTCACCGCGTCCTGGCCGGTCATGGCGTCGATGACGAGGAGGGTCTCGGCGGGCCGTAGCGAGTCCTTCATTTGCCGGAGCTCATCCATCAGGTCTTCGTCGACGTGGAGCCGGCCGCCGGTGTCGACGATGGCCCACTTGACGCCCATCCCCTGGGCGCGCTTGACGCCATTCGCCGCCACCTTGGGAGCGTCGTCTGGTCCGGCGTTCTCCCTGTAGACGGGGATGTCGAGCTGCTTCCCAAGCGATTCGAGCTGGTCCATGGCGGCAGGCCGGCGGAGGTCCGCCGCGATGAGCAGCGCACGCTCCTGGTGCTTCCGCATGAAGAGGGAGAGCTTGGCGGCGGCGGTCGTCTTGCCGGAGCCTTGCAAGCCGACCAGCATGACGACGCTCGGCGACGTGGGGGCGGCGCGCAGCTCTCGGTCTCCCTCGCCGAGCAGGTCCACGAGGCGGTCGTGTACGAGCTTGACCACCTGCTGGCCGGGCGATACGCCCCGTAGCAGACCTTCCCCGGCCGTCTGCTCCTTGACCTTCGCGACGAACTCGCGGGCGACCTTGAAATTGACGTCGGCTTCGAGGAGGGCGAGACGAATCTCCCGCAGCGCCTGATCAACGTCCTCTTCGGTGAGCCTGCCCTTGTTCCCGAGCCGGGAAAAGACGCCGGTGAGCTTGTCTGTGAGCGTGTCGAACATGCCTATCTAACCCTACCGTTCCCGCCGGCTACGGCCAAGGGGGAGAGCGCGCCGACATCGGTCCCGCTGTGGGGGTTGCTCCTGCTGCCGTTGTGAGCGAGCGGCGGCCCGGAAGCCTAGGCCGGGCCGCTAGGCGGGCGCGGGACGGAAGGCGTTCTGCAGCGTGGGCAGATCGAAGCCCTCGGGCTGCTCGCCCATGACGTAATCGTAGAGCGCGGCTTTGAATACACCTTCCAAGGCCTGGACGACGGAGAGGGCGAGCCCCACCCAAGAGGACGCCCAGCACGATGCCCGCCAGGGGGACGACCAGGGCGAGGAGCAAGGCGGGGATGACGGCGGCGGCGAACGCCGCGATGTAGACCAGGAAGAAGCCGAAGGAGGCGGTGAGCTGTCGCCCCCAGGTCTGGCGCACGATGCCGGCCGACCGCTTGATGCTCGTGATGGGACCGTGATTCTCGGAAACCATCACGGGAACCACGAAGAAGGTGAGGAACTCCCATGCGCCGCCGATGAGACGAACGACGAGGTCGGGAGCGCGCCGCTCCAAGGCGCGGAGGGCGAGGTTCACCGTCGCCGAGATGATGGCCCACAGCACGATGTGGTGAATGTGCCGCATCGCGTGGCGTAGCCCCGAGCCGATGTCGGGGTCGCCCCCGCGCAGACGCTCTAACGCCGCGGAGACCAGCGCCGCGTTGAAGAACACGGTGACGACGTAGGCCGCCACGAGGAGGATGCCCATCGCAATCATCGAAGGCTGGCCGTCCCCTGACGACGCAGTCAGCACAGCGCCCGCCAGCCCTACGGGAATAAGTCCAACAACCGCGAACACGGGGAAGAGGATGAGCTCCCTGTCCTTCATCAGCACCCCCCAGCTCATGCCCATGAGAGCAAAGGTGTGCTTTATCGTGTTGAACATGGGAGCGCCCTCCGGAAACTAACCGTAGCTGGGCCGGAGCATATATGGCGCGAGCGGGCGCGTCTAAAAACTTTGCCGTCCCTCGAAGGCCTTGGTAAGAGTGAGGTCGTCGGCGTACTCGAGGTCCCCGCCGACCGGCAAGCCCCGGGCGAGGCGAGTGATCTTGGGGCCCAGCGGCTGCGCGATCTGGCGGATGTACATAGCCGTCGCTTCGCCCTCCACGGTGGGGTTCGTCGCCACCACAATCTCTTCGATGGGTTCGTCGGCTATGCGCATGAGCATCTCGCGGATGCGCAGGTCTGCCGGGCCGATGTTGTTCATCGGATCGATGACGCCGTGGAGAACGTGATAGAGCCCCCGGAACACGTTGGTCCGTTCCAACGCCAGAACGTCCAACGGCTCCTGGACGACGCATAAGCGCGTTTGGTCGCGTGATGGGTCCGCGCACACGCTGCATGGGTCGGACTCGGTGATGTTCTGGCAGCGCGAGCAGAAGCCGACCCGGTCCTTGACGGAGCCGATGGCCTCGGCGAGGTCGTGCGCCTCCTGGGCCGGCATGCGGATCAGGTAATAGGCGAGCCGCTGGGCCGTCTTCGGACCGATGCCCGGCAGCTTATGCAGCTGATCGATCAGCCGCGCTACAGGCGGCGCGAGGGAAGGATGCGACGCCTCGGAGAAGCCTTGCGAGCCGTAGGAGGTCAAGGGCGCGCTACATGCCCGGAAGCTTGAGTCCGCCGGTGATCGCGCCGAGCCTTTGCGCCGCTAGATCTTGAGATTTGACAAGCGCCTCATTCACCGCCGCAAGCACCATGTCCTGCAAAATATCGACATCATCCGGGTCAACAGCATCTGGGTCTATGGTGATGGACTCGACGGTCTGCTTGCCGGTCGCGACGACCTTGACGGCCCCGCCTCCCGCCGACGCCTCGACCACCTCCGACTCGAGCTCTTCCTGGGCCTTGGCCAGCCGCGCCTGGAGCTGTTGCGCTTGCTTGAGCATGTTCCTATTCATTGGTCCTATTCCTCTCGCGGTAACCCGGACGGCGCCCCGAACGCGACTGCGAATGTCGGCGTCTCTCCGGCAGCGGCCGGCTGGACAGGCGAATCGGTGGGCGTCGGCGATTCTTGGGCGATGGCCCGCTGAACATCCGCCTCGACAGGGGCAAGCGCGTCCTCGGGGGGCGCTTGCTGGGTGGGCGGCTCTGCGGATGCGGGCATGTCCTCGACAGGGACTTGCCGGATGGGCGGCTCGCTGGATTCGGAAGTGTCCTCCGGGGGAGCTTGCTGGGCGGGCGTCGGTGCAGGCGGCGGCGCGTCCTCGCTCTTAGAGACCACCTGACCGCCGAGGTTTACCGCCGCTTGGACGAGATGCCCGGCTGGGCTTTGCCCCTTCGGCCCCGAGGAGCTTTCCCCTCCGGCGCTCTCGGCCCTGATGGTGAAGCTGCCCCCAAGGGCTTCTTCAAGCACTTTCTCGACCTCGTTCCGGCATTGGGGATCGTCCAGCTCGGACTGCAATCGTTCGCTGTTGGACTGGTGGGTGAACATAACGATGACCGTGTTCCCGTCGATGGAGCGGCCCGACGAGGTTCGGAGTAGCGCCTCGACGTTGAACTTCCGCCGGTGCACATGTTTGGCGGCCTTGAGAATCGCCGGCCACTGGGCGGCGAGCCGCTGCTCGACCGGCGAGGCAGGATCGAAGGCCGGGATGGGGGCAGGCTCGCTCGGCGCGTTGGTCGGCGAGGCCTGTCGCCGCGGGGGTTGCTGGGGCCGAGGCTGGCCGGGCGCTCCTTGCGGACGGAACGGAGGCGGGCCAGGGGCGGGTCGGCCTTGGGGCGCGGCGGCGGGCGCAGGGGCCTGGTTCGCCAGGACGGGCGCGGCCTGCTCAGGCTCCAGCGCCAGCTCCACGGTGGCTAGCTCCAAGGGCAACGGCGACGGCTGATCGAACCTGAGGGAGACCTGGCCGAACAGTCGGAGCGCGCGCATGATGTGCTCGATGGGCACGCTGGCCGCCGCGAATGAGAGTTGCGACTGCGCCTCCTTTGACAGCTCGAGCGAGTCGGACACGCCGCTCTTCATCAGCAGCGCGGCGCGCAGGAAGTCGACCGTCATCCGATGGAGCGGCCGCAGGTCCAGTCCTTCGCTTGCAACGGAGTTGATGACTTCGAGGGCCTGGGTGGCTCCGCCGGTGAGCAGGTGCTTCACCAGCGCCAATGCTCGATCCTCGCCCCCCACGCCCAATAGCTCGCGCACCTGCTCGACGCTCAGGCGCGTTCCGAAGGAGGTGATGAGCTGGTCGAGAAGATTCGTGGCGTCGCGCAGGCTTCCGCCCGCCGTGCGGGCTACGAGGCGGAGCACCTCTGGCGAAGCGTCGACGCCTTCCTCCTGCGCGATGGCCGCGAGCCGCTCGACGATGTCCGTCATGGCGATGCGATGGAAGTCGAAGCGCTGGCAGCGCGAGATGATGGTCGCCGGCAGGCGGTGCGGCTCCGTCGTGGCCAGGATGAAGACCGTATGCGGCGGGGGCTCTTCCAGCGTTTTCAGAAAGGCGTTGAAAGCGTCGTTGGTCAGCGCGTGGGCCTCGTCGATGATGTAGACCTTGTTTTTCCCGAGCGTCGGCGCGAACCGGACCTTCTCGCGCAGGTCGCGCATCTCGTCGATCCCGCGATTGCTGGCGGCGTCGATCTCAATGAGGTCGACGAAGCTGCCGTTCTCGATGGCGCGGCAGTTGTTGCAGGCGCCGCAGGGGTCGCCGACTCCGGGGGGACGCATCGTGCAGTTCAGGGACTTGGCGAGGACGCGCGCCGTGCTCGTCTTCCCCGTTCCGCGCGGCCCGCACAGCAGGTATGCGTGCGACACACGGTCGTTCGCGATGGCCTGCGTCAGCGTTTGGGTGATGGGGCCCTGACCCACGATGTCGGCGAATCGCGGGGGGCGCCATTTGCGGTAGAGCACCTCGCCGCTCATAACGCCGCTCCGCCAGCCGCATGGGTTATCTCTCCCTGCTCCTTGGAGGAAAGGGAAAGCGTTCCCAGAGCCCTGTTCTCGATTGCCTTCATCGCTGCTTCTTCGTCCGGCGCCGCGTGGTCGTAGCCAAGCAGGTGGAGGACGCCGTGCACGATGAGCAGAGCGACCTCCTCCTCCACCGTCACATTGTGCTCGTCCGCCTGCCGAGCAGCCAAGGGGTAGGACAGCACAACCTCCCCGAGGCTGGGAGTTTCGCCGGGCGTATCGGGGAACGCCGGGTCGGAATCCGCGTCCGGCGCGCCCTGGTCGAGGACCTCGCCGTGCTGGCCGAAGGAGAGGACGTCCGTTGCTTCATCGAGTCCGCGGAAGCGCCGGTTGAGATCGTGCAGCGTCTGATTGTCGGCGACCACGACGCTCGCGGAGGTCTCGCCGTCGGGGTCGGCAACGGCGAGCGCCGCCGCCGCTGTCCGCCGCACCCAGACCGCTTTCACCGAGCCCCGGAAAGCCGGGAACACTTGGACGTCGATCTGCCGTTTGCTTGGTGGTGGCGCCATGAGCTTGAGCTGCGCGGGGATGGTAGCACAGCAAACGTCCCGCTTTGGGAGAGGCGCCGCGAAGCATGGCGATTCAGGGCGGGCGCCCCTTGGAGTCGCTGGGCTAGCCCGATTTGCCTCCGCTGCCTCGGTCCATCATCTGCTGCATCTGCGGGGAGGCGACGACGTTGTAATGGACGCGGCGGGACTCCTCGTCGTCGATCGAGCCGATGACGACGTTGGCGCCGAGCTTCTTCATCTCGATTTCCGCTTGCAGCGCCATCTGAATCCTCTGGGCCTGGCCCGCCTTCGCTCCCGGAGGGCGTCCGACTTCGAACTGGCCCTCCACCTTCGCCTGCCGGTTGCCGTCCTCATCCACGAAGTCCAGCGTGAGCCGGTGGCGCTCGTTGGTCTTTGCCCAGGGGACGTTTACGGAGACGGCGAGGGCCATGCGCCTGCGGACCGGCAGCGGCGAGGAGACGGTGATGCGGTCGAACCCTCCGCCGAGCAAGTAGAGCTTGCCGCCGTTCACCTCGGCAGCGTCAGCGAGAATGAGCCATTCAATCGCCATTGCCTCGTCAGCGAAGGGGTCGGGGATGTTGGTCATCGCAGGCGCTCCTTGAGGGGGCTGAGCCGTTGTGTTACAATCAGTATTACAAATGGTCAAGGAGCAGCCCCGGCTTGTCAAGACCGCGGATGCAGGACTTCGTGTTCGACGAGCGGAATGAGGAGAAGTTCGCGGACCACGGAGTAACAGTCCGGCAGGTAGCTTTCATGCTCTACGAATCGGACTTCGTAGTGAGGAGAAACAGAAATCGTCGCAGCGGCTTGTATCTCGCCATCGGCAGGGACGCCTCAGGGGATATGCATAGCGTCCCCGCTCGAACCGACGACTGAGCGGGGCGTCTGGCGCCCTATCACCGCTTGGCGATGCAAGCAGGCGGAGGAACGGCTCCTCAGCTAAAGAACGCAGCGGTCATCAGGAGGGAAGGTGAGATGGAACACAATCGTGGCGCGAAGGACAACCTTGAAGACCCGGCGAGATGGGACCTAGACACGCCCGTGAAGTACGACCGCCCACGGACGCCGGGCAGGGCTCTCGTGAGCGTCCCGTTCAGGCGGGACGAGTTCGAGCGGGTGACGCTGGGCGCGGAACGGGCGGGGGAGAAGCTATCGGTGTTCGTCAGACGGGCCGCGCTCGATAAGGCGGACGGCATCATTCGAGCGGATATCCACTGCCTCACATACTCGCAGCCGGGCGCCAACGTCATACTGATCCCGAAGGGCGCCTCCACGGTCTTCTCCATCACCGGCTCGGAGAAGTCCGCCGCCAGCCACCAGAAGTTCGAGGCGCTGGAGGCTCTCGCCGCTCAGTGACGCGGCGTAAGCCCGCGCTCGGCGTCGCCATCCCCCCTCCCTGGCGCCCTTGTTCTCTAGGGCGCGTCGAGGTCGTCCGGAAGGCCGTAGCCGCTTACCTGTAGCAGCTTGACGTAGTGGTTCCAGGCGAAGTTCTCGGCGCCGGAGACGCGCTCCCGCCAGCCGCCGGCCTGCCGTGGGGCTCCAGGACCATAGCGGCCCATGTCCTGGTCGGAGAGCAGCACCGGCTCGCGGCCCGACAGGGCAATCTCCCACATAATCCGCGATAGCCGGTCGAACCGGATGGCCAAGGAAGTGGCCTGCTCCACAGTGGGCGCGTGGACGCTGATGCCGTGCCCTCGCATCAGCACGACGTCGCGGTCGCCCATGTGGGCCAGCATGTCGGCGGCCTGCTGCTTGTCGGTCACTGTGGCGGCGCGCGGATAGACCGGCACGCCCTTCGTGACGATGCTGAGCGAGGCGGGGTCGTATCCGCCGAAGACCGGCTTGTACTCGATCTCCGTTACCCCGCAGAGGAGGGCATACCACGGGTGCGCATGCACGACGGCGCCGGCCTCGGGCTTGGCGCGGTAGATTTCGCCGTGGATGGGAGTCTCGTTGGGAGAGCCGTGCTCGTCGCCGACGTGCGGTCCCTCGCCGTCGAAGTCGGTGCGGCGGATGTTATGCACGCCGGTGAAGGCGATGCCTTCTTCCTTGCCGCCGCGGCACCGGATGAACATCTCGTCCGTGCCCGGTATGCGCGCGCTGACGTGTCCGGTGGACTCGTTCACGAGTCCCAGCATTCCGAGGATGCGGCACGAGACCGCTACCTTCCAGCGCAGCTCGTCGTGGGCGCTAGTCATAACTGCTTCCTCCCTTATGCTTCAAAGTGCGGGGCGAAGAGGTGTGCCGTCTCTAGAGCTGAGCGCGCTGCCGCCCTACGTCGGGCCGACGAACCTGCTGCCGTCGAACGTCGCTATATCGTCGGCGGCGATAGACCCCTCGGAGCCTACTATCGCGTCGCTGCCCAAGACTTCGACGTACCTGACCGTGGCGGCGAGGCCGCCGTCCTCGATAGCCAGCAGCTCGACGATGTCGCCGTAGGATGTCACGAGCCGAGTTCCCTTTTCCAAGCCGTCGATTTTCATCGCTTCCTAAGAGGCTCGGCCTAGCCGGGCGAGATCTCAGTCACGGGAGTCACGCCGGGCTCGTACTCCGGCGGCGGCGTGAAGCCTTTGCGGGCGGCGCGCTCCAAGAAGAGGGAGTTGAACTTGCCCGCCTGCCCGCTGGACAGCGCCTCCACGCGCCGCCCGTAGCCGTACACGTCATCGGTGGAGACGGCCTGGTTCACGCCCTCGTCCTGGCCGTCGAACGGCAGCATGATCATCTCGTTCGCCGCGGGGTCTCGGAAGGTGTTCATCGGCTCCCCGCCGTCCTCGACCAGCTTCATCTGTTCGAGGAGCATGCGCCGGTACATGATGACGCCAACGTCGGACTGCCCCAGCCTTTCTAGATAGCGGCGGGTGAGCGGCCCCTGCGAGACCCACGCGAAGTTGTCCTGACCGCTGTTGTTGTCGAGCTGCCCCCAGATGGGCAGGCCGTCGGCGTCCACTTGAGGAAGGGGCACGCGGTAGTAGGGAATCTCGTCGCCTGCCTGGTCCACCGGTTCGCCCTCGTCGGGGAAGTGCGCGCCGTACCAGAGGTAGTAGGTGTGGGTGTCGTCCATGGGAACGCGAATCTGGAAGTGATGCCCGCCGGAGCCGTGCTCGAGGTTCGGGAAGACCACCGGGTGGCCGATGTTCCACGACGGCGATGAGTCCGCGTCCTCGCCATCGAGGAGGCGGTGCTTCAGAATGCCGTGCTCAAAGGCGGTGAACCCGGCTTTCGCGTGGTGGCGGATCTTTGCGCCCTTCCGCCAGTAGGAGCCGGCGTCAGGATTGGCCTCGAACCTTTGGGTTCCCCATACGTTGCCCCTGTCGCGCAGGATGCCGAGCCGTTCGAGCACGTAGTTCGAGAAGTAGCGGTGCAGGAACTCGCCATGCATGGGGTCCAACGAGTTCTCCATGATCTGGAGCCAGTTGCAAGGCACGACCGCCCATCCGATGCTGCGGGTCATTCCCGGCTCGACGAAGGGGTAGTAACGGGGCAGCAGCGGCCGGGGCTCCGGGCCCATGTAGGCGAAGATTAGTCCCCCCAGCTCTTCGACGGGATAGGCCTTGAGCTTGACGCGGGTGGCGAAGGTCGAGTCCTCCGCCTCGGCCGGGGTCTCGATGCACTGGCCGGTCTCGTTGTAGAGCCAGCCGTGGTAGGGGCACCGCAGCCCTTCGTCCTCCGGAATGCCGAAGAGCAGGTTGACCCGGCGGTGAGCGCACGACGCCTCGATCAGGCCAATCGTTCCGCTTCGATCGCGGTAGAGGACAAGATCCTCGCCGAGGAGCCGCACCGCTTTCGTGGGGTTCTTGACGAGCTCCCCCGCGGCAGCGATTGGCTGCCAGTAGCGCCGCATCAGCTCGCCCATGGGCGTTCCGGGCCCGACTCTGGTGATACGGTCGTTCTGCTCGACGGTAAGCATGATGCCCCCAGACCGGCGCTCGTCTTCCTGCCCGATGTACACAGGGGGAAGCGATTCGCGCCGAAGACGCCTCGTTGTGGGCAGGCAGGCTCCCCACCCGTGAGCCGCATGGCGACGATACCCCAACCGGTCGGGAGTGTCACCTGCCGAGTGGGTGTGTCACCTATTGAGTGGGCCTCCTGTGGAGGTTGCGTGGCCCTGCGGTGGAGGCGGGGAGGATTCCCGTCCGGGCCATGGCGTCGCCGTGGCTCAATCCGCAAAAGCCGAACGCGGGCGCGACGAATATCCTAGCTCTGCGTTGACATGGCCGCGAGGCGGTGCTAGGTTTTCGCGCACCCTAAGACGGCCCCATGAAGCAGGGGCCGAGGCGCTTGGCCAGAGGGCGCGTTCTCTGAACCGACGGCCCGCGCCGCTGGAGTTGGCGTCATCAGCGGGTCAGTCCGGAGCGGTGTCGAGCCGTTGACGCCGACGGATCTTACGAGAGCTCGAACGATGTTTGGGACAGACCGGCGATGAAGGGTGGAGACTGAGGCGCGCGGGCGCGCGCGCTCCTAAGGAGGACACCACGTGACTAATGTAGGAACAAAACCAGTCGAGGCGGAGGAGCCCCGTTCCGGCCCACCGCCGGCGATGCGTTTGGAGCACCTCTCTAAGACCTATCCCGGCGGCGCTGTTCCCGCCGTGAACGACCTGAGCATCGACGTCAACGACGGTCAGATCGTGACCTTGCTGGGGCCGAGCGGCTGCGGGAAGAGTACGACTCTCCGGATGGTCGCAGGGCTCGAGAACCCCGATATAGGCACGATCCACTTCGGGGACCGCCCTGTAGTGATCACCGCCAGCGGGCTCCGGGTGCCGCCCGAGAAGCGCGACGTTGGAATGGTGTTCCAGTCCTACGCAATCTGGCCGCACATGACGGTGGAGGAGAACGTCTCCTTCCCGCTGAAGTCGCGACACGTCAACAGGCGCGACATCAAGGAACGGGTGGAGCAGGTGCTGGATCTCGTGGGCCTGCCCGGTCTGGAGAAGAGGCCTGGGCCTCTGCTTAGCGGGGGCCAGCAGCAGCGCGTCGCTCTGGCGCGGGCGTTGGTGACCGAGCCGAGCGTGCTGCTGCTCGACGAGCCTTTCAGCAATCTCGACGCCAAGCTGCGGGAGCAGATGCGCATCGAGGTCAAGCAGATGCAGCGGCGCTTGAACATAGCGGTGCTCTTCGTCACTCACGACCAGATCGAGGCGTTGAGCCTGTCGGATCAGATTGCGCTGATGGACTTCGGCATCATCCAGCAGCAAGGCGCGCCGCGGCTGCTCTACGAGGAGCCGGCCAACGAGTTCGTACGCGACTTCGTGGGGAAGACGGTGCTCTTCCGCGGCGAAGTGCGGTCGAGCAATCCCTCCGGCCAGCTTGCGGTGGCGATCGAAGGCGCTCCCGACTGCGTGGTGTTCGGGCGAGGCTACGCTCCCGAGGGGTTCCCCGTGGGGAGCTCGGTTTTCATCGGAGTCCGCCCCGAGGACGTCGAGATCGTCGCGGCTGACGTAGACACTGCGCCGGCAGGGATGATCGGCGCGACCGTGGACACCCAGCTGTTTATCGGCGAGCGGGTCGAGTACCAAGTCGACGTAGACCAGCAGCACCAGATGCTGATTTACGGAGAGCGCCATCACCCGATTCCGGAGAGCAGCAGAGTGTGGCTCAGGCTGCGGCCGGAGGGCCACAGCGCGTGGAGCTCGGACTGGTCGCACAGTCTCGTCGAGGGCGAGGGCGCATCGTAGGCAGGAGCGCCGGGTGAGGCTTTCTCGCGCCGCAGCCCGGCGGCTTGGGCTGACGGCGGCGCTGGCGCCGCTCTACTACGTCGTTGTGAGCGCGATCGCCACGCTGCTTGGCCCGAAGGGGTATAGCGCCACCGCGCAGACGATGAGCGAGCTCGCCGCGCCGGCCGCGCCGCGCCCGCATCTCATCAGCGCCGCCTTCATGGGGTACGCCACGCTCGTTCAGGGGCTTGGCCCGCTGCTGCACCGCGAGGCGGGCGGCGGCTGGCGAGGCCGGATACTCTGGGGGCTGGTCGGCGTCTACGGCCTCGGCGGTTTCCTTGCGGGGGTCTTTCGCGAGGGCGACGAGGAGGAGGTCCTTCCCGGAATCGACCAGGACGCCGTCCATGGGGTCGCAGGCCGGTGCAGCTTCGCCGCCATTCTTACGCTGTCGGTCCTTACCCCCCTCTTCTTTCGCAAGAAGCCCGGATGGGCGGGTTGGCGCCGCTTCTCCTACGCGATGTTCGCCGCGACGAGCGCCTTGGCCATTCCCTTCCAGGCCGACGCTTGGAAAGGAAAGCAGGGGCTGCTACAGCGGGGCTTCTTCGCCACGACGATGGCGTGGGTGCTCGCGACCGCGCTCAAGCTGCGCGGGACGGAGGAGGGCGCGCAGGAGTAGGACTGGACATGCTCTTCACTAGTGTGTAGTATGTAGTACACATGAATTTCGGAGAGTACGTCCGCTCCGTCCGTGAGGGAATTCGCGAGGAGAACCCCGCCTTCTCCGTTCGCAAGGTCGCTCATCGCATCGGCGTCGAGCCGGCGTACCTGAGCAAGATCGAGCGGAGTCAGACGCCGCCGCCGTCGGAGGCCACCGTCCGCCGACTGGCGGAGGAGTTGGGGGCGGACGCCGATCTCCTGCTGGCTATGGCCGGCAAGGTGTCCAGCGACCTCCACGGCATCATCCTGCGTCGGCCGCAGTTGTTCGCGGACCTGCTGCGACAGCTGCGGGACGCCCCGGACGACGCGATTCTGAGAGTAGTCCGAGAGATACGGGACGGGGACTGGTAGGGGCCGCGCGTTGGGCAGCCGTAAAAGCGAGGGAGGAGAAGGAAAATGATCGAGCTGATTGACGATGAACTGTTGTTCCGGTTTCCGGAGGTCCACGAGGACGCCGAACTCTGGATTGAGTTCCAGCGCACGTTGCGCATACCGGACGACAACAGGGAGTATCCCTTGCCTCCGGGCCTTGGGCAATTCCCTCTTCTCCACGTAGACGACTACGCGGACCAGGCGCCGGAGGGGCCTGGGGCAAGCACGGCGGCATCTTCCTTCCTATGCACCAGGCGGAAGCGATGTGGCTCAATTTCGATGCCTCGTACCCCATGGCGGTGAAGGTCGCCGCAGGAAAGATCAACGCGCTGACGGGCGGGCAGTGGAAGAACGAGCTCTCCAAGCGCCCCCAGGACTACCTCGTGGTCCCCGACCAGCCGTGGCTGGATGGATTTTGCGTTGACAGAGGGGTGGTCCGGCAATTCGTGGCCATGCCGTTGGGAGAAGGGTACACGGCGGAGGAGCAGCTGACCGGAGAAGCGCAGCACGGTGGAATTCAGATTGTCGTCCACCCCATGAAGGCGGCGAGGTTCAAAGCGCTGCAGAGGGCGAGGCCCCGCATGGACGACGTCGTCTACAACATGGCGCCGCCTCCTGCGGAGATGGGCTTGGCTCCCGGCGGCCTGATGCGCCAGGAGCTCTACGAGGACGAATACGGCTTTGACGCGTGGGACACGTCGGCGCGCTCCCGTTGCTTCGTGCACATCCTCAACAGCGTCCAGTTCTTGCAGGTGGCCGGAGCGGAGCCGCCGCAGCCGTCCCCCCACAGCGGCGGAGTACACTGCCGCCGGGCTGCCGTGGTTCGACTACTACGGCGGCGACCTGACGGCGCTGGAAGGGTCGAAAGCGTTGTTGGGCTTGGACAGCGTCGCCGTCACGAGCCTGAAGAAGGGCGAGGGCATCCTCGCGGACAACGACCCCGTGCAGCCGACGCGCGTCCATAAGTTGGGCAGGAGCAGGGTGCGGGAGGGCGCGTTCTAGGAGGGCGTCCGCCCGAACCCTCTCCTGGAAGGCGGAAGGGGTTCTGGCCCCCCTTCCCAGCCTTCCCCGGCGGAGCAGGGGGCTGCGAGGTTTCCGCCTGCGCGGGAACGACGGGTTGGCGACTCCTAGCGGGGCGGGGCTTTGGGGGCGTTGCCCGTGCCGAAGCGCTCGATCTCCTCGTCGTTGCCGTCCCAGACGGCGATGGCGTCGACGGCGTCGCGCTCCTCTGGAGTGAGCGCCCATTCGCAAGTCTTGGAGTTGGCCTCGACCTGCTCCTCGTTCATCGCGCCGGCGATCACGGAGCTGACGGACGGGTGGGCGAGCAGCCACGCGAACGCCAGGTCGAGCACGGAGCGGCCATGCTCGTTGGCGAAGGCGTCGAGCTGGGAGAGGATGGCGCGCGCCCGCTCGTCGCCCTGGAGCTGGCCGACCATCCGGCGCGCGCTGCTCGGGACCGTCGCGTCGGCGGAGTACTTGCCGGTGAGCCAGCCGCCCGCGAGGGGGAAGTAGGGAAGGAACCCGATGTTGTGCTCGGTGCAGAAGGGGAGCAGCTCGAGCTCGACGTGGCGGCGCATGAGGCTGTAGTAGTTCTGGGAGGAAACGAAGGGCGCCCATCCCCGGTTCAGGGCGGCGCGGTCCGCGTCGGCGTGGCGCCAGCCGGAGTAGTTGCACTCGCCGACGTAGCGCACCTTGCCCTCGGTGACGAGGTCGTTCAGCGGCTCCAAGTACTCCTCGTGCGGCACGCCGTAGGGGATGAAGTGGATCTGGTAGAGGTCGATAACGTCCGTCTGGAGCTTGGTCAGGCTGTCCTCGACGTTCTTGTTGATGCGGTCGCGCGGAGACTCGCCGTCGAGTTTATTGAGGTTGAACTTGGTGGCGATGATGGCCTGGTCGCGCTTGCCCTTGAGGGCCGCGCCGATGTGGACCTCGCTCTCGCCGTTGCCGTAGATGTCCGCGGTGTCGATGAAGTTGATGCCTACGTCGAGGCACTTGTCGATCACGCGCTGGCTGTGCGCGTGTTCGGAGATGCGGCTGGGGTTGCCGAAATTGTTGGTTCCGAGGCCGATGACCGAGACCTCGAGGTCGCTATTGCCTAGCTTGCGGTACTGCATGGGTCCTCCGTGACGTGATATGTGGGCGAATGTCCCTGGCCGCGCACTCGTGAATCAGCGTGCGCTACGAGCGGGGGTGCTGTGGTTGCCGTGGGAGAAGGGTCATTTAGGCTCATCTAGGGTCATTTCACTCGTAAGCAGCGCGGAGCCCATCGTGGGTGGGCGGGCTCGTGGCGCTGCCCATGGTAGGGGTCGCAGGGGCGAGGGGCAAGGGGTAAGTGTCGTGGGTGGGGGTACTGTTATCTATCGTTGCGGCGCTCGTTCCGCTCCGTGACCACGAGATTCCCCCACGCGTCCGACGCCTCATCAAACACGACGCGGCTCTTCTTCCCGCCGTGCACCTGCGGCTCCTGCGCCAGCTTCCGCCGGAGCAGGTCTATCGGCCCATTCTCCGCGCACAGCGACTCCGGCAGGCCGAGCACGTCCACCAGCAGACGGCGGTCGAGCTCCGCGCGCGCCGGGTCCTCATCTAGCTGGTCAAAGGGTAGGAACCACCGCTCGCGCATCGCCTCGAACGTGGCCCTGGCCGCGGCGTGCTGTTCCGCCGTGAGCGCTCGCGTATCGAGCGCGGGGATGTTCGGGATGCCCGTCACCGTCGTTGTGCCCCTCCCCGACTGTGTCTTGTTGGACATCCACCAGTGCATGAGGAGACCCAGCGTCGAGTTGCACCAGAGGGTGAATGCGTACTCGTGCTCAGGGTTCTCGAAGATGACCGACGGCCAGGCGCGGCCGCCAAGGCACGGGCGCTCTGTCATTGCCACGATGAGGGATTGCGAGTTGAACTGGAGATCCCGGTTGTAGTGCGCGCGGGTGGCCGTTGCCCAGACGGTCGCGGCCTTTTCATCCATTCCTCGTCTGACTTCTCCCTCTGAGTCGGGCGTCACGACCAATTGCCGTTCGCGCTTGGCAGCGTGTGCCCAGAGCATGGGGTACGTTGGAAACGCTTTGCGAGGCGGTTTCCGCAGAGCGAATGGCCCTCGTGGCGCTCCGCTCGCCTGGTTCCAATATATATCCGCGTGGTAGGGACCTCGACCGGCAGTCTGTCCAATAGGTACGACCGGCAACTGAATGTGATTAAGGCTAGGCGAGCCCAGTTGAACTAGGCTCCCCTGCCTCAGGTTCCAGGCAGCCTGAGCGAGCGACTCATCCGAGATACCTACTAGAGGCCAAGGCCCTGATTTGGAAAGAGGGAAATCGAGAATAACGCCGTATTCCTGCTCCCCGATGGCAATGGCTGTCCGGCTATTCGCCTTTTCTGTGCCCGATGCCCGATTGGTCTCACGGGTGCGGGTAATCTCAGCGGCGAGCAGCTCCCCTTCTTGCGCGGAGCGCACCTGGCGGCGAAGCACAACGAACGTTGCGCGCTTCTCTGCCGGAGGAGCGCCCCGCTGCGCCACGAGTAAACACTCCGCCATCCCTGTATCGGCGGAGAAGGAAGCGTCGTAAGAGCCTGCTCCCGCTATCGTTACGACGGTGATGTCTGAGCAGTTGTTGCTCACAGCCTGCCGGGCAGCCTCCCACTCAACGCCGCTGACTGCGCTGAGCGGCAGCACCAGTGCAATCGTTCCGTCCGCGCGGGCTTTCCGCAGCGAGAGTTCGAGGAAATCGGCGGCTAGCCCGGTGTTGCCTGTCGCGATTGGGTCTTTCCCCCGGAGCGCCGCTAGCGAGTCCTGCATCTTCCGCTGAACCTCTCTGCTCGTCCTAAAAGCCGCGAAAGCAGGGTTGCCCACGCCAAGCTTCTCTCCTTCGATACCGGTCGGACGCACAAACGGGGGGTTCATAATCACGAGGTCGAACTTGCCATGCCCCACACGCGACACGAGGTCGCGTACTTCCTCTGGCGCACGGCCGCCCGATGTTACCGCCGCCGCCTGGCCGAGCAGTCCCGGCTGCAGGCTCTCCGCAAGTAGATCCAGCGAGCCAATCGTAACCGCCTCTTTAGGTTTGCCGTTTCCGTTGCCGTTCCCATTCGGCCTGATGTACTGATCGCCGTAGGGCATGGTAAGGAGGCATTCGCCGTCGAACGGCGTGTCGGGGTGGCTCCCGGCAAGCATTGCAGCGGTGAGGTGCACCGCAATGTTCAGCACATCCAGCCTCACGAGACCGTGCTTCATCATCGGCGCGTGCAACGCTTGCGAGTCCCCACCCTGCAGCTCGTGCAGCAGCGAGAGGCGCTGGTAGGCAGCCGAGAGGAGAGTACCGGTGCCGCAAGCGAAATCGCCTATCTGCAGGCTGGCAAGCGTCTCCCCGTCGCCCCAATCTGAGCCCGCGAGTGGCCGGTCGGCGGGCATCGCAAGGCCCGCGAGCAAGGCTGCGGCCTCGGGACGGGTGTAATACGTGGCGAGGAATTTACGGTCCGCAATCAGTTTCTGGAAGACGATGCCCGTCAGATCATGGGAGCGCGTCACGCCGCCTGCCACCAGCCGCCTCGCCATACGCCAGAGCAGGGTCAGCACATTCGCGGCGGTGGCCGTCGGCATGCGGCCCAGCATCTGACGGGCCGACCAGAAGATAGGCCAGTAGTTGACATCCAGAATACGCCGCCATTCATCACGCAGGTCGTCTTTATCAAAGATGCCGTCAGGAGCAAACCGGGCGACATTATGGACTCTGCGCGCCGGGCTGCCGGATAGGTCCATAACCATGAACCCCGCCTCGAACAGGGATTCGTGGAAGATGAGCGCGTTCGCCAGCACCGTCATCGCCATGCGCCGCGTCTGGCCGTCCTTGTCGTCGTCCTGGGCAAGCACACCGGCGATCTCCGCGCCAAGCTCGCTGCCAAAGCGATGCCTGCGCGTGAACTCATCCGCCGCCTGCTCAACACCGCGCTCGAACTCCTCTGCGAGGGCCTCGACACGCGGCGCGGGGGCAGCGGCGCGATGCACGAGCATGGCAAGGTCGCGCACGCCGCCCCGTACCCAGCCATCCTCCGGCAGACGCTCCGGCGGCTCCCCTACCTGCCGCGTGTAGAGTGCGTACTCGAACTCGACTGTGCGGTCTATTGCGCCGCGCAGCTCTGCGCCATTGAGATAGGACAGGTCGTCCGAGTAGACGAGCGCGATGGCCGTCTCAATGGTCTTGCCGCTATGCGACACTTGCCTGCCCAAGCGGGCTATCGCGTCCTGCTCCGCGCTCGCGTGGTTCGCGCGCTCCGCCTCGATGACGACGGGCCAGCCGCTGGCGTCTTCGACGAGGATGTCCGGGCGACCTCCGCCGTCCAGGACATTGCCGGTCTGTTCCGCGCGGGCGCGCCAGCTGCGGCGTAGGCCGTCCAACACCTCGCCGAGGGTGACGTTCAACGTCTGTTCGTGGGTCGTGCCGGGCATGAGGGAAGTCTACATGAGCAAGGAGCAGGTCACGTCCCTTCCCCCGTAGGAGTAACTGTTCAGAGTTGATGAGGCGGATGGCTGCGAAGAGCGTGGATAACGACTTGGTCAGAGGTAAACCGTGCTATCGGTGAGACCGCTGGGCGAGACGGATCTCACGAAGTCTGAACAGTTACCCGTAGGAGACCTGTGCGCAACGCGCGTCGCCGCCGCGCCGCGACATTTGCCCATTGCCCAATCCCCTTGCGCCCCCTACGATGGCGTGTCATCACACCTGGGCTCGAAGGACCCCAACCACGGGCGGCGGACCCGGAGCAGCGGCCATGCATTTACAAAATCATCTGAGTGATCAACTTCTTCCCCGGCCCGCGAAGCAGGCCACGGCCATGAAAACGCCCCCTGAAAACCTGATTGCTCCCTGTTTTTCGGTAGAGTTTTTACTCGTAAGGAAATGTGCAACCGGTCACCTTTTTACTCGTAACGAAAAAAACGACTGATCAGCTTTTCACCCAGTGGCGGACGGGTTGACGGGGTTTCGGGCTTGTGCAGGGGGATGCCACTCTTCCTGATAGCATCCCGGACGAGACAGGGAACTTCAGGGGGAGGCGGGATGCGTATCGGGTTCGTGGGGCTGGGGATGATGGGGAAGCCTATCGCCGTCAATCTGGTGAAGGCGGGGCACGACGTGACGGTGGTGAACCGCAGCCAGGGCAAGGTGCAGGAGCTGGCGGCGATGGGCGCGCGGGCCGGCGCGAATCCCGCCGACGCCGCGCGGGACGCGGAGGTCGTCGGCCTCTGTCTCGTCGAGGACGAGATCGTGGAGCGGGTGCTCTGCGGCGAGGCCGGAGTGCTGGAGTCGGCGCGGCCGGGCGCGATCGTTCTCGACCATTCGACCGTCCACCCCGAGTTCGCGAAGCGCATGGAGGCGGTCTGCGCCGAGCGGGGCGTCGTCTACCTCGACGCGCCGGTCTCCGGCTCGGGCCAGGTGGCGTGGGACGGCAAGCTGACGGTGATGGCGGGGGGCGGCGCGGCGGCGTTCGAGCAGGTCCGGCCCGTCCTCGACGCCATCTCCACGAACGCGCTGCTGCTGGGGCCGGTCGGCAGCGGCAACATGGCCAAGCTCATCAACAACATGGTCAAGGACATCAACTTGATCGCGGTGATGGAGGCGTTCGTGCTCGCCGCGAAGCTGGGGATGGACTGCGGAGCGCTGTTCGAGGCGATGCGCCGGGCATCGGCGGCAAGCCGTCAGCTCGAGCGCCTCGTGCCGAAAGTGCTGGACCGCACGTTCGTGAAGACGACCTACGTGTCGACGAACGTCAAGGACCAAGCGCACACCGGCTGGCTGATAGAGCAGGCGGGCATGGAGCTTCCGCTGCGCAACGCCGCGCGCGACCACTGGCTGAAGGCCGTTGAGCAGGGACTGGGGGACGCGGACTCGAGCGAGTCCATCAAGGTGCTGGAGCGCGAGGCAGGCGTCGAGGTCGCCGCCGGCAAGTTGCCGGCCCCATTAGCTGCCGCGCAGCAGCAGGAGGCGGATGGAGGGCGGGGTTCCCGCCTGCGCGGGAAAGACGGGGGGCTGAAGCTCGCGTTCATCGGGCTTGGGATGATGGGGCGGCCCATCGCCGAGAACATCGTGAAGGCCGGGTTCGACGTGACAGTCGTGAACCGGAGCCAGGGCAAGGTGCGGGAGCTCGCCGCGATGGGCGCGAGAGCAGGAACGAGTCCCGCCGACGCAGCCGCGGACACCGACATTATCGTGCTGTGCCTGTCGGGCGAGCAGACAATCGATCAGGTGATGCGAGGGGACGACGGCGTGCTGTCCGCCGCCAAGCCGGGCGCGATCGTGCTCGATCACAGCACCGTCCACCCGGACTTCGCCCGCGAGCTGGCGGCGTCAAGCGCGGCCAAGGGGGTGACGTACCTCGACGCGCCGGTATCGGGCACGGGCCAGGTGGCGTGGGACGGCAAGCTGACGATCATGGTGGGAGGCGACGCCGAGGCGTTCGCCAGGGTGCAGCCGGAGCTCGACGCGGTGAGCGCGCAAGCCTTGCTCATGGGCCCGGTAGGCAGCGGCAACCTCGCCAAGCTGATGAACAACATGACGGCGGACGCCTACCAGATCGGCATCATGGAGGCGCTCGTGCTCGCCGCGAAGCTGGGGATGGACGTGGGCGCGCTGTTCGAGGTGATGCGGACCGCCTCCGCCTCCACCCGCCAGATCGGGCGCATCGGCCCGAAGATTCTCGACCGCGAGTTCATCCAGACATCGAACCTGTCGGGGCACGTGCGCGGGCAGGAGATCATGGGGATGCTGGCCAAGCAGGCCGGCATCCGCCTTCCGCTGCGGGATGTCGTCGAAGACGTCTGGCGCCGGGCGGAAGCCGCCGGCCTAGGCCCCGGCGACCCGACCAAGGCCGTGACGCTCTACGAGCAAGCGGCAGGGGTTGAGGCGCGGCGTTAGGGGTGGCTTGAGGGGGCACTGGCCCCCTGGGGCTGAGGGTTGGGCGGGACGTAGCCGCCGGGGGGACATGCTCAGGGGGTTGTGACACCAGCCCCTTACCTATTCTGGTAAAACGGTGTCACCATCTTGCAGGTATTGGGTTTCCCCCACTACCAAAGGCGGGGGGCTAGAACCTGAGTGCCCCTCTTTTACCTAGGAGGGGCTAAGGGAGGTCTATGACGCGGGTTTTTAACAAGTCCTCCGAGATGGCCAGGCGGCGGCTCCTGCGAAACAATATGCCGAGGGCCGAGATACTCCTATGGTCGGCTCTCAGGCACAAACAAGTAGCGAATCACAAGTTTCGCCGACAGTACGGCATTGGTCCCTACATCGTTGATTTTTACTGCCCAGCCAGCCGCCTAGCCATCGAAGTGGACGGCGACAGTCATCTGCATCCGAGTGTTGAGGAATATGACTGGCACAGGCAGAACTTCATTGAGTCGTTTCGGCATTCGTGTCGTACGAGTCACTAACACCGAGGTGTACGGAGACCTCGATGGCGTCATCCGGCGCATCGGAGCGGCCCTCGGAACCCCCTGTAGTCCCCCTTGGTAAGGGGGACGGCGCGGACGTGTTCCCCTTGGCTAGGACCGGGTGCGGACGTGTTCCCCTTGGCTGGGACCGGGTGCCGACGTGTCCCCTTTGGCTGGGGATAGGCGGACGCAGCCGAAGGGGGTATCTGGTTCCCCTCCTTGCCAAGGAGGGGCTAGGGGTGGTTCTGGCCACCGCGACACCAGCCCGTAGACGCCGCTGGTAACCTTGGGCCGTGGCTATCGAGACCTTCCACCCCATAGTCAGGACGTGGTTCGAGCGGCGGTTCGGGACGCCGACGGAGGCGCAGGCGCAGGGCTGGCCTGCCATCGCCTCCGGCAAGCACACGCTCATCGCCGCGCCCACCGGATCCGGCAAGACGCTCGCCGCGTTCCTGATCAGCCTCGACATGCTCGTGAAGCAGGCGATTGGGGAGGGGCGAGGTTCCCACCTGCGCGGGAATGACTGCCCCCTCCCGGCCTTCCCCGCAGATGGGGGAGGGGATTCTCGGAGGGATGACGAGGGGGAGATCGGGAGTGACGGAGGAGGCGGATTGCCCGACGCGGTGCAGGTCGTCTACGTCTCGCCGTTGAAGGCGCTGGCGAACGACATCCAGCGAAACGTCGTGGAGCCGCTGGAGCAGATCAGGGCCGTGGCGGAGGAGATGGGCGCGCCGCTGCCGGAGATACGCATCGCGGTGCGCACGGGGGACACGCCGCAGAAGGAGCGGACGCTCCACGCGCGCCGGCCCCCGCACGTGCTCATCACGACTCCCGAGTCGCTGTTCATCCTGCTGACGTCCGAGCGGGGTAGGCAGGCGCTCAAGAGCGTGAAGACGCTCATCCTCGATGAGCTGCACGCCGTCGCGCCGAACAAGCGCGGCTCGCATCTGTCGCTGTCGGTCGAGCGGCTGTGCCGTCTCGCCGAGCAGCCGGTCACGCGCATCGGGCTTTCGGCGACGCAGAAGCCCATCGAGGAGGTCGGGCGCTTCCTGACCGGCGCGCCGTCTTACGCATCGTCAGACGAGCCCGATTGCGTCATCGTGAACACGGGCCACCGGCGGGCGATGGACTTGGCCATCGAGATGCCGCGAGGCTTCGAGCTTGGGCCCATCGCCAGCCATGAGCAGTGGGCGCAGGCGCTCGACCAGATAGTCGAGCTGGCGAACGAGCACCGCACGACGCTCGTGTTCGTGAACACGCGCCGCTTGGTCGAGCGCGTCGCGCATCTCCTCTCGGACCGTCTCGGCGAGGAGAACGTCGCGGCGCACCACGGTTCGCTCTCCAAGGAGACGCGGTTCGACGCCGAGCAGCGGCTGAAGGAGGGCAAGGTCAAGGTCTGCGTGGCCACGGCGTCGCTGGAGCTGGGCATCGACATCGGAGACGTCGACCTCGTCTGCCAGATAGCGTCGCCGCGCAATATCGGCGTCGCGCTCCAACGGGTGGGGCGCTCCGGCCACTTCCTCGGCGGCATACCGAAGGGGCGTTTCTTTCCGCTGACCCGCGACGAGCTGGTCGAGACGACGGCCCTGTTCCGCTCGATCAAGAGCGGCAAGCTCGACGCGCTGACTATTCCGCCGTGGCCGTTGGACGTGCTCGCCCAGCAGATCATCGCGGCGTGCGTCGCCGAGGAGTGGGCCGAGGACGACCTGTACGCCATGGTCACGAGCGCCTACCCCTACCGCGAGCTGCCCCGCGAGCGTTACGACGCCGTCATCGAGATGCTGTCGGACGGCGTGGCGAGCCGTTGGGGGCGGAGCGGCGCCTACCTGCACCGCGACGGCGTGAACCATCGAGTGAAGGCCCGCCGGGGCGCGCGCATCGCCGCAATCACGAACGGCGGCGCGATCCCCGACACCGCCGACTACCGAGTCATCGCCGAGCCGGAAGGCACGATGGTCGGGACGGTCAACGAGGAATTCGCCATCGAGAGCATGGCGGGCGACATCTTCCTGCTCGGCAATACGCCGTGGAAGATACGCCGCATCGAATCGGGCTCGGTCCGCGTCGAGGAGGCGCAGGGCCAGTCGCCGACCATCCCCTTCTGGCTGGGCGAGGCGCCCGGGCGAACGATCGAGCTGTCCGGCGAGGTGTCGGCGCTCCGCCGCGAGGTCGATGAGCGCCTGCACGCCCGCGAGACGGCTGTCGCCCTCGTGATGGAGGCCGGCGTATCCGAGGAAGCGGCGGAGCAGATCGTCGCTTACGTCGAGGAGGGCAAGCGCGTCCTCGGCATCGTCCCGACTGCCGAGAAGATCGTCGCCGAGCGCTTCTTCGACGAGGCGGGCGGCATGCAGCTCGTCATCCATTCGCCGTGGGGGGCCAAGATCAACCGCGCGTGGGGGCTGGCGCTCCGCAAACGCTTCTGCGCCGGCTTCAATTTCGAGCTTCAGGCCGCCGCGACCGACGAGGGAATCAACATTTCGCTCGGGCCGCAGCACTCCTTCCCCGTCGAGGAGGCGTTCCGGTACGTCAAGTCCGCGACGGCCCAGGACGTGCTGCTGCAGGCCGTCCTGCAGTCGCCTATCTTCCCCCTGCGGTGGCGGTGGACGGCGTCACGCTCCCTGGCGCTGCTGCGGCAGGTGGGCGGCAAGCGCGTGCCGACGCCCATCCAGCGCATACGCTCCGACGATTTGCTTGCCGCGGTGTTCCCCGCCGCCGCTGCCTGCCAGGACAACACTCCCCCCGGCGCCTACGTCGAGCCGCCCGACCACCCCCTCGTGTTCGAGACGGTCCGCGACTGCCTCACCGAGGCGCTCGACGCCGAGGGCATGACGCGGCTGCTGCGGAAGATAGAAGAGGGGAAGATCGAGGTGTTCGGCAAGGACACAGTCCAGCCGTCCGCCTTCTCCCACCAGATTCTCAACGCGATGCCCTACGCCTTCCTGGACGACGCTCCGTTAGAGGAGCGCCGCGCCCGCGCCGTGACGCTCCGGCGCGCCCTGCCCGAGGACTCGCGGGACCTCGGCGCCCTCAGCCCCGACGCCATCGCCGAGGAGGAGGCCTACGCCTGGCCCGCCATCCGCGACCTCGACGAGATGCACGATGCGCTGCTATCGCTGGGGGTGCTCGCCGACCGCGACTTCGAAGCGCACCCCGGCGAGGCGGACGGCTGGCGCGCCTGGCTCCAAAAGCTTGCGGCGGGCGGTCGAGCGTTCACACTGAGCGTCGGCGACCGCTGGGGCTGGTTCGCCGCGGAGCGCGCTGAGGCCGTCCGAGCCGCCTACGGCGGGGACATCCCCCAACCCCTCCTTGGCAAGGAGGGGAGCCGAGAAGCCCCCGGCATGGAGGGGGGCCGAGAAGACCTCGGCATGGAGGGGAGGCAAGAAGACCTCCGCAAGGAGGGAAGCCGAGAGGGAACGCCCGTCCTGTCCCCCTTGCCAAGGGGGACTACAGGGGGTTCCGGCGGGCGGGAGGACGCGGTCGCGGGCATCGTGAGGGCGCGCGCCGAGTCATCGGGACCGTTCACCGTCGCAGGCCTCGCCGACGTGCTGGCGCTCGACGAATCGGCGGTGGCGCAGGCGGTCGTCCGGCTGGAGACGGAGGGCGTCGTGCTGCGCGGGCTGTTCAGGCCCGGCGCCGAGGCCGAGGAGTTCTGCGACCGCCGCATCTTGGCGCGCATCCACCGGAGCACCATCGGACGCCTGCGCCGCGAAATCGAGCCCGTGCCTGCGTCGAGCTTCATCCGCTTCCTCCTGGAGTGGCAGCACGCAACGCCCGGCTCGCGGCTGGCGGGCGACGCGGGCCTCATCGAGGTCGTCGAGCAGCTGCAAGGCTTCGAGGCGGCCGCCGCGGCATGGGAGGGCTCGTTGCTCCCCAACCGCCTCTCCGACTTCCACGCCTCGACCCTCGACGCGCTCTCCCTCGGCGGCGAGCTGGCGTGGGGCAGGTTCGCGAGGCGCTCCGGCGCGCCTCCGGGCGCCGCGCTCTCGCGCAACGGCCCCGTCACGATGGCCGTCCGCGAGGACGTGCCGTGGCTGCTCGACCCCGCCGATCCCGATACGACGTTCACCGGCGCCGCGGCCGACGTGCTCGACTACCTCGAAACGAACGGCGCGTCGTTCCTGCCGGACATCGTCCGCGGCTCGGGCCGCCTGCCGTCCGAGGTCGACGATGCGCTCTGGCTGCTCGTCGCCGCCGGACGGGTGACGGCCGACGGCTTCGGCGCGCTGCGGGGCCTGATCACGGGCGTCGCCAAGCGTGTGCAGCGGAGGTCCCGCTTCGCCCGCCGAGCGCGCGCCCAAACGTCGCTGGGGCGCGCCGGCAGCCGGTGGTCAGTGCTGCGCTCTCCCGCGACCGAGCCCGAGAACGATGTCATGGAGGCGCGCGCGGCGCAGCTCCTGCGGCGCTACGGCGTCGTGATGCGCGAGCTCATCGCCCGCGAGCCGATGGCGCCGCCCTGGTGGCGTCTAGCGCGCGTGTACCGCCGCGCCGAGGCGCGGGGAGAGGTGCGCGGCGGACGCTTCATCGCGGGGCTGGTCGGCGAGCAGTTCGCGCTCCCCGAGGCAGTCGACGCCCTCCGGGCGGTCCACCGCCGCGCGCCTGCCGGCGAGATCGTGCGCCTGTCCGCGACCGACCCGCTGAACCTCGTGGGGGTCCTCACCCCCGGCCAGCGCATTCCGGCGGTCGTCGGCAACGAGGTCCTCTACCGCGACGGCGCGCCCCTCGCGAGCCCAGCAGCGGCGGCGGCGGCGGGCTAGGGTCAGAGCGGGGAAGGGAAGAACGCGCTGTAGGCGTCCGGGGAATGCGGTTCGAGGGCCACGCTGCCCTCCAAAGCGTCGATGACGCCACCTACAGCGATTGAGAATGTCGCGTCCGAGCAGCGACGGGTGATTCCTGGCAGAACGCGCTCCCAGTGGGGAAGCGATGTTTATCTCTATGCTGAAGCCGTGCCAGCCGCCCGCCTCCTTGTCTTCCATCAAGACAAAGGCATGCTCCCGGGTGTAGCTCGTCATGCCCCCAACGCCGTAAACCATCGTGGGCGCTTGCCGTACTGCCTGAAGGTCCAGGTGCAGCGAGTCAATAGCGTCAGAATGGAGAGCCGTGACGTCCGCTCCTGTATCGAGAAGCAGGCGCACCCAGCCGGTCGCTCTCAAGTTGGGGAGGTGAATCTTCGCCCAAACATGGGGGGCGGACGCTGGCGAGGAGTCGAAGAAACCATCTATCGCCACCCTACAGAATCCGCACCATCAGCTCTTTCGTGATGTACTCAACGGCAGGCAGACGCCGGGGAATCCCACGGGCGGCTGCATCGTCCCGGACCTTCCTCAAATCGGGCCCGGCTCCCACGATCTCCCCCTTGTACACCGCGACCCAGCAGTCCGGGTAATTCTCGCGCAGCTGCTCCCTGATGGACGACAAATAGCAATAGTCCCGTTTGCTCTGCTCCTCGTCGATGTGCATCTGTTCGAGGCCGCCGGCTTCCTCGATTATCTTCTTGAGCACGGCCTCCATCTCGGCGCGGACCTCAGGGGTGATCCGTTTCGGTCCGTCCCGCTCGCTCTCTTCTTTCGACCATGCCTCCGCGCTCATGCACCCTCCTTACCACCATCACTATGCTACACGACAGCGCCCGCCCTACTCGCGCACCCACACCCGCAGCAGGACCGTCTCCGCAACCGGGGTGGGCATCAGGACGCGGCGGAAGAGGTCGCGTGAGGCGAGTGCCCGCCTGATCGCTTCCGCATCCGCCTCGGAGTCGGCCGAGGCGCCCATGCGCACGACGTCGACGCGCGCCGGAGCGGCCCGACCGCGATGGAGGACGGTCACGGGAGCGCCGGACTCCAGGTTCCGCCACCACTTGCCGTGGACGCTCGTCACCGCCTCGAGCGCTCCGTCCTCCGCGCGGCGGTAGGCGACCGGCGTCTCGTAGCGCTTGCCGGTGCGTCGGCCCTCGAAGCGCAGGACGATCACCCACCAGCTCATCAGCCCGTGCAGGGGCGAGCGGAGCAGTTTGAGAAAGAAGGGATTGAGCTTCGGGAAGACGGAGGGCACGGCGCGCCGGGCTATCCATCGCGCAAACGCCATCCTGAGCGAGCACGTCTCGACGCGCTGCCTCACTCGCCGGAGCACACGGCTCTCGCGGATAGGGTCGAGCATGGTGCGGAGCGTACCGGCGGATGCGGGGCGTGTCTATAATCGCGACGCTATGTCGGATACGTTCGCAACGCAACTGCTAGATTGGGCAAAGGAAGAAGGGAGAACTTTCGCTTGGCGCAAGGAGGGCGATGCGTTCCGCCTGTTACTCGCGGAGGTCCTGCTCCAACGCTCGCGCTCCTCAACTGTTGAGAAGGTGTTCAAGCAGATGACCTCGCTTTGGCCAACCCCCACTTCGCTCGCGGCGGCCAGCGCTGAGGAGTTGGCTGCCGTCTTGAGACCGCTTGGACTTACCTCGCGAGCGGCTCGGATCAAAGAACTTGCGCTTGCCCTGGCCGAGCGAGGCAGCGTACCCACCCGCCCGCGTGAGCTAAGAGAGCTGCCGGGCGTAGGTGTTTATGTGGCGAACTCCACTGCTGCCGCGCTCGGCGGGGAGGAGCGCCCTCTCGTCGATTCTGTGAGCGCGCGAGTCTTCCGGCGTTACTTCGCAAACCCCGAGGGAACGGCTGATGCAGACTTGGCCGCGATGGCATACGCCGATGCCCCCTCTGGTCGCTGGCATGAGCTCAACTGGGCAGCCCTCGACCTCGCCGCGACGGTGTGTAGACCAAAGCGCCCTCTATGTCCAAGGTGTCCCCTCGCAGCCGGCTGCGACTGGAACCTGAGGACGAATTGACAGCACGGCCTTGAGACAGCGCTTCATTCGAGATATATAGTGCCCCAAGTCATGGTTCACACCCGCACAGCCTCCACTCGCCCCAATTACTCTACTCACGCTTCCCCGCCGACCCTGAGAGCGGTTGAGCTATTCGCAGGCGTGGGAGGCTTCCGACTCGGATTGCAAACGGGCAGGCTGGTCAGTCGTCTGGAGTAACCAGTGGGAGCCATCGACTAGGACCCAACACGCTTCGGACTGCTACGTTGCTCACTTCGGAGCAGAAGGGCATAGCAACGAGGACATCAGCCGAGTCCTTGACAGGGTTGAGCGGGAGGAATGCGAGCTACCGAAGCACGACTTGCTTGTCGGGGGGTTTCCCTGCCAAGACTACTCTGTCGCTCGCACTCTGAACCAAGCGGCGGGGCTGATTGGCAAAAAGGGTGTCCTGTGGTGGGAGATATACCGCCTGCTCCGACTGCGGCAGCCTCGCTTCATACTGCTGGAGAACGTTGACCGTTTGCTCAAGTCGCCAGCAACCCAGAGGGGCCGCGACTTCGCCGTTATGCTCGCTTCCCTCGCAGGGCTCGGCTATACGGTCGAGTGGCGGGTAGTCAACGCCGCCGACTATGGGTTTCCCCAACGACGGCGGCGGGTCTTCATCGTAGGAGAGCACACCGCGAGTCGTAACCACGACCCGATGGCTACCCTCGGCAGCGACGGTGTCCTCGCTAGAGCGCTGCCTGTCCAACCGAAAGAGGGACCACTGGACTCCTTCAAGCTTTCACGCGATCTGGATGCGGTATCGGCGGCTTTCGGACGGGATGCGCGAGTCACACGATTCAAAAACGCCGGTTTGATGCAAGATTTGTGCGTATGGACCGCTGACCATCAGCCTGACTATCGAGGGCCGATGCAGACGCTTGGCGATGTTCTGCAAGATGAAGAGGACGTCCCCCCCACATTCTTCATACCGGACGACGATATTGAGATATGGCGTCACCTCAAAGGCGCCAAAGCGGAACAGAGGAGAACCAAGGCAGGGTTTGAGTACCTCTGGTCCGAGGGCTCCATAGCCTTCCCCGACGCTGTCGACAAACCGTCCAGAACCGTGTTGACAGGTGAAGGAGGCCCAAGCCCTTCCAGGTTCAAGCACGTGATACAAAGCCGCAGTGGGCGGCTACGGCGGCTAACGCCAGTTGAGCTCGAATGGTTGAACGGCTTTCGTGACGGATGGACACATGGCTTCTCCGATAATCGCCGTGCGTTCCTTATGGGGAATGCCCTGGTTGTAGGAGTGGTGGAGAAGATAGCTCTCGCCTTGGCGGGACGTGCGGATACCGCACAGATTCATCATCCCGCACTGTTGGAACCCGTTGCAGTGTATCAAAACGAGCACTGACAAGCCATGGATTTCGAGACCTACAACTTTCGTAATGCCATCGCGATTCTACAATATCGTCCTGAAGGGGACGATTTATGTGACGTCGTACGAAACATAACCCGCGATAAAATCATTGAGGCACAAGAGGCGATTGCTGCTAATCGTAAGAGGCCAAAGGGGGCTCAGACTGCCATAAATCAGGTGTTTAGAGAGAGACTTTCTAAGTCGCCATGGCAGCGAGAATGTCACCTTTTTGAACCAGGCTATCTATTCGGTAACAGTGAAGTAACTGGATGGAAAATGGATTTTCTGATTCGTGGCAAACCTCTTACGCAGGACGGCGAAAATGATTTCGGAATGGGAATAGAGATTGCTTTCAATCATGCGGAAGCGATTCCATGGACACTGATAAAGATGAACCTCGCATCACAATTCGAGGACGTTCGCGATGAGTCTCGTATCGATATCGGAGTTGGTATATTCGCGTCACAATCGTTCAAATCATGGGGGCGACTCGACGGAGCTGCGGGAACATTCGAACAGGCACGGCGATGGCTCAACATATCAAAACATACGATACCCACACCGATTGTTCTGATGGGCCTTAATCCGCGGGATGGCGTAGATGCTGAAGATTGGGAAATGACCGACGCCTTTCCCGGTACAAGTAAGGGGTAATGTCACATTAGAGATTCCTTGGCGGCACCCAGGGTGGCGGAGTAGGCGCTTCCGCCCTTTTGGCAGCTTACGCTTCGTCCGCCGCGATTCCATGACTGTCAGGGGCGTCGTGGATAAGTGCTCATGTGATACCCCTGTCTCCCCAATCACGACCGCCGTGTCAATCATGGCCCCAATTTGATTCCACCCTGGCCGCATCGTAGCCCACCCTGCGCCATGCCCCGTTCCTCCTGTGCTACCGGCGGGAGTGACCTTGCCCTGAGCTTACCGAAATGGATAGAAGAGGCCAGTCAATGATATGACAACAGCCTGTTGCAACATAGACGCCCCCTCCTTACCCAAGGAGGGGCTAGGGGTGGTTCCAGGGGTTCGGCGCCCCCCGCCAGCCCTCGGAAAACCGGGGGGTCGAAAATTTCTTGATTTCTTAGATTCTTACCCCCCTTCCACCGCACCACGGCCTAGTAAACAGGTTCAGAAATGTCCGGGGACTTTCTGTTCCTGCCCCCCGCCCCGTCGCCCGGCGACCGCGCCACGGCCACGTAAACAACAGCGCAACTTCCCCACCTGCCCGCCGATGGAGCGGGAGTTTACCCGAAGGTCTCAGCGGACGGGGGAGAGGAATTCCGGAGCAGTGAGGCGCGTGACTACACGCCCACCTTGGCCCGCTTGCGCGGCTTGGGCGGGGGCGCCTCCTCCGGGGCGATGCCGTGCTTGGCAAGGGTGTGGCGGAGGAAGGCGGCAGTGAACGATTCGGGGTGGGCGGCGACGCGCTCCGGCGTGCCCTCGACGACGATGTCGCCGCCGCGAGCGCCGGGGCCGGGGCCCATGTCGATCACCCAGTCGGCGTTCTTGATGAGGTCCAGGTGATGCTCGATGAGCAAGACGGTGTTGCCGCCGTCCACGAGGCGGTGGAGGACGCGCAGCAGGTGGGCGGCGTCCTCGAAGGAGAGGCCGGTGGTCGGCTCGTCGAGGATGTAGAGAGTCTTGCCCGTGGCGCGCTTGGAGAGCTCGCTGGCGAGCTTGATGCGCTGCGCCTCGCCCCCGCTGAGGGTGGTGGCGGGCTGGCCGAGCCTGATGTAGCCGAGGCCCACGGCCTCCAGCGTCTCGAACTTGGACTTGATGCGCGGGATGTTGGTGAAGAGCTCGTGGGCCTCGGTGACGGTCATGGCGAGCACGTCCGCAATACTCTTTCCGCGGAACTTGATTTCGAGGGCTTCGTCGTTGTACCGGCGGCCCTCGCAGACCTCGCAGGGGACCGTGACGTCGGGGAGGAACTGCATCTGGATCTGCACGTAGCCGTCGCCCTGGCACGCCTCGCAGCGCCCGCCCTTGACGTTGAACGAGAAGCGGCCGGGCATGTAGCCGCGCGCCTTGGACTCGGGCAACGAGGCGAAAAGCTCGCGGATGGGCGTGAACCCGCCGGTGTAGGTCGCCGGGTTGCTGCGGGGGGTGCGCCCGATGGGGGACTGGTCGATGTTGACGACCTTGTCCACGTTGTCGAGACCCTCGACGCCGCCGCTCGCGCCGGGGCGGTCCTTGGCGCGGTAGAGGCGCTGCGCGAGCCACTTGTAGAGCACCTCGTAGACGAGGGTGGACTTGCCGGAGCCGGATACGCCCGTGACGCAGATGAGGCGTCCGAGGGGGAAGTCGACGTCCACGCCGCGCAGGTTGTTCTCGCGGGCGGCCTTCACCCGCAGGCGCCTGCCGTTGCCCGCGCGCCTGGTCGGCGGGACCGATATCTCGCGCCGTCCGGACAGGTACGCGCCGGTGAGGGACGCCTCGCTCGCCTCGATGTCGTCGATGCCGCCCTCGGCGACGATCCAGCCGCCGTGCTCGCCGGCGCCGGGGCCGAGGTCCACGAGGTGATCGGCGGAGCGCATCATCGCCTCGTCGTGCTCGACGATGAGGACGGTGTTGCCGAGGTCGCGCAGGCCTTTGAGGGTGCCGATGAGCCGCTCGTTGTCGATGGGGTGGAGGCCGACGGAGGGCTCGTCGCAGACGTAGAGGACGCCCATGAGGCCGGAGCCTATCTGGGTGGCGAGCCTGATGCGCTGGCCCTCGCCGCCGCTTAGGGTCCCCGCGGGGCGGGAGAGGGTGAGGTATTCGAGGCCGACATTCAGGAGGAAGGAGAGGCGCGAGTCGATCTCCTTGAGGATCTGGTTGGCGATGGTGAGCTCGCGCTCGGTGAGCGTCTCCGAGTCGCGATGCTCCGGCCAGCGGGGGTCCACCGGCGGCGTCGGGGCGAGACCCTGGATAGCCCGCGCCCATTCGCTCGCCTCGGAGACGGAGAGGTCGGCGGCCTGCATGATGGAGCGGTCCGCGATAGTGACGGCGAGGGCCTCGGGGCGGAGGCGGTCGCCGCCGCACGCCTCGCACGGCAGGGCGGTCATGTAGCGTTCAATCTCGTTGCGCATGTAGTCGGACTGGGTGTCGCGGTAGCGGCGTTCGAGGTTGGGGATGATGCCCTCGTAGCTGGCCTCCCACTCGAAGACGCGGCCTCGGTGCGTGTGGTGGCGCACCTTCACTTTGCGCCTCTCCGGGTAGCCGTAGAGGATGGTGTGGCGGACGTGTTCCGGCAGCTTGCGCCACGGAGTGAGCATCGAGACGCCCTCGGCCTGGGCGACGCCCCGCAGCACGCTGAAGTACCACGCGGTGCTGGAGCCCGCGCGGGACCATGGGTGAATCGCGCCGTCTTCCAAGCAGATGCCGGTGTCGGGCACGATGAGCTCGGGGTCGACCACGAGCCGGACGCCGAGTCCCGAGCAGACGGAGCACGCGCCGTGGGGGCTGTTGAACGAGAAGGTGCGCGGCTCGATTTCGGCGAAGCTGATGCCGCAGTAGGAGCAGGCGAACTGCTCCGAGTAGACGTGCTCCGCGTTCGTGTCCGCGTCGACGGTGAGCATACGGCCCTCGCCGTAGCGGAGGGTGGTCTCGACGGAGTCGGTCACGCGGCTGCGCTCGGTCTCGTCCTCGAGGACGAGCCGGTCGACGACGATCTCGATGGTGTGCCACTGCTGCTTGTTGAGGTCGATGGTCTCGTCCAAGCCGCGGATCTCGCCGTTGACGCGGACGCGGACGAACCCCGCTGAGCGCGCGTCGTCAAGCACGTCCTTGTGCTCGCCCTTCTTATGCACGACGCGGGGGGCGAGGAGCATGAGACGGGCGCCGCGCTGCTCCAGCACGGCCGACGATATCTGCTGCACGGTCTGGCGCTGCACGGGACGGCCGCAGCTGTGGCAGTGGGGATGGCCTATGCGCGCGTAGAGGAGGCGGAGGTAGTCGTATATCTCGGTGACGGTGCCGACAGTGGAGCGGGGGTTGTTCGACACGCCTTTCTGGTCGATTGAGATGGCGGGGGAAAGCCCTTCGATGTACTCGACGTCGGGCTTGTCCATGCGCCCGAGGAACTGGCGCGCGTACGCCGAGAGGGACTCGACGTAGCGCCGCTGGCCTTCGGCGTAGATCGTGTCGAAGGCGAGGGTGGACTTCCCGGAGCCGGATGGGCCGGTGATGACCACGAGCCTATCGCGGGGGATGGTGACGTTGACGTTCTTGAGATTGTGCTCGCGCGCGCCGCGCACGACGATGCTTTCGAGAGCCATGAGACCTGCGTGAGAAAGGGATTAGGACGCCCAAGCGCCGCCCCTGATGGTATCACCGACAGGCCCCTCCTCCTCAATCCTCCCCTGTCTGCTTGTGGGAGCCTTCCCTGTCTGCGAGGGAGGAATTCTATATCCTCTCCCCCGTCTGCGAGACCTTTGCATAACCTCCAATAGCGTTCGTGGTGAGCCCGTCGGAACCATGGACTGGGTCTGAATACCGGGGAGTGCAGAGGGGGAACCCCCTCTGCCGGGGGCGTGGGGGTGTCCCCCACAACATGATGGGCGGGTGGGTGGGAAGAGTTGCGCCCGCCAGAAAATAGGGTTACGCAAAGGTCTCGTCTGCGTGCGGGGAAGGCCGTGCGGTGGCCGGCTGCGGACGAAGCTAGGAGCGGGGACCGAGAAACGCTCTGATCGATTCGAGGACGGCGTCGAGGTCCGCCTCCGTGAGTCTGCCGGTGTTCGTGTTGCGCGGGCTCGGGTGATAGGAGGCGAACAGCGTCGGCAGGCCCGGCCCGAGGTCTTCGACCGCGCCATGGCCGAACTTGCCGCGGAGGCGCTCGCCCGTGATTTCCGACAGCGCGCGCAGGAAGTGGTCGAAGGCCACCCGTCCCAGGGCGAGGACCGCTCGCACGTTCCCGAGCATCGCCAGCTCGGCAGCCAGGAACCGGCGGCAGTTGGTGAGCTCCGCCGGCGTAGGCCGGTCGTTTGGCGGAGCGCACCTCGCCGCCGCAGTCTCGTAGGCGTCCGTCAGCATGAGGCCGTCGCCCCGATGCTGCGAGGTCGGCTGATTGGCGAACCCTGCCTTGTGGAGTGCGCGCATGAGGAAATCTGCCGTCGGGTCGCCGGTGAACATCCGCCCCGTGCGATTCGCGCCGTGGGAGGCCGGCGCCAGGCCGACGATCAGCAGCCGCGCGTTCGGGTCGCCGTGGCCCGGCACAGGCGCGCCCCAGTAATCCCAGTCCTCGAAGCTCCTCCGCCGCTCCCGCAACGCCTTGCGCTCCCGGTATTCGACCAGGCGCGGACATGCCCTGCACGCCACAACCTCCCGCTGAAGCGCGCCCAACCCCCCGGCAAGCGGCCCGTCGTAGTCGCGTTCGATCACAGACGCCCTCCCGTGGTGTTCGTCGTTGCCTCGAAGCCACGACCCCCTGGCGGGGCCGCCCAGACCCCGGTTAGCATCGACAGCCTACCCCACGAGGAGCTGCCCCATGACCGCTTACCAAGACCTTATACGGACCGTCCCGGACTTCCCGGCGCCGGGCGTCCTCTTCCGCGACATCACTCCTCTGCTCGGCGACGCTCAGGCGTTGCGCGCCGTGGTCCACGACCTCGCCGCGCCATTCCGCGACGCCAACATCGATCAGGTCGTCGCCATCGAGGCGCGCGGCTACCTGTTGGGCGCGCCCCTCGCCTTGGAGCTTGGCGCTGGGCTCGTGCCCGTGCGCAAGACCGGCAAGCTCCCGTCCGAGACGTTCACCGCCGAATACGCGCTCGAATACGGCGAGGCGGCCATCGAGATGCACACGGACGCCCTGCGCGGCCACGACCGCGTCCTCCTCGTCGACGACGTGCTGGCCACGGGTGGAACAATGGCCGCGGCGGTCGGGCTCGTGGCCCAGGCAGGGGCGCAAGTCGCCGGCATCGCCGTGCTCATCGAGCTGGACGCGCTCCAAGGCCGCGCCCGCCTCCCCGCTCACGAGGTCGCCGCGCTCATCCACTATTAGCGGAGCGTCCCCTCCCTGGCCCGCCCCCTCCGAAGACGAGAGAGGGGATTTCAAAGAAGCGCGCCCCCGTAGAGAGAAGAGGGGGTATGGACTTCCTCTTGGCGCGCCAAATTCGTATGACTGCCCAACCCAATTGACGGATTTCGTCGCTTGCGGTATCATCGCGGCAACCGCTACGATAGAGACGCGTAGGTAGACGCAGGCGTGGGCCCGTCCCTCGGGTGGGACGGGTCTTTTCGTGGAGGGCCTCATGGCCAACGTAACGCTATACGACACGACCCTGCGCGACGGAACGCAGATGGAGGGCATGAGCTTGTCCGTCCACGATAAGCTCAGGATCGCCGAGCGCCTCGACCAGCTCGGCGTCGACTTCATCGAGGGCGGCTGGCCGGGCTCGAATCCCAAGGACGAGGAGTTCTTCGAGCAGGCCAAGGGCCTCCGGTTGGAGAAGGCGTCCATCGTCGCCTTCGGCAGCACCCGCAGGGCCAACTCATCCGTCGAGGAGGACGCGAACCTCAGCGCCTTGCTCGATAGCGGCGCGCCTGTCGTCACCCTCGTGGGCAAGGCGTCCGAGGACCAGGTGAACAAGGTCCTGGAGACCCCCCTCGAGGAAAACCTCGCCATGATCCGCGAGTCCATCGCCTACCTCAAGGGCCACGGACGCCGCGTCTTCTTCGACGCCGAGCATTTCTTCGACGGCTACCAAGGCAACCCGGAATACTCCCTCGAATGCATCCGCGCTGCGGCTGAAGCCGGCGCCGAGTACGTCGTCCTGTGCGACACCAACGGCGGCACGCTTCCCGTGGACGTGTTCGCCACCGTCAGCGCGGTGAGCCGGTCCGTGGATTGCGCCCTCGGCATCCATTGCCACAACGACTCCGACGTAGCGGTCGCCAACAGCATCGCCGCCGTCCAGGCCGGCGCGACCCAAGTGCAAGGCTCCATCAACGGGTACGGCGAGCGCTGCGGCAACGCCAACATGCTCTCCGTCATCGCAAACCTCAAGCTCAAGCTCGGCATGGACGTAGTGACCGATGAGCAGCTTGGCCATCTGACGGAGGTGCACCGCTTCACCTCCGAGGTGGCCAACATGCCCCGCAGCCGCTATCAGCCCTATGTGGGCGAGAGCGCGTTCGCGCACAAGGGCGGCCTGCACGCCTCGGCGGTCGCCAAGACCGAGGACAGCTACCAGCACGTCAAGCCCGAGCTCGTCGGCAACGCCAAGCGCATCGTCGTCTCCGAGCTCGCGGGCCGCAGCAACATCGCGGTCAAGCTTCAAGAGGAAGGGCTGACCGCCGACGTTCCGAAGGAGCGATTGGGCGAGCTGCTCCGGCTCGTGAAGGAGCGCGAGAACCGCGGCTTCCAGTACGAGGGCGCCGAGGCCTCGTTCCGACTCCTCGTCCAGCGCGCCCTCCCTGACTACCGCCCGCCCTTCGAGCTCGTCGACTTCATGGTCGTCATGGAGAAGCGGCGGCGGCGCGGTCAGGACGACGGCGAAGACTCCCTCTGCGAGGCCATGGTCAAGGTCGCTGTCGATGGCGAGGTGAAGCACACCGTCGCCGAGGGCAACGGCCCCGTGAACGCCCTCGACCAGGCGATGCGGAAGGGCCTGCTGGACTTCTACCCTCGTCTCCAGAGCGTCCAGCTCACCGACTACAAGGTGCGCGTCGTGCCCCAAGGCCCCGGCGGGACCGGCGCGGTCGTGCGCGTGCTCGTCGAGTCCACGGACGGCGAGCGCGGCTGGGCCACCGTCGGCGCGTCGACCAACATCATCGAGGCGTCCTGGCAGGCGCTCGCCGACAGCCTGGAGTACGCGCTGCTCCAACGGTAGCCCGCCCGTCGCCGCACTCGCGGGGACCGTTGCATAGCCCGTCAGCGGGAAGTGTCCGGTTCTCTCCCCCGTCTGCGGGGGAGAGTTAGAGAGGGGGCCGCCCCGCCCGTCGTCAGCGAGACCTTTGCGTAAACCTCAAACTGGTTCGTGGTGAGCCTGTCGAACCATGACCGGCCTGGTATACAGGGGAGTGCAGAGGGGGAACCCCTCTGCCGGGGGCGTGGGGTGTCCCCCACAACATAACGGGCGGGTGGGTGGGAAGAGTTACGCCCGCCAGAAAATAGAGTTACGCAAAAGTCCCGTCAGCGGGGGAGGAGCAAGGAGAGGCGAGAGGAGAAATGGCCACCGACGTCTTTCACATGGACGCGAACGGCGTGCGTATCTCCGTGGACCGCGCCGTCTTCGCCAACCACACCTACGCGACGCGCAACATCTCCGGCGTCGCCGCCATCGCCGACAAGGGCGTGCGCTGGCCCGGCATATTCACGATGGCCCTCGGCTTCGGCCTGCTCATCGGGGGATTCGTCTTCAGCCACACCTTCACCATGATCTTGGGCGTGGGCGGAGTCCTTTCCGGCTCGCTCAACCTGTCGCGGAAGCGTCCGAAATACGGCGTCCGTATCGTCACCCAACGCGGCCCGGTCTACGTCCTCGCGTCCCAGGACAAGCAGTACGTCGAGACCGTCTCGACCGCGCTGCAGAAAGCCATGTCCGCCGCCCGAAAAGTCCCCGCCAAGGCTGGTGCTGCCGTCACCGCTGCCGAGCCTCCTTCCGATTACCCCGAACCCCCCTCGTCCGCCATTCCCGCGCCCCCTCCCGTCACTCCCGCGCCCCCTTCCGTCATTCCCGCGCAGGCGGGAACCTCTCCCTCCTCCCACCCCCGCCGCCCCCAGCGGTTTCGCAAACGGCGTCGGCGTTAGGGGGTGGCCGCCCGCTCGCCCAGGTCCGCGCTGATCGCGGCGAACTGGTCGAGCGCCGTCTGCAAGTCCTCGACGATCTCCTCCGCGAGCACTTCCGGTTCAGGGAGCGACGCGGCGTCCTCCACGCTCTCGTCGCGTAGCCAGGTGATGTCCAGGTTGACCTTGTCGCGCTTGACCAGGTCGTCGTAGGAGAATGCGTGGAAACGCTCCGTCTCCCGGCGTTCGAAGCGGTCGGCAGGGTTGTAGCAGGCCACGAAATCGCCGAGGTCAGCGAGGGTCATCTGTTTGGTCTTGAGCGTGAAATGCTTGTTCGTGCGGAGGTCGTATATCCAGAGCGTCTTCGTCCACGGCGTCTCGCTCGCGGGCTTGCGGTCGAAGAAGAGCACGTTCGCCTTGACGCCCTGCGCGTAGAAGATGCCCGTCGGCAGCCGCAGCAGCGTGTGGACGTCGCACTCGTGCAGCAGGCGCCGACGTATCGTCTCTCCCGCGCCGCCCTCGAAGAGAACGTTGTCCGGCACGATGATGGCGGCGCGCCCGTTGATCTTCAGGATGGAGCGCACATGCTGGAGAAAGTTCAGCTGCTTGTTCTTCGTCGTCGCCCAGAAGTCCTCCCGTTCGATGAGGAGGTCGTCGTCACCTGTGCCCTCGTCCAGCCCGTACGATAGCGACGATTTCCTCCCGAACGGCGGATTGGTGAGCACCATCGAGTACTCGCCGTGGCGGGAGCGGAGGCTGTCGTCCACCGTGATGGCGGGTTCGTCTCCGCCGATGCCGTGGAGGTAGAGGTTCATCACGCACAGCCGCGCCGTCTTCTGCACGATCTCCCAGCCGGACAGCGCGTCGTTCTTCAATGCGTCGAGTTGGTCTTTCGGAAGATAGGGATTGCGCTCAATGATGTAATCGTGGGCGCGGAGGAGGAAGCCGCCGGTGCCCGCGGCGGGGTCGCAGATATCCATCCCCGGCTCGGGGCGCATCACGTCCACGATGGCGGCGATGAGCGCGCGGGGCGTGAAGTACTGCCCCGCTCCCGCTTTCACGTCCTGCGCGTACCGCTCCAACAGCTCCTCGTAGACGCTGCCCTTCACGTCGCTCGCCATCGCCGACCAGTTTTCCGTCCCGACGAGGCCGGCCACGAGGCGGCGCAGCATCGAGGGGTCGTGTATCTCGTTCTGCGCCTTTCGGAAGATGAGGCCCAGGGCGCCCCGCTCCCGCCCCAGCGCTTCCAGCGTGTTGCGGTAATGCCGCTCCAGTTCAGCGCCGTCCAGCGCGGCGAGGCGCTGCCAGGTGTAGGCGGGCGGCATCTTCGGCGGCTCGTAGCCCGGCATGTCCGTGTACGGCGGCTGCGACCGTTCGTCCATCATCTTGAGAAAGATGAGGTAGGTGATTTGTTCCAGGTAGTCGCCGTAGGAGAGCCCCGCATCCCGCAGGACGTCGCAATAACGCCACACCTTCTGCCCAATCTGGCCGTTTGTCGTCATGCGCGTCTCCCTGCGGCCCCTCTCCGGCCCCGGCGCCGACGCTCTTGCGCCGCTGCCGCCTTCTCCGTCTTGATGCGCTCCAGCAGCACGGCGGCGGGTTCGTCATCGGGGTCTTGGGAAACGAGCCGCCCTTCGAACGCGCGCTTGAGGATAGCCTGACGCAGCCGGTTGGCGCGCTTGAGGTTGGTCTCAACGGCAGCTTCCGCAGCGTCAAGCCGGGATGACAGGCGTGCGACTTCCGTAACTATGCGATCTTGCTCATCCGTAGGTGGTATTGCTATGGGAAGTTTGCTGAGTACTGACAAATTGATAGAGGCAAGGTTAGTAGTCTGTTTCCCTGCCTGCAAGAAATACTCCTGCCCCAAACTATTGCTCCAGTACGATATAAACTTAGGCAGAATAAATGCAGAGAATAGGCGTGACCGAAATACATGGTTCTGATGAATGCACTCGTCAAGTTCACTTTGCCAAATCCATCCTCTTCCTAGTTTGTCCCTGTCTCCGCCTTCGGTAAACAAGATGTCTCCTGCGAAGAGACGAAGTGTAGCAATCTCTTCTTCGGTTGCACTGATCAGTTTCATTTCATGTAGATTCAGATTTCCACGTTGGACATTCGCGACGCGTAAATAAGGAACTTCCCTCACTACCACACCCACTGCTCGCCTTTTGCCTTTGGCGATGCCGCTCTGTATTGCGCTAACCCGTGCAAGTGTCGTCCACGCCCAACCTTCCGACAATTCCGGCAGGCTGGACGTGTCCACGGGCGCAGGTTCGGGGCGTTTCCTGCGAGGCTTGGCGCGTTCTTGCTCGGCTCGGCGCTCGCGCGCGATGCGCTCCAGCAGGACGGACGCTGGCTCGTAGTCGCGGCCCTCGGCGCGGGCGAGCGCGGCTTCCGTCGGCACGAGTCTGCCCGTAACGGCGGCATTGAGCACGCTTGCGCGGTAGCGCCTCAACTTCGTCTGGGCGGCGCGCAACGCCCCGACCGCCGCGTCGAGGCGGGTGAGTTGCTTCTCGATCTCCTCGACGATGCGGTGCTGCTCAGCGAGGGGAGGGAGGGGGAGTGTGTGTCGACGGAGAACATCGCCAGTTATTGCAGGGAAAGTTGTTCCGGTCGCGTTACTAGTCAATTGTTCAAGAGTCGCACGAATGCCATAAAGGAGATAGCGATTAGGCATCCCACCTAACGGTCTTATTGCAGCAAGTCCTCTCCCGATACAATATTCAGCGTCCGCGAGATTGGTAGTGCCGACGGGAGCTCTCACGGAGATTAGCACATCCCCAATCTGGGCAAACTTCGAAGGCATGGAACACCATTTTACTGGCGTAGGAAACATAGATCCGAACTCTGCTTTCCCCTGCAGGAAGGATGATCCTTGCCCGGCAGAATTGTAACTTTCACCGGGGGGAGATTGTCCTTGAGTAACCTCAGAGAATTCGTCGAGTCGCGCGATTATCCAATTCTTGGGTAGCGCGGGTATGTGAGTCATGCGGCCAACGCCTCGTTGATTTCATGTAAGAGTGATGCCAGGTCATTGCCGAACACCGCAGCCGCCTTCCCAATGCCGCCCCACTGGACGAACGGGGCAGCGTCGAAGTCGGCAAGGGTTGTGCTGCCGTTGCCTGCGACGTGGTCGCGTATGGCTTCGAGCCACCGGCGCTGCTCGTCCGTGAACGTGCTGCCCGCGACCTCCTGCATCGCGATCCAGCGCTCGAAGTTGGCGTGTACGCGGTCCGCGAAGGGCGCGAGCTCGTCGTCCTCGCCGATGGCGTGCCGGACGAGAGAAATGATGTCCGTGAGGGCGCTCTTGACGCTCCCGCGCACCTTGGACTGCTCCACCTGGCGGTAGGCTTCCCACAGGCGTTCCGTAGTCCAGGAGCGCGGCGGCGCCAGGAGGGCGCCGGCGAGGTCGCGCAGCTCCTCGTGGGCGACGGGGCGGCGGAAGGGGCGTTCGTAGATGAGCTGGAGCGCGGTAATCTCGTCCTTGTGTTCCTCGATGAACTGCCGGAACGAGGCGACGGTGTTCCGCGCCCGCTCGGTCGCCTCGGCGGAGGGCCCCGCCTCGATGACGGAGTCCGAGCTGATGGTGTCTATCGTCTGCTCGTACAGCTTGCGGATGTCGAGCAGCAATTGGCGCAAACCGGGGTTCGCCGCGAGCGGCTTGGCGGCCTCCTCGCGCAACTGCTCGGCGGCTTCGGCGACGGCGTCGGGCGGAGGCTCTTGCAGGCCGGTCTCGGCCTGCGCCCGCTCCAAGTGCGCGTCCGGGTCGCACGCTTTGACGAGCGCGGCGGTGATGTCTGTCAGAGGAGTTCCGCCGGATGCCTCCTCGATGCGTGCACGGTCAGGCGCCGTCAACTGCCGGTCCAGGCGGGCGAGGCGGCTGGCGAGTGTTGCGAGGGTCTCCGGCTGCCGGTTCCCCTTGGCGACCGCGTCCATGAGCGTTTCGAGCGGGATGGTCGGCTGCTTGTTGAGCGTGAACGTGTCGCTGAGCTCGGACTCGGTAACGCCGATGGCGTCCACGATGACGAATCTCTCTTTGTTGGCGTTCTCCCCGGCGCCGGGCGTGACGGCGCGGAATTCGGTGTTGGAGATGACGCGCACGCCCCGGCCCGTCATCTGCTCGAAGAAGGTGCGGCTGCGGACGTTCCGCATGAAAAGGAGGACCTCCAAGGGCTTCACGTCGGTGCCCGTCGCGATCATGTCCACGGATACGGCGATACGGGGCATGACCGAGTTGCGAAACGCTTTGAGCAGATCTTCGGGCTTTTCGCCGGTGGTCTTGTACGTAATCTTCTGGCAGAATTCGTTGCCCCTCCCGAACTCCTCCCTGGCGATGCGCACGATGTCTTCCGCATGGCTGTCGTCCTTCGCGAAGATGAGCGTCTTGGGGACATCCTGCCGTCCGGGGAACATCTCCGGCAGCGCCTTGTCCCGGAACGTTTGCAGCACGGTGCGTATCTGGTCCTCAGCGACGACTTCGCGGTCGAGGTCTGCCGCGGTGTAGTCCAGGTCGTCGTCCAACATCTCCCAGCGCTTGGCCCGCGTCGCCTTGTCGCGCTTGTCCACGTAGTACCCGGCCTCGATTGTCGAGCCGTGCTCGGTAATCCCGGTCTTGATGCGGTAGACGTCGAAATCAACGTTCACGCCGTCCGCGACAGCCTGCTCGCGGCTGTATTCCATGACGAGGTTCTGATTGAAGAATCCGAGGGTCTGCTTGGAGGGAGTAGCCGTGAGGCCGACGAGCCTCGCGTCGAAGTATTCGAGCACCTGCCGCCAGAGGTTATAGATGGAGCGGTGGGCTTCGTCCGTGATGATGAGGTCGAACGTTTCGATGGGGACCTGGGGGTTGTACTCGACCGTTGCGCGGGTTCCCTGGAGAGCGGCGGCTTCGTAACCGGGCAGCTCCTCCAACTCCTCGTCGAGGGGTTCGCTCTTGAGGATGGAGTAGACCCGCTGGATAGTCGCGATGCAAACGCGGCTGACAGGGTCTATGCGGTTCGAGCGCGACAGGTGCTGAACGTTGTATATCTCCGTGAACTTCCGTCCGTCGTCCGGGGTGTCATAACCCTGAAACTCGCGGAGCGTCTGGCGCGCCAGGTTGCTTCTGTCCACCAGGAAGAGGATGCGCCGCGCGCCCCCGTATTTGATGAGGCGGTAGGCGAGAGCGCAGGCCATGCGCGTCTTGCCGCTGCCGGTCGCCATCTGAACGAGGGAGCGTGGGCGTCCGTCGGCGAGGGATTGCTCGATGTTGCGCACCGCTTCGACCTGCGCGCCCCAGAGGCCTTCCGTTTCCACCGGCGGCAGGTTCCTCATCGCCCCCTCAAACGTCGTGACGTACGGGGAAGGCTGCTCTCTGAGGACACCGCTCCCTGCGTGGGAGGGGCTCATGCCCAGCCACTCGGCAAGCGTTTCGGGCCGGTGGAAGCTGAAGAGTGGCCTGCTGCGCGGGTCAGGGTCGAAGAGATTCGTGAAGCGCGTCTCCACTCCCGTGCTTTCATAGAGGAACGGCAGGGGCTTGCGATGGAAGGGTAAGTCGTCCGGCAAGCCGTCGCGGTACTTCCCTGTTTGTATCTCTACGCCGGAGAGCGTGTGTCCCGCGGGCTTTGCTTCGACGACGCCGGCAGCGCGGTGGTTGACGTAGAGCATGTAATCGGCGCGGCCATGCTCGGGTTTCAAGATGAACTCCCGCACCGCGACGCCAAGTCCCGCATAGAGGTTGGTTTCTTTCGCGTTCTGAACAACCCAACCGCTCTCGATGAGCAATCGGTCTATCTGTTCGCGGGCCTGTTCTTCCGGCGTCATCCCATCCCCACTACCGCAGCGCGTCAGCGAGGTACTCCGCCCAGTGGCGCGGCGTCTTCGAGGTGAAGTGTCCGATCTGCTGGCGGCAGGAGATGCCGGAGACGGCGACGGGCCAGCCGCGCTTCTCCTCCGCCTCGATCGCCGGGAAGAGCTTGAGCGACCCCATGGCCTTGGACGTTTCGTAATGCTCCTTCTCGAAGCCGAACGTCCCCGCCATGCCGCAGCACGCCGAGTCGATCAGCTCCGGCTTGTAGCCCGCGATGCCGAGCGCGTCGAGGGTCGGCGCCGCTCCCACCAGCGCTTTCTGGTGACAGTGGCCGTGCACCTGCATCGGAGCCTTCTCGCGGTCCGTGAAGATCGACCGCACCGCGTCAGGCTCGCTCTTCGCCAGCTGGACGAGCAGCTCGTCGAGCATGAGCGCCCGGTTCGCGACCGACCGCGACGGCTCGTTGCGGAGCAGTTCCGGGTACTCGTCGCGCAGGGTGAGCAGGCATGACGGCTCCGTGCCGACGATGAGGGCGCCGCGCCTGGCGTACGGCGCGAGGACGCGGACGTTCTCGCTCGCCCAGCCCTTCGCCTTGGCGAGCTGGCCCTTGGAAATCAGCGGACGCCCGCAGCAGCCGCGCCGCGATTCCACCGTGACGTTGTAGCCGAGCGCCTCCAGCACGCGCACCGCCGACCGTCCGACCTCCGGGTGCATGTACTCGGTGAACGTGTCGTTGAAGTAGACGACATCGCCCCGCGCGCCCGTTGTCCGTGGAGCGTGCTTACGGAACCAGGCCGAGAAACTGCGCCACGCGAACTTGGGCAGGGGCCGCTCGCTGGATATGCCCAGGAACCGCTCCGTGAGCTTCCTCGTCAGCGGCAGGCTGCCCATGAAGTTCGTAAGAGGCGCGACCGCCTGGCCGATGCGGCTGAGAAGGGCGACCTCGCCGAAGAGCCTGGCCCGCAGGGGCGTCCCATGCTCCTCGTAGTACTTGCTCAGCACCTCGGACTTGAGCTTGGCCATGTCCACGTTGGAGGGGCACTCGGCCTTGCACGCCTTGCACTCGACGCACAGGTCCATCGTGTCGAACAGCCGCTTGCCGGTGAGCTCGGCGGCGGGCAGCTTTCCGCTGAGCACCATGCGGAGCATCGTGGCGCGGGCGCGGGTGGAGTGCTCCTCCTCGCGCGTCGCCATGAACGACGGGCACATCCCCCCGTCCAGCTTCCGGCACGCCCCCTGGCTGTTGCACATCTCCACGTGGGCCGCGAACCCGCCGTCCTCGCTGAAGTCGAGGTAGGTCGGGATGTCGAACGCCTGGTAGTCCGGGCTGATGCGGAGGTTTTCGCGGATGCCCGGCGTCTCGATGATCTTGCCGGGGTTCATGATGGAGTCGGGGTCGAAGGCCGACTTGAGCTCCTTGAACGCCTGGTATATCTCCGAGCCGAACATCTTCTCGGTGAAGACTCCCCGCACGATGCCGTCGCCGTGCTCGCCGGTGAGGCTGCCGCCGAACTCCAGGACCAGGTCGGATATCTCGTCCGCGATGGCCGCCATGGTCTCGACGCCTTCGCGCTTCTTCATGTTCACGACGGGGCGTATGTGCAGGCAGCCGGTCGACGCGTGGCCGTAGTAAGCGGACTCAGTGCCGTGCCGCGCCACGATCTCCTCGAAGCGGCGCACATACTCGGGCAGCTGCTCCGGCGAGACGGCGGTGTCCTCGACGTAGGGCAGCGGCTTGGCGTCGCCCTTGAGCGCCATGGCGAGTCCAAGCCCGGCCTCGCGGAGCGCGTACCAGCGGCGTTGCTCGTCCGGGTCGTTCGTGATTATCGTCGCGTAGCCCAGCCGCCGGCGCTCCATGTCGGCCTTGAGCGCATCGAGCTTGGAGCGGACCTCCCGCGGCGATTCGCCGTAGAACTCGACGAACAGCAGCTCGCGGGGGTCGCCGATAAAGTAGTTGAGCAGGTGGCGGTAGCCGGGGTTCACCTTGCAGTTGTCGATGATCATGTGGCCGATCAGCTCGACCGCCGACGGGCTGTGCTCCAAGATCGGCGGGGCCGCCTCCATGCACTCGATCAGGTCGGTGAAGTGGACGACGCCTAGGCCCTTGTACTCCGGAATGGGCACGAGGTTCACCCGCGCCTCGGTGACGGCCACGAGCGTGCCCTCGGAGCCGACGACGGCGCGCGTCAGGTTCATGGGGCCCTCTCCCATGAAGTCATCCAGGTTGTAGCCCATGACGCGCCGCAGGATCTTCGGGAAGCGCTGCGCAATCTCGTCGGAATGCTCCCAGGCGAGCCGCCGCGTCTCGCGGTAGATGGCGCCTTCCAGGTCGCCCTGCGCCATCTTGTCCTCGAGCGCCATCCCGGTCGTGGGCGCGAAGTGGACGCGGCTGCCGTCGGAGAGGATGGCGTCGATTTCCAGGATGTGGTCGAGGGTCTTGCCGTAGATGACGGAGTGCGGGCCGCACGAGTTATTGCCGATGCCCCCGCCGACGGTGGCGCGGGCGCTGGTCACGGGGTCCGGCCCGTACATCAGGCCATGTTGGCGTACCGCCGCGGAGAGGTGGTTATTCACGATGCCGGGCTGCACGCGCGCCCACCGCTCCTCCGGCGCGACCTCCAGCACGTTGCGCATGTACTTGGAGAAGTCGATCACGATGGCGTGGTTCGTCGTCTGGCCGGCCAACGCTGTGCCCCCGCCGCGTGGCATCACGGGCACGCCGTGCGCACGAGCCACGTGAATCGCGGCCTCGACGTCGTCGGCGTTGCGTGGGACGACGACGCCGACGGGCGTCATCTGGTAGATCGACGCGTCCGTCGAGTACATGAGGCGGTTGTAGCGGTCCATGCGGACCTCGCCGGCGATCTGTCCGCGCAGCTCTTCCGCAATCGCGCGGACCTCGGATGCGGAGATGGCGGAGCCCTTACGGGTGGTCTCGTACAAAAGAGGCATAAATCGTCCCTTGATTCTGTCGAAAGTAAGTAACTAGGAGACCTTAGCGGACGAGGCCGACCTGTGGAAGCCAGGACACGCGCCCCTTGAACAATCAGCGCCGTTCTGGCTAGGCTGAGGCTCCCATGGCCCAACTAGCGTCCCCAGCTCCGAGCCCCTCTTGGTCAGAAGCGCTGTTCGCCGAGTGTCACGCGGTCTACAGGGTGGACGCGTTCGACTGGCTGGAGGACGCGGCGCCGAACTCTCTCCACGCAGTGGTCACCGACCCCCCCTACGGCCTCATCGAGTACTCCGACGAGCAGTTGCGTAAGCTGAAGTCCGGCTCGGGCGGGGTCTGGCGCATACCACCGTCCTTGGGTGGGTACAAGCGGCGCCCCGTCCCGCGGTTTACGGTGTTGACCGACGCCGACAGAGAGAGGCTTCGCGCCTTCTTCGCCAGGCTGTCGCGTTTACTGTGGCCCGCGCTGACTCCGGGAGCCCATGTGTTCGTGGCTTCGAACCCACTCGTCTCGCATCTCGTCTATGGGCCTTTCATCGCGGCGGGTTTCGAGAAGAGGGGCGAGGTGATTCGGACTGTAACGACGCTGCGCGGAGGCGACCGGCCGAAAAACGCTCACGAAGAGTTCGCTGACCTCACAGACCGTCCACCCATGAGCCCTTTACAGACCTGATTAAGTCGTCGCCAACCTCGGCGCGGGAGCGCGCGATCGCCCCTCATCCCTCGTTGAAGCCCCAGTCGTTCATGAGGCAAATTGTTCACGCTGCCCTTCCGCTCGGCGAGGGAGTGATCCTGGACCCGTTCATGGGGGCTGGCTCCACCATCGCTGCGGCTGATTTCCTGGGCTTGCGCAGCATTGGCCTGGAGATCAGCCGGGAGTTTTTCGCGATGGCGGTCCAAGCGATTCCCGAGTTACGGGCCATCGGCGTCGGTGCTTAGGCATGGCGCGAAGCCAAGACTTTGATAGCAGCGTTCCGCGTCCTCCGGGTCTGACGATTCCGGCGCTCAGCAGGGCCGTCGACTATATAGAGAAAGGAGCTTGCGGGCCTTGTAGACATCTACTACGAGCAGGCCAACGTCTTCAGCGCGCTAGTGGGGATATATGGCGCTAAGGCCTTGGACTCGGTGAGCGAGTACCAGAAGCACCGTCACACTGACATTGCCCAACAACGGTTCCCCGACCTCAAACGGAAGGGCAGCCCCGATCCGCCGTCGCCGGAGCAAAGCCTCGAATCGAAGGCAAGCAAGCGCCCATGGGAGCTGCAGTCCCACTACGACCATCCTGGCTGGTATGTGGTATGGCGGTATCTGGTAGACCCCACGATGTCATACGAGCCCGAGCGTCCGGTCATCGTATGGCGAGTGGACATTGTCTTCCTGAAGATAGACGACTGGAAGTACGAGGGGAGCGCCGCCGGGGCCAGAGGCGGGGGCAGGACGCACACCTTTGGGTTACGGCAAGCGGCCAAGCGACTATCGGGCCGCCAGGTTTACAAGCGATCGGACGTAAGGCTCAGCGGAGGCAAGCCAGGGCCGGCTAACGGTCAGTAGCTTGCCTTGACACACGGAGCGGGCCGCTCTTACGGTGAGCGAGACTATCGAGCGTCCGTAAGACAAGGAGGCTGGTTTGGTTGAGCAGAACGGCGTCGGCGCCGCGTATGCAGTCCCCGATCAGGCGGAGACGGAGCCCGACCAGAAGAAGGGCGTGAAGTCGCTGGGACCCCTCGAATCGCAGCTCATGGAGGCGTTGTGGGACGCCGCCGAGTTGTCTGTCCAGGGCGTGGTCGACCGGCTTGGGCCAGGCCACAACTACAAGACCGTGATGACCGTGCTCAACCGGCTCGTCCAAAAGGGCTTGCTCGAACGGCAGCTCGACGGCAGGGCGTACCGCTACCACGCGAGCGAAGGACGCGACGAGTTTCTGCGCTCCGCTGCGGACGAGGTCGTCTATCAGTACATGGAGTCTTTCGGTGGGAACGCGACGGAGTACTTGGCCGCCGCCGTCGCCGCCGTCGCGCCGAGGCCTGCCCACCCCATGTTCGAGCATGTTCCGCCGCCCCCGCCTGTTCACGAGCCCGACGCGCCCCGGCGGGTCCCGATAGCCGCCATCGTCCTCACGGCCCTAGTCTTACAAATCGTCACCTTTTTCCTCGCCCGGCGCGGCGTCCGCTAGTGGTCGGCGGGCCCTTGGACTGGGACGCGTTCCGCGTGTCGGCGTCCGAGATGTCCATCGATCTCAATGACGGGCAGCTAGGCCAGTTTCAGCGGATGCTGGAGATGCTGCGCGCTTCGAACAAGTCGGCCTCGCTGACCTCGGAGGCTAGCCTGGCGGACGCGCTTCGCGTGCACTTCCTCGACTCGCTCACGCTGGCGCCGATCATTCGGGAGCGTGGCCTGGCTGAGGGGAGCCTCGTGGACGTCGGGACCGGCGGGGGGTTCCCCGGCCTCCCGCTGAAGATCGCGCTGCCTGGGCTCGCGCTTACGCTCATCGACGCGACTCGCAAGAAGACCGAGCACCTCGAACGGACTGCGGCCGCATTGGACATCGAGGTCGGCGTGCTTCAGGCGCGGGCCGAGGATGCGGCGCATGATCCCGCGCGCCGCGAGTCCTTTGACCTCGCGACGGGGCGCGCTCTTGGCCCGTGGCCCGTCGTGCTCGAATTGACCCTGCCGTTCTGCGTGATTGGGGGGCTCGTCTTAGGCCAGCGCGGCCCCGACGGCCCCGTTGAGGCAGCCGCTCACGAGACCGCCGCCGCGACCCTCGGCGGACGGACAGTCCGCGTCGACGAGGTCGGCGCCGAAGCAGGACTCCCCTCGCGCCATGTCATTGCCGTTGAGAAAATTGGCCCCACTCCGCCGCGGTATCCACGTAAGGCGGGGATACCGGCAAAGCGTCCGCTGGTTTAGGCTCTAAGCCGTGCCGACGACTTCTCTCCAAGCCCAACGCAACGTATCGCTGTGGCGCCGGTTCCTGTCGCCGCAGACGGCCCTGTCGATGGCCGTCATTCCGGCGGTCATCGTCCTCATCGTGTGGCGGTTCGACATCGCTTGGAGCGACACCTGGCGGATCGTCCGCACCCTGGACCCTTGGTGGTACGGCGCTGCGGTGCTGACGCACTACCTCACGTTCATCTTTCGCGGCGCGCGCTGGCGCATGCTCCTGCAGAACGCCAGCCGCCGGGACGGAGGCCCGGTCCCGTCGGTTCTCTACGCGGGCCGGGTGATTCTATTGAGCTGGTTCGCCAACTCCGTGACCTGGTTCCGGATGGGCGATGCCTACCGGGCCTACGTCTACGCCGAGGACACCAAGACCAGCTTCTCGAGGAGCATGGGCACGGTGCTTGCCGATCGGGTGGTGGACCTCACGGTGGTGGTGCTGCTCATGGTCATCGGCATCGGCATCCTGCTCGTCGGTGGACAGATCAAGCCGCCCCTGTTCCTCGTGGTCATCGCGATAGCGCTGCTCGCCGCCATCGCCGTCAGCCTGGCGGGGATGGCCCTCGCCCGCCCCTGGGTGACGCCTCGTCTCCCGCGCCGGGCCGGTGAGATATACCAGCGCTTCCACGATGGCGCGATGAGCAGCTTTGGGCGAATGCACCTCGTGCTTGCCCTGGCCGTTGCCGGGTGGCTGTGCGAAGTCGGACGACTCTTCTGCGTGGTGATGGCTGTCGGCTCGCCCATCGCCCTGGGCTTGGTGCTCTTCGTGCCGATGGCCAACGGCCTGTTATCGGCGGTCCCCCTGACTCCCGGAGGGCTCGGCATAGTCGAAACAGGCGTCACCGGCCTGCTGAGGCTGGAGCTTGCCGTCGAGGCGGCTATCGCCGTGGCGCTGGTCGATAGGACCATCAGCTACATCAGCACAGTCCTGGTTGGAGGTATCGCATTCGCGGCAAGGCAGATTGAAACGGCGCGCCGGTTGAGCGCGCCTCGCATTGGAGGGAACGAATGATTGATGGCGCATTCAGAGCAAGGTTGAAGTCCGGTGAGCCGCTGGTGGGCGTTTTCGTGAGCATCGAGTCCCCCACGACGGCTGAGATTCTCGCCGTCGCCGGCGTGGACTACATGATGATCGACGGCGAGCACAACCCGATCGGGCCGTCGGAGGCCGTGGACATGGTCCGCGCCGCCGAGGCCAGAGGCGTGCCTGTGATGGCTCGCGTCGGCGAGAACTCGCAGCAGGTGATCGCCAAGTACCTCGACGGCGGGGCGCTGGGCGTAATGACGCCCATGGTCAACAACGCGGAGGACGCCAAGCGCGTGGTGGACTCGGTCAAGTACCCCCCAGTGGGCAAGCGCGGCCTCGCCGGCGTGCGGGCAAACGACTTCTCCACCGCCCCCGATTACGTCGGCCACGCCAACGAGTCAACCGTGGTGATGGTCCAGATCGAGACGCTGGACGGCATCGAGAACGCCGACGAGATTATCGCGACCGACGGCGTCGACGCCGTCTTCCTCGGCCCCTCCGACCTCTCTGTTGCGCTCGGCGTGCCCGGCCAGGCCAAGCACCAGACCGTCCTCGACGCCATCGAGGCGCTGACGGAGAAGGTGGCGCGAGCGGGCAAGACCGCGGGCACCATCGCCCGCGCCCCCGAGGACTACGCCTACTGGCGCGACCGCGGCGTGCAGCTCTTCCTCACCGGCGCGAACGGCTTGCTGCTGGGCGCGGCCAAGGCCTATGTCGATGGCGCGCGCGCCGTCGAGGAGGGACGCTGATGGCCCCCGACCGCGAAACAGTGCGCGAAACGGTTGGGGTCGTCGGGACGGGCATCATGGGCGCGCCCATGGCCCGGAATCTCGCCAAGGCGGGCTTCGACGTCGTCGCCTACAACCGCACCCCCTCCAAGGCCGACGCCCTGAAGGCGGACGGGGTCGCCGTCGCCGAGTCGATAGCCGAGGTTGGGCGCCGGGCGACCGTCGTCATCACGATGGTGCCGGACACGCCCGACGTGCTGTCGGTGGTCGAGGGCGGTGGCGGGCTGGCCGGCGCCATGGCTGCGGGCTCGGCGCTCGTGGACATGAGCACGATATCGCCGGCCGAAACGCGCGCCCTTGCCGCCCGGCTCGCCGCTAGGGGCGTCGCCATGCTGGACGCGCCGGTCAGCGGCGGCTCGTGGGGCGCGCAGCAAGCCACGCTGACCATTATGGTCGGCGGCGAGCAGGAGACGTTCGACCGCTGCCTGCCGGTCTTCGAGGCGATGGGCAAGAGCATCACGCTCATGGGCCCGTCCGGTATGGGCCAGACCACGAAGCTCGTGAACCAGATCCTCGTCGCGGGGACGGCCGCCGCCGTCGCCGAGGCGCTCGTGTTCGCGGCGGCGCAGGGCGCAGACGTGCTGAAGACCATCGAGGCGGTCTCCGGCGGCGCCGCGGGCTCCTGGCAGCTCGCCAATCTCGGCCCCCGCATGGCCAAGGGCGACTTCGCTCCCGGCTTCATGGTCAAGCTCCAGCAGAAGGACCTCAGACTTATCTTGGAAGCCGCCCAGGAGAAGCATGTGCCGCTGACCGTCACCGGCGTGGCTCGCCAGTACTTCACCGCCGTCGAGGCGATGGGCCTCGGCGATGAGGGGACCCAGGCCGTGATAAAGGCCGTCGAGAGCCTGGCGGGCCTCGACGCCCGCCGGCAGGCATGAGCGCCCCGCTCTCCATCGGCGCTATCGTCTTCGACTACGACGACACCCTTGCCGAGACGGTCCCCGCGCGCGTCGAGGCGATGCGTCTGACATTCGAGGAAACCGGGCTTCCTGACGACCCGGCCGAGTTCGTGCAGTCGATGCGCGGCGTCCCGCTCAAAACGGCCTTCGACGAGATGAGCAACGGTCAGGGCAAAGAGCTGGATCTGCTCGCCGTCTACCGCCGCCACTACTGGGGCAAGGAGCCTGGCCTCATTTACCTCTACGACGGAGTGCGCGAGATGCTCGACGCTCTGAAGCGGCGCGGCATGCCCATGGGCATACTCACGTCGAAGGCGCACGACATCCTCGTCGAAGGCCGGCGGGCCGGCGCGGCGGTCGAATTGAAGGAGCTTGGCGTCGATGGACACTTCCTGCATACCGTCGGATTCGAGGACGTGACCCACGCCAAGCCCCATCCCGAGGGCCTGCTGCGCCTGATTGAACGCCTGGACGCGGACCCTGCCCGGACGCTCGTGGTGGGCGACAGCTGGGCGGACATCCAAGTCGCGAAGAACGGCGGATGCTGGAGCTGCCTGGCGGCGTGGGGCCTCGACGACCCCGCCGAGCAGCTCTCCCGCGCCGCCCCCGACTTCATAATCGGCGCTCCGGCGCAGCTCCTGTCTCTCCTCGCAGACGCCTAAGAAATCTCTGCTGAGGGGCGAGTCGCTTACAGGGCCGCCGAACAAGTGACCGATGCCCCCCCAACCCCCTACCCGTCATTCCCGCGCCCCACCCGTCATTCCCGCGAAAGCGGGAACCCAGGAAACCCCCTCCCGTCTGCGGGAGGGGACGCGCGAGCGCAGCAAAGCGCGGGGGAGGAGAGGCGGCGGCGCGCAGACTTCCCCCCGTCACAGCCCCCCGCGCCCCCCTCCGTCATTCCCGCGCAGGCGGGAACCTCGCAGCGGCGCGACAGCGCCGCGATCCCCAACCCCCTCCCGTCTGCGGGAGGGGACGCGCGAGCGCAGCAAAGCGCGGGGGAGGAGAAGCCTTCGCCCACGACGATTTGTTGGAAGAGGCTCCCGAACCGAGGGCTTGACGGTCCGGGGCGTGGCTCCGCAGGGCCAAGCCATCGTCACGTGGAGGCCAACACACTAGAGCAGCCCTCCCATCCGCCACCCTCCATGTCCGCGAGATGGACTTCACCGGGAGGCCGATGCGCGGCTGGGTGGTCGTCCCCCTCGAGGCGACGGACGACGACGATGCAATACGAGAGTGGGCGGAGATCGGCGCGAGCTACGCCCTCAGCCTCCCGCCCAAGTAGGGTAAACTTCTGACATGAGCCAAACCTACGCGCCAACTTCACAGCACCCATCAATTGCTCGCTACCTAAGGGTATCGCCCGGTCTCGTTGGAAAGGAACTTCCAGGCGACCTCGAAGGGTGCCTGATACTCGGAGACGCCGTTGAGACGCTCTCTACTCTCCCCAGCGATTCCGTCGATCTGGTGCACACCAGTCCCCCATACAACATTGACAAGCCCTACGAATCAAGCTCGTCCGACAAGAGCTCGATAAACGATTACGTTGCGTTCCTGCAAAGCGCCATCGGTGAGCTCAAGCGAGTAGTGCGTCCCGGTGGCTCCATCTTCTGGCAAACGGGATACACGCAAGAGGAGGGCTCTTCCCGCGAAATCATCCCCATAGATCTGCTTAGCTACGAGCTATTCCGAGCAGACCCGTACCCCTTTCTGCTATGGGACCGCATCATCTGGCGGTACTGGGGAGGGCATGCGTTCACCAAGAAATTCACAAACAAGCATGAGACGATCATGTGGTATGTAAAACCAGGGGCCGATCCAACGTTTCATGTGGACGCTGTCCGAGAGCGCGCCAAGGAGTATGATAAACGCAATAATTTCTGGGGTAGGAACCCCGGCAACGTGTGGGATGTGGATAGAGTCGCATTTGGAGCAACCGAGCAAACTTCGCATATTGCTGTTTTCCCCGAAGAGGTTACCGAGAGAATCGTCCGCGCATGCTCGGAACCCAGCGACTTGGTGCTTGACCCGTTCGCGGGGAGCGGCACGACACCGAAGATCGCGCACGGCCTCGGTCGGCGGTGGCTCGGAATCGAAATCTCTCCGGTCTATGCTGGCGAGGCGGCCATTCGCATCGGCTTCCAGCAGCCGTCCGAGTCCGACTCACTCGCGTCGGAGCTCATCAAGCATATCTGCTTCGGCGGCAGGATAGGCGAGATGGACTGCAACGAGATCCCCAGGAGACTCCACGCATGGACGGGGCGGCTTTCCGTCGGCAGCATGTCCGCCGTATTTGAGGAAGAGGTAGCGTCAGTTTTTGCTGACGGGAACGGACGTAATCTCGTAAAACGCAATGTCTGGAGTAAATACGATACGCTCCTTTCGGCATCCATAGAATCGCAGAATCCTGTTGTGCTCGCCGATCGGCTACTGCTCAACTGCTATAAGCTCAGGCAGCATTTCAACGGGGTAACTAGATACAAATCAGCCCTCTCTAAACTGGAGGAGGTTGCGAAACAATTCTTAGGAGACCGACCTTTTGACTATATCAAGCGGATTGCGACGCAGGAGCCATCGTCATTCGAAATGATTGGCAACCGTTTGGCTCTATGTTCGGCTCAACGCGCTGTCAGCGCTCGCAATGGAAATGAAGAGTCCTTGAACGAGACGCGTGAAGAGGCACATCCCTATGCGTCCCAGGGTAAGATGCCGCTATGAGCAACTGGGGTTCGCCGGACATCGAGGCGCTGAAAGATGTGGTATCCGCCTCCAAAGGACGCCTGCTCCTCTGTAGCCCATACATATCAACGCCCGCGCTGAGCATAGTCGCCAACGCCTTGCCAAGAAAGGTGGATGCAGTAGAAATCTGGACGAAACTAGACGTTCGGGACTGGCTTACAGGTGCTTCAGATCCTGAGGGTTTGCTCGACTTTACGCGCCAGATTGAAACGAGCGCTAGTCCGGTCTCTATACGACATGCCGGTAACTTACACGCTAAGATCGTCGTTTCCGATGGTCCCAAGGCAATGGCAGGGTCAGCTAACTTAACGGCTGGCGGATTTATGCGCAACATCGAGATTGCGCGAGTCGTCACAGGCCGTGAGGTTGACCAGCTGCATACGGTCGTCAACTCAATGAGGCCCAAGCTCTCACTTATAACTCGGGAGCAGTTTGTCCAGTTTGTTTCAGAATGTACTGCGAAAGAACAGACTAAGGAAGCGCTCCTCGATCTAATTCGTCAAGAGATTCCAGCGCTCACATTAGGCCCAGGATCGCTGGAGCCATACCAACATTTCCTATCATACCTCAAATCGCGCCGCAGTAACCTTGCCGGAGAGATACTCCGTATCGCAACCAATGAGGACGGCAACAACAATACGGGGAAGGTCAAGCAAGCCTTCTTTGGAGTACAGCGCTTCCTCCAAGAGTACCCTCATCATCGTGAGTTTATTGAGTCGTTGCCTCTGCGTTGGTTCGATGTCGCAGACTCATACTTGCTACCGGAATGGAAGAAGTTTCTCGACGATTTCTCCGGCGAAGTCAGCAGCCTTTATGCATACTCAATTCCGACACTCAGGGGGTATCTCCCGGAGGCGTACGGCGGCACTCTCAGAGGCGGAGGGGGCGGAAGCAACGAGTTGAAGCGCGTCTGGCCCTACGTCGGCCGGGCCATCCGAGCATTCAACACCTAGCCCCTAACCCACTCCCGTCCCCACCTCCCACCCCCTTGACACCATAGACAACTCTATGTCATAATAACATCACACGCCAACATACACCCGACACACCGAACCCCCGAGCGGACGAGCCGCCGGAGCCACAGCAAGGCCCGGCGGCTCTTTTCGTTCCGCCGGGCGCCGCCCACGAAAGGAGGACCCCATCAAACGCTCACGCCCCAAGGACACCCCCATCGACCTCTCACCATACCGCGACGACCCCCTCGGCTTCGTCAAAGACATCCTCTCCGGCTCCGGCACGCCCTACGCCAAGCAGGAAGAGCTCCTCCGAGCCCTCGTCAGCGACAAACGCCGCGTCTCCGTCGTCGGATGCAACTCCTCCGGCAAGGACTGGGCCGCCGCTCGCGCCATACTCTGGTGGATCGAGACACGCCCCAAGGCCAAGGTCATCGTCACCGGCCCCACCCTCCGGCAGGTCAAGGAGATCGTCTGGGAGGAGCTCCGCGCCGCCCACGCCGCCGCCAAACACCGCCTCTCCGGCAAGGTCCGCGTCGGCGAGTACCGCGCGGGACCCGACCGCGTCGGCCTCTGCATCACCTCCAACAACCAGCACAATCTTCAGGGCTTCCACTCCCCGGAGCTCCTCGTCATCGTCACCGAGGCCCAGGGCGTCAAGCAGCCCTACTTCGAGGCCCTCAAACGCCTCAACCCCAAGAAGATGCTCCTCCTCGGCAACCCCCTCTCTCTCACCGGCGAGTTCTACGACTCCCACCACGGCAAGAGCCCCCTCTACGAGCGCGTCTCCATCTCCGCCTACGACTCCCCCAACGTCCAGGAGGGCCGCCTCGACGCCCTCCCCGGCCTCGTCACCCCCGAGGACGTGGAGGAGCGCCGCCAGGAGTGGGGCCCGGACTCCCCCCTCTACATCGCCTCGATCCTCGGCGAGTTCCCCGAGGCCCTCGAAGACTCCCTCACCTCCCGCCCCCACGTGGACGCCGCCGTCGAGCGCTGGCGCCGCGAGTCCCCTTCCGTCATTCCCGCCTGCGGGAGGGGACGCGCGAGCGCAGCAAAGCGCGGGGGAGGCGGCCCCCCTCATCCCGCCCAGCGACGGCCCCCACCTCAACCAGCCCTGGCGCATGGGCGTGGACGTCGCCCGGTTCGGCAACGACAAATCCGTCATCTGCCTCCGCCGCGGCGACCGCGTCGAGCGCCTCATCGCCTTCGAACGCAAGGACACCATGCGCCTCGCCGACGAGGTACGCGAGATCGCCGAGACCCTGCGCGTCCCCGCCGTCTTCGTCGACGAAACCGGCGTCGGCGGAGGCGTGGTCGACCGTCTGAAGCAGCTCCGCGTCCCCGTCATCGGCGTCGAGGGCGGCGGCAAAGCCTACCGCCCCGCCCAGTTCGCCGACATGCGGGCCGAGACGTTCTGGGAGGTGGCGCGCCGCCTCCGCGAGGGCCAGATGTCCCTCCCGCCCGACGACGAGCTGGCAGGCCAGCTCCTGGCCCAGCGCTACGACATCTCGTCGGCGGGGCGCATCCACCTCGAAAGCAAGGCGACGCTCCGCCGTCACGGCGTCCCCTCCCCCGACAAAGCCGACGCCCTAGCCCTCGCCTTCATGGAGCCCCCCAACATGAACGTCTGGTTCTAACCATGCCCCGCCGTTGCTTCCGTCATTCCCCCGCAGGCGGGAACCTCGCCCCCTCCCGTTCCCCTCCTTACCAAGGAGGGGCTAGGGGGTGGTTCCGTCTGCGAGACCTTTGCGCAACCTCAAACTGCTTCGTGCTGAGCCTGCAACTGGTTCGTGGTGAGCTTGTCGAACCATGGACCGGCTTGGCATACGGGGAGCGCAGAGGGGCGTCGCCCCTCTGCCGGGGGCGTGGGGGTGCCCCCCACAACATGACGGGCGGGTGGGTGGGAAAAGTTACGCCTGCGGGGGGGAGACCGCCAGGGGACGGCAATCCCAGAACAAATGTGCGACATTTGCCCCTTGCGGGTTGTAGGGGGCGAAATGGGACACTCTCGCCATCAAATCGCCACGAGCGCGCTAGTGCGCGTGTGATACGATGAAAACTGGTAGTGGCGGCCAAGAGACGAGGCCAAACGTGTCTGAGAAGGAACAAGCGCTGGAGCTAGCTCTCGGTCAGATCGAACGCCAATTCGGTCGAGGATCGATTATGCGTCTGGGGGAAGTCGCCCAGGCAATGCAAGTGGAGGCCATCCCGACGGGATCCATCTCGCTGGACTTGGCCCTAGGGGTCGGAGGGATCCCGAGAGGGCGGATCGTCGAGATTTTCGGGTCGGAGTCGGCAGGGAAGTCCACCCTGTGCCACCACATCGCGGCAGAGGCCCAGCGTCTTGGCGGGATCGCCGCCTACATCGATGCCGAGCACGCCATGGACCCCACTTACGCGGCCCATTGCGGTGTGCAAATTGATTCGCTTCTGATTTCGCAGCCCGATTCGGGTGAGCAAGCGCTGGAGATCGTCGAGTACCTGGTGCGCAGCGGCGCGGTGGACGTTGTCATCGTGGACAGCGTCGCGGCCCTCGTGCCGAGGGCCGAGCTGGAGGGGGACATGGGGGACGCCCACGTCGGCCTTCAGGCGCGGCTGATGTCTCAGGCGCTGCGGAAGCTCACTGCGGCTACGAACCAGTCGCACACGGCGGTGGTGTTCGTGAACCAGCTGCGGGAGAAGGTGGGAGTGTTCTTCGGGAGTCCCGAGGTCACGCCCGGCGGACGGGCGCTCAAGTTCTACAGCTCCGTCCGTATCGACCTCCGCCGGATCGAAACGATCAAGCAGCACGCGGACGCTGTGGGAGCCCGGATCAGAGCGAAGGTCGTGAAGAATAAGGTGGCGCCGCCTTTCAGACAGGCGGAGTTCGACATCATGTTCAAGGTCGGCATCAGCAAGGTAGGCGATCTGCTCGACCTCGGCACGGAGATGAGCATCCTCCGCAAGTCCGGCGCGAACTACTCGTACCGCGAGACGCGCTTGGGGCAAGGGCGGGAGAACGCGAAGACGTTCCTCATCGAGCATCCGGAGATAGCCGATCAGATCGAAGCCGAGGTACGGGGCTCGCATGACCCGCAGCCGGCGTCCAACGGCCATAGCAAGGCCGGGATTCCGGAGACTGAGCTCGTGGAGGAGCCGGCGGGCGTTTCGGTCCAGTAGGCGAAGGCCTCGTCTTACATGGCCGCTGCTGCCGAATCAAGACCGGTGGCGGCAGATGGTGCGACTGCGCAACGTACAGCGAACGAGCCGGCCTGCGGATAGCGGGCTGGCTCGTTGCGCGTTCGAGGAAAAGAGGCCGGGATGCGCCGCACTCGAGCGCCCCTCGGTCGCCGTGCGGCGGAGGCTCCGCCGGCCGGAATAAGTCGTGACCGGCCTGTCCGGTCCCCCTCGGACGGGGACGCGCGCGCAGGCCAGGTCTGAAAGGAGACGCTCATGGAAGCGTTGCTAGGCGTGATAGGAGCGGTTCTCGGGATCGCTCTCGGAATCGCGGGCGCGATGGTCGTCCGCAACATGAAACAGGGCCGGAGGGTCACCGAAGCGAGAGACGACGCGGACCGCATCCGGAGCGAGGCCGAGGAAGAGAAGAAGCGCGTGCTGCTGGAGGCAAAAGAGGAGGCGCTCAAGACCAAGCAAGAGGTGGAAGGCGAGATTCGCGAGCGCCGTCGAGAGGCGCAGCGCGCCGAGGACCGGCTGGTGAGCCGCGAAGAGAGTGTGGACAGTCGGCAGCAGGCGCTCGAAACGCGCGAGCGGCGTCTCTCGGAGCGCGAGGGCGAGGTCGACCAGGAGCGCACAGAGATCGAAACGCTCAAGTCCGAGCAGGTCAGGAAGCTCGAGGCCATCGCCAACCTCAGCCTCCAAGAGGCCAGGGACCAGGTCATGCACACCGCCGAGGGCGGAATGACGCATGAGCTGGCGAAGCGCTACTACGCGCTCGAGCAGAAGATGTTCTCGGAGGTGGACGAGAAGGCCAAGAAGGTCATTTCGCTGTCGATCCAACGTCTGGCGGCGGACGTGGTCAACGAGTCCACCACGTCCCAAGTGTCGCTGCCCAACGACGAGATGAAGGGGCGCTTGATCGGCCGCGAAGGCCGGAACATCCGCGCCATAGAGGCAGCGACGGGCGTGGACATCATCATCGACGACACGCCGGAGGCCGTAACGGTTTCCTGTTTCGACCCCATCAGGCGCGAGGTTGCGAAGATTGCGCTCACGAACCTGATAGCGGATGGGCGCATCCATCCGGCGCGCATCGAAGAGGCGGTCAGCAAAGCGCAGAAGGAGGTCGAAGAGACGATCGCCCGCTGCGGCGAGCAGGCCGTCCTCGACGCTGGGGTGCGCGGGCTGAACCCGGACCTCATAAAGCTCTTGGGCAGGCTCCAGTACCGCTACAGCTACGGAGAGAACGTCCTTCAGCACTCCGTAGAGGTCTCGCGCATCGCCGGAATGCTTGCGGGCGAGGTGGAGGCGGACGTTCAGACCTCCAAGGCCGGCGGCCTGCTGCACGACATCGGCAAGGCGCTCACCCACGAGTTCGAAGGCACGCACATCGAGTTGGGCGAGGAGGTCGCGCGTCGCTATAGTCTGTCTCCAGCGGTGACGGCGGCCATCAACGAGCACCACGACGACGACCGGGGATCGGCGGAGGCCTTCATCGTCGCCGCCGCCGACGCCATCAGCGCGGCGCGCCCCGGTTCGCGCCGGGACACTGTCGAGCTGTACCTGAAACGTCTCGAAGCGCTGGAGGACGTGGCGAACAGCTTTGACGGAGTGCAGAAGTCGTACGCGATACAAGCAGGCCGCGAGGTGCGCATCCTGGTGCAGCCGGACGAGATCGACGATGTTGAAGCGTCGGACCTCGCCCGAAAAGTGGTCAAGAAGATCGAGGAGAACCTCGTCTACCCAGGCGAAATCATGGTCACGGTCGTGCGCGAGACGCGCGTCACCGAGGTGGCCCATTAGGAGCCTGCCTTGCGGATACTGATGGTCGGAGACGTGGTGGGGCGTCCCGGTCGCCGGGCTTTGAAGCGGGTCTTGCCCGGGCTCCGGCAGGAGCTCGGGCTGGACTTCGTCGTGGTCAACGGCGAGAACGCCGCAGCCGGCTTCGGCCTGACCGAAGACACGGCGGACGAGATACTCGCCGCCGGAGCCGACGTCATTAGCGGCGGGAACCACACCTTCGACCGGCGGGAGTTCATCCCCTTCATGGACGGCGAGATGCCGCTGCTGCGTCCGGCGAACTATCCGGCGTCGACGCCCGGACGCGGCCACCTGCGTGTGGGGCAGACGGCCGTCATCAATCTTCAAGGGCGAGTCTTCATGCCCGAAGGGCTCGACTCGCCCTTCGTTGTCGCGGACTCGATCGTCGATGAGCTCGCGGACAGCGCGCCGAGGGCGATTCTCGTTGACTTCCACACGGAAGCGACCTCCGAGCAGGCGGCGATGGGGTGGTACTTGGACGGCCGGGTGAGCGCCGTCGTCGGAACGCATACCCACGTTCCAACCGCCGACGCGAAGATCCTTCCCCAAGGCACCGCGTTCGTCACCGACTTGGGCATGACAGGCCCCGTGGACTCCATCATTGGGAGCAAGGTCGAGGACGTGCTGGGCCGCTTTCTCACGGCCATGCCCCGCCGGCTGAACGTCGCCGACGGAGGCGGGCCGCTCCAGTTCAACTCGCTGTTTGTCGAGACCGACGACCTCACGGGTCTGGCAAAGAGCGTCGAGCGAGTGGACCGCATCATCGAGGGCGCATGAAGATCGATCTGCACATGCACTCCACGCTCTCCGACGGTCGCCTCACGCCGACGGAGCTCGTCCGGCTCCTGGAGCGCCAAGATGTCGACGTCGCCGCGCTCACGGACCACGATTCGACCGAGGGCCTGGACGAGGCGTTCGCTGAGGCCGACCGCACCCCTGGGCTGCGGCTCATCGCCGGCATAGAAATCAGCGCCGACCATCCGGACATGGCCAACACTGAGGTCCACGTCCTTGGCTATTTCATGGACTACCACGACGAGGGGCTGCAGCGAAAGCTGCGCTCCTTCCGCGAGGACCGCGACGTACGCGGGCAGCGGATGGTGGAGCGGCTCGGCGAGCTGGGATATGCGTTGGACTGGGAGCGGGTGAAGGAAATCGCGGGGGACGCGGGCATCGGACGCCCACACATCGCCCGCGCTATGGTCGAGCGAGGCTACATTGCGGAGGTCAAGCAGGCGTTCGATGGTCTGCTGAACGACCGCGGGGCTGCGTTCGTCGGCCAGTCGCACATCACTGTCCGCGATGCGGTGGGGATGATTCGCTCCGTTGGCGGGGCCGCCGTGCTCGCGCATCCGCTGTACGTCGCCGGCTACCAACAACTGCTCCCCCAGCTCGCGGATATGGGCTTCGCCGGTTTCGAGGCGCACTACGCCGAGTTCAGCCCGGAGCAACGGCATGAGCTTCTGGCGCTGGCGGAGCGGTACGACATGCTCCCCTGTGGTGGGAGCGACTACCACGCGATGGGCAAGCAGAACGAGCACCTCCCAGGCTCCGCCGGGCCGCCCTTGGAAGTATTCGAAGAGCTGGAGCGCCGCGCCGGCGCGCCCGGCTAGCGCCATGAACGAGTCACTTCAGATTGCGCTGACCCTCGCCTACGGCTACCTATTGGGCTCCGTGCCCATCGCCTATGTCACCGGACGGCTGGTGAAGGGTATCGACCTCCGGAAGGTCGGCAGCGGCACAGTCGGGGCCTCCAACGTGTACTACAACGTCGGGCGTTTCTGGATCGTTCCCGCGGGCTTGTTCGACCTCTTCGTGAAGGGTCTGACGCCCATCTACCTGGCGCGCCTGCTCGAACTCGACATCGCTGTCCAAGCAGCCGCGGGCTTACTCGCCGTCGTCGGCCACGACTGGCCGCTTTTCCTCGGCTTCAAGGGCGGGCGCGGCGTCGCTCCGACCGTCGGGGTGCTCATAGCTATCGGTCGGTTGGAGCTGGCGTTCTTCATCGTGCTGGGAGCAGCTGGCTGGCAGTTCACGCAAGCGGCGGCTGTCTGGGTGCTGCTTGCCTTCGCGTCGTTGCCCTTCGTGGCTCTCTACTTTGAGCGTCCCACCGCAGTCGTCCTGCTCATGGTTGGGCTGCTGCTCGTCACAGTGGCCAAGCGCCTCGCGTCGAACTCGCTGCGGGGCTCCGCCGAGGGCCTGCCCCGGCTGCTGTTCAACCGCCTCGTATTCGATCGGGACATCGCGGACCACGACGCGTGGATGCGCCGGAACACCGGTGCGGCGGTTTCAGAATGACAACTTTGCCTGTCTGCCACTGGCATCCCGACCGGGAGACCGGCCTGCGCTGCGGCAGCTGCGGCAGGTCGATATGCGTCGAATGCATGCGCCAGCACCCGGTGGGCATTCGCTGCAAGGAGTGCTCGTCTCCCACCCGTCTCCCGACGCATGAGGTCTCAACGAGCTACATCGCGCGGGGCGTGGCGGCAGCGATAGGTATGGGTGTCGCGGGCGGCGTAGCGTTGCTGATCGTGCTCCGGGTTGTGCCCGGCGCAGGGTTCTTCTTCTTTTTCCTGATGCTGGGCTTGGGCTACGCCATGGGGGAGGGCATAGGCGCCGCGGTCAACCGCCGCCGCGGTCGCGCCTACCAGTACATGGCGCTCGGCGCCACCCTCCTGGCGACGGCTCCCGTCTCGCTGACGGCCCTCTCCGCACTGAGCTTCGGCGGTCTTATTAACTTGGCGGGCGTCGCGGTCGCCGCCGTCGTCGCGTGGAACCGGCTTGCGCCGTAGCTCGGTGGACTGCCGGCGCCTGCTCCCCTAAAATCGTCATCGGCGCGGGCGTAGCTCAGGGGTAGAGCATCTGCTTCCCAAGCAGAGGGTCGTGGGTTCGAATCCCATCGCCCGCTCCATAGGTGGGTGGAGGAACTTTCTTAGCGACTTCCAGCCGCCTTAATCGGTTGGCGACGTACGGGTCGTGTTGCGAGCGAGGGTCAAGCGGTAGTCGGTCTCTAGATTCATCCAGAACGAGGCCTCTATGCCCAGTACCCTCTCTAGACCAATCGCCGTCTCCGGGGTGATAGCCTTCTTGGCGTTGACGATCTCGCTGACCGCCTGAGCTGGCCTGCCAAGCTGTGCCGCCAACTCCTTCTGGGTCATGCCGCGAGCCTCAATCTCCTCCGCCAGAATCTCCCCAGGCGGGATCGCGAGGTCAGACAGCGCGCGCAGGCCTTTAGTCGTCATAATGGTCACTTACCTCCTGCACGATAACGTGCTCCTCACTGTCGCCCTTGGTCACAATGAGCCGCCACTTGCCGGTTAGGTTGATTGCGAGTTCCTCCTTCTTCGACCCCTTCAGCGGGTGAAGCCGCATAGACCGGACGCTGTAGGCGGCCTGAAAATCTGTGAGCGCCTGTAGTTGCTTCACCCGAATGATGTACTTGCGCGCGACCTCGTGGCCCCATTGCCGTATGGCCCGGGTGGACTCCTCGTAGTTCCGCCGAAGCCTTTCCGTCCTGAAGGTGACTTCAATCAGTTCACCCTGGGGGTGAACTGATTGTACCGAGAGCGCTTTTGGTGAGCAAGTTGTAGTGGACGACCCTCTCAACCCACGCCATCTCCGTAGTACCATGCTCACCCTAGTCTGCTGCCGGAGGAAGACCCATGACCACGTCCAAGCCCGAGCTACGGCCGGACCAAGAGCGGATCGTGAAGTTCGACGCCTATCGCGCCTTCCAGGCGAAGGAGGGTGTTCCCGTCATCACCGGGTTCGCCGTCGACGACCTGCGGACCGTGGAGGTGGGGGACTGGGCGCGGCTGGACTGTCGCGGGGCCTATATCAACCTCGACGGCGCCGCCGACACCAACGACGCCTACGTGGCCGAGATTCCGCCCGGCGGCAAGATGGCGCCCGAGCGGCATATCTTCGAGAAGAACATCTACGTGCTGACGGGGCGAGGCGCGACGCTCGTCGGCGACGATCCCAACAGCCGCGTCAGCTTCGAGTGGAAGAAGGGGAGCATCTTCTCGGTCCCCGTCAACGTCTGGCACCAGCACATGAACGGCAGCGGCGCCGAGCCCGCCCGGTTCGTCGCGGTCACGACCGCTCCTCTCACGATGAACCTCTTCCACAACGAGGGTTTCGTATTCAACAACCCCTACGTGTTCGAGGACCGGATCGGCAATCCCAAGAGCTTCCAGGGGGAGGGCAAGATGTGGACGGCCACCACGGGCCGCACCAACGCCTGGGAGACGAACTTCGTGCCGGACGTGGAAACCTTCACGACCTTCACATGGAAGGAGCGCGGCGCCGGCGGGGCGCACATCAAGTTCGAGCTGGCCGACCAGACGCAGACGGCGCACATCTCCGAGTTCCCTGTGGGAACATACAAGAAGGCGCACCGCCACGGGCCCGGCGCCCACGTCATCATCCTGAAGGGCGAGGGCTACTCGCTGCTCTGGCCCTCCCACGGCAGCCCGGGCGACGGCATGGAGCGCGTCGATTGGAGGCCGGGGGCGATGGTCGTGCCGCCCAACGGCTGGTTCCACCAGCACTTCAACGGCGGCGCCACGCCCGCCCGCTACCTCGCCTTCCGCTGGGGCAGCCAGAAGTACTACTTCTCCCTCGGCGTGGCGATGGAAGGCGAGACGGACGTGGACGTCAACCTTGGCGGGGGCCAGATCGAGTACGAGAGCGAGGACCCAATCATCCACGACATCTTCCTCGAAGCCCTAGCCAAGTCCGGCGCCGAGTCGAACATGGCCGAGTTCATCCCGTGGCTGAGGACGTAGCAAGGAATGGACAGTGTCGTGGACATTGTCCGGTATAGTGTCCAGTTGTAAATTGTGTTACGGCAGTCTATCGTCGGGTACTCCAATGCACTATCGCTGGACATTGTCCTGGACAATGTCCATAACTTGAGAGACTTTGCTGTGCCCTCTTGGGACGTCCATTTCAATCTGCGCGTGGACTCGTCCGACCCTGCGCTGGCTTCGAATATCGCGACCATACGAGCCGTCGCCCGGACCATACGCGGGATTCCTCTCCCCCCGGCTGTTCAAGACCGGCTCCATGCTCTCAACATCATACGGGCCGTCCGCGGAACGACTGGCATTGAGGGAGTGGAGATGTCCGAGGAGGAGGTGCAGGAGGTAATTTCTGCGCCGGAGAAGAAGCCGGTCTCGCCTGTCCACATGGAGGCGGGAATGCAAGGCGTGCTCTTCGCGCCTGAAGGCGAGCCAGCCTCGCTTGCTGGCAGGGAGCGTGAGGAGCGGGAGGTGCGGAACGCGCACAACCTTATGCGCTTTGTGGAAGCCCGCCTCCACACTGAGTGGCGCCAACCTCTCACCGAGCAACTGATACGGGAGTTCCATTCCATCCTATCGAAGGGCATCGCTTACCCCAACAACGAGCCTGGCAGGTACCGGTCGGCCAACGTAAGCGCCGCCGATTATCACGCGCCTAGTCACACCGCCGTTCCAAAGCTCATGGTCGACTTCGTCGCGTGGCTGAACGATGGCGCAGGCCGGGGACTGGACCCCATCGTGCAGGCGGTCGCGGCGCATTTCTTGCTGGTCAGCATCCGCCCTTTCGGCGATGGCAATGGCCGCACCTCCAGGGGGGTTGAGAGCTTTCTCCTGTATCAGGCGGGAGTGAACGTTCGTGGCTTCTACTCCCTTGCGAACTACTACTATGAGCGCCGAGCCGAGTACGCGGACATGCTGGCTCACGTCCGCTTCATCTCCGATCCCGACCTCACGCCCTTCGTACAGTTCGCGTTGGGCGGTCTGGCGACGGAGCTAGAGCAGGTGCATGAGGAGATCATCGACGAAGTCAGGATAATCGCTTTCAAAGACTACGCTCGTGAGCGGATAGGAAGAGCGGGCAGGCTGGGGCGGAATACGGGAGACCGGCAACTGACGTTTCTGTTGGAACTGGTCGGACAGGACATCCCTCTGCGAGACTTGAGGGTAGGGGTCCACCCTCTAGCGCGCCTCTACAGAGGTGTGGGGCAGAAGACCCTCGCCAGGGACATGAGCGCCCTCCAGAGCATGGGACTGATTGCCATCCAAGGTGGACTCGTGAAAGCAAACCTCGGCGTTATGGAAAGTTACGCGCATGGCTATGACCACGGCCTTTCGTAGCGGGCTTGTCGCCATCGTTGGACGGGCCAACGTGGGGAAGTCCACGCTGCTCAACGCGCTCGTGGGGCAGAAAGTGTCGATCGTCAGCGCCAAGCCCCATACGACGCGCCATAAGCTGCTCGGCGTCCTCGCGGGCGACGACTTCCAGCTTGGCTTGCTGGACACGCCGGGGTTTCTCCGCAAGGGCCGCGACCAGTTGGACGCGATAATGTCGCGCCAGCTCGCGTCGGCGTTGGGGGACGCGGACGTTGTGGCGCTCGTTGCGGAGCCGCGCTATCCGGGCGATGTCGAGCAGGAGATGATGAAGCAGATACGGGCGTCCGGCGCGCGGGCCATCCTGGCGCTGAACAAGATCGACACCGTCGCAAAGAATAAGCTGCTGCCGGTTATCGCTCGGTACTCGGACGCGCACGACTTCGCGGCCATCGTGCCGGTCAGCGGGCTGACGCGGGACGGGCTCGCGCCACTCGTCGAGGCGATTCGGGCCGCAGTGCCGGAGCGTGAGGCGCTCTTTCCGGCGGAGATGCTCACCGACCGTTCGGTCCGCTTCCTCGCCGGCGAGATCGTCCGGGAGAAGGTGTTCGAGCTCTACGCGCACGAGGTCCCCTACGATGTCGCCGTCGAGATCGAGGAGTACGAGGAGCGCGACGGCAGGGAGCCCGACTTCGTCAGGGCGGTCGTATACGTGGACAAGCGGTCCCAGAAGCAGCTCCTCATCGGCAAGGGCGGCGCGGCGCTCAAGGAGGTCGGCGTCTTGGCGCGGCCCGAGATCGAGAAGCTAGCCGGGCGCGCCGTGTACCTCGAGCTTTGGGTGAAGGTGAACTCGAAGTGGCGGAGCAAGGCCGGATTTATCCAGCGCACCCTTTGAGGCCCGCGCGCCGCCGGCCCGTCGCCCGTATGATTAGGCCCAATCACCGGCTAAGGAGCTCGACTTGCCTCTCGCCCCCAAGGTCATGAGCACGCAGCACCCGGACAACGCGGCGGCGCCTTCCTACGCCATCGACGGCGTGATCAAAGGCGAAGGCGAGATTATCGAAGCCGTCGACGTATTCGAGCTCGGCTGCGACGAGCAGATGTGGGACTCGGAGGGGAAGGACACCGACACCCACGTCGTCCAGAAGCTCCTCACCAACTATCCCGATTTCTTCACCGAGGAGCGCAAGCTCGGCCGGGACGCGGTCATCACGCTGCGGGTGCCCAACCCGGCAATCGAGATGGAGATGCGCAAGCTCATGGTGGAGGCGCTTCAGGGCGTCACTACCGCCTACGACGTCGCCCGCGAGTTCTACGGCGGCGACCTCGACGCGCCCATCCAGGAGGTCATCCTCCCCTTCACTACGTCCGCCGACGAGCTCTCCCGCATCGCGGCCTACTACGAACGCTTCATAGTTGGACAGGAGGACCAGCCCCTGCTAGACGGGGGCACCGTAGGCGATTGGATAGGGGAGTTTCAGCCCAAGAGCATCCGCATCATTCCCCTCGTCGAGGACCGCGACCAGATGCTGCGGGTCGACGACATTGTCCGCGAGTACCTGCAAGGGCGCGAGGACTCCTACCAGCGCGTCTTCCTGGCCCGGAGCGACCCCGCGCTCAACTACGGGATGGTGGGCGCGGAGCTGCTGCTCAAGACCAGCCTGCGCCGCCTCGACATGCTGTCCGACGAGCTCGGGATACCGATATACCCGATCATCGGCGCGGGTTCCGTGCCCTTCCGGGGACACCTGAAACCGATCAACATCGACCGGGCGTTCCGGGAGTATCCCAGCGTGCGCACGCTGACGGTGCAGTCCGCGTTCAAGTTCGACTACCCGCGGGAACAGGTGCGGTCGGCAATCGCTGAGATACACGCCCACGAACAGACGCCGGCGGCGCCCATCGACGAGGCGCGGGCGACGGCCATCCTGGACAAGGCCGCCGCCGAGTACCAGCGGCAGGTGCGGGAGCTGGCGCCGACGGTCGCCGCCGTCTCGGCCCTGATTCCCCGGCGGCGCGAGCGCAAGCTGCACGTCGGACTGTTCGGCTACGGGCGGTCGCTCTCCGGCTCCAGCGACGTGACCCTGCCGAGGGCCATCGCCTTCTCCGCCGCCCTCTACTCGATCGGCGTGCCGCCTGAGCTCCTGGGCCTCGCCGCGCTCGACCAGGAGGACCTCGCGTTCGTGCGGGAGGTCTACCCGAGCATCGAGAGCGACCTGGCGGCTGCGCTGCGCTTCTCGAACGAGACGCGGGTCAACCAGCTGCTTGGCGACGACTACCGCCGGCTCCTGGTGCGCTTCACCCATGAGATCGACCGGGTCCACGAAGGCCTGACCACCGCGGTATGGGCGAGCCTCAGGCAGGCTACGACGGCGCGGACCACGCACTACATCGAGGAGGCGGGGCAGCAGCGGCGGTTCCTCGGGTAACCGATGGCGCGGGGAGCGAGTCAACAGAATGAGAGAGGAGCGGCGATGACGACCGGCAACGACATGAACGCTTGGAACCTCAGAAACATCGGGGAGTTTCGCGCCAACGGCGGCCGCGTCGGCGGCAACTTCGAGGGGGCTCCCCTGCTCCTTCTCACGACGACCGGCGCCAAGTCCGGGCAGCAGCGCGTAAACCCGCTGATGTACCTCGCGGACGGCGACCGGTGGATCGTATTCGCATCGAAAGCAGGGGCGCCGACGCACCCCGATTGGTTCCGCAACGTCGTCGCCAATCCCAACGTCACCGTCGAGGTGGGCGCCGAGCGCTTCGAGGCCACGGCCGAGGTCCTTACAGGCGAGGAGCGCGACCGCGTCTACGCTAGGCAATCTGAGGCCTTTCCGCAATTCGCGGCCTACCAGCAACAGACGGGCCGCGTCATCCCTGCGGTTGCGCTGAACCGGTCTGCGCAAGAGTAGACGGGGGCAGCAGCGGCGGTTCCTCGGGTAACGTATGACCATCAACCCCAATCTCCGGTTCGGCATCGCGATACCTCAGCGGTTTCCCGGCGAGATCGACGTGTCGGTCCTGCCGCCGTTCTTCGCGGCGGTCGAGGAGCTTGGTTACGACAGCTGCTGGGTCGTCGAGCAGGCCATCAACGCGCACAACGACCTCGCGCCGGTCCCGCTGCTCTCGTACGCCGCCGCGCTCACGAGCCGGGCGAGGCTCGGCAGCTCGGTGCTCATCAGCGTCCTGCGCAACCCCATCAACCTGGCGAAGAGCCTTGCGACGCTCGACCGGCTCTCTAACGGTCGGCTCATCGTCGGCGTGGGGATGGGCAACGCGACGGGCGCGCGGTTCTCCGACGCGTTCGGCGTGCCCGCCGCGGGCAAGGCGGCCCGCTTCGAAGAGGGCCTGCTGCTGATGCGGCGTCTGTGGACGGGCGAGCGAGTCTCGTTCGAGGGACGCTTCTGGCGGCTCGACGACGTGTTCATCAGTCCGACGCCCGTCCAGCGCCCCATCCCGCTCTGGTTCGGCGGACACGCCCCAGCCGCGCTGGACCGGGCGGCCCGGCTCGGCGACGGCTGGATGGGGGCAGGGGCCACGTCGACCGCGCGCCTCCGAGAGGAGCTGGAGGCGCTGCGCCGCTGCCTGGACGCCCGCGGGCGCGACCCCGCCGCGTTCACGACATCGAAGCGCGTGTTCGTAGGGGTGGAGGACGACCGCGAAACGGCGCTGCGCCGGCTGCAACCGTGGTTCGACATGCACTCGGGCAGCGGCCAGCGCGCGGAGCGGGTCGGCGTGTACGGGACGCCGGAGCAGTGCGCGGAGGGCCTCGCCGAGGTTGCGGAGACGGGAATCGACCTGATCGCCCTCAACCCCGTCTACGACATGGAGCGGCAGGCGCGGCGGCTCGCCACCGAGGTGCTGCCGCTGATGGGGGTCCGGCTGAGGGGTTAGCCTTTCTTTTGGCGTCATTTGGCAGCGTGTGGCTCGCTTCGTTCGTGAATCGGGGCTGCAGGGGCCATGGTGAGCGAGGGGCTGTCTATGGCAGGAGCCTGTGCGCAGGAAGTTCCCGGATTGGGTGAAAAAGTTCCCGGCTGCATTTTCGTTACGAGTAAGAAAGTTCCCGGTTGCATTTTTACCAGGCGTAAAAAGTTCCCGATTTGTCTGTTGTCCAGGCGTGAAAGTTCCCAGAAATCGCGGGGTGAGCCAGGGGTTTTGACGGGTGTTTTCATGGCCGTGGCCTGCTTCCTGGGTATCAGAACTTCCCGATTCGAGAATTCTTTGTTTTCATTCATTGAGCGCCGACCCACACCACAACCAACGAAGTAGGTGGGCGGCAGGGCCGCGGCCTGGAGCGGGCTGAGGGCAGTGTTCCTAGCGGTCTCATTTGGTCTCATTCGGTCTCATGCTTCCTCTAAGGTCCGGCCCTGCGCCCTGCTATGCCGCGGGCGGGTCAGGGCCGTCGGAGACAGGGTAGGGAAGAGGGTTCGTTCGCGCAACAGGGAAATGTCACAACGGAGACGGCCTCCTCTCAGTCTCCCCGCAGAGGTGGGAGAGGACGGGTGAGACGGTTGGTTGGCCGGCAGGCGCGCAGACCCTCTCTCTAACTCTCCCCCGCAGCCGGGGGAGAGGCCGGACACTCTCCGCAGAAGGGCAAGAGGACAGGCGGGGGGCTCTCTCCCGCAGGCATTCTCGCCTCATCAACTCTGAACAGTTACATGAGGGGGATAGCTGGATTCCAGCCCGCGCGGGACGGATACTGGGGGAAGGATCGGCGGTCTCAGCTAGGAGGGGGTATGGCAAGGCGAAAGACAGTCATGGGCCGGACGACCATCGAGGGCACTCCGGTAGACGGTTACGCCGATGGGTCCGTGATCGGCTCCGCGGACGGCGCAGAGTCCGTATTGGCCGGCACGGACAGGACGGGGATGGAAGACCCCTACGTGGGGTATGAGATAGACCCCGACGAGCAGGCGCCGGCGCAATCGCCACAGAAGGCGCCGGCCAAGAAAGCGCCCGCGAAGAAACGTAAGACGGCGAAGCAGGCAGCGGCGGCGCAGGCGCGGAAAGAGAAGCGCGCGGAGCTTCGGGAGCTGTTGAAGCGCGGCGAGCTCCCGGAGAAATACATCGTCAACAGGCACGGGCGCATCGTCGAGAAGAACCGTTCGGCCGCCCAGCTCGAGCCTGACCGGCAGCGGGAAGGGGGCCAATCGTGGTTGTCCGGCCTGTTCTCGAAGCTGTTCAGGTAGCTGAGTGGTCAGAGGGCAGGGGGATCACCGAGGTCGCGGAGACGGGAATCGACCTGATCGCCCTCAACCCCGTCTACGACATGGAGCGGCAGGCGCGGCGGCTCGCCGCCGAGGTGCTGCCGCTGATGGGGTTTAGGCTCTAGGGTTGAAGTCCAAGGCAGATATTCGCCTCGGCCGGCCTGCCCTCTGATCGTATAGTTCAGGGTCGAGTTCATCATTCCATGGAATCACTCCACGGTAACGCGGCGTGTCATCTAGCGCCTGAACGCGCAGCATGAAGGGAAGTTGCTCATAGATAAAAGGGTAAGCGCCAAACAAAGGTGAAGACGCGCGGCGCAGTCCTGACCTTAGCTCCGCAAGAGGTTGACGAAACACATCTCGAACTTGGGGACACGATGCTAGACAGCGCCACGGTATGGTGTCCTCAAATCTGTGAACGAAATCAAAATTCTTTGCTCCCCAGGTGTGGATTGATTCATTGACATTCGAGGAAGGAGTCAGGGTGCAGCCCAGTTCTTTCTCTTGGAAGGACCTCTGGCAGCAATGCCAGTGTTTGGATTGGTCTACATTTTGTGAATAGTTGTAGAGACAATATACAGGTAATGCCTTGTTAAGTTCCGCATATTGTTCCAGAAGGTCAATTTGCAGTACCCCGTTTACTGTGTGCTTGAGGTTAAGATATCGTTCAGACTTCAAGTCAAGCTTCTTGGCTTGAACTGCGAAGCGAATCCAGCCAGTCGCGTCGGAGCCCAACCACCATTCAAAGTCAGTTCCCTGGGCAGCTTCTTTCGGCTTAGATGTTTGGACGAACAATGTCCTTCTCAATTCCCGCCTATTGAGATCGAGCATCAGAAGGTCGGTGATTGTCTCTTCACCAAAGCGCACACCGCGCGCTTGCGGGAGAGCCTCCACGGCACACAATCGCTCCCATATGTCCTTGGACAGGCTATCGAGGGTGTCATCCAGATTCTGAAAACCCGAAGTTGTCAGGGAGTGCCTTTCGCGCTAGCACACTTGCAGGGCCATACCGACATTCTACCGCACCGGGACGGTCGGCGTCTCTTCGACGGCGTAAAGTGTACAGAGAGGAGCGTTGGGGAGAGGAGTGTCCTGGGACATGCGCGGGCTTTGCGTATCACCCCTTTCGCGCCAGGACCAGAGGGTGGTCCTCATTGGTCTGCGGGGTTGTCCCCTCGTAATCGTAGCCGCAACCTGTTGACTGTATCTCGAGCGGCACGAATCCCACTCCGGTGAGCATCTCCATATATTCATCGAGGCTGTAGTTGCTCCAATACATCGTCGCTCCGAAGAAGTCTTCCTCCGTGTAGCCCTCCTCACCGTGATGACTCAGGGTGCACAGCAGGAGCCCGCCCGGCTTGAGCCACCGGTGGGTCTTCCGAAACAGATGCAGGTGCTCCTCTCGGGGAAGGTGGAATACCGAGTAGAACGCCACCACCGCGTCGAAGCTGGATGGAGGCAGCGAAACCGTCATGATGTCGGCGCATATGAACTCGCCAGCGGACACATTCCGCCGCGCCAGACCAATCATCTCCTGCGAGACGTCCACTCCCGTGACACGGTAGCGCGCGGCTAGCGACTTGGCGATTGGAACCCCGGCACCGCAGCCAACGTCGAGCACGGCGCCGCCGTCGTCCAGACGGTCTGACAGTCCGCGTATCTCAACCCCTGGCGCACTCTTGCGAGACCCGTTGTACGCCGCCGCGCACGCGTTATACCCGCGCCTCACCAGCGCTTTGTAGTCGACCTTCGGATCAATCGCAGGGATGATGGCTCACATGCCTTCCAATTTAAGGACAATGTGGGACGCCTTTCTTAGTTCACTAAACCTGTGCTTGTAGTAGAACATCAGTTTCTTTCTGGATTCGGTTAGTTCGTATGGTTTGCCGCCTTGGGGTCTATAGGGGATGTAGGAGCTCATGCCCGCGTCGTTGAGCACGTCTTTGATCGATGTGTCAAAGGCCTTCTTAAGGGCGTTCGTTTCGACTGATTGGCTGAACTCAGCGAACTGCTCACGCCAACGCTGAATCTTTTTGTTTCTGTGAGAGGCCGCCGTGGGCGTATAGTGGAGAACCTTTTCGACGCGATCACATGGCTGCTTCTTTGTTAGGAAATCGGCCACCACGTTGCCGATAGCAATCAATCGAGTCCCGCCCTGCTTGGTTAACAATCGAAGCTCTTTCTCCAGTAGCGGATACCATCGGTCATACCTAGCCTGTCGCTGTTTGTCAGCGGACTTGGTTTTCATCCCACCCTTTGCCAAATCTGTTAAGTGATAGGTCTCGCCATCCAGGCAGAGATACTCCTTTATGCAGTAATGGAGTATGAAATCTTCAACTGACCACGAAAAATTTCGCGCAATCTGAGTCGGATTTGGCATATCCGTACCTGGCACTCCTGTTGACGGTTCCATCGCGACTAAAACAAAATCAACAAGTCCAAGGGGTATGAAGTTGTGCACGTATGAGCTATTGATGCCCAATTCCCTGTTGTCATTCTCAACTTGCTCTTGGAAGCTACGTTCTAACTTTGCGTATTCCTCTCTGAAAGTCATAGATATTCCTCCCTATGCTCGCTGCACCCGTAAGCCGAACGAATAGCGACGCATGGCTTAGACAGGGGGCTCTACCGGGCGCGCACGTTCCACTAGGTTCTCGTGGAACAATTCGAGGTTCTTCAGAAGTGCAGGGTGCAGTCCGCGCTGGGCAGCTTCGGCGTGTATGAACGCTAGCAAGTGCACCAGAATCCACTCCCGGTGATGGGTGGGCGGCGGCCCGATGGCGAGGTCACGAAGAACCCTGCTCAGCGCGGCCAACAGCACATCAAGGAATTCGCCTACCCCTGGGTCGTTCGGGTACCCTGGCTCCCTCACTTCTGCCGCCATCACGCGTCCTTCCTGCGGGGCGCATTATCCGCTTCTACTCCTGCTCTCTGGACTCCTCGAAGAACGTGTCGACTTGGCCCATGGCGAGACATTCCTCGACGAGCAGGTCTGCGGCGTGCTCTACGGCGCTCGCGAAGCGGCCTTTGTGTGGATATCCCGCTTCTTTCCTGCCGACGACCCACCCGCCCGTATCGTCCTCCATCAGGCCGGTGATGAAGTCGCGGTGCTCATGCGCTCCACAGTGGAGGTTGACTGTTGCCGAATCCGCCGAGGTCCGGGTGACCTCGAACGGCTGCCCCTTGTGCTTGATAATCATGCTTCCTCCGTTGATGCGCCTCACCGCCGCGTAAGCGGTGATGGCGGCGACGCACCGGGCTCTCTCGTCCCTAGTGGAGCCGCTCGAAGATCGTCGAGACCCCTTGGCCGCCGCCTACGCACATGGTGACGAGTCCGAAATGGCCGTCGGTGCGCGAGAGCTCCTCCATGAGCTTGACGGTCATGATTGCGCCGGTGGCGCCGACGGGGTGGCCTAGGGAGATGCCGCTGCCGTTGACGTTGGTCTTGTCCGGGTCCATCTCCAGCTCGCGCATCACGTAGGCGGCCTGGGCGGCGAACGCCTCGTTGAGCTCGACGAGGTCGAGGTCTTCGATGGCCATGCCGGTCTTCTCCAGCACCTTGCGGGTCGAGGGGACCGGCCCGATGCCCATGATCGACGGGTCCACGCCCGAGACTCCGCGTCCCACCCACCGCAGCCGGGGCGTGAGGCCGAGGGCCTCGGCCCGCTCGCGGGACATGACGACGACCGCGGCGGCGGCGTCGTTGATGCCGGCCGAGTTGCCTGCCGTGACGGTGCCGCCGTCCTTGAATACGGAGCGCAGCTTGCCTAGCCCTTCGAGGGTCGTGTCGGCGCGCGGGTGCTCGTCCGTCGTGACTTCAATGGGGTCGCCGCGCCGCTGGGCCACGGAGACCGGGGCGATCTGGCGGTCGAAGTACCCCTCGGCCTGGGCGTGGACGGCGCGCTGGTGGCTCAGGAGCGCCATCGCGTCCTGGGTCTCGCGCGTGACCTCGAAACGCTCGGCCACGTTCTCGGCGGTCACGCCCATGTGGTAGTCGTAGATGGGGCAGCTCAGGCCCAGGGTGAGGCCGTCGGTGACGGCGTAGTCGCCCATGCGGGGGCCCTCGAAGCGGACTCCGCGCATCAGGTAGGGCACGCGGCTCATGCTGTCCGCGCCGCCGGCGACGACGATCTCGGACTCGCCGGTTGCAATGGCCTGGGCGGCCAGGTTGATCGATTCGAGCCCGGAGGAGCAGGCGCGGTTCACGGTCATGGCGGGAATGTGCTCGGGCAGGCCAGCCTTGAGCATGGCGCGGCGCGCCGTGTAGCCGGTCTCGTCGGCCTGGAGGACGTTGCCCATGATGACCTCGTCCACGTCGCCGGGCTCGATGCCGGCGCGCTCGACGGCGGCCCTGATGGCGACCGCGCCGAGCTCCGAGGCGGGCATGTCCTTGAACGAGCCGCCGAACCGTCCGATGGGAGTCCGCGCGCCGCTGACGATGACAACGTCCATCATTCCCTCGCTCCTCGCGGAAAAGACCGCGCGGGGATTGTACGGGTCGGCTTCTCACGGCGCCAACGGAGGGGGAGGGGGGTTGACATCGTGGTTGACATTAGGAGAAGGTGCGTGTGATGCAATGATGCGGTGATGCAGTGATGCGAACGACAGTGAACATCGATGATGACGTGCTCGACCTCGCCAGGGAGCTGGCAAGCCGGAGCGGGTGCAGCCTCGGCAGCGCGCTGTCGGAGCTTGTGCGGCGCGGTTTTCCGCGGGCGACTATCACCGTGAATGAATACGGGATGCCCGTGTTCGGCGTCGCCCCCGGCGCCAAGCCCATCACCGATGAGGACGTGTACCGGGCGCTCGATGATTGGCCGTGATCGCGCTATTGGACGTCAACGCGCTCGTAGCTCTGGCTTGGTCCGGCCATGTGCATCATGACGCAGTCCAAGCTTGGTTCAGGGAGCAGAGGGAAGAGGGTTGGGCGACCTGCCCACTGACCGAAGCCGGATTCGTGCGCCTCTCTTGCAACCATTCGGTGGTAGAGCACATCGTAACTCCTCGCGAGGCCATCGAAATGCTGGATGAGCTCAGGCAGCGGGGCACGCATTCGTTCTGGCCCCAGGACGTTTCCATGGTTGATCTGCCGGGGGCAATTGTCGCCCGCATCCAAGGGTATCGCCAGATTACGGACGCCGTCTTGCTGGGCGTCGCGATGCAGCGCAACGGACAGTTCGCCACCTTCGACGGCCGACTCGCAAACTTGGCTGCCGAGGAGGCGCGGCCCTTCCTTTACGTGATTCCGGCGTGACGCTTGCCGCCCCCCTCCTCAGTCCTCAGGCTGACTTTTGAGGCAGCGAGCGACTTTAGGGAGGACTTATGGGGCAGTGGCGGCCTATTGGAGCAAAGCCGTCCTCCCCCGCAGACGGGGGGCTTTGCGTAACTCTTTTTCGGGCGGGCGTAACTCTTCCCACCCACCCGCCCGTTATGCTGTGGGGGACACCCCCACGCCCCCGGCAGAGGGGCGGAGCCCCTCTGCACTCCCCGGTATCCCAGGCCGGTCCATGGTTCGACAGGCTCACCACGAACCAGTTCGAGGTTACGCAAAGGTCTCGCAGACGGGGGAGGGGACCAGAGCAGACGGGGGGCCTAGCGTCCGTGGCAGCGCTTGTACTTCTTGCCGCTGCCGCAGGGGCAAGGCTCGTTGCGGCCGATCTTGCGATTGCCGGCGAACGTCTGGAAGCGCGCGTCGGCGTTGCGGCGCGACTCGCACTCGACGCAGGTGCAAGCCGGGGGGTGGTCCGAGTACCAGCTCGTGCGCTCTTTGCCGGTGACCATCGCCCTACGCCTGCCGGTACCGGTTCACGATGGGCAGCCGACGGTCGCGCCCGAAGTTGCGGCGGGTGATCTTCACGCCAGGCGGCGCCTGCCTGCGCTTGTATTCGCTCCTGTCCACGAGGCGGATGGTCAGCTCGACGGCGTCCTGCGGCATGCCCGCCTCGAGCATCTCTTCCACGCTGCGGTCTTCCTCCACGTACGCCTCGATGATTGCGTCGAGCACGTCGTAGGGCGGCAGCGAGTCCTCGTCCTTCTGGTCGGGACGCAGCTCGGCAGTTGGCGGGCGGACGATGATCGACTCCGGGATGACCTCCCGGCCGGCGATCGCGTTGCGGTGGCGCGACAGCTCCCGCACGAGGGTCTTCGGCACGTCCTTGATGACGGCGAACCCGCCGGCCATGTCGCCGTAGAGCGTCGCGTAGCCCGTCGCCATCTCGCTCTTGTTGCCCGTCGTCAGCACGATCCACCCGAACTTGTTCGAGGCCGCCATCAGCAAGTTGCCGCGTATGCGCGCCTGGATGTTCTCCTCGGTCGTGTCGGGCGCCGCGTCCCCGAACTCCTCCGCGAGCGTGTCGAGATAGGAGTCGAATACCGGCTTGATGGGCAGAACGGCCATCCGCACGCCAAGGTTGGCGGTGAGCGATACGGAGTCCTCGTACGACTGGTCGGACGTGTACTGGGACGGCATGAAGAACGTCGTCACCCTGTCCGGGCCGAGGGCGTCGGCGGCGATGGCGGTCGTGAGCGCAGAGTCGATGCCCCCGGAGAGACCGATGACCGCGCCGCGAAACCCGCTCTTGACGACGTAGTCGCGCGTGCCCGTGACGAGGGCCTGATACACCTCGCTCAGCGGGTGCAGCTCCTCGGCCATGGGCACCGGCAGCGGCTCGCGGCTGCCGGCGCGCGCGTCGAACAAGTGGTAGTGCGCGGGCCGGCCGATGCCGTCGAGCTTCGCCTCGATCAGCGAGCCGTCCAGCGACGGCGGGCCGACCTCGTCAGCGTCGATGTCGACGACGACGAGCGAGTCGTCGAACTGGGGGCCGCGAGCGATGAGCGCGCCCCGTGGGTCGAACACGACGCTCTGGCCGTCGAAGACCAGCTCGTCCTGTCCGCCCACGACATTCACGTAGGCGACGAACAGCCCGTGCTGGGCTGCGCGCTTGGAGAGCATCTCGTGACGCTGCCGCCCCTTCCCTCGGTGGTATGGAGAAGAGGTGATGTTGACGACTACCTCGGCTCCCGCGAGCCGCTGAACGGTGGTCGGTCCAACCTCGTACCAGATGTCCTCACAGATGTTCACGCCGACCTGCACGCCGTTGACGGTGAAGACGGGGCATTCGTCGCCGCGCTCGAAGTAGCGCTCCTCGTCGAACACGCCGTAGTTGGGGAGCAGGACCTTGTGGTAGATGTTGACCAGCCTGCCGCCGTAAGCGACCGCCGCCCCGTTGAAGATGCGCCCCCTGACCTCGTCGGGGTACGGGACCGCCCCCAGATGAAACGGCTCGCCATCGACCAGATCGGGCGCGCCGGCGACCACGGCGATGTCCTCGCTGGCGGCGGCGAGCCGTTCGAGGTGCTCGGCTGCGTCCGTCAAGAATTGCTTCTTGAAGAGCAGGTCCTCGGGCGGGTAGCCGGTGAGGGCGAGCTCCGGGAACGCTACGACGTCAGCCCCCTGCTCCCGCGCCTTATCGACGAGCGCAATCATCCGGTCGGCGTTGCCTAGCAGATCGCCGACTGTCGGATTGAACTGCCCGAGGGCTAAGCGGAGTGGTCTCGTCACGGTCGTGAACCAGCGTGTGCCGCGCAAACGGCTCCCAAAGGACGCTCCGAGCATATCACGCCCCTTTGGAGCACTGGGTTTCCGCCGGATGCCGGAGTGACGGAGTGCGTGCGTCTCCTAGGGAAAGATTATGGAGGATGCTATGCTGGCCGCGGTCGGGCGATGGTCAAGAGCCACGGGCTGCGGTGGACTAATACGGGTTGCTGGCGACGCCAGAGACTCCAGCCGATGCGAGTCGGGAGGAGCGGAAGCCGTATGGTTGAACAGAGAGTCTTGGACGACGTTATCGAGCGCATAGTCGACGTGGCGGAGCCGGAGAAGATCATCCTTTTTGGCTCCGCCGCGCGCGGCGGCATGGGCCCGAACAGCGACATTGACCTGCTCATCATCAAGCAGGGAGGGGACGCGCTTGACCTCATGGGCCGGATCTACCGAAGGCTGCATGGCGTCGGGGCTGCGGTTGACGCCATCGTGGTCTCCCCAGAAGACGTGGAGCGCTACAGGGATAGCCACGCCCTCGTGATCAAACCGGCCCTGCGAGACGGGACGGTGGTGTATGAGTCCCCCTGAACGGTTCTCCCCGGACGACCCAAGGGAATGGTTGAACCGCGCCAGAAGCAATCTTGCTTTGGCGAAAAACCGTATCTCGGGCGCCTACCTGGAAGACCTATGCTTCGAGGCGCAGCAGGCGGCTGAGAAAGCCATCAAGTCCGTGCTGATTAAGCGTGGCCTTGAGTTCCTTACGTGCATGACCTGGCTCGCCTACTGTCGTTGCTGGAAGAGGCCGGAGAGGCCGTCCCTGACATGGTGCGCAAGGCCGAGGAGCTTACCCCGTATGCTCTGATCACGCGCTATCCCGGCCCCGTCAGACCCGTCGCCCTGGATGAATACCTGACTGCGGTGGAGGTCGTCGAAGCAGTCGTCCAGTGGGCCGAGGAGCGCCAATAAAGGAAGAAGACGCCCCCTAAAGAAGAAGGCGCCCGCGAAAGCGGGCGCCTTTGGGGGGGGGGGTGCGGCGGCGTGGGGTGGGGGCCTACACGCCTGAGCGTCGGCGTCGTCGCGCTGAACGGCGAGCGGCGATGCGGGCCTTCTCGCCCTTCGAGCGGAAGAACCGGCGGTCCTTGTGCTCCTTGAGAATCCCGTTCCGCGTCACCGCCGCGCGGAAACGCGAAACGATAGCCTCGGGCGGCTCGCCATCTCTGATTGATACGTAGGCCATGAACGCTCCAGCAATCGTCTTTGCAACCGGCCAAACATAGCATATTCGGAGCGTCGCGGGCAAGGGCGCACGCAGGTGAACGGCGCGGCCCGGTTGACAGGAAGCGCCGCCCGCGCTATTTTGCGTTAGCACTCGCCCGTCCCGACTGCTAACTCGCCGAGGGTTATACGGATGCCCATATACACATACCAATGCGGCGCCTGCGGCAATGAGTTCGACCTCAAGCAGGGGTTCGACGCCAGCACCGAGACCGTCTGTCCTATGTGCGACGAGACGGCCAGGCGCAGGTTCGTCGCGCCGACCGTCATCTACAAGGGCTCCGGCTTCTACACCACCGATTACGCCCGCAAGGGCAGCGGCTCGTCGAACGGCGCCTCCTCCTCCTCTTCGGAGTCGAAGTCGGACTCGAAGTCGGACTCCAAGGCGGAGTCGAAGAGCTCCGAGTCCAAGACCGCCGAGTCGAAGAGCGAGAGCTCCAAGAGCAAGGCCTCCAGCGAATCCAAGTAGCGGATGCGCGCGGTTCTTCAGCGCGTCAGCAGCGCGTCCGTTTCCATCGACGGCGCACCCGTAGCTGCGATTGGCCCCGGCCTCCTCGTCCTCGCAGCCGTGGGCCGCGACGACACCGACGCCGATGCGGCCTACGTCGTCGATAAGACCGTGAACATGCGCATCTTCCCCGACGATGCAGGCCGGTTCGACCGCTCCCTGCTCGACATCGGCGGGAGTTTGCTCGTCGTCAGTCAGTTCACGCTGTACGGGGACACGCGCAAGGGACGGCGCCCATCCTTCACCGATGCCGCCGCCCCCGCCGACGCGGCCTCCCGCTTCGCCGACCTCGTCCAACGTTTCCGGGACGCGGGCGCCGCCGTCGAGACGGGCCGCTTTCAGGAGATGATGGACGTCTCCCTCGTCAACGACGGCCCCGTGACCATCATCGTGGACTCCGCGGACCGCCAACGCCCCAGGCGTCAGCGATAGTTCCCCAGCTTACCGTCCAGAGCATTACAAGGTGTTCCACGGGTGGGTCCGGCTCGGAGGTCGGTATGACGGGGAAGAGATGGGCTGGCGTGGCGGGGAAACACTGCTTGCCGGACGCACGGTCCGCCTTGACCGTCCCCGCTCAGACTTGCTAGCGTCCCTGTATATGCTGGACAGGAGGATGTGATGAACCCCGCAATGAACAGGTTCGGAGGATGGGCGCTCGTGATCGGGCCGCTGCTCGCGTTAGGGTTCTTCCTGCTCGAGCCAGGCGGGTTGCTGATAGACCGCGCCGACTCGACCGACGCCGTCGCGGGCATCACGGCGAAGGCGTCGAACACCGGACTTACGCACTTGACCGCGCTGATCATCCCATTCGGTCTGGCGCTCTTGCTGTTCGGGTTCATCGTCCTTCAGGCGGGAGCGATCCGTGAAGGCAGCGGGATCGGCGCGGCGCTGCTCGCTGTTGTGTTCATGGGACTCGGCGTTGCTGCGTGGGGGATAACCCAGGCGCTGAACCACCCGATCTCGGAGGTCGACGTTTCGTCGGGGCAAGCGCTGTCGGTGGGCTTGGCGCTCAGCGAGGTGCAATCCTCGGCCCGTATCCTGGGCGGGCTGTTCGCCGCCGCCGGATTCCTCGTCCTGAGCCTGAGTCCGTGGATGCGGGGCCGCTCCAACGCGCTTGCGGCGAACGGGATCGTGCTCGTCTCCCTCCTCGCGCTTGTCAGCCAGATCGTCGCGATCTTCGTGGTCGATCAGCGGGCAGAGGCGACGATGGTCGTCAGGGCGTGCTACTTCCTGTGGGTTGCCTGGAGCGTCTACCTCGGCTTGCATCTCATCAGGAGCAGTGGGAGCGCGTCCGGCTGACGCAACTCCGGCTGCGGCATCGGCCGTGAGCACGCCATCACGACGGCGGCGGTAGGGCGCGAGCGTCGTCGTCAAATGACGGCCCCGTGACGATCATCGTGGACTCGGCGGACCGCCAACGCCCCAGGCGGTAATTTCGCGGATAGGCAGCCGTCGCGCTACTGGACGGGAGGAGAGCTTTCCGACGCCGCTCGCGCCAGAACATCCTCGTCGGGGACCATTTGCAAGAATCGCCAGGGGAAGACCAGGCTCCTCTCGTCGCAGAAGGAGTCCACAACCCGCCACATGTCGCTGTCTCCCTCGATCCCGCGCTGGCGGACTGCCGGCGTGGCGGTCGTCGCGTCCCCGGAGACGGGCAGCCAGTGATCGGTGCGGGCGGCGAACTCGCGGAAGCCGAGCGTATCGTCCCCAACCATGACGAGCCGGTGAGTCTTCTCGTCCCACGCAACCATCAGCTCCTCGAGTCGGCAGCCCATAACGAGACGATCATACCCCACCTCATAGCTTCCCCAATCCCCTGAGCGGCCCCCTCTCTGACTCTCCCCCGCAGACGGTGGAGAGGACTTTTGAGGCAATGACAGGGGGCTGCGAGGTTCCCGCCTGCGCGGGAATGACGAGGAGGGGGCACTAGCCGACCACGGCGCCCGCCGCTACACTGCCCGCGATTCCAGCGGCGGGACGGAGGCGCTATGGGCAACCTACTCGACGGCAAGGTGGCTATCGTCACCGGCTCCGGGCGCGGCATCGGACGCGAGCACGCCATTGCGCTGGCCGAAGAAGGCGCGAGCGTCGTCGTGAACGACATCGGCGTCGAGCGCGACGGGACCGGCGGCGCGCGAGGGCCCGCCGACGAGGTCGTCGCGCACATCAGGGAAGGCGGGGGGAACGCCGTCGCCAGCTACGACGACGTCTCGGACTACGCAGCCGCGGGCAGTCTCATCAAGACCGCCCTCGACAACTTCGGGCGGCTCGACATCCTCGTCAACAACGCGGGCACCTTCCAGTACCGCCTCTTCCATGAACTCACGGAGGCGGAGTGGGACGGGCTGATGGGCGTCCACCTCTACGGCACGTTCAACACCTGCCATCACGCCGTGAAGGTGATGATGGAGCAGCGCTACGGCCGCATCATCAACACGGCCTCTAGCCAGTGGCGCAACCCCGAGGGACGCGCCAACTACGGCGCCGCGAAGGGCGCGATTGTCTCCCTCACCTGGGGGCTCGCCTTCGAGCTCCGCAACCACAACATCACCGTGAACGCCATCGCCCCCATGGGCGCCACGCGAGGCTTCGCCGACAACACCTACCGCGACATGCTGGCCGAGGCCGGCCTCGACCGGAAGAAGGACCCCGCCGAGCAGGGCGGCAACCGCGCGGGCCCGGAATTCGTCTCGCCCACAGTCGTCTTCCTCGCCTCCGACCTCGCCGCGAACGTGAACGGCGTCGTCTTCAGGGTCGGCTCGGGCAAGGTCGCCCGCTACTCCCACCCAACGGAGGCGCGCACCCTCTACCGCGAGGCGGGCAACGGCTCGCCGTGGACACTCGACGAGCTCGATGAGGCCCTGCCGTCGACGGTCATGGGCGGCGAGACCAAGGCCCCCTTCATCCCCTAAGCCCCCTCCTCGATCCTCCCCCAGGATGGTGGAGGAGGGGATAACGCCTCCCCCTGGGATGGTGGAGGACCTCCCCCAGGATGGTGGAAGAGAAGATAGCACAGGAGACAAGCCATGCCAGACGACTACATCCCGCCGAAGGGAGCCCGGCTCGAGGGCAAGGTCGCCGTCGTCACCGGCTCAGGACGCGGCATCGGCCGGGCCCACGCCATCGCCCTCGCCGCCGAGGGCGCCAAGGTCGTCGTGAACGACCCCGGCGTCGAACGGGACGGCAGCGGCGGCACGGTGGCCCCCGCCGACGAGGTCGTCGCCCTCATCAAGGAGAACGGCGGAGAGGCGACCGCCAACTACAACTCCGTCGCCGACTTCGAGCAGGCCGGCCGGATCATCGCCACGGCTCTCGACGCCTACGGACAGTTCGACATCCTCGTGAACAACGCGGGAATAGCGCGGGAGGGCCTCTTCCATCAGATCAGCCCGAAGGACTTTGCGGCGGTCGTCGGGACCCACCTGAAAGGGACGTTCAACACCTGCCGCCACGCCGTCCCCCTGATGATGGCGCAGCGCTCGGGCCGCATCATCAACACCGCGTCCAGCCAGTGGCGGAACCCCGAGGGGCGGGCCGCCTACGGCGCGGCCAAGGGCGGCATCGTCAGCCTCACGTGGGACCTGGCCTTCGAGCTGCGCTACCACAACATCACCGTCAACGCCATCGCGCCGATGGCCCAGACGCGCGGGTTCCTCAACTACCGCCACCCGCAGGTCCTGGCTGAGGCCGGGATTCCCGCGAAGAAGGCCGGCGACGAGCTCGCGACCGCGAGGCCCGGCGGCGAGCACGTCTCGCCGATTGTCGTCTGGCTCGCCACCGACGCGGCTTCCCACGTCAACGGCTGCGTCTTCCGCGCGGGCAGCGGCAAGTACGGCATCTACACCCACCCCACCGAGGTCCGCGCCGTGCACAAGGACTGGCGCAACAAGGGCAAGTGGACCCCCGAGGAGCTCGGCCGCATCCTCCCCAGCACCCTCCTCTTCGATGACTCCACCGCCCCCTTCATCCCCACCGACCCATAACCCTCCCTGTCCGCGGGGGAGGATTGAGGAGGGGGAGCCCTACGTCACCACCACCGTGGTATCCGTGTCCCCGGCATCGAGGGCGTTCATGTAGGCGAGGATGAGGTCGCGGGTGCGGTAGGAGCCGCCAAATGCCTTCTCGTCCTGCGCGCGCACGATGGGGAACGTGCTCAACACTTAGTCGGCATTCTCACGGGAGAGCCCGTAGAGATGGAAGTAGAGCGCGTCGAGCCGTGCGCGCAGGTGGCGGCGCTCCTCGGACTCAACTATGGCGGAGTCGTCAAACCCACAGGTGTGGGGCAGCGGCTTCCTGGTACGCACACAGATTCATACGAGGCTCTCCTCTGCGAGGAGGTCATCCAAGACGACGACAGGCAGACCCCCGACGCGGCGAAAGTCGTCATCATTAGTGATAAAGAGCGTGCACTTGGCGTGCAGGGCTGCTGCCGCGTGGAGCGCGTCCGGCGTCTTCAATCTTGTCGTGGCCCGCAAGCGGGCGGCCTCTTCCCACAGCGGCCGTGTGGCCGGGATCAACCGCACCTCATTGGCGTCGAACAGTGCGCGAAACAGCATCTCGACAACCGTGTCGCCCTCGCGCAGCGGTTTGACGAGTGTTTCCAAAACTACCAAGTCGCTGCTTACGACAGTGAACTGTTCGGCCTGAGCCTGCCGCCACATGGGTTCGAGCAGCGTGCGGTAGGGTTCGATGCGCTCTACGCTGTAGATGAATCCGCTGGCGTCGAGATAGATTGGTCCGTTAGCCGGAAGAGTCAGCGGTCCCACGATGCCCGTTCGTCCTTAAGGTAGGACTCCACGTCGGCGGCGGTCTTGAAAACGCGTTGTCCTGGCGCTTCGGCCAGAATGTCAACGGCGGACCTATGCAATGACTCCGAGGAGTGAAGCACGACTACACTGACAGACTCCCCAACCGGAAGCTCCTGGTTTACGATTTCAATCTTGCCTCCGGGTAGCACCGTCGTCTTCAGATGCAACACTTTTTGCATGCTTAGCGGCCCCTTTCTAAAGTGGGCGGGCAGCATCCCCCTCACCCCTCCCACTCCACCCGGCTGGCAAGACCCACAGCGACTATCGACGCTATTGTACTCGCCACAGGCCTCTCACGAGTCCCGCCGATCAACGCCCCGCAGGGTGCCCGTCCTGAGAGACGGTCGTGCCGATGCCCGAAAGACTAGACGCGAAAGATGAAATCTACCTCGCTGCCAATCCCTCTCGTACCCGGACGGAAGTTGTCGGTCTGCCGACGGAGGGGAGCCGACTCGAACGGTGGCCGAATCAATCGCGCATTCGGGAAGGCGGCCTGTACTGTCGCCGTCATGCCTCGTGTCAGCGAGGAGACTGTCTGCTTTTTTCCGCTGATGCGGCACACGATGGCAGCGTTGGGGGCTAACAGGTTCGCTACTCCCTTCCACGCGTCGGCGATGAATTGCCAATAACGTTGGGAGCTGCTATGGCGGTCGTCTCTTGAAATGCGGCCGTGAGTCGGCGCAGGTGCCCCGCCGAGAAACCAGAGCCGGAGCCATTGGTCTTCCTCGAAGCTCGTGACATCCAGGTAGGGTGGCGACGTTACTACTAGCTGAACGCTGTGCTCCCAAGGTGATAACACCCTCCCTAGTGATCGAACGTCGCTTCGAACTGATACACCGTGCCCGCGTGGGCGTCCCTTCCCCAAACGCAAATCCGCCCTCTGGCCAAGAAGGTCGAACACGCGCTTCCGCTTAGCCACCAGCCGGTGCTTCCGCCAGTAACGGATTGAGTACGCGGGCTTCGTGCTGATTGTCCGAGGCATCTGATTACTGAAGTAGGACTTGGAGCGGTCCATCTCGCCGTGGAGCGAGCCGAGCGCCAGCGCCGCGATGAAGCGGTCGGTGTCGTCCGCCTGCCAGTCCAAGTGCTGCCGGAGAAAAAGCACCTCCCGCAAGGTACGGAAGTGGAATGCTTTCCCGAAGAAGGGCGGCAAGGCTTCACGCTCGGCGTCAATCTCTCCGAGAGAAGAACTCCGTAACGCACGGCGCAACTCATCCAGACGGGAGTTGACAGCATCAAGGCTAGGGACGCGAGCCTTGGCCCCTGTTATGCACGCTGCCACGGGGTTGATGTCAGACGCCAACGCGCGCCTGTTCCCCCCCCCACGACACTTGCCCCTTCCCCCATCCCCGACCAACCCCTACCATGGACTCCGACAGGCGAAGGGCTGATGCGCTCTCCGCGCCTCCTCCATAAACTCCCATCCCCAGCGGAACCGGTGCCCCCCAAATTTGTGGATTCTTGAATTCTTACCCCCCTTCCACCGCGCTACGGCCTGGTAAACAGGTTCAGAAACTTCCGGGGAAATTCATTTCCTGCCCCCCCTCGCCTCCACGCTCCGCGGCCAACGCCTCGCGGGGAACGTACTCCACCCCCAGCCGCGCACACGCGCCGGCTCCGCGGCGTGGTTGTTACTCGTTCAGCATGACGGGGGTGGTCATTGGGGCCTTCTACTCGGCGGAGTCCACTAAGCGCCGCAGCCTGGGCAATAGGGTCGGGACATCGGTCTGAACGATGTCCCATATAACGTCGTCGTCTATGCCTAGGTAGCCGTGGGCCACGCGGTTCCGGGCCCCTATGATGCTCCGCCAATCAATTTCCGGATGCGCCTCGCGCACATAATCGGGGATATGCGTTGCCGACTCACCGATTAGCTCGATGTTGCGCAGGACAGCGTCGTAGGTGCGCTTATCGGCGACGAACGCATCCCGTTCCAGCCCGGAAGAATAGGACAAGACTCGTCTCCGAATTCGACCATGTCCTGGACGTACAGACGCCAGTTCCGCGTCCCCTCGCCGTCGTCAGACATCCAGGGCCTCCCGCTCCACGTAGGGGCGGAGCTCCGGGCGCAGAGCCTTCTCGGTCACCAGGTCGACCCGGCGCCCCAGCAGGTCATCGATGTAGAACTGCACGCCGAAGTACGACCTCGACGTGGCCGACCCATCGAACCGGACCAAGATATCGATGTCGCTTCCATCGGTAGCCTGGTCCCGGGCGAAGGAGCCGAACAGGACAAGCCCCACCACGTCGAAGCGCTCCCCTAGGACCTGTTTGTGCGCTCGCAAGGTATCGAGTACATCATCTCTGTTCATGCAGTCCTCCCCTGCTGGCTTCCAGGGCGCATCAGAATTGTACCTCTGTGCAGCCGAACGCGATGCCCCCTTGCTGTCCCGCGCTTGACGCGCTCCGCGCGGGCGCCTAGGGTAGCGGCATCCGGCCTGATTCGAGGAGACGCCATGCTCACGAGAGAGCAGAACGAACGATTCACCCGCGTGGGGCCGGGCACCCCCGGCGGCGAGCTCATGCGACGCTACTGGCACGTCGCGGCCACCAGCCAGGAGATGGGCGACAAGCCCACCAAGCCCGTCCGCCTCCTCAACGAGGACCTCGTCCTGTACCGCGACAAGTCCGGCACGCTCGGCCTCATCGACAGGTTCTGCCCGCACCGCAGGGTCGACCTCTCCTACGGCATCCCGGAGGAGCACGGCCTCCGCTGCATGTACCACGGCTGGATGATGGACGAGACCGGCCAGTGCATCGAGCAGCCCTTCGAGGAGACCGTCCACCCCGACGGACGCTTCAAGGAGAAGGTGAAGATCGCCGGCTACCCCGTCGAAGAGCTCGGCGGGCTGATCTGGGCGTACCTCGGCCCGTCGCCTGCGCCGCTGCTGCCCCGCTGGGACCTGCTCGTCCGCGACGACCTGCTCCGCAACGTGGGCACGACCATGGTGCCGTGCAACTGGCTCCAGTGCATGGAGAATTCCATGGACCCCGTCCACACCGAGTGGCTGCACGCCTACCTCACCCAGCACCTGCGCGACCGCCAAGGCCTGGACGTTCCCCGCGCCGCCGACCGTCTCTACGACGTCCAGCGGCACGAGCGGATCGGCTTCTACTCGTTCCAGCACGGCCTCTACAAGCAGCGCCTGCTCGCCGGCCAGTCCGACGAGAACGACGACTGGCGCACCGGGCACCCGGTCCTATTCCCCACCATCCTCCGGAACACCGGCGGGCCCCAGGGCGGCGGGACGTTCCAGATCCGCGTCCCGGTCGACGACACGCACACCTGGCATCTCCTCTACCGCGCCGCCGACGCCTCCGAGGACACGCCCTTGGAGGACCGGACCAACGTCACCGCCTACGAGCTGCCGCTCTACGACGACAAGGGGGAGTACCGCTTGGACATCACCCTCGTCCAAGACTTCATGGCCTGGGCCACCCAGGGCCCCATCGCGGACCGCACCAAGGAGGCGCTCGGCGTCTCGGACGAGGGCATCATCCTCTTCCGCAAGCTCCTCGACGAGCAGATAGCCGTCGTCGAGGACGGCGCTCAGCCGATGAACGTCTTCCTCGACGCGCAGGCCAACGAGCGTTTGAACGTGGGCGCCGAGCAGAGTCAGTACCAGGCCCTGCCCAACCAGCGCAGCGGCATGCCGCTCCTCGCCGGGCGGTAGGGGCGTTCCCTTCCGTCATTCCCGCGTAGGCGGGAAGGTGAATCCACATTTGAAGTGCAACACCTGCTCCTCGACGACCCCCGCCGGTGTCCGGTAGCCCAGGCACTTGCGCGGCGTATTGTTGTACGCCTGCCCGATCAGCGCAAACCGCTCATCCGACACCTCCCCCAGATTCGTCCCCCGCGGCAGGAACCGCCGCAGCCGGCCGATCGCGTTCTCCACTCCCCCCTTCTGCCACGGCGAGTACGTGTCGCAGAAGAACGTCTCGATGCCCAACCGGTGAAGCTCGTAGTGACGGGTGAACTCGGTCCCATTGTCGAAGGTCACCGTCTGGCGAAACTCCGGCGGCAACGGCCCCAGCATCCGGGCGATGGACTCCACGATCGGCCCCGCCTCCTTCGACGGCGCACGCGCGAGAAGCAAGAGGCGCGAGGAGCGTTCCTGCAGGGCCAACACCACCTCTCCCGACCTCCCGAACTGCATCGTGTCCGCCTCCCAGTGCCCGAAGGTCCGCCGGTCGGCCGCCACCGCCGGCCGCTCCGAGAGCGCCCTCCGGAGGGGGATGAAGGAAACCGAGCTTCCCCCCCTGCGGCCACGCCTTCCCCGCTTCCACTTCGCCCTCGGCAAGTAGCGCCGCCAATCATGGTCCTTGTGCCGCGCGGCCTGGGCGTAGACGAACCGGTAGATGCTCTCGTCCGAGGTCACCGTCCGGCCTTCCTCTCTGCGCATCTCATGGGCGACCTGCTCCGGCGACCACCCCCACTTCAGGCCCGCCAAGACCCGCTCCCGCAACCCCTCGTCCCGTTCCAGCCGCGCCCCCGTCCAGCGCCGCGCGCGGGCACGCTCCTGGGCCGGCGACGCTTGGTACCCGCCCGTTCGCAGCGCGTTCCGCTTCAGCTCCCGAGCCACGGTCGATGCCGCGCGATCCAGAGTTGTAGCGACTTGCCGGACCGAGGAGCCCTTGGCGCGTAAGCGGGCAATCTCACACCGTTCCTCAATGCAGAGCTGTCTGTATTCCATGGCAACACCCTAATCTGGTGTTGCACTTCGTTTGTGGATTCAGGGAACCTCGCAGCCCTGAGCGGGGGAGGGGGCTCAGGAAGGCTCGTAGGGGAGCACGCGCGCTCCGGAAGCGTCCACCACCACGAGGACGTTGTCTCTGGGCGCATCGTTGATCTGCTCGGCGAGCCCGTCCACGTCGGCTTCCGGAAGGCCGGGCGCTCCGGCGGCGTCCGCAGTGCGCCACCATCGGACTCGATAGCCGAGCCTCCCCTCGATGCGCCGGACCGGACCGGCGGCGCCGGCGGCGACGGTGACGCTCTTACGGCGAGGCCGCGCGACGGCTTCCCGGGGCTTCCCGGCGCCCGCCTCCCGGTCCTGCCGGGCGATGAGCCAGTGGTAGACGCCGACCACGCCCGCCATGAGCAGAGCGCCGATGGACCACTTTCCGCCCTGCAGCGCGGATGCCCCAAGCTCGCCTTCCAGCAGGTCCCGAAAGACGACGAACAGCAGCGCGCTCAGGTTGCCCAGGACTATCAAGACGGCGGCGCCGAACACGCCGTAGATGAAGGTGCGCCGGGACTGGGAGTCGCGCTCTTCGTCCGCGCCGGTAGGCGCGCCGGCGCCGCCCGCCCGCTGGATGACCCGCCAGTAGAAGCCCCATATGAGCGCCCCCGCCAGCGTCAGCGTGAGGCCCCAGCTCATGGGCTGCTTCCACCAGTCGCGCCCGGCCAGCGTGTCGCCGGTCTGAGGCGCGAGCGTACTCACCGCGAGGCCGATCAGCAGGACGAGGCCGGCGGCGAGCACGCCCAGACCAAGGGCGGCCACGAGGTAGCGGTACACTCGCCGCGCCGCCGTCCGTCCGCCGTCCAGAACGCCGGTCTCCTGGTGAATGACAGCCGCGTGGTAACCCCATAACCCGCCGCCAACGGCAAGCCCCGCTAGATCGGCGGGGAGGAAGCGGAAGTGAACGGCCGCCGCGCTCACGCCCTGAGCGTCCATCGCCCACAGCAGCAGTCCATCCATGGCGACGCTGAAGGAGACCACGACCGTTACGGCCCCGCCGAGGACGGCGTAAAGATAGAGGTATATCTGCCGAGGCGCCGACTGCTCGTCCGCGCCGGCGACCCGCAGCCAGTGCCACCACCACCAGATGGCGCCCACGATCGCCATCGGCGCGCCCGCGCGGACGTCCGGGTTCCAGATGGAGGCGCCGCCCGGGGAGACCAGCAGGGTTCCCACGAGCGCATCGTAGGCGCTGGTGAAGACGCTGGCGAGGATGAGTCCTCCGCCTATCGCGAGGAGGGCCAGGCCGTATGCGCCGGTTATGTAGACGTACAGCCGCCGCACGAGCAGGGCCGCCTCGGTGGGCTGGCCCTCCACGGCCTCGCTGCGCCAGTGAAACCACCACACCCCGCCCATGATCAAGGGGAGCGCGAGCTGGCCGGGACTGAAGTCGTCGTCGACGCTGAAGACGGCCATCAGCAGCGAAACGAGGCCGGTTGCGGCTATCGCCGCCGATAAGCCCAGCACGAAGTACGCGTAGAGCTTCCGGCCAAGGGTCCCCGCTTCAACGGGGTGCTCCCGGAGGGAGCGTTGGGCCAAGCTCCACAGGTACAGCCACAGGGGCGTTCCAACGAGGGTCAGGGCAAGCGCAAGGGCAAGCTCCGCTTCTCCTCCGGCGATGACCCGCTCTCCGGCGATGACCTCCAGCAGGCCCCTCGCCAGAAGGGTCACGCCCGAGGAGGCGACTCCCAAAGCGGCAAAGCCGAGCAGGTAGTAGTACGCCCGCTTGAGGGAGCCTATGCCGGGGTCGTCGGGGTCCGTCCTTTCTCCGGCGCGCCGGAACAGGGCGACCACAGCGACCACAATGGCAGTCAGCGCTCCCAGCGACAGGAGAACGAAGAGGAAATCAGGCCCGATACCCAACGCCGGCCTCCTAACCCGCCACGCTGGGCTCTGGAATCTTCTCCGCGGGCGGGCAGTAGTTCAGCGGCCAGGCCGGCTCGGTGAAGCGCCACGCGCCTTCCTGCCGCTCGAGGGTGTACTCCCGCTGGTAAGACGACTCGCTGGGCGCAAAGGGCGCGTCCGTGCGGACCTGCGAAACGCGGACCATGACGATGGTCCGGCCTCCCAAGACCTCGGTTCCCTCCAAGACGACGCGGTGGTCCTCGTCCGAGTTCCAACGGGTCCTGTAGCGGAACTCCTCTAGCGTGCACCCCTCGCGGAGCGCGGGTCCAAGGTAGCCGTAGGCCGTCTGGAAATCGTCGTCCTGAAGAGCCTGCAAGTAGCGCTGGACGACGCCCTCCGGGGAGTCTTCCGGAAACGTTTCCGCGTCGCCGCCGCCCGCCAAGACGGCCGCGAGCACGCTCGCAATCACCAGTACGGCAATCGCCGCTCCCGTTCCGGCCAGCCACCGGGTCGACCAGCTATTCATCCAGTTATTCATGGGGGAGATGCTCCCGCGCCGCGGTCCCTCCGGTCCTTCTTCGCGAAAAGGTGGAGGGACTTTCGAAGCGGGCCCATTGTACAGTGCGGCCTGTCCCAGGCGGCGGCGCCTGCTAGAATGCCGCCGCTGGGGGGAGGCGCCGATGGTCCTGAGCGACCGGTCCATACGCGAGGAGCTCGACAAAGGGCGAATCGTTATAAGTCCGCTGGGCGACGGCTGCATCCAGCCCGCCAGCGTCGATCTGCACCTGGACCGCAACCTCCTCGTGTTCCAGAACAACCGCGTGCCCTACATCGACGTGCGCGCGACCAGCGAGCGGCTCACCGAGATGGTCACGGTGGGCGACGACGACCCGTTCATGCTGCACCCCGGCGAGTTCGTGCTGGGCAGCACCTTGGAGCACATCGAAGTGCCCGCCGATTTGGTGGCGCGCCTCGAAGGCAAGAGCTCGCTCGGGCGCATCGGCCTGCTCATCCACTCGACGGCGGGGTACGTCGACCCCGGATGGAAGGGGCACTTGACCCTCGAGCTGAGCAACGTGTCCAACCTGCCGATCACGCTCTATCACCGGATGCGGATCGGCCAGATATCGTTCCTCCAGTTGACGACTCCGGCCGACGTCCTCTACGGCTCGGCGGAGCTCGGCTCCAAGTACCAGGGCGACCAGGACCCGACGCCCAGCAAGGCCCATCTGGACTTCGACGGGCGCGATGGGCGGAGCGCCTAACTCCACACGACGCTGTCAGGAGGCGCCATGAAGCGCAGCACGGACCGCATTCGAACGATGCACGCGGGGAGCCTGCCGAGGCCGGACGACGTACGCGAGATGGTCGCAGCCAAGGCGGCGGGGACGCTCGATGACCCGGCGGCGCTCGAACCCCGCCTCAAGGAGGCCGTGGCCGAGGTCGTCCGCCTCCAGCTCGAATCCGGCATCGACAGCATCAACGACGGCGAGCTGAGCAAGACCAACTTCACGAACTACGCCAACGAGCGCCTCGGCGGAATCCAAGTGCGGACGTTCGCCGAGGGCGGGGGGCCCGAGCCAATGCAGATATCCGCGAGGGACCGCCTCGAGTTCCCTGAGTACTTCGCCTCCCCCCACGGCTTCACCGTCGGGCGGCCGCGGGACCGTCAGCTCTTCTGCGTTGGGCCGGTCACGTACGTTGGGCGCGAGCTCGTGAACGCCGACATCGCGCGCTTCAAAGCGGTGCTAGCCGAGACCGACATCGGCGACGCGGAGCCGTTCCTGCCCGGAGTGGCGCCCGGCAGCATCGAGCACTGGCTGTGGAACGAGCACTACGCAACCCAGGAGGAGTTCCTCTACGCAATCGGGGACGCCATGCACGAGGAGTACAAGGCGATAGCCGACGCGGGACTCGTCCTCCAGATAGACGACCCCGACCTGTTCGACGCGTGGCAGATCAAGACGGACCTCGACGTGCCGGCGTACCAGAAGTACGCCGGGATGCGGGTCGACGTGCTGAACTACGCGCTGCGCGACATCCCCCGCGAGCAGATACGCCTCCACGTCTGCTGGGGGAGCTACCACGGCCCCCATGTGTACGACATCCCGCTCAAAGACGTCGTCGACCTCTTCCTGAGCGTCAAGGCGCAGGCCTACTCCGTCGAGGCGTCGAACGTCCGCCACGCGCACGAATGGGCAGTGTGGAAAGACGTGAAGCTTCCCGAGGGGGCCACCCTCATACCCGGCGTCGTCGGCCATTTCAGCGACTTCGTCGAGCACCCCGAGCTGGTCGCGGAGCGCCTGTTGCAATACGCGGGGCTGGTGGGCAAGGAGAACCTCATGGCCGGCACGGACTGCGGCCTCGGCACGAGGGTGGGGCAGGCCAAGGTCTGCTGGGCCAAGTTCAGCGCCATGTCCGCAGGCGCCCGCATCGCCAGCGAAACGCTCTGGAGCTAGGCGTCCTTCCCCCCTCCCGTCGTTCTCTCGTAGAACCGAGAATCGAAGGAGGGCGAAGAATCCCTTATGCCGTCCGAACCGGTTTACCTGGAATTCACCGACATGCCGTCCGCATCATGGAGGAGCGAACGATTTCCACCGAGTGGGTCGAGCAGGCCGTGGCTGAGCCAATGATGCGTGCGCTTGACCCAAACGATCCTGCCGTATCCCCGAACGGGACGACCGGGTGTTGCGCGTAGTCGTGAACACGCACGTTGTCCCTTGGCGGGTGGTCATCGTATTCTTTGACCGTGGAATGAGGGGAAGACTATGAAACTGAACGTTGACAAGGAAGCTGACGCCCTCTATCTGCGCCTCGACGATTCTCCAATCGTCGACTCCGAAGAGGTCTCGCCGGGCGTCGTGCTCGACTACAGCGAATCGAACGAGGTGGTGGGCATCGAAATGCTCTACCTATCGAGACGCTCCTCCAAGCTAGACCTCTCCGCCGTGGAGTTCGAAAGGGCCTGAAGCCTGCATCTCCTCCCCCTGTCTGCAGGCCGCGCCCCAAGCCCCCCTTCCGTCATTGCCGCGGAACCATCCCTAGCCCCTCTTGGTAAGGAGGGGTTAGGGGGGCGTGGTTCGACAGGCTCACCGCGAACCTAAACTCATCAACTCTGAACAGTTACGAAGAAAAGCTGCCCGGCGAACGCCTCGCCCCTGCTGTGCTAGAATCGGACGCGTCCCTCAACAGCCGCGGGGAACGTCGAGCCTCGCGGAAATATCTCAGATCGACGGAAAGGCAGGTCCCATGGTTGAACAGGTCACGTCAGCCCCTGCTCGGGATGTGACGCCGCAAGGCGAGGATGCCCTGAGCATGAAGGCGCTGCTAGAGGCGGGAGTCCATTTCGGTCATCAGACGCACAGGTGGAACCCGCGGATGCGGCGTTTTATTTTTGCCCAGCGCAACGGCATCCACATCGTCGACCTTCAGCAGACCATGGGGCTGCTGGAACAGGCGTGCGAGTTCGCCAGGGAGGTCACCGCCGGCGGCAAGCGAATCCTGATGGTGGGCACGAAGAAGCAGGCGCAGGACGCCATCCGCGAGGAGGCGATGCGCGCGGGGCAGTTCTTCGTCAACCAGCGCTGGCTCGGCGGCACCATCACCAACTTCGCCACCATCGAGAAGAGGATCGACTATCTGGTGCGGCTGGAGGAGCGTAGCGCGCGGGGCGAGTTCTCGCGGCTCCCCAAGAAGGAGGCCCTCAAGCTGGAAGCCTCCATTGAGAAGCTCAACCGGTACCTGGGGGGCATCAAAGAAATGACCACCCTCCCAGGCGCCATGTTCATCGTCGACGTGGGCCGGGAGGACATTGCGGTCGCCGAGGCGCGTCGCGCGGGAGTCCCGATCATCGCGCTGGTGGACACGGACTGTAACCCCACGACGATCGATTGGCCGGTGCCCGGCAACGACGACGCGATCCGGTCGATCCGGTTGGTCTCCAGCCACATCGCGCGCGCCGCCTTGGAGGGCCACCACCAGTGGCTCGCGACGCGGGGCGGTTACAGCATCGTCGGCGACGAGCCCGCGCCTGCGCCGGAAGCCGAAGCCGAAGCCGAGCCGGAAGCGCCTGAAGCAACGGACATCGAGGATGCCGACGACGAGACGGACCCCGATGCCGACGAAACATAGCTCACTAACCTTAGCGAGGTAGCTAGTGCAGGTTTCCACGGAATCAATCCGCCTGCTCCGTGAGCGTACGGGCGCGGGCATAATGGACTCGAAACGGGCCCTCGAAGATGCGTCGGGGGACATCGACAAGGCCGAGGAGTCCCTTCGCGAGAAGGGTATGGCCAAGGCCGCGACCAAGGCGGGCCGCGCAACCGCCGAGGGGATCATCGAATCCTACATCCACGCGGGGAGCCGTATCGGAGCGATGGTCGAGCTCAACTGCGAGACGGACTTCGTCGGCAGAACGCCGGAGTTCAAAGAGCTGGCCCACAACATTGCGATGCAGGTTGCGGCCATGTCCCCCCTCTACCTGGACGCGGAGGACATTCCCGAGGACGCAGAGGCCACGCCCGAGGAGGTCTGCCTGCTGAGGCAGTCCTTCATCAAAGAGCCGAGCAAGACCGTCTCCGACCTGATCCTGGAAGTGCGGGCGAAGGTGGGAGAGAACATCCGCGTGGGACGGTTCGCGCGGTACGGTCTGGGCGAGTAGGCCGGGAGGATGTTATGACGGCGCACGCCGCATACCGGCGCGCGGTGCTCAAGCTAAGTGGCGAGGCCCTTCGTGGGCGCTCGTCGGACGGACTCGACTGGTCGGTGCTGGACATCCTCGCGAACGAAGTGAAGGACGCGATCGCGCTCGGCGTTCAGCTCTCCCTCGTCGTTGGCGGCGGCAACATCTGGCGCGGCGCTCAGGCGGAGCGCCAGGGCATGGACCGCGCCACGGCGGACTACGCCGGGATGCTGGCGACGCTCATCAACTCCCTCGCGCTCCAGGACGCTCTCGAACGCGCGGGAGTGACGACCCGTACGCAGTCGGCCCTGGAGATACGGGCGGTGGCGGAGCCGTACATCTACCGCCGGGCGCTGCGCCACCTGGAGAAGGGGCGAGTCGTGATTTTCGCGTCCGGGACGGGCAGCCCCTACATGACGACCGACACGACCGCCGCCCTGCGGGCCGTCGAGATGAACGCGGATGTGCTGCTGATGGCGAAGAACGCCGTCGACGGGGTGTACGACGCGGACCCGAAGACTCATCCCGACGCCAAGAAGTTCGAGCAGGTCAGCTACATAGAGATTCTGAACCGGCAGCTCGAGGTGATGGACTCCACAGCGCTCTCTCTCTGCATGGAAAACAAGTTGCCCATCCGCGTGTTCGACGTGTTCAATCAGGGCTCGATGCACCGCATCCTGTCCGGAGAGCACGTCGGCACGTTGGTGACTGCCCAGCCGGTTACGGCATAGGGCATAGTCCCGCCCTGCGCGGGATGACGGCCCTGCGCAGGATGACGGCCCTGCGTGGGATGACGGCCCGCGCGGGATGAAGGGAAAAACGAGAGGTCCGTGAACATGGCTGAGAACGAGGAAGTCGGACTAGTCCTGGAAGACGCCGCCGAGCGCATGGATAAGACCGTCGAGGTGCTCCGGCACGAGGCCGACGCGATCCGCACCGGCCGCGCAAACCCCAGCATGCTCGATTCGGTCAGGATCGAGGCCTACGGGGCCTTGATGCCGCTCAATCAGCTTGCCACCGTCACCGCTCCCGACTCGCGGTTGCTGGTCGTGCAGCCGTTCGACAAGAGCGCTCTCGGCGTGATCGGCAAGGGGCTCCAGAAGGCGGACCTCGGGCTGACCCCGAACGTCGACGGCAACGTCATCCGCCTGCCCATCCCCGCGATGACCCAGGAGCGCAGACGGGAGATGGTCAAGCGGTTGAAGCATCAGCAAGAGGAAGCCCACGTCGCAGTGCGTAACGTCCGGCGCGACGCTCTGGAGCACCTGCGGGGCCTCGAAAAGAATAAGGAGATATCCCAGGACGACCTGCACCGTGAGCAGGAAGCCCTGCAGAAGATCACCGACGTCCATATCGCCAAGGCGGACGAGGTGGCCTCCAAGAAAGAGGCCGAGCTGATGGAGGTCTAGAGCGCATGACGCTCGAAATCTCCGGCGAGCGGGCAGCCCGCAGAGTGGCATCGGGTGCGCCCCGGCACGTCGCCGTCATCATGGACGGCAACGGGCGCTGGGCGGGGAAGCGCGGGATGCCGCGGCTCGTGGGCCATGAAGCCGGTGCGCGCAATCTCAGGGATGTCCTCCACGCGATGCACGACGCGGGCGTCGAGTTCGTCACGATCTTCGCGTTCTCCACGGAGAACTGGAGCAGGCCGGACAACGAGGTCGCCGGGCTGCTCGACCTCTTACAGTCCGTAATCGCGAGCGAGGTTGGCAAGCTGCACAGGAGCAACGTCCGCATCCGGCATCTGGGCGTCCGCGACCGTCTGCCGGCGGCGCTCGCCGACGCGATGGAGAGCGCTGTATCGCTCACCGCCGCCAACACCGGCCTCGAGCTGTGCGTCGCCTTCGACTACGGAGGGCGCGCCGAGATAGTCGAGGCAGTCCGCCGCATCGTCGCCTCGGGGACGGCCCCGGAGGACGTAACCGAGGAGCTGGTGCGCGAGAACCTCTATCTGCCCGACGTGCCGGACCCGGACCTCATCATCCGCACCGCGGGCGAGCAGCGGCTCAGCAACTTCCTCATCTGGCAGGCCGCGTACAGCGAGTACTACCAGACGCCCACCTTTTGGCCCGACTTCGACGCGGCTGAGGTCGAGCGCGCGCTCGACGAGTACAAGCGCCGAAATCGACGGTTCGGGGCGCTGCCGAAAGAGGACTGATGGCTGCCTCCGGCCGGCCGGAGCTGCTGCTGCGTTTGCTCAGCGCCGCCGTCGGCCTGCCCTTGCTCGCTCTCGTCCTCTGGGCCGGAGGCTACTGGCTCGCGGGCGTTGCGGCAATCGCCGCGCTCATCGGCGCAGCCGAGCTCCTCACCCTGCAACGGCTCGCCGGATGGCGCCCGTTGGTCGTTGGAGGCTCGCTCTGGGCCGGAGTGGTGACGGTCGCCGCCGGCATCGACGCACACGCCCTCTTCATCACCCTCGGCGACGGGCGCGCCGTCCTCATCGCCCTCGGCGCAGGGGCGGTTGCCCTCGCGATTATCGCGCTCGCCTTGCGGCGGTCGTCCGAGGCCGTCGGCGACTGGACGCTCACGGTGATCGGCGCGTCCTACGTCTCCCTCTCCCTCGCGGCCCTCGTGCTGACGCGGCAGGGCGCCGAGAACGCAAGCAGCGCGGCGTACCTTACCCTGGATGTCGGCGACGCCGGCCTGCAATGGGTCGCCCTCGCCTTCCTCGCCACGTTCGCAACGGACACGAGCGCCTACGTCGTCGGGCGGCTCATCGGACGGCGCAAGATGGCGCCGGGAATCTCGCCGGGCAAGACGTGGGAGGGCGCCGTGGGCGGGCTGCTCGGCGGCGGCGGCGCGACCGTCGGACTCGTCCTCCTCCTCGACGGCGTACCGGACCACCTCATCGCCGCCGTCGCCCTCGGCGTGGGCGTTGCGGTCCTCGCGCAGGCGGGCGACCTGCTGGAATCGAAGCTCAAGCGGCTGGCTCGCGTCAAAGATTCGAGCGGGCTCATCCCCGGCCACGGCGGGCTCCTCGACCGGCTCGACAGCCTTGTCCCGGTCTTCCCGCTCGTCTACTATGCCTCTCGTTACTGGCCCGCCTGATAGAAGTCATGCCGACCGGCGGATAGATATCCTAGGGACATGAAAAACATCGTCGTCCTCGGCTCAACCGGCTCCATCGGCACGCAGACGTTGGATGTGGCGCGCGCGCTCCCCGGCGAGTTCAAGGTCGTCGGCCTGGCCGCCGGACGCAACGTCGACCTCCTGGCGCAGCAGGCCGAAGAGTTCGCCCCCCGCATGACGTGGCCGGAAGCCCTCGGCGGGGCGAAGCGGACGCCCATGGAGGAGATGGTCACGGCCCCGGACGTCGACGTCGTGATGGTGGCGACGACGGGCCGCGCGGGCCTCGTCCCCACGCTCAACGCGCTGCGGGCCGGCAAGGCGGTCGCCCTCTCGAACAAGGAGGTGATCGTCATGGCGGGCGAGCTCGTCACGCGCGCCGCCGCCGAGCATGACGCGCCCCTCCTCCCCGTGGACAGCGAGCCTTCCGCCATCTGGCAGTGCCTTCGCGGGGAGGACGAGCCGGTGAGCAGGCTCATCATTACCGCGTCTGGCGGGCCGTTCCGGAAGCGGCCGCTGGACGAGATGGAGTCCGTCACGCCCGCGGAGGCGCTGGCGCACCCCACCTGGGTGATGGGCAGGAAGATCACGATTGACTCCTCGACGCTGATGAACAAGGCGTTCGAGGTCATCGAGAGCCGGTGGCTGTTCGACGTGCCCTTCGAGCAGATTGACGTGGTCGTTCACCCGCAGAGCGTCATCCACTCGATGGTCGAGTTCGCCGACGGCTCCGTGAAAGCCCAGATGGGGCCGCCCGACATGCGGCTGCCCATCCAGGTCGCCCTCGCGCACCCGCAGCGCGTGCCCAACGGCTCGCTGTCCAAGTACAACCCCCTCGCCTATCCCTCGCTGACCTTCGAGGAGATGGACGCGGCCCGCTACCCCTGCTTCGCCATGGGGGTCGAGGCGGGCCGTAAGCAGCAGAGCTACCCCGCCGTCCTGAGCGCCGCCGATGAGGAGGCGGTCCACCTGTTCTTGGACGGCCGCATCGGATTCGGCGACATCCGCCGCCTCGTCGACGGCGTGCTCGAAAGGCACGAACCCTTCGACGTTTCGACTCCCGAAGCCATCCTGGAAGCCGACGCGTGGGCGCGCCGGCAGACGGCGGCGGCTGTGGGGAGCGCCTAGCGGCCCCAGGGCCATGACGACCATCCTCATCTTCATCGTCGTCCTGGGCGTGCTCGTCGTCGCGCACGAGCTCGGCCACTTCACCGTCGCCAAGCTCTCGAAGGTCAAGGTGCTGGAGTTCGGCGTCGGCTATCCGCCCCGCATCTTCGGCTTCACCCGGGGCGACACCACCTACTCGCTGAACCTCCTCCCGCTCGGCGGGTTCGTGCGGATGCTGGGGGAAGAGGACCCCGACGGCCCGGAGAGCTTCGCGAGCAAGAGCGCGTGGCGCAGGCTCGCCGTGCTGGGGGCTGGTCCGGCGATGAACGCGCTCCTTCCCGTCGTCCTGCTCACCATCGTTTTCATGCTCCCGCAGCCCGTCCGGGTGACAGACGCGGCGGTCTTGGAAGTGGCCCCCGGGTCGCCCGCGGAGGCCGCGGGCGTGCGCGCCGGAGACATCGTGCGGACCGCGGATGGGCGTCAGATCGACAACTCAGCCGACCTGCAAACGGCCATCCAGCTCCGGCTCGGCGCCGACATGACCTGGGTCGTCGAACGGCAGGGGCGGCTCGTCGAGCTGCGCATCCCGGAGGCGCGGGTCGCCCCGCCGCCGGGCCAGGGCGCGGTCGGCATCCTCCTGACGGACGGAAGGCTGACGGTCACGAGCGTGGCGCCGGGCTCGACGGCGGAGCAGATCGGCCTGCGCGAGGGCGACCTCCTCCTCCGCGTCGGCTTGTTGCGGGTGCTGAACGAGGGCGACCCCGAGGCCGTCGTGGCCGGCGAGCTGGAGGCGGACCCCGGCGCGCCGGTGAACGTGGACGTGCTCCGGTCGACAGGCATCGCGAGCCTGGAGCTTCCGCCCGGCCTGGGCGGGCTGGACGGCCTGACCGTCGCCGCGCGCCCAGAGGAGCCCCGGTCCCAGGGGCCGCTCCGGGCCCTTGGGTCGAGCATCCGGCAGATGTGGGAGATACTGGTCCTGTTCCGCAACGAGGTCTCGCGCTGGGTGGCGGGCTCGGGCGGCATCCAGGTGGCCGGGCCGGTGGGCATCGCCCAGATAACGGGCGACGTTGCCCGCGCTGGCCTCAGTCCCCTCATCACGTGGACGGCGCTGCTCTCGATCAACCTGGCGATCGTCAACCTGCTCCCGATCCCCGCGCTCGACGGCGGACGCATCCTCTTCGTACTGGTGGAGCTGGCTCGCGGCGGCCGGCGTCTTGCCCCCTCGAAAGAGCGCGTCGTCCATCTCGTCGGTTTCGCGGTGCTGATAGGGGCGATCATCGCAATCTCCGTCAACGACATTCAGCGCCTGCTCACCGGCGGCAGTATCCTCGGACAGTAACCCCTTCCGTCATTCCCGCGAAACCGGGAGTCCAGGGTGCGCGGGAGCGCGGACAGGGCAGACGACAAGAAAAACACCCGCCAAGCAGCAGTTACGCAAAGGTCTCGTCTGCGGGAGATGGCCCCCGTCTGCGAGACCTTTGTGTAAACCTAAAACTGGGTCGTGGTGAGCCTGTCGGACCATGGACCGGCTTGAATACCGGGGAGCGCAGAGGGGCGACGCCCCTCTGCCGGGGGCGTGGGGGTGTCCCCCACAATATAACGGGCGGGTGGGTGGGAAGAGTTACGCCCGCCAGCAAATAGGGTTACGCAAAGGTCCCGTCTGCAGGGAGAACTGAGGAGAGGGGGAGGCGACCGTAGAGATGTCCACTGCGCGATTCGGAACGTTTGACGACCTGCTCCAGATGACGGAGCAGCCTCTCCGGCCGGTGGCCGAGGCGCTGCGGGCGCTCATCATCGACGTCCACCCGGAGGCGTGTGAGGTCGTGCGTCTCGGCGACCGCGCGGCCACCTACGGCGTTGGGCCCAGGAAGATGATCGACGGCTACGCCTACATCCTGCCACACGGCGCGTGGATAAACCTCGGCTTCTTCCAGGGCGTCGGTCTGGCGGACCCCGAGGGGTTGCTGACGGGGACAGGCGCTCGGATGCGGCATGTAAAAATCCGCTCGCTCGAAGACGCAGCCCGCCCCACCCTCCGCTCCCTCATCGAGGCCGCCCTCGCCGAGCGCAAAGGCGCCCTTAGACGCTGATTCCCCATCCCTTCCGTCATTCCCGCGCAGGCGGGAACCTCGCTCCCTCCCGTTCCCCTCCTTACCAAGGAGGGGCTAGGGGTGGTTCCGTCCGCGAAGGAGACCGAGAGGGGGCCGCCCCGCCCGCTACTTTCGTCGGTTGTGGTGTGGGCCGAGAGGCCCACGTGAGAGATTCCCGCGCAGGCGGGAACCTCGCCCCCTCCCGTTCCCCTCCTTACCAAGGAGGGGCTAGGGGTGGTCCCGTCCGCGCGGGAGACCGAGAGGGGGCCGCCCGCGAGGGAAGGCTAGAGGTGGAGCGGTGCGATACAATGACGCGGGACCGAATAGGCGAGCTGAAGGAGCCACACATGCGACGCCGAATGACCAAACCAGTGTGGGTGGGCGACGTCAAAGTGGGCGGCGACGCCCCCATCAGCGTCCAGTCCATGACCAAGACCGACACCCGCGACGTGGAGGCCACCGTCCGCCAGATCCACGAGCTCGAAGAGGCTGGCTGCGAGATCATCCGCTGCGCCGTGCCCGACATGGAGGCCGCCCAGGCCCTTGGCCCCATCAAGCGCCAGGTCGCCATACCCGTCGTCGCCGACATCCACTTCCACTACCAGCTCGCCCTGGAGGCCCTCAACCAGGGCGTCGATTGCCTCCGGCTGAACCCCGGCAACATCCGCGACCCGGAGAAAGTGCGGACCGTCGTTCGCGAGGCGAAAGCGCGCCAGGTCCCCATACGCATCGGCGTCAACTTCGGCAGCCTGCCCCCCGTCGGCGCCATCGGCGTCACCCGCGGCCAGCACCGCCACGCGGACGGCGTCAACCGCCTCCTCAAGGGCTCGGAGGCGTCGGGCGGAGGCGAGGGCGTCTCCGCCGTCGACCACATGGTCGCCACGGGCCTCTGGGAGATTCAGGTGCTCGAAGACCTCGATTTCGACCTCATCAAGATATCCCTCAAGGCCTATGACATCGACACGACCGTCGAGGCGTACCGCAAGCTCGCCCCTATGGTCCCGTACCCCTTCCACCTCGGCATCACCGAGGCCGGCACCGCCCGCTCCGGCTCCATCCGCAGCGCCATTGGCCTCGGCGCGCTCCTCTACGACGGCATCGGCGACACCATCCGCGTCTCCCTCAGCGACGAGTCCCGCGAGGAGGTCGAGGTCGGCTACGAGATACTCAAGGCCCTCGACCTCCGCAAGAAGGGCGCGCAGATGGTCGCCTGCCCCTCCTGCGGCCGCGCCGATGTCGACATCCGCAAGCTCGCCAACACCGTCGACGACATGCTCAAGGGCATGGAGACCAGCGTGAAGGTCGCAGTCATGGGCTGCGAAGTCAACGGCCCCGGCGAGGCCAAGGACGCCGACGTGGGCATAGCCGCCGGCGCCGGCCGCGCCGTCATCTTCCGCAAGGGCCGCAAAGCCCGCGTAGTAGAAGAAGCCGACATGCTCACCGCCCTCCTAGAAGAAGTCGAAGCCGTCGCCGCCGAAATCGAGTCCGTGGGGGCGTAGCGATGGCCTACGAGCGTAGTGCGATGGAGGGGTCCAAGGCCCGGCCTCAAGCGGCGGTCGGTACTCAATGGAAGGGAGAAGATGAAGAATGCCGAAGAGCTTGAAATACTCGTCAAAACACAGCAATCGCTGGCTTTCGGCAATTACCTCAGCACAGCCTCAACTGTAAGGCGTAGCGCAACCTTACCGGAAACGCCGCGGATTTGAGAACACGTCTTCCTCAGGCCACTCCGTAAAAACCCATGAACCGCATCCAGAGCATTTTCCGATGACAGCAGTGAATCCCCTACGGCAAAAGGTTGCCCGCTCGGTGCTCGACAAAATCTTCGCCGAGGCTTCCAATGTCTGGGTCATCCACTACTCATGCGAAAGCTTTTATGAGATACACGAAGGGCGCTCGCCGCGCATAACGTCCATTGCGTTGAGGAAGCTAGACACCGCCCAGACGCTTTCATTCTCTATCCATAAAGTTGCCGAGATTAAAGGAGTACCTTTGCCCGACATTAGCAAAGAATACGACTCTCTTGAGAGAGAAATGCTCCAAGATTTCTACCGTCATTTGAGCAATTACCAGCAGAGGCAATATCTGCACTGGAATATGAGAGACTCAAACTATGGGTTTCAAGCCATCGAACACCGTTTTCGGGTTCTTGGCGGCAAGGACGGCGAATTGTACATTGTAGACGACAAAAACAAAACAGACTTGGCACGCTTGCTTGTAGACATTCATGGTTTGGGTTACATTGGACATCCACGCCTTGAAAAACTACTTGAAAAGAACAACATTACCCGACTCGATTTTTTGACTGGCGCAGAAGAAGCAAAGGCATTCGACAATAAGGAGTTCGTAGACCTCCACCGATCAACTCTGAGGAAAGTCGATGTGATGGCAAACATTGCTGAGCGTGCACATGACCGTAGCCTCAAGACAAACACGAGTTGGTGGGACATGCGCGGGGGCAGAGTAGTACAGATTGTCAACTGGTTTACCGAACATCCCATATGGGGCTTTGCAGGAGTGGTACTGGCGACTATCTTCGCAATCATAACCTTTGCTCGCTAATAGCAACGGCCTGTCCAGCTCCTCCACATAGGCGGGCGGCTAGACCTGATACAGGCTCTACGGTATAGCAATTCGCGGCGTAGTCCAAACGAGATGAATCGTATATAATGGCCGTACTATGCGTGTTTGGTTGGCTGTTCTGGGAATGGCTGTGGTGGTTGTGTTAGCGGCGGGCTGTGATTTATTCAGAGAGCCCGCCGAGCCGACACCGCACTTTACGCCTATGCCTACGCAGACGCCTACGCAGACGCCTACGCAGACGCCTACGCAGACCACCGGAGCGCCTACGCAGGCAGTGCCTATGCGGATCGATATAGACTCGCGGAAGATCCAGCGCGCCAACCTGGACGGCTCCGGGGTCGAAGACCTGGTTGAAGGACTGGACTCTCCGCGGGCCATAGCCTTGGACGTGGCCGCGGACAAGATGTACTGGACCGATATAGACTCGCGGAAGATCCAGCGCGCCAACCTGGACGGCTCCGGGGTCGAAGACCTGGTTGAAGGACTGGACTCTCCGTGGGCCATAGCCTTGGACGTGGCCGCGGACAAGATGTACTGGACCGATATAGACTCGCGGAAGATCCAGCGCGCCAACCTGGACGGCTCCGGGGTCGAAGACCTGGTTGAAGGACTGGACTCTCCGTGGGCCATAGCCTTGGACGTGGCCGCGGACAAGATGTACTGGACCGATATAGACTCGCGGAAGATCCAGCGCGCCAACCTGGACGGCTCCGGGGTCGAAGACCTGGTTGAAGGACTGGACTCTCCGTGGGCCATAGCCTTGGACGTGGCCGCGGACAAGATGTACTGGACCGATATAAACCCGGGGAAGATCCAGCGCGCCAACCTGGACGGCTCCGGGGTCGAAGACCTGGTTGAAGGACTGGACTCTCCGCGGGCCATAGCCTTGGACGTGGCCGCGGACAAGATGTACTGGACCGAAGTGGACTTGGGGAAGATCCAGCGCGCCAACCTGGACGGCTCCGGGGTCGAAGACCTGGTTGAAGGACTGGGTGGTGGAGGATGGAGAATAGCCTTGGGGCTGGACTGATATGCTGGTCCTGGATTTTTCCACGGCCTGCTGACGGGTAAACGCCACCGCTGGCTGCTGTCCGCCGCCGCCCGCCTGCCACTACCAGCCTCCACCGAACAACTGTCCAGACTTGAGGGTTCTGGGTTGAATGGATTCGAGGGCACGGGCGACGCGCTCTCCGGTTCCTTCCCCTCCCGATTATGTAGCCGAATCACGGCAACTTGGGATTCGGTTAAGCGGGAGCCCACACTCAACTTCCTATTTTCGTCGGTTGTGGTGTGGGCCGACAGGCCAACATGACAGATTCCCGCGCAGGCGGGAATCCAGGTATCGACGCCCTTCCACCACCAACGCCCACCCCATAGGTTCGCGCCTCCCAACAGGTTCGTAGTGAGCCCGTCGAACCACGACGCCCCCACCAACGCCCACCACCTCAACCCCAACCCCCTCCCGTCTGCGGGAGGGGACGCGCAAGCGCAGCGAAGCGCGGGGGAGGAGAAGCGTTCGTCCGCAACTACTCCCGTCACCTCCCCACCGTCATTCCCGCGCAGGCGGGAACCTCGCCTCCCTCCCGTTCCCCTCCTTACCAAGGAGGGGAACGGGGTGGTCCCGTCCGCGCGGGAGACTGAGAAGGGGGGGGCCTTCCGGGGAACTGTGACACTTGCCCATTGACCGAATGTCACGAACTCGTCATCATGGACGTAGCACCCCACCCAGTAGGAGCGGACGAGCCGCCCAGCCCAACAAAGCTAGGAGGCCCATGCTCGCCCAATACAAGAACCACCCCGTCCGATTCGTCAAGGAGGTCCTCCACGACGCCGGCAAGCCCTACGACAAGCAGGAAGCCATCCTCGACGCCCTCGCCCGCCACTCCCGCGTCTCCGTCGCCGCCTGCAACTCGTCCGGCAAGGACTGGGCCGCCGCCCGCGCCGTCCTCTGGTGGCTCCACACCCGGCCCCACGCCAAAGCCGTCGTCACCGGCCCCACCCAACGCCAGATCAAGGACATCGTCTGGCGCGAGCTCCGGTTCGCCCTCGACGCCGCGGACGGCCGCCTCCCCGGCAAGCTCACCGCCGACAAATACGAGATCGACGGCGACCGCTTCGCCATCGCCTTCGCCTCCAACTCCCAGCACAACCTGCAAGGGTTCCACTCCCCGAACCTGCTCGTCGTCGTCACGGAGGCCCAAGGGATGAAGCAGCCCTACTTCGAAGCGCTCAAGCGCCTCAACCCCAAGAAGGTCCTCCTCCTCGGCAACCCCCTCTCCCACGAGGGCGAGCTGTACGAGTCCTTCCACTCCAAGTCCGCCCTCTACCACCGGATAGCCATCTCCGCCTTGGACTCCCCGAACTTCCGCCGCAAGCGATTCCACATCCCCGGCCTCGTGACGCCCGAGGACGTGGAATACCGCCGCCGCGACTGGGGAGAAGACTCGCCGCTCTACATCGCGTCCGTCCTGGGCCGATTCCCCGACGCCCTCGAAGACTCGCTCACCACCCGCCACCACGTAGACCGCGCCGTCGCCCGCTGGCGCGGCGAACCCGTCCCCCTCCCTTCCCCCTCCGACATGCCCGCGTCCCCATCCGATATGGCCGCGTCCCCCTCCGTCCCCCTCCTTATGGAAGGAGGGGCTAGGGGAGGTTCCCCATCCGCCAACTCCAACCGGCCCTATCGGATGGGCGTCGACGTCGCCCGCTTCGGCGGTGCCGAGTCCGTCATCTGCATCCGCCGAGGCCAACGCGTCGAGCACCTCATCCCCCTCAAACGCGGCCTCGACACCATGCAGGTGGCCGACGAGGTCAAGGCGTGGGCGGACGCCCTCCGCATCCCCGCCGTCTTCGTGGACGAGAACGGGGTTGGCGGGGGCGTCGTCGATAGGCTCGGCGTCCTCGGCGTCCCCGTCATCGGCGTGGAGGCCGGCGGCAAGGCGAAACGCCCCTCCCAGTTCGTGGACCTCCGCGCGGAGATATTCTGGGAGATCGCCCGCCTCTTCCGCGAGGACGCCATCGACATCCCGGACGACGCGGTCCTGGCCGGCCAGCTCCTCGCCCTGCGGTACGACATATCGAGCACGGGTCGAATCCGGTTGGAGAGCAAGACCAGCCTCCGCAGACGCGGCGTCAAGTCCCCCGACCGCGCCGACGCCCTGGCCCTCGCCTTCATGGAGCCCCCCTCCCTCCAGATCTATGTATAACCGCCATCCCCGCGCCCCCATCCGTCATTCCCGCGAAGGCGGGAAGGTGAATCCACATTTGAAGTGCAACACCTGCTCCTCGACGACCCCCGCCGGTGTCCGGTAGCCCAGGCACTTGCGCGGCGTATTGTTGTACGCCTGCCCGATCAGCGCAAACCGCTCATCCGACACCTCCCCCAGATTCGTCCCCCGCGGCAGGAACCGCCGCAGCCGGCCGATCGCGTTCTCCACTCCCCCCTTCTGCCACGGCGAGTACGTGTCGCAGAAGAACGTCTCGATGCCCAACCGGTGAAGCTCGTAGTGACGGGTGAACTCGGTCCCATTGTCGAAGGTCACCGTCTGGCGAAACTCCGGCGGCAACGGCCCCAGCATCCGGGCGATGGACTCCGCGATCGGCCCCGCCTCCTTCGACGGCGCACGCGCGAGGAGCAAGAGGCGCGAGGAGCGTTCCTGCAGGGCCAACACCACCTCTCCCGACCTCCCGAACTGCATCGTGTCCGCCTCCCAGTGCCCGAAGGTCCGCCGGTCGGCCGCCGCCGCAGGCCGCTCAGCAACGGGTCGGCGGAGGGGAATGAAGGAAACCGAGCTTCCCCCCCTGCGGCCACGCCTTCCCCGCTTCCACTTCGCCCTCGGCAAGTAGCGCCGCCAAGCATGGTCCTTGTGCCGCGCGGCCTGGGCGTAGACGAACCGGTAGATGCTCTCGTCCGAGGTCACCGTCCGGCCTTCCTCTCTGCGCATCTCATGGGCGACCTGCTCCGGCGACCACCCCCACTTCAGGCCCGCCAAGACCCGCTCCCGCAACCCCTCGTCCCGTTCCAGCCGCGCCCCCGTCCAGCGCCGCGCGCGGGCACGCTCCTGGGCCGGCGACGCTTGGTACCCGTCCGTTCGCAGTGCGTTCCGCTTCAGCTCCCGAGCCACGGTCGATGCCGCGCGATCCAGAGTTGTAGCGACTTGCCGGACCGAGGAGCCCTTGGCGCGTAAGCGGGCAATCTCACACCGTTCCTCAATGCAGAGCTGTCTGTATTCCATGGCAACACCCTAATCTGGTGTTGCACTTCGTTTGTGGATTCAGGGAACCTCGTAGCGGCGCGACAGCGCCGCGACCCCCCTCCCGTCCCCCTCCTTTACCAAGGAGGGGCTAGGGGTGGTTCCGCGCAGGCGGGAATCTCGCCCCCTCCCTCCCGTCTGCGGGAGAGGACGCGCAAGCGCAGCGAAGCGCGGGGGAGGAGAGCCCTTCCTTACATCTAGACCGCAGTGTGCTATACTGAGGCAACATGATTCGCAGGTTCTTCTCACGGCTTCTCGGGAAGCCGGCTCCGGCGGCCATTGAGCCGCCCGCCACCTCTCCGACAGACCGCATCAGTACTCCCGATTTCCGGCGTGACAAGCCGGAGAGCGGTAAGTCGCGTCCGCCGCGCTCCCGCCGCCCACGGGAGGAGCGTCAGCCAATCGAGGCCCCCGCCCCCAACGGCGACCGCCCCCCCGGCAAACGCCGCCGCCGAGGACGCGGCGGAAGCCGCGCTGCCGAGGCCGACGCGCCCCATTCGATGCAGGCCAACGCCCCCCGCGTCCGGCAGCGCGAGCCCCGGCAACCCGAACAAACGGACATCGTCAAAGGCCCTGCCCCGCGCGATAAAGCGTTCGGCCCGGTCATGGTCTCCGCGCCCGTCGCCCGCGCCCTCGCGGATATGGGCTACTCCGCCCCCACCCCCATCCAGGAGCTGGTCATAGACCCGCTCCTCCGGGGACAGGACCTCGTCGGGCAGGCGCAGACCGGCACGGGCAAGACCGCCGGGTTCGGCATACCCATCGCCGAGGCGGTGGACGCCCGCGCGGGCTATGTTCAGGCCATCGTCCTGGCGCCCACCCGCGAGTTGGCCCGCCAGGTGGCTGAGGAGCTCGCCAAGATATGCAAGTACCGAGGCGCCGAGGTCGTGCCCGTCTACGGCGGCGCGCGCCTAGGTCCGCAGATCAAAGCAATTGAGAACGGCGCGCCCATCATCGTCGGCACGCCGGGCCGGGTCATCGACCTGATAGACCGCGGCGTGCTCCGGCTCGACAGGGCCCGCATGGTGGTGCTCGACGAGGCGGACCAGATGCTGGACATCGGGTTCCTGCCCGCCATCCGGCGCATCCTGCGCTCCACGCCTCGCGGGCGTCAGACAGCCCTCTTCACCGCGACGGTCCCGACGATGATCAAGCGGCTCATCTACTCCTATCTGAATGACCCGGAGTGGTTCCGCGTGGGCGAGGAGTCCGAGCCGGTCGAGCAGGTTATTCAGCGCTACGCCGAGGTCGCTAGGCGCGATAAGCTCTCCGCCCTTCTGGAGCTGCTCGACCGCGATGAGCAGACCCTCGTGTTTCGCCGCACCCAAGAGGACGTCGACTGGCTCGTGCGGTCGCTCAAGCGGAGGGACGTTCGGGTCGAGGCAATCCACGGCGGCTTGCCGCAGGGCGAGCGCAACACCGTCATGCAGGACTTCCGCGACGGCAAGCTCAAGCTCCTCGTCTCGACGAACCTGACATCTCGCGGCATCGACGTCCCCGCGGTGGCGAACGTCATCAACTACGACATCCCCGAGACCGTCGAGGAGTACGTCCATCGCATAGGGCGCACCGCCCGCATGGGCCGGGAGGGCGTCGCGGTCACCTTCGTCAGCGAGTGGGACTTGGAGTTCTTCGACGCCATCAAGGCCCACATCGGCGACGACTTAGCTCCTATGGAGCTCTCGCTCTACAAGACCGCCGAAGCCGTCGGCGCCTAGCGCGCCCCGCCCGTCCCCGTCTGCGGGGAGGGCCGAGGAGGGGGTCTGGTATCCTACCGCCCCATGCGCGCATCACAGTTTCTCTCACGCACCCTGAGACAAGACCCCGGCGAGGCTGAGACCGTCAGCCACCGGCTCATGCTCCGCGCGGGCATGATGATGCAGGTCGCCGCCGGCGTTTACTCGTACCTGCCTCTCGCCCTGCGGTCGATACGGAAGATCGAGCAGATCGTCCGCGAGGAGATGAACGCGGCGGGCGGGCAAGAGGTCCTGATGCCGACGCTCCAGCCCCTCGAGCTGTGGCGGCTGACCGGGCGGGACGAGGCGTTCGGCCAGAACCTCTTCCGGCTGTTCGACCGGCGGGAGCGCGGCATGGTGCTGGCGCCCACTCACGAGGAGACGGTCACCGCCATCGCCGCCGCTCACGTCGAGTCCTACCGCGACCTCCCGCTGACGCTCTACCAGATACAGACCAAGTTCCGGGACGAGCCCCGGCCCCGCGCCGGCCTGCTCCGCGGGCGCGAGTTCAGCATGAAGGACGCCTACTCCTTCGACGCCAACCAGGAATCGTTAGACGCGACGTACCAGCGGATGCGGGAGGCGTACCGCAATATCTTCCGGCGCTGCGGCCTGCCCACGATCGAGGTCGAGGCGGACAGCGGGGCCATCGGCGGCAAGGACTCCCACGAGTTCATCATGCCCGCCGAGAGCGGCGAGGACGTCATTCTCGTGTGCGAGGAGTCCGGCTACGCCGCCAACGTCGAGCGCGCAACGTCCATCATCGCCCCCGCGCCCGAGGGCGCGCCCCTCGAAATGGCGATGGTCGACACTCCCGGCGTCACGACCATCGCCGATCTCGCGAAGCTGTTGGGCATCCCTGAGTCCCAAACGCTGAAGGCGGTCTTCTATCAGGTCGATAACGGGCAGGCCGACGGCGAGACGGCGCTCGTGACGATTCGGGGCGATATCGAGGTGAACGAGATCAAGCTCAAGAACCACCTCCACGCCAACGATCTGCGGCTCGCGAATGCGGACGAGGCGGCCGCGGCGGGCCTCACGCCGGGCTCCACCTCGCCCGTCGGTCTGAGCGGCATCCGGCGCATCGCCGACCCGTCGATACAACAGGGAGTCAACTTCGCCGCCGGCGCCAACCAGCCCGGCAAGCACTACGTGAACGTGAACTACCCCCGCGACTTCGAGGTCGACGAGATGACGGACATCGCGACGGCCCGCGAGGGCGACACCAGCCCGGACAGCAAGGGGAAGCTCACGGCGGTCCGCGGCATCGAGGTCGGCCACGTCTTCAAGCTGGGGACGTTCTTCACGGACGCGATGGGCGTCGCGTACTCGGACGAGAGCGGCAAGCTCAATCCCGTGCTCATGGGCTGCTACGGCATCGGCGTGACGCGGGTGCTCGCCGCCGCGATCGAGCAGAACCACGACGACAAGGGCGTGATCTTCCCCGCGCCCATCGCTCCCTTCCAGGCGCATCTCCTTGCGCTGAACGCGGACGACGAGCAGGTGAAGGCCGCCGCCGCCGCGCTCTACGAACAACTGGAAGCGGCTGGCTACGAGACGCTGTACGACGACCGCGTCGAGTCCGCGGGCGTGAAGTTCAATGACGCGGACCTCCTCGGCCTCCCGGTGCGCGTCGTGGTGAGTCCGCGCAACCTCAAGCAAGGCGTCGTCGAGCTCAAGCGCCGCCGCGACTCGGAGGCCGTGCAGGCCCCGCCGGACCAAGCGCTGTCGATGGTCGGAGAGCTACTCGCCAAGGACGAGTTGTAGAACTCCAAAGAGGTGTAACGATGCCAATGCAGAAATGTTATCCAGGCTGTCCTTGCAACGGTCAGCCCACCACGTTGCCCCGTGTATGTCCTTTGTGCGGACGGCAGTTCAAAGGGCGTGGGTGGGAGGGTGTCGATGCTCATCACAAGCATAAGCATGGAATGACCAGGGATGACTACAAGCAATGGATTAACAGCGTGTGCATGGAGCACCGGAGGGCTGAAGACCTGATCTAAGCATGGGACCTGCCCGCCAAGGGTGAGCCGTAGGCTATAGTGAGCGGAGGCGCGGATTACGGGAGAACATGATGGCTACGGCGCGCAAGGCGGCGGATGACTCGTGGGACTCAGGACCCGCGAAGGGGGTTCTACCCACGCCGGAAGAGTGGGCGCAGTCCCAGCGCGACTGGGATTGGTTCCACAAGAACAAGAATTCGCTTCTGCAGCAGTACCCGGAGCAGTGGGTGGCGGTCAGGAACGAACGGGTAATCGCCCATGAAGCAAGTCTCGATAAGTTCATTCGAGAGCTCAACAAGACCGATGACTCAAAGGGCCTCGCCGTTCGAGAATTCGTCACTGCCCAGGAACCTCTCTGGATGCTAGGCCATTGGCGCGCCCCACAATCGTAGTCCGTCAAACGCCGACCTCCGCTACCTTGTGGCTGCCGGTCTACGTGTACTTACCCGCTTATTCCAAAGGCTCCCGCGTCAACATGCTGATTGACACGGGAGCGGCATCTTCTGCGCTGCACCCTAGAGACTGGGCGAGCATCGTGCCGTCTGAACAGTCGCAGACGCTTCCTGATGACGCTGCGCTCATAGGCATTGCGGGCGCTCGGTCCTACGCTAGGCAAGAAGCGCAGATATACGTTCTAGATCAAGATGCCGGAGCCTGGCGGCAATGCGAGATAGACTCCATCCTTATCGGCCATCGAGCATCCGGGGAATCAGCCTCGTCGTCCGTGCCGTCCATCCTCGGCATGGACGTTATGCGACGGTGCGTCCTCACGTACGATGGCCCTTCGGGCCGCGCCGAGTTCGTTATCCCCACGGGCTGACGTTGCCGCGTCTCCTCCTCGCCACTGCGCTCTGATTGAGCGCCTTCCCCGTCCGCCGTATACTGGGGATGGGAGGACGGCATGACTATCAACGGCGCTCAGAACGGCAGAGAGACAGGCACGTTCTCCGTGAAGGCGGGGTTAGCGCAGATGCTCAAGGGTGGCGTCATCATGGACGTCGTCACCGCGGAGCAGGCCAAGATCGCCGAGGACGCAGGCGCGTGCTCGGTGATGGCCCTCGAACGCGTGCCCGCCGACATCCGCGCCGACGGCGGCGTCGCCCGGATGTCAGACCCGGAGATGATCGAGGCGATTATGAAGGCCGTGACCATCCCGGTCATGGCGAAGATCCGCATCGGCCACTTCGTCGAGGCCAAGATTCTGGAGGCCATCGGCATCGACTACATCGATGAGTCCGAGGTGCTCACGCCCGCCGACGAGGAGCACCACGTTTGGAAGCACGATTTCAAGATCCCTTTCGTTTGCGGCTGCCGCGACTTGGGGGAGGCGCTCCGCCGGATCGGCGAGGGCGCGGCGATGATCCGCACCAAGGGCGAGGCCGGGACCGGCGATGTCGTCGAGGCGGTCCGTCACATGCGGACGGTGATGAAGCAGATACGCCGAACGCAGGGGATGGGCGACGATGAGCTGACCGCGTACGCCAAGGAGATAGGCGCGTCCGTCGATCTTCTACTCGAGGTGAAACGCCTCGGGCGTTTGCCGGTAGTGAACTTCGCGGCAGGGGGAGTCGCCACGCCCGCCGACGCTGCACTGATGATGCACTTGGGCGCGGACGGCGTGTTCGTGGGTTCCGGGATTTTCAAGTCCGGGGACCCGTCGGCGCGGGCGAAGGCAATCGTCAAGTCCGTTACCCACTACAACGACCCGCTGGCGATAGCCGAGGCGTCGAAAGGCCTGGGCGAGCCGATGGTCGGCATCAGCGTCCGCTCCCTGGCTCCCGAGCAGGAGCTAGCCACGAGGGGCTGGTAGCCCCGCCGCTGAGAGGTGAGCCAACGGCAACGGTCGGCGTTCTAGCGCTCCAGGGAGACTTCGCGGAGCATTGCGCCTCGTTGGGCAGGCTTGACGTGCGCGCCGTCGAAGTCCGAACGGCCAACGAGCTCGATGCGGTGGACGCGCTCATCGTGCCGGGGGGCGAGAGCACGTCGATGGCGAAGCTGATGGACGCCTACGACCTCCGCGAGCCGCTGACGGCCTATGCGCGCAGCGGGCGGCCCGTGTGGGGCACCTGCGCCGGTCTGATCCTGATGGCTTCTCGCCTCGTGGAAGACCGTCCCGAGCCCCTTGGCCTGATTGACATGACTGTCCGCCGCAACGGTTTCGGACGGCAGGTCGATTCTTTCGAGACGGACCTTGCTATCGCCGGGGTCGACGGCGGGCCGATGCACGCGGTGTTCATCCGCGCCCCGCTGGTGACCGAGGTGGGCCCGGATGTGGAGGCGCTATCGACGCTCGATGACGGGACCATCGTGGCCGTGCGGCAAGGCAACGTTATGGCGACGGCGTTCCACCCGGAGCTGACGGGCGACTGCCGGATGCACGGCCTTCTTCTGGGCATGCTCCGGGGGGAGGTGGGCATGCTCCCGGGGGAGGCGCCGCGATGATACGAGCGCTGCGTCTGAGCGACGTTCCATGGCAGCTTCTGCCCGGCCGCCTCGAAAGCAAGGACCTGGTCTCCACTCACATGACGCTCCAATCGCCGAGGGACCGGCTATCGCAGATGGAGCTGGCCCGCTGGACGACGTCGCCCTCGCGGCGCCGGGAAGCAATCGGCGCATTCGAGGACGGACGTTTGGAGGCGGTGGTGATGGTGAAGGCGAGGCGCGAGCCCACGGCCTGGGAGGTCGCGCGGCTCTTCTCATCCGCTCGCGGCTACGCGCAGCTCGACGAGCTGGTGACGGCCGGCGTGCGTGCAGCGGGGCGCCGGGGGGCCGACCGCCTCTTTCTGCGCTCGCCGTCGATGGGCCCGGCCTGCGGGCCCGCGGAACGCACCGGCTTCAGGCGGGCTTTCACCGAGGAGGTGTTCGTCGGCGTGCTCAGCGGCGGCGGCGCTTCCGGCTTGGGCCTGCACAGGCTCCAAGCGAGCGATATCCACGGAGTGTTCCGGCTGCACATCGCCGCGTTGCCCGCGTCCGCCCGTCCCGCCGTCGGCATGACCCTTGACCAGTGGACGGCGGGCCGCGAGCAGGCGGTGGGAAGGGCCGAGGAGTTCGTATGGGATGCGGAGCGCGGGCTGATGGCCTGGCTCTGCCTGGACCGCCGGGGCGACGAGGCAACCATCGAGGCAGTCCTGCACCCCGATCATTCCTCTCGGGCGGAGGAGCTCGTGGAAGGCGCCGCGGCGATCGTGGGTCGCGAGACCCGCGTGCGGTGGATCGTGCCCAGCTATGCGCCCGCGCTGGCCAAGGCCCTCGACGCCCGCGGCTGGCGGTCGGACGGTAGGTATGACGTCTACGTAAGGCCGGTTGCGCGGCGAGTCCGCGAGCCGTCGATGGCGCCGGCCCAGGCTTAACGGAGGTCCATTGATAGAAGCCCACATAGCCGTCCATGAGCCGACTCTAGAAGAGGAGCGCCACGCGCTATTCGAGGTGCTTCCGCCGCGCGTCCGCAGGGCTATCGAGTCCGACGGGGACCAACAGGACCTGCTCGAAGTCGTCCTCGACCTCGGCAGGCCTCCCGAGGCGCGGTTTGCCGACAGGGACCTCTGCCTGAGCGACCAAGACATCACGCGGGAGGACATCGACCACGTCATCGAACGGGTCGGAGCGTTTGGGGACGACAATCGCGCAGGCATCGAGCGCACGCTTCACCGCATATCGGCGATCAGGAACCGCAGGGGCGAGGTGGTGGGCCTCACGTGCAGGGTAGGGCGCGCAGTCAGCGGAAGCGCCCGCGTGGTCGAGGATTTCGCGATGTCCGGCAAGAGCATCCTGCTGGTGGGCCGTCCGGGCGTGGGCAAGACGACCATCCTGCGGGAGCTCGCGCGGGTCCTGGCCGGAGCCGGCCAGCGCGTGGTCATCGTGGACACGTCCAACGAGATTGCGGGGGACGGCGATATCCCGCACCCCGCCATTGGCAGGGCGCGGCGCATGCAAGTGCCCACGCCCGCACGTCAGCACGCGGTGATGATCGAGGCGGTGGAGAACCACATGCCGCAGGTGATCGTCGTGGACGAGATGGGCACGGAGCTGGAGGCGGCCGCCGCCAGGACCATTGCCGAGCGGGGCGTGCAGCTTATCGCCACCGCCCACGGCAATACCCTCGAGAACCTGCTCGTGAACCCCACGCTCTCCGACCTAGTCGGCGGAGTTCAGACCGTCACCCTAGGAGACGAGGAGGCCCGGCGGCGGCGCACGCAGAAGACGATTCTGGAACGGAAGGCGCCGCCCACTTTCGATGTCCTTGTTGAGATTCAAGGTTGGAACAGCGTCGCGGTCCACGGGGATGTCGCGCGCACCGTGGACGCCGTTCTGAGAGGACGATCGGTGGCGCCCGAGCTGCGCGACTTGGACGACGCAGGAGCGGTCCGCAAGAGCATCCAGCAGCCCGGCGGGGCGCCTGAGTTCGAGGTGGCGCCTTTCGTCTACGGCCAGGACAGGGGCCGGCGTGCAGAGCGGCGCGAGGCTCCGCCAGACCCGGCAGGGGGCTTGAGGAGTCCGCGTCCGCAGCCGCGCGAAGCCGAAGCCGGCCGCCCGGCGACCCGCGTTCACCCCTTCGGCGTGAGCAGGGAGCGCCTGCAGCGATCCGCCGAGGAGGCAGGTCTGTCGGTGAGAATCGCGGAGAATCCCGGAGAGGCCGACGTGGTGCTCACGACCAAGGCGCACTTCCGGCGGCGGGCGGGGGCGCTCGTGGCGGCGGAGGAGCACGGCGTGCCGGTGTTCGTCCTCCGTCGCAATACGCCCGGCCAGATCATCGGCTTTCTGGAGCAGATGGGCGGAGGCCTGCCCGCGGTGGCGGGCGAATCGCTCAATGAAGGAGCCTTGGAGGCGCAGGACGGCGTGGACCGGATTCTCGCGGGCGAGATGAACGAGGTCGAGCTCCAGCCGCAGGCGGCGTTCGTGCGCCGCGTCCAACACCGGATCGCCGAGCAGGCGCTCCTACGTTCCCACAGCGTCGGCCGGGAGCCGCGCAGGCGCGTGACAATCCGCCGTACACAGTAGCGGCGGGCGAGTGACACGGGAGTATCCACAGGAGGCAGGAGGCGGGGTTGAGCGGGCTGTTCATAACGTTCGAGGGCGGCGAGGGGGCGGGCAAGACCACCCAGGCAGAACTGCTGGCGGCGCGCCTGGAAGCCGATGGCCGCCGCGTCGTGCGAGCGCATGAGCCGGGCGGCACTCCGTTGGGGGAGTACATCCGCAGCTGGGTGAAGGCGTCCACCTCACGCATGACGCTGGAAGCGGAGCTGCTGCTGTTCGCCGCGGCGCGCGCCCAGCTCGTTCGGGAAGTAATTGCGCCGTGGCTCGCCCAAGGAGCAGTCGTCATCTCAGACCGCTACGCCGACTCCACCACTGTCTACCAGGGATACGCGCGCGGACTTCCCCTCGACCAGGTGCAGGCGGCCAACGCCATCGCGACGGGAGACACATGGCCCGACCTGACCTTCCTCCTCGATACGCCGGAGGACACCGGCTTGCGCCGCGTGAGTGTTCAGATGTCGTTCGACGAGGAGGCGCGCGTGGACCCCGTCCCGCGCGCAGACGACGCCAAGCGGCGCTTCGAAGAGCTTGGAGCGTCGTTCCACCAGAAGGTGCGTGACGGTTACCTGAAGCTGGCGGAGGCCGAGCCGGAGCGCTGGGTCGTAATCGACGCCGGGCAGCCCGTAGACCACGTCCACGCTCAGGTGTATGAGCGCGTGCGTGCCCTGTTGCCGTAGGGGCGGGGGTTGACGCACGGCCTTGCTCCCGCTATTCTAGTCCGGTTCCCCTCTGAGGGGACCGACTCGCTCCTTAACAGGTGAATAGTGGAAGGAAAGCGCCTGCGTGCCCCTTAGGGGCATGCAACCCTTTGTCAATCTGACAAAATGGGTCTCAAGGGACCCAAAATTGATTGAGAGTTTGATCCTGGCTCAGGACGAACGCTGGCGGCGCGCCTAATGCATGCAAGTCGAACGAACGAACTCCCTTCGGGGGGCGAGTGAGTGGCAGACGGCTGAGTAACGCGTAAGCAATCTACCCACTGGCGGGGGACAACCCGGAGAAATCCGAGCTAATACCGCATGTGGCTGCCCGCTGATGGCGGGTATCCAAAGGCTTCGGCCACCAGTGGATGGGCTTGCGTCCCATCAGGTAGTTGGTGAGGTAACGGCCCACCAAGCCATCGACGGGTAGCCGGTGTGAGAGCACGACCGGCCAGAGGGGGACTGAGACACGGCCCCCACTCCTACGGGAGGCAGCAGCAGGGAATCTTGCGCAATGGGCGAAAGCCTGACGCAGCGACGCCGCGTGGGGGAAGAAGGCCTGCGGGTTGTAAACCCCTTTTCTCGGGGAAGAAGATCTGACGGTACCCGAGGAATAAGCCTCGGCTAACTACGTGCCAGCAGCCGCGGTAATACGTAGGAGGCTAGCGTTGTCCGGATTCACTGGGCGTAAAGGGAGAGCAGGTGGCTGAGTTCGTCCGTGGTGCAAGCTCCAGGCTCAACTTGGAGAGGTCTACGGATACTGCTCGGCTTGAGGGCGGTAGAGGAGCACGGAATTCCTGGTGTAGTGGTGAAATGCGTAGATATCAGGAGGAACACCGGTGGCGAAAGCGGTGCTCTGGGCCGTCCCTGACACTCAGGCTCGAAAGCGTGGGGAGCGAACCGGATTAGATACCCGGGTAGTCCACGCCCTAAACGATGAGTGCTGGGTATGGGGGGTATCGACCCCCTCCGTGCCGAAGCTCACGCGTTAAGCACTCCGCCTGGGAACTACGGCCGCAAGGCTAAAACTCAAAGGAATTGACGGGGGCCCGCACAAGCAGCGGAGCGTGTGGTTTAATTCGATGCAAAGCGAAGAACCTTACCTGGGCTTGACATGTCGGTGGTACCCTGCCCGAAAGGATGGGGGACCCTTCGGGGAGCCGTCACAGATGCTGCATGGCTGTCGTCAGCTCGTGCCGTGAGGTGTTGGGTTAAGTCCCGCAACGAGCGCAACCCTCGTCACTAGTTGCACTCTCTAGTGAGACTGCCTCGTAATTCGAGGAGGAAGGTGGGGATGACGTCAAGTCATCATGGCTCTTACGCCCAGGGCGACACACACGCTACAATGGGTAGGACAACGGGCAGCAACGTCGCGAGGCGAAGCTAATCCCTTAAACCTACCCCCAGTTGGGATTGCAGGCTGCAACTCGCCTGCATGAACGTGGAGTTGCTAGTAACCGCAGATCAGCCATCCTGCGGTGAATACGTTCCCGGGCCTTGTACACACCGCCCGTCACGTCATGGAAGCCGGTAACGCTTGAAGTCGTACAGCCAACCGTAAGGAGGCCTGCGCCGAGGGCGGGACTGGTAACTGGGACGAAGTCGTAACAAGGTAGCTGTACCGGAAGGTGCGGCTGGATCACCTCCTTTCTAGGGAGCTCCCTTCGGGGAATCCTAGGTCGGTCCGTTCAGGGAGACCGACCCGCGCTGGGCGATTGGTAGAGTTCTGCTCCCTCGTCTCAGCAACGGCGGCCTCAATCCCTCTCACGAGGGTCTGACGGCAAACAAAAAGTCTTTCCTTCCACTATTCACCGGTTAAGGTGCCCTGTGCGAGAGGCCAGCCCGCTGCTGGCCTCTCGCTTTTTAGAGGGCCCGTCGGTCTCGCGCCACGCCCCCTCGGAAGAGCGCCGGAGCGCCATCGGCTTGGCGGTTGGTCTATACTGAGAGCCGCATCGCGTGGGCCACTAGCTCAGTCGGTTAGAGCGCAGTCCTGATAAGACTGAGGTCCCTGGTTCGATTCCAGGGTGGCCCACCATTCCCGTATTCTTGTCCCGTATTCTTGCTTGCGCTGAAGGCGATTGGCTCCGTGAGCGCGTCCGTGGCCTCCCAGCAGCCCCAGGCTCCTTCGCAGGACGTACTGAAGCCCTGCGCCGCTAGAGGGTCAACTCCAGGATGTAGAGCCCGCCCTTCAGCCGGTCCACTACGTACATGATGCCGTTCTCGTCCACGTAGACGTCGTTGATGCCGTTGGACGGAGCCCCTTCCGGGATGGGCGGCACGAAGTAGGCCACCTCCTCCGGCTGGAAGGGATTGCTCGTGTCGAACACCCTAACGCCGGCGTTGAAGAATGTGCCGAAGACCAACGTGTCCGACTGGAAGCAGGTGGGCCCTGGCTGGTTCTCGTAGACGTTGTGTGCGCCGAACCGGCCGGGACGGTTGAAGAAGTCGTTGGTGTCCGGCATGGGGAAGGTGCTGATTATCACCGGGTTGGTCTCGTCCCGGATGTCCATCATCCAGATTAGCTTGGGATAGTCCTCGCCGTTGTTCCGCACCGCCTCCTGGGTCACCACCATCAGGTCCCGGCTGAACAGGGGCAGCGCCGTGTGGGTGAATCCGGGGAAGGGCGGCGCATAGTTGATCTGGCTGATCACCGAAGGGTTTGCCTTGTCGGAGATGTCCAGGATGAGCACCCCGGAATCCAGGTAGCAGCAGTAGGCCCGGTCGGGGCGTTGGGGGTAGACGTTGGCGTTGTGCAGCCGGTGCCCGGAGTCGAATTGGGGATGTCGCCGCACAGGCGGAGCGTCGTCCCCCTCCCGGGTTCCGGGGACCCACCAGCGCCCGGCTTCCACTGGACGAGTGGGGTCCTTTACATCCACGATCATGTAGAACTGGTCGTCCTTCTGGTCGCGCGGCTGATAATCGGCGGCGCCGGTGGAGAGATGGGCATACTCCCCATCCACCCACCAGAGGCAATGGCAGCCCCGGGAATAGGGGCCTCCTAAGTCCAGGAAGCCGATGCGCCGGGGTTCCTCCATGTTGCTGATGTCGTAGACGCCCATCCCCGTCCCCGGCTGTCCCGGCTCCACGGACTGGTAAGCCACCAGCATCACGTCGTCCACGATCGACAGGGAGTTGGAGCGCAGGTGGGGGTAGCCATGGTCTGTCTGGACCATCACCCTGGGATTGGCGATGTCCGTAACGTCCACGCTGGTGATGTCCTTGGGCGCGCTCTCATGGGCCATGTAAAGGATTCGGCGGCCCTCCCTGGTCTGGTGGAGGTGGACCCCCTCGCCGATGTTGCCGAAGCCGTTGAGATCGTGGTGGGAGATGAGCCGCATGTTGCGGATTTCCTGCGTTTGAGTAGCCATAGCGCCTCCTTCAGAGTGGCCTCGCCCTTGATGATTCTTCCCGGTCCATAGTCCTGGACCAAGGTAACAGCCGCTGCCGTCATCGCGGAAATCGGCGGGCCCTAGAGCCCCACCTCCCAGCGGACAGGTTCGCGTCGGCGCTAGTGACGCATGATGCGAAATGACTCGGTGAGGCCGGAATCGGCTCCGGCCCGGCGCATCGCGCGACTGCATGGGCTTGTTTTGTCCGAAGATGTCTCAAGCATGCCACTCGTAACTTCCCCTGACCTACGAGTGCGCGGGGCGGGCTCATCGAGAAAAAAGGTCTCATTTGGTCTCAATGCACTCCTGAGCACGAGCCCGGCGCCGTCGGCAGCGGGACCCCTTGGGGAACCACCCCTAGCCCCTCCTTGGTAAGGAGGGGAGAGTTACGTATCCTCGGTAAGGAGGGGGAAGTTACGCAACTCCTTGGGTAAGGAGGGGGACGGGAGGGGGGGACAGCGCGTAGAGCAGCCCAAGTCCTGCGAGCGGGGTGAGCGCCGATTTCAGAAACTGTCGCATTTTGTCGGTTTTTCATGGTCATTTACTCGTGTTTTCGGGGTTTGGGGGCGCGACAGTGATGCGATATTTCGCGACAGAAATGCGACAGTAAAGAGACATTTTTGTGACAGTTATGCGACACCTCCGCGGTGGCTCGCGGGGCGTCGGAGGGCGAGAGGGTAGGTCTGTTGGGGCATGGGAGGCAGGATAGGGATGAAGGGTCGTTTGCGCAACGGGCAAATGTCACTATGGCGACGCGGGAGGGGGCGAGGTTCCCTGAATCCACAAACGAAGTGCAACACCAGATTAGGGTGTTGCCATGGAATACAGACAGCTCTGCATTGAGGAACGGTGTGAGATTGCCCGCTTACGCGCCAAGGGCTCCTCGGTCCGGCAAGTCGCTACAACTCTGGATCGCGCGGCATCGACCGTGGCTCGGGAGCTGAAGCGGAACGCGCTGCGAACGGGCGGGTACCAAGCGTCGCCGGCCCAGGAGCGTGCCCGCGCGCGGCGCTGGACGGGGGCGCGGCTGGAACGGGACGAGGGGTTGCGGGAGCGGGTCTTGGCGGGCCTGAAGTGGGGGTGGTCGCCGGAGCAGGTCGCCCATGAGATGCGCAGAGAGGAAGGCCGGACGGTGACCTCGGACGAGAGCATCTACCGGTTCGTCTACGCCCAGGCCGCGCGGCACAAGGACCATGATTGGCGGCGCTACTTGCCGAGGGCGAAGTGGAAGCGGGGAAGGCGTGGCCGCAGGGGGGGAAGCTCGGTTTCCTTCATTCCCCTCCGCCGACCCGTTGCTGAGCGGCCTGCGGTGGCGGCCGACCGGCGGACCTTCGGGCACTGGGAGGCGGACACGATGCAGTTCGGGAGGTCGGGAGAGGTGGTGTTGGCCCTGCAGGAACGCTCCTCGCGCCTCTTGCTCCTCGCGCGTGCGCCGTCGAAGGAGGCGGGGCCGATCGCGGAGTCCATCGCCCGGATGCTGGGGCCGTTGCCGCCGGAGTTTCGCCAGACGGTGACCTTCGACAATGGGACCGAGTTCACCCGTCACTACGAGCTTCACCGGTTGGGCATCGAGACGTTCTTCTGCGACACGTACTCGCCGTGGCAGAAGGGGGGAGTGGAGAACGCGATCGGCCGGCTGCGGCGGTTCCTGCCGCGGGGGACGAATCTGGGGGAGGTGTCGGATGAGCGGTTTGCGCTGATCGGGCAGGCGTACAACAATACGCCGCGCAAGTGCCTGGGCTACCGGACACCGGCGGGGGTCGTCGAGGAGCAGGTGTTGCACTTCAAATGTGGATTCACCGTTTCGCTACGGCGGCGGCCGGCCGCGCGTGCGCGTCTCCGGCCCGAACGCCGCCATGATGAGGGCGCTGGCGCCGAGCCAGGCGGCAGTCGTGAGGAATGCGGTGCCGAACCCCCATGTGTCGACGATGGCGCCGGCCGCAACCGGGCCGACGAATGACCCCAGGTTCTGAAAGACGGACCACACGCCGAGGAATGCGCCGCGCCGGTCCACGGGAGCGAGGTCCATGGCGAAGGTCTGCGACGCGCCGATGGTCATCGACTGTCCGACGCCGTAGACGAGAGCGACCATGAGCGCTCCCATATAGTCACGGCTCATCGATAGGAGCACGGCCGTGCCCGCCAACAGGAGCAGGCCCGGCACCAGCGACGGTTTCCTCCCGAACCGGTCGACGATTACGCCGTTTGGGAAGGCGGCGAACAGGGTAACGATGCTGGCGATGCTGATCAGCGTCCCCACATCGCCGTCCGTCAGCCCAGCCTCTATTTTCGACTGGATGGGGAACAGCGATTGGAACACGCCTTGGGTCATCAGGTGGATGCCGAATGTGCAGAGCGCGAGCGCCGCGAATCCGGGACTCAGTATGATGGGCAGAATCGCCCGGCTTTCCTTCAGGCTTGCGGCCGACCGCTCCCTGCCGCGCTCCGGCAGCTCCGGCTCCGGCCGCGTCTCGGCCATCATCCGGATGATAATGAACGTGACGATGAGCTTCGCCACGGCGTTCACGAGGAACACGTAGCGCAGGCCGAACATGTACGCGATGCCTGCCGCCAGCAGGGGCCCCGCCACCTGTCCGACCTTCAGCGCGGTGGTGCGGAGCGCGACCGCGCGCCCTCGGTTCTCCGTCTCGCTCATGTCCGCGACCATGACGATAGACGTGGTGTTGAACATCGTCAGGCCGATGGCGCCGACGAACTCCAGCGCGAAAAACTGGACGTAGTTCTGCGCGAACACGTCGCCTATGGAGGCGACTGCCCGGATACCGCTGCCCATGGCGGCCAGCGGCCTGCGTCCCATTCGATCGATGAGGAAGCCGGTAATCGGCCCGGCGATGATCCGCGAGAGGGCGAGCGACGAGATAAGCAGGGTGACCAGGAAGACCGATCCGCTGAACTCGAAGGCCAGCAGCGGACGGCCCAGAGTCTGCGCGCCGCTTCCCGCGCCCCACACCAGGAACGCGGCGAACAGGGGGAGCCCCCCACGGCTTATCAGGGGCATCGCCATCGCTCTTCGGTACAGAAGGCGCATATGCACTCACCCGCTGCCATCACCACCGTGGACGGCGCCCGCCGCGATAGGGGGGACTCGGCTGGCCTTGCGGACCGGCCGTCACGCTGGCGCGAGCCGGTCCGAGGTTTCAGCGGGGGCGTCCGCATCATAGCAGCGCGAGCGCCTCGTATCCCGCGACAGAGTCACCCGCCGTCGCGGAGCGTTTTACCTGTTTCTTCCGCCGGGCTTGCCAGCCGAGATGAGGGTCTTGGCGTTCACGGCGGAGTCGGGAAAGGCGGCGGCTGACTCGGCGGGCGTCGAGACGTTCACGGACATGGCTTCGCTGCCCGCGCTGCTCGGACTGTAGGCCGCGCGAACCGCCGCCGGCTTCCCCCTAACTTGGAGCCGCCTCCCTCAGACTGCCCCTTGCGCCTCGCGGAAGGCGGCGCTTTAGAAGCCGTATAGGCGGGCGGGATTGTCGGACAGTATCTTCCCCATGACAGGAGGCGACACGTCCTCTCGCCCGCGCAGCAGGTGGACCAGCTCCGGCTCGGCGGACTGGTCGCCGTGCCCGTAGTCCGAGCCCGTAATCATGTTGTCCGCGCCGATGTGCTCGAGGATGTACGGCAGGTCCTCGTCCGCTTCGCAGGCCACGAAGAGCCGGTTCTCCCGGAAGTAGTCCGGCCCGAACGACTCACGAGGGGCTTTGAGACGCCGATGAAGGAAGTGGACCAGGTAGGGAACCCAAGAAGAGTTCGCCTCGATGAACCCCCACCGGAGATCGGGGAAGCGCTCGGGAATCTTGCTGTAGGCCAGGTCGTAGAAGGCCATCACCGGCAGGAGCCGCACGTCGGGGAACACAGAGCTCAAGCGACTGTCGAAGAACTCCGTGAGGACCGGCGAGCCGGGGCCGGTGTGGACGCAGATGGGGAGGTCCAGCCGTTGGGCCTCCTCATACACGGGGAAAAAGTACGGCTCCGCCAGCGAACGGTCTTTCTCCACGCCCCGGAAGAGCACGCCGCACGCGCCGTTCTCCTTGCCGAAGTGGAGCTCCTCCATGGTCTTGTCGAGGTCGCGCAGGGGCGGGACCACCACCCAGCGCATACGTCCTTCCGACCGGGAGCAGGCGTCGGCCATGAAGCGGTTGTAAGACCTCGCCAGGGCCACCTCCAGCTCGACGTCGTGCGTCAGAAAACCGATGAAGAGCGTGGGGTAGATGACCTGCATGTCGACGCCCATGTCCGTCGCGTCAACCAGCCGGGCATCGATGTCGGTCATCGCGCGCTTGTGCCAGGACGGCGAGTTGCGAATCTCGTCTTCGATGGGCGGCGTCGCCAGCGCCTGACCGCCCTTGCCGGGAGGATGCGGGACCAGCTTGCTGTCGATAATCCAGAAGTTGCGGACGTTCCCGTTGTTCGGGTCGGCGCAGGGAACGAGCTGAGGCTTCCGGTGGGCTAGCTCCTCATCGAAGAAGTCCCAAACGCGCTCCGATTCGATTACGTGCGTATCAGCGTCAATCACCATCGCCATTTCGATACTCCTTCTCGCTCGTTCGCGGCCCGCCGCCAGCTGGCAGCAGGTTAGTCCTCCTCTTCCTCGTAGGCGAACTGGTACTCCGGGTCGAGGTAGGCCTCTTCCGGCATGAGGCTGGTCAGCTTCCGCTCAGCGAGCTCAGCCTCGAACTTCTGCCGGATCCAGGGGTCCTCCTCCGGGTACTCGATCTGGTCGTTCTGGTACTGGACCCGCTCGCTCTGGCCTGTTCCGCGCGGGGCGTGAAAGGCCAGGTACCGCGCAGGGGCCTCGCCGACGTTGAAGTGCTGATGGAACCAGCGGTTGGGCGGCACGAAAACGCTGCCCTCATGCCATGGAACCACCACCCGCTCGCCGCCTTCCGGCCACATGACGGAGTAGCCTTCGCCGCCCGGAATCACGATTACGACGCCGGGCCCGTGCCGGTGGCCTTTCTTGTAGGTGCGCGACGGGAACACGGACATGTGGCTCCACATCGTCGAGCCGGGGAACATGACGCCGACGCGGTGGCCGCCCGCGCCGCGCTCTTGGTAGGTGTGCAGCTTGTCCCACGCGAGCATGTCCGGGAAGAATCGACCGTTCCAGACGACCCGTCCGGGGCCTCTGGAGTGGTCCACGGGCGTCGATGTCGCCTCGGAGTACAGATCGCCCTCGCCCATGATCTCAGTGTTCACGAAGTCGTTGTCGAAGAAGAACTTCGGGTCGGGCACGATGCTCATGGAGATCGGCAAGTAGTTGTAGTGCAGGAGCCGCACGAGCTGCGAGCCGCTGGAGTTGGCGAGCTGATAGTGGTAGCCGCGCGGCACGATGAACATGCTGTGCTTGCCCCACTCGAAGGTCCGCTTCGGCCCGTCGCCGGCCCAGATCGTCGTCATCCCACGGCCCTCGACGACGTATATCACCTCATCGAGCGCGAACCGGTGCGGCGGGAGCGTCTTGGCGGGCGGAATCTCCGTGATGCGCGCCTCCGTGACCCCCTCCTGGCCCGCCAGGACGAGGAAGGCCGCGTTGCACTCGCGCTCCTCCCACGGCCCCACCTCGATCGTACGCACATCCTCGACGTAGTAGCCGCGGTGAACCGGAAGGCCGGTGGTCTCGATCCACTCCTCGTAGGGAGAGGGACGGCGGTATGGGTTGCTCGCGGTCTGCTGCTGCTCGTTCGTAGTCGTCACGGCCTACCTCCTGGTTGTACCTATCCCTCTCGCCTACGCCACGGCGAGAGTAGAAAGCCCCCTCCGATGTGTCAAGCGAGCGCTAGTAGGGGACCGGCGTCTGGAGCGACATCGTTACCTCCCGCCGCTCATTGGACGACTGCAAGATGCCGAGGATAACTTCGAGGCTCGCCATTCCCCATCGCGCATCCGGGAAGGTCGGACGCTCCTCCCTGATGGCGTCGCGGAGTTCCGTTAGCTCGCCGCGCCCGTGCCCCCTGCTGTCGAACGTTATCTCGCGCCTGCCGTGCTCGTCGTAGATATACAGACCGTCCGGCGACTGGCGGATGTCGCCTCCCTCGCAGCTCGCGATGGTCAGCCCAAAGAAGGGTTGGCGCCGGTTGCTCGACATGTGTTGAGCGCGCTCGCGCTCGGCCCGCACGCCTGCGAAGGTGTACTTGACGTCCGCCTCCACCGAGCTGTCGTACCGCTCGCGCGCGTCAGTCGCGTCGATGTCCCGCTGCTGGCCGCCTTCGCCGATGCCCCATGTCATCTCGGTGATGTCGAAGAAGCCGTACCCGTTGAACACCATGGTCGCGGCGACCCCGTCCTGGAACTCGAGGAACGCGGTGTAGTTCCCCTCCGCCAGCGGGAAGGACGGGTTCCAGCGCCCCGCGATGGCGCGCAGGCTCTTCACCATGCCGCCGCCGATGCCGCGGACGATGTCGGTCTGGTGCGGGCCCTGACGGTAGAGCACGCCGCCGCCCATGCTCGAGTCGACCTCCGACCCCAAGCGCGGCTGTCCCGAAATCCAAGGCTTGTACTCCCATGTGTTGAGCTGCACCAGCCGCCCCAGCTCGCCGCTGGAGACGATCTCGCGCATCTGTCGAATGGGCGGGTCGAATATCTTCGAGTGCCCTTGCACGTACCGGACGCCGTTCCGGTCGACGGCGTCGACCATGGCCTGCGCCTGGTCGAGGGTGACCGCCATGGGTTTCTCGCATATCACATGCTTGCCATGCTCGGCGGCGATGATGGTGTGCTCGGAGTGGAACGGGTTGGGCGTACATACCCAAACGGCGTCGACGTTGGGGCTCTCGCACATCGCCTCGACGCTGGTGAAGGTCTCGACGTTGTACTTCTCGCGCGCGGCGTCCAAGGGCTCCTGACGGATGTCCGCGACCGCCGTCAGCTTCACGTCCTCAATCGTGTCGACGGTCCCGAGGATCGTTCGCGAGACGCTGCCCAGCCCGGCGAGCCCGACTTTCAAAACGGGCGCCATGGTCACCTCCCCTGTTGCGCTTTGCTCGGTTGCTGTGGGCCTGAACGCCTTCGCGCCGTCAGACGCAGGCCGTCGTTGGCGCGGCTGAGGATAGTCCATCAGCGCCGTTCCGACATGAAACGAGCCCCGCCGTGGACGGAGCTCGTTTCACCAGCGTGATCATGATCTTCGAGGGTCGATCAGGGTCGCGTCACCCGGCCTGTTTCGATCGGGTCCCCGGCGATAGCGCATAGCAGCGGGTCTTCCTCGCCGCCGTCGCACAGCACCCACTGAGAGGTCGCGAGCACCGCGCGGGTGTCCTGGTCGACCAAGCGCACCGTAACGACCTGAAAGTCCTCTTGAACGAAGCCGGCCAGGAAGCGCCCGTCTCTGCCGTCGATGGGCAGCCCCAAGGCGAAGGCCCCGTCGGAGTTCGCCTGCCGCAGCGCCGGTCCTTGCTCGTCGCCGAACAGCAGGATGGTCACGGCTTCGCCGCCGGGCTCGAGGATGATATCGAACCATTGCCCCGGCTCCAGACCCGCGCCCACGAACCAGGCGCCCTTGCTGCGCTCCCGGCTGGGCCAGTTCATGACCGACGGGTAAATCTCAAAGCTCACCGCTGATTTCAGGGCGTCGGAGCCGGGAGGCCCGGTGGAACCTTGGGGTCCTGGAGGCCCCTGTGGCCCAGGCGCCCCGTCGGCGCCCTGCGCTCCGTGTTGCCCGGGGTCTCCGTGCTGTCCGGGGAGTCCCTCCTGGCCATGCTGGCCAGGTGCGCCGGGAGGTCCTGGCGACCCCTCTGGCCCCTCCGGTCCCGTCGGCCCCTCCGGTCCTGCTGGGCCGGTGCAGGCCGCTCCGAAGAGCGCGCCGATGACTAACAGCAGCACCAGGCCCATGCGTCTAGCGATGAAGAATTGCTTCATGGAACTCCCTTTCGGACCCGTTGGCGGACAGCCTAAGCGCCGGGAAGCAGACCATTGCTTTAGCGTGTCTGTCAAGCGGCTCAGGCCGCGCGGCAATCATAGGCCATGACAATCTTGGCCGCGCTCACATAATCTCTCGTCGGCGACCACCCGATGGCGTCCATGGCGGCGCTCCACCGATGCGGTATCCGGCGCAAGTAGGAATCCTCACAAACCGCGGCCCTTCTGTAAACTTGGGCATCATGCGGGCCATATCATACGACGGAATGCCTCGCAAGAGGTTTGACAGGACTCACCGGGCCAAGCTAGGCTCGCGCCGCCTCTTACGGACGCCCGCCCGACGGGTTCACGCCGGAAGAGGCGAGGCTGCGGCGCAGACGTAGTTCGTTCGCCGAGCTACCGGAGTTCGTACGCATTACAACACGTCCGAGGGGCAGCCAGTCCAGATTGGCAGGGAGGTTCGATTCATGAATCGAAAGCACATATTCCTCACAGTGACCACGGCGATTGTGCTTGGACTGGCCGTTGTTGCTTGCGGGTCTGACCCTACGCCAACGGCAAGGCCGACGGCCACTCCGCGACCGGCGGCGGCGCCGACGCCAACCCCCGTGTTATTGCCGACTCCCACGCTGCGGCCTGGCCAGCCGACGCCCACCCCGCTCCCGACGCCCACGCTGCGGCCAGGTCAGACGCCGCTCGTCCAACCCCCGACGCCCACGCCCCAGCCTACGCCCACGCCTGACCCGAGCTTCGAGGCCAAGTGGAACGCGCTCATCGAAGCCGCCCAGGAAGAGGGCGAAGTGGTGATCATCGCCGGAGGCAGCGCGTCCGTGGGCATGAAGAACCACATCGAATACTTCCAGAACAAGTTCGGAATCAAGGTCATAGTGGGCCGCGGCTCCGGCACCGACCAGGCGAATCGTCTGCTCGCAGAGCGCGGCAACGGCAGGTACACCGCCGATGTCGTTCACGTCGGCCCGACCTCGGGCAATACGCGGCTGATTCCAAACGGCGCCTACGATCCCATCACGCCGTTGCTGTTCCACCCGGAGGTGGTCGACCAGTCCCTTTGGCTCAACAACCAACACCACTATGCTGACCCGGACCAAGACAAGATATTCCTATGGAACGGCGTCGCCGACGTCGAACGCTTCCCTTCCTGGTACAACACCGAGCTGGTCTCCGATGACGAGCTGCCGCGCTCCGTGGAGGAGATCTTCAGCCCGCGGTGGAGGGGAGTCCTCGCCATGCAGCCTCCGAACACCGGCGGGGCAGGCGGCACATGGTTCGAGATGTACATCCATCCCGACTTCGGCCCCGATTTCATCGAGCGGTTCATCCGGGAGATGGACGTCACCTTCACGACGGACACCCTCGGCATGGTGAACGGACTGGTGAAAGGCAAGTACCACGGCCTCCACGGCGGTCTGGGAACGCAGGACCCCGACGACTTGGTGGAGAAGGGGCTCCCCATCGCCGAGCCTAACGTCGACATCGCCTCCATCAAGACCATCTCTCCTTCCGGCAGCAGCAACAACGTCGCCGTGCTCAACCGCAGACCCAACCCCAACGCGGCCCAGCTCTACGTCAACTGGCTGCTCTCCCGCGAGGGCCAGACCGTCTGGCAGGACGACCCCCTCCAGGAGCAGAACCCGACGCTCCGTACCGACGACATCCCGCCGGGCACCACCAGGGAGCGCGAGCGGCGGAAGGATGGCGTCTCGTACGTCATCCTCATCGCCCAGCCGGAGATACTCGCGAAGAGGGACGAGGCGCTCGAATTCGCGACGAGGATTTACGAAGAGACGCGATAGCTAGGGAGTGACCATGGACCCCGCGCCGCCATGAATGGCGCGGGATCCAGGCTCGCGCTTCCGTTCACACTCGTCGCCCCGGCGCTGGGATGAAGACGGACTGGTTGGGGTGGATACTCAACGATGGCGACCATAGCTCGAAGCCCCTCGTCCGGATCAGTCCGGCTCCGGCGCTTGCTCCGGTCGGAGTCCAGCACGTTCATGATGGCTGCCGTCATCATCGTGTTGGGTTTCTTCCTCATCTGGCCCGTGTTGATCATCTTCATTATGAGTTTCAACACAGCGCCGGAGATGTTCATCGGCGACCGGATCTGGGGCCTCGATAACTGGCGGACCGGGTTCAACGACGGGCGCATCCCCCGCGCCATCTGGAACACCTTCATGGTCTGGGGGCTCCAGTTCATCATCGCGATGCCCGTATCCATCGCCATCGCATGGGTGCTGGCCCGTACTCGGATTCCCTTCAGCCACGGCTTGGAGTTCTTCTTCTGGATCGCCTACATCACGCCGGGCGGGGCCATCGCGTGGATTCTGTTGCTGGACCCCGACCTTGGCTACATCAACCTGTTCTTCCGGCAGCTCCCGTTCATCAACGGACCGATCTTCAACATCTTCAGCGTGTCGGGCATCGTCTGGACCGGCCTTATGGCCAACGGCATCGCGCTCAAGGTCATGCTCCTCACGCCCGCCTTCCGCAACATGGACGCGGCGTTGGAGGAGGCGGCGCGCGTCGGCGGCGCCTCCAATATCAGGACGATGGTCCGAATCACCGTTCCCCTCATGATTGCCCCGATCGCCTTGGTGACGGCGCTCCAGCTCATGCGCATCTTTCAGTCGTTCGAGACGGAGCTGCTTCTTGGCGTGCCCATCGGCTTCTTCGTCTATTCGACGCTGATTTTCGAGCAGGTCAGATTGCATGAGCCGCCCCTATACGGGCAGGCCACGGTGCTCGCCTCTGTGACGCTGGTGGTGCTTGCGTTCATCATTCCGATGCAACGGTGGATTCTTCAGCGCCGCAGGTATACGACCATCGCCAGCGGGTTCAGGCCGGGCCTGATAGACCTCGGCGCGTTCAAGTGGCCGATCGTCGGCGCCATAGGCTTCTTGCACGCGCTCTTGACGTTCGTGCCCGTGGCGGCGCTGCTTCTCGGCAGCGTCATGTGGCGGACGGGCTTCTTCAACGTCGAGGGCGCCTTTACGCTGGATAATTGGAGGTTCGTGTTCGGAGAGGAGGTCTTCCTCATAGCAGTCCGGACGACCCTCATCCTGTCGTTCACAACGGCCCTCCTCAGTCCGGTCCTCTTCTCCATGATCGGCTACGTACTGGTGCGCACGCGCTGGCGGGGCCGCTGGATGCTCGATTCGATCATCTGGGTGTCGGCCGCCATACCGGGCATGCTCACGTCCCTCGGACTGCTGATGGTGTTTCTCGGGACCCCCGGCCTGGCGTTCCTCTACGCCACGACGTGGGCGCTGCTCATTGTGGTCATCCTCCAGGGGAACACGACCGGCGTGAACATATCCAAGTCGGCCATCGTCCAGGTGGGCTTTGAAATGGAGGAGGCTGCGCGCATCGCCGGCGCCGGCTGGGTGAGCGCGTACTTCAGGATATGGCTGCGGCTGCTCATGCCCACGCTCATCCTGTTGGGTACGCTGAACTTCACCATCGCCGCGGGCACGACCGCCAGCATTATCCTGCTGGCGTCGAGGGAAACCATAACGATGTCGCTGCTCACCTTGGAGTACGCCATGAACGGGTGGCGCGAGGCCGCAAGCGTCCTGAACATCCTCGTCGCCCTGATCATCTTGAGCACGGCGCTGACCGCCCGGAGGTTCGGCCTGCGGCTGGGAGTGCGCCACGACTCGCCGCAAACGGCCGCGCGAGCGCGGCCTGCGCCGCCCGTAGCAGGGGAGATAAGCCATGCTGACAGCGGAAGATAATGAGCTGTTCACGAGGGTCGGCCCAGGCGCCGCTGGAGGCGACCTGCTCCGCCGGTACTGGCATCCCATCTGCACCACGAACGAGGTCACCCTTGAGAGACCCACGCGCCGCGTCACCCTGCTCGGCGAGCATCTCGTCGCGTACCGCGATCGCCGGGGCGTGTATGGACTGGTTGCCGAGCGATGCTCTCATCGCAGCGCGTCGCTCTATTACGGGTACGTCGAAGAGGACGGCATCCGCTGCGCCTATCACGGCTGGCTCTTCAGCGAGGAGGGCCGGTGCTTGGAGCAGCCTTTCGAGCCGAAGCAGGAGACGACGAAAGAGGCCTTCCGTCACCCCGCGTACCCTGTTCAGGAGCTCGGAGGTCTGCTCTTCGCCTATCTCGGCCCCCAGCCGGCGCCGCTGCTGCCCAAGTGGGACGTTCTTGCCCGCGAGGACGGCAACCGCACCGTCGAGGTCCATGAGCTGTTGAACTGCAACTGGCTGCAGTGCCAGGAGAACTCGCTGGATCCAGCGCACACCTACTACCTCCACCTACGCAGAATGGTCGAGAAGGGCAAGTTCCGCGGCAGGGAGCTCCGGCCCCCTGAGCGATACTCGTTCCAAGAGCACCCCATGGGCATCGTCAAGCGCCGCGTCTTCGGCGGAGACGGCCAGCTGCACTGGGAGCAGCTCGGACACCCCGCCATCTTCCCGAACATCCTCCGGCACGCCACCGAGCGGCCGAGCGCGACGGGCGACCCCACGCCTGAAGAAGCGTCGGCATGGCCCATCGACCTGCAGATTCGCGTGCCCGTCGACGACACGCACACGCAGATATACATCGTCTACTTCACGCCAACTCCCGACGGCACGATCGAGGGCGTGAGCGGCGAGTCCGCGTTCACCTACAACAAGGTCCGCGACGACAACGGCGACTTCCACCTCGAAACGTTCCCCAGCCAGGACGAGATGGCCTGGGAGACGCAGGGGCCGATTGCAGACCGCACCATTGAGCGGCTGGGCGTCTCGGACATGGGCATCGCCATATGGCGTCGGCTCCTTCACGAGCAGATCAAGATTGTCCAGGACGGCGGCGACCCGATGTGCGTGTTCCGCGCCTACGACGGCGTCATCGACATCGGTCCGTCCCGCGAGTGGAACGGCGAGCGTTACGTTCCCAAGGTCTGGGAGGGCTGGGGCGAGGGCAAGATCTGGACAACCTCCAACGTATGGCTCGGTCACGAGTCGGCAATCGCCTCGTAGATGGCGTGGGGTCGCCCCGGCCTGAGCGCTAAACACGGACCGCTAAGGAGAATCCCCATGACTAACGAGCGTAATGAATCGTGGAGCCTTACCCCCTTCGAGCGCTGGGTGCAAGGCGAGGGACTGAAAATCATCACTCAGCACACGGTCCCGGACTTGTTCACTGAGGAGCTAGCGCCTTGGGAGCGCACCGGCTGCGACGCCGCGCTGCTCGATCTGACGCACCACCCCTCCGAGCAGCGGCTTGTCCAGAATCAGGGAGGCATCCGCTACCTGATCGAGATTCCGCCGGGAGGCACGCTCAACCTCGAGCGCCACATGTACGAGGAGATCTTCTACGTACTAGCGGGACGCGGAGCGACCACCCTTTGGTACGACGGGACCCCTCGGCAGACCTTCGAATGGCACGAGGACAGCGCCTTTGCGATACCGCTCAATGCTTGGCACGAGCTGCACAACGGAAGCGGCACAGACCCGGTCCGGCTATACGCGGCCACCAACATGCCGCACATCTTCAATCTCTTCGCCAACGCCGATTTCGTTTTCGACACGCCAAAAGCGTTCATAGACCGGTTCGACCCCAGCGACGAGATGTACTTCAGCGGCCAGACTAATCGCGTTGCGGACCGCCTGATGACCGCCAATTTCATCCCCAGCGTCATGAACATGGCGTTGGACCAATGGTCCTACCGAGGGCCGGGCGCCAACATGTTCGTAATCATGGCCGGGGGACGCTACATCTGTCACGTGTCCGAGTTCCCCACCGCTTCCTATAAGAAGGGGCACGGCTTCGGCGGCGCTCCTCGGGACCCCAGAAGCGGGCAGACCACCGATGTCAGCTACCTCTTTCTGACCGGCGAGGGGTACGACCTGCAATGGCCTCCGGGAGCCATGCCGGGCCCCGACGTCGAGTGGTCGCGGTGCAACTTCAAGCGGGGCTCCCTCATGTCGAATGGGCACGGCGGCCACCAGCATTTCAACGTCAGCGACGAGCCGGCGCGCTACTTGGTCTTCCGCGAGGGACACCCCGGATACGCTGGCGGCGGAGCGAGGGCTGGGGAAGGCCAGGGCCAGATCGAGTTCGAGGACGAGGACCCGCGCATCCGCGAGATGTTCGATCAGCAGTGCGCCGCCTGGCGTGCGGCGGCTCCCTCCGAACGCGGCGGCGCATAGCAGGCAAGGCGCGCGCCCTGCCGGCATGGGGACCATCCTGCGGATATTGGCGCCGCCCACCGCCCTCATCACCGCATGGACGGCCGCTTGGCTCATCGCCTGGCAGGAGCATCTGCTCGAACGCTTGGGCCGCGACCCTCAACCGCTGCTCACCATATTCGAGGATACGTCGGGCGACGTGCGCGTCGTCTGGACAGCATCGATTGTGGGCTTCTTGCTGGCGATGGGGGGAGTAGCGTTCCTGTCCTTTGGGAGAATCGTCGCAATGCACTCCCGAGCGTGGCCCCGGTTCTGGTTGGCCGCGGCAATCGTCTTCATTCTCGCGGGGCTGTCCTCTCCGGTGCTCTTTCCTTCGAAGACGGTCGCGCTCCTCGACGAGCGCGAAGGGCTGTTCGCGATGGAGTCGCGGTGGCTCTACGCCTCGTCGAGCGAGCAGCTGCCGTTCGACGAGCTCTCGCGAGTCGATCTCAGAGTGAAACGTACGATCAAAAGGGTGGGAAGCGGCGAGACCTGCTTGGTGGGCACGGGGCTCAGCCTCATCCGGCGTCAAGGACCGGCGCTCAGGGTTCCCGGCGGGTTCGACCACGAGGCCATCGGTCGTTCGGTCGCGCGTACAGCCGGCGTGAAGCTCGACATCAACGAGAGGCGCGAGTGCTGACGCCTGACAGTTGCCCATTGCTCAGTCCGCCTATCCTCCCCTACGCTATTGCCTCGAAACCTCCTTCCCGGCAGATAGGGAGGACGCTCAATGCCCCCTTGTCTGGAAACTCAATGCCCCCTGTCTGGAAACTCAATGCCTCCCTGTCTGGAAAAACTCAATGCCTCCCCTGTCTGGAAAAACTCAATGATTGAAAACAGAAAATTCTCGAATCGGGAAGTTTGGAGGCCCAGGAAGCAGGCCACGGCCATGAAAATGCCCTCCAAAACCCCGGGTTCACCTCGCGATTTTCGGGAACTTTCACGCCTGGCCAACATGCAAACCGGGAACTTTTCACGCCTGGCGAAAATGAGTTCGGGAACTTTCTCACTCGTACCGAAAATGAGTTCGGGAACTTTTTTCACGCAAACCGGGAACTTCTGTCAGGCTATTGCGTGGAGCCTCACCCCACAGCCCCCGCCCCTGGACTCTGAACGAGGAGGCGCCTCATGACTCAGACAGCTTCCGACCCGCCGAACGTAGACGACCTCAAGGAAAAGGTCGCGCTCTCTTGCCAGATCCTGGCGCAGCACGGCCTCGTGAAGGGGTCGACCGGGCATGTGAGCACTCGTGAGCCCGGCAGCGACAACATACTCATACGAGGCCGGCCCCGTGGCGATAAAGGCCTTCGTTTCGCCGAGCCGTCGAGCATCATGCGCGTGGACCTCGAAGGACAACCCGTGGGGGACAACGGCGAAGTCAATCGCGTCGGCGAGATATACCTGCACACGGACCTGTACCGCTACCGGCCCGATGTGAACGCCGTTATCCACGCCCATCCGCCCGGCGTCCTGCTCTGCACCATGAACGGCGTGAAGCTGCGCCCCATCTTCAGCGGATTCGAACCCGGAGCGATGCGTATCGCGCTGTACGACCTGGCCCCGGTCTACCACCGGTCCATCACGCTGCATACGCGGGAAGAGACATCGCCTTTCCTCGACCTCTTTGCAAACCACAACATGGCTCTGATGCACGGGCACGGCATCGTCGTCGCAGGCAGGAGCGTGGAGGAAGCCACCTCGCGAGCGCTCGCTCTGGAGGACCTTGCGCGGGTGAATTGGCTTGCGCACCTCGGCGGCGGAGCGCCCGACATCTCGGACGAAGACAAGGCCGAGTGGCGCCGCCGCGACCGCGATCCGTCGCGTGAGCGCGGAGAAGGAGGCTGGAACGGCCTCGTCGCCATACTCGAGCACGGCGCCCTCCGCGCCGACTCGCTGGGGATCGGGGCGCAGTTCGGTTGAGAGCAAGATTCCGCCGCTTCGCAGCACAGCGGGCGGCCTCGCGGCATTGCGCAGCGCGCCTCTCTATTCGAGGTCCAGCGTATTGGGCGCGAAGAGGCTATCGACGTCCATCGGCTCGGGGATGATGTGCTGGTCGACGTCTATCCGCAGCATGGCCTCCATCGCCTTGCGGTTCTTCGCTATGCCCATAGGAAATGGGTCTCCGCCGACCAAGTCTCTATTGCGCAACGCCTGAAGGTCGCGCCGCCCCGGGTCGGCTAGACTCGACAGCGAGTCAACGTACAGGTCCTTCGATTCGGCGAACGCCTTGAACATCGCCGGGCCGACCCACGGCTGCTCCTTCAGCACCTCGTCCTTGATCGTCATCACATGCCCGATGGGGTAGACGCCTGTCCTCCTGAAGTACCCCAGCCCCACCTCGTCCGCTTCTTCCTCGGTGAACAGGAGCCGGATGTCTCCGCCCGGCTCGACCGCCAGCTGAAGACCGGCGTCGAGCTCCCCGTCAGCCAGCATCTGTTCGAGCGTCTTCTCCCCTGCGATCTGCGTGACGTTTGACGGGTTCACGTACTGCGCCACATGAGCATCCTCGCTGACCGAATACCGGATCGAGTCCGTGTCGACGCCGAATTCGTAGTTGAGCAACGCCCGGCACTGCGTCGTGTTCGTCACCGTGTACGAGCGCAGCCCCACTCGCTTTCCTTCCAAATCCTTGGGGCCCGCTATGCCGGACCGGACGTTGTAGGAGATAGGGCTCATGGTGACGTCCCGGTTCGAGAAGATGGGGATGCCGGTGATGGGAATCCTGAACCACTTGGCCGCGACGAAGGTGGTCAGGGCTACTTCCGCAACGTCGAACTCGAGGTTACGCACCATGCGCCGGTACGTGTTGGGGCTGGCTTGCACATGCTCCAGCTCGATCCCTTCCGGCTTCGCCCGCCCGTCCCGCAACGCGTCCCACTGACCGTGGGGAAAGACAGCGATTTTCAATCGTAGGTCGGCCATGAGTCTGCCTCCTTGACTAGCGCTCCTCGACCCGGCCCGGCCAGCCTACCCTTCGAGCTCCAGCGTGCTCGGCTCGAATGCTTCCTCGGGACGGATGCCGTGCGGGATGATGTGCTGGTCAGCGGTGAACCCGATGAACGTCTCTAGAGTTGCCCTGTTGGCTTCGACGCCAAACGGGAGGGGGTCGCCTTGCAGGACTCCCCGCGCCTCCTTGGCGCGCTCATCTTCGTTCCCAAGGTCTGTGGCTGTGTCGAGCGTCGGGAGAAACTGCTCCTTCGCCTGCTTGAACAGACTGAACAGCTCGACCGCGAGCCATGGGTGGGCGGCGAGATGCTCGTTGCGGACCACCAAGGTGTGATTGATGGGGTAGACGCCCGTCGCCTTCAGCCACGAGGCGGCAGCTTCCTGAGCGTCGGGGATGAGGGGCGCAAATCCGTCCTTCGCCGATGGCGTCACGCTGATTGCCGCGTCGATCTCACCGTCGCGGAGCAGGTCGGCAAGGCTGCGGTCGAACGGTGCCGACTCAACGTTCGCAGGGGCCTGGTACTCCGCAACGTGCTCGTCGCTGTTGATGACCCAAGTGACCTCGTCGAGGTCCACCCCGTACTGCGACTGAAGGATGCCGCGCGCCCAAACCCCGGTGGTCACGGTGTACGCCCGGACTCCAACTCTCCGGCCGCGGAGGTCTGTGGGAGCCTCGATGCCGGATTTGACGTTGTAAACGATAGAGCCGTGATGGAAGGCCCGCACCAGGAAGACCGGCAGGGCCGTGATGGGCTTGCCGTGGGCCCGAGCGCAAAGGTACGTGGACAGGGCCATCTCCGAGACGTCGAATTCGAGGTCGCGGATCATGCGGCGGAACGCGTTGATGATGCTGGGCGTCTGGATGTGCTCGAACCCCACGCGAGCAGAGACTACCGCTCCGTCCTTGAGCGGGCGTGTGTGTCCGTAATCGCCCGTCGCCATCTTTAGTGCAAGAGTCGCCATAGTCGGCTTCCTTCCTAGGCGGCGTCAGAGGCAGGTCGCCCTATGAGTCCTCCCGATTCCACTGGAAAGGTCCGGCGACGCCCGCGGGAATGGGGACCGGCTCCGTAGCCTGCTCGTCTCGCCTCCCCTGCAACCGGAGCGACTCGTCCAGGTTCGTATCGATGATTGCGTGGTCTGGGTCTCGCACTACTCCCTTGGGGTCCTCGCCTGCTTGCACCTTCTGGATGTTCTCTCTCAGCACCCGGCGCAAGAGGGCTATGCCCTTGTCCGAGTAGCTCAGATGCTCCCGTGTGCGGTCGGCGACCGGCCCCTGGGTCTCCCAGGCCATGTGGTCCTCGGGCTGGGCGTTGTGCGCCTTGAGCCAGTCCGGCCTGAGGTCGAAGCGCGTGAAGGGATGTAGAGCGTCCGGCGGGTCCTTGAACGGACGGACGTACTCCACATCCGGCTCCTCCTCAGCCGCCTCTCTCCCATCGGACGTGGGGTAGAAGTCGATGATGAATATCTGGGTGTGCGTATCGTCGATAGGGACTCGAATCTGGGTCTCTCTGAAATGCCTGAGAATATTCGGAAACAGCAAGGGGTGCTCGTCGACGACCCCGTTCTTCAGGAGGCGCTTCTTCATCAGGCCATACGGGATCTCGTAGAAATCAAACTGCGCGACCTCGTCGATGCGTCCACGCGTGGTGTTGACGATTCTGCGGCTGTTGAGCCCTTGGTGGAGGATGTGCGTGTGGGCCGGATCCATTGAGTTCTCGGTAGGTTGGAGCCAATTGCAGTCCAGCATTGGCTGCACCCAGATCTTGCGCGTCCCGTCGCGCCTGGCCCACACGTCGTACTTGGGAATGACGGGCGCAGGCAAGGGGCCAAGGTACGCCCAGTAAAGGCCCACCAGCTTTTCGACCGGATACGCCTTCTGCTTCACCGAGCGGATGATGGCCTCGTTCCGCTCCGGCGGTGTCTCGAGGACGTTCCCCTCGATATCGTATAGCCAGCCATGGTAGGCGCAGGAGATCCCGCGCTCCTCAACCCGGCCGTAGAGGAGCGACGCGTTGCGGTGCGAGCACCGGTCTGCAAGGAGCCCTGCGCGCCCGGACTTATCTCGGAACAGGACGAGGTCTTCGCCCAGCAGCCGAACGAACTTGGTCGGCTGTTCCTCGGTAAGCTCGCGCGCCACCGCGATGGGATGCCAGTAGCGCCGGAGCAGCTCGCCCGCCGGCTGCCCGGGCCCGACGAGCGTCATCAGGTCATTCATCTCTTGCGTTTCCATAGCTTCCTCCCTTGCCACGCTCCGAACCGACAGCGATGGGACGTAGTCTATCAACGTTTGTCAGGCGAATAGACGCCGCACGCGTCGTTACTCGTCAACCCCCGATGCGTAGGCGTCCCCTTCAGTTGGAGGCTCGTCGTACGGTGGCGGCAACGGAATGCCGAAACGCTCCCGGAGCGCCCGCATATCCTGATAGTCCTGCTCGTCGGGTTCGTACCCCAGGTGTTCGCGGACAGCCTCTTCGAGAGGCGCGCAGCGCACCGAGCGGCCGCCAACCAGGCCCGCGCCTTGGAACAAGGCGGGAGGCATCACCTCCGCTCCTCCTCCCAGCAAGAGGTGGACGCCGCTGCCGTCCGTCTGCATGACGAGCGGGTGGAAGTCGACGCGCCGGTCGGCCGCATCCCGCAGCACGTACCCTTGCGGCCGCTCGTCCGTCGCCATCTCGAACCCCAGCAATCCCAGCACTTGCAGGGAGACCTCGACGTGGGCGGACGAGATGTACACGTCCAAGTCGTCGTGAGGCCGCGTCTGCTTGCCGAGCAATGCGTCAACGGCCCACCCGCCGCCCACCCATACGGGGACGCCGGTCGACTCTAGGGAGTCGATGACTTCCATCACGCTATGGGCGTCCATCATCGCGGCGGGCCTCGCTTGACGACGTGCGGCTCCCCGCTGCCTGCGCGGTCTATCCGTGGCCCGAAGGCATCGGCGCGCACCAACTGCAGCTCGTTCTGTCCTTCTCTGTATGGCCGCACGGTGACCTCAACGCCAACGATATTGTACAGAGCACGGTCGACCGTAGGCTGAGTTGATGGTCTCCCTCGCCGGCCTCGAACGCTCGATGGATCTAGGCTCATCGCGCGCCGCCAGATACGGACGGTTTCCCGCAATATCACCCGGTTCGCTGAGCGCCGAGGAAGGGGCCGCGCCGGTTTGCCGTCTATGGTGGCGCTTCAGCTGCGTTCAGCGGCTATAATCAGGTTATGCAGCAGGAAGAAGTCCGCCTCACCAGTCTGGCTGCCTGCGCGGGTTGAGCAGGTAAGTTCAGCCCCGAGGACCTCGGCGAGGTCCTGAGCCACCTCCCCCACGTGCAGCACGACGACCTGCTCGTCGGGTTCGACACGAGCGACGACGCGGCCGTCTACCGCCTTACGGACGACTTGGCCGTGGTGCAGACGATCGACTTCTTCCCGCCGATCGTGGACGACCCCTACGACTTCGGGGCTATCGCTGCGGTGAACGCTCTCAGCGATGTCTACGCTATGGGTGGCGTCCCGCTTCTTGCGCTCAACATCGTCTGCTTCCCCGAGGACCTGCCGAAGGAGGTGCTCGGACGCATTCTGCTTGGAGGGATGGATGTCGCCAAGGAGGCGGGCATCGTCATCGCGGGCGGCCACACGGTTAAGGACCGCGAGCCGAAGTACGGCCTCTCCGTCACGGGCGTTGTCCGGCCTGACCGGATCATCACCAACGCTGCCGCCGCGGTTGGAGACGACCTCATTCTGACAAAGCCGCTTGGCACGGGAATCATCACGACTGCCGCCAAAGCGGGGGTTACCGACGATACGGTCCTGGCGGGCGCCATCGAGACGATGCGTCAGCTGAACCGCGCCGGGGCCGAGGTCATGGCGGAAGCGGGCGTCAAGTCCGCCACTGACATCACCGGATTCGGGCTGATGGGCCACATGCTCGGTATGCTGAGGGCGAGTGGCGTCGCTGCAGTGCTCCGCCTCTCGGACGTGCCGCTGCTGCCCGGTGTCAGGGACCTCGCCGAGCGTGGAGTCGTTCCGGGCGGGACGCGGAACAACCTTGACGCATTTGATTCCGAGATTGCCTGGGGCCCCGGTATCACCGATGAGGACAAACTCATCCTCTCCGATGCACAGACATCAGGCGGCCTGCTTATCGCCGTGCCGTCCGCATCGACTCAAGGGGCGCTGGAGGGGCTCGCCCAGCGGGGAGTTACAGGAGCGGTGATCGGCCGGGTCGTCGCCGCCGGGGAAACCGGCAATACAATCGAGGTCGCGATTTAGCGGCGCGGCGTTCGTTTCCATGAGCGCTTTCGACTTGCCGCCAGCGCCTTCGCGCAGCGTACACGACCTTACCACGGAGGCTTTGGACGCGGTCGATACGGTCCTCGCTCTAACGGCCGACCTAGACGCTCGCCAGCAGCAGGGGCCGATGATTCCCATCGCAAACCCGGCGCTCTGGGAGGTCGGCCACGTGGGATGGTTCTTCGAGAAGTGGACGCTGCGCAATCTATACGAGGCGCAGGGTCTGGTTCCTCGCTCAGATGAGCTCTACGACTCGGCAGCCATAGCGCACGACTCCCGCTGGCGGCTGAGGTTCCCATCCTGGGAGGACACTCGGGCCTTTGTGCAGCAGGTAGCTCGCGGCGCCACCGACCGGATTGGGCAAAGCAACCCGGATGTGTTGGAACAGTACTTCATCCAGCTTGCCACCTTCCATACTGACATGCACGCTGAAGCCTTCGCCTATACGCGGCAGACACTGGGCTTCTCTGAGCCGACGGTCCCGGCGACGGCGCCGCTGCCCTCGCCTCAGCTCGATTTCGGCCCCCACGACGTGGCTGTCCCCGGCGGCGCGTTCATCCTGGGCGCCATCGAGGGCGAGCTGCCATTCGTCTTCGACAACGAGAAGTGGGGGCACGAGGTCCACGTCGAGCCTTTCGCGATTGCGGCGACCGCGGTGAGCAACGGCGACTTCCTGCGCTTCGTCCAGGCCGGCGGCTACCGTGACCGCTCGTGTTGGACAGACGCGGGGTGGTGGTGGAAACAAGCGGTCGGAGCCGAGCATCCGGTCTACTGGCGGCGCGAGAACGACGGGGCATGGCTGGTCAGGCGCTACGACGCCTGGATCCCGATGGACTTGTACGCTGCGATAATTCATGTGAATTGGCACGAGGCCAGCGCGTACTGCGCCTGGGCCGGGAGGCGTCTGCCGACGGAGGCTGAGTGGGAGCTGGCTGCGGCAGGCGGAGCCGATGGCTCGACCAAGCGCCGCTACCCGTGGGGCGACGAACCCCCGACGCCGGAGCGGGCAAACCTCGATTTTCGAGGCCGGGGAACCATCGACGTGCGTACGCTTCCAGCGGGAGACACGCCGTCGGGATGCCGACAGATGCTGGGCAACGTTTGGGAGTGGACCGCGACTGAGTTCGGGCCGTACCCCGGGTTTACCGCCGATCCCTACAAGGAGTACTCCGAACCGTGGTTCAGCGGGCACAAGGTGCTTCGCGGCGGCGCTTGGAGCACGCGGAGCCGCTTGGTCCGCAACACCTGGCGAAACTTCTACACACCCGACCGGCGCGACGTGATGTGCGGTTTCCGCACTTGCTCGGCCTGATTCCCTGGATCTAAAGCTCGTGCATATCGGCCTCGTGACGCCCGCCCCGCCGTACAGCCGGAACGGCAACCGAGTCACTGCGAATCGCTGGGCCGGCATCCTGAGAGGCCTCGGTCACCGGGTCACAGTCAGCCAGACCTACGATGGACACGACTTCGACCTGCTCGTTGCTATTCACGCGCTCCGGAGCGCCCAAGCCGTGGCGACGTTCAAAGCCCGCTGGCCGGCCAGACCCGTCGTCGTGCTCCTCGCGGGCACTGACGTTTATGGACCGCTATACGAAGAGGACGGCGGCCTGGTCCTCGACTTGGCAGACCGTCTGGTCACGCTCCAGCGCCTCGCCGTCGATGAGCTCAGGCAGGAGCACAAGAACAAAGTACGGACCATCGTCCAGTCCGCCAGGCCCACGCCCACGCCCGGCCCGTCGCCAAACGCCCGCCACTTCGACGTGAGCGTCGTGGGACATCTGAGGCCGGTCAAGGACCCTTTCCTCACCGCTAATGCGACGCGTCGGCTTTCGCTCAACTCGCGCATCCGCGTGCTGCAGCTTGGCGACGCGATGAGCCCCGCCATGGACCGTCGAGCCGGCGCACTGGCTGCCAGTCATCCGCGGTACACGTGGAAGCGAGGCCTGCCCGCGTGGCGCGCCCGGCGACTGCTCAAGAAGTCCCAAGTGATGGTGATCTCCTCACTCTCGGAGGGGGGCGCCAACGTAGTCTCAGAGGCGGTGGTCGACGGCGTTCCGGTATTGGCGTCCCGGATGCCTGGCAACGTGGGGCTGCTGGGTGACGATTATCCTGGATACTTCCCCGTAGGCGGCGGGGCGGAGCTGCGACGCCTGCTGCTGCGTTGCGAGAGCGACCCAGTTTTTCTTTCTCGGCTGAGGGAAGCCGAAACGCCGCTCCGCTCGCTCCTCGATCCGGACCGCGAGCGCGCCGACTGGATGGCGCTTCTCGCTGAGCTCGCGCCGGACGCCCGCTAACGCGCCAGGCGCCGCATCCCCGCGGACGCGAGGTCGACGCCCAGCACCAACAGCAGGTACCAGATGAGGAGTAGGGTCACCGTCGTGTAGTGGAAGTGGCTCAGTGCGAGCCGAAACTCCATGCCGAGCCCGCCCGCCGCAACGAGTCCAACGACGAGCGTTGTACGGATGATTACCTCCCAGCGATAAAAGAGATAGGTGATGAACCGCGGCAACGCCGCCGGGAGGATGGCGTAGGCGATGACCTGGAACCAACCCGCGCCGGACGTTCTAAGGGCGCGGGCCGGACGCGTGTCGAGGCCTTCCACCACTTCCGCGGAGAGCTTGCCCAGAATCCCGAAATTGTGGATTGCCAGCGCCAGCGCTCCGGGGAGGATTCCCGGCGCGAAAATGAACACCAAGAGCATCGCCCATATCAGCTCCGGCACCGAGCGGCTAAGGGCGTAGGCAAGCCGGACTACTACGAGCCACGCGGCCCACACCGGGCTCCGGTACGGGGCAAGCTCGCCCGCCATGACGTTGTGTGCTGCGAACATGAACGTAAGCAATGCCCCGAACGCGGCTATGCCCGCCGCTAGGATGCTCATCGCCAGGGTTGCCAGGGCCAGCCGCCCGGCCTCGGCCCACGCTTCCCCGTCCAGGTATGCGGGCGTGCCTTCGCGGCCTACGCCCGCGAGATCGCCGAGGAATGACCACGCCCGTGAGGCCGTTTCCCCGGAGAGGAACCCATGGTTGGGCCATGACTGCGCGAAAATGATGTACGTCCACGAGGAGAGCATCAGGACGACAGCCGCGGCGACCGAGCCCGACACGAACGTGAGCCTCAGCCGTCTGCTCTCTGCGGGATAGGCGATGGTCGGCGCCGAGCTCAAGGCGCAATCCTCCGCCGGACCTGCGAGCTCCAGAGGTCCACGAGTACGACCAAGGCCACCAAGACCCAGAGAAACGTCCAGACGCGCGGGTAGGCGAGGTCTTCGAGTGCGATCTGCACCTGGAAACCAAGACCTCCAAGCCCAACCCAGCCGAGCACTGCCGCCGACCGGATGCCGCATTCGAACCGGTAGAACGTGTACGAGAGCATGTCTGGGAGCGCCATCGGCAACCGTCCGAACAGGAACACTCGCCACTCCGACGCTCCGGAGCGGCGCAGAGCGTCCAGCGGGGCCTGCGGCACGTCCTGCAGCAGCTCCGAGTAGATTCGGCCGAGGATTCCTCCATAGGGAATGCCCAAGGCCAACACCGCAGCCATCGGCGAAAGGCCTATCGCGGCAACGAACAGGAGGGCCCAGACGAGCTCATGGATTGCTCTGAAGAAAGCGAGGACGCCTCGCGCCGCGCCTATCTGGGTGAAGGCTCCCACGCGCGAGCGCGCTATGGTCCCCGAGGCGATGACCCCCAGTGGAATGCCGATGAACAGGGCTACCGTCAGCCCCGCGACCGCATACGCCACTGTCTGCCATGCCGCCGCCGCCGCCTTCCCAAGCAACTCCGGTGAGAGATCTGGCCGGAAGAGTGCGCCGAGCGTCTCGCCGACAGCACTCAGGCCCCGCGTCCTGAGCACGCCGTCGTCCCAGTCGATTCCTAGAAGACTCATCAGGAATGCGCCGACGAGAATGAGGGTGATGACTCGTCGGCTCTCAATCACCCGAGGGGCATCTGGGGATGCGGGGAACTCAGACCTCACTCCGGAGTCCCTCGATCTCGTACAGCTCCGTCAGCATGCCGTCGTGGACGTTGAATGTCGGCGTATCGAACTGCACGACGCCGTTCCTCAGGCCGACAATGCGGTCGAAGAACTCGCGCGCAAGCTCGACTGAGTGAAGGCTGGCGATGAGCGTTTCGCCTTGCTCTTCCGTCACGGCCATGAGGAGGCGTAGCACTTCTCTCGCCCGAGCTGGGTCGAGCGACGCCACCGGCTCATCGGCCAACACCACGCTTGGATGCTGGACGAGGACCCGTGCGATTGCGACTCGCTGCTGCTCGCCTCCTGAGAGCCGTCCGGCGCTCTGGTGAACGAGGTGCGTGACGCCAACCCGTTCGAGCGCGTCGAAGGCCAAGCGCTGCTCCTGAGGCCAAACGAGCGAGAGTAACGACCTGCCGAAGCTCCAGTCGCCAAGCCTCCCCGCCAGCACGTTGTGGAGGACCGACAGGTTCGGTACGAGGTCGAATTGCTGAGCAATCATCCCAACGAGCCTGGCGAGCTCACGGCCGGGCCGGAGGCTCGCGACATCCTTTCCGCGCAGCTCGACGACTCCCGTTGAAGGGGCGACTGCGCCCGCCATGAGCCGCAGGAGCGTCGTCTTGCCCGCGCCGCTCGGCCCGATGACGGCCACGCGCTCGCCTGGGGCGACGGTCAGCGAGAGTGTCGCCAGGACCGTCGTCTGGTTGTAGCGTTTGGACGCGCCGTCGAAGAAGACCGCGGGCGCGCTGCTATGGTTCGATGACGCCAAGAGACCTCGCTACGTCCTCGATAGCCTGGTAGTTGCCGTTCTCCGTTGCGATGAACCGATCCGTCTGGAAGGCCTCGGCAATCTCTTTGGCCACGCCGCCCTTCGAGACATCGATGGCCAAGAGGGCTTCTCTGAGCTTGTCCACGGCGCCCTCCCCGTGGGTGACGTCGATCGAGCGGTTTACGACCCAGTGATAGTCCACATAGGGGGGAGTGCGGAAGAAGACCGCCACCCTCGTGAGGTCTACCTTCCCCTTGGCGACGCGCGACTCCCAGACCGCCTCGTTCAGCGCGCCGACGTCGAAGGAGCCAGCCTCAACCAGCTTCCAAGTGCGGTCGTGCGAGCCGCTGAAGCTGATCGAATCGAGGTCCTGCTCCACGTCGATTCCGGCCTCTCCCAGGAAGAAGCGGGGCATGAGGTGACCGGAGGTCGAGCTCTCGGAGCCGAAGGTGAGAGTCTTGCCCCGCAAGTCGGCGAGCCCCTTGATGCCGGAGTCCGGCGCGGCGACGAATACGGAGTGGAACGCGGCGTCCCTCGGACGTTGGGCTATCGCCTCCGCGTCCGGAACGGCCAAGCGGGCTTGGACGCCGGTGAGGCCGCCGTACCAGGCCATGTGGATGTCGCCCTGCTTGAATGCAGTGACAACAGCCGCGTAGTTCACCTGCGGCACGTACCGCACGTCGAGGCCCGTCTCTTCGGAGAGGTGCTCGGCAAGATTGTTGAAGCGTGCTTCCAGTAGACTCACGTCTTGGTCCGGGATGCCGGCAATGAGCAGCGGCTCCTGCCCTTCTTCACTCGAACATGCAGTCAGCCCTGCCAGCGCAACAACGACCAGCCCGATTACAATCTTTCGCATCCTCTCGCATCGCTCCTCGGTCCCAAGAGATGGCAGCTATGATACCGTCCGGTGATGGCTGGCGCCCGAGTCGATTACAATTTATCATCGAACGATGGATGTAGGCGCGCTCAGGAGCTTCGTTGCAGTATGCCGCTCCGGCAGTTTCCAGGAGGCGGCTCGTGAGCGGCACGTCAGTCAGCCGGGGGTGAGTCGGCATGTGAAGCGGCTTGAGACCGAGCTTGGCGTAGCCCTGCTAGTCCGTAGCCGGAAGCGGGCGGCCCCCACTGCTGCCGGCAGCCGGCTCTATGCTCATGCGGTGGACGCCATTGCGGCGCATGACCGCATCATCGAATCTCTGGCCCGTGACGATGCGGCAATCGAGGGTGAGCTCCGCATCGCGGCGAGCACCACGCCGGGGGAGTACCTGCTGCCACGCCTGCTGTCGGACTTCACCGAGATATATCCGCAGGTGCGGCCGCACGTGGTTGTGACGGACTCGGCGGCGGCCATCGCGCAGCTGGAGGGCGGCGAGTCCTCCCTGGGGTTCGTCGGGATGCGAGCGCCGCATGCCGACCTGGAATCGACCGTAATCGCCCAAGACGAGCTGGTGCTCGCCGTGCCGGGGAGGCACCCGTTCGCGGGCAGGTCACGGATTGACGTTAGCGAGCTCAAAGGTCTGCCGTTTATCGAACGCGAACCCGGCTCAGGCGCCTGGGCCGGGTTTCGCCGCGCACTGGAGAGGGCGGGAGTGAAGGAAGCAGAGTACAAGCCCGTCATGGTCGTGAACTCGACCCACGCCACGCTGGCGGCTGTCAACAGCGGCTTTGGGTTCAGCGTCGTGTCGTCTCTCGCGGTGCACGAGCACGAATTCGACCAAGTCTACCCGGCGCGCCTGACCGGACTCGACACTCGCCGCAACTTGTACATGGTCAAGCGGGCCCGGCTCGACTCGACCGTTGCCTTGGCCTTCGGGGACTGGGTGCTGGCCCGCCTCGCAAAGGAACGCGAGGCAATCGAGCAGAGGGAGCTGTGATGACCGCCCAACTTGCCGTCACTGTCTATACGTCCGCGGACGAAGAGCGCCTGTCCGCGGTGGAGGACATCGTTCAGGGCCTGACCGCCGAGCCGAAGACCCTGAGCCCAAAATTCCTCTACCACGAAGACGGCTCCGGCCTATTCGACGAGATCACGCGGCTGGAGGAGTACTACCCCACCCGCGTCGAGCATTCACTGCTCGACTGTTTCGGCGCTGAAATCGTCCGCGACGTTCGGCCCCAAGAGATTGTCGAGCTGGGGCCGGGCAATAGCGCCAAGAGCGGGACGCTCATCGGCCCTGCGTTGCAGGCCGGAACGCTGAGGCGCTACATCCCCTTCGACATCAGCGAGTCGGCTGTCCGCGAGGGCGCGCAGGCGCTGTTCGATGCGTACCCCGACCTTGGCGAGATTGCGGCAGTTGTCGGCGATTTCGGGCGCCACCTCTCGGCCATACCCCCCGCACAGGGCGGGCGGCTCATCGCGTTCTTGGGCTCGACGATCGGAAATCTGCACCCGGACGAGCGGCGCCGCTTCCTAACGGAGGTGCGTGGACTGATGCTCCGGACGAACGACGCGCTGCTCATGGGCGTGGACCTCGTCAAAGAGACCAGCGTCATCGAGGCGGCCTACAACGACGCCAAGGGCGTGACCGCCCTGTTCAACCTCAATTCGCTGAAAGCGGTGAACGACCTGCTCGGCGTCGACATCGATACGGGCCTGTTCAGGCACCGCGCGTTCTTCAACGCCGAGCACTCGCGGATCGAGATGCACCTGGAGGCCGGCGCCGACGTATCGTTCGTGTTGCCCGCGACCGGGGACACGGTCCGCATTCGCGCGGGCGAAACGATCTGGACCGAAAGCTCTTACAAGTTCACGAAGGACGGCTTTGCCACGACGCTTCAGGAAACCGGCTTCGGCAGGGTCCGCTGGTACACGGACCCTGAGGAGCTATTCGCACTCGTGCTGGCCCGCCCATGAGCGGCGTCAGCCGCCGGTCGACGCGGCCTTGAGCCGACGATACGCCGCTACGACAGTCTCCCACGCCAGTTGCGCCTGCTCTGATCGGACTGCGGTCATCTGCTCGCCCGCGCGGTAGCACCACGTCGAGACGTTCGCTATCCCGGCCGCGGCCATCGCCTCTGCGGCTTGAGCGATTTCATACTCTTGGCCAGCCGGTATCGAGAACGCCTGCAGCCAAGCCATCGGCTCCTGTTGCGAGTCGCGGCATGCGGCGGCGACCTCTGCGCACGCGTCGTACACGTACGGGGAGAGGGGTTGTTCGTGCGCCCGCCATAAGGGCGACACTGCGATTACGTCCGCCGCATGGGCGGCGGTCAGCTGTTCCAAGAGCGCGCCGCTTTTCTGTCCCACCGGCGCGGGAAGCACGCCGACGGCGGCGCGCAGCCCAAGCTCTCGAGCGTCGGCGCAGGCGTCCTCAATCAGGCGGGCGAGGCCCCATTGCTGAAACGCCCGTTCATTTACTTGCCCCGCACACTCCGGCACTCGCCTCCCATACCCCGGCTCATGCGATTCCAGGAGAGCCGCATGCGCTTTCCGGCAGCTATCGCAAACGCACGCCTCACTTGCGGGCGCCATCGGGTCGTCGAAGAACACAGCGTCGGCGCCTGCCCCGGCCGCCGCGTCAGTCCAAGTCCGGAGCAGCTCGCGGAACGCAGGCGCGTTGGGGCACGCCACGGGGACCCGCCCGCCGTTGGACCTGACCTGCCAAGATTCAGGATGCCGGAGGAGGAAGTCGCTGAACGCTTCGCCGGCGAAGAGGCCTCCCAGCCCCCAGCAGTCCAGCCAAGCTTCGAGGCCGGCTTGGCGAGTGGCGTCCACCAGAGCATTGATTTCGCCGGTGTGAAACGCGAGGTCATACTCGCTGAAGGTATGGACGACGTAGTCGCACCCAGCATCGACGATCTCAGGAAGGTCTCGTTCGACGTAATGCCGGACGAACCGGTTGCCAAGGTACGTGACGCCCAGCTTCATACGCGGTCCACTTTCCTCCCATCCTCTTCCGCCATTGGGGAGCTGTCCCGTAAAGCTCGCGTCGTCCTCTGTGGAAGGAGCAAGAACATTTTTTGCAGGCTCCTTCACATCTTGGAGTCTTTGATTTACGTGGCCGTGGCGCGGTCGACGGGCGATGGGGGCGGGGGGCTAGAAGCAGAAAGTCCCCGGAGGTTTCTGTTTCTAGTTACCAGGCCGTGGCGCCATGGAAGGGGGTTAAGAATTCAAGAATTCAAGAATTTCGGCCCCCCCGGTTTTGGGAGGCCCCCTCTCAGCCTCCCCGCAGACGGGGGAGAGGTTTAGGAGAGCAGGGCAGGGGAGTGCGTCGGCTCTTCGCATGTCGGAGTCCATGGTAGGGGTTGGTTGGGGATGGGGGAAGGGGCAAGTGTCGCGGTCCCTCTCTAACTCTCCCCCGCGGATGGTGGAGAGGACTTTCGAAGCAATCCCTCATGTGGGGCTCGCCCCACACCACAATCGACGAAAATAGGGGGCGTCGATACCTGGATTCCCGCCTACGCGGGAATGACGGAGGGGGAGGGACCGCGCCGCTGTCGCGCCACTGCGAGGTTCCCGCCTGCGCGGGAATGACAGGGGAAGTCTGCCTGTCGCCTCTCCTCCCCCGCGCTTCGCTGCGCTTGCGCATCCCCTCCCGCAGACGGGAGGGAGATTTTCGAGGCAATCCCTCATGTGGGGCTGACGCCCGACACCACAACCGACGAAAGTAGCGAGTGGGGCGGCCCCCTCTCTAACTCTCCCCCGTAGAGAGACCTTTGCGTAACTCTATTTCTGGCGGGCGTAACTCTTCCCACCCGCCCGCCCGTCATGTTGTGGGGGACACCCCCACGCCCCCGGCAGAGGGGGTTCCCCCTCTGCACTCCCCGGTATTCAGACCCAGTCCATGGTTCCGACGGGCTCACCACGAACCCCATTGAGGTTACGCAAAGGTCTCGCAGACGGGAGGGGGTGGGGACGGCGGCGCTGTCCTCCGGCGATTCTTTATGCAGGACAAGCCCTCTTAATCAAAGCACCCTTAGCTAGTTCTCCCCGTAACTGTTCAGAGTTGATGAGGCGAGCGCCAGCGGAACCACCCCTAGCCCCTCCTTGGTAAGGAGGGGAATGACGGAGGGGGCGTTGGTTGGCGGGTCGGCGTGGTTCGACAGGCTCACCACGAACCAATCAGGGAAGGGCTCACCACGAACCTAAACTCATCAACTCTGAACAGCTAGTTCCCCTCTCTCTGCATTTTATGATGAGCTCTTATCGTAGTAATATGGCGCCATGCGGTTGCTATCCTTGGGATAGCTTCGGCTTAGCGGAAGAAGGGGAGGACTGTCCTTTATGACGGAACGCTTGGCCCGAGTCAGCGCGCGAAGGCCGTGGGTCACGATCGGCATATGGTTGTTGCTGGCGCTGGTCGCGGGAGGGATCGGCCAGAACTTGCTGCCCACTGCGCTGACCACGGAGCTCGGCTTCATCTCGACTTTCACCGAGGTTGAGTCCCGGACGGCTAAGGACCTGCTCGAAGAAGCGCAACTGGCCCCACCGCTCAGCGAGGCGGTCGTGGTGCAGTCCGAAACGCTGACCGTTGAAGCCCCCGTGTTCCGGTCCAAGGTCGAGGAATTGACCGGAGCGCTCATCTCTCTCGGACCGGACGTGGTGGCCGGCGGGCTGAACTACTACTTGACCAACGACGAGCGGCTGGTCTCCGCCGACCGAGGAACGACCGTCATCTCGCTACAGCTGACGGGAACGATCGCCGAGGCAACCGAGAACGCGGAAGAGATCATCCGTATCGTTGACGAGGCGGACCACAGGGACGGGTTCCGCGTCTTGGTGGCGGGCGACGCGACCATCGCCTTCGAGAACAGCGAGCTATCGGAGTCGGACCTGGTGCAGGGCGAGCGTATCGGCATACCCGTAGCGCTCCTCATCCTCCTCGTGCTCTTCGGGGCGGTGGGGGCTGCGCTGATACCCATCGGGTTGGCCGTCGTCTCCATCCTGATAACGCTGGCGCTCATCGCGCTCATCGGCAACATCTTCGGCGAGCTGGTCTTCTTCATACAGCTGTGGATAACGATGATCGGCCTCGCCGTGGGGATAGACTACTCGCTGATCGTGGTGTCGCGCTTCCGGGAGGAGCTCGCGAGGGGGTTGAGCGCTCGGGAAGCAGTCGCCAGAGCGGGCGCGACGGCAAACCGCACCGTGCTCTTCAGCGGGATGACGGTGGTTATCGCGCTCGTAGGCATACTGATCATCCCGCACACGCTGTTCTTCTCGACGGCCCTCGGCGCGATTTCGGTGGTCATCGTTTCGGTCGTGGCCACGCTTACGCTGCTGCCCACCGTTCTGGCCCTGCTCGGCCCTCGGGTCGACCGCTTCCGCCTTCCGTTCATCGGAAAAGGGGCGGCTGGAGGTCGCGAGGGCGCGCGGCGCGGTTTCTGGGAGTTCATCACGCACCGCACCATGCGTTTCCCCGTGATAAGCCTGCTCGTGGTCGGGGGGCTGATGATCTGGGCGTCCGTGAACTACTTCGACATCAACCGGGGCTTCAACAGCGTTGAGGTTTTTCCGGAGGACTCGCATACCCGGGCGGGGTTCGAGGCGCTGGAGGAGAAGTTCTCTTTCGGCTACGTCAACCCGGTCAAAATCGTTATCGACGGAGACTTGAGCGACCCGCAGGTGCAGGCGGCGATCGCGCGGCTGGGAGAAGCTATCCAGACCGACCCTGATTTGGGGACGTTCATCCCGCAGGTCAGCCCCTCGGGAGACCTTGGCCTGCTCCTCGCGCCGACGCCGGGCGCGCCAAGCGGCAGCGCGGCTTTCGGCGTGGTGGAGCGGCTGCGGGACGATTACATCCCGGCGGCGTTCAGCGGCGTTCCGGCGACAGTCGTGGTAGGCGGGGTGTCGGCGGAGTTCCTGGACTTCAACGGGGTGGTCGATACGTACTTGCCCATCTCATTCGCGTTGATCCTAGGCGTCAGCTTCATCCTGCTGCTGATCGTCTTCCGGTCGCTCGTCATCCCGATCAAGGCCATCATCATGAACCTTCTCTCCGTCGGCGCCGCCTGGGGACTGATGGTGCTCGTCTTCCAGAAGGGCGTCGGCGCGGACCTGTTCGGGTTCCAGCAGACCGAGACCATCGACGTGTGGATACCCCTGGTGCTCTTCGCGGTCCTCTTCGGCCTGTCGATGGACTACCACGTCTTCATGCTCAGCCGCATCCGTGAGAGGTACGACCAGACGCACGACAACGCCGAGTCCGTGGCCTACGGCCTGCGCTCGACCGCCAGCCTCATCACCGGTGCGGCGCTCATCATGGTCGCGGTGTTCAGCGGGTTCGCCTCAGGCGACATGGTGGTCAACCAGCAGGCGGGGTTCGGGCTTGCCGTAGCGGTCCTGCTGGATGCGACTCTGGTGCGCAGCATCCTCGTCCCCGCCAGCATGCAGCTGCTGGGCGCACGGAACTGGTACCTGCCGTCGTGGCTGGGCTGGCTTCCCGATCTGCGGGTGGAGCCGCAAGAAGCATAAAGGTTGTAATGTCGAAGCCGGAGTTGGCACCAGGGGAAGCAATGAGCACAGAAGCAATTACCATACCAGCTGACTACAAGCCGGGTTACGAAAAAGCCCGCGCCGTTGCGCCTGAGATAGCGTCCAAATACGTCGAACATACGCTCATCGGAGACCCCTTGGGCGAAGCGATGACGAAAGACCTCGCAGAGCTCAGTCCGGAAGAGTCGAGACGACTCATCCAGGCAGCCATGAATGAAGAAGGCGAGGAGGCCCTGCGGAACGAGCCGGCCTCGCTGCGAGAATTCTTCAGAGAGGCGGAAACTCCGCCGGAGTGGCTCGATTACGCGGCATTCGCCCCAAGCGTCCGCATGTTTCACCGGAACTCGCAGATAATCCTGGCGGCGTTCGTCGCAGGCGTTCTCATAGAAGGATTTACAACGAATATCGCAAAATCCTTCTTCATCACCGGGCGGGTGCGCGACCAGGGAGTCAGACGTTTGGGGCAGAATAACCGTCACATGATGGAGATATTCCTTCCGGGCGGCATGTACAGGTACGGCGACGGCTGGAAGCTTTCGGTCCGTATCAGGATAGTTCACGCACGAATGAGACACCTCCTGAACGGTTCGGAAGAATGGGACCACGACGCTTGGGGCGCGCCGATCAGCGCGGCGCATCTGGGTTACGCCATCTCCGCTTTTTCGGCAAGGCTATTGAAGCACATGAAGACCTTGGGCGCTAACTACAACGGCGAAGAGTACGCGAGCTTCATGGCCGTTTGGCGCTACTCCGGTTATCTCATGGGCATTCCCGAGACCATCCTATTCCACGACGGGGACGAAGCCTTGAAGCTGTATGACATCGGTCTCATATGCGAGCCCAGCACCGAAATCGAATCGGTCGTGATGGCGCACTCTTTGGTCAACTCGGCCCCGTTGATTGCCGGGGTGACCGAGCCGCACGCGCGCCGCAGCTTGGCTAAGTACGTGTACCGTATGTCCCGCGGGCTCATCGGAAGCGAGATTGCCCAGGCGTTGATGTACCCGCCGTACTCCTCCTTTAGCGCTGTCGGGCGGTTCAAGCTGCAAATGCGCTGGGAGCAGATTCTCAGCAAGCTGCTTCGGAGCCGCCGCCGGGATAGCAATTTCAGCAGGTTCACGTCCTTGCTCGATACTTCGTTGTTCGACGAGGAGGGAATCCGCTACACGTTGCCTGACCACGTTTATGCGGAAGAGTCCACGGCGTGGTGAGGCCGGGGCCGCAGTAGACACTCCATAAGGAGGCTCTCGCATGGTAAGCCGTCTCTTGGACCAGATCGATGGGCCGAGCGACCTGAAGCCCCTGACCCGGGAAGAGCTGGCTCAGGTCGCGCAAGAGATCCGAGACACCATCGTCTCCGTGATAACCGAGCGCGGCGGCCACTTGGCGTCGAATCTGGGCATTGTCGAGCTTACCCTGGCGCTTCATCGCGTTTTCGACAGCCCCATCGACCGCATTGTCTGGGACACGACCAACCAGTGCTACGCGCACAAGCTGGTGACGGGCCGGCGCGACGAGTTCCAGGACATCCGCCTGGAGGGCGGGTTGTCGGGGTTCGGCGAACCGGGCGAAAGCCCGCATGACACCCTCGCCGCAGGCCACGCAGGCACGGGCCTTTCGATAGCTCTGGGCATAGCGCAAGGCGCAGCCAACCGCAGGACGGACTCTTGGACCATCGCAGTGGTGGGCGACGGGGCAATGACGTCCGGCTCCAGCTTCGAAGCGCTGAACAACATCGTGCATCTCAACCCGGAGAAGTTCGTTGTCGTTCTGAACGACAACGGAATGTCCATCTCCGAGAACATCGGCTTCCTCACCAACTGGCGCAAGCGTGTAATCACTCATCCCGAATACCAAGCGATGATCGGGCGCATGAAGGCCCTCTCGAAGAGGGCGCCAATGGGCGACATGGTCTACCGGCTCGTCAGGCGGTTCGGCGGCGGCCTGAACAGCATCATTGTGCCCACCACATTCTGGACCGAGATGGGATTCCAGTACCTAGGGCCCGTGGACGGCCACGACATCAAGCAGCTCGAAGAGACGCTCAGTCAGGCCAAGGCTTGCACCGGCCTCGTGCCTCTCATCCACATCGTCACCCACAAGGGCCACGGGTACGAGCCCGCCGAGGACGATCCCATTAGGTTTCACCAGCCGAGCTCGCCTTTGGGAGCCTCGTCGGGAGCGCCCACTTACTCGAAGGTGTTCGCTCAGACCATTCAGCGCCTGATGCGCGATGACGAGTCCGTCGTGGGCATCTCCGCGGCGATGCTGGAAGGCACTGGCCTGGAGGAAGTGCGGAGCGAATTCCCTGACAGGGTCTTCGACGTCGGCATCGCGGAGCAACACGCCGTCAGCATGGCGGCGGGCATGGCCTCCGCCGGCCTGAGTCCTTTCGTCTCCATCTACTCCACGTTCCTGCAGCGGGCGTTCGATCAGGTCGTGCATGACGTTTGCCTGCAGAATCTGCCGGTGACGCTGATCGCCGATCGCGCAGGCATCGTTGGCGAGGACGGCAAGACGCACCACGGCGCATTCGATATCTCGTACCTGCGGTGCATCCCCAACGCTGTCGTCGCGGTCCCGGCGGACGAGAATGACCTGCAGCATCTCATCTATACCGCGTACAAGCACCAGGGCCCCTTCGCCATCCGCATACCGAGGGGCGCCGCCACCGGCGCGCCGCTCGACAAGAACCTACGGGAGCTGCCGCTCGGACGCGGCGCGGTGGTCCGGGAGGGCAGGGACGTCGTTATCTTCGCATTGGGCAAGCCGGGCAGCGCAGCCGTGGAAGCGGCGGACAAGCTGGCCGAGTACGGCATCGTGTGCGGCGTCGTGAATCCCCTCTTCGTAAAGCCCCTCGACGTCGACCTGCTACTGGACGCGGCGCGCAGCACGCGGCGCATCGTCACGGTGGAGGAGAACGTGCTCGCCGGGGGGTTCGGCTCCGCCGTGCTCGAGGCGCTTGCCGAGGCTGGGATGGAGGATGTGTCGGTCCACCGCATCGGCTTCCCGGACTCTTTCATCGAACACAGCACCGCTGCCGCCCAGAGGCATCGGTTGGAGCTCGACGCAGAGGGCATCACCCAGCAGGTGCTGAACGCTTTCTTCCCCGACGCCACGCCGCAAGGAAATCGAAGCCCGGCCAACCGGGAAGCGGCGGCCGGGTAGTCGCGGACGCCGCGCACGCGGTCTGGGGAACAGGTCTGATGGTTTCCTCCGAACGCCGAGTTTCGGCCCTCGTCGAGCGGTACACCGCCGATGTCAGGCGGCAAATCAGACGCTCGGCCCCTGACTCCGAGACCGGCTTCTTCGGCATTCTGCGCTACCACCTCGGGTGGCAGGACCGCGACGGAAAGCCCGCCGACGAGGACGCGGGCAAAGGGCTGCGCCCCGCGCTCGTCCTGGCGTCCTGTGAGATTGCCGGCGGCGACTGGCGTGACGCCCTCCCTGCCGCAGCGGCGCTGGAGCTGATCCACAACTTCTCATTGCTCCATGACGATGTCCAAGACCGAGACACGACGCGGCGCGGACGTGCGACAGCGTGGACGGTGTTCGGCGTTCACGAGGCCATTGCCGCCGGCAACGCCATGCGCGTCGTAGCCGACCGGACGCTCCAAGCGCTGTCGGAGACCGGTCTGGCGCCGTCCACCGTTATGGCGGCATCCGTCGCGCTAACGTCCCGCTATCTAGAGATGATCGAGGGCCAATACCTCGACATGTCCTTCGAGGACTCCGACGAGGTCACGACCGACGCCTACCTCGACATGATCTCGCGCAAGACGGGCGCCCTCATCGACTGCGCCATGTACCTCGGCTCGCTAGTGGCCACCGGCGACGCCAAGACGGCGGAGGCGTTCGGCGCGTGCGGCCGGAAGCTCGGGCTCGCATTCCAGGTTCGCGACGACCTGCTCGGCATCTGGGGCGACCCGGCGACGACGGGCAAGCCGGTCGGCTCCGACATCATGCGCAAGAAGAAGAGCATGCCCATCGTCTACCTATTCCAACGGGCGGACGCTGTGCAGCGCGACTGGCTCCGGACTGCTTACGCCGCGGAGGAAGTGGCGGGCGACGATGTCGAGCGCGTCCTCGATCTGCTCGCCGAGCTCGACGGCGAGAAGATCGTTCAGCAGACTGCAATCGACCAGGCCTCCGGCGCTATGGATGCGCTCGACGGACTCCCGCTCGCCGCCGAGGCGAGGGAGAGTATCCAGGCGATGGCGGACTATTTCGTCACGCGCGACAAGTGAGGCATAATGCCTTCTACGTACCTAGATTGGCGAGGGGTGGCGCTAGCGTTGCGCCTTACGGTCTGAGCGGTCGCCTCGTACGTGCTCAGCGCTGCGAGGTCGCAAGTCCTTCCCCTTGTCGGAGCAAGCGTGGCAACGCATCGCGTCATGGGCGAGCCGCTCGGCCTGCACGAGGCATACGCCTACTGCGAACGCCTAGCCAAGGCCCACTACGAGAACTTCACCGTCGGCTCGCTGCTGCTGCCCCGCAGAGTGAGGCCCTACTTCTACGCGGTCTACGCCTTCTGCCGCCACACCGACGACCTCGGCGACGAGGCTGAGGGCGACCGGCTGGCCCAGCTCAGCGAGTGGGAGGACGAGCTCGAACAGGCCTACGACGGCCAGCCGTCGCACCCCATCATGGTCGCGCTCCAAGACGCTATCCGCCGTTTCGACATTCCCGATACGCCGTTCCGCAAGCTTATCCAAGCAAACCGCATGGACCAGGGCGAGGTCCGATTTCCGACGTACGACGACCTTCTGCACTACTGCGACCACTCGGCGAACCCTGTCGGCCACATGGTGCTCTACGTGCTTGGCGACCGCTCCGAGGAGAGCCATCGTCTGTCCGACGCGACCTGCACCGCGCTTCAGCTGGCCAACTTCTGGCAGGACGTGAAGCGGGACCACGACATGAGCCGTATCTACCTGCCGCTGGAGGATATGGAGCGCTTCGGCTACTCCGAGGAGGATCTGGCGGCGGGCGTCGTCAACGACAACCTGCGCGGGCTGATGGCGCTCGAGGTCGATCGCGCTCAGCGGTTGTTCGAGCAGGGCTACGCGCTCATCGAGCGCCTCAATGGCCGGTTCAAGCTCGATATCGCCCTATTCACCAAGGGCGGCATGAGCATCCTCGAGTCCATACGCCGCCAGGACTACGATGTGCTGACGAACCGTCCTGTCGTCACCTCCGGCCGCAAGCTATGGCTCATGGTCTCCACGGCCGTGCGGCTGGCGCTGCGGAGGGCCGCGTGACCACCGCCCCCGCCATCGCCGCCGCCTACGACCACTGCCAGGCGGTCACGAAACGGGAGGCGCGTAACTTCTACTTCGCCTTCGTCACTCTGCCCGCGAGGCGGCGCCGCGCTATCTACGCGGCCTACGCCTTCGCCAGGCTTGCGGACGACATTGCAGACGGCGACGCGTCGAGCTCCGACAAGGCGGAGCAGCTCCGCGAGCTGCGCGCGGGCCTCCGGCAGGCGTTCGCAGGACAGCCCCACGGACCTGTCCTGCTCGCGCTAACCCATGCGTCGGACGAGTACGGCATCGACCCCGCACTCTTCGAAAGGCTCATCGACGGCGTCGAGATGGACCTCGCGCCGCGCCGCTACGAGACATTCGACGAGCTGCGCGAGTACTGCTACCACGTCGCGTCGGTAGTCGGGCTCATCTCCATCGAGATTTTCGGCTACGCCGACCCGCGCGCCCCGGCTGTAGCCGTCGACCTAGGCCTCGCCATGCAGCTCACCAACATCATGCGGGACATCAGGGAGGATGCCGAGGCGGGCCGGGTCTACCTCCCCCAAGAGGACTTGCGACGGTTCGGCTACACCGAGGACGACCTCATGCATGGCCTCGTGAACGACGCCTTCGTCGAGCTGATGCGTTTCGAGGCCCAGCGCGCACGCGAGTACTTCCGGTCGGGCGAGACGCTGCTGGCTTACCTCGCGCCCCGGTCGCGCGCGTGCCCGGCGGTCCTCCATGGCCTCTACAGCCGGCTGCTCGACCGCATCGAGCAGCGTGGCTTCGATGTCTACGGCGAACGCGTGCGGCTCTCCTCCGTGGAGAAGCTGCGTATCATGGCCAAGCTTTGGATAACGAGCCTGCTCCCACGCAACAGCCCCAACTAGACAGCGTCATCATCGTCGGAGGCGGCCTGGCCGGGATGGCCGCGGCCTGGCGTCTGGCCTCCGCTGGCTACCGCGTCACTCTCGTCGAGCGGCGGCCCTATCTCGGCGGCCGCGCATACTCCTATGTCGACCGTGAGACCGGCGTGCAGGTCGACAATGGCCAGCATGTCTTCATGGGCTGCTGCGCCGCCTATATCGACTTCCTGCGCGCTGTCGGGACGCTCGACCGAACGGCCAAGCAGGACAAGCTGCGCGTCGAAGTCCGCAGCCCGTCGGGGAAAGTGGGCGTGCTCTCCGCCGCTCCTCTCCCCGCCCCGCTCCATCTGCTCCCATCGTTCCTGCGCTACCCGCACCTTGGCTGGCGCGACAAGCTCCGCGCGTCGCCCGCGCTGCTGCGCATCCGCATGGAGCGCGACCCCGACAGGGACGAGCTGCGGGGCATGTCCTTCGAGGACTGGCTGCGCCGGAACGGTCAGTCAGACCGGGCCATCGCTAACTTCTGGGACCTCATCATAGTGCCCACGCTCAACGACGCATCGCGCGATGTGTCCGCCAGTATGGCTTTCACGGTCTTCCAGGTAGCGCTGCTCAAGGACGCCCACGGCGCCGACATCGGCTTCGCGCGGTCCGGTTTGTCGGATGTCATGGGTGACGCAGTCGAGCGTCGCCTGCGCGCTTTGGGCGTCGAGCTGGTGCTCGGCCGTACGGTGGAGCGCCTGGCGCCGGACGATGGCGCCGTTGCAGGAGTCGTGCTTGCCGGCGGCGACATGCTGACCGCCGACTGGTATGTAGCGGCGCTGCCGCCGCAAGCCTTCGTCAACACCCTGCCGAACGGCCTGCGGGACGGCTCGCCGCTGGCGGCTGCCGCGAGCCACACCTTCGCGCCGATCGTCAATCTACACGTCTGGTACGACCGCCCTGTCGCCGACTTTGAATGGGCGGCGTTCGTGGATAGCCCGCTGCAGTTCGTGTTCAACAAGACGCGTATCGCCGGACTCGCAGGCCCTGGCGACTACCTGACCGTCTCGCTGAGCGGGGCCTGGGAGTGGTGGCCGCTGTCGAAGGACGAGCTGCGCGAACGCTTCACTCCGGAGCTGGCCCGGGCGCTGCCCCTCGCGCGCGACGCCACGGTCGAGCGGTTCGTCATCGTGAAGGAGCAACGCGCGACGTTCCGTTCGCCGCCCGGCGGACCAGCCAACCGCCTGCCGGCGAAAACGCCGCTGCGCAACCTGGTGCTGGCGGGCGATTGGACCGATACCGGCTGGCCGGCAACGATGGAGAGCGCGGTGCGAAGCGGAAATGCCGCAGCCGACGCGATCATGGCGGCGCGCCGATAACGCCCTCGTGCTGGCGCGCTTTAGCGAAGGCGGACTTCACAGTCACCCCGGCTCGACTTGGCCATCGAGGTACGTTTTCGTCTCCGACTTCTGCACGCCCAAGTACTTGGTTCCCGAGAACCCGCTGGTCAGATCGTCCCAGAACTTCTTCTTGAGCTCCTCTGGGAAGATGACCATCCCGTTCATCTCGTCTCTCCGGACGAACCTCGCGTCCTTGATCATGTGGTCCACGTCGAAGATGCCGGGGGTGCTCCCCGTCGCAGGAGTCCCTGAGTACGAGTCCGCTATGAAGAACACCTCGCAGTGGTGGAAGCCCGGCTCAACGAACTCTCGGACGTACACGATTTCGCCGAGCTCGACCGACAGCCCCGTCTCCTCGAGCGCCTCGCGTTTGGCGCATTCCATAAGCGACTCCTCGCCCTCGACGCCGCCACCAGGCGGAACCCACCAAGGCTGCCCGCCCTCAAGGTCCTCGTGCTGATGCTTGACCAGGAAAACCGAATCGCCTTCCACCACTATCGCCGCCGCTCGGATTCTGTGTCGCATCTGCTCCCTTGCCTAACGCCGGCTTTGGACTTGGACCTCGAGAACCAGGTGGACGCCGCCTCGACTCACAGCCGCTTCACAAGCGCCTTCGCCCCGCGAAGAAGCGCTAGGCCGAGCAGTTCGTGTCCCCTCAGGCGCCGGCACAGTCGGTGAGGGTCAACGTCAACTAGGCCACGTGACCCTACTCATCTATGGGGAGACCCATCCGGCTAGCCAAAGAAGAATTCCCTGATCGGCGCCTGAGGCCAGATCGGGAGCATCAGGTTCTCAACGACCCCATAGATGAAACCAATGAGAAGCACTCCCGCCGAAGCGGAGGTAATGAGCGCGGCGCGCCGTTTCATGAATGGCAACGGGGTGACCACCGCAAGTACTATCGTGGCAACAGGGAAGCTGATGCTCATGGCGACCAGGGCGAACAGAATGAACAAGCCGAAGATGATGGTGCCCGCCGTTTTCGCGCCGGCCATGCCTTCACTCAGGATGCCCAGATCCATGATTTCGACTCTGTCACCCTTAGGCGTCAGCACTTGGCGTAGGAATAGCGAGAAAGCAACCACGACGACGATGATGCTGAGCCAACGCGGATAGGCGGAGCCCCTGTCGGGGAATCCAAGCGCCTCAACGAAGAAGAACAGCCCAACCGCAGTAAAGAGCAGGGGGAGAAGGTGCTCCTGCCACCGTCGAACCAACTCGCCAGGAGCGTCCGACACGCGCGCCCTGAGCGAGTTTGCATTGAATGCGCCGCCCGCGGGAGCCGTAGATTGCGACCCGTCTACCGTGCCCAGGCCTGCCTCTGCCTCCATCTGCGCCACCTGAGCCTGAGTCTTCGACATCAACCGGTGGAACAAGATTGCGAGAAAGATCGCGAGCAGCGTCAGGCCGACCGTCAGCGGACGGGTGAGCAACCCTGCGAAGGTATGAACGTTGATTGCGTCATTCATGTTCTTTTCGATGATGGGACCGAGGATGAACCCAATGAACAATGGAGGGCGAGGCCACTGGTGCTTCTTCATCAGGAATCCGATTCCGCAAAGAACGAACGCGATGGCAATAGCGGTCCAATTCGTCGCGGCAATGAAACTGGCGATCAGGGAGAGCGGTATAACGACAGCTGCGATGGCCGGATAGGGGATCAACGTCAGTTTCGCCAAGTAGGTGCTGCTCACCAAGCCCGCCATGGTAAGGAACACGTTGCCCAGCGCAAGGGTGAGCACCATCACGATGGTTAGGTGAGCGTACTGGTTCATCATCTGCGGGCCAGGGGTGACGCCGTAGACCAGCATGGCGACCAGAACGATGGCCCAAACGCCGGTGCCAGGCACACCGAACGCGAGGGTTGGGATGGCGGCGCCGCCTTCCTTGGAGTTCTGAGCGGATTCCGCAAACAGAAGGCCATCGAAAGAGCCTTTACCGAATTGGCTCCGGTCCTTCGTCCACAGGATACCGAAGGCGTAGGCGAGCCAGTCGATCACTGCGCCACCGACGCCCGGAATCATGCCCATCACGGCGCCGAAGAGGGACTGGCGCACAGCGACCTTCCATCGGCGTAGGCCGTCCATGGCCCCCGCGAACGTCTCGCGTGTGGAGATTGCGGCGCCCTTGGCGGCAACCGGCTGCCGCGTCATGAGCAGGTCAATCATCTCAGGCAATGTAAACAGCCCTAGGGCCACGGTGATAAGCGGCAGGCCGTTCCAGAGGGCCAGCTCGCCGAAGACGAACCGCGGGATGCCGCCGATCGGCGCCAAACCGATAGTTCCCACCGTGGCTTCCCCGTCAGCGACCGAACCTGGCAACCCAGGCTGGTATGACTTCCTTGTTATAGACGTTGTCGGGGACCTCTCCTCGCAAAGCAGCGAGAACAGAATCTGTCGCCCACTTCACGCCCGGCCTCAGACCACCAGTGCCGGCATTGGATGAGACCATGTGCGGCGAAAGCAGAACCTTGTCCCCTAGGTCCTTCAGCCGGGCTATCCGACGGCAGGGGTTCTTGCTCAAAGACGTCTACTCCAGCCGCAGCGATCTGGCCAGCCTCAAGCGCGTCGACCAAAGCGGCCTCGTCAACGACTCCGCCTCGGGAGGTATTAATCAACACTGCATTCTTCTTCATCATCGCCAGTTCGTTGGCTCCAACCATTCCACGCGTCTCGTTCGTTAGGACGACGTGGAACGTTACGACGTCGGACTGGGCCAGCAGACTCTTCATATCTACTGGCTGAACGCCACATTGCTCAAAGTGGTCCATCGGAACGTAAGGGTCTACTCCTATCAAGCGCACACGCCACGGACGCAACAGCTCCGCAATACGGCTCCCGATGCGGCCCAAACCGACGATGCCGATGGTGATGCCCTCATACCCATCTCCACGGCGCCCGAGATAGGTTCCCTGGTGAGCCTCGTTCCGCCAACCTCCGGACTTTACCTGCTGGTCGCGCTCCCGAAGCCGCTTGAGCAAAGTCAGCATGATGGCCATCGTGCCCTCGGCCACGCCACCCCAATTCGACTCGGTAGGGGCGTGTGTCACCATGATGCCGAGTTCGGTCGCGGCATCGACGTCCACGTCATCGACGCCGATGGTGTACTTGGCGACGATGCGCAGGCCCGGGGATGCTTCCAGGATGTTTCGAGTAATCGGAGAGCTACGTATAGAAGTGCCTGCAAGGGCATCGGCGCCCGCCGCGAGCTTCACCATTTCCTCTTCGTTATTACCTTGCGGCGTCAACCAGGAGGCGTCGCCCAAGACTAGGGAGCAGCCTGCTGCTTCGAGAGCCCGGTGCGATTCTCCGGTCTCGACAGCCGGAGCAAAGATGAATACTTTATGGGAGTCTTCAGCCATTAGCTTCTTTCCTCAGCCGCTCAATCGCCTTAGGGGCGTCAGCCGCCGTAGGGTACGCGGACCGCTACCACGGCGATTGTCGATTGCTCCTTCATCACCCTGTAGGCCCGCTCCAACGCGGGGCCAAGGTCAGCGCCATCTTCAATAGGGCCTTCGACGTACGCGCCCTGAGCCTTTGCGAGTGAGGGGATGTCTATCCTCGGGCCTTTGACGTCGACGGCGATGTCACTGTGGTCCGTGGAACGGCCACGATGTTCCGATGTCCACGAGACGTGTCCGCCTTCGCCGACATAGCCCCCATTGTCGAGCACGACAACGAGCATGGGTATCTTGTGGTGGACCGCCGTCCAAACGGTGGTTGGCACGTAGAACATATCGCCGTCGCCATTAAAGGAGACTCCGAATCCGCCCTCCTGTTTCGCGGCAAGCGCCGAGCCGACGGACTTGGGGAGACTCGTGCCGAGGGCGGCGGCGCCACCCGCTCCCATGACGGAGCCGGGCCGGTCCATAGTCCAGATTCGGCGTGGCCAGCCACCCGAGCCGCCGGCGAACACCCACTTGTCATTCTCGATAAGCTTCCATAGCTCCGCCGAGATGCGGGCGTGGTTGATCCCCGAGCCTGCGTAGACTGTATCGACCTGCTCTTTCCAGGCTGCTTGGGCTTCTGCGCGAGACGCTTCCACCGTGGCAACCCGGCCGGCCTTACGGGCTGGGGAGCCCGGGTCTACGGCCATGGCCGCGTTCAACTCTTCCGTCAGTTGAGGAATTGCAAGGCTGGTGTCCCCGAGGATGGATATCTCCTTAGGGTAGAGCTTCCCGAAGTCCATGATAGTGCTGCGGATCCATACCTCGGACGTGCCAATCGAGGCGACTTTGGCGTCCTCTCGGATGCGACTCCAAGTCTCGCGTGTGTAGCGGTTGCGGTCCACCAGCACGTTCTCGGCCTGATCTGTCTCTAAAAGCAGGACGAAGTCAGACTTAAGCAAGAGATCCGTGTCGGTTGCGTCGAGGTGGTTCGTATTCGGGAAGTTGAGCGCTCCACCTCCATCGACGACGGGAATACCACCGGCCTCCGCCAACTCCACGAGCGCGCCGACCGCGTCTCGATTCTTGCCCACGCGCCCAGCGACAATGATGGGGAGCTCGGCCTCATTCAGCATCTGCGCGACCCGTCGTAGCGCGGCCGGGTCCGCCATCATGCGGGTTGGTGGGTCGTACAGTGAAACGTCAGGAATCGGGACAGGCTTGTCGAGCTTAGCTTCCTGCCACCCAGCGTCAAGGGTGATGTAGACGGGGCCCTTCGGCTCCGTCATGGCCACTCGGTACGCACGCATGAAGGACTCGGGCACGCTCTCTGGATCATGGGGCTGGTCGTCCCACTTCACGTAGTCTCGAACGAGGTTGCCCTGGACGAGGGCGGTATGGACCCAATCAATCCACGGACGACGACCTCGAAGGCTCATGGGGCCAGTGCCGCTTAGCACGATCATCGGAGCGCGGCCCGCGTAGGCATCGTAAATGGCCATGGCTGCATGGAGCGTCCCAACGACGTTGTGGACGAGCGCGACTAGCGGGCGATCGGGTCACGCGTGCGTAGCCGTGGGCGATCGAGACGGCAATCTCCTCGTGCAAGCACTCGATAACCTCCGGGGAGTTCTCGCCGAAGGTGACTAGAGAGTCCAGCAGACCCCGGAACGTCGCGCCAAGGTTTGTCGGTGCGTAGTCGATGTTGTAGGCCTGCATCATCTCGACAACCACGTCGGAGCCCCACTTGCTCTTCCGGTGGTTGCTCCGCCTCGTGGTGGTTGTCGGTTGGTCATATTTGTGTCATCAGGGGCGAAGGCTAGGGAGTGATCGGGGAAATCTGGACGCCGTAGAGACGTTCGGCGTTCTCATACAACAGCTTGTTGAGGACGTCCTTCGGCAAGTGCCCCAAGGTGTCTTCAATCACCTGGACCGAGTTAGGCCAAGTCGTATTCTCGTGAGGGAAATCGTTGGACCACATGCAGTTGTCCTGACCCCAGAACCCGAACGATTGGCCTGCCACCGCGTCTTTGAAGAAGGTGGCGTACCCCTGCCTGCTGAAGTACTCGCTTGGACGCATCGTGATCGGCATCGGGTTGCGTGCTTTGAAGCGGTTGTAGTAGTAGTCCCATTGCTGAAGCATGAACGGGATCCAGCCAGCCTCGTTCTCCACGATCACGACCTTCAGCTTAGGGAACCGCTCCAGAGCACCCGAGAAGATAAGCTCAAGCAAGGCGTTGGCGACTTCGTAATGCTTGGTGTTGACGCTGTTCTTGTAGTGGTCGACTCCCTGCATCCTTTCACCTCCCTGCATCCTTTCACCGCGAGCGAGCCGTTCGAACTGCTCTTTGCTGTAGCCATGGCCGGTCAGGATGTGGAGGCTCACGGGCATGTCCAGGGCCTCAGCAGCTTCCCAAAGGGGGTCGTAGTGCGCGCTCTTGAACGGCAGGTCAGGCCGGGGCGTCTGCCATACCAACGCGCCACGCAAGCCAGCTTGGTCCGACCGCTCAAGCTCGGCGACCGCAGTCTTCATGTCGTGGGTAGCAATCATGCCGACACCGAGCAAACGGTTAGGCGCGACGGCGCAGTACTCGGCAACCCAATCGTTGTAGACCTCGAAGCAGGCCGCTTGCATCTTCGGGTCATCGAGCGCGAAGAGGCCCAGCCCGAGAGTTGGGTACAACACCTCGGCACTGACGTTGTCTTGGGCCATCTCTTCTTGACGCTTGTGTGGATCCCACCCGCCGGATTGTGACTGGAACCCCTCTCCTACCTTATGAGGCGGGAAGACAGGAGCTTCGGCCCTCATGCCCGCCATGCGAGTCTACTGAGAACAGTAATTTGGTTCCGACGCTGACGGATGCGGTAGCCATGGAGTCCTCCATGGAGGGGCAAGATGAAGAGAGTAGTAAGGAGTACACCTTTGCGTTGGGGCATGTCAAGATAAACAGAGCAAATCGTGTTTCATTGTAGAAATGGCGACGATTATCGCCGTGCTGATTAGAATGAACGACGAGAAAGGGGCTGTCTGAGAGCGACACACATCTAGGGTTTACTCGCAGGAGAGGATGGCGTCCTCTGGCGTCCCGTCGTGGTGAGCCCCTCGCTTGCTATTGCCCCATTCCCTGCGACCTGGAGGACGCCGGAGGAATAGCTCTGCAATCCTGGTACTGTCGACAGTCCTTTTGGCCGGAACTGGTGGACCTGGGGGGATTCGAACCCCCGACCTCCTCAATGCCATTGAGGCGCGCTCCCAACTGCGCCACAGGCCCACGTGAACCAATTTGGGGAGTGCTGCTGCTCAAATAAGCCATGGAGAGCATGCCCCAAACGGCTTTGAGGATAGCATCAGCTCGTTTCGGCCAACAAGCTGCGCCTCCCCCGTCTGCCTAAAGGCCCAAGCCAGCTGACAGCCTCGTGGAGCTGGCCCTTGCTGCCCTCTCAGCCCCCTGCCCCTGCTTCGTTGACCGTTGCGTCGGTGGGGCATAATGTTTGCGCAAGACGCGCGGCTCGTGCGCGCAGCAACGACAGGGGGAGTGAATCTCATGGCTAACACGGCGGTGGTGGCGGCGAAGGTCGGGTCCAATCAGACGGAGCGTATGGAGATTGAGCTGCCGGAGATACCCATCGACGGCGCGCTCCTCAAGGTCGAGGCCGCTGGCGTGTGCGGCAGCGATGTCGGAGGGTACGAGCGGGGCATTAAGGGCGGGCCCATAATCATGGGCCACGAGAACGTCGGCTATCTTGAGAAGGTCGGCCGCGTGTTCGGCGAGCGTTGGGGCGTGAAGGAAGGGGATCTCGTTGCTCTCGAAGAGTACCTGCCCTGCGGACGCTGCGAGTTCTGCCGCGTCGGCGAATACCGCCACTGCTTCGCGACAGACGCTTCCTCGAACCCCGCTGCGATCCGCTATGGCTCGACTTCCATCGAGGTCACGCCGTCGCTCTGGGGCGGGTACGCTCAATACCTCTATGTCCCGCCGAATGCGCCCATTCACAAGGTGCCGGACGGCTTGACGGCCGAAGAAGCTGCTATGGCGCTCCCCATGGGCAACGGGGTCCAATGGGCGCTCATTGAGGGGCAGGTCGGCTATGCCAAGAGCGTCCTTATTCAGGGCCCCGGTCAGCAGGGTCTCGCCTGCGTCGTCGCATCCAAGCAGGCCGGTGCCGACTGCATCATCGTCACCGGCAAGGGCCCCAAAGACGCCCGTCGGCTCGAGGTCGCCAAGGCCCTCGGCGCCGACTTCACCATTGATATCGACGTCGATGACCCCCTCTCCCGCGTCAAAGACATTACCGGCGGCGGCCCCGAGGCCGGCGTCGACGTGGTCGTCGATTGCACGTCGCACTCTGGAGCCGGGCCCACCCTGCTGGCCATTGAGGCGACAAAGCGCAAGGGTGGACGCATGGTCGCTCAGGCTGAGTCCCCCTTCTTTCCCGACTTTCCCATCGGACGTCTCACCCGCAAGTACATGACACTCGCCAGCGCCCGCGGCCACAGCTTCGAAGCCGTTGAGCTAGCCCTTCGTCAGATTGCGTCCCACCGTTTTCCTCTGGAGATTATGCGCACACACACGTTCGGCCTTGTCGATGTGCACACCGCTATCCGTGCGGTCGCCGGAGAGGGCGTCGAAAACGCGATCCATGTATCCGTCCTGCCGTGGGAGTAAACTTCCCCCATAGGGACAACGAAAACTCAGCGCTGCACGTGAGGTAAGAGATGCTCTCAGTAGAAGAGAACCGCAAGCTAGCCGAGGTAGGCCCTGGGACCCCGATGGGGGACTACATCAGACGCTTCTGGATGCCCTTCCGGCTCTCCGAAGACCTGCCCGACGCAGACGGCGAGCCTGTGCGAGTCAGGCTCATGGGCGAGGACCTCCTCGCCTTCCGCAACACCGACGGCAAGGTCGGCCTCATTCAGCGCAACTGTCCGCACCGCTGGGCCGACCTCTTCTTCGCCCGTAACGAGAAGTGCGGCCTCCGCTGTACCTACCACGGCTGGAAGTACGACATTCATGGCAACTGTGTCGACATGCCGACGGAGACCGAGGAAAGCACCTACAAGGACAAGATCAAGATTACGGCCTACCCCGTCGAGGAGCGATCCGGCATCCTCTGGGCTTACATGGGCCCCAAAGACCTCTTCCCTGAGCTGCCCGATTTCGAGTACCTGCGCGTGCCCGAAACCTACCGGTTCGCGTCCTGGAACTGGCAGCAGACCAACTACGCCCAGGCTATCGAAGGCGGCATCGACTCCGCCCACTCGAACTACCTCCACTCCACGCTCGACGCCTACCACATGACCGAGGCCTGGCGCGAGCAGTGGCAGCGCTCCCAGAACCTGCGTGACAAGTTCCACGCACGCGATCAACACCCCAAGTTCTTCGCCGACGACACTGACTACGGCGTCGTCACCGGCGCACGTCGCGACACCGGCGAGGGCGAGTTCTACTGGCGCTACAACCTCTTCCTCCTCCCCTTCTACACCATGGCTCCCTCCTCCCCTGCCCAGAAGTTCTCCCATGCCTTCGTCCCGATCGACGACTACAACAACATGCGCTGGACCTTCGTCTGGAACCTCCAACGCCCCCTCCTCGCAAACGACATTGCGGAGTGGCGGAACGGCTCCGGCCTTCACGCCGCGGCCCTCCCCGGCCCTGACCACTGGCCTCTCCGGAACAAGGAGAACGACTACCTCATCAGCCGCGAGTACCAGAAGAAGCTCACCTTCACCGGCATCACCGGCACCGGCGAACAGGACTTCTCGGTCCAGGAGGGCATGGGGCCGATTACTCCCCGCAACAAGGAGCACCTCGGCACCACGGATATCGGCATCATCAAGTCCCGTCGGCGATTGCTCAAGGAAGCGACCGCGCTCCAAGATGGCGAGGAGCCCCGCGCCGCGAGCGACGGCGCCGTCTACCACGTCCGCGCCGGCGACATCCTGCTCAAGCCCGAGGAGAACTGGCTGCGCGACCAGAAAATCAGGGACTTGCAAACCGCCACCTGGTGACGCTCCGACTTATACATAGCGAGAGCGGCGGGCCCTGCCCTCGCCGCTCTCTTCATGCCCGCCGGTGCGCTTCCGTTACAATGGATGGCGCGAAGACGCATCCGACCATGACCAGCCGCCGCTATCAACGACCATCACCCTCGCCCCCGCCTGACGCAGCGGTGGTAGACGGCGCTGTGGCGGAGGTGCGGAAGCGCCTCCAGTCCGCCGCACGGAAGAGTGTGGCGGAGCAGATACGGAAGGCGGCAGGCCGCGATGTTCCTTGCTACGGCGTTCGTCCCTCCGAGGTCCACAAGATTGGCCTGGACCTTCTCCGCAAGCTGCGCTCCGGCGGTCTCTCCACGACCATCGCCATTGCCGATCCACTGTTCAGGTCGGGCAACGTCGAAGAAGCGCTCGTCGGTGCGCAGATTGTCGGCGCTTTGGCCCGTCTCATCACGGGCGGCGACTTCGAGCGTATTGCTCCTTGGGGCGACAACCTGACGACTGCGCAAGCTGCGGATGCCCTCGGCGCCAGCTGCCTCAGCCCCGCGCTGGCCGCCAAGCCATCGCTCGTCAAGACGATGCGCGAGTGGGCGCGGTCGTCTAACCCTTCGCAGCGCCGCGCCGCCGTGGCCGCCTTTGGTCCGCTGGTGCGGGAGGGCCGTTTCCTTACCGACGCACTCGAAGTTGCTGAGATTGTCATGGAGGACCCAGATGAGGAGGTGCAGTACGGCGTGGGGGCCATGCTGCTCGAGGCGACTCGTTTACAGTCGGACCGCGTCGTCGAGTTCCTCGAACGGTGGAAGGACCGGAGCCCCAGGCTCATCCTGCAAGTGGCCTCGGCGAAGCTCCAGCCCGCCCAGCGTGGAAGGGTGCTCGGCCAGTGACTGAGCAAGCCGTCCTGGGAGTGGAAGCCCCTGCTGCACTCACGCTCGGCCGCCGGCTGTACCGGGGACTCTTATTCGCGGCATTCGTCGGTGTGGCTGGGGCGGGACTCGCCGCCGTGCCCGCGCTGTTCGTGCAGTCAATCTTTGTGGGAGAGGCCCAGCGTTGCAATGAGGCAATCACACAGGCCGAGGCGGGAGCGGACATCCCGTTGAACTGCATTGACGAGTTCAGGGGTCCTCCAGTGTGGCTGCCGCCGGCCATCGTTTTCGGCGGCGTGGTTATCGGGGTTGCCGGCGGGTTCGGCTATGGGGTCGTGTCCCCGAAGCCGCGGCCGAGGAACCGCGCCGGTCCCGATGCGCCTTGGCTGCCTTTCTGAATCATGTCCATACGTCTGAATCGCCCTCAACCGTTCCGGGAGCGCATAGCCTTTACTCAGCGTTCCTGCTACGTTATCGGAGCCTATAGATGTTCGTTCGCTTGATGGATAGCACCCGCACATACCGCTCTCGAATGTTGCTTGTCGCTGCCGCTCTTCTCGCGGCGGCGGCCTCCGCCTGCGGGCTCCTCTCCAGCCCGGGCTTCATCGCCTACACTGTCGGAGAGCCAGGCTCCCGGGACATCGTCGTATCGAAGCCCGACGGCAGCGACCGCCGCGTCCTCACGGACGACGAAGCGGGGCGGAACGCTGATGACTTCGCGCCCGTGTGGTCGCCGGACCGCCAGCGCGTCGCCTTCCTCAGCAACCGCGACGGGAACATCGAGATTTACCTGGCCGTTGCCGACGGCTCCAGCTTCACGCGCGTCACCAATACGAGTGTCGCCGAGTCACACGTTAGATGGTCTCCTGAGGGGACGCGACTCGCCTACATATCGCCGACGGAAGAAGGCAAGCCCGCCCTCCTATGGCTGTCGCTTTCCGATCTGCTGCCCCACCGCCTGCCGTTCAGCGGCCACGGCGAGGCCGACCCCGCATGGTCGCCCCAGGGCACTTGGATCGCCTTTGCCTCGCTGAACGAAGACGGTGAATCCGTTGGCCTCTTCCTCCAGGACCCGGAGGGCGGGAACCGTCTCTTAGTATCCCAGTCCCCGGATCGTGCTCCCGCTTGGTCGCCGGGCGGGAAGAAGATTGCCTTCGTCTCGACCCGTGACGGAGACGAGGAAATCTACGTGGTAGAGATCGACGACGAGGGGCCGACCGGTCAAACGGCCCAAGTGACCGCCAACTCCGACAGGGATTTCGCTCCCGAATGGTCACCCGACAGCCGCCGCATCGCCTTCCTCTCCGACCGTAACGGCAACGTGGACATCTTCGTTTCCTCTAACGAGGGCAGAAGCCTCGAAACGCTCACCCGCACGGACGTCGACGAGGTCGTTGCCACATGGGGACCCGACGGTCGCGTCGCGTTCGAGTCCGCCGCCTCGGGCAGGTCCGACATCTACGTGATGGACGTGGGCGGCGTCCAGCAGCAGCTCACCACCGGCGCCCTCCCCTCCACACTCCCTGACTGGTAGCGAGCCAATCCCCGTATCCCCAGAGCGGCCGACAGGGGTTCCGACAGACGGTTCCCCTGGCCGGCTTCCTTATCACTAATTGCAACGCGCGTTGCGGGAGGGGAGAGCTAGGGAGGGAGTGGCGTCCATCCCGCCTCTCGGGCCAACTGCTCCAGACCGCCTTCCTCATCGATTACAGCCACGCGGTCAAGAAACTCGGCCAGGGTTGCGGAGTCGGCGCGGAGGGCGCGCAACTGCCCCTCGATGGGGCTGATTGAAGCCGCGCTGTCTGCGTATGTTCCATGGAATGCGAACCATGCGGTGTTGAGTTTGCGGATGTTGTAGCCATTGTCCACGAACGCCCGCTGGCGCTCTTCGAGGTAGCGCTCCGCTCCGCTGACATCTCCCTCTTCGAGGAGCTTCTCCAGCTGCTGCCTCGTCGCCCGCATCTCGCGCCGGAAGCCGAACACTCCGGGATCTGGCTCCACCCGTTCCCGCACCTGCGGAGGTTGCCAGGGTCGGCGTTCGACCACCTGTCCCGTCAGCCGCTCCAAGGCGAGGTCGCCGATTTCCTCTCCAGCGATGTTCGCGACCGTCTCGTTCACGCTTGTCAGCTCTCCGCCTGCAAACCAAGCCCTGCCCAGAGGACGGAAATAGAGCCAGTGGTGGAGCCATTCGTGCGCGACCAGGTTCAGCGCGCCGTGGAGCGAGGTTCTAGGTGTAACGTGAGCCGGATAGGTTGCTAGACCTCCGATTCGGACAACTAGCGCCGCAATGTTGTCATCGAACGACTCGATCAGCTCTTCCAGCTCCACTTGTTCGAGCAGGCTCAGGTCATGCTTGAGGATGCGGTCGTCTATGCGGACGATCTCATCGCGCGGCGACCGCACGAGGATGAGCCCGTTCGGCGCGAAGGTGAAATCGACGGGCGGCCACCTGACGGCGCCGAAGCGGTCTATCACCCCTAGCTCGTCGGCAATCTGCGACACCGTCGACTCGATGGCCTCCTCGACGATCGGCGCGATACGCCTTCGGCGTTCATCCAGCTCGTCGATGTCCGCTTGGACCGCCATGGCTGCGGGCGCGCCGGGCGCCGCCGCCAGCGCGCGCTCCATCTCCCGGTTGCTTCGGTTGAGCTCCTCCCCGATCGCAAAGAACTCCCCGATGACCTCAAGGCGCTCGCCTGGCCCCTGGTCGTCGCGAATGAGGCCGGCGGCAAGATGCAGCCACTTATCGAGAAAGTGGGAGGCCTCCCAGCGGATGAGGTCCTGCTCGTAGGCTGCCGCCGCGCGCCGTATGTCGCTGATGGAGTCCCCCCGGCCTACGCCTGCCAGGACCACCAGCAGAACGACGGCGGTGGCTAGCCCAAGGAAGAGGTTGCTTTTCACTGCGTTCATTCGAGTTTGCGCACGCGCCGGATGTGTGGGACCGCCCCCCTGCGTTGCACGCTCATACTCTGGCCACTATCATCACCCCGCTACCACTTTGCGAGCAGGGGAGGTTCTGCAACGTGGACCAATTTGTCACCAGTCGAATCCGCAACGTTGTGATCTTGGGGCACTCGGGGGCGGGGAAGACCTCGCTTGCCGAGGCGATGCTCTTCGCAACCAAGGCCATTAACCGTCCCGGGCGCGTCGAGGACGGCAACACCGCTTCCGATTTCGAGCCAGAGGAGCAGCGTAGACAAACCAGCCTTCAACTGTCCATTGTCCCCTCCGTCTGGAAGAACACCAAGATCAACGTGATCGACACCCCAGGCTATGCCGACTTCCTCGGCGAGACACTCTCGGCTCTGCGCGCCGCCGACGCGGCGGTGCTCGTCGTCTCGGCGCCCAGCGGGGTGGAGGTCGGCGCCGAGATTGCTTGGCAGAGACTCCGTAGCCTTGGCAAGCCAATCATCGTCTTCATCAACAAGATGGACCGGGAGCACGCCGACTACGACTCTGTGATGGAGCAGGTCCGTTCTCAGCTGGGGCGCGAGTGCGCCGCCTTGAACCTCCCCATTGGCGCGGAATCCTCGTTCAGCGGGGTCGCAGGCCTTATCGGTGGGAGCATACCCTCGGACCTGGAGGCGGCGGCGGCCGCCGCCAAGGACTTGCTCGCGGAGAGCGTCGCCGAGACGAATGACGACCTTACCTTGAAGTTCCTCGACGAGGGCGGTCTGACCGACGAGGAGATTGCGGACGGTCTGCACGAGGGCGTTCGTTTGGGCCAGGTCATCCCTGTGCTCGCCGGATCCTCGACAACGGGCGGCGGGGTCGAAGAGCTGCTGGACGCCATCGTCAGCTACATGCCGTCGCCGGACCTAGCGCCTCCCCAGAAGGCCTCGAAAGGCGGCGCGGAGGTCGAGCTCTCAGCGGACGCGACCGGGCCGCTGGCGGCCTTCATCTTCAAGACGACTGCCGACCCATTCGTGGGCAAGCTGTCCTTCTTCCGCGTGGTCAGCGGAACGCTCTCCGCCAACAGCGAGGTGGTGGACAGCAGGACTGGCGAAACCGAGCGCGTCGGCCAGGTCTACGTGCCGGTAGGCAAGCACCAAGAGGCGGTGTCGAGCCTCGTTGCGGGCGACATCGGCAGCGTGTCCAAGCTGGCCCACGCCACTACCGGCGATACGCTGACCACGAAGGCGGACGCTATCTCACTGCCAAAGATCGAGTTCTCGGAGCCCATCTTCCGTGTCGCGGTTCATCCGAAGAGCAAGGCGGACCTCGAAAAGTTGTCTTCCTCGCTGACTCGCCTCATCGAGGAGGATCCCTCGCTCTCGCTGACGCGGGATCAGTCCACCGCCGAGCTAGTCGTGGCGGGCATGGGCGACACCCATGTCGACGTCATGGCGGAGCGCGCCAAGCGGAAGTTCGGCGTCGAGCTGGACCTTGCCGCGCCTCGCGTCCCTTACAAGGAGACCATTTCCAAGGTCACGAAGGTCGAGTACAAGCACAAGAAGCAGTCCGGCGGACATGGCCAATATGGTCATGTCCTCCTCAGACTCGAGCCGCGCGCCCGAGGCGAAGGTTTCGAGTTCGCCAGTGAGGTTGTCGGAGGCAATGTCCCCCGGGAGTACATTCCCGCTGTCGAGAAGGGCGTTCACAAGACCATGGACGAGGGCGCCCTGGCGGGATTCCCCATCGTCGACGTCAGAGTGGTCCTGACCGACGGCAGCTCGCATTCCGTGGACTCGTCGGGCCAGAGCTTTGAAATCGCAGGCGGAATGGCGATGAAGAAAGGCGTCATCGAGGCCACCCCCACGCTCTTGGAGCCGGTCATGCGTATGACTATCGAAGCGCCGGAGCAGTTCGCTGGGGCAGTAGTTAGCGACCTGAACACGCGGCGGGCGCACATCGCGGGCATGTCCCTCGAGGGTGGCGTCGCTGTTATCGAAGCTGAGTTGCCGCAAGCCGAAGCGCAGCAGTACTCCACGCAGCTGCGAGCGCTGACGCAAGGGAGGGGGACGCTGTCGATGAGGTTCGACCACTACAGCGAGGTCCCCGCGCACCTCACCCAGAGAATCGTGGAGGAGTCCCAGGAGCCGGCCAAGACCTAGCCTGGCCCGGCAGTTACGGCGCTCCCTTTGGCGCGCACCAAATGTCCGCTCACGCGGACTGTGCCGTGACATACCTGACGAAGGAGGAGTCTCATGCGAGGAGTGATTCTTGCCGCCGGTGACGGCGGCAGGCTTCGGCCATATACCGACCGGACGCCTAAAGTACTGATTCTCTTGAGGGACCGGCCCCTCATCTGGTACCCGATGGTCGCGATGGCCAAGGCGGGCATCACCGAGATTGGAGTCGTTGTCGGCCACTTGGCCGACCAAGTCGTGAGCGGGGTCATGGAGTGGGCACCGCCAGGCGTCCGTATCAAGTATGTCTACAACCCTGAGTATGAAGGCGGGAATGCCGTATCCGTACGGGCCGCCCGGGAGTTCGTGGGGCGCGAGGACTTCGTTCTCTCCATGGGCGACCACATCATCGCTTCCGGCATCGCCTCCCGTCTCGTCGCGTCACCATCCCACGCGGCGGTCTTGGGTGTGGACTCGGCCGCATCTATGGCTGGACAGCTCAGCGACGCCACCAGGGTCTTCGTCGACGACGACGGCCTGCTGGTCCGCATCGGCAAGGGCTTGCGGCACTGGAACGCTGTCGACATCGGCGTGTTCAAGTTCCAGCCATCGGTCTTCGAGACCTTTGACCGGCTCTACGACGAGGACGGCGAAGGCCTGGAGCTCACCCGCGTCATGCAGCACCTGGCCCAGCAACACAGGGTGCAGACCTGCGATATCAAGGGCCGGTTCTGGAGCGACATCGACACCCTTGAAGACTACAGGAGCACGGATGATTACATCGAGCTCGCCCCCGGCGGCCTCGTCGTATGACGGCCTCGTCTCCCGCCACCTAAACCGTCGTATATCGCGGCCAATTGCCCGAGGACTCGCGCATACTCCCGCGACCCCGAACATGGTCACGGTGGTAAGTCTCGCCACGGCCGTAGCCTCGCTGGCCACGTTTGTCCTCGGCTATCCGATCGCCGGAGGGCTGCTGGCGCAGGCCAGCTCAATCCTCGACGGTGTCGACGGCGACCTTGCACGGGCTACCGGCACAGGCTCGAAGTTTGGGGCCTTCTTCGACGCCGTGGTCGATCGCTATTCGGACTCTCTGGTGCTCCTTGGGCTGACGATATGGGCCGCGAGCGGGACAGACAGCGCGCTCCCGTGGATAGCCGGGTTCGCGGCCCTCGCGGGCTCGTTCGCGGTGACATATACGCGGGCGCGGGTGGACGAGAGCCAACGCACGATGTTCGACCGCGGCATTACTTCCCTTGCGTCGCGCGACGTGCGGCTGCTGGGCGTGATGATTGGCGCAGTCGCAGGCTTCGGGACCGAGACGCTGCTCGCGCTGGCGGGAGTCACGAACGTCGTCGTGCTTCTGCGCATCGCGGCCCTCGGGCGGGCGTTGAGGACTGACGGAGTCTCCTCCTAGAGCCGGGGCCAGGGCGGCGCTAGGCGTTCCGCGCCCAGATGGTGTGGTAAGGCCCTTGGCCCTTGATCATCGCCATCATGGACCGGCGCTCCCACTGCTGAAGCTCTTCGAGCGCCTTGTCGCACGAGTCCTGCGAGTCGTCGAAGCCGGAGTTCCGCATGCGCCGTTGGAGCATCTCCCAGACGCCGGAGGCCTCCAGGCTCTGGATGGAACCGCTCCACGGAAGAACGGCGAGCTCGCGGGCGTGCGGCATGTTCGGCCGAGCTCGGTTGGCGTGGCGCAGCCTGCGCTCGGCGGAGCCCAAGGGCGGCGACACCCATATGCGCGGGGGGTCGTTCTCAGCGCTCCGGCTGTCGTAGACCAGGCACTGGTTGATTAGGGGAAGGATGATGCAAACGACCTCCGCCTCCTCAGCCTGCTGAAGAGCTTCCGCCATCTCGCGGTCGTAATCGGAGTCTGCCATCGCCGCCCCCTTTTCCCCAACCTCATTCTAGTCTAACAACTCGTGCAGCTGTTCCATAAACGCAGGCAACACCTTCCGCCAATCTCCGGTCACGCCGAAGCGCGCTTCTTTGAAGATGTTCGCTCCCCCGTCCTTGTTGATCGCCACGAGCGTCTTCGCATTGCTACAGCCCGCCATGTGCTGGCTTGCCCCCGAGATGCCGACCGCGATGTACAGGTCGGGCGTTACGGTCTTGCCCGTCAGCCCCACCTGGTAGCTGGAAGCCACCCATCCGGCGTCGCAAGCTGCTCGCGAAGCGCCGACCGCGCCCCCGAGCATGTCCGCCAGCTGCTGCAGCTGTTCGAAGGGCTCCGGACCGCCAAGGCCGCGTCCGCCCGACACAACGACGCGCGCGTCCTCCAACCGGACGCCCTCAGCCTGGGCCTCGACGCGTTCCAGCGTCCTCGTCCGTACGTTCGCTTCGAACGCCAGCTCCGCGACCTCGCCGGTGCGGGACGGGTCCGGCGCCTGAGCGTCGATGCTCTTCGGCCGCAGTGAGACAACCGCCGGCGAACCGAGGCAGGCGACCGTGGCCTCCGCGTTCCCGCCGTAGGTCGGCCTCGTCGCGAGCACGCGGCCTAACTCGTCGAGGGCGAGGGCGGTGCAGTCCGCAGCGAGGGCCGTTCCGAGTCTGAACGCGAGGCGCGGCATCACGTCACGGCCGGTGAGGGTCTTTGCGCCGATCACGCATGCCGGCGAGGTCTGACTCGCGGCGGCGTAGGCGGCGTCGACGATGGCGTCGAACTCGCCGTCCGCTGCGGGGCCCTCGGAGACCGTGTAAACGGCGTCCGCGCCGCCAGCTATGGCCGACTGCGCGGCCCCCGCCGCGTCCGGGCCTGCGAGCAGGACAGATACGCGCTCCGCGCCGAGCCCCCGCGCCGCAGTCACGCCTTCCAGGGTGGCGGATGAGGCGGCGCCTTCCGTTATCTCGCCGATGACCAGTGCGTCCGCCATCTAGATGATCCGTTCCTCTCGAAGCCGGAGCGCCAGCTTGCGGCCAGCGTCCTCATCGTCATCTCCGGCAATCAACTCCGTCTCGACCGAGCGCTCCGGCTTGACGAGGGAGATGAGCTCAAACGCGGGCGCAAGAGAGGCGGCATCAATGCCAAGGTCCGCGGCGCTCCAGACGGTCGGCTGAACGCGGCGGGCGGCCATGATGCCGCGCATGTTCGGGTAGCGCGCGGTTCCCAGCTCGTTGGACACGGTAACGACCGCGGGCAACTCGGCCTCGACGACCTCGTGTCCGTCGGGAAGCACGCGCTCCACCCTGACAGTCGTCCCGTTCACGTCCACCTTCCGCCCGATGGTCGCGACGGGCCACCCCAGCGACTCAGCCACGCCCAGGGGCACGAGCGCATTGTCCCAATCGCTCGCCTGCCGCCCCGATATCACGATGTCCACGTCGCCCAGCTTACGTATCGCCGCAACCAGCGCAGCCACGACCATCGTGGGGTCAACTGAATTCTCGAATGTGGGGTCTTGCAGAAGAACCAAGCCGTCGGCACCCATGGCGAGGGGCTTTTTGATCACGTCCAAGGCGAAATCGACGCCGTAGGACAGCACCGTGACCCTGGCGTCTCCCGACGCCTCTTTGATGCGGAGCGCCGCCTCGACGGCTTGCTCGTCGTACCCGTTGACGACGGGCGCCATATTGCCGCTGACCGACACCTGGTTAGCGTCAATCCGGAATGCGGAGAGAGGCGTCTCAGGGTCTAGGACCTGCTTGGCCGTAACCACGATGTGCAGTGTCATCAGCGCCCGGCCTCGCTACCCGGATTCGGGCCTCGCCCGACCCGTGATTGAGAAAGATTGCACAATCGAATGCTAGCACCAGCGCCGCCCCTCCCGCAACGGGCAGGGGGAAAGGGGGATGGGCGGCTGTTCAGGGGGTAAATCAGCTTCTTGATGGGGGTCCTTACTCGTAAGGACGAACGTTTCGTGTCGCCGGAAGGGGTACTTTCGACTTCTCGATCGGGGCCTGTTTTCCGCGATCAAGAGCGCGAGTGAAGCTTGCGGCGTCTGTGGAGGAGCGAGAACATTTTTTTGCAGGCTCCTTCAATTCTTGGAATCTTTGATTTACGTGGCCGTGATGCGGTCGCCGTGCGACGGGGCGGGGGGCTAGAAACAGAAAGTCCCCGGAGGTTTCTGTTTCTAGTTACCAGGCCGTGGTGCGGTGGAAGAGTCCAAGAATCCAAGAAATCAAGAAATTTTCTACCCCCCGGTTTTTACGGGGGCTGGTGGGTGGCGCCGGGACCCCTGTGGAACCACCCCTAGCCCCTCCTTGGTAAGGAGGGGACAGCACGTAGTCTGTCGGAGTCCATGGTAGGGGTTGGTCGGGGATGGGGGAAGGGGCAAGTGTCGCGGTCGGCGGCGGGTGGGAGGCAGGTGGCGGAAGGGGCGCTCCTCCTCCCCTGCGCATCGCTGCGCTCGCGCGTCCCCTCCCGCAGACGGGAAGGGGACATTGCGTAACCTCTATTCTCTGGCGGGAGTAGCTCTTCCCACCCACCCGCCCGCCCGTCATGTTGTGGGGGCATCTCCGCGCACCCGGCAGAGGGGCGTCGCCCCTTTGCGCTCCCCGGTATTCCAAGCCGGTCCATGGTCCGACGGGCTCACCACGAACCAGTTTTGAGATTTACGCAAAGGTCTCGCAGACAGAGGAGGGATTGGCGTTGGTTGGCAGGCGGCGTGGTTCGACAGGTTCACCACGAACCTATTGGCAGCGGCGCTGAGGGAGGAAGGGTGGCCGATACCTGGATTCCCGCCTGCGCGGGAATGACGGGGGAAGTCTGCGCGCCGCCGCCTCTCCTCCCCCGCGCGTCGCTGCGCTTGCGCATCCCCTCCCGCAGACGGGGGGATTTTCGAGGCAATGACGGGGGAGCCGCCCTAGGACAAGGTACGGGCTGCGGCGTAGCCCAGGGCCACGGCAGCGAGGCCGAGGACGACCGAGAGGAGCACGTTCCCGGCGGCTGATAGGTACTCTGCGTTGCGCAGCAGGATGAAGGTGTCGTTGCTGATGGAGGAGAAGGTCGTGAAGCCGCCGAGGATACCGATGAACAGGAAGAGGCGCGCCTCGGGGCTGAAGAGCTGCCGCGTTTCGGCGAGGCCGGCGAGCACCCCGATGATCAGGGAGCCAAGGACGTTCGCCGCAAGCACGCCCCACGGGAATGCCGGCTGGCCCAGGAGGCGCCCGACGCCGAGCAGTACGCCGTAACGCGACGCGGCGCCGATGAATCCTCCCGCGCCGACTAGCAACACGTCCGTCATGGGCGCCGGTCTCCGAGCGTTGGAGGAGGGGCGTCGGTGATGGCTTGCGAAGGCTGAGGAGCGCGCTCCGTGTAGCCGTAGTTCCGCAGCCAGAAATCGCCCTTGCGAGGGAAATCCATGTACAGGCCCAGGTGCACGCCGCCCAGCAGGTGCAGGTGCCCATGCAGTTGCGACTGCATCGCGTCGTCTCCGAAGTTCGATACGAGCCGGAAGCCGCCGGGGGTGTCGGTCTCGGCGATCTCGATGGCGAGCCGTCCGGCGCGGGCGAACGACGGCGACCGCCAGAACTCGCTTTGGCTCATGTGCTCCTTGGGCGCGACGAGGTACATCACCGGAGCCCAGCGCAGGGCGTTGCGGAAGACGATGAGCTCGTCGTCCTCGTACCTGACGGCGCGTGGAAGGGCGCCGGAGATGACGCCGCAGAACGCGCAGCCATCCGCTGCGCCCTTGCTAGGCTCCGCCATCCGAGCGCCGGTCCTTCTGCGGACGCCCCGCTTGCCGGTAGTCCGGGGCCGTGATGGCCATCACTTGCGCGAGCTGCGGGTCGTTCAGGCGTGACGCTACGGGGTCGTTCTCGCCTGAACGGATGTCGCGAGTGGTGATGATGGTCGGCAGGCGGGCGTGGTGGCGGTGGACGATGATCTGGTAGAGCTTCTCGTTCGCCCAGGCTGTGGAACTCTCGGAGCCAAGGTCGTCGAGGACGAGGAGCGGGGCCTGCTTGATGCGGTCGAACAGCTCGTCGTAGGTCACCCGGCTGTCGGGGCTGAACGTGTAGCGCAGGTGGTCGAGGAGGTCGGGGACGAAGGCGAAGAAGACGTCGCCGCCCTTCTCGAGGTGCGCGTTCGCCACCGCGACGGCGAGGTGGGTCTTGCCGCAGCCGGAGTTGCCGATAAGGACGAGCCAGCCGTCCGGGTCTCTCGCGAAGGCGCGCGCCGCCTTGAGCGCGCCCTGAAGGGTCTCGCGTCCTAGCCTGTCGCGCGCGCGCCCCTCGGGTTGGAAGGAGTCGAATGTCATCTGGCGGCGCAGCGCAGGCACGATGGCCCCCATCGCCGTCGCGCCCGCCTTCGAACTGCCGCCGAGGTCGATTACGCGCGACGAACGAGGGTCGGTCAGCCGGCTCTGCAGACGGCCGTCGAGGCGATCGACCTGGACGGCCGACGTGACGATGGTAGGCAGGCCAGTCACGTAGCGGTGGTTCACTATCTGGAAGAGCTTCTCTTCCGCCCAGGGCGCGCCGCTGTGCGCGCCGAGGTCGTCCAGAACCAGCACGGGGACGTTCTTCACCTGATCGAACATCTCCTCGTAGCTCAGCTCGGAGTCGGGGCTGTAGGAGCCGCGCAACTGGTCCAGCAGGTCGGGAACGAAAGCGAAGAAGACGGGGCGGCCTTTCTCCATGAGACGATTGGCGGCGGCGGCGGCGAGGTGCGTCTTTCCGACGCCGTTCCCGCCGACGAGGAGCAGGACACCTGCCGGTTCATCGACGAATCTCCGAGCGGCTTCCAAGGCGGCGTGGTAGCGGGCATGGGCCTCCGCGCCGGAGCCGGGGCCGAGGGCGTTGAGGTCCTCCAAGCTCACGTTTCCGAGCACGCCGAGGTTGCTGAAGCGTTGCAGCCGCGCGAGGCGCTGGCCGGCGCTTGCTTGCTCCTGGCAGACGCAGGGGAACGCGCGCCCGAAGTCAGCGTCGCCGACGGGCACGTCGCGCCGCACCCACCCTTGGCCTCCGCAGATGGGGCATGCTTCAGCGTTAGGCTCGGCGTCGAGCCGCTCCATCCAGTCAGGAGCGGCGCCGGCGTTCGAGATACTCTGCCGCTGTAAGCGTCTCAGGATATCGCCCAGGCTCTCCATGCCGCTTGGCTTCTTTACCCCCTCTCTTCCACCTCTCCAGTATCGCGGCGACGTACCGCCAGCTGCGGACGTTGCTCGCCGCCGCCTCTCGGATAGCCGATTCAATCCACGCCGCCGGGAAGTCCTCCTCGGCCGCCCTCAACTCGTCGGCGATCAGGGGCGTCAGCATGCCGATGTTCTGCTCGTACAGGTCAAAGACGTTCGGCTTCTCCCGCCGCGCCTCCCCATCGGCCAGCGGGGCCCAGCCGAGGCTCTCCGCCGCACGCTCGTTCTGGGGCGTGCGCAGCAGACACCAACCCGATACCTCGATGAGCGTCCCCCGGCTGACCGCGAGGTCGAGTCCGCGCACGACCTCCGCCTGGGAGCCGAGCGCGGCAAGGAGCACGGAGTCTGTCTGTAGGCGCGAGGCCGGGACGCGCTTGGGCGCGCCGCTCACCTGCGCCGCATGCCATAGGAAGCGGAGCGTACACTTCAGCTCGGCGACATCGTCGATCTCGGCGAGGAGCGAGCCGAGCAGCGGCGCGGGCACGGGGACCGATTTCGTTCCCGCAGCGAACCCCGCGAAGGCGGTCGCGCTCATGGCGTCGATAGCTCGGTGGCGAGGTTCTCGAACCGAGAGAAGTTGCCCCTGAAGTAAAGATGCACGGCGCGCGTCGGGCCGTGGCGGTTCTTGGCGATGACCAACTGCACGAGGTTCTCCGGGTAGGGGTCGGTCGGATGCCTCTGCTCCCACTGCTCCGGCGTCAGGTACTTGTCTTCGCGGTGGATGAACGCGACGACATCCGCGTCCTGCTCGATCGAGCCGGACTCGCGCAGGTCGGAGAGCTGGGGATGATGGTCGGGGCGCTGCTCGATTGCGCGGGAGAGCTGAGATATGGCGATGACGGGGACGTTGAGGTCGCGGGCGATGGCCTTGAGCTGGCGCGTAATCTCGCTCAGCTCCTGCACGCGGTTCTCGCCCCGGTTCTCGCGTCCGGCGATGAGCTGGAGGTAGTCGACGATGACGAGGTCGACGCCGCGGTCGGTGTGAAGCCTCCGCACCTTGGAGCGCATCTCCAGCACGGTCTGGGCGGGAGAGTCGTCCATGTAGATGGCGAGGTCGGATAGCGCGCCGATGCCGGTCATGACGCGGTTCATCGCCGCCTCGCCGAGCAACCCCAGGCGGAGCAAGTGGCTGTCCACCTCCGCCTCGGCGGAGAGCAAGCGCAAGGCGAGCTGCTCGCGGCTCATCTCCAGGCTGAACACGCCGACGACGGCGCCCTGCCCCGCCGCATTTCTCGCGACGTTCATGGCGAGGGTCGATTTACCGAGGGCGGGCCGGGCCGCCAGGATGAAGAGGTCGCCTCGCTGCAACCGGCCTAGGGCGTTATCGAGATCGGTGAAGCCGGTGGGTATGGGAGCGACGCCGCGGTCCATCGGCTCGAGGCCCGATGTCTCTTCGAGGTACTGGTCCAGCACCTCGCGGATGGTGACGAAGTCGCGCGTGACGTGGGTGTTGCGGACGCGGAAGAGCAGGTCTTCGGCCTGCTGGAGCGCTTGCTCGGTGTCGGGCGCGTCCGCGTAGCCGATGGCGGCGATGTCGCCCGCCGCCTGGATGAGGCGCCGCATCGTGGCGGTGCGATTGACGATCTGGGCGAAGTACTCCGCGTGCACGGAGGTAGGAACGGCGGCTATGAGGTGGCTCAGGTAAGAGGGTCCGCCCACCTCTTCCAGCCGCTCCTTGAGGGAGAGCTCACGGGCGACGCTAATCTGGTCGATGGCCTCGCCGCGATTGTAGAGGGAACTACAGGCCTCGTAGCACCAACGGTTGCGCTCGCGGTAGAAGTCCTCGGGCTTGACGAGGGCCGCAACCCGGTTAATCGCCTCCCCGTCGATCAGAAGGGAGCCGACGACCGCTTCTTCAGCGTCCGGGTCATGGGGCGGCAGTTTCTCCGCGTACATCCGTTCCTTGCTAGGACTCTTCCTCTTCGTCGTCGCCGTCTTCGTCCGCTAGATCGGTCTCCTCCGCTTCCTCGGCGAAGTCGTCCTCGGCGAACTCGTCCTCGGCAGCCTCGTCGCCGACTTCGTTCATGAGCTCAGCCTCGCCGGGGATGTAGCCCTCCGGCACGACGGAGACCTTCACCTCGGCGGTGACGTCCCGGTAGAGGCGGAGCGTCACCGGGTAATCGCCCAGCTCGTGGATGGCGGAGCCAAGGAGCACCTGACGATGGTCGAGCGCGCGGCCCGTGGCCTCGGTCAGCTTCTCGGCGATGGCCCTGCCGGTGACGGAGCCGAAGAGCCTGCCGGACGGGCCGACTCTGACCTCGACCGACACCGCGGTCCCATCGATGAGCGCGGCGACCTCTCCCCACTCGTTGGAGTACTTGATGCGCTTCTCCCGGGCCGCATTCTCGATCGCCCGCGCCCGCTGGAGCTGGTCCGGGGTGGCGGGGGCGGCGAGGGCGCGCGGCAGCAGGTAGTTCCGGGCAAACCCGTTCTTCACTTCTTTGACTTCTCCGGCATCCGCCGTGCCGGCCACGTCTTCTAAAAAGATGACCTTCATCTAACTTCCTCTTGGACTGGATACACCTGCCGCTAGCGCCGCTCTTTCCCTCGGGTCGGGTCATCTGAGGGATGCGGCCAACAGGCCGCATAACATCATACCGGATTACAGTCCACGTAACGGGCGCGTTCGCGCAAGGGGCAATTGTCATCCAGCGCAGGGGCGGATTATCGGATGCCCACGTCAGAGGGTTGCAAGTGGGGAATCTCGCAGTCCGGCCCACTTGCATGTCGGCGCCTCCTCCCGTCCTCCCCCGCAGACCCTCTCCCCAGCCCTCTCCCGCAGACGGGCGAGGGGATTTCGAGGTAATGACGGAGGGGTGCTCTCCCTTTTTTTGAATAATGACGAGGAAGGGGAGTGGCCTGACAGCCACTCTGGGTTCCCGCTTCTGCGGGAATGACGGATGGGGCGTCCTGGATACCCGCCTGCGCGGGAATGACGGAGGGCTATGCTCCGAGCGCGCGCTCCAACCCGGCGTAGTACGCACCGGCCAGGGTTTCGACGGACTCATCCACGAGGGACGGCAGGACGAAGCGGGCTCCGCCCGCGGCGCCGAGCCTGACCGCTGGCGTTCCGGCGGCGGCGGCCGCTGCTTCGACCGCCGCAACGCTCGACGCGGGACAGCTGACTACGGCCCGTGACGGCGCCTCGCCGAACAGCGCCGCGTCCCAGCGTCCGGCGTCCGGCGTCCCCGCGCCCCGGCGGTCAGGGGCCCAATCGCCCTCGCCGACGAACCCCACGCCGCCCAGCAGCGCGCTCTCCGCCAGGGCGACGGCAAGCCCGCCGTCCGAGCAGTCGTGGGCCGAGCTCAGGAGCCGGGCCTTCGCCAAGTCCACCAGCAGCCGCTGCAGCCGGGCCTCGGCCTCCAGGTCCAGCGACGGCTTGCCCGCGACGGCGCCGTGCTCGACCGCGAGGTACTCGCTCCCGCCGAGCGTCGATTCATCGGCTTGGAGCTGCGCGCCGAGCAGCAGGACGACGTCGCCCGCTTGCGAAAAGGCCGCGCCAACGCGCGCCACGACATCGTCCATCAGGCCGACGGCGCCCACCACCGGCGTGGGGTAGATCGCCTCGCCCTGGGTCTCGTTGTAGAGCGACACGTTTCCGCTGACGACGGGGACCCCGAGCGCACGGCACGCGTCCGACATTCCACGGATGCACTCTTCAAGCTGATAGTAGACCTCGGGCTTCTCCGGGTTTCCGAAGTTCAGGCAGTCGGTGACCGCGAGGGGAGCGGCGCCGGCAACGGCGACGTTGCGGCACGCCTCCGCGACGGCCATCGCGCCGCCGGTGTACGGGTCGAGGTAGGCGAGCCTGCCGTTGCCGTCCACCGCCAGCGCCAACCCCTTGGGGGTTTCGCGCAGGCGCAGCACGGCGGCATCGCCCGCGCCGGGCTTGACGACGGTCCGCGTCTGCACTTCGTGGTCGTAGCGGCGGTACACCGCGCGCTTGCTGGCGATGTTGGGCGCGGCGAGCAGCGTGAGCAGGATGCGGCGCGCTTCTGAGGGGTCGGGAGCCGGGGGCATCGGCGCGGACTGAAGGCGGTCGAGATAGGCGGGGCGCGCGCCGTGAGGCCGGTACTGCGGGGCTTCGACCAGCGTGTCGACGCGCACCTCGGCGGCGAGTGTTTCGCCGTCGTAGACCCTGGCCAGGCCGTTACCGGTGACCGTCCCGATGGCCGTCACGGCTAGGTCCCAGCGCTCGAAGAGAGCGGCGACGGCATCCTCGCGGCCCGGCTTCACGATGAGCAGCATCCGCTCCTGGGACTCGGACAGCATGACTTCGTAGGGAGTCATGCCCTCCTCGCGGCGCGGGGCCTTGGCCACGTCGATCTCGACGCCCGTGCCGCCGCGAGCGGCGCACTCCATCACCGAGCTGGTGAGTCCGGCGGCACCCATGTCCTGCATGCCGTCGAGATGGCCGCTCGCGGCGGCTTCCAGGCATGCCTCGATGAGCACCTTCTCCAAGAAGGGGTCGCCGACCTGCACCGTCGGGCGCATCTCGCGCTCCTCCTCGAACGTCCGCGAGGCCAGGCCCGAGGCACCGTGTATGCCGTCGCGGCCCGTCGTCGAGCCGACGACCATCAGGATGGCGCCGGGGTTCGCTGCGGCGGCGCGCATCAGGCCGCCGTCGGGGAGCAGGCCGACGCACATCGCGTTGACGAGCGGGTTGCCGTTGTAGCTGGGCGCGAAGACCACCTCGCCGCCCACGTCCGGCACCCCGATGCAATTGCCGTAGCCCGAAATTCCGGCGACGACACCCTGGAACAGGTAGCGGTTGTGCGGGTCGTCCAAGGGGCCGAACCGCAGGGAGTTCAGGAGCGCTATGGGCCTCGCGCCCATGGCGAGGATGTCGCGCACGATGCCGCCGACCCCCGTCGCCGCGCCCTGGTAGGGCTCGACGGCGGACGGGTGATTGTGCGACTCGATCTTGAAGACGACGGACAGGCCGTCGCCGATGTCCACGACGCCCGCATTCTCCTCGCCCGCTTGCACCCGGACAGCGGGCCCGGTGGTGGGAAAGCCCTTGAGCAGCGGTTTCGAGTGCTTGTAGCCGCAATGCTCGCTCCAGAGCGCGCCGAACAGTCCGAGCTCGAGCTCGTTGGGCTCGCGCTCGAGCTTCTGCACGATGAGGTCGTACTCCTCGCGGCTGAGGGCAATCTGGTCGAGGGTTTGTTGGGATACAGGCATCAGTTGGCGGCTCCGATGAGACCTACTCCTGCGACCACCAGAGCCGCGCCGAGAACCACTCGCGGCGTTAGGCGCTCGTGGCCGCGCAGCATGATGAGCACGAACAGGTACGAGACGAGCGGGACGGCCCCGGTTATCGGGGCGGCGACGCTGAAGTCTATACGAGAGAGCGCGGTGTAGAAGCTGCCCGTCGCCAGCGCGAAGAGGACGCCAGCCGCCAGCATCCATACCAAGGTCGACCCTGCCCCCGGCCCTGGGGGCCTTTTATCTATATGCTTACTCCCAGGGAGGCCTCCTCGAGGGAGGGTCCGCGCCTTGATTCCCAGGGTGAACGCGAGGCCGAACAACGCCTCGTAGAACGCGACGACCACGGGGGAGGCGCCTCTGTCGACGAGGTGGTTCGCCAGCAGGCCGACCGTGACGAACGACAGCATCGCCAGCGTCGCGAACACGAGGCCGATCGTGATGCGGCGGCTGTCCGCGCGGCCAGTTCCTGCGCTTGCAGCCGGTTTCGGGGCGCTCACCGCAGCACCCGGTTACGGTCCGTCAGGATTACCACAACCCCAATCACGACTGCGACCGCGCCCGCCACCGTCGCCAGGTTCGGCCGCTCGCCAGCAACGACCACGGCGAGCGCGATGGCGAAGAGCGGCCCCGCCCCCAGGATAGGCGAGGCGAGGGTTACGCCCGCGCGCTTCATGCCGTGGAAGTAGAAGAGGTTGCCGGTCACCCAGGCCAGCGCTCCCATCACTGCCGCGGCTCCCACGAATGCGGGGCTGATGTCGCCGAACGCCGCAAGCCCCTCGGTCGCGACGATCACGACGCCAAGGACGGCGGCCACCATCCCAACGACGGCGATGAGCACTGATTCGGGAGTTGCGCCGAACATGGCCCTGCGCACGAAAACGTCGCCTGCGCCCCAGCCCAGCGCGGCCACGAGTGCGAGGATGATGCCGAGGCCCACGCTTCTCCGCGCCTATGCGCCCGCGCGCTCGTGAAGCGCTTCATCGATGGAGCGGAGAATCTTCAGTCCGTCGTCGCCACCAAGGGCAGGCTCGACCACACGCTCGGGGTGGGGCATGAGCCCGATGACGTTGCCTGCTTCGTTCGTCACGCCGGCGATGTTGGCGCGGGAGCCGTTGGGGTTGGCCTCCGGCGTCACGTTTCCGTCGGCGTCGCAGTAGCGGAATGCGATCTGGCCGTTCGCCTCCATGCGAGCGAGCGTCTCGTCGTCGGCGTAGTAATTGCCGTCGCCGTGGGAGACGGGTATGGAGAGGACCTCGCCTTCGCGCGCCAGAGAGGTGAAGGGCGCCGCCGCACGCTCGACGCGCAGGCGCTGCGGCTGGCATCGGAACTCCAAGCTCGCGTTGCGCATCAATGCGCCGGGGAGCAGTCCCGACTCGCACAGCACCTGGAAGCCGTTGCAGCTGCCGATTACCGGCCCGCCCGCGTCCGCGAAGTCGACTACCGCCTGCATAACGGGCGAGAAGCGCGCGATTGCGCCAGGCCTCAGATAGTCGCCGTAGGCGAAGCCGCCGGGGATGACGAGGCAGTCGAATCGCGAGACGTCGGTCTGCTTGTGGAAGACGTACTCCGCGTCGGCGCCCATCACGCCCGTGAGCGCGTCCAGCCAGTCGACCTCGGACCAGGTCCCTGGAAATACGACTACTCCGTACCTAGCCGACATCTCTTATGCCCCTCCCTAACCCTCTCTCGAAGGGAGGGGCTGCGAGGTTCCCGCCTGCGCGGGAATGACGGATGGGGGCTGCCCCCTCTCTAACTCTCCCCCGCAGATGGGGGAGGGGACTCTCAGATGGCCCTTTTGCTAGTCCACCCGCGGACGGGAGAGGGGGATAACAAGGGGGAGCGCTCACGTCAGCAACTCGCCCACGACGCGGCTTACGAGGCCGCCGTCGGCCTTGCCCTTCAGCTGGGGCATGAGCTTGCCCATCACCTTGCCGCGATCTTGGGGGCCGGACGCGCCAAGCTCGCTCACGGTCTGCTGCACGAGGGTGCGGATATCGTCCTCACCGAGCTGCTCTGGGAGGTAGCGGACGAGGACTTCGAGCTCCGCCTCTTCTCGCAGGGCGAGGTCTTCGCGTCCGTTGTCGCGATAGGTCGTGATGCTGTCGCGATACTGCTTGGCCATGCGGGCCAGCACGTCGAGGGCGCCCTCATCGTCGAGTTCCTTGCCCTTCTCGATCTCGGCGTTCTTCATCGCGGCCCTAATCAGGCGGACGGTGTCCTTCGTGATGAGGTCTTGGGCCTTCATCGCAGTCTTGAGGTCTTCGATCAACTGTTCTTGGATAGGCATGTTGGCGGGGGTCTCTCAGTTCTTGGCGGCGGCGGGCTGGACGGCCTCGTCGAGCTGCCGGTTGAGGCTCGCCATCTTGATGGCCGACTCCATAGAGTCGAACCCGCGGTTGCCCGCCGCGCCTCCGGAGCGGGCCATCGCCTGGGCGACGTCGTTGGTCGTGAGGACGCCGAAGGCCACCGGCACGCCGGTGTCGCGCGCCACTTGAGCGACGCCCCTGGCGGCTTCGGCGGCGACGAAATCGAAATGGGCCGTCTCGCCTCGAATCACGCAGCCGAGCGCAACGAGAGCGTCCCACCCCCCGTTGCGCGCCATGCGGGCCGCGGCCTGCGGCAGCTCGAACGAGCCGGGCACTTGGACGATGGTGATGCGCTCCTCGCGCACGCCGTGCTTCACGGCCGCTTCGCGCGCGCCGCTCAGCAACCGGGACGTAATCGATTCGTTGAACTGCGAGACGATGATGCCGACGCGCAACCCCTGCCCGTCGAGCCCCCCGCTGATCTCGTGAGCCATGCCCCTATTGTAGCGAGCGCGCCCGCCCAATCGTAAGGGGCGCATGGGCTGCGAGGTTCCCGCCTTCGCGGGAATGACGGAGAGGGGGCGGCGCTATCTATGCGACTCCGCGCCGAGCGGGCCGAGGAGATGGCCCATCTTGTCCTGCTTGGTCTGCAGGTAGTCGTGGTTCTCGGGGTTGCTCTCGACGACGATGGGCACGCGCTCGGCGATGTTGAGGCCGTAGCTTTCCAGCCCGACGATCTTCTTGGGATTGTTGGTCATCAGGCGCATGTTGCGGACGCCCAAGTCCACCAAGATCTGGGCGCCGACGCCGTAGTGGCGCAGATCCGGGGGGAAGCCTAGCCGCTGATTAGCCTCGACGGTGTCGGCGCCGCCGTCCTGGAGCGCGTAGGCCTTGATCTTGTTGTGCAAGCCGATGCCTCGGCCTTCCTGACGCATGTACAGGAACACGCCTCGACCCGCCTCGGCTATGGCCTTGATGGCCATGTCGCGTTGGGCGCCGCAGTCGCAGCGCATGCTCCCGAACACGTCGCCGGTCAGGCATTCGCTGTGCACCCGCACGAGAACCGGCTGCTTCGTGCGGATGTTCCCGAACACGAGCGCCACGTGCTCGGCCGAATCGACTTCGGACCGGTAGGCGATCGCCTTCGCCACGCCGTACGCCGTTGGGAGGCGCGCCTCGGCGACGCGTTCGACGAGGCGCTCGTGCTCCAGGCGGTAGGCGATGATGTCGGCGATCGTGACGATGTCGATTCCGAGCTCGCGTGAGACTTCCTCGAGCTGGGGCATCCGCGCCATCGTGCCGTCGGCGTTCATGATTTCGCACAGCACGCCGGCGGGCCGCAGGCCCGCCATCTTCGCCAGGTCGATGGTCGCCTCTGTCTGGCCGGCCCGGACGAGAACGCCGCCCTCTTGGGCGCGCAGCGGGAACATATGCCCCGGCCTGGCCAGGTCCTCCGGCTTCGTCGCCGGGTCGATGAGCGCCTTCACCGTGGCCGCGCGGTCATGCACCGATATGCCGGTGCTGCCGTTGTCGATGTCGACCGACACGGTGAAGGGAGTGGTGTGCTTCGAGGTGTTGTGCTCGACCATCATGTCGAGATCCAGCTGGTTGAGCCGCTCGCCGGTCATCGGCACGCATATCAGCCCGCGTCCGTGGGTCGCCATCAGGTTGATCGATTCCGGGGTGACCCACTGGGCCGCCATGACGAAGTCGCCTTCGTTCTCGCGGTTCTCGTCATCCACCACGATGACGAACTTGCCCGTGCGGATGTCTTCTATGGCTTGCTCGACGCTGATGAGCGGCATTGCTTGCTCTCCTACCGGCTCGTCCTCGGCCCGCTCGCTCCTGACGAGACGAGGCGCTCGACGTATTTGGCGAGGATATCGACCTCGATGTTCACCCTATCTCCCGGCCTCCTGGCCCTGAAGGCGGTGTGCTCTACGGTATACGGTATCACGGCGACCGTGAAGTCCGGGCCTTCGACGCCCGTGACCGTGAGGCTGACGCCGTCGATGGCGATGAAGCCCTTTTCGACCACATAGCGCGCCAGCTCATCGGGAAGCCGGACCTGCAGCACGCGGTCCTCCGCCGGCCCGCCGAACGTCACGACCTCGGCGGGGCCGTCCACATGGCCCTGAACGATATGCCCCCCCATCCGCGACTCCGGCGTCAGCGCGCGCTCCAGGTTCACCGGGTCGCCCGCTCCCAGGGCTCCGAGGTTCGTGCGAGCGAGGGTCTCCTCGACAACGTCGACGGTGAACGTCGTAGCCGTGCGAGAGGTTACGGTGAGGCAGACGCCGTTGATCGCTATGGAATCGCTGACGGCGAGGGCGTCCATCACCGAGCCGCCCGCCACGCGCAGGCCGTTCCGCGACCGCTCGACAACCTCGCCCACCTCTTCGACGATGCCTGTGAACACGCTTCTCCCCTCCTCAATCCTCCCCCGCAGACGGGAGAGGAGGTTAAGAGTCCTCGCCCGCCTGCGAGACCTTTGCGCAACTCCCGGCCGCGACGCAGGGGGTAAAGTTGCGGAACCCTATTCTCTGACGGGCGTAACTCTTCCCACCCACCCGCCCGTCATGTTGTGGGGGACACCCCCACGCCCCCGGCAGAGGGGCGTGGTCCCTCTGCGCTCCCCGGTATTATGCAGGGGGGGTCCAGTCGTATTCACTGAGAGGGATAACCGACGACCATGATGTCGCCGTCCAGCTCCGCGTACTCGACGGCATCGAGGCGCAGGGCCCCGGCGACGACCTCCGCGCCTTCGCCCGCCACCGGCCCCGGCGCGCCATCACCGCCGATGATAACCGGCGCAATGAATACGACGACCTTATCCACGAGCCGCTGCTCGAACAGGGTGCCATGGAGCGTCGCGCCGCCCTCGACGAGCACCGACATGACGCCGCGCGCGCCCAGCTCCGCCATGAGCCGCGCCAAGTCCACCCGGCCGCCGCCCGCCTCGAACACGTCCGCCCCAGTCTTCCCGGCGGCGCGCGCGGCGTCGTCGTTGGCGACGGCGACGAGCGTTCGCCCCGGCTCCCCGAGCATCGCGGACGTCGCCGGAAGCCGGCCTGAGCTATCGACGACGACGCGCAACGGCTGCCTACCTGACTCGTTCGGGACGTCGCGGACCGTCAGCTTGGGGTCGTCGGCGAGGGCCGTGCCGATGCCTACCATGACGGCGTCGGCCTCGGCGCGCAGGCGGTGCGCCTCGCGGCGCGAGGCCTCGTTCGATATCCACCGCGAGTCGCCCGTGCGGGTCGCAATCTTGCCGTCGAGGCTCATGGCGAACTTGGCGACGACGAAGGGGAGGCCCGTCGTGACGTGCTTGGCGAACGCTTCGACGAGCCGCCAAGCCTCGCGCGGGCCGTCGTCCACGGTTACGGCGACGCCCGCGCGCCGCAGCGTCTCGACCCCGCGCCCAGCGGTATACGGCGCCGGGTCCATGACCGCGACGCGCACCGCGCTCACCCCTGCGCCGATGATTGCGTCCGTGCAGGGGGGCGTGCGTCCGTGGTGCGCGCACGGTTCGAGCGTGACGAACAGCTCCGCCCCGCGCGCGTCGCCGCCGGCCATGCGGAGCGCCTCGACCTCGGCGTGGCCCTGGCCGGGCGGCAGCGTCCGTCCTTCGCCGAGCACGCGCCCGTCCTTCACGACGACGGCCCCCACCGGAGGGTTGGGGCTCGTCGTCCCCACGGCCTTCCGGGCGAGGTCGATCGCCCGCTGCATATGGTTGAGGTTGGTCATGCGGCGCCTACGCTCGACGGGAGTATAAGACGCGCTCGATGGGAAGCAATGGCGGGAGGGGGGCGTGGGAGGCAGGGACCGCGCCGCTGTCGCGCCGCTACGAGGTTCCCTGAATCCACAAACGAAGTGCAACACCAGATTAGGGTGTTGCCATGGAATACAGACAGCTCTGCATTGAGGAACGGTGTGAGATTGCCCGCTTACGCGCCAAGGGCTCCTCGGTCCGGCAAGTCGCTACAACTCTGGATCGCGCGGCATCGACCGTGGCTCGGGAGCTGAAGCGGAACGCACTGCGAACGGACGGGTACCAAGCGTCGCCGGCCCAGGAGCGTGCCCGCGCGCGGCGCTGGACGGGGGCGCGGCTGGAACGGGACGAGGGGTTGCGGGAGCGGGTCTTGGCGGGCCTGAAGTGGGGGTGGTCGCCGGAGCAGGTCGCCCATGAGATGCGCAGAGAGGAGGGCCGGACGGTGACCTCGGACGAGAGCATCTACCGGTTCGTCTACGCCCAGGCCGCGCGGCACAAGGACCATGATTGGCGGCGCTACTTGCCGAGGGCGAAGTGGAAGCGGGGGAGGCGGGGCCGCAGGGGGGGAAGCTCGGTTTCCTTCATCCCCCTCCGGAGGGCGCTCTCGGAACGGCCTGCAGCGGCGGCCGACCGGCGGACCTTCGGGCACTGGGAGGCGGACACGATGCAGTTCGGGAGGTCGGGGGAGGTGGTGTTGGCCCTGCAGGAACGCTCCTCGCGCCTCTTGCTTCTCGCGCGTGCGCCGTCGAAGGAGGCGGGGCCGATCGCGGAGTCCATCGCCCGGATGCTGGGGCCGTTGCCGCCGGAGTTTCGCCAGACGGTGACCTTCGACAATGGGACCGAGTTCACCCGTCACTACGAGCTTCACCGGTTGGGCATCGAGACGTTCTTCTGCGACACGTACTCGCCGTGGCAGAAGGGGGGAGTGGAGAACGCGATCGGCCGGCTGCAGCGGTTCCTGCCGCGGGGGACGAATCTGGGGGAGGTGTCGGATGAGCGGTTTGCGCTGATCGGGCAGGCGTACAACAATACGCCGCGCAAGTGCCTGGGCTACCGGACACCGGCGGGGGTCGTCGAGGAGCAGGTGTTGCACTTCAAATGTGGATTCACCTTCCCGCCTTCGCGGGAATGACGGGAGGAGGTAGGCAAGGTCTCAGGAGCGAGGGAGGCGCGGGTCCAGCTTACGGATGAGCTCTCGCGGGTTCCCTGTCGCCGCCAGGTAGCAGAGCCCCGAGACGAGCGCAGTGAGCCCTCCGATGGAGAACACGACGAGGACCGGCGTCCCGGCCAGCGTGAGCGCCGCCGCGAGGACCAGGAGGGCGCGCCGAGCCGCCCTCGACCTACTCCGGAGCGCGGCGTGAAGTCCGATTGGCGCGGCGAGGACCGGCAAGAGCGAGGTGTAAGCGAGGAGCTGGACCGTCGAGCTGTCGAAGCCCTCCGTAGCCTGGAAGAAGACGACGAGTCCAAAGCCGACCGCCCCGCCGCCCCCACCGAGGACGGCGGCGCCGATGGCGAGGGCGTTGGGCTCGCGGCGGGGATCGCCGCTCATCCACGCTAGGGGCAGCGCCGCTGAGGCGGCAATCACGAGCATCACGACGATGAAGACGATCAGGGCCATGGACGGATTCTAGCTGGCGGGGGCGCGGCTTGGACCTTCGCGTAACCACGTTGGGATAGCAGGCGGGTCTGAAATCCGCTCCGGCAGAGGAGGCGAGGTTCCCGCCTGCGCGGGAATGACGGATACCGGGAGAGTATTGCCAAGGTCGCGGTCAGAGGATTTGGCCGTCGTCGTTGCGGAGCATCGTCCGGCGCAGGAGGGGGAGGGGCGGCCCGCCGTGGCTGAGGAGCTCGTCGTGGAAGGCGCCCAGGCTGTAAGCCGCGCCCTGCTGTGCCTGCCAATCGGCGCGCAGCTTGTAAATCATCATCTTGCCCAGGGTGTAGTTCAGGTAGCCGGGGTCGAACGTCCCGCGGAGCGCTTCTTGGGACGCGGGCAGCTCGGCCATGAACGCGTTGTCTTGGAAGAAGCGCGCCGCGTCGGGCAACGGCATTCCCTGGGTGTGCATCCGCAGCGAGCAGAGGAGCCGGCAGACGCGGACGAGCGCTTCTTGGGCCATGGCGAGGCGCAGCTCGGGGTCGCCGTCGCCATATCCCGCCTCCAAGAACATCTCTTCGCAGTAGTGCGCCCACCCCTCCCAGAACGAATAGGCGCCGAAGACCTTGGCGACGTCGGACGGCGCGCCGCCGTTGCGGAGGAAGTGGACGTAATGGCCGGGATAGACTTCGTGAATCGAGATGATTTTCAAGGTCGGGTAGTTGAAGTTGGCGAGCCACTCCTCGGCCTGGGCCGCCGTCCAGCGGTCGTCGACGGGCGTGACGTAGTAGAAGGCCTCGGTCGCGACGGTCTCGAAGGGGCCGGGGCTGTTCATCGCCGCGAATGCCCAGCGCATGAAGGCGGGCGTCTCCTTCACCTCCGCACGCACCTCGGAGACCACGCTCGCTATGCCTTGATCGATGGTGTAAGCCCGTATCTCCTCGAGCATCGCGCGGGCGTCGTCGAGCAGTCCCTCGGCAGTCGGGTGGCGCTTGCCGATGACAGCCATCGCTTCGGCTACGTTCTCACTGCCGACGATCTCTTTGGCGGCGGACGCCGCGACGTCGAGGTTCCGCCGCAGCTCGCGCTCCCCCGCGGCCTCAATCTCGGCGAGGGAAAGCTCGACCATCTCGCCGTGGCGCAGCATCTTGGCGTAGAGGTCCGGGCCCATCGCGAAATCGCTGGCCGGCTCATGTGACCTGAGACGCGCGACGAGGGCTTCCACCGCGTCGGCGGCGCGCTCGACAACGTTCGCCAGCTCCTCGCCCGATGCGCCTCCGTGCCGCCGGACGAACGCGGTTACGTCGTCGCGGTAGAATCCCGCGATGCCTTCGTAGGAATCGATGCTCTGGCGCAAGACCGGCTCGGCGAACGGCGGTTCGAGCAATGCGGCCAGCGCTTCGAGGTAAGCGGGCGCCTGCCGCAACGCTTGGGCCAGCGACGCGGCCCGCTCTTCGGGCGGCGCGTACGAGCGGTCCATGTAGTTCGTGACCTCGATGGGCCCCATCAGCGCCATCGGGTTGCTCCGGAAGGCGCGCCACTCGGTGAGATCGAACAGCTCGCCATCGATCCCGGCGATCAACAGCTCGCGGTCGAACCGCTGCCGGTCGGTCAGCGACGCCGGATCGAGAGCAGCGAGCCGTCCAGCGGACTCGTGCAGCTGCTCGACACGCGCCTCGATGGCTTCGGCAGAGAGCGCGGGCAGCCGTCCGTCGTACTCATGCAAGCCCACCGCCGAGGCCTCGTGGGGGTATGCCTCCCATCGCTCGTCGAGGATGCGCTTGGCTAGGGAGTCGAACGCGGCGTTTGCGGGGGAGGCGGTCATGGTGGGTCCTTATGGCGGTTTAGGGGAGCCTGTCCCGTGAAGCTTGCGGCGTCTGTGGAGCAGCAAGAACATTTTATTGCAGGCTCCCTCTGTTCTTGGGATATTTGATTTACGTGGCCGTGATGCGGTGGACGGGCGACGGAGCGGGGGCCAGAAACAGATTTCCCCCGATCGTTTCTGTTCCTGTTTAGCAGGCCGTGGCGCCATGGAAGGGGGTTAAGAATGCAAGAATTCAAGAATCCCCCCCCCCCCCCCGTCTGCGTAGCTTGGGGGTCTATGGAGCAGGGGGGAGTGCGTCGGCTCTTCGCTTGTCGGAGTCCATGGTAGGGATTGGTTGGGGATGGGGGAAGGGGCAGATGTCGCGGCCCCCTCTCAGTCTCCCCCGCAGACGAGATTTTTGCGTAACTGCTGCTTGGCGAGCGTTTTTCTCGCCACACGCCTCGTCTGCACTCCCGCGCACCCTGGATTCCCGCTTCCGCTGGAATGACGGATGGGAGGAGGGAAGCTCGGCGCATGGGCTATCATCGGCGCGCCGGCCGCCTGCGCTATGGCCGGTGTACAGCGGTCCAGGAGAGGGGGCAATCATGCCGGACCTGCCGACCCAAGATGAAGTCTTGGCTTACTTCACCTCCCTGAGCAACTGGGGGCGATGGGGCGATGAGGACGAGCTGGGCACGATGAACCACATCACCCCGGAGACGCGCCGCAGAGCGGCGTCCCTGGTGCAAGAGGGCGTGGCGGTGTCGTGCTCGCGGACGCTCAGCAACGCGCCGGGGCCGGACGTGCTGGCGCAGCCGGTCCACTACATGATCGAGTCGGGCGAGGGCTACGCCCACGACGAAAAGGTCGGGCCGCCCCGTCCGGCGCAGACCTCCTCGGACTTCATCGGGGTCGCCTTCCACGGGCACACCGTCACCCACGTCGACAGCCTGTCGCACTTCTTCTTTGGCGGGAAGATGTACAACGGCAAGCCCTCCAGCTTGGTGTCCACCCGCTACGGCGCGACCAGAGAGTCGATAGAGGTGCTCCAAGGCGGCGTCCTGGCCCGCGGCGTCCTGCTGGACATCCCCCGGCTGCGCGGCGCGCCGTGGCTGGATCCCAGCGACGGCGTGCTGCGAGAGGAGCTGGAGGCTGCGGAGGAAGCCGAGGGCGTACGCGTTGGGCCCGGCGACGTCCTCCTGGTGCGGACGGGGCAGCTGCGCCGCCGCGCGGAGCTTGGTCCGTGGAACATCCCGGCGGAGGGCGGCACGGGCACGCACGCCAACTGCTTGCCCTTCTACCATGAGCGCTCCATCGCCATGCTGGGGTCGGACACGGGCAACAGTCTGCCCCACCCAGGCTTCGACCGGCTGACCAACCCGGTGCACCAGGTGGGCATTGTGGGCATGGGCCTGTGGATACTGGACAACGCGGACCTCGAGAGGCTCGCAGAGGCGTGCGGGGAGCGGGGCCGCTGGGAGTTCATGATCACCATCAACCCCCTCCGCATAGAGGGCGGCACGGGTTCTCCAGTGAACCCCGTAGTGGTGTTTTGAGCCGCGAAAAGGGACTGTGATATGGAACTTGGACTCGAAGGGCGGGCCGCAATCGTGGGGGGCAGTCCATAGCGGTCGACGGCGGCCAGATCAAGGGCATGTTCTAGGAGGCGCCCGTGCAATCGGTCCCGCCCGAGCCTTCCCCCATCAAGCAGGCGCAGGAGTTCCTGGCCGCGAGCGACCTCGACGCTTGGCTCGTGTACGACTACCAAGGCTCGAACCCGGCGCTCGCCGATCTGACGGGCATCGAGGGGCACTTCACCAGGCCGGTGTTCCTCCTCGTGCCGCCGGACGGCAGGCCCTCGCTGTTCGTGAGCGCCGTCGACGCCGGGCAAGTGCGCTCCGACGCGCCGCTCCTCGCCGTCTATCGCGGTCTGGAGGATATCCACGCGCTGCTGCGGACGGCGTTGCGTCCGTTCGGGCGGGTGGCGATGGAGTACTCGCCCAACCGGGAGCTGCCGCGCGCCGGGCGCGTCGACGCCGGAACGGTCGAGCTGATGCGATCTTTCGGCGTCGAGGTCGCGTCCTCCGCCGAGCTGTTGCAGTACGCGACGCAGCGCTGGACCGAGGCCGGACTCGCGTCGCACCGGCGCGCGGTCGCCGCAGTCTCGACAATCGTCCTCGACGCGTTCGCGTTCATCGGGGAGGGCCTGTCGTCCGGCGTGACGGAGCACGACGCGGCGCAGTACATCATGGGCCGGTTCTCGAACGCAGGGCTGGTCACGGACCACGGGCCGGTCGTCGCGGCGAACGCTCACGCCTCCGACCCTCACTTCGACCCCACGCCCGAGGCGAGCGCCGCCTTCCGGCCCGGCGATTGGGCGCTGATCGACCTCTGGGCCCGCGAGCCTGGCGCCGACGGCATCTATGCCGACATCACGTGGGTTGCCTACATCGGACGAGAGGCGCCCGCCGAGCATCAGCGGGTCTTCGACGTCGTGGCCGGCGCCCGCGACGCCGCGTCGGAGTTCCTCGCCAAACGTCTGTCCTCCGGCGAGAACGCGCAAGGCTGGGAGGCCGACCAGGTCGCTCGCGACCGTATCGCCGCAGCCGGGTACGCGGACTACTTCGTCCACCGCCTGGGCCATAGCCTCGGCAAGCAGGTGCACGCCGGCGGCGTGAACCTGGACAATCTGGAGACGCACGACACCCGCACGTTCCTGCCCCGGCTGGGCTTCACCATCGAGCCGGGCGTCTACCTGCCCGGTTTCGGCGTGCGCTCGGAGATTGACCTCTACGTCGGCGAGTCCGGACTGGAAATCACCACGCCCGTGCAACGCGAGATAGTTCTGATCCGGTGACGCGCCTGCGGGCGCCCTGCCGGTCGCGAGGGGGCTTCACGAAATGTATCGTTCAATGATACATTGCGCGCATGGCAATATGGGAAATAGCGCTTCGCCCAAGGACTTTGCATGCCGACCGTGGCGGTAGAAGGCCAATTCCGCTTTGTTGTCAACACCAGGGAGAACAGTTTTGAGCCTCCCCACGTACACGTCTGGGTGGGCAATGAAGATGTGTGCCGGATAGAGCTGAATAGAGGGACATATATGGACAGTCCCCCGCCGGGCGATTTCCGGGACATCATGAAGGCGTATGGGAGACATGCCGAGGATATCAGGAGCGCGTGGGACACTATTCATGGGAGGTAGCCGATGGACGCTGTTCTGGTTAAAAACGCGGACCGAATGATGACGGCCGCCACCCTGCTGGGGGATGGGATCGAGTTGAGCTTCGCGGACGGGTGCAAAGGACTCATACCTTTCGCGGACATTCCTGAAATCAAGGAACGGGCAGCCCTGTCCAGCCTCGCATTGCCGAACCCGTACGAGATGGTCCTGGAGACGGTCGGAGGAGAACAGGTCGAGGTTCCTTGGGACTTCGCTCGCCACTATTGCGACGAGTCCTACCGGCCAACAGTCGAGGCCATAGCTATGCGCGGGAGGCAGACCCTCGGCGAACGCATCCGCCAGCTCAGGGAGTCGGCCGGCCTGACCCAAGAGGCGCTCGCCCTCGCGGCGGACATCGGGCGAGTGACCCTAGTGCGGCTCGAGAAGGGAGAACAGACGCCCAGATTCAAGACCCTGACCGCAATTGCCCAAGCCCTCGGGAGGCGAGTCCCAGAACTGCTCGTCGAACCGGAGCTACTTCTCCGGTAGCCAGACAGGGTTCGAGGGACGGACGCAGCCCTCCCTTACGGCTCGAAGCGGTAGACGACCGGGAGCTGGGCGGGGTCGGTGACGGCGGAGTCCGTGTGGTGGTAGATGCTGAGGCGCCCCGTTCCGCAGTCGCCGAAATTGTCACACGTGATTGCGCCGATGAGGCCCTGGAAGTCGGACGACACTTGCCTGATGGCCTCGGGAAGCACTGCGCGCTCTACCGTCAACCGTCCCTCCTCGTCCACGCCGAAAGCGCGGCTGAAGACGTTCCCATCGTCCCGTGGGGTCCCGCGCTGGATGGCGGCAAGCAGGAGCGTCGTGGCGTCGTAGGCGTGGGCCCAGTAGGGAGAGGCGGGGGATTCGCCGTACTTGTGTCGGTAAGCGGCGAGCACCTCGTCGGCGGTCTTGCCCGTCGTCTGGTTTTCGTTCGAGCCGTGAACCGACTCCGGCCCTGCGAAGTACATGCCCTCCGACTCCGGTATGCCGAGGAACTCGGACACCAGTAGGGATGAGCCCCCCATGAGGATTGCTTCCTCCAGCCCGTCGAACTCGCGCGCTTGCCGGACGAAGGGAGAGCCCTCGGCCCGAAAAAGCGGGAAGAAGACGCCGTCTGTGCCCGCCGCCGCGAACTGCGCGAGGACGGGGGCCATGTCCGTATCCCCCTTCTCGATTTCAGCGGCGGCCGCGACCTCGCCGCCGCCAGCGGTAAAGGCGTCGTCGAACGCCGCGGTGAGCCCGCTGGTGTACGGGTCGCCGTCGTGGACTACAGCCATGCGCCGCAGGCCAAGCTCGTTGTAGGCGAAATCGGCGACGGCCCGCGCCTGATAGAGATCGTTGTTGGAGACGCGGAAGTAGCCGGAGTGGTAGTCCGAGCTCGCGTTGCCCGCGAGGTCAGACGTAAGCGCAGGCGACGTGTTGGACGGGGAAATCATCACCACTTTCGCCGTGCTCAACAGCGGCGAGGCCGCGACCGCCGCGCCCGAGCATGAGGGACCTATGACGCCCAAGGCCTTCTCGTCGGCGATGACCCGCATCGCGGCCTTGCGCCCGCCATCCGCCGAGCACGCGCTGTCCAGCGGCTCTCCGATTTCAATCGGGTGGCCGTGAATGCGGCGGAGGTCCTCGACGGCCAGCTCGACACCCCGCTGCAGCGGGACGGCCAACGACGGCGCGCCTGTGAACGAGAACATGGAGCGAAGCCGCACCGGCTCGTCCGGCCCGATTGTTACCGTGCCAGAGTCTCCGCCTCCGCCGCTACAAGCCGCCGCGACTATCGCTACGAGGCAAGCGAGCAGGGCGAGACCGAGTCCCCCTAGCATTCTTCCAGCCATGCTTCCTCCCTTTTCTAGCAGACGTTCTTCCTCGCCCTGGCCCTCTCCCGCTGGGAGAAGGGGAGAGGTTACCAGACGCTGCCGGGCAGGCCAGGGCTAGTGATGGCTCCCTCGCTGGCGGACGCGACGCTCTTCGCGTACTTGGAGAAGACGCCCGTGGTGTACTTCGGGGGCGGCGCGACCCAGGCCTCGCGCCGTTTGGCCAGCTCGTCATCGCTCACGTCGAGGTCCAAGCGACGCGCCTCCACGTCCAGGACGATGAAGTCGCCGTCTTGGACGAGGCACATAGGCCCGCCGTTTGCGGCCTCGGGGGTGATGTGGCCCACCATGAACCCGTGCGTCGCGCCGGAGAAGCGTCCGTCGGTGATGAGCGCCACGCTGTCGCCGAGGCCCGCGCCCTGGATGGCCGCCGTCACGCCGAGCATCTCGCGCATTCCCGGTCCGCCGACGGGGCCCTCGTACCGGATGACGACCACGTCGCCGTCGCCGATCTTGCCCGCTCTTACAGCGGCGAAGCACTCCTCCTCGCGGTTGAACACCTTGGCCGGGCCGCGATGGAGCCGGCGTCCGTGGCCGGCGAGCTTCACGACGCATCCCTCCGGCGCGAGGTTTCCCCGGAGGATGGCGACGCCACCGTGGGGGCTGACCGGGTCGGCCATGGAGACGACGACCTTCTGCTCGGGCGCGGCGACGGCGGCGGTTGCGATCTGGCCGAAACTCTCGCCGCTGACGTTGCGCGTTTCCGCGTGGGCCAGCTCCGCGCCGACGAGCTCCTTGGAGACGAGGCCGTAGCCGCCCGCGTTGTACAAGTCCTCCGCGACGTAGAGGCCTCCCGGCTTCATGCTCGCGACGACGGGAGTACGCCAGGCTATCTCGTCGAAGTCGTCGATGGTGAGGGGCACGCCGGCCTCGCGCGCGATGGCGAGCAGGTGGAGGACGGCGTTGGTGGAGCCGGCCGTCGCCGCGACGCCTGCGATGGCGTTGTCGAACGCCTCGCGAGTCATGATGTCGCGGGGCTTAACGTCGTTGCGGAGCAGCTCCATGACGAGGCGTCCGGCCTTGCGGGCTTCCTCGGCTTTCGCCTTGCCGAGGGCGGGGACGGCGTTGGCGCCCGCGGGGCTGATGCCGAGGAACTCGAGAGCCATGGCCATGGTGTTGGCGGTGAATTGCCCTCCGCAGGCGCCCGCGCCGGGGCAGGCTGCGTCTTCGATCGCTTTGAGCCGCGCGTCGTCGATCTTGCCTGCGCCGTGGGCTCCCACGGCCTCGAACACTTCCAAGATGGTGATGTCCTTGCCGTCGAACTTCCCTGGGGCAATGGAGCCGTTGTAGAAGGCGAGGCCAGGCAGGTTGAGACGCGCCAAGGACATCGCGCCCGCCGGGAGCGTCTTATCGCAGCCGACCAGCACCACGAGGCCGTCGAAGGAGTGGCCCCTGGCGACCGTCTCGATGGAGTCGGTGATGACCTCGCGGCTTACGAGGGAGCCGCGCATGCCCTCCGTGCCCATGGTTACGCCGTCGGAGACGGAGATGGTGTTGAACTCCATGGGCGTGCCGCCGGCCTCGCGGATGCCCTCCTTCACGTACTGGGCCAGCTCGCGCTGGTTGTAGTTGCACGGCATCGTCTCGATCCACGTCGTCGCGACGCCGATGATGGGCTTGGCGAGGTCGTCGTCGGTGAAGCCGATGGCCTTGAGCATCGCGCGAGCGGGCGCGCGGGACGGGCCGTCGGTCATTTCGGCAGAGTGCTTCTTCAGGGGGTTCGTTGGGGGGTTCGTCGCCATTGGGGACTCCTTAGCGGCGGGCGCCGCTCAAAAATCAACTGTGGGGGTATAAGAGGCGGCCTTACGACCGGGTGTCAGCGCGCGGAGGCTCCCTCACCGGCTCTTCGGCTTTGTCGGAGGCGTCGTCCGGCTCCTGAGGGTCGTCGTCGCTGAGGACGACGAAGTCGGCGGGGAGCGCCTCCTCCTTGGCCTTCTCGGCCCTGGCGATCTGCTCCGCGCCCTTGGAGGTGAAGAAACCGAGCAAGAGCCCCGCGACGACCACGTCGTCGAGGTAGCCGAATATGCGGAAGTCGAACAGGAGGTCGCGCGGGAAGATGACGTAGGCGAGGGCGACGATGGGCAGCGCCTTCAGCAGCAGCGACACCGCCGGATGGGACATGAGGTAGGCTACGGTCCGCAGCCGTTTGAGGAATGCAAAGAGCGCCACGCCGTCCTCCTCGGTCTAGTATAGAACGCCCGACGCCCTCGACGCGCTAACCATGATTTACGTTCTTCACGGTGAAGACTCCTTCTCGGCAGCCGAGGTCCTCGGCGCGCTGCTCGACGCGGTCGGCCCGGACGACCTCCGCGAGTCCAATGTATCGACGTTCGAGGCGAGCGAGTTCTCCGTCGACAAGCTGGGCGGGGCGGCGATGGTCATGCCGTTTCTCGCGGACCGCCGCGTTGTCGTGGTGCGGGGGCTGATGGGGGCGGCGGAGGGTCAGCGGCGGGGCAGGCGCGGCCAGGACAGCCCCCCCGGCGCGCCCCCCGGCCTCGCCGAGCTCCTGGGCCAACTGCCCCCGACGGCGGACGTCGTCTTCCTCGAAGCCAAGCTCTCCGCGGGCAACCCGGTGCTCGCAGCGGTTAAGGGTCTCGGAAGCGAGCTGGTCACGGTGCGCGAGTTCCCGGCGCTCCGGCGAGACGCCCTCGCAGCCTGGATCGAGGACCGCGCCCCGAAGAAGGCCGCCTCGATCGACCGTCAGGCCGTCGCGATGCTCGCGGAACTGGTGGGGCCGAACCTATGGGCGATGGACTCGGAGATCGAGAAGCTGTCCATCTACTGCAACGGTCGGCCAATCGGCGCGGACGACGTGCAAGCGCTGGTGTCCAGCGCGAAAGAGGCGAACGTATTCCAGCTCGTTGACGCCATCATGGACCGCCGCCCCGACGCCGCCCTCTCCGCGATGCAAACGCTCCTCGACAACGGGGCAGCGGGCCCGTACCTGCTGTCGATGGTCGCGCGTCAGGCCCGCATGATCGCAATAGCGCAGGAGCTGGCCTCGCAGCGGACGCCTCAGCAGGAGTGGGGGGCGCGGCTCGGCACTAGCTCAGACTTCGTCGTCCGCAAGACCTCCGAGCAAGCCCGCCGCTTCTCTCCGGATGCCGTCCGCGGCCTGTACCGGCTCCTGTTGGAAACGGACGTGGCGCTCAAGTCCGGCGCCTCCGAGGACCTGGCGCTCACGGAAATGCTCGCTAGGGCCGCGACGCTGCAAGTGGCCGGGCGCGCCCGGTGGTGAGGGTCTTGCTTTATGGGGGGCGCAGGCTCGTGTTATCCTAAGCATGTCCGCGAGCAGCGGAAGAGAGGGGCGCAGCGATGCCATTCGGACTAGGTTGGCCAGAGCTCACGATCGTTCTCGTGATTGTCCTCGTCATCTTCGGCGCGAACCGCGTCCCTGAGATCGGCCGCGCGCTCGGCCGCGGAATCAAAGAGTTCCGGGGCTCCGTCGCCGACGTAAAGAACGACGTCGAGGGCAAGAGCGAGTCCAAGGACGAGGAGAAGCCCCCGGCCTCCTCCGAGAAGAGCTAGCTCCCGCCCGCATCTCACGAACGCGTCAAGGGCGGAACGCAGTTCCTTCCTTACGTGGATGGCCTGTGGCGGGGCGTTGATTGGCGGGACCCGTGGTTCGACAGGCTCACCACGAACCGATTGGGAGCGGCGCCTAAGGCGCCGACGACGGGACGCGGGCTGCGTAACCCCTTCCGTGGACGAGGAAGCATGGCGCATGGCGACTACGACGCCATGCGTGACGCGATACTCAGCAGGCAGCAGATCGTCGCGTTCTACGATGGCTACCTCCGGGAGATGTGCCCCCACGTCATAGGGACCAAGGGCAGCCTCGCCAAGGCCCTCTTCTACCAGTTCGGCGGCGCCAGCAAGAGCGGGCTTGCCCCGGACGGCTCCCCGAACAACTGGCGCTGCATCCCCATTGACGGGCTCTCGGACGTATCGGTCCGCCCAGGCGAGTGGCATACCGCAGAAAACTACGACCCGGCTACTCAGCGTTGCGTGGACGAGATTGACGTTAGCGCGTAAGCCCTCCGTTCGGGCCATCGCCTTCCGGGTGCTAGACTAGCCGCCGATGCGGTGTCGCTGGCGACGACCGTGCGTACGTCCGGCCCCGAACCGGCCCCTAAGGTGGATGCGTTGGCCGCTTCATCCCGTCCGCTCGGCTGGGTAACCAGGGACGCCTGGCTCATCGTAACCGCTCGATTCCTGAGGACCTTTGGGCAGGCGCTGATCGCGGTCTTCTTCGGGATATACCTCATCGAGCTTGGCTACAGCCTCGTGCAGATGGGCTTGCTGGTCACCATCGGCTCCATCGGCAGTACGCTGTTCGCCACGCTGATCGTCTTCATCGGCGACACCATCGGCAAGCGGCGTCTGCTCATCGGGTTCTCGGTGATGATGGCCTTGGCCGGTCTGGGCTACGCCTTCACCGAGCGATACACCCTGTTGGCGTTCGTCTCCTTCTTCGTGGGGAGCTTAGCCATCTCCGGGAGCGGCCCCCGGGGGCCGATGCAGCCCCTGGAGCAGGCGACGCTTCCCGACACGACCACCGCCCAACACCGGACCGACCTGTTCGCCCTCGCCGGAATCGGCGAGCGGGCCGCCCGGCTGTCGGGCACCCTTGGGGCTGCGCTGCCCGCCGTGCTGGTCGTGGTCTTCGGCGTCGCCGAGCTCACGGCGTTCAAGCTGATGTTTGTCGCGTACGCCGTCCTCATGCTGGCCTCCGCATCCATGTACGGCTTTCTCTCGCCGGTCATCGACGCCGGCGTAGGCAGGGGCGGGTGGCGGAACCCGCTCAAACTCGAGTCACGGAAGACGATCTTCTCGCTTGCCGCCATCTTCTCAGTCGACAACTTTGCGACGCGTTTCGTTTTCTTCAGCCTCGTAGCGGCCTGGTTCCGGATCGAGTACGGGTTCGAGCTCGAGGAGGTGAGCTACCTGCTCGCGGGATCTACCGCGCTCAACATGGTCTCTCTCTGGATAGCGGCGCGGTTGGCGAACTGGATAGGGCTTCTGAACACGGTAGTCTTTACCCACATCCCCGCAGTGATATTCACGGTCGCAATCCCGTTTGCGCCGACGAGCGGGTTGGCGGTACTTTTCTGGCTCCTGCGGGCCTTCTTCTCGCAGATGGACGGTCCTCCCCGGCAGTCCTACACCATGGCGATCGTGAACCGGGACGAGCGAGTGGCCATGGCGAGCATCACCAACGTTAGCCAGGCGGCGGTTGGCGCGGCCACGCCTTCCATTGCTACCCTGCTGTGGCAGAGCGTCTCCGCGAGCGCGCCGTTCGTCGCCGCGGGCGCGCTCAAGACCGTCTACCTCATAGGCTTGTACCTTGCTTTTAGGAACGTCCATCCCCCGGAGGAGGTGGAGCGGGCCGAACGCAAGCGGCGAGCGCGCGAGGAGGCGCGCTCGGGGGCCGCGGGCGACTAGCCGCGGGTGCCTCCGTAGGCGGCCCGCGGCGATTGACTGCCAACGGGGCTGGTGGTACAGTCGCGCTCAGACACAGCCGTGTCTGGTTTATCGATGCTCGGGAGTGAAGATTTACGTTGATAGACTAACGTTTAGCGCTACGGGAAGTTTGCACAATCTAAGTCCCTGACCGTTCCCATAAAGCCGACGGCATTTGAGCCAACAAATCGCTACGGTAAGGAGCAAGAAATGACGAGTGTAATCTCGAATCGGGGAGACAGGTCTCTACGATCGCTCGTGGACGTGGAGCGCGGGATGATTAACCGCGAGGTCTATGTCAACGATGACATCTACCGTCAGGAGATGGAGCAGATATTCCAGCGCGCTTGGCTGTTCATCGGCCACGAAAGCATGGTGCCCAATCCAGGAGACTTTGCCGCGTCCCGCATGGGCGAAGAAGAAGTCATCCTCGTCCGGGGGCAGACGGGCACGATTCACGTGTTCCTCAACACGTGCCGCCACCGGGGGATGAAGGTCTGCCGGTACGACCAGGGCAACGCGCTCGTCTTTACCTGTCCTTTCCACGCTTGGACGTACGACACGGACGGGCGGCTGGTCGGCATGGGGCACGGCAAGGCCGCGTATGGGCCCGACTTCGACAAGAGTCAGTGGCCGCTCCACGAGGTCGCTCAGGTGTGCAACTACTACGGGTCAATCTGGGCTACGTGGGACGCGAAAGCCCCGCCGTTCGAGGAGTACCTTGGCCCTATCGCCCCCAGCGTCCGCCACTGCTTCCAGAGCTCGGCCGGCGAGGACAACGGCATTGAGGTCTTCATGCCGATCATGCGGTGGCGCATCCCCACCAACTGGAAGTTCCCCGCCTTCAGCTTTGCGGGTGACGGCACGCACGGGGCGATGACGCACCTCTCGGTCAACGCCGCGGCAATCGGCCCTCAGGGCACCAGAGACGGCGGCAACAGGGGCCTGCTCCGAGCGGCGTTCCCACGCTCGAATCACGAGATGGTGAGCAGGGAGTACGGTCACGGCGGGCACATGACCATCTACCACGAGGCCGGTGTCCCCCCATACCGGAACACGTGGGACCGCGTGCCGGGAGCGGACGAGTACTACCAGCAGGCCAGGGACAAGAAGGCCGCCAAGTACGAAGGCCAGTTCCTTCCGCCGGGCGGACAGGGAGGCGGGCACTTCAACGTCTTCCCCAACGTGACGGTCGACTCGTGGCGCATCCTCCACTGGCACCCGATCGCTCCCGGCATGACGGAGAGCTGGCGCATCTTCCAGGTCGACAAGGACGCTCCGCAGGAAGTGAAGGACGGGAAGCGTCACTACGCCATGCGATACTGCGGCCCCATGGGCTGCACCGAGTCCGACGACATGGAGAACTGGAACTACGCCTACCCCGCGAGCAAGGGCACCACGGCCCAGAAGCTCGACTATCCCTTCGTGCAGGGCTTGGGCCTAGCGCAACCGGACGACCGCGTCCCGGGGTTCGTTATCCTCGGCACGACTTATGCGGAAGAGAACCAGCGCAACCGGCTCCGCCGGTGGCTGGAGTTCATGGAGGCCGGGTCGTGGGACGACATCTTCCCGGTGAAGAAATAGCGAGACTGGCATAGGACAACGGAGAACGAACAATGGCGACAGACAAGGGCAGCAGCAGCAGGTTCCGGACCCCGGCTGGGGGGCCGCTGCTTCGTGAAGTGCCGGTTGGCGTCAAGCTCTCGCTGAAGGACGGCTCCATCGTTGAGATCGTTGGCAACCCGGGAGACGGCGGATGGGTGAACGTCCGCTACATCGAGTCCGCCACGGGGTCTCCCGCGGTTGGCGAGGAGGAGTGGACGTTCTTCACCGACGTGGCGGACTTCGCTGAAGAGATGTGAGGTCGTCGAGAGCCGACACACCCCCAGGAGCCTCAACCTTGACCACGAACACAATTTCGCCTCAAGTCATAGAGCGCCTCGTCCTCAAGGACGAGGTCGAGCAGTTCATCTACCACGAGGCCGCTCTGCTGGACGAACGGCGCTACGAAGAGTGGATCGACCTGATGGCCGAGGACATCCACTACTTCATGCCGATTCGTAAGAACGTGAAGTTCGGCCAATGGGACCGCGAGAACTCGGATCCTGCCTCGGAGATTTCGTGGTTCGACGAAGGGAAAGACGTTCTGGAAGGGCGAGTGCGGCAGCTGATGACCGGCGTCCACTGGGCCGAGGAGCCGGTTTCCCGCATACGCCACATCATCTCCAACATCCGCGTCACGGGCGTCCAGGGCGACGAAGTGAGCGTTTCCGACAACTTCTTCGTGTGGCACAACCGGCTGATCGAAGAGGTGAACCTGTTCGTCGGCCGCCGGGATCACGTCCTGCGCCGCGACCCGGACACGGGTTGGAAGGTCGCGAAACGCTCGATCCTCCTCGACCAGAACGTCCTGCTGGCAAAGGTCGTCACGTTCTTCTTCTAGATCGTCCGGTTAATCAGGAGAGCTATGGCGCTAACCGTTGAATGGCGATTCCGTGGGGGAGCCGACTCGATTTTGATGGTTGACGCCGATGAAATGAGCGTCGCCGAGGCGGTGATTCCCAACGCCGAGATACTCAAGGACTACCTGGACGTGACCGGAGACCTGGAACGGTGGCGGCAGTGGTCCGAGTGGCGCGCCGTCGACGGAGACGAGGGCGACCCCGACGCATGGGGGGCTCTGGTGTTGGGCCGCGCACATGACGGTCAGGTGCTCTTCGCCGACCCGGAGCTGTACTGGGATGGCGTCCGTCGCTGGTTCTATGTTCGGGGCGGCAACTAGAAAACCCAATGCGGCGCTGCTGCGTAGTTAGTTGGGAGAGAGACTCTCCTTGACCGTTGTCCAAGCCCTGCGCCGTTGTCTCGGTCGCCGGGGACTAAGGAGGAATCGATGGCAGACCGTGTGTTGACCAGATTTGCGCCCGTGCTGGTCTTGGTTCTCGTGATGTCGCTGGCGCTCGCCGCGTGTGGAAGCGACCCCACGCCAACTTCGGCCCCGGCCGCTACGCCCACCCCTACGTCGGCCCCCGGCGAGCCGACGCCCACCCCCTCGCCCGCAACGCCGACGCCCACGACGGCCCCCGGGCAGCCGACGCCCACCCCTGCGCCAGCAACGCCGACTCCCACGCCCGCACCGCCTACGGCGACGCCGGATTCGGCGTTCGATGCCGAATCGTACTTCTCGGGCAGGACAATTGAGATTGTCGTGGGCTTCGCTCCGGGAGGCGGGTACGATACCTTCTCGCGGCTCGTGGCCAAGTTCGCGCGGCAGTATTTCCCGGGGAACCCGAGGTTCGTTGTGAAGAACCTGCCGGGCGGGGGGAGCCGCAGGGCCCTCGCCTACACAGTCAAGGCAGACCCGGACGGCCTGACCACGCACTCCATCCACTCGTCCATCCCCCACGCCGCATTGCGCGGCGAGGACCTCGGATTCGACTTCTCCCAGGCGCCCATCATCGGCGGCGTGGACTGCGCGCTGCCAACATCGACAGGCTCCCTGTACACGCCTCGGAGCATCGCAAACTCCTGGGACGAGGTCCTGGCTAGCGGGATCACGCTCGTCAATGGGATGACCCAACCGGACGAGGGCGGCGGCACGGTGCCGCGCTGGATGGAGATGCTCGGAGCGCCCATCCAGAACATCACCGGGTACGGCGGCTCATCCGAGATTATGGCCGCATTCGACCGCGGCGAGATCAGCGCCACCACCCGCGGCTCGTACTCCAGCGTTCCGCGGCTATACCCCGAGTGGGTTACGAACAAGTATCACATTCCGATCCTGAGGTGGGGCGTGGAGCCTGAGGGAGATCCACAGTACCTCGACTGGATCGAACAGCTCGACGCGCCCGTACCGCCGCATGTGTACGAGGTGGTTGAATCGACGGAAGGACAGCGATTGATCCTCGAAACAGTCCTGTCGCTGAACAGCCAGTTCGGGCGCACCTGGATTCTGCCGCCCGGAACGCCGTCGGAGATCGTGGAAGTGTGGCGGGAAGTCCTTCGGCAGACCGCGCATGACGACGGATACCACGAAGCCGCGAACATAGCGGGGTACGAGCCTTTCTACTGCTCGCCTGAGGAGCTCGTCGGCATCTTCGCCAACGGAAAGCGAGCACTGGAAGAGCAGCCGGAACTCTTGCCGATCTACTACCGGCTGATGGGCGTGGACCTGCCATAAGCTACCGCATCAACAGAGTAGCGGCCCCTAGCCTGGCCGCAGCAGATGAGTACGAACATGGAGGTGACTATCGGCGCCGATGGTCACCTCCATGAGGACGACGTAGGCTCAGGCAGCTACCTGCTGCACCCTGTATAAGAAGAGCGCACAATGAGTTGGCCGTCGATACGGGCACAGGCTGAAGGCGGGCAACCAGGAGAGGGTTCCATGGGTCAAAGATCAGGCAGACGCAGACTTTGTCTGGCGGCGGTCGCGATAGCAGTGCTGGGAGTCATGGTTGGCGTTGGCTGCGGTACGGACTCGCCCGAGCCGACAGCGACTCCCACTCTCACGCCGGCGTCCTCTATACCGACGCCTACCCCGGCGCCCGCAACGCCGACCCCTACGCTGGCGCCTGGCGAGCCAACCCCCATACCGCCGACGCCTACCGCGACGGCGGCTCCGCTGCCGACGGAGCCTCCTCCCGCCGACGAAACGGCGTTCAATGCGGAAGAGTACTTCAGCAGCAAGACGATAGAGATCATCGTTCCTTACTCACCTGGAGGCGGCTATGACACGTTCTCCAGGATGCTCGCGATCTACCTACCCAGATACATACCGGGTGAACCGCGATTCTTCGTACGGAACCTCGTTGGAGGCGGAGGCGAGCGGGGAGTCCGGTACACGATGAAGGCCGATCCCGATGGGTTCACAATGGCCACGCTGCACCCCAACTTCATCGCTCGTGAACTGGCTGGGGTGGACATACCTGATTTCGAGCTAGACTCGCTGGTCTACCTTGGAGCGCTGTCGGGGACTGGGTCCATGGGCGATGTGTGGGTGCGTCGCGAAATAGCTGAGTCCTGGGACGATTTGATTGCACAGGACAAGACGATCAATCTGGGCAGCGTTTCACCCGGCCAGTCGTCTGAGCAGGGCGCCGAGTTCGTGGAGATGCTCGGCGGGCCGGTGCGAATCGTTTACGGGTACGATGGAAGCAGCGACATCATGGCGGCGATGGATCGTGGAGAGCTTGACGCCACCGGCCGCGTCTCGCCGAGGAATGTCAGACAACTATTCCCCGAATGGATAGAAACGCAGCAGTTCGTGCCGCTGTTCCGCTGGGGCGACCCGGCGACTCCCGAAGAGATCGAATTCCTCAAAGAGATGGGGTTCGACAAAGACTGGAGCGAGATTCCCCACATCTACGAGATTACAAACGCGTCCCAAGGCTTTCAGAATGCCTTCGACACTGCATATCAGGTCATCGGCGCGTCGAGGGGATACATCCTCCCGCCGGGAACCCCTGACGAGATAGTGCAAGTCTGGAGGCAGGCCATCGCCGCCGCGGCGGAAGACGCAGATTTCATAGAGCACGCGGGAGTCGCGGGTTATGACCAGAGTGCTTGGGGGTACATCGCCCCCGATGTAATCAATGACCTACTCGGTGTGGTAGCCGGGTTGAGCGAGGAAGAACACCAGGTCTTCAGCCGCTTGCTTGGGGCAACGCAATAGGAATCGAGATGCGAGGCTATGGTTCTGGGCGGTTTCCGCCCAGAACCATAGCCTCGCGCCCAACCGCATGGTGGCCCTTGCTAGGCTCGTCAGACCACGCCTCACTCCATGACCTCCGCAGACGAACACACCGCCTAGCGTAGACTACTCCCCCATGCTGAGGAGACTCTCGACCTGCGTACTTCTAGTGGCCTTCGCTGGCGCGGCTTGCGACCCGCCTACGCCTACGCAAACGCCCACGAGCGCCCCTAGCGACCCCGGTCTGCCGACTCCCGAAGCACCGACGACTGGACCGACCCCGGCTTTCACGCCCGAGCCGACGCTTACTCCCACATCGGAAGACGTCTCGCCGCTCACCCCTACGCCGACTCCCACGCCCGATCTGACCGGCGCCCCCACGCCGACTCCGACGTCCGACTTAACCGCTACTCCCACGCCGACGCCCACACCGGACCTAACCGTTACTCTCACGCCGACGCCCACACCTGACCCAGCCGTCACTCTCACGCCGACGCCCACTCCCGACCCAGCCGTTACCCTCACACCGACTCCCACACCCGACCCAGCCGTTACGCTCACGCCGACGCCCACTCCCGACCTAACCGTTACTCTTACCCTGACTCCCACTCCCGACCTGACCGCCACGCCTACTGTGACTCCGACGCCGCTACCGAGTCCCACCCCATCGCCTTTGCCGACGAGGACTCCTCCTCCCGAGCGGGTCGTTCGCGGCAACCTCGCGCCGTTCGCGCCCCTGGGTTGGCCTGCTCCTCTCTTCATGAACAACCTGGAAACGAGCCGCAAGCACGAGGTCAGCTTGGACCTCGAACCCGTATTCATAAGCTGGGCCTACGAGAACGCCGGCCCGGAAGGCGTCAGCACTCCCCACTATGTTGATCTCTTGGTGGACGGCGTGCTTGCTGAACGCTGGCGGAGCACATCGCTTCCGTCCGGCTGGTTCAGCGAGACGTGGGCTTGGGGCGAGCTAGCGAGCCGTGTCCTGCTCACTCCCGGCGCCTATGTATTCGAGCTCGTCATCGACCCCCTCGACCAAGTCGGCGAGCCGGACGAGACCGACAACTCCTACATAGTCGCCATCCTCGTCACCGGCGACCCACCGGACGAACCGGCCGGCCGCCTGCCCGACCTCGTCCCCTTTACGCCGGACGGCTGGACGGCGCCTCTCGTCGTCACCTCCTACCCCGGCGCCACGACGTCGTCCGCGCTCTCCGTCGACGTTACGAGCCTCGTCTTGTTCTCGCTTGCCAACTTAGGGGCTGTCTCGGTGCTCCAAGACATCCCCGTACACGTCTCTGTCGATGGGCGTGTCGTGTGGGATGCATTTGTCAACGACGGCTTGCTCAGTGGAAGAGCCGGCCGGGACGGGCCCTGGGACGGCTTGCTCGATGTGCTTACCCTTGCCCCCGGCGAGCACGCACTGCGTCTGACTCTGGATCCCGGAAACGTCATCGCCGAATCGGACGAGTCGAACAACGTCTATGAGCAGACTTTCACCTGGGGAACCGGCGCTCTGCCGGGGCTGCCCCCGCCTGAGGCCGAGCCCGCGCCAACGCCGCCGCCCCCCGTCCAGCTCCCCAACCTCACGCCCTACTGGCCCGATGGACACGATGCTCCGCTGGTCGTCTCGGACACGTTCGGCGGCGTGGAGAGCGTTGTCTCCTACGTCGGCGACGCGCCCTTCCTCACCGGAGCGCTGTTCAACGAGGCCCCGCCGCAGAGCACGCTGCACGTCGAGGGCGTGCAGACCGAGTTCCGCATCGACGGCGAGGTCTTCGAGCGGCGGGAGCGCTTCATACGCGCCAACACCGGCAGCGCGGTGACCAGCGCTCGCTGCGAGATGTGCGCGTCGCTCGTCCCCGGTCCGCATCTTTTCGAGATGGTGATCGACCCCGACAACGAGATCGAGGAGTGGGACGAGGATGACAACGTCTACGCCGTCACGGTCGAATGGCTGACGCTCGATAGCCCGCCGCCCGCGCCCGTGCAGTACACGGACGACGACATCGCCCAGATGCTCGCCGGACTGGAAGCCCTCCTCGACAACCCTCGGCCCGTCCTGGGCGAGGAGGGCTCTGGCTTGACCGTAGACCTGTCCCGCGTCGCCGACGCAGGGGTCTACCTCCTTACCGGCGCGAGCACGGCGGACATCCCTGTCGATATCGAGCTTCTCTCCGAGCAGGACTTCCTCGACCGCGTCGACGAACTCTACCAAGGCCGATTCGCCGTCGAGGACCCGGAGAACTACCCGTCGCTCCTAGAAGAGCGGGAGGACCTGAAACGAGACGCGGTCGGCCTCCAGGACACCGAGCACGGACGCATCGTGGTGGCAGTGAATGTGGAGCGCCGGTTCTCGGAGGCGCTCGGGACCTTGGCCCATGAGCTTGGCCACGCCTTGCAAGCCATCCACTACCCGGCAGGCGGCGCCTTCCTATCCCACGAGGCGAGGGGGCTTGCGGAGGCGCAAGCGCACATCTTCGAGCGGGCGTTTTGGCTCGTTCTCGACGAAAGCCTGGAGACGGACCTGCTCGCGTACCCCGCTCATCCCCTCTACGAGAACCTCATCGACCGCCGCGTCGATGCCTGGCTCGCCGACCGCTACACGAACGAGCACGCTCTCGGCTACCTGATTGGCTGGACGGCGCCGCTCACCGACGACTCGCTGGCCCACTTCGCCGACCGCCTCGCCGAGGGCGCGCCCCTCACCAGCGCGGAGGCCTACGAGCTCTTCGAGCACTTGGCAAGCATCGACCCATCCGGGGCGGAAGGGTACGTCACGGAGCACGAGGACGTCTTCGAGGTCGTCGCGAACCGGATGCGGCAGGCTGCCCAAGGCCGCCTCGTCGATGGCCTCGACCCTGCCCAAGAAGGCTCCTCCGGGGCCCTAGACCATGCATTGCTCCTTCCGTAGTCCTCGCCCTCTCAGGCGGTCCCTCTCACGCAGACTAGTAGCCGCGAGCCCAGTCGACCTCGTTGATGAGGGGCTCGCCCGCGAGGAAGCGTTGGATGTTCTCCTTGAGGATCTCCATCGAGGAGGTGGAAGGGACGTCGACGTGGCCGGAGTTGTGGGGTGTCATGATGACGTTGGGTAGGGCCGCCAGCTCAGGGTCGGGGAGGCGGGACCATTCGTCGTCGTAGACGTCGAGATAGGCGCCGCGAAGCTCGCCGGAGCGCAGGGCGTCCTTCAGGGCGGTCTCGTCGATGAGCTCGCCCCGCCCGACGTTGATGAGGACGGCGCCGTCCTTCATCGATGCGAGCGAGGCACGATTAATCATCCGCAGGGTGTCGTCGGTAAGGACGGGGGCGAGCGCTACGTAGTCGGACTGTGCGAGCAGGGCGGTCAGTTCGGACGGGGGGTAGAGGACATCGACGTCGCCGACGTTCTCCATGCGGCGGTCCGCGGAGCGGCGTGAGGCGATGACGCGCATGCCCATGGCCTTGGCGAGCCGCGCGATCTGTAGTCCGATGCCGCCGAGGCCGATCACGGCCATGGTCTTGCCGGCGAGGAGGCGTAGGTCGTAGGGAGCGGCGTTCAGCTCGCCGCTCGCGGTCTGGCGAGTGGCGAGACCGAGCTCCTTCGCGAAGTAGAGCGAGGCGGCGATGACCATCTCGGCGATGGGGAGAGTCTCGACGTGCCCGCGGGACGAGCCAACGCGGACATGGGAGCCCCAGAGGTCGGAGTAGCGGAGGTCGGAGATGCCGGCCCAGAGGTACTGCGCCCAGAGCAGGTTGGGCATGCGAGGAAGTAGACGCTTGGGGAAGGGGAGGGTCACAACGAGGATGTGCGTCTCGCGCAGGAGCCGCTCGCACTCCTCGGGCGCGAGGCCGACGCTCCAAGGTTCGGCCTTCCAGAGGCCGGTCGTCGGGGGGTGGATGCCTGCGTCGTCAGCGAACGCTTGGCCGGGCGCGGCGGTCACGTTCAGGCGTCCGGGCGCGACGGCCTCCAACTCGGCGATGGGCGCCTTCACGGGATCCATGAAGAGTAGCAGGTTGAGCTTGTCGGGAAGGTCGGGCATGAGGTGATTTTAGCAAGGCGGGTCGCTCTCGTTCGTCCTCGCTACTGAGGAGTCCCGCGCGGGATTGACGCTTCCTATCTCGTCTGCATAGAGTGGCCGGTCGAATCAGGAAGGCCCAGCGATGAGCGACGAGCGCCACCACGACCATCACGGCGAGGACGGCGAGGACGGCGAGGACGGCGAGGACGGCGGGCACGGCGGGCACGGCCGCCCTCGGCAACGAGAGTGGGGCGACCTCCTCTCGCGCGAGATTTGGTGCATGACCGTAGCCAACCTTCGGGCGAGCGGGCTGCCGTGGCACAAGACACTCTTCGCCGCGGCCGCCAACTATTGGCGGAAGGTGAGAGGGTGGCAGGTATGCTGCGGCAATATCGGCCACCCTGGCTGCTGACAGCGGTAGCCTTCGCCGGAGTTCCCGGCGACTGCGAGGAGGTTGGAGCGCGGCTGGTCTTATCTACTCAGCACCCCCTAATCTTCCTCCAGCGTTGATGTGTCGCCTTCGTCGAGGCCGAGCTCGCGGGCTTTGAGGAGGCGCCGCATGATCTTGCCGCTGCGCGTCACTGAGAGGGTGAGGGGACCGGGCGGACGCGGGGGAGGCGTGTTACCAGTTGGCGAACTCCGCCGGGACCAAGCCTGCCCGCACGAGGACCCAGAGATATACGCGGGGCGGTACGTCCAGAAGGGTATAGGTAACGGAGTTCAGCACAGCTACGGCGAGGATTAGCCCGGCGACAGCGAGAATGCGCCGGAATATTGCGGACATGGCGGCGCCGCTCACGAGGATGGTCCCGTCCGCTGTCTGCTCATGTTTGCCGCTGAGGGCCTGCTCAAGTATGCGCTCCGGGAGGCGGCGCGCGAGACAGGGGAGCGCGAGTCCGGCGGCTGCGCCGGCTACACCGGCGGCGAGCAGCCCGCTGTTCGCGCCATGCCGCGTTACCTGGAGAGCGATGTCGAGGAGGTAGACGGAGGGGAATGCCCACAGCGGGATGGAGAGAAGGCCGAACAGAGAGCATCCGCGCCTGGGTTTGGGCTGCTTTGGAGTGAACTGGCGCACGGGGAATGTTCTCACAGCCGGGAACGCGCGGCGGTAGCGCCCCATGGCCTCAGACGGCACGTACGCTAAAGCAGCCGCTCCGGAAGATGCAAGCGACGGACTGTTACCGAACGCGCACTCCCTAATCCTCCTCCAGCGTCGACGTGTCGCCTTCGTCGAGGCCGAGTTCGCGGGCTTTGAGGAGGCGCCGCATGATCTTGCCGCTGCGCGTCTTGGGGAGGCCGGGGATGATTTCGATCTCGCGGGGGGCGACGGCGGCGGCCAGCTTCTCTCGCGCGAAGCCCATGAGCTCGCGGCGCAAGGCGTCGCTCGGCTCGTAGCCCTCCTTGAGGGAGACGAAGGCTTTGACGACCTCCATGGCGATGGGATCGGGCTTGCCGATGACGCCGGCCTCGGCGACGGCGGGGTGCTCGATGAGCGCGGACTCGACCTCGAAGGGGCCGACGAGGTGCCCGGCGGTGTTGATGACGTCGTCGGAGCGCCCGATGAACCAGTAGTAGCCGTCCGCGTCCTTCACTGCCTCGTCGCCGGTGAGGTACCAGCCCTTGACGAAGCGGGAGTCGTAGCGTTCCTGCTGCTCCCAGTAGGTCTGGAACATGGAGGGCCAGGGCGTGCGGACGGCGAGGTTGCCCTCCTGGCCGACGGGCTTTTCGTTGCCGTCGGCGTCGATGATGCCGGGTTCGATGCCGGGGAGCGGCTTGCCCATGGAGCCGGGGCGGATGTCGAGGGAGGCGTAGTTGGCGATCATGATGCCGCCGGTCTCGGTCTGCCACCAGTTGTCATGGAAGGGCATGCCGATGGCCTGCACGCCCCATTCGACGGCCTCGGGATTGAGGGGCTCGCCGACGGACGCTGCGAAACGGAGGCTGGAGAGGTCGTAGGTCCGGGGGAGCTCGACTCCCGACTTCATGAGCATACGGATGGCGGTGGGGGCGGTGTACCAGACGGTGACCTTGTAGTCCTGGAGTATCTGGTACCACTTGCGGGCGCTGAACCCGCCCTCGTAAATGACTTGAGTGACTCCGTTGGTCCAGGGGGCCGACATGCCGTAAGAGGTGCCGGTGACCCATCCGGGGTCGGCGGTGCACCAGTAGATGTCGTCGGGGTGGAGGTCGAGGCACCACTTGCCGGTGAGGTAGTGCTGGATGACGGCGTTATGGCGGTGGACGGCGCCTTTGGGCTTGCCGGTGGTGCCGGACGTGTAGTGCATGATGGAGTAGTCGTCGCGGGTGGTGGCGATGGGGCCGAACTCGTCGGACGCGGCGCCTATCAGCTCGTAGTAGTCGAGGTCGCCGTCGGCGAGAGGCTCGGCGGAGCGGCCGTTCTTGTTGACGACGATGACGTGCTCGAGGGCAGGGAGCTGGGGGATGATGGAGTCGACCTTCTTGCGGAGCTCTGGCTGGGTGACGAGGACTCTGGCGCCGCTGTTCTCCATGCGGTCGCGCACGGGGTCGGGGCCGAAAGCGGAGAAGAGGGGGCCGATGACGCAACCGGCCTTGAGGGTTCCAAAGACCGTGAAGTAGATCTCGGGGATGCGCTCCATGAAGGTGAAGACGCGGTCGCCCTTCTCGACGCCGAGCCCGGCAAGGACGTTGGCGAACTTGTTGGTCTCGCGGCGCATGTCGTCGTAGGAGTAGGTCTCGGCCTCGCCGTTCTTGCCCTCCCAGATCATGGCGGGCTTGTCGCCCTTGCCGCGGACGACGTGACGGTCGATGGCCTCGTAGGCGAGGTTGAGTCCGCCGTCGGGTAGCCAATCGATCTCGCTCTCGACGCCGGCCCAGTCGAAGGATGCGCGGGCGGCTTCGTAGTCGCGGAGGTTGGGGTCGTCGCGGGAGGTGGAGGGTTTGGCGATGGTCTCGTGGCGTTGCATGGTCATGGCGCGCCTCTCCGGTGAGGAGTATTCAGGGAATCGAGCGGGGCAAGTGTAGGGAGGGGATGGGCGGGGCGGCAAGTGGGGCTAGGTTGGCTGCGGCTGCGGGGGCAAGACGAGAGTGTCATACGCCAGGGTTGCGAGCGGTCGCCCATCCGCGTCGACGAGCTCGGCCTCGAAGCGAGGGGCCGGGCGCACTTGTCCGCCGATGACGGGCAATGTGCCTGAGAAGACGACGGTCCCGACGTCGGGGCGGGGGCCAACGAGCTCGAGCAGCCGCTCAGGCCGGATGAGCTGTCCGAGCGTTCCGTCTTGGTAGGGAGCGAGCCTGCTCTTTTCGCCGGTCCAGCTCCGCAGCCGCAGCGAGTCCCATCGCGGGAGAAGCTCGTCGAGACGCCAGACCTGTTTGCTCAGCGCTCGCGGGTAGACCTGCTTGGACTTCTCGATGGAGAGCCTTTCGAGGCCGCGGTCGGTGTGGTCGCTTCCGATGCACACGAGAACGTCGTCCCTGTCTATGAGCAGCACGTACTCGGCCTCGCCGGACGATGCACCGTCGTACGCCCAGATGGTCCCGCCTATCCGGAGGGTCTCAGGGTTCGCGACGAATATCCACGGGGTGCGCTCGGGGGGAGGCACGCCCTGCCGGGCAAGCTCGGCGACATGCGCGTCCACCGCCGCCTGGTCGCGGCCAGTGTAGCCGGCGACGAGCAACCTGCGGGCGGTGAAGCGTCTCGCGGCGCCGCCGTGACTGAAGGCGAGCGTTCGGCGGGGCGTTCTCATTGCGTTGGAAGTCCTCTTCTCCGTCTGCGGGGAGTGTCTGGCCCTCCCTGATGGCGGTTTAGGGGAGCCTGTCCCGTAAGCTCGCGGCGTCTGTGGAGGAGGAAGAAGTTTTTTCCGCAGGCTCCTTCACATCTTGGAATCTTTGATTTACGTGGCCGTGATGCGGTCGACGGGCGACGGGGGCAGAGGGCAAGAACTTATTTTCCCCGGAACTTTCTGAACCTGTTTACTAGGCCGTGGTGCGGTGGAAGGGGGTTAAGAATCCAAGAATCCACAAATCCCCCCCCCCCCGTCCGCGTGGCCCCCTCTCAGTCTCCCCCGCAGACGGGGGAGAGGTTTAGGGGAGCAGGGCGGGAGGGCGCGTCGGCTCTTCGCTTGTCGGAGTCCATGGTAGGGGTTGGTTGGGGATGGGGGAAGGGGCAAGTGTCGCGGTGGTGGGGTTGGTTGGCGGGCAGACGGCCAGATGCTCTCTTCTAGCTCTCCCCCGCAGGCGAGACCTTTGCGCAACCCTAATTTTCTAGCGGGCGTAACTCTTCCCACCCACCCGCCCGTTATGCTGTGGGGGACACTCCCACGCCCCCGGCAGAGGGCGGATGCCCCTCTGCGCTCCCCGGTATTCCAAGCCGGTCCATGGTTCGACAGGCTCACCACGAACCAGCTGCAGGCTCACCACGAACCAGTTTGAGGTTTACGCAAAGGTCTCGCAGACGGGGGAGAGGACCGGAGGGGGCGGGCGTTAGAGAGGGGGCCGCGCCCCGTCACCGGCCATAGCGCCTTACTTCGAAGGTGCGGCACCCGTTCGGCGAGACCCACGGCCCGTGGGGCATGCCCGGCGGACGGCAGGCGTACATGCCGGCGGTGAACGTCTTGTCCAGCGGGATGTCGTGGATGCTCCCTTCGATGATCCAGACCTCCTCCCAGAAGTCGTGGACCTGGGGACCCATGGGCGAGGTGTCCGTCCCCGGCTCGAACCGCAGCAGGCGCGTGTAGTCGCCCGTTTCCTCGTCGCGCGAGAGTATCTGCTGACTCAGCCCCTCCACCGGCGGGATCGGCTCGCTGGGGATGTCGCGGGGGTCGAAGAACTCCAGCTCAGGTTTCGCCACGCTCGCTCCTCTCTTCGGGTGCTCCAGACGCCCATAGGCCGGCGAACTGGACCGCGACGACCTCCTCGTAGGGAGCGGGCCCGGACAACGTTCCGATGTCCTGGGTGAACTGGCCGATGCCCTGGGCGAACCGGCCCATCCGCTCCACCGACTCTTCCGATATCGAAGGGTCGTAGTACGGCAGGTCGCGCTCGATCAGTTCCGTAATCAGCGCCGCCTCCTGAGCGGGGAACCGCCGCTCGCCGACCTCCCTTGCCCGCGAGGGGTCGGCCTTCAGCATGCGCTGCGCGGCCACGATAGCCCGCACCGCCGCGGAGGCCTCGTCCGGCTGGGCGGCGATCTTGCGGTCCGTGGTCACGAGCGCGGGGAACGTGTAGCCGCGCGCCCCCGGCGGACCGTCGCCCCTGCGAACGTCCAGCACGACGATCCCGGCGCCGGAGCGCACGGCCACCTCGGTTCCCATGCCGTTCGCCCAGAAGCCGTCGATGGCGCCGTCGGCCAGCGCCTTCGCCGCCTGCACTCCGAACGACACCCCCGACGTGAGCGCCCCCGGGACCGGGCCTATGCGCACTCCCTCGCGCTCAGGGTCGACGCCTGCCTCGCGGAGCATCTGCTCCAGACCGTCGCGGGGTCCCGGCGCCGCGCCGATGCGGAGGCCCTTCACGGCCTCGATGTCGCCACGCCGCGCGCCGATGTCTTTCCTGAGCACGAGGAACCAGTACATGTGCTGTGCGAGCGCGGCGAGCAGCTTTGCCCCTTTCCACTGGGGGAACGCCGTCAGCACGGCGTGCGCCGAGCCAGCCACGTAGTCGAGCTCGCCGTCGCGAAGCATCTCCATCGCTCGCGGGACGGGGAACACGAGCTCGATATCGGCGTCGAGGCCCTCGGCTTGGAACGCGCCCAGGTCGACGGCGGCGATGGCCGGGAAGTACGAGTTCGAGACGAGGTCCGGCACGCCGATGCGTATCACTTTGCTCCGCCTGCTTGGTTGCTGTGGTCTCCGGCATGTCCGGCGCGACGATTCAAAGGACGCCTCCTCGATTGCCCAGTCTCCGACAGTAGCGAGTGTGCCAAGCGGCGGCCCGTAGGTCAACGGGCGGCAGGCCGTTCGGGGGGATGAAAGAGCCGCGCTGTGCTAACCTTCTCCCCGAAGCCGAAGGGCCTGAGTCGGACTGATGGCAAGCGTACCCTTTATCAAGAGCATTACCCCGCGGGGGCTTCTCTCGTTCGGCCCTGACACGCGGCCGCTTGAACTGAGGCCGCTCAACGTGCTCATCGGGCCGAACGCGTCCGGCAAGTCCAATCTGATTGACATGATCGCCTTGACCAGAAGCACACCCTCAGACCTCAGCGCTGGCATTCGGAAGGGGGGAGGCGCCGATGAATGGATTTGGAAGGGCCTTGTAGATGGAGCCCACGCTTCCTTAGAGCTAGTCCTAGCCAACCCACAAGGCAACCAACCTCTTCGGCATCTTCTGAGTTTCACCAAGGAAAGACAGGACCTCAGTATCGAAACCGAGCGAATCGAAAACGAACACCCATATTCAGGAATGTCTAAGCCCTATTTTTACTATGAATATACGAATGGGCGCGCATATGTAAACCAAAAAGGAGAAAACCGTGGTCTGGCACAGGAGACGGTAGACCCTGCCCAGTCGATACTGTCACAACGCCGCGATCCCGACTACTATCCTGAGATTACGTACTTGTCTGGAATTTACGGACAAATACGCATTTATCGAGAATGGCTATTTGGACGGGATGCCCTGCTGCGTCGGTCACAACCTGCAGACCAACGGGGAGACCGATTAGAGGAAGACTATTCCAATCTCGGCTTAGTTCTTAACCAAATGGGTACAGCACCACCGGCAAAGAGCAGGGTTATAGAAGGATTACGGGACCTCTACGAAGGCTTCACCAACTACGAGGTCATCGTCAACAGTGGTTCTGTGCAGATCTTCTTCACGGAAGGGAATCGGCGCTCTATACCTGCGACTCGGCTCTCCGACGGCACGTTGCGTTATCTCTGCCTGCTGGCGATTCTCTACAACCCCAATCCTCCATCGGTCGTGTGCATCGAGGAGCCGGAACTTGGCCTGCATCCCGACATCGTTGCTGTGCTCGCCAGGCACCTGCGCGCGGCCAGCGAGCGCATGCAGCTCATCGTCACGACGCACTCCGACATCCTCATCGACGCGCTCTCCGACACGCCGGAGGTCGTAGTCGTGTTCGAGAACCACGACGGCGCGACGCAGATGAACCGCCTCGACGGGGATGACCTTGGCGTTTGGCTGGAGAAGTACGGGCTGGGCCAGCTCTGGACCAAAGGCCAAATTGGGGGCAGCCGCTGGTGAGCGTGAAGGTGTATGTCGAAGGCGGCGGGAATAAAGCCACTGACAGCGACTGTAGGAGAGCATTCCACGTACTGCTGACTACGGCCGGGTTCATCGGGCGGTTGCCAAGAGTATTCCCGTGCGGCTCGCGGAATGAGGCTTTCGATGACTTCAAGACCGCCCTGCGTGACGGCAACAGCAGTGGCAACTACCCCATGCTCCTGGTTGACAGCGAAGACCCGGTTGCGGACTCCAACCAGCCTGCCGCTAATCCATCCGGCGCGTGGCGGCATCTGGCTGCGCGGGACGGTTGGCAGGGCCCCAACGGCGCGCAAGACGATCAGGCGCAACTCATGGTCACTACGATGGAGACATGGCTGGCAGCCGACCGGAACGCGCTCGCGGGCCACTTCCACGGCATGAACGCAAACGCGCTTCCGCCTGATGCCGATTTGGAGAGCCGCCTGAGGCAAGATGTTCTGGGCGCGCTCCAAAAGGCTACAGGGGGACGCTACCACAAGGGGCGGGACTCGTTCGACCTGCTGAGCAAAGTTGACCCCACCGTACTACAGGGCAAGCTCCCGCACTTCCAACGCTTCATCGGCGACCTGAACGCACACGCCTGATGCCGGCATTCAGGCGCCCGTCTCTGTGTGCTAGGAATGGTCTGAACAAGTGCATAAACTCCCCGCCGTCACGCCTGAAATCCGGTCATCCAACGGGCTTATTCAGACCATTCCTAGAGGGTTGACGACGGGAACGCCTGCGGGCTCGGAGCGCCGGACGCTGGGCCGCCACGGTCAGGCCATGTTCGAGGGTCGTATTCGGCGGCAATGGGAGGCGTAGTCAGAAGCCTCCTCTCAAGGCCGTAACCGTTTCTTTACACCTTGGCAACGGCATCGAAACAACTTGGCGTCACCCTGGGACACGCGGAGCGGAGAACGCGATTCCAATAGGGGAGGCGAGTCATGGTCACCGAGTCAGAGATACGCAACGTCACGCTTGCCCTTTGGATCGAGCGCGGGCGCGCGGCGGGGTCCGAGCCGGAGTGCCGCGCCCATGCCCAGCGCCTGCTGAGCCTCCGAGAGGAGCTGACCCGCGATGGCGCCGAGCGCGTCCGCGAAATACGCTCGCTTGCGCTGGCCACGGTCTAGCTCCGCGCCCGCCGAGGCCCTGCGCCGGACGGACGGAAGCCGTTATCCTCTAGGGGCAATGGCAGACCTGTTCGCAGACTACCGGAAGATCGCCGGGTACGACGAGATGTTCGACGGCGCTTCGGTCCGGCCATCCTACGAGGCGCTCTTTCGGGCGTTCTCTCAGTTGGACGCGGCGCAGTACCACGAGCTTCAGGAAGCCGCCGACCTCGAAACGCTCAACAACGGCATCACCTTCACCGTGTACTCGGACGACGCCGGCGCGGAGCGGATATTCCCGTTCTCGCTCATCCCACGGGTCGTCGAGCCGGACGAATGGGACCGTCTGGACGCCGGACTGCGGCAGCGCATCACCGCGTTGAACCTCTTCCTGGGCGACGCCTACACCGCCCACCGGTGCGTGACGGATGGCGTCATTCCGCCCGATCTCGTGCTCGGCCATCCCGCCTTCATTCGAGAGATCGTCGACGTCCTCCCTCCCCTGGGCTGCTTCGTACACGTCGCGGGGTGCGATCTGGTTCGGTGCGACGATGGCGAGTTCCGCCTGTTGGAGGACAACCTGCGAACGCCCTCCGGCGTCTCCTACGTGATAGAGAACCGGCGCACGATGCGCAGCGCCGTTCCCGAGTTCTTTCCCGGCGACGGCGTCGCATCCGTCGACGAGTACGGCGACCATCTGCTCGAGAGCCTGGTCGCCTGCCGACCGGCGGGAGTCCACGCGGCTGAGTGCAAGGTCGTCGTGCTCACGCCCGGCCCCTACAACTCGGCCTACTTCGAGCACATCTTCCTCGCCCGCGAGATGGGCGTCGAGCTGGTCGAGGGGCGCGACCTCGTCGTGAGCGACAATCAGCTGTTCGTGCGGTCGACCGCCGGACTCGAACGCGTGCACGTCGTTTACCGCCGCGTCGACGATGCGTTCCTCGACCCGACGCTGTTCCGTCAGGACTCCCTCTTGGGCGTTCCCGGCCTCGTTGACGCATACCGCGCGGGCAACGTGATCATCGCCAACGCCCTCGGCGCCGGAGTCGCCGACGACAAAGCGGTCTTCCGCTACGTACCGGACCTCATCCGCTTCTACCTGGGGGAGGAGCCGCTTCTCGAGGGCGTGCCGACCTACCTGGGGCGGCGCCCCGACGACCTCGAATACATCCTCGACAACCTGCGCGAGCTGGTGGTCAAGCCAACGGACGGGTCGGGCGGGTACGGCGTCTTCATCGGCCCCCAAGCAGACGAGGACCGGGCCGAGCGAATGCGGCGCGAGCTGCGCGCCAATCCCGGCCATTGGATAGGGCAGCCGCTTCAGCGGTTCAGCACGGTCCCCGCCTTCGAGGGCGGCTCGTTCGAGCCGCGGCGTTGCGACCTGCGGGTGTTCGTGGTGACGGGAGAGCGTTCGTGGGTGCTGCCCGGCGGCCTTACCCGCGTCGCGCCCAATAGCAACTCGTACATCGTGAACTCGTCCCAAGGCGGCGGCAGCAAGGACACCTGGGTGCTGCGCAGGCCCGCGGAGGCCGGTTGATGCTCGCCCGTGTCGCAGAGAACCTGTACTGGCTGGGCCGGCACCTCGAACGCGCGGACAACACCGCCAGGATGGTGGACGTTCATCATTCGATAGCCCACGAGAACCGCGCCGCGGAGGGGCTGCAGACCGTGCTCCACGCCCTGGAGGCGAACCAGGAGTTCGAGGAAGCTCACGAGGCCGACGAGACGCTCACCCCCGAGGACTATCTCGTCTTCTCTCCCGCTTCCCCGGTCTCGATACGCTCCGTGGTGTCCGGCGCGCGCGGGCTGGCCCGCGAGCTGCGGGACCAGATATCACGGGAAGTGTTCGAGCAGATCAACTGGCTGCACCTTGCTCTCGGCCGCGAACGAGGACGCCGCCTCCCCGACGAGCTGGACCTCGTGCGCAGCTCCGTCCCCATGATTCTGGGCTTGTTCGAGAACACGGTCCTTTGGACGGAGGGGGCGCGATGGTTCCGCCTGGGCGTCTTCCTGGAGCGCGCCGACATGACGAGCCGCATCGTCGACGTGAAGTACTTCGTCCAGCTCCCTGCCGAGCGAGGGGTGGGGAGCGCCTTGGACCGCTCGCAATGGCGGCAAGTGCTGCGGTCGGCCAGCGCGCTCGAGGCCTACCGGAAGCAGCACCGCGGCTTCATGCGCGTGGGAGACGTGGTGGATATGTTGGTATTCGAGCCGGACTTTCCCCGCAGCCTGGTGTTCTGCATCGAGCGCCTGACGGAGGAGTTCAACGAAGCGACCGTCCGCACTCCCGCGGGGCGCAGGCTGGAGCCCGCCAAGGAGATTACGCTCCTCGGCTTGGAGCTCAAAGCCGCCACCGCCGCGGACGTCATCATCAACGGGATACACGAGTTCGTGGACCTCGTGCAGGCCCGCCTGGCCGCAATCAATGACACACTCACCGGGGAGATTTTCCGGCCCGTCGGCGCAACTTCTTTGGCGCCGTCCGCGAGTCAAGGGCGCGCTACTCCTCCGCTGCGCTAAACTCTGCCAAGCGCGGCCATCGCTCGGCCTCGACTACCATCGCCGGTTGACTGATGACATTTTGCCTAGGAATCAAGAGCGCGGACGGACTGCTCGCCATCGCGGACACTCGCATAACGAGCGGCACGGAGATATCGCGCGCCCCCAAGATCGCCGTACACGACATCGACGGTTACCCGATATTCGTCCTCACGAGCGGCCTGCGCTCGCTGCGGGACAAGGTCATCACCTACTTCGCCGGGCAGATGTCCGGTGAAGCAGACGGGCCTGCGCGCACCTACGAAGCAACCAACACCCTCGCGCGGCAGATCAGGCGCGTCCGCACCGAAGATAGCGAGTGGCTGCGGGAGTCCGGCCTGGCGTTCGACCTTCACTGCATCGTCGGGGGCCGGCTGGCGGAGGACAAGCGGCCCCAGATGTTCCTGGTCTTCCCGGAGGGCAATTGGGTGGAGGTCAACGCCGCGACCCCTTATGCCATCATCGGCGACAGCCGCTACGGCAAGCCCATACTGGACCGTCTGTGGAGCTTCGAGCGCCCCCTCGCCGACGGCCTGCGCGCGGGCCTGCTGGCCTTCGCCGAGACGAAAGCCTCCGCATCGAACGTCGACTACCCTCTCGACGTCGTCCTCCTGCGTGACGGGAGCGATCAGATCGACGAGATCCGCATCTCCAAGCAAGACGGAGCGCCGATAGAGGACGAGTGGCACAAGGCGCTCAACACCGCCGCCGCCAAGGTCTCGCCCCTCACGGACCGCCTCTTCGCCCGCCTCGCCGCCGACTCCCCGGAGCCTGCGCCTGTCAGCATGGAGGGGGACTAAGGCGGTTCAAGTCTCCCCAGCCTTAGGCCACTTCGCGCAATGAAGCGCCGGCGATTGCAATCTGCCGTTCCTGGACGTGCTCAGCGCCAAGCGCCTCATAGAACCGGCGGGCAGACCAGTTCTCGGCCAGCACCCACACGAGCATCGACCCGACGCCGAGCCCGAGGAGGTTTTCGGCGGTCGCCATCGTAAGCTGGCGGCCGATCCCTCGACGCTGGTAGTCGAGTAGTAGGTAGATGGCGTAGAGCTCCCCGGCGTAAGCAGAGCCTGCATCACGATTTGGCCCGCCAACGGCCCATCCAATGACCTCGTGTTCCACTTCTGCGACGTGCGAAATCACTTCGTCGCCCGGACTCGTCAGGCTTCGCCGCCGCCGTTCAGTCCACTCCTGGACATCGATGGAGTCCAGGTAGCGGTCCGACACGATTCCCCTATAAGTGCTGCGCCAGTTGTCCGCGTGAACCCGCGCGATTGCCGGGGCGTCTTCTATCGTGGCGCGCCGGATTTCAATCATGACGCGGCTCGAACCGGCTACCGAGACGCTTCTGCCACGACAGCCCCTTAGACCTCCGGGAACGCTTCCAGGCGCTCGGCCACCTCGTCCAGGTGCATCACGTCCGCGTACTTGTGGTGCATGTCGAACAGATTGACCTTGTGCGACAGCAGCGCACGGTCGAAGACGCACTCCTCCACGAGCACTACGTGGAAGCCGTTTGAGTATGCGTCCAACACCGACGCGCGAACGCACCCGCTCGTGCTCTCGCCGCAGACGATGACCGTATCGACGCCCGCCTGCGTCAAGTGCGCCACGAGGGGCGTGCCGTAGAACCCGCTCGCCCGTTGCTTGTAGATGATCGTGTCCTCGGGCTCCGGCCGGAACGCCTCGTATATCGCTAAGGGGTCTTCGCCCCTCTGGGCGGAGCGGCGGTTCGTCGAACGTACGCGGTTCGGCCTCGCCTCCGGCCGGTCTTCGCCCGTGGTGTAGTAGACAGGGAAGCCGCGCGACCTCGCCATCGCGAACAGCTGCTTCGTCGGCTCGATGGCGTTCCACGCATACTCGCCGCACCCGCTCGGAAACTCCTTCGCCACCTCGTGCACCGGGCGCGGCCCGCCCTGGTAAGCCGAGTTGTATAGGTCGATCGCCAGCAGCGCGGGCCGTTGTCCCACGTACAGCTCGCGCTGATAGTGCTTGTACAGCTCCAAGTCCTCGGCGCTCACGACATCCTGCCAGCAGTGGTCCTCGAACCCGTACGTCGTCATCGCTCGTACCTCCTCATGAGTTGCAACCGCGATTCTAGTCTTATCCTGCGCGTCGTGTGCTAACGTCCCCCGCAGTCGGGGAGTGTCTAGTCCCCTCCCCCGTCTGCGAGGCATGATGCAAAATGACGCGGTGGGAGAAGTGGAGGGCCGATGAGGTCAATCGGCACCGGTCCGGCGCATCGCACGACCACAATGGCCCGTTTTGTCCGCAGATGTCTCATTCATCGCACTCGTAATTTTCCCGGGCCTACGAGTGGACGAGGGCTGTCTCTCGCAAAAAGTGTCTCATTTGGTCTCATTTTACTCCTGAGCGGGAGCCGGAGCCGTAGGGCTGCGGGTCTCGTGCACGGGACCAGTGTAGGGAGAGCAGGGGTGTTGGGGGAAGGGGCAAATGTCATCCCTTTCCGTCGCATCAGCAATTTCGCATCACGCGTCGTCTGCGGGGGAGGATTGAGGAAGGGGGAGGATAGCGATGCTGACGCAACAGGAGAACGAGCAGCTAACTCAGGTCGGCAAGGGCACGCCCATGGGCGAGCTCATGCGCCGCTACTGGCATCCCATCGCCGCCGCACAGGAGCTCGACGAGCGGCCTACCAAGCCCGTCCGCCTCCTTGGCGAGGACCTCGTTCTTTACAAGGACAAGTCCGGGATGCTCGGACTCATCGAACGCTTCTGCCCTCACCGGCGCGTCGACCTCTCCTACGGCATCCCGGAGGAGCGCGGCCTGCGCTGCATGTACCACGGCTGGATGATGGACGAGACGGGCCAGTGCATCGAGCAGCCCTTCGAGGAGACCGTCCACCCGGACGGACGCTTCAAGGAGAAGGTGAAGGTGGACGCCTACCCTGTCGAGGAGCTCGGCGGCCTGCTGTTCGCCTACCTCGGCCCGTCGCCAGCGCCCCTCGTGCCCCGCTGGGACCTCTTCGTGACGGACCACGTCTGGCGCGACATCGGCTTCACTGTCCTGCCGTGCAACTGGCTCCAGTGCCAGGAGAACTCCGCCGATCCCGTCCACGCGGAGTGGCTGCACGGCGTCTACGGCCTCTACCTCGCGGAGAAGACCGGCGAGGAGGTCCCGTCGTGGCGCCGCGCGATGGCCCGCCCCCACCAGCGCATCGGCTTCCGGGAGTTCGCGAACGGCGTCTTCAAGAAGCGCATCGTAGACGGGACCACTGAGGACGACGATATCTGGAAGGTCGGCCATCCCTGGGTGTTCCCCAACATCCTCCGCTCGACCACCGGCACGACGAGCACCGAGTTCCAGATCCGCGTGCCCATCGACGACCACAACACGCTCCACGTCGTCTACACGCGCTACCAGTTCCCGCCGGAGGTCGACGTCCCGCCCCAGCAGGTCGTCCCCTACTACGAGATTCCGCTCTACCGGGACGGCGAGCTCAACTTGGAAGTCCCCCTCGTCCAAGACTTCATGGCCTGGGTGACCCAGACCCCTATTGCCGACCGGACGAACGAGCGCCTAGGCGAGTCCGACGTGGGCGTGATTCAGTTGCGCCGGATGCTCAACGAGGCGATGGCTATCGTGGCCGACGGCGGCGACCCCATGAACGTCTTCCGCGACCCCGCCGCCAACGAGTGCATTATGATGACGCAGGAGAGCGTGTACTACACTCCCGACCGCAACCAAGCGCGCATGATCCGCTACGGCCACCAACGCTACAACCCTGCCATTGAAGAGATCATCGGGATGTTCCCGGGGTAGAGGGGGGAGTCTGGCTAAGTACCGGGGCAGTTTTGCAAACCTAACTCCTCGACCCTGATTTCCGCGTGACGCTGAAGTTCTCCGTTGGGAAGCAGAAGATAGGCGCTCCGACGGAATAGCAATGGGTTGTCTTCAAAAAACTCATAGAATTCAACTTGCATCTTCAGTCCCTCTTCCACATCGATGACCTGTGAATGCGCTGATACCTGCTCATACCGTGCAGCAGCACGCCCATCAATCTCTGTTTTGCCTGCGTAGCGGAAGTCGTAGTACTGACCGTGATCGCTAGACACGGGGAGGCCTTCCCAGTCTACAAACCTGGGATAGCCGATACCCGGAATGTAATCTCCGAGAAACTCCGAGAGGTCTTCATAGAATTCAGTCCCGTCAGGCGAAATCTCTTTCCAGTCGCCGGTCTGAGTATCCAGCTCCCAGGTTCCGTCGGGCGTCGTCCTCATTCCACCCACGATACTTCCTTTCTGTCGATACACCCATTCTTGGGTGACTTGCCAAAAGCCTTCGGCGTCGCGAGCGATGGCGTGATGTACCTCCCATTCAAAGGAACCATCTTGGAAAGAATCTCCTCGAAAATCTGCCCATTGAACGCTATTCTCCCTGAAAGTCATATGGCAACCTCTGAGGAGGCCGTCCAGTATCGGCGTGTAAACAGCTGCCCCCTTCTCTGCGAGCTCCTGCCACACCGCAACAGCAGCGGCATCATGCTTCTCACCTGCAGTGCAGTGTGTCAGTTCGAATCGATACCCGCATGAACTGCCGCTCCAGTTGTCGGATTCCACTCGCGAAAAGACTGTATTCGCTCTCTATGAAAACATAGGGGTTTTCGATTAGGTAGTCGATTATGGTGAGAGTTGATACAGGCATATCCGCGCCATGCACGCCTTCGTGTTCAACACGCTCCTCATAGCGTAGGCTCGGTTGCCCCAGGTACGTGAACCGACCTGCATAGATCCCACGAGGGTCATCGTCTACAAGACTTTGGTATTCCGCGACGAACCATTCAACCGGGTCGTGGTCAATATCAAAACCGTATTCCGGTATCCGGGCAGCGTCGTCGCCTTTGGGGGTACGGCTGATAGAAGCGCCTGAGGATGCCAGTCGTCCATCCCTCATAGCCATCCGCCCCTCTACTACCCAGCCTACTTCGTTGTCGTGTTTTGCTGGCAACCCTGCATACGCGTTAGCGAAGCGGCAACGCTCCACGTTGCGAATGAATTCGTCCCGCACCCTCGCCGCGTTCTCGTGGAGCAACGCCTCGGCTTCCGCCGGGGATAGCTCTACCGACGCAGCGGTGGGCGTAGGAGTGAGAGTAGGCGCGGCGGTCAGCGTTGGAGTGGGAGTAGCCGTCACACTCGGCGATGGCGTCGAAGTGGCAGTGGGTGCCGCGCTCCCCGTCGGGACTATCGTCGGCGGTGGAATCGGTGTCGCTGTTGGCGTGGGTGAGGTGCAAGCGGCTACGACAGCGAGTAACAGCGGGAGAAGGAGTGTAGACCGAATTCGAAGCGAGTACATGCGCTGTACTCTACGCCTCTGCTTTACTACGGCCACCAGCGCTACACCCCGGCTATGGAAGAGATTATCGGGATGTTTCCGGGGTAGGGGGAAGTGCGGACCGGACCGGAAGCAGGCACACTCTCCCATCACCCGCAATCGGCGGTGAGGCTTGATACGGCTTGCCGGTAGATTATGCTGGGAGCGCCGTCGAGGAGGACTGCGCTGTAGACGGTTGCGCGGGAGAGGAGAGGGTTGTCTCGCACGAACTCCAGTACGTTGAAGTAGTCGGTGAGGCCGGACGTACTGGCCCGTACCTCCGAATGCTCGAAACGTACGGCTGCGCGGCCGAACAGCTCCGTGTCGCCAGCGTAGGAGTACTCGCTTGGCTCCTCGAATGGGCGGTCCTCGTCGCCCACGTTTTCAGGACTCACTACCCCTGCGGCCGCTACGTGCCACGCAAGCAGATTGCGAGCGTCGTCGCCCTCGACTCGCTGCGATTCTCCCGTCTGTTGAGCGGTGGTGAACTCCGTAGTGAGTGTGAGGGCGCATCCTGCCTCGATGCTCTCCATCAAGGCATCATGTGCATTCAGCGCGTTCTGCTTGATCTCGAGCGCCACGGCCTCGCCGATAGAACGAGCGGCTTCGCCGTCCGGGCCGCAATCCTCGATGCCGAACGCACTCATTACCCACTGCCGTTCGAGCCGAACGTTGCCATCGGGGAAAACGGTGTACTGATGCTCGCTGCGGATGAAAGGGTTATCGATGACGTAGTCAAAGATGAACCAGGATTCCGTCGGACCTGACGATGAGATGCCGCCTTCGGTGCGCGTCTCGTAGCGCAGGCTCGGCTGGCCGCTGAGTGATGATTCGCCCGTGTACGTGCCTCTGGCCTGCATATCCACCAGGCTAACGACCTGATCACTAAGCCACGCGGGGAAGTCCGGAGCGTTGGAACCACCGCTGCTCAGCGTACTTTGAAGACCGGTCACGGATTGCCTCTCTCCCACCAACTGTCCATCGGAGCCGAACTCCATCGTTGTGCGGGCGACTCTGCCGTACGGCACGGCCAGACTATCGCTCCCCTCGACTGCGCTGAATCCGCTGTTGCGGTACTCCCCCTCCTCGTATAAGAAGGCGCAACCCTCCTTAGTAGCCTTGATTATCTCGGCTCGCACCTGATCCGCACGCTGCTGGAGCATGACGGTCTGCGCGTCCAACGGCGGCCTCACGGGTGGGCGTTGCGGTGGGTGTCGGGATGGGCGTGGGCGATGCCGTGGGAGTAGATGTTGGAGGCGGTGTCGCCGTCGGGGCGGGAGCAGGGGTAGGTGAGGAGCACGCGGCGACGGCGACGAGCAGGAGCGCGAAGAAAGAGGCGAGACCTCCCTTCACACGTCGCCGCAGTACGCGAACGCGCCCCCTCCCCTGTCCATCGTGGCCTCATTACGGCTCATCGTGGCCTCTTCAGACCCGCCCACCGTCCCAACATGGCGTTACGCAAAGATCCGTCTGCGGGGGAGGGGGACTAGGGAGGAGGTTCGGATGTCTACACGTCGACGCAGTAGGCGAAGGCGTTGCCCACCGGCGAGGCGAAGACGTCGATGTAGTCCACGATGGTCGTGGGGTGGCCCTCGGTGACGGCGGCGGCGGCTATCCACGCGCACGTCTCCCGCGTCCCCAGCGCCGGACCTCCTGGCGACGGCATGCCCGTTATGGACCGGGCGCGCTGCGACATGTCCTGACTCGTGTCGTCCTCGGGGATGACGTAGCTGTCGAAGTGCTCCGCCATGCCGCTGGCGTCGCCGGCTTCCAGGCGCGCCAGCGTCTCGCGGTCGAACTCCGTGTTCAGCCAGGCCCCCGGCATACCGGGGGTGTGCCACAGACCGCCCGACGCGACGACGCCGACCCGCATGTCGCGCGGGAACTCCTCGATGACCTCGCGGACCGCCTTGCCGAACTGGTAGCTCCGCAGACCCGTCACCTGGGGCGCGAAATAGAGGTTCATCATGATCGGCACGACGGGCGTCGTGAAGTCGGTGAGCTCCTCGACGGACCGGATGATTCCGCCCGCCAGGCCTCTGTCGGGCTTTGGCATGTCCATGCAGAACGCCGGGTCGAACCCGCGCGACATCACGCCCCCCAAGACGCTCACGGCCAGCTCGGGATGCCCGAGGAGCGACTGGCCGGGCTCCGCGTGCCGGCCGATCTGCGGGAAGGGCGTCTCCCGAGGCGACTTCTTGAACCGCTCCCCCACGTACACCGCGAAGGCCGGGTAGTTGTTGAAGTCGAAGCATTCGAGCTGGTCGTCGCTGAACACGACGAGCACGTCCGTCTCCAGCTCCGCGACCTTTTCCCGCAGCACGCGGAACCCCTCATGGGTGCGATTGGCCTTGGCCGTATTCACCTCGAGGGACTCGTTGGGCACGTCCGCGCGGATCGGCCGCGCGTTCCGTCGCTCCACCCATAGCTCAGGCGGGAGCGACGTCGTCCCTCCGTGCGAATGAAAGAACGTTCCTACGAGCGTGGCCATGTCCAGTTGCTCCTTTCCCAGTCCCCCTGCCCGTCATCCTTTTGAAATCCCTCTCCCGTCTACGGGGGAGGCAGGGAGGGGGCCGTCATTCCCGCGAAGGCGGTCCCTCCCCCGTCGCCAAGCACCCTAGTTCCCCGTTCCCATCCAGGGGTTGACCATAACCCATACGGCATCGCCGGCATCGCCCTCGCCGCCCGATGCGAGACAAGCCTCGCCGGTCATCTCCAGCGGGTAGTGATGCGTCATCAGCTCCTTGAGCGGGAATTCGCCGGACGCAATCCATTCGAGGCCCATCGCTACGCTCGCGTAGCTGTGGCCCCGGCACGCTCGGAGGGTGCCGTACTTGCCCGTCAGCTTCTCGAGCGAGAAGGACTCGAGCTCGTACGCCTGCGTGACGACGATGCCGCCGCGCCGCACCAGGACATCGATGGCCTGGTTGAAGATGACGGGATAGCGGCCGGTCGTGCAGTCGACGACCGCGTCCGCGCCGCGCCCGTTCGTGATGTCCATGATGGTGGAGGTGAAGTCGTTGGCTTGGACGTCGATGGTGTAGTCCGCGCCGAGCCGCTTCGCCGCTTCGAGCCGCGCCGTGTCCTTGGATAGGCCGGTCACGATGACCGTCGCGCCGAACTTCTTGGCCGCGAGGGTCGAGCCGAGGCCCTTGGAGCCCGGCCCCTGCACGACAATCGTCTTGCCCGGACCGGCCTCGCCCTCTTTGCACGCCCACTGCACGCCGTTGCCGACCGGCAGGGCCAGCGCGGCCTCGTCGGCCGTCATCGTCTGGGGAAGCTTGTGCAGCACGACGTTCGGGGGCAGGTAGAGGTACTGCCGGAAACCGCCCGCGAGCCTGCTGGGGTTGGGGTTGTTGTGCGTGTCGGTGAACCAGCAGTGCCTGAACTCGCCCATGCGGCACCATTCGCAATGCCCGCATGGGAGGTACTCCTCCAGCGCGACGAGCTCGCCTTCCTCGATGCCGTGGCGCTCCAGGAAGCCCTGGCCGGCCTTCACGATCACTCCGGCGTTCTCGTGCGCATTCATCCCCGGGACCGGACTTCCCCCGCGCCCCGCTCCCGTGAAGTAGCCGTAGGACCCGCACATGCCGGCCGCCTCGACTTTCATCAGAGCGCTGTTGTAGTCGATATCAGGGACGTCAATCTCCTGTATCTCCGCCTTGCGGGGCTCAACCTTGACTGCAGCGAGAGTCGTTTCCATGGCTTCCTCCTGTGTTGCCGTTGAGTCTAGGCCCTCTCCTCGGTCCTTCCCTGGAAGGTGGACGAGGGAATAGGCCCTTCCTCAGTCCTTCCCTTGGGCCTTCGCAATCCTCTCGATATAGGGCTTCATCCGAGGGTACGCCCGTTGCACGTTGTCCTCGAACAGCTTCTTCCGGTCCTCGTCCGACAGCCAATCGATGCCGTCGATGTAGGGCTTCGTGTCGTCGTACTGCCGTCCGGAGTCGGGGTCGACGGCCTGCACGCCGCCGATCATCTCCGACGCGAACAGCACGTTGTCGACGCCTATCGTCTTTATCAGGTACTCGACCGCCGCCTGGCTGTAGATGGCGGTGTCGAAGAACATGCGGCCAAGGAACTCGTCGAACGGCTCGCGATTGGCCATGATGCTGAGGCCCTTGAAGCGGGCGTACTGGTAGGGGATGGCGCCGCCGCCGTGGGGCATGATGAACTTGATGCCGGGGAAGTCCCGGTACACGTCCGACTCTAGCAGCTGCACGAAGCCGGTGTTGTCTATGTTCATGTAGTGGGAGCCGGTTGTCGTGAATGCAGGGTTGCACGTGCCGGAGCCGTGGATCATCGCCGGCACGTCCAGCTCGACCATCTTCTCGTAGAGCGGATACCAGTACCGGTCGCCCAACGGCGGGTCCGTCCACCAGCCGCCGGACGGGTCGGGGTTGAGGTTGCACCCGACGAACTCCATCTCGTTCACGACCCGCTCCAGCTCCTGCACGACGCCTCGCTCCGGAGGCACGCCGGGCGACTGCGGCAGCGACGCGACGGGGATAAAGCGGTCGGGGTAGATGTCGCAGACGCGCCTGATGAGGTCGTTGTTGATCTCGGTCCAGTAGCGGCTGATGAGCTCGCCGCCGAAGTGGTGCCCCATCCATGAGGCGCGCGGGGAGAAGAGCGCCACGTCTGTCCCGCGCTCGTTCTGCAGCTTGAGCTGCCCGTTCTCCAGCGATGCTCGTATCTGGTCGTCGGTGACGTTCACGGGGTGCTTGACCGGAGCTCCCATGAACGTGATCTGCGTAGCCCGAAAGATCTGCACCCCGGCGGGGGCCGTGGTGTAGTGCCCATGCGAATCGATGATCATCCAGCCGCTCTCCTATCGATGAGTCCGAGGCGCCCCGCAAGGCGACGTCCACCAACGGCCGCATGGTACCCCAGAACGAGAGCGGATGGGGCGCTCCGTAGAGAGCCGCCCCCGACGGGGCCTAGCCGGAGCGGCCTTACCAGGCCCCGGCGTGAACGTTGGCGACCGCCTGGCTGGCGATGTCGTAGATGTACTTGGCCGCGCTCGGGCCCCCGTCCGTCCTGTCGATGGAGTCGGCCCGGTAGCCGGTGAGCGCGTAGCTCACGTAGATGCGGCCGTCCGCCTCCGGCCCCGTCTGCCCGCCGATGACCGGGACGCGCATCGCCTTCGCGACATCCGCGTATATCTCGTTGCTCACGTTGGTCAGGTCGATCATCACGGCCCCGGCGTCCTGCACGGCGCTGCACCATTTCATCACGTGGTCGTGCGCCGCCGCGTCCTCGTGCCGCGGCTCCCAGACGTCGAACCCGATCTGGGGATAGACCGGCAACCCGGCCTGCACCACCGCCAGCACGTCGTCGAACAGCTTCTCCTCTTGCGTGCGGATGTCCACCTTGGTCATGTCCGCGCCCGTTTCCTCTTTGATTCGGCGGGCCGCCGCCTCGACCGCCTTGGGTCCGGCGTTGCACGTCGCTGTCGGCATATCGACGTTCACCGCGGCCCGCTCGGCCACCCGGCTGACCGCCTTGCCGAACAGGAGCATCGCGTCGATGGTGAACTCGTCCTCGTTCTCCATGCCGAGGAACGTGCGGCTCACGCTGTCTCCCACGGAGAGGAGGTCGACTCCGGCGCGCTCCCAGATGCGCGTCATCTGAACGTCGTAGCACACCCCCGCCGCGATCTTCTTGCCCTCGTTCTTCATTTGCTGCAAGTCGGCTATGGTGAGCCTTGGCATCTTCATGCTCCTTTGTTGGTACAGCGCCCCGGCGACCGCCGAGCGTCCGTCAAACTGCTCTGGGATTGACTTAGCCTGAGGGCCTGCCAGCTAGAGCCGCTGCTGGGGAGTGATGCTGAGTGGCAACGACCGTAGAGAAGCTATTACCCGACGAAATATTCGGAGGCAAGCTCCCTAAGGAGCCGCTGCTTTTCCGCAGGCAACGCTCTATAGGCACCCAGTAGGATAGCCTCGTCGGTCATGAGCGCTTCGTTCTGTTCTCTCACGAGCCAGTCCAAGGAGACCCTATAGAGTTCGGCCACGGCTGCCAAGTGCTCAGGGATTGGGAACGAGGCGCCGCTTTCCCACCGCGAAACAGCATTGCGGCTGATTCCGCATCGCTGGGCTACCTGATCCAGCGTGTACCCGTTCTTGACGCGCGCAGCGCGGAACCGTCGGCCTATGCTTTTGCGACGTTCGTCAATACTTGGAGCGGGGGCCTTCTCATTGTAAACCATCAGTGCTCTTTTGCATATCAATAGTTGACATTCCGCTAGGCGGATGGTAGAAGCGCAGTATAGCGATGATTGCAGGACTACCAGCCTAAGGCCGGGTTGTGAGTCACGGATGAAGTGAGGCACAAGGGCCTTGCACAATCGGACAGCCGACCGAGAGGATACCGTCCATGGTGACATCACTTCCCGACTCCCCCGCGAGAGGCATGCGGTCCGCAGGTGTGAAAGGACGGGCCGACAAGCGCACCGGAGCCTTCTACACGCCGCCGCCATTGGCCGCCTTCCTCTCGGACTGGGCCGTGACCCGAGGGGCCCGGGTGTTGGAGCCAAGTGCGGGGGATGGCCGATTCGTAGAGGCAGTCGCCGCGACCGGTCGCGCTGGCGCCGTGTGCGCGATAGAACTCGATCCCAATGCAGCGGCAGTCGTCCGCTCGCGTGGTGGGGAGTCCACCGTCACTGTCACCGGAGACTTCTTTAAGTGGTACCGCCGGAACTGCCCAGATGGGGAGTTCGACGCTGTAGTAGGAAACCCACCTTTCATTCGGTATCAGAACTTCGCTGAGGAGCACCGCGCGCCTGCATTCGAATTGATGCGGGACGAGGGTCTCAACCCCACGCGACTGACAAATGCCTGGCTGCCATTTGTGGTTGCCGCTACAAGAGCCCTGAGACAGGGCGGACGGTTGGGGATGGTTCTGCCCGCCGAGTTGCTGCAGGTCAACTACGCAAGAGAACTAAGGGAGTTCCTGGCTCGGAAGTACTCGCGCTTGCACCTCATTACCTTCCGCAGGCTCCTTTTCGAGGGTGTGGAGCAAGAAACCCTTCTGCTGCTAGGTGATAGACGGGACTCTGATGGAGCGGAGATTTCCTTTACGGAGCTTGAGGACATCAACTCCTTGGGCGCTAGCGTCTTGGAGAGCTCAACGCCCCTTCATGCGGACATCAATCACGCACGGGACAAGTGGACGCAGTTCTTTCTTACGCCGAAAGAGTTCGACCTCGTCAAGGAGCTAGAGACGAGTATCCCTAGCCGTCTGGGGGACTTTGCGGAGGTGGACGTTGGCATCGTGACCGGCCGCAATGAGTTCTTTGTGCTAACACGGAGCGCGGCGGCGGCGTGGGGCCTTACCGACTATTGCCAACCACTCGTTGGGAAATCGGCACACGTAAAGGGGCTTTTACTAAGAGGCGGCGACTGGGAAGCGCTGGCCCAGGCAGGGGCGCCTTGTCTGCTGCTTCAGCTTGGCCCGCACGATCGGAGCGAGTTGTCTGACGCCAGCTTGGGGTATGTACAGTGGGGTGAGACCGAGGGCTACCACGCGGGTTACAAGTGCCGAATCAGGGCGCCGCGATGGTGGAACGTTTCCATCGGTCTGGATGCCTGACGCCTTTATGACGCGGCAGATCCATGATGGCCCTCGCATCATTGCTAATCATGCGGGCGCGGTCTGCACCGACACCATCCACCGCCTAAGGACACGGCCCGGCGTGGATGGCAGGCAGTTGGCATCCGTGTCCATGAATAGCTTGACCTGGGCCTTTGCCGAACTCAAGGGCCGGAGCTACGGAGGAGGCGTCTTGGAGCTCGAACCGCGCGAGGCGGAGGCGCTCCCTTTGCCATGGGCGCCGGGCGGACCTGCCCTTGACCTAGAAGAGCTGGATGCAGCCGTTAGGCGGGGAGGGCCCGGCGGAGCGAGGGACGCCGTAGATCACGCCGTGCTGGGCCACATGGGGTTGTCGAGAGCAGATGTAAAGCTCCTCAATGAAATCTGGGAGCGCCTTAGCAACCGGCGATTGGAACGGCGTTGAGGTACTCCGTGTGGGGAGGAAGCCTGTTGTACCTGGAGACATACATGCCTTCGACCTGCTCCGAGAATCTCTCGATTCGGAGCAACGAGTTGGGAGCCGGCAGGCCGGGTGTGATTGAGCCGTCCGATGGCTCCCAAACCACTAGGGCAATGGCCTCGGCCAAGTGATCAGGCTCGTCTACTCTGGTGCGCCCGCTTAAACGCTCGAGGGTGCCAATGAGCGCCGATTGCTGAGTTTCGTTCAGGCACGGCCTGGGGATGGCGACTAGGAAGCCAACTATGGCATAGGGGAAGCGGGAGTGCACCGTCGCGGCCTCTGTGGCGAGGTCATTGATCATGTTCTGGTAGTTCTTCCCGACGCTCTTTGCGTCGTTCAGAGTCTTTGAATCGAAAACAACCCGGACACCGTCAGGGCGGTAGCCGACATCGAAGTTCTGAGGCCGAACTCCGCCTATTACACGAATCGGGCCTACTTCTACGGCATCGTCGTACTCCGGTAGCAAAGCCGTAGCCCTTGGCTTTACGATTTTCGTGCTCAGCATGGCGGCCAGGCTTTCCCCTATGGCTTGGTCGATGAAGTTCCCGAGTTCCAGACTTGAGTACGGTTTGGACCTACTGAGACGTTCGCCGTTCTTGGTCCATTGGTTGCCGAACTCGGCCAGCATAGCCCGGTCGAGGACGACCGGCGGCATCGGCTGTAACAGTCCCTTAGCCTAGGGCTCTATCCTTCTCTGCCCGGCGCGCAAAGCTCCTCCCGCGCCTTGGGGGTTAGCTCCTCGTCCTGGTCTACCAAGGCCTCCGCGAAGCGCACTCGGTACACCGACGGGTCGCGCGTGGCGATGGGCTCGGCGCCGTCCGCCAGGGCGCGCGCTTGCCGCAGCAGCCTCCGCCGCATCGCGATGATTGCCGTGTCGCTCGTGCCGAGGTGCTCCTCGTGGCGGTCGACTATCGGGCCCATGCTCTCCTGCACGGCCATGTCCTGGGCCTGGATGCCCGCGATGCCCGTGAACGTCGAGGTCTGCTGGACTTCGCGGTCGATGAGGTACTCGTTGTCGATGTTGCGGACCGGGAGGAACGTGTCTGGAAGCGCGGGGCCTGCGAAGTCCTCGGCAGTCTCGATGTCCTCGCCTGACAGCGGCCGCTCCTCGTTCCAGGTCGCGACGATGGTCCAGCAGCTATTGTCGTCGATGGGCGTCCAGGCGATGCCCTGGCTGTTGTAGCCGGACTCCAGCGCGCCCTGCTTGAAGAGGTTGTAGAAAGGCATCAGCCAGTGGGTGAACCGCCAGTAGTGCTTGCCCTCGCCGATGTCGCGCCGCGCTCCCACCCGGACTCCGTAGTCCGTGTCTTCCGCAACGAAGACGGGAGACCGGTCCAGGGCGTGGTAGCGGGAGCGCAGGTCCTTCGCCTTTCCGGCGCGCTCCAGCCAGGCCGGCGTGCGCCGGAATGAGTCCACGGAGGTATGCAAGAAGTTGGAGTGCGCCGAGTCAATTCCGCCTTCCAGTCCTTGCACCCAGCTCGTGCGCTCCAACCGCTTCGTCACATGCACATGGGAGGGCGGCAGGTCGAGCCAGGCGAATCCCGGCAGCTCCGGCGTGGCGTCCGACGGCCCTAGGTACGCCCAGACAACGCCGCCCCGCTCCGCCGTCGGGTACGCAGGTTGGCGCACCTTGTCTTTGTAATTGGACGTTGCTGGCTCGGACGGCATGTCGACGCATTGGCCTTCGATGTCGAACTTCCAGCCGTGGTAGACGCAGCGCAGACCCGACTCCTCGTTTCGTCCGAAGTAGAGGCTGGTGCGGCGGTGAGGGCATCGCTCGGCCAGCAGTCCGATACGCCCTGAGCTGTCGCGGAACGCGACGAGGCTCTCGCCCATAAGCCGGACCCGGACCGGGGGGCAATCGGGTCTCGGCAGCTCGCCGGATAGGAGGAAGGGCGTCCAGAAGCGGCGAAGGAAGTTCCCCATCTCCGAGCCCCGAGCGGTCGCCGTCAGCCTCGTGTTGTCCTCGATACTGAGCATTCGCGCCTCCATCTGTCCGGCGTCCCCTGCCGAATCGAGGGCAACGATACAACAACACGCCCCGGAGGAACGCGATATTGTTGACCCTGCCTTGGGCGTGGGAGTAGTTTGCCGGAGTTGGGGCTGCCCCTCGACGCAGTCGCCGATGGAGGGCTGGCGGTGGACTACCTCAAAATCTCAGCCGGACGACCATATCGACCTAGGGTATCTGCCCAAGGACCTCTGGCTCGATCGCGTTCCAAAGGCGCTCCGAGAGCGCGCCCCCCACGTCGAAGACCGCGATGACGGTGAGCTCTGGGTGTGCGATGGCTTCTCGTGGGGCGACTTCCGGGGCGAGCGTTACTTCGCGAACCCTAAGCGCAATAAGTCGGCGCTCGACCGCATCGGGTTTGGCGAGCCCGGCCGTCCGACGACTCCCGCAAAGCGCATCGAAGACATGGACCGCGATGGCATCGAGGCCTCCTTGATGTACCCCCCGATCATCGAGTTGCACATCGAAGACGCCGAGCTGAGGAACTCCTGCGTGAGCGCGTACAACGACTGGGCCACCGAATTCGCGGACGCGGCGCCGAAACGCTTCTTCCCCGTCGCCGCCCTCTCGCCTGTCGACCCCGCTGCCGCGACCGATGAGCTCCTGCGCATGGCGAGGAGGGGCCGGCTGCGGGAGGCGTGCTTCCTGGTCAACGATGTCACGGTCGACATGTGCTTGGAGCCGTGGGACCGCTTCTGGGACGCCGCCGAGGAGACGGGCATGGTCGTGGCCTATCACGTCGGCGGCAGCCTACAGACCGGCTCGATGCGGGCGCGCCGCGCAGCCCTCGCCGGAACGGCCCGCGTCCCCGCCTTCGACCTGGGCCTTGGGAACGCGGGCAACGCCTTTCTGGAGCCTTTCGTCAACCTCTTCTCGCTCGGAGTCCTAGAACGGCGCCCAGGCTTGCGGTTCGTCCTCGCCGAGTCCGGCACGGGATGGATTCCCTACGTGGTCCAGGAGATGGACTACCGCCTGAAGAAAGCGGTGGGCGCCGGGGGACATTCCGACCTAAAAGAGCGCCCAAGCGACGTATTCAAGCGCCAGGTCTGGGCCACCTATCAGGCCGATGAGGTCGGCCTGCATCTGGTCGACTTCTTCGGCGGCGGCCACATGATGTGGGCTTCCGACTTCCCCCACGCCGACGGCACCTGGCCCTACTCCGACGAGGTTGTCACGCGGGAGACGGTCCATCTCACACCCGAGACCCGCCGCAAGATTCTGCGCGAGAACGCAGCCGCTTTGTTCGACTTGGCCAGGTGACGGGAAGCGCTCGACGACGAGGCTAGTGGCCACAGCCGCCGCGCCAGCGTAACCTTGGCGGCCAAGGAGCGCCGCGCCATGACTGAAGCAACCCAGGACCGACTCTCACAGCTGACGCTCGGCGTCATGTCCGGCGACCTGCGCTTCATGGCGCTGGACAAGTCCCAGCTGCCCGACGAGCTGGCGGGATTCGAATCGCTGCGCGAGGAGGACCTCGATAACGAGACCTTCGCCAAGCGCTCCGACGGCCCGGACACCGTCGAGTCGCTGACAGAGGCGAACCGGCTCAACGGCTACGAGGTCGGGTTCATCGTTCCGCAAGGCGGCTCGACCCTCGCCGAGGAGCCGTCGGAGCTCTTGGAGGCTTCGACCGCCGTCCACCTCTTCGAGCGCGCCGAGGACGCGCAAGCGTGGATCGACAAGGCTTTCGTCGCTCGTCTGAGGAGGAGCGTGGGCGAGACGGACGCGATGGACCGCAAGGTCACCGGCGTCGAGGTGCTCAGGCCATCGGGGTTCCACGGCTACTCCGCCGGCCTGCTCGTCCTTCGTGAGGTCCCCGGCGGCGAGCTTGTCTCGACGATTGTCGAGTTTCAGGTGGGCCGCGTAATCGGCGTCGCGACTGCGGTGGCGAAGGTGGACAAGACCTACCTCGACCTGGCCGTTGAGCTGGGCAGCCGCTTGGAGCGCCAGATCGTGCGCGTCGTTCTCGGCGGCTGACCCGTTCTCGATTCCTCTCCACGCCCTCAGGAGGAAGGAAAGGGCAGGGGAACGAGGCCCTCTCTGCGGACCTCCAGCCCCAACCCTGGCGCCGCGCCGACGCTCTCCCGCTCGGCAATGATCGCCCCGTCATCGCCGAACATCAGGCTCTCCGACGTGAGGTCCCGCTTGAGCAAGTGCGTGCCGAACGCGCCCTCGGACGCCACGAGATTCGGCCGCGCCGCATGCATCACCGTCAGACCCGCGCGGGTGAGGATGCTCGTCTCTCCGACCTGGGCGCCAACAATTACGCCTAGTCCAAGCCCGGCAGCCCGTTGGACTAACTGGGCCCCGACTCGCAGGGCGAACAGGCCGGCCAGCGCGAGCATCCACGGTAGGTAGCGGCGCCCCATGGGCGCTTCGCTATTCATCAGGACTCAGCTTGGGCTGCCGAAGAGAGGCCCCTTTTGCCAGGCCTCGGGCATGAGCCGGGATTCTTCACGCGGGTCCATGCACGTGAGTATAGGGGGTGGCGCGCTAGGTGGGACTCGAACCCACGACCTCATCCTCCGCAGGGATGCGCTCTATCCAGACTGAGCTACTAGCGCTACTCTCGCACGCCCTCCGGCGCGGGACCGGCGGCGTCATCTCTATTGGTGCCGAGGGCGAGATTTGAACTCGCACGCCCGTAAGGACACTGCGCCCTGAACACAGCGCGTCTGCCGTTCCGCCACCTCGGCACTCGAGATGGTGGGCGATACAGGACTTGAACCTGTGACCTCTTGCGTGTGAAGCAAGCGCTCTAACCAACTGAGCTAACCGCCCCGTCTCTTCCCATTCTAACGGAACAGCCCACATTCCATCCAGAACAGCGGCCGGGCCATCCAGAACGGGGGGCTGGGCCATTCAGAACAGCGGCTGGGCCAGACAGAACGGAACCGCCCTGGAGGGACGCTCGGCAATAGCTATCGCTTCCGGTTGCGGCTATCGTTGTCGTGTCGCCTATGAATACGCACCTACGTCAGACAGAGAGTCCGGCCTTCCGCCGGCAGGGCAGCGGGGGGCCGCATCTCGTGGCCATCGGCGGCGGGACAGGGTTGCCCATCCTGCTGAGAGGTCTGAAGCGCCGGACGGACAATCTCAGCGCAATCATCACTCCCGCCGACGATGGAGGAAGCACTGGGAGGCTGCGGGAGATGCTCGGCGTGCCTCCCCTCGGAGACGCCCGGAAATGCTTGATCGCGCTCTCGGACGCCGAGCCCCTTATGGAGCGCGTCTTCTCGTTCCGGTTCGACGAAGGAGAGGGACTCGAAGGGCATAGTCTGGGCAACCTTCTGCTGTCGGCGATGGTCACTTCCGAGGGCGGCTTCGGTGAGGCCCTCGACGCCGCTCACGAGCTGTTGTCGGTCCGAGGGCGCGTCATTCCGTCGTCGCTGCAGGCCGGGATCACTCTCGAAGCTGAAACGGAGTCCGGCCGGCTGCTCGAGGGCGAGTCCGCCGTGGGCCAGGCGGGCGAGCGCATAGCGGCGCTCCGCCTGACCCCGGACGACGTCGCCGCTAACCCCGCCGCCATCGATGCAGTGCGTGCGGCGGACGCGGTCCTGATCGGTCCGGGGAGCCTCTACACCAGCATCCTGCCGAACCTCCTCATCGGGGGGCTGGCGGAAGCCGTCCGAGAGGCCGATTGCCCCAAGATATTCATCTGCAACGTCGCGACCCAGCACATGGAGACGGACGGCCTGGGCGCCGCCGATCACCTGGCGGCCTTGAAGCGCCACGCGGGCGTCGCGCCCACCCATTTCGTGATGAACGAGACGCTGGTCGAGATTGCTCCCCAGTTTCACCAGCAAGCGGTCCCGCCGGAGGCGTCCGTGGAGGAAGCCGGCGTCACTCCCGTAATCGCCGACCTCCTGGACCCATCCTGGGGCACGCGCCACGACCCCGACAAGCTGGCGGCGGTCATACTCTCGATCGTGAGGGGAGGCTGAGTCACGCCCCCTCATTGTTCTGTCCTCCTCCGCTGGGAGGGGGATCGAGGAGGGGTGAAGGCGATTTCTTGTCCAGATGAGACATTGTGGGACATTGCGAGACATTCTTCCTGTGGACCGGGCCAGTCGTTCTAAGGCGGGGTTGCCGCAGAGTCGGGTCGTGGAGGAGTAGGTTAAGAGAGAAATGATGATGGCGCAACGGCCTGATGTCGTAACTATGACAGCCGCCCTACCCAGATGAACATCGGCCGTCCGTCCTCGCTGATGGGGTAATCAACGCGCTCGACCTCGAAGCCGGCCTCGGTCAGCAGGCGCTCCCACGTGGCGATGGGAAACAGCCCCGTCGTGTGCCGGTCTACCTCCACTCGCAGACCACCGTCCTCATTGAGGAAGAACACGTACACCGTCTCGATGGTCGTGTCCCCCGGGTTGAGGCGTGTCGAGTATTCGACGTACGTGAGCTCGGTCTCGGCGGCGTGGTTGGTCTCGTAATCGACGGACGGCGAGACGAAAGTCTCGGCGTAGTGGTCGGGCGCAACGAGCAGCAGACCGCCGGGGCCGAGGTGGGCGCGCGCCGTTGCGAACACGGCAAGCAGGTCGGCCTCCGTCGTCATGTAGTCGATGGCGTCGTGGACCAGGACGGCGTCGAACGTCTTGCCGAGACGCACGGTCCGCATGTCGCCGACGTGATGAGCGACGCCGGGGTTCAGGCACCGCGAGTGCTCGAGCATAGGCTCGGATAGATCGACCGCGGCCGCCTCGAACTCGCCAATCAGATGGTGGAGGTTATGACCGCCTCCGGCCCCCAGTTCGAGGATGCGGCGCTTGCCCGGCGCCAGTCGCGTCCGGAGCGCGCGCAGCCAGTAGCCGGCCTCCTCCTCGTAGTGCTCGGGAGGGCTCATCAGCGGCCATAGATGGGCGAGGTCGTCGTAGAGGCGGTTCCGTCCGTCCGCCATGAGCCGCTCTCCTCCTCTCATGTAAAGCGAAACGCGGCGCTTTCACGCCGCGTCCTGATATCGCGCTTGGTGACCCGCGAGGGACTTGAACCCACAACCCGCTGATTAAGAGTCAGCTGCTCTGCCAAATTGAGCTAGCGGGCCACTCCTCAAAGAGTAGTGAACCTCACCGGCCCCGTCAACGCGACTCTGTCGGCTTGCGCCTGATGCCCACGCCCTCTCTCTAGCTCTCCCCGCCAACGGGGGAGTGGACTCGGAGCAATGGCGGTGGGCTGCCTAGGCCCTCCGGCCTCGGCGGAGCGCAAGCACTGCCCCGGCGACGATCAGCAACACGAGCGCGCCGCCTACGGGCAGACCGACCGTCAGCCAGCGGCTCAACCCGCTCGGACTCTGAAGCTCTATCTCCACCCGCGCTACTAGACTTTCGTCCGGCTCGCCTTGAGACAGTCCGGCGCGTCTCGTCTCACGATGGAGAACGACCGCGCTGGCTGTCGCGGAAGCGAGGAAGCTATCGAAGGCGCGCACAGGCAGGCGGGAGCTTAGGAACGCGCGTGAGCCCTCCGGGCCAGCCGCCACGGTCACTTGGCCCATCGTGCCTCCCGCTTCACCGACGAGGTCCAGTATGCGCCGGACCGAACCCTCCACATCGTGCACCTCTATCCATAGGGACGCCGAGGGCGCGGTGGGCGTGAAGTTGGGAGGGAGGGAGAAAGTCACGTTGATCGTGGCGAGGGCAACGCTCTTGCTGATGAAGTCAATCTGACCCTGCAGGCGCTCGACGTTCGCCCGGACGCGCGAGAGCTCGCGCTCGACGGTGAGGACGTCGCTCACCGAGACGGCCCGGTCGAGCAGCTTGAGCAGGCTCTCCTCCGTACGCAACTCGCTCCTGAGCCTGGCCTCGAGATCGATGACCTCTCCGGTAACATCCTGCTGACCGAGGCTCTGCCCCAGAGGCTTGCCCAACCGCTCGATGCTGTTGAGGGCGTCGAGGAATCGCTCGCCGGGGACGCGGACGGAGGCTGAGCCGGACTGCGGGTCGGGGCCGCCCGAGGTGGAGACTTGCTCGATGAAGCCTCCGACGGACTCGATCAGCGCTCGGAGCCGAGTGATGGCCGCGCTTACGTCGGTCACCTCGATGTCCAACGAGGCCCGCGAGATGACCTGGCGTTCGCTATTGACGACCAAGGCCGCAGCATCGGCCTGGGGCGCCGGCGCCGGAATCGGGGTCTCTGTTATGGATGCGAGTTGCTCTGTTGAAGTCCACCCTGGGTCAAATGCCACAGAACCATCCGCCGCCGGGCCTGGCGAGCCTGCCGAACCGCGCGGACCGCGTACTGCCAAGGAGTTATCAGCGTTCTGAAGCTCGACGAGTTCCCAGCCGGCCGTCACGGGGGCGCTGTCGTCCGCCGAGAACTGGCCGACGGCCAGCTGCGCCGCACCCACACCCCCTACGGCCAGCACGACAGCGGCGGCGGCGCCCATTGCCGCGAGGCGGAATCGCCCTCGCCACCAAGCGCTGGCGCCTGTCCGCTCGTCCAGCCTCGGCTCGACGCGAGTCCACAGATCAGCGGGAGCCTGCGCTTCGCTCCCCATGGCGTGCAGCGCCGCCGACAATCGGCGCTCGGTGTCGTGGTATTGTTCGCTCATGCCTCGCCCCTCAGTCGCTAGTCGCTCAGCACCACTCGCAGGTGGTCGAGCGCCCTGCTCAAACGCGATTTGACCGTCCCCTCGCTCACCCTGAGCACATCGGCGGCTTCGCCAGTCGATAGCTCGGCGAAGTAGCGGAGGACGACCACCCGACGGTGGTCATCGGCTAGCTGACCGAGCGCCCGGCGAATCGCGTCCTTGTCGTCCGCGCGGCCGAGCTCCGGGTCCGGTCCGCCCTGCTCGGTCTCTTCCAGTGGCTCGATGGTCAGGCTCCGGGATTTCGCGTCCAGGGCCAGATTGACCGCGATGCGCACCAGCCAGGGCTTCACGGGGGCGCCAAGCCGGAACCGTCCTATGCTTTTCCAGGCCCGCAGAAACGTCTCTTGCACCAGCTCTTCGCTGACCGTCCTATCGTGGGTCATCAGGTAGAGCGTGCCCATGAGCACGTTTCCGTAACGCTCCACCAAGGGACGAAACGCCTCTCGGTCGCCGCGCTGGCAGCGCCGGACCGCATCCTGTTCGTCGATCACGCTGTCCTCTGTCCGTTAGCCGGCCTTCATATAGAACATACCGGCCTTTGGGGCGGTTGGTTCCCGACATCTTCTACTTTGAAGCAATCTCTCATGTGGCCTGTTGGCCCACACCACAACCGACGAAAGTAGGCGGGCGCGGCCCCCTCTCTAACTCTCCCCCGCAGACGGGGAGAGGATCGCTGCGCTGTCGCGCCGCTGCGAGGTTCCCTGAATCCACAAACGAAGTGCAACACCAGATTAGGGTGTTGCCATGGAATACAGACAGCTCTGCATTGAGGAACGGTGTGAGATTGCCCGCTTACGCGCCAAGGGCTCCTCGGTCCGGCAAGTCGCTACAACTCTGGATCGCGCGGCATCGACCGTGGCTCGGGAGCTGAAGCGGAACGCGCTGCGAACGGACGGGTACCAAGCGTCGCCGGCCCAGGAGCGTGCCCGCGCGCGGCGCTGGACGGGGGGCGCGGCTGGAACGGGACGAGGGGTTGCGGGAGCGGGTCTTGGCGGGCCTGAAGTGGGGGTGGTCGCCGGAGCAGGTCGCCCATGAGATGCGCAGAGAGGAGGGCCGGACGGTGACCTCGGACGAGAGCATCTACCGGTTCGTCTACGCCCAGGCCGCGCGGCACAAAGACCATGATTGGCGGCGCTACTTGCCGAGGGCGAAGTGGAAGCGGGGGAGGCGGGGCCGCAGGGGGGGAAGCTCGGTTTCCTTCATCCCCCTCCGGAGGGCGCTCTCGGAACGGCCTGCAGCGGCGGCCGACCGGCGGACCTTCGGGCACTGGGAGGCGGACACGATGCAGTTGGCCCTGCAGGAACGCTCCTCGCGCCTCTTGCTTCTCGCGCGTGCGCCGTCGAAGGAGGCGGGGCCGATCGCGGAGTCCATCGCCCGGATGCTGGGGCCGTTGCCGCCGGAGTTTCGCCAGACGGTGACCTTCGACAATGGGACCGAGTTCACCCGTCACTACGAGCTTCACCGGTTGGGGCATCGAGACGTTCTTCTGCGACACGTACTCGCCGTGGCAGAAGGGGGGAGTGGAGAACGCGATCGGCCGGCTGCGGCGGTTCCTGCCGCGGGGGACGAATCTGGGGGAGGTGTCGGATGAGCGGTTTGCGCTGATCGGGCAGGCGTACAACAATACGCCGCGCAAGTGCCTGGGCTACCGGACACCGGCGGGGGTCGTCGAGGAGCAGGTGTTGCACTTCAAATGTGGATTCACCTTCCCGCCTGCGCGGGAATGACGGAAAGGGGCATCAGCCTCGCAGGGCAGGGTCCATCTCGGGGAGGAGGGCTTCGCGCCAGCTCTTGCTCGCGGGGAGGACGGCGTCCGCGGCGCGGAGGCGGTAGTAGCTCGACGAGACGCCAGGCGGGTCGCCGCCGTCCTGGACCGCGTTCACGGCGTCGGCGAGCAGCTTCCGCGCAGCGATGATCGCCTTGTCGGCCGGGCCCAGGTGCTCGCGGGAGCGGTCGACGATGGGGCCCATCAGCTCCTGCACGGCGCGGTCCTGCGTGTTGATCCCGACGATGCCGGTGAACGTGTCCATCTTCTGCGCTTGCCGGTCGATCATCCAGTTGTTCGAGCGGTTGCGGAGGGACCGGAACCCGTTCTCCACGTCGATGTCGGCCTCGAAGCTGTTCCCGGTGGCCTCCGGCCCGGTATCGCCGAGGGGGCGGTCGTCCCAGGTGTAGTACCAGTTCCACACCAGGCAGTGCTGGTCGTCGATGGGCGTCCAGTGGTGGCCGTTGGCGCGGTTCACGGCGCCCCGGCCCGCAGGGCGTATCTGCGTCCACGGCATAACGTAGTGATAGCCGCGGGCGTACTGCTCGTCCGCGCCGAGCCGGCGGATGCCGTAGTAGCGGTAGCCGTAGTCGGTCGTCTCGATCTCCAGCGTCGGCGGGTCGCCGAGCACGAACGCGTCGGACACGGAGATGCCCGGCTGCGACGGATCAGGCTTCAGCGCGCGGTGCATGATGGGCGCGTGAGAGGTGTCGATGCCGCCCTCGAGCGCCTGCAGCCAGTTGCACTCCTCGACGACCTTCGTCACGTGCCGCTGCTCGTCGCGCACTCGGGTCCACTCGAAGCTGGGCGGGGGAGGCTGCTTGTCCTCGGGGCCCATGTACACCCAGATGACGCCGCCCGCCTCGACCGCCTCGTAGGCGGTCGTCTGGATCTTCTCCGCGAACTGCCGAGGCTCGTTCATCTGGTCGACACACTGGCCGGTCACGTCGAATTTCCAGCCGTGGTACACGCAGCGAAGTCCATTCTCCTCGTTGCGGGCAAGCCAGAGCGACGTGAGCCGGTGGGGGCAATACTCGTCGAGCACGCCCAAACGGCCGCTCGTGTCCCGGAACGCGACCATGTCCTCTCCGAGGAGGCGGAGGCGGACCGGCGGGCAGTCGGGCCCGGGAAGCTCCCAATCGAGCAGCGCCGGTATCCAGTACCGCCGCATCATCTCTCCCATGGGCGTGCCGGGGCCGACTCGCGTGAGTAGCTTGTTCTGTTCCTGCGTCAGCATGAGCGCTGTCCTCGCTTCGGGGAGCCAAGGGAAGATAACGCCGCCCCATGGGGGTGTCAACGCGCTCGTGGGGGGGGGGGGTAGGGGCTATCCGTTCCTCGTCTTGCGCCGTTAGGGGCCGAGTTGGCTGGAGATTGCGCGCGCCTTGACTCGGAACGAGGGGCAACCTACCTTGGCAGGGCCCCCGCCCCGTCCACGGCTGGACTCGAAGAAGGCGTGGGTGTTGCTGCCGATGACGTCGAGGTCAGATGCTCCGGAGATTCCTTTTAGGCTGGCGCGATCCCTTCGCGGCGCTGCGCTACCGCGATTTCAGGCTGTTCTGGGCCGGATTGATGGGGCAGATCACCGGCCAGCAGATAACCATCGTCACGCTCGGCTGGCTGGCCTTCGACCTCACCGGCTCGCCCCTCACGCTCGGCGTCATCAACCTCCTCACCGCCGCGCCGCGGATCGTGGTAGGCCTCCTGGGCGGGGTGCTGGCCGACCGCTTCAACCCCCGGAACCTCATTATCGGGGCGCAGGCCGTCTCCGCCGCGGTCTTGGTAAGCGTCGCAACGCTCACCGTAACGGGCTATGTGGATGTCCGGCACCTGGCGGCGGCCGCATTGCTGCTCGGACTCGTGCAGTCGTTCGACGAGCCGAGCCGGGCGTCGCTATTTCCGCGGCTCCTTCCGGACCGGTCGCTCATACCGGTCGCGGTGCCGCTCATCTCCGTCGCTTGGTCGAGCACGCGGATCGTCGCCCCGTCGATTGCCGGGTTCATCATCGCCGCCTTCGGGGCCGGGGTGAGCTTCTACTTGGCGGCCACGGGCGCCGCCGTGATGGTCGTCATGATGCGATTGGTCCACGCCCGAGGGGCGGCGGCGCGCCAGCGAGGGACCATGTTCAGCGACCTGAAGGCGGGCGCGGCCTACGTCTGGCGGCATCCGGTCTTCAAACCGCTCGTCGTTCTCGCGTTCGTGAGCTCGGCCTTCGGCCAGGGATACGTGCTCACGCTTCCCGTATTCCAAGACATCCTCGGCGTCGATTCCCGCGGCCTTGGCCTGATGTACTCGGTGCTTGGGGTCGGCGCGATGATGGGGCTTCTTCTCTACGCGCGCGTCTTCCGGCACATGGCGGCGGGCAAGGTCGAGCTTGCTTTCACGGCAGCATTCGCGGCGGGGCTGATCGCGTTCGCCGTCAGCCCTTGGTTCGGCTTGTCCCTCGCGCTGCTGGTTCTCGTCGGCATCGTGGGCGTCATCCAGATCACCGCGGCGCAGGTCATCCTGCAGACGCTCGTGGCCGATGAGCTGCGCGGGAGGGTGATGGCGCTCCACGGAATGCACTGGGGCCTGCTTCCGGTGGGCGGGGCCGTTATGAACGGCGCGGCGGAGTTCGTCGCCGCGCCCCAATCGGTTGCGGGCGCGGCGGCGCTCCTCATCATCGTCACAGCGGCAGTCTGGCTCCGCAGCGCCGCTTTGCGGGGGCTTTCGCTCGGCGCCGAGGGCGAGACTGCGGGCGCTCGCAGGCCGCAGGATAAGGGGCCAACTTGACGAATCCGGCTCGGCAGGCGACAGTCCACATCACCAGTGACGGAGGGGAGGCGCATATGACGCAAGAAGCCGAGGTCGTACAGATAGAGAAGGTGCGGATCGATACCGACTCGCGGGCGAAGCTGCTGCCCTATGACCAGTGGGTCGAGTCCCTCGATCTTCCTATCCATCGGGGCTACTTCGTGGAGGACGTCCGCAATCTGGAGGTCGCCCCGTGGCCTGAGATGGGCTGCGACGCCGCCTTCATCCAACTTGCCGGCATGGAGGGCGTCGCCGACGCGCGCGTCATTGAGATTCCGCCCGGCGGCTCGACCAAGCCGGTCCGTTTCGGCCTCGACGAGGTCTTCTACGTGGCGGACGGTCAGGGACTCGCGACCGTTTGGGGAGACGGCGTGGCCAGGAAGACGTTCGAATTCAGCCCGCGGAGCCTGTTCGTGATTCCGAGGGGCGCCATACGTCAGTTCGCGAACGCTCGCGGCGACCGGCCGGCCAGGCTCGTCGCCAACACCTTCCTGCCCGTCGGCATGTCCCTCGTTCCGGATCCCACTTATTTTTTCAACAACACCTTCCAGGACAACAGTCTTCTGGAGACCAGCGAGGACGAGCTTTACTCGGTGGCGAAGCGTGCTGCGGGCGGCCGGGGCGCGAGCTGGTTCGGCAACTTCTTCACCGACCTCGCCGCTTGGAACGGCCTCGTTCCCCACCGTCAGCGCGGCGGGGGCGGACACGTCGTCGATATCGGGTTCCCGAACTCGGAGATGGGCGGGCACATGTCCGTATTCCCGCCGGGGACCTATAAGAAGGCGCACCGCCACGGGCCGGGCGTCGTCATCATCATTCCCGCGGGCGAGGGCTTCTCGATCATGTGGCCGGAGGGGGAGGAGAAAGTGGTGGTGCCATGGCACGAGGCGAGCATGTTCGTCCCGCCGAACCGCTGGTTCCACCAGCATTTCAACGTGAGCGTGGAGCCTGCCCGCTACCTAGCGCTCTCTCCCCTCAAGCAGGTGCGTGGCCTCGGCGACGCGGCCAACCGCCTGGAGCTCAACCAAGTCGAATATCCGAACGAGGAGCCTTGGATCCGCGATATGTTCAAAGAGGAACTCGGCAAGCGCGGCCTCGAAAGCCTGATGCCCGACGAGGTCTACGTGGACCCGGACTACAAGTGGGAATACGACCCCGATGAAGAACAGGGCGCCGTTCTCGACGCCACGGCGGGACGGGGGTTGTAGGGGGCGTATAGCTTAGGTTCGAGTCGAAGGGGCGGGCCGTCGGCTCGCCCCTTCGCTATTCCTTCGGGAGCGTTCCGGATAAGACGCCGTCGTAGCGGGAGAGGCAGTCGGCAACGACGATTTCGACGTCCTCGGCGAGCAGGCAGCGCTCGTTGACGAGGCGCTCCGCCGCGGTCCTGACGTGCGCAGCGTAGGCGTCGCGGTCGGAGTAGCGGCGGCGGACCTCGTCGGGGTCGAAGAAGAGCGAGAAGCCGACCATCGGGATGATCTGCTCTGGCGCTCCGGCTTCCGGCCGCCGCGGGTTCCACCCGGAGTGTGTTCCGATGGGCGCGGCGATGTCGGGCAGCCGGATGCCCGCCGCCTCGTTGCCGTCCTCGTCCAGCGCGGACACGTAGCCGGGGTAGGCGCGGCCTTCCGTCGGCGGGTACTCGCCGACGCCCTCGCTCGCCCGTGGCCCCATGTCCGTCTCGCGGAGCGCCCACAGCCGCCCGGGATCGGGTTTCGCGTTGTCGTCGACCGCCTTCATGCTCGCCAGCGCGTCCGCCCGCGTGACCGCCGTGCCGTCGTCGAGGCGGGGGTAGCTTGACGGCGGAGGGTCGGCCTCGCCGCGCGTCCATGCGCTCAGGTTGACCAGGGCCGCTCTCAACAACGGGCGATAGTCCAACGCGTTGCCGGGGAACCGGCGCTCCGTGCCGTCAACACTCGGATCGCCTGGCGCGGGCAGGGAGTCGGTCATCGTGTGCTGGGTACTCGCGAAGAGGTACGTGCGGGACTCGGGCGCTTCATCGAGGTCGTATTGTCCCGTGGGGTCGATATGCGTGAGCGAGCCGTCGCCGCGCCAGTACTCGGCGGACGTGTTCGTGTACACGATGCGCGGGGCGGCGCCGAGGCCCCGCACCCTCGTTAGCAGGCCGTCGCGTTCCTCGCTGTAGGGGTCGACGAGCTCGTTGTCCGCAAATGGGAAGAGATGTCCGAAGCCGGGGGTCGATTGCACCGACGGCTGGCCGAAGCGCTGGTTGAACTCGCCCTTGCGCGCTCCGGCGACGTGGACCAATAGGCCGTCGTACACCTGCCTCCCTTGCTCGTCCACGTTCAGGCCGAGGTAGAGCAGGTGCCTGAGCAGCCGTCCCGTCTGCGAAACGCCATAGGCGTGGGCGTACTCGAACCCCGCCGGAGCAAGCTCCGCCGACGCGTTCTTCAGATGGGCGCCCGCGTCGCGGATGGCGAGCAGTCCGGCGCCCACCACCGGCGCGTGATTCGTCGTGTAGACAACGTGGTATATCTTCCCCGGCTGCAGGCCCGACTCGACATGGACGTGCGCAGGGGACGGCGTGACACTCCCGTCCACCTCCTGGGCGAACCGCCACTCGGCTCTGGGAATCTCGGTGTACGGCCCGTCTTCCCAGTCCTTGACCAGCAACCGCGCGCCCGGCTCGTCAACGTCCGCAGCGGGATACGGCTGGTGGACCCGGTTCGCCAGCAGCCGCGTTTTCTGGATGGTGTCCGGCCTGATTTCGACGAGCACCTGCCCGCTGACCGGCTTTCCGTTCTCGAACGCCACCGGAGCGTCGAGGCCCATCATCGCCGGGCTGCGCGGCACGTCCCACTGCCAGCCGACCGACATCACGGAATAGCCGCGCCGGCAGAGGAAGCCGTCGCCGACCGGAATCTCGGCAGACCCCACCCGCGACGGCGGGGCCAGATTGAACGTCGGCATCACTTGGCGGCGGCCTCTGTTGACCACGTCGACTATCAGCTCGCCGTTGCCCCGCTGTCGGTCAACCGGCGCGACGAAGGCGAAGTCGGACGTGAACCTGACCAGCCCGCCCGCATCGCGCGGCGCCAGCTTCAGGTCCGTGATGAGCGCGTTCGCCGCGTGGCCGGGGCCGACCGCGAAGGTCAGGACGCCGTCGATGCGCTCGTAGGGCCCTACGCCGTCGAAGGGCTGACCGTCGGCGAAGGGAGTCCTTCCTGTAATCTCAGCGCTCGTCACGCTCATGAGTTACTCCTGCGTTACTGAGGGCCTGCGCCATCACGAACACTAGCACAATGACGGAGAGGTCGATAAGCATACCGGCTTGGAACTATCGCTTTGTCGCTCCATCGTTGGCCCCAAGCATAATTGAGGTAGATGCTGCCCCTGACAACGACGCTGAGCAGAGCGGCGCCAAACGCCGCCCATAGGAATCCCACCGGCATTCTGCCGCCCAGCAGCGAGCGAACGGTCCAGTACACCATCACGGCGATGGACAGTTTGATAACGGAATCTGCCCAGAACGGCAATAGGGCATTGCGTATCCAAATCGCCGACGAGGGAGCGGGCAACATCCAACTGAAACGCACGACGGTTAGCACCGAATGAGACACCACTCCTACTACAGCGAGGGCCAGCGCCAAGTTGGCGATTCGGAGCAGTGTGCTGCGAGACATTTAGTCGTTGGTCGTAGGGTGGTCTGAGTCACGGTCGTCCCCCGGGGGTGGGGGATGGATTCCGCGCGTGAAAAGCCACACCGACAGGAACACCATTCCGACGATAGCGACATTAAGAAGGATGGGGGGAAGAACTACCCATTCGTAGCGGTCATTGCTGAAGAGAAGAATCTCACGGTAGAGGTCGATGAACAGGGCGGCCGCCGCCGCCGTCCATGCGAGCCATTTCGCTCTCGTGCTGCCTCCTAATGATCGGATAAGCCCGTACAACATGAGAGCGATGCACAGCTTTGTTCCGGCATCCGTCCAAAGGTACAGGCTGTTCCGGATTCGGAGCTCGATGTCGGACTCATAACTCAGACGCATCCAGCTGGTGGCGGCGTAACCCACTGCCCCTACGATGGCCACGGCCAGCATGAAGTGAGCGATTCGGAGTACGAAACTACGCGACATCAGTTGCTGTTCCCTTCCGGCTCCGGCGTGATTGCGCTCGCTGCGGCCAGCCCCGCGCCGCCGAGCTGCTCGTGGAAGAACGCGAAGGTGCGCTCCAATGACAGTGCAGCCGCCTTCTCCCGCCGCTCGGACGAGTCCTGGTTCGGGTTCAGGAAGGAGTGGCCGACGCCCTCGTACATGAACAACTGGTACCGCTTTTCGTAGTGGTCCAGGCTTGCCTGGAACGCCTCGATCTCCTCGATGGGGGTCGTGTGATCGTTCGTTCCGTAGTGGCACATCATCGGCGCGCTGATGTTCTCCAGCTCCGCCGAGTCCGGGAAGAGGCTGTGGTAGTAGACGACGCCCGCGCCGAAGGTGTTGGTCCGCGCCAGCGATAGCAGGGTTAGGCCGCCCCCCAGGCAGAAGCCGACGACTCCCACGGGCGAATCGTCGGCCACCCACGGCAGCGAGTGCAGGAAGTCCGCGCCCCCGCTGATGTGCGCGACCGCTTGGTCCACGTCGAGGGAGTTCTTGTAACGGAGCTGGGTGGCGCGGCCCTGCGGCAGCTCGCCGTCGAACAGGTCGGGCGAGACGGCGACGAACCCCCCGCGGGCAAACGTTCGCGTGATCTGACGCTGGAACCAGTTCAGTCCGCCCATGCCCGAAATCACCACGAGGCCGGGGTGTGGGCCGGAGTCCGCCGGTCTGGCGACGTAGCCGTCCACGAAGTCCGGGCCGGCCTCGTAACCAGCGTGCAAGGAAAGGATGCGATGCGCCATGCTTGATTACCTCCTCTCTAACTCGCCCCTCTCGGTCTCCCTCACAGACGGGAGACCTTTGCGTAACCCTATTTTCTGGCGGGCGTAACTCTTCCCACCCACCCGCCCGTTATGTGGTGGGGGACACCCCCACGCTCCCGGCAGAGGGGCGTCGCCCCTTTGCGCTCCCCGTTCATATGGTTGGAACCGTGAATCATCTCGTCCTCACTGTACTCCACGCGAGGCAGGGACAGCCGGAGGCCTCCCGTGCGGGGTAATGCAAAGGTCTCGCAGACGGGGGAGAGGTGGGAATTCTTCCACGCAGGCGAGACCTTTGCGTAACTGCCTGCTTTGGCGGGCGTTCTTCTTGCCGCCTGTCCCGTCTGCACTCTCGCGCGCTCTGGATTCCCGTGTTCGCGGGAATGACGGAGGGGCGGGAATGACGGAAAGGCGGGAATGATGGGTTGGCTTCACTGCCTGTCCGCCATGGGGTGAAAAGCTGATCGGTCGTTTGTTCGTTACGAGTAAAAGGGTGACCGGTTGTACATTTCCTTACGAGTAAAAACCCTACCGAAAAACAGGGAGCGATCAGGTTTTCGGGAGGCGTTTTCATGGCCATGGCCTGCTTCACGGGTCTGGGAAGAAGTTGATCGCTCAGATGATTTTGTAGATGCATGCCCCCTCCTCGATCCTCTCCCGCAGACTAGACCTTTGCGTAACCCTATTCTCTGGCGGGCGTAACTCTTCCCACCCACCCGCCCGTCATGTTGTGGGGGACACCCCCACACCCCCGGCAGAGGGGCGACGCCCCTCTGCGCTCCCCGGTACTCCAAGCCGGTTCATGGTTCGACAGGCTCACCACGAACCGGTTTGAGGTTTACGCAAAGGTCTCGCAGCAGACGGGGGAGGAAGGGAAGAAGTCCCGCGCCCGTGGTTGGGGTCCTTCGAGCCAAGGTGTGATGACATGCCATCGTAGGGGGCGCAAGGGGATTGGGCAATGGGCAAATGTCGCGGCGCCCCGGCGACGGCCCCCTCTCGATCTCCCCCGCAGCAGACGAGACCTTTGCGTAACTGCCTACTTCTGGCGGGCGTAACTCTTCCCACCCACCCATTATGTTGTGGGGGACACCCCCACGCCCCCGGCAGAGGGGCAACGCCCCTCTGCGCTCCCCAATATTCCAAGCCGGTCCAGGGTTCGACAGGCTCACCACGAACCAGTTTGAGGTTTACGCAAAGGTCTCGCAGCAGGAGACCTTTGCGTAACTACTGCTTGGCGAGCGTTCTTCCCGCCATACGCCTCGTCTGCACTCCCATGCACCCTGGATTCCCGCTTTCGCGGGAATGACGGAAGGGGTTATGCAAAGGTCTCAGCAGGAGAGAGGTGAGCACATTCTCTCTGCGGGGGAGGATGTTTGGCGCATCATAGGGCGGGGCGCCGCGCCTAACAACCGCCCGCGCCACGCCAACAGGCGCCCGCGCCGTGCCAACAGGCGGGTCAACAGGCGCCCACGCCGCGCCAATAGACGCCGGGCCGTGGCATACTCCCCTCCATGGCAAGCGACGCAGCCTCCATGCGGATGACCCCCGTCGAGCGGCGGGTGGTCGCCTTCACGAGCGTCGCTCACGGTCTGAACCACGCCGTCGAGCTCGTTTACGGCGCGGTGCTCGTGGTCGTCGCCATCGAGTTCGGCGTGACGGTCGCGGCGCTCGGGGTGCTGGGCACGGCGTCGTCTCTCGCGTACTCCTTCGCGGCGTTGCCGGCCGGAGCGACCGCCGACCGCCTTGGCTCTCAGCGCACCGTCGCCCTCTCGATGGGCGGGGCCGGAGTCGCGTCGGCGTTGGCCGCCGCCGCGCCAAACGTGGTCGTTCTCGGCGTGGCGCTCGTGCTGATGGGGGTCCTGGGCGGCATGTACCACCCCGCAGGACTTTCCTTCATCAGCCGCACGGTCCGGCAGCGCGCCCGCGCCCTCGGCGTCCACGGCGCCGGAGGCAATCTCGGCACGGCGCTCGCTCCTTTCATCGCGGGCGGGGTCGCGGGGGTGTGGAGCTGGCGGGGCGCCTTCCTCCTGTTCGCGATTCTCTCGCTGAGCGTCTCGTTCATGGCTTTTCGCTCCACCGTGGGCGCTCAGAGCGCGGCCGCCGGCAATCCGAGGCCGCGCCTGCGGACGAAGACGCTGCTCTTCCCGCTGGCGCTGATATTCGTCATCAACGCGTGCTTCGGGTTCATCTTCCGTGGACTCACTCTCTTCCTACCATTGCATCTATCGACCAACCTCGGGTTCGATGTCTTCGGGTTCGAGCCCGTCGTGGTCGGCGGCGCGGCCGCGACCGTCGCGCTTCTCTTCGGCGTCGCCGGGCAGTACGCGGGCGGGGAGCTGGGCGAGCGTCACCGGCGGGAACGCCTCTTCGTGCCCGTCGCCGCGCTGACCGTTCCCTCGCTACTGCTCATGGCGGCGGGTCACGGCTGGGCGCTTCTCGCGGGCGCGGCGCTCTTCGTGTTCTTCAACTTCATGGCCCAGCCTGCCGCAGTTGCGATGATCTCCGATTATTCAGCCGAGCGGATGCAGGGCCGCGTCTACGGCCTCACTTCGCTTACAGGCTTCGGCATCGGCTCGCTGGCGGGCGTCAGCGGGGGCTTTATCGCAGACGGGCCGGGCGTGGAGTGGGTGTTCGTCATGCTGGCGGGGGCCGCCACAGCCACCGTCCTCTGCGCCATCGTCATCAACGTCTACCTGCTCGTCAAGGGCGACTCCTGGGGCTAGGCTGGGCGGCCCCCTCTCTAACTCTCCCCCGCAGACGGGACCTTTGCGTAACCCTATTTCTCTGGCGGGTGTAACTATTCCCACCCACCCGCCCGTCATGTTGTGGGGGACACCCCCACTCCCCCGGCAGAGGGACGGCGCCCCTCTGCGCTCCCCGGTATTCCAGGCCGGTCCATGGTCCGACAGACGCACCACGAACCAGTTTGAGGTTTACGCAAAGGCCTCGCAGACGGGAGAGAGGATTCAGGGGGATGTGCAGACTCCATACATTCGGGAGTACGATTAGGCTGTTTTCGTGCATAGGAGGCAATCGTGGTAACCGAAGTTCGCACCAAGAGGATCGACGCGGATACTCATTTCACCCTGACAGTCGACCATAGAGACCTGCGAGACTTGATTCCGCGCGCCGGCAGCGCCGAGCTGCAAGAGATGATGTACCGGGACACGCTCCAGATCGTCGACCTGGACGTGGTGAGGGCCGCAATCGCAGGCGGCGAGCCGTCCCTCGACGGGCACGCGGGGGACCCGACGTGGGACCCTGAGGCGCGGCTCACCGAGATGGACAGGCTGGGCTTCGAGATGCAGGTGCTCAATACGCAGCGGGCGATGCCGAATCTGCTGATGCCCCCCGACAGTCCGCTATGGCTTCGCTCGGCGCTGGCCCAGCTCTACAACAATGCGGCCGCGGAGCTTCAGGGTCGCTATCCGGACCGCTTCATCTGCCAGATCACCGTGCCCTGGGACGACATCGACGAGTCAATCAGGGAGCTCGAACGCGCCGCAGGACTGGGGCTGCGCGCGGTCAGCATCTGCGGCAGCTACCTGGACCAGAACCTGGACGCCTACGAGCTGTACCCGTTCTGGGAGGCCGTGAGCGGACTGGACATGGCGTGCATGGTCCACAATTTCACCCAAGGGCACCGGGGGAACTTCTACGACCACCGCACCTCGTACCCGATGGTCGGCACGGAGCGGTACCACCGCATGCACATCGGGACGTACGTGGGATTCGGCCTCGACTACACCATCGCGTGCGCGGCCCTGACCCTGGGCGGCGTGCTCGACCAGTTCCCCAAGCTCCGGTTCCTCTTCTTCGAGGCGGGAGCGTCGTGGATGGCGTATGCGATGCACGGCACCGACCGGTCGTTCTACATCGAGCGCGCCTGCGCTCGGACGAACACCCGGCCGAGCGAGCTGATCAAGCAGCACTGCATGACCGCGATCGAGAGCATCGAGCCGTTGGAGCAGCTGGTGGAGGCGTACGGCGCGGACAATTTCGTAATCGGCACGGACTATCCCCACCCGGAGTTCCAGCGTCTGCCAAACGCGACGACCGACATCAGCGGGAGCGGGCTGTCCGAGGAGTCCCAGCACAAGATCCTCGGCGGCAACTTGGCGCGCGCGTTGAAGCTCTGAGGTCACGCGGACAGCAAGCGTTGACTTCGACGCAGGACATCGATTCCAACGCCCTGTGGGCAGGAATCGAGGCGGCAGACCCCAAGCCGTGGGCGCGGCAGGGATCGGAGTCCGTCGACTCCGATGAGGCCGTGCGCGAGGAGCATGCGCGCAGGCGAACGTTCATCGCGTTCTATGGCTATGCCGTGCCGACGCGCGAGGCCGTCCGGGCCATCGCAGGATTCTTCGATGGGCGCTCGGTGGTGGAGGTCTGCGCGGGCCAGGGACTGTGGGCGAGGCTTCTCCGCGACGAAGGCGTGAGCGTCGTTGCGACCGACGAGAGCGAGCCGCAGGGCGCGCCTTACGTCTGCGTCGAGCGACGGAATGCGGCAGCGGCAATCGCCGCGCATGGGGAGTGCGACGCGCTGTTGATCTGCTGGCCTCCCGACAGGCAACCCGCGGCCGCTCACGCGCTGCGATGCTTCGGCGGGGATAGGCTCGTGTACGTTGGGGACGAACGCTTCACCGGAAGCGCCGCCTTCCACGGGCTGCTCAGCCGTCACTGGCGCCTGCAACACCGGCTGGCGCTCCCGTCCTGGCCCGGCATCGAAGACTCCGCCCGCTTCTACGTGAGGAGACCCTCTCTCTAGCTCTCTCCCGCAGACGAGACCTTTGCGTAACGCCATGTTGGGGCGGCGGGCGTAACTCTTCCCACCCACCCGCCCGTCATGTCGTGGGGGACACCCCCACGCCCCCGGCAGAGAGGCCACGCCCCTCTGTGCTCCCCGGTATTCCAAGCCGGTTCATGGTTCGACGGGCTCACCACGAACCAGTTTGAGGTTTACGCAAAGGTCTCGCAGACGGGCGAGAGACCGGAGCATGCGGGGAGAGGAAGCACGCTTTGTGAGCGTCGCATGGGGTTCCGGGGGGCGTCAGCGGGCTTGGAAGCTCTCCACCCGGGCTGCGATGCGCTCTTCGAGCGGCGTGTTGAAGAGGCGCATGCCCTCTTCGCGGTCCACGAAGACGACCTGTCCGGGGAGAGGGACTATCTGCTCCGCTTCTACGCCGCGGACGATGCCGACGGGGTCGGCGCCGTCCTGCACGCGCGCTATCTGCTCGTTCCACAGCTTGTGCATGAGGAGCACGCCCCGGTCGGAGCTGCCGAAGGTCATCTTCTCCCAGTCGGGGAGGCCGCCGCGCTCCTCCCTGCCCTGGGTGCTCATGATGGCCTCGTCTTCCCAGATCGGCCCCTGGCGGAGGGGGTGGCCCGTGTTCCACCAGTACCCGACGTCCTCGAACCAGCCTTCGTAGAAGGGGCCTCCCGAGTCGGCCGGCGTGTCGGCGTGGAGCCGACGGACCGCCGTTTCCGATATCTGGCCGTTCTCGTCGAAAGGCTCGAAGCTCACGCCGAACCACCGCGTGGAGTGGTCATCCATGGGCACCGCCCAGTTCACCTGGTTGGTCCGCGCGCGCTGGCACGGGAAGAGGGCATGGGTCTCGTGGTACTCGTAGAGCTCCGGCTTCCGGGTGTTCTGCAGCGTGACGTAGCAAGCGCCCCAGGGCGTGGTCTCGAATCGAATGGGGGTGGCGGGTTCGCCGTTGCGGCCGTGGTGGATGGCGTATACCGGGTCGCCGCCCTTGAACCAGCCGTGGGCAATCTCGCGGTGCCAGACGTCCAATACGTTGTCCAGCGTCTGCAACAGCGCGTTCGACTTCTGAATGCGGTTGCCCTTTCCGGCCACGCGCATTCCATCCTCTCGGAACAGGGCGGGGTATCGCGGGAACGGAGGCTGAAGCTCGGGCGGCCCCATGTAGGCGAAGATTAGGCCTCCGACCTCGATGCACGGATACGACAGATGCTTCACGGACGTGCGGAAACGCCGTCCCGGAGGCTCCGCGGGCATGTCTATGCAGTTTCCATCCCGGTCGTACAGCCACCCGTGGTAGAGGCACCTGAGCCCTTCGTCCTCGACGCGTCCGTAGACGAGCGACGTGTGCCGGTGTGAACAGTGCTCCTCCAGCAGTCCCGGCTTGCCGGAGGCGTCGCGGAACAGGACCAGGCTCTCACCGAGGACCTTGACGCGCACGGGGTTCTTCGCGCTGGGCCGCACCGGACCGCGACCGCCGTCGAGGTTCGCGGAGGTCTCCACCGGCAACCAGTAACGCCGGAACACCTCGCCCGAGGGCGTCCCCGGGCCGAGCCGGAATATCTCGCTCAATTCGTTGTTGTCGAAAGGCATCGGGCGATCTCCTAGCCGACAAAGCTACAGGGCTCCTGGCCGTCAGAGTTGCAGGGCTCCTGGCCGACAACGTTACAGGCCGAAGAGCCGCTTCCCATTGTCGTACAAAATCTTCTGCTTGACATCGGGGCCCAAGTCGCTGCGGGACTCCAGGAACTCGAGGTTATCCGGGAACCGCGCGTCCCAGTGGGGGACATCCGACGCGAAGACGAAGTGGTCCGCGCCAAGGTGGTCAATCATGGGCGAGAGGAACGTCTCTTCCGGCTCCACGCTCACGTACACCTCGTGCTCGCGGAAGACGTCAGTGGGCTTCTTGGTCACGTAGGGCATCTCCACCTCGCCGCGCAGCTCCCAATGCTCATCCAAGCGGTCGAGGTAGAAGGGCAGCCAGGTTGCGCCGATCTCGAGGAAGGCCATCTTGAGATTCGGGAAGCGTTCGAGGACGCCGTTGCACATGACGCTGGTGAAGTGAAGTATCACCGACGCGGGGAAAACGAAGGAGTGGACCTCGGCGAACGTTTTGAACCTGTCGCCGCCGACTTCCTGCGCTCCGGAGCGCGTGCCATGGATGCAGATAGGCGTCCCCAGGCGCTCAGCCTCGGCGTAAATCGGGTCGAAGAAGGGGTCGCCCAAGCCGAGGGGCACCCCTGCGGACAGCACTTCGAAACTGACCAGGCCCAACTCCGTCACCGCGCGCCGCAGCTCTTGGGCCGCTGCCTGCGGGTCTCGCATCGGCAGCACTCCTACAGGGCGTAAGCGGTCGGATGGGCCACCGTAGTCCTTCGCCAAGTGGGTGTTGATAGCTCGCGAGACCGCCACCGCCCACTCGGGCTCCGGAATGTAGGCGACGTGGCCGCTCCCCGTCGGGAACAGCACCGCCGTCTCGATGTTCTCACGGTCGGCAATCCTGAGCCACGTCTCCACCTGCTGCTCAGGCGCCAGACCGCCGTCCTTGTACTCGTGGTTGGTCAGCGTTCCGAAGAGCTCCGCGTCCCACGGATGACCGTCCTGGAAGAGGCGCGTCTTGCGCTTGTCCCACGGAGGTTCGAGGTACTGCTGGGCGTCCGTCTGACGCTCGAGAATGTGTCCGTCGGCGTCGATAACAGGCGACATGCGAGCCATAGTGTCCTCCTTCTTCTTGCCGGCGAGCGGCGTTCTTTGCCGGCTCCTCAGCGGAGCAACGTGTCGTACGAGGGTTGCGACGTTCCCGCCGGACTGCGGGCTTCGCGTCTCCCAGAGTCTGCTATGTCCGCGCCGGCGCGGGAAGCGCGCCCGCCAGCGAGCCGCCGTCCACGAGGATGTCGGCCGCCGCGATGAAGTCGGCTTCGTCGGACGCGAGGAATACGGCGGCGGCGGCGATGTCCGGAGGCATGCCCTGACGCCCGACCAGGTTGGTCACTCCACGGCCTGTGTTGGGGATGGCGTCCTGACCGACCGCGGACCCGATGCGGTTGGGGGTGATGGAGTTGACCCGCACGCCATAGGGCGCGAGCTGAATCGCCAAGGAGCGGGTGAGATTCAGAACGCCTCCCTTGGCGGCTGAATACGCGGTGGCGTCCGCACGGCCGCGATGGCCGGACGTGGAGGCTACGTTGATGATCTTGCCGCCCCTGCCTTGGTCGCGCATCTGCCTGCCAGCGTACTTCGCCCCGAGGAACACGCTCTTGAGCGTCACGTTAATCACGTTGTCCCACTCGTCTTCTTCCAAGTCGAGAGCGGGGGTGTGGTCGGTGACGGCGGCGTTATTGACGAGTATGTCGACTCCTCCGAACGCGGCGACCGTTGAGGAAACCATGCGCTGGACGTCCTCGCTGGACGAGACATCAGCGGCGACGGCGAGGGCGCGGCCAGGGTTCGCGCTGTTGATGGCGTCCGCCACGGCTTGGGCGGCTTCGAGCCGGATGTCGACGACCGTCACGCTTGCCCCTTCCGCAACGAAAGCGTGAGCGACCGCTTCTCCTATGTTGCGGCCGGCTCCGGTCACGATCGCCACTCGATTTTCGAGTCTCATGTTCCTGCCTCGGCGTGCTCGACTACGCGGCGACCATGGCACACGCGGGTATCCGCGTCAAGCGCCCCCCTCTCAATCTCCCGCGCAGGCAGACGGGGGAGAGGACGTTTGAAGCAATCTCTCATGTTGGCCTCGCCCCACACCACAACCGATGAAAATAGGGGGCGACGCTTGGGGCGTGGCCTGCCGGCCACTCTGGATTCTCGCTTCTGCGGGAATGACGGAGGGGGAGGGCTGCGAGGTTCCCGCCTGCGCGGGAATGACGGAAGGGGAAGGGCTGCGAGGTTCCCGCCTGCGCGGGAATGACGGAGGGGGATGGGCTGCGAGGTTCCCTGAATCCACAAACGAAGTGCAACACCAGATTAGGGTGTTGCCATGGAATACAGACAGCTCTGCATTGAGGAACGGTGTGAGATTGCCCGCTTACGCGCCAAGGGCTCCTCGGTCCGGCAAGTCGCTACAACTCTGGATCGCGCGGCATCGACCGTGGCTCGGGAGCTGAAGCGGAACGCACTGCGAACGGACGGGTACCAAGCGTCGCCGGCCCAGGAGCGTGCCCGCGCGCGGCGCTGGACGGGGGCGCGGCTGGAACGGGACGAGGAGTTGCGGGAGCGGGTCTTGGCGGGCCTGAAGTGGGGGTGGTCGCCGGAGCAGGTCGCCCATGAGATGCGCAGAGAGGAGGGCCGGACGGTGACCTCGGACGAGAGCATCTACCGGTTCGTCTACGCCCAGGCCGCGCGGCACAAGGACCATGATTGGCGGCGCTACTTGCCGAGGGCGAAGTGGAAGCGGGGGAGGCGGGGCCGCAGGGGGGGAAGCTCGGTTTCCTTCATCCCCCTCCGGAGGGCGCTCTCGGAACGGCCTGCAGCGGCGGCCGACCGGCGGACCTTCGGGCACTGGGAGGCGGACACGATGCAGTTGGCCCTGCAGGAACGCTCCTCGCGCCTCTTGCTTCTCGCGCGTGCGCCGTCGAAGGAGGCGGGGCCGATCGCGGAGTCCATCGCCCGGATGCTGGGGCCGTTGCCGCCGGAGTTTCGCCAGACGGTGACCTTCGACAATGGGACCGAGTTCACCCGTCACTACGAGCTTCACCGGTTGGGGCATCGAGACGTTCTTCTGCGACACGTACTCGCCGTGGCAGAAGGGGGGAGTGGAGAACGCGATCGGCCGGCTGCGGCGGTTCCTGCCGCGGGGGACGAATCTGGGGGAGGTGTCGGATGAGCGGTTTGCGCTGATCGGGCAGGCGTACAACAATACGCCGCGCAAGTGCCTGGGCTACCGGACACCGGCGGGGGTCGTCGAGGAGCAGGTGTTGCACTTCAAATGTGGATTCACCTTCCCGCCTGCGCGGGAATGACGGTGGGGGCCTCCCCCGCGCATCTCTGGGCTCGCGCAGACGGGAGGGGGTTTAAGGGTTAGGGCTCCGGGGCGTAGCGGGAGAGGACGGGCTTGGCCAGCACCTTGTCCGGCTGCCATGAGCTATCCGGCCGGTTGAACCTGATCAATCCCAGGAACCGTCCATCCTCGGAGTACGCCCGGCGCGCGTCCAGGTGTTTAGCGTAGGGGCCAAGGGAGGGGAGCGTGACCGGCTGACCGTTGCGCATGTGGCGCTCGGCGGCTGAGGGGAGCAGCGCGGCGTCGATGTCCAGCAACGCGGCGTCGGGCGGCTCCAGTAGACCTTCCCAGTCCTCCTCGGACTCGAACTGCTCGATGGAGACGGCGTCGTCGAGGGAGAACGGGCCGACGAGCGTCCTCGTAAGGGCGCTGAGGTGCGCGTGACAGCCGAGGGCAGCGCCGAGGTCGTGGGCGAGGCTGCGCATGTAGAAGCCCTTTCCGCACCGCACCTCGACTGCGACGCGCGGCGGGTCCCATTCGCGCAGCCAGAGGTCGTGGACGACAACCTCCCGCTCCGGGCGATCGACTTCCACGCCTGCGCGCGCGAGGTCGTAGAGCCGCTTCCCCTCGTGCTTGACGGCCGAATACATCGGCGGCTGTTGCATGATGGCGCCAGTGAACCGGGGGAGCAGCGCCTCGACGTCCGCTTGCGTCACGCCGGAGTAGTCGCCGGTGGCAGTGACTTGTCCCTGGGCGTCGTAGGTGTCGGTTGCGGCGCCCAGGGTGACCTCGCCGTAGTAGGTCTTTCCTCCGTCGACCAGATAGTCCATGAAGCGCGTCGCCTGCCCCAAGCAGACGGGCAAGACGCCGGTCGCGATGGGATCGAGGGTGCCGGCGTGGCCGACGCGTTTGACCCGCGTCACACGCTTCACCACGCGCACCACGTCCATAGAGGTAATCTCTTTCGGTTTGTTTACGACGAGTATGCCGTCGATATCGGGCCGGAGCATTCGCTCCCTCCTCAATTCTCCCCCGCAGACGGGGAAGGAGATTTCTGGGTTTCCGCCTGCGCGGGAATGACGGAGGGGGTCTCTCCCGCAGACGGACCGTTGCATAACTCTATTTTCTGGCGGGCGTAACTCTTCCCGCCCACCCGCCCGTCATGCTGTGGGGGACCCCCCCACGCCCCCGGCAGAGGGGCGTCGCCCCTCTGCGCTCCCCGGTGTTCCAAACCGGTCATGGTTCGACAAGCTCACCACGAACCAGTTTGAGGTTTGCGCAAGGGTCTCTCAGACGGAGGAGAAACGCCCTCCGTCTTGAGCGTATCGAGCAGGTCGAGCACGTGGTCGCCCTGCTCGATGGAATCATCCCGCACGAAGCGCAGCTCCGGGGCGCGCTTGAGCCCCACCCGCCGGCCGATTTCTTTGCGGAGGAAGCCGACGGCAGATTCAAGGCCCTGCATCGCCTCGACGGCGTCGCCCGCGTCGCCCATGACCGTCACGCCTATGGTCGCGTGGGCGAGGTTGGGGGTGACCGTCACATGGGACACGGTCACGAGCTTGCGGAGCCGGGGATCCGTCAGCCGCGCGTCCAGTATCCGGCCGACCTCGCGCTGGAGAAGACCGGCGACCCGGTCGCTACGATGACTTGCCATGGGGCCCGCATCCCGCCGCTGCTAGGCACCGACCGTCCGCTGACGGTGAGCTTGGATGACGTCGCCTTCCCGGAAGTCGTTGAAGCCGTCGAGGGAGACGCCGCACTCGTAGCCGGTGGCGACCTCGCGGACATCGTCCTTGAAGCGTCTGAGGCCGGCGATAGCGCCGTCGAAGACCTCTTTGCCGCCGCGCAGGACCCTGGCGCGCGCGCCGCGGGTGAACCTGCCATCGGTGATGTAACAGCCGGCGCTCTTCCTCGTGCGGCCGAGGGAGAAGACGGCGCGGACTTCCGCGGACCCTTCGACCACGTCCTCGACGACAGGCTCCAAAAGGCCGTGGAGCGCCTTCTCGATGTCCTCGCTGAGCCGGTAGATGATCTGGTACTGCCGTATCTGGACCTTGTCGTGGTCGGCGAGGCGCTGGGCCCCCTGCTCCGGCTTGACGTTGAACCCGATGATGATGGCGTCGGAGGCCATTGCGAGCAGCACGTCGCTCTCGGTAATCGCGCCGCCGGCCGCGTGGATGATGCGCACCTGGGCGGCGGAGGTGGTGAGCCGTTCGAGCGCCTGCTTGACCGCGTCGAGGCTGCCCTGTACGTCGGTCTTCAAGACCAGGCTGAGCTCCTTGGTCTGGCCGGAGGAGATGCGGTTGCCGATCTCCTCGAGGGTCGCGCCGCGCGTTCGGTTCAGGTCCGCGCGCCGCAGCCGCTCGGCGACGGTCTCGCGAGCCGTCTTCTCGTCGGGGACGACGACGAGCCGGTCGCCGGCGCTGGGCAGCTCGCTGAGGCCGAGGACCTCCACCGGGGTTGAGGGCCCCGCGCTCTTGACACGCTTGCCCGAGTCGTCGGCGAGGGCTTTGACGCGCCCGCGGGTGGAGCCTACGACGATGAAGTCGGCGACTTTCAGCGTGCCGGTCTGTACGAGCACCGTCGCCAACACGCCCCGGTTGCGGTCGAGCTGCGCTTCGACGACCACGCCGACGCCGGGGCGCTCGGGGTTGGCCTTGAGCTCTGCAATCTCAGCGACGAGCTCGATGCTTTCGAGAAGATTGTCGATGCCGTCGCCGGTCTTAGCCGAGACCTCGGCATCGACAATCTCGCCGCCCCACTTCTCGACGAGAAGTTCACGCTCGGATAGCTGGCGGCGCACTCTCTCCGGGTCCGCCTCGGGCGAGTCCATCTTGTTGATGGCGACGATAATCGGGACGGCGGCGGCCTTGATATGGTTGATCGCCTCGACCGTCTGCGGCATGACGCCGTCGTCGGCGGCGACCACTAGGACGGCGATATCCGTGACCTGGGCGCCGCGGGCGCGCATCGCGGTGAAGGCTTCGTGGCCGGGGGTGTCGATGAAGGTAATGGGGGCATCGTTGTGGGTGACTTGGTAGGCGCCGATGTGCTGGGTGATCCCGCCCGCTTCCCTATCGACGACGTTCGTGCGGCGGATCGTGTCCAGCAGAGTGGTCTTGCCGTGGTCGACGTGGCCAAGAATCGTAACGACGGCGGGCCGCGTCTCGAGCTGCGCGGACTCGTCCTCGGCGACGGCGCCGGCGGCGGCGCTCGCGACGTCTTCCACCTTGCGCGCCGCGAACCCGAACACCCGCGCGATGCTCCCCGCCGTTTCGAAGTCGATGGCCTGGTTGATGCTCGCGAACACGCCGGCCCGCATGAGCTGCTTGATGACTTGCACCGGCTCGACGTGCATCCGCTCGGCGAGCGTGCCGACCGCAATAGCGTCGCCGATCGGGAGCGCGCGCAGCGTTACCCTTCGAGTGGCGGTGGCCTGTCCTTGCGATTGTTCAACCATAGTCCCCCCTATTCGGCGGCTCCGGCAGTCTCTGCGACCGGCAATCCCTCTGCGAAGGCCGCCAGCTTCTCCCAGTCGTCGGGAGTAATCTCGCCACGAAGAGCGGCCGCTAGCCGCCTTCCCCGGAGCGCGCCGCGCCAGCACGCCGGCCGGTGGCAGAGGTATGCGCCGCGGCCCGGGCGTTTGCCCGTATCGTCCACGACGCACTCCTGCTCAGGCGTAAGCACAATCCTGAACAGCTCGCGCTTCGATGTCTTTGCGCCGCAGACGATGCAGGAGCGCTGCGGCACGTGGCGATTCGGCATCTCACCCTCCGCGCCCGGCCCCCGTCCAAGGCGGGGCGCCGACCTTGGTCTACGGTCCAGGCGGGCGGCCAGGGCCGCCCTGGCCACCCGGCCGCGGCGGTCGATTGCGGTTCTGCCGGTTGCCTCCGGCCCCGCCCCGTCGCCGTCCGCCTGCGCGGCGGACGCCGGACGGAGCGCCCAGGATGTCCTCGGCGAACCGGATGGTCGGCCCGCCGCCAACCCGCTCCGGCAGCTTCCAAACGTCCTCGCTGATGATGCCGTCGCCATCGATCTCTTCCTCGATGATGACTTCCTCTTCTTCGAGAGAGGCGGCGTCGAGGGACTCCAGCGCGAGCATCTCCTCCGGGCTGAGGGCGCCTGCCGGCGCCCCGATCGGAGGCGCGGCCGTCTCGGCGGCGGCTTCAGCAGCGGCCGCTTCCGCGGCTTCCGCTTCGAGCGCAGCCATGATGGCGGCTTCGTCAGCTTCGTCCTCAGGCGCCGCTACTGCGGCGGCGGGTTCAATCTCGGCAGCCGCCGGCGCCACGGCGGGCTCGAGGTCCGCCTCGTCGGCGGACGCGGCCTCAGGCGGCGCTTCCGCAACGGCCGCCGTAGCCGCCTCGCGTACCGCGACTTCGCCCTCGATCTGCACCTTCATGCGCTCGATCTCAATCTCGGTCGAGCTCTTGATGTCGATCTTCCAGTTGGTCAGCTTGGCGGCGAGTCGGGCGTTCTGCCCTTCGCGGCCAATCGCGAGGGAGAGCTGCCGGTCGGAGACGATGACGATGGCGGCCTGCTCCGCATCGTTCAGCTCGACGCGGAGCGGCTGGGCGGGGCTCAACGAGTGCGACGCGTAGACCGACATGTCGCGCGACCATTGGATCACGTCGATCTTCTCGCCCTGGAGCTCGTTCACGATGTTCTGGATACGGATGCCTCGCAGTCCCACGCAAGCGCCCACGGGGTCAACCCCGTCTTGCAGGGCGTGGACCGCGACCTTCGAGCGCGAGCCGGGCTCCCGGGCGATGCCTCGGATCTCGACGATGCCGTTGTATATCTCCGGCACCTCCATCTCGAAGAGCCGGCGCAGGAGGTTCGGGTGCGTTCGGGACACGATGATCTCCGGCCCGCGCTGGGTGCGGCTGACCTCCAAGATCATCACTTTCAACTTCATGCCGGGGCGGTAGCGCTCCATGGGCGCCTGCTCGGCCGGGGGGAGCACCGCGGTGGCGCGGCCGTTGAGGTCCATAGTCACCACGCCGCCGTACCCGCGTTGGACGATGGCGGTGTAGACCTCGCCTTCCTTCTCGGCGAACTCGGCGTAGACCAGCTCGCGCTCGGCTTCGCGCAGGCGTTGGATGACGACCTGCTTAGCCGTCTGGGCGGCGATGCGGCCGGCCGCCTGGGGCTCCATCTCGAATTCGAGGACATCCCCTATGTCGAGCTGGCCCTTCCGCAGCTTCTTCGCTTCGTCCAAGGTCAGCTCGGCAAGGTCGTTCTCGACCTCTTCGACTATGGTCTTGAGCTGGAAGACGTCCACCTCTCCCGTATTGGGGTCGAGGTGAACGCGCACGTTGCTCTGGCCGCCGGACGCATTGTCCTTCCGGTACGCAGAGGCGAGCGCGGCTTCCACCGCCGACACGACCATGTCCTGCGGCAGGTTCCGCTCAGCGGCTAGTTGCGTGACTGCGATTAGGAATTCGCTCTTCATCGCGTCCCCTATCCTCCAATTTCCTGCTCTCTGAAGTCTCGAATGCCCCGAGAAAACGAGAGAGTGGGCCCAAGCCCACTCTCGACATTGCGATTGTAACCCTCCGGGGCCCGAACGTCCACACGCAGCGCCCCGTATACCCTCGAGATGAGGCCGGCGCTGCGCGCTATCGCAGGCGCCCTTATACTGCGCCCCTAAGCCCGGCGGCGGGAGGACGGCCATGCAATGGGGATCGAGTCTGTCACGTCAGGGCGAGCTGGAGGCGGCTCTCGACGAGTGCGTCGCCTTGCTCGACCAACAACTGGGCAAAGCAGCCGCCGCCGACTTGGCCGCTGTCTTTGCATCGCCGGTGTACGACCGGGGGACGAATTCGCTCGCGGGGGCAATCCGAGCCCGGTTTCCACAGGCGGCCATCATAGGGTGCTCCGGCGCCGGCATAATCGGCTCCGGCCGCGAGGAGGAAGACGCCCCGGCTCTTTCGATAACCGCTGGCATCCTGCCGGACGTGACGCTGACCACCTTCCACATCCGCAGGGCCGACCTTCCCTCTCCCGATGCGCCGCCCGATGCCTGGGGCGACGCTCTCAACACCCCGGTCGGCGTGGACCCACACTTCATCGTTCTGGCCGACCCGTTCACGATGGATGGCGAGGCATTGCTGGCGGGACTCGACTTTGCATTCCCCGATGCCGCGAAGATCGGCGGCCTCGCCAGCGGGGGCAACCAGGTCACGCCCCATGGCCTCTTCCTCGACGACACGGTCTACCGCGAGGGCGCGGTGGGCATCGCGCTTTCCGGCAACGTCGTCGTCGACACTGTCGTCGCGCAAGGCTGCCGGCCCATTGGCGAGCCGATGCGCATCACCGAGGCCGAGCACAACCTCATCGTGTCGGTCGACGGCGAGCGGATACTCGAGCGGCTGCAGCGCATGTACGAGGGCCTACCGGAACGCGACCGGCAACTGGTGCACCGGAACCTGTTTATGGGCGTCGCGATGGACCCGCTGGCCGAGCAGGTGTCGGCGGGCGATTTCCTCATCAGGAACGTGATGGGAGTCGACCCGCAGCGCGGCGCGGTCGCAGTGGGCGCGCTCGTGCGAGAAGGGCAGACCGTACAGTTCCACGTTCGCGACGCCGAGACCTCGGCGGAGGACCTGCGCCGGAGCCTCGCGAGCTATCTCGACGCGGCAGGCGACCGCACCGCGGCGGGCGCGCTCTTGTTCTCGTGCACCGGGCGCGGGCGCTACCTCTACGGCGCGCCGGACCACGATACGGACATCTTCCGCGAGCTGGTGGGCGGTCTGCCGCTGGGGGGATTCTTCTGCAACGGCGAGATTGGCCCGGTTTCCGGAACGACGTACCTGCACGGCTACACGAGCTCGTTCGCGTTGTTCCGGCCAAGGACTGTTCCCGACTAATAGCAAGGCGTAGGAGGAAGAGGATGCGTGGATTGGATGGCCGGGCCGCCGTCGTAACCGGCGGCGCGCGAGGACTGGGCAAAGCGGCAGCCGAGCGGCTCGCGGAAGAAGGGGTGAAAGTCGGCATACTCGACCTGCGCGCAGACGAGGCCGAGGAAGTGGCGCGAGCCTTGGGCGGCGCGGCCTTTCAGTGCGATACGACGAACGAGGAGCAGCTGGCCGCCGCGATGAAGGGCGCCGCCGATCAGCTGGGCGGCATCGACATCCTCGTCAATAATGCAGGCCTCATCGCCCCGCGCAAGGAGTGGCGGAGCTGGTCGAAAGAGGAGGTCGAACGGTTCGCCGAGGTGAACTACATCGGCTACTTCCTGGCTATCAAGGCTGCTCACCCCTATCTGGAGCAGAGCGGGCATGGCCGGATCATCAACGTCGCCTCCCGCACGTTCTTCATGGGCAACCCCGGCCAGACCCCGTACGTGTCGGCCAAGGGGGCCGTCATCGGCCTTAGCTGGAACATGGCGAAGGAGCTGGGCGGCGACGGCATCACCGTCAACGCCGTCATGCCGGGCCAGGTGGCGACGCCGGGAACGCTCGAATACAACGACGAAGAGATGTTCAACCGGACGATGCAGAACCAGGCAATCAAGGAGCGCGTCTACCCGGAACACCTCGCCGCGCTCATCGCCTTCCTCGCCAGCGACGACGCCGCGATGATCTCGGGGCAGTCGATAGTGGTGGACGGCGGAGGTCTGCTGCACTAGAGCGGTCCGACGATGTTCAACGGCTGCACGACCACGCGCATATTCTGTCGTCCCAATTGCCCACCCGGCAGGAGGACCAAATCCGGCCACCGCGTAACGTTCGCCTCGGAGCGCGAGGCCCGCGCCGCCGGGTTTCGTCCATGCAAGGTGTGCAAACCCCTCACCGGCCCGCCGGGGCCGTGGGCGGCGAAGCGAGACGCGGGCCGCCGCCCGTGAGCTTGCCGCGCCGGTAGTGGCCAGCCACCGGTATTGGCTCGCCCCCTAGAGTCGATTGGCCACGACTTGGGCAATCGTAACTACCTGCTCCGCCGTCAGCAGCGGCTCATCCCCGACCGGCGCGGTGGACTGTAGTGAGACGAATCGCGCACCTACAGTGAAGACCACGCCAGGCCCGGCGTCGCCGCCTTGGAACACGAACGCCCGATCGCCGATGGGCTGGGACGCCGGGGCCAGACTTGGCCCGGCGCGGGCCTGATCGAGGCGCGCGGTCGCGGATGATGCGTTCGCGTAGTCGATCACCTGCAGCAGCAGGCCTCGTCCGCCTGACGTGAGGGAAACGCCCGCCCAACCATCGATGCCCTCGACCTGCGCGGGATCGATCTCGGCGGCGAACGTCTTGAGGTCGTGCGCTTCGACGCTCAGTCCGCCGGGGCCGCCGGCGTCCTGCACGTCGGCGGGGGTGAGCAGCCGCGTGACAGTCTCGGCGGTCAGCGGGTCTGCGCCGAGCGGCCCGCCCGCCGCGCCGCCGCAGGCCGTGGCAAGGAGCGCGGCGCCAAAGAAGAGCAGGCCCAGCCGGCTATCGGTCAAAGAGCCCAAGGCGCTCGTCGTAGTAGTCCAGCATGAGCGCCTCGTAGTTGACAGGGAAATCGTCCCATGCCTCGCCATGGACGCAACCCTCGTAGATGGTGAGCCGGGGCGGGACTGTGAGCGCGAGCCGTATCCGAGCGAGGTGCGTGATGGGGATGCGGTCGTCGAAACGGCAGTGGGCAAGTCCGAGCGGGTAGGCGTACTCCCCCGCTGCTTCCGAGGGCCGCATTTCGTTGATGTCGATACCCTTGGTCAGCTGCGCCATCCAGACGAGTCCCGGCAATAGAATCGCCGCTCCCCAGCTCGGCACAATCGTGCGGTCGGAGACCTCCTGAGTGATCAGGTCAGCCAGATTGGCGAAGGCCGTGTCCGAGAACACCCCGCTGACTCGGGAGTCCTCAACTCCGGCGATCAGAGCGATGGCCCCTCCATATGACAGGCCGTGCAGGAAGACCTCGCCGTCTACTGCCCCTCGCTCGGCGAAGAGATAGTCGATTGCCCCGAGAACGTCGTCGCGCTCGTCCAGCCCCGCGCCCATCGGCGCCTTGTCGGACTCGCCATGGCCGCGCAGGTCGAACGCCAAGACGGAGTAGCCGCCTTCCACCATTGCCTGGGTGAGTCCGAGCCGGTCTCCCTTGTTGGTGTCGATGCCGTGAACGCGCACTATCGCCGCCTTTGGGTCGTCGGCAGGGAGCCACCATCCGCTGAGCGTGATGTCCGGCCAGCCGCGCGGCGTGAACTCGATCTCTTCGTAGGTCAGCCCCAGCTCCTCGGGGCGCTGTTCGATCTCCGTGACCTCCGCTACGAGCGCCTGGCCGACGATAATCCACGAGACTCCGAAATATATCGCGGCCAGCAGCAAGAGCCCGCCGACGGCGAAGACGAGGCGGCGTTTCCAAGACATATCGCCCATTGTAGCCAACCGCGCGGGCATTCCACCCTATGAGTCAGCGTCCTGTTACCCTCATAACTGATAAAGCCCCATGAATTCCCGACTCCGATCCCTTCTCCAGACGGTCGCCTCCATAGCCGTAGCGCTCGCCGCCGCCGTTGCGTGCGCCGCTCCGACGCCCACGCCGACGGCAACGCCTACTCCCCCGTTCGGCCTGCCTCCGCTAACTCTGCCCGCGGATGAGTCTCCCCACGACTTCCAAGCCGAGTGGTGGTACTTCAACCTGCATCTCACGTCGGACGAAGGCCAACGGTTCGCTCTCCACGACGTGGTATTTCAGGTCCAACAGCTCGATTCCAACCGCACGATCTACGTCCGCCAGATAGGCTTGACCGACGGCGAAAGCGGCCACCTCACCAGCGAACGCCTGCGCTCTACTGAAGCCCCTCTCGAAGCCAGCCCCGGCGACTTCTCAATCGAAATCGGCGATGGACTGATGAGCGGGGCCGGCGGAGAGGCCTATGTTCTTCGCGCCGACGTTGGGGGCTACGCCTACAATCTCCGACTGACTCCCACGGCCTCGCCGCTCCTGCATGGCGGCATCGGTCTGCTCGACTATCGGGAGGCCGGCGTCACCTACTACTACACGCGCCCTCGCCTCGATGTCGCCGGAGCGCTGACCACACCCAACGGCGATACGCTGAACGTGGCGGGCCTAGCGTGGCTGGACAAGCAATGGGGCGACTTTCAGCCCGTCGCCGTCGAGTGGGACTGGGCCAGCATCCAGATGGAAGACGGCACGGACCTCATGTTCTCGGTGGTGTATGACCACGACGGCAGTCTCATTGAGAGCTACGCAACGCTTCGCAGACCCGGCGACGAGACTCGACACCTAGGCCCCGCCGAGTTCGCCTTTGTTCCCGGCGAGGCGGAGTGGCGCAGCCCCCGCACAGCGACCACCTACCGGGTGGACTGGCGCGTCGAGATTCCGGACGAGGGGATCGCGCTGCGCTTACGGCCTCTCGAAACGGAGTCCGAGTTCAGCGGCACGCTCCTGCCCGTCGCTTACTGGGAGTCGGGTGTCGAGGTCTTGGATGCGGGGGGCGCCGTGGTGGGGCAAGGGTTCATCGAGCTCAACTGGGCGCGAGGCAGGGACCGCTAACGTTGCGGGCGCTAGCCGCTAGCGTTTGCGGGGAGCCCGCTTGCTCCGCCCAGGGCTGTCCGCCGCCGCAATCAACGCCAGCCCCTCCTCCGTCGGCACGTAGGCATGGATCGCCCGCGCGAGGTCGTCGACGCGGCGCACGTAGCCTCCCTCGACCAGGCCGCGTAGCGCCGTCTCCCCTAGGTACGGCGGCAGGCGCAGCGCATGGTCGGGCACCGGAGCCACGCGCTCTTGGTGCTGCTCGGCGACGCGCCGGAGCAGCTTCAGCGGGTACGTCCGCACCTCGTCGGCTAGGTCCCTGAGCGGCCCCGTCTCCGCGAGCTTGGCCTCCGCGTTCCGCACGCGCTTCTCCGCCTCGGTCATCGCGCCCGTACCGGGGGCTGGTCTCGCAGCCCCTCGCAGATGTCCGCGACGAGTCCAGGCCCCTGATAGATAAGCGCGGTATATAGCTGGACGGTGTCCGCGCCAGCCTCCAGGGCGGCCCTCGCGTCTCGCGCCGAGGCTATTCCCCCGCAAGCATTGAGGACCATTCCGGCGCCGACCTCGGCGCGAACCTCGGGAATCATGCGCAACATGTTCTCCAGTATGACACGCCCGCTCAGACCCCCGCGACCAATGGCGAGACGCGAGTCCTCGACAGGGACCGTGTTCGCCGCGGTCACGCCATCGGCCCCTGCTTCCCGGCAAACGCGCGCCAGTCCAAGGATGCCCTCGCGCACTTCGTCGTTCGTGTACGGCGGGAGCTTCACGAACAGCGGCTTGGTCCGGCCCTCGTTCAGCAGAGCGAGGAGCGAGCGGAGAGCGCCGGGCTCGTGGAAGCGGCGCAACCCCTCGGTGTTCGGGGAGCTGATGTTCAGCTCGACCCCATCGACCACTGGTATAAGCCGCGTCAGGCAGTCGGACGTCTCTTGCTCGTCGAGCGCGGCGATGCTCACGAACACGCGCGCGGCGCGGCGCGGCATGCGCTCCAGGCGCGCGAGCGCCTTATCGAGTCCGTCGCCTGGGAAGCCGAGCGCGTTGATGGCGGACTCCGATTCCACCAGCCGCAGCACCCGCGGCTTGGCGTTGCCCGCTCTGCCGCGCGCGGTGACCGTTCCTCCTACGACGTACCCAAAACCCCAGTCGCCCAGGCTTGCCAGGTACGCGCAACGCTTGTCCAGCCCCGCGGCGAGGCCAACGGGGTTGCGCAGGCCGATTCCTGCAATCGTCGTGGGGAGGCCGACCTCCGCGTCCGCGGGCGCGAGGGAACGCCACAGCGGCCTGAACGCGAGAGAGCGTTCGCTGACGTTCATCGCAGTCTCAGGGGGAAGTCTGAACAGGAGCGGACGCGCCAAGCGGCGGTAGAGGACGCCCCAGAGGAGTTTGCGTACTAAGCGAACGAGGAGCAGGGCTAGAACTTGACCGAGCCGATCCGGTAGCGGCGCGTGCCCTTCGGGGTCTGGACTTGCACCTCTTGGCCCTCGGACCTGCCCGTGATGGCGGCGCCCACGGGGGACGCCACTGAGATTTTTCCGGCAGCCGGGTCCGCCTCCATGGAGTCGACCAGCGTGTAGGTCACGTTCTTCCCGCTATCGATGTCGTGCAAAACGACAGCCGCTCCGACCCGGGCTCCCGCGCGCGCGCTCTGCTGCCTGGGGTCGACAACGACAGCGCGGCGGACTGTCTCCTCCAGCTCACGGATGCGCGCTTCCGCTTTGCCCTGGTCCTCTCGCGCCGCATCGAGCGGGGCGTTCTCGCGGAAGTCCTTGTCGGCGGCGGCGATACGTATCGCTTCGACAATCTCGACACGCTGGCCCTTGAGGTCGGCAAGCTCGCTCTTGACCGCTTCCAAGCCGCTTTCGGTCATGTCGATCGTCTCGAAGGCGCTCTTTGCGGCTGCGGCGGCCCTCATGCTCGCGCGGGGAATCTTCACGTGGGCTGAGAGACTGTGGTCCGAGAACCCCTTCTTCTTCAGGAAGGCCAGGAATTCCTTGACGGGGCCCAAGCGGCCATGGATGTCGCCTCCGGCGGCGACTACGTCCTCGGCGTAGGAGGCGACGTCAGGAGGAACAAGCTCGCCGACAGTACGATCGAGGCCGATAGCGCGGCCAAACCGATGCAGCTCCTGGTGCGCGTACGAGTCGAGCTTATGGGCGCTGCCGGATAAATACTGCGATATAGCGTCTGCAACGTTCAAGAGAGTTTCGCCTTGGCCGTCATGCGCTGCGCAGGTTCCGGCTCTAGGGTGAGATTCTACGAGCGGCCGCCCTGCGCGTCAACGACGGCGCCCTCCTGGTAACTGTTCAGTGTTCGTGAGACCCATCTCGCCCGGCGGTCTCACCGATAGCACGGTTGACCTCTGACCAGGGTCGTTATCCACGCTCTCCGCAGGCATTCGCGTCATCAATTCTGAACAGCTACCCCTCCTGCGGACACGTAGTGCGGCCCGGACTTGTTTTGCTGGCGTTCCGCACGTGCGGTAAGCTGTATGGGGCCAGGCGCCCCAACGGAGAGTGAAGGAACCATGCCCAACAGGTGGATCGGCAACGCGTTCATCTACCTGATCATCTTCGTGGCGGTCATTGCCATCTTCTTCACGCTGTTCTCGTCAGGCGACAGCGGCCAGGAGACTGACCTCACCACGATCCTCGACCAGGCCGAGAACGGACAGATAACCAAGATCGTGGTGGACGGCGACCGGCTGATCGCCACTCCTCGCCAGAACCCCAATAACCTCCTGATCGCCACGAAGGAGCCCGGCGCAAGCATCTTCGACATCCTCCAGGCCGCCGACATCAACCCCGTGCAGGACGGAATCCTGGTCGAAGTCACTCGGTCGAGCGGTCTCGGGAATCTCTTCGGCATCCTCATCCAGTTCCTGCCGCTCATCTTCTTCGGCGGCATTCTGTTGTTCATGATGCGCCAGGCCCAGGGCAGCAATAATCAGACCCTCGGCTTCGGCAAGAGCCGAGCCCGGATGTTCACCGGCAACCGGCCAACAGTCACCTTCTCGGACGTTGCAGGGGTCGAGGAGTCGAAGGCCGAGCTCGAAGAGGTCGTCGAGTTCCTGAAGTACCCGGAGCGCTTCCTCTCCCTGGGCGCGCATATCCCGAAGGGCGTTCTGATGGTCGGTCCGCCAGGCACGGGCAAGACGTTGCTGAGCAGGGCCGTCGCCGGAGAGGCCGGAGTGCCGTTCTTCTCGATCAGCGGCTCCGAGTTCGTCGAGATGTTCGTCGGGGTTGGCGCTTCACGGGTGCGCGACCTGTTCGACCAGGCCAAGCGCAACGCTCCGGCAATCGTATTCGTCGACGAGATCGACGCCGTCGGCCGTCATCGAGGCGCGGGACTCGGCGGGGGCCACGACGAGCGCGAGCAGACGCTGAACCAGATACTCGTTGAGATGGACGGCTTCGACACCAGCACCAACGTCATCGTCATAGCTGCGACCAACCGACCCGATATCCTCGACCCGGCGCTCCTGCGCCCCGGCCGGTTCGACCGCCGCGTCGTGCTCGACCAGCCGGACATCAACGGCCGCATCGCCATTCTCAAGGTCCACTCGAACGGCAAACCCCTCGCCGACGAGGTCGAACTCGAACGGGTCGCCAGGCAGACCCCAGGGTTCAGCGGAGCGGACCTCTCGAACCTCGTGAACGAGGCGGCGATTCTCGCGGCGCGCCGGCAGAAGAAGCTCATCGGCATGGACGAGCTCCTCGAATCGGTAGACCGGGTGACCATGGGCCCAGAGCGCCGCACCCGTGTTATCTCGCAGCACGAGAAGGAGATCGTCGCCTACCATGAGGGCGGGCATGCGCTCGTGGGGCACCTGCTCTCGCACGCCGACCCGGTGCAGAAGATATCGGTCATCTCGCGGGGCATGGCGGCGGGGTACACGAAGTCGCTTCCCGAAGAGGACCGCATGTTTTCCACGCGGCCTCAGCTCATGGACCGCATCGCCATGGCGCTCGGGGGCCGCGTCGCCGAGGAAATCACCTTCGGCGAGGTAACGACCGGCGCCAGCAATGACCTCGAACAGGTCACTCAGATCGCGCGGGCCATGGTCACGCGCTACGGGATGAGCGAGAACCTCTTGCCCCGTACTTTCGGCAAGCGCGAGGACATGATTTTCCTGGGCCGCGAGATATCCGAGCAGCGGGACTACTCCGAGAAGGTCGCGCAGGAAATCGACGAGGAGGTGCAGGGCATCGTCGTCGAGGCCTACCACACCGCTAAGCGGATCCTGCTGGAGCACTACCCGAAGCTGGCCCAGATAGCGCGCCATCTCATGGTCCATGAGACGGTCGAAGGCCCGGACTTGGACAAGCTATTCACGTCAGAAGCGCCGCCGCTGGACAGCGTCTTCCCCGCCGGGGCCTAAGGGCAGGGCGCCTTGCTCTCAACCTTCCCTCCGCAGCGTGGAGGAGGTAGACGGGGACAGCCCAGGCGCGCCTAGTCCGCTTCTGCTGCGTCCAGCTCAAGCGGGCGAAAGTACAACCCCCACTTCTCCATCAGCCTCCGGACCTCAGGGGAATCGACCTTCATCAGGTCTGTGAAGAATCCGGCGATGGCGTGGGCGTGCAGCTGCTCAGGCGAGGCGACCCAGCTCGCCTCGGCCGGAACGGCGTAGAGGAGCCCCGCCTGGTTCTGGGAACGGACCTCGATCCGCGTTCCACCACTGTCTTGCTTCACCGTGATCCCGTTGGCCATGATTCCTCCCGAAGGGGCGGATGGAATTATACCGTCTCCCAGGCGCCACGCCAGCCGCGAGAACCTATAATCGGACGCCACGCGACATGAAGAAGTCCGCCCAAGCGGTCGCGCCGCCTGTGCGGAACGAGCCGGTAAGTCCAGCCCGGAAAACCAGTAAGCTAATGCGCGCGTCTCCGGGTAAGGGTGGCGTGGCCGAGGGAAGAGCCGCAGTGGAAATAGCAACGCAGTTCCGTGACGCCATGGTTGAGCATGCCTTCGAGGAGGACCCGAACGAGTGCTGCGGCCTCCTCGCCGGGCTCGACGGCCAAGTCCTCAAGCACTACCGGATAGCGAACGCGGAGAAGAGCCCCTACCGCTACAGCATGGACGGGAAGGAGCTCCTCGCCGCCTACCGGGAGATCGAGGACAACGGCTGGCAGATACTGGTCATCTACCACTCCCACACCCATAGCCCTGCCTACCCATCGGCGACCGACATCCGTCTGGCGACCTGGCCCGACGCCTACTACCTGCTCGTCTCCCTCAAGGACAAGCAGGCCCCGGTCATACGCATGTTCAAGATTACCGACGGCGACGTGGCCGAGGAGCCGGTGGTCGTCACCTAGCGTCTTACGTTCCCCGTTCGCGCAGACGGCGCAGGTGCTCGACGAACCCGGCGGCGTGGAGCTCCCGTTCGAGGACGTGCCGCAGCGCGGCGCCCAGCGTGGCCTCAAGCTCCTGCTGGAGGCGCGCGTTCAGGGTAATGTTCGTCGCCTCTTCGATGGGCCGTGCGGCGAAGTGGCGCAGCACCTTCAACGCATCGACCGACAGCGGAAGCGCCGCGCCGCCGGGAACGGCGCAGGCGTCGCAGACGACTCCGCCCAAGGACGGCGCGAACCGGTGGCGCTCAGGCTCGACGTCCCGACCGCAAACGAGGCACCGGCGCAGCTCCGGCAGATACCCCGCGTCTTCCAGCATGGCAAGCTCCGTGCATCGGGCCACCGTCGCCGTGTTGCGGCCGCTCTCCAAGGCCCGCAGCGCCCCGATGAGGAGCCGGTACGCGACCGGGTGGGGAGCGGCCTCGGGCAGCAGCCGATCGGCCAGCTCCATCAGGTATATCGCCTCCGCGAGCCTGTCCAGATTGCTTTTGATCCGGGGGAACGTCTCCACTGACTCAGCCCCCGTCACCACGTCGAACGTATGGCCGATCGCGAGGGCGAGGCGCGCGCGGTTCAGAACGTCGAGGTGCCCGCCGATCTTGCTGCTTGCTCGGCGCGCGCCCCGCACGGCCAGCTTCACCTTGCCCAGCGACGGCGTGAGGACGGTGACGAGCCGGTCGGCGTCGCGCATGGGATAGGCGCGCAGCACCAGGCCGTCGGTCTTGTAGCTCCGAGGCCTGCCGCCCTCGGCAGGGCGCGAGAGTCCTTCGTTATGCGCTGGGGACGCCACGGCGCATCCCGTCTACTCGCCTCCGTGGACGGGGATAACGACGCCGTTCACGAATCCCGCCGCGTCGGACGCCAGGAACAGGGCGACGCTTCCAATGTCGTCGCCGATCCCAACCCTGCCGACGGCGATGCGCTCCGCCGCGCGCGCCATCTCCGGACGCGTCGTCCCGGCCGGCCGGGGCGTGTTGATCGTTCCCGGCGCGATGCAGTTCACCCGGACCTCCGGGCCCCACTGGTGGGCCATGTGGAAGGTGAGGCTATGCACGGCCGCCTTGGCCGACCCGTACGCCGCGATGTCGGGCGCCGAGGAGCGCAGACTCAACCCGGAGGTCGAGCCGATGTTCGTGATCGACCCCTTGCCGGTATTCCTGATGTGCGGAACGACCGCCTTCGACACGAGGAATGTGGTCTTGACGTTCCCGACGTACGCTCCCACGAAGTCGTCGCCGTCCATCTCCAGCAGCGGCGCGCGGCTGTACTGGGGCATGTCGGGGTTGCGGCTGTAGGAGCCGCCCGCGACGTTCACCAGGGCGTCGATGCGTCCGAACCGGTCGAGGGTCTGCTGGACCATGGCCTCGATCTCGGCGGGTTCCGCGACGTTCACCGTCACGCCGAGGGCTTGCGCGCCCATAGACTCCACCTCTTCGACCGCCGGCGGAATGCTCTCCGCGGGCACGGACGCGATCACCACGTTCGCGCCGGCTTGCGCAAAGGCCCGCGCGCAGCCGCGCCCGATCCCGCCGCTGCCGCCGGTGATGATGACCGTGCGCCCCTCCATCGAGAATCGTGACAGGTCCATGGCAGTTCTCCCTGTAGGTGGTTAATCCTGGGATTGCAGACAGTCCTGCAATCGGCGTCTCTGACGGTCCTCTCCGTCAAAGTTGCTGGGGTCGAGCCAGCGCGTAAACCCTTGTCGCAGGCGGGGCCAGTCAAGGTCGATGATAGAAAACCATTGGGTGTCTCGGTTGCGCCCCTTGCGGACTGCCGCCTGCCGCCAGGCGCCCTCGAACGTGAAGCCGAGCCTGAGCGCCGCAGTCCGCGAGGCTTCGTTCAAAGCGTCGCACTTCCACTCGTATCGCCGGTATCCCAATGAGAAGGCGTGCTCCATCATAAGAAACATCGCCTCAGTTGCCGTCCTGCTCCGCTTCAGCGGTGAGCCGAAGTGGATGTAACCCACCTCGATCGTGCCGGACAAGGGCGTGATCCGGAGGTAGCTGGCCATGCCGCCTGGCTTGCCTGTTTCGTTGTCCAACAAGGCGTAGAAGAGCGGGTCGTCGCCGAGGCACCTCGCCTGCGCCCACTCTCGAAACGCAGCGACATCCCTGAATGGGCCGTGAGGCAGGTAGGTCCAATCGGAGTCGGCCCCCCTCAAGGCTTCGAACAAGTCCGGCAGGTGTGAGCTAAGGTCCAACGGCTCTATCGAGCAGTAGGCGCCTTGCATTCTCCGGCGGGCCGGACGAGCGGGCGGCGTCCAGGAGGGCACCGCGAACCCTAGCGGTTGGCCGAACTCATTCGTAAGCGTGGACACTCTACGTCCCCCCATGAAGATCAAGGTAGGAGCCGTTGAAGAAGGCGCCGGCGTCGGAGGCGATGAAGACGGCGGCGCCGGCTATGTCCTGGGGTGTGCCGAAACGGCCGATCTCGATCTCGGCGAGGCTGCGCGCTTGGCGCTCCGGTCGCTCGGTGCGGGCGCGGCGCGGGGTGATGAAGTGGCCGGCGTTGATGCAGTTCACGCGAATGCTCGGCGCCCATTCCTTCGCCATGCTCCGGGTGAGGTGCATGATCGAGGCCTTGGTCATGTTGTAGACGCTCATACCGGTCTCCGGCAGCCGGTAGTCCCGCGCCCCCACCGACGCCATGTTGATGACCACGCCCTTCCCTCGCTCCAGCATATGGGGGACGACGGCCTGGCTGCAGAGGAAGGCGCTGGTGACGTTGATGTTGAACGCCTCGTTGAAGTCCTCCTTGGTCAGCTCCAGCAGAGGGCCGCGCTTGAAGGTCGGCCCTTGGGAGCCGCCGACGACATTCATAAGGATGTCGATCTGCCCGAAGCGCGCGATGGCGGCGGCGGCGAGCGCCCTGACGGCGGCGGGGTCGGTGGCGTCGGTCGGCGCGCCGAAGGCAGGGCGGCCCTTGCCCTCGATTTCGGCGACGACCTTGTCGATCTTCTCGCGCCCCCTGGCGGCGACGACGACGTTCGCTCCGGCGTCGGCGAACCCGTGGGCGATCATCCGGCCGATGCCGTCGCTCCCGCCGGAGACGATGGCCGTCCGGCCCTCCAGCGAGTAGGCGTCGAGGCTGAAGTGGGGGACTTGCTCCGGGTCGGGGAAGGCTTCCGTCACGGGCTAGAACCAGCCTTGGCCGCGGAGGACGCCCCGCAGGTACGCCACCTGGCCGATGTGTTGGAGGTTGTCGGTCAGGACGAGGCTGAGCCGCGAGCCGACGGTCTGGGGAGGTCTGCCCTCGACCGGGGACGGTACGAGCCGCTCCAAGTCGTCGGGGGTGAGCTTCTCGACGACGGACGCCGTCTCCTTCGCCACCGCCTCGAAGTAGCCGATCAGCGTCTCCAAGTCCTTCGGGTCGAAGGTGTGGACGTTCTCGGGCATGAACCGGGGGACGTCGCCGTCGATGCCGAACTTGGCGCCCCAGCTGTCCGATTCCCAGACGGTGGGCTGGCCGCTCACCATGGCGATGAGGGAATCGCGCGCGCGGGTCAGGTGCCAGACCAGCCAGCCGATGGGGTTGCTCCCCTCGCCGGCGGGCTGCTCGCGCAGGTCCTCCACGGTCAGCTCCTCCAACGCCCGCCTGAGGATGGCGTCCGATCTGTTCAGGGTGTCGAGGTATAGCTCAGGGGCGTCCATGGTCCTCCGGTTTTGGGGCTGGGTTTTTTGGGGCTGGCGGTTCCAGGGCAGGCGTCTATAAGCGGGGTACGGCGGCGGGGCGGGCTAGCGGCGCCATCCGAACCCCTCGAAGTAGCCGCGGAGATAGGCGATCTGCCCGGCGTGCTGGGTGTTGTCCGAGATGACGCTGACGAGCCTCACGCCCACTGTGGGGAGCGGATCGTACTGAGGCTCGTCCAGCACGCGGTCGAGGTCGGACGAACCGAGCGTTGCAAGGTAGCGCTTGCTCTGCTCATAGACGGCGTCATTGTAGCCGAGGAGCACGTCCACGGAGTCCGCCTTGAACGCGGCGACCTGTTCGAGGGAGTAACCTCCGCCGGTCGTCAGGTCGTCCGCCGCAAAGCCGAACCGTTCATGCCAGCCGCCGCTGACCCAGATCTGGGGTGCGCCTGCGAGGGAGGAGAGGTGGTCGTCGTGGATGCGGGTCAGGTGCCACGCCAGCCACGATATCGAGTTGGTCTCCGGCGTGGGCATACGATTCAAGAACTCGAGGGGCAGCTTGGGCAGCACACGGTGCAACATCTGGTTGATGCGGCCAAGCCCATCGGCAATCAGCTCAGGACCTTCCATCATCCCCTCCTACGGGCCGTTCGGTTGGCGGAATGGTACACGGAGACGGCGGCGAGGGTCAGGGCGACGCGTGGGGCGCGGCCCTGGCGGAGAGGCCGGCGCTCTCCCCACAGGCGGGGAGGAGCAATGACGGGAAGTTCCCTGTTTGCGTGAAAAAAGTTCCCGGCTGCATTCTCGTTACGAGTGAAAAAGTTCCCGGTTGCACTTTTGCCAGGCGTAAAAAGTCCCCGGTTTGTCCATTGGCCAGGCGTGAAAGTTCCCAGAAATCGGGGGGGGGGGGGGGGTGAACCCGGGGTTTTGGAGGGTGTTTTCATGGCCGTGGCCTGCTTCCTGGGCCTCCAAACTACCCCATTCGAGAAAATACTTGTTTCATTCATTCGAGCTTTCGAGGCTGGGGGCTCTGGGCTTCCGGGCATGGGATGGGGCTCCGTTCCAAGGATGCAAAGAGGCCCTGGGTCGCCGATGCTGCCCTGGGCCTCTTCCGTGGGATGCATTTTACGCGGCGGGCGGGGGTTGGGATAAGGGGCAAGTGTCGCGGTGAGGGCTCACACCCGTCGTTGCCCCGAAAGTCATCTCCACCGTCTGCCGAGACCTTTGCGCCACTGTGCTTGGCGGTGTTCTTCTTGCCGCCTGCCCTGTCTGCACTCCCGAGCACCCTGGATTCCCGCTTTCGCGGGAATGACGGAGGGGTGGGGCGACGGCGGCAAGGGGAGGTTTCTCCATCACCTGCGCTTTGCGCGACCTCTCCCGCTGGGAGAGGTGAGGGGCTGCGAGGTTCCCGCCTTCGCGGGAATGACGGGTGGGCGCGGGAATGGCGGGGGAGATTCCTAGCTTACGGGCCTGGCCTCCGGGGAGCGGTTGCGGCCGACCTGCGCTGCGCCATCGTCGACATTGGTGTCGATGATGGAGTGGTCGGGGTCGCGGAAGACGCCGATGGGGTCCTCGCCTCGCCGGACGCGTTCGATCTGCTCCTTCACCACCCTGCGGAGCATGACCACGCCACGGTCCGAGTAGCTCAGGTGCTCAGCCGTGCGGTCGGTGATGGGCCCTTGGGTCTCCCAAGCCATCTGGTCTTGGGCGTTGACGTCGCGCAGGATGAACTTGGTGAAGGGATGCTGCTTCTCCGGGTCCTCCTTGTTGGGCGGGTCAATCTGAATCTCGGGGTCGAAGGCGCGCGGGTCCTCGGAGCCGTCCTCGTTCGGGTAGAAGTGCATGCGTATGTGGAGGGTGTGGGTGTCGTCGATGGGGGTCCGGAACTGGGAGCTCGTTCCCTGACGGAGGATGTTCGGGAACAGGACGGGGTGCTCGTCGATCATCCCGTTCTTGTAGGTGCGCTTCTTCATGAGGCCGCCGTAGTCGGTCATATAGAACTCGAAGTGCTCCACGTCGTCGGTGAAGCCGCGGGTCGTGTTGACGGGCTTGCGTCCGCGGCCGGTGAACTCCTGGTGCAGCACCTGGAGGTGGGCCGGGTCCATCGAGTTCTCCATCGCCTGGAACCAGTTGCAGTCCAGGGGCGCGTGGACGCGCACCATGCGCGTGCCGTCCTTGCGGAACATGGTGTCGTAGTGCGGCAGGGGAGGCGCCGGGTCCGGCCCCATGTAGGCGAAGACCATGCCGATGTGGACCTGCGCCTTGTAGGCGGTCTGCTTCACGGAGTTGATGATGGCCTCGTTCTTCTCAGGCGGCGTCTCGAGGATGTTGCCGTCGCAGTCGTAGAGCCAGCCATGGTAGGCGCAGGAGATGCCCCGCTCCTCGACGCGGCCGTAGACGAGGGACGCGCTGCGGTGCGAGCAGTGGTCGGCGAGCAGGCCGACGCGGCCGGACTTGTCCAGGAACAAGACCAGGTCCTCGCCCAAGACGCGGACGGCCTTTGTGGGGGTCTCGGGAGTCAGGTCGCGGGCAAGGCCGATGGGGTGCCAGTAGCGCCTGAGCAGCTCGCCGGCGGGAGTGCCCGGCCCTACCCTCGTCAGCAGATTGTTCTCTTCCTGCGTCAGCATGGCTTCACCTCATCCGACAGGCTCATGTTGTGTGCAACTTTACCCCTATTTCACAGCTTCGGCGAGTCCACGATACCACCGGTATATCTCCGTCGCCGTCATCGGGACCGCGCCAGGCGTGTTCGTGACCAGCTCCAGTATCTTCAGGAAGTACGGGAAGCGGTGGGGCTGGCCGAGCACGAAGGGGTGGACCGCGATGGGCATGACCCGCGCCGTCTCCGGCTCATCCGCCATCAGCGTGGCGAGGTGGTCATGGACGCGCTCCAGCATCGACGGCCCCTGATGCCCGAGACGGACATAGACGCCGATGTCGTTCAGCTCGTTCGAGTAGGGGACCGACAGCAGCTTGCCGTTGGCCACGTTCAGCTCGTAGGGCTGGTCGTCGTTCACCCAATCGAGGACGTATTCGACGCCGTGCGCGACCAGCAGCTCGGGCGTGTCCGCGGTCTCGCCGAGGCCGGGACCGAGCCAGCCGACAGGGCGCTCGCCGAGGAGCGCCTCGATGGCGGAGAGGGCGCGCTCGATGGTCGCCGCCTCGTCCTCCTCCGCGGGCAGGGGGTGCTGATAGTAGCCGTGGCCAACGACATCCCACCCGGCGTCGAACGCGGCCTGAGCGACGCGCGGGTAGCTGTCGCAGACCGACCCGTTCAGCGCCATCGTCACGGGGAAGCGGAAGTGCTGCGTGGCCGCGAGCATCCGCCAGAAGCCGACGCGCAGCCCGTACTCGAACCAGGAGAAGTTGGGCACGTCGGGCAGGCGCTCGCGCCCCGGCGTCTGGGGGCTGAGGGGCCGCGCCATGAGCTGGTCGAACTCCTGCTGCTCGACGTTGACGACGAGCATAACGGCGACGCGGGCACCGTGGGGGAGCTCGAGACGAGGCCTATCGACGATGGGGACGAAATCGGCGCGGGGGTTGGACATGGCTCTCCTCGCCGGGAGATTGTAGTCCGTGACGGCGACGCGCGAGTGCCGCTCCGCCAGCTAGCCCTTCACGCTCAGAGAACCCTGGGAGAGATGACGGCGTGTTGGCGGGTATGGGTTGCCAAGGCAAGTTCGACATTGTATTACTTACGTAACACGTAATGATTCAAGGCTTCAAAGACAGAGCGACGGGATGTTCTTCGCAGGTGAGTTCGCTCCGAGCTTCCAAGCGTTTGCCCGACAAGCCTCACGTCGCCTCACGGTATTAGATAATGCTGCAACTTTGCGAGACTTGTCAGGGCTACGAAGCAACCGTCTGGAAGCACTATCGGGAGACCGTGCGGGAGCGTACAGCATCCGAATTAACCGGCAGTGGCGGATCTGTTTCCGCTGGGGAGACGATGGTCCCTACGATGTCGAGGTAGTGGACTACCACTAGAGAGGTGAGCGATGAGCATCAGGAACGGCATGCGCCCGGTGCATTCGGGGGAGGTTCTGCGAGAGGAGCTCGACGAGCTCGATATGTCGGCCCATGCGCTCGCCAAGGCCCTGGCTGTGCCTCCCAACCGCATCACCGCCATTCTGCAAGGCCGCAGGGGAATCACCGCCGATACCGCTCTGCGCCTCTCTCGTTATCTCGACACTAGCCCTGAGCTGTGGCTGAACCTCCAACAGACGTTTGAACTGCGTACGGCGGAAGAGAGTTCGGGGGGAGCGATAGCCGCGAGCGTGCAGCCTCGCTCGTCCTGAGTGGCGTGGGGAGCGCAGAGTGGCCCACTCCTTCGCTCTACGTGGCGTCGTTTGCAAGTCGTGCGCTCACGAGCCGGTTCAGGCTCACGCCTTCCTCAGCCGCGCGTACAGACAGGGCGCGGTGCGTTTCCGGCGGCACTCGCACCATGAATTTCCCGCTGTAGGCCCGGTCGGCCATGGGCGTTGGCGGGGTTTCGTTAGTGTCCCGCATATCAGCGAGGATGTCGGATACGAGTTGGCGGATGCCGAAGAACGCCTCGTTGGGAGTGGGCGCCAGCCAGCTTAGCAGCGGGAACTCCGCGCAGAGGCCAACGTACTCCTCATCGTTCACGGACCAAGTGACACGGTAGGTGTAGTGGTCGGTCACTCCATGCTCTCCAATTGACTCTCGTTTTCTAAGACCTAACGCTTTTAGCAGGCGCGCGCTTTTCAGCGTCGCCTGGCTAAACTTGTTAAGCCCTTTATAGTAGATGGCAATTCCCTAAACGTAGCGACCTTGGCAGTTGCTTTGGACAAATCGTGAGCTGCAGTGAACTCGTTTGCAACCACGATGCAGTCAATACCGGCCGCTATTGCCGACTTCAATCCTCTCGCCGAGTCTTCAATAACTACCGTTTCAGCGGCAGTAGCACCAAAGCGTTGGAGTCCTCTTAGATAGGGTTCGGGATGTGGTTTAGCTCGCTCGTAATCCTCCACAGTTAAATAGAATTCCATATAGTCTAGAATAAATCGCTTTTCGTGTATTAAGGCGAAGTCAGTTCGTTTGGATGTAGTAACTATACCCATCCTATACGTATCTGCGAGTTCGGCTAGTGTTTGCAGGACCCCCTCGATCTCGATGTCTTCGGTCATCAGGTATTTCTGGTAGTATCGGTTTCTTAGTTCTCGGCCACGTTTAATTTCAGATTCGGATATTCCTGAAACTCGTGCCGCCTCCCACGCGGAAACTCCATTGGCCATATTCACTAAATATGCGTCTCGTGGGAGATCAATTCCGAGAGATGCCAGCGCTCGTTTGTTTGCTAGGTAATACCAATGTTCTGTTTCGACTAAAACCCCATCATGGTCAAAGAGAATGTATTTTTTCACTTTTGTGCTCGATTCAATTTCGATGTTACTTACACATCCTTGCTCCGGACCGGCCGCACGGCTGGGGCGTTCTTCGTCGCCGATGCGCCCAGCCGTCTGCACCCGTCGAGAGGGACACTCCAGTACCGTTCCCGAGCCCTGCCCAAGACCGCCCGTGCTCCTGCTTGGCAAGCAGACGGACCGTGTCCCATGTTTTTGGGACCGGTTCTTCGATTGCTCTAATAACCTGGCGGACTTGATATTCCTTGGCCATGCCCTTGTCGTTTTGGATATTCACCCGTGGCGCGCCCGGCCACGGCGTACGGCAGACACGATGGCTAGCGCCTCTCCGGCGCGGTTCGCCGAAGTAGCTGTCGCAGATCCTGGATAGGTCGGTAAATCGAATGCCCTTCAGGTTACGGCGAAGTCCTTGGAGTATCTCGTCTGTGCCTGCCACTGCCGTTTAAGATACCACTAATGATACTGTGATCAAGGAATTCTGCTCGCCGTTCCGGTTGGCTAGCCCTTTACGATGCGTAGGAAGCGACGGCGGCCTACGCGCAGGGTGGCCCCGTAGGGGATGCGGGCCTGTTCGGCGGGGGGATGTTCGCCGTCAATCTCGACGGCATTCTGGCTGAGGAGGCGGCGCGCTTCCGCGCGGCTTGCCGCGAGTCCCGCCTCGACGAGCAGGCGCGAGAGGTCGGCGGTGAAGCCGTCGGCGTCGGCATCGGCGATGGCCTCGCTGGCGGCACCTATCGCGTACTCGGGAATCTCTGTCGGCGCCTCGCGCTGTTGGAAGACGTGCTCGAAGTCAGCGCGGGCGGCCGCGGCGTCGGCGAGCGAGTGGAACATGGCGACCAGCTCCTCGCCCAAGCGCTTCTTGATATCCATCGGGTTCGTCGTCCGTTGCTCGATTGCGCCCCGGATGGACACGACTTCCTCGTCCGGCATGTCCGTGAGGAGATCGAAGTAGAGGGCGACGAGGTCGTCGGGGAGGGACATGGTCTTGCCGAACATATCGGCAGGCGTGTCCTCGATGGCGATGTAATTGCCGAGGGACTTGCTCATCTTCCGCACGCCGTCGGTACCCGGCAGGATGGGCATGGTGAAGACTACCTGCGGGCGCTGCCCGACCTTCTCCTGAAGCTCGCGGCCAACCAGCAAATTGAAGAGCTGGTCCGTGCCGCCGAACTCGACGTCGGCCTCGATGGCCACGGAGTCGTAGCCTTGGAGGAGAGGGTAGAGCAGCTCGGTGACGGCGATGGGGCGTTGGGCGGCGTAGCGCTTGGCGAAGTCGTCGCGGTGCAGGAACTGGTTGACGGTGAAGTGGGAGGTCAGCCGGATCACGTCGGCCAGGGTGAACTTGCCGAACCATTCGCTCTGGTAGACGGCGCGCGTCCTGTCCTGGTCCACGACGCGGAAGAACTGGCGCATGTACGTCTCGGCGTTCTCCCTCACCTCATCCGCGCCGAGCATGGAGCGGGTGTCGGACTCGCCTGAGGGGTCGCCGATCTGGGCGGTCCAGTCGCCGACGATGAGGATGAGCTCGTGGCCGAGGTCCTGGAGCTGGCGCAGCTTGCGGAGGCCGACGGCGTGGCCGAGGTGCAGGTCCGGCCTGCTGGGGTCGAACCCCATCTTGAGGCGGAGGGGCTTGCCCTCCTGGAGGCGCGCGATGAACTCGGGCTCAGGGATGATCCCGGCGACGCCGCGCTTGGTGATCCGGTGGATGGTCTGTTGGTCGAGCTGGGGCATGGCTAGCCGTCCTGGGTGGTCGCGAGGATACGCCGTGTCGCCTTCCGGTTGTGGCGGCGGACTGCTGTTGTCATGGGGAGACGGTAGCGGAGGGGGAGTCGTGAGGGCAATGGGGTGGTGTCAGTGTGCCGCCCGTCGCGCCTGATTACCCTTCGAGGGTCTCAGGGCGCGGGGAGACCCATCGCCCCTATCCTGGATTCCTGCCTTTGCAGGGGCTTTGCTCCAAATCGCTGGCTTTTGAATCAGCGGCCTGTTCTGCCCCTAAAGTCGGCGCGGCCTCACCTTACGGTGCGGGCCGCGCGCGAAGCAACTGACGGGTGGCTGGAGAGGTAGCTAGGATGTCCCTCCCTTCGCCACGGCCTCGATGGCGGAGCCGAGCTTGACCACCAGCATAAGCACCCCGACCGAGACCAGCAGCGCCCCGACCGCAACCGTGAGGCCAGCGAACGCGGTAATCATCAACGCGGTGTCTTCCATGACAACGCACCCCCATGAACAAGATGGCCCGCAAGATAGGCCCCGCTAGGCCCGGTAGTCAAGTTGGGCATGGAGCACTCCTGCCGCGCGGAAGTCAAGGCGCGCGGCGACGCCTCATTCGGGCCACGCTGCTCCGTTGGCTACCGCGACGACCGTCCCGACTTTCACTCCGACGCCGGTGCCGGTGCCGGTGCCGGAGCCGACCTGGACGCCGACGCCAGTCCCGCCTCCGGCACCCACCTTCACGCCAACGCCTACACCTGCGCCGGAGCCGACCTGGACTCCGACGCCAGTCCCGCCTCCGGCACCTACCTTCACTCCGACCCCGACGCCAGCGCCGGAGCCAACCTGGACGCCGACGCCAACCGCTACGCCCACGCTTACACCTAGTGCCGCAGTAAATAGCGATGTATGGGATTGCTTCCTCAACAAGGATTGCTCTGGTTGGGGTCAGGTAATCCCGAAGTGGCCGCACGACGAGGTGCGGTTCTATGTGCATGGCAGGCACTCCTCGTTCGCCAGCGAAGAGTTACAGCGGGCACGGCAGGGTGTGTTGGACCTCTTCACTACACAAATACGTGGAGCCGTGGTGTCCGCGATGGATGAGTTAGCGCCATTACTTGGGCTGACACACCGCGAGGTTCCAACGCAAGACGAGGCAAACCTAGTGGTTGCGGCTGTGCACTCCAGCGCCTACTCTTGCGGCAGCGCGCTGGGGTTTTACCCTGATGGGGTTCTTGCCTGCACTGACTTGCTGCCACCCAATGCATATCAGTTTACTGCACATTCGGAAATCTACTGGACGGGCACTTCAACCGACTACGGCGGGGTGGTGCTACACGAGATGGTTCACGCGCTGGCTGGCATGAACCATGTGGAAAGGGACTCGGTGATAAGCACGTACGGTCGATACATGACCGACATAGACCGTGGCCTGCTCCGGATGGTTGGCGATGGCTTGATTCACCAACAAGGAATGACCAAAAGTGATGTCCGCCCACGCTACGAAGACTAACAGGGGCCAAATGACTTTTGAGGCAGCGAGCGACTTTAGGGAGGACTTATGGGGCAGCGCCGAACTATTGAAGCAAAGCCCCTTTGCAGGAATGACGCGAGAAGGGGGCAGAAATGTTGGTGGGGTAGGTGGAGCTTCGGAAGCCGTGCTAGGGAACCTCTGAACAAGCTGCGCCATTGGGGCGAAAGAGGGAATCCAGGGTGGTCTCTCCAAGCCAGCAGCTAGGGATCCGACCCTTTCACCCCCATCCTAACCTTCCCCCATCAAGGGGGAAGGGACTTATTCAGAGGTTCCCTGGAGCGCTAGTGTCCCCTTCCCTCCGGGGGTGTGCTTATGGTATCAACTTGGAGGCGATTCACCATCTCACCATTGCCATGGAGGCCGCCTTGAGCAACGACCAGATGAACTACTACCAGAGCAAGCTCGCGTATGAGACGGACTCGGCGGACCTTCAGGAGGCCCTGGACAAGGGGGAGGCCATCGTGGTGGTGGACGGACGCTCGGCGAGCGCGTATGCGCATGAACACATCCCAGGTGCAGTAAGTCTCCCACACCGGGACATCAGCGCCAGCACGACGGAGGGGTTGGACAAGTCGAAGCTGTACGTGTGTTACTGCGACGGCATCGGCTGCAATGCGTCGACGAAGACGGCGCTGAAGCTGCTCACGCTGGGCTTTCAGGTACGGGAGCTCATCGGGGGGCTGGACTGGTGGAAGCGGGACGGCCATGCGACCCATCGGGCGGAGGGGGTTGCGGTGAACGGGGTCCGGTGCGGGTGCAACTGAGGCAGTTGCAGCACGCCGGTCGCACGTTTGTGGGGCGCTGGGCGCACGTTGCCTTGCCTTGCTCTTTGGGCTGCAATACACGCAATCGGGCATCGGGGGGATCGGTTGTCAGGAGGACAGCGATGGCGGAGCGACACCAGGTAATTGTGATTGGCGGCGGGCCGGTCGACGTGGCCGAGGTGCAGGTCCGGCCTGCTGGGGTCGAACCCCATCTTGAGGCGGAGGGGCTTGCCCTCCTGGAGGCGCGCGATGAACTCTGGCTCGGGGATGATCCCGGCGACGCCGCGCTTGGTGATCCGGTGGATGGTCTGTTGATCGAGCTTGGGCATGGCTAGCCGTCCTGGGTGGTCGCGAGGATACGCCGTGTCGCGGCCACATCGTCTTCGATTTTGGCGACGAGGGCGTCGATCGAGTCGAACTTCTCCTGGCCGCGTATGCGCCGAATGAACTCGAGCCTCACGTGTTCCCCGTAGAGGTTGCCGTCGAAGTCAAGGACGAACGCCTCGACGACCGTCGGCCCCTCGTCGTGGAAGGTGGGCTTGGAGCCGATGCTGGCGGCGGCGGGCAGCTTGCGCTCCCCCAGGCTGAGCCGCGCCGCGTAGATGCCGTCCGCGGGGAGCGCCTGCAGCGGGCCGACGTCGATATTGGCGGTGGGGTAGCCGAGCAGTCCGCCTCCGCGCCCCTCGCCTTCAACGACGGGGCCGTCCACGGCGAAAGGCCGGCCGAGCAGGCGCTCGGCAAGGGCGACGTCGCCGCCTCGGAGGGACTCGCGGATGGCGGTGCTTCGCACGGGCATCCCGTCCAGCAGGAACTGGTCCACGGTCGCGATAGTGTAGCCGAGCTCCTCGCCGAGGGCCGTCAGGACGGGCATCGTGCCCTCGCGGTTGTGCCCGAGAGCGAAGTCGGGTCCAGCCACGAAATGCTCCAATCCCAGGCAGTCTTTGAGAAGCCCCATGAACTCGCGGGGGCCGAGGAGCGATAGCTCGTGGGTGAAGGTCACCGGCGCGACCACGTCCGGCCCCGACCGCCTCAGCAGGTCGAGCCGTTCGCGCAGCGACGTGAGCAGCCGAACCTCTACGTCCGGGCGCAGGACCGACAGGGGATGGTTCGACAGGGTTACGACGACGGGCGCCAAGCCCCGCTCACGCGCGGAGCGTTCGAGCGAGCGCAGCACGTGCTGATGCCCTAGGTGCACCCCGTCGAACACGCCGAACGCGACGGCGGAAGGACCGGCGGGGCGGTGGGCGCGGAGCTCTTCACAGAGGCCGGTCACGGCGCAGACCGCCGCCGGTTAGGCCACTGGCTCGGCGGCCAAGCGTTCGTGCGCTTCCGAGAGGAGGGCGTTGGTCTCGTCCCAGCTGATGCAGGCGTCCGTGATGGAGACCCCATAGTCGAGCTGCGACGGATCGTCGCCGAGGTTCTGACGCCCTTCGAAGAGGTGGCTCTCGACCATCAGGCCGACGAGCAGGTCGTTGCCCGCCCGGCGCTGGGCGACAACGTCGCGGAAAGCGATGGTCTGGCGGTTGTGGTCCTTCTCGGAGTTGGCGTGGGAGCAGTCGACCATGATCCGCGCGGGCAGGCCCGCGGCGTTGAGCTTGGCCTGCACGTCTTTCACGCTGGATTCGGCGTAGTTGGGCCCGCCGTCGCCTCCGCGGAGGATGAGGTGTCCGTAGGGGTTGCCGCCCGTGTGCACCACACAGGTGCGACCTTGCAGGTCGATGCCGAGAAAAGCGTGTGGGGCGCGCGCGGTCTTCATCGCGTCTATCGCGATCTGGGAGTTGCCGTCGGTGCCGTTCTTGAAGCCGACGGGCATGCTGAGGCCGCTTGCCATCTCGCGATGGGTCTGGCTCTCGGTGGTGCGTGCGCCGACGGCGGCCCACGAGATGAGGTCCGCGGTGTACTGGGGCGTGATGGGGTCGAGGAACTCGGTCGCCGCGAGCACGCCCATCTCGGCGAGCTGGAGGAGGAGCTTGCGGGCGCGGAAGAGGCCGCTGGCGATGTCGAAGGAGCCGTCCAGGTTGGGGTCGTTTATCAGGCCCTTCCAGCCGAGAGAGGTGCGCGGCTTCTCGAAGTAGACCCGCATGACGACGAGGAGCCTGTCCCGCACCCGGTCCGCCGCCTGCTTGAGGTTGGCGGCGTACTCGAGGGCGGCCTTCTCGTCGTGAATCGAGCAAGGCCCGACAATGACGAGGAGTCGCGAGTCGTCTCCGGAGAGGACTCGCTCTATTTCTTCGCGGCCTTCCGCCACAGTACGGGCGATAGAGGCGGTGAGAGGTAGTTTTCGCTGAAGCTCTTCGGGAGAGACCAGCGGTTCGATGCGTTTAACGTGCAGGTCGCTGATTGAACGCGCCATGACGCTATCCCCTTTCTCGTTGTGTATGCGAAGCGCGGAGAGGCAATCACAGAGAGCTAGCTATAGCTGTAGCTAACTCCGCCGCGCTGCGTAAACAGAGGGGAGAGCAGGACCACGCCGAGGATCCAGACGCCGTGGGCGCGAGGCTCGCTATCTGGCGATGTGCGCATTTCCCTCCGCCGGCTTACTCATTGCCCGGCGCCCGGAGTCCACGAGCGCCTTTCAGGTAAACGTAGCTCAGTTCGTCCTTCCGCTTATCGGTGTTGATCAGCAGAAGAACCCGGATGACAGACATCGGAGCGCCGGGAGCCGGTATCTCAATACTGTCCATCAACGCGGTGTCCCGCCAACCCAGACGCACCCTTGCGGCTTTTGCAGGGAACTCCGCGTTCAAGTCGGTTGTCATCGTAAAGAATACGGCGCCGATATCGGCTTCCGCAAGGCCGTTGGCTGCTACAAGCTCCCTCAACAACTCCTCGGTAGCGTCGAGAATCGCCTCTGGAGTGTTGGCATCCGCAGTGGTTGCGCCACGCAGTCCCAGCGTCTGGGTCATGAATCCGCTCGAAGTCTCGTGTCTCGTGGAAGCCTAGGCTCTGCCGGTGAGTCCCGCGATGAAGGCTCCCGCCCGCGATGCCGCCTCGCCCGGCGGCGCCGAGTCTATCACGTTGATGAGCGCGCTCCCGACGGCGGCCAGGTCCGCGACGGCGCCGACGGTCTCGACGTGCCGACGCTCCGCGATGCCGAACCCGACCGCGATGGGGAGGTCCGTGTGCTTCCGCACGCGACCGATGAATGCGGGCAGGTCGTCCGGCAGGTCGGCCCTCGCTCCCGTGACGCCGGTGACGCTGACGCAGTAGACGAAGCCATCGGCCTCGCGGGCGCCGCGCTCGATGCGTTCTTCAGGGCTGGTTGGCGCAAGCATGCTGACGAGGCCCAAGCCATGCCGGCGAAGGGCATCGTGCAGCGGGCCGGCCTCGTCGGGCGGCAAGTCCGGGACGATCAGCGCGTCGACTCCCGCCGCGGCGCAGTCCTTGGCATAGGCCTCGACGCCGTAGCTGAGGATGGGGTTGTAGTAGCCCATGAAGAGGAGGGGAATCCGCACTCCGGCCTCGCGGAGCCTGCGGGCGACGTCCAGGCAGACGGCGGTGTCGACACCGCCGGACAGCGCGCGGTAGCTCGCCGCCTGTATCGTCGGTCCGTCGGCTAGGGGATCGCTGTAGGGCACGCCAAGCTCGATCGCGTCGGCGCCCGCCGCCTCGATGGCAGGGACGATGGCCAGCGTGTCGTCCACGGTCGGGAGTCCGATGGTGACGTAGGGCACGACACCGGTGCGTTGGGCGTCGCGGACGTTGTCGAGGGCGTTGCGTAGTCGGTCGAGCATGGTCAGGTCGTTAGGGCAAAGGCTACCGCGTTCTGGGCCGTGTGCGCCAATATCGCGGGCCAGACAGAGCCGGTGCGCCGGTAGACAGCCGCATAGACGACGCCCGCAATGAAGGCGGGCGCCATCAACCGAGGGTCGACGTGCGCGGCGGCGAAGACGGCGGCGCTGGCAAGGACGGCCCAATGAGCGCGCCAGTGGGAGACAAGCCCGCCGAATACGAACCCCCGGAAGAACGTCTCCTCGACCATCGGCGCGGCGATGACGATGAGGATGAACACGGCCAGCCGCAGCTCGCTGCCTTCCAGTGTCGCGGGGAGGGGCGGCGGGAGGAAGTCTTCCGAGATGGCGCTTACGGCCACGGAGTAGAGGATGGTGAGGCCCACGGTCCCCACGAACGCGGCGCCGCCCCAGAGGAAGAGCCTCGCCGTGCCGAGCCGGACGGGGCCGAACAGCTGTTGCAGCCTGTCCAACGAGCGCGGCCCGAGCCGGTACGCCGCCCCCGCAAGCCCCGCTTGTAGTATGAACGTCGCCGCCAGCGCCGCCCACACCGGCGTCTCCCCCTCTCCGCCACGCGCGAACTCCAGCGCCCGGAGCGCGCCGACCGACGCGGCGCTGACAACCGCGAGCGCGGCAACGCCAATCAAGACCTCGCGCGGCCCCCAGGAGGGTTGAGCTAGATTAGATTCGTCGTACGACACCGCGCGAGTGTACAGCTATGGAGTTAGGGTCAAGGAAATGAGAACGCACGCCATAGCGACTAAGCATGAGACACGGTTGGAGTCGGACGCCGCAATTCCGCCTGGGCTGCTGATTTCTAGAGCGGACGCGCGGGGCGGCATGAGAGGGTCGTCCCATGCACATGGCGCGTCATCGCTTTATTGACGCCTAGGCGTCGGCAATGTATATCCGCCTGCATAAGGAGGGCTGCGATGGAACAGCATCAACGACTGGCTCTCCGGTTGCAGGAAAGAATGGGTCGCCCCGTGAGCGGCGCGCTCCTCGTCTATCTCGCCGACTACCTGCACTATCAGCACTACGGCAGCACGATAACCGGCTTCCGGTACACCCGGGGCGACGACGGTCCTGAAGCCGTGAGTGAGCCCGCTGCCGACGCCAGCCTCCGGGAACCGCCGTCGCCCTACGGCGTCGGATGGTTCAACGCCCGAGTGGAGCACATCCTGGAAAGCGTAGTGGGGGTCTACGGAGAACTGACGCCGCCGGAAGTACGCGCGGCGGTCAGAGAGATCTCAGCGTACGAGCGCGCCCGCCCATCCGAGCAGATCGAGATGAAGCAGACCGCGCCCGTTGTGTATGGAGAGCAGGGCGGGTGGGAGGCGCACCTGCGAGAAGTGGCTGAGGGGGGCTTCTGGACGCTGGAGGAGATTCAGGAAGAGTACGGCGAAGAGCACCACTAGAGGATGCGAATCGTTTTCGACCTCTCTGCACGAAGTTTCTTGAATGCGCAAAGGGATGCCGTACGCTCGAAACTCATCAACGACGTTGTATGGATCAGGGACTACCCATTCCTGAATCCCGATGACGCCTCTAAGGCTCCTTTCCTAGCCGCGCCGGGCGCAGTCCTCACGCTGTGGCGCGACGACTATCACTGGATGGTGTACTACCTGGGAGCCCGGAGGCCGTGAGTCATTCCGGAGGGCGGACCTGGTCATCGTCAACATCGGCGGCGCCGATGAAGCTCCCTCCGTCTACCGTCCATAACTGCGCGCGGAGGCGAATCTGCGATTGGCCCAGGGAGCAGGCCGTGGTCTAGTGGAGGGGCTTGCGGAGCGCTTGACGAGCGGAGGCACGTAGTGGTATGCTATTTGCGCTTCCACATCATTTTCCGCTAGGAAGGGAAGTAGTACGGAGTCAGCGCGCCCCAGCGAGCCGGTGACAAGGTGAAAGACCGGCGGCGGACCAAGCCCTCCCGAACTCGTCCCTGAGCGGCTTGCCTGAACAAGCAAGTAGGGCAGGCGGGGCGCGCCGATACCGCGCAGGCAAAGCTGCTCCGGCTCCGGGCCGGGGAAGTAGGGTGGTACCGCGGGTATTCGTGACCCGTCCCTATCGTGGGGGCGGGTTTTTTCGTTGTCCGGAGAAGCGATTATTCGAGACGCAATGAAGAGAACGAGGGCGACTAAGACGATGATTGTGCTTGTGGTTGCGGCGTGGGCCTTTGCGGCGTGTCAAGGGTCGCCCACGGCCACTCCTACGTCTACGCCCCGAGCTACGTCCACTCCTACGACAATGCCCACTCCTATAGCGACACCCACTCCTAGGCCAACGCCTACCGTTAGGCCGACGCCAACCCCCACGGCAACGCCCACTCCTAGGCCAACGCCTACCCCCACTGCGACGCCCACTCCTAGGCCGACGCTTACTCCCACTCCGACGGTCGCTCCTGCGGTTACGCCGTTCCCGCCGCAACCGCCGCCCCTACCGCCTGCTCCGCCCCTGTTCAATCAGGACCAGTTCGCTCTCACGCTTTGGCCTGAGCTGGGCTTGGACGCGATGCTCTCCGCCGAGTGCGTTGCTGAGATTACGGATTCCACGGAGTATCGAGGGAGGGAAGCGGACATCACGCGGCAGCGCGAGCAGCTGTGGACCCTGTTGCCCCTCCCCTTCTCCGGGATGTCGGAACAACAGATCAACTACCTGATTTCCAGGATAGGCGCGTTGGCGCCCAGCGGGTCCAGCGAGGCGTCCCCGTGTGCGAATGACGGGGAGGCTATCGCGTCCTTCATCCGGGTGAGCCGCGGCAACCCATTGGGCGAATACCGTCTAGCGATTCTTCACGACTACTGGACCTGCGTCGAAGTCTTGCAAGGCGGGTACGGCGCATCCAGCAGGCTCACCGGCGACTACCTGCGGGTGGACGATTGCGAGCTGGGCTCTCGTTGGTGGCCGCAGATTTGGGTCCAACCCTTGCCCAGGCCGTCTACGGGGTCCACGCCGGACGGCGCCCCCACTCCGACGCCGCGTCCAGCGCCCATATGGGGAGGCGGATGATGGAAGCGCCCTGGCAAAGAGGAGAATTGGCTTGCGATTGACCGGCGCACAGATGATTTGTGAGAGCTTGCTCCGCGAGGGAGTCGAGTTCATGTTCGGGTTGCCCGGCGGCGCCATCCTGCCGCTCTATCAGACGCTGCCCGAGTATCCTCAGCTCAAGCACATCCTCGTACGGCATGAGCAGAACGCCGGTCATGCGGCGGACGGCTACGCGCGAGCGTCCGGGAAGGTCGGCGTGGCCGTCGCCACGTCCGGGCCCGGCGCGACGAACCTCGTGACGCCCTTGGCCACGGCAATGATGGACTCGTCGCCCGTGGTCGCGATTACGGGGCAGGTGCCTCGCGCGGCCATCGGCCGGGACGCCTTCCAAGAGACCGACACGACGGGCATCACGCTCCCCGTCACCAAGCATAACTACCTCGTGATGCACGCGGCGGACATACCCCGCGTCATGAAGGAGGCTTTCCACATAGCGCGGACAGGCCGTCCGGGGCCGGTGCTCATCGACGTGCCTCGGGACGTGCTGACAGAGAGCGCCGAGTTCGACTACCCGGAAGAGGTGAACCTCCGCTCCTACAAGCCGACTCTCGACGGACACTCCCAGATGATCAAGCGGGCGGCTCGCCTCATCAGCGACGCGCGCCGACCCCTGCTGCTGGTCGGCCACGGCGCCATCATCGCCGATGCCAGCGCCGAGGTGAGGGAGGTCGCTGAGAAAGCGCAGATTCCCGTCATCACGACGCTTCTCGGCATCGGGGCCTTCGCGGGCGACCACGTGCTCAGCCTCGGCATGCCCGGGATGCACGGACAGGCGCACAACAACTGGGCAATCGATCGCGCTGACCTCGTTATCGGCGTCGGCATGCGGTTCGATGACCGCGTCACGGGCCGGATCAGCGCCTTCGCGCCGAACGCCAAGGTGATTCACATCGATATCGACCCGGCGGAGGTCGGCAAGAACGTCCGCGTGACGGTCCCGATTGTCGGGGACGCCAAGCGCGTCATGCATACGCTGGCCAAGGAAGTCGAGCGGACCTCGCGTCCTGAGTGGATCGCGGAAATCGAGGCGCTTCGGCAGGAGCACCCGTTGCAGGACAGCGAGCGCGAGGGGCTGCTTCCGCAGCAGATCGTGCGGGAGCTCTGCGAAGCGACCGGCGGCCGGGCGGTCGTCGTAACGGGAGTGGGCCAGCACCAGATGTGGGCGGCCCAGCACTACGTGTTCAAGGAGCCGGGTTCGTGGATCACCTCCGGCGGCCTCGGGACGATGGGCTTCGAGGTTCCCGCCGCCATGGGCGCGGCGTTCGCCCGGCCCGACCGGCAAGTCTGGAGCATCGCCGGCGACGGCGGCTTCCAGATGACCATGTCCGAACTGGCGACGATGGCCGAGCACAACGTGCCGGTGAAGTTCGCCATCCTGAACAACAACAACCTCGGCCTGGTGCGCCAGCTCCAAGACCTGTTCTACGGCGGCGTCCGCGTCGCGTCCGGCTACTCGCGCAACCCCGACTTCGTGAAACTTGCCGAGGCTTATGGGATATGGGCGAAGCGCGTTACGGACAAGTCCCAGGTGCGCTCGGCCATCGATGAGGCGTCGGCCGTTGACGGTCCGGCGCTTATCGACTTTCACGTCGAACCGGAGGAGAACGTCTACCCGCACGTGCCGGCCGGAGAGAGCGTCTTCGAAATGATCGAGTCGCCCAGTCGCGAGGGGGTCCCGTCGTGGCTGAAGTAGCGGGCAACGGGCGCGGCCCGTCCCACACGATCACGGCGCTGGTCGAGGATAAGCCGGGCGTGCTGGCTCGTATCGCGGGGTTGTTCTCGCGGCGCGGGTTCAACATCTCCAACCTGTCCGTCGGGCACAGCGAATCGCCGGGCCTCTCGCGGATGACGTTCGTCGTCGAGGGCGACGAGTGGGTGGTCGAGCAGGTTATGAAGCAGCTGTACAAGCTCATCGACGTGGTCCGGGTAACGGACATATCGGCGGAGAGCATCGTGGTGCGAGAGCTGGCGCTGGTGAAGGTTAAGTCCAACGCGGCGACCCGTCCGGAAGTGATGCAGATCGTCGATATCTTCCGCGCGAACATCGTCGACGTGAGCAAGGACTCCGTGACCATCGAAGTTGCGGGCGACGAGGAGAAGATCGACGCTCTCCTCCGTCTCCTCCATCCGTTCGGCATCCGCGAGACGATGCGGACGGGCCGGATAGCCATGACCAGAGGAGGCGCCGCGACAGGCGCGAAACCGACCGCCTCCACCGTCGACCATAGCGCGCCCGATACAGAAGTCGTCCCCTAGGGACGGAGACAACACGAAGAGGGGGATACGTAAATGGCAAAGGTGTATTACGAGAAGGATGCCGATATGTCGCTGATGGAAGGCAAGCGCGTCGGCATCATCGGCTACGGCAGCCAGGGACACGCGCACGCGCTGAACCTGCGCGACAGCGGGGTTGACGTGATGGTCGGCTTGCACGCGGGGAGCGCGAGCAAGGCGAAGGCCGAGGCGGAGGGGCTCCGGGTCGACTCGCCTGCCGCGGCGGCCAAGGAGAGCGACGTCATCATGATTCTCGTGCCGGACACGGTGCAGGGGACGGTCTACCGGGAGTCGATCGAGCCGGGGCTGAACAGCTCCAAGACGCTCATGTTCGCCCACGGCTTCAACATCCACTTCGGTGAAATCAAGCCTCCGCCGGAAGTGGACGTTTCGATGATCGCGCCCAAGGCGCCGGGCCACCGTGTGCGCGAGGTGTTCGTCGAGGGCCAGGGCGTGCCTTCGCTGGTCGCGATTCACCAGGACGCGTCGGGCAACGCTCTGGCAAACGCGCTTGCCTACGGAGCGGGCATTGGCTCGATGCGCGCGGGCATCGTCGAGACGACGTTCAAAGAGGAGACGGAGACGGACCTCTTCGGCGAGCAGACGGTGCTCTGCGGCGGCGTGACGAACCTCATCACCAACGCTTTCGAGGTGCTCGTCGAGGCCGGCTACCAGCCGGAGATCGCCTACTTCGAGGTGATGCACGAGCTGAAGCTCATCGTGGACCTGCTCTACGAGGGCGGGATGAAGTACATGCGCTACTCGGTGAGCGATACGGCGGAGTACGGCGACTACAGCCGCGGCCCGCGGGTCGTGGACGAGCACGCCCGTGCGGCGATGAAGCAGGTGCTGAGCGAAATCCAGAACGGGACGTTCGCGAAGGAATGGATAGCCGAGAACCACGAGGGCCAGCCGCGCTTCAAGGCGATGCGTGAGTCCGCCGCGAACCACGAGATCGAGGAGGTCGGCGCGCAGCTGCGCGGGATGATGACCTTCTTGGGGAAGAAGTAGCCGCGTAAACGCCGCATCCGGAATCGCGGAGGGCGGAATCGCGGCGGGAACAGGCCCGAAGGAGGGATGAGATGGAAGACCGCGTACTGATTTTTGACACCACGCTCCGAGACGGAGAGCAGTCCGCCGGCGCGGCGATGACTGTCGAAGAGAAGGTGGAGATAGCCAAACAGCTGGAGCGCCTGGGAGTAGACGTGATTGAGGCGGGATTCCCGGTCAGCTCGCCAGGCGACTTCGAGGCTGTCCAACGCGTCGCGCGCGAGGTCCGGAAGCCCATCATCGCGGCGCTTTCGCACGCCAATGAGGCGGCTGTCGACCGGGCGGGCGAGGCCCTCAAGGACGCCGCGCGCCCGCGGATTCACGTGTTCATATCCTCCTCCGACCAGCACATCCAGCACCAGCTGAGGAAGAACCGGGAGGAGGTCGTCGAGATGGCGGCCAAGGCCGTCGTCCGGGCGCGGCAGCACACCGACGACGTGGAGTTCTCGCCGATGGACTCCAGCCGCACCGAGCGGGAGTTCCTGGCGCACATGGTGCGGGCCGCGGTGGACGCGGGCGCCACGACCATCAACATCCCGGACACGGTGGGATTCGCGGTGCCCGAGGAGTTCGCGGGCCTGATTGCCTACCTGCGCGAGCAGGTGCCCGAGCTTGGCGACACGGTCAGGCTGTCGGTGCACTGCCACGACGACCTGGGCATGTCGGTCGCGAACAGCCTTGCGGCGGTCAAGGCTGGCGCCCGGCAGGTCGAGGGGTGCATCAACGGCATCGGGGAGCGCGCTGGCAACACGGCCATCGAGGAAGTCATCATGGCGCTCCGCACCCGCGCGGACTACTTCGGCGTGGACTCGCAGGTGGAGACGTCCCAGCTGTACGCCACGAGTCGGCTGGTCAGCCAGGTAAGCGGTTTCCCTGTGCAGCCCAACAAGGCTGTCATTGGGCGCAACGCATTCCGCCACGCCTCCGGCATCCACCAGGACGGCGTCTTGAAGGAGCGCTCGACCTACGAGATCATCAACCCGCTGGACGTTGGCGTGCCGCGCAGCGAGCTGGTCCTCGGCAAGCTGAGCGGCCGCCACGGCCTGCGCGCTCGCCTGGAGGAGCTGGGCTACACGCTGACCGACGACGAGCTGAACAAGGTGCATGAGGCCTTCAAGGAGCTCGCGGACAAGAAACGCGAGGTCACGGACCGCGACCTCATCGCGCTGATGGGCAACGAGCGGACAGCGGTCGCGGAAACCTATTCGCTACAGCATGTCCAGGTCGCCTGCGGCAGCAACCAAATCGCGACGGCGACGGTGCAGCTCGTGGACCAGGACGGCCAGACGCGCACGGACGCCGCGACGGGCACAGGCCCGGTGGACGCGGTATACCGCGCAATCAACCGGATCGTCGGCGTCCCGAACGAGCTTACGGAGTTCAGCGTGAACTCGGTGACCGAGGGCATCGACGCCGTGGGCGAGGTGAGCATCCGCATCGAGCAGGACGGTCGGCCGTACATTGGCCGGGGCGCGGACACGGACATCATCGTTGCGGCGGCGCGGGCGTACATGAACGCGCTCAACCGGCTGCTGTCGATGGGGGACACGACCCGGGCACCGGAAGCCGTGGGGGCGGTCTAGTTGACGGGGCGTATTGCATGCTTTACTATTTGCTTGGATTGTAAAGCAAATGGAGAAGTTGTAATGCCGACGACGACTATCAGCAGTAAGAACCAGATAACGCTGCCCGCCGATATCGTCCGCCGACTTGGGCTAAAGGCGGGGGACAAGCTCGCTGTCGAGCTCATTGATGGGGAGGTGCTGATTGTTCCCGAACCCACGAGCTGGGTTGAGTGGGGGCAGGGGATCGCCGCGGGCCTCTACGGCGGCACGAAGGAGAGCGTAGACCGCTACGTAGCGGAGGAACGCGCCGGTTGGGACGACGACTCCCCCGATTCCTTCGAGAGCTTCGCCGACTACTACATGATCCAGGGCCCCGCGGTGCGGGCGCTCATTGACGCTCTGGCTGAGGCGCCCTGGCAATCCGGCGCCTCGACCGAGGATCTCGCCCACGCCGCAAGCCTCTCCGGCGACCAGACGGTCGGCATCTTGGACTACACGCTGACGCCCAACGGCTGGGTGCGACGCGTCGTGAGGGAGGACGGCGTTCGCTACCGGCTCCGGCGCGATCTCGCCCACGAAATCAGGAGCGGCGAGTGACGGAGTCTCGCTGGACTGCGGCCACAGCCACGCTCCGAAGAGTCGCGTTCGACGCTAACAGCCTGATTTACTTCTTTGAGGCGGCGCAGCCGCGCGCCGGGCTGGTTGCGCACATGTTGTCGAGGGTGGAATCGCGGCAGGCCGTCGCGGTTGTATCGACGATTGTTGAGATGGAGATTTTCGTCAGGCCGCTGAGGAACCGCGATCAGGCTCGGTTGCGCAGGCTCCGCCTCTTCTTCGATTCTCTGCCAAACCTCGTGCTCCGCGAAGTCGACCGCGTCGTCGCGCATGCCGCCGCGCGCGTCCGCGCCGGGACTCACATGAAAGCTCCCGACGCGCTCATCGCCGCCACGGCCATCGCGGAGCGCTGCGATGCTATCATCGGTAACGATCGCGATTTCGCCCGGCGCAGCGAGGTCCCCTACCTCGTCTTGGACGACTTTGCGGCATGACGCGCCTCGCGGAGGAATAGATGTCCCCGAAGACGATGTTCGAGAAGATTTGGGAGTTGCATGTGGTGCGCGAGGAGCCGGGCAAGCCGTCGCTGCTCTACGTCGACCTCCACCTCGTGCACGAGGTCACCTCGCCACAGGCGTTCGACGGCCTCCGAATGAGCAACCGTCGCATCCGCCGCCTCGATAAGACAGTCGCGGTCGCCGATCACAACGTGCCCACCAGCGACAGGGACAAGCCGCTGAGCGACGAGGTCTCGAAGGCGCAACTCGAGGCGATGCAGCACAACGCCGACGAGTTCGGGCTCGAATATTTCGACATGTTCAGCGAGAAGCAGGGCATCGTCCACGTCATTGGCCCGGAACAGGGCCGCACGCAGCCCGGCATGATCATCGTCTGTGGGGACAGCCACACCGCGACCCACGGGGCCGTTGGCGCGATGGCGTTCGGGATCGGCACCTCGGAGGTCGAGCATGTCCTCGCTACGCAATGCATCTGGCAGGCCAAGCCGAAGACGATGGAGGTGCGGGTCAACGGCAAGTTGGCTGACGGCGTGACGCCGAAGGACGTAGTCCTCGCAATCATTGGCAAGATCGGCACGTCAGGCGGCATCGGCCACGCAATCGAGTACACCGGAGACGTCTTCCGGGATATGTCCATGGAAGGCCGGATGACGGTCTGCAACATGTCCATCGAGGCGGGCGCGCGGACGGGCATGGTCGCGCCCGACGAGAAGACGTTCGCGTACCTACAAGGACGCGAGCACGCCCCCTCAGGCGCGGACTGGGACGCCGCGGTCGAGGCGTGGACGGCCCTCCGCACCGACACGGACGCGGAGTTCGACACGGTCGTGGAGCTGGAGGGCGCCGATATCCAGCCCCAGGTGACGTGGGGGACGAACCCGGCGCAGGTGCTCCCCGTGGGCGCACGCGTGCCTCGGCCCGAGGACTACTCCTCGTCGCAGGAGCAGGCAGCCGTCGAGAAGGCGCTCGCCTACATGGGGCTGAACGGCGGCGAGCGCATCCAAGACATCTCGGTCGATACCGTTTTCATCGGCTCGTGCACGAACTCGCGCATTGAGGACATGCGGGCGGCGGCCGCCATAGCCCAAGGCAAGACAGTGGCCGGCTCGGTCCGCGCGATGGTCGTCCCCGGCTCGTGGGCCGTGAAGCGGCAGGCTGAGGCCGAGGGGCTCGACAAAGTGTTCACCGACGCCGGCTTCGAATGGCGGGAAGCCGGTTGCTCGATGTGCCTCGCGATGAACCCTGACCGCCTGACTCCCGGCGAGCGCAGCGCTTCCACCTCCAACCGTAACTTCGAGGGCCGCCAGGGCCCCGGCGGACGGACGCACCTCGTCAGTCCCGCCATGGCCGCAGCGGCCGCGATTGCCGGACATTTCGTGGATATCAGGGAGTGGGACTAGGACATGGACGCATTCACGCAACACACCGGTAAGGTCGTTCCTTACGACATGCCGAACGTCGACACCGACCAGATTATCCCGGCGCGGTTCCTGAAGAAGATCGACCGCGTGGGCTTCGGCGAGCTCCTCTTCTACGAGCTCCGCTATGGCGAGGACGGCGAGCCAAACCCCACATTCGTGCTGAACCAGCCCCAGTACGCGGGCGGCACGGTCCTGGTCAGCGGGCCGCAGTTCGGCATCGGCTCTTCCCGCGAGCACGCGCCGTGGGCGCTGCAGCAGTACGGTTTTCGCGCCGTCATAACGCCGAGCTTCGGCGACATCTTCCGCAACAACTGCTACCAGAACGGGCTCCTGCCCGTGCAGCTCACGACCGCTGAGGTGGACACGATTATGTCCCGCGCCCAGGAGCTGGACGGCTACGAGGTGACGGTGGACCTCGAAGCGCAGGAGGTCCGTGATTCGCAGGGGCTCGTTGCGAAGTTCGAGATCGACGGCTTTCGCAGGGAAAACCTGCTCAGCGGGCTGGACGACATCGGCCTCACGCTCCAGCACGCCGACGACATCGACGCCTTCGAAAAGGCGAACGCCTAAATCATCTTTCCCCGCCCGCAGCGGCGGGACTCCGGAGGCGCCCCATGGCCACTTTCGACATTATGGTCCTGCCCGGCGACGGCATCGGGCCGGAGGTAACCGGAGCGTCCCAGCAGGTGCTCGACGCCGTCGCCGCCCGCTGGAAGCACACTTTCCGGTATGAGACCGACGTGGTCGGGGGCGGGTCGATCGACGCCCACGGGACGCCCTTGCGCGACGAGACGGTGAAGGCGGCGAAGAAAGCCGACGCCGTGCTCTTCGGCGCGGTCGGCGGGCCGAAGTGGGACAACGAGCCCGTACGGCCCGAGGCGGCCATCCTTGGCTTGCGCAAGGCCCTCGGCCTCTACGCGAACATCCGCCCGGTCAAAGTGTTCCCCGGCATGGAGGAAGCAAGCCCCCTCAAAAACGAGCGCGTTCGGGGCGCCGACATGGTCATCCTGCGCGAGCTTACGGGCGGCCTTTACTATGCGACGCCCAAGAAGCGCTGGGAGACGAAGGCCGGACGCAAGGGCGTCGACACCCTCCTCTACAGCGAGAAGGAGATTGAGCGCATCCTCCGCGTCGGTTTCGAGCTCGCCCGCTCCCGCCGCAAGAAGCTCACGTCCGTCGACAAGGCAAACGTGCTTCAGTCCTCACGCCTCTGGCGCGACATCGCCATTGAGGTCGCGAAGGACTACCCGGACGTGGAGCTCGAGCACCAGCTGGTCGATTCGTGCGCGATGGTGCTCATCACCCGCCCCACGAGCTTCGACGTGATGGTCATGGAGAATATGTTCGGCGACATCATCTCGGACGAGGCGGCGGTCCTCTCCGCCTCCCTTGGCATGTTGCCCTCCGCCAGCCTCGCCGGTCTGCCCGGCAACGACTCCCGGGGTAAGCCTCGCCGCATCAAGGGACTGTACGAGCCGAGCCACGGAAGCGCGCCCGACATCGCCGGTCAGGGCAAGGCCAACCCCATTGGCTCGGTCCTCAGCGCCGCCTTCATGCTCCAGTACTCGTTCGGCCTCGTCGATGAGGCCGCGGCCGTCAACGCCGCGGTCGAAAAGACACTGAACGACGGCCACCGCACCGCGGACCTCGTCCCCCCTGGGGCCGAGTTCTCGACGACTCAGCACATGACCGACATGATTCTCGAACGGCTGTAGGCCGGACCGGCGCCGGTGCTCGACATCAGCCTGCCGCTGGCGGCGGTGGTTGCCGCTACGTCGCTGGCGGCCGCCGTCATCGGCGGGGTGACGGGCATGAGCACCGGCATCATTGCGATCCCGGTGCTGACGTTCGCCTTCGGCGTCCGCGCCGCCGTTCCCATCATCACGGTGGCGATGATGTTCAACACGCTCTCCCGCTCGGCCGCGAACTGGGGCGACGTGGACTGGCGCGTCGCCCGCTGGTACAGCCTGGGCGCCGTGCCAGCTGCCGCGATAGGCGGCGTCGTATTCGCGAATGCCCCCGCCGAAATCCTGGCGCGAGGGCTGGGCGTATTCCTGATCGCCCTCGTCGTCTATCGTCGTCTCCCCATAGCGGCGCGGGAGATGCGCCTGCGAGGCTTCTTGCTGGTGGGCCTTGGCCAAGGCTTCTTCTCCGCCATCTTCGGCGGCGCCGGCCCATTCGGCGCTCACTTCTTCATGGCCTATGGCCTGCGGAAGAATGCGTTCGTAGGCACTATCGCCGTTGGCACGTTCCTCGTCAGCATCGCCAAGGCGTTGGTCTACGGCGGCTTCTCCCTCTTGGACCGCGAGACGCTCACCGTCGCCGTCGCCATTGGCCTGGTCATGGCCGTCGGCGCATGGGCGGGAGCGCGCATCGTTCGTCGCATTCCGGAGCGCGCATTTGTCTACATCGTTGAAGCCCTCATGCTGCTCTCCGGCGTCGCGCTGCTCCTCACGGCCTAGCCACGCGCAAAGGCAAGCTCGGTTGCTTCGAGGCGGGAGGAACGCCGCGCTCCGCTCGTCCTGAAAGCGGACTCAGGCGTTCTTGGCCCTGCGCGCTTGGCGTTCGTAGTAGCGGACGTAGCTGACGACGACCGGAAGGTAGGAGCGGTCGGCTTTCGCGGGGTCAGCGAACATGTGGCGCCGGACATCGTCCTCCATCTCCGCTTCGCTCTTTCCTGCGGCCATGCCCGCCTTCACGATCTCGCCAAGCTCGACGGTTATGCGCTCGACGGCGTCGATGGCGAACGCGGGGTTCGAGGCGAGGAAACCCGAGTGCACCGGGAGCAGGTACTTGGGCGCGAGGTCCCGCGCCTTGCGGATCGACGCTAAGCTGGCGTCGACGTCGAAGTAGGGGAGGGTCATGGGCGGGTCGGGCATGAAGCGGTGGGGCTTGTAGTTGCCCAGGCCGTGGCCGCAGTAGAGGGCGCCGCGGGACTCGTCGTACACGCCGATGTGGTCGAGGGAGTGGCCGGGCATGGACACGATGCGGTAGTCGTTGGAGCCAAGCCGAAGCCTGTCGCCGTCCTCGACCGTCACGAGCTTATCGTCGGGCACGGGAAGGAGCGGGCCGAACACGTCCTGCCAGGTCTCGCCGAAGACATCGGCGGTGCCGGCGGCGAGTCGTGAGGTGTCGCGCATGAACGGGACCCCGCGAGTGTGGAAGACGGCCTTGGCCTGGGGAAGCTCGCCCACGAGCCAGCCGCAGCCGCCCGCGTGGTCGATATGGATATGCGAGGGGACGATCCACTCGATGTCGTCGGTGTTGTGTCCGAGCTTCCGAACGGCGTCGAGTATCTCCTCGGCGATGGAGGTCGGCCCCGGATCGAGGATGGCGGAGCGCTCGCCCGCGACGAACCATGCGGCATGGGGCATAGGGCCGTCCGTGAAGAGCTCGGCGGTGTCGCGTCCATAGGACGTGCGGAGCTCCCACACGCCGGTGAAAATCTGCTCGACCTCCACGCATCTCCTCCTAGGCCGGATTGACGTCTGCCTTCAAGAATCGGCGCCTGCGTCTCCGCTCAGCCAATCCTACCCGGTGGCCGCGCCGTTCTTCGCGCAGGCGCTTCGCCGCCTCATGCCCAGCGGAAGCACGCGGCGGGGTTGTCCCAGAGGAGGAGGCGCTTGAAGTCGTCGTCGAGCTCGCTCCAGTCGAGCACCACGTCCACGGAGTCGGGGAAGCGGGACTCCGCGTGCGGGAAGTCGGAGCCGAACATGAGGACATGGTCGCCCATCGCCTCACGCACCATCCGCACCATTGCCGGGCCTTCGTGCAGGACGACGGCGGCGAAGAAGCGCCCGCCGGTCATGTACTCCTCCATGGTGTGCTGGAGACCGTCGGCCACATAACCCATGTAATGCACCTGGTCTTCCATGCGCTTCATCCAGAAGGGGAGCCAGCCGAAGCCTGATTCCAGGATGGCGAGATTGACGTTCGGGTACTTGTCGAGCAGGCCTGCGCCGAGGAATGCGGAGACCATCCGCATCGCCGCCCAGGGGTGCGAGGCAGTGCGTCCGATGAACGGGTTGTCCCAGAGGTCGCGGTAGCCGGGGTAGCCGGAGGCGAAGCTGTGATGGACTATCGTGAGTCCAGCGTCGTCAGCGGCGCGCCATATGGGGTGCAGGTCGGGGTGGTCTATCGGGTAATCGATCGGGAGGTCCATGATGACGCCGCGCGCCCAGCGCGACCCGCCCCAGGTCTCGATCTCGGTGACGGCGCTTTCGACGTTGCGGGCGCTTGCGGTGATGAGGGAGGTGAGGCGGTCCGGGTAGCGGGAGCAAACGTCGTCAAGGAAGCGGTGGAGCGCTCCGACCAGTCCCACGTCCACGCTCACGTCGTCGTGGCCGGTGAAGGAGCCGGGGACGAGGAGCTCGACGTCCGCTCCTTCCTCGTCCATCTCGCCGATGCGAGTCTCGATGTCCCAGTCCTCCGAGTAGCGCGAGGGGTACTTGCGGCCCATGAAGTTCTGGAAGTGGCGCTCTTCCTGCTGGCGCGGCCCTGCCTCGCCGAGGTGGCGTGGCCTGCCCGCGCCCCATCCGCCGGTGCGCTCGAACCGGTACCAGTGCTTGAATGGCGGCTCCAGGACCTGACCGGCCCGGCCGGTCTTCACCTCGCGCAGGAACTCGTCGAGTTCCTGCTGCCGAGCCGCGAGCGCCGCGTCCAGGTACGGCGTCAGCGTCTCGACCGACGGTTGCAAGTGGGTGTCGGCATCGAAGACTCGAAACCCGTTACGCATCGCAGTTCTCCTCCGTGACGGATGTGGGCTACAGCTCCTACACGCGTGGGGGTCACTTGGAAGGCACACGGGGAGCAGAGCGCATCTTACTCCCACTCCACACGTCGCGGGCGCCGGAGGTCATGCGTCCTCCGAGGGTGGTTGGGCCGCATGGTAACGCGCGAGGGCGGCCTTCGCGGTCTGGCGGCGGCTCCGTTATACTATGGGAGGGCCAGGCCGCGGCCCGTTTCCTTTGTGTGGCGCATTCGTCTAGCGGCCCAGGACACCGCCCTCTCAAGGCGGAGATCACGGGTTCGAATCCCGTATGCGCCACCAGACTACACAGATCACGAACCCTTCACCCTGAAGCTCAGGCTGGTCCTGTGGGGTTGGGGATTGCCGGAGGTCAGCCTCAGCGACCTCTTTCCTGATGCTCCCGGCGACTTGGGGGCTTTCGATGGCGCCCGCCGTCGCCACGCCACTGGCGGCCCCCCGGTGAGCGCCGCCCACTCCATCGATAAGCGGGTCAGCGGTTGAGGATAAAATGGCGCTTTAGTGATTACTTTCACGCTCAAAGCGTCGTTACCTATCCCTCGAGTTGGGGGTTATAAATTGTGATGATTGTAACTAAATTGACGGCTTCCTCCACGTCATGCAACAATCATTTCAAAGTGACGCAGCTACTAGCCAAAGTGAAATCCGCCAATCAGTACAAGGAAGGCTCGGTATGGTGACTACATCCGTGAAGGGCATGAACTACATTGGCGGCAGATGGGCTGTGGCGGCAGGAGAGACATTTGAAGACCGGAACCCGGCCAGCGCCGGAGAGCTTATCGGAGTCTTTCCGCGCTCGGCGTCCCAGGAAGTGGAAGGCGCCGTAACAGCCGCTCGAGCAGCCTTCCAGGACTGGAGGAGAGAGTCTCGCATCCGGCGCGCGGAGTACTTGGACGCCTTCGTCCAACTGGTGAGACGAGACCAAGAGGAATTGGCCCGTTTGCTAAGCCGAGAATCCAGCAAGTGCATTGCCGAGGCCCGCGCCGATATTGTAGAGGGGATTCACACCGCCCAGTACTGGTTCGGCAGGGCGCGTACGGACTGGGGCGAAGTCCTAGCCTCAGAGATACCAGAGAAAGACAGCTACGTCCACCGGAAACCTAAGGGGGTAGTGGCGGCCATTGCGCCTTGGAATTTCCCTTTCGCTATCCCATTGTGGCTTATCTGCCCATCGATTATTGAGGGCAATACCGTGATATTCAAGCCCGCCGAAGAAACGCCTCTTACGGGACAGCGTATCGTGGAATACTTTGAAAAGGCGGGGCTTCCTCCTGGGGTCCTGAATTTGGTGCAGGGCTACGGCGAGGAGGCCGGCTGGCCCCTCGTGACCCACCCGGAAGTGGACGTGGTCCTCTTTACCGGCTCCGCTCAGGTGGGCTCGATGATCAAGGAAGCATGCGCCAAGGACTATCGCAAGTTCTGCGTCTGCGAGATGGGCGGCAAGAACGCCGTGATTATTTTCGATGATGCCGACTTTGACCTGGCAGTGAACGCCGCCGTTATCTCTGCCTTTCGCACCACCGGCCAGCGCTGCGTCTCCGCTGAACGGCTTATCGTCCAGCAAAGCATCTTCGATCGGTTTGTCGAAGCCTTCGTGGACCGGGCAAGGCGTATTCGAGTGGGCGACCCCTTGGATGAAGATACCTTCATGGGACCTTTGGTGAGCCAAGCCGCGGTGGAGAAGTTCGAGTACTACAGCAGGCTCGCCGTTGAGGAGGGGGCTACGGTCCATTTGGAAGGTGGACGCCTAGCGGATAGAGAGTTTAGCCGTGGGCACTTTGTTCTCCCCTTCGTCTACACGATGGAGAATAACCCGAAAGCCAGGGTGCTGAGGGAGGAGGTCTTCGGGCCGCACGTAGGCTTGATTCCCTTCAATGACATTGAAGAGGCCATCCAAATATACAACGACTGCGAGTACGGCTTCGCACTTTCCGTATGCAGTCAGGACTACAGGATCCTGCGTGCAATCCGAGAGGGGTGCGATTTCGGTGTGGCATATGTGAACCTGCCTACCATCGGGGCTGAGGTGCATTTGCCCTTCGGCGGGTTGAAGAAGAGCGGGACCGGGATGCCCTCGGCAGCCTCCTTGCTGGACGCCGTAACCCACCGGGTTTCCTGGACGGTGAACTACGGAACTGAGATCAAGATGGCGCAGGGCTTGAACGCAGATGTCGATTAGTACAGATCATCCATTGAATCGGCTCTCTATCGGCAGGCGCCTTCCCTGCCCGGTCCGTATCTGTCGGGCGGCAGAAAAGACGCGGAGGCAGGCGCAATCACGCTGGAGCCTTTAGCCGAGTACGGCCCGGACGGCGGTCTGCCGTCCGGCGCCGACCGCCGTTTCCGCGCATCTGAACACGCTGCAAGGCGTCCGCATCAACGGATGGGACAGCGAGCTATGGAACATCGCCGAGTGGCGCCGCTAGTGCAGGCTGGCCGCCGAGCGGCCGCGTTTGCGGCGCTTGTGCTCGGGTCGGCTGCGGCTATTGCTTGTTCGTCCGCGCCTGATGAGAGCGGGGCGGCTTCCCGGACAGGGCAGGAGGTCTTCGCGGCAACCTGCGCTGCTTGCCACGGCGCCGCCGGCCAGGGCCAACCCAACTGGCACGTCCCCAACGACGACGGCACGTTGCCCGCGCCGCCTCTCAACGGCGACGGCCATACCTGGCATCATTCCGACGGTCTCTTGTACCGGATCGTCAGCCAGGGTGGGACGCTGCAGGAAGCCCCGGGCGTGACGAGCTTCAAGAGCGCCATGCCGGCCTTTGGGGGCCAGCTCAGTCACGACGAGATAGTCGCAGTGCTGACCTACGTCAAAGGTCTCTGGGGCGAAAAGACCAGCCGAGGTCTCTCTATCCGGGAGGCCCAAGCGCTAGCGAGCGAGGACGACCCTTTCCCGTCGAGTGGAGGGTAGGTCAGCTCGTCGACGACACGCTGAGCTTGGACCCGAAGCACTGCGCGGCGTTCTCCCAGAACAGCTTCCTCTTGGCGTCGTCGTCCAGGCTGTCCCACCCGAGAACGATATCGACGGAGTCCGGGAACCGCGATTCGGCATGGGGGTAGTCCGACGAGAACATCAGCATGTGGTCGCCGCAGAGGTCGCTGACCATCCGCACCATGTCCTCGCCCTCGTGGAGCACGATTCCTGCGAAGAACCGGCCTCCCGTCGTGTACTCCCACATGGACTGTTGAAGGTCGTCGGCGACGTAGCCCATGTAGTTGACCTGGTCTTCCATGCGCTTGGCCCAGAACGGTATCCACCCGAAGCCCGACTCCAGGATGGCGAGCTTCAGGTCCGGGTGGCGGTCCATGATTCCCGAGCCAAAGACGGCGGCCATGGTGCGCATCGCTCCCCACGGGTGGGAGGCCCGTCCGTCCTACGAACGGGTTGCTCCAGAGGTCGCGCTCGCCCGGATAGCCCGATGAGCTGCTGTGGTGGACGACGGTGAGCCCCTGCCGACTTGCCTCGGCCCAGATCGGCTCCATGTCAGGGTGGTCTATCGGGTAGTCGAGCGGCAAACGCGGCTGCGTCGCAACCGCCCAGGGCGCGTCCGCCCAACGCCTCATCTCAGTAATCGATCCCTCGATGTCTCTAGCAGTGACCTGCAATATCGACGTGAACCGGCCGGGATGCCTAGCGCAGATTTCGTCCAAGTAGCTGTGGAGCGCCCGGATGAACGCCATGTCGACTTCGGGGTCCTCGTGCGACCCGAAAGCGCTGCAGACGAGGAACTGCGTATCGACGCCTTCCTGGTCCATCTCCTCGACCCGTTTGTCGATCAGGTCGTCCTCGACGCCGACCGTCGGGTAGATACGGCCCATGAATTGCTGGAAGCGGCGCTCCTCGCCCTCTCGCGGCCCGGCCTCGCCGAGATGGCGGGCCTTCCCCTGACCCCACCCCTCGCCGCGGTCGCTGAACCGGTACCAGTGCTTGAAAGGCTCGGAGAGCTTCTGCCCCGCCCTGCCGGTCTTCACCGGACGCTTGAACGGCTCGAACTCCGCCAGCCGCTCGCGGTAGGCCGGTTCGAGGTACTCCGCGATCGTCTCGGCAGAAGGTTGGAAATGGGTGTCCACGTCCCAAACACGGTAGCCTGCTCTCATAGCGCCCTCCCAAGGCGGCAGCATCGCCGCTGCCCAACTCCGGCGATGATACTCCGTAGCGTCGGGGCCGTGCAGCAGAGGCGAGCCTGCGCGCGGCGAGTGCGCCTTCCGGGTATCATTCACCCTCCCTCGTCTGCGGGGGAAGGCTAAGGAGAGGGAGGCGAGGCGGCCAATGCTCAACGTACGCAGAGTGGTGACTGGACACGACGAACGCGGCAAAGCCGTTGCGTTCATCGACGATACCGCAAGCAACATCGCGAACCCCCGCCCCGGCGTCCAGACCGCGCTGGTCTGGACGACCGACTCGACGCCGGCCGAGCTCACCGGTACGGAGGACTTGGGCGCGCGGACCGTCCCGCGCCCCCCGGCCTACCGGGGGACGACATTCCGCGTCATCGAGTTCTCGCCGGGCAACCAGCGCGACATGCACGTCACGCCGACCATCGACTACGCAGTCGTCATATCCGGCGAGATCGACATGGAGCTCGACGACGGCGTCGAGACGCATCTGAAGGCGGGCGACGTGCTGGTGCAGCGCGCGACGGTGCACAACTGGGTCAACCACGGCGACGAGCCGTGCGTCATCGCCTTCGTCCTGATCGACGCACAGGAGTAGACGCGCTCTCCGTGACCAGCGTTACCTCGGCGGCTGTGGCGCGGCCTTCTTGACCGCCTTGTAGCGGCGGCCGCGATTGGCGATAACGCGGTCAGCCTCGAATGACATGACGGGGACGCCGTAGCCGCAGCTGGTGCTGGTCTGCTCGATTTCTACCACGATTGCCTGGCGCTCGGGCAGGGCGAGCTCGCTGGCGGGGTGTTCCTGGAGGAACGGGGCGAGAGGGGAGTCCGCGATGGGCGTGACGGTCGCGCGCCCGTAGAGGCGGACGACGGCGGCGTTCTCCTGCTCGAAAGCGCAGACCATCACGGTGATAGGGCCGCCCGCTACCGAATGCCGCGCCGTTTCGTTGCCGCTGCCCGTGTAGTCGAGATAGGCGACGTGGGTGTCGTCGAGGATGTGCAGGGGAGTTCCGCCTTTGGGCGAGACGTTGACCGGCCCGACGCCGGTCGCTCCCGGCATCAGCTGCGGGTCCGCCGTGGCCACGAAGAAGAGCCTCGACGCCTCGATGAGAGCGGCCTGCTCGGGGGAGATGCGGTCGAAGAAGTCCGCCACGCCTACACCGCCCTCGCGATCCAGACAAGGTCGTCGGTGTCTTCTGTAATGGGTCCGCCCTCGAAATCGCCGTAGACGGCCTCGACCGAGAATCCGGCGAGCTCCAGCAAGTGCTGCATCTCATAGCGGAAGGTGTAGCGCTGCTCGAAGTCGCGGAAGAGGCGGCGCTCGACGACGCCCTCGTCGCTGACCTCCTCGATGATGACGCGGACGTCGTTCACCTGCTCGACGGGGTTCCAGCCGTTCTGCCCCCAGACGACGATTGTGCCGCCGTCGGCGCGGCCCACGTCCATCAGGTGGTGGGGCATGGCCGAGGTGTTGTCGTCGGCCAAGTGGCGCACGTCGGGGTTGAAGGTGTCCATGGCCAGCGCTCCGCCCGCCGCAAGATGGGCCCGGACACAGGCGAGCGCCTGCCGCTGCTCTTCGACGGTGAGCATGCTCTGGAAGGAGCGGAAGGGCATGACGATGAGCGGAAAGCGGTCGGCGAGCTGGATGTTCGCCATGTCGCCGGACTGGAAGATGCAACGCTCCGTAAGCCCGCGCTCGGCCGCCTTGCCGCGCGCGACCTCGATCATCCTCGGCGAGATGTCGATGCCGACGACATCGACGCCCGCCTCGGCGATGGCCAGGGCGATGCGCCCCGTCCCGCACCCCAGCTCGAGCACGGGCCCGCCCGACGCGGTCGCTTGCTCCACATAGAAGTCGACGTCGTGGTCAAGCTCCGCGTACACCGCGTCGTAGATATCGGCCCAGTCGTCGTAGGGGAAGTCGAATGGCATGGGTTAGGGGACCTCGGTTGCATGGAGGGGAGGCAAGCCTACCTCCGCTATGAGTTGGTTAGAGATTGGAGTGGAGACGAACCGGCCATCGTCAGCCTGCCAGGCATGCTCATCCGCCCCACCGCTACGCCGGCACGGGAAGATTAACGTCGATGTACACGATAACGGACGTAGGCTCAGGTACGGGCTGGCCGCAGTCGCGCAGGCCGCGCAGGTAATCGGGGAGGACCTCGCGGATAAGGGCCTCCGCTCGCTCCGGCGTGTCGGCGGCAACCATGAAAGGCCACAGGTCTTCGGCGAACGCCCTCCATCCATCGCCTTCTTTGTGAATGGCGACGTTGTACCCCTCGACGACGGCCGCCCGCGCCGTGGGCTCAGGGAGCGACTCGCCGTCTTCCAGCATCCCCTCGAAGTGGAATTCGAGCGCCTCGCGGATGAGGGTTCGGGTCTCCTCGAGAGTCTTGCCGGTCGCAACACAGCCGAGAACATCGGGCGCGTCCGCTGCGTAGTTGTTAGGAGTTTTGCTAATGACGACGAGATACTGCATCGCTGCGCTCTCCTACCTGAGGCCTGCCTGCTTCATGATGCGATTCCACTTTCGATCAGGTAAGTCTGTGCTTGGATGTCCTGCTATCGTAACCGCTCCGCGCTTCGTTTGGTGATGAAACTGCCGGTGGCTGCCCCGAGTGCGCACATGGTACCAGCCGTCCCGCTCCACCATGCGGATGGCGTCTCTGACCTTGCGGACCACCGCTACGCGGGCACAGGGAGATTCACGTCCACGTACACGATAACGGACGTAGGCTCAGGTACGGGCTGCCCGCAGTCGCGCAGGGCGCTCAGATAATCGGGGAGGACCTCGCGGATGAGGGCTTCCGCCCGCTCCGGGGTATCAGCGGCGACGATGAAAGGCCATAGGTCATCGGCGAATGCCCTCCAGCCGTCGCCTTCTTTGTGAATGGCGACGTTGTACCCCTCGACGACGGCCGCCCGCGCGGTCGGCTCAGGGAGCGACTCGCCGTCTTCCAGCATGCCTTCGAAGTGGAATTCGAGCGCCTCGCGGATGTTCGCTTTCATCTCTTCCAGCGTGTCGCCAACGGAGACACAGCCAAGAACGTCCGGGGAGCCAGCAGCATAGTTGTTAGGGCATTTGCTGATGATGACAAGATACTGCATGGCTCCTCCTACTTAAGGCCTGCCTGCTTCAGGATGGCGTCCCAAAGCCACGAGGGGAGATCTTTGCTCAGGCACCCCGGTATAGTTACCTTTCCTGACTTCACCGGATGCTTGAACTGCCGGTGGCTTCCGCGAGTGCGCACATGATACCAGCCGTCCCGCTCCACTACGCGGATGGCGTCTCTGACCTTCCGGACCACGCCTCCTCAGCTTCCGGCGCCCATGCGCTGGAGGGCGCGCTTTACCCGCTCGTCGGTGGCGAGGCCTTCTTCACTCTCGACGGAGAGGGCTTGGCGGGCTTCCATCGCTGAGTAGCCCAGGGCGAGGAGCCATTGCAGGGCGGAGTCTCCGATAGTCCCGGCGTTGGCGGTTCCGACCGGCGTGATGGGCGCGCCGAGCTCCTCCTCCAGCTTGCCCTTGAGGTCCAGGATGATGCGCTCCGCGGTGCGCTTGCCGACGCCGGGAGCGCGGCTGATAGCGAGGGCGTCGCCCGCGACGATGGCGCCCGCCAGGTCCGCGGGAGCGAGGACGCTCAGGACGGCGAGCGCCGCCTTGGGGCCAACTTGGCTCACGCCGATGAGCATCTCGAAGAGGCGGCGCCCCTGCTCCGAAGCGAATCCGTAGAGCTGGAGGTCGTCCTCGCGGACGATGAGGTGGGTGAGCAAGCGGACTTGCTCGCCGGGGTCGGGCATCGCGCTCAGGTCGTTGGCGGGGACGAACGCCTGGATGAGGATGCCGCCCACGCGCACGATGGCGGAGTCCGCGGTCTTGCGTTCGAGGGCCCCCTCGATGCCGGCGATGATGCTCATCGATGCGCCAACCGTTGGGCGGCGCGCAGCTGCTGGACATGGCAGAGCGCGACGGCGACAGCGTCCGAGGCGTCCTCGGGCATCGGTTCGAGTCCGAGTCCGAGGAGGACCTGCACGGAGCGCTGCACCTGCTCCTTCGTGCCGCCGCCGTAGTTCGAGACGGCGCTCTTCACCTTGGCCGGCGGGTACCGGTGGATGGGCATGCCGCCTTGCGCGGCGACGAGGAGCGCGACAGCCTGCGCCTGGCCGACCGCAATCGCCGACTTCGCGCCGCGCTGCGGCGCCACGAAGGGCTCTTCTATGGCGAGATGGTCGGGCGCCCACCGCGCTACGACGTCTTGGAGGCCGGTGTGCAGCGCGTGCAGCCGCTCGCCGATTTCCTTCGACGGGCCGCCCTCGAGTGTGCCCCACGCGACGCAGCTCGGCGTTTCATCGTCGAAATCGAGGAGGCCGTAGCCCATCGTCCTAGTGCCGGGGTCAACGCCGAGTATGCGCATACCGCTCCTGGAGGTGGCGCGAGGCTAGGCTCACGCTACTCGCTGCTGTACTTCTCAAGGGCCTCGTCCGTGAAGTCGGCGTTGGTGAAGACTTGCTGGATGTCCTCAAGCTCTTCGATGTTGTCGAGGAGGCGAAGGGTCTGTCCCGCGTGGGAGCTGTCCAGCTGGACGGTGGCGTTCGGGAGCATCGTAACGCTCGCCTGCGTGGGCTCGGCCCCCGCCTCTTTCACGGCGCTGATGATGGCCTCCAGCGAGCCGGGCTCGCCGGTGATTTCGAGCGCGCCGTCCTCCACCTTGAAGTCCTCGGCGCCGGCGTCGATGGCCGCAAGGGCGATTTCCTCGGCTTGCTCCTCGGAGACCTCCTCGATGGTGACGACCGACTTGCTCTCGAACATCCAGGCGACGGAGCCCGCCTCGCCCAGGTTCCCGCCGCTTCGGCTGAACGTGGAGCGGACGTTTGAGGCGGTGCGGTTGCGGTTGTCGGTGAGGGCCTTGACCATGATCGCCGCGCCTCCGGGGGCGTAGCCCTCGTAGACGATCTCCTCGAAGGAGACGCCGTCGCCCCCGATGCCGAGGCCCTTCTTGATGGCGCGATCGACGTTGTCGGCGGGCATGTTCGCCGCGCGGGCCTTGTCCATCATCAGGCGGAGGCGGAAGTTCATGTCGGGGTCGCCGCTGCCGCCCTCGCGCGCAGCGACGGCGACGTCCCGCGCCAGCTTGGTGAATAGGGAGCCCCGCTTGGCGTCTATCGCCGCCTTCTTATGCTTGATCGTGGACCATTTCGAGTGACCGGACATAGGACGAGCTCCTGGTCAGCCGGGACGGCTGCGTGCTGTTGCGTGATTCGCCGACCTCAGAATAAGGCAAGGTGCGGCGAGCTTTCTAGCCGTTGGCCTTGCGGGGCGGACGCCGCTTCGGTCGCCGGGGCTTGGTCTTGGGCGTTTCGAGCGGGCGCCATTCGAGGCCCTCGGGAACGGCGACCGTCATGCGCTTGGCCGCGACGTCCACGCTCAGGATAACGTTCCCCAAGGCGGGCAGCAGCAGCTCGGCGCCGTCGGAGATGACCACGTAGACATCGTTCGCGCCGCCGGCGGGGACGATCTCCGTGAGCGTCCCGATTTCGGCGCCCGACTCGTCCACTACGGTCATGTCGAGGAGCTGATAGTGGTAATAGACGTCCGGCGGGGGGGAGGGGATGTCGCTCTCAGCGACTTCGATGGTCTCGCCTCGTAGCTCGATCGCTTGCTGGCGGGTGTCCACCCCGTCGAGTTTGAGGAGGAGCCGGCCGCCTGCCGCGCGTTGCACGCGCTCCACGGTGAGCGAGCGTCCGGCGATGAGCAGGCTGGCGCCTCGCTGGAAGCGGTCGGGGTCGCTCGAATGGGGTCGGACGCTGATGCGGCCGTCGGGGCCGTGGGCGTTGATGACCACGCCGACCGCGACGAGGGTCTGAGGCGGCGGTCCGGGGTTGGGCCTCCGGGACGGCGGTCCGGGATTAGAGTCGACAGAGGCCACGCGGCCGGGCTAGACGATCTCGAGGTTGGCCCGCGTGTCCTCTTTGACGGCGGCCACGCGGATGAGCGTCCGCATCGCTTGGGCGACGCGTCCCTGCCGGCCGATCACCTTGCCCTTGTCGTCCGGGTGGACTTCGAGCCTGATGATGACCTGCCCGTCTTCCTCTTCCTCGGTGACCTTAACGTCGTCGGGGTGGCTCGCTATAGCCCTGGCGATGTACTCGACCAGTTCCTTCATGGCTACCCGGCTTTCTCGACGACTCCCTGCGCTTGAAGGATGCGCTCGACGGTCTCCGAGGGCTGGGCGCCAACGCCGAGCCAGTGCTTGGCCTTGTCCGCGTCGACCACGATGGTGGGGGGATCGGTGAGGGGGTTGTAGTGGCCTACCTGGTCCACGAAGGCGCCGTCGCGCGGGGCCCGCGCGTCGGCAACGACGATTCGATAGCTAGGCTGCTTCTTCTTGCCAACTCTGCGCAGACGGATTCGGAGCATGGCTGCTGGGCGCCTCCAGGGTATTGCGGGACTTGCATTCCGCCAGATTCTAGCACACGAGGGAAAAGGGAGCGCCTAGGGCTGGTGCTGCGCCTCGCCAGCGGCGCGGCCCCCCCAAATGCGCCGGGCCGCTCAAGCGTAAGGCTGCGGTCCTCACGAGCGGCGGGCGGCGATTTCACTGGCGAGGAGGGTCATTGAGAGCCATTGAGGGTCATTTACTCGCAGTCGGGCCGGGTTTTGCCCGGCGCGGCCAGCGGACCGCGCCCATCCATCATAGGGGGAGCGGGCGCGGCGGGGGAAGGGGCAAGTGTCAGTGGGGGGCATGTCGCCACTCCCTCAATCAGCGGGCAGACGCTATCCTAGCGCCATGACCGACGGGCAGGACAACGGCGGCGGCTTTGGCGGGCCTCTCGATGCGTACGCAGAGGTTGTCGCCACGAATATCCGCGGGTATTTCGACGCGTATGCCGACACCATCGCCGCCAACTTCCGCCAGCACGTTGACGCCCAGCCGGAGGACCAACTAAAGGCACCCGTTGGCGAATTGGTCAAGACGATGGGCCGCATCATGGGCAAGACGGTGGACTATCGCACCGAGGTTCGCGCCCACGACATCGATGGCAGGCCCGACCTCGGCGTCACCCACGATGGGCAGCTCATCGGCCTCGTCGAGCTGAAAGCGCCGGACGTCGGGGCGCGGCCCGAGAAATTCACCGGCCACAATGCCGACCAGTGGAAGCGGTTCAAGGAGTTCCCGAACCTCGTCTATACCGACGGCGCAGAGTGGAGCCTCTACCAGAACGGCGGTCTCAAGTCCCGCGTCCGCATCAGCGGCGATATACGCAACGGCGGCAGGCGGTCTCTCGCGCCGGGTGAGACCAATGCTCTCGAAATGCTGTTGCGCCTCTTCCTGGATTGGGGGCCAACGGCGCCCGGAACGGCGGAAGGGCTGGCGGCGTACCTCGCTCCCTTGACGCGCATTCTGCGCGATGAGGTGAGCAAGTCCCTGGCGCGGCCGGACAGTCCCTTACGGATCCTGGCAAGGGAATGGGCGGGAATCCTCTTCCCTGAAGGAGGCGACGCGCAGTTCGCCGACGCCTACGCCCAGACCGTGACCTACGCCCTTCTGCTGGCGCGGTTCGAGGGCGCGGAGCAATTGCGGCCTGCCTTCGCCAATGAGGCGCTGCGGCGCGAGCATGGCCTGCTCGCCGAGGCGATTAGGCTCCTCGAAGTTGACTCCGTGAAGGACGAGCTCCGTATGCCCATCGAGTTGCTCGAACGGGCCATTGGCGGGGTGGACACGATCCGGCTCAACCGGCAGGGCGACCCGTGGCTCTACTTCTACGAGCAGTTTCTCGGCGCCTACGACCCGCAACTGCGGAAGAACAGGGGCGTCTTCTACACGCCGGTCGAGGTCGTCGGGGCGCAGACGCGGCTCGCGGCGGAGCTGCTGCGGACCCGGTTCGACAAGCGTTTCGCCTTCGCCGAGGAAGGCGTCAACGTCCTCGACCCCGCAACCGGCACCGGCACGTACCTCCTGAGCGTCTTCGACCACGCCCGCGACGCTGTCGCGGCGGTCTACGGTCCAGGAGGGCCAAGGGACCGGTTGTATCACCTCGCAGATCGTCTGTTCGGGTTTGAATTGCTCGTCGGGGCGTACTCGGTCGCGCGCCTGCGGCTTACCCAGCGCCTTCAGGAGTGGGGAATCAACAAGTCCCCGAAGGTTTACCTCACCGACACTCTAGAATCACCCAACCGGCCGTCGGAGTTCCTGCGCAGCATCATGCAGGAGCAGATGACGCAGGAACACGACCGCGCCCAGCAGATCAAGCGGAACACCCGCGTTCTCGTCTGCATCGGCAATCCGCCTTACGACCGCGAATCACGCGACCCCGCGGAAGACGACCGGAGCAGGCGCAAAGGCGGCTGGGTGCGCCACGGAGAGCCCGGGGGGAATGGGAAGAACGGAAACGGCAATGGCAATGGGGCCGCGCCGATTCTGGAGGACTTCCTTGCGCCGGTGCGCGAAGCGGGCGGGGGCGTCCACCTCAAGAACCTCTACAACGATTACGTCTACTTCTGGCGATGGGCGCTATGGAAAGTGCTCGAAACGCTCGGACAGAAGGACGGCGGCATCGTCACCTTCATCACCGCGTCGTCCTACCTGCGCGGCCCCGCCTTCACCGGCATGAGGCGCAAGATGCGCGAGGCGTTCGACGACCTGTGGATCATCGACTTGGAAGGCGACAATCTGGGCGCGCGGAAGACGGAGAACATCTTTGCAATTCAGACGCCGGTCGCGATTGCCGTGGGCGTCCGCAATGGCGAACCCAATCCGGACCAGCCCGCCAATGTCTGGAAGGTGCGGCTCACGGGCAGCGCGGAAGAGAAACTAGCGCGTCTCGACGAGGTGACGAGCTTCGACGATCTGCTCTGGCAGGAGTGCGCTACAGAGTGGGACGCGCCTTTCTACGCCAAGGAGTCAGGAGCGTATTTCGATTGGCCTGAAGTCACGGAAGTGTTCCCATGGCAACATTCGGGGGCGCAACTAAAGCGGACATGGCCCATTGGCGCTAGTCCCGACGTACTCCAGAGACGGTGGGCGAACCTGCTGTCACTGTCGGGCAGTGAGCGGCGCACGGCATTCAGAGAGACACGAGACCGCAAGATTGCTGATCAGTACAAGTCCCTTACCGGCGCTGGTCAGCCTGAGCCGTCCGTTGCCTCACTTCAATACGGCTCTGAACCGCTGATAGAGCGGTATGCCTACCGTTCGTTCGACCGGCAGTGGGTGATAGCTGACTCACGAGTTGGGGATTTTATGCGGCCTGACTTGTGGCGCGCGCACGGGCCGCAGCAGGTCTACATCACGAGTTTCCTCTCAGAGGTGCTCAGTGACGGCCCTGCCGCAACGGCAGCGTGTGCGATGCCTGACCTTCATCATTTCAGAGGCTCCTTCGGCGGAAAGCACGTCATCCCGCTCTGGCGGGACGCCGAGGCTACGGCGCCGAACGTCACCCGCGGGCTGCTCGCGCTCCTCGGCAAGACGCATGGCGCGGAGGTCTTGCCGGAGCGATTGTTCGCCTACGCTTACGGCATCCTCGCGCAGCCCGCGTACGTGGAGCGGTTCTGGGACGAGCTGGAGCTGCCGCCTCCGCATCTGCCGCTGACGAAAGACGCCGCGCTGTTCGAGCGGACAGCGGACTTGGGGTCGCAGCTGCTCTCGCTGCACACGTACGGAGAGCGGTACGGGAGAAGTATTCCCACCGGCGAGGCGACTTGCACGCGACTCCTCTCTACCGACCGCTACCCGGAGAGGCAGGCCTACGACCCAAGCACAAAAACGCTGACCGTTGGGGACGGGCAGTTCGCGCCGGTGTCGCCGGAGGTGTGGGGTTACTCCGTGTCTGGGATGCCGGTCGTCAAGTCGTGGCTCGATCGGCGTAAGCGGGAGCCAGCCGGCCGGAAGCCGTCGCCTCTGGACGCCATTGAGCCAGAGCGCTGGGAATTCACGGAAGAGCTGCTGGCGTTGCTGTGGGTCTTGGAGGAGACGGTGCGCCTCCAGCCGGAGGGCGAGGCGCTGCTGGCGGAGGTATGCGCAGGGCCGCTCTTCACGGCGGACGAGTTACCCACGCCGTCTGGGGCCGAGCGCCGCCCGCCCCCCGCGCCGGGGCCTATGGAGCAGGCGTTGCTTTAGGCGTGAGAGCCTACCCCGTCCCCATCGCGACACTTGCCCCTTCCCCCAACCCCGACCAACCCCTACCATGGACTCGACAGGCTACGCGCTGTCCCCCTCCCGTCCCCTCCTTACCAAGGAGGGGCTAGGGGTGGTCCCTCACCAGCCCCCGTAAAAACCGGGGGGTCGAAATTTCTTGATTTCTTGGATTCTTGGACCCTTCCACCGCACCACGGCCTGGTAACTAGAAACAGAAACCTCCGGGGACTTTCTGTTTCTAGCCCCCCGCTCCGCCGCCCGGCGACCGCATCACGGCCACGTAAATCAAAGATTCCAAGATGTGAAGGAGCCTGCGAAGAAAACATCTTGCTCCTCCACAGACGGCGCGAGCTTTACAGGCCGCCCTACTGACCGGCGCTCAGGCGGCTGATGAGAGGCTCCGGCAGACCGGCCTCCGCCATGGCCCGTTGCGTGGCGGCGATGTCGTACCACGCGCGTTTGAGCGTGAGGATCCGCGCCTCGTCGTCGTATATCGCGTAGGCGGCGCGCGGGTCGCGGTCGCGGGGCTGCCCCACGCTGCCGGGGTTCACCACGAGCCGGGCAAAGCCCCGTGGAACGGTCAGGCCCTGGGGGCCCGGCTGTTCGAGCCCGCGCCCCGCCTCCGCAGCGAACTGGTAGTGCGTATGGCCGACGAGGACATCGTCGGTGATGGCGCGGTTCCATGCCTCGATGGCCTGGGGATAGCCGAAAAGGTAGTCCCAGAGGGGGTCCTTGGGCGAGCCGTGTACGAGGGTGAAGCCGTCCTCGTGGATGGTCTCGGGCAGGCCGGCCAGGTACTCGCGGGCTTCGTCGTCGAGCTGGGCTCCGCTCCAACGGCAGGCCTGAGCGGCGTAGTAGTTGAAGTCGTCGAGCGTCACGCGCCCCACTGCGCCCGCGTCGTGGTTGCCGGTGATGCTCATCGCGTCGAGGGACCGGATGCGCCGCACCGTTTCGAGCGGCCACGGCCCGTACCCGACGATGTCGCCGAGGCACCATGTCTGGTCCACCGGCCCCTCCTCCTCGGCGGCGGCGATGACCGCGTCGAGGGCGACGAGGTTGCTGTGGATGTCGCTGACGATCAGGGTGCGCACGCGCCCATGCTACCCGAAAGTCATTAACGGACGCTGCTTGGCGCCGGAGTTGACCGCAGCCTCATAATAGGCCGCGCCGGTTGAGCAGGGAGGAGCGTGCGATGACGATACGAGATGCGGCCGCAGGAGAGCTGACCGCGCTCTGGGCGGGGTTCGGCTCGCAGGTCTCCTACGACGACCTCCCCGACGACGTGCGGCGCACGGTGCGCTGGCTGGCGCTCGACACCTTCGCGACGACGCTTGCCGCGAACACGTTGGGCGTCGGCGTGCCGCAGCTGCTGGCTTGGGCGCGGGCGGCGGGAGGAGCTCCCGAGGCGACGCTCATCGGGTTCACGGACAAGCTGCCGGCCGTTGCCGCTGCGATGGTGAACGGCGGCATGGCGCACGCGCTCAACTTCGACGACACGACCGCCGTCGGCTCGGGGCACCTGGGGCCGGTGACGATGCCGACGGCGATGGCGGCTGCGGAGCTGCGCGGCGGGGCGACCGGCAAGGAACTGATGGCCGCCATCGCAGTTGGAGCGGAGCTGATGTCGCGCATCGGGGTCGCGCTGACGGCAGGTCAGACCGGGTTCAGCGAGTCGAAGCCGCAGCCGACGCAGATGCCGGGCTACTTCGCGGCGGCGATGAGCGCGTCGAGGATGCTCGGCTTCTCGGCGGAGCAGACGCACAGCGCGCTGGGCCTCGCGTTCATGCAGGCGTCGGGCGGGCGTCAGCCGGTGCTGGAGGGCCGGCCCGCGAAGGCCGTCTACGCCGCGTTCTCCTGCCAGGGCGGAATGCTCAGCGCGATGCTCACGCGGGAGGGACTGCTCGGAGACTGCGACGCGTTCGAGGGTGAGGCGGGATTCTTCCCGACCTACTACCAGCGCGCCTTCGACCGTGCGGCGATGGTCGATGGTCTGGGGGAGGACTGGCGGCTGCTGAACGTGGGGATGAAGCCCTGGCCGACGACCGGCGTCGCCCACGTGTTCATCGAGGCGGCTGCGAACCTGCGGGCCAAGCGTGAGATTGACCCCGGCGAGGTGAGCCGCGTGCTGGTGCGCGGCGAGCCGCACATCCGCACCTTCTGCGAGCCGCTGGCGACCCGCCGCAACCCCCAAGCGCCGGTCGAGGCGGAGGACTCGGTGGTCTTCGCCACGGCTCGCGCGCTCGTCTCCGGCAACGTCTCGCTGGCCGACCTCCAGCCCACGCCCCAAGGACTGTTCGACGAGTCCGTGGTCCGCGTCGCCAACCGGGTGGAGTACGAGGTCGACGAATCGCTCGGCAAGTCGGGGGTGGTGGAGGTCACCCTGGCGTCCGGCGAGACGCTATCGGAGCGCGTCGACCATCCGCGAGGCCACCGGGACAACCCGCTCACGGACGCGCAACGCCGGCAGAAGTTCCGCGACTGCGCCGCCCACGCGGCCTCGCCCCTGAGTCCGGCCGCGATAGACGAGGCGATCGAGATGATCGAGCGCCTCGACGCCCTGCCGGACGTGCGGGAGATTCTGCGAGTCCTAGGCGGAGGATAGCTCCAACCCACTCTCGTCGCGGTCGCTCAGGGCATCGTCATTCCCGCGCAGGCGGGAACCTTGCCTTATCCCCTCTCCCGTCTGCGAGACCTTTGCGTAAACCTCAAACTGGTTCGTGGTGAGCCTGTCGAACCATGAACCGGCTTGGAATACCGGGGAGCGCAGAGGGGCGACGCCCCTCTGCGGGGGGTGTGGGGGTGTCCCCCACAACATAACGGGTGGGTGGGTGGGAAGAGTTACGCCCGCCAGAGAATAGAGTTACGCAAAGGTCTCGTCTGCGGGGGAGGGTTAGGGAGGGGGCCAATCCGTAACAAACCCTTAACATCAACGTAACCGCGTGGCAACACTCCGCCTCTACAGTGGTGCTTGCGACGCCGAGCACGGACATGGGGGCTCCGCCCTAGATAGACAACGGAGTACGCGGACAGGTGTGCAGCGGACGCGGCGAATGGGAATTGAGGCGGGGGCTAACCCCGCCTTTTCCTTTTGCATCGGGTCCCGCGCGGCTAGCTCGCCCCGTGCAACGCGGTGTCCGGGTGGAAGGTGAACCACCCGTGCCAGAACGAGGTGACGGTTGGGATGCGCGCGAGGGCTCCGTCGCCGTCCGATTCGGCGAGCGCTTCCTCCCCGGCGACCCATAGGGCGCCGTCGCCGTCGCGGACCGCGCCGTCGCTGTCCTCGGCGAACGTTTGGTTCCCGCGTTCGTAGACGCGCGCTTCGCCGAACAGGTTTGACCCGACGACCACGATTGCTTGCCCTCCCACCACGTCGTTGATGATGGGCTCGTCGGCGAAGGCGCTGATCGGGTAGGCCTTGTGTTCGCCCCCGACGCCTACCCCGATGATAGTGGCCTTGGCGGCAAGCGAATCGTCACGGTTGAAGATGGGGAACATCGTCTCGGGGGATGCGAAGTAGTCGTAGTAGATGGCTTCGGGCTCCCACTCGTTGACGTAGAACTCAGCGGGATACAGCCCTGTCTCCTGGCTGATGACCGTCGTGTCCGGATGCTCCGCCAGCCAGTCCTCCCAGGTCGTGAGCACGGACGGAAAGATGGGGAGCCGGATGCCGCTCTGAGCCAGAGGGCCGATGACGGGCTCGCCGGTGAACTGGTTCCATATCGAGTTCGTGGCGCGGTCGTACATCAGCTTGTTGCTCTGGTAGAGCATCCCGGAGGTGCCGAAGGTAGCGCCCTCGCCGTCGATTTTTGCGGAATACACGATTCCGGCGCCGCAGAGCGTTCAGTAGGCGAGCGCTATCTGCTCGCCTCCCAGTCTGTCGTTCGCCATCTCGTGCGCGTTCACGATGCGCAGGGGATAGGCCCTATGCTCGTCGTTGATGGATACGCCGAACACCCTATCGCGCGGATGAAGGTACGTTGCTTCCTCGGGCGAGAGCGCCTCCGGGAACTGGAGATCGGGTATGCCGTCGGTGCGCACGCCGCCCCAAACGACTTCCGTCAGGTCGATGCGCTCGGAGCCCGGCGCGGCGGTGAGGAATTCGGCCATCCGGGGGTCGATCAGCGACAGGATGTTCGCCTTCCATTCCAAGTATTCGGACGGCGGAGGAAACTCGCCACGCCGCGGGCCGAGCCACTCCATAGCGTCGTTCCACGCCTCCCTCCCGCGGAAGTCTTGGCCGGTGAACGCCAGGAGCGCATCCGCGTAGGCCGTGCTCAACGCCGGGTTGTTCCAGAAGCGCATGCTTTCGACGATGACCGGCGCCTGGGATATGTCGCCCTCAGCGGCTGCGTCGCCGATTGCCGACAGTGTCGTTGCGATCGTTTGGTCCGCGCCGGAGAAGATGCGCCACATCGTTTCGTTCGAATCGTAGGGCCCGCTGGGAGGCGTAATCGTGGGAGTCGCGGTGGGTGTGGCGGTCGGCGTAGCAGTGGGCGTCGGGGACGAGCACGCGAGTACCGCGATGGCTGCGCCAAGGACGAGGAGGGAGAGTATGAAGATTCGAGATGAGCGCACAGGTGTTGTCGATTGACTCTTCTAAGGACTGTACGCACGGAGAGCCATCGTAGTTTGCGATAATACCCCCATGGTGACGGTTGGAGATATCGGCGAGGTTGCGCTCATCGAGCGGCTTGCGAGGCGCGTCGAGGAGGCTCGCCTCCCGTCGCCGCCGGGGATGGACGCGCTCCTCGGCATCGGCGACGACGCTGCGGCTTGGCGCATCGAGCCGCCGGGCGTCGAGACTGCGACGACCGACACGATGGTCGAAGGCGTCCACTTCCGCCGTGAGACGTCCGATTGGGCGGACGTTGGGTGGAAGAGCTGGGCGTCGAACGTGAGCGACATCGCGGCGATGGGCGGTGAGCCGCAAGCGGGGCTTGTAACGCTGGGCCTGCCCCCGGACCTGCCGGTCGAGGCCGTCGACGCGCTGTACGACGGGATCCTGGAAGCCTGCGCCTGCTATCGGACGGCGCTCCTTGGCGGGGACATCGTCGGCTCGCCGGTCGTTTTCGTGACGGTCGCGATGACCGGACGTTGCGACGGCGGTCTGCTGGTCCGTTCCGCGGCGAGGGCCGGAGACGCCATAGGAGTGACGGGGCCGCTCGGCGCGTCGCGGGGCGGTTTGCGTCTGCTGGAGGCGGGACAGACTATCGATAGCCCGCGCCGTATGGAGCTGGCGGCGGCCCATCGTAGGCCGATGGCGCGGCCCGACGCAGCGCAGGTCCTGCGCCGCCACGGCATCCGGTGCGCGATGGACATCTCGGACGGGCTCGTCGTGGACCTGGGCAAGCTCGCCTCCGCGGCGGGCATGGCCGCGCGCATCGCGTCCGGCGACGTTCCGGCCCATCCCGCCTTGCAGGCCGAGTTCGGCGACGAGGCGATGGAGCTCGCGCTCGCGGGCGGCGAGGACTACGAGCTCCTCTTCACCGGCCCGCCCGCATCCGTCCGGGCCGTCATTCGCGAGCTGAGGGGCGGCGCGGTCATCGGCGAGATCGTCGAGGGCGAGGCCGTCGAGGTCCTCGACGCGAACGGCGAGCGCATGGAGACCGGCATGACCGGCTGGGAGCACCTCCACTGAGAATGAGGTTGAGAATGAGGACGCCTCCGTTGACGATAAGGGCCGAGTCTCGCAACGCCGAGGAGACGCAGGCGCTCGGTCGGCGTCTGGGCGAGCTTGCCGAGGCCGGCGACCTCTACCTGCTGCACGGCGCGTTGGGGGCGGGAAAGACGACTCTCACCCAAGGGCTGGCGTGGGGGGCCGGAGCCACGGGCTACGCCCATAGCCCCACGTTCGTGCTCGTGAACGAGTACCGGGGCCGCGTCAACGTCCATCACGTCGACCTCTACCGGATCGACGGGGACCTGGAAGCGCACGACCTCGGTTTCGAGGAGATGCTGGAGGACGGCGTTGTGGTCGTCGAGTGGCCTGAGAAAGCCGAGGCCGTCTTCCCCGGCGAGCACCTCAGCGTGACGCTGGCTTTCGGAGACTCCGCCGACCACAGGGTCATCGAGATCGCAGCGAGCGGCGAGCGGTACGAGGCCCTCATCGGCGAGCTGCGAGAGGCGGCCGCCCCGTGAGCTCCGTCATTCCCGCGCAGGCGGGAACCTCGCAGCCCTCCCCACCCGCGCAGGCGGGAATCCATCCCCCGCTCTTGGTGATTGACACCTCGACACGTTTCGGCGCCGTCGGACTGTGGAGCGAGGGCGGAATGGAGCGCACGGTCTCGTGGAAGTCCCGCAACAACCACACCGCCGAGCTCATGCCCGCCATCGATTCGCTGTTGCGGGCCGGGGGAGTCTCGCCCCGCGGGCTCGGAGGCGTGATTGTCACCGTCGGACCGGGCGGTTTCAGCGCGGTGCGCGCGGGACTGGGCGTCGCCAAGGGACTTGCGATCGGCGGCTCGCTGCCGGTGGCCGGAGTGAGCTCGCTGGAAGCGTCGGCCTATCCCTACCGGCAAGCGTCGGCCCGCGTATGCGCGCTGCTGCCCGCGGGACGGGACATCGTGTCGTGGGGCGTGTTCGGGGTGTCCGGAGGCGCGTGGCGGACGCTGATTGACGAAACCGTGACCTCCATCGATGAATTCGTAGACGCGCAGAGCGTCCCAACGCTCTACTGCGGCGAGGCCGCCCCGGAGGTCGCCGGAAGAGTCAGGGATAAGCTCCGCGAGCGCTTAGGGGCCGAAACGCGCTTCGTGATTGAGAGAGCGCCCCTCGGCCGCCTGGGCGGGGCCGGCGAGCTCGGGGCTGAGGTCCTCGAGGCCGGTCGCCAAGGGCCGGTTGCGGCCATCGAACCCCGGTACCTGCGCCCTCCGCACATCACTCAGCCGAACAAAGCCGTCCGAACGGCCCGCGGCGCCCAAGGCGCAGGCCGCTAACCCCCCAACTGTGATAAAGTACGAAAACCGTAACCCCCACAGGGCATATCCCTTAAAACCTCTCCCCCGTTCTGCGGGACCTTTGCATAACCCCTTCCGTTATTCCCGCGAAAGCGGGAATCCAGGGTGCGCGGGAGCGCAGGCAGGGCAGGTGGGGGAACGCATCCAAGCAGGTGGACCAACATGGCAGAGCGAACCCTCGTACTACTGAAGCCTGACGCAGTCCAGCGAGGCCTCGTCGGCAAGATCATTGGCCGCCTGGAAGACCGGGGCCTCAAGATCGCCGGGCTCAAGCTGATGCGGATGGACATGCACCTAGCGCGGCGCCACTACGCCGAGCACGTGGAGAAGCCCTTCTTCCCAAGCGTGGCCGAGTTCATGACGTCGCGTCCGATCGTCGCAATGGCGATAGAGGGCGAGAACGCCGTCGAGATTGTGCGGAACACGATGGGCGCCACCAACCCGCGGGACGCCGCCCCCGGCACGGTGCGGGGGGACTGGGCGGTGGACATCGGCAAGAACCTCATCCACGGCTCTGACTCGCCGGAGTCGGCCGTCCGGGAGTTGGAGAGCTTCTTCGGCGACGGCGAGCTGTTCGACTACGAGCGCGAGATGGAGTCCTGGGTCTACTGAATCCTGACGAGCTCCTTGCCCGCCCGCCAGACCTGCTCCAGCCGGTAGAAGTCCCGTTGCTCCTCGCTGAATACGTGCGCGACGACATCGCCGAAATCGAGCAGCACCCAGCCGGATTCGGCCGTGCCCTCGCGGTGATGGAGGTTTAGCCCAGCGTTCTCGACGGCCTCCGTCACATCCTCCGTCAGCGCCCTGAACTGCCGTATGCTGCCGACGCTGAGGATGACCATGTAGTCGGTGAAGCTGGATACGTTCCGCACGTCGATGAGCACGATGTTCGACGCCTGCTTGTCCGATGCGACATCAATAGCCTCGCGGGCGGCTGCTCCGGCGTCGGCGGTTGTGCTCCCTGCGTCGGCGGTTATGCTCCCTGCGGGGGCGGTTATGCTATTGCGCGTGGCCATCTGACGATTATAGGCGTCGCCTAGTATGATTGCAGCGTGGGGCCGTGGCGGCCCGTGACATCTCCCCATTGCCCGGTTCCCCCTGCGCCCCTTACGATGAAAAGCCTCCATTCCCCCTGCGCCTCCGGCCGCCGCCCAGAAACGAGACCTTTGCGTAACCCTTTCTGTCATTCCCTGCCGTCATTCCCGCGTAGGTGGGAACCTCGCCCCCGAATCCTCGCGTTGGGCAGTTACGCAGAGGTCCCCCGTCTGCGGGGGGAGAGTGAGAGAGGGGGCCGCTCGCCGCTCGCCTACTTTCGTCGGTTGTAGTGTGGGTCGTAAGGCCAAAATGACGAATTCCCGCGCAGGCGGGAACCTCGCAGCCCTCCGTGCAGCAGCAATGACGCACGACATTTTTTCGCAATCAACAACTTCTGAAAGCCGGGAAGCAGGCCACGGCCATGAAAACACCTTGCGAAAACCCCGTTTCGCAAGGCAATTCCAACAACTTTTTACTCGTAATGCAGTGTGCAACCCAACAACTTTCTACTCGTAACGAAAATGTCGCCCAACAACTTTTCACTCGTAACGAAAATGCATACCCAACACCTTTCTCACCACACATGCGCAGCGCCCATGGGCCGGGTGGCGGTCGCCATGTCGGGAGGCGTCGACTCGTCGGTCGCCGCCTATCTGCTTGCTCGCGACGGCTACGACGTCGTCGGCGTGACTATGCGGCTGTGGTCCGCCGGCGATGACGACGAGGTCTCGCCGGACCACCGGGGCTGCTGCTCGATCGAGGACATCGAGGACGCGCGCCGCGTCTGCCAGACCATCGGCGCGCCGCACTACGTCATCGACGCCCGCCGCGAGTTTCGGGCCCACGTCATCGACTACTTCGTGGCCGAGTACCGGCGCGGACGCACTCCCCACCCGTGCATCGCCTGCAACGACCGCATCAAGTTCGACTTCCTGATGCGGCGCGCCTCGATGATGGACGCGGAGTACGTCGCCACTGGCCACTACGCCCAGGTCGTCGAGACGGACGACGGTGAGCTCACGCTCCGGCAAGGAGTCGATTCGTCCAAGGACCAGTCGTACGTGCTGTTCGGCCTCGGCCAGGAGCAGTTGCGCCGCGTGCTGTTGCCGGTGGGGGCGCACTCCAAGGCGAGTATCCGGGAGCTTGCCCGTGAGGCCGGCCTGCACCTCGCGGACAAGGCCGACAGCCAGGAAGTGTGCTTTATCCCGAGCGGCGACTACCGGAGTTTCATGCAGCGGCAGTCCGAGCCCGCGGGAGGGGAGATTGTCGACGCCTCCGGAAGGGTCGTTGGCTCGCACCCCGGCGTCGAGTTCTTCACCGTCGGCCAGCGCCGCGGCATCGGCGTGACGGCGTCGCAGGTCGGCCTGGCGGAAGGGTCGAAGGTGTTCGTAACGAAAGTCGACGCCGCGTCGCGCCGGATCACCGTCGGCGGGGTCGACGACCTGCTGCTGCGCGGCGTGCGGGTCGGCGATGTGCGCTATGTCGCCGGAAAGTGTCCGCCCGCGCCCGTGCGAGTCGACGCGAAGATACGCTATAACGGTCGCGCTGCCTCCGCGGTGCTGCACCCCGGCGAGGCCGAGGCCGTGCTGAGGTTCGACGAGCCCCAGCGGGCCGTAACCCCCGGCCAGGCCGCCGTCTTCTACGAAGGCGACCGCGTGCTCGGCGGCGGCTATATCGACGGCCCGGCCGACTGACCAGCGGCCCCTGGCTGAGGAATCCGACGAACGGCCTAGCGGAGCCTACACAAAGCGAAGAGCGGCGGCTGCACGGTGAGGGCTACGCGCTCGTCGCGGGCGTCGATGAGGTCGGCCGGGGGCCTATCGCCGGGCCGGTGGTCGCGGGCGCCGTCATCCTCCCGGACCTCGACGGCTTCGAGCACGAGGACTTCTCCTTGCTCCGGGACAGCAAGACGCTGACTGCTTCGCAGCTCGAACGGGCCGACCGTTTGGTCCGTGAGATTGCCGTCGGAGTCGGCATCGGCGAGGTCGCTAGCGAGGAAATCGACCGCATCGGCATCGCCCCGGCGGTGCGGACGGCCATGCGTCAGGCCTTGGAGCGGCTGGCCGCGCAGCCGGACCACGTGCTGGTCGACGCGTTCGCGTTCGATTGGCGACGCAAGCCGTGTACGGCGATAGTGAAGGGTGACGCGCTCTGCACCGCAATCGCCGCCGCGTCTATCGTGGCGAAGGTGCACCGGGATGAGGTCATGCGCCGCTTGGAGGAGCGCTACCCCGGCTACGGGCTAGGCTCGCATAAGGGATATGCGTCGGCGGGCCACCTGGCTGCCGTTGCGTCGATGGGTCCGTCGCCGGTGCACCGGCTCAGCTTCTCGCCGTTCAAACCAACCCTGTTCGACCTCAATGCCCAGCGGGCGTAGCAAGCTCGGCGCGGAGGGAGAGCGGATAGCCGCCGCCCATCTTCGAGCGCGGGGACTCTCGATTGAGGCGTGGAACTACCGCACGCGATTCGGCGAGATTGACCTCGTCGCTCGCGATGGCGGAGACGTGGTGTTCGTCGAGGTGAAGACCCGCCGTACTGCGGCCTACGGCGCGCCCGAGGAATCGGTCACGCCGCGGAAGCAGGCGAGACTCGCCAAGGCCGCGATGCAATACCTCGAGGAGCATAGCCTCGAACAAAGCGCCTGGCGCGTCGATGTCGTCGCCATCACGCTCCAGCGTAACGGCCCCGCGGACATTGCCCACCTAGAGTCGGTGGTGGAGGAAGCCTGCGCCTCGCCCTCGGTCGGCGGTGCGATGACTGAGGAAGGGTAGCGGTCGCTTTTACAGTTCGTAAGACTGCAGCCGGATGCGTTCGCGGTGTGGCTGGCCGTGGGCGCCAACTCGATAGTGAGCCGGTCCTTTCGCCGCATCGAGTAAGTCGAGGTAGTCCTGGATAACGTAGGAGATGGCCCTCAACTGGCTGGCGCCTGACATCCCGTTCTTTGGTCGTTGCACCCAGAGTGTCGAGATGCGAGAAGAGATCATCAATTCGCGATGTTGCTTCTTCGCCTTGTCGTCAGCGTGGACCCACACCCCTCCCTCCTGCGCGACCCAAGGAATAATCTCGGTATCCAGGACGCCTTCCCGGCGCCAAGCATCTCGGACGCTGAGGGCGTTGAACCCTACCGCCGCCAACGCCGCTGCGACACCGGGGTCAAGGGACTCGTCTATGAGGATGAGGACGGGGCTAGGCAGCTAGCTTCTCCTCCCAGGCAATAGCTGCTTCTACTTCCTCGCGTCCCACGCGGTAGGCGCTTGCCAGGCGGTCTATGGAGTCGCCGCCCAGATACGAGTTCCTGAGTGATCTGGTTGGGATTCGCGTGCCCTTGATACAGGGTGCGCCGAACTGGACGTCCGGCTTCAGCAGAACACTCTTCGCTGGCTCCCAAGAGGCTGCGATTCCCTCTTCGAAGTCGAGTCCGTGCACGGGGACTAGGTATTCCTTGATGATCTCCATTGCAATCTGCCCGTGCAGGCTGGCGGCGACCAAACGATTGCGGAGGGAGGTGAATACTTCAGAGTTATCTGTCCACAGGAACTCGGTCGCGAAGGGCGTTGCATGGCCGGTGGTCTCTCGAAGATATGCCTCAGCGGCATGGATATGTTTCAGGCTCACCTTGGCTGCGCGCAACGCAGTGATGACCCGCAGGGAGACCAAGTCTTGGAAAGTGATGAGCTTGTCGCCCCCAGCGGCCTCGCGCGCGTCAGCGCCAGCGAGGCCTGTCCGGACCCACCGGATGAGCTTGCGGGACGAGACGGGGTAGGAGTCGTGAGGCATCCGCGCCGCAATCAGGATGCTCGCAGCCTCGGGCACCTCGTAGATGCCGGTGAAAACGTCAGTCTTGGCTGTTTGTATTGCCGTCATGTAGGCCTCTCCTCCCGATGCAAGACAGCTTAAGTGTGGGAGTGCGTCCTCCGCAAACCGGTGATGTCGCTCTCCTTACTGCTTGCGGAGCGCGATGCCGATGGCGCCGGGGCCGGCGTAAGTCCCGACGACCGGCCCGATACGTCCGCTGAGGACCGGCTTGCTCGTCAGCGGGACGAGACGCTCTACCAGGTGCGCGACCTCCGCGTCGGGCGCCTCGTGGATGAAGGCGACCTCCTCGTAGGGAGCGCCCTCGGAAGCGATCTCCATCATGCGCTGGAGCGCCTTCGACCGAGTCCGCACCTTCTCGTGCGGGTGAATCTCCCCGTCGACCATCGACAGAATCGGCTTGAGCGACAGCAACGAGCCCACGAGCGATTGCGCCTTCCCGATCCGTCCTCCCTTCTGGAGGTATTCGAGAGTGTCGAGGACGACGAACAGGTCGATGTTCCCGGCCACGTCCCGGGCGGTCTGCGCGACCGCCTCGGCATCGGCGCCGGAGCTGGCGGCTTCGGCTGCGGCCTTCGCGACCAGGGCTATAGCCATCGATCCCAGGCGCGTGTCGACCAGCTGGATATTGGCGCCGGGCAGCTCCTGGCGGGCGACGCGGGCCGAGTTCAGCGTTCCGCTCAGCTTGTCAGAGACGTGTATCGAGACGATGTCATGCCCCTGCTCGGCCAGCGGCTCGTAGACGGCGAGGAATTCCTCAGGGGTGGGTTGCGTAGTCCTCGGCAGGATGGCGCCCGTCGTCAGCCGCCGGAAGAACTCATCGTGTGTCATGTCGATGCCGTCTTTGAAGGCTTCTTCGCCGAAGAACACGGTCAAGGGCACGACGGCGATGTCGAGCTCCTTGGCTAGTTCCGGCGGGATGTCGGATGTGCTGTCGGTGACAATCTTGACGGCCATGGCCCATGTCCTCCCGGGTCTGGTTACTCGATAGAGACGATGTACTGATAGTGCGGCTGGCCGCCCTCGTGGACCTCGACCTCGACGCCTGCGAAGCGGGAGACGATCTCGCCCGCCGCGGACTCAGCGTCCTCCGGCGCCAGACCGGCCCCATGATAGAGTGTCACCAGCGAGCCGTCTTCGAGCCCAGCCGCGTCGAGCATTTCGATGACGGCTGCGTTGGGGCTCGCGGCGGCGGCCACGAGCTTGCCGTCCAGGATGGCGATGGTCTGACCTTCTTCCACGTCCACGCCGTCAATGCTCGTTGAACGGACCGCTGTCGTAATCTCGCCGGACTGGACGTCGGCCAGCGCGCGGGCCATCGCCGCCACATTCTCGTCGCCGCCGCGCTCCGGGTTGTAGGCGAGCATCGCCGCGATGCCCTGGGGGACCGTCTTCGACGGGACGACGTCGACGCTGGCGCCGGATAGGTCGCGGGCCTGCTCTGCCGCCAGGACGATGTTCTTGTTGTTCGGCAGGATGATCGTGTGCTGGCCGTTGGCGCGTTTCACCCCTTCGAGGATGTCGGCGGAGCTAGGGTTCATCGTCTGCCCACCGGAGACGATGGCGGCCGCGCCGAGGTCCTCGAACACGCGCTCGATGCCGCCGCCCGCGGCTACCGCGACGATGGCGAATGCGGATGCTTCGGTGGCGACGTACCCGTGGCGGGCCATGAACTGCTCGTGCTGCAGGTCCATGTTCTGGATATTGATCTGGTCCAGGGCGCCGATGGCCGCGCCCATACTGAGCAGCGGGCCGGGGTCCTCCGCGTGGGCATGGACCCGCACGACAGTGTCATCGCCGACCACGACGGTGGAGGCGGCGATGGCCATGACGCGCTCACGCATCGAGTCCGGGTCGAGACCCTCGCCCTGGACCACGAACTGGGTGCAGTAGCCGTACATCTCCTCCTCGGTATGTTCGAGGAACTCGTGGCTAACATCCCCGGCGGCGGCTTGGACGCCTCCCTCCGGCGCCGTGATTTCGAGGCGGACGTCGCTCCCGCCGACGAACCCCAGCGCCCCCGCGAGGAATGCGACGACGCCCTGACCGCCTGCGTCGACGACGCCTGCCTGTTTGAGCACCGGCAGCTGTTCGGGCGTATGGGCGAGCGCTCGCTCGGCTGCGCCGTAGGCCGCCCGGAGCACGTCCGCGACGCTCTCGCCGGGCGGCTGGACGGCGTCGGCCGCGGCGCGCATCACGGTCAGCATCGTTCCCTCGACAGGCGTGCCGACAGCTTGGTAACCGGCGTTGGCGGCGGAGAGCAGCGCGCTGGCTAGCCCGCCACCGTCGCAGTCCCCGCAGCCGTCGAGGCCGCCCGCGAGCCCCTTCATGAACTGGGAGAAGATAACGCCGCTGTTGCCGCGCGCGCCGAGCAGCGCCCCGCGAGCGATGGCGCTGCTCATCGAGCTGACGGTTGCGGACGGCGAATCGGGGAGGGCGGCCTCATTCGCGGCCCGCAGGGTGAGCAGCATGTTGATTCCCGTGTCCCCGTCAGGGACGGGGAAGACGTTCAGCGAGTTGATGGCGTCGACGTTCGCCTCCAAGCACTCGGTCCCCGAAAGAACGAGCTGCTTGAAGTCCTGAGCGTTGAGGCGGGAAAGGATGCGACCGTTCATGAGTTGGCTACTGGGCCGTGGCCATGCTAAACTCCATTGCGCCGGGCGTTCAGCGTCCGCATCTTATGGTCTGGCGGTCGCCGCCAGCAACACGGGACACCATGGCAAGCTGCGACATATGCGGGGCCCGCCGCAGGGCGGGCAAGAACGTTAGCCACTCTAACAGGCACACCAATCGCTGGTTCTTTCCGAACGTCCAGCGAGCGACGTTGATGCACCAGGGCAAGCTCCAGCGTCTGCACGTCTGCACGCGCTGTCTGCGCACCGTGCAGAACAAGCGCATGACGGCATAGCGCTCCCCACGCGCCGATAACAGGTCAATCAAGGGCCGCCCTAGAGCGGCCCTTTTCTTTGCCCGCGCTTCAGTGACGGCGGGACGGGGGCGCCCCTATTTGATTGCGACCAGCTCGATTTCGAACGTGAGCGCCTGACCGGCGAGCGGGTGATTGGCGTCCATGGTGACCCCTGCGTCCGTTACGGCGGTGACGTTGGCGACGGCGCCGTTCACCAGCTCCACCCGGTCTCCCACGACGAGGCCCGGCGGCGCTTGGTCGATGGGAACGGTTATGACCAAGTCGGTCCGTGCCTCCCCGTAGGCGTCCGCCGCCGCTAAGCGCACCGTTACCGACTCCCCGATGGAGAGGCCCAGCACGGCGTTGTCGAACCCCGGGATGAGCTGCCCGCTCCCGACGACGAACTGCAACGGCTCGCGCTGCCGCGACGAGTCGAAGATGCTGCCGTCGTCCAGAGTCCCATGGTAGTGGACTGCCACGCTGTCGCCGTTTTCTGCCACCTGAGCACCTCCTGGGGTCGGCGTTGGCGCCGGGGTTGGCGTCGGGGTCGAGGCCGGGAATGGGGTTGGGGTTGGGTCGCTGTTGCACGCGGCAACGATGACTACGGCTGCGATGAAGACCGCAGCCGCGAGAAAGACTCGATGCGCTTTGATGGGGCGGGAAAGCGAGTTAACGGGCCACTCCCGGGCCGGAAAGGCTGGCTCGCAGCGCCGCGACAGATTGAGCGATGCTCACGCGGTCATTGTACACGGCGGACCCCGCGACAATGACCGTCGCGCCCGACGCGGCGACACGCCCAATGTTGTCCGGCTTGACGCCGCCGTCGACCTCCAGCTCCGTCGCAAGCCCCCGCTCGTCGATCATGGCCCGCAGGCGCTCGACTTTCGGGAGGACGCCGGGAATCAGCGATTGTCCGCCGAATCCGGGGTTGACCGTCATCGCCAGAACGAGATCGAGGTCGGGCAGTATCTCCGCCAGCGTCGTCTCGGGCGTCGACGGGTTCAACGAGACTCCCGCGGTGGCGCCGAGCTCCTTTATCTGGTGGATGACGCGGTGCAGGTGCGTCACCGTCTCCTGATGGACCGTGACGTTGTCTGCGCCGGCGGATATGAAGTCGGGAATGAGGCGCTCCGGCTCGACGATCATCAGATGAACGTCGAGGGGCAGGCTGGTGTGAGGACGGATGGCCTCGACGACCATCGGGCCGATGGTGAGATTGGGGACGAATCGTCCGTCCATCACGTCGACGTGTATGTAGTCCGCGCCCGCCTGCTCGGTCTCCCGGACGATTTCGCCGATGCGCGCGAAGTCCGCCGAGAGGATGGAAGGCGCGAGCTTGACCTCAGCCACGGGCCGCCTCCAGCCGCGCCTTTGCCTCGGCGAGCGCCGCCTCGACGCGCGAGGGCGACGTGCCGCCGGGCACGTCCCGCGCCGCCGCGCTCGCCATCGCCGTCAGCCCCCGCACGTCGTCGTCGAACGCCCCCGACGCGGCTCGCATCTCATCGAGCGGCAGCTGCGTCACGGGGACGTCGCGCTCGGCGGCGAGCTCGCACAGAGCGCCGACCGCCGCGTGCGCCTCGCGGAAGGGGATGCCCTTCGCGACGAGGTAGTCGGCCATGTCCGTGGCGAGCAGGGAGCTGTCCGCCGCCGCCTCTTGCATCCGCGCGGCGTTGATTTCGCAGTCGTCCAACATGCCGCGCATCGCTTCCAGCGTCGCTCCGAGGGTGTCGACCGCGTCGAACAGGCCCTCCTTGTCCTCTTGCAGGTCGCGGTTGTAGGTGAGGGGCAGGCCTTTGAGGGTCGTGAGCAGCCCGATCAGGCTGCCGTAGACGCGGCCCGTCTTGCCGCGCGCGATCTCCGCGAAGTCCGGGTTGCGTTTCTGCGGCATGATGGACGAGCCCGTCACCCACTGACGCCCCAGCTTCACGAACCCGAACTCCTGGGAAGTCCACAGCACCAGCTCTTCGGCCAAGCGCGAGCAGTGCATCATGCAGGTGGCGGCGTTCGCGAGCAACTCCACGATGTAGTCCCGGTCGGAGACCGCGTCCATCGAGTTGGCCGAGATGCCGTCGAACCCAAGCTCCTTGGCCACCCACTCGCGGTCGAGCGGATAAGGAACCCCAGCCAGCGCGCCGGAGCCGAGGGGCAGGACGTTCGTCCGCTTGCGCGTGTCGGCAAGGCGGGCGGCGTCGCGGTCGAACATCTCGAAGTAGGCCAGCAGATGGTGCGCGAGGAGCACCGGCTGCGCCCGTTGGAGATGCGTGTAGCCCGGCAGCGCGACGCCCGGCTCGCGCGACGCGACGGTCAGCAGCGCGGCTTGCAGCTCGCGCAGCAGCCTCGCGAGCTCGTCGATGGCGTCGCGGACGAAGAGGCGCGTAGCGGTCGCGACCTGGTCGTTGCGGGAGCGCGCGGTGTGCAGGCGGGCCGCCGGCTCGCCGATCAGCTCGTGCAGGCGCGACTCGATGTTCATGTGCAGGTCTTCGAGGTCCTCGCGCCACAGGAACGCCCCGCCCTCGATCTCGCGGCGCACGGCCTCCAGCCCCTCCACGATAGCGTCGGCGTCGGCCTCGGCGATGACGCCTTGCTTGCCGAGCATACGGGCGTGGGCGATCGAGCCGTCGATGTCGTGCGCGTAAAGCCGTCGGTCGTACCCGACCGAAACGGTGTAGCGCGAGACGGCCTCGAAGTGGTGCGTCGTGTAGTTGGTCATGGCCGCGTTCATTGTAACCCGCCCGGCCCTCGCGGGATGACAGCGAAGCGCTCGTCCCTGAGCTTGCGGAGGGGAGGAACCGGTGCTACGAGGCCGGTTTAGCTGCTGGCTCCTGCTCAGGCCGGGGCCGGACGCGGATCAAGTAGGTCAATCCGAGCATGAGGGCGGGAATGAAGGCGATCGATAATAAGAAGCCAAACCCGGTTACCGCCGCTTCCATGTAGTCGCCTCGTGTTATCAACGAGGCGATGCCGATGCCCCCCGGGACAGCGAAGCGAAGCCCGCTCAGCGCGAACAGCGCCACTATTGAGCATGTGCGCATTCCACGGCTCAGCCCGTCGAAATGAGCGAGCGCCCAGACTGCGAGCAGGATGGACGCCAGCCCTATCGCCTCGGCGCTCAGTATCGCCACGCCGAATGGGCTGTCGAGAAGATCCAAGCTCCTCACCCTGGGGAAACTGGTCCCAACGGTTAGTGCGGCGAGCAAGAAGGCGTGGGCCAGGCTGATTCTCGACGCTTGCCTGGCGAACCAGAGCAGGATGGCGAGCTCCGCGAGCCCTACGGCAGTGAAGAGCAGGCCGAGACGAGAAGCGCTTCCCCCGTCGGATAGCAGCAGGTCGTAGAGCAGCTCGGCAGCTAAGTAGCCGACTGCGGAAACGACCGCCACGGTGAGCGAGTACCTCCAGACCAGGGAGAGCAGGGGTCTTCCCAAGCGGCGGACCCGGGAATAGGCGGCGCCGAGCAAGAGCGCGGCAACCGCGTGCCGGATGATGTGCCACAGGAAGAAGCCGCCGGAGTAGCCCTCCTCCAAGATGGGGCTCCACCTGTACGCACCGGCGGCGGCGAGCGCAATGGCCGGTATGCCAAGCAACAGCCATAGCTCCCAGCGGTGCGTTGCGAGCAGGCGTCGCACGTCAACGGCCTCCCGGAGCGGCGGGCGTCCCCCTAGCCGCATTTGGAGCAACGCAGGGAGGGGCGGCGCTCAGTGCAGCAACACCGTCTCTGGATGTTCGCTGCAAGGTAGCACTCGGGGTCTATATGCTCCACGTTGTCGCTCTCGTGACGCTCCGAGTGGTAGCGCATCTCTCTCCCATGACCGCGCCTAGCGCGTAGCGGTCCGCCCGTCCATCTGCGCGATGCGGATGTCGATGACGGCGGCCTGGCCTGCGCGCACGCGCTCCATGCCTCGTTGGAGCGCCGGGAGCACTTGCGCGGGGTCGTCCACGCGCTCGCCGTAGCCCCGGCACGCCTGGACGAGCACGTCGTAGTCCGGCGACGGGTCGATCTCCGCCCCGACGTAGGCGTTCTCGTGGGGCCCTACGCCCTCGGGGAAGTAGCGGTTCCACGAGTTGATCGTCGCCTGATGGCGGGAGTTGTTGTAGATGACGGTCAGGAACGGCGCATCGTACCGCTCTGCTGCCCAGAACGCCGAGGTGGGGCGCGCGAACACGAATGAGCCGTCGCCCTCCAGCGCAACGACGTCCCGCTCGGGGTGCGCGAGCTTGGCGCCCAACGCCGCGCCCAACCCCCAGCCCAGGCTCGATCCCCCCGAGGCGAAGACCGTGCCCGGCGTCTTCCTGTCGGTGTAGGCGATCCATGGGAAGCTGCCGGTCATGCCCTCGTTCATCACGATGGCGTCCTCGCTCAGCACTTGCTCCAGGCAATGCGCGACCCACAATGGGTGGATCGGGCGCTGGTCCTTCACCTCCATCGCCCGCGCCAGAAGACGCTCGCGCTCGGCCTCCGTCGCCTCCGCGTACCGCGCCGCGCGGGCGGAGATTCGAGTCCTGTCGTCATCGGTGAGCCGCGCCTGTACGGCGGCCAGGAGAGCGGGCACGGCCTTGCTTGGCGCCGCGTGGATGAGCAGGTCGGCGGGAAAGGTCCACAGCGGAATGTTGTCCTTTGTCGGGTCAGAGTCGATCCACGCGACGCGGCCCGGAGGCTCGACCGTCTGCTGGTCCGGGACCCACGGCACGTCGTGGTCGATGACCAGGATCACATCCGCCTCGCCGATTCCCGGCGCGCCGCACGTCCCCGCGTTCAGGGGGTGCCGCGTCGGGAGATTGAGCCTCGTCCCGATGGCCCCGGACACCGGTGCGGCGACGGCTTCCGCGAGCGCGGTCAGCGGGCCAACGACGCTCGGGTCGCGTCCCGCCGCGCCTGCGATGATGAGCGGCTTCTCAGCTGCGGCGAGCCAGTCGGCCAGGGTGGCGAGCGTGTCGGAGTCCGCGGCCGGCGGGACCGGCTGGGCATGGCGCGCGGGGGGCGGCACGCTCAGGGACGTCATCTCTTTGAGGAGCAGCTCGCGGGGCAGCGATACGTAGACGGCCCCCGCCGGGTCCGAGGTCGCCACCTGGTAGGCCTTCTGCATGACCCAGCTCACGCTGTCGAGGTCGCGCAGCTCGTAGTCCCACTTGGTGAAATTGCGGACGATGCCCCCCTGGTCGCGCTGCTCCTGTATCCAGTGGATGGGCATGTCCTTGCCGCCGCGCGCCGCGCCTCCGAACGTCGATGGGGCGCGGCCCGCGAACACGAGCACCGCGGCCTTGTCGCGTTGTACGTCGTGGTAGGCGCCGCCGATCTGCAGGGTGCCGGCGTCCACGTGCACCAGCACGGCCTGGGCCTTGCCCGTGAGCTGGTAGTAACCCTGGGCAGCGAACATGGCCGTCGTCTCGTCGATGCAGAGGATGACCCTCGGCACGGGACGCTCCTCGACGGTCATGCGCGAGAGCGCCTCTTGGATGGGGAACGTGTCGGTCCCCGAGTTCAGGAAGAGGTACTCGACGCCGTTGCTGTTCAGCATCTCGACGAAGGCCTCGGCGCCGTCCTGCACGGGGATGACGCGCATCCGGCGGTCGCTGGCTTGCAAAGTCATCGCGCTCTCCTAGGCGTCAGGATTGGGGGTCAGGATTGGGGGTCAGGATTGCGAGCGGCAGGCGCGCGCTCCGAACGATTCGAGGACTTTCTACGCGCCGGGCCGGGGCGATGTCAAACCGCGATTAACTCGTCGATCAGCTTGTTCAGCTTCTCCTCGGTCAGCAGGCCGCTCCATGTGCGGAAGACGCTGCCGTCGGCTGCGATGAAGACCGTCGTCGGCATGCTGAGGATCTCGTAGTCGCGCACGACGGTCTCGCTGAAGGTCGTGCCTGCCGGGTACTCCGCGCCGAGCTCAATCAGAAGCTCGCGCCCTTGGTCGCGAGTGCCCAGGAACTGCTGCGGGCCGATGTCGAGGCCCAGCACCGTCACCTCCTCCTCGCGCGCCTCGTGGACCCGCTGGAAGTCCGGTATCTCGATCCGGCAGGGCGGGCAGAGGGCGGCCCAGAAGTTCAGGACGACGGGCTTGCCCTGGCCGACGATGTCCGAGACGAGCGCCGCCTCGCCTCCGAAGGCGTCGCCCCCCTGATAGAAGCTGATCTCCAAGGCCGGAAGGGCGTCCTCGGCAGGCGTGGGCGTCGGCTCAGCGGGCTCCTCGGCGGCGGTCGGCGTAGGCTCGGCCAGCCCCTCGGCGATCGTCGGCGTTGGCTCTACCGGGGCTTCCGCGCCGTTGCAGGCCCCGAGCGCCAGAACGCCCAGCGCCGCGGCAAACGTCAGCAGCAATCGCTTTCGCATCCTCATACCTCGTTCCGTCTCCTCCGTCGGCGCCTGCGGGCGCTTCTCACTAGCATATTCGTCTTGCACCGGCGCTGCGGGAACCTGCCGCGCCCCCTGGATCCAGCATCGGAAATCTTGTCTCTTCCAATCCCCCTCCTTGCCAGAGAGAGGCTGATGAAGTTGCGTTCCTAGTGTTGGATGCCGCGCGTCGCCAGGCGATGCCTCAGCACGTGTACACTGCGCCACCGGGAAAGGGCAAATAAGTCCTCCCCCGTCTGCGGGGGAGGACAAAGGAGGGGGCCTTGGGCTGCATCGTCTCCCTGACCGGCGGTTTCGGCGCACTCATCGCGGCTATCGGCTCGCTGGTCGGGATGTTCGGCGGCGGAGTCGGCGTGCTTGCGGGCGTAGCCGGGGCCGGCGGCCAGGCGGCGACGGGCTTGCTCGCCCTGTTGGCGGCGGTCGCCGCGGGAGTCGGCGCGTGCGTCGCCAGCTTGCGGCCGAGGTTTGGCGCGGTGCTGATGGGCGGCGCGGCCCTCGCGGGGCTCGCGCTCATGCCCCTCTACTTCGTGGCCGGGGCCGTCCTACTGCTGGCTGCCGCCGCCATGGCCGTGATGGGGGACGTTCGAAAGTCCTAGGATAGAATCGTCTCAGCGAGAGAAGCCCATGACCGAAACGCCAATCACTCCCCAGTACGTCAAATACACCTTCTACAAGCTGGACCCGGAGTGGCGCCGCCTGCCCATCGAGACCCGCGCGGAGGACAAGCGCGAGCTTGCCTCGGTTATCGATGGAGCCTCGCCGGACTTGACGGTGCGCGCCTACTCGCTGATGGGGATGCGCGCCGACGCCGAGATGCTGGTGTGGACCGTCAGTCCCGACCTCGAAGGCTTGCAGGCGTTCGCCACGAGAATCGCGTCAACGGCCCTCGGCTCGCGCCTCGCCGTCGCCCACTCCTACCTCGCGATGACGCGCCGGTCGATGTACGTTGACGACCACCAGCACGAGGGTTCGGAGAGCCGGACGCGGATACGGCCGATGGGGAGGAAGTACCTCTTCGTGTACCCGTTCGTTAAGAGCCACGAGTGGCACCAGCTACCCGCCGCCGAGCGGCAGCGGATGATGAGCGAACACTTCGAGGTGGGCCACCGCTACCCCGAGGTGAAAATCCACACCACGTATTCCTATGGGTTGGACGACCAAGAGTTCGTGCTCGGCTTCGAGACCGACGATCCGCCTCGCTTTCTGGAGCTGGTCATGGAGCTGCGCTCCGCGGAGCAACGCCCCTACACGGAACGGGACACCCCGATATTCACCTGCCTGCTGGGGGCAGTGGAGGATGTGTTGGATAGCCTCGGAGGGTAGGCTCGCGCGCCCTGGGCCGGAAAGCAGGCAAGCCGACAAAAAGCAGGCGGGCCTGTTCCGGCCCGCCTGCTGCGTTACGCCGTTGGGGGCGCAGCTAGGGTTCGCTCTGGTCCTTGTTGATCTCGATGAAGCGCGCCTGATCGGCAGGGAGGGAGTCTTCGGCGAAGATCGCGGCGACGGGGCACACGGGCTCGCACGCTGCGCAATCGATGCACTCATCGGGATTGATGTAGTACATGCGGTCGCCTTCATAGATGCAGTCGACTGGGCAGACGTCGACGCACGAGGCGTCCTTCAGGTCGACACAGGGGTCGGAGATTATGTATGTCATCTTGGGAGCAAACCCTCCAAATAGTGTTCGGTCGCCAAAATCGCCTCTCGCACGTCGTGCCCGCGAAGGCGTGAGTTAGTGTAGCAGACGCGATTCCGTGGTGGAAACAGTTTGTCTAGCCCTTCGAGGAAGCCACCGGCCCCCCGCTGTTCTTCTTGATCGAGAGGTTGACGAACGTCTCGGAGCGCCGGACACCGTCGATATCGCCGATGCGGTTCCTCAGGAAGTCCGAGAGCTCCAGGGGAGAGCTGAGCGCCACGCGGCAGAAAACGTCGTAGGCCCCGGTGGTGACGGCGGAGTACTGTACCTCGTCCATCTTGGCGAGCTCGCTCGCGACGGAATCGACCAGGGCGGGGTCGACCTTCAGGCCGATGAGGGCCGACGTCTCCCGGCCGAGCTTAGAGGGGTCGGGTATCGCGATGACCCGGATGACCTCCTCCTTCACGAGGTTCCGGAAGCGCCGCCGGACTGTACCCTCGCTGACGCCTATCTTACGGGCGAGCTCGATGTTCGAGGCGCGGCCGTCAATTTGCAGCAGGTTGATTATTTGGCCGTCGAGGTCGTCCAGTTCAGTCATAGTAATCCCTGTGAAATCTTGCACAAGTGTATGCCGCAACATTCCCCCTGGCAACCGCACCCTACTCTCTAGCTCCTCTCAGTCAAGCGTGCCCTCCTAAGGCCGTACTCTCCCGTCTGCGAGACCGTTGCATAAACCCCCTCCCGTCTGCGGGAGGGGACGCGCGAGCGGAGCGATGCGCGGGGGAGGAGAACGCCCCACCCGCCAACCAACGCCACGCGCTCCCCTCCGTCATTCCCGTGCTCCCTCCCGTCATTCCCGCTCAGGCGGGAACCCAGACATTCAACGTCGCCACTGTGACACTTGCCCGTTGCGCAAACGACCCCTCGTTCCCTACTCTGTCTCCCATGTCACCCCACTCGTAGACCTCCACTGGTTTACGCCCTCTCCCCCTCCTTACCAAGGAGGGGCTAGGGGTGGTTCCATCAGGAGTAAAATGAGACTAAATAAGACCAAATGAGACCTTTTTTGCGAGAGGCAGCCCTCGTCCACTCGTAGGCCCGGGAAAGTTACGAGTGCGATGCATGCGCCATCGTCGGACAAACCAAGCCCCTGGGGTCGCGCGATGCGTCGGACCGGAGCCGGTCCGGCCTCACCGGGCGCCGCCCCCAGCTGCTCCCACCATGTCATTTCGCATCATGCGTCGCAGACGGGGGAAGGGGGAGGGATTGCGCCGCTGTCGCGTCGCTGCGAGGTTCCCGCCTGCGCGGGAATGACGGAAGGGGGTTATGCAAAGGTCCCGTCTGCGGGGGAGGCTGGGAGGGGGCCGTCCCCGGCGAGCCTGTCGCCATACCCCCGCCTATGGCAAAATGCGTAGCGCACCCTACTCACCGGGAGGCGCCACAACATGCCCCAAGTAGTGCTCCTGCGACACGGCGAGAGCGAATGGAATCTCTCCAACCGCTTCTCCGGATGGACCGACATCGACCTTACCGACACCGGCCGCGACGAGGCAGCCCGCTCCGCGAAGCTCCTCTTGGACGAAGGATTCACCTTCGATGTCGCCTACACCTCGGTCCTCAAGCGCGCCATCCGCACCCTCTGGATCGTCCTCGATGATATGGACCTCATGTGGATTCCCGTCATACGCAGCTGGCACCTGAACGAGCGCCACTACGGCGCCCTCCAAGGACTGAACAAGGCCGAGACCGCCGAGAAGCACGGTGACGAGCAGGTCCTCCTCTGGCGCCGCAGCTACGACGTGCCGCCGCCCGAGCTCGAGCCTGACGACGAGCGCCACCCCGGCCGCGACCCCCGCTACGCTTCCCTCCCCCCAGGCGACATGCCGCTTACCGAGTCCCTCAAGGAGACCGTCGCCAGGTTCGTCCCCTACTGGCGGGACGTCATCGCTCCCGACATCGCCGCCGGAAAGCGCGTGCTCATCGTCGCCCACGGCAACAGCCTCCGCGCTCTCGTCAAGCATCTGGACGACATCTCCGACGCCGACATCATCGACCTCAACATCCCCACCGGCGTTCCCCTCGTCTACGACCTCGACGACGACCTCCGTCCCACCGGCAGCCGCTACCTCGGCGACCAAGCCGCAATCGAGGAGGCGATGGCAGCCGTCGCGGCGCAGGGCAAGGCCGCCCAGTGACCCGGACCCTCCTCTCCTGGAACGTCAACGGCCTGCGGGCGCTCCACCGCCACGGCCACCTCATGGACTGGTTCCTGAAGGAGCAGCCCGACGCGCTCTGTCTGCAAGAGACCAAGGCCCTCCCTGAGCAGCTCGACCCTGCCCTGCTTCAGATCGAGGGCTATCACGCCTACTTCAACTCTGCGGAGCGCAAGGGCTACTCCGGCGTCGCGCTCTACTCCCGCGAGGAGCCCCGTGAGGTCGTGTACGGCCTAGGAATACCCGAGTTTGACTCCGAAGGACGCGTCATCCAGGCCGACTACGGCTCGTTCTTGCTCTTCGGCGTGTACTTCCCCAACGGCAAGATGTCTCCAGAACGCCTCGACTACAAGATGCGCTTCTACGACGTCTTCCTCCAACGCATCGAATCGCTCCGTGCCGATGGACGGGACATCGTCGTCTGCGGCGACGTCAACACAGCCCACACCGAGATAGACCTCGCGCGCCCCGGCCCCAATGCGAAGCTCTCGGGCTTCCTGCCCGAGGAGCGCGCTTGGATCGACCAGTGGCTCGCCGCCGGCTACCTCGACACCTTCCGCATGTTCTCCGACGAGCCCGGCAACTACACCTACTGGGACCAGAAGTTCGACTCCCGCTCCCGCAACGTCGGTTGGCGGATCGACTACTTCGTGGTCAGCCAGGCGCTGGCGCCCCGCGTCGAGCGCGCATGGATACTCTCCGACGTCTACGGCTCGGACCACTGCCCCATCGGCATCGAGCTCAACGCCTAGCCACGCTGCCTGGGGGCTGTGTGCCTCAGCATCTCCTCGACGAAGCTGGCTATCGTGAGGTCTGTGGCGGGCTCAGAGAAGTTGTGTGCGGACGCCGCGGCGTTTGGGTCTGTCATCAGGAAGCCCGCAGCCGTGTAACAACCTTCCAGCACCAGCTTGCGGCAAAACGTCTCGTACCGTTTTGAGTAGGACGCGTTTACAAATTCAGGCAGCACGGGAAAATGCGGTTCGCGGACCTTCACGGGAGACCGCGACTTTGTAGAGTCCTCCAACACGAACAGCTACCCAAGAAACGGCTTGGGCATTGTCTGGAACTGACCTTCTCTGTAGGCCGTCCAGAGATCGGTGGCGGAGCCCAATGCCTCCTCGGTGCGATTGTTGAAGTTGTTGCCAAATGACCCCACCTGCGACTTCAGTTCGATAGCCGCCAGCAGCGTCCGACCCTTCACGACGAGGATGTCCCACTCCTTGGTCGGACGAAAGAACCCGGGAAGCTCTCCCGGTCGGACGAAGATGTCAGTACTCGCGACGCCCGCCTCGGTCAGAAGCTCCACGAGAAGGCTCGCGAAACCGTCCATCTGCTTGCCGCCCACGACAGCGCCGCTGCTTCCCTGGGTCGAGGCGGCGCCTGCGCGCTGCCGGGCGTCCTGGGACTTGCGAGTTGCCCAGAACGAGCGGACCGCCTGCGAGACTCTCGAATTCAGGTCTGTGGGCATCCCTCATTTCCCCCGGCGGCCAATCCGCCGCGATTAGGACAAGCGCCCCTTCCGTAATCGGGGCGGTCTGCGTATAGACTCCGGACATCACGGAGTCAAGTTTGCTACAGTCTACATTTACATCCGATTCGATTCCTACCCAACCGTGCGTCGATGAGCGCATTGAGCTATGCCAGGACATCAGAATTGGCCTGTGGCCGGAAACGGGTGGTCCTGTGAGCCTCGCGCTGTATGTCCCCGTCGAGTTGGCCCCCGAGCTCGATTCTTTCGATCAGGGAACCATTCCAAGACTGGCGCACACGCGGGAAGCCACGCGTAGGATCGAGTCAGCCCTGCCGATGGTTCCCACACGGCACATCGTCTCCCAAGGCGATAGCCGTAGGTTCGACGGCATAGATGACGAGTCCATCCACCTGATTGTGACCTCGCCCCCCTACTGGACTCTGAAAGAATATCCCCCCAATCGAGACCAGCTTGGAGCGGTGGAGGACTACGAAGACTTCAACAGGCAGCTTGCCCTGGTGTGGGAGGAAGCCCACCGCGTTCTCGTGCCTGGCGGACGTCTCGTGATTGTCGTTGGGGACGTGAACCTCGCGCGGTGCCGTTTCGGGCGGCACGTAGTGATGCCGCTTCACGCCACCATCCAAGAACACTGCCGTCGCGCAGGATTGGACAACCTAGCCCCAATCATCTGGCAGAAGATTGCCAACGCCTCCTACGAGGCCGGCGGGAACGGCCCTTTCCTAGGCAAGCCGTACGAGCCCAACGCAGTAGTCAAGAACGATATCGAGTACATCCTCTTTCAGAGAAAGCCCGGCGGGTACCGGCAGCCTTCCAAGGCTGCACGCTTGCTGTCGGTGATTCCCTACGAAAGCCATCAGTTATGGTTCCAGCAGGTCTGGTCCGATATCGGCGGGGCCTCTACACGCGACCACCCGGCTCCCTACCCCTTGCAGCTGGCCGAGCGGCTCGTGCGCATGTTCTCGTTCGTCGGCGACACGGTGCTCGACCCGTTCCTAGGCACAGGCACTACTAGCGTCGCAGCGGCAAGGTGGGGCCGCAACAGCATCGGTCTTGAGCTGGAACCCGCCTACGTTCGCATCGCGACCCAGCGTCTGCGGTCGTTGACCACCCAACCTAGGATGATTTCTGAGCAGACGGCGGCTTATGAAGGCGAGGACGCTCCCTAGCTCGCGTCGAGTCCGAAGAACGCTATCGCGTTGCCGCAGGTCATCTTGTAGCGCACCTCCTCGGGCGCGCCATCGAACGCCTGGTCGAGAATCTTCATCGAGTCGGGCCAGTCCGACTCCTGGTGAGGAAAGTCGGAGCCCCAGATGAGGTTGTCCACGTTGAGCTGGTCCCGCGCCAGCACGCCCGCCCGGTCGTACTGGAACCCCCAGAGCGTGTGCTCCAGCAGGTACTCGCTCGGCGGACGCGACAGCGGCTTGAAGCCCAACAGGTTCTCCGCCCAGTACCGGTTCCGCTCGTACCGGATGTCAGCGCTCTGGAGGAAGAACGGTATCCAGCCGATTTGGTTCTCGGCAAACAGTATCTTGAGGCTCGGGAAGCGGTCGAAGAGGCCCGACAGCGCCCACTGCACGGCAGGGAGCGCTCCGCTGCCCTTGATCGGGCCGAAACGCGCCATCTGCTCCGGGAAGCTCCGGCCCGGTGCCTCGAGTTGCTTCAGCAGCTCCGGCGTGGCCTTGGGGTAGTCCAAGAACGGGCCTTTCCCGTTCCGTTCGAGGTCTACGTGAACGGTCACCGGCATGTCGAGGTCGAGCGCCGTCTCCCAGAACCGGTCGTCTTCGATGGTCGGAAACTGCTTGCCTGTCGGGAAGTCCTGGAGCATCACCGCTTTCGCGCCAATCTCCTTGCAGTGTTTCAGCTCCTCGATGTGCGCGTCGAGGTCCTCGATGATCGGCATGATCGTCACGCCGACGAGCCGGTCCGGGTTCTCAGCGCAATAGTCCCGGATGAGCCAGTCGTTGTACGCCCGAACGATGGTCAGGTACGCCACGTCGTCGTCCACCATCCGCCACATCCTCGGGCCGGTGGCCTGTGCGGGGAACAGCACCTCGGCGTCCACGCCGTCGATGTCCTGCTCCTGCATGCGCTGCTGAGGCGTGCCGGTCCCCGGCGTACCCTCGTACTTCACGCCCGACGGCAGGTACTGCTCGCGGCCCTTGCCGCCATAGAGGTCGGCTGCGTTCGCCCTCCGCGTCTGCTTGCCGTCGATGAACCAAGCGTCGGTGTCGTCCTCGAGGCGCACGAGCTTGGGCGCGCGGTCCCGGTGCTGCTCCGGGACGCGAGGCGTCCAATTTGCAGTGTCGACCTCCATATGAGAGTCGCCGGAGATGTAGTGGTAGTTCATTCGCCCGCCTCCTTATTCGGCGCTCCCTCGCGCCGTCTGCCGCAGCCATTCTAGCTGCCAGGACAACCCCTCGCCCAACCGGGCCGGCCCTAATCGCTCGCGACTTCCTTGCTCTGGTCGTACCGCCACAGCCCGCGCCAGCGCGCCACGGCCGCCAACGTGATTCCCACGCCGATGAACCCGTTGATGATCAGCGCCCCCGGAGCGCCCGTCGCCGCCGCCAGCGCCCCCATCTCCGCCGACCCCGTCGAGTTCCCTACCCCCGCCAGGATCGTCGAGAAGCTGCCGGCGCGGCCACGGAACTGGTCCGGCGACGCCAGTTGGATGAGCGCCTGCCGCACGGTGAAGCTCACCACGTCCATCAGACCAAGGAACGTCAGCGCCACGAGCGCCAGCCAGAACCAAGGCGAAAGCCCCAGCGCCACGAGCCCCAGCGCATAAAGCGCGTAGCTCGATACGATGATGACGCCCTTCCTCCGTGGGTCTCCAAGCGCCAGAAGCACGATGGACCCCATGATCGAGCCTGCCGCGGGCGCCGACGCGAGTATCCCCAGTCCAACCTCCCCGACGTCGTACACTTCCAGCGCCAGGATGGGCAAGAGCGGTCGGAAGAAGCCGACAGACATCACCCCGAAATCGAGCAGGTAAGTGGACAGCAGCACCTCGCGGGATCGGAGGAAGACCGCCCCTTCCCAGATTGCGCCGAGCGAGACTTTCCTCGGCTCGCCCACCTGCTCCCCCGACGCTCGGATCGCGACCGTCGCCACCACCGCCAGCAACAGGATGACGGCGTTGACCATGTACGCTCCCCCGACCCCCAGCGGAGCGATGAGCAAGCCGGCCAGCGCAGGCCCAACGAACAGCGTTCCCTGGCTGAGCGCCCCGAACCACGTGATCGCATTCATGATGTGGCCCCGAGGCACGGTCCGCGGCAGGTACGCCCGCTGCGCCGGCCTTCCCAGCGCGTTCATGGCGGCGGACCAGCTCGTGAGCAGCCACAGATGCCAGACCTGCACTAGGTCCGCGAACACGAGGAAAGCGATCAGCACGATTGAGACGAAGCTCGCCAGCTGGGTGTAGACCAGGAGCGTCTTGCGGTTCGCCGAATCGGCCAGCGCGCCGCCCAAGAGACCGAAGAAGAGGATCGGCACACCCTGGAATACGCCTGTCAGTCCAAGCTGAAGCGCCGACCCGGAGATGTCGAAGACTAGGTAGAACGTCAGCAGCTCCCGCATATTGCGGGCGATGCCCTGCAGCAGTCCGTGCGCCCAGAACAGCTGGAAATCGCGGAACGCCAGCGCCCCCCAGCGTCCCCGCCTCGCTACCTCAGCGCCCTCACGCTCAACAGCCATCCCGCGGACTCTACCACGCGGCGCCAGCCGGAGACGGCGGAGTTACGAGGGTCTCAAGTCGACTGAGTGCTCCCTACTTACCCAAAATGTTCAGCGCCGCCCCTGCCCGGAACCATTCGAGCTGCTCCTCGCTCATCGTGTGCTTGAGCTCGATCTCCTCGTCGCCGCCCTCGAAGTGATGGATGACCGCCTTCACCGGCTGGCCCGGCTTGAGGTCGGCGAGGCCCGTGACGCTCAGCGTGTCGGCCTCCAGCACCTTGTCGTAATCGTCCGGGTCGCTGAACGCCAGCGGGACGACGCCCTGCTTCTTCAGGTTCGTCTCGTGGATGCGGGCGAAGCTGCGGACGATGACCGCCTTGCAGCCGAGCAAGCGCGGCGACATCGCGGCGTGCTCCCGCGAGCTCCCCTCGCCGTAGTTGAAGTCGCCGATGGCGACCCAGCCGAGGCCGTGCTCCTTGTAGTACCGCGCCACCTTCGGGAACGGCGCGCGCTCCCCCGTAACCTGGTTCAGCCCCTCGCCGGCCTCTCCGGTGAAGGCGTTGACAGCGCCCAGGAATGCGTTGTCGCTTAGCCGGTCGAGGTGGCCTCGGAAGCGGAGCCACGGGCCTGCCGGCGAGATGTGGTCCGTCGTGCATTTGCCTTGCGCCTTCACCAGCACCTGTAGATGGTCGAAGTCCGCCCCGTCCCACTTGGGGAACGGCGAGAGCAGCTGCAGGCGCGTCGACTCCGGATCCACATTGACCGTGATCGCGCCGCCGTTCTCGGCGGGCGGCTCGTACCCGAAGCCGCGGCCCGCGAATCCCGCCTCCGGGACCTCGGGCGCCGCGCCGGGCGGGTCGAGCTTGAATGCTTCCCCGTCCGCGCCGACCAGCGTGTCCGTGATCGGGTTGAAGGAGAGTCGGCCGGCGAGTGCGAACGCCATCACCATCTCCGGACTCGCGATGAAGTTCATCGTCGCAGGGTTCGCGTCGTTCCGCGCCGGGAAGTTCCGGTTGAACGACGTCACGATCGAGTTCACGTCGCCCTTGTTGATGGTCGGACGCTTCCATTGCCCGATGCAGGGGCCGCAGGCGTTGGCCATCACTCGCGCTCCGGCCTCTTCCAGCACGCCCATCTGCCCGTCGCGCTGGATCGTCGCATGCACCGCCTCGGAGCCCGGCGTCACCAGCAGGTCGACAGCCGCCTTCACCCCGCGCTCCGCCGCCTGCCTGGCGACGTTCGCCGCGCGGGAGACATCCTCGTACGAGGAGTTCGTGCATGACCCGATGAGCGTCGACGACAGCCTGTCGGGATAGTTCTCCTTGATGACCGCCTCCGCCATTTCGGAGATCGGCCTCGCGAGGTCCGGGGTGTGCGGGCCCACCACGTGGGGCTCCAGCGTGTCGAGGTCTATCTCGACGACGCGGTCGAAATACCTCTCCGGGTTCGCCTCGACCTCAGGGTCGGCGGCGAGCAGATGCCGGTGCTTGTCGGCGAGGTCGGCGAGCTCCTGCCGGTCCGTCGCCCGCAGATAGACCGCCCCATGCTCGTCGTAGGGGAAGATCGACGTCGTCGCGCCGAGCTCCGCGCCCATGTTGCAGATGGTCGCCTTACCCGTCGCGCTGATGGACGCCGCGCCCGGCCCGAAGTACTCGACGACGGCGTTCGTGCCGCCGGAGACCGTGAGGATTCCGGCGAGCTTGAGGATCACGTCCTTGGGCGCGGCCCAGCCGTTCAGCGAGCCTGTCAGCTTCACGCCAATCAGCTTCGGGTAGAGCACCTCCCACGGGAACCCCGCCATCACGTCGACGGCGTCCGCCCCGCCCACTCCCGACGCGAACGCGCTCAGGCCGCCGGCGTTCGGGGTGTGGGAGTCCGTGCCGATGATCATCAGCCCTGGGAAGGCGTAGTTCTCCAAGATCACCTGATGGATGATTCCCGAACCCGGCCCCCAGAAGCCGAGCCCATACTTGGAGGCCGACGAGCGCAGGAAGTCGAAGACCTCCTTGCTCTCCGACTTGGCAAGGCTCGTGTCCGCTAGGGCGCCCTCGAACGCCGTGATGAGGTGGTCGCAGTGAACGGTCGTCGGCACCGCGGCGGTCGGGCGTCCGGCCTGCATGAACTGGAGGATGGCCATCTGGCCCGTCACGTCCTGAAGCCCAACGCGGTCGGGCCGGAGGTTGAGATAGCTCTCGCCGGGCAAGAGCTCGGCGTCCCCCGGATCGTCGAGATGGCCCAGCAATACCTTCTCTGCGTAGGTCAGCGGCCGCCCAAGGCGTCCACGCGCCACTTCGAGCCGTTGCTCGATCTTCTTGTAAGCCTCCTCCACGAATGCGGGCGTGGAGTCAACGAGCGGAGCAGCCATGCGATTCCCCTCCGATAGCGGTCTGAATCTTCCCTTCCGTCATTTCCGCGTAGGCGGGAACCTCACAGCCCCCGCGCCACAGGCGCGGCTAGATTATCACAGGCGTCCCCGCCCGCCTTGCGCTATGCTCGCCAGGTTATGTTTACTTGGCTTGTCTATCGCCGAGTAGGGGTTGTACATCCCGCCACAGGTAGGCTGCGCCACCAAGCACAAGAAACCAAGTACAATACTTTTAACAGGGCGGAGAGCTAATCAAGCCCCTCTGAGAGCATGAATGCCTACCGTGACAAGACCTGGATGGTTCCTGATCCTGATGACAGTGCAGGTCGTCCGTTGCGGCCTTCCTAGTCGAGATTCCCACTGGCACAGATGGGTTCGGGCAGACAGTAACAGCTATATGGCGAGGCTTGGAGCCGTTCGTCGTAGTGTCGGGCGTGGTCACATGGATGATTGTGGAGGGTGCTGCGATTGCTAGCTGAGGCATTTCGGAAGGAGCGGTACCAAGCGGGCCGCCGAAATGAGCGTAAGGCTTGGGTAGAGTGGAACGCCCGGAGGATAGCGGCAGAGAAGAGGGGGGAGCACTTCGATGAGCCGACACCGGCGGACGTCGAGGATGAGCAGCAAGAAGAATTGGAACGGTAGTCCCTAGCCCTTGCGCCGCTGCGAAGGGCGCGTGGCTAGGGTGCGCTGGTACGCTTTCCACCCCTTCGGACGCCTCCAGTCTTCCCGCATGTGCGCCACCTCTACCCAGTCCCGGAACGCCATCGGCAAAGTCAGCCGCCTGTGCGGGCGTTTGCCGCCCAACCCGCCGAGGAGCGCTTGTGAAGGCGCTTGGCATCGGACTACACTAGGACTTTGGCTGAGGGGCAAGTTCCTGTGCTTGCGGTATTCAGGCACCTCCTAGCTTATGTTCTGGGGCACTCAGGATGAACGGCTCTGCTGTCGTTCCATCCCAGCGAACGCTGGTACCATCGCCCCATGTACGTCATCGGCACCGCTGGCCACGTCGACCATGGCAAGTCCACCCTCGTCCAGGCGCTGACCGGGATCGACCCCGACCGGCTCGCTGAGGAGAAGCACCGCGGCATGACCATCGACCTCGGGTTTGCGTGGCTCACGCTGCCCAGCGGACGCGAGGTCAGCATCGTCGACGTGCCGGGCCACGAGCGCTTCATCAAGAACATGCTCGCGGGGGTTGGCGGCATCGACCTGGCCCTGCTCATCATCGCCGCCGACGAGTCGGTGATGCCGCAGACCCGCGAGCACCTCGCCATCCTCGATCTGCTCGGCGTCACTCGCGGCATCGTCGTCATCACCAAAGCCGACCTCGTGGACGACGACCTCCTTGCGCTCGTGCAGCTCGAGTCCGAGGAGCTGCTCGCCCCGACCACCCTGGCCGGAGCGCCGGTCCTGAGCGTTTCCGCAGCCTCCGGCGCCGGGATTCCGGAGCTGGCCTCGGCCATGGACGCCGCCCTCGACGAGACCCTGCAGCGGCGCGACGTGGGCCGTCCGCGCCTGCCCGTCGACCGCTCCTTCACCATCTCCGGCTTCGGCGCCGTCGTTACCGGAACGCTCATCGACGGGTCCCTCGAGGTCGGGCAAGCCGTGGAGATCGTTCCGAGCGGCTTGCAAAGCCGCATCCGGGGGCTCCAATCGCACCAGCTGAAGATAGCCGCCGCCGCGCCGGGCAACCGGGTCGCCGTCAATCTCGGCGGCGTGAGCGCCGACGAAGTATCCCGCGGCCAGGTCGTCACGCTCCCCGGATGGCTGAAGCCGACCCGCGCGATCGACGTGCGCCTGCGCCTCCTCGACGCCGCGCCCCATGGCGTCCGCCACAACTATCCCGCGACGTTTCACGCCTTCGCGGCGGAGACCCCCGCGAGGGTTCGCCTGCTCGACGCCGACGAGCTTCGGCCCGGCGACGAGGCGTGGGCGCAGGTGTGGCTCGAAGAACCCGTCGCCTTGGTCCGGGGCGACCATTTCGTCATCCGCTCCCCCGACGCCACCCTCGGGGGCGGCGCCGTCGTCGATATCGACGCCAAACGCCACCGTCGGCGCCACGCCCCGACCCTGGAACGGTTGGCCCGACTATCCGAAGGCAGCCCCACCGCCCAGCTGCTGTCCGCCCTCGAAGGACGCGAGCCCGCGGACGTCTCGACGCTCTCGAAGCGGGCGAACATCGCCGAGTCCGAGGCGCTGGCCCTCGCCAAGGAGGCCGTCGCGGAGGCCTCGGTCGTTGCCCTTGGTCGCGGTCTCACGCCGGCCGTCAACCTCTACACCGCCGCCGCTTGGGCCCGGCTCTCGGCCAAGGCGCAGCAGGCGCTTGCCGCCTTCCACGCCCACAATCCCCTGCGCGTTGGCATGACTCGCGAGGAGCTCCGCAGTCGGCTCGGCCTGCGAGGCAACCTCGCCCAGCTCGTCATTGCGAAGCTCGCCGAAGACGGCGCCGTTACGGACGACTCCGGCACGCTGCGCCTGCCGGACCACGCCGTCGCCGTCAGCAACCAGCAGCGCGCGGCCATGAACGAGTTCGTCGCCGTGCTGGAGCGCGACCCCTTCCCCGTGGACGCCCCAAACCTCCCCATCGACCTGCTTGCGCTGCTTGCGGACGAGGGCAGGGTGGTCCGCGCGGCCCAGGGCGTGGTCTTCGACGCCGCGACCTACGAGCGTCTCAAGGCCCAAGTAACCGCTCGCTTGCGGGAAAACGGCAAGATCACCGTCGCCGAGGCCCGCGACGTCATCGGGGCCTCCCGCAAATACGCCCTCGCCCTCCTGGAGCACCTCGACGACCAGAAAATCACCCGTCGCCTCGGCGACGAACGCGTCCTCCTCCAATAACCCCCAATCCCTCTTCCCGTCATTCCCGCGCAGGCGGGAAGGTGAATCCACATTTGAAGTGCAACACCTGCTCCTCGACGACCCCCGCCGGTGTCCGGTAGCCCAGGCACTTGCGCGGCGTATTGTTGTACGCCTGCCCGATCAGCGCAAACCGCTCATCCGACACCTCCCCCAGATTCGTCCCCCGCGGCAGGAACCGCCGCAGCCGGCCGATCGCGTTCTCCACTCCCCCCTTCTGCCACGGCGAGTACGTGTCGCAGAAGAACGTCTCGATGCCCCAACCGGTGGAGCTCGTAGTGACGGGTGAACTCGGTCCCATTGTCGAAGGTCACCGTCTGGCGAAACTCCGGCGGCAACGGCCCCAGCATCCGGGCGATGGACTCCGCGATCGGCCCCGCCTCCTTCGACGGCGCACGCGCGAGGAGCAAGAGGCGCGAGGAGCGTTCCTGCAGGGCCAACTGCATCGTGTCCGCCTCCCAGTGCCCGAAGGTCCGCCGGTCGGCCGCCGCTGCAGGCCGCTCAGCAACGGGTCGGCGGAGGGGAATGAAGGAAACCGAGCTTCCCCCCCTGCGGCCCCGCCTCCCCCGCTTCCACTTCGCCCTCGGCAAGTAGCGCCGCCAATCATGGTCTTTGTGCCGCGCGGCCTGGGCGTAGACGAACCGGTAGATGCTCTCGTCCGAGGTCACCGTCCGGCCCTCCTCTCTGCGCATCTCATGGGCGACCTGCTCCGGCGACCACCCCCACTTCAGGCCCGCCAAGACCCGCTCCCGCAACCCCTCGTCCCGTTCCAGCCGCGCCCCCGTCCAGCGCCGCGCGCGGGCACGCTCCTGGGCCGGCGACGCTTGGTACCCGTCCGTTCGCAGTGCGTTCCGCTTCAGCTCCCGAGCCACGGTCGATGCCGCGCGATCCAGAGTTGTAGCGACTTGCCGGACCGAGGAGCCCTTGGCGCGTAAGCGGGCAATCTCACACCGTTCCTCAATGCAGAGCTGTCTGTATTCCATGGCAACACCCTAATCTGGTGTTGCACTTCGTTTGTGGATTCAGGGAACCTCGCCCCAACCCCCGGCAGGTCGACGAAACAGGTATTATGGGGAAGGAACGTTCGACCGGAGGTATATTCCTTGATTCAGCCACGCAGTCTCGGACGCGACAACCAGCTCCTAGCGCGCATGCTCTTCACCATGCTGCTGCTCGGCGCCGTCTATGGGTTCTTCCTCTGGTTCCTCGTCAGTGTTGTCGGCGCCGTCCTGATGTTGGGCATCGCCTTCGTGCTCGTGCTCGTCCAGTTCTTCCTGTCCGACAAGCTCGTGCTCGCATCGATGCGGGCGAAGGTCGTGACGCCGGAAGAGGCGCCCCAGCTGCACGCGATGATTGACAGGCTCGCGCTGGCCGCTCGCATCCCCAAGCCCAAAGTCGCCATCGCCCAGATGAGCGTGCCTAACGCATTCGCGACAGGCCGCAGCCAGAAGCACGCCGCCGTCGCGGTGACGACGGGACTGTTGCAGGTGCTGAACGAACGGGAGCTCGAAGGCGTGCTCGCCCACGAGATCAGCCATATCGCCTCGCGGGACGTGCAGGTGATGACCTACGCCAGCTTCCTATCCGTCGTCGCCTCGACCTTGATGACCTTCTTCTTGTTCTCCGCAATCTTCGGGGGCATGAGCAGAAACCGGGGGAGCGGCGGAAACTACATGATGATCGCCTACATCGTGACGATCCTCGTCTGGGTCGTGAGCCAGATACTCATCGCCGCGCTCTCGCGCTACCGCGAGTACGCCGCGGACCGGGGAGCAGCCCAGCTCACCCGAAGGCCCCAGGACCTCGCCAGCGCGCTCCAGCGCATCGCCGGGTCCTTCACGCGCCTCCCCAAGGACGACCTGCGGCGCGCCGAAACCATGAACGCCTTCTTCATCATGCCCGCGATTGGCGACGGTTTCGCCAGCCTCTTCTCGACACATCCCCCGATGCAGCGGCGCATCGAACGCCTCCAAGCGCTCGAACGCGACGTCATGATGTTAGGCTAGCCGAATGTGCTGGTTCCTCTTCAACCGCCGCCGGAAGGGCGACTGGGGCGAGGCCAACGAGGCGATGGGCCAGGCGGCCCAGGCCTTCGAGGAGATTCTCGAAACCCATACGACGGGCGAGGCCGGAATTCTCGTGCGTCCAAGCCCCGACCAGGACGGCATCCAAGCCAAGGCGGAGATCGAGCGCGCTCTGTCGGACTTGCCCGCGTCGGTGGCCCGGTGGACCGTAACCCTGGACGCGAGCGGCAGCCCGCACCCCTGGGTGGTCGTCAGCGACTCCGGGCTCCCGGCGCTCGCCGACGCGATGCGCACCGTTGGCGGAGTGCTTGCGCGTACCGGGCTGGGCCCCAGAGTGCTTGCGGCTGTCTACGCGTTCCGATGGCAAGACCGGAAGATCTACTGGATCTATCAGCCGCGCATCGGAGCGTTCACCCCCTTCGCTCCTGCGGAACAGGGAGAGGAGGAGCGCGACCACCCGCTGGAGCAGCGGATGGAGCACGCGAGCCGTCGCGAGCTGCCCACGTCCCGCGACATCAAGGAGTGGTACCCCGTCTGGGGAATGCCGCTCTAACAGTCCCTCTCCCGTCTGCTGAGACCCTTGCATAACTCCCCCGTCATTCCCGCGTTAGGCGGGAATCTCGCAGCGCAGCGACAGCGGCGCGGTCCCTCCCCTCGCACGCCCCAAATAGCTCCGTGGTGAGCCTGTCGAATCACGCCGCCCGCCAATCAGCGCCCCTTTCACCATCCCCGCGAGTCCTCTTGTATGTTGACGGAGATGGCGGGGCAGGCGGGTGCCTTAACCCCTCCCGTCTGCGGGAGGGGACGCGCAAGCGCAGCGACGCGCGGGGGAGGAGAACGCCCCCTCTACCGTCTGCTGCGGGGGAGGGTTAGGGTGGGGGCCTGTTCGCGGCGGCCTTGAGGCGGCGCCGGGCCCAAAGCAGCAGCAACCCGTCCGCCGCCGGTAGCAGCAAGAGCCCGCTCCACCACGGCAGCGGCGTCACGACAACGATTGCGACCACTCCGACCGCGACCGCCGCAAGCCCGCCCAAGAGCGCCACGCCGATAGTCGTCATCTCGCTCATCGGAGCAAGTATAGAGGTCGAATCCTTGGGATGGCGGAGTCCAGTTCCCGCCGGGCTTTGTGCGGAGGAGGCCGCGAGGGAGAGTGTGACACTTGCCCCTTACTCCAACCACCCTCCCCCACGTATCCTTAACCCCAGAAGGCCCTGGGAAGCACGGCGACCCAGGGCCTCTCTTTATCTCCCCGACGAGAGGCCCCAACCATGCCCTCACCCCAGCACGAAAACTACCTCCTCGCCATCTCCCGCGCACTCCGGTGCGGCAACCCCGATTGCCCATGCGCCGCCGAGCCCCCGCGCCTCCACTGCCCCATCCACCCCACCCCCCACGTCCCCACCCTCAGCGTCGACTACGACGATTACCTCGGCTTCACCTTCCACTGCTCCTCCGACCACTGCGCCGACGCCGCCATAGCCCCCGCCCTCGCCAAGCGCGGACTCGCCCCCGAGTCATGGCTCTTCACCCCCGCCGGCGCCCAGGAGACCGGACTCCATCCCGCGTCCCTCGTCACTCCCCACCCCCAGGACTGGCTCTGGCCCCACCGCATCCCCATGGGCCGCCTCTCCCTCATCGCCGGATACCCCGCCTCCGGTAAGACCGCCATCGCCCGCGACATCGCAGCCCGCGTCTCCCTTGGAGCCCCCTCTCCCGACGACCCCAACGCCTCCTTCGTCCGCGCTCCCGTCCTCATCGCTTCCCTCAACGGCGACCACGCCGCCCTCGATGTCCCCCTCCTCCGGGCCGCCGGCGCCGACCTCTCCCTCGTCTACTTCGCCGACACCCTCTCCCCCGAGCACCTCGCCGACCTCCCCGAGGGCGAGTCCCTCCCCGACTACGAGGCCCTGGAGCACAAGGCCAAGCTCCACGAGAGGGCCCGCTCCTTAGAAGACCTCTGGCAGTCCCCCATGCCCGACGAGATGAAGCTCCCCCTCAAGGTCCCCGACCGTCCGCCTTGGCCCGGACTCGGCCTCCTCATGCGCCGCCTCCATAACCTCATCGTCCGCTCGAGCGCCGCCCTCCTCATCGTCGACCAGGTCGAAGACCTCGCCGCGCGCCATGCCGCCCAGCCCCTCACCGTCCTCGGCATGCTCAACGGCCTCGCCGCGCGCACCGGCGCGGCCGTCATCGCCGTCGCCCACAACCCCGAGCCCGCCCTCCCCAAGGCCGCGCGCTCCATGCGCCGCCCATCCCCATCGCTTCCGCCGTCTTCACCACCGCCCTCGCCGGACCCAACCGACGCCGCGTCCTCGTCCCCCTCCGCCCTCCCATGGACGACGCCCATCCCCCCATCCCTTACTCCCTCGCATCCCCCCAAATCGCCTGGCGCAAACCCATCCCCCCTCACCGCCTCCGCGCCCTCGTCGCCACGGAGTCAGCCCCCCACGGGAATGCTCCCGTCATACGGCTCCCCAAGCAGACGGCCGCGCGGCGCTACCTCCGCCGCATCCTCGCCAAAGGCCCCAAACCCGCCTCCCGCATCAAGCAGGACGCCAAAGCTCGCGGCATCTCGAAACACCAGCTGCAACAAGCACGCGCCTTCTACAACGTCGTCACCACCCGCGCCCAAACCAACGGCTCCGACAAGAAGCGGTGGTGCTGGATCTTGCCCCTCCCCATCCGTCATTCCCGCGCAGGCGGGAATCCAGAGTTGGATTACACGGGACCCGCCGAGTGAAACAAGAAATTCTCGAACCGGGAAGTTTCGAGACTCAGGAAGCAGGCCACGGCCACGAAAACACCCTCCAAACCCCCCGTCTCACCCCGCGATTTCTGGGAACTTTCACGCCTGGACAACGGGCAAACTGGGAACTTTTTACGCCTGGCAAAATGCAACTGGGAACTTTCTTACTCGTAACGAAAATGCAGCTGGGAACTTTTTTCACGCAAACCGGGAACTTCTCTGGTCTCCGAGACCTTTCCCTGAACTTCCGAGCGGTTTCCTCTTCCACCGCTGGCCGGGATTGAGGAGAGGGGTATGCTATAGCCATGGCTACCGAGACCAAGCTGGAGGAGCGCGGCGCTCAGGGTAGGCGGCGGGTCGTTCTGCCCATCGAGGGCATGACCTGCGCGTCGTGTGTCAGCACGGTGACCGCTGCGCTGGAGCGCGTCGACGGCGTCGCGGACGTGGTCGTGAACCTCGCGACAGAGACGGCGGCGGTGACGTTCGCGCCGGACGGAGAACGCATCGCGGCCATGAACAAGGCCGTGGGAGCGGCGGGCTACGGCATGGCCTCGGAGCAGGCCGTCCTGACTGTCCCCGGCTTGAACGAGTCGTCGTCGGTAAAGAGAGTCGAGAACGCGCTGGCCGCCATCGACGGCGTGCTGACCGCCGTCGGCAACCCGGCTGCGGAGCAGGTGGCTGTCGCGATCGTGCCGGGCGCGATAGCCGTCGCCGACCTGCGCGAGGCGGTGGCGGGCGCCGGGTTTGAGGTCGCGTCGGTGACCGGCGCGGATGCCCTTGACGCCGAGGTCGAGCGCCTATCGAGACGCGCCGAGGTCCGCAGGCTGCGGGACCGCGCGGCGCTGAGCCTCGTGAGCGCCGCGGCAATCATGGCGCTCATGCTCACCCCAGCCGTCGAGAGCGCCCTCGGAATGGCGTGGACCAACGTCATCGCCCTCGCCCTCGCCACGCCGGTCCAGCTCTGGGCGGCGCGCCAGTTCTATGTAAGCGCGTGGAGCGCCATGCTGCACCGCACCTCGAATATGAACACGCTCATCGCCCTGGGCACGTCGGCGGCCTACGGTTACAGCGCGGTTGTCACCGCGCTCGGCGGGACGCGAGAGACCTACTTCGACACCTCGGCGACGATCATCGCGCTCATCCTGGTCGGCCGGCTGCTGGAGGCGCGGGCCAAAGGCAGCGCGTCGGACGCCATCCGGGCGCTGGTCGATATGCAGCCGCGTGTCGCCCATGTCGTGCGCAACGGCGCGGACATGGACATTCCGGCAAGCGAGGTCGTCCCGGGCGACAGCGTCCTCGTCAGGCCGGGCGAGCGCATACCCGTCGACGGCGTGGTGACGGAGGGCTCGACCGCCGTGGACGAGTCGATGCTGACCGGCGAGAGCTTGCCCGTCGAGAAATCGGTGGGCGCCGCGGTGTCCGGGGGGACCGTGAACGCGTCGGGCAGCGTGACCATCGAGGCGACGAAGGTCGGGAGCGCCACGGCGATTGCGCAGATTATCCGGCTCGTGCAGCAGGCCCAAGGCTCCAAAGCGCCAATCCAGCGCCTCGCGGACACCGTCGCGGCCTACTTCGTGCCTGCGGTGCTGGCGACGGCGCTCGCCACGCTTGCCGTCTGGTGGGCCGTGGGTCCCGAGCCCGCGTTCACCCTGGCGATGCTCAACTCCATCGCCGTGCTCATCATCGCCTGCCCCTGCGCGCTGGGACTCGCGACGCCCACTGCCATCATGGTCGGCATCGGCGCGGGCGCGCGCCACGGCGTGCTGATACGCGGCGCCGAAGCGCTGGAGCAGGCCCACAAGCTGGATGTGGTCGTGTTCGATAAGACAGGCACGCTCACCGAGGGGAAGCCGCGCGTGACGGACGTGTTCGCGGAGGGAGTCAGCGAGGATGAGCTGCTCGCCTTGGCCGCCGCAGTCGAGTCTCGCAGCGAGCATCCCCTCGGCCGGGCGGTCGTCGAGGCTGCCCGCGCCCGTGGCGTCGAAACGGCGTCTGCCTCCGAGTTCCAGTCCGCGCCGGGGCTCGGCGTGCGCGCGAAAGTCGGCGCGGACACGGTCACCGTCGGGAGTCTGGGGCTGGTGCGGCAGGCCGGCATCGAGGCGAGCGAGCAAGTGGAGTCGTCGGCGCGGTCGGCGGCGGAGCGTGGCAGGACGCCCGTCCTAGTACTCCGGGGTGATGCCGTCATCGGAGTGCTGGGCGTCGCGGACACGGTGCGCCCCGAGTCTGCGGCGGCCGTGAGGCTACTTGAAGCGATGGGCGTCGAGGTCGCGATGCTCACCGGCGACAACTGGGCCACGGCCAACGCCATCGCCGGTCAGCTCGGCGTTCGCCGCGTCATGGCCGAAGTCATGCCGAATGCGAAGGCTGCCGAGATTCAACGCCTGCAAACCGAGGGCAAGCGCGTTGCCATGGTCGGCGACGGTGTCAATGACGCGCCCGCGTTGGCGCAGGCGGACGTCGGCATTGCCATCGGGACCGGAACTGACGTGGCCCTGGAAGCAGCGGACGTGGCGCTGATGACGGCGGACGTGCGGTCCGTTGCGGCGGCGCTCCGTCTGTCGAAGGCGACGGTGCGCACGATCAAGCAGAACCTGGGGTGGGCGTTCGGCTACAACGTCCTATTGATTCCGGTGGCGGCGGGGGTCCTCTACCTGGCGTTCCGCGACGGCGGCGTGCCGGACGCGTTGCGCTGGGCGCTGGGGGACAGTGGTTTCCTCAACCCGATGCTGGCCGCGCTCGCCATGGCCGCGAGTTCGGTATCGGTCGTAACGAACAGCCTCCGCCTGCGCGGTTGGAAGGCTGCGGATCAGGCGGACTGACCGCCTGCGGAAAGGACGCAAAGCGCATGACCCAGCTTGACGTGATTTTCGGAAAACCCGACGGCGCCGCCGTCGATCCGGTTTGTCAGATGACTGTCCCCAAGGCATCCCCGCCCGGCGGCGTGGCCGAGCACAACGGGGAGACCTACTACTTCTGCGCTCCCGGCTGTCGGGAGGAGTTCTCCAGCCATCCGGAGCAGTACGTTTAGGGCCTGCGGCCCTAGACGGCGGTGAAGCCGAGGCGCTCTTCGAGCATCGTGACCGCATGCGAGGGGTCCTCCTCGCCCAGGCCCACTTCGACCGCCGCGCGCCAGAACGCCCGCGACGCCTCGAACACCGGCATCTCGACGCCCATCTCGCCGGCGAGGAGGTGCGCGAGGTCCTGGTTCTTGGCCGTCAGCGCAGCGGAGCCGTCCTTGCCGAACTCGCGGCTCAGGATGCGGGGGACGTTTCGCTCCCAGGTGCGGCTCGCGCCGGACGCCGTCCTGACGACCGAGAACAGCGATTGCGGGTCCAGCCCCGCCTTCACGGCGAAGAGCAAGGCTTCCATCGCGACGGCGAGGTTCGTCGCCATCAGCACGTTGTTCACTATCTTCGTGAGCGAGCCGGAGCCGGACAGCCCCATCAGCGCCACCGTTCTCCCCATCGCCTCCATGGCGGGCTTGGCTAGGTCAAAGGCTTCCCGGTCGCCGCCGCACATAATGGTCAGCTCGCCGCGCTCGGCCACGGGACCAGAGCCCGACACCGGCGCGTCGATGAACGAGGCGCCCCGCTCGGCGGCGAGCCGCGCGAGCTCCCGCGCCGAGTCCGGGTGAATCGTGCTGTGGTCGACGATGATTAGGCCGGGACGCGCCCCTGCGAGCAGTCCGCCGTCGCCTGCGATGACCTGCTCAACCGTCTCCGTGCCGGGGAGGCAGGCATGGACGGCGTCGAGCTCCGCCGCCATCTGAGCGAACGTTCCGCCGGCCTTCGCTCCCATCGCCTCCAGCTCGCGCACCTTGCCCTGGCTGCGGTTCTGCACGGTTACGTCAAAGCCTTTGCGGATGAGGTTCTCGACCATCGGCCGGCCCATGCGCCCAAGTCCTATCCAACCGATCTTCATGCGGACGGCCTCCTAGAGATTCGTCAAAGTGTAATGGCGACGGCGCCCGCCGCGGCCAGCGCCATGCCGAGCAGCACGAGGGGGTTGAACGCCTCGGTCTGCCGGTTGAGCAGGAACGCCGCGCCGAGTCCGAAAAAGGTCATCGTCTCCGTGAGCGGAGCGACGACGGCGGCATCGGTCGACTCCAGGGCCCCGAACCGCAACACCTGGGCGAGGGTCATGATAGCGGTCGTCGCGAGGAAGAGGCGGGCGGCGGTGCGGTCGATATTCCGTAGGCTCCGGGCGCGGGACGGCAGCGCCAGCGAGGCGATGAGCACGACCGCCGCCGCCCCATGCGCTACCAGCGCGCCGAGGAGCGTGAGGCCGGAGTCAGCCAGCGCCCACCGCAAGAGGGCGGTCGAGCCGCCGTAGGTCGCGGCTGCTATGAGTCCGAACACGATGCCCCGCGCTATCTGGAGCGAGCCGAGCTTCACGCTCGGCGGACGGGCGAATGCGATGAGCGGGGCGGCAATCAGCAACCCAATCCCGATGCCCCGTAGCAGGCCGACGTGCTCGCCGAGCAGAGTCACGCCCAGTAGTGCGCCAAACAGAGAGGAGAGCACGCGCATCGGGGCCGTGAGGTTCGCGCCAACGGCCTGGATCGCCAGGAACTGGCAGAAGCGTCCCCCTAGGAAGTTCATGATTCCGGCGACAGCGAGCGCGAGGTGCTGCCAGCCGGTGAACTCGCCGACGCGCGACAACTGCCCGGTCGCCAGCGCAAGCGCCGCGAAAACAGGGACCGCTAGCACGATCGATATGACAATCCCGTCGTAAGCTGACGCGCGCAGCACACTACGGCGGACGATGGCCGTATTCAGGCCAAGCATGGCGGCCGCTGAAAGCGCGAGGAGGGCGCCGCTCACGGCGCGGTTACTGTTCCCCGCCCTGGACCTGCGCCTGCGTGCGCACCGGGAGCCCGAAAACCGATATGAAGCCGACCGACGATTGGTGGTCGAAGGCGTCGCCGGCGTCGTATGTGGCCAGATTGTGCTGGTAGAGCGACTCGCTGCTCCGGCGACCCACGACCGTCGCGCTCCCCTTGTGCAGACGCATCCGCACCGTGCCGCTGACGTGGCGCTGAGTGCTGGCAACGTAGGCGTCGAGGTCGCGGCGGTGCGCCGTGAACCAGAGGCCGTTGTAGACGACGTCCGCGTACTCCTGGGCCAGCCGCTCCTTGAAACGCGCCTGCTCCTTGCTGAGGCACATCTGTTCGAGGGCGCGGTGCGCTTGGTGCAGGACGACGCCTGCCGGGGCTTCGTATATCTCGCGGGACTTGATGCCGACGAGGCGGTTCTCGATGTGGTCGATGCGCCCGACGCCGTTGCTCCCGGCGATATCGTTGAGAAGCTCGACCAGCGCGACGCCCCCCAGCTCCTCGCCGTCGATGGCGGCGGGTATGCCGTCGGCGAAACTGATCTCGATGTAGCGCGGCTCGCTTGGCGCGGCGGCGGCGGACACGGTCCAGGCGTAGGCCTCTTCGGGCGGCTCGGCCCACGGGTCTTCTAGGTCTCCGGCCTCGATGCTCCGGCCCCATAGGTTCTCGTCCACCGAGTACGGGCTGCGCTTGTTCAGGTCCAGCGGGATACCGCGCTCTTGAGCGTAGGCAATCTCGTCGTCGCGAGTCATCCCCCACTCGCGGGCGGGGGCGACGACTTTGATAGACGGCGCGAGGGCCGCCGCGCTGACGTCGAACCGCACCTGGTCGTTGCCCTTGCCGGTGCAGCCGTGGGCGATGGCGAAAGCCTCCTCCTCCTGCGCTATACGGACGAGGTGCTTGGCGATGAGCGGGCGGCCGAGAGCCGTGGCGAGCGGGTACACGCCTTCGTAAAGGGCTCCGGCGCGCAGCGCGGGCCAGACGTACTCGGCGATGAACTCGTCGCGGGCGTCCATGACTTCGGAGCGGACAGCGCCGATGTCGACGGCGCGCTGCCGCGCCGCCTCGAGGTCCACCTTGCCGCCGAGGTCCATCGTGAGCGTCGCAACGTCGGCGTTGTACTTTTCCTGTAGCCAGCGGATGGCGACGGAGGTATCCAAGCCGCCGCTGTAAGCGAGAACGATCTTGTCAGCCATTTGCGTACCGCCTCATCTGACCATGGTGGTGACGCCATGCGCTTTCTGCTGCGTGAGAGTTTTCTTGCATCGTGCTTGACCTCGGTTGTTGTGTCTCTGAGAGTGGGCGGGCGCGAATCATCGGGAATCCAACCGCGCCCTCCAGTCACCGTATGCGCTGCAGGAAGACGTCCGCTTGCCGGAGCTCCTCCAGTCCTTGAGCCGTCCCAATAAAGTCACAAGCGCCGATGGGCGCCGAACAATAGAGAACGTTGTTCGCTACAACCAGCACCCTGAAATCGCCGATGGTAGTGTTGAACGCGAAGTACTCGATGAAGTCGGAGAAGAACACTCCTACGATGATAAGTGCAATCAGGATCAAGACGAGCCAGCAACAACAGCCGGAACAGCCTGAGCCGGATTTCTTATTATCACTATCGTGAGGAGGGAAATTTATCTCGTTCCTCCAGCGGCCTGGATGTCGGGGCGGCCGCTAACGCGCAAGCACCTTCGCGAGCGCCCTGTCCAGCTTGGCCAAGCACTCGTCGACGTCAGCCTCGGTGAGAATGAGGGCGGGCATAAAGCGGATGGCGTCCGGGAGCACCGGGTTGAGCAGGACGCCTTCCTCGTTGGCGGCGGTCACTACGTCGCGAGCAATCGTAGCATCGAACTGGAGGGCCAGCAAAAGGCCAACTCCTCGAACGCTCTTCACCGCAGGCTGATGCGCGTCCTTGAACGCTTCTAGCTGGGCCTTGAGATAAGCGCCGACCTGTTTGGCGTGGCCCGGAACGTCGTTCTCGATCATGTGGCGGACGGTGGCGTTCGCCGCGGCCGTTGCCAGGACGTTGCCGCCGAACGTGCTGCCGTGGTCGCCCGGTTCGAGGACGTTGCAGCTCTCTTTGCACAAGAACGCGCCTACCGGAATGCCGTTGCCGAGGCCCTTGGCGAGAGTCATCACGTCGGGCTCGACACCGAAGTGCTCGTAGCCCCACATATGCCCGAGCCGCCCCATGCCGGTCTGCACCTCGTCGAAGATCAGTAACAGGTTGTTCTGGTCGCACCATTCCCGCAGGCCCTTCAGGTACCCCTCGGTGGGGACATTCACGCCGCCCTCGCCTTGGAGCACCTCCACCATGATGGCGCAGGTTTCGTCGGTGGTGGCCTCGCGGATGGCGTCGAGGTCGTCGTAAGGGACGTTGGAGAAGCCCTCTGCCAGAGGGAGCCATGCTTGCTGGTAGGCGGGCTGGCCGGTGGCGGCGATCATGCCCAGCGTGCGCCCGTGGAAGGAGTTGAGGACGGTGATGACGCTCTGGGCTCCGTTGCGGTGAAGCCGGCCATACTTCCTTGCGAGCTTGACGGCGCCCTCGTTCGCCTCGACGCCGCTGTTCGCGAAGAACACTTTGTCCATACAGCTATTCTCAACGAGCGCTTCGGCGAGCTCGAGCTGGGGCACGGTGTAATACAGATTGGACATCTGCATAAGCTTGGCCGCCTGCTCTTGGATGGCCTTGGTGACGACCGGGTGGGCATGGCCCAGGTTGTTCACGGCGAGGCCCGCCGTCATGTCCAGGTACTCGTTGCCGTCCACGTCCCACACGCGCACGCCCTCGCCTCGCTCGACCACGATGGGTTGCCGGTTGAACGTGTGCATGTAGTACTTGGACTCTTGCGCCTTCCAGTCTGTGGCCATCAGTTATTCTCCCCCCGCGAGTTCCCGCAGCGCGTTCACTGAATCCTCCAGTTCCCCGGCGCCGCTTTGCAGAGATTCTAACGCTTGGAGCAGATCGTCCAAAACGCGCCGCAGCTCCTCGGGCGGAATCTCGCCCGGGACCGGCTCGCCGCTGCCCGGCCCCACTGGGCGTCTCCCGCCAAGCAAGGCGGCAACAGCCTCGTCGAGCGTCGGCTCCATGACGACCTTGTCGTTCGTCGCCAGAACCACGCGCTTGAGCTCCGGGAACGCCAGCGACTCGGCCTGTAGGTAGATGGGTTCGGCGTACAGGAGCGCCTCGCCGATCGGGATGACGAGCAGGTTGCCGCGCAGCACCTGGGAGCCGGACTGGTTCCAAAGCGTGAACTGCTCCGAGATGGCGGGGTCGTTGTCGATGCGGGCCTCGATCTGGCTGGGTCCGTTGAAGAGGCGGTTCTTGGGAAACTCGAAGACGATGATTTCGCCGTAGCCGGGCCCATCGGAGCGGGCCGCCATCCACGCGACCAGATTCGGCTTGTCCTTGGGCGTGAAGGGCAGGATGAGGACAAACTCCTCGCTCTCCTCGCCGGCGAGCCTCATGATGACATAGTAGGGAGTGATGGTGCGGTTCCGCGGGCGCGCGTCGCCGGTTTCCGGGTCGACCACCACATCGACGCCGACGACCTCTTGGGCGAGCTGCCACTCGTCCTCTTTGAGGAAAAACTCCTTGACGTCGGTCATGTGGTACTGGAGAAAGGTGTCGGCTTGGGCGCGCAGGAGCTCCTCCGGGTAGCGGATGTGCCGCCGCAATCCGGGCGGCATCTCAGCGATGGGCGTAAAAAGGTCCGGGAAGATATTCCGGTACACCTGAAGGATCGGGTCCGGCTGGCCGACCTCGATTGTGTAGAAATCCATCGACCCGTTGTAGGCGTCGACGACCACCTTTACGGTGTTGCGGACGTAGTTGAAGGGCTTCTCGAAGCTCTCGAAATCGTCATCGAGGCCGATGCGCTCCACGCCGACGCGGCGCGAGTAGGGCAGGCGGTCAGTGGTCGTGAAGGCGTCCTGCACCCAGTAGAGGCGCCCCTCCTCCACGACGAGGTAGGGGTCGTCATCGAGCTCGAGGAATGGCGCGACAGTGCGAACGCGCTCGTGGATGTTCCGGCGATAGAGCACGCGGCTGTCCGTTGTGAGCTGCCGGCTCAGGATGACGTTAGCGTCCAGCAGTTCCCAGGCGAACGCCGCGCGCCTGAGTATGCCGGAGAGGCTCACGCCCCCGCCGCCGTCGTAGCTATCGATGAACTCGGGAGTATCGCGGGCGCCGTCAGCGGGGCGGTCGAACTGGGGCTCGGTCGTGTTCACGATAACGGCGTCGCTCGTGATGATTCCGGGGCGGACAGCGTCGGCGGCCTCTTCCGTCAAGTTCAACCGTTCGGCGTAGTCTTCGGAGTCGATGCCGAAGGACTCGCCGTAGTAGATACGAGGCTGTTCGATCTCGAAACTGCCTACGGTCGGCACGTCGCGAACGATGAAGTTCGGCTGGCCGGACTGATTGAAGTCGGTCGCAGGACTCATGACCATTCCGTAGCCGTGGGTGTAGACCAAGGTGCGGTTCACCCAATTCTGAGCGGTCTCGTCGAGTCCGTTCTGGAACATCTCCCGCGTGCCGACGAGCACCTGACGGTAGTCGCCGTCAACCACGTAGCGGTCCACGTCCACGTCCAGGAAGCTGTAGTAGAGGCGAAGGTGCTGGAGCTGATTGAGCACGGCTTCCAGCGGGCGCGGGTCCCATAAGCGGATGTTTCGTATCGTCTCTGGATTCGCGGCGATATCGGCGGCGAGCGTTTCCTCCTGCACGTCGAAGGGGCGGACGTTGACACGGCCTAAGTCGAACCCCAGGCGTGTCCATTCGATGTTGCGCTCAATGTAGGGACGCTCGCGCTGCAGCTCCGACGGCGAGACGGCGAGGCGCTGGGTGAGCGCAGGCCAGACGAGGCCCGCCAGCAGCCCGGCGATCACCCACAGCCCGAACGCCGCGATGATCAGCCGCAACGACTGGCGCAGGTTCGCGACGCGCAGCGCGAAGAGCATGATTGCGGCGGCGGTAACGGCTACCAAAGTAAGCAGAATGAGCGCAGGCAGACGAGCGTTGACATCGGCATATGTCGCTCCGGTCACTGCGCCGAAGGAGGAGAAGAGCGTCTCATAGCGGTCGAGGAAGTGGGCGAGAGCAATCGTCAGCATCAGGGCGGCGCCCGAGAGGGCGAGCTGGGTGCGGGCGGCAGGGCTCATGACGGGATTTATGCCGCGGGCGCTGAAGATGAGCAAGTAGATGCCGACGGTCGTGACGATTACGACGATTGCCAGCCCCATAAGCCAGCCCTGGACGGTGTGCAGCATGGGCAGCGTGAAGACGTAGAAGCCAACGTCGTTCCCGAACTGAGGGTCCTCGACGCCGAAGGTGGTAGCGTTCATGAACCGCAGGAAGAGCTCGTAGCGGTCCGACAGTCCTGAGGCGAAACTGAACGCGATGAGGGCTCCCATCAGCACGGCGCCCGCAATGACCGCCCCCCGAATCCAAGCAAACATGGATTCCGAGAACGGAAGGACCGTGGGCCCCCAGGCCGCCCTGAACGCGGCGCGATACACGAAGCCTATCGTCGCTGCGCTGACGATCAGCCCCGCCAAGAAGAGCCAGATTCGAGTAAAGAGGACGGTGCTATAGACGCTTCGAAAGCCGAGGTTGGAGAACCACAGCCAATCGGTGTAGGCGCCGCGCAGGAAGTCCAGGACCAGATAGAGGAAGAAGAGCGCGACGGCTCCTAACGCGAGTTTGAGGAACGGCCCCGCCTGCTGCGGGAACAGAAAGCGCCCGATGCGCCACGCGCCCTCGGCCTCCCCATCGTCGTCCGGATACATCGCCATTGGCTGCCAGCCCCTAAACGACGGTCGTTCCGGCCGCTGAACCGTCGAGGCAAGCGATGAGAGCGCCGGGGCGAGTGCCGTTGACGATGCTCGCCTTCGCGCCGGCAGTCCGCGCCTCGATGCATGCTTCGAGCTTCGGAATCATGCCGCCCTTGACGATGCCGGAGCTGACTAATCCCTCGCCGCTCGCCAGCGGCACACGCTCGATAAGGCGTCCGTTGGCGTCAAGTACGCCGTCCACATCGGTCAAGAACACGAGATGCTGAGCCCCAATCGCCGCCGCGATGGCGCCCGCCGCAGAGTCGGCGTTGACGTTCAATAGCTGACTCGTGTCCGATGCGTCGATGGCAATCGGCGCGATGACGGGGGCATATCCCACGTCGAGCAAGGCCTTTACCGCAGCGGGGTCGACATCGAGGGCTCCGGCCACGAAGCCAAGCCGGGAGTCAGTGACCGTCCCACGCAGCAGATTGGCGTCGGCGCCGGAGATGCCCAGGGCGTTCGCGCCGGCGGCCTGGAGAGCAGCGACCAGCTGCTTGTTAATGAGGCCCGCGAGGACAGCGGCGGCGACTTCCAGGCTCGGCTCGTCGGTGACACGAAGGCCGCGCACGAACTCGGCGCGTATGCCGAGCTTGGCCATCCACGAGGTGATGGCGGGCCCGCCGCCATGCACTACGACCGGCTTTGCGCCCCGCCGTTGGAGCTCAGCGATGTCGTCGAAGGACGTGTCGTCAGCCCCCAGCGTACTGCCGCCGATCTTGACGAGGATGGTCGAGCCGTTAGCTTCCATGGGTAGCCCTTGCCCTCGGGGGCGCAGCGTCTTACGTGGTGTAAGCGCTGTTGAACTGGACGTATTCCTCGGTGAGCTCACAGCCCCACGCCGTTGCCGAGTGCTCCCCTAGCCCGAGCTGAACTGTGAGCGCAACCTCGTCTCGGCTCATGATGGCGATTACGCTCTCGCGGTGGAACGGGATGGGCGTGCCTCCCTCCATGATGGCGACGTCGTTGATGAAGAAGCTGACCCTTCGCACGTCGAGCTCGGCCCCGCTGTATCCAGCGGCGCAGACGACGCGGCCCCAGTTCGGGTCGTTGCCGTGTATCGCCGATTTGACGAGCATGGAGGACGCGATCGCACGGGCCGCGAGGCGCGCGTCGCCCAGGCTGGCCGCCCCCTCTACCCGCACGGAGAAAATCTTGCTGGAGCCTTCCGCGTCCCGCACGAGCTCGCGCGATAGGTGAGAGCAGATCGCCCGCAGCGCCCCCGTGAACGCGTCCGCGTCCGGCCCGCCCTCGCGTATCTCCGCATTTCCCGCCGCGCCATTGGCCAGCAGCATGACCATATCGTTCGTGCTGGTGTCGCCGTCTATGGTCACCATGTTGAACGTGTCGTTGCTCGTCTCACGGAGAGCTGCATCCAGGAACGCGCCGTCAACGGCGGCGTCCGTCGTCAGGAAAGCGAGCATGGTGGCCATGTTCGGGTGAATCATGCCGGAGCCCTTGACGCAGCCGCCGATAGTGACGGTCTCACCGCCGGAGCACTGGAACGTCAACGCGGCGGACTTGGGCACGCGGTCCGTGGTCATGATGGAGCGGGCAAACCCGCCCCCGCCCTCCCGGTGAAGGGCGATGCCCGGCATGCCGCTTCTAATGAGCGCCATGGGCAGTTCCACGCCGATGACGCCGGTGGTCCCGATGCCCAACTCGCCGGGATCAATGCCCAAGTGACTCGCGGCCAGGTCCAGGCATTCCCTCGCATCGGTCATACCCTGCTCGCCCACTCCGGCGTTGGCTATGCCGCTTGTCACGAAGACCCCCCGCACCTTTCCTGCGGCGACGTTCTCGCGGGTCAGCGTCACCGAGGGCGAGACGAACTTGTTGGTGGTGTACACGCCTGCCGTACGGCAAGGGGTCTCGGAGAGGAGCAGGCCCACATCCATCTTGTCTCGCGCGTAGGTCTTGAGGCCGACGTATGAAGCCCCGGCGATGAACTTCTGCGGGCTTGTAACGGAACCGTCCGGCAAGAATTGGGCGTCGTCGCTCATCTCATACCCCAAAATGCAGATAGTGGCCCCGACGATCCGGGGCCACCGAACGAGTCTAGCAGGAAAGCCGCGCCCGCCTCAACGAGCGGCGGGTGTGAGGCGCGTCTGCGGGCCGCTCCAGCATCGTTACTGATGGGGTTGGCGCTCATTGTCCTCTGGGGCGGCCTGGCGTTTCGCCTGCTCTTCCGGCGTGCGCACGTTCCTGAACATCAGGTAGAGCGAAACGACGTAGGTGGTCTTCAACAGGGCCGAGCCGATGAGGGGAGCGCCAACGGATAATGCCTGGAGGACGCCGGTGGAGAGCGTGGGGCCGATGGTGCCGGAGATGGAGCGTCCGAGGATGTGGATGCTCGCCATCGCGACGCGCTCGTGCGGCTGTACGACGGACATGATGTACGAGTCCCGCGCAGGCACGTCTATCTGATCGAATAGCGACCTGAACAGGAGCAACGCCACCGCCAGCCACGCCCACGGCGCGAACGCCACTCCCAGCAACAGCAGTGCGGACGGGAAGTGCGCCCATGTCATCGTGTTGACCAGCCCGATGCGGTTCGCAATCTTCCCTGCCGCCCAGATCGACCCCACCCCTATGACCTGCGACAAGAAAAAGAGCACGGCCAGGGAGCCGAGGTCCAACCCGAACCGTTCGCTGAACCAGAGCGCCAGCAGACCACGGACGATGACAGCGCCCGCGAGGTGGTCGAGGCTGAAGAGGGCGGTAAGCGTGTATATCCTGCCTCTTGAAGGAAGGCGCAGCGGATTCACCCACTCCCGCCGTTCTCGCTCCGCCTCCACCTGAGAGGAGAGCAGCGCGAACAACGCCCCAACCCCCAAGCGCAGCGCCACGAGCGCCCCCAATACGATGCGGAACGAGGCGAGTTCGCTGAGTCCCCCGAACGATTGCAGCACGACGGGCAGCCCCGCGGTCAGGGCTCCCAGCGCGGCGGCGGACGCCGCGGTGACCCGGTACAAGGCGAAAAGCTCTGTCCGCCGGGAGGGCTCGACCACTCCCGCAAGCGCCGCCTGTTCGAGCGATTGAGTCGGCCCCACGTTGCCGCCGGCGCCGGTGAGCGAACCAACGAACGCGAACGCGAGCAGCAGGAGTGGGTCCATCGTCGAAATCAGTACGGCGCCGCCAGCCAGCGTCATACCCGTATACGCTGCGAGCAGCGTGCGCCGTCCAACCCGCTCGCTGATGAGCGTGGCGACGAACGAGAGCACCGCCGTGCCGGCAAACCCCAGACTGAAGAACAGCCCTATCTGAAACGCCGGGAGGCCGAGCTCGGCAAGATAAACGCCGAGGAGCACAGCCAGAACGCCCTGCGAGAACGTGTGGAGCGTCCGCGCCGCGATGATGATGGCGGCATCCCTGCTGATCCAGCTGTGGCGGACTATGCCCATCGGGCCTCGCTAACTAAGCGCGTAGAGGTCCGCGCAGTTGTCCCAGAGAATCTTCCGTTTGGCGCCGTCCGCCAGATCGTCGTGGCTGAGGAACTCCCTTACCGACTCGGGGAACTCCGAGTCGTGGTGGGGGTAGTCCGACGAGAAGACGATGTTTCCGTCGCCGACGGCGTCGACGGTGTAGCGGAGCTCGGACTCGTCGGCCTCCGTGCCCACGTAGCAGTTTCGCTTGAAATATTCGCTGGGGAGCATGGTGAGGAAGGGAGCGTCCCACTCGCGGTAGAGGCTGTAGTCTCGGTCCATCCGGCCGAGCCAGAAGGGGACCCAGCCGGCGTTGGCCTCCAAGTAGGCCGCGCGCAGGCGGGGGAAGGTCTCGAACACGCCGCCGCAGATCATGCTAATGACGGCCTTCATCATGCCGATGGGGTGCGAGCAGGCGTGGAGCATGAGCCGGTTCTGACCGAACTCGGAGCCGTCCTGCCGGTAGGCGGAGCCGGTCCCCTCGTGGAAGCCGACGGGCACGTTGAGCTCCTCCAGCGTCGCCCATAGCTCTGAATAGTCAGCGCTGTGCAAGGTGACGCCGTTGACGAAGTTGGGGCGCATGTAGACGCCGACCGCGCCCAGGTCCCGGACCGCGCGGCGCGCTTCCTTCACCGCCTCCTTGGGGTCGTGCTGAGGGACCATCGCTGCGACTTTCATGCGGTCGGGCTCGGTCTGACAGAGGTCGTACAGCCAGTCGTTGTAGGCGCGGCAGACAGCCGCGGAGAGCTGGCCGTCCACGTTGTCGAGCCCGTTGGGCACGTATAGGCAGACGGTGGGATACATGACCGCGATGTCGATGCCCTCCATGTCCATCGCCTCGAGCTGGGATGGGCCGTCGTAGCCGCGCTCGCGCATCGGGCGGCTGGCCTCGTCGGCGCGGCTGCTCATGCCTTGCATACGATGGGGGTTATCGACGTCGCAGGCGGGGAGCCGCTCGCCTTGGAAGAGGAACACGCCGCCGCGCTTGCCGGGGGCGCGGGAAATCTGGGGCGCCCATGCCGCAAAGCGCTTGTCGATGTACCTGTCGAACATGTCCGACGGCTCGATGACGTGCATGTCCGAGTCCATCACCTTGTATCCGTTCTGCGCCATAAGTCCTCCTCGGCGATTGGGTCGAATGCGTATTAGACGAACCGTGTCCGTTTGCTGCGGGCCTTCTGGGACGTGGGGGTCGGCAGCTTCTCGGAAGCGAACGTCTCGTAGACCAACCGGGCGAAGTATTCGCGGTCGGCGCCGCTGATCGCGGCTTGCTCATGCGCCTCCTGGAGAGCGAGGGGGTAGCCGTGGCCCTTCACCGACTGCGAGAGCAGGCCCGCATGGGCGAGCGCGACTGCCTCCGGGCTGGTCCAGCTTGGCGTCTCGACCCGCGCGATCTCCTCGCCCACGTTCACGTAGAAGAAGGCGATCTGGTGTTCGCCGTAGTACTCCGTGACGATGGTCGACGCGCTGCGGTAGAGGGGCGAGCGCTCTCCGGCGCGGAGGGTCGCGGCGAAGAGGTCGGCGTCCGTGACGCCGGCGACAATGTCGCAGCTGCGGTCGCCGGGCGGCAGCTGACCGCAGTTGGCGTCGCAGTTGACCTTGTCCCACCCGCACACGCCGCGCGAGATGCGGACCGCGTTCACGACCTCGGAGCTGCGCGGGAGGCTGATGTGGCTGGCGACTGCGAGAGTCCGCCTTTCGGACTCGGCGCGCAGGCGGTCGATCGCCGTCGCGAGTCTGCGGTCGATGATCTCCTCGCGTACGAACTCAGGGTAAGCCCCGCCGACGAGCCCCCACAGCACGAGGGTCCCGTCGAGCAGAGCGAGGACCGGCAGTCCTTCCGGAGCGCGCTCGACCACGTCGGCCAGGGCCTCGATCTCCGTCACCGCGCGAAGCATGCCCAGCAGCGCGCCCTCGACTGGGACTTCGCGCGGCCCTCCGGGGTCGCGCAGCGTCAGCGACGGCTCGTCGGCGCAGAGCGTCGGCCGGCTCCAGAGGTCCGCGTGGGGCATCTCGCCGTACTGCAGCAGGACGTAGCCGATGTTGATGAGGTAGCAGCGAGCGGGCCCGTGGCGGTCAACGTCCACGTGGGAGCCATCGACGGCGGCAACGGCGTGGTCGACGGGCAGCGCGGGCGCGGGATAGCTTCCCGCCAGCGCGCCGTCGACGCCCGCGATGAGCCAGGTGGCCTTGCCGGTCTGGCGGCGGGCTTCCACGTCGTTGGGGTCGGCGGTCCCGAAGCGCTCCACCGCCGCCGCCAGCGCCTCGACATGGGCAACCCGCTGTCCCCGGAGCATCCCGGCGGCCCCGTAGAGCTGACCGGCGGTCTTGGTGAGGTCGAGGGCCATGGCCCGATGGTCTGCCAGTACGCCCCGCGGCGCAAGGGGGGACAGTCCAGCGGGGCCGGGGCGCCGGGTGGGGTGGAATCTCGGGGAAGAGCCTCAGCCGCTCGGCGCGAGCCTTTCGATGGCCGCGCGGAAGCCTGGGACGGCGCCTTCGAGCGTCCGCTGGTCGACGCAGTAGGAGATGCGGAAGTAGCCCGGCATGCCGAACCCCCGGCCGGGCACGACGAGGACGCCCTCGCGTTGCAAGGCGTCGATGAGCTGCATCTCGTCGGCCGTCGGCGACTCCGGGAACATGTAGAACGCGCCCTCGGGTTTGCGCACCCGGTATCCCGCCGACGTGAGGACGTCGTAGAGGTAGTCGCGCTTCGCTTGGTAGTCGCTCACGTCGACGGTGACATCCTGTAGGCCGCGAACGACGTGCTGCATGATTGCGGGCGCGTTCACGAAGCCGAGCACCCGATTGCAGAAGGTGAACGCGTCCATCAGCTCGCCGGCCTGCGGGTCATCGGGGCGGACGGCGATATAGCCGATGCGTTCGCCGGGGAGCGCCAGGTCCTTCGCGTGGGAGGTGACGGTGATCGTCCGCTCGTAGTCGAGCTGGGGGAATGGGTAGGTCAGGCCGTCATAGATCAGCTTGCGGTAGGGCTCGTCGCTCACCAGGTAAATCTCCGCGCCGAACTCGTCGCTCTTGCGGCGGAGGAGGGCGGCGATGTCCGCAATCAGCGACCGGGGGTAGACGGAGCCGGATGGGTTGTTGGGAGAGTTGAGGATGACGAGCTTGGAGCGCGCGGTGAGCTTGCTCTCCAGCTCCGCGAGGTCGGGGACGAATTCGCGGTCGCAGCCGACCACGACCGGCACGGCGCTGTGGTTGCTCGCGTAGAAGAGGTACTCGGCGAAATAGGGCGTGAGGATGACGACCTCGTCGCCGGGGTCGCAAAACGCGTGCACGACGACGTTCAGGGCGCCTGCCGCGCCGACGGTCATCATCACGTGCTCCGCGCCGTACGCCAGGCCCGTCTCGCTGGAGAGCGAGTCGGCGACTGCCTGCCGGGTCTCGGGGTATCCGGCGTTGGGCATGTAGCGGTGCGCGCCGGGGACCGGGGAGTCGGCAAGCCGTCGGAGCTCGTCGAAGAACTCGGCGGGCGGCTCGACGACGGGGTTGCCCAGGGAGAGGTCGAACACGTTCTCATCGCCGCGCTCGCGCTTGAGGGCGATGCCCAGCTCGAACATGCGGCGTATCCATGAGCTGTTCGCCAGCTGCTCCCGGACGTTGGACGCTATAGCCATAGATTCTCCCGAATGCGAGGGTATGGGCGGATGCGAGGGTATGGGCGGACGCGAGGATAGGGGGGTGGCCAACCCGCCGCAACCGGGCCGACGCCTGCTAACATTGCGCAAGCCCATTTGGTCCGGGGGAGTAACCGATGCCTGCGCAGACAGGGAAGCGTTTCGAGTGCGCCGAGCTTGGCGCCCAGTACATGATTACGAAAGGCGGGGACGCGGAGCTATCTTGCGCCACCGCCGCCGATGGCGAGGCCGACCAGCTCGGCAAGCGCTACCAGGACGAGGCCACGGGCGTGATGGTCCTCTGCACCAAGGCGGGGTCCGCTCGAATCCAGTGCGACGGCAGGCCGATGGCGATGCTCGCGCCCAAGACGCTGCCGTCGTCCGATTAGCCGTCCTTCATCCACTCGTACAGGTAGTAGTGCTCCCTCGTCATGCCGAGGGACTCGTAGACCCGCTGGGCGCGCTCATTGCTTTGGTCGACGTACAACCTGAGCCCCACGAGCTCGTCCGACTGCTCGACCTGCCGCCGGAAGTGCTCGTAAAGCGTCGAGAACACCTTGAGGCGGCGCGCCTCGGGGCGGACATAGACCGAGTGGACCCACACCACCGTTCCGTTCCGCCAATCGCTCCACTCGGGGACCGTCATGAGCATGCCGACGGGCCCGTCTTCGGACTCGGCGATCCAGTACTCGGCGGGGACGGCGCCGTTGAGCACGGCCCGGACGCCTTGAGTCAGCGCGGCGCGGTCGAGGGTTGCGCCCTCGCTCTCGCGGGCCATCTCCATCTGGAAGTCGACGATGAGGGACAGCTCATCGGGACTTGCGCGGCGGACGTGGTACATGGCCGAATACTAACCGACAGCGCGCGGGCGGGGTGAGCGGATGCAGGGCAGCGGGCGGACAGTTCGCCCTCCCCGTAGTCCTCTCCCTAAGAGGGAAAAGCGAAGCGCCCCTGTGGAGAGGGGCGCTTCCGTGTCGGCGATGTGTTCCGAGTCTAGTGGCCACAGCCGCAGCTGCCGTTCCCGCAGGCGCAGCCGCCTCCGCTGGAGGCGATGTTCGGGTTCTCGATAACGAACCCGCTGCGCATCAGGCCTTCCGAATAGTCAATCGAGGCACCGTCGAGGAGGGGGGCGCTGTCGATGTCGGCGATGACGCGGACGCTGGACTCGTAGAGGACCATGTCGTCGTCCTCGACGCCATCCTCCAAGGACAGCATGTACTGGGCGCCGTGGCCATTCGGCACGACGATGACCCGGAGAGCCGCCTCAGGCTGTCCCTCTTCCGCCAGAATCTCCGCGAGCTTCTCTGCTGCGAGGTCGGTAACCGTAATCATCGGGGTGTGCTCCTTCATCGCAGGGTTTGCGATTTACGCAGGCTAGCAGCGGATCTCCGGAGCGTCAAGGCGGGAGAGGGCTGGTCACTTGGGGATTGCCGCGTGCGGCCCGCTCCCAACCTCTCGCAGACGCGGGGGAAGGGTCCAGGTTGCTAGACTCAAGGCATGACGCACGCACTGGCCCTCTACGTCCATATACCGTTCTGCCTGTCGAAGTGCCCCTACTGCGATTTCAACACCTACGCCGGCATCGAGTCGCTCATGCCCGCTTACGTTGACGCGCTCGACCGCGAGATCGAGCAGTGGGGGGCGTGGCTGGGCAGACCCACGCTCGCCAGCCTCTTCTTTGGGGGCGGCACGCCTTCCTACCTGCCGACCCGCGACCTCAGCCGCTTGATGCAAACGATCAGGTCGGCGTTCGAGCTGCCGGACGACGCCGAGGCGACCATCGAGGCGAACCCGGGCGACTGCGCCCGCGAGCGGGTCCAGGCCATGCGCCGCTCCGGCTTCAACCGCATCTCGATGGGCGTGCAATCCTTCGACGACCACGAGCTGCGGATGCTGGGCCGCCGGCATAGCGCGGACCGCGCCGTCCAGGCCGTCGAGGATGCGCGCATGGCCGGATTCGACAACGTGAGCATCGACCTGATGTTCGGCCTGCCCAATCAGTACGTCTCGACGTGGGCGCACTCGCTCGAAGAGGCGGTCGCGCTGGACACGAGCCATCTGTCGGCCTACGCCCTGACGTTGGAGGGCGGGACGCCCATGGAGGCCGACGTCCGGCTCGGCCGTACGCCCGAGCCGGACCCCGACCTGGCCGCCGAGATGTACGCCCTCGCCCAATCCACGCTGGCGTCGGCGGGCCTAGCGCAGTACGAGGTCTCGAACTGGGCGAAGCCGGGCCGGGAGAGTGCCCACAACCTCGCTTACTGGCGCAGTCTGCCGTACCTCGGCGTCGGCCCCGGCGCGCACAGCTATCTCTACGACATCGGCGCCGCTGGCCCCTTCGGCGTGCGGTTTGCGAGCGCCAAGCCGCCGCGGACCTACATGGAGCGCATCGCCGCCTGGACAGCGGACGGGCCGATTGGACCGGCAAGCATCGCCGCAGCCGCCGCGACCGACTATTGCGAGGAGATTGACCGTTCGACGGCGATGGTGGAGACGATGATGATGGGCCTGCGCCTCAATCGGGGCGTGGCCGACGCAGATTTTCACGCTCGTTTCGGGGAGGGCATCGCCGACGCCTTCCCCGGCCCCACCGCCGAATGCGTTGAGCTGGAGCTGCTCGAATGGTCGGACGGCGCTCTGCGCCTGACGGACGCGGGCCGTCCTCTCGCCAACGAGGCTTTCCTGCGCTTCGTTGGAAGGGTCACAAGTTGAAGAGGAAGTTCACTACGTCGCCGTCCTGCATGGGGTAGGTCTTGCCTTCGGTGCGGAGGAGGGCCTGTTTGCGGGCTTCCGGTAGGCTGCGGACGCGGGCGAGGTCTTCGTAGGAGACGACCTCAGCGCGGATGAAGCCTCGCTGGATGTCGGAGTGAATCTTGCCCGCGGCCTCGACGGCGCTCGCGCCCTTGGCGATGGTCCAGGCGCGGGTCTCGTCCGGGCCCGTCGTGAGGAACGAGATGAGGCCGAGGAGGTCGTAGGAGAGGTTGATCATGCGGTCGAGGCCGGGCTCGCCCGCGTCGAGAGACTCTCGGAAGTCGGCCTCGTCCTCGGGCGTCATCTGGCCGAGCTCCATCTCGAGCTTGCCGCAGAGAGCGGCGGCGCCGATTCCCTTGCGCGCGAGCTTCGCGGCCATCTCCGACTCGATGCCGGGGGTACTGGCGACGTCGTCCTCGCCGATGTTGAAGACGACGATGAGGGGCTTGGCGCTGAGGAGCTGGAAATTATCGAGGACGGGCTTCGCTTCCGGCGGCAGCTCTTGCTCGCGGACGGGCGCTTCGCTTTCGAGTCCCGACTTGATGGCCGCGATGAGGGTTTGCTCCTTCCCGAGCTGGTCGCGCTCCGTCTGCTTGGCGGAGCGCAACTGTGCGGCGATGCGGTCCTGCCGCCGTTCGAGGATGGCGAGGTCGGAGAACATCAGCTCGAGCTGGAGCGTCGCGGCGTCTCGGTAGGGGTCAATCGTCTCCTCGACGTGGGGCACGGAGGGGTCGTCGAAGGCGCGGGCCACGAGGAGGAGAGCGTCGCATCGTTGGAGGAGGCTGAGGTACTCGCCGCCGATGCCCTTGGTCTTGCCGAGGCCTTCGGGGACGGCGGGGATGTCGATGTACTCGACCTCGGCCGGGACGATTTTCTTGGGTTTGGAGATGTCGGCGAGGTCGTCGAGGCGGGGGTCGGGCACCTTGGCGATGCCGATGTTGGGTTGAGAGGAGCCGGCGCGGAAGGACGCCGTTTCGGCGTGGCCGCGCGTGACGGCGTTGAAGATGGTGGTCTTGCCGGCCTGGGGCAGGCCGAATATGCCGATGGCCAAGGGGGGACCTCGCTGGACAAAGATAGGGCCCCGAAACGCCGGGGCCGGGCGCTTGAGATTTTAGCCTGTTTCGTTGAGAGGAGGCGTTCCCCCTCTCCGTCATTCCCCCGAAAGCGGGAACCCGGAGTGACCGACAGGCCACGCCTCTCTCATTTACTCTGCCCCTCCTGTGAGAACTATGACATTTGCCCGTTGTGCAAACGACCCCCCTTCTCCTACCCTGTCTCACATGATCCAACAGGCCCGCCCTCTTGCCCCTCCGATGCCCGCGAGCCCCCTGTCGCAAAGTGTCGCATTCATGTCGCAAAGTGTCGCATTTGCTGTCGCAAAATGGAGCGCCCGAATCGCACAACCAGGAGTGAATGCCATGGAAAATCCGACAAATGCGACAGTTCGAGAAAAATCCCCTCCGTCATTCCCTCAAAAATCCCTCCTCCGTCTGTCGCCGGGAAGGGGCTTGGGTCCACTTCCTGCGAAGGGCTAGGCGAGGTCGAGGGGTATGGCGAAGCGGCGGGCCAGGGATTCGAGCTCCTGGTGGACGGCGGCGCTCATGGGGATGCCGTTCGCCAGGCGGTCACGCTTGCGCTCGGCCTCGGGTTCGCCGGCCATGTAGACGCGGTCCACGCCAAGGGCGGGGGCCGCGCCGTGGACCATACGGACGAGGGAGTCGATGCGGGAGCGGAAATCGGCGGCCGGTATGAAGCGCTCGATGTCGATAGCGATGTAGGCCCCGCTGGATACGAGGGGGTCCTCGCCGAAGCGCTTCATCTCCGGCGTGTCGGCGCCGAAGGTCCCGCCGGAGAGCACGCCGGTCAAGGCCTCGATCATGACGGCGAGGCCGAAGCCCTTGTAGCCGCCGGCCCATTGGAGGTAGCCGTTCCCGAGCACCTCGGTTGCGTCGCTGCTCGGCCGGCCGCTGCGGTCGAGACCCCAGTCCATAGGGATGGGGGCGCCCTTCTTCTCGGCGATGCGGAGCTTGCCCGCCGCAACCATGGAGGTGGCCATGTCGAGGACGATGGGCTCTTCCTCGCCCGCGGGGAACGCGACGCTGATGGGGTTGGTCGCGAGGAGGGGCGTCGTGCTCCCGAACGGAGGGACGATGCGCGGGCCGTTGTTCATCGCGATGCCGATGAGCCCGTGGGCGGCAGCGGTCATAGCGTAGTAGCCGACGAGGCCGGTGTGCGTCATGTTGCGGGCGACGCTCATGCCGATGCCGTTCCTCCTCGCCTGGTCCATAGCGAGCTGCATCCCGAGCCGAGCGCCTAGCATTCCGAAGCCGTTGCCGCCGTCGATCAGGGCGCAGGCGCCGTCTTGGGAGAGGACACGGACGTCGGCGGTCGGGTTGAGGAGGCCGCGGTCGCGCATCTCGACGTATCCGGCAAGGCGCGTCGCTCCGTGGGAGTCGACGCCTCGGAGGTCGGCTTCCGTGAGGACGGCGGCGATAAAGTCGGCGTCGGCGGACGGCGTTTCCATGCCGCGAACGACCGAGGCGATGAAGGGACGGAGCTTCTCGGCGCGGACGGGGATGACGCCGGACTCGACCATCGAGCTACCCCTGACTCCGGCGGAGAGGGGCGACGAGGAAGATGAACGCGCCGGGAGCGGCGACTGCGCCGGCGATCCAGAAGATGTTGCGCAGGGAGTCGGTCGCTTCGACGACGGCCCCCATGACTATGACGCCGACGGTTGCCCCCAGGAGGCTGCTGAGGAACATGAGGGCGACGGTGGAGCCCTGCAGGCCCGCGGGCGCGGCGTCCATAGCGGTCGCGTTGATGACGTCCTGGCTCGACCAGAGGAAGAGGCCGGCCAAGGCGAGGGAGAGAGTGAGGACGATGCCGGAACCAGCGGAACCCATGACGAACATGCTCACGCCGATGACGGCCATGGCGACGACGATGGGGATGCGCCGACCGATGCGGTCGGAGAAGTAGCCGAACGCGGGGCCGACGCCGACGCCGAGGAGGGTGAGGAGGGAGACGTGGAAGCCGACGCCGAAGCTGTCCATGCCGAGGTCCTGGGAGAGGTAGACGGGCATGAAATTGAGGAGGCCGAAATGGGAGAAGGAGCGGGTGAAGTTGGCGTAGGCGAGGCTCACGTAGACGGGGTGCTTCAATAGCCCGACGGTGTCGAGGAGGCGGGTGTGGCGGCCCGGGGTCTCGACGGGGGCCGTTCTGGCGCCGGCGAGCAGCCAGTAGAGGAAGACGGTGATGGCGACGGCGGGTATGAAGCTGATGAGCGTGTAGAGGCGCCAATCGTCGGCGAGCCAGGTGACGAGGACGAAGCCGACGGCGAGGGGGCCGAGGGCCTCGCCCGCGCCGGAGCCTGAGCCGTGGAAGGCGATGGCCATGCCGCGCCGGGCGGGGAAGCGGTTGCTGAGCATGGAGATGGCGGGCGGGTGCCAGAAGGATGCGGCGACTCCCCCCAAGGCGGCCAGCACGATGACGGGCCACACCCAGGGGGAGCGTCCGGAGAGCATCATGAAGAGGGCGGCGAAGAAGAAGGATGCGGGGAGCATCCAGTGCCAGTAGTTGCGGAGGCGGTCGGACGCGTAGCCGACGAAGAAGTTGGGGAGGCCGCCGGCGAGCTGCTTCACGAGGCCGATGACGGTGAGGCCGGCAGCGGTGATCTCGTACTCTTTGACGATGAGGGGAAGGAAGACGGAGAAGGCCGCGATATACCAGTGCTTGAGGCCGTGGCCTATCGCGATGGTGGCGATGTAGGTCGGGCCCGATGCACGGAATGACGAGCCGCTGGTGCCGGCTGAGGTTTCACTTGTCATAGGCGGAAGCCGACAACTGCTCCGTTGGCGAGCGTCGGACGACGTGCATGATAAACGTTCGCGGGCAGGGGCGCGGGGGGCTCGACAGGCTCACCACGAACCTCCACCGATCTCATAGAGGCGGGGGCGGAGAGCTGAGCTCGGCGATGGCGGCGGAGAGGTCCAGCACGCCCTGGTAGATAGCGGATGCGACGATGGCTCCCTCTACGTCCAGGCTCGCCAGAGCGCGGAGGTGGTCGACGCCGGCGACGCCGCCTGAGGCGATGAGCCGGGCGGCAGGATCGGCCCGATTGGCGCGGTGGACCATCCGGGCGACTGCTTCGAAGTTCGGGGAGGCGAGGGCGCCGTCGCGGGCGATGTCGGTGTAGATGAACCGGCGGACTCCTGCCGCAGCCATGGCGTCGAGGAGGTCGGCGGCGGTCGCGGCGCTGCTCTGGGTCCACCCGGAGACGGCGGCCATGCCGTCGCGGGCGTCGATGCCGACGACGACCCGCTCCGCGCCGTGTCGGGCGAGGGCGTCCTGGACGAGGGCGGGATTCCGAACGGCGATGGTGCCTAGGATGACGCGTCCGGCGCCGTCCGCGATGGCGTCGTCGATGTCGGCGAGGGAGCGTAGGCCTCCGCCGAGCTCAATGGGGATGGCGACGGCGGCGGCTATCGCGCGCACTTGGGCGGCTTGGGTGCGGCGGCCCTCCTTTGCGCCGTCCAGGTCGACGACGTGGATGCGCGATGCGCCGTCGGCCTCGAACTGCTTGGCGACGCCGACCGGGTCGTTGCCGAAGGTGGTCTGGCGGTCGTAGTCCCCCTGGAAGAGCCTGACGACAGCCCCGGCGCGCAGGTCTATGGCGGGGATGATTTCCATGAGCGGGCGGGGGCTAGGCGGACCGGGCGGCGAGGCGCGTTATGAAGTTGTCGTAGAGCTTCAGGCCGACATCGCCGCTCTTTTCAGGGTGGAATTGGGTGGCGACGACGTTGCCACGGGCCAAGACGCTGGCGAAAGGGACCTCGTATTGAGTCGTGCCGACGGTCCAGGAGAGATCGCTTGGGTCGGCATAGTAAGAGTGGACGAAGTAGAAGTAGCTGCCCTCCGGGACGCCGTCGAAAATGGGGTGGGGACGGACGAGGTCGACGGAGTTCCAGCCCATGTGGGGGACTTTCATGCCGCCGGGGAACCGTTTCACATTGCCGGGTATAACGCCGAGGCCGGGAGTGTCGCCCTCTTCGGAGTGGTCGAGGAGGAGCTGGAGGCCGAGGCAGACGCCGAAGAAGGGCTTGCCGTCGGCGATCCAGTCCCGTACGGGGCCGGCCATGCGGTGGGCGTTGAGGGCGGCCATAGCCTGGGGAGAGGCGCCTTGGCCCGGAAAGACGACGGCTGAGGCGCAGTCGAGCTCAGCGGGCTCGGACACGAAATCGGCCCGGTAGCCAAGACGCTCGAAGGCTTTCTGCACGCTGCGCAGGTTGCCCGCGCCGTAGTCGATGATTGCGACGGGATCCACGGGGCTGATTGTATCAGGGGGGCGCTTGGCGGTTCGGGCGCGGAGGTTCCCTCCTCACCCTCGCCCATTCCCATCACGGTGAGAGGGGATTTCTGGCCCTCTCCGGGCCTTCTCCTGACTGTATCTCGTATACTTGAGGGAAAATCGAACCATTATCCGGGACAGGCATAGCTATTCCGTTTATATAGGCGTAGAATTTCGTTATGGGAGGATAAGGAACTCTAAGGAACTCTAGGGAAGGAGGCGAAGAGATGCAAAAAGCCGTACTTCTACTGGTTGTTCTGGGGTTGGCCGCACTGGGCCTTGCAGCGTGTGGCGGAGAGGAGGAGTTTAAAGGGAACCTAATCAACGACGACGATGGGTTGAAGGTTGTGCTCGGGGACTACTATCTCGCGCCGGAGCGGAGCGTGGTTCCGGCGGGCGACATCAAGATGACCGGCGTCAACGTGGGCGCCCTCGAGCACGAGATCGTGATACTCCAGACGGACCTCCGTGCGGATATGCTCCCGCAGGATGGCGCGCTGGTCGCTGAGGACGCGATCGATGGGGAAGTGATCGACGAGATAGAGCCTGACGACCTGCCGGCAGGCGCGACGGCGAGCAAAACCTTCAATCTCGACCCCGGCTCCTACGTTCTGTTCTGCAACGTTGAGGGGCACTACGCACTCGGGATGTTCTCGGAGTTCACTGTCCGGTGACTTCTCTTCCAGGGGGGCTTCTCCTCCCAGGGCCCCCCTGTTCTTCCGACCCGTCCGCCTTCCTGAGCATCGGCGCCGTTAGCGGAGCTCCGGCAGGCGAGCGACGGCGTCGCGGCCGATGGCTTCCACGCTGCCTTTGCCGCACATGACCATCGTGGTCTCGACCTCGTCGCGGAGGATGTCGAGCATATGGGCGACGCCATCGGCGCCGTTGTAGGCGAGACCCCAGAAGAGGGGGCGTCCGAGCATGACGGCTTTGGCGCCGAGGGCCAGGGCTTTGACGACGTCCGTGCCGCGCCGGATGCCGCCGTCGAGGTAGACCTGGACGTTGGGCCCGGCGGCCTCTGCGACCTCGGGGAGGGCCTCGATGGTGGGGATGGTGGTGTCGAGGTTTCGTCCGCCGTGGTTGGAGACGATGAGAGCGTCGACGCCGTGCTCGGCGCAGAGGGCGGCGTCCTCGCCGGTGATGACGCCCTTGAAGACGATGGGCAGGTTGGTGATGGACCTAAGCCAGGCGACATCGTCCCATGTCGCGCCGGGGTCGACGGCCCGGCGGCTGCTCATGCCGGCGTCGAACTTGGCCTGCTGAGTATCGGGGCCTTGGGGGGCGATTTTCGCCTCGTCGGCGCGGGGCTGGCGCTGGTAGGCGTTGCGGATGTTGCGCTCGCGCTTGGGAGGCCAGACGGCGTCGAGGGTGACGCAGACGGCGGAGTAGCCGTTGTCCTCGGCCATGTGGACGCGGTCGACGGTCTGCTCGCGGTCGCGGTAGAAGTAGGTCTGGTACCAGAGGGGAGCGTCGGCGACGCGGGCGATCTCTTCCGGAGGGAAGGAGCAGTTTGCGCTGATAGCGTGCACAGTGCCGAAGCTCCCGGCGCCTCTGGTGGTGGCGAGCTCGGCCTCCGGGTGGGCCCTACGGTGGCCGCCGCAAGGAGAGAGCATAAAGGGCGCGGGGATTCGATTGCCGAGGACTGTGGTGGTCAGGTCGGCTCCGGGAATCCCGGCGAGCATACGAGGGCGGAGGGCGATGTGGTCGAAGACGGAACGGGTGCGGGCGAGGGTGATTTCGTCGGTGGCCCCGCCGGCGATGTAGTCCCACTCGCTGAGGGCGAGAGTCTGTTGGGCGATCGTTTCGAGCTCGTAGAGGTTGATCGGCTCGTTGGCCATAGCTGCTCCTTATTAGGCGCGATTAATCGCGGTCGTTATTCGCCGTCTTGGGCGGTGAGCTTCTCGAAAGGAAGGGCGCGGTCCTCGAAGCGGGCGAGCATGAAGACGAGGTCCGACGCGCGGTTGAGGTAACGGAGGAGCTCGTCGTTCTCGAGCATACCTTGGGACTTCAGCTCGACGACTCGCCGCTCGGCGCGACGCAGGGTGGACCGGGCGAGGTCGAGGGCCGCGGACGCTGGGGAGGCGCCGGGGATGATGAAGCTGCGGGGCAGCTCGATCTGCTCGCCGAGGGCGTCGATGTCGCGCTCCAAGGCCGCGGTCATTTCGGGGGTGACGACGCTGAAGTGGAGCTTGAGCTTGGCGTATTCGGACCTTGCAGTGGCGAGCTCGGCGCCGACGGTGAAGAGCTCGCGCTGGAGGCGCTTGACGATGCGCCGGACCTCGGGGTCGTTGGAGAGGGAGCGTCCGAGGCCGAGAGCGGAGACGGCTTCGTCGCTGGCGCCGTAGGCTTCGGTGCGGAGGTCGCTCTTGGAGACGCGGCCTCCGTAAAGCAAGCCGGTCTCCCCTTCGTCTCCCTGCTTCGTGTAGACCCTAACGGGGCTTCGCTCCTCGGTCATGCCTGGGAGGCTCCTCTGGTCACGGGGTCCGCCGGATGCTCAAGTCCGCGGCAGCCCGGGGTGGGGGCGATTATACGTCCGGCGGCCCCTTCCCGGCCTCCCCGCAGACGGGGTGGGGGGCGTGACCTACCGGCCACTCGGGGTTCCCGCTTTCGCGGGAATGACGATAAGGCGAGGTTCCCGCTTTTCGCGGGGATGAACGGCAAGGGGAGCCTTCCCCGATTCGCTCTCAATGGGGCCGCTGGGTATGGGGTGAACTTAGGCGCTCCGCGTGAGTGGGCAGCGTTGACAGGGTAGGCGGCCTACGGGTAGCATTCCAATGTTCGCGTCCGAAATGGGCGCGATGGCTTCGTCAAGCGGCGCAGGTGAAAAGCGTATGCCAACGGTAAATCAGCTCGTGCGGCACGGGCGCAAGCGTGTGGTCAAGAAGACCAAGGCGCCTGCGCTGCGTTTCGTGCGAAACACCTTGCGCAACCGTGTGTACCGGGGAGAGGGCAGCCCTCAGAAGCTAGGGGTGTGTGTCCAGGTGCGGACGGTAACGCCGAAGAAGCCGAACTCCGCTCTGCGAAAGGTGGCTCGTGTCCGTATGACGAACGGGATGGAAGTTACGGCGTACATCCCAGGCGAGGGCCACACGTTGCAAGAGCACTCCGTTGTCCTGATTCGCGGCGGCCGTGTGAAGGACCTGCCAGGTGTGCGTTACCACATAATCCGTGGCGCGCTCGACGCAACCGGGGTTAACGGCCGGAAGCAGGGACGGAGCAAGTACGGGACCAAGCGCTCCTAAGCATTCCGCTTGAATCCCGCCTCCGGCGATAGCCGGAAGGTGTGTCGGCCCCATGCCGTGAGGCATGTGGTCCGGCGTGGGGTTGCGTATGCTCAGGCGCGAGGAGGAAGAGCAAGCAGATGTCACGCCGACGAAGGGCCGAGCGGCGAGTGCCGGTGGCGGATCCGCTGCACGGCAGCGTGCAATTGGCGAGCTTCATCAACCGGGTGATGCACAACGGGAAGAAAACCGTGGCGCAGCGCGCGGTCTACCAGGCGCTCGATCAGGTCGCTAAAGACAGCAACCGCGATGCGATGGAGGTGTTTGACACCGCGCTCCGCAACGTCACCCCGATGGTGGAAGTGAAGCCCCGGCGTGTGGGCGGGGCGACGTACCAGGTCCCGGTCGAGGTCCCCGAGCGCAGGAGGAACGCGCTGGCGATGCGCTGGCTGATCAGGTCGGCCAGGGCGCGCGCCGGGCAACCGATGCGGTCGCGTCTGGCGGCCGAGATACTCGACGCCTCCCGCGGGCAGGGCGCCGCCGCGCGCCGCCGCGAGGAGATGCATAGGATGGCGGAGGCGAACCGCGCCTTCGTTCACTATAGATGGTAGGAACAATGGCAGATCTCAATAAGGTGCGGAATATAGGGTTCATCGCCCATATTGACGCTGGCAAGACGACGGTGACGGAGCGGGTGCTGTTCTTCACGGGCCGCACGTACAAGCTGGGCGAGGTCCACGAGGGCACCGCCGTCATGGACTGGATGGCCCAAGAGCGCGAGCGAGGGATTACGATTACGTCCGCCGCGACGCGAGCGGAGTGGAAGGGCCACCAGGTCAACATCATAGATACCCCCGGCCACGTGGATTTCACGGCCGAGGTTGAGCGAAGCCTCCGCGTACTCGACGGAGGCGTTGTTGTGTTTGACGCGGTGGCGGGGGTGCAGCCCCAATCCGAGACGGTGTGGCGCCAGGCGGACCGTTACAGCGTGCCGCGCATCTGCTTCGTAAACAAGATGGACCGCATAGGGGCGGACTTCGAGAAGACGATGGACTCGATCCGGCACCGTTTGAAGGCCGTGCCGATTCCTGTGCAGTACCCAATCGGCGCCGAGGACCATTTCCACGGCGTTATCGATCTGATCGAGGAGAAGGCGTGGTTCTTCGAGCGCTCCGGAGCGCCCGGCGAGCTTCGGGAGGGGGAGATTCCCTCCGGGATGCGGGACGAGATAGCGAACGTCCGTGAGGAGATGATCGAGCGAGTCGCGGAGAACGACGAGCACGTGCTCGAACAGTTCCTCGCAGGGGAGACGCCTTCTCCGGAGGAGATCAAAGCGGCGCTGCGGCGGGCGACAATCTCCAACAGCGCTGTGCCCGTCGTTTGCGGCTCGGCGCTGCAGAGCTTGGGCGTGCAGCTCGTGCTCGACGCCGTTATCGACTATCTGCCGTCGCCGTTGGAAGTTCCCCCGGTGATGGGCAAGCGCCCCGGCAGCGAGGATGAAGTCGAGCGCAAGCCAGACGTGTCCGAGCCGTTCGCCGCACTCGCGTTCAAGATAGTCTCGGACCCCTACGCGGGCCGTCTGGTGTACTTCCGGGTCTACTCCGGCTCGATGAAGGCGGGCGCGAGCGTCTACAACGCGACCAAGGGCGTGCGGGAGCGGATGGGCCGCATCATGTTCATGCACGCCAACCACCGGGAGGACTCGGAGAGCATCTCGGCGGGCGAGATAGGCGCGGCGGTAGGACTGAAGAACACGTTCACCGGCGAAACGATTTGCGACGAGCGTGAGCCGGTAGTGCTGGAGACGATCCGGTTCGCCGAGCCGGTTATCTCGGTCGCTATCGAGCCCAACACGCGGGCGGAGCAAGACAAGCTGACGGACTCGCTCATCAAGCTGGCGGAAGAGGACCCGACGTTCCGGGTGCATCACGACCAAGAGACCAGCCAGACAATCATGTCGGGCATGGGCGAGCTTCACCTGGAGATACTGGTGGACCGCCTGCGGCGCGAGTTCAACGTAGCGGCGGCGGTTGGGCGTCCTCAGGTCGCCTACCGGGAGGCAATCACCAAGGCGGCGTCGGCGCGCGGCCGGTTCGTCCGTCAGACGGGCGGTCGCGGTCAGTTCGGCGACTGCGTCTTGGAGATCGAGCCGGGCGAGCCAGGCTCGGGATTCCGTTTCGTGAACCAGATCGTGGGGGGCGCGATCCCGCGGGAGTACATTCCGGCCATCGGCAAGGGCGCCGAGGAGGCGCTGCACACGGGCGTTGTGGCCGGGTACCCGGTGATGGACGTTGTCGTGTCGGTCGTGGACGGCTCCTTCCACGCGGTGGACTCGTCGGAGATTGCGTTCAAGATTGCCGGGTCGATGGCGTTGAAGGAGGCGCTGAGGAAGGCGTCGCCGATTCTGCTGGAGCCGGTGATGGAGATTCAGGTCATTACGCCTGGAGAGTACCTGGGCGAAGTGCTTGCCGACCTGAACGGGCGGCGGGGACGAATCAAGTCGATGGAAGGCCAAGGGGGCACGCAGGTAGTGGAGGCGGACGCTCCGCTGGTGGAGATGTTCGGCTACGCGACGGCCCTGCGCTCACTCAGCCAGGGACGCGCGAACCACTCGATGGAGTTCGGGCGGTACGAGAAGGCGCCTGACTCCACGGTGCAGGCGGTCGCGCGAAGCGCGTAGGAGGAGCGGTAGTGGTCGAGCAAACAGCACGAGCGCGGAGCGCGCCTGCGGCGACGGGTCAGAAGATTCGGATAACGCTGCGGGCCTTCGACCACAAGCTGTTGGACCAGTCATCGGTGCAGATCGTCGAGGCGGCGGAGCGCACGGGGGCTGCCGTAGCCGGGCCGGTCCCGCTGCCGACGCGGATCAAGCGTTTCTGCGTGATTCGGTCGCCCCATATCGACAAGGACTCGCGGGAGCATTTCGAGCTTCGCACGCACAAGCGGCTCGTGGACATCCTCGAGCCGAACTCCAAGACGGTGGACGCGCTCACCCGGCTCCAGATGCCGGCGGGCGTGGATATCTCAATCAAGTTGTAAGCGTGATGATCGAAGGACTGATAGGCAAGAAGATCGGGATGACGCACCTCTTTGCTTCAGAGGCGCGGGTGATTCCCGTTACGGTCTTGGAAGTCGGGCCGTGCGTGGTCACGCAGGTGCGTACTGCCGCGCGCGATGGCTATGAGGCCGTGCAGCTGGGATACGGCCCCGCCAAGCAGCTTACCAAGCCCGCTGCCGGCCACCTCGCCGCCTCGGGCGCCAGAGTCAAGCAGCTGCGGGAGTTCCAAGCGGACGACGTGTCCGAGTACATGGTCGGTCAAGAGCTTCTGGTCTCGCAGTTCCAGACGGGGGACTTCGTAGACGTGGTCTCGACTACCAAAGGCCGCGGTTTCCAGGGCGCCATGCGGCGTCACGGGTTCAGCGGCGGACAGAAGACGCACGGGCAAGGCGACCGGGGCAGGGCGGTTGGGTCGATTGGCGCGGGCACCTATCCGGGGCGCGTGCTGAAGGGCAAGAAGATGCCCGGCCACATGGGTGACAAGCGCAAGACGGTTCGCAAGCTCCGGGTGGAGCTGGTGGATGAGGAGCGCAATCTGCTGATGGTGCGCGGCCCGGTCCCCGGCTCCCGCAACACGACGGTGATGGTGCGGTACGCCCATGGCGTCCCGGTCGCGGAGCGCGCCGTTCCCGAGGAGCCGGCTGTCTCGTCCGAAGAAACATCCGAGGAGCAGAGCTCGTAATGTGGCTCTCTCAATATGACATCAACGGCCAAGCAGCCGGCCAGATCGAGGCGAGCGACGTAGTGTTCGGCGCGCCGGAGAACGCTGAGCTGCTGCACCAGGCGCTCGTCTACCACGGCGCGAACCAGCGGCAGGGGGCGAGCAGCACGCTCACGCGCGGCGCGGTCCACGGCACGGGGAGCAAGCCCTTCGCTCAGAAGGGGACGGGACGGGCGCGCCAGGGCTCTTGGAAGTCTCCGCACCATCGCGGGGGCGGAGTCGCGTTCGGGCCGTCGCCCCGGTCATACCGCAAGCGCATGCCGAAGCAGATGCGGCGGCAGGCCATCCGCACGGCGCTCTCCGGGAAGGCGGCGGCCGAGCGGATCTTCGTGGTCGACGGGTTGGACTCGATAGAGCAGAAGACGAAGGCGATGGCGGCGACGCTCGCGGGACTTGGGGTCACGGGCTCGGCGCTCGTGGTCACGGGCGCGGGCTCGCAGGCGGGCCTGGCGGTGCGGAACATCCAGCGCGTGAAGGCGATCAACGCGGACATCCTGAACGTGCTCGACCTACTGCGGTTCGACGCTGTTCTCATCAGCCCCGACGCGGTGAAGCGCGCCGACGAGCTGTGGTCGGACACGCGGCGCGTGCGCAAGGAGGCCGTGGCATAATGCACGTTTTCCAGGTGCTCAAGCGTCCGGTGATCACGGAGAAATCGACGCTGCTCCAGGAGCAGAACAAGTACGTCTTCGAGGTCTTGCCTAAGGCGAACAAATCGCAGGTGCGCGAGGCTGTCGAGCGGGCGTACGAGGTGAGCGTTACGAACGTGAACATGGTGAGGAACCCGGGCGAGAACCGGCGGCTGCGCAACGGCCGATGGCTTCGGACGCCCGCCGTCAAGAAGGCGATCGTCACGGTTGCTCCGGGCGACACTATCCAACTATTCGAGGGAGCGTAGGGATGCCGCTGAAGCGACTACGTCCAACAAGCCCCGGCGTCCGTGCGGCGGTGCGTCCCGATTTCTCGGAGGTGACGCGCCGGACTCCGCACAAGGCGCTGACCAAGGGTTTGCACAAGAGCGGCGGACGCAACGTCCGCGGCAAGATGACCGTGCGCCATCGCGGCGGCGGAGCGAAGCGCGCTTGGCGCGACATCGATTTCAAGCGGGACAAGGCGGGCATTCCGTGCAGGGTCGAGTCCATCGAGTACGACCCGAACCGGTCGGCGCGAATCGCGCTGCTGGTCTACGCGGACGGGGCCCGGCGTTACATTCTCGCTCCCAATGGGGTGAAGGTGGACGACAAGCTCATGTCCGGCCCGGATGCTGAGATACGGCCGGGGAACGCGATGCCGCTGGCGAATATCCCGACGGGCATGCTGGTGCATAATATCGAGCTCCAGCCCGGCAAGGGAGGACAGATGTGCCGCGGCGCGGGGACGGGCGCGCAGCTACTAGCCCGCGACGAGAAGTTTGCGATGCTGCGGCTGCCTTCCGGTCAGATCCGGCGGGTGCCGAGCGCGGCGAGCGCGACGATAGGGCAGGTCGGCAATCCTGAGCACAAGAACGCCTCTCTCGGGAAGGCAGGGCGGAACCGCCACCTAGGGAAGCGCCCGCACACCCGAGGCTCCGCCATGAACCCGAGCGACCATCCGCACGGCGGAGGCGAGGGGCGCGCGGGAATCGGCATGACGCACCCGAAGACGCCCTGGGGCAAGCCCGCGTTGGGCCCGAAGACCCGGCGTCGTTTCCACACGGACGTGTTCGTGGTCCGTGACAGGAGGAAGCGGTAGATGTCTCGATCGGTCAAGAAGGGGCCGTACGTCCACCCGAAGCTGGCCAAGAAGGTGGCGCGGGCCCAGAGCACGAACTCGAAAGTCGTAATCAAGACTTGGTCGCGCGCCTCGACGATCATGCCGGACATGCTTGGGATGACGATTGCCGTGCATGACGGCCGGCGGCATATTCCGGTGTTCGTTACGGAGAACATGGTGGGGCACAAGCTGGGAGAGTTCGCGCTGACGCGGACGTTCCGCGGGCACGTCTCGAAGTCCGATCGTCAGTCGTCGGTGAGGCGGTAAGCGATGCCCGTCAAAGCAGTGAGCAAGCAGGTTGGAATCTCGCCCAAGCGGGTGCGGCTGGTGCTGCGGGCGCTTCAAGGCCGCCCGGTGCTAACCGCGCTGGACGAGCTGCGGTTCCAGCCGGGGCCGACGGCGGAAGAAATCGCGGGGCTGTTGAAGTCGGCGGCGGCGAACGCAGAGAACAATAATGGGCTGGACCCGACCAAGCTGGTCGTAACGTCCGCCTATGCGGACCAGGGAGTGCAGATGCGCCGTTTTCGGGCCCGGTCACGGGGCCGGGTCGGGCGGGTCAGGCGGCAGGCCAGCCACATCACGATCGTCGTGGACGAGAAGGACTAGGAGCTTGGGACACAAGACACACCCCATCGGCTTCCGCCTTGGCGTGATTAAGGACTGGCAATCGCGCTGGTTCGCGGGCACGGGCGCGAAGTATTCCGCACAGGTCATCGAAGACTGGCGTATCCGCGAGGTGATTCGTAAGCAGTACGCCGAGGCGGGCATTTCGCGCGTGGAAATCGAGCGGAGCGCCCAGGACCTGACCATCAACGTACACACAGCGCGGCCGGGCATCGTTATCGGGCGGGGAGGCCAGCGCGTTGACGAGCTGCGAAAGGTGGTCGAGGGCGCGGCGGGAGGCAAGCGAGTACGCCTGAACGTGCTCGAAATCCGGCAGCCCGAACTCGACGCTTTCCTGGTGGCGCGCAACGTGGCCGATCAGCTGGAGCGCCGCGTTATGTTCCGCCGCGCGATCCGGCAGGCCGTGATGCGGTCCATGCAGGCCGGCGCGAAGGGCATTAAAGTCATGGTGTCGGGCCGTTTGGGCGGGGCGGAAATCGCCCGGCGGGAGAAGGTGATGGACGGCCGGGTGCCGCTCCACACGCTCCGCGCGGACATCGACTACGGGTTGGCCGAAGCGAGCACCACGATGGGGCGCATCGGCGTGAAGGTGTGGATATACCGAGGCGAGATCCTCAACGAGTCGGAAAAGGCCCGGACTGCGGATGTTGATCTCGGCGTGTCGCCCGAGGCGATAGCGGCTGCTGAGGAGGCGCTCGCGGCGCAGGATGCCGGAGTGGCGCTCGCGCCGCCGGTCGCTACGCCCGTCGTAGCCGAGCCTCCCGTCGCTGCGCCTGTCGTGGAAACCGCGCCTCCCGTCGAAACTGCGAGTGAGGTGGAAGCAGATGCTTCAACCGAAGAGAACTAAATTCAGGAAGCAACACCGGGGTCACATGCGAGGCATGGCGATCAAGGGAAGCTCGGTGCAGTTCGGCGACTACGGACTGAAGACGCTCGATGCGGGATGGGTCACCGCACGGCAGATCGAGGCAGGCCGCCGAGCAATCACGCGGCACCTCCGCCGTGGAGGTCAGGTGTGGATCCGGGTGTTCCCGGCCAAGCCGATCACCCGCAAGCCGGCAGAGACGCGGCAGGGCGGAGGCAAGGGACCCGTCGACGCATGGGTCGCGCTGGTGAAGCCGGGCCGCGTGATGTACGAGGTCGGCGGCGTTTCGGGCGACCTCGCGAAGGAGGCGCTGGCCCGCGCGGCGCAGAAGATGCCGGTGCAAACGAGGATGGTCAGCCGGGAGGAGCCGCTGCTCGTCGGCTAGCGGAGCGGGATTCTATGAGACCGAAGATCGAAGCAACTAGAGCGCTGACGGACGAACGCCTCAAGGAGGAGGAGTCCAGCACGCGACTCGAAATGATGAACCTGCGATTCAAGGTAGCGACGCGGCAGCTCTCCGACCCTTCCGAGCTGCGGAACGCGAAGCTGCGCCTCGCGCACATTCTGACCGTAGTCCGCGAGCGTGAGCTGATAGGAGACGCGTCGTGACGGAGCGACCAAAGCAGCGTAAGACCCGCGTCGGGCGCGTGGTGAGCGACGCCATGGACAAGACGGTGGTGGTCGCGATCGAGCGGCGCGTCCAGCACCCGCTGTACCACAAGTCGGTCCGGCGCGTGAGGAAGTTCAAGGCGCACGACGAGGCCAATCAGTATCACGTAGGCGACACCGTCCGCCTGGTGGAGACGCGGCCCCTGTCGAGGACCAAGCGGTGGCGCGTTGCCGAGCTGCTGCACCGGCAAGACGTTCCCGAGGTTGCGCCCGCCGTTGCGGCGGCGCTCCCCGAAGAGCCGGCCGCTGCTGCTGTGCCGGTGATTGCGGCTGGGATCGTCGCTGTGGCCGATGAGCCTGCGGTTGTCGCTGACGAGCCGGAGGCGTCAGTTGAGGAAGAGGCCGCTGTCGAAGAGTCTGGCGAGGCCGAGGCTGCTGTCGAGGAGCCGGAAGCGGTCGCTGAGGAGTCCGTCGAGGCTGAGGCTGCGGTCGAGGAGCCGGAAGCGGTCGCTGAGGAGTCCGTCGAGGCTGAGGCTGCGGCCGAGGAGTCGGAAGCGGTCGCTGAGGAGTCCGTCGAGGCCGAGGCTGCTGTCGAGGAGCCGGAGGCGGTCGTTGAGGAGCCAGAGGCGGTCGTTGAGGAGTCCGCCGAGGCCAAGGATGAGGAGGGGAAGTCGTGATTCAGCCACAGACTCGCCTCATCGTGGCGGACAACTCGGGCGCGAAAGAGATCATGTGCTTCAACATTCCCGGCGGCACGCGCCGCCGGTACGCGCGGGTGGGGGATGTCATCGTCGCCTCGGTGAAGGTGGCGCAGCCGAACAGCGCGGTGAAGAAGGGCGAGATTGTGCGGGCCGTGGTGGTGCGCACGAGCGCGGTGACCAAGCGTCCGGACGGATCGACGATCCGTTTCGACGACAACGCCGCGGTGATACTCGGACAGGCGGAGGCGCCCCGCGGCACGCGCATCTTCGGGCCGGTGGCCCGTGAGCTGCGTGAGCGCAACTTTATGCGGATCGTCTCGCTCGCGCCGGAGGTGCTGTGATGACGGCGCGGGTGCAACGCGACGACTTGGTGATGGTGATTGCGGGTCGGGACAAGGGCAGGCGCGGCAATGTGCAGCGCGTAATTCCGGACAAGGGCAAGGCGCTGATCGAGGGTCTGAACATGGTGAAGCGCCACCTCCGGGCAGGAGCGGAAGGCGCCCGGCAGGCGGGCATCATCGACAAAGAGATGCCGATAGACACATCCAAGCTCATGCCGGTCTGCCCCGCGTGCGATAAGCCGACGCGGGTGGCGATCAAGGTGCTGGAGAACGGCTCGAAGGCGCGCATGTGCAAGAGATGCGAGGGGATGTTCAGTTGACCACGGACGCTGAAAAGAACGACTCGGCCGAAGAACCGCAGCCCGAACAGAAGCCGAAGCGGCCATCGCGTTCGCGCGCAACCGCCGGAGACGCTCCCGCCCCTCGCACGCGTCAGCGCAGGACGCCAGCGGCTGTCGCCGCTTCGGCGGAAGGGTCCGCCGCGCCCGAGGCTGCTGAGAAGGCCGCCACGCCACGCCGCAGGGGATCCGCGAAGAGCCAGGAGACGGTTGCGGAGCCCAAGCCGCCGCCGCGTTTGATGGCCCGCTACCGGGACGAGATTCGAGGGCAGCTGATCCGGGAGTTCGGATACGCCAGCGCCATGCAGGCGCCACGGGTGACCAAGGTAGTCGTGAACGTGGGACTAGGGGAGGCGTTGACGAACAACCGGGCGATGGAGACGACGCCGGGGCACATAGCGGCGATCACGGGGCAGAAGCCCGTGATTACGAAGGCGCGCGTCTCCGTTGCGGGTTTCAAAGTGCGAGAGGGGCAGTCCATCGGCGTGATGGTCACGCTTCGAGGACGCCGCATGTACGAGTTTCTGGACCGCATGATTTCCACGGCGCTGCCGCGCATCCGTGACTTTCGTGGGGTTCCCCGGAAGTCTTTCGACGGGCGGGGGAACTACTCGTTGGGATTCAGGGAGCAGATCGTTTTTCCGGAGATCGACTATGGGAGCGTCGACCGCGCTCGCGGCTTCCAAGTAATAATAACGACCAGCGCCCAAACGGACGCTGAAGGCTTCAGACTGCTCGAGCTGTGCGGGATGCCGTTTGCTCGTCCGCAGACGAACTAGGACAGGGGTTTCTAACGTGGCGAAGAAGAGCAAGCTGGCGAAGTGGAAGCGGACTCCTCCGTACAAGGTTCGGCAGATGAACCGCTGCAACCGCTGCGGCAGGCCGCGGGCGTACATTCGATTCGCCGGACTCTGCCGCATCTGCTTCAGGCAGATGGCATTGACCGGTCAGCTTCCGGGCGTCCGAAAGGCTAGCTGGTAGAGGCGCGCTATGACTATGACCGATCCTATCGCCGACATGCTGACGCGCATCAGGAATGCGCAGCTCGTGCGTCACCCCGGCATCAATCTGCCTTCCTCGAAGGTGAAGGCGGCGATTGCCGAGATACTCAAGCAAGAGGGCTTCATCGAGGACTACAGCGTCTTGAAGCAGAAGCCGCAGGACAAGCTCACGTTGCAGCTTCGCTACTCGCAGACCCAGGAGCCGGTTATCGCCGGTTTGAAGCGCGTGAGCAAGCCGGGCCTGCGGGTGCACGTGCAGAAGCGGGAGGTGCCCCGCGCCTTTGGGGGCGTCGGCATCTCAATCGTCTCCACGTCGCAAGGGATAATGACAGGCCGGGAGGCCTACCGTCGAGGCATCGGCGGCGAGCTCATGGCTTACGTGTGGTAGGAGCGTTACGTGTCGCGAATCGGTAGAAAGCCAATCCCCATCCCCAGCGGCGTCTCGGTCGAGGTCGCCACGGGCGAAGTCGTGGTGAAGGGCGCGAAGGGCGAGCTGCGTCAAGCAGTCAACCCGGACATCACCGTGCGGGAGGAAGACGGCGTGATCGTCGTCGAGCGTCCTTCGGACCAGCGGGCGCACCGCGCGCTGCACGGGCTGACGCGGGCGCTGATCGCCAACATGGTTACGGGCGTGAACGACGGTTTCACGCGGAGCCTCGAGCTGGTCGGCTATCGCGTGCAGGCGCAAGGGCAATCGCTCAACCTGCAGCTCGGCTTCAGTCACCCCGTGGTCGTCGAGCCGATGGACGGGGTGGAGTTCCAGGTTGAAGGGAACAACCGCATCCACATCCGCGGGACGGACAAGCAGGTCGTCGGCGAGCAAGCGGCGCGCATCCGCCGTCTGCGGCCCCCGGACGCGTACAAGGGCAAGGGCGTCCGTTACGCAGGGGAGAAGGTGCGCTTGAAGCCGGGCAAGTCCGCCGCGAAGAGGGCGTAGAGATGGCAAAGGTGAAGACGAGCAGGGCCGCACGAATAGTTCGGCACAGGCGGCTACGCAGGCGGCTCTCAGGGGTCGGGGACCGTCCCCGGCTCAACGTGTTTCGCAGCTCGCGGTTCACGTACGCCCAGGTCATCGACGACGAGAAGGGGCATACCCTGGCGGCTGCGAGCTCGCGGGAACTTCCCAAGGACGCGTACGCCAAGACGGACGCGGCAAGAGAGGTTGGGCGGTTGGTGGCCGAGCGGGCGAAGGCGAAAGGCGTGAAGTCCGTCGTGTTCGACCGTGGAGGGTATCAGTATCACGGGCGAGTAAAGGCTCTGGCCGACGGCGCCCGGGAAGAAGGGCTCGAGTTCTAGCTAATGGTAACTACTAGTCGAAGATTCGAAGAGCCGACCGACCTTCAAGAGAAGGTCGTCCAAATCCGCCGGGTGGCCAAGGTCGTCAAGGGCGGCCGGAACCTCACCTTCAACGCGATGGTGGTGGTAGGGGATGGCGAGGGCAACGTTGGCGCGGGCCTCGGCAAGGGCAAGGCCGTGCCGGACGCGGTCCGCAAGGGCGCAACCATCGCCAAGAAGGAGATGCTCGCGGTCGCATTGCGCGGCTCGACGATTCCGCATTCGGTGACCACGAAGTTCGGGGCGTCCAAGGTGCTCCTACGCCCGGCGCAGCCAGGCGCGGGCATCAAAGCGGGGGGCGCGGTCCGAGCGGTGATGGAGGCGGCGGGCGTCAAGGATGTCGTCGCCAAGGCGCTCGGCAGCCGCAATCCGATCAACGTAGTCAAGGCGACGATGCAAGGCTTGCAGATGCTACAGGGCCAGGGTTCGCAAGAGGAGCAGGCCCACAAGGCGATCCTTCCCCCCGCGCCCGACCGCCACACGCCCTTGCGGCGCGAGGTGAGCCCTCGGCGCGATCGCGATGACCGCGACCGGCGCGACCAGCGCGACGCCCCGCCGCCGGCCAGCGCAGCGCCCAGTGCAGCACGCCGTGCGAGCGACGGAGCGTAGTGATGGCGAAATTGCGAATCAAGCTGGTCCGTAGTCAGATCGGCTATGACCAGAGTCAGCGGCGGACGGTGAAAGCTCTCGGTCTCAAGCGGCTTCAGCACGAGGTTGAGCGCGAGGACACCCCGACGATACGAGGCATGGTGCATAAGGTGCGCCACTTGGTGAGCGTCAGCGCCGGAGAGGAGAGCTAACCGATGCAGGCGCATACAGTCCGGTCGGCGCACGCGCGCCCGAACCGTAAGCGGGTTGGGAGAGGCGACGGCTCAGGCAGGGGAACGTACTCCGGAAGGGGAATGAAGGGCCAGAACTCCCGCTCGGGCGGCGGCGTGAGGCCGGGCTTCGAGGGCGGCCAGAACCCGCTCATCAAGGGACTCCCGATGCTGCGCGGGTTCAAGAACCCGTTCCGCGTCGAGTTCCAGGTTGTCAACGTCGCGCGACTGGACACGCTGCCGGAGGACGTCGTGGAGGTGACCCCGGCGGTGCTGGAGGCGCACCGGATGGTGCGTCACGCCGACAAGCCCGTGAAAGTGCTTGCGTACGGCGAGATAACCCGCGCGGTGACCATCTCGGGCGCGAAAGTATCGGCTGCCGCCAAGGCCAAGATCGAGGCTGTCGGCGGCTCGGTGCAGGAGGCGTAGCAAGTGCGGGCGGGGCAAGCGGCAACTCGCCAACAGACCGGGAGGCCGGCGCTCATCCAGGCGATGATCGACGCGTTCCGGACTCCGGACTTGCGCGCTCGGATTCTGTTCGTGCTGGGGATGCTGATTATCTTCCGGCTGCTGGCCCATGTGCCGGTGCCGGGAGTGGACCGCTCGGCGCTCGGCAATCTGTTCCAGAGCAACTCACTCGTGCCCTTCCTCGACCTGTTCAGCGGCGGCGGGCTCCGAAACATGAGTATCGCGGCGCTGGGCGTGTTCCCGTACATCACGTCGTCCATCGTCATCCAGATCCTGACCCCGGTCCTGCCGCAGCTGCAGGCGCTGTCCAAAGAAGGGGAGAGCGGGCGGCAGCGGATCAACCAGATCACCCATTGGATCACGGTGCCCATCGCGTTCTTCTCCGGCTATGGGCAATTGTTGCTCTTCTCCCGCTCGGGCGTGTTCACATTCCCGGTGAGCTTCTTCGGGGATGGCTCGTTCGAGACGGTGACGATCGTCATCAGCTTCGTTGGGGGGACGATGCTGCTGGTCTGGATGGGCGAGCTCATCACGGAACGGGGCATTGGAAACGGCATCTCGCTCATCATCTTTGCGGGGATTGTTTCGGGCTTGCCGACTCTGCTCGGCCAGGGATTCCTTGCGCGCGACAACGCCCTCGGGCTACTCATGCTGGCCGTTGTGGGGCTCGCGTTGGTCTACTTCATCGTTGTTTTCAACGAGGCCCAGCGCCGCATCCCCGTCCAGTACGGGAGGAGCGTGTTCAGGGGCGGGCGTATGTACCGTCAGACAGGGGCTACGCATTTGCCGTTGCGCGTGAACTCGGCGGGGATGATCCCGTTGATTTTCGCGTTCAGCATCATGGTGCTGCCGGGGATGGTGGCGAACTTCATCTACAACCCGTCGAGCAGCGGTTTCGTGTCGAGCTTCGCGGGGTTCATCGTCGCGACGCTAGCCCCGACCTCCTTGTGGTACTGGGCGCTGGTGTTCGTCCTGGTGGTCGTATTCACGTTCTTCTACACGTTGATTGTGTTCCAGCAGCAACAGCTGGCCGAGAACCTTCAGAAGAACGGGGGATTCGTGCCGGGCATCCGGCCGGGCGTGCCGACCCAGCAATACCTGAACCGCGTGATTCTTCGCATCACGTGGGGCGGAGCGCTCTTCCTGGGCCTCGTGGCGGTGATGCCGTTCTTCTTCACGCGCATCACCGGCGTTCAGGCGCTGACGTTGAGCAGCACCAGCCTGCTGATCATGGTCTCGGTGGCGCTGGACTTCATGCGCCAGCTAGAGGCGCAGCTGCTTATGCGGAGCTACGAGGGCTTCATCCGATGAGCGGACGCATCGTTCTGCTCGGACCTCCGGGCGCGGGCAAGGGGACCCAGGCGTCGCTCATCGCGCGGCGCAAGGGCGTCGCTCACATCGCGTCGGGAGACCTGTTTCGCAAGCACTTGGGCGAGGGCACGGAGCTCGGCAAGCTCGCCAAGACGTACATGGACAAGGGCGAGCTCGTGCCGGACGACGTCACGATCCGTATGGCGCTCGAGCGCATCGCGGAGTCCGACGCGCGGGAAGGTTACGTGCTGGACGGCTTTCCGCGCACGATGGAGCAGGCGAAGGCCCTCGACGCCGCTCTCGCGGAGAAGGGGCAGCAGATCGATGCCGCGCCGCTAATCGAGGTGGACACGGAGGAGCTGGTCCGGCGCCTGGCCGGCCGGTGGATATGCAGATCATGCCAGACGCCCTACCACGAGACGTCGAACCCTCCCAAGACCGAGGGTGTGTGCGACGGCTGTGGGGGCGAGCTGTATCAGCGGGACGACGATAAGGCGGAGGTCGTTCGGGCGCGACTCGACACCTACGAGCGCCAGACGGCGCCGTTGATTGGCTACTATCAGGCGCAAGGGAAAGTGACGCGCATCAACGGAGAGCAAGAGGTAGAGTGCGTGACGACGGATTTGGAGAGGGTCATCGCCGCGTGACGGCGGGTTTTCGTAATGCGCTGTAGAGAGTAGAATAGACGTTTACGAATGGAAACAGAATCGAGATCAGTGCTGCTGCGGGGGCTCAACGGTGAGTTGGGCGCGCGACGCGGCGACAGCGGCATAACGGTGAAGAGCTCGAAGGAGCTCGACCGGATGCGGGAAGCGGGCCGGATCACCGGGGAGGCGCTGGTCGTCCTCCGGGAGTCCATCGCTCCCGGGATGACGACGCTCGAGCTCGATGAGATTGCCGAGCGGGAGATACGGGCCCGCGGGGGCCTGCCCGCATTCAAGGGCTATCGAGGCTTTCCGGGCACGCTGTGCGTCTCCATCAATGAGGAGATAGTGCACGGAATCCCTGGGAGCCGCGTTATCCGAGAGGGCGACGTAGTGGGGCTGGACCTCGGTGCAATCGTGGACGGTCTGTACGGCGACTCCGCCGTGACCGTCGCGGTGGGAGAGGTGGACGAGAAAACGAAGAAGCAGATGGAGACGGGGCGCGCGGCCCTGTTCGCGGGCATCGCCGAGGTGCGCGCGGGCAACCGGATCGGCGACGTTTCATACGCCGTCGAGCAAGAGGTGCTGCGGCGCGGCGGCTACGGGATCGTTCGGGAGTATGTGGGGCACGGCATAGGCCGGAAGCTCCACGAGGAGCCGTCGGTGCCGAACTTCGGTTCGAGCGGCCGCGGACCGCTGCTGAAGCCTGGGATGGCAATCGCCATCGAGCCGATGATTAACTTCGGCGGGGATGGGACCAAGGTCCTGGACGATGATTGGACGGTTGTGACGGCGGACGGGACGATTTCCGTCCATTTCGAGCATACGGTGATCGTCACCGAGGGTGAGCCAATCATCACGACGAAAGTCGCATAGGAGGGGCGTCCAACGCCCGTATGGCAAAGAAAGAATCGATAGAGGTCGAGGCCACGGTGGTGGAGGCGCTGCCCAACGCGACCTTCAGAGCTGAGCTGGCGAATGGTCACGCTGTGCTGGCCCATGTATCGGGCAAGATGCGGATGCACTTCATCCGAGTCCTTCCCGGAGACCGGGTTCTCGTGGAGCTTTCGCCATACGATCTGACTCGCGGTCGGATCACGTACCGGTTCAAGTAGCGAAGGAGCGTCAAGCAGTGAAGGTTTCGGCATCCGTCAAGCCAAGGTGCGATAAGTGCCGCATGATTCGGCGGGGGCGTGTTATCCGCATCCTCTGCTCGAACCCGCGTCACAAGCAGAAGCAGGGGTGATAGAGATGGCGCGTGTAGCAGGCGTAGACATACCCGACAACAAGCGCATCGAGATTGCGCTGCGGAGCATCTACGGCGTGGGGCCGACGGTGGCGACACGCATCACGGCGCAGGTGGGCATCGCCGGCAATCCCAAGGTGCGCGACGTTGGGGATGATGAGCTGACCAAAGTCCGCGAGATCATCGACCGCGAGTACGTCGTGGAGGGTGATCTCCGGCGCGAGGTGAACGACAACATCCGGCGCCTGATCGACATAGGCTCCTACCGGGGCATCCGGCACCGCCGCGGGCTGCCGGTGCATGGTCAGCGCACGAAGACGAACTCGCGGACCAAGCGCAGCGGCCGCAGGACAGTCGCCGGCAAACGCCGCGTGATGAAGAAGTAGAGCCGGAGCAGGGGGGGCAATCTTGGCTAGGGCCAATAGGACTAGGACCCGCAGGCGCGAGCGCAAGTTCGTTCCGCGCGGCAAGGTGTTCATCACCGCAACATTCAACAACACTATCGTGTCGCTGACGGACCCGGCGGGCAATGTTGTCGCCTGGGGCGCGGCGGGCGGAGTGGGCTTCAAGGGGGCGCGGAAGAGCACCGCCTTCGCGGCGCAGCGAGTGTCGGAGACAGCCGCGCGCAAGGCGATGGAGCACGGGCTGCGCCAGGTAGAGGTTTACGTGAAAGGTCCCGGAGCGGGCCGCGAGTCCGCGATCCGCGCGCTCCAAGGCGCGGGCCTTACGGTCACGAGCATCCGCGACGTGACCCCGATTCCGCATAACGGTTGCCGCCCGCCAAAGCGGCGACGAGTGTAGAGAGACGAGATGGGAAGATATACAGGACCAGTGTGCCGGCAGTGCCGGCGAGCAGGCGAGAAGCTCTTCCTCAAGGGCGAGCGGTGCTTCACGCCCAAGTGCGGGGTCGAAAAGCGCCGCAAGACTCCCGGCGAGCAGCAGCCGCGCCGCCGCCGTGCGTCGGAATGGGCGCTGCAGCTGCGCGAGAAGCAGAAGGCGCGCCAGTCCTATGGCGTGCTCGAGCGTCAGTTCCGCAACTACTTCAGCGACGCGCTCCGGTCGCCGGGCGCGACGGGCGACAACCTGCTCCAGCTGCTCGAACGGCGGCTGGACAATGTGGCGTACCGGCTCGGCTTCGGCGATTCCCGTGCGCAGGCGCGCCAGCGGGTGCTCCACGGGCACTTCATAGTGAACGGCCGCAGGGTGAACATCCCCTCCTACAGGGTGCGGCCCGGCGAGACCGTCACGTGGAAGCCGGCGAGCAAGGATAAGCAGTTCGCCCAAGATGCGATCCGCACGGTCGGGCAGCGTCCGATTCCGGAGTGGATATCCCTGGACAAGGGAGAGATGACGGCGACGATAACGCGGGTCCCGGAGGCTGCGGACATCGACAGCAGAATCGAGACCCGGATGGTGGTGGAGTTCTACTCCCGCTAGCGCCCGGGACGGGAGGCTGGATCCTCCCGCTTCTGCAGGCCCGTTGCACGAAGAGGATGTGATTAGACGATGTTGGAACTGGAATACGACGAGCCTCATGACCCTATGCTCGACATCGCTCCGTTGCCGCGGGCCTCAGTCCGCGTCATCGAGGCAACCAACACCCATGGCGTATTTATGGTCGAGCCGCTTCCGCGCGGCTATGGCATGACCCTCGGCAACCCGCTCCGCAGGGTGCTGTTGAGCTCGATCGACGGCATCGCCATCAACTGGGTGCGGATCGACGGGGTCGAGCACGAGTACTCAACCGTCCCGAACGTGAAGGAGGACGTCGTCGACATCCTCCTCAGCGTGAAGTCGATCAACCTGCGTTCGAGCACGAACAGGCCGGGCAAGCTCCGGCTGGAGGTCGAGGGCCCCGGCGACGTCACGGCGGGCGACATCATGACATCGTCCGATTTCGAGATCGTGAATCCGGAGCTGCACCTCGCCACGCTCGACGGGGCTGGGTCGCGGCTCGTGATGGAGATGAACGTCGAACAGGGCAAGGGCTACGATCCGGCGGCCTCCAGTGACGGCCTCCCGATCGGCGTCTTGCCGGTGGACGCGATCTACACGCCGGTGCGCAAGGTGAACTACTCGGTCGACCGCACGCGCGTCGGCCAGCACACGGACTACGAGCGGCTGAACCTGGAGGTATGGACCAACGGGGCAATCTCGCCCGCGGAGGCGGTGCGCCAAGCCGGACGAGAACTGGTCGAGCATTTCTTCCGCTTCTCGTCCGTCTCCGAGAGCGACCAGCTGAGCGGCGCTCGTCCATCCTGGGCCGCCGCTATCCCTGCCTCGCAATACAACATGACCGTCGAGAGCCTGAAGCTCACGGCCCGCACGTTGAACTGTCTGAAGCGCGCGTCCATCCACAAGGTTGGCGAGGTGCTGGAGAAGGACCGTAACGAGCTGTTGCGGATCCGGAACTTTGGGGAGAAGTCCTTGGACGAGCTGGACGAGCGGCTGCGTGAGATCGGCATCGTCCACCCGGACTTGGCGAGCGAGGCCGAGCCAGTGATGGCCGGCTCCGGCGACGAGGAGTAGTCGATGCGACATCGTGTGAAGGGCCGGACGCTCGGCCGCTACAGCGAGCACCGGGAGTCGATGCTGAACAATCTCGTCGCGCAGTTGCTGCGCCACGAGCGAGTCATGACCACCGAGGCGAAAGCCAGAGAGGCTCGCCCAATCGCTGAGAAGGTCATCAGCAAGGGCAGGCAAGGGACGCTGCACAATCGCAGGCAAGCGCTCTCCGTCCTGCCCGACAAGCACGCGGTCGAGAAGCTCTTCGATGAGATCGGGCCGCGCTATGCGGAGCGGCCGGGAGGCTACACGCGCATGGTGAAGCTCATGCCGCGCAAGGGCGACTCCGCGCCGATGGCGCTCTTGGAGCTTGTCTAGGGAGGCCATGACGAGGCGGATAGCGCTCGTCGTCGAATACGAGGGGACCGACTACGCCGGGTTTCAACGCCAGGCGAACGTCCCTTCCATACAGGAGGAGCTCGAAAACGCAATAGAGTCGCTCACGACGGTCAGGTCGACCGTCCACGGGGCGGGCCGGACGGACGCCGGAGTCCACGCGCTCGGTCAGGTGGCAGCCTTCGATACGGAGAGCGAGTTGCCGGTCGAGAGGATTGCCGCAGGGCTGAACCACTACCTGGGCGAGCAGATTGCGGTGCGGTCGGCCCATGAGGTTGGTCCGGCATTCGACCCACGGCGGGACGCGCTGGCCCGAGTGTACCGGTACCGGCTCATCGAGGGCAGGCGGCCCTCGCCGCTGCGGAGGAGGTTTACACACCGGACCGGGCGCAGGCTAGACGTTGAGTCGATGAGATTAGCGGCTGCGGCCTTGGTCGGCGAGCACGACTTCAGGGCCTTCAGCGGCTCGCAGCCGGACGGCAAGACGTTCGTGCGCCGAATGGCAAGGACTGAGGTCTGGCGGGACGGCGACGAGGTCCTCGTCGAATTCGAGGCCAACGCGTTCCTCCCGCAGCAGGTGAGGCGGATGGTCGCAGCGTTGGTGAAGGTGGGATTGGGCGGAGCGGCAGTAGAAGAGTTCGAGCAGATGCTTGCGAGCGGGGCTCAGGGCGCGGCGGAGACGGTCTTCCCGGCCCGGGGGCTCACGCTCCGGGAAGTGAGATACGCGGGGTTCCCGCCAGAGAACGATGCAGCTACAACGGATTACGAAACACACGAAGCCAGTGGACCGTAGCGAGAGATGGCACGTCATCGACGCCGATGGCGAGCGGATTGGCCGTCTCGCGACCAAGGTCGCCGGTCTCCTCCAGGGTAAGCACCGCGCCGATTACAGCCGGCATCAGTTGAACGAGGACTTCGTCGTCGTCGTGAACGCTTCGAAAATCGGAGCTTCCGGCAACAAGATGTCGCAAAAGGTCTACTACCGGCACTCGGGCTACCTTGGCAGTCTGAGGACGCGAACGCTCGAAGAGATGTTGGATCGGTTCCCCGAGCGGGTGATAGAGCTCGCAGTGAAAGGGATGCTTCCCCGGAACAGGCTCGGACGAAAGATGCTGCGCCGACTGAAGGTCTACGCCGGCGGCACGCACCCGCACGAGGCGCAGGTGCGTATGGGCATGGGAAAGCCCAAGCAGGCGCCAGCAGCGGTCACGACGACGCGCCGAGGCCGTTCTGCGGCGGACACTGCCGAGGAGGCCGCAATCGCCTCAGCGGAGCCCGTCGTAGAAGAAGCTCCTGTCGAGGAGGCCGCAGTCGCCTCAGTGGAGCCCGTCGTGGAAGAGGCCCCCGTCGAGGAAGCCGAGACCGCGTCACCGGAGCCTGCCGTGGAAGAAGCGCCTGCCGACGAGGCTGAAGTCGCGTCAGCGGAGTCCGCCGCGGAAGAAGCGCCTGCCGAGGAGACCGAAGCGGAGGAGAAGCCCGAGGGCAGGGAGAGAGCAAGTAAATGACGACGCAGCAGAGCTACTACTACGGCACGGGGAAGCGGAAGTGCGCCATCGCCCGGGTGCGCCTCTACCTCGGGGGTACGGGCGCGATGGTTGTCAACGGCAAGCCCTTGGAGGAAGCGCTCCCCTGGTTGGACTGGCAGAAGCGCGCCTCCCAGCCGTTCGACATGATTCCTGCGGCTGCGAATCGGTTCAACGTTGTGGCGAAGATAGAAGGCGGGGGGATATCGGCGTGGGCGGACGCTCTGCGCCACGGCATCGCGCGGGCCCTTCTCGTGGCGGACCCGAACCTGAAACGCGAGCTCCGTAAGAACGGCTTTCTCACGCGGGACTCGCGGATCAAGGAGAGCAAGAAGTACGGCCTCAAGCGCGCCCGCCGCGCTCCTCAGTACACCAAGCGTTAAGCTTGGCTCACAGAGGTCTCTTTGCGAAAGGCCCGCTCGTTTGAGCGGGCCTTTCGCTTGGTCGCTCCTGTATTGCCCGCAGAGGAGGAAATGGGGTCGCTCTTTCGCAGAGGAGAGAAGGGGCAGGCGGGCTACACGCCTGCGATGGCTCGCAGTTGGGCGAGCATCTCGCGGACGCGCTGAGGGCTGTCGCCCTCCGCGTAGATCCGTAGGAGAGGCTCGGTGCCGGAAGGGCGTATGAGGCCCCAGAAGCCGTTCTCGAGCACGTAGCGAGCGCCGTCCATCGTGCCGGCGCCTGTTACGCGCAGGCCCGCGATGGAGTCGGGCGGGTTTGCGGCGAGGACGTTCACGTCGGGCTTGGGACCGTCCGGCGCGAGGTCTACGTCGAGGCGGTCGTAGGCGTGCTCGCCGACCTTCTCGTGCAAGAGCTTGACGAGCTCGGAGGCGCGTCTGCCGGTCTTGACCATGAGGTCGATGAAGAGGAGGCCGCTGAAGATGCCGTCCCGTTCGGGGATGTTGCCCCGGAAGGCGTAGCCCCCGCTCTCCTCGCCTGCGGCCACCGCGTTTGTCTCTAGCATGACGGGCCCGACGAACTTGAAGCCGACCGGCGTGACGTGCACGGGCGCCTCATAGAGGGCCGCGAGCTTGTCGACCATCACGCTCTGTGTCAGCGATCGTACGACGGCCCCGCGCAGGCCCTGGTTCTCCAGCTGGTGCAGGCAGAGCAGGGAGAATGTGGAGAGGGTGTCGATGAATGCGCCGTTCTCGTCGAGCACGCCCAGGCGGTCGGCGTCGCCGTCGTTCGCGACGACGACATCGAAACGGCCTTGGCGCGCGGCCTCGATGCTGGGGCCGAGGTTGGGCTCGATCGGTTCCGGCTGGCGCATGCCGGGGAAATGGGGGTTGCGCTCGGCGCGCATCTCCTCGACGGTCGTTCGCCCGCCGTCAAGGGCAGCGGTGAAGAATCCTGCGCCCGCGCCGTGCATGGCGTCGACGCCGACGCGGAGGCCTGCGGACCTGATAGCGTCGATGTCCACGGCGTTCCCGATGTTGGCGAGGTAGGGCGAGGCCATATCGATGGTCTCGATTCCGGACGCGCTCGTGGGAGCCTCGACGCCGCCTGTGTCGAGGAGGGCGTCGATGTGAGCTTCGAGCTCGGCGACGACTTCGGGGGATGCGCTGCCGCCGTAGTCGGGCTTGTACTTGAAGCCGTTCCAGAGGCCGGAGTTATGGCTCGCGGTGATGACGATGCCCCCGCCGGCTTTGCGGTCGAGGATGTTGTAGCTGACGACTGGCGTGGGGACGATGCGGTCGGACAAGTAGACGCGCACGCCGAGCCCTGCCGCGACGTGCGCCGCCTCGGCGGCGAACTCGGGCGAGGCGAACCGGGAGTCGTAGCCGACCACAACTCCCCGGTCGGCGAGGCCTTGCTCCTTGAGGTAGTCGGCAACCGCGGCCGCGCAGACGCGGACGTTCTCGAACGTGTAGTCGCGGGCGATGAGCGCCCGCCAGCCGTCGGTTCCGAATCGGATGAGAGGCCTGTCAGCCATGGTCCTACCGCAGGTCCGCCGACGCTCGGAGCGCGTCCGCTTTGTCGGTCCGCTCCCAGGGCAGGTCTACGTCCGACCGCCCGAAATGCCCATAGGATGCGGTCTGGGCGTACAGCGGGCGCCGCAGATCGAGGTCGCGGATGATGCCGCCGGGGCTCAGGTCGAAATGCTCGTTCACGAGCTGAATGATGAGCGCACTATCCACTTTGCCCGTGCCGAAAGTTTCGACGGCGAGGCTGGTTGGGTCGGCGACGCCGATGGCGTAGGAGAGCTGCACCTCGCAGCGGTCGGCGAGACCTGCAGCAACGATGTTCTTCGCCACCCAGCGGGCGGCGTACGCGGCGGAGCGGTCCACCTTGGTGGGGTCTTTGCCGGAGAAGGCGCCGCCGCCGTGCCGTGCCACGCCCCCATAGGTGTCGACGATAATCTTACGCCCTGTAAGGCCGGAGTCCCCGTGCGGTCCTCCGGTCACGAAGCGGCCGGAGGGGTTCACATAAATGCGGGTGGCGTCGTCCATCAGGCCCTGGGGAACGACTTCGCCGATGATGTGCTCGCGGATGTCCCGGTCGATTTGCTCGTGGTCTACGTCCGCGCTGTGCTGCGTGCTAACGACGATGGCCTCGATGCGCTTGGGCTTCCCATGCGCGTACTCCACGGTGACTTGCGACTTGCCGTCAGGCTTCAGATAGGGGATGACGCCTTCCCGCCGCGCGATGGCGAGGCGGCGCGTGAGCTTGTGCGCGAGAGAGATGGTGAGGGGCATCAGTTCCTCGGTCTCGTTGCACGCGAAACCGACCATCATGCCTTGGTCGCCGGCTCCGGGGTTCTCGATTTCATTATTCCCGGCCCCGTCCTCGCGCACCTCTAGGGGAGTGTCCACGCCGCCCTTGATGTCGGGCGATTGCTCGTGGAGGCGGATGACGACCTCGCACGTCTTGTAGTCGATGCCGATCTCCTGGTCGTCGTAGCCGATGCGTTTGACGGTCTCACGGACGATGGCCTCGTAGTCCACCTTGGCGGTCGTGGTGATCTCGCCGAGAACGACGACGATGTTGGTCCCTGTGGCGGTCTCGCAGGCGACCCGGGCCGCCGGGTCCTGCGCGTAAATCGCGTCGAGGATGGCGTCGGACACCTGGTCGCAGAGCTTGTCCGGGTGCCCCTCGGTTACGGATTCCGAGGTGAGAAGGTAAGAGGGCGAGGTCTCGAACGTGGTTCCGGTCTGTGTCATTCGGGTGGGTCCTCCGGGTTCTCCCGTGATGATTCGGAAGCCGGTCTCCCGACCGGCGGAGCGCAGTCTAGCTACGTGCCGGTCTCCCAGCCGGCGAGGTAGGCGGCCTGTTCTTCGGTGAGGGTGTCCGTCGAGAGTCCCATGGCTTGCAGCTTGAGCGAGGCCACTTGCCGGTCCAGCTCCGGGGGGACGTCGTACACGTCTATCTCCATCTCCGAGGCGTGCTTAGCCATGTACTCCGCGCTGAGCGCTTGGTTCGCGAAGCTCATGTCCATCACCGCCGACGGGTGGCCCTCGGCGGCGGCCAGGTTCACGAGTCTGCCCTCGGCAAGGAGGTTGATCCTGCGGCCGTCTCCCATGATGTATTGGTCCACCATCGGCCTGACGGCCCGCTTTTCCGACGCCGCGTCCTCCAGCGCATCGATGTTGATCTCGATGTTGAAGTGGCCGCTGTTGGCGACGACGGCCCCGTCCTTCATCGCTTGGAAGTGCTGGGCGTCGATGGCGTGCTTGCCGCCGGTTACGGTGACGAAGATGTCTCCGACGCGGGCGGCGTCTTCCATTTTCATCACCTGGTGGCCGTCCATCGTGGCCTCCAAGGCCCGGACGGGGTCTATCTCGGTGATGATTACGTGCGCGCCCATGCCGTGCGCCCGCATAGCGACGCCCCGGCCGCACCATCCGTAGCCTGCGACGACGACGTTCTTGCCGGCGTAGAGAATGTTGGTCGCTCGCATGATGCCGTCGAGCGTGCTCTGGCCTGCGCCGTAGCGGTTGTCGAACATGTGCTTGGTGTCGGCCTCGTTCACGGCGATGATGGGGTACTTGAGCTTTCCGGCTTGGGCCATGCTGCGGAGCCGGATCACGCCGGTCGTCGTCTCCTCCATGCCTCCGATGACGTTGCCGAGCAGGGCCTGACGCTGCGTATGGAGGGTCGCCACCACGTCGGCGCCGTCGTCCATCGTCAGATTGGGGCCCGCGTCGATAGCCGAGTAGATGTGGCTGTAGTAGGTGTCGTTGTCTTCGCCCCTGATGGCGTAGGTGGGGATGTCGTAGACCACAGCCAGCGCGGCCGCCACGGGGTCTTGGGTGGAGAGGGGGTTGCTCGCGCAGAGGTGGACGTTGGCGCCGCCTGCCTTGAGGGCCAGGGCGAGATTGGCGGTCTCGGTCGTGACGTGGAGGCACGCGGCGAGGGTGAGTCCCTTCAGCGGCTGCTCCGCGGCGAACCGCTGGCCGATGAGCTTGATGACGGGCATCTCGCGCGCCGCCCAATCAATCAGCTTGATCCCTTCCTCGGCGAGGCTGGGGTCTTTGATGTCTCCTAGCTTTCCTTCAGGCTGCACGTTTTCTCCGTTCTATTCGCCGTAGTCGGTGGGGAGCTGGGCATCTATCCACGAGGGAGTGCCCTGCTCGATGTTGTAGAGGCGCTCCGCCTCGAATCCCAGGGCCGACGCCATCTCGGCGGCGAGGCCGCTGCGCACACCCGCCGCGCAGATGAAGAGCAAGTCCTGGTCTTTGGGGAGCTTCTCTTCCGCCTCGCCGAGCATGTCGTCCACGGGGATGTGGACGGCCCCGGAAACATGGCCCGCGACCCACTCGTCGGGCCGCCGGACGTCGACGACCAGAGCGCCTTCCTGTTGCATCTCGTGGGCCTCCTGCACGGAGATCCTGCGATAGGGCTCGCCGGGTTCCTGTCTGCCTCGCGCCATGGGGAATCCTCCTTGTCAGCTCATGTACTTGGAGACGATTGGGCCGAGCCGGTCCAGCGTCTCTTGGGGGACGTGCTCTTTCGCGGTGACGATTGCGTTTCTGAGCGAGTCGCCGCATCCGCAGTCCCGTGGGCCCGTCAGGTCCGGGACCAGACGGCGCAGCGCCTGCCTCGACACTTCGGCATTCCGTTGTAAGTTCGCCACCACCACCTCGACCGTCACGTCTTCATGCCCGTCATGCCACACGTCGTAGTCGGTGGCGCTGGCGAGCACCGCGTAGCACATCTCGGCTTCGCGGGCGAGCTTGGCCTCGGGCAACGCCGTCATGCCGATGATGCTCGCGTCCCATGACCGGTAGAGGCGGGACTCCGCCCTGGTCGAGAAGGCGGGGCCTTCCATGACCACCAGAGCGCCGCCTTGATGCACCGTGGCCTCGGTCTGGCCGGCTGCCGCTGCGAGAAACTCACAGAGGTCGGGGCAGAATGGGTCCGCGAATGCGATGTGCGCCACTAGACCATCGCCGAAAAAGGTGCTCTCGCGCAACCTCGTGCGGTCGATCAGCTGGTCTGGGACCACGAGGTGCAGCGGGGCGATCTCCTCTTTCAGGCTGCCCACCGCGCTGACCGAGATGAGACGCTCGATGCCGAGCTGCTTCAGCGCGTGGATGTTGGCTCGAACGGGAATCTCAGTGGGGGGGATGCGATGGCCTCTGCCGTGGCGCGGCAGAAAGGCGACGGGGACGCCGTCGATGTCGCCGATCGTGACTATGTCGCTCGGGTCGCCGAAAGGCGTGCTGACGGCGACCTCGCGGCGGTTGTCGAGGGGCATGTCGTAAAGGCCGGTGCCGCCGATGACGCCGATGCGGACGGGACTGGCGGCAGTCATGCGGCCCCTTCCGCGCTCGGCCGGTTGGCTACCGCGCGCAGTCCGGTCTCGTAAGGCGGGCGGACGACGCCGAGGTCGGTGACGACGGCGGCAATCAGGCGGGCGGGAGTGATGTCGAAGGCGGGGTTGCGCGCCTCGACCCCTTCCGCAGAGACGCGCCGGCCCGCGAAGGAGGTCACCTCCTCCGAGGGGCGCTCCTCGACGCGTATGTCCTCGCCGCGCCCCGTGCCGAGGTCGATGGTGGCGCGCGGCGCGGCGACGTAGAAGGGGATGTCGTGCTCCTTGGCCAGCACTGCGAGCATGTACGTCCCCACCTTATTGGCGACGTCGCCGTTTGCGGCGATGCGGTCGGCCCCGACGACGATCGCGTCGATCTCGCCGGACGCCATCATGACGGCTGCCGCCGAGTCGATGATGAGGGTCGCGGGGATGCCGAGACGGGCCAGCTCCCAGGTGGTGAGGCGCGCTCCTTGGAGCCAAGGGCGCGTTTCGGTGCAGAAGACGGAGAAGCGCCGTCCCTGCTCCCACGCCGCGCGGATGACGCCCAGGGCGGTGCCGTAGCCCGCGGTGGCCAGCGCCCCGGTGTTGCAGTGGGTGAGCACGCCTCCCGAGCGCGGCATGAGGCCCGCGCCGTAACGTCCGATGGCCCGGTTGGCCTCGATGTCTTGGTCGCGCATGGCGTGGGCGAGCTTCAGCAGACGCTCCCGCGCCTCGCTGGGCGCCCGGCATGTCCTGGCCGTGTCGAGGCACCGCTGAACGGCCCAGCCGAGGTTTACCGCGGTCGGCCGGGCGGCGGCGATCTTGGCCGCGAGGGGGTCGAGCAGGTCGAGGAACGACGACATGGTCGGAGAGTCGATGCTTCGGGCCGCCAGCGCCATGGCGTAGGCCGCCGTGACCCCGATGGCCGGCGCGCCGCGCACCTGCATCGCGCGTATGGCGGCGACGGCCCCAGGGACGTCGCGGACGCGCGCCCACTCGACGGCGGCGGGCAGCTTCGTTTGGTCCAGCAGGACGAGGCAGTCGTCTTGCCAGGCGATGGGTTGTATCTCGCCAATCGGCGCGGGAGGCTGGGTCACGGGACTCGTAGGACTAGCTGTGGGGTGGTGGGGCCGGGTGTAAGTGTAGCAGAGGAGCGACCCCTCCTCTCCATAGGCCCTCCCCTCCTCCCGTCCCCCTCCTTACCAAGGAGGGGCTAGGGGTGGTTCCAGCGACATTTGCCCATTGCCCAATCCCCTCGCGCCCCCTACGATGGTGTGTCATCACACCTTGGCTTGAAGGACCCCAACCACCGGCCGACCCGGAGCAGCGGCCATGCACCTTACAAAAAATCATCTGAGCGATCAGCTTCTTCCCAGACCCCGCAAAGCAGGCCACGGCCATGAAAACGCCCCCCGAAAACCTGATCGTTTCCTGTTTTTCGGTAGGGTTTTTACTCGTAAGGAAATGTGCAACCGGTCAGCTTTTTACTCGTAACGAAAAAGACGACTGATCAGCTTTCACCCTATGCCGGACGGGCCGTGAAGCCCGTCTGCGGGAGAGAGCTAGAGAGAGGGTCTGCGCGTCCGACCGCCAACCAACCCCCTAGGAGGGAGATTGCAGGCGCTCCAGGATGCCCGTAAGGTCGCTGATGTCGTTGAAGCAGGCCGCCGCGTCCGGCCCCAGGGCGGAGAGGTCGCCCGAGAAGAGGGCGTCGATCTCCGCTTGCGTGGCGTTCTGCCGTAAGCACTCCGTGAAGGGCTCGAACTCCGGCCCGAGCTCTTCGAGCAGGCTGAGCGGACCGGAGCCAGGGCCCGCTCCACCGCCGAGGCCGCTGGGCGGCTCCTCCATGGCGTCGCCGCCGTCGGCGTTGAAGTCGATGCCGCAGTCGGCCACGGCCTGGAAGACCTCCAGGGACGGGAGCGTGGGCTCGCCGCCTGCGTTGAGAGTCTCCAATAATGTGAGGACCTCGCTGATATCGACCTGTTCGATCACGCATGTGAACTGGGCGAGGGTGATCTCGCCCATGGCGTCTCCGAGCAAGTCGCCCGTCGAGACCATCGCGGCTTCCTCGTCCGTAAGGCAGAAGGCTAGGCCGACCGCGCCTCCTATTGCCGCGCCGATATCGTTGGCGTCCCCGGTCGGCGCGCCGGCTAGGCCGGCGAGCTGGCTGATGTCGACAGTGGCGAAAGTCCCGCGGAGGCAGGTCTCGCTGTCGGCGCTGAGTCCGCCGACCTGGGCGTTCAGGAGGGCGACGATGAAATCGATGGCGGTCTCCTGCTCCAGGCAGCCGACCGGCAGGGAAGCGAGGTAAGGGCCGCCGGCGAGCACCGGCTCGTTGAGAAGGGCGTCATAGGCGTCGGAGCCGAGCTCGCCGTGGACGCAGGAGATCTCGGCGGGCGTGAGCGCGCCGGCCACGTCGCGCCAGACCGTGTCCGCGTCGATGCTCAGGGTCGGCTCGGGAGCGGGAGTCGGCGTCGGGGAGGGCGTCGGCGTCGGAGTGGGGTTGCTGGCGCACGCAGCCGTCAGCGCGAGGGCGAGCGCGGCTGAAGCGAGGATGACGAGCAGGCGGCGTGTTGTTGGCATCCGAGCGGGTTGGCTCCGAGCGACCGCCTACGGCTGGAGGCCGGGGCCGGGAGTCATGAGTTCGACGCCGCACGCCTCGAAAGCCGGGGCGGCCTGGGCGAGGGCCTGGAACAGCTTGGTTGGGTCTTCCTCCGCCATCGCGAAGGCGGCGAAGAACGCGGCGAATCCCTCCTCGCCGAGCTGCTCTTTGACGCAGCGAATCTGGGAAGGCGTAAAGGGAGATTCCTCCGCCATGCCGATGGACACGGCTTCCTCGTCGGTCAGGCAGCTGAGGAATTCGATGCCGAAAGCGAGGGAAGCGGGAGAATCCATCGCATCGGGGTTGAGGATGTCCACGCCGGCTGTCGCGTAGAGGTCCCGCACGCAGGTCCTGCTTTCGGGAGTGAGCCCGCCGGCCTCCTGGTCCAGGAAGGCGATGGATATCTCGGCGGCGGTCTCCTCCGCGATGCAGTCGAGGGGGAACTCCGTGGTCGGGTCTATCGAGAGGACCGGCTGCTCGAGGAGCGCGTCGACCGTCTCGCCGCCAAGCCGGTCGCGAACGCAGGACTGCTCGTCCTCGGAGAGGAGTGCCATTAAGTCGCGGCCCGTCGTGTTCTCGTCGAAGGTCATGGTCATCCCCGACGTTGGGCCTGAGTCGGGCCCCGGCTCCGGCATCGCCTCTGGAGTTGGCGTGGCTGTCGGCGCGGGAGTCGGTGTCGGAGCCGGGGTGGGAGTTGCGGTAGGCGTGGGTGAAGGAGTCGGGGTTGGGGTTGGCGTGGGAGTTGGGTCGCCACAGGCGGCGACGAGAGCGATAACGGCGACGAGGGCTGCTGCGAACAGTCCCCGGCGCGATGTGAGGTAAGTGGTCAAGGGGGTCACCCTGCGGTCTTCCTGATGAGTAGTCTCAGTGTAGAGAGGTGCGATACGCCCCGACAACCTGCTAGAGGAACGATGTTGAGCGTCGTTGACGATTGCTCTTCGGTAGAATGGCGGAGTGCAGGTTACGAAGCTCTCGCTGACCAACTTCCGCTCCTACCGGCAACTCGACCTATCTCTCGGACCGGGCCTGACGACGGTTGTCGGAGACAATGCGGAGGGTAAGAGTAATCTCCTCGAAGCGCTCTATTTGCTCGCCATCGGCAAGTCGTACCGTGCTCAGACGGAGCGAGACCTCGTATCGTGGGAGGCGGCGGATGCCGGAGGGTACGCAATCGTGGCGGCAACGCTGGCGGGGCGCGAGGGGCCGGTCGAGCTGCGCGTGGGCTTGGACTGCGCCGCCGGGCCGGGGGTGCTGAAACGCGTGCGCGTCAACGGCGTTCCGAAACGTGCGTCGGACCTGGTGGGCGTGATGAGCGCGGCGCTCTTCTCAGCCGAGGACATCGACTTGGTGTTCGGCTCGCCATCGGGGCGGCGGCGGTACCTGGACATACTGCTATCGCAGATGTCGCGGCGCTACGTGCAGGCGCTCTCGCGCTATCAGCGAGTGCTCTCCCAGAGGAACGCCCTGCTGAAGGCGATGCGCGAGGGCCGGGCGAACGAGGACGAGCTTGGCTTCTGGGACGAATCGTTATCGGCGGAAGGGGCAATTGTCTTGGCGGAGCGATGGGCGTCGACGGACAGGCTCGTCGGGCTCGTCGGCGAGGCGTTCGACCGCTTGTACGGCGGCGGAAGCCTGTCGGTCGAGTACGTGGCGACTTCGGCGCGTCCCCAGGACGGGGAATACGCGCGGGCGATGGAGAAGGCGCTGCGGGCGTCGAGGCGCAGGGAGCGCGCGTTGGGGATGACGGTCGTTGGGCCGCACCGCGACGACCTCCGCCTGTTGCTCGGAGGGGTGGAGATAGCCCGTCACGCCTCGCGGGGGCAGGCGCGGCTGGCGGCGCTCGCGCTTCGGCTGGCGGAGGGGCGTCTGCTGGCGGAGCGGCGTGGAGACCCGCCGCTGCTGCTGCTGGACGACGTGCTATCGGAGCTGGACGAGCCGCGGCGGACGCTGGTGTTGGAGGAGGCGCGCGCCTACCCGCAGACGATCGTCACGTCGGCGGACGCGGACGCGCTGCCGGTCGCTCACCTCGATGGAGCGCGCCGTCTGCGCGTCGTGGACGGCAGCGTAATCGATGAGGCGGCGGCTTGAGCGAGGTGATTGGAGTCGAGGGCGTTCGGAAGCGTTTCGGCGATGTCGAGGCGCTCAGAGGCGTGGACCTGAGGGTCGAGCGCGGCGAGGTATTCGGGTTCCTCGGGCCGAACGGGGCCGGTAAGACGACCACCATCCGCGTCCTGATGGGGTTCATCCGCCGTGACCGGGGCTCCGTTCGTGTGCTGGGGCTCGACGCCTGGCGGGATACGGTCGCGATCAAGGCGAGGGTCGGCTTCCTGCCGGACGTGGTCGCCTTTGGGGGCGGGTTCACTGGACAAGCGTTCCTCGACTATATGGCCAGTCTGCGGGGTATGAAGCAAGGGGCGCCGCGCCAGGCCGAGCTGCTCGACCGTCTGGAGATGCCGCGGTCGGCGCTACAGCGGAAGGTGAAGGGCTACTCGTCGGGGATGGCCAAGAAGCTCGCGCTCGCGCAGGCGATGCAGCACGACCCCGAGCTGCTAATCATGGACGAGCCGACCGAGGCGCTCGACCCGCTGATGCGGCAGGAGTTGTTCAGACTCATCCGCGAGGCGCAGGACAGAGGAGCGACGGTCTTTATGTCGTCCCATGTGCTTCCCGACGTGCAGGAGGTCTGCGAGCGGGTCGCGCTGATCAGGGCGGGGAGGATCGTGGAGACGGGGTCCGTGGACGCTCTCCGGGAGGGAAAGACGAGAACGATGGTCGTCGAGTTCCGGACGCCCCCGGCAGGCGGCATCAGCGCGCCGGGCGTCGAGGTGCTGTCGCGGGAAGGGAACAGGTGGAGGCTGGCGGTTTCGGGCGACCTCAACGACGTGGTGCGCGAGCTCGCCAAGCACGACCTGGCCGATATGACCTACGAACGCCTGAACCTCGATGAGCTGTTTCTGCGCTACTACGGAGCGCGCGCGGAGGAGGATGGCAGTGCTTAGCGTGTTCCGCCAGACCTTCCGCGCCTATCGCGTCGGGCTGCTGGCGGTCTCGGCAGGCGTGTTCGCGGTAAGCATGGTTATCGTCTATACGTTCGAGGCCTTCGGAGGGATGGAGGCGTTCGAGGAGCTGTTCGAACTCGTGCCGGCGCCCATCGCCGCATTGTTCCGGGCGCAGGGCGGCTTCGCGACCAGCCCGACGGGCTACATCGCGGCGGACTACCGCCACCCGTTCTACATCATCGCGGGCTTCGCGTTCGTCGTCACCGTCGCCAGCGGGGCCTCGGCGCGGGAGATCGAGCGGGGGACGGCGCTGATGCTGCTGGCCTCGCCCATCGCGCGGTGGCGCTACTTGACCGCGAAGCTGGGCGTGCTGGCCGCGGGAGCGGTTGTCATCGTGTTCGCGACGTGGCTGGGGACGTTCGCAGGGGCCGCGCTCACAGGCATCGGGGGAGACATCGACAACCGGCTGCTTCTACTCGTGCAGCTGAACATGCTGGGGCTCGTGCTGGCGGCGGGCGGCATCACGGCGCTCATATCGGCGGCGAGCTCCGACGGCGGTCAGACGGTCGTCTGGAGCGCGGGCGTCGCGACGGCGATGTACTTCGTCGACTTCCTCTCGCTGATCTGGTCTCCGGCAGGCCCGGCGGGCCCGCTGACGCTGTTCCATTACTACGACCCGCTCGGCGTAGCCCAGAGCGGCGAGCTTCCGTGGCGGGACCTGATCGTGCTGTTCGGCGTGGCGCTAGCCGGCTTCGGCGGAGCGCTGGCGGTATTCCAGCGTCGGGACATCGCCCGTTAGAGGTTAGGTCGGCGGGCGCGCCAGTCGGTCGATTGCTCGTAGGCGTAGGCGGCGCGGAGAAGCGTTTGCTCGCTGAGGTGGGGTCCCAAGAGCTGGAGGCCGACGGGGAGACCGTCGACGAACCCGCAGGGGACCGAAAGGCCGGGGATGCCGGCGATGTTGGCGGGGATCGTGCAGATGTCGTTGGCGTGCATGACCAGCGGGTCGACGATGCCGCCGATCTCGAACGCTACGCTCGGCGAGGTGGGGAGCGCTAGGACGTCGACGTTCCGGAAGGCGGCGTCGAACTCACGCCGGATGAGCGTCCGCACCTGCTGCGCCTTCTTGTAGTAGGCGTCGTAGTAGCCCGCAGAGAGCGCGTACGTGCCCATCATGATGCGGCGGCGCACCTCGTCCCCGAACCCTTTTCGGCGTGTCGAGTCGAGGGCGGTCCACATGCCGTCGGCCTCCTGGTCGGAGTACCCATACTTCACGCCGTCGTACCGCGCCAGGTTGGCCGAGCACTCGGACGGCGCGAGGATGTAGTAGACCGCCAGCGCAGCGCGAGAGGTCGGCAGGGAGACCTCGATGGTCTCGGCGCCGAGGGACTCTAGTTGAGCGATGGCCGCTTTCACCGATTCAGCGACAGCGGGGTCGATGCCGTCGCCGAAGTACTCGGAGACGACGCCCACCCGCAGGCTCTTCACGCCGTCCGCGATGCCGTCGGCGTAGTCGGGGACAGGGGCGGGGATGCTGGTCGAGTCGAGGGGGTCGTGTCCGGCGATGGCGTTCATCACGAGCGCTGCATCCTCCACCGAACGGGTCAGCGGGCCGATCTGGTCGAGCGACGAGGCGAACGCGATGAGGCCGAACCGGGAGACGAGGCCGTAGGTCGGTTTGAGTCCGACGATGCCGCAGAGCGCTGCGGGCTGCCTGATCGAGCCGCCGGTGTCGGAGCCTAGCGAGAAAGGCGCGAGACCAGCGGCTACGGCGGCGGCGGGGCCGCCGCTCGATCCGCCCGGCACCCGTGAGAGGTCCCACGGGTTGCGGACCGGCTTGAAGGCCGATGTCTCGTTCGACGAGCCCATGGCGAACTCGTCCATGTTGCCCTTTCCCAACAGCACCGCGCCCGCCTCCGCCAACGCCGATGCGACGGTCGCGTCGTAAGGGGGGCGGTAGCCGTCCAGCATGGCGGAGGCGCAGGTCGTCGGCACGCCACGGGTCGAGAGGTTGTCCTTCAGCTGCATGGGCACGCCGGTCAGCGGTCCCGCGTCCCCGGACGCCAAGCGTTGGTCGGCAGCCTCGGCCTGCCGTTGGGCAAGCTCGGGCGTGACGGCGAGGTAAGCCCCGATCCGTGGGTCGAGCTCGGCGATGCGTTGCTGATGAGCCGCAGCCAGCTCGACTGCCGAGACATCCCTGGCGCGGAGAGCCTGCGACATCTCGGCGGCGGTGAGGTAATGGAGGTCGGCCACCGTTACGACTCCTCCATGACGGCCTGCACGCGGAAGAAATCGCCGTCGCGCCGGGGGGCGTTGGCGAGCACGTCCTCCCGGTCGAGAGGAGGCCGAGGCTCGTCGGGGCGCATGACGGTGTGGACCTCCTCGACGGCGTGGCCGGTGGGCTCTACCCCGGTGGTGTCGATATTCCGGAGGACGCTGACCTCGCCGAGGAGCTTGGCCATCTCGTCGCGGAGATGCTCGACCTCTTCGTCGGAGAGAGCGATATGGCAGAGGGCCGCGACCTGGCGGACCTCGTCGGCGGAGAGGCGTTGATTTGGTTGTTCGGTCATAGCGTCGCTCGCATGAAATGGGCCGCCCGTCGGCGGCCGCGGCCAGTTTATCAGACGCCCGGAGCGCGCCGCACTGCGCTCGCAGGCTAATGCGCGCTTACGCGCACGCAAGTTTGCTTCTCAGCTCTTTGGCGCGAAGTCTAAACTCTGTCTAAGCATTTTGTTATTAATACGTCCAAGGAGCTGAGATGAAGATATCTCAGATAGCCGAGTACAGCCTTCCCGCCCAAGGTGGACTCCCGCCGCTGCAGGCGATGGTCTACGAGGAACTGATGCGCCGCCCCGACGAGGTGTTCGAGTACCAGGGCGACGAGCTCATCAGAGCATTCCCGCGCCTGAAGCGCTCGGCCCTCAACTGGTCGCTCTGGCTGCTGGCCAAGACGGACCACATCGGCAAGATACGGATACGCGTGAACGGCCGGCTCACCACCGTCTACGGGTCCCACGAGGCGGTCTCGGCGCTGAAAGGGCGCATGGGCGTGGCTGAGGAGCCTGCCGAAGTGGAAGAAGAGCCGGATCAGGACCTCACCGCCGCGGCTGAGGCGTTCCTGGGGTAGAGAGCATGAAGAGGGGCGGGGTCCCTGCGTCCGCGTCCATGACGGAGCAGGGCGCGGGAACGGCCGAGGGCTAACCGCTAGGCTGGGAGGCCAGGTCCCGCAGCAGCTTGAAGGGGAATATCCCTGTTTCGTGGAGGTCGCTGAAGAGCAGGCCGACGGCATAGCGGCCTACCTCCATGTACGCTTCGACGGTTATGTCCGTTGAGACGTCGTCCACGCCGGTGCGCCGGACGTGCGTTATCTCGTCAACGCACTGAGCGCAGCCGCAATGGCCGCGCAGGTAGCGGTGGGGCAGGAGCGTTTCGACGCCGTCCCTCCACACGATGTGCAGGCCGTCCGGCGTGATGTCGATAGCGTTGGGTTCGTACTTCTCTTCGGCCATGATCCGGTCCGCCCTCCCAATCGGTTCGTGGTGAGCCTGTCGAACCACGCCGCCCGCCACAATGTTACTCCGTCGCAGGCGGCTAGAACTCGACCCCGCGCCCAAGGCCGGCGGCGACGGCCTTGCGGTAGACGAGCATCCCGGCTGCAACGTCTTCGATGGCGAGACCTTGGGACTCGAAGAGCGTAATCGAGTCGGGGGAAGGGCGGCCTGACACGCGCCCGCTCACCACGTCCTTGAGATCGACGGCTTGCTCCCACCTGAAAGCCCTGCGCTCCGCCGCCCAGATGAGCTCGCCGCACTCGATTTTCGCATCCGCCACGTCGTCCGCCACGATGAGGGAGCTGCGCCTGATCGTTGCCTCGTCGATTTCGCGGCGCATCCAGTGGTTGCTCCCCGCCGCGTTCACGTGGACGCCGGGCTTGAGCGACTCCCCGTTGAAGACCGGCTCGCGCGAGTTGGTGATGGCGCAGACGATGTCCGCGTCGGCAATGGCGGCGTCGGGGGAGTCGACGGCGCGAACGTCGATGCTCAGAGCAGCCGACATCTGTTCGGCGAAGGCCCCCCGCCGTTCGGCGGTGCGGCTGTAGACGAGCGCCTGTTCGATGGGGCGCACCGCGCACATCGCGGCCAGCTGGGTCTGCGCTTGGTTTCCGCTGCCGACCATGCCAACGGTTTTGGCGTCGTCCTTGGCCATGTATCGGCTGGCCACGCCGCTCGCCGCGCCGGTCCGTATCTGCCCGAGGGCGTTCGCCGAGAGCATGGCGAGGGGTTGGCCGTCCTCCGCGCTGAAGAGAAGGACGACCATCCGGCTGCCGCCCTGCGTGCCGGAGACGTAGGTCTTGAGGCCGGTCGCGCCAATCTCATGGGACATGCCGGCCATCACCTGCTGGGCGCCTCTCACGAGGGGGAGCCTGTAGCGCGGCGCATTGGATACGGTGCCGCGCGCCCATTCCTTGAACGCAGCGTCGAGAGCGTCGACGCACTCGTCCATGGGCAGCAGCCGGCGGACCTCGTCTTCGTCGATTAGGAGCATGTCGTTAGACCTCGATCTGGTTGATGAGCGCGTCCATGCGGAGCTGACCGGGCGCTTGCACGGGGCGGAGGTTGCTGACGCCGACGCCGACGAGCCGCACAGGCTCCCCGGGCGCCCAGTTGGCGTCGAGGAGGCGGAGCGCGTCGGCAAGTATCGCATCTTGGTGGGACGTGGCGCTCTCCTTGCTCGCGGACCGCGTTAGCGTCGTGAAGTCGGCGCGTCGCAGCTTGAGCGTGACCGTGCGCCCCACGAGGCCGTGGCGTTCGAGGGAACCCGCGACCCGCGCGGCCATCCTGCGCAGCTCTTCTGCGAGGGGCTCGCGTTCGCGGACGTCCTCGGCGAAAGTCTCCTCGGCGCTGACGGACTTGGCCTCACGGTCCGTCGTCACCGGCGACGGATCCTCTCCCTGAGCGCGTCGCTGGAGCACGACGCCCCACGGCCCGAGGACAGTGATAAGCGCCTCCGGCGACGCGCTCGCGACTTGGCCGAGGGTTTCGAACCCGTGCGCCTTCAACCGCTTGGCCGATTGCGGCCCAATGCCGGGCAAGGAGCGCACGTCGAGGCCGGCGAGGAACGCTGCCTCGGCGCCCGGCTCGACGACGACGAACCCGCCCGGTTTGCCGGCCTCGCACGCGACCTTCGCCACCATCTTGTTGGCGGCCAGGCCGACCGAGCACGGCAGTCCGATTTCGAGGCGGATCCGCGCCTGCATGCGGTGGGCGAAGCCTTGGGCGTCTTGCATCGTGCAGGCCACGGGCGTGAGGTCGACGTAGGCCTCGTCGATGGACATCTGCTGCATGAGCTCCGACTCGAGGCGCAGGATGTCCATCACCTGGTTGGAGTAGTCCCGGTAGAGATGGAAGCGCGGAGGCATGACGACGGCGTTGGGGCAAAGGCGGACGGCCTGCGACATGGGCATGGCGGAGCGGCACCCGTACTTGCGCGCCTCATAGGAGGCTGCGGCGACGACGCCCCGGGACTCGGGCCTGCCGCCGATCAGAAGCGGCTTGCCCACGAGAGCGGGGTCCTCAATCTCCTCGACAGAGGCGTAGAAGGCGTCCAAGTCGACGAGGGCGATGTAGCGTTCCTCGGCCACGGGGATATGGTAGCCGAGGGAGTTCGAACGTTGAACCGGGAGTTGACGTTTGCAGAATGAGCGAGCCCCCTGTTACAAGGCCTCGCTCATCTTTAGTCTGGATATCTCTGGGCGGCAGTGCGCCGGCGGACTCGTTACTTCTTGCCGCTGACGGCTCCTGCTAGGTCGGAGCCGGGCGTGAAGCCGACTCGCTTGTGAGCAGGCACGGTGACGCGCTGTCCGGCTTGGCGTCCTCGGATTGCGCGCACCTGGCGCTCCTTTACCTGACGGGACTCGAAAGAGCCGAAGCCGGTAAGGACCACGCGGTCTCCCGCCGCTAGGGATTCACGAACGCTATCGAGCACTGCGTTCAGCGCGCTGTCGCCCCAAGAACGAGGCCCGTTCAGCCTTTCGGCGACCTTCGCGGCGAGGTCTCCTTTACGTAGCGTTGCCAAGTCAACACCCCCTGCTGACGTTCGGTGCTAGCACCTGCGTGCTGGGGCCGGAGTATAGCAGGTGAAAACTACCGTCAATAGGTGACGACGGCCTGTTTCCCGGCAAATCGAGGCCCGTGTATTTTAGCCCGCCGACCCCTCTGCCAGGGGACAGCCTTCCCGCTTCGACGGGGCCGCCGAGACATCGTCCATAGGCTTGGGAACAGGAGTGTCTTCCCCTACCAAGGGGGCCGGTTAGGGGCTAGCCCTCCCACCATCGGTGGAAGTGATTGAGCGGGCCGTGGCCGGCTCCGATGGGGAAGGCGGAGGCGATGGCGTCGGTGACGTAAGTCTTGGCGAGGGCGACCGCGCTCTCGACCGTTTCGCCCTTGGCCAGGTTCGCGGCGATGGCGGAGGAGAAGGTGCAGCCGGTCCCGTGGGTGCTCGTGGTGTCGATGCGCTTGGCCGGGAAGTCCGCAAACGCGTCGCCGTCGAACAGAACGTCCACGGCGTCGGCGCCGAAGTGCCCCCCCTTCACAACGACATAGCTGCAACCGAGCGCGTGGATGGCCCTGGCGGCGTCGCGGGCCTGCTCCATCGTCTCGACGGGGCGTCCGCAAAGGACCTCGGCCTCGCCTGCGTTGGGGGTCGCGACCAAGGCCAAAGGCAGCAGAAGGGAGGTCAGCGCGTGGACTGCGTCCTCCCGCAAGAGGCGGTCGCCGCCCTTGGCGACCATCACGGGATCGAGTACGAGTCTTCCGATGTCGTGAGTTTTGACGCCTTCGGCCACGGCCTCGATGATGGCGGCGCTGGAGAGCATGCCGATCTTGGCGGCGTCCACGCCGAGGTCCGATGCGACGGCGTCGATCTGCCCACGGACCATCTCCACGGGCAGCTCATGGATGCCGGTAACGCCGAGCGTGTTCTGCGCGGTGACGGCGGTGAGGGCGCTGGCCCCGTAGACCTCGAACGCGGCGAACGTCTTGAGGTCCGCCTGCACGCCGGCGCCTCCGCCTGAGTCCGAGCCGGCGATCGTTAGCGCGACAGGCCTGCGGGCTTCGCTCATACGGGCCACTTCTCCTCGTTCCACGCCATATCCCAGAACAAGTACTCGTACCGGCTGCTGGTGACGAACGCCTCCTCCACCCGCGCCAGCTCGCTTTCGGGGAGGCCGGCGGATACTTGGTCCATCAGCGTCCTGCACCAGTCGGCAAGCTCGACGAACTCCTGGGACGAGTACATATCGATCCAGGCGGCATAGCGCCGGTCGGACGGCTTGCCCTTGGCCGCGAGGTCGAGGCCGATTTCGGCGAATCCCCACATGCACGGCAGGAGCGCCCCAACGACCTCCGGGAAACTTCCCGTGGCGGCGGTGCGGACGAGGAAATCGGTATAGGCCCGGCACGTGGGCGACATCTCCTCGCGCTCGAGTTCCTCGTTGCCGATGCCGAACTCCTCCGCGTAGGAGCGGTGGAGCGACATCTCGGTTGCGAGGGTCTCGTTGGTGAGCGCCGCCAGCTTGGTCATGGTTGCGAGGTCGGGGGCGCGAGCGGCGGCTGTGGCGAGCATACGGGCGTACTCGATGAGGAACCGGTAGTCCTGCCGCACCCAGTGCCGGAAGCGCGCCAGCTCTAGGGAACCGTCGCCGATGCCTCGGATGAATGGGTGGGCGTGCTGCGCCTGCCAGACCGGGTCCACGACCCGTCGGAGGCGGTCGGTGAAGCGTTCAGGCATGGACGGTCCCCCTCCTGTCCTTCCTCACGGGGGCAGGAACAGATTTGGAGGTCGGCGCGAACTCGTCCCAGAAGGCTATCTCGTAGCGCAGCGTCCTTACGAACACGCGCTCCGCCCTCGCGCCGCCGCCCTCGGCGGAGGCGGCGTGTTGCGCGAGGTAGTTGGCGAAGTCTTCCAGCGATTGCTCTGCGTGGATGTCGATCCACCCGCGATACAGCGGGTCTCGGGTCGTCACTCCCGCTGCGGTGAGGCGCTTTGCCCAATCGGAGTAGGTCCCCTCGGTCACGTAGAGGGCTGTCGCAATGAGCTCGAACGGAGCGCGGCGGGCGAGACCGAGCAGGAACCGGGTGAAGCGGGCCGCCACAGGCAGGATGTCGCGCGCTCTGTCGGGGCGTTCGATGTCCAGGCGCGTGAACACGTTGTCGAATAGAGCGTCCTCGGCGCCCAGGAGTGTTTGAAGAAACTCGCCGAGGGGTTTCGCCGCTCGAACGGACGGCGCCCGGCCCACGCCGCTCGCCACGAGGCGCATGAGCGTGTCGATGAAAAGGTAGTCCTGGGTCATATAGCGGGCGAACGCCTCGCGCGGCAGCGAGCCGTCGCCCAGACCTGCGACGAACGGGTGAGTGACCATTCGCTCCCAGTCGGCAGCGTAACGCTCGCGCAGCTGCTCGCAGCCGTTCATGCGCCGGCTTCCAGGGGCTGCATGTCGTTGGCGAGCCGGTCGAGGTCGAATCCCGCAACCTTGCCCCGCCGGGCGGCGACCGTGAACGCGGCGACTGCGGCGGTCGATACGACGACGGCCGAGAGGAAGCTCGCGAGGAGGTTGCCGGAGGCGAGGATGTGCCACACGCTGGTGAGGCCGTCCCACGTCCACCATCCCGCCAAGCTTTTCGTGGGGAAGAAGAGCGCGCCGATGGCGACCCCGGCCGACGCGCTGATTACCGCTGCCGTGCCGCTGAGCCGCCGCTCCCACATGCCCGCGAACGCGGGGACCATCGCGCCGGCGCACACGAGGTCGGCGATGAGGAAGAGGTAGAGCACGCTGTCGAACGCGAAACCGACGACGGCGGCGGGCAGGATGAGGAGCGCGGTGATGACGCGCGCCGAGCTGAGCAGCCGCCGTCCCGCCAGGCCGGGGCGGACGCGGGGCAGGTCTGTCGTGAAGATGCTTGCGATGCCATTCAGGAGGGTGTCCATGCTGCTCATAACGAGCATCAGCGCGAGAGCGACGAGCGCCACGACCACCCATCCGGGCAGCACGTCGAGGGCCAGCGTGAACAGCGCTATCGAGGCCGGGTTCTCGTCGTCGACGAGTCCGGCGCCGACGGCCCACAGCCCGAAGAGTCCGGCGCCGACGATCATGGGGATGACGATGGCCCCCGCCGCGAGGAAGCCGCGCCGGATGTCGGCGTCGGTCTTGGCGGCGTAGACGCGCTGCCAGAAGCCCTGGTGGAAGAGGTTCGCGGCGAGGATTGCGATGATCAGGGTGAGGCCGAACTGAATGCCGGGCTGATGGCCGAGCTGAAGGAGCGTGTCGTTGCTATCGCGGACCGTTTCGAATGCGGCGGTCCAACCGCCCAGCTGGGAGAGCGCGGCGATGAGCACCACGAGCAGCAGCGGAACGATGACGGCGAACTGGATTTTGTCGGTGAAGATTGACGCCCGCAGCCCGCCGTAGACGGTGTAGACGAGAGTCGACGCGCCGACGAGGAGGAGGGTGAGGAGCAGCGGAGCGTCGGTCGCGAGGCGGACAGCCCGCGCTATCGCGCCCATCTCGGCGGCGAGGAAGGTGAACATGTAGAGGACCATCACGGCGAGGGTGAAGAGGTACATGGCCCGGCCATAGCGGAACCAGACGAACTCGCTGAAGGAGTGACCGTTGGGCGCGAGCTTCCGCATCCGGGGGCCGACGACCATGAAGGCGACGATGGGCGCCGCCTGACCGACCCCGTAGCCGATGAGCGCGACGAGCCCCGCCCAGGTGGCGGCCTCCGCCGGGCTGAAGAGGATCCACGCGCCCATGACGGAGGCGACCACGGTCGCCATTGCGGTGAGCCCGCCCGTGGACGCTCGCGCCGAGATGAAGTCTTCGACCGTCAGCCGCCGCGTCCTGGCGTACGCGACCCCTGCTCCGGCCATGGCTACCATCGTTGCTACTGCAATCAAGAGTGCCCAAGCGCCCGTCGACATCGCGTCCCTCCATGAGTTAAGCGAAAGGGCCGCTCCTGGAGGGAGCGGCCTTGTGTCGGCGTCGCCGGTAGTCGCTCTCCCTCCGCTGGAATGACCCAGGTCAGGTTCGTAGGGTCGCTCGAAAGCCTCTCAGCCAGCCTCACGGCCAGCTCCCCTGAACGCTGCGCTATTCGATTAACGATGATAGTAGGGGCGCGAAGCTGGCCGGTCAACCTCTTGCCCCCCGTCATTGCCTCGAAAATCCCCCTCCCGTCTGCGGGAGGGGACGCGCGAGCGCAGCGATGCGCGGGGGAGGAGAGGCGGCGGCGCGCAGACTTCCCCCGTCACCCCCCGCGCCCCCTTCCGTCACCCCCCGCGCCCCCTCCGTCATTCCCGCGAAAGCGGGAATCCAGGGTAGCCGACAGGCCACGCCCTCCGCGCCGGCCACGCCCAATAGGTTCGTGGTGAGCCTGTCGCCCCGCCCGCCTCTTTCGTCGGTTGTGGGGTTGGACGTAAGGCCAACATGGGGGGATTGCTTAGAAAACCCCATTCCCCGTCTGTGGGGATAGACCGGAAGCTATCGGCAGCGGCGTGCTCCTGCACGGCTCCCTCGCCCACGCGTGGATTTAGAGTAACTGTTCAGAGTTGATGAGGCGAATGGCTGTGGAGAGCGTGGATAACGACCCTGGTCAGAGGTAAACCGTGCTATCGGTGAGACCGCTGGGCGAGATGGATCTCACGAAGTCTGAACAGTTACGGATTAGACCCGACTCTTGCAGAGGTTGGACTCTCTAAAGTACGGTTCCCCGGCCCACGCGGGGATCGCCTCCGCCGAGGGTGACTCCTATCTCTATCTGTTGGCTGAAGACGGCAGCCGCATCACGGAAAACGACGACGGCGGCGCCGACCTTGATGCACGCATCGAGCGCGACCTGGCGCCAGGCGTCTATCTAGTCGAGGCCACGAAGGTCGGCGGGCGCGTACGCGGCCCAGCGGACTTCTCGCTTTCCATCAGCCGCGTCACAGGTTGCGAGCCAGTCCATCTCGGCGCGCTTGAGCCGGGCGTCGACCTGACCGCATCCGGCTCCTGGACGCTGGACACCTGCGGCTCACGCTTCGTCGTGGAACACCCCGCCCACAGCTACTTTTTCAACTTGTCGCAGGGCGGCCGCGTGCTTATTGATCTGACATCGGTGCATGGCGATTCTGTCCTGTCGCTGGTGTCGCCCACCAGAGGCGTGATCTCCGCCAACGACGACGGTGGCGGGGGGCGCAACTCACGCATTGAGCGGTACCTGACGCCAGGCGTCTACCTGATCGAGGCGACGACCTACTTGGAGCGCGACCTCCAACCCTCGCAGGCCGACTTCACCCTCGTGGTTCACATGGTGGACGAGGGGGCGAGGCAGCGCACCTTCCAGCTCAAGGTTGAGGCTACCCATGCCCCCGACCAGGTGATTGCGGGTGTGCCCTTCCCCGTCCACTACCGCGTCGGCAATCTGGGTGGTGGCGACCTGGTTGACACTGGCGGCAGCGTCGTGGCGTACGTGGTGGCCCCCCGCGTGTTCCAACGGAATGATTCGATCATGGCGCCAGGGGGAAGTTGGCAGGCAGGAGTCTCCTACCACTCCGGCGCAAAGACAGCGAGCGCGACGAGTATCGCGATTGGCGAGGTAACGCCGTTTTCGGTCACGCTCAGGGACCCTGGCGCCTCATGGGTGTTCGTGGCGATTATCGCTTTCGACGAATCCGGGGAAGAGCTCGGGTTCCACGGCATCTGGCGGAATCTGGAGGTGCTGAGCAGCCTGACGTTTGACCCGGTCACGGTGAGGGTCGACGGCATGGAATACGAAGTCTCGACGGAGGCTGATGCGGACGGGCTGGTGACGACCTCGGTGAGTTCCGTCGCCGACCCGGCCGGGGAAGTCGACCCGGCGCTGCGGGCGAAGGCGATCTACGCGGCAGGCATGCACACGCAGATGCTGGACGGCATCTTCGAGCGTCCCGCTATTGCCGCCCTGCCAGTGACGGCGGAACCGGAGACGATCAGCGTGGCGGACCCGTCATCGGGCGCCCTGCTCATGGCGTTCACGGACCAGTACGCGAGCGCTGTCGCTGCGTCCGGGCTCGCCGAGGCGCGCCGCGAGCGAGGCGATCAGTCCGGTCGCGGTTGAAGAGTTGACCCTCAGCACGGCTCAGACGGCATCGGCGAGGTATGCGTCGCTGGCCGCCTCTTGGACCGCGCTCCAGAGGCGGATCGACGACGGAGAGGCGCTGTCCTTCGCGGATGCGTTCGCCGTCCAGTCCCAGCTCGCCTATGCGGAACGTGTCCTCTCCCCGGCGGTGACAGCCGGCGAAATCGTGCAGGCGGCCCGCGCCGCCTGCACGATTTGGGCTGGCAGGATCCCGGAGTTCAGGCGATGTCTGTCGGCCTGGAGCAGCAGGCGTCCTGTGGCGATGGGGCGACCGCGCTGCGCGGCGCCCTCGGGGCGGCCGGTGTCGCGGACGTCGACGGACTGCTCGTGCTCGACGCCGAGATGCGCGAGGCGCTGCCCGTCTACAGTCTCGCAAACGATGGCCTGCTCTGCGAGGCGGTGGCCGTCAACGCGGCGAACTTCCAGTTCCTGCAGAGCCTCTCGATTGCCGACAGCGGCGAGATCCTCCGGATGCTCGGGTACGAGCCGCCCTCCCTTCCGCCTCCGGCGTCAGTGCCGCTGCACCGGCTGCGAATCCTAGCTCGGCTGGGCGAGGATGGCCGGGTCGAGCATGGCGTGGAACTCTCCAGTGGCGAACAGGTCCTGCCGGCGGTGCGCTATCTGCGCGCCGACGCCCCCGTCGATAACTGGCGAATCAGCAGCGATGTCGAGGTGGACGGGAACTCTATTGGGAAGATTCGCGCGCGGCGCTTGGCCGATGGCCGTGTCGGGCTGGGCTTCCTGAGCGCCGCTGGCGACCGGATCGCGCCCGATATCCGCTACCTGCCCGCCGACCTCCCGACCGGTGTCTGGCTTCGCAGCGGCGAGATCGAGGTGCCGAGGGCGGCGACCCTAGAGTAAGGGAAAGGCCTCGCCTTGCAGCCCTTCCTTCCGTCATAGCTTCGAAAATCCCTCCCCCGCAGCCTGCGGGGGAGGCCGGGAGGGGGCCGTCATTCCCGCCCCACCCGTCACCCCGCACCCCTTCCGTCATTCCCGCGCAGGCGGGGATCTCGCAGCCCTCCCCGCCCCCCTCCGTCATTCCCGCGCAGGCGGGAACCTCGCAGCCCTCCCCGCTCCCCTCCGTCATTCCCGCGCAGGCGGGAACCTCGCAGCCCTCCTCGCCCTCCTCGCCCTCCTCGCCCTCCTCGCCCTCCTCGCCCTCCTCGCCCTCCTCGCCCTCCTCGCCCTCCTCGCCCTCCTCGCCCTCCTCGCCCTCCTCGCCCTCCTCGCCCTCCTCGCCCTCCTCGCCCCCCTCCCCTCAATCCGTCGCCCTTGTGACATTTGCCCGTTGCGCACTCGAACCCCTGCCCCTTACCCTGCCTCCAACGGCCCTGAGCCAGCCCGCGCCATAGCCGGGCCCAGGGCCGAACCCCAGAGGAGGAATGCTACCGAATGAGACCAAATGAGACCGCTTTTAACGCTGCCCTCAGCACCCGCCAGGCTGCCGCTCTGCCTTACATCGCATCGGAGCCGACCCTCACCCGTGGCGCGCAAGCCGCCCAGATAGCAAAGAGCACCCTCATGCGCTGGATGAACGACCCCGCATTCCGCGCGGGACTCGAACGCGTCCGCAACAACATCGCAGACCTCGCCTACACGGAGCTCGAAGGGCTCACCCTCAAAAGCGTCATCCGGCTTGGCCAGCTGCTCGACCACGAGGACCCAAACGTGGTGCACCGCGTCTCCAAGACTACGCTCTCCATGTCCCTCAGCATCCGCCAGGACCGCGATCTCCGCCGCCAGCTCGAGCTGATCGAGAACGCCCAGGCGATGGCGAGGCAGCAGCGATGAGAAGCGCCGTCCGCTCCCTCCAACGCCACTACGCCTGTCTCGTGGCGCAGGCCGCCCTCGGGCCCGTCGCCGACGACTATGTCGAGTGCTGGGAAGCCGCCTCGGAGCGCGGCGAGCCCCCGCCCGACCTCCCTGACCTCTTCCTGGCTGTCGCCTCCGCCGGCGTCCCTGTCGTCGCCTACCTCCGGGCGTGTGCAGAGGATGGACGAGTCCCCGAACCCCGGCGCATTGTCCAGGCCATCGCCCATGCCTACGCCGAACTCGACATCAGAAACCTGGACAAGACCTGCCACTGTCCCGCCAGCCGCCCTCTCATCGCACTCCCCTCGCGCCTGAGACCGCCCATCTAATGACCTTGCATAACCCATCCCATCATTGCCTCGAAAGTAGGCGCTCCGTTCCCCAACCCGTCATTCCCGCGAAAGCGGGAATCCAGGACGCCTCCCTCCTCCCGTCTGCGGGAGCGGACGCGCAAGCGCAGCGACACGCGGGGGAGAGTGAGAGAGGGGCCTCCCCCTCCCTCCTCCCGTCTGCGGGAGCGGACGCGCAAGCGCAGCGACGCGCGGGGGAGGAGACTCCCCCGCCAACGGCGCCCCGCCATTCCCGCGTGGGCGTGGGCAGGCGCTCCGAGGGAAATCGTAGGGAAACACGCCGCGAAACCTATGGCGGATTCACGGCCAAGCACTATAATGTGCGCTGGCTGCTTACGGTCGGGTAAACTGGCTGGGCCAAGAACGAAAAGGCACTCAGGACGTCTCCGAGGGGGGTATCTCCCGAGGCGCGTCTTAGTCTACGTGCCCCGATCCATCGGATGAACAGGAGGCGGAATGTCCATGCGCCGAAAACTCCCCGTCAGCATTGCCTTGGCGCTGGTGCTGACCATGCTCATGACCCTCAGCGCGAGCGCGCAGGAAGAACCCGCTCTCAGCGGATCAGCCAACTTCCGTGACGCGAACGCATCGAGCGACAGCCTCGAGGTCAACCTGGACGGCGCCGCCGTGCTCTCTCCCGGGTCTCAGTACGAAGGCTGGCTCGTCGATATCTCGGGCAACAAGATGAGCGTGGGCACGTACGGACGGCGCCCGGAGCTCATCGGCACGTACGTTGACCCGGACGGCCGCGACCTGCTGGCGAAGTACACCACCTTCCTTGTCACTATCGAGCCCAACCCGGACCCCGACCCCGAGCCGTCGGGCGAGATCGCTTACGGCGACTCCATCCCGATCGCGATTTCTAACTGGATATCCAAGCTGGCCGGGCCCGGCGGGGCTGCGAGGAGCATCAATGCGCAGGCGGAGCAGGCCGTCGTGCACGCAGACCTCGCAGCGGAGAGCGATTCGCTCGACCAGTGGAAGGCCCATGCGCAACACGTAATCAACATCATCGAGGGGAGCAGCGGCCCTAACTACAACGCCGAGGGAGGCGACCCAGGCGACGGCGTAGGCATCATGGGTCACGCTGACCAGGCTATTCAGTTGGCCGCCGGCGCCGAGGATGCCGCGGGCGACGACGAGGCCATCGAAGACACGGCCAAGGAGATTGCAGAAGCTGCGAATGGCGCGGTTGCTAACGCACGGCGGGCGCGAGATATCGCTCTGCGCATCATCGGCGCGACTAGCGGCGGCCTCGTCGTCGAGAAAGAGATTGAGAACCTCGTCAACCTTACCAATCGGACCCTCGACGGGACCGACGAGGATGGCTCCGGCGTCCCGGGCGACTTTGCGAACGAACCTGACGAGCCCAGGGACTTGGGCGGCGCGAGGACGGTCTACGAGAAGTCGCAGGACCTCGGCGAGTTTAGGCCTGGTCTGGGCGAGCCGCCTCCCACGGGCGACTCCACCCTCCCGCTCCTCGCAATAATCGCACTGGGCGCGGGCGTGGCGCTCGTTTCCACCGGCGGGTTCTTGGTCTTCCGCGGTCGCCGGGTGACCGCCTAGTCCCCAACGCCAGCTACGTAGGTAAAGAGAGAGCCCCCCGACCAGTCGGGGGGCTCTTTTCGTTGCGTCTCGCCCCTCCCCGCAGCCCTTCCTGTCCCACGGAATCAGTCGAGACCGAGCGTGGCTTTGAGCTCGCGCCATTCGCGGGGAGACATCTCCAGCGTCGCGGGGTCGACCTCTTCGCCGGCGAGCATGCGCTTCACGACGGCCAAGCCCTCCGCGCTGAGGCGCGCGCCCCCGGCTCGATAGCTGTGGAACGCGTTCGCCGTGAGCGGGACCCAACGCTCTACGACATCGAGGATCACGCGGGCGTACTCGCGTATCTCCCATTGAGCGTGGGCGTCGGCGCGGAGCGCCAGGAAGTGCAGCAGGTTGTGGAGGTCCGTCTTCCAGTACCACTGGGTGTACGTGCTCAGGGGCAAGCCGATGCGCGCCAGCTCGCGGGCCAGGCCGATCGTGTCGGCGTCGATCTCCTGGCCGGCCCGGTCCTCGTTGAGCATCTGGTAATAGTGGCCGAACGCTTGCTCCGCGTCGCCGTGCAGCAGTCCGAGCACGTGGGCGGCGCGGTCTGCGTCGAGGACGCCTTCGCGGCCTTGCCGGTTGCCGGTCGATTGGGCGGCGAGCTGAGCGTCAGCCGGAACGTAGAACTCGTTGTCGAGCACCGAATAGCGCGCCGAGTACTCATTCACGTTCGCCATGCGGTGCCGTATCCACTGGCGCGCCACGAAGATGGGAAGTTTGACGTGCAGCTTGAGCTCGCACATCTCGAAAGGCGAGGTGTGGGCGTTCCGCATCAGGTAGTTGATGAGGCTCTGGTCGTCGCGCGTGCGTTTGGTGCCGCGCCCGTAGGAGACGCGCGCCGCCTGCACGATGGCCGCGTCGTTGCCCATATAGTCGATGACGCGCACGAAACCGTGGTCGAGCACGTCGAGGGGCTCGTAAAGAATCTCCTCGACGGCCGAGACCGTGGCGCGTCGCGTCTCGTGGCGCTCGCTGCGGAGCGCGTCTATCTCGGCCTGTTGGTCGGGGGTAAGCGGCATGTCTCTCGTGGGGGAGGGGTCGGGTGGATTGAGGGTCGATATTACACTGGCGCGCGCCTCGTGGCGTAGCGCCCGATCAGGCCAGAAGCGAACGAGGCTCTTCCAGCAGGCGCTTGATCTCCCCCGCGAACTGCGCGGCCTCCGCGCCGTGGGCCGCGCGGTGGTCCGTAGTGAGCGTCGCAGACATCATCTGGCGGACGACGACCTCATCGCCCTTGACGGTGGGTGTCGGCGTAATCGAGCCCACTGCGAGCACGCCAACCTGGGGCGAGACGATGATCGCGTTGAACGCGTCGACCTGGAACATGCCCAGGTTGCTGACGCTGAAGGTCCCGGTGTATTCGTCCTGCCGCAGCTTGCCGGACTTGGCGCGGTCGGTGAGGTCCCTCGCCGCCGCCGCAATCTCGGCCAGCGATTTGCGGTCGCAGTCGGGCACCGCGGGGACGGCGAGGCCGCCGGGGAGCGCGACCGCGGTGCCGATGCTGACGTGGTCCTGCACACGGAGGTGATCGCCCTCGAAGGTCGAGTTGTAGACCGGATGCGCGAGCAGAGCGATGGCGCAGGCCTTGATGATTATGTCGTTGACGCTCACGCGTGTCTGGTCCCGCGCGCGCAGCTCGCGCCGCAGCTCCAGCGCGTCCGTCATGTCCACGCGGACCGTCAGGTGGAACATCGGGGCCTCGGCGGCGGTCCGCTCGGTGCGCCGCGCGATTGCCTCGCCCATGCGGCCGAGCTCGATGCGGCCATGCGCGCCGGGCGCCCGCGGCGGGTATCCCGCGCGCATCGAGGACTCCGGCGCTGCGTGGCGCTGCGCGGGTGGGTCCCCGGACGCCGGTATCGCGGCGAACGCAGGCGGCTGTTCGCCGGGCTCGCCCAGGTACGCGATGGCCGCGCCCACCGGGACGATGGCGCCGGCCTCGGCGGCGATGGCTAGGAGCGTTCCGTCAGTCTCGGCTTCGAGCTCGACAATCGCTTTGTCCGTCTCGATCTCGGCGATAACTTCGCCAACGGCGACCCGGTCGCCGGGCTGTTTGAGCCAAGCGGCGAGGGTGGCTCGCTCCATCTCATAGCCGAGCTTGGGGAGAGTGATGAGCGTGACCATGCGCCTTACTTTAGCGCAGGGCCCCTTCCTCAGTCCTGCCCCACAGAGGCGAGGCGCGCTACATCATGCGCTGGAGGATGCGCTCCGCTTGCTCGTCGGTGACGCCGCCCTCGCGCTTGGCGATGGGGCCGTCGCGCAAGACGGGCTCCAGCTCGCTCAACGATTCCTGTTGGACATCGAGGAACCTGCCGATGAAGATCTCGTCGCCCCAGACCATCGCCTTCTCGCAGGCGGCGGCCCAGTCCGTGGTGTCGTGGTCTTCGTCCTCGAGCTTCTTGATGCGGGACTTGAAGAAGGCGTGGGTGTTGTCCAGGTTGAAGGTCACGCAGGGGCTGAAGACATCGATGAGGGCGAAGCCGTGATGTTCGATGCCGCCCTTGATGAGGTCGGTGAGGTGCCTGATGTCGCCGGAGTAGCCGCGGGCGACATAGGTCGCGCCGTTCATGATGGCGGAAGTGAGCGGGTTCAGGGGGTACTCGACGCTTCCGAACGGCGTGCTCTTGGTCTTCTGGCCGACGCGGCTGGTTGGGGATATCTGGCCCGTGGTGAGGCCATATATCTGGTTGTTCATGACCACGTAGGTCAGGTCCACGTTGCGGCGGGCGGTGTGGGTGAAGTGGTTTCCGCCGATGCCGTAGCCGTCGCCGTCGCCGCCGGTGGCGATGACGGTGAGATCGTGATTGGCCATCTTCACGCCGGTGGCGAAGGCGAGGGAGCGCCCGTGCAGCGTGTGCATGCCGTAGGTGTTGATGTAGCCGGGCATGTTGGAGGAGCAGCCGATGCCGCTGATGGTGACGATTTCATGCGGCTTGAGGCCGAGCTCCGCGGCGGCGCGCTGGAGGCTGTTCAATACGCCGAAGTCGCCGCACCCGGGGCACCAGTCGGGGTCGATCTTGCCCTTGAAGTCTCTGGCGGTCAGTTCGATGGTGGTCATGGGGGCCTTTCTCCTTGGCTAGACGACGACTTCCTGGTATGGGATGAAGACGGCCGACTCCTTTTGGAGGAGGTCGAGCACGCCGTCGGTGATGTGGTGGGGCGCGAACGGCTCGCCGTCGTACTTGCGGATGTGGCCGTCTGCGTTGAGGCCGGTCTCGCTGCGCATGTAGCGGGCGAACTGGCCTGAGTGGTTGTTCTCGACGATGAAGAATTTCTTGCCGTCGAGGGCGGCGATGACTTCATCGGTGTGGAAGGGGACGATCCATTTAATGGGCAGCTGGTTCACCGTCACGCCCTGCTCCGCGAGCTGGGCGATGGCCTCCTTGATGACGCCGGCGGTGGAGCCCCAGCCGACGAGGGTGACTTCAGCGTCGGCTGGGCCTTCGATCTCGGGGGCGGCCATCATAGTGCTCACATTCTCGAACTTGCGGGCGCGCTTCTCGACGGACGCGCGGCGCTTGTGAGGGTTCGTGAACTCGTCGGAGAGCAGGCGGGAGGTCTCGTCGTGCTCGTCGGTGGCGACGGTATGCACGTAGCCCTCGACGCCGGGGACTGCCCGAGGGGAGACACCGGACGGCGTGTCCTTGTAGCGCATGTAGTCGTGTCCGTTGGCGGGGGCGCCTTCGGTGATGAGCTCGCCGCGGTCAATCACCGGGTGGAAGTTGAGGAGCTTCGGGTCGACGCTGAAGCGGCCCTCGGAGATCAGCAGGTCCGTCAGGATGATGGCCGGGCACTGGAGCTTGTCAGCGATATTGAACACCTCGGGGACCGTGTCGAAAGCGTCGAGGGAGTCCCTGGGGGCGACGATGAGACGTTGGAAGTCGCCCTGGCTCGCCCCAAGGGCCTGCCAGAGGTCGCCCTGCTCCGTCTTGGTGGGGACGCCGGTGGAAGGTCCGGCGCGCTGGACGTTGATGAAGACGCAGGGGATCTCCATCATGGCCGCCGCGCCCACGGCTTCCGACATGAGGGCGAAGCCGCCGCCGGAGGTCGCGCACATGGCGCGCGCGCCGGTGTGGGCGGCGCCGATGACCATGTTGGCGACGCCGATCTCGTCCTCGACCTGGCGGACCATGATGCCGAGGTTGCGCGCGTGCTGGGCGTACCAGTGGAGCACGCCGGTGGAAGGGCTCATGGGGTAGGCGGCGTAGAACTTCACGCCGGCGGCGGCGCCGCCCATGGCGAGGGCCTCGTTGCCGGACCACATCGCCTGGGGCTCGCCGCCTTCGGGCACGGAGTCGGGGAAGGGGACGAAGTTTTCCTGGGCGTGGGTGTAGCCCGCGAGGGCCACGCGCACGTTCTCGTTCACCACGTCCTCGCCCTTTCGGGCGAACTGCTGGGTGATGCTCGATTCGAGGATGGAAAAGTCGAGGCCGAGCAGGTGCATCATCGCGCCGAGAGCGACGGTGTTCTGGTTCAGGCCGGCGCGTGTAGAGCCGGTGAGCTCGTTCACGGGCAGGGGGCAGAGCTGGACGCCGCCCGCTTTGTCGCCGGGGGTGATGGTGTCGCTGTTGTAGATGGCGACGGCGCCGTCCCCGAGGAGCCGGAGGTGCCGGTCCATCGTGTCTTGATTGAGGGAGAGCAGCAAGTCGAGCTTGTCGCCATGGCTGAGGATCTCCTCGTCGGACACGCGGACGGTGAGGAAGATGTGTCCTCCGCGGATGATGGACTGATAGGCGTTGTAAGTGGACAGGTGGAGCCCACGTCGGACGAAGAGCCTTGCCAGGGTGTCGCCGGGGGTGGCGATACCTTGGCCTGCCTCACCGCCGATCGCTAGGGCGAAATCGAACTTGCCTTCGCTCATCTGTAATCCCTCCGTGGCGGTTGCGCCACATCCTCTCTCGCTAGATATGCACTGCGTGGCCTTCGGCGGCCAACGCAGCCTCTTTCACCGCCTCCGACATGCTCGGGTGAGCATTGACGACCCGCCCAAGCTCGATATCCGTTCCGTCGAGCAGCCGGGTCAGGCTGAGCTCGCCCAGCAGCTCGGTCACCTCATGCCCGATCAGGTGCGCTCCGAGGAGCTCGCCCGTCGAGGCGTCGGCCACAATCTTAGCGAATCCCTCGCTATGTCCGGCGGCCAGGGACTTGCCGTTGGCGAGGAAGGGGAATTTCCCGATTTTCACCTCGTAGCCTTGGTCGCGCGCCTCCGCCTCGGTGAGGCCCATGCTGGCGACCTGCGGACTGCAATACGCCGCCCTCGGCATGGCCAGGTAGTCTAACGGCTGAGGGTCTAGTCCGGCGATACGCTCCGCGACAAAGACGCCCTCGGCCTGGGCCACGTGGGCCAACGGCAGCCGGCCGTTCACATCGCCGATGGCGTAGAGGCTGCCGCCGTTGGCGGAGAGGTTCTCGTCCACTTGCACGAAGCCACGGTCCAAGGTCGCTCCGGCGTTCTCGGCGCCGAGGCCCTCTGTGTTCGGCCTGATGCCGACGGCTACGAGCACGCGGTCGGCTGAGAGGGAGAGCTTTCCATCCGGCGTGTCAATCTCGACCTCGGCCAATGCGCCGTCCACCGCGACTTTCGTCACCGCCGAGCCGGCGAGGACCTTCATGCCGAGCTTGGTCAGGGCGCGGGCGAGGGCCTGCGAGACTTCTTCGTCTTCCTGCGGGAGGATGCGGGGCATGCCCTCAACGATCGTGACCGCAGAGCCGTAGGCGTTGTAGACGTAGCCGAACTCCACGCCGATCGGGCCGCCGCCGATGATGACGACCCGCTCTGGAACGCGGTCGTCGACGATTGCTTCGCGGTAGGTGAGCACGACCTCGCCGTCGACATTGGACCCATCGAGGGCCGCCGGGGCGGCGCCGGTGGCGATGATAAGGTGGCCGGCCTCGATGCGCTTGCCGCCGACCTCTATCGCGTGGGGGCCTAGGATGGAGGCTTGGCCTTCGATGTAGTCGACCTCGTTCTTATGGAACAACGCCGCGATTCCCTTCGTGAGACGGTCGACGACCTTGCGACTGCGGGCGAGGCCCGCCGCGTAGTCGGCGTTCACGCCTTCGACGGCAATGCCGAAAGCCGATGCGTTGTTCACGGTGTTCAGCACCTCTGCGTTGTGCAGGAGCGCTTTGGAGGGGATGCACCCCCAGTTCAAGCACACCCCGCCCAGCGCCTCGCGCTCGACGCACACGGTCTTCAGTCCGAGCTGCGCGGCCCGGATTGCGGCGGCGTATCCCCCCGGACCCGAGCCGATGACCGCGACGTCATAGTCTGCCATAGATAGAATCTTTCGGTTGCCGACGAGGGTTTGGGGGCAAAAGGGCCTCGCAAGGGCAGTATGCCCCAGACAACCGCATGACAGTATACGTGGCGTGCCCGTGAGGGGCAAACGAGGAGGCCTTTCCGGTCGGCGAGGAGGCGCTACTGATATAGATATAATCTATCAATACGGGTTTCGACGGTTGGCCGCGCCTCTAACTTGCGGATTCCGTAAATAGCGGCAGCCGGTCTGCTCGTGTCTCTCCTACCAGAGACGCCACCACGCGCATTCCCACCGCCGCCCCGCCCGCGGGTCCGGTCATCGCCCCCATCATCCGCAGTCCGATGTCAAGGTCAACTACGACGATTGCGGGCGCCGGCCCTGCCTCACCTGTCCACGGCTCCATGAGGCTGAACACCGTCCCCGTTGGCGGAGCGGCCGCCCATTGGAGCAGGGGGGACTCGCACCGCTCGCAGGAAGAGGCGTCCGGCCCCTGCCACGCTCCGCAGCGCTCGCACCGCGGCAACTCGAAACGTCCGTTGGCCATAGCCGCCCAGAAGCGGGGGGCGATGGGTTGCGCGCTCATCTTCATCTTCATCCTCAATCGATGATTGATGATCGGTGCTCGATTCGGCCTCTGCGCTACTTATGCCCCCGGCGCCCGGTAAGGGATGTTCTTCTTGACCGCCTCGTCCACTATCTCGGGCGTTAGGAGCACGATGATGTCCACGTCCAAGGCTCCGGCGGCGCCGACGGCCAGGGAGATGGCCGTTGCCGTTGCGTCGTCAGGAAGGTCGGCGGTGATGTAGAGGTCGCGGCCCCCGAACGCGTAGTAAAGCGACTCGAGAGCGCCGCCCGCGCCCTCGACGGTCTGCTTCAGGGCCTCCCGGCGCTTCGTGCCGCCCTCCTTCAACAAACCGGCGAGACCGGCCTGCGTGTAGTTGGCCCGGATCAGGTACTTGCCCATTGTTTCCTCCGACGAGTAATAGCTGCATGGTTATCAGGGCGCCAGGGCTTGGTCAAGGCGGACGACGTTATCGGGGTTCGCCCGCCCTTCGTTCGCCCGCGCTGCGTGGCGGGGGGCGGTTGGGGTAAGGGGCGCTTGCCCTCTATCTCGGCCTTTCCCCCAGGGGGAAAGGGGAGGAGGGGGTCTCCCTTTCGAGCTGTGGGTTGTGAGTTTTCGGTAGTAAATCAGCTTCTTGGTCGGGATTTTACTCGTAAGGATTTGCATTTTGTGTCGTGGGAGGGGGTACTTTCGCCTTCTTGGTCGGGGCTGTTTAGCAGGCCATGGCCTGCTTCCTGCGACCAAGGAGGCGAGCGAAATGTGAAAACACATTGTTTCAGCGCGGTTTTCCAAGGGGCAGGCTCCAGAGCCAAGCGCCTTGGCCGTTGGCGCCGCCGTTGGCGCTGACGCGGGTCGATTGGATGTTGTTGAGGGCGCACGCCTGTTTGAGACGGTACTCGGAGATGCCGAGCCGGGCCGCCCGGCGTTTGATGTTGGAGGCGGCCTGGGGACCACCGGCGAGGGCGCGCACGAGGAAGCGCTGCACCGCAAGCTGCTTGCCGCCGTTTTCGACCATGAGGTTGAGACGCCAGGGCGGGATGGGTTTGCGCCAGGCGATTTGGGGGGATGCGAGGGAGTAAGGGATGGGGGAAGGGGCGTCGTCCATGGGAGGGCGGAGGGGGACGAGGACGCGTCGGCGGTTGGGTCCGGCGAGGGCGGTGGTGAAGACGGCGGAAGCGATGGGGATGAGGCGGCGCATGGAGCGCGCGGCCTTGGGGAGGGCGGGCTCGGGGTTGTGGGCGACGGCGATGACGGCAGCGCCGGTGCGGGCGGCGAGGCCGTTGAGCATGCCGAGGACGGTGAGGGGCCGGGCGGCATGGCGGGCGGCGAGGTCTTCGACCTGGTCGACGATGAGGAGTGCGGCACTCGAGCGGACGATGAGGTTGTGAAGACGCCGCATGAGGAGGCCGAGTCCGGGCCAGGGTGGACGGTCGGGGACCTTGAGGGGGAGCTTCATCTCGTCGGGCATGGGGGACTGCCAGAGGTCTTCTAAGGAGCGGGCCCTCTCGTGGAGCTTGGCCTTGTGCTCCAGGGCCTCGTAGTCGGGGAGGGACTCGCCCTCGGGGAGGTCGGCGAGGTGCTCGGGGGAGAGGGTGTCGGCGAAGTAGACGAGGGAGAGGTCGGCGCCGGCGGCCCGGAGGAGGGGGACATCGAGGGCGGCGTGGTCGCCGTTGAGGGAAGCGATGAGGACGGGAGCGCGGACGAAGGAGGCGTTGGGGTCGTCGGGAGAGGGGGCTCCAAGGGAGACGCGGGCTGCGATGTCGCGGGCGATGGCGGTCTTGCCGGAGGAGGGGTATCCGGCGATGAGGGAGAGGCGGCCCATGGGGATGCGGTGGGGCCAGAGCCAGTCCTGGGGGTGGGGAGTGACGAGGGACGCGGGATGGAGTCCGGTCTCCTGGGCGCCGGCGGGGGTGAAGAGCCATGACTCGGGGGCGAGTCCGCGCTTGGCGAGGGCGGGGGCTATGGCGGCGTCGGCGCAGTGGTCGGAGGAGCAGTGGAAGGTGAAGCCGAGGTAATCGTCGTAGTCGACGCTGAGGGTGGGGACGTGGGGGGTGGGGTGGATGGGGCAGTGGAGGCGCGGGGGCTCGGCGGCGCATGGGCAATCGGGGTTGCCGCACCGGAGTGCGCGGGAGATGGCGAGGAGGTAGTTTTCGTGCTGGGGTGAGGGCATGGCTGGGGCCTCTCGTCGGGGGGATAAAGAAAGGCCCTGGGTCGCCGTGCTTCCCAGGGCCTTCTGGGGTTAAGGATACGCGGGGGAGGTGGGTTGGGGTAAGGGGCAAGTGTCACAGTGGGGGGGAGGGGGAGGGGCTGCGAGGTTCCCTGAATCCACAAACGAAGTGCAACACCAGATTAGGGTGTTGCCATGGAATACAGACAGCTCTGCATTGAGGAACGGTGTGAGATTGCCCGCTTACGCGCCAAGGGCTCCTCGGTCCGGCAAGTCGCTACAACTCTGGATCGCGCGGCATCGACCGTGGCTCGGGAGCTGAAGCGGAACGCACTGCGAACGGACGGGTACCAAGCGTCGCCGGCCCAGGAGCGTGCCCGCGCGCGGCGCTGGACGGGGGCGCGGCTGGAACGGGACGAGGGGTTGCGGGAGCGGGTCTTGGCGGGCCTGAAGTGGGGGTGGTCGCCGGAGCAGGTCGCCCATGAGATGCGCAGAGAGGAAGGCCGGACGGTGACCTCGGACGAGAGCATCTACCGGTTCGTCTACGCCCAGGCCGCGCGGCACAAGGACCATGATTGGCGGCGCTACTTGCCGAGGGCGAAGTGGAAGCGGGGAAGGCGTGGCCGCAGGGGGGGAAGCTCGGTTTCCTTCATTCCCCTCCGCCGACCCGTTGCTGAGCGGCCTGCGGTGGCGGCCGACCGGCGGACCTTCGGGCACTGGGAGGCGGACACGATGCAGTTCGGGAGGTCGGGAGAGGTGGTGTTGGCCCTGCAGGAACGCTCCTCGCGCCTCTTGCTTCTCGCGCGTGCGCCGTCGAAGGAGGCGGGGCCGATCGCGGAGTCCATCGCCCGGATGCTGGGGCCGTTGCCGCCGGAGTTTCGCCAGACGGTGACCTTCGACAATGGGACCGAGTTCACCCGTCACTACGAGCTTCACCGGTTGGGCATCGAGACGTTCTTCTGCGACACGTACTCGCCGTGGCAGAAGGGGGGAGTGGAGAACGCGATCGGCCGGCTGCGGCGGTTCCTGCCGCGGGGGACGAATCTGGGGGAGGTGTCGGATGAGCGGTTTGCGCTGATCGGGCAGGCGTACAACAATACGCCGCGCAAGTGCCTGGGCTACCGGACACCGGCGGGGGTCGTCGAGGAGCAGGTGTTGCACTTCAAATGTGGATTCACCTTCCCGCCTTCGCGGGAATGACGGGAGGGGGGGTTCGCGGCGCTGCCGCACCGCTACGAGGTTGCCGCGTTCGCGGGAATGACGGAAGGCAAATGGGGGGCGGGGGTGGGTTGGGCGGGGCTATAATGGGCGTATGGACGAGCAGGATAAGCGGCTTTTCGACGCTATCGAGAGCACATGGGTTGTGCGGCCGCCCCGGCAGGCGTTGGCTACCTTTGGGTCGACGTCCGTGCGGTATTACTTGGTGACGTCGCCCGTCTTCCGAGAGCTGGATGTCCCTTCGGGGTCCGAGGAGTCGGTCGTGCGGGAGGGGGTGGTGCGGGCCGAGCGTCCGCAGGTGGTGACACCGCACTATCTGATGAGCCACGAGGGGTTTGGAGAGAACGCGGAGCGTTACCTCCAGCACCTGATCGAGGAGTACGGGCCGGACGAGCCGGGCCTGATGTACCGCTACAAGAACGAGGGGGGAGACACGTCCGTCGTATCGGGGACGGTCACCGAAGTGACGCAGCGCATCATCCAGTGGCTCGACAAGGAAGAGAAGCCTCTCGAAGCCGTGATACAGGGGTCCGACGACCTCTGGGACGTTTCGCTGATGAAGTTCATCTACGAGCTGACCGCGCAGTCGGCGCGGTCGAACGTGTCGGAGATGCACGCCCGGGGGCTGCTGCAGATGGACGGGGGCGTTCCGCGAGAGGGCAGGCAGCGCATCGAGTGGATGCTCGATCAGGCGCGCAAGGGGAGGATGGACCCCGCCGAGGTCCACCGGGAGATGGAGCGCTGGGGCGTGTTCGACGAGTACCAAGACCGCTTTCTGAAGCTGTTCAAGTAAGCGTGCGGATCCGTCTCCTAGACCCGAAGTTTGCCCGAAACTGGCGTCGTTACGTGGGGCAATCCAGCCTGGCGACGGTCACGCTGATGGTGACGTTGTGGGTGGCGGACCTCATCACGGGGGCCAACGTGGCCAGGGCGGTCCTCGTCGCCTCGATCGGGTCTACGGCGTTCCTGCTGTTCATCTCGCCCCGCAGCACCGCGACAAGCCCCCGGCACGTGTTGGGTGGGCACGCGATCGCCGTCATCGTCGCCGCGCCCTTCGCGTTGTTCGCGGACAGCGTCTTCGGGTTGTGGTTCGCGGCGGACGTCGCGCTCTTGGTGGGGGTGTACTCGGCCGTTGCGGTCGGGGTCGCGATGCTGGGGATGGCCGCGCTGAACGCCGAGCGCACGCCTGCCGCAGGGACGGCCCTCGCGGTGGTGGCGCATGGGTTCGACTGGGTGCTCGTGGCTTTCATCGCGACGGCGGTGCTGATCCTTTCGGCGGCGCACGCGGCGCTCCGCCGGTACATGCTCGACCTCTACTAGGGGACTAGGGGGAGGGGACCGCGCCGCTGCCGCGCCGCTACGAGGTTCCCTGAATCCACAAACGAAGTGCAACACCAGATTAGGGTGTTGCCATGGAATACAGACAGCTCTGCATTGAGGAACGGTGTGAGATTGCCCGCTTACGCGCCAAGGGCTCCTCGGTCCGGCAAGTCGCTACAACTCTGGATCGCGCGGCATCGACCGTGGCTCGGGAGCTGAAGCGGAACGCGCTGCGAACGGGCGGGTACCAAGCGTCGCCGGCCCAGGAGCGTGCCCGCGCGCGGCGCTGGACGGGGGCGCGGCTGGAACGGGACGAGGGGTTGCGGGAGCGGGTCTTGGCGGGCCTGAAGTGGGGGTGGTCGCCGGAGCAGGTCGCCCATGAGATGCGCAGAGAGGAAGGCCGGACGGTGACCTCGGACGAGAGCATCTACCGGTTCGTCTACGCCCAGGCCGCGCGGCACAAGGACCATGATTGGCGGCGCTACTTGCCGAGGGCGAAGTGGAAGCGGGGAAGGCGTGGCCGCAGGGGGGGAAGCTCGGTTTCCTTCATTCCCCTCCGCCGACCCGTTGCTGAGCGGCCTGCGGTGGCGGCCGACCGGCGGACCTTCGGGCACTGGGAGGCGGACACGATGCAGTTCGGGAGGTCGGGAGAGGTGGTGTTGGCCCTGCAGGAACGCTCCTCGCGCCTCTTGCTTCTCGCGCGTGCGCCGTCGAAGGAGGCGGGGCCGATCGTGGAGTCCATCGCCCGGATGCTGGGGCCGTTGCCGCCGGAGTTTCGCCAGACGGTGACCTTCGACAATGGGACCGAGTTCACCCGTCACTACGAGCTTCACCGGTTGGGCATCGAGACGTTCTTCTGCGACACGTACTCGCCGTGGCAGAAGGGGGGAGTGGAGAACGCGATCGGCCGGCTGCGGCGGTTCCTGCCGCGGGGGACGAATCTGGGGGAGGTGTCGGATGAGCGGTTTGCGCTGATCGGGCAGGCGTACAACAATACGCCGCGCAAGTGCCTGGGCTACCGGACACCGGCGGGGGTCGTCGAGGAGCAGGTGTTGCACTTCAAATGTGGATTCACCGCGCGGCTGGAACGGGACGAGGGGTTGCGGGAGCGGGTCTTGGCGGGCCTGAAGTGGGGGTGGTCGCCGGAGCAGGTCGCCCATGAGATGCGCAGAGAGGAAGGCCGGACGGTGACCTCGGACGAGAGCATCTACCGGTTCGTCTACGCCCAGGCCGCGCGGCACAAGGACCATGATTGGCGGCGCTACTTGCCGAGGGCGAAGTGGAAGCGGGGAAGGCGTGGCCGCAGGGGGGGAAGCTCGGTTTCCTTCATTCCCCTCCGCCGACCCGTTGCTGAGCGGCCTGCGGTGGCGGCCGACCGGCGGACCTTCGGGCACTGGGAGGCGGACACGATGCAGTTCGGGAGGTCGGGAGAGGTGGTGTTGGCCCTGCAGGAACGCTCCTCGCGCCTCTTGCTTCTCGCGCGTGCGCCGTCGAAGGAGGCGGGGCCGATCGCGGAGTCCATCGCCCGGATGCTGGGGCCGTTGCCGCCGGAGTTTCGCCAGACGGTGACCTTCGACAATGGGACCGAGTTCACCCGTCACTACGAGCTTCACCGGTTGGGCATCGAGACGTTCTTCTGCGACACGTACTCGCCGTGGCAGAAGGGGGGAGTGGAGAACGCGATCGGCCGGCTGCGGCGGTTCCTGCCGCGGGGGACGAATCTGGGGGAGGTGTCGGATGAGCGGTTTGCGCTGATCGGGCAGGCGTACAACAATACGCCGCGCAAGTGCCTGGGCTACCGGACACCGGCGGGGGTCGTCGAGGAGCAGGTGTTGCACTTCAAATGTGGATTCACCTTCCCGCCTTCGCGGGAATGACGGAAGGGGGGAAGTCTGCGCGCCGCCGCCTCTCCTCCCCTGCGCTTCGCTGCGCTTGCGCGTCCCCTCCCGCAGACGGGAGGGGCACTGATGCCTGGGTTCCCGCCTGCGCGGGAATGACGGAAGGGGGGCGGGAGTGACGGGGAAGGGGGGCGGGAGTGACGGGGAAGGGGGCTAGCGGAAGAGGCCGCCGATGTCGGGGGGGACGAAGTAGCGGGTTGGGTCCGAGAGGCGTCTCTCGGCGACGTCCCAGTCAGGCGGGGCCTCGCTGACGAACTCGGCGTAGCAGGAGCCGGGCGCCGCGTACTCCAACACCCGCGCAATAGCGTCAGCGTGGGGCGCTGTATGCACGAAGCGCAGCATCGACTCGCGGTCCTCCCAGACGGTGTAGGAGTAGAAGCGTTTTCTCCACCATTGGCCGCGGATGCCGCCGGCGTAGTAGCCGGGCGCCTCGCGGGCGTAGTTGTAGATGCGCATTGACAAGCTCATGAACGAGTAGGTCTTGGCGAAACTGCGCAGAATGACGTACTCGACCACGTGGATGCGCGGCTTCGGCTCGTAGACCTCGAAGGACCCGACCATGGTCGCCTCTACGTGATATGCACGCCGCCGTTGACTTCGAGCAGCGCGCCGGTGGCGTAGGTTGAGAGGTCGGAGCAGAAGAAGATGATCGGGCCGACGGCCTCTTCAACGGCGCCCGGACGCTTCAGGGGTATGAGCTCCAGGGCCTTTTGGCGCGCCGCCTCCGGGATGCCTTGAACGGCCTCGCCGACGTATTCGTTCTGGGTCTCGATGGCGCGCGTCATGCGGGTGTCGATGAAGCCGAACGCCAGCGAGTTCGCGAGCACGTTGAACATCGCGCCCTCGATGGCGACGGTGCGGGTGAGGCCCGCAATCCCCGCTTTGGCCGCGGAGTAGTTCGCTTGGCCCAGGTTTCCGAAACCGGACAGGGACGAGATGGTGACGATGCGCCGGGCGGGAACGGCTTCGCCGCGCTCCTTCTCGGCGCGTGCCTTCTCGCGCATCACCTTGAAGGCGTCGCGGACGACCCTGAAGGTCCCGCCGAGGTGGACGTCCACGATTGTTTGGAACTGGTCGTCGGTCATGCGGTGGAGCATGCCGTCCCATAGGAAGCCGGCCGCGGTGACGACGATATGCACGTCGCTGTAGGCTTCGACGGCCAGATTGGCGAGCCGCTCGCCGACGTCCGGGTCCGTGACGGACGCCGCCAAGCCGACGGCTTTCCCGCCGTCAGCCTCGATCTGCCGAATCGTCTCGTCCAGGGGGCCTTGGTCGCGGTCGTTGACCACGACGTTCGCGCCCTCACGCGCCAGCCGCAGGGCCACGCCCTGCCCGATTCCGCGCCCCGCGCCGGTAACGATCGCGACGCGTCCAGCTATGCCATCAATCATGCGCCTCTCCTCTTGATGGGTCGCGTCATTCTATGGGTACGGGGATAGCCATCGCCAGAGTGGGGTAGAATGCGGGTGTGCGTCAGCTTCGTTGGCAGGCGCGGCGCGGAAGGGAGAGGCGGACATGGCCAGCCCATCGACTGGGAAGCAGGAGCGCGGCGGCGACGCGGAGGCTGAGGAGTTCCGCAAGCTGGAAAGAGCTATGGAGCAGTACAAACGCGACCGGGAGTGGTTCGAGGACCATCGTGATGAGCTGATAGCCAAGTACCCCGAGCAGTGGTTGGCCATCTACAAAGAGGAGGTGGCGCTCCACAACCCCAGCCTGGAAGAGCTGATCCGCGAGGCGTGGAGGGTGCTGGAGGACCATATCCGCGACATCGTGGTCGAGCAAGCCACCCCGCTGCCGAGGATTGCGGTCTATTCGCCGTTCAAGTTTGTTCCTCTGTAGGGGGTTATGGCTCGGATACCGGCGGAGCTCCGCCCGATTCCCAACTACGGCACGGGCCGGATACTGGTGGACACGCACCTCTATCTCCCGTCCTATTCTGACACGCCGGAGAGGGTTACGTTCGTGGTGGACACCGGCGCCACGGCTACTGTCCTGGCCTTCAAAGACTGGTCGCGCATCATTCCCTCCACCGCGTGGGACTCTCTGCCCGTCAACACGAGCGCAGTGAGCATTGGCGGCACCTCTTATGGATCGCACACCGGCGCGGAGATACGGTTCAGGGATGCGAATGGCCAGCCGGCGTATCTCTCCATTCCCGGGGTGTTTCTGAATCTTGACCGGAACCCTTCCATGCCGTCGTTGCTGGGGATGGACGTGATGATGGGCGGTGGGCTGACGTTCTCCACACGGTCCGGTCTGGCGGAGCTCGATTTTCCGACCGGCGGCGCACGCCAAAGCCGCTAGAATCTGGCTTGCTTGGAGGTCCTATATGGCGCTTGCACATGACTTGCTTCACGAGTTCGCCCACGCGTTGATCGATGCGGAGCACACGCTTACGCCCATCAAGCCGTTCACGGACCGGGCCCCGGAGATGGCGGAAGACGACGCCTACGCCATCGCGGCGGACGTGCTGGGGCATGAGCTGGAGCATGGGCACCGGATCGTCGGGAGGAAGGTGGGGTTCACGAATCGCGACATCCAGGAGAAGCTCGGGGTCCATTCGCCGAATTTCGGGACGTTGCTGGACGATATGACGGTGAGGAACGGCGGGCGCGTCAAGACGTCGTCGATGATCCAGCCCAAGGTCGAGCCGGAGATGGCGTTCCGCCTGAAAGAGCCGCTGAAGGGGCCAGGGGTAACTCTGGAGGACGTGATTGCGGCGACCGAATACGTGTTCCCGGCGCTCGAGATCGTCGACAGCCGGTTCGAGGGGTGGAGGTTCGGCCTAGCCGACGCGACCGCCGACAACGGCTGCGCCGGCAAGGTCGTCGTCGGCAGCACGAGGCTCCCGCCGGGCGCGCTCAACCTGGCGGGCGAGGAGGTCGCGATCTTCCGGAACGGCGTCGAGGTTAAGCGGGCGAAGTCAGTCGAGGTGCTGGGTAATCCCGCGAACGCGGTGGCCTGGTGCGCGAACAAACTCGGCGAGCTCGGCAGGGGGCTGCGGGCGGGCGAGTTCGTCCTGACCGGCTCCATCGCGGGCGTGACGACCGCGGAGGCAGGCGACGAGTTTCGGGCCGAGTTCGCCAACCTTGGCATGGTGAGCGTGCGGTTCACGTAGGGGCGGCGACGAGGGCTGTGCGTATCGATTCGATCTGCTGCGAGGTGAGGCCGGCGCTTCGAGCGTAGCCTTCCGCGCCGCCGTAGGTCGTCTCCAGGTGATCGAGCGTCCTCTCCATGACCGAGGGGCGGATGGAGCTCAGCTCGCGCACGAGCTTCTCGTTTGCGCCGTTGCCGACGGCAATCCGCACCGTGCGGGCGCGGAGGTCCCTCGTGGGGATGTCGCTCAGCATGTAGTCGCGGACGATGTCGGCGCGCGATACGCCGGCGATTGCGAGGAGGAGCGCGACGACGAGCCCGGTCCGGTCTTTGCCGAGCGTGCAATTCACCAGGGCGGGGAAAGCGCCGGGCGCGGCGAACCGCTGCAAGGCCGCCGATACGCGGGGCGCGTGGTCATCGAGGAAGAAGCGGTTCATCTCTTCCAAGGTGCTGATGGGCTCGGACCAAGGGGCGGTCAGGTCCGCGAGGGGAGTGTTGTGATAGGCGACGGCCGCATGGCTGTTCAGGGGGTGCGCCCGGTTCCGGACCTCATGGGGGTACCGCACGTCGACGGCGCTCCGGACCCCCAGCTCAACGATCTGGTCGAGGCCTTGTTGCGGGACACCGTGGAGGCTGTCGGTACGGAACAGGGTGCGCCATCGAATGGACCCTCCGCCCTCGACCCGGTAGCCGCCCGCGTCCCGGAAGTTATGGGCGCCGGGTATGGGAATGCGGCGGTGGGGCGGGTCGTCCATGGGTTCTCCTGTTCGAGACCTTGCGTAACCCTATTCTCTGGGGGCGTAACTCTTCGGCGGGGCGTCGGCGTGAAGCTGTAGGGATTGTACTGTTACCATTCTCCGCATGGCGGCCTCTCTCCCGCGTGAGGGACGATTACTCACGCTCAAGCTCGATGGTCTTGGCAGGCAGGGCGAGGCGCTGGCCGAGGACGGCGGCAAGCAGGTGTTCGTGTTCGGCGGCATCCCCGGAGAGACGGTCGTCGCCGAGGTGACGGCCGAGCGCCGGGGGTACGTGGCCGCGCAGGTGGTGGAGGTACTGGACTCCTCGCCCGACCGCGTGGCGCCGGATTGCGGCTACTTCGGGGCGTGCACCGGCTGCCAATGGCAGCACATCGCCTATGAGCGGCAGCTCGAAATGAAGCGCGAGGCCGTCGTTGACACGCTGGCGCGGGTGGGCGGCGTCGAGGCCGACGTGCTGCCGACACTGGCCAGCCCCGATCGCCTGGGCTACCGCAACCACGCGCGGTTCACCGTGAGCAAGCAGGGCGGGCGGCTCGGCTACGTACACAAGGAGCGACGGCGCCACGTCGAGATCGAGGAGTGCTTGCTGATGGCGCCGTGGATCAACCAGGCGCTCGACGCGCTCCAAGGCCGCGTCGCGGAGACGACGCAGCTATCGTTGCGTTACGGGGTGAACACGGGGAGCTTCCTGCTCCAGCCGACCTTCCAGAACATGGACGTGCCGTTGGCGTCGGGTCAGAAGCACTACGAGGAGGAGATGCTGGGACAGCGGTTCCAGGTGTCGTCGCCTTCCTTCTTTCAGGTGAACACGCGGCAGGCCGAGCGTATGGCGGAGCTCGTCATGGATCAGCTCCGGCTGGACGGCTCGCAGACGGTCGTGGACGCTTACGCCGGGGTCGCTACGTTCGCGGTGCTGATGGCGGGGCGGGCCAAGCGGGTCATCGCGGTGGAGGAGTCGTCGGCGGCGCTGACGGACGCGCGGGTGAACGTCGCGGGCATCGAGAACGTCGAGCTGCACCAGGCGAGGACGGAGGACGTGCTGATGGGCCTCGCCGGGTCTGGCGTGGACGCGGTCGTCCTCGATCCGCCGCGCGCGGGCTGCATGCCGGGGACGCTCGACGCGCTCCTCGACGCGCCGCCGGAGCGCATAGTTTACGTATCGTGCGAGCCGGAGACGCTTGCGCGCGATCTGGCGGCGCTGACGGCGGGGCCTTTCGTGATCGCTCAAGTGCAGCCGGTGGACATGTTCCCGCAGACTCGCCACGTTGAGACTGTCGTCACGCTCGTCCGGGACGACGAGCGCCTCGCCAAGCTGCGGGCCCGCGCCGAGCTCGTGCTCGCGTCGTCGTCGCCTCGGCGCATCGAGATTCTGGGCAGGCTCGGACTCGATTTCACGGCCTCCGCGTCGGACATCGACGAACCGGAGGCGCCGCCGGGGGCCGACGCTGTGCAGCTGGCGCGGGAGCGCGCCCTCGCCAAGGCGCGAGACGTCGCCTCCCGCCGGAGCGCGGGCACGGTGGTGGGGGCGGACACGGTCGTCGAGCTCGACGGCTCGGCGTTGGGGAAGCCGCGCGACGCCTCGGAGGCGAGGCTGATGCTCGAATCGCTGCGCGGCCGCGAGCATCGCGTCATCTCCGCCGTTGCGCTGGTCGACGCGGCGACGGGCGAGGAAGCGGACGGCTATCGGGCGTCGCGGGTCACGATGCGGGACTACTCCGACGACGAGATCGAGTCCTACGTCGCATCGGGCGACCCGATGGACAAGGCAGGGGCGTACGCGGTGCAGAGCGAAACGTTCGCTCCGGCCGCCGAGGTGCGCGGCTGCCACCTGAACGTCGTCGGGTTTCCGGTGTGCGCGATGCTGAAGCTCGCAGGGAGGTTCGGTCTGCGCGTCAAGCCGGCGGTCGATGGTCCGTGGCCGGAGCTGCGCCGGTGTCCCGAGTGCGAGAGGAGCGTCTACCCCAAGACGCCGAGCGGTCGGAGCAGGCGATGAACCTGTTCGGCATCGGCAACCTTGAGCTGCTGTGGGTGCTGATCATCGCGCTGGTCGTGCTTGGGCCGGGGCGGATGGTGGAGGCGGCGCGCACAGCGGGCAAGTTCTGGCGCGAGGCGCAGCACGTGCTGCGGGCGGCGGCGGACGCGGCGACGGTCGATCTGGATACTCCCCCGCCGGCGAGGACGCCGCCGCGCAACCCGCTGCCCGAGCCTGAGGATGCAGTCGCCAGGGGCGCCGACTCCACCAGCGTCGAGGGGGCCGTCGAGGGGGGCGCCGAGGGCGAGGCAGCGGCGGGCAAGAGCGAGGGCTCCTAGCCGTGGCCTCGGACCCTATGACGCTCCGGGACCATCTCGACGAGCTGCGCAAGCGGCTTATCTTTGTTCTCGTGTTCATCATCGCCGCGATGATCGCGGCGTTCGTGTTCCGCAACCAGCTCTTCGACTTCCTGTTGGAGCCAGGGTTCGGGGACCTAGACGAGAAGCCGATCGCGACCGAGGTGCTGGAGACCGTGGGCGTGACGTTCAAGGTCACGCTGATGGCCGCGTTCGTGGCGTCGCTGCCGGTGGCGCTGTACCAGCTGATCATGTTCGCGTCGCCTGGGCTCACGGGTCGGGAGCGTCTGTACCTGTTCATGTTCCTGCCCGGCGTGCTGATCGCGTTCGGACTCGGCGGCGCTTTCGCCTACTACGTCCTGTTTCCGCCGGCGTTCGCGTTCCTGTTCAATTTCGGCTCGGAGAACGTGAACGCGGAGATCCGGATATCGAGCTACGTGAACGTGGTCACGTCGCTCATGTTCTGGATGGGGGTGGTGTTCCAGATACCGCTCGTGCTGTTCGCGCTAGGGCGGCTGGGCATCGTCACGCCGCGATGGCTGTCGCGGTTCAGACGATTCGCCATCCTGCTGGCGTTCGTGGCCGCCGCGATCATCACGCCGACGTTCGACCCGGTGAACCAGACGCTGGTGGCGGTGCCTATCATCGTGCTGTACGAGTTCGGCATCGTGCTGGCGCGGATCGGCCAGCGTCTGCGTCGCCGCTCGCAGCGCGTCGAGCAAGGGCCGGGCCGGTTGCGGCGCGTCTGCCGCAAGCTGAAATTCTGGCGCTGGTTCAGACGGGGCGACGAGTAGGTGGCGATAGCGGCCAGAGTTGCGAGGGCCGTGCCGTTCTACTACGGCTGGGTCGTCGTAGGCGTGGGCGCGGCGGCCAACACCTCACGAGTCGTGGGTTCGGTCGAGGTGGCGAGTGTTTTCGTCGCGGCCCTCATCGCGGAGCACGGCTGGAGCAGCACGCTGCTGGCGACGGCGACCTTCATCGGCAGCTCCGGAAGCGCGCTGGGCGGGCCGTTCATTGGTCGCATCTTGGACAGGCGCGGGCCCCGGCTCGTCACGCCCATCGGGACGACGCTCGTGGCCATATCCTGCTTTGCGCTGGCCTCGACGGACTCGGTCGTCTTCTACATTGCGTTCTATAGCGTGGTCAGGATGGCGGGGCAGGGGCTGGTGCAGTTCTCCAGCCAGATAACGACGGCCAAATGGTTCGAGCGGCGGCGGGGCCGGGCCATCGCGCTGCTATCGCTCATATCGAGCACGGGGCTGGTGCTCGCTCCGCCGGTGGCGCAGGCCGTCATCAACGGCGCAGGCGTCGCGGCGGGTTGGGCCGTGTTCGGCTTCCTAGCGTTGTTGCTGGGCACGATTCCGTCGGCGCTCTTGCTGGCGCGCCGCCCCGAAGACATGGGCCTGGAGCCGGACGGGGCGCGGAGCGGGGCGGGACCGGCGAACGTCGGCGCCCAAGCGCCTCCGTCCAGCCACACGCTGGGCGATGCTATCCGCACTCCAGCGCTGTGGTTCATCGTGCCAGCGGTCTTCATGATTTCCGCCGTGATGACGGGCTATGGGTTCCACCAGCTCGCCTTCTACGTCGAGCGGGGAATCTCGCCGTCGACGGGTGCGGCCGTCATCAGCGTCTTCGCGTTCGGATTCAGCGTCGGCGGGGTGACGTGGGGAGCTCTGGCCGACAGGTTCGCAGTGCGCGCGCTGCTGACCATCCTCTACGCGGTGGGCGCGGGGCTAACGCTTCTGCTGCTGAACGTCCACAGCCCGTGGCAGGCGTTCGTGTCCGCGTTCGGTTTCGGGTTCCTCGTGGGCGGGTCGATCCAGCTGCCGACGCTGCTGCTCGCCGCTTACTTCGGCAGGACGCACCTCGGCGCGATAGGGGGCGTCGTGCACATGGCGCGGGGCTTCGGGCTGGGCAGCGGCCCGCTGATTGGCGGTCTGATCATCGACGCTTGGCGCTACGAGGCGGCGTGGACGGCGCTCGCCGTGATGGCCGCAGTAGCGGCAGTCCTCATGGGCTTCGCCAGGCGTCCGGCGGGAGTGGGGGTCGTTTCGGGCTAGGTTGGCGGCAAGCCGTCTCTGCCCGGTTCCCTGGACAGGCGATTCGCGAACCGGCCCTGCGATGCTATATTGAGCATCTGATGGTTACTACACCGGGAAGACCGATAGAGAGGCACTCCGTCCACTCCGAGCGGCTGATGCGGCACGCTTGGGAGCAGCTCGAACAGGGAGACCGCCTGCAGGCGTCGGAAAAATGCTGGGGCGCCGTCGTCCATGCGCTCAAAGCTATATCTCAGCGCCACGGGTGGCGTCACAGGACGCACGTCCACAACAGCCTCATCGCCGCCCACCTATCGGAACTTACCGGGGACGAACGGATTCTCCTCCTGTATGGGGCAATGGAAACGATGCATCGAAACTACTACGACGACGTGCTGCGGAGAGTGTGATACGTCGTTATCTGGACGGCGCAGCCGACCTCCTCCAGCGCCTTGCGACGGTAAACCAGCAGATCGGGCCGAACCCGCCAGCGCCGTCATACGACCGCAGCCCGCGTCCGCGCAACCCTTGACGCGCGTCGTCACCTAGCGCTCTCGCCGCCGGCGCCCCTCGGCGCCCATGCCTGTGGCACAATGCGGGCAAGTCCCCCGAGCAAGGAGGCGCTCCATGCCAGACCTGGATACGCTGATGAACGACGTCGCCCTCGCGAACCGCATGCTTTACGAGATGGGGCTCGCCGACGCCTCGACCATCGAGCGCGGGCATGTCAGCTTCCGCCTCCCGGACGAGCCGGACAAGTTCATCATCAAGGCGCTCGGGCCGTCGCTGTCGCAGACCTACGCCAAGGACATGGTGGTCGTGGACGTGAACGGCTACAAAGCGGACGGGCCGAAGGAGAACAATCTCCCGAATGAGGTGAAGATGCACTCCTGCCTGCTGCGCGAGCGCCCCGACATCAACTCGGTGGTGCACGTCCACCCGCGGTACACGGTATTGATGAGCGTATTGCAGGAGCAGCTCGGGCCGATGTGCATCGAGGGCATGCCGCTTTTTTCGCAGCCGATCCCGATGTTCCCCAGCCCGCGTCTCATCATTCACGAGAAGGACGGCGCGGAGGTCGCCCGGCTCATGGGCTCGCACAGCGCCATCATGCTCCAGGGGCACGGGGCGGCCACCGTGGGCGGCGACATGGAGGACGCGATGGTCAACATGCTGCACTTGGAGGAGCAGGCGCGCATGAACTATCTGGCCGTTTGCGCGGTCGGGAGAGACCACGCCGTCCTCACCCCCGATCAGCGCGCCGAGTTCGTGGCGAATATGCGCTCCATGCCGGACGCCGACCACCTCAAGCCGGAGGTCGCGCCCACGGCGCGCAAGCCCAGCGGCATCTGGCGTCACTACGCGGCGCAAGCGGGCGGGGAATAGGCATGTCAACCGTCAAACGAATCGTGTGCTTGGCGAACGCGCATAAAGAGGGAGGGCGTTGCCTTGCAGGCAAGGAACTGCTGCCGGACGGAAGCTCCGGCGATTGGATTCGGCCTGTGAGTGACCAACGAGAAGGCGGAGCCTTAGTCGAGCACGAACGTATCTATTGGGATAGAGCGGAGCCTGCTCTCCTGGACATCGTGGAAATCCGTGTGGATAGCGCGAAACTCGAAGCGTATCAGCAGGAAAACTGGGTTCTTACACGTGCCGGCCAATGTAAAAAGAAAGGGCAGCTTACTTGGACCGATTTAGGCAGTTTCGTTGATTCGCCAAAAGAACTCTGGATTAATGGGGACAGCTCCGGTAACCACAAGAACAACCGGATTCCAATCGAACAGGCCAACAAACTGGACAGCTCATTGTCTCTTATCAAAGTAGATTGGGTGGAGATTGTGTCGGGTCGCAATAGACAAGACAAGGAAAAGAAGCGCGGGGCCTTCCAACATGGCACTCTAGGATACAACTACACTTTCAGTATTACCGTTCCGGCATTTGAGGAGAAGTATGCAAGCAGAACTGGGAAGTTTACCCTCGGCGAGTCTTACCTCACCGTTAGCCTTGCCGGAGAGCATGACGGCTACGCCTATAAGCTCATCGCAGGCGTTATGCAACGAGAGGAGGTATGACGCCTGCGGTCTACCATAGGAAACGCAATCCGCCGGCGGGCGCGGTCTATGTTGGGCGTCCGTCGCGATGGGGCAATCCGTTCGTCATTGGGAGGGACGGGACGCGGGAGGAAGTGCTCGTCAAGTTCCGCGAGTACGCCGTCGAGCGCATGGCGTCGGAGCCGGGCTGGCTCGAACCGCTCGCTGGCAAGGACCTGACCTGCTGGTGCGCTCCTTTGTCATGTCATGGGGATGTGCTGATGGAGCTGGCGAATCCCCCTTCCTGACCGCACCCCTGGCTCCCCTCCGCAGAGGGACGGCGAGGCCCCCTCTCTAACTCTGTCCCGTCTGCGGGGGAGAGGAGCCGAAAGCAGTGATGGGGACCGATACCTGGATTCACCTTCCCGCTTTCGCGGGAATGACGGGATGGGCGGACGTCGGACACCACAGCCGCCGAATAGGCGGGGGGGGGGCTCTCTAGGAATAGTCTGAACAAGTCCAGTGGATGCGGCATCGCCACGAGGAGAAGCAGGCTGCGGTGACGGCTTGTTCAGAGGATTCCTAGCTCTCCCCCGCAGACGGTGGAGAGAATTTTGAGAATGGGTTTCCGTCGCAGACGGCGCCCTCCCGGCTTCCCCCCATGGGGGGCTATTGCCAGGTGGCGAAGCCCATGGCGCAGCCGGTGCCCGCCGGAGTGCGGTAGCACGGCTGATAGTCAACGAGGGTCATGTCCAGGTGCTCCATCGCTCCGCCGAGGGTGACCCAGTTTCTGATCTCCGTGGTGCCGAGGACCAGCTTGTCGGTGGGGAGCGACGTGAGGGTCGCGACGTCCTTCGCCTCGAGGGCCGCGAGAGTTGCGCGGTCGATCTGCTCGTCGATGATGAAGTGGCTGAGCCCGCCGGAGGCCATGACGGCTACGCGGGCGTCGCCCGGCCAGGACTCGATGGCCTCGCGGAGCACGCGCCCCACCTCGTAGCAGCGGGAGGGAGTGGGCTGGTTGGGCGGGTAGAAGCAGTTGACCATGAAGGGGACGACGGGGATGCCGCCCTCGGGGAGTATGTAGCGGTAGAGGAAGGCGAACGCGTGCCCGGCCCCGACGTCTTCCCGCAGGCTGTTGGTCACGGCGAGGTCGACGCCGGACTGCACGCAGTGCTCGATGATATGGCGGGCCAGCTCGGGGTGCGCGGGCTGGGAGGCGTCGGCCATGGGGTCTTGGGCGTCGGTCCAAGCGCGGGGGCCTTTCGACCACGCCTGTTGGAGAGCCGTGTCGCGGCTGGGGCCTCGGCGCTCGCGCACGGGGAGGTCGTCGCCGTAGTAGACGGAGAACATGGGCATGTTGTCTTCGAGGAACTGCTCGTGCTGGTCGTCGCCGATGACGACGATCACGTCGGGAGCGCCCTCGGCGACGGTGTTCTTGAGCACGCCGAGGGCACGGTGGCAAGCCGCGTAGCGCTCGTCGAACTTCTCCTGGGTAATCTCGTCGGCGATGCCGGGGAGATCGCGGGCGAGGAGGGCCTGGTAATCGAAACGCGGGTCGTTGGTGTCCTTCTCCAGGAGGAGCGGTCACTTGTCCGGCGTCATCCGCAGCTGGGGACCGTGGGACGTAGCGAAACCGAGTACGACCTTTGCCATAGCGCGCCTCCCGCAAGGTGAGTGGGGAAATGATACGCCGATGCGTTATCCCCTCCTAGCCTTCGCCGCAGACGAGACCTTTGCGTAACCCTATTTTCTGGCGGGCGTAACTCTTCCCACCCACCCGCCCGTCATGTCGTGGGGGACACCCCCACGCCCCCGGCAGAGTGGCGACGCCCCTCTGCGCTCTCCGGTATTCCAAGCCGGTTCATGGTTCGACAGGCTCACCACGAACCTAATTGGGAGCGTCGTCGGAGGAGGGGGCCGGTAGCTGGGTTCTCTCCTTCGCGAGAATCCGTCATGTTGGCCTTACGTCTTGCACCACAACCGACGAAGGTAGGCGAGCGGAGCGCGGCTCCCTCTCTAACTCTCCCCCGCAGACGGGAGAGATGACCCGGAAGGCAATGATGGGAACCGATACCTGGATTTCCGCCTGCGCGGGAATGACGGGAGGGGCGGACGTCTGACGACAGCCGACGAAAGTAGGCGGACGGGGCACGGCCCCCTCTCTGACTCTCCCCCGCTGACGTCCCCCTCCTAGCTTCCCCCACAGACGGGAGAGGGATTTCGGAAGCACTGACGGGTGGGGCGCGCTACTCCAGGGTCTTGAGGCTGGGGACGAGGGAGCGGAAGTATTCGTAGGCGTGGGACGCGCGTTTCACCCAGTCGGGGCCGAAGCGCGCGGCGTACTCCTCGGTCAGCGGCGTCGGCGTTCCCACGATGGACGCGATGACTTGGATGATTGCCGCGCGCTCCAGGTAGATGGTGTTCGAGACTGACTCGTCCATCGACGAGCCGACCACCACGACGCCATGGCCGCGCAGGAGCGCCGCGCCGCGTCCGCCGAGCGTCTCCGCGACCTCCCGGCCTTGCTCCGTTGTCGTGATCAGGTCAGGCTTGGGGTAGATCGGCGTCTCGGGCGCGAAGGGGACCGCTTGGTTGTACAGTGGCTTGATCGGCACGTCCGCCGCGCCGATCGCCGTCGCCACCAGCTGGTGCGTATGCACTACCGAGTTGACGTCCGCCCGCGCCTGCAGAATCGCGGCGTGGAGGGCGGCCTCGCGCGGCGGGACAGGAGCGTTGATTACGCGCCCTTGCTGGTCGTCCGGGACCCATTGAGCGACGCCGCCCTCGAGGTATGCGTCGATGTCGACGGCGATGATGTCCTCGGGCCTGATCTGGTTGTGGGCGCGCAACACGGGTTTGATGTACATCACGTTCGTGCCTGGGACCCGCGCGCTGATGTGGCCGTGGAAGTCGACGAGGCCTTGGTGGTCGAGGACGTGGGAGCTTTCGGCGACCTGCCGTTTCAGCTCTTCGATGTCATGCGTCGTTGTCATGGTTTTCCTCCTAGGGATGGGGTTGCCGCCGGTTGCGGCAGGGTCGGCCTTTTCGCGAGCGACAGCAGGACGGCCGCCGCTGCGAACGTCGCGACCGCCGAGTAGAAGACCGCCTGGTAAGAGCCGGTCGCGTCCCGGAGCAGCGACATCAGATACGGCCCCAAAGCGAGCCCCACCAGCAACGCCGTCTGCACCATACCCGAGATGACGCCGTAGGAGCGGCGGCCGTAGTAGTTGGCGACGAGCAGCATGAGAATCGAGCCCTCGCCGCGCGCCGCGATTCCGAGCAGCGCCCCATAGCCGACGGCGACAACCGGGTGCGATACGAACTGGAACCCGAACGCCAGGGCCATGCCCATGACCATGGTGAAGATGCCGAGAAGGCGTTCCGAGATATGTTCCGCCAGGAAGCCCCAGAGCGTGTTGGCGAATGCGCCGGAGATGGCGAACATGCTCACCGCTCCCACGCCGACGCCGAGCGCGAGCCCTTGCCGTTCGTAGTACTGCGGCATGTGGAAGGGAAGCCCGCCGCCGCCGTAGTTCATCAGGATGATCGACGCCAGAATCAGGGTCAGGGCCGGCGTCCGTATCGCCTGCTTGAACGTCCACGACTGCGCCATCTCGCGTTCGGTGCGCTCGGCCGCCTCGGCCTCCGTCGACGCGTCGTCGCCGTCCGGCAGCAGGCCCATCTCCTCCGGGGTGCGTCGGAGGACTAGCGCATTGGGAACCACCAAGAACACGAGCACGCCCACTCCGAAGGCCACCCATACCCATCGCCACGTCAGCCCCGCGCTGATCATGAGCAGCGCCGCCGGCCCCATCGCAAACGTCCCCACGGGGTGCGCGGTGCCCGTGAGGCCGATCGCCCGCCCGCGCATCCGCCGGAACCAGTTCACGACCATCACACGAGGGACGACGCCGGCGATGAGGTTCTGCGCGACGCCGCGGGCCAAGGCATAGCCGATGTAGAGGAACCAAACGTTGGGGGCGGCCGCGATGATGAAGAAGGAGCCGGCCATGATAAGGGCTCCCGCGCTCATCAGGAGCCGTGGGCTATAGCGGTCGGCAAGGAGTCCAACGAACGGCGCGGTCACCCCCGCGAGGATGCCGCCGGCGGTCACCGATCCAGCGATTGCGGTCGCGCTCCAGCCCGTGGCGTCGTTGATTGGGTCGACGAGCAGGCCGATGAACGCTTGGCTCGTGGGCCCGGCGAACAGCCCCGTCAGCAGTATCACGGCCAGGATGTACCAGCCATAGAAGAAGCGGGGTTTGGATTTGGCGGGCGTCGTCAAAGGAAACAGAGCTCGAGGGATGCCCGCAGGTTACGCCGGTTGGAACGGCCAAGCCAGAGGAGCCTTCGGAGAGCCCCCTCCGTCCTCCTCTCCTGTCTGCGGGGGAGGAGGACGGAGCAGACCCCGCAAGACGGGGGAGGAGGTATCGCGCCGCTGTCGCGCCGCTGCGAGGTTCCCTGAATCCACAAACGAAGTGCAACACCAGATTAGGGTGTTGCCATGGAATACAGACAGCTCTGCATTGAGGAACGGTGTGAGATTGCCCGCTTACGCGCCAAGGGCTCCTCGGTCCGGCAAGTCGCTACAACTCTGGATCGCGCGGCATCGACCGTGGCTCGGGAGCTGAAGCGGAACGCGCTGCGAACGGACGGGTACCAAGCGTCGCCGGCCCAGGAGCGTGCCCGCGCGCGGCGCTGGACGGGGGCGCGGCTGGAACGGGACGAGGGGTTGCGGGAGCGGGTCTTGGCGGGCCTGAAGTGGGGGTGGTCGCCGGAGCAGGTCGCCCATGAGATGCGCAGAGAGGAGGGCCGGACGGTGACCTCGGACGAGAGCATCTACCGGTTCGTCTACGCCCAGGCCGCGCGGCACAAAGACCATGATTGGCGGCGCTACTTGCCGAGGGCGAAGTGGAAGCGGGGGAGGCGGGGCCCGCAGGGGGGGAAGCTCGGTTTCCTTCATCCCCCTCCGGAGGGCGCTCTCGGAACGGCCTGCAGCGGCGGCCGACCGGCGGACCTTCGGGCACTGGGAGGCGGACACGATGCAGTTGGCCCTGCAGGAACGCTCCTCGCGCCTCTTGCTTCTCGCGCGGGCGCCGTCGAAGGAGGCGGGGCCGATCGCGGAGTCCATCGCCCGGATGCTGGGGCCGTTGCCGCCGGAGTTTCGCCAGACGGTGACCTTCGACAATGGGACCGAGTTCACCCGTCACTACGAGCTCCACCGGTTGGGCATCGAGACGTTCTTCTGCGACACGTACTCGCCGTGGCAGAAGGGGGGAGTGGAGAACGCGATCGGCCGGCTGCGGCGGTTCCTGCCGCGGGGGACGAATCTGGGGGAGGTGTCGGATGAGCGGTTTGCGCTGATCGGGCAGGCGTACAACAATACGCCGCGCAAGTGCCTGGGCTACCGGACACCGGCGGGGGTCGTCGAGGAGCAGGTGTTGCACTTCAAATGTGGATTCACCTTCCCGCCTGCGCGGGAATGACGAATCGGATAGGGCGCGGGAGTGGCGGGCTAGGGTTAGGCGTGGACGTGGACGGGGGCGGCTTCGCGCTCGGCGAGGAAGGCGGCGTAGGGGGCCTCGGCGAGGTGGAGGGCGTGCGTTTCGGGGTCGCATGCCGAGCCGACCCACACCTCGCCGTCCGCGAAGTGCTCCTTCTTCCAGACCGGGACGATGTGCTTGATGCGGTCGACCACGTACAGGCCGGCGAGGAACGCCTCCAGCCGGTGGGGGGCGCCCGCAGCGACCACGAGGCTTACGTCGCCGATGTCGAGGGGGCCGAACCGGTGCCACGCCGCCATCGCCGGGATATCGAACCGGACCATCGTCTCTTCGAGAATCTGTCCGATGACCTTCGCGGCCATGCGCTCGTCGGCCTCGTACTCCAAGCGCACGACCTCGCGGCCGCCTGTGTTGTCGCGCGTCGTGCCCTCGAACGTGACGACGGCGCCGTTGAAGGAGCGGCGCACCGCGTCCGCCAACTCGCGGGCCTCGATCTCGTCGGTCCCGACGCGCACGTCCACTCCGCCGCTGACCGGCGGGTAGAGGGCGACATCGTCGCCGTCGTTGAGCGGGTAGGCCGGGTTGGCGAACTCCTCGTTCACCGCGATGAGGTGCGGCCTGAAGTCTCTCGGAAGCGACGGCGCCGCGTCGAGCAGGGCCGCGATTGCCTCGGCGACAGTCGCGCCGTCGCCGAGGGACAGCGTTATGCGGTCGGCGCCAGCGCGCTCCCGGTAGGAGGCGTAGAGTCGTATCAGAACGTTCATGGGTACGATTATAGCCGTGGAACGGATGCCGCGCGCCTACGAGGGGTATGCCGCGCGGCTGGGCGCGGGGAACTTTTGAGCGGCTGCGCTCGTATAACTCAGGTAGAGTCCGTGAACATCGGAGACGCAGATGAGCAAGCGAATGAGCGTAGCGGCGATGACAGTGGCGGTCCTCGTCGCGGCATGCGGAGCTAACGCAACCCCCACGCCCACACCGACGCCAATGGCGGCCATGCCGACGCCCCCGGCGGTGCCCCCGACACCGACGCCCGCGCCCCCAACACCGACGCCTGCGCCTCCGACACCGACGCCCGCAGTGAGCGACCCTGACTCGGCCCGGGCGACTCTCCTGCAGCATAAGGACCGCTGGGAGCGTTCCGGCGTCGCCGATTACGACTACGTTGGCGCGTGGGTCTGCTTCTGCCCTCCGGAGTACCTCGCCGACGTGACCGTTTCCGTGCGTGGCGGAGTCGTGACCAGCTTTGCGTTTGCGAGCGGAGAGTTTACGGGTTCGCCCCCGTCGCCGGAGCGGTTCGTTCCGGTAGAGGGTTTGTTCGAGCAGATATCGCAGGCGGTGGCGGGTGAGGGGGTGGAGCGTCTCACGGTAGTTTACGACAGGGAATACGGCCACCCGGTGGAGTTCCTTATCGACCGGAGTGCGCTGATAGCAGACGATGAAACGATATTCTCCATGCGGGAGTTTACGCTCCGGTAGACCGCCGTGCGGGTGTAACCTATGGCTATGCCAGCCCGGGGGATGCGGAGCGACCAGTCCCTGTTCGAGCATGTGCGGCGTCAGCGCGAGGCTGAGAACGCGCCGCTTGCTGCTCGGATGCGACCGAGGACGCTCGATGAGTTCGTGGGCCAGGAGCACCTGCTCGGCGAGGGGCACGTGCTCGAACGCGCCATCCGCACCGGCCAGACGCCGTCGATGGTGCTTTGGGGCCCGCCCGGCATCGGCAAGACGACGCTCGCCCGTCTCCTCGCAAGCCTGACCGAGTCCCACTTCATCGCGCTGTCCGCCGTCACCTCCGGCGTGGCCGACCTCCGCAAGGCCGTCGAGGAGGCGCGGGAGATCCGGGCCACCGCCGACAAAGGGACGATCCTGTTCATCGACGAGGTCCACCGCTTCAATAAGTCGCAGCAGGACGCCATCCTCCCCCACGTCGAGAACGGGACCGTCGTCTTCATCGGGGCAACGACCGAGAACCCTTCCTTCGAGGTCATCTCCGCGCTCCTCTCCCGCAGCCGAGTCCTGACGCTCAAGCCCTTGACCGACGATGAGGTCGCGCGCGTCGTGCGCCACGCCCTCGCCGACAGGGAACGCGGCCTCGGCGGCGAGAACGTATCCCTCGACCCTGATGCGCTCCAGTTCCTACAGGACGTGGCGTCGGGCGACGCGCGGGTGGCGCTCAATGCCGTCGAGCTGGCGACGGAGATCGCGCCCCGGGACGCCGACGGCGGGAAGCGCATCGACCGCCCGCTCATGGAGGAGGCCCTTCAACGCCGTGCGCCTCTGTACGACAAGGCCGGCGACAGCCACTACGACACCATCTCCGCCTTCATCAAGTCAGTCCGCGCGTCCGATCCCGACGCCGCTGTGTACTGGCTGGCCCGGATGCTCGAGGCGGGGGAGGACCCGCTGTTCATCGCGCGCCGCATCGTCATCTCGGCGGCGGAGGACATCGGCATGGCCGATCCGCAGGCGCTGCCCATCGCGGTTGCGGCGCAGCAAGCGGTCCACTTCGTCGGCCTGCCGGAGGGGGCCATCCCGCTCGCGCAGGCGGCTGTCTACCTGGCGACGGCGCCCAAGAGCAACGCCTCGTACATGGCGTTGGACCGCGCGATGGACGAGGTGCGGAACGGGCGGCAGCACCCCGTTCCCCTGCACCTGCGGAACGCGGCCACCGGCCTCATGCGCAACCTGGGCTATGGCCACGGCTACAAGTACGCCCACGACTACGAAGGACACTTCGCCGGTCAGCGGAACCTGCCCGACGAGATAGCCGGCAAGCGCTTCTACGAGCCGGGCGGCGAAGGCTACGAGCAAACGGTGCGCGAGCGCATCGAGGCCTGGTGGAGCAAGGCCAAGGGCGGCTCCTGACATTCGGACGGGCCTGCCCTATGATGGACACGTGACAGGAGGGAGTTCGTTGAGCGGGTAGCTGACCTTGGCCGAGTACGCGGCGTTCCCGTCCGCACTGACACCCGGCATGGCAAGGGTAGTCATATCATGCTCTACTACGGATTACGGTTAACCACCGTCAAGGACCGTCGCAAAGAGTTGAGCTCCAGCTTGTTGTCCAAGATGATTCGCGACCTAGGGCTCGATAGGCAGGACTTCAGGTAGAGGAGTGGAAACGATGCGGTTTGTCTATCCGGCGGAGCTGGAATACGATGGCGAGTCCGAGTTTGTCGTTTCCTTCAGGGACGTGCAGGGCTGCCACACGTCCGGCGAGGACGTGGCCGAGGCGTTGTTCGAAGCCGCCGACGCTCTCGAAACGATAATCTCGGCGCATATCGCCGACGGGAACCCGATTCCCATGCCCAGCGCCCCGCTGCCTGGGGAGTACCCGGTTGCCCTTCCCCTCAACACGGCGGCGAAAGCGGCCCTGACGCTCGCGATGCGGAAGGCCGGTCTGGCTCCCGGCGCGTTAGCCGAACGGCTTGGCGCGGACGAGAAGTCGGTGCGCCGGATGCTCGACCCCCGCCGTGACATCGACGCGACCCGCTTCGACGAGGCGCTGCGGGTCCTTGGCAGCGAGCTCGTTATCGAGGTGCGTGAGCTCGCTACTGCCGAGCAGAGCCGGGTCGGCTGAAGCCGGCCGCGGTTGGGAATAGCTGCCCCACATGCCGCCGTGCTGGGCGCGGCGTCCCTCCTGATTCCTCCGCCGGTCGCGGTGTCCATGAATCTTTACGGAATTCCTGCTTTTCCTATTGACATATCACGGTCACGGGGGTTTACCATGTACACGGACCGGTAGGGAGCGGGCGAGCCTGCTCCACCAGAGAGTCCGCGAGCCGAGCGAAAGGAGGTTTGCCATGCTGAGACGCGCGGTCTACGTGCTCCATCACCGGTGGCACTTCCCTGATTCGGCCCCCGCGGAGGCGTAAGCCTACATAGGGGGCGGGCGGAAGCCGGAAGCTCCGCTGATGCACACGGGCGACGGGTAACCCGACTAGCGGGACTCCGCCAAATCCGGCAGCGATAGCCGGGAGCGGCAACGGAGCGGAAGGTGAGCTCCCCTTGGCGGGGGAGCAAAGTTAGCGCCGGAGAGGCCGAAAGGTCGCTCCGGCGCTTTTTGTTGGTCTGCGCGATTAGGCCAACCCAAGATTCACGCTTCCCAGTTCCTGGTTCGAACCTTCCCTTCCTCAATCCTCGTTTGCAGAAGGGGAGGAGGAAGAGGAACTCCCCGCCGGATGACCTAGATGCCGTAGAACGCTTGGGGGTTGTCTTCTAGGATCTTGCGGGCTGCGGTCTCGCTGATGCGGCCTTCGGACGCCCAGCGGCGCACGGCGTCGATGGCGTCGGGCTCGGCCGAGGTGTCGAAGTGGGTGTAGTCGCTGCCCATCATCAGGCTGTCCTCGGCGCCGAATGACAGGATGTAGGAGATGTCTTCGACAGCGTCCACCGCGATGAAGAAGCGGTTCCTACGCAAGAGGTCGTCGCCCATCTCGAAGGAGCGTATCCACGACCGCCGCTTCTTTTCGGCCTTCAGCCGGTCGAGCACGTAGGGGAGCCATGTCGAGCCCGCTTCGATGAAGCCGAACCGGAGGTTTGGGAACTTGTCCGGCACGCCGTAGAGCACCAGGGCGTGGAAGGCGTCCATGATGGGGATGCCGCCGAGGCTGTCGCCGTGGCCGAGCCGCGCCTCGGTCGGATTGCCGCTGCCGGTGTGGATGCAGATGGGCATGTCCAGCGCGCTCGCTTCTTCGTAGATTGGGAAGAAGTACGGATCGCTTACGCGCCGGCCATGTTCGAGGCCCCGCTTGAAGACGCCAACCGCGCCGTTCTCCTTGGCCCATCGCAGATAGCTCACGGAGGCGTCGATGTCCAAGAGGGGCGGCACGGCCACCCAGCGCAGCCTTCCCTCCGTTGGGGCGCACTTCTCAGCCATGTAACGGCTCCAACTGTCGGTCAGGGCGCGCTCAGCCTCCGGGTTGCCTGTCACGTAGCTCAGGAAGAACGTGGGATAGATGACGTGGACGTCCACGCCCCGCGCGTCCATGTGCCGGAGCCGCTCGTTCACGTCCAGCAGCTCGCGCGAGTTGAGCGTGGTGCTGGTCAGGTAGTCGTCGCGGATCATGCGCTGGCGGAGCCTTCCGTCCACGAGCCACCAGCGGCTGGCGGAGGCGTCCATGCCGCCGGGGACGACGCCTTCGGGCGGCGAGACCGTCACCGGGCGGAACCGCGCCGCCGCGCCCTCCATGTATTGCCAAGCCTCCTCCGGCTCGTCTACGTGGGTGTCCGCGTCGATAACCGGCATACTCTCTCCTCCTCGATGTCACGACTCTGCGCTAAGCGGCGCGAGTCTACTACGCGCCGCCCGCCTAGGCACGGTGGAGCAGGTCCGTGGCGAGGCCCCTCCTCAATCCTCCCCTGCAGACAGGGGAGGAGGAAGAGAACGGCCCCCGCAGGCGCTACGCCGCCGCTTTCATGGCGCTTTCGATTACGTCCAGCGCCTCGTCGATGTCTTCGGCGGTGACGCCGTAGTGGGGGACGAACCGCACCCAGTTGAAGCGTCCGTTGCCGAGCACGCCGCGCTCCTTCAGCCGCGCCGACAGCCCCGGCCCATCGCCGTCCTCCAGCTCGACATAGACGATGTTCGTCTCGATGGTCGAAGGGTCGACGTTGAACCCGGGGAGACCCGCCAGCCCTTCGGCGAGCCGTCGAGCGTTCGCGTGGTCGTCGGCCAGGCGGTCGACCATTGTTTCGAGCGCGACGAGCCCGGCGGCGGCGAGGACGCCGCCCTGCCGCAGGCCTCCGCCGGCCATCTTGCGGATGCGCCGCGCTCTGGCGATGAACTCGGCGGTCCCAACGACCACGGAGCCCACCGGCGCTGAAAGGCCTTTCGAGAGGCAGAACGTCACCGAGTCGGCGACGGACGCCAGCTCAGACGGCGGCGCGCCCAACGCAACCGACGCGTTGAAGATGCGCGCGCCGTCCATGTGAACGGCCATGCCGCGGTCCCGCGCCACGTCCACGAGGGGCTGCATCTGCGCCACGGAGTAGGCGGCGCCGTTGCCTCGGTTGTGGGTGTTCTCCAGGGTCAGCAGCGCCGTCCGGGGGAAGAACCCACTGGGCGAGACCGTGGCATCGACGATTTCGGGGTCCATCAGGCCGCGCGCGTCATTGGGGAGGGCGCGCATCTGCACGCCGCCGAACGTGGCGATGGCGCCCATCTCGTTCACCAGCAGGTGGGCGTCCGCGCCGCAGATGAGCTCGTCGCCGCGATTGCACCAGGACAGGGCGGACACGAGGTTGCCCATGGTGCCGCTCGTGACGTACAGCCCGGCCTCCTTGCCGAGCCGCTCGGCGGCCGTGCGCTCCAGCCGGTTGATGGTGGGGTCTTCGCCGTAGACGTCGTCGCCGACCTCCGCCTCCGCCATCGCCTGGCGCATCGCCGCCGTGGGCTTGGTCAGCGTGTCGCTTCGCAGGTCGATGACGCGGGGAGCCGTGCCGTTCATAGTCATGGGCCATTCCTCCGGTGGGTTCCCGGCGATTCTATCAGCGGCGGCCGCCCTCTCCCTAACCCTCTCCCGCAGACGCCCGGTGAGGCCGGAATAGGCTCCGGTCCGACGCATCGCGCGACCCCAGGGGCTTGGTTTGTCCGACGATGGCGCATGCATCGCACTCGTAACTTTCCCGGGCCTACGAGTGGACGAGGGCTGCCTCTCGCAAAAAAGGTCTCATTTGGTCTTATTTAGTCTCATTTTACTCCTGATGGAACCACCCCTAGCCCCTCCTTGGTAAGGAGGGGGAGAGGGCGTAAACCAGTGGAGGTCTACGAGTGGGGTGACATGGGAGACAGAGTAGGGAACGAGGGGTCGTTTGCGCAACGGGCAAGTGTCACAGTGGCGACGTTGAATGTCTGGGTTCCCGCCTGAGCGGGAATGACGGGAGGGAGCACGGGAATGACGGGAGGGAGCGCGTGGCGTTGGTTGGCGGGTGGGGCGTTCTCCTCCCCCGCGCATCGCTGCGCTCACGCGTTCCCTCCCGCAGACGGGAGGGGAGTTATGCAACGGTCTCGTTTGCGGGGAGACTGAGAGGGGGCAGTTTGCGGGCTGGTAGACTGGCCGCGTTATGGCGGGCTTCCTCAGGCGGCATCAGACCGTCATCCTCACCGCGCTGGCGGCGTTCGCGGCGGACCAGGGGTCAAAGCTCTGGGTCGTGCGGACGCTGGCGCTCGGCGATTCGTGGCCGGACGCCGGGTTCTTCCGGTTCACGCACGTCGCGAACACGGGCAGCGCGTTCGGTCTGTTCGGCAATCAGAACCTCATCCTGACGGCGGCGTCGTTCATCGGCATCGGCGTCCTGCTGATGTTCTACCGCTCTCACGAACAGCCCACCGTCTGGGCGCCATTCAGCCTGGGACTGATGTTCGCGGGCGCCATCGGCAACCTCACCGACCGCATCGTCCTCGGTCACGTGACCGACTTCATCGACGTTGGCCCGTGGTACATCTTCAATCTGGCCGACGCCTCGATCGTGACCGGGGTCGCCATCCTGGCCGCGACGATGCTCCTTGCCCCGCCACCGCGCCCAGCCGTCCCCGCCCTGGTGACCGTCAGCATCCCGGGGGACGAGGAATATCACGACTAGCTACAGGGGGAAGGCGGCTAGGGCGTGAGCGAATTCTGGACGTATGGCTTCTTCACACGGAATTTCGGCGGCTTTACCTTTGGCTTTTCGATGTTTGCGGCGTGGGCTGCGCTGTCGCTTGCTTTGTCGGCGTCCATATGCGCATGGCGAGGATGGAGGCGGAATAGAGCCCTCATTGCAATAGGCGCCCTCATCTCAGTAGGCGCCTATTTGGCTCTCGGCTTCTTGATTGCTCCGGCTTACTCCGGCAGCGACACGGAGTTCCTTTGGAATTCCGATAGATGGCTTGATAACCTTCTCGGCGGCGGCGGCTGGACACTTGTATTGTTCTGGCCGTGCGTGGTGCTGGTGTGCGCACAGGGATGCTGAGTAACGCGCAAGAGCGCGGCACGCGATTCACCGCAGGCGAGGCGGACTCCGGCACGCGCTTGGACGTGTTCGTGCAGGCGCGGATGCCGGAGGTCAGCCGGTCGCGCGCCGCTACGCTCATCCGCGAGGCGCACGTCACGCTCAACGGCCGCTCAGTTAAGCCGTCGGCGTCCGTCCAGCCGGGCGACGTCGTGGACGTCGCGATACCGGCGCCCGAGCCGCTTGGGCTCGCCGCGCAGGACATCGCCGTGGGCGTCGTCTACGAGGACGAGCAGATTATCGTGGTCGACAAGCCCGCGGGTCTGACGGTCCACCCTGCGCCGGGGCATCCGGACGGCACGCTCGTGAACGCGCTGCTGGCGCTGGTCCCGGAGCTGCCGGGCATCGGCGGGACGCAGCGGCCGGGCATCGTGCACCGGCTCGACAAGGACACGTCCGGGCTCATCGTCGTGGCCAAGACGGACGCCGCCCACCGGAGTTTGACGCGCCAGTTGAAGGAGCGCAGCGTCGGGAAGACGTACCTCGCGCTGGTCACGGGGCTGATTTACCGGGAGAGCGGCGCCATCGACGCGCCCATCGGGAGAAACCCGAGGCGGCGCAAGCAGATGGCGGTAGTGGCCTCGGGCCGCGACGCGCTGACGGAGTACCGGGTCCGCGAGCGGTTCGACGGGCCGCTGGGCAGGTTCACGCTGGTCGAGGCCCACCCGGTGACGGGGCGGACGCACCAGATACGAGTCCACCTGGCGCACGTTGGCCATCCCCTCGTGGGCGATCCGGTGTACGGCAAGCGCTCGGTCCTCGTCCCGCGCCATTTCCTGCACGCCGCGCGGCTGGAGATAGGGATGCCGCCTGGGGAGTCGGAGCGGCGGACGTTCGAGGCGCCGTTGCCGGAGGACCTGGCGGGAGCGCTCGCCGCGCTGCGGGGGGCGTAGGGCTGCGAGGTTCCCTGAATCCACAAACGAAGTGCAACACCAGATTAGGGTGTTGCCATGGAATACAGACAGCTCTGCATTGAGGAACGGTGTGAGATTGCCCGCTTACGCGCCAAGGGCTCCTCGGTCCGGCAAGTCGCTACAACTCTGGATCGCGCGGCATCGACCGTGGCTCGGGAGCTGAAGCGGAACGCGCTGCGAACGGGCGGGTACCAAGCGTCGCCGGCCCAGGAGCGTGCCCGCGCGCGGCGCTGGACGGGGGCGCGGCTGGAACGGGACGAGGGGGGTTGCGGGAGCGGGTCTTGGCGGGCCTGAAGTGGGGGTGGTCGCCGGAGCAGGTCGCCCATGAGATGCGCAGAGAGGAGGGCCGGACGGTGACCTCGGACGAGAGCATCTACCGGTTCGTCTACGCCCAGGCCGCGCGGCACAAAGACCATGATTGGCGGCGCTACTTGCCGAGGGCGAAGTGGAAGCGGGGGAGGCGTGGCCGCAGGGGGGGAAGCTCGGTTTCCTTCATCCCCCTCCGGAGGGCGCTCTCGGAGCGGCCGGCGGTGGCGGCCGACCGGCGGACCTTCGGGCACTGGGAGGCGGACACGATGCAGTTCGGGAGGTCGGGGGAGGTGGTGTTGGCCCTGCAGGAACGCTCCTCGCGCCTCTTGCTCCTCGCGCGTGCGCCGTCGAAGGAGGCGGGGCCGATCGCGGAGTCCATCGCCCGGATGCTGGGGCCGTTGCCGCCGGAGTTTCGCCAGACGGTGACCTTCGACAATGGGACCGAGTTCACCCGTCACTACGAGCTTCACCGGTTGGGCATCGAGACGTTCTTCTGCGACACGTACTCGCCGTGGCAGAAGGGGGGAGTGGAGAACGCGATCGGCCGGCTGCAGCGGTTCCTGCCGCGGGGGACGAATCTGGGGGAGGTGTCGGATGAGCGGTTTGCGCTGATCGGGCAGGCGTACAACAATACGCCGCGCAAGTGCCTGGGCTACCGGACACCGGCGGGGGTCGTCGAGGAGCAGGTGTTGCACTTCAAATGTGGATTCACCTTCCCGCCTTCGCGGGAATGACGGAGAGGGCGGTTAGAAGACGTACTCGCGGAGCCATTCGGTGATGAACGTCCTGGGGTAGATCACGAATAGCACGTTATCGAGGAAGATGAATATGAAGGCGAATACGAACGCGGTGGAGAGCAGCGCGAGGGGCAGCCGGGCGTAGCCGCGCAGCAGGACCATCGGCCCGGCGAACGCGAAGGCCAGCGCGCCGTACTTCAGTCCGACGGTCGTGCCGACGAGCACGAACAGGGTGAATAGGCCGAGCAGCTTGAACCCCGCCTTCCGCGCGCCTTCCGCCCCGGCGCTGAGCAGTCCGAGGTCCATAATCGTGATGGCGCGCGGCCAACCTCGGACGCCGCGCCAGAGCTCGAGCGCCAGCAGCGCGAGGGCAGCGGTCGCCAGCCAGAACGGAAACGTGGTGTACCGCAACTCCGGCCGGATGGGATTGCGCAGGTGGTCCGATAGCAGGAGTGCGACGCCCGCGAAGATGACGAGCGGGATGAGCGTTTCGGGGCGCAGCAGCGTGGACCGCAGGCCGCCGCTCACGCGCTGCGGGGGCGCCTCGCCTTCCACGATGGCCTGAGCGCGCGTCTCCCGCTCCATCTGCAGCACGGAGCGCATCAGCACGGCCCCCACAGCGGCGGCTATGACGAGAATGGCAATCGTCAGCGGGCGGCTCAGCGTTCCGGCGTAGCCGAACAGGCTGACGCCGTTCGAGAAGTTCCTCTCGATGATCGGCTCCAGGATGAAACCGAGAATCATCGGCGGACGCGGCCATCCGTAGCGTTTCATCACGAGTCCCATGGCCCCGATGCCAAGGACGACCTGGATGCCGCGCCAGCTCGTGGTGTCGATGAAGGCGGACAGCAAGACTACGGGGATGATGATCGAGCCGATGATCGGATAGGGGACCGTGGTGAGCCTGGCGAGGAAACCGGTGACGCCCAACCCGATGCCGGTTATGGCGAGGTTGGCCAAGGCCAGCGTCATGACGAGCAGGATGGTGATGTGGGCGTTCGTCCCCAGCATCTCGGGGCCGGGCGCCACGCCATAGGGGATCATCGCGCTTACGACCAGCACCCAGGTCGGAGCTCCGGGGACGCCGAGCGCCAGCGTCGGCAGGGCCGCGCCGGCCTCCTTTGCGTTCTGCGCCGACTCCGCGAATAGCACGCCGTCCAGCGAGCCCTTGCCGAACAGGGACTTGTCCTTCGTCAGGACGATTCCGAACGCATAGCTCAGCCAATCGACCACCGCTGAGCCGACTCCCGGTATGGCGCCGAGCAACACCCCGAACACGGACTGCCGGACTGTCATGCGCCAGCGGGAGAGTCCGTAGCGGGCGCCTCGAAAGACCTCGGCGCGCGATACGACTGCGCCCGCGGCGGCGACCGGCTGCCGGCTGACCATCAGATCGATCATCTCGGGCAACGCAAACAGGCCGATGATGAACGGAATGAGCGGGAAGCGGACGAAGGGATCGACCGTCAACCTTCCGAAGTCCCCCACTATGGCGAGCAGCATGCCGACCAACGCAGCGATGAGGCCCTTCACCATCGCCCCGCGGCTCAGGACCGTCACCATGACGATGCCGATGACCGCCGTCGCCGCAATCTCCGGGAAGCCGAACTTGAGCACCCAGGGGCGCGCCACGGGTATGGCGATAATCAGGAGGATTGCGCCGACGATGCCGCCGAGCGCCGACACCGCGTAGACGGCGCCCAGCGTGTGCGCGGCCCTGCCCTGCCGCGCCAGCTGATGCCCTTCCAAGAACGTCACCTGCGTCGCGGCGCTGGGCTGGCCGATGAGGATGGCGGGTATCGAGTCGAGGGTGTTGCTCACGCCGCTGATGGTGGCCAGGACGACGAGGCCGATGGCCGGCTCTTCGATCTCGAAGAGGATGAAGGGGAAGGCAAGCGCCATCACGAGGAAGGCGTTCATGCCGGGAATCGTGCTCGCCAAGGCGGAGAGGGCGACGACGCTCAGCAAAGCTATCCAGTAGGTCGGCTCTAAGAGGAAGCCGGCGGCTGTGACGATTGCTTCCATCTGCTAGCCGCCCGCCTGGCCCAGAAGGGCTGCGAGGTTCCCGCCTTCGCGGGAATGACGGAAGGGAAAGGCCTCCACCCGCTGGGGCGTGTTATGCGCGCTAGAGGACGGCAAGCGGGTTGATCGGCGAGCCGGTTGCAAGCGGGAAGTGCAGCGGGGCGAGGGAGAACATGAACTCGTAGCGTCCGTGCCGCTCGCACGCCTCGGCGAGCGCGTCGAAATCGGCGTTATCGACGATCCAGAGGCCCATCGCAACCTGGCCCACGGAGTGAATCGGGCCGTACATGCCGTCGTAGCCGGTGGGCCGCACCTCCTGGGCGCTGTCGCAAGCGAGAATGGATATGCCGCGCTCATGCAGCCACGGCAGACAGGAGGCGTGCAGCCCCGCGCGGCCGCCGTCGCGGGGGACGGGGCCGAGCATGTTGCGGCGTCTCGTCCAGCCGAACCGGACGAGGAGAGAGTCGCCCTCTTCGACCTTGACTCCCTGCGCCTCCTCAGCGGCCTCCAAGTCCTCCACGTAGGCGGCGTCGCCCGGCTCGAACCAGAGCACGCCGCGCAGCTTGGCGAGGTCGAGGAGCGTTCCCTTGGTCACGACGCCGTCCTTCATGCCGTCCACGGCGCCGAAGGTCGCCTTTTCGGCGGCGGAGACGACGCTGGCGGGCCGGCCGTTGTACATGCGCCCCTCCCAGAACTGATGGCAGAGGGCGTCGAGGTGGGTCTGGCCAGGGCCGTGGATGCCCATGCCGAAGTAGTCCATCGAGTGCTGGGTCGTCCACTCCCGTCCGTCGTCGAGGCAGTAGATCTCGCCGCTCTCGACCATGAAGTGGACCGGGGTGAGGGGCTGGTCGACGGCGTACTGGGTGGTGATGGGCCGCGCGCAGCCGATGGTGACGCCCTCCCGAACGAGGGAGGCCGCCTGCCGCCGCTTGGCGTCGGTGATCAGGTTCAGCGTGCCCAGCTGGTCATCGTCGCCCCATCGCCCCCAATTGCTGAGCGACTGGAAATAGCCCCGTACCTCCTGCTCGGTGGGCAGCCGGCGCGTCGTCATCGGCCTCCTCCTCGGGGACACTATGAGCATACCAAAAAGGGGCAGGCGGACAATCTCAGCCCCGCCCGCGCCGCAGGGGGTTAGGAAGGGGCCTATCTGAGAGCATGAGCGCGTTGTTCAGAGGTCGCTTCCGCGAAGAGATATTGACAGCCTGTCAACCGGTTGCAATGATTTAATCGTTGCGGGGCGGCGGAGGGTGTCGGAGTTGAACCGCAACGCTAGGGTAGACTAGCGCTCGGGGTGTCTCAGGCCCCGTCCTGTACCGACAGGCAGCACCCTCCACAATGGATGGCCCCGGTTAGCGCTAACCGGGGCCATCTTTGTGCTTGCCGCTCTCTCGGCTTTGCACGCTTGGTCGCCTTCCCCCCTACAGAACGTCGCCGACGCGGGTTGGTCTGCCGCCTCGCTTGGTGGGGTCTTCGATCCTGATGCCTTCCCACTCGGGGAGGGCGGCGCCGGCGCCGGACAGATTAGCCTCGACTTGGTTCCTGACCACGATGTCCTTGAACGGGCCGCGCAGACTGCCCTCGTAGCCGGGGTACTCGAAGTGCTCCACCGGGTAGATGAGTATCTCGTTCTCGTCCTCGTTGCGGTGGACGTTCATGGGGTCGCCGCCCTGGGCGACGATTTCCATCTGCTCGTTCAGCATCCGGCGGAACATGATGAGGCCGACGTCCGAGACGCCGAGGCGCTCGGTGCTGCGGTCCATGATGGCGCCCTGCATGATCCAGGCGGCCTGGTCCTGCCCGAGCACCCAGTCGGCCTTGATCTTGCCCTTCTCGTCGAAGCAGGGGACCTCCTGGTGGGGCACGACGTCCGGCTGCTCCTGGCCGGGGGCCAGCGGCTGGAGGTCGATGACGAAGTGGAGTGTGTGCGTGTCGTCGACAGGCACACGGTACTGGAGGTTGGACGTGATGTGCAGGATGTTGGGGAAGAGGATGGGGTGGCCCATCTGCCAGTGGTCGTCCTCCTCGGTCTCGTCGCCGACGAGCCGGCGCTTGATGACGCCGTAGTCGGTAATCTCAAAGCCGATCTTGCGGTGGTCGGCGCCGCGTGCGCCGATCCTGGCGTTCCAGGCGTCGCGCTCCTCCGGCGGCCTCTGCTTGTTCATAATCCAACCGCCCCAGTAGCGGTGCAGCCACTGGAAGTGCAGCGGGTCGAGGGAGTTCTCGTGGCATTGCAGCCAGTTGCAGGAGAGATGGATCGACTGGGTGCGCCGGACGCCGGGCCAGACGAGCACGTCGATGCGGGGGAGCAGCGGAGCGGGCTCCGGGCCCATGTAGGCGAAGATGGCCCCGCCCAGCTCCTGGGCCTTGTACGCCTTGATGCGGACCTTCTCCTTGAACTTGGAGCCCTCCGGCTCGGAGGGTTGGTCGACGCACTGGCCGTTCTCGTTGAATATCCATCCGTGGTAGGCGCAGCGAAGGCCGTTCTCTTCCGGTATGCCGTAGGAGAGATTGGCCTTGCGGTGGGCGCACGACGGCTCGACGAGTCCGAGCGTGCCCTTGGCGTCGCGGTAGAGGACGAGGTCCTCGCCGAGGAGGCGCACCTCTTTGGTCGGGTTGTCGGCGTCGAGCTCGACGCTGGCGGCGATGGGGTGCCAATAGCGGCGCATCAGCTCGCCCATGGGCGTGCCCGGCCCAACCCTCGTTAGTCGTTCGTTCTGCTCGACGGAAAGCATTGTCGTCCTCCCCACTCGCGTGCGTACGGGTTCCTAAGTCGTTCGGCGTAAGCATAGCACGGCGCGGCAACGGGGAGTCCCCTCCTCGGTCCTCCTCCGCAGACGGCGCGTGATGCACAATTGCTGATGCGGCGGAAGACTGACATTTGCCCCTTCCCCGAACACCCCTGCTCTCCCTACACTGGTTTACGCCCTGTCCCCCTCCCGTCCCCCTCCTTACCAAGGAGGGGGACGGGGTGGTTCCACAGGGGGTCCCACTGCCTACGGCGCCGGGCTCGTGCTCAGGAGTAAATGGCGCTAAATGGCGCTAAATGGCGCGCTTTTTTCGATGAAATAGCCCCCCGTGCACTCGTAGGCCGGGGAAAGTTACGAGTGAGATGGATGAGACATCTTCGGACAAAACAAGCCCCAGCGGTCGTGCGATGCGCCGGACGGGAGCCGATTCGCACAGGCTACGTCCGGCGCGGGTAGTAGACTTACGTTGACTACAACACGGGCGCCCTTCGTGGCGCGCTTAAGGACCAAGGGAGGCCGCACCCCATGAACTCCACCATCGAATTCAGCCCTGCTTACACGATGTTGACGGTTGAGCTGTCACCTGGCGAGTCCATCAAGGCGGAGCCGGGGGCGATGGCCGCGCAGCAGGGCGTCGAGATGAAGACGGGCATGGGGGGCGGCGGGCTGTTCGGCGGCTTCAAGCGGATGCTGGGCAGCGAGTCGTTCTTCGTCAACACGTTCACAGCGGGGCCGAGCGGCGGCTGGGTGAGCCTCGCTTCGCCCACGCCGGGGGATATCCAGTCCCATGAGCTGCGCCCCGGCGAGGATTTCTTCATTCAGGGGAGTTCCTTCCTGGGATGCACCGAGAACGTGCAGACCGACTCGAAGTTCCAAGGGCTCAAGGGCATGTTCAGCGGGGAGAAGATTTTCTTCCTGCGGGCCTACTCCGAGGGCTGACCGGGGACCGTCTACTACAACTCCTTCGGCGCGATTAAGCAGATGTCGGTGGAGATGGGCCGGGAGCTGGTCGTGGACACCGGGCACGTCGTGGCGTTCACCAGCGACGTCGAGTACTCGATCGGGAAGGTCGGCGGGCTCGGGTCGCTCATCGCCGGCGGCGAGGGCTTGGTGATGAAGTTCCGGGGCAGCGGTCACGTGTGGGTGCAGACGCGCACGCTCTCCTCCCTGATGGACAAGCTGGTCCCGTTCCTGCCGAGCACGAAAGGGAACTAGGGGGCGTAACTCTTCCCACCCACCCGCCCGCCATGTTGTGGGGGACACCCCCACGCCCCCGGCAGAGGGGCGTCGCCCCTCTGTGCTCCCCGGTAGGGCTAGGGAGGGGCAGCGCCGCCTGGTAGTATTGGAGCCCATGACCGTCCGCGTCCGCTACGCCCCCAGCCCGACCGGCGAGCCGCACGTCGGCAATATCAGGTCCGCGCTCTTCAACTGGCTGTACGCCCGTCACATGGGCGGCTCGTTCATCGTGCGTATCGAGGACACGGACCAGGCGCGTCTGGTCCCCGGCGCAAGGGAAGCCATCCTCGAAGCGCTGACGTGGCTCGGCCTCGATTGGGACGAGGGGCCGGGCAAGGACGGCGAGTACGGTCCGTACGTGCAGTCGGAACGGCTCGCGATCTATCAGGAGCATGCCGACCGGCTCGTCGCCGAGGACAAGGCGTACCGCTGCTACTGCTCCCCGGAACGATTGGACCAAGCGCGCAAGGCGCGGCAGGCCGCCGGCGAGCGCCCCGGCTACGACCGCCGCTGCCGCGACCCACACGGGGCCGAAGAGGCGAAGGCCGAGAACTCAGCGTCCGTCGTGCGCTTCAAGATGCCGCTCGAAGGCGCCATCACGGTCGACGACGCCGTACGGGGCGACGTGACGTTCGACGCGTCGGTGCTCGACGATTTCGTGCTGCTCAAGTCGGACGGCTTCCCGACGTACCACCTGGCCAACGTGGTCGACGACCATCTGATGGAGATCACGCACGTGATGCGGGCCGAGGAGTGGCTGCCCAGCGCGCCGCGCCATAAGGAGCTGTACCGGGCGTTCGGCTATGAGATGCCGCGCCTCGTTCACCTGCCCATCATCCTGGGGCCGGACCGATCGAAGCTCAGCAAGCGCCACGGGGCGACGTCGGTCCTGCAGTTCCGGGACGACGGCTACTTGCCGGAGGCGATGGTCAATTTCCTGGCGCTGCTTGGCTGGTCGCTGGATGAGTCGAGCGAGCAGTTCACGAGGCACGAGCTGGTCGAGCACTTCACGCTGGAGCGAATCCTGGCGAACCCGGCCGTCTTCAATCACGAGAAGCTGGACTGGTTCAACGGGGTGTACATCAGGCGGATGGACGCCGCCGCGCTCGCCGATGCGGTCACGCCGTGGCTGGAGGACGAGACGCGCGGCCTGCCGGCGAGCGCCCGCCCGGTCGACCAAGCCTATCTTGCCTCGATCATGCCGCTGGAGCGCGATCGTCTGAAGAAGCTGTCCGACGCTCCAGAGATGCTGTCGTTCTTCTTCGAGGAGCGTTTGACGTACGACGCCGCGGCGCTGGTGCAGAAGGGGATGGACGCCGCCGGAGCCAGGGGCGCGCTCGAACAGGCCATCGCCACCGCGGAAGACGTGTCCGACTGGAGCGCGGAGCCCCTGGAAACCGCGTACCGCGCGCTCGCGGAGCGGACCGCGCTCAAGACGGGCCAGCTCTTCGGGACGATACGCGTCGCGGTCACGGGAAGGACGGCGGCGCCGCCGCTCTTCGACACGCTCGCGGTGCTGGGGAGGGACCGCTCCCTGCGGCGGATGCGCGCGGCGCTGGAGTCGTTGTAGGCGGGGATACCCTGCGCGGGGGCGCCAGGACGCGCCGCGCTTTGCTACCATGTAAGCTACTGGGGATTCGGCTAGTGGTAGGCCGCCTGACTCTGGATCAGGTAACGATGGTTCGAATCCATCATCCCCAGCCAATCCTACTCGTTTACGTGTAACTGTTCAGAGTTGATGAGCTTAGGTTCGTGGTGAGCCCTTCCCTATCGGTTCGTGGTGAGCCTGTCGAACCACGCCCCCCCCCCCCCCACTGTGACACTTGCCCCTTACCCCAACCCTCCAACCCACGGTAAAATCATCTCCAGCCATGCCCATCCCCCAGCTCGAGAACTACCTCCGCGCCATCGCCCCCGCCCTCCGGTACGGCAACCCGGATTGCCCCCCGGAAATTCACTGACAACACAAATTTCTGAGTGATCAACTTTTCAGACCCCGGAAGCAGGCCACGGCCATGAAAACACCCTCAAAACACCCCGTCTCGCCGTACAAACCGGACACCTTTTTACGCCTGCCGCCCAGCGAAACGAACAACTTCTCACGCCTAGCAAATGTGCGTTGGACAACTTCTTCACGCCTAGCAAAAATGAGGTGGACAACTTTTTTCGCGCAAACGGACAACTTCCCGCATCCAACCAACGCCCCCCTTCCATCCCTCTCCTAACGAAGGAGGGGGTAGGGGTGGTTCCGCTGGCATTCGCCTCATCAACTCTGAACAGTTACGTTTACGTCACCTGGCCACACCCGACCGCGAAACGCGCTACCCTTAGCCCCGCGCCCGCAGGCTGGCGGCAGGAGGCAGCGCCTATGACGAACCAAGCGAACGAGCATCCGAGGATGGGGGCGGGGCTGGGCAGGCTCCAAGGCAAGGTCTCCGTCGTGACGGGCGCGGATAGCGGCATCGGGCGGGCGACCTCCCGGCTGTTCGCCCGCGAGGGGGCCATGGTCGTATGCGTCGATATCGCGGAGCGAGGCGAACCGAGGGTCGATCGGCTCATCGAGGCTGACGGCGGCGAGGCGCTCTTTCTGCAAGGCGACGTTTCACGGAAGGAGACGTGCGAGGAGATGACGGCGGCCGCCATCGAGCGGTTCGGCGGGCTCGACGTGCTCTTCCTCAACGCCGGCACGGGAGTGCGGCAGAAGATCCACGAGATGTCCGACGAGGCGTGGGACCACGTGGTGAACCTGAACCTGTATGGCATCTACCACGGCGTGCGCGCAGCGCTGCCCCACTTCATGGCCCAAGGCCACGGGAATATCGTAGCGACGGCGTCGAGCCTCGGCGTGCTCGCCAGCCCGCGTTACCCCGCATACAGTGCAACGAAGGCCGCAATCATCAATCTGACACGTCAGCTGGCGGTGGACTATGGCCCGGACATACGGGTTAACTGCGTGTGCCCCGGCCCTATCGACACGAACCGGGTCCGCGAGTACCCGCCGCGTCCGCGTCCGCCCACAGCGGAGCAGCGGGAGGCGACCGCGGAGCGGGTGGCGGGCCTTCACCGGATGGGTCTAGCGGAGGAGGTCGCGTACTGCGTGCTATTCCTCGCGTCCGACGAATCATCCTACGTGACCGGCCACGCGCTCGTGGTGGACGGCGGCCAGACGGTGACGACGCAATGAGCAGGATGACCTACGAGGAGATGACGGCGTTCCTGGCCAAGCCATGGATAGCGGACCTGGTTACGCTGCGCGCCGACGGCTCGCCCCACGTTGCGCCCATCTGGTACGAGTTCGTTGACGGAAACTTTCTCATCTACACGAACCGTAGATTCCAGCGGGTGCGGAACATCGAGGGCGACAGCCGCGCCGCGATCTCCATAGCCTCCGACGTCGAGCCGTACGCTTACGTCATCGCGGAGGGGCGCGTTACGGTCAGCCGAGAGCGCGTGGAGGAGATCGGCCGGTCTATCGCACTCCGCTACAAGCAAGGCGAGGCGGCTGAGCAGTTCCTGCGGAAGTCGCTGGATGACGACACCGTCGTCATCCAGCTGGCGCCGGAGCGCACGATGACGTGGGTCAGCGACGACTGAGCAGCCCGTCTTCTCTCTAACTCTCTCCTATAGAGAGATAGGGAGACACTTGCCGGGAGGCCCTAGTCGCGGAAGTTGATGTACTGCAGGGGCTGCTCGATTTCCATGTCCTTGATGAAGGCGATGGCCTCCTGAAGGTCGTCGCGTTTCTTGCCGGAGACGCGCAGCTCGGGGCCTTGGGCTGAGACTTGCACCCTGAGCTTCGTGCCCTTCACGGCCTTGATGATCTTGCGGCCGAGGTCGGCGTCGATGCCCTGCCGGACAATCACCTGCTGGCGGATGCTGTCCCCGGCGGCCTTCTCGGTCGTTTTGAAGTCGAGGGCGCGACTGTCCACGCTGCGGCGGGCGAAGTAGGTGTGCAGGAGGTCGTGGACCTGGCGGAGCTGCATGTCGTTATTGGCCGTCACGGTCAGCGCGTCGCCCGAGCGCTCGACACCGGCCTTGGTCCCTTTCAAGTCGAACCGTTGCTGCGTCTCGCGTTTGATCCCGTTGAGCGCGTTGTCGACCTCGGCCATGTCGACTTTCGAGACGACATCGAATGAAGGCATACGGTAATCCTCCTGCCTAGCCTTACTCCCGCGTGCGGGGGAGGGGATTTTTCGAAGCAGTCCAGGCGCTACATCGCTTCCGGGGCGCTTACTCCCATCAGCTCGAGGGTACGGGCGAGGGCGACCTTCGCCGCCTCCACGAGCTTGAGCCGCGCGCGCATCACCGGCGCGTCCTCAGGAATCGACGATAGGACGCGGCAGTGGTCGTAGAACCAGTGGAACGCCGTCGCCAGCTCCACCGCGTAGTGGGGAAGGGAGTGGGGGGCGAGGGTTACGGCGATGGCGTCGATCAGCTCGGGCAGCTGCAGCATCTTGCGCACCAGCGCCAGCTCCGCATCGTCGGTCAGCAGCGAGACGTCGCCGTCCTCCCAGGCGACGCCGCGCTCGGCGGCCTGCCGCAGGATGCCGGCGATTCGCGCGTGGGCGTACTGCACGTAGTAGACGGGGTTCTCGCTTGACTCCCGCTTCGCGAGCTCGATGTCGAACTCCATCTGACTCTCGGCGGCGCGCGCGAGGAAGAAGAACCGGCACGCGTCGGGCCCGACCTCGTCGACGAGGTCGCCCAGGGTCACGATCTGCCCCGAGCGCTTCGACGCTTTCACGATGTCGCCGCCGACTTTCAGCGTGACGAGCTGCGATATGAGCACGGTCAGGCGCGCCGGGTCCAGGTCCAACGCCTGCATCACCGCCTTCATGCGCGGCACATGGCCCTGATGGTCCGCGCCCCAGATGTCGATGACCCGGTCGAACCCGCGGCGCCCGAATTTGTCGCGGTGGTACGCGATGTCCGATGCAAAGTACGTCGGCGCGCCGGTGCTTCGGACGATTACGTTGTCCTTCTCGTCGCCCAGCATGGAGGACGTGAACCACTCGGCGCCGTCGCGCTCCGCCGTGAAGCCCCGCTCGCGCAAGAGCGCCATCGTCTCGTCGTACAACCCCCCGGCGTACAGTTCCTTCTCGCGGAACCACACGTCGAACCCGACGTCGATGCGATCCAAGTCCGCGCGGATCATACCGAGCATCAACTCGAGGGCTTCCTCGCCGAGCAGCGCGACGGCCTCGCCGCGCTCCATGTCCAGATAGCGCGTCCCATGGCGCTCCGCCAGCTCCTTACCGAGATCGACGAGGTAAGCCCCCTGATAGCCGTCCGCCGGCACTTCGATGTCCTCGCGGCCCAGGGCTTGGGCGTAGCGGGCGAAGGTGGAGTGGTAGAAGAGCTCCATCTGCGTGCCCGCGTCGTTCACGTAGTACTCGCGGGTGACCTCGAAGCCCGCGGCGGAGAGCGCCCGAGCCAGCGCGCTGCCCAGCACCGCCCCTCGCGCGTGCCCCACATGCACGGGCCCCGTGGGGTTCACGCTGACGAATTCGATTTGCACCCGTTTGCCCGCGCCCGCGTCCACTGTCCCGAACGTTCCGCCGGACTCACGCACCTCCTCGACCTGCCCGCGCAGCCAGCCGGCGCTCAGCCGGAAGTTCACGAACCCCGGCGGCGCAACGGACGCTTCGCCGATGGGCGCGTCGACAGCGATGGCGTCCGCGATAGCCTGGGCGATTTCCATCGGCGGGCGGCGGGCGGCCTTCGCGACGCGGAGGGGCAGGCTCGACGCGAAATCGCCGTGCTCCGCCTTCTGGGGCCGCTCGACGAGGCCGGACGCGGGCAGCTCGAAAGCGGGCAGCGTCCCCTGCCGCTGCGCATCGGCAACGGCGTCCTGCAGACGTTCGACGATAAGGTCACGGACGAGCATGGGAGTCTAATGATAGCAGGGGCGAGTGGGCGGGGGTCAGTCCGCGGAGTAAGGACGCCCCGTCTACCTAGCCTGCGATGACGCCCATTACGTCCGTGGTGTAGTGGTCGACGGCGTCGGGGTCGAGCTGGACGCCTAGGCCGGGGAGGTGGGGGACGGTGATGTGGCCGCGCACCGGGACGAGGGGCTTGGCGAGGAGGTCGTTCTCCAGGCGGGCGCCCGTGCCCAAGCTCGCGGGGGAGGCTTTGCCGAGGGCGGTGGATAGGTGCAGGCTCGCCGCGATGCCGATGCCCGTTTCGAGGGACGACGACACCGTCGAGCGCAGGCCGTGTTGGGCCGCGTAGGCCATGATTGCCTGCGCGTGCCGAATGCCGCCGGCCTTTGCCGCCTTCACAACGAGGACGTCCGCGGCTTCAGCCGCGACGACCCGCTCCGCGTCGCTGAGGGTGGAGATGACCTCGTCGGCGGCGATGGGCACATGAGTCGAGCGGCGAATCCGGGCGAGGCCGCTCAGGTCCTCGGCGATGACCGGCTGCTCGACGAACTCCAGATCGTAAGGCTGGAGGCGCTCGATGGTGTAGATGGCCCGTTCGGCGGTCCAGCCCTCGTCCGCATCGGCGCGCAGCGCGACATCGGGGCCGATGGCCTGACGGACGCGCCGGATGATTTCGATGTCGATGCTCGGGTCACGGGCGCCCAGCGACGCTTTCACGCACTCGTACCCCGCCTCGACGGCCGCGGCCGCCTGCTCCGCCGCTTCCTCGGGCGGCAGAAAATCGAGCAGCGCGACCATCGGCGCCCAGTCGATCACGCCGCCGAGCAAATCGGTCACGGGCCGCCCCGCGTTCTTCCCCATGGCGTCGAACGCGGCGGTCTCCAGGCCGAACCGCAGCGCGTCGCCCGCGCCGCTCGACGGCGCGAGCGCCGACAGAACGTCAAAGGCGATGGCGGGATGGAGGCCGAGGGCCGACGGGGCGAGGTCGTGCAGGATGGAGGCGATGTCGGCGATGCTTGGGGGCCTGCCCGGTCCAACGGGAGCAGCCTCGCCAAAGCCGACGACGCCGTTGTCCATGTGCATCCAGATGATCAGCGCGTTGCGACCGGCCTTGGCGGGATCCAAGGCCCTATGGAGGTCGCGCAGCGGAACGCGCACTCCCCGCCATTCCAATTTGCTAATCTGCACCGCCGCATTATGGGCGCGGCAGGAGAAAGCGGCAAGGCAGCGCCGCCGGAGCGTAGCCTATCGCGCTTCCCTGTCCCCTCTACGCCATCTAGCCCCCTATGCCATGTCGTCCGTTACGGCGGCGGCGAGGCGCTCGACGGCGGCGCGCAGGCCGGGGAGCGTGCGCAACTCAGGGTCGGCTTCGAGAATCATGGCCGCCTGCGCTCTCGACGCATCGAGGAGCTCGCGGTCGCCGAGACGCGCCATCCTGATGGGGGCGGCCCCGGACTGGCGCGTGCCGAAGAAGTCGCCCGCGCTCCGCATTCGCAGGTCGGCCTCTGCGATCTCGAAGCCGTCGTTCGTTCGGGCGAGCGTGTTGAGCCGTTCTCTGCTCGACTCCGCCTGAGCGAGGGCACTCCTGGACCATAGCTCGGTCTCCTGGGGGTCTTCGCCCATCGCAGAGCGGCGGCGCCTCACTTCGGCCAGGCGTGTTATCGTCTCGCCTTCCGACTCCGCGACGAGGAAGCAGTAGCTGCGGTGCGAGCCCCGTCCGACCCGTCCACGCAGCTGGTGGAGCTGGGCGAGGCCGAACCGCGTCGGACTCTGAATCATCATCACGGTGGCGTTGGGCACATCTATGCCGACCTCGATGACGGGAGTCGAGACGAGCACGTCCACCCCTCCGTTGCGAAACGCGTCCATGACGCCCTGTTTCTCGGCGAGCGGCATCCGCCCGTGGAGCAGTCCGACGCGCACGCCGGAGAGCGTGGTGGAACGCAGACGCTCGTACTCCGCGACGGCGGTGAGGGGCGGGAGCGTGACCGGCTCGGGGGCGAGGTCCGAGTCCTCGTTATCGGCGTCGCCGCCGGCGTCCTCGTCGTCGATGTCGTATGCGCCGCCGGACCGGTCGTCCGCGTCGTCGATGCGAGGGTAGACGATGAAGCACTGGCGGCCGGCGCGCACCTGCTCGACGAGGTAGTCCTCGGCGTCCGCCGCGCGAGCGAGCTCGACGTTGCGCGTCACTATCTCCTGGCGGCCTCCCGGCAGCTCGCGGATGGTGGAGATGTCGAGTCCGCCGTAGAGCGTGAGCGCAAGGGAGCGCGGAATGGGAGTGGCGGACATGAGCAAGAGGTGGGGCTCGCCGATGGCGCTCTTGCCTCGCAAGGCGTCGCGTTGGAGTACGCCGAAGCGGTGCTGCTCGTCTCCCACGGCAAGGGCGAGGTTGGGGAGCTCCATCTGCTTCTGGATGAGGGCGTGCGTGCCGATGAGGATGTCCAGCGCGCCGTCCGCCGCCATCCTGAGGATCTCGCGCCGGGCGCGGGCGCGGGTGCTCCCGGTGAGCAGGGCGACAGTTACGGGCTGCTTGCGCCCCTCCAGGTAGACCGCGAACCAGTCCTGGTCCTGCACGGGTTGCGCGACGCCCCCGAGCAGGCGGCGCACGTTCAGGAAGTGCTGGTCGGCGAGCACCTCGGTGGGGGCCATCATCGCGCCCTGATAGCCGCCCGCCACGGCGGCGAGCAGCATCGCCAGCGCGACGACCGTCTTGCCGGAGCCCACGTCTCCCTGCAGCAGGCGGCTCATGGGCCTGCCGCCGCTTGACACGTCCTGCATCGCCTCGTCAATCGCTCCGCGCTGGCCCTCCGTCAATTCGAACGGCAGCGATGCGATGAACGAGCGCACTATCTCCGGGAAGGCGGGGAGCGTTATGCCCGTCTGGCCGGCCGTGTAGTTGCGCTCCATCCCGATTCTTAGCTGAATGGCGAGGAACTCGTCGAAGGCGAGCCGGCGCCGCGCCTGCTCCTTGGTGTCCTCCGAGGCGGGATAGTGGTACTCCTCGATGGCCCCGGCGAGTGGGAGCAGTCCGACGGTCCTGCGCGCTGCGTCCGGCAGAGGGTCAGGCATGTTCAGGCGGTCTCCGCCGGTCTTCAGGCTGTCGAGCGCGTCGCGGACGATCTCCCGCATCTTGCGGGGAGGTATGCGCTTGCCTTTCTTCTTGTCGGTTGCTTTCGTCAGGGAGACTGAGGGGTAGACGGGCACGAGTCCCGCCGTGTGCAGGCCGGGGGACGCGGCGGCGCCCTGCAACTCCCACTCCGGCGACTCCATCTGCCGTTTGCCCTGGAAGAGGGTCACCTTGCCGCTCAGCACGAGGGCGGGGGCGCCGCTCGGAGTCTGCGCCGTTCTCGCGATGGCGGTCTTGAGCTGCTGGGCGATCCAGGGGTTGCCCCACCAGATCACGCGCAGGTTGCCGGTCGCGTCGCCGACGGTGGCCTGGGTGGCGCGGATGCGTCCGCCGCGCCCCAGGCGCACTTCGTAGGCTTCCCAGAGCACGACCTCGATGGTCTGCTCCTCGCCGATGCAGAGCTGGGAGATGGTCCGCCGCTCGGTGCGGTCTATGTGGCGCAGGGGGAAGAGGTAGAGGAGGTCGCGGACGGTTGGCTCGACGGACTCGGCAATCATCCGCCGCCTGACCAGCATCCGGCGGATGGCGGCGGCGTGCGTCTTGTTGACGCTCCGCAGTCCGCTCAACGGAGCGTCGAGCCCCCTCCCGGCCTCCCCCGCAGACGGGGGAGGGGCGTTCTGGGTTCCCGCCTTCGCGGGAATGACGGAGGGGGCCGTCTGCGGGGGAGAGCCGATTTTTCCCTCTCCCGTCTGCGGGGGAGGGTTGGGGAGGGGGGGCGCCGCGTCGCCGAGGAAGCGCCCCGCCTCCGCCGCCCACCGCCCGCGCCGCGTCGGGTCGAGCTCCGCGTAGCCGACGGACAGCAGGCCGTGGTCGGCGAGCGCCCTCACGGCGGGGTGCGCGCCCGCCTCCCGTTGCAGGTTGGCGAGGAACTTGTCGAGGCCGCCGCGGACGGCCTCGTTGGGGAAGCCTTTGTCGGCCTCCATCCTCAGGATGTCGCGCAGGGCTCGAACGAGCCTGGCCCCTTGGTCGGGCTTCGTGGTCATGCGGTTAGGGTAGCGAAGCCTCAGACCGTCTGCATCTGCCCGGTGTCCGAGGCGCGCTGGACGGCGTCGACGAGTAGGTGGTGCTGCACCGCGTCGGCGAACGTGGGGTGGAACTCCGTCTCGTTGAGTATCGAGTCGGCGTAGGCGGCCCACGTCTTGCCGATGTTCACCGGCGAGCCGCTGAGGCACGCGGCCGTCACCCACTCGTCCTGGGGCGCGGCGACCTCCCGCAGCTCCTTCTCGCCGTCCGTTGCGACCCGGAGCATGCCCTCGCCGGAATGGGTCGAGCCCGGCGCGTCGAGGGTGATCGTCCCCTTGTTGCCGTGGACCTGCATCCGGTGCCCCGTGCCGAGCGCCGCGACGGACGCGATATGCACGGAGAACGCCGCGCCGCTCGCCAGCAGGCCGCTCACCAAGATGGTGTCAGGGGAGTCGACATCGACCTGCTCGCCCGTGTCGGACGCTGTCCAGACCTTGGTCTGGGTGCTCACGACGGACGAGACCTTGGCCACCGGGCCGAGCATGGCGATGAGGCCGTCGATGGCGTGCCCGAAGGTGATGCTCAGGGTGTTGGCGTGCTCCGCCGCGTCGCGCATCCAGAGGCGCCCGGATGGCCGCGCGAGAGCGCCGCCCGCGAACTGGAGGAGGTTCGCCGTGAGCACGTCGCCGATGGCCCCGGAGTCGATGATCCGCCGTATCTCGCGGTACTCGGCCGACCGCCGGGACTGCAGCCCGACGCACGTTCGCAGCCCTGCCGCCTCGGCGAGGGCGGTCATCTCCTGGGCCTGCTCGGTCGTCGTCCCGAGGGGCCACTCGGTGTAGACGTGCTTGCCCGCGGCGATGATGTCCTTGGTCAGCTCGTAGTGCATGGGCAGCTTGACGGACACCGCCGCCACGTCGACCTCCGGGTTGGCCAGCAGGTCGTGATGATTGTCGTAGGCGAACCGCGCCCCGAACTTGCTCGCCGACTCGTCCGCCGACTCCTGGCGCGTGGTCGAGACCGCTACGAGCTCGGCGCCCGGAATCCCCGCCGCGAACGCCGGAAGGTGCGCTCGTCCGGCCCACCCGGCCGCATTTCCCCCGATGATCCCAACGCCAATCGAATCAGCCATAGCTCCTCCTCCATAAACAAGCGAGTCAGTCATACCACAGGCGTCAGCCCGAGGCCACCGGGAGGGGGCGGGGGCTGGGCGCGGGAAGTTCCCGGTTTGCGCGAAAAAAGTTCCCAAGCTCATTTTCCTTACGAGTGAGAAAGTTCCCAAGCTCATTTTCGCTACGAGTAAAAAGTTCCCGGTTTTCATGTTGGCTAGGCGTGAAAGTTCCCAGAAATCGGGGGGTGAGCCGGGGGTTTTGGCGGGTGTTTTCATGGCCGTGGCCTGCTTCCTGGGTCTCAGAACTTCCCGGTTCGAGAATTTCTTGTTGTTACGCGAGGGGCGCGGGGTCGGCGGGGTAATGGGCATATGGGAGGGTGTCGCATCGGAGGGCGCGGGCGCCGGGGAGGAGGCAGTTCTCGTCTTTGAAGAGGGCATGGCAGGGGTTAATTTTACGAGGGGTTTGGGGGTTGGGGTAAGGGGCAAGTGTCGTGGCGGGCCCCTCCCGGCTCCGCCCCGCGCTACAATCCGCCTTTCGTGCGGGAGGGCTGATGGTAGGGAGCCACCTGGACCAGGTGCACTCAGTGCGGCGAGAGCTTCACGGCGACCGCGTGGCTGCTCCACGCGCACAATCCCAACCAGGCCCACTGCGAGCTGCAGATATGCCATGAGAAAGCGGTGGGCCTCTGCGAAGTGTGCGCGCCCCTCACCCCGTCGGGATGGCAATCGATCGCGGGAGGCTTGAAGCTCTGCGGCGAGCACCTGCTGGAGCACCGGCGGCGCGGCGACGCGGTCCGCATCATAGATGGCTCCGTCTGCCGGGTCTGCGACGGCCGCGGCGAGGTCCAGTCGCAAGGCGTCGATATGGAGACGCCGGGCGGAAGATGGGCGCGCTGTCCCCATTGCCAGGGGACCGGGTACAACCCGGATCTGCGCTCCCGCGCCCCTCGCCGGTCTCCCTTCGCAGCGCCGCCCCCGCGCCCCGCCCCCAAGCCCAGTTCGCCTAAATCGCCCTTCGATTGGGATGCGTTGGCTCGGGAGTACGAGGAGCAGCAGGACACTGCGGTGGCAGAGAGAGCAGAGGCTGACAAGGCGGCTGCCGTAAATGTGGCGGCTGCCATTGAGCGAGCACGGGTGGAAGCTGAGAAGGCGGCTGCTGAGAAGGCTGCTACTGAGAAGGCTGCTACTGAGAAGGCTTTTGATGAGAGGACGCGTGCGAACCTCGAGACCTTTAGAAGGCGAGCCCAGCGGAGACGGCGGCGCAAGGGGGCGATGGGCTTCCTTGTTCAAGCTGCCGTGGTAACTCTGGCAGGGGCCGCCGTGGGCGTCCTATTGGTCTTTCCGCTGCTACCAGCCGATGTCGCCGACCAAGTGATTGAGCTTCAACAGCGCGTCAGCGAGATGTTCGGCTGATGCGGTGTCTGGCGCTCCTCGTCCTATTCGTTCTCGGCGCCGTGGCGGGCATGGCCGCGACGCCGCTGCTTCCAGGGGCCGCGCGGACATGGGTGTCGGAGTTCCAGCAGGATATCCGGCAAGATGTCGAGGGAGCTCGGCAACGGCAGGCAGAGCGGCGCGCGGAACGGCAAGAAGAGCTCGAGTCGCGGCAGGTGGAGAGACAAACGCGCCTCTTAACACCCACGCTCAGGCCCACTCTTACGCCCCGCCTAACACCCACGCCCCGGCCGACGGCTACTCCCCGCCTAACACCCACGCCCCGGCCGACGGCTACTCCCCGCCTAACACCCACGCCCCGGCCGACGGCTACTCCCCGCCCGACGCAAAAGCCCACTCCACCATCCGGACTCCCCGATGATGAGCTGGACTCCCTGCGGCAGCTGGCGCTCGAACTCGTCAACCGCGATAGGGCTGACCATGGCTTGCCGCCCGTGAAGCTCGGCACGAACCCCGCCGCCCAGCTCCACGCCGAGGACATGCTCGAACACAACTACCAGGGTCATTGGTGGGCGGACGGACGCAAGCCGTACATGGTCTACACCCAGACCGGCGGCACGAGCTACGCGGCAGAGAATGCGGCCAGTCATGGTTGGACGGACCGCGAATGGGTCGCCAGTAACTGCGGCTCGCCACGTGTGCGGTGCACCGTCTCCAGTCCAGCGGCAGCGATAACCGAGTTGCAGCATTTGATGATGTACGACGACGCCCATGCGGACTGGGGTCACCGCGACAACATCCTGGGCGAGGGCCACCGCGCAGTGAATATCGGCGTCGCCTTCAACGGCAGGAGAACGACCTTCATCCAGCACTTCGAGGGCGGGGTAGTCGAGGCGGACGGGCCGCCGGTACTCGATTCGAGTGGCGTGCTGTCCTTCTCGCTCGTCAAGCGCGAGACGGGGACCGCCATTGGCGGTGTCGTGAGCATCGCCTACGACCCCCCACCCACGTCCAAGACGCCGGCGCAGATAGACAGGATGGACAGCTACTGCATCGGCGGGGGGTTTACGACGAGTTGTCCCAATACCTATGCCGTCCGGATCCTGGAGCCTCCGGGGGCGGGCTACTTCTACTCCGACCTCGACGCGAACGAGGTCGTGGCCAGCTCGTGGACGGAAACTTCTAGCCGGTTCTCCTTCACCGCCAACATAGGCGCCCTCATGCAGAGGCCGGGCGTGTACACCGTCGCCGTCTGGCGCGACAGCGGGGGTGGGCGGCTGTCCGAGCAGCTCGTATCGCTGTCGCTGTTCGTGGAGTAGGCCGCGTCATCCCCCATGACCCTCCTCCCATCTACCGGAGTGGGCTACGACATTTGCCCATTGCCCAATCCCCCTGTGCCCCCTACGATGGAGCGTCCGTCCTGTCTGCGGGGAGAGTCTGTTCCCTTCCCCCGTCCGCTGGGGAGACTGAGAGGGGGCGGGGGGAGCATGAAATAGAAAAACACCTCGGTCAGGAGGTAGTTCCAAGGCCCGTGAAGCAGGCCACGGCCATGAAAATACCTTTCGAAACATCTGATTCCCCATGTTTTTTCGGGAAGTTTTTACTCGTAAGGGGATGAACGGGTCGGGAACTTCTTACTCGTAACAACAGGGGAACTTCCCGACCCTATTCCGCAGCATGGATCGGGGGCGAGGTTCCCACCTGCGGGAGAATGACGGGGCGCGGCCCTCGGCCTGATAACCTAGCGGCGCGACGGATAGGGAGGGACTTATGCGCATCGGATTCATCGGCCTCGGCAATATGGGCGGACCCATGGCCCGCAACCTCATCAAGGCGGGCCACCAGCTCATCGTGCATGACATCGACGAGGCGAAGACGGCGCCGCACCGGGAGATGGGCGCGGAGTGGGCCGCCACGCCCGAGGAGGTCGCGCGGCAGGCGCCCATCGTGCTGACGTCATTGCCGGGGCCGGCGGAGGTGGAGGAGGTCGCGCTCGGCCCGCAAGGGCTCGTGCTCGGCCTGAAGCCGGGTTCCGTGTACGCCGACCTCTCAACCGGCTCGCCCACGCGGGTCCGGCAGGTGGCGGAGCGCATCGAGGCCATCGGCGCGCACATGCTGGACGCTCCGGTGAGCGGCGGCACCATCGGGGCGGAGGCGGGCACGCTTGCGGTCATGGTCGGGGGCGACGAGGAGGTGTTCGAGGCGGTCCGGCCGGTGTTCGAGGCCATCGGGCAGGGCGTGAGCTACGTCGGGCCCATCGGCTCGGGGACCGTGGCGAAGCTGGTGCACAACTCCATATCGCTCACCACGCGCATCGTCGTGCAGGAGGGGATGACGCTGGCGGTGAAGGCGGGCGTGGCGCCGGGGGTGATGCTCCAGGTGCTCCGGGACGCCGCGTTCGGCAAGCAGACGCTGCTCAACCAGCTGCCGGAGGTGGTGTTCAAGCGCGATTTCGAAACGCCGCGCTTCACCCTGAGCCTGGCCCACAAGGACGTGAGCCTGGGGCAGGAGCTCGCGCAGGAGATGGGCGCGCCGATGGAGCTGGCGGCGATAGCGATGCGCGTGCAAGAGGAGGGGATCAGCCGGGGCTGGGGCGGCTACGACAACCTCGCCACCTTCATGCTCGCCGAGGAGCGCGCAGGGGTCGAGGTTCGCGAGTGAACGAGAAGGGCTATTGCTCCTTGGCATAGTGCGCGAGTAGCTGCGCGGTAGGGATGCATAGTGCCCGGGCTAGCTTTTCCAAAGTCCCTGACTGAGGGCGGGTGCGCTCCGCTTCGATGTTGATGATGGTGAGACGCGTGATGCCTGCCTTCGCGGCCAGCGCCGTCAACGACTCCCCACGGTCCATACGCAGTTTCTTTAGGGGGGATAGAGTCTGGAGGGTCAGCCTTTGCGACGCATAGTCGCAGCCCCCCCGCAGCGGACACCCGTGGCAGCGGGGCTTGGTGGGCTTACAGACCCCCGCCCCAAGGTCAATCAGGGCAAAGTTGAACGCCTGATGGTGTGGGCGCGGCAGCAGGCGGCCTGCCAGCCCCACGATGACATTTCTTGTCGCGTCAGGACCGACAGTCCGCCCGAACACCCTTCGTAGGACCCGATCCACGTTGCCGTCCACCACCGCGGTCGGGACGCCAAGCCCAAACGTCATGACTGCCCGTGCCGCATAGGCCCCTAAGCCCGGTAGGCCTTCCAGACCCCGTATGCTCTTGGGTATGCGCCCTCCTCGACGCTGCAACGCCACCGCTAGTTGTCTCATTGCCCGTGCCCGTTGACGCGACAGTCCTAGTGGCTGTAGCACCTCTGCTAGCTCCGTTTCGTCAGCCATAGCCAACGTCGCCACGTCCGGATAGCGCTCCATGAACGTGGGATAAGCCCGCGCAACGGCGGTGGCCGTCGTACGCTTCAGGAGCAATTCTGCCACCAAGACCTGGTAGGGTGTCGCATCAGACTGTCGCCACGGGTAGTCGCGTAAGTTATCCGTCGCCCAGCGAAGCAGTCGGCGGCGGAAGGTACGGATGCGGCTCTTGCCGATTCTTTGCACGTGAGTGTTGCTCACTGGAGGAATAGGGGGCGGAGAGGCGACCCGGCTACACCGGGCCGCCTCTCCCTTGGATGACTAGATAGCGACAGCCGCTCTCTTGGGCAGTTCGTTCCGGAAGTGCTGGGCGATGGCGCGGATGGAGGCCATGCCTGTACCCAGAGTGAGCGGGTCGCCGTCGTCCTTGTGCCAGAAGCTGGAGTGGATGTCAGTAGCTTTCCAGACCTCGCGCATCTTGTCTTCCGTCAGTCCGCCTTCTCCCAGGCAAAACTGAACGACGGTCGGAAACACCAGGTGGAGGGAATAGACCCCCACGGTAGCCTGCACCCGGTAACTCTCGGGATCCTCGAACGCTTCGGGCCACACGCCAGCGAGTGCACTCCAATACCTCGCCAGGAGTTCCGCCACTTCGTCTTCTGTCCTCCCGGACAGCCACGCGTCCCTGTGAATGTGCTCCAGCGACGCAACCATTCCATGCTGCCGAAAGAGTCCTTGGTCTCTGCCGGGAACACCGGGGATCTGGATCTGGTGGTGCCACGGGCCCTGTTTCTCGTTCAAGGCATCCGTGATGCGTGTGCTCTTTGCCCTCAGGTAGTCTCGCTCGCCGCTCTTGCCGGAAGCAAACATGTCGAGGCCTTCACGCTCGGCCCTCATGACCATGTGCCGGTCCACGATGTCCGTCAACATCTTCCGCTGCTGCGTGTTGATGGTACTGAAGTGCTTCATCTCCGCGAACCGGTCCACACCCATCATCACGGTCACCGGAAAAGCAAAGTTGGCCAACTCAGCCGCACCGCGTTCGTATGCCCGGTTCACACCGAAATGTCGATGCTGGCCGTCGACAAGCCAGAGGACTGCTCCGTCCGGGATATTGAGGGTGCCCTTCTGCGCGAAGTCACTCACCAGCCCGTCTGCGACGAAAGTCGGAGCGTCAGGGTCCCCGTCACGCACGCAGACCAGGATTGAGGTTGGCAGTGCGCCGCCCTGATCGGTGACGTACTTGCCAATCTCCGCAAGCCTCCGGTCGATGAGTGGCCGTTGATACCCCTCCGGGTTATCGGGCTGATACTTGTCCACTTGGGCATGTTTGCGTAGCTCTTCGAGGGGCAGGGCAGTGACAAGCAATACGACATCGTGCTGCTGGATCTTGAGGGCTGGGACTTCAATCATGGGTCGGTGCCTCCGTTAGTGGGGTGTTGGAGGCAGCATAACCGTGTGCCCCAACCCCGTCAAGGGTTTGAGAGTCGGGTTTTGTTGAGAGGTTGGCGAGAGGGGTTGACTAGTTCAACTCAGTCCGATCCTGACCCCTCGGAGTCTGCCTCGATGCGCTGCCTCACCGACTTCGCCACGGCCTGCGCCAGCGGCACAGGGGTGGCTTGGCCTATGAGCCGGTACCTGGCCGTCAGCGACCCCCGGAAATCCCAGTCCAGTGGAAAGCCCTGCAGCGCCGCATATTCCTTGACCGAAAGTGGACGCTCCCCGTTGGGGTGGCAAAGGCACGCTGCCTTGGTCGTAGGGCTGTCCACCAACGTGGGCGCTGGCTTGTTGCGGGAGAGCCTTCGCAGGAACCCCGTGCGCCCGCCCTTCTTGCCACGGGTCCGTGCGTCGTCAGGGTCATCAATGGCACCACCCATGACTTTGCGTTGGATGTCCACGGGCAGGTCCCGCCAGCAGCCACCTTCCGGCACGAGCCGTAAGTAGGAACCCCACTTGCGCGGGAACGGCTGGTGTTCCGGGCACGGGTCATCTAGCTCGTCGAGCACCTCCCCAAGCGTCTTTGGAACGGCGCACGTGGGGGTCGGCAAGGGAACGGCGGGGCCCTGTCTGGACCCAATGAGGATGAACCGCTTGCGGTTCTGCGCAGCACCAAAGTGGGCCGCGTTAAGCACAGACCCGCGGGGGTAGGCATCGTCGAACGAAAGCGCGTAGCCGGTTGCCCGAAACGCAGCCATGACCTCATCGAAGAAAGACCCCAACCGGAGATCCGGGGAAAGGTCCGCTTCCGGTGTGGCTATCCTGTCATAGAAGGAGATGTGGCGCACCGCGGCGGAGACGAAGGACGGCACCTCCTCCAGCACAAAGAAATGGGGCTGGGCCTCCTCGATAACCCGAATGAAGTGCGTTATGCCATCGGCGCGGTGGTCGGCCTTACCGTTGCGGCTGCCCACTGTGGTGTAGGGCTCGCAGGGGGGCGCCCCAATGAGGACGGTTGCCTCGTCAACTGCAAGCCCGGCGGCAGTCAGCAGTTCCTCTGTAGACACGTCCTCAATGCGAGCCGACCTCTTGCTGCGGCCGTTGGAACCCATCAACACCTGTAGGTGGGGGCGGTTGGCATGGATTGTGGCTACAGCGGCGGGATCACTCTCAACAGCTACCCGTATCTGGAATCCTTCCAGTTCGAAGCCCCGATCTAAGCCCATACCGCCAGTGAACAGGGAGATTGCGGTACCAGTCACGGTGGCCTCCAGGGCGTCGGATTTCGGTGTGCTAGTGGTTGGGCTCATGCCGCTGGGCTTCGCATGCGTCTGTGAGAATTTCGTTGAGCTTTTCCCCTATGGTCTTGCCCTCGGCAACCGCCTGTGCCCTAAGCCACCGCCACAGGGTTGCATCCACGTCCCTGATGGACTTGTTTGTAGTCGCTTCGCCTTCTGCCATGAACGCACCCCCGTCACTCAGCGCGAGTGTATAACGTGTGCAACAAGTTGTACACTCCATTCCGTTGTAACCAGCGCCCCGTTGCGCACACAGTGCTCCCCCGCCTACCATGAAACCGGTTGGCCTGCATGGTGCGCTAGGGCCTGCCGGAATGCCGAGACTCCCGAATAAGTGGTGCCCAATTGGTGCTAGATAGTGCTGGCTCTTGGCGCGCAGGCGTCGAGGTCCGCGAGTGAACGACCTCGTGAGGCTGACGGCCCGCGAGGCCGTCGCCAAGCTCGCCGGGGGAGAGGTCTCGCCCCTCGACCTCATCGACGCCGCTGTCGAGCGCATCGGCGAGGCCGACGCCGCGGTGAACGCGCTGCCTACGCTGGCCGTCGAGCGCGCTCGCGAGCACGCCGAGCGGCTGATGGCGGACGGTCCGCCGTCCGACCTGCCGCCCGGCTACCTCCACGGCCTGCCCATCGCCGTGAAAGACCTGAAGGACGTCGCGGGCGTGCGCTCTACGAAAGGCTCGCCGATCTTCGCCGACCACGTCCCTGAGCGCTCCGACTACCTCGTCGAGAACATCGAAGCCAGGGGCGGTGTCGTCCTCGCCAAGTCCAACACGCCGGAGTTTGGGGCGGGCGCCAACACCTTCAACGAGGTTTTCGGCAAAACGCGCAACCCGTGGGACACGCGCATGACCTGCGGCGGGTCGTCGGGCGGGGCCGCCGTCGCGCTGGCTACGGGTCAGGTATGGCTCGCCACGGGCAGCGACCTCGGCGGCAGCCTGCGCATCCCCGCGAGTTTCTGCTCCGTCGTCGGCCTGCGCCCGACGCCGGGCCGCGTGCCGCACGGGCCGAAGGAGCTGCCGTTCGCAAGCCTCTCCGTCGAGGGCCCGATGGGCCGGACGGTGGGCGACGTTGCGCTGTTCCTGGACACGCAGGCGAGCGGGGCGGCGTCCGTGGACCCGATCAGCCTGCCGCGCCCGGAGCGGCCGTTCGTCGAGGCGGTCGACAACCCCGTGGCGCCCAAGCGCGTCGCCTACTCCCCGGACCTCGGCATCGCGCCGGTGGACGCGGAAGTGCGCGCTATCTGCGCTCAGGCCGTGCGCCTATTCGAGTCGTGCGGCGCCTCGATCAGCGAGGACCGCCCCGACCTCTCCGACGCCGAGGAGATTTTTCAGACCCTCCGCGCCGCACAGTTCGCGGCGGGGTACGGGAAGCACCTGCGCGACCATCGCGACCTGCTGAAACCGGAGATCATCTGGAACGTGGAGAAGGGGCTCGCGCTCTCCTCCGAGGACGTGAACCGGGCGGAGCTCGCCCGCGGGGCGCTCTACTACCGCACGGCGGCGTTCTTCGAGCGCTACGACATCCTGGCCTCGCCGACGGTGCTCGTGCCGCCGTTCGACATCGAGCAGCGCTACGTCGCGGAGGCGGGAGGCGTCGCCTTCGACACGTACATAAGCTGGCTGATCATGTCCTTCGCGCTCACGCTCACCGCGTGCCCGTCGATCTCCGTGCCGTGCGGGTTCACGTCGTCGGGGCTGCCGGTGGGCTTGCAGCTGATGGCGCCCCGCGCCGGCGAGCACGCCCTCCTATCGGCCGCCGCACTCTTCGAGCAGGCGTCCGGCTTCGCGGGCAATGTCCCTATCGACCCGGTTGTAAGGCATTAGCGATGTGGCGAGCGATGATAGCCGCAGGCGTCGTGTGGGTGCTGGTCACCGCATGGCTGGGCGTGGTCCTGTTGGACCGCGCGGCAGGCGCCGCCGCCGAGGGCCTCATCCCGGAGCCCGGCTCCGCTCAGACGGTGGTGGCCGTCATGTCGATAATCATCTTCGGCCTCCCCGGAGTGGTGCTCGTGATCGCTGGCTGGCGCCGCCGTCCGGGGGCGTAGGGGATCGGCTTGACAGTCAGGGGTCGCGCCTCCGCGCCCGGGCGCGCCTGACGAGAATGCGCGCCCCCGCTCCAAGTCCGTAGCAGACCGTGGCGGCCCCGCCGTAGTAGAGCGTCATAATCGCAACCCAGCATAGTGGGAGTGTGTCAGCGCCCCCCAAGTAGAAATCCGAGAAAAAGAGGTCCGCGGTTAGTAGAGACACCGGGAACGAGGTTAACAGCGCCGTCGGCAGCAGCCAGTTGAACCCAGTCGCCATGCCCACGGCGAGAGGGATTACGACCAGCGATACTAATGCAATAGCGACCACCAGAAGGCCGGTGGGCGCCTCCCACATCGACCAGAGTACCATCAGGGCCGCGACCTCCAAGACCATGACGTATGCGGCTACTCGCAGTCGACGGTTGCTCCACAAACGCATCAAGCGGCCGCCTCCCGTGCAATGATTATCTGGGCAGTGACTTCCGGGCGCAGGATATGCCCCCTTCCCCCGAAAGCTGTAACATCCCCCCGTAGCGCACCGAGGAGAGAGGGGCCAATGACCACCGACACCGACCGCGACATCCTGCGAGCCCAAGAGCCGACCGAGAAGCTCGACGACTTCAGCGTTGACGACCACTACCGGAGCTGGCTCGCCCGCGAGGGTGTGAAGGTCATCGACGAGTACGCGTTCGAGGACCTCGGCGCCGTTGAGCTCGGACCCTGGGAGCGCAAGGGAGGGAAGGGCGCCGCCCTCAACATCCCCTATCCCGTTCTCATCAACGACGCTCAGCTCGTCGAGATCAGGCCGGGCGGCTCGTCCGAGCCGGAGCACCATCTCTACGAGGAGATCGTCTACATCGTCTCCGGCCGGGGCGCCACGAGCGTCTGGACGGGCGGCGGCCCCAAGCGCACCTTCGAGTGGAAGCAGGGCAGCCTCTTCGCGGTCCCCCTCAACGCCTGGTATCAGATTTTCAACGGCAGCGGCTCCGAGCCCGCCCGCTACCTCTCCGTCACGACCGCGCCCCCGACCATGCGCCTCTTCAAGGACGACGACTTCATCTTCAACAACGACTACGTGTTCACGAAGCGTTTCCGGGGCGAGGACGATTTCTTCAGCGGCAACGGCAAGCTCTACAACGGCCGCGTGTGGGACTCGAGCTTCATCCCCAACGTGCCGGACATGCCCCTCTACTCGTGGGAGGCGCGCGGCGCGGGCGGCATCAACGCGATGTTCGAGATGGCCGGGAACGCCATGAAGGGCCATGTCTCCGAGTTCCCCGTCGGCACGTACAAGAAGGCGCACCGCCACGGCCCCGGCGCCCATCTGCTCATCCTCAGCGGCGACGCAGGCTACTCGCTGCTCTGGAACGAGGACGATATGTCGGACCTGGTCAAGGCGGACTGGAAGCTCGGCTCGATGGTCGTCGTTCCGAGCGACCACTGCTACCACCAGCACTTCAACAGCGGCTCGCGCCGCGCGCGCTACATGGCCCTCGGCTACGGCGCGGGGGGCACGGCGGCCGGCCTGCAGACTCCCTTCGCCGGCTCCGGCGTCGCCGACGTCAGCCTGAAGAAGGGCGGCATCCAAGTGGAGTACGATGACGAGAACCCGCTGGTTCTCGACCTCTTCGAGGAGGAGTGCCTCAAGCACGGGGCTGTGCCGGACATGCGCCGGTACTTCCCGAACAGGACCGAGTTCAAGGTGCAGCTGCCCGGCTAGGCCGCGATCGGCAACCGTAGGGACGCAAGCGGCAACCGCGGCAACGGCGACAAGGCAACGAGAGGAGGACGGCGATGGCGGAACTAAGCGTGCAAGGCATGACCCACTGGTCTATCCCGGTGAACGATCTGGACGAGGCCGAGGCGTTCTACGGCGGGCTGCTCGGTCTGGAGTCGAAAGGCAGGCTTGGCAACAACAGCATGTCGTGTTTCAGCACGGGCGACACGAACCTTCTGCTCTGCGCGCAGAAGACCCCGATCTCCGGCTCGCCGCCGGGCGTGCATCACTCCTTCACGGTCGCGCCGGAGACTCTCGAGCGGGCGTGCAAGCTCTTCCGGGAGAAGAACGTAAAGGTGGACAGCCTCGTCTACCGGGCCACCGGCCACTTCACGGGCCGGGAGCTCTACTTCTTCGACCCGACGGGCAACCGCTTGGAGCTACGGGACCCCACCTGGAGCAAGGGGATGCCGGAGCCGCCCCTGGACGAGCTGTCGGCTTAGGAGAGCTTTGGCCCCCCTACATAGCCCCTGTCCCGCTGACGGGAGAGGGACTGAAGAGAGAGTCTGCTCCCTTCGCGCTCAGAGCCCGACTTCGAGGATATCGACCTCTTCGATTCTCTCGTCCGGCGTGAAGCGCCATATGCCGATGTGCCCGTGGCGCAGCTCGCCCTTGGCGTCCCAGTCCAGGGTTCCTCCGGCGCCTTCGAGGTTGATCTCCTTGCCCTCGCGAACCAGGCGGAGCGCGTCCGCGACTCCCTGCGGAGTGGCGTGGACCGTCTCGCCGGGCGGCGTTGCGATGGAGCGGAGCTGGTCGCGGATGGCTGCGCCGTCGACGCTGCCCGCCGCCTCGGCCGCCAGCATGATCGCCAACGCCGCGTCGTACGTCTCCTTCACGTAGGTGAGCAGCGGCAGCTCGCCGTACTTCTCCACGAATGCGGCGTTCCACTCCTCGCCGACCTCGCTGAGAGGAGGCGGCGCTCCCGCCGTTCCGTACATGCCGCCGAGATGCTCGCCCCCGATTTCCTCGACTATGCGGACCCTCTTCGCGGCGTCCGCGAAGAGGAACTGGTCGTAGAGTCCCGCGTCGAGCGCCTGCCGGACGATGCCCTGAGCAGCCGTTCCGAAGTCGATGACGACGAGCGCCTCCGCGCCGGCGCTCGCGGTCTCGCGGAGCGCCGCCAGATAGGACGTCTCGCCGGGGTCGATGCTGACGCTGACCACGGCGCCCGTCCACGCCGCCTCGAACACCCCCGCCAGGCCCTGGCCGTAGGGGTCGTCACGGTAGGTGAGGCCGACGTTGCCGAACCCGCGGTCCCGCGCGAGCTGCGCGAGCACGGGGCCTTGCGCGTTGTCGGACAGCGTCGTGCGGAAGAAGAAGTCCTTGTCGTCGGCGTCCGCCAGACGGGGCGCCGTCGCCGAGGGGCTGATCGTGGGTATTCCCGCCGGCCCGGTCACTTGCTCGGCGACGGGCAGGGAGGCGGCGCTGGAGTTCGGCCCGACGATGGCGTGGACTCCCTCTTCCTCCAACAACCGCCGCGCCGCTTCGAGCGCAACGTTCAGGTCGCGGGTCGAGTCCGCCGCGACGCTCTCGACGGGCCGTCCCAGCACGCCGCCGTTGTCGTTGACCTGGGCAATGGCAAGCTCGAACCCGCGCTGCCTGTCAGCCGAGACCTCCGGCGACCCCGAAAAGTCGAGAAGCAGCCCAATCTTCAGCGGAACGTCGCCCTGCGGCGCACCGTCCCCGGCGCAACCGGCTACGGCGACGAGCGCCGCCGCCAGCGCCCCGGCAATCCCCAACCTCATTGACATCGCTCCTCTAAGCGGGCTCGCGCGCCGTGGTAATCCTTGCTCTCTCCTCCGCTGAGCGGCAGCGCCAGGCGCTGCGGGCGCCTAGCCCGCCGAATACCGTTTGCCGTAAACGCTCCGGGCGTTGCCCTCGTAGATGGCGCCCCGGTCTTCGTCCGAGAGAAACTCGATGCGGTCGATGAGGGGCTTGGTGTTGTCGTACCACTCGCCGGTGCGGGGGTTGTCGGCTGACCCTGCCCCCGGACGCTCGGTGCCGAACAGGCAGCGGTCCGTCCCCACGATCTTGAACAGCAGCTCGAGGGACTCCGCGTTGTACAGGCAGGTGTCGTAGTAGAGGTTCTTCACGTGCCGGTCGAACGTCTCCTCGCCGTTGGCCCCGCGAAGCCGGGCGCGCCAGCGGCCTATCTGGTAGGGGATCGACCCGCCGCCGTGGCTCATGATGATCTTGAGCCCCGGAAAGTCGTCGAAGACCGTGGACTTGGCGAGCGACAGGATCGCGATGCTCTCCTCCGTGATGAAGTGGTTGTGGAAAGACTCGCGCAGGTCCTTGCAGCTTGCGGGATGGATCAGCGCGGGTATGTCCTCCTTCTCCATCTTCTCGTAGAGCGGATACCAGTACTCCTCGCCCATCGTCGGCGTGGTGTGCTGCCCCTCGCTCGGGTCCGGGTTGATCATGATGCCGATGAACCCCAGGTCATTGATGCAGCGGTCGATCTCCTCGAACGTGTCGGTCACCGGCGCGCCGTCGCACTGGGGCAGGCCCGCGACGCCCCGGAACCGGTTCGGCTCGTTCTGCACCGCCAGTGCGATGGCGTTGTTGTTCGCCTCGCAGAACCAGTGCACGATCTTGTCCGGTTTCTCCGAGTGCATCAGCGAGTAGGGGCGCGGCGACAGGAAGGCGACGTCCGTGCCCACGTCGTCCAGTAGCTCGGAGTGCCGCTTGCCCGCATTCCGCCAATTGGCGACGGTCTCCGCCGTGACGCCGGGGTGTCCCTTGCCGTGGAAACCGCGCCCGTTGATCAGGAACGCCTGGTACTGGCCCATCTGAGCCCCCGTAACCAGGTGCTGGTGCGCATCGATAATCATCCCCGCCTCCTCGTGTCGCATAGTGGCCGCATTATCCCCCAAGCGCGCCCCGGCGCAACCTCGCGAGGGGGGACTCTGGGGAGCGTAGTATCCTCTGCGCATGAAGATTGTTCACTTCGCCGACCTGCACCTCGACTCGGCGTTCGCGTGGTGCGGAGCGACAGGGGATGCCGCGCGGCGCAGGCACCAGGCGCTCCGCGACGCGCTCCTTGCCATTGTGGACCTCACGCGCGAGGTCGGCGCAGACGCGCTCTTCTGTGCCGGCGACCTCTATGAGCATGACCGCGTAACGCCGGATACGGCTGCTTTCTTGCGGCGGACCTTCGCCGAGCTCGACCCGGTCCGCGTCTACATCGCTCCCGGCAACCACGACTATTACGGGTCGGAGAGCCTGTATGCGACCAGCGAGTGGAGCGACAATGTCCATATCTTCAAAGAATCACGTCTCCGGCCGGCGGCGCTAGCGGACGGCATCACTCTTTGGGGCGCCGCGCATCGTGTTCCTGCCAACACGGACAACTTCCTCAATGGCTTTCGCGTAGAGGGGGGGCGGGGCGCACATAGCCCTTTTCCATGGCGCGGAACTCTCATGGTGGGCAGAGCAGGGGGAAGATAAGCAGGCGTACGCGCCGTTCGACGCCACTGAAATCGAGAACGCCGGGCTTCATCATGCCTTCCTCGGCCACTACCACCGCGCGAAAGACGCAGAGCGTCACACCTATCCAGGCAATCCTGACCCGCTGCAGTTCGGCGAGGATGGCCTGCGCGGCCCCGTCATTGCAACAATCTCGCCGGATGGCGCCGTGGAAAGGGAGCGCCGCGCCGTCGCCATAACGCAAGTCCATGATGTCGAGCTCGATGTTACCGGCTGCACGTCCCAGCAGGAGATCCGCAACTCTATGGCCGAACTCGTGAAGGGACTGAGCGGCGTTGCGCGCCTTACCGTCCATGGCGATCTCGAGCCATCCGTGGAACTGCCGGAGAGTGTCTTGCATAGCGTGTTGCGTGAGTCCTTCGATGCAATTCAGATTCGTAGGGGGAACCTACGCTCCACGTACGACATTGGGGGCGATTCGGCAAGAACACACCGTTCTCGGGCAGTTCGTCGACGACGTGCTGAAAGCCAACCTGCCGTTCGACGAGGAGCGCCGCATTCTGATCACGGGCCTGCGCGCGCTCCATAGCCGCGGCGACTTGGACGTGTTCTGATGCGCTTCGAGTCGGTCAGGGCGCATCATTTCGGCCCGTTCCACAACAAGACGCTTGACCTTGCTCCCGGCATGAACGTCGTGTACGGCCCGAACGAGGCGGGGAAGTCCTCCTGGCACGCCGCGCTTTACGTCGGACTCTGTGGGCTCCAAAGGGGAAGAGGCCAGCCCGTGAAGGACGCCCGTGAGTTTGCGGCCCGCCATAGACCATGGGACAACAGCAGCGCATGGGAAGCCGGGGCCGTTGTCACGCTGGCGGACGGTCGCCGCGTCGAGTTGCGGCACGACCTCGCTGGTCGAGTGGACAGCAGTGCACAAGACGCGGAGATCGCTGGAAAGGACTATTCGGGCGAGATTATCTTTGAACGAGCTCCCGACGGCTCGCGATGGCTCGGACTCAACCGTAAGTCATTCCTCAGCACCGCATGCATCCGACAGGCGGACATCCTACGCATCCTCAGTGACGCCAACTCGCTTCAGGAGGACATGCAGCGGGCTGCCGCAACTGCCGGAACAGACGCCACCGCCGCCGCCGCGCTCAGACGGCTTAACGACTACAGGACGGAGCATGTCGGCAGCAGTCGTGCGCCCACCAAGCCGCTGCGCACTACAGCTAGTGCGGCGGCGACAGCAAAGAGCGCCTTGGAACAGGCCCGGAGCAAGCATGTCGAATATATGGAGCGCGGCGCTGTTCTCGAACGCTTAGAGCATACGGAACAGGACGCCCAGCGCGAGGCTGACGCCGTGCGAGCTACTCTCGCCGAGGCAGAAGCGGATGCGTTCGAGACGCGTCTGAGACGCGCTCGTGAATTGGACGAGCTATTTCCCGACGGCGCGCCGCACCCTTCGCCGGAGCGCGATGCCCTCGCCGAACGGGTGACGGCGGCGCTCACCATGTGGAGGAATCGCCCCACGCCAGCGGAGTTGTGCGGTACGACAGTAGAAGAAATCGACCAGATGATCGCCGAGTCCGACGCCAAACTCACCGCGGCACGGGCTGCTGTTGCCGAGAGAGAAGCAGAAGAGGCCGAGCGCCGCCTCAATCGCGTGAGAGAGCTTGACACACTGTTTCCCGATGGCCCGCCGCGTGCCTCTGCCGCCGATGAGAACCTCGCGGCGCAGGTGATAAGTGCTCTAGAGACTTGGGAATCCCTCCCTGCGGTTCACGAGCCGGATGGGCCGAGCGTCGAAGACATCGAACGGGAGCTCGCTGCATTCGATGCGAGGGTTAGCGCTGCGCCTCCAGCGTCCGGGCCGCGCAGATTGCTGCCGCTGCTTGTGGCGTCATGCCTGGCTATCGTGGGCGGCGGCGTGATCGTCCTCGCGCTGCCCGACCTCCTCGCCGTGGGCGCCGCCGTCGCGGGCGCTGGCTTGGCGGGCGTGCTTGCCTGGTTGGCGATGTCCCGCCTTGACAGGCAGAGCGTTGATGTCCGCAGCGAGGTCGTGCTCGATGTTCACAGGATGGCCATTGAGCAGCGGCTTGACTCTCGGCTCAGGGAACAAGAGCGTTACGAAAGTGACCTCCGACAACGCAGCAGCGTGATTGAACGTCTGAAGGAAGCGGCAGCGGCGTGCGGCAGCGACGCTCTCAAACCTGAAGCACAGGCACAAGCGCTGCGTGGCTGGCAGGACCGCCGGAAGATAACCCTCCGCGAACGAGAGAAACGCTCAGAGCAGTGGGACGAACTACAGGGGCTGCTTGCAGGGCAGTCGTTTGAAGAGGTTGCCAGTGAAGCCAAGCGGTTGCGAGACCAAGCGGTTGTGCTCACTTCGGCTGCTGACCAGACGCAGCTGGACGATGCGCGTCAGCGGAATATCACCAGCGATGAATTCACTCGCTTGGAGCGCGAGTCCAACACTCAGCGCAACAACTGGGAGAACGAACGAGGCGAACGCCGCGCCGCAAAAGAGCAGCAACGGAACGACGCTGCGCGAGTCGAAGCGGCAGTCGATAAGGTGCGCCGCGCCGCTAAGGCCGCCGAGGTCATGGCGGACGATGAAGATGGTCTGGCAGAAGCTCTAGAGAAGTGGCAAGAGTACCGTAAGGAGAGTATCGAGAGGGCCGAACAACAGGGCAAGGATTGGGACGAGCTACAGCAGTTGCTCGGTGAAGGATCACTTGACGAGATAGAAGTTGAGCTCGCGCGCTTGCGCAATGATGCAACTGCGCGCGTCACAGCGGTCGGCGTGGCCGCACTCGCCAACGCTCGCGCCTTGCAGCCCACGCAAGAGACGCTGGCCGCACTCCAAGACAAGGCAGACAACGCGTTCGCGCAGTGGAACGATGAGCGCGTTCGGCTGGAAGAGTTTGAGAAGACCCTCCCTAGCGTGGCCGACGCAGAGGACACACTCGACGCCGTACTGCGCGAGCAGGAGCGCGTCGCTCAACTCGACCGGACGCTCGACCGGACTATCCACTTCCTTGAGCAGGCGCAAGAACAGATCCATCGTAATATTGCGCCAATCCTGAGATCAACCGTGCTTGAATGGCTCCCCCGTGTAACCGCCGGGCGCTACAGTGATTGCCGCATAAACCCGGAGTCTCTCTTGGTTGAAATCAGCGGAAGTGGCGGCCGCTGGCGCCATGCGCAGCTGCTCTCCCACGGGACCGCGGAGCAGACCTACTTGCTGCTCCGGCTCGCCCTCTCTCGTCACCTCACCAAGCAGGGCGAGGTCTGTCCTCTTATCCTCGACGACGTAGTGAGCGCCTCCGACGCAGAGCGCAAGCGCGTGGTGCTGGAGACCCTCCTCGCCATCAGCGAGTCCACGCAGGTCATCCTCTTTACCCATGAGGACGACGTGCGCGGCTGGGCTCGGGACCGCTTGGCGGGGCCGCCGAACCGCCTTATCGAGCTCCCGCTGGGTGCGAACCCCGCCCGCTAGACTCTCGGCTATCATCGCGCCGGAGTGGTATGCTCCCGCCATGCGCGGGGGCGCGGCCCCCTTCCCGCGGGGGCAGGGCGGGGAATAAGCTGGTAGGCGGGAATACGCCCGCAGGAGGCGCAGGGATGCTTACGCAAGCGATGAACGACCGGCTGGCCCGAGTGGGGCCCGGTACGCCCGGCGGGGAGCTCTTCCGCCGGTACTGGGTGCCCTTTCTCCCATCCGCCAAGCTCGACGAGGACCCCGTGCAGCCCGTCCGGCTGCTCGGCGAGGACCTCACCTGCTATCGCGACAAGTCCGGCAACCTCGGCCTCATCGGCCAGCGATGCCTGCACCGGGCCGTCGACCTGCGATGGGGCATCCCGGAGGAGAACGGCCTGCGCTGCCCCTACCACGGCTGGCTCTACGACGCCGAGGGCTCGTGCGTCGAGGCGCCCCTCGAGGCGCGCCCGGACATGTTCAAGGACCGCCTGAAGATCGCGGGCTACCCCGTCAAAGAGATGGGCGGCCTGCTCTTCGCCTACATGGGCCCGGCGCCGGCCCCCCTCCTACCCCCGTGGGACCTGTTCGTCTGGCCGAACGCCGTGCGTCAGATCGGCTACGCCGTGCTCAACGCCAACTGGCTCCAGTGCCAGGAGAACACCGGCGACCCCACCCACGGCGTCTACCTGCACGGCCATCTCTTGAAGTACACCCTCGAAAAGATGGGCGACCAGGACCGCCTCTCCCGCATGAGCGCCGGCTTCGAGCGGGCCGGCGTCGGCATCAAGGACCTCTACGTTCACCCGACCCCATACGGCATGGAGAAGGGCGTCATCTTCTCCAAGGAGCTCGGCGCCGACGCCGATAGGAAGACGCGCCACTCCACGGTCATCTTCCCCTTCTACACCGAGCAGAACGCGGCGGGCGCGCCCTGGAGCGAGTTCCAGATCCGCGTGCCCATCGACGACGAGCACACCTACCACATCTCCTACAACTGCTACGCCGCCCCGCCGGGCGTCGAAGCCCCCAAGCAAGACTTCATCCCCTACTACGAGGTGCCCATCTGGGACGAGAACGGCAAGCCCGTCCTCGACTGCGTGCTCAACCAGGACTTCATCGGCTGGTGGTCCCAGGGACCGCTCACCGACCGCACCGCCGAGAACCTCGGCCGCACGGACATCCCCGTCGTCTTCCTCCGTAAACAGATCGACGAGAACATCAAGATCGTCGAGGACGGCGGCGAGCCGCTGAACGTCTTTCACGACCCGGAGGCGATGGGCGACATCCTCTACGGCGGAGGAGCGCCCGCTGAGATGTGGCTCGATCCCAACTGGGCGAGCAAAGGCATCGAGCTCAACCGCAACACCCGCGCCCAGTACCACAAGGGCGGCGCCGTCTGGGAGTCCGACCGCTACGGCCCGGCCCTCCCCCTCGTCGGCGAGCTCCACCGCCGCATGGAAGAGGCCGTCGAAAAAGCGTCAGGCGCGCCGGCTTAGGTTGGCGCGCCCAGTACGGCCCGTTATTGTCTCGAAATCCCCTCCCCCTTCTAGGAGGAGGGTGTGGGAGAGGGGCCGCGCGCCAGGGCGTTATCATTAGGCCTATGAGCATCACCTACAGCGCACATGAGGCCAAAGCGCGATTCGCCGAAATGCTCCGTCGCGTGCGGGACGGCGAGACCGTAACCGTCTCCTATCGTGGAGAGCCGGTAGCTGAGGTTCGCCCGCTGCCGCAGGGCGCCGTGGCCCCGCCGCGGAACGGCGCAGCGCAGCCCAATGACGCTCCCCCGGCTCAGCGACGCGGAGATTAAAGGGCGCTTGAATGACATGCGGCGCCGTGGCGTTCTGGCTCCTCCCAACGGGCCGAGACAGCCCTTCAAACCCGTCGCCACAATACCTGGCGCGCTGGAGCGGTTCCTAGCTGAGCGCGGCAGGTCATGGGAGTAGCCTACGTAGACGCGTCCGCGCTGCTGGCGGTTGCATTTAACGAGGAAGGCGCCCCCCTAGTCGCTCAGCGACTGGAGGAAAGCGCGCAGCTAGTGTCCTAGAATCTCCTAGAAGCAGAGGCGCGGGCTGCGTTCGCTCGGGACTCCACTGGAGGTCTGCCAACTCCTTTGGATCCCTCTCCCAAAGGTATCCTCTCCATTCCTCTAGAGGCACACCTTTCATAAGAGCTTCTTGTAGAAGAAGGTTTGCGCCCGGCCTGTATAAAGGGCCGTCCATAAATTACGCTGTACTGTATCTCCAACATGAGCGAGTGCCCACGTATCCGCGAGATGGCGCATGTACGCGCCAGTGTTCGGCTGGGCCGCCGGGCCGCGCTCTCCTTGCGGGCCAATCGCGCCATCAGCGCCCGTCGGCCCTTCCGGCCCGCGCGCTCCTTGGGCACCGGCTGCGCCGTCCGCGCCCGCAGCTTGGACTTGCCGCTCTAGTTCCGCGATGCGCTCTTCCAGCGCAGCGATCCGCTCCTCGTCGGAGGACTGCGCTGACGCTGTGGGTGTCGCGTCGGTGCAGCCAAGAATCGCGAGGACAATGGCCAGGATGAGAAGCAGCGCGAGGAGTAATCGCATAGGGACACCCCGTATGGCGAAGGCGCAGGCCGCCCCGCTTGGTTGTGATGGGCGGGAGCATAGGTCGCTCTGTCCTTATGTCAACGACAGCCCCTGCGACACTTGCCCCTTCCGCCAACGCCCCACTCCTCCTACCATGTCCGCCTGGGGCTATTATCCGTTCCACCATCCGGGGGAGGGCTGGAGCGGGGGCCTTACGAGTGAAATGAGACCAAATGAGACCAAATGAGACCGTTAGGAAAGAACGCGCTGCCCGGCGCTCGTAACGCCTGCCGCGGCGCGAGTGCGCAGGCGAGGACATCCTGGGACATTCGCGCTCGGAGCGGGGCATAGCCTGCCGCGCCGGTGCTACAATCCCGCTACTCGGTGCGCGTCGGGAGGATGAGGCGATGCTGTCAACGGCGGAGAACGAACGGCTCACGCGCGTAGGTCCCGGAACGCCCATGGGCGAGTTGATGCGCCGATACTGGCAGCCGGTGGCTGTCACGTCGGAGCTCAACGCCAGGCCGACCAGGCCCGTCCGCATCCTCGGCGAGGACCTCGTCCTCTACCGCGATAAGTCCGGCACGCTCGGCCTCATCGACCGCTTCTGCCCCCACCGCCGCGTCGACCTTTCCTACGGCATCCCCGAGGAGCACGGCCTCCGGTGCATGTACCACGGCTGGATGATGGACGAGACCGGCCAGTGCATCGAGCAGCCCTTCGAGGAGACGGTCCACCCCGACGGGCGCTTCAAGGAGAAGGTGAAGATCGCAGGGTACCCGGTGCAGGAACTAGGCGGGCTGATCTGGGCGTACCTCGGCCCCGCGCCCGCGCCGCTGCTTCCGCGATGGGACCTCCTCGTGTGGGACAACGTCCTGCGGGACATCGGGGTCACCGAGCTTCCCTGCAACTGGCTGCAGTGCATGGAGAACTCGCTCGACCCGGTGCATACCGAGTGGCTGCACGTCTACCTCACGAGCTACGTGTTGGAGCAGGAGGGCGCCGTCCCCGACCGCCGCGAGATAACCCGCAAAGCCCACCAGCGCGTCGGTTTCGACCTCTACGACAACGGCGTCGTCAAGAAGCGCGTCGTCGAGGGCACGACCGAGGAGGACCCCGAGTGGACGGTCGGACACCCCATCATCTTCCCGAACTGGCTGGGCGGAACGACCGGCTTCCAGATGCGGGTGCCGATAGACGACACTCACACCTGGCACATCCTCTACAACGTCTACGTGCCCCCCGAAGGCGTCGTCCTCGAAGAGCAGGAGGAGATTCCCGGCTACGACGTGCCGTACATGGATGAGACCGGCCGGTGCGTCGTGAACTTCGTCATCGGCCAGGACACCGTGGCGTGGGTGACCCAGGGGCCCATCGCCCAGCGCCAGAAGGAGAAGCTCGGGCAGTCGGACGTCGGCATCATCCTCTACCGGAAGCTCCTCCAAGAGCAGATGCGCATCGTCGAGGACGGCGGCGACCCCATGAACACGTTCCGGGACCCGGCCGAGAACGAGATCGTGTTCACCTTCGACGAGCACCGTCCGGCGGGCGAGCGCCGCATGACGGGCCGGCGGCGGATCGGCGGCGCCTTCCAGTCCGTCGCCATGTCCGGAGAGCGCGACCCGGAGACAGGCAAGATCGTCCGAAGCCCAACCGGCAAATACGGCCCCATCGCCCGCGCCGCCCCCGAGATCTTCGCCAACGCCGCCAAGGGCTAGACGGAGTCGTCGATTACGGGCGCTTCACCCCCTCCCGTCTGCGGGAGGGGACGCGCAAGCGCAGCAAAGCGCGGGGGAGGAGAGGCGACGCGCGGACTGTCCCCGTCATTCCCGCGCAGGCGGGAATCCAGGTATCGGTCCCCCCTATTTTCGTCGGTTGTGGTGTGGGGTGAGCCCCACATGAGGGATTGCCTCGAAAGTCCTCGCCCCCGTCTGCGGGGGAGAGTTAGAGAGGGGGCCACGTCGCAATCGTGACATCTGCCCGTTGTGCAAACGACCCCTTGCTCCCTATCCTGTCGCCCATGCCCCAACCGCCCCGCCCTCTCCACGCCCCGATGCCCCGGCTGACCCCTGTCGGAAAGTGTCGGATTACTGTCGGAATTACTGTCGCAAAGTGTCGCGTTTGCTGTCGGAAAATGGGGCGGAACTGTCGGGCGCGAACCCCCAAACACGGGTAAATGTCATGAAAAACCGACAAAATGCGACAGTTTCTGAAAAATCGGCGCTCACCCCACTCGTAGACCTACACTGGTTTACACCCCATCCTCCTTCTTGCCAAGGAGGGGCTAGGGGTGGTTCCACAGGGGATTCCGCAGCCTACGCCGTCGGCCTTCCGCCAGGAGTAAATGGCGCGAAATGGCGCTCCTTTTATCGATGAGGAAGCCCCCGTGCACTCGTAGGCCGGGGAAAGTTACGAGTGAATGGATGACACATCTTCGGACAAAACAAGCCCTTGCGGTCGTGCAATGCGCCGGACCGGAGCCGATTCCGACCTCACCGGGCGCCGCCCCGACATGGAGTTACGCAATGTCCCGCAGACCGGGGAGGGATTTTTCTCAGCAATGACGAGCGGCCGAGGGGGCATCGCGCGGCGGCACGACCTCGACGCGCTGAGGGCGTTCGCGATGCTGCTCGGCATCGTGCTGCACGGGGCGCTGATGTTCCTCTGGCCCGTGCCGGACGAGATCTCACAGGGAGAGGAGGACTTGCTCGGTCTCGTCATCGCTTGGATACACGGCTTCCGTATGCCCCTCTTCTTCCTGATGAGCGGCTTCTTCACGGCGATGCTGTGGCGCAGGCGCAGCCTAGGCTCTCTGCTACGGCAGCGGGCGCTGCGAGTGCTGCTGCCGCTCGTGCTCGCGATGGCGGTCGTCGTGCCGATGACCCTCTGGACGGTGGGGTTTATCGTCGAGTCGGCTGCCGAGAGAAGCGCGGGAGAGGTCGATCCGGAGCAGAACGTCTGGCTTGCAGCGAAGACGAACGACGTCGCAATGCTGGCTGCGGAGCTTGCGGCGGGCGCGGACGTCAACGCGCCGGACCCCGTGTTTAGGGTTACGCCGCTGGCGTTCGCCGCGCTGGAAGGGCAGACCGGAATGGCGGGGGAGCTGCTGAGGCGCGGCGCGAAGCTCGAAGCGCCGAACCGCGACGGTAGCACCGCCTTGCACAGCGCAGCGTTCATGGGGCGGGCGGAAACGGTGCGGCTCCTGCTAGACAACGGAGCGGACGTCAACGCCCTGGCCCACAATGGAGAAACGCCGCTCGATTCCGCGGGGAGCGCACTGGAGACTGCGGAGTGGCTGGCGGGAGTGCTGGACCTCGACTACGACGAGCGGGCGGCCCGGGCAGGGAGAGAGCAGGCGTCGGCGCTGCTGGCCGCGCGCGGCGGGGAGCGGAAAGGGCCGGCTCCCGCGCCGGTCGCCGCGCCGGAAACGGCCTCCCCGGAAATGGGCGCGCCGGAAACGGCCTCCCCGGAAACGGAGAACAACCCGGCGCGCGACTACTCGGAGCAGATCGCTCCAAGGGGCGAAGGGAAGGAGGATGCTTGGAGCGGCAGCGCCGCGCCGTGGTACTGGCGCGCAGTGTTCTCGGAGTCGCTGACGCTGTCCGATGGAGACGGCGGGGAAAAGCCCTTCAACCTGGTTCACACGGATGTCTTCTTCCATCTCTGGTTCCTCTGGTTCTTGCTCTGGCTGGTGGGAGGGTTCGCGGTGTTCGCCGCAGTGATGTATCGCGTCCGGGGCGAGAAGCCGCTGCTGCCCGCGCGGCTGGTGCTCTCGCCGTGGCTGTTCGTATGGGCTGTGCCGCTAACGGCGGCGTTCCAGTGGTTCATGGGGGTGGAAGGAGCCTACCCAACTTACGGGCCGGACACGTCGGGCGGCCTACTGCCGCTGCCGCACGTGCTGCTCTACTACGCGGTGTTCTTCTGGTTCGGGGCTGCTTACTTCGACCATAACGACGGCGGGGAGCGGATCAGCCGCGGCTGGGTGTGGATGCTGGTCGCCGCGACGGTCGTGGTGTTCCCGCTGGGGCTGGCGTTCACGTATCCCGCCGATTTCGAGCTGGGCGCCGATTCCGATCTGGGTGAAGAGGGCGGGCTGTTCCGAGTGCTGTCGGCGCTGTTGCAGGCGGCGTTTCCGTGGCTGATGACGCTGGGGCTGATGGGGCTGTTCCGCGCCGTGTCCTGGCGGGGGAGTTACCCGGTGCGGTACGTGTCCGACTCCGCGTACTGGCTGTACATCATGCACCTGCCGCTGGCGGCTCTGGCGCAGTACGCCACCCGCGGGTTGGGTCTGCCTGCACTGTTGCACTTGGGGCTGGTCGTCGTGGTGGTGACGGGCTTCCTGCTGCTCTGCTATCAGGGTTTCGTGCGGTACACGCCCCTGGGAACGCTGCTGAACGGACGCCGGACGCGGCCGGCAAGGAGCGAAGCCGGGTAGCACCTCCCGTCATTCCCGCGAAGGCGGGAAGGTGAATCCACATTTGAAGTGCAACACCTGCTCCTCGACGACCCCCGCCGGTGTCCGGTAGCCCAGGCACTTGCGCGGCGTATTGTTGTACGCCTGCCCGATCAGCGCAAACCGCTCATCCGACACCTCCCCCAGATTCGTCCCCCGCGGCAGGAACCGCCGCAGCCGGCCGATCGCGTTCTCCACTCCCCCCTTCTGCCACGGCGAGTACGTGTCGCAGAAGAACGTCTCGATGCCCAACCGGTGGAGCTCGTAGTGACGGGTGAACTCGGTCCCATTGTCGAAGGTCACCGTCTGGCGAAACTCCGGCGGCAACGGCCCCAGCATCCGGGCGATGGACTCCGCGATCGGCCCCGCCTCCTTCGACGGCGCCCGCGCGAGAAGCAAGAGGCGCGAGGAGCGTTCCTGCAGGGCCAACACCACCTCTCCCGACCTCCCGAACTGCATCGTGTCCGCCTCCCAGTGCCCGAAGGTCCGCCGGTCGGCCGCCGCTGCAGGCCGTTCCGAGAGCGCCCTCCGGAGGGGGATGAAGGAAACCGAGCTTCCCCCCCTGCGGCCCCGCCTCCCCCGCTTCCACTTCGCCCTCGGCAAGTAGCGCCGCCAATCATGGTCTTTGTGCCGCGCGGCCTGGGCGTAGACGAACCGGTAGATGCTCTCGTCCGAGGTCACCGTCCGGCCCTCCTCTCTGCGCATCTCATGGGCGACCTGCTCCGGCGACCACCCCCACTTCAGGCCCGCCAAGACCCGCTCCCGCAACCCCTCGTCCCGTTCCAGCCGCGCCCCCGTCCAGCGCCGCGCGCGGGCACGCTCCTGGGCCGGCGACGCTTGGTACCCGCCCGTTCGCAGTGCGTTCCGCTTCAGCTCCCGAGCCACGGTCGATGCCGCGCGATCCAGAGTTGTAGCGACTTGCCGGACCGAGGAGCCCTTGGCGCGTAAGCGGGCAATCTCACACCGTTCCTCAATGCAGAGCTGTCTGTATTCCATGGCAACACCCTAATCTGGTGTTGCACTTCGTTTGTGGATTCAGGGAACCTCGCAGCGACGCGGCAGCGGCGTGGTCCCCTCCCTCGCTTCCTTAAATCCCTCGCCCGTCTGCGGGAGAGAGTTAGAGAGAGGATCTGCGGGGGAGGGCCGGGAGCGGCCGCGTTAACATCGGGGCGTGTGAAGAGGGAGTCCCGCTGGTGGTAGGGTCTAGGGGACGCTGTCGAGGGGGAGGTTTGCGTATGACGAGCGATAAGGCGCGCACGGAGCGGATTCAGCGGGTCTATGAGTCCAAGGACTATGAGGATCTGACGGACGAGTACAACGTTTGGGCGTCGGAATACGACGCCGACCTTCAATCGCTCGGGTTCAGCGGCCCCAGAGCCGGGGCCGAGACGCTGGCGAAGTACGTGGCGGACAAGGAATCGAAGGTCCTCGACGCGGGCGCGGGCACGGGGATGGTCGGCGAAGAGCTGGCCCGCCTCGGCTTCAAGCGCATCACGGCGCTGGACCTCTCGCCGGGGATGCTGATGACGGCGAATGAGAAGTTCGTCTACGAGGAGCTCGTGGTCGGCGAGCTGGGCAAGCCGTTGGGCTTCGAGACGGGCCAGTTCGCCGGAACGACGTGCATCGGCACGCTGACGTTCGGCCACGCTCCGCCGGAATCGCTGGACGAGCTCGTGCGGGTCACAAAAGCGGGCGGCACGGTCGTGTTCTCGATGCGGACGGACCACTACACCGAAGGCGGGTTCGACGTGAAGCAGACAGCGCTCGAAGAGGCCGGAAAGTGGCGGCTGGTCGAGCGCGGCGAGCCGTTCCAGCCCATGCCCCACGGCGAGCCGGATATCTGGTACGAGATCTGGGCCTACGAGGTGCTGTAGAGCGCTCCTTCCACTAGGGGCGGAGCAGCACAGACTGAGGAGAGTTCGATGCGGCAACGACCATTCGGCAAGCTGGGCGTGGCAAGCGCCCTTACCCTCGGCGGCGGGGGAATCGCCGGGATATGGGGACAGACCACCCGCGAGGAGTGCGTCGCCACTGTCCGCGAGGCCGTCGACTCCGGCATCGACCTGCTCGACCTCGCGCCCTCCTACGGCGCGGGCGAGGCGGAGTCCGTCATCGGCGCCGCGTTCGACGGCAAGCTGCCCCCGGACGTGCGTATCACCACCAAATGCCGCGTGGGCGATACGCCGCCCGACAGGGTCTACGATCTCCTCTCCGAGAGCCTGGCCGGCAGCCTCGAACGCATGAAGATCGACCACGTCGACGTTATGTTCCTCCACAACTCGGTCGCCCTTGGCGACGAGGGCGGCGAGCGCGTGACGACCGCCACGTCCGTCGCTGAGGCCGTCGCGCCTGCGTTCGAGCGGCTCATCGCCGAGGGCCGCGTCCGCTATTGGGGGCTGACCGGCATCGGTCAAGCCGACGCCCTCATCGAGCTGCTGACCAACGGTCCGCGACCCGACTACGTTCAGTGCATCGCCAACCTCCTCGACTCTCCCGGCGGCCTGCTCCGGGGCGGAGGTCCCGCTCGCCCGCGCGACATCATCGCCGCCGCCAAGGCCAACGATGTGGCCGTCATGGGCATCCGCGCCGTCCAGGCGGGCGCGCTTACCGGCGCCATCGACCGCCCTCTCCCCGACGGCCACTCCGAGCTCGCCGACTATGCCCGCGCGGCCCCTTTCCGCGCCATCGCGAACGAGGTCGGCAAGTCCGCTGCCTTCCTGGCGCATCAATACGCGCTCTCGATCGACGGCGTATCAACCGTCGTCCTCGGCGTGAAGAACCGCGACGAGCTTCGCGAATGCATCCGGGCCGAAGCCGCCGCCCCCATGGACCCCGCCCTGATGGAGCGGATCGACAGGGCCGTCGGGCGGATCTGACAACAGAGCAAGGGCTGCCACTCCGTTCGCCCTGGGTCTGTCGAAATCCCCCGAACGGAATGGATCCTGCGTATCGCCTGACACAAGATGGGTGTAGCGACATAGTCCTAATGTGAACTGAGTGGCTTGGGAGTTTTGATGACAACAGAGCAGAACGGTCCCGAGAGCATAAGGGAGAGCCAGTCGGCGGAATCAGGAGGATGGCGCGGGAGGATGGGATCCATTCGCAAGAAGGTCGCGGAGGCTATCGAGTCTGACGAATCAGGCCGACTGCGCGGCGCAGTGGACTCAGCGCGTGACGCGGCGGAGTCAGCCAAGGCAGTGGCAGATTCGGCGAGTGAGAAGATTAAGCGCCCCATAGACGTCATTTCGCTAGCCGAGTTTCGGACTGAGTTCGAGCATTTCACCCAGGCCGTCAGCACGGCAGTTATCGGAGTCCACCAAGACCAATCCACCCTCAGCGAGAGGCTTGACCGCATAGAAGAACGACTCACGCGCCTAGAGCAGTTAATATCCAAGGACCAGTCGTACGAGCCGCACGACAACGGGGAAGTCTGATGCCTTACGAAGAGATAGAGGCGCTCGCGGCATCGTACCCGCCGCAACTACCAAGCGCTCTGCTGGAGTTCGCCTCGGAACGCAGGATGCGCCAGGAGTCCGAGGTGCTGGAACTGGCTGCTGCCGCTGCCGAACTATCGGTGGATTCGATTATCAATCTGGGATTGGAGCCGAACCCTAACTCGCTGCTACTGGAGGCTGTGGAGAGAAGTGGCTCGAAGATTGAGCACAGTTTCTTCAAAGGGTTCGGTGACTTGCCGGAGCAGGTACGGCAAGGCCACCTCAACAATATCAAAGGCAAGTACTTTGAAATCCTTACTGTTGACAAGTTGAACGACGGGGAATCTGTGGGTGAAGTGGGAAAGCTATTACCTGGTCACGTAGCAGAACTTGCGGACTCCCAAAACCAAGCAGGATGGGATGTACAGATTAAAGATGAATACGGAGAGCCCGTAAGATTCCTCCAAGCCAAAGCTACTACATATTTAGGTCCTGTCAAAGATGCACTTACAAAGAGTTCTGATATTCCAGTTATTGTACCCGCCGACTTCCCTGCTGAGACTGCCGAGATGGATGGTAAGATTATCGGGACCGATATCACCAACGAGTCACTGAGGGAGGTGACTGACAGTCAAGTAAACGAACTTGGAGAGAGCACTTTGGCCGATTTTATCGACAAGGGCGCTGAAATCGGATTCGATATGATTCCGATTCTTCCCGCATTTGTGATTACGGTGACAGAGGGGCACGCAGTCCTCACAGGAAGCGCCACTCTTCAGTCGTCGCTACAGCGAGGGGCGGAACGGCTGGGCCGCGCCACCGCCTACGGCGCCCTTCAGATAGGCCTACCCACCGTCATCGGCCCGGCGGCGATACCCACAGTCATGGCCGCCCGCATCGCCGAGCGACGGTTCGGCCACCAGATGGCGATGGGCGATTACCTGCGGTCCAAGACTGAAGAGATTATGTCGTTCACAGGCCAGTCCGCCTAGGCGATTACACTCCGTTGACTGGAGAGGAACAGCGGGTATTGATTTAACCTGATGCTATGCCATTATAGGTACTTCTCAATGTAGCCCACGATATGAGTGCCTACCTTCTCCTGATTCAACCAGCGCACCGTGAAGCCGTGCTTCTCATAGAAATATTGGAGTTTGTCAAAATGGTCTGCATCCACAGAGCTTAATTCGCCGTAGATACGTTCTATGCCGTTAAACTTGCACCATGCCTCAGCACGATTCAGTAGTAGGCTTCCAATCCCAAAATTCTCTTCGCGATGGTCAACTACGATGTCATTTATTTTTGCTGAAATCGGCGGATTTGATGTCTGCATATCACGGAATACTGCAATTATGAATTTACCAGGCACCCCAAGATCGCACTTCGCATGTATATCGACCCATGTATTATCGCCATACTCGGTTGCATACCAGCTCCGGTTACGAGAGTCACGTCCTAGAGGCGATATAGTCATTCGATTCTCCCAAGCCCGTCGTTGCTCAATACGATAACATGCAGACTGTCAGTGGTTGTAATTACCCCCGGCGCCAGCCCGTCGGCTCCCCCTTGATCCCGTCTGCGAGAAGGCTACGAGGGGATTGTCTGCGCCCAAGTGCTAAACTCACCCCATGGTCTACCGGCAAGGCATGAACCGGGCCAAGCTCCGAGAGGGCTCCGGCAAGGGCGTTGAGATAGCGGATGAGCACTTCCACGAGGTCGCTGGCTCCAAGGACTTCTACGTCTACGTAACCCCCAACCGCAAGGCGAAGGGCTATGAGGCGCTGCGCGATTGGCTGAAGCAGCAGGGCTACGCCGTCAGCGTCTCGGATGAAACCCCCCTTCTGCCCGCGAAAGGCTACAAGGCCATCAAGGTCACCACCGCCAGCGGCGTCCTCTCCGATGAGGCGCTCAAACGGACCCACCGTTGGGCCCACCAGCGCAACTTCCTCCATAGCTTCTTCAGGCCGCTGCGAGGAGGGTAGGCGATGGCCTGGAAGGCCGACCCCCAACAGGGACCCTCCTTCTTCGACGACCCCGCCGCCGGGACGCTCTCGGACGCCTCCGGACAGGCCGCTGCTTCCTCGTCCCTAGATGCCCCCGAACAGGCCGCCGCTCCCTCGTCCTCGGACGCCCCCGAACAGGCCGCCGCTCCCTCGTCCTCGGATGCCCCCGCACAGGCCGCCGCTTCCCCTGGCACGTCATTGCCTCAAGAATCCCCTCCACCGTCTGCGGGGGAAGCCCGGCTAACCCCTCCACCGTCTGCGGGGGAGGCAGGGAGGGGGCCGCTGCTGCTCGTCATGGACGGCCACGCCATGGTCTTCCGCGCATGGTTCGCCCTTCAGAACGCGCGGCCGCTCACTATCCGTACGACCGGCGAGGACGTGCGCGGCGTCTACTCCTTCACCACCACGTTCTTCAAGACCCTAGCCGACCACCGGCCCACCCACGCCGTCATCGCCTTCGATCCGCCCGGCCCGACCTTCCGGCACGAGCAGTACCCCGAGTACAAAGCCAACCGTCCCGAAATCCCCCGTGAGCTCACCCAGAACGTCGAGCGCGTGAAGCAGGTGATGACCGCCTTCCGCGTCCCCGTCCTCGAAACCGCCCGCTACGAGGCCGACGACGTTCTCGGAGCGATTTCGGCGTGGGCCGACGAGCACGCTGTCGACACCCTCATCGCAACCGGCGACACCGACACCCTCCAGCTCGTTTCCCCTTACGTACGCGTCCTCTTGACCACCGGATTCGGCGACACCAAGATCTACGACGTAGACGCCGTCCGCGAGCGCTACGGCGGCCTCGAACCCGTCCAGCAGCGCGACGTGAAAGCCCTCACCGGCGACACTTCAGACAACGTTCCCGGTGTGCCCGGCATTGGACTGAAGACCGCGGTAAAGCTCATTCAGGAGTTCGGCAGCGCCGAGTCCCTCGTCGAACGCATCGACGAGGTCAAGCCGCCGCGCATCCAGGGCCTCGTCCGCGACCACGCGGAACAGCTCCTGAAGAGCAAGGCGCTCGTCACCATCGACACCGCCGCGCCCACGGGTTTCGATTTCGACGAGGCGCGTTTCGGCCAGTTCACCCGCGACGAGGTCCTCGACGTCTTCCGCGAGCTCGAGTTCAGCAGCCTCGTCCCGCGCATTCCCCTCCCCCCCGGTGAACGGGAAGCCGGCGAGGCGCCGCCCGAAGCGTCGGCGAGCGCCGCCACCGGCGTGACTATCATCGACACCCCCGGCGCTCTCGAGGATCTCGTGCAGCGCCTGCGGGATGCCCCCGCCTACGTCATCGAGGCCCACGCAAGCGTCCCCCGCGCTATGGAGGCCGAGCTCGTGGGACTCGCCTTCGCCGTGGAGGAAGGCGCCGGCAGCTACGTCCCCCTCGCCCATGCGGCCCAGACTTCATACGAGACTTCGCAGTTGCCCGTCGATGCCGTCATGCAAGCCGTCGCGCCCGTGCTCCGGGAAAAGCCGGCCTCCGGCCACAACCTCAACTTCACGCTGACGCTGCTGTCGAACTACGGCGTCCCCCCCATGTCGGCGTCCGTGGCGTTCGACACCATGATCGCCGCGCACCTCACCGGCCAGAAGGCGCTCGCCCTCAAGCCTCTCGCCTTCAACCGGCTCAATCTCGATATCGGCCAGCTCACGGACCTCACCGGGACTGGGCGCAAGCAGATCACGTTCGACGCCGTGCCCGTGGCCGACGCAGCCGCATTCGCAGCCGCCAACGCCGCCGCCACGCTCCGGTTGGCGAACGCCCTGGCCGAAGATCTGGAGCGCGACGGACTGACGGAGTTCAACCGCGACCACGCCATGCCGGTCGTGCCCGTCCTCGTCCGGATGCAAGCCCACGGCATCGCCATCGACGCCGGCGTCCTCGCCGAGCTCGATGAGGAGATCGTCGGCGAGATAGACATTGAGGAGAAGGCGGCTTACGAGGCCGTCGGCCACCAGTTCAACATCAACTCCCCCTCGCAGCTGGGCGATCTGCTCTTCAAGGACCTGAAGCTCCCCTCGGGCCGGCGCACTCAGAGCGGCTACTCCACCGACGCCTCGATACTCGAGAACCTGCGCCATGCCCACCCAGTCATCGGCCACGTCCTGCGTTATCGCGAGCTGACCAAGCTGAAGTCCACCTACGTGGATACCCTCCCCCAGTCCGTGAACCCGCGCACGCGCCGTATCCACACCACGTACAACCAGGCCGGCTCCGCGACAGGACGGCTCGCAAGCTCGGACCCCAACCTCCAGAACATTCCCATACGCACGCCCCTCGGCCTGCGCGTCCGTGAGGCGTTCATCGCGGAGGAACGCCCCGACTGGCTCCTGCTCAGCGCCGACTATTCGCAAATCGACCTTCGCGCCCTCGCACATCTCTCGCAGGACCCTGAGCTGATGGCCGCGTTCGACCGCGACGAGGACATCCACGCGTCCACCGCCTCCCTCATCTACAGGGTCCCTCTCTCCGAGGTGACGCGGGACATGCGCCGCCTTGCAAAGGTCATGAACTTCGGGGTCGCCTACGGCCTGAGCGCCTTCGGCATCTCCCAGCAGACCGAGCTCACGCGCGAGGAGGGCGCCGAGTTCATCGAGTCCTACTTCGCCACCTACCCGAAGGTGCGGGAGTTCCTGGACGAGACGGTCGAGAAGGCAAAGGAGAACGGTTACGCGGAAACGCTCCTGGGGCGCCGCCGCTACATCCCTGAGCTGCGCTCCCCTCACTACCCGGTCCGCCAAGCAGGGGAGCGCATAGCCCTGAACATGCCCGTGCAGGGCACCTCCGCCGACATCATCAACGAGGCGATGGTCGGCATCCAACAGCGCTTGGACGCCGACGCCTTCCGGTCCAAGATGCTCCTCCAAGTCCACGATGAGCTCGTCTTCGAGACCCCCCGCGAAGAAGAGCAGCCCCTCCGCGCCATGCTCGAAGATGTCATGCCCAACGCCATCGAGATGAGCGTGCCCATCAAGATCGACGTCAAGACCGGCGAAGACTGGGCCTCGATGACCTACCAGGAGTGATTAGGCTCTCCCGATGACGGGGTTCTCAGAGAGCCCCCAGAAGAACAGGATTCGACAAGTCTCGTGGGAGGCGAAAGTTATGAGGATTGGCAAGCCACAGGGAATAGCGGCAGTCGTCTTCGGGCTAATACTCCTTACAGGCGGTGTCTTAGTGCTTGTGACCGTGCCGAGCTGGGGGAGGTGGATAGCGGACTACCCCCAACAACTGGCTAGTGCGCAAGTGCCGCCGGAAGGAGCCGCCGTTGTTCAAGGCATGAGAGGGGCGTTTGGGCCTCTGCTCGAACAGATCGGTGGCTACGTACAGAAGATTGGCTACTTCGTGGGCAGCCTCTTGACAATCGTATCGCTGGGTCCGATGGGCATAGGTGTAATGCTCATCAAAGGAGAGAGGAAGTAGATCTGGCGCCTGCAGTCTGCACTAGATGAAACGGGCTCGTCATTCAGGACGAGGCGCCCCCTACGCCCTGAGGTCCTCGCGAGGAGGGGTGTCCCCTGCCAGGCCGGCGATCTCCTTCTCCAGCGCGTCGACCGCCGCGAAGTCCTCGGCTAGGAGCTTGTAGCAGCGCTCGACGTAAAGCTGGGCGAGCTTCGCCGCCGAGTCCGAGGGGTCCTGCGCCGCGTAGCGCACCCGGTCCGCCCAGAACCGGCTGGCGAGCGCGCTCGCCAGCGCCCCAAGCGACACGTCCGTCTCTTTGACCAGCGCTTCGTCGTGCGACTCCAAGGCGAACCGCATCGTTCCGACGAGCTTCGACAGCTCGGCCAGACGGTCGCGGTCCCCCATGAGCTGATAGATGACGTGCTGAACGTTCGCGCCGCCGTCGTCAGGCTCGCCTACCGCGCGTTGGGCGACGGGCTCAGGGTTGCTGTCGAGGTAGCGTTGATGCATCGCCGCATACTGCTGAATGGACTCGGCCGCCTGATGCATCGCCGCTTGCATGTCGCCGAGCGTGACGTTGCCGCCCCAGATGAGATCGTCGCCCCTGATTTCGGCCAAGTGCCGGAGCCATTCGATCGACTCGACCGGCTCCGGCACGGGTGGGACGGCGAAGCCCCCGGCGCCGTCGCCGAGAAGATCCCCGACGGCGCCGCCGAGCTGGGCGGCCAGCATGGGCGGCAGGTACTTGCCGATGTCCATCTTGATGGGGAGCAGAACGGCGTAGGTGGCGAGGAGCTCGGTCTCGGAGCTGCCGAAGTACAGGACTGCGTGGCCTTTCGGACGTGACTCGTCGCCAATCTCGAAGGTGAGCGTCAAGGGGGGGCCTCCTGTCCAGAGTATATGCCCTGACCAAGGCGCTGCGCGCTTGACAGGCCAGACGCCCATCCGTAGCCTGACGCCCGCGTCGCGGGGCGGCGGTTGCGGCGGCTCACCCTGTCATTCGCGGCGCCAACCGATTATGAGCACCGAGCCCCGCGCGGCCCAAAGCCAGGCAACTAAGACACGACGCCTCGCCAGGTGGACGGGGCAATCGGCTATTCACTTTGGCGTTTGGCTCGCGTTCTCCGGGCATTTCGAGGCCGAGTTCCTCGCCATGGGCGTCGTCGCCGCCATAGCCGCGACCGCCGCCGCCAACTGGCTCTTCCACGGCGTCTACGATCCCCTGTTCTCGGGGCCGCGCCGGTCCTATGGCTGGATCGCGCGCACCTTCGTCCGGTTCGTCCTCTACATCCCGTGGATCCTATGGGAGATCGTTGTCTCCAACCTCTACGTCGCCTACCTCGTTCTACACCCCAAGCTGCCCGTCGCCCCAAGCCTTGTGGAGTTCGAGACCACTCTCGCTTCGGAGCGCGCGCAAGTGCTCCTCGCCCAGTCCATCACCCTCACGCCGGGCACTGTCACCATCGACGCTTCGAACAGTAAGTTCGTGGTGCATTGCCTCTCGGTTAAGAGCCGCGATGGCCTGGAAGAGGGGGGCATTCAGCGGAAGGTCGCGGGCGTATTCGAGGAGTTCGCGCCCGACCGCGTGACTCTCCACGAGATCACGTCGCCAGGCCAGGTCCCGCAATGATTTCCGAGTTCACCGTCGCCCTCGTTGTCGTCATCGCCATCACCGGCGCAGCGTTCTATCGCATCGTCGTGGGCCGTACTGTCTACGACCGCCTCCTGGCGGCGGGCGCCGTGGGGACGAACACCATCGTCATCCTCGCGCTCTCCGGATTCGTGTTCGAGCGCCCCGACATGTTCGTCGATCTGGCCATCAGCTATGCGCTGCTCAACTTCATCGGCACAGTGGCCGTCGGCAAGTACCTCGAAAACCATCAGGACGAGGAGGAGGCTTGAGCATCGTCGGAACAGTGCTCATGAGCGCCGGTATCGCGCTGATGGCGATCACCGCCCTCGGCTTGGTGCGTCTGCCCGATTTCTTCTCGCGAGTCCATGCGGTCTCGAAGTCCGAAACGCTCGGCATAGCCTTGGTGCTCCTCGGGCTCATCCTGCACGACGGCGCGACCCTGGTTAGCCTGAAGCTCGTGCTCATTGTCGTATTCGTCGCCATCGCCAACCCGGTGGGCGCCCATGTGCTCACCCGGGCCGCCGTCAGGACCGGACTCATGCCCTGGCGTAGGAACGGAGGAGACGGCGCATGATCTGGTGGATCGAGATACTCCTGTTCGGGCTGCTCACCCTTGCGGCGGTTGTCGCCCTGAACGTCCGCGACATGATCGCCGCCGTCGCCGCGCTCACCATCTACAGTCTGCTCGCGGCGGCCCTGCTCGCCCTCATGGGCGCGGTGGACGTCGCGCTCACCGAGGCGGCGCTAGGAGCGGGCATCACCGGCGTCCTGCTCATCGGCGCCATCAGGCTCCTGCGGAGGAGGTCGGTCGATTGAGGCGACTCGAATGAAGTGGCTCACCTTCGTATTCCTCGCCGGTCTGCTTGCCCTGCTGGTCTGGGCGTCCGCGGACCTTCCTGATCGCGCCGACCCCAGCGCGCCGGCCAACGTACACCTTTCGCCCGAGTTCACCGAGCTCACCGAGTCCGAGATCGTGATGACCAATCTCGTTTCGGCGATCCTCGCGGACTTCCGTGGGTACGACACCCTCGGCGAGACATTCGTCATCTTCACCGCTGGACTCGCCGTGCTTCTCGTTCTGCAGCGCGGCTATCGCCGGGGCAAGGACGGCAACGAGGAATGACCGAGCACCACGACAGCGTCATCCTGCAGCTCATCGTGCGGGGCTTCATGGTCCCGTTCATCGTCGTGTTCGGCATCTACGTCCTCATCCACGGCGAGTCGAGTCCGGGCGGCGGCTTCCAGGCCGGCGCAATCATAGCGGCGGCCCTCATCCTGGCCCGGCTCACCCACGGCAGCGAGCAGGGCGCCCGCCGCCTTCCCACCGGCCTGCTCGTATGGCTCGCGTGCATCGGCCTTGGGATCTACGTCCTTGCGGGCCTGCTCGCCGTCATCTTCGGCGAAAACTTCCTCGACTACGCCGCCATCCCCCTCCAGTGGTTCAATGACTTCGCCGGCGAGGACCGCACCAACCGCGCGATGGGAATCTTCATCATCGAGGTTGGCGTCTTCACCGGAGTCGCCAGCGTCCTCGTCATCATCTACGACTACCTCGCGGAGACTCCCCTCGTCACCCCGGCAGTGGGGAGCGGCGTGGAATCACCGGAGGGGCCTGGCAATGATTGACGAGATTGCCGCGCGCTTCCCCTATTGGGCGACGGCGCTCCTCCTCGTCATCGGCCTCTATGGCATGATCGGCAAGAGGAGCTTCCTCAAGAAGGTCATCGGGCTGAACATCTTCCAGTCCGCCATCATCCTCTTCTTCATCGCCGGCTCCCTTCGGGAGGGCGCGACCGTGCCCATCCTCTTCAGCGTGCATGGCCCCGAGCACGCCAACCCCGAGGACTTCGTCAACCCGCTGCCCCACGTGCTCATGCTCACGGCCATCGTCGTCGGCGTCGCCATTACTGGCGTCGCCCTTAGTTTCCTCGTCCGGATCTATCGCGAGTTCGGAACGCTCGACGAGGCCCGGCTCCTCGATGAGGTCCGCGAGTAGCCATGGAGCAGCTGCCCGCCGCCGTACCCATAACGCTGCTGGTGTTTTCCCTCGTTGCGCCCGTCGCCGCCCGCGTGCGCGCCGCTGCGGCGTTTCCCATTGCGCTGAGCGCCGCCGCCATCTCGACGATCGCCGCGGCGCTCTTGCTGGCCAAGGTCCTCGACGAGGGCACGCTGCGCTACGACCTGGGAGGGTGGGCTCCACCCGTCGGAATCGAATACGTCGTCGACGAGGTCGCCGCCTACGTGACGCTGGTCGTCACCAGCGTTTCCTTACTCGTTCTCGCGGCGACCCGCCGATGGGCGCTCCTCGAAGCAGGAGACCGCTTAGGCTCCTTCTACGGTCTGGCGCTCCTCCTCCTCGCCGGTCTAACGGGCATGGTGGTCACCGGCGATCTCTTCAACCTATTTGTGTTCTTGGAGATATCCTCCCTCGCGGCCTACGCTCTGGTGTTCATCGGCGGACGCAGGGCCATGATTGCGGGCTTCCGCTACCTCATCATCGGCTCCATCGGGGGCGCTTTCTACCTGCTGGGAGTCGGCTTCATCTACTTCGCCACCGGGACGCTGAACATGGCTGAAGCGCGCGAGCTGATCCCCGATGCGGAAGCAACCCGCGCAGTGCAGGTGGGGGCCGTCTTCATCTTCGCGGGACTCGGGCTCAAGATGGCCCTCGTGCCCATGCACACCTGGCTGCCTGACGCCTACCAGCAGGCGCCTTCGTCGGTAAACTCGCTGATAGCGCCGGTCATGACCAAGGTCGCGGCCTACGCCATGCTCCGGATGTTCCTGAGCGTTTTCCCCGCCGGTTATCTGACGTCTGTCGTTCCAATCGCCGACGCTCTCGTCGTCCTAGGGCTGATCGGCATCGTCTTCGGCTCGATTGCCGCCGCCTCGCAGAAGGACCTGCGGAGGATGCTCGCCTACAGCAGCATCAGCCAGCTGGCCCTCATCGCCGTCGGCATCGGCCTCGCCTCGCCCCTGGCCTTCGTCGCGGCGTTGCTGCACGTAGTGAACCACGCCGCGATGAAATCGACGCTCTTCCTCGCCACGGCCTCCATCCGCCTGCAGACGGGCCTGCAGCGGATTCAGAACCTCTCCGGCATCGGGCGTCGTATGCCCATCACTATGGCCGCCTTCACTATCGGCTCCATCTCGATGGTCGGGATTCCGCCATCGGCTGGGTTCTTCAGCAAGTGGTACATGGTCCAAGCGGGCGTTGACCAAGGCCAATGGGCCGTCGTCGTCGTCGTGCTCCTTAGCAGTCTGCTGACTGCGGTCTACCTGTTCAAAGTGCTGGAGCGCGCCTACCTGCGCCCCGCGGTCGTCGAGGTCCTTCATGGGGACGACAGCGACGAAGGCCATGGCGGCGAAGAGGCGCACTTGGAGCATGCTCCTCATTCCTTCCCCGCAGACGGGGGAGAGACAGATGGCTCGTCCGTCCGTGAGGAAGTCGCGAACGCCTCGGAGTCGCCAATCGACGTTTGGGTCCCCCTCGCGGTGCTGGCCGCCGCGACCATCGTCCTAGGCATCCTCAACGTGGCGATTGTTCAGAACGTCTTGGAGCCGGGGGTATCGTGACCGAGACGTTCTCATCCCCCTTGCCCTTCATCGCCGTCCTCATCCCGGTCGGCGCGGCGGCGCTCGTCGCGCTCACCACCGGACGCCGGCCGAATCTGCGTGATAGCTGGTCGAGCATCGCCGCGGTCGCACTGCTGGTCGTCATCTTCCTGATGCTTGCTGACACGCTGGACGGACGCGCCGCCAAGAGCACGCTCCTCGAGCTCTCGCCCGGCATCGAGATAGCGTTGCGCGCCGACGCCGCCGGCATGATCTTCGGAGGTCTCGCCTCCGCGCTCTGGGTGCTGGCCGGCATCTACGCCGTTGGCTACATGCGCGGCGGCCGGGAGCACAAGCAGACCCGGTTCTTCACCGCCTTCGCCCTGAGCATCGCCTCGGCCGTGGGTGTGGCGCTGGCCGAGAACCTGCTGACGTTCGTCCTCTTCTACGAGCTGCTCTCTCTCTTCACGTATCCCCTCGTCACGCACCGTGAGACCGAGGAGGCGATTGTCGCGGGCCGCAAGTACCTGACCTACACGCTGTCCGGCGGCGTGATGCTGATCGGCGCGACGGCGTGGATCCACGTCCTGGGCATCGACGCCACTTTCGAGGCCGGCGGCTTCCTCGGCGGCGCGGAGCTTGGCCGCACGACGCAGTGGGGGCTGTTCGTCCTCCTCGCCGGCGGGGTGGGAGTGAAGGCCGCCGTCATGCCGTTGCACAGCTGGCTGCCGAGCGCAATGGTCGCGCCGACGCCTGTCTCGGCCCTTTTGCACGCGGTCGCCGTCGTAAAGGCGGGCGTGTTCGGTATGGTGCGGGTGGTCGCATTCGTTTTCGGAGCGGCGCTGCTCGACGATATGGGCGCGTGGCTGATCCTCGCCGTCATGTCCGCGGCAACGGTGCTCATCGGTTCGGCGCTCGCGTTGCGTCACGACAACCTCAAGCGGCGGCTGGCTTACTCGACCATCAGCCATCTCTCCTACATCGTGCTGGGGGTCTCGCTCATCGGCCCTATCGCGCTCACCGGGGCGCTGCTGCACGTGGTCGGGCACGGCGTGACGAAGATCACCCTCTTCTTCGTCGCGGGCGCCATCCACGTACGGGCGCACAAGGACAACGTCAGCGAGCTGGACGGCATCGGGCGGCAGATGCCCATCACCATGGGCGCGTTCACCCTCGCCTCCCTCTCGATGGCCGGCATCCCGCCCTTCGTCCTCTTCACGAGCAAGTTTTACCTGGGCTGGGGCGCCGCGCAGGTCGAGCAGCAGGTCTTCTTGGTCGTCTACCTCATCAGCGGAGTGTTGAGCGCAGCATACCTCTTCCCCATCGTCGTCCGCGCTTTCTGGCGCAGCTCGCCCGACCACACGCGTTATGGCGAGGCCGACATGCGCATGGTCGTCCCTATCGCCATAACCGGCGTCTTCGCGCTGGTATGGGGCATCGCGCCCGACTTCCCGCTCGGGTTCTTCGATCTAGCGTCGAGCGTCTCCGCCGCCGCCTTCCCGAGCGCCGCCTTCGCCGGGGGGCCACGATGATTTCGCGCTGGAAAGCGATAGCCGCCCTCGCCGCCGCCGTGGTCGTATCCGGCGCGCTTGAGCTCCTGTTCTTGGACCGCGACCACTTCGTACCCACGGTCTGGGGGGCGTCGATTCCGTTGGATTGGGCCGGGATCGGTCTAGCGGGCGTTGCGCTCACCGCTGCCGCCGCCTGGGCCTTGGGCCGCACGTCCCTGCTGCGCGAGCGGGACCCCTACGACGGAGAGGACGCCGATGGATAACGTTCCCCCCGTCCTCATCATGCTGGTTGCCGCGGCGGTCGTCCCGCTACTTCCGTCGACGGTCCGGTCTTGGGCGTTCCTCGTCGCGCCAGCGCTGGTCCTCGTTCAGCTGGTCTTCTGGATAGACCACGAGTCGACCATGACGGTCGACCTCGCCGGATTCACCGTCATCCTCCTCGAAGTCGACGAGCTCAACGAGGTCTGGGCGACGATCTTCGCCATCGTCGCGCTGACGGGAGGACTCTTCGCGCTCCACCTGCGCGACCGCGGGCAGCAGAGCGCGGCGCTCGCCTACGGGGCCAGCGCCTTCGGCGTGCTCTTCGCAGGCGACCTGCTCACGCTCATCGTGTTCTGGGAGCTGATGGCGGTCGCCTCGTTCTTCCTCATCATGAGCGGCGGGCGGACGAGGTCCAAGGCCGCGGCGCAGCGCTATCTGTTCGTACACGTCGTAGGAGGCAGCGTCCTCTTGGGCGGCATCCTCTGGCACGCGGGCGAGACGGGTGGATTCGCCATCGCCGAGCTCGACAGCGGGCCCGCAGCATGGCTGGCGCTCGTCGGAGTGCTCGTAAACGCCGCCATGTTCCCCCTGCACGCTTGGCTCTCCGACGCCTATCCCGAATCGAGCCCTACCGGCATGGTCTTCCTCGGCGCGTTCACCACGAAGACCGCCGTGTACGTCCTCGTCAGGCTCTTCCCCGGCTGGGAGATTCTCGTCGTTGCCGGGGCGTTCACCGCGCTCTACGCCGCCGTCTACGCCCTGATGCAGAACGACATTCGCCGACTCATTGCCTACCACATCATCGGCCAGGTCGGCTTCATGGTCGCGGCGGTGGGTGTGGGCGGCCACGCCGCCCTCGAAATCGTGGCCGACCAAGCCTTCACCCACGTGCTTTGGCAAGCCCTCATGGTCATGGGCGCAGGCGCTGTCCTCTACGCCGCGGGAACGTCGAAGCTCACCGAGCTTGGCGGGCTCGCACGCCCCCTCCGTGCGGTCATGCTCCTCTATCTGGCTGGCGCCGTGTCCATTGCCGTTGTCCCGTTGCTGCACGGCCTTGGCGCCGAGGCCCTTTACACCGTGGACGCGACTGGCGTCGACCACCGATGGACCACTCTCATTCTGACCATCGCCTCCGCCGCGACCGTCCTTGCCGTCGCCATCCGGCTCCCCTACCACGCTTTCTTCGGGCCGTCGCGGGCCGCGGCTCTCAACCGAGTCCCGTTCGGCATGTACATTGGAATGGCCGCCCTCGCCTTCCTCTCCATATGGACGAGCCTCGCCCCGGAGGCGCTGTTCGATGTCCTCGGATTCGATATCCACGCCGAGACTTTCCACGCCAACTCCGTTGTATTCGGCCTGCAAGCCGTCCTCTTCTCGGCGGTTGGCGGATGGCTGCTTCTGCCGCTCTTGCGTATGCGGGATGCGACCGTCCTCGACACCGATTGGTTTTACCGCAAGGCCGTCGCGCCGGTGCGCATCCTCGTTCAGGAGCCTCTCGAAGCTGTCTTCACATTCTTCGAGCGCCTGGTCTCGCGCGTCGTTGATCGCTTGGTCGTGCTGGCGACGGCTCCCGCAACAGGGCTGACCGGCCTGCTCAGGCTGACGGGCTACGGCCGTCGCAACGGTCCCGAGGCCGCCCTCGCCTTCCTCGGTCGCCCGCCCATCGGCCTGGCCCTTGCCGCCGTGCTCTTCACCATAGCCGCCGTTCTCCTCATCGGCGCCGACGACTAACGACGGCGCTAGAATCGAGTCTGAGGAGCGCCGCCGGATTTGCTACAATCCCTCCCGCATGGACCTAGGAGGAGCGCCGAGCAATGGGAGTACCAGCGCTGCAAGCATGGACGGTTGCGTCCTACGTGCTGAAACAGCGGCTCATGCGGCGCAACCGCTACCCGCTCGTGCTCATGCTCGAGCCGCTGCTGCGCTGCAACCTCGCCTGCGCCGGGTGCGGGAAGATACAGTACCCGCCGCACGTCCTCAAACGCGCGCTCACCGTTGAGCAGTGCATCGACGCCGTCGAGGAATGCGGCGCGCCGATCGTGAGCATCCCCGGGGGGGAGCCGCTTCTGTACCCCCGCATCGGCGAGCTGGTCGAGGAGCTGACGCGCCGGAAGAAGTACGTCTACCTCTGCACCAACGCTCTCCTGCTCAGAGAGAAGCTGGAGCAGAACGTGTTCACTCCCTCCAAGCGCCTCAACTTCAGCGTGCACATGGACGGCCTTCGCGAGGAGCATGACGCCTCCGTCTGCCGCGACGGCGTGTACGACATCGCCGTCGACGCGATACGCGAGGCCGTGCGGCGCGGCTTCCGCGTCACGACCAACACCACGCTGTTCAACACCTCCGAACCGCTCCGCGTCCGCGACTTCTTCGATGCGATGATGGACCTGAACGTCGAGGGCATGATGGTCTCACCGGGGTTCGGTTACGAGAACGCTCCGGACCAGGACTCCTTCTTGGAGCGTGAAAAGACGCAGGAGCTATTCTCCGAGGTCCTCGCTGGCAAGAAGAAGAGGTGGCGGTTCAACCAGTCCCCCCTCTTCCTCCAGTTCCTCATGGGCAAGCGCGATTTCGAATGCACGCCATGGGGCAACCCGCTCTACACCATCTTCGGATGGCAGCGCCCCTGCTATCTCCTACAGGACGGCTACGCTCCCACCTTCCGCCAGCTCATGGACGAGACTCCTTGGGAAGAGTACGGCAGGCGGAGCGGCAACCCGCAGTGCCAGGACTGCATGGTGCACTGCGGCTACGAACCCTCCGCCGTGCATGCAACGTTCGCCACCTGGCGAGGCCTCCGCGACTCCGCCGCCGCCACGTTCACCGGCAGGCTGTAGCCATGAGCGAGCAATCGCAGCCGAAAGAGGCGCTGTCCGGCTCCCACAGCGGTGCCGACATCGCCCGTCTGGTGGAGCGCGCCTTCCACTACCGGGGCGATGTCACCGTAAAGATGGCTGACGGCAGCGAGGTCACCGGCTACCTCTTCAACCGGGGCCGCGGCGCGTCCGGGTCCTCCGCGCAGCTGTTCGAGGCGGAGACCGGCCGCGAGGTCTCGATGTCTTATTGCAGCATCGCAGACGTGCTCTTCACGGGACGCGACGCCGCCTCGGGCAAGCATTTCGAGAACTTCCAGCGCCGCCGGGAGTGAGGACGCGGATGAGCGAGACTGCCTCTGCCCTCCTTACTATCGCGCCGACCCGGCGGGAGTTGGGCGGCCTGCAAGACCCGAACTCCCACACGCGGGCGGAAGTCGTCGGCATCGGCCGTACTGCCGGCGACTGCGCCGCGGCGCTCCTCGACGCCGCGCCCTGTCGACTCCTCCTCTCGCTCGGATTCGCCGGCGCCCTCGACCCCGATCTGCGCCCGAGCGACATCGTCGTCGCGAACGCCTACCTCCACGGCGCAAATGCGGCCATTGCGGGCAACGCCCACGCGGCGCGCGCGGCAGTGCTCCTCCGGCAGGCTGGGATGTCCGCCCTCGAAGGAGCCGTGCTCACCGTCGACGAGCCGCTCCTAACTCCCCAGGCCAAGCGCCGCGCGCATGAGGGCAGCGGGGCGCTCGTAGTGGACATGGAAGGCTGTTGGATAGCCGACGCGGCGGCGGCGCGAGGCGTCCCCCTCATCGGACTGCGCGCCGTGCTGGACGAGGTGGACTTTGCGATTCCCGAGTTCGTCAGGGCCGTCATAGCGGACGGAGGACGGCATGAGTGGGCGCACGCGGTCCGAGCGCTGCGAGACCCCTCGGTCGCGAGGCGCTTGCTCCCTCTCGTGCTGAAGTCCCGCAAAGCGGCCCGCGCGCTGCAACAAGCAGTGCAAAAGATCCTGCCCGCGCTCGCCGCACTGCAATGACCCGCGTCCTCGTAACCGGCGCGTCCGGTTTCATCGGGCGGCACGTGGCGGAGGCGGCCTGGCGCAGGGGCCTCGAAGTCGTCGTGCTGGTGCGGAACGGGCCGGCCTACCGCCCGCCGCGGCATCCCGTCATCCTCGTGGAAGGCGACGTGCGCGACGGGACGGCCGTCCGCTCCGCGATGGACGGCTGCGCCGCCGTCATACACGTTGCGGGCTTATACACCTTTGATCCCGCAAAAGCAGCCCTCATGCACGAAATCAACGCGGGAGGCACGCGGACCGTGCTGCGCGAGGCGGTCGCGGCAGGCGTCGAGCGCATCGTCTACACCGGCACCGTCGGCGGCTCAGCCTTCTTCGACGACCGGATGGCCACCGAGCAAGACCTCGCGGGACCGGACGCCATGTGCGGCCCCTACAAACGCTCCAAATTCGAGGCCGAGCGCATCGTGCGGCGGATGGCGGCCCAGGGCGCGCCTGTCGTAACCGTCTGTCCCACCGCTCCCATCGGCCCCGGAGACGAGAAGCCGACCCCCACCGGCAGAATCGTCCTCGACTTCATGCGCCGCAAGATTCCCGCCTACATGGACACGGGACTGAACTTCGTTCACGTGCGCGATGTCGCGGAAGGTCACCTGCTCGCCCTCGAGCGGGGAACGCCGGGCGCCCGCTATCTGCTCGGGAACGCCGACGGGAACCTGACGCTTGCCCAGGCGTTCGACATCCTCTCGACGATCACGGGAACGCCCGCCCCGCGCCTGCGATTGCCTCATGCCGCTGCGCTAGCCGCCGCGTTGGCAAGCTCGGCCATTGGCAAGGTCTCACGCCGTCCGCCCCTGGCGCCGCTGGAAGCGGTGCGCATGGCGGCCAAGCCCATGTGGGTGGACCCTTCCTGGAGCGTGCGCGAGCTGGGGCTGCCGCAAACGCCTGTGGCGCAGGCGTTTGAGGATGCTGTCGCCTGGTTCGCTCGGCGCCCGCACGTCAGGAGCAACGAGTGGTAGACTAGCGCGCCGTGCGATGCGCCGGTCCGTGCGCCGCCAATCCGTGCGTTGAGGGAACAACATGAGCATAGACCTGGGTGAACTGAACTGGCTGGCCGTCGCAGCGGCGGCGGTCGCGAGCTACGCCATGGGAGCTGTCTACTTCACTGTCCTCGGCAAGCCGTGGATGGCTGCCGCGAAGATCACTCCGGAGATGATCGAAGAGCGCAAGGCGGACAACATGCGCGCCTACGCCATAGCCGCCCTGGCGTCCATCATAGGAGCGGTCGTACTCGCCATCATCGTGCAGGCCGTGGGTGCGGCGAACGCGGGGGAGGGGCTGCTGACCGGCCTGATCGTTGGCGTCGCCGCAACCGCGGTGGGGCAGATTGCGAATTTCGCCTTCGAGGGCCGCGGAATCAAGCTCTACGTGATAGACGCGGGATATGTGCTCCTGCAGATGCTCATCGGCGGCGCGATTCTGGGGGTTTGGCAGTAAGTGCGGACACAGGAGCAAACGGCGCAAGCGAGCGGCCCCCGGGGCGCCAAACACCGCGCCCGCAAAGCGTTGGAGCGAACGCAAGCGTACTTCTTCCGCACTCAGCACCCGGACGGCTACTGGTGGGGAGAGTTGGAGTCCAACCCCACAATGGAAGCGGAGTACATCATGCTCACGCGCTTCCTGGGGTCGGACGAAGGCGATCGCATTCCCCGCGTCGCGGAAGACATCCGCCGCCGCCAGCTGGCGGACGGCTCTTGGCGCGTGTACTACGGCGCGCCGGGAGACCTCAGCACTTCCATCGAGTGCTACTTCGCGCTCAAGCTCGTCGGCGACTCCCCAGACTCCCCTCACATGACCAGGGCCCGTGAATTCATCATCTCCCGCGGCGGCATCCCCAAAGCGCGCGTGTTCACCAAGATATGGCTTGCCCTCTTCGGCCAGTGGGACTGGAAAGGCGCCCCCGTCATGCCCACGGACATGATGCTTCTGCCCCGATGGGCGCCTCTCAACATCTACCGGTTCGCAAGTTGGGCAAGAGCAACTATCGTGCCGATGACCATCATCCTCACCCTTCATCCAACGCGTCCCCCCCACGAGCGTGAGTGGATCACCGAACTCTATCCCAGAGGCCCAGTCACCTTTACCCTATCCCGCTGGAAGGCTAAGCCATTCTCGTTGGAAGGCGGCTTCCTCTTGGTGGACAGAATCCTCCGCCTTTATCGGAAACTGCCCTTCATCCCGGGGCGCAAACGGGCGCTCAAGGCCGCCGTCGAATGGATAATCAGCCATCAGGAGGCCGACGGTTCTTGGGGCGGCATTCAGCCTCCTTGGGTCTATTCCCTCATCGCGCTCAGCTCCCTCGGCTATCCGGTGGACCACCCCGTGATCGCCAAAGGGCTCGAAAGGTTCAGGAAGGAATGGAGTCTTCCTTCCGAAGACGGAGCGGCGCTCCGCGTACAGGCGTGCCTCTCTCCTGTTTGGGACACCTGCCTTGCGATGTTGGGACTGCTCGACTCCGGCGTGCAGCCGGACCACCCCGCCATTCAGCGCGCCGCGCGCTGGCTACTCCACGAGGAGATTCGCGCCAAAGGCGACTGGGCTGTCTACCGGCCCCACCTCGAACCCAGCGGCTGGGCCTTTGAGTTCCACAACGATCAATACCCCGACATCGATGACTCGGCCATTATCGTAATGGACCTCGCGCTCGCTAGGCTCGATGACGAGGCCGACGAGCAGGCCAAGAGCGCAGCAATCGAACGCGCCCTCAACTGGCTCACCGGGATGCAGTCCTCTAATGGCGGTTGGGCCGCCTTCGACCGGAACAATGACTCCAGTTACCTGGCGAAGATCCCCTTCGCCGACTTCGGCGAGCTGCTGGACCCTCCTAGCGTGGACGTAACCGCCCATGTGCTGGAGATGTACGGAAGGCTGGGCTATACCCCAAAGCACCCCCCCGTCCATCGCGGGCTAGCCTACATCTGGTCTCAGCAGGAGTACGACGGCGCGTGGTTCGGGCGATGGGGCGTGAACTACATCTACGGCACGGGCGCAGTCCTCCCAGCGTTGAAAGCGCTTGGCGAGGATATGACCCAGCCCCGCGTGCGCAGAGCAGTGAGCTGGCTCCTCGCGCATCAGAATCCAGACGGCGGATGGGGCGAGACCTGCGTGAGTTACGTAGACCACACCTTGCGGGGGCAAGGCGAAAGCACTCCCTCGCAGACCTCATGGGCTCTCGTGGCGCTCATCGCCGCAGGTGAAGCCTCCCACGAGTCCGTCGAACGCGGCGTCGAGTTCCTCCTCGCGCGCCAACGAGACGACGGAGGATGGGATGAGCCCCAGTTCACCGGCTGCGGTTTCCCCGGGTATGGCCCCGGCGACAGGCCGGACGAATACAAGTCCCCGGACGGCCTGAACTCCCAAGGCGCCGAGCTCAGCGCTGCATTCCTGATCAACTACCACCTCTACCGCAACTACTTCCCCCTCTGGGCGCTCGGCCGCTACCTACGGACGGATGAGGAGCCGTAGCGCCCCTCGATGGGCTAGGCGCTGCGAGGCTTGGCGGTCGTAGCCCCAGCGTGGGGGGCTAGGCCCAATCTGCTGACTCGTCGCAGTCAGTCGCCTACCGGCGCTTGGCGCTCGTGCCAGTCCGTCGCGGTCTGGTAGGCGTGGGCAGCGCGGAGGGCGCGTGCGTCGGCGAACGGCGGTGCGCCGAGCATGAGGCCGATGGGCAGGCCGTCTTGCGAGAAGCCGCAGGGGACGGAGACGCTCGGCATACGGGCGAGATTGAAGACGCGGGTCAGCCGCAGCAGCGCCTCGCGGACGGGGACGGCAGCGCCGCCGATGTCCATGGTGTCGAGTCCCTGCCTCGGAGCGGGTGCGGCGACAGTCGGCGTTGCGATGAGATCGACGGTCTTGAACGCGGCAGCGACCGCGCGGGCGTAGGCGAGCCTCGCGCGCTGGGCCTGGGCATAGGCGGCGGCGGAGATGAACATACCGGACTCGAAGCGGCGGCGGACCGCCTGGTCCATCCCGTCGCCGTGCTCGATAACGCGCTCGCGGTGGGCCATGGCGGCCTCGGCGGTGGTGATGCCGACGGCCAGAGGGGGCGTCCACTCCAGCTCGGGGATACTGATGCCGACGACCTCTGCGCCTAGCTCTTCGAGGACGGTCAGTGCCTTGCGCACGGCGGCCTCGACCTCGGAGTCGAGAGGGTCCCAGACGTACTCCTCCGGCACGCCGATTCGCATGCCCCGAACGCCGCCGTCGAGACCGGAGAGATAGTCGACGCTCGGCGAGGCCGCCGACACGGGGTCGCGAGGGTCGTGGGCCGCGAGGACGTTCATGGCGAGCGCCAGGTCCTCGACGGTCCGGGCCATTGGACCGGCGGTGTCGAGGGAGTGCGATAAGGGGGTTACGCCATACCGGCTCACAAGCCCGAAGGTGGGCTTGACGCCGGATATGCCGCAGAGGGCCGACGGGATGCGAATCGAGCCGCCCGTGTCGGAGCCGAGCCCCATGGGGAAGAAGCCGGCCGCGACCCCGGCGCCCGTGCCGCTGGACGAGCCGCCCGGCATACGGTCGAGCCTCCAAGGGTTGTTCGGCATCCCGTAGGTGGCGTTGCGGCCCGTGGGGTCGAAAGCGAGCTCGACGGTGTTGGTCTTGCCGATGACGATGCCGCCGGCCTCTTTCAGCAGGCGCACGGCGGTCGCGTCCTCGTCCGGGACGAAGTCGGCGTCGAGGGCGGTGCCGGAGGTGGTTGGCGCCTCGGCAGTCCAGTAGATGTCCTTCACGCCGAAGGGTACGCCGTGCAGCGGGCCGCGGCTGACGCCGGCGGCGAGCTCAGCGTCGGCCTGCTTGGCCTCAGCCAGCGCTTGCACCGCCGTACGGGTGATGAACGCGCCTATCCGTGGTTCGAGCTCGTCGGCGCGGGTCGCAAATGCCTCGACGACCTCGGCGCTGGACACGTCCTTGGCGGCGATGCGCCGCGCGAGGTCGGCTGTGGATGCGGACGTGAGACCGCTCATTCGGCGCTCCCGATCGCGTCCTCAATGGCGATGCCGGAGACGTCGATATCGTTCAGGGGCGCGATGCGAGCGAGCATCGCCTCGACCTCGGGGCGCAGGACTTCAAGATGCTCAGCGCCGACTTTCAGGCCGACGGCCCTCGCCCATGCGGCGAATGCGTCGGGGGTCAGTTCGTTCGTCACAGGCTTACTCCTTGGAAGAGGGGCGAGTATACGAGGCGCAACGGGCAGGCCTCAAACGTTGCCCTGTCCGTTATAGTGAGAGGCATGAGCCACCCCTTCCGCGCCATCGTTTTCGACCTCGACGGCCTGATCGTTGAGACCGAGCAGCCCATCTACGACGCCTACCACACAATCTTCGAGGAGTACGGCGTGTCGCTGACAATCGACGTTTGGTCGGGCGTCATCGGCGGGACCGGCCACCGCGACATGCTGTTCGACTACCTCGAAACCCACTTGGGCCGCGAGGTGGACCGGGAAGCCGTGCGCCGGCAGGCGCGGAGGCTCCAAGAAGGCGTGATCCATACGCTCCCCGTCCAAGATGGAGTCGCGGCGCACATCGAGCAGGCGAGAGAGATGGGCCTGCGGCTCGGAGTCGCGTCGAGCTCGACCCGAGAGTGGGTTCACGGGCACCTCGGCAGGACCGGGCTTCTCGCGTCGTTCGATGTGGTATGCGCGCGTGAGGACGTGCGGCAGACCAAGCCGGACCCCGAGCTGTACACCCTTGCGCTCGAACGGCTGGGGGCGCAGCCGCACGAGGCGTTCGCCATCGAGGACTCGCCCAACGGGGTGACGGCGGCGAAGGCGGCCGGGATGCAGTGCGTGGTCGTGCCGAACCCGCTGACGGCGCAGATGTCGATAGGTCACGCGGACCTGCGTTTGGAGTCTCTGGCGGATATGTCGTTCGCGGAGGTCGCGGCGGCGCTGGCGGGGTGAGAGATGCGGCGCAGGCCGCGCAGTCCCGACGCAGGGGGGCAGATCATTCGCCGTCCCCTTCGGGCGGCGGCGGGGTCCAGAAGGCGAGGCGGCCTTCGGCGATTGAGCGCGGGGCCTCGGCGCGGGCGGCGTCCACGACCCAGATTTGCGGTTCCTCGCCGATTTCGATCGAGCCCGCGAACGTCAGCTTCGTCGAATCGGCCGACCATACGAGGTGGGACGGCGCGAACTGGTCGAAGAACTGGAGGTGGGTGAGAAAGTCCGGCGTGGAGGTGAATCTGGTCAGATGCCCCGGCGAGCCGATGTCGGGGTCGAGGACCTGCAACGCCAGGCCGTCGTCCGCGATTGCTACGCGGGCGATGCGCTCGCCGTCCGGCGACCAGTAGAAGGCGGCCATGCGGCCGGGCACGATCATCCTGGCGGCGTCCGATCCCTCCTCGTCCACGACGTAGAGTTCGGCGTAGAACAGGCTCGATGGTTGTTTCGTCGCGACGGCGATGCGTCCGCCGGCGGGCGACCATGCGAAGGCGGCCTCGCCAGGCACGTCCATGAGCGTTACCCGGTCCGACCCGTCGGTGTTCGAGGTGACGAGTTTGCCGGCGCCGCCCTCCTCGATGATGTAGGCGATGAGCTCGCCGTCCGGGCTGAACGCCGGGACGCGGTACCGGGGCGAATCGGCGTCGAGGTCGCGCGTGGAGCGGTTTCGGGTGTCGTGGAGCAGCAGCTGTTCGCGGCGGTGCACGAGCATGAGCGTCCCGTCCGGCGACCAGACGTGATAGAGCGGGGCGTTGGCCGCGACCTGATGGGGGTCGCCGCCCTTCGGGTCAACGGAAAACAGGCCGAGTCCCCGGCCCGGCACCCTCGGGGCTACGAAGGAGAGGAGCTGCGAGGTCGGCGACCAGTGCGCGTAGTGGGGAGCGCCGGGAGCGACGAGGCCGATGGAGCGTGGATGCGTCTCGTGCACCTGCCGCTCGGTGGAGCTGTCGGTGCCGCTCACCACGACGAGACCGGCGACCGAGTCCTCTCCGAAGCCGGGGACGCGCGAGAGGGAGACGCGTTCTCCGTCGGGCGACCAGGTGGGCCAGGTGTAGCGGACCGTCCCGGCCTGCTGCGGGCGCGACGAGGCGAGGGTCGCGGGGCTATCGGACGCGCCTTCGCCGATGACGAGCTCGAGGCCGTCGCCGTCGCCGTGGATGGTCCAGACGTCGAAGCGCGGGCCCACGAAGACGATGCGCTGGTCGTCGGCGGGCTGGGGTGTGTCGACGGCGGGCGCGGCGCCATCGCACGCTGCGGTGACCAGGAGCCCCGAGGCGATGAGGGCGGTACTGAGTCCAGCGAGAACGCGGCTCACCCGTTGGGGCGCACTTCCAGGCTGATGTCGAGAGCCTTGACGGAGTGGGTGATAGAGCCTGAGGAGAGGAGGTCTACGCCGGCCTCGGCCACCTCGCGGACGTTGTCGATGGTGATGCCTCCCGAAGCCTCCGTGAGCGCGCGGCCCCGGCAGATCTCCACGCCCTCTTTCATCTGCTCCGGCGTCATGTTGTCGAAGAGGACGATGTCGGTGCCCGCGGCGACGGCCTCGCGGACTTGATCGAGGGTGTCGCATTCGACCTCGATGCGGATGGTGTGGGCGGCTTCGCGCTTGGCCCGCTGGATGAGGGCGGTCATGCTTTCGCCGCGCGTGGCCATGGCGGCGATGTGGTTGTCCTTGATAAGGATGCCGTCGCCGGTGCTCATGCGGTGGTTGTGGCCTCCGCCCATGCGGACGGCGTACTTATCGAGGAGCCGCCATCCGGGGATCGTCTTGCGGGTGTCGATGACCTTGGCGGGGAGGCCCTCGATCTTGCGGACGAACTCGTTGGTGGCGGTGGCGATGCCGCTCATACGCTGGACGAAGTTCAAGGCGGGGCGCTCGGCGCGGAGGATGCTGGACATGCGGCCGCGAATGGCGGCGACGTACATGCCGCGCTCGACGGGCGAGCCGTCCTCAACGAACCGGACGGTTTCGAGGTCGGGGTCAGTCTGGCGGAAGACCTCGAGGGCGACATCCACGCCGGCGAGCACGCCGTCGGCCTTCGGCATCATGAGCGCCTCGCTGGTGAGGTCGTCTGGGAGTAAGGAGGAGGTGGGGTCGTAAGCGGTCTCGTCCTCCGTAAGGGCCAAGTGAATCAGATGTATCGTTCCGTGCCAGTGGTGGAGCATCGTTCGCCTCGCGCCGTCGGTATGGGCTATGGGGATTGTAAGGCGACGTAAGGGCGAGATTGTGAGAATATTCACGACAGCCCCCCTCACGGCCTCCTCCGCAGACGGGGGAGAGGAAATGGGCAGTCGACCCCTGGATTCCCGCCTTCGCGGGAATGACGGAATGGCGGGGCATGGTTAGAACCAGACCTTCATATTGGAGGGCTCCATGAAGGCGAGGGCCAGGGCGTCGGCTTTGTCGGGGGAGGGGACGCCTTGGCGGCGGAGCTTCGCCTTGCTCTCCAGGTGGATGCGCCCCGCCGACGAGATGTCGTACCGCTGCGCCAGGAGCTGGCCCGCCAGCTCGTCGTCGGGCGGGAGGGACACCTGCCCCTCGCGGCGGCGGCGGGCCACCTCCCAGAAGACCTCGGCCCGCATATCGGCGAACTGGGCGGGACGGTAGGCCTTGCCGCCCCCCCTCGACGCCGATCACCGGGACGCGGAGCTGCTTCAGGCGGTCGACCACACCTCCGCCGACGCCGGCGAGGCGCATGGTGTCTTTGCGCTCGAAGGTGATGAAGCGCTCGACGCGGTGGCCGCGCCTGAGGCAGATGACGGACTTGTCGTTGCCGAACCGGGCCACGTCCACGCCCATGCGCCAGGGCTTGGTTGAGGTGGGGGCCGTCGCTGGGCGGGATGAGGCCCCCTCTCCCGGCCTCCCCCATGGGCGAGAGGCAATAGCAACGGAAGATTTCGATACTCGTGGGCGGTAGGTCTACAGCAAGCGACGGCACCTAAGGTTCTCATATGGTTCGAGTCTCCGTTAGTGGGCCAGCGGTGTCAGCATGCGCAAGTCGATGACCTCGGCGTGGATCCCCGTCGACGCGATTTCGTCCACGGCCTTCAAGCGGCGGACGAAATCTATCCAGTACCCGACGACGGGCAAGACCGCATCAACGGCAGATCGCCTGCGCTGCCTCGACGACGCGTCGTGCCGTCGGGGTAATGTAGTCCTCTTCCGCTTGGTGATACGGGATGGGGACGTTGGGGATGGCAACCCGCTTGATGGAGGCTCTCAATGACTCGAAACCCTCTTCCGCGATGGTGGTCGCGATTTCGGATGCAACGCCACAGCTCTTCTGCGTTTCGTCGGCGGCGACCACGCGTCCGGTCTTGGCAACGGAGCGCAGAATCGCTTCCTTGTCGAGCGGCACCAGGGTCCGCGGGTCCACAACCTCGGCATGTATTCCCTGGCTCGCCAACGTCTCTGCAGCTTCCAGCGCCCGAGGAACCATGATGGAGGTCGCAACGATGGTGACGTCTGAGCCCTCCCGTTTCACGTCGGCTACTCCGAGAGGGATGTCCCCGCTGGACGACTCATCGACTTCGCCCATCACCGGGTGCAGCAGCTCGTGATCGATGAAGATGGTCGGGTTGTTGCTGCGGACAGCCGCCTTGATAAGGCCCCGCACGTCGGTCGGGCTCCCCGGAACGCAGATCTCCAACCCAGGAGTGTTCCAGTATATGGCCTGGGGCGCGATCGAGTGCTGGAGCGCACCGGCCCCACGGATGTCGGCGCGCATGTGGAACACCACGGGACAGGTTACTTGCCCCCGCGTGCCGTAGTACGCCTGAGGGGCCTCGTTAGCGATCTGTGGGAAGGCCTCGAATGAGAACGACCCCGTACCGATAGCCACGATAGGCCGCAGCCCCGTGAGCGCCGCGCCCACAGCGATGCCGCAGTAGCCGAGCTCGGCGATGGGTGGGTGGGTTGTGCGATCTCTGAACTTCTCGCGCAGCGCCGACCACACCGCCGGGTCCCTGCTCAGTCTGCCGAATCCCGCCCCCATCAGTACGACACTCTCGTCCTCGGCCAGCGCCTCCTGGATGCCGATGGCCATCGCTTCAGAGTAGGTCATTTGCCTCATGGTGGTTCCCCCTACGCGAAGATGTAGTCCATAGCGCTCTCGGGCGATGGGATTGGGCTTGATAGAGCGAACTCGCGGGCTTCCTCGGCCTCCTTTCGGGCCGTGGCGTCGACCTCCTCGATCTGCTCTCTGGTCATGGCCCCTTCCTTGACGAGACTCCTGCAAAGGAGCGAGATGGGGTCGGAGTTGGCTAGCCAGTCCTGTAAGCGCGCGTCAGCTTTGCTCGGGTCCCAGATCCACGCCATCTGGTGCTGGCCACCGATTAGCTCCGGGAACTGGCCTCGGTTGCCCGGCCAACGGGTCATGCGCGACTCGATGAAGAACGGTCCTTCCCCAGCGCGTGTTCGGCCGACGAGCTCGGTCAGCAACTCCGCGACGTCCCCGTCGTCGTCGCCGTCGACCACGTGCGTCTTAACGTTCATCGCCCTGGCGACATCGGCTAGCTGCGTCGCCGCGAACGAGGACGACGGGTACTCGCCCTGACGGCGGCCCTCTGGAGGCACGCTATTGTTCTCGCAAATCATGATTAGCGGCAGCTTCCAAAGCGAGGACATGTTGAGGGCTTCGTGGAATGCACCCTCTTCGAGCACACCGTCGCCGAAGAACACCAGCGATACCTGATTGGTCCCGCGCTTCTTGATCGAGAACGCTGCGCCGGCCGCCATCGGAACGCATCCTGCGACGATGGCGGACGTTTGGAGCACGCCCAGGTGTTGGCGATGAAGGTGCCGCCCGCGGCCCTTTGTTGTAGCCCGTCGTACGCCCGATGATCTCGGCGATCACGGGGCCCGGCTCTCCGCCTCGAGCAATCACGTGCTCTTGTACAGCTCCCGGTCGTACTCCCAGGGGTGAACACGACGGCTCAGAGGTGGAACCACCGGCGTGAACCCCAGGGCCAACGCCAGCTGGCGGGTCTCATTGCCCTCGTATGCCCGGTCCATCAGCAGGGAGAGGTCCCGGTCCTGCGCCCCCAGGCGCTCGAGCAACTTCCGCCCTTCCGGCGCATCGTGGGCCTGTCCTGGGGAGAGGGAGAACGTCACGGCCGTTCGAGCATCCGCGGCAACCATATGAATCTTGGTGGTCCATCCGCCGCGGGACTTGCCGATAGACTGAGGTCCGTTTTTTTTAGCGCGCCTGTACCGTCGGGATGGACCTTGACGACGGTGCTGTCCATTGAGACCGCTTCGAGCTTGACGCGCACGATCTGTTCCCGCTGGAGGCGCTCGAAGACCCGGTCGAGCACCCCGTTCTTGGACCAGCGGCTCATCCGCGTGTAGATGGTGTGCCACTTGCCGAATCGAGGCGGCAGCCCCCGCCACTTGCAGCCCTGCTCGGCGACGTAGAGGATGGCGTTGAGCACTTGGAGGTTCGACAGACTCACGTTACCCCGTTGCACGGGAAGATACGGAGCGATGCGTTCGTACTGAGCTTCTGTAATTTCCATGCACGCCAGGATACCACAGTGGACACGTTAGTGTGAACACGCCCTAGGCGTTGGACCTGGCGACGCCGATCAGCCGCTACACGCCGAGCCCCCGGAGCTTCCCCGAGACGCTGCCGGTATGGTGGGAGAACGCCAACTCCAAACGTTTGTTCGCCCTGATCATCTTCGCAGGCGTCACCATCGCCGTCGCCTTGCTCCTGCGCCCAGACGCGGATCAGGCGTTCACCCGGTTGTTCCACGACATTTTCGCCATGCTGATTTCCGCCGTGATCATCTTCCTGTCAGTCAACGTTTGGACCTGTACCACGAGCGGACCATCAGGCAGGTGCAATGGCGGACGGACACCGAAGATTACATGGTGCGGTTCCGTGACATGGAACGTCGCCTAGCCGACTTGTGGCTGTCCGTGAGCGTCGGCGCCGCCATGCTCCTCACCTATTCGGGGCTGATCGCGCACAAGTGGCTGGGGTGGAGTGGGAGAGGGGGCCAAGAGCGCCACTCTGGCCCGAGGACGGAAGCGTTCTCCTGCCCGCGTTGTCAGGCGGAGTTATTGACCACGACCTGCCCACTCTTGATAACGGCGAGCACGCGTGTGATGTCGGCGATCTGCTCGTCCGGCCGGCCATCGACGATGAGCAGGTCCGCCTCCTTGCCCGGCGCAACAGTGCCGACCGTGCCGTCGATACCCAGCGCCTTCGCGTTGTTTCCGGTTGCCGCGACGAGCGCCTCGCCGGGGTTAAGCCCCGCCTCAACCATGGCGGCCAGCTCTAGGTCGAAACGACCGAACGGGTAGACGCCCCACCCGCAGTCGGACCCAGCCATCAGCCGAACGCCATGCTCAATCAGTTGGCCCACCTGCTGAAGGGTAGTAGCGTGCCCGCGCCGCATCCTGTCCAGCATCGCCGTTTCCTCTTCCGTGGCGACCCCACGGTCCAGGCGTTCCTGCAGGATGGGGATCCGGCTCCGCGTGATGTGCAGCGTCGGGTTCACCCATACCCCACGCGCCGCGATGTCGGCGGCCAGGTGTTCATCGAAGACCCTCGCGCCGTGTTCGTCGGTGAACCAGCCGTGCATGATCGCGTCGTACTCGGCCTCGATGACCATCCGCATGGCTTCATTCGAGCGGCAGTGCGCCACTACCCGGCGGTCGCGCCGATGTCCTTCCTGCGCGATCGTCGTCAATTCCTCGTACGAGAACGCCGGACGGAAGGGGTCGGTCCCAAGCGTGCTCCCGCCCGTTGCCATCACCTTGAGGAAGTCAGCACCCTCCTTGATGAGCTGACGAGCGGCATGCCGGACGCCATCCGCGCCATCGGCCTCGGAACCCATGAACCAGCAATGGCCACCGCTAACCGTTATCGGGCGGCCAGAGGCAAGGACCCGGGACCCACGGACTACACCTTGCTGAATGCCTTCCTTGAGGCGGAAGGTGGTCTGGTTCCAGCCCCCACAGTCGCAGACAGTCGTCACCCCTGTCTCAAGGGCCCGCCCCACGTTGTGTGCCGAGCGCAACAGGCGGATGGCGTCGTCGTCCCCCACGTGGACGTCTTCGCCGCGCCTTCCATCGCCCGGCATATTCGTATGCGTGTGGCAGTCGATCAGCCCTGGCAGGAGCGTTGCGGTGGGGAAGCTGAGGGCTTGCTCGTCCGGCGGGCCGGCGCTGGAAGCAGGACCCACCGACGTGATCGACCGCCCCTCTATCCTCACCACGACATCGGTGGCGGCAGCCGCACCGGTCCCGTCGAGGACCCTCCCCGCGTGGATGGTCAGCGGTCCATTTGGTTGCTGCATGGTGGCGCCTCGTTTTCTCTGCAAGGGAAGATTAGCACCCCCACGCCGCGCAGGCATGTCTCGCCCAGCGTCTCCCGTACGAGAACCGCTTCCTGCTCAAGGCGGCTTGTCTTCGTGCTACGCGTAGTCGTGAGGCCTACGTCGCGCCGGCAGTTGATCGTCACCCTCGACCAAGTCAACGTCGAAGGCGTTGTTGAAGGCGGCTACGTACCGGTAGAGGCCGATGGTCGCGACCATGAGGATCAGCCACCGCTGGCCATGCCTTGCCATCAGGGAGTCGAACATTGCTTGCTCGACTCGATTCGTGCGGCATAGCTGACGGCATAGCTCGATGACGTCGCGCTCGTCGTCGTCCAGGAGGCTACCGCCGGCGCCGGTGCGTGCGACCTCGATTGCGGCGTTACGCAGGCCCGCGGCTCGGGCACTTGCGATGTGGGCCGACCACTGATAGGGAGCGTCGTCCTCGTAGGCAACGGCGAGGATGGCGAGCTCGTGCAGCGCGTCGCTGACCACGCCGTCACCATGCGCGTGGTGGACGCTCGCCAGGAAGCCCAAGGAGAGACCAGGGCTGTGGAGCATGACCCCGAACGGCCCTCGGACGCGCCCTCGCTCGGCCAAGACCGCGTCCCACTCGTGTTTTTGCTCTAGTGGCAGCTGGGCCTTGTCGGTGATGGGCTTGATGCGTGTCATGGCTCTCTCCGTATGGGCGCCAGTTGTGGCAGTCCTAAGGCGTTCTCGGCCGAAGGATATCGTCTGGCGACCCGGTGCGTCTGGGGCGCGGCGTCCGGCGCGGCTGACGGCCCGTCTTGGCCGCCATGGAGGCCGCGGCTATACTCGCGGCGCGTGGGCGCGTGGGCATGGCGTCCAGGTAGGCTGGAGCAACCGGCGTCAGGGAGAGTGGCATGGAAAAGGTCGCGGTCTTGGCGGACGGTATGGCCCAGGCGGCCTCCGACTTTCTGAACGCTCTGTCTTCGGAGCAGCGCAGCGCGGGCTCGCTACGATTCGGGGACGAGGAGGAGCGTCGCCGTTGGTTCTACACCCCTACCCCGCGCGCGGGTCTGCGCCTCGGCGACCTTGCCCCCCGGCAGCAGCAGAAGGTCATGCAACTGATGGCAACGGGACTGAGCGAGCCCGGCTACAACTATGCGTCGTTGCTCATGGGCATGGAGAACGTGGTGGACCGCTGGTCGGGATTTCCGGACCGGACGTATGGGAACCTGCCGAACACGCGGGTACGTGACCCTGCCAACTATTTCGTCGCGATCTTCGGCACGCCCGGCGACGAGAGCGGGTGGAGCTGGCGCATCGGAGGGCACCACTTGAGCCTCCACTACACGGTGCGGGGTGGCTTGGTGTATCCAACGCCCGCGTTCTTCGGCGCGGAGCCCGCATGGTCGACGTTGCCCGGAGGGGTGGTTCTACGTCCGTTGGCTGCGGAAGAGGACTGCGCCCGCGAGCTTTTGGCGCTCCTGACGCCGGAGCAACTGACGCAGGCTGTCCTCGCGCCGGCGCCCCCCACCGACATTGTGCAGACGAATAGGCCTCAGATCGAGGACGGCGCGCTGCCGCCCATCGGTGGTCCCGGCCCCGGCGGCGAGCGCCTCCGCACGGCCCTGGGCCTGACGCCAGAGCTGGACGAGATGGTCCGCTATTCGCTCACGCCGAAGGGTCTGCCCGCCAGCGCCATGGATACGATCCAGCGCGACGCCCTCGTGCGCCTGGTGCGGGTCTATCTCGATCACCTGCCTGAGGAGATCGTGGACGGCTACACACCCCTGTTGGAGCCGGACAGCCTTCAAGAATTGGTCTTCGCGTGGGCAGGTCCGCCAGAGCTGAGGGCGCCGCACTACTACCGCGTGCAGTCTGACGACCTTCTGATCGAGTACGACTGCACGCAGAATGACGCGAACCATACACACAGCGTGTTGCGAAACCCGCGAGGCGATTTCGGGAGCGACCCTCTCGCCCTTCACTACGCGGAGGCGCACGGGGACCGGTAGGACAGCGGAGCGAGGCTCGGGCTGCGGAGCTGGTTGGTAAGACCTCACAGCAGTGGCGCAGCAGCACGTTTACGAGCGGCTGCTGTTCGATACCCCTTTCAGCTTTTCCGGCAACCAAGAGGGACAGCGAGCGAGGGGTTTCCCGACCGACGTGGAAGAGGACTTGTTACTGGCACCGGTGGGTGCTGAAGAAGCCACGAAGCCAGTCATTCCATGCGACATCGGCGGCTTGTATCGCCGCTGACTCGTCGCCCTCTCTCACAAGAGCCACGACGCGCAGGTCGGCCGATTCCAAGTGGATATCGGGAGGAGCGTGGTCGGCCACGAGAACGACGCGAGCCTTAGCCATCCGGTCGAGCACCTCGTTCAAGGAATTCCAACCCAACGGCGGCTGTAACACGGCCGCGACCTCGGCTGCGAGGGCGGCCGAGGGTTGCCGTGCAGCTAGGGTGAAGAGGACCTGTTGCTCGGTGCTTTTGGTCATGGCGCTCATTGCCGTCGGCGCGTCGCCACCTGTTATATAGTCCGCGCCGACAGACCGCCACCTACCGGGGGCTTGCGTTTGAAAAGGATCGCGATCGATATAGGCGGGACGTTCACCGACGTGGCGGTGTTCGACGAGACGACCGGGGCGATCACCCCAGGGAAGGCATTGAGCACACCGGGCTCGCTTGTGGAAGGGATCATGCGGGCGCTCGAGCGCTCTGGCGCGTCACCCTCGGAGGCCAAGTTCGTTGTTCATGGATCAACCGTCGTGATCAACGCTATCGTGGAACGGCGTGGCGCGAAGACGGCCTTGGTGACCACCAAGGGTTTCCGCGACATCTACGAGGTCGGCCGAATCAACCGGCCGGAGTCGTTCAACCTCTTCTTCCGTAAGCATCGCCCGTTGGCGCCGCGCGACCTCATCTTCGAGGTGCCCGAGCGGATGCTGGCCGACGGTTCGACGGAACGCCCGCTGGACGAGCAGGCCGCGCGTGCGGTTGCGCGCGTGCGGTTGCGCGGCGGATACGCGAGCTCGGCGTCGAGGCGGTTGCGGTGCTTTTCTTGCACTCATACCGGGAGCCAGCGCACGAACGGCGGATGCGCGAGATCATCGAGGACGAGGCCCCTGGTGTGTTCGTGACGCCATCGTATGAAATCTCTCGCGAATATCGCGAGTACGAACGGACGTCCACGGTCGCGGCGAACGCCTACGTCGGGCCGACGGTCAGCCAGTACCTAGGCAGCTTGCAGGAGCGCCTTGAACGCGATGGGTTCCGCGGCAGCCTGATGATCATGCAGTCCAACGGTGGGCTCACAGACGTGGGCACGGCGCGCCGCCAGTGTATTCAGATGATGGAGTCGGGCCCAGCGGGGGGTGTCGTTGGGTCGATAGCCGTGGCCGACGCGCTCGGCATCGACAACGCGATCTCTGCGCCGGAACTACGTACGGACGCATTTCCGGCGACTTGCCGACGTGCCCATGGAAGAGATCGAGGCGATTTACCAGGAGCTGGAAGCCGAGGGCACGCAGGCGCTGGAGGCCGCGGGCATCACCGTGCAGGAGATCAACGTCGAGCGGTCAGCGGACATGCGCTACGTTGGTCAGGAGCATGCGGTCGCCGTTCGGGCGCCGGCGCGGGTCGATAGCGAGGATGCACGGGCGGCGATCAAGAAGGCGTTCGACGACGAGCACGGGCTGCGATTCAGCCACGGAGCACCAGACGAGCCGGCGGAGCTGGTCAGCGTTCGCGTGTCGGTCATCGGCAAGATCAGCAAGCCAACGTTTCCTGCGATAAGCGCCGGAGTTGCCGAGCCTCCGGACTACGCGAAGCGGGAATCCCGCGACGCGGTGCTCGATGCGGCGACCGGGTCCGCGGTGTGCGCGGTCTTCGACCGTGACCTGCTGCTCGCCGGCAACCTCATCGCCGGCCCGGCGATCATCGAGGAGTCCGCTTCGTCCACGGTGCTGCATCAGGGTGACTCGGCGGCAGTCAGCGGGCAAGGCCACTTGATCATCGAGGTGGGCGCGCGATGACGACGCAGCGTTCGCAGAGGACCGAGACCGACGCGGTGACGGCGGAGATCATCAGGAGCGGCGTCGTGGCGATTACGGACGAGATGAAAACCAATCTTATGCGGACCGCCTACAACATGATCATCTACGAGGCGCTGGACTTCACAGTGGGGCTGTTCGACGCCAAGGGGAACACGATATCCATCGGGCTTGGCCTTCCCATGTTCATCCGAGGGCTCTCGGATACGATCAAAGCCAAGCTCGACTTCTTTGGACGCACCAGCATTGAGCCGGGTGACATTCTGCTCACCAACGATTCCTACATCATGGGGAGTCACCTCAACCACATGGTGTTCACGGTCCCGATCTTCTGGGAAGGTGAGATCGTGGCTTTCGCGTCATCCATGGCCCACTGGCAGGATGTGGGTGGTGTGCTGGGCGGCGCCACCCGCGACATCTTCTCCGAGGGGCTGCAGCTGCCTATCGTCAAGATATTCAAGCGAGGCGTGCAGGACCTCGAACTGACCGAGATCATCAAGTCGAACGTGCGGCTCCCGGATCTTGCTATGGGAGACTTTCGTGCGCAGGTCGCGGCGGTCAAGACCGGCGAGCGGCGTTTCGTCCATCTGCTCGAGCGCTACGGCCGCGACGCCGTGCTCGGCAGCATTGAGCTCATCTACGAGCAGAGCGAGCGGCTGGCCCGCGCGAGCGTGGCGACGATCCCCGACGGCACGTACGAGGCCGAGTCGTTCATGGACGACGACGGTATCTCGGAGGGCCAACGCATTCCCATCAAGGTGCGCGTGGTCGTCGAAGGCGACCAGATGACCATCGACCTCACGGAGGTGAGCCGTCAGGTTGGGGGCTACTACAACTCCGGGGCCACCGCGGGCAGATCGGCGGCCGAAGTGGCGTTCAAGTGCATCACGAGCCCGCTCCTCCAGCCCATCAATCACGGCTCATTCTTGCCCCCTCAACGTGATACTGCCGCCAGGGCGGGTGGTGAGCGCGACCAAGCCGGCTGCGATGCGCATGTGGATGACGGTCCCCATGACCATCGTGGATACCATCATCCGGGCGCTCTCCTACGCAATTCCGGAACGCGCAGCGGCGGGGCACCACGCCGATCTCGTGATCGCCAACACCTACGGAGTGGATCCCGCGACCGGGCGCTTCTTCTTCGGCCCGGTAGGGCCGCAGGGTGGCGGGTTCGGAGCCAAACACAACGAGGACGGCATGAGCGCGACGGTCTGCATCAATGACGGCGACACGCACAACGCGCCCATCGAGGCGGGAGAGGCCAAAGCGCCCGTCGTCGTGCGCGAGTACCTGCTGCGGACCGACTCAGGCGGGCCTGGATGTTTCAAGGGAGGCCTGGGAATAAGACGTGTCGTCGAGGCCAGGGCTCCCATCACGGTGAACTCGCAGATCGAGCGCACGCAATGCGCGCCTTGGGGTCTCAACGGGGGCAAGGAGGGCATGGCCAACCACATTCATGTGGAGCGGGTGGACGGCGAGCGGTTCGAGAAGCCGAACGGAAAGCTCTACAACGTGCAGCTCTTCCCTGGCGACCTGTATGTCATCGAGAGTGGTGGCGGTGGCGGCTTCGGCGACCCGAGGCTCCGGCCCCCGGAGCGCGTGGCGGAAGACGTGCGCATGGGGTACGTGTCGCGGGACTCGGCGCGAGACGACTACGGCGTGGTGCTTGGCGACGATCTAGCGGTTGATGCCGAGGCGACTCGCCGATCGCGGGCTTCGCAGGGTTGAGCCGAAGGGCGCTTCGTTTCTTTACAAGTAATCGGCTGTATTCACGAGGCAGAATTCGTCCCCTCGGGGTCATCCATAACGGCGAACCAGCCCCCCGGTTCGTCGATGTGCTGGAGCAGCTGCCGATTGATGATCGTGCCCACGTCGTGCGCGGTGACGAGCTGAAGGATGGTCACGTGGCCCGTCTCGCGCAACGGGTAGGTATGCCGAACGTGTCGGGCCCATACCCCAGCAGGCGCCGGAGCACCACGGGACCGCCGCCGCCGCCGACAACCGCGGGCCAACGGGCTGCGCCTGCAGCTGCCCCTGGCCGACCACTAGATGAGTCTCGCCTGTTGCAGAGGCCTGAGTACTTCAGGGCCGTCATTGACGACAGAGTTGACCAGGGTGGAGACCTCGTATGCTTCCATGGCGGCGGCGCGATAGGGAGTCAGCAGACCGCCAAGGACAGCGGTGTCCTGCATCTCATGGTCCAGCCAGAGCGGCTCCAAGTCTCTCGGGAGGATAACCGGCATCCGGTCGTGGATGGGCCGGAGAAGCTCGTTCGCCTCCGTCGTGATGATTGTGTAGGAGCTGACGGACTCGCCCGTTGGATCCCGCCACGTGTCCCAGAGGCCTGCGAAGGCGAAGGGCTCTCCCGACGCTAAGGCGAACCGCACCGGTTGTTTACCGGCGCTGTTGCGCCGCCACTCGTAGAACCCATCTGCCAATACCAGGCAGCGCCTCCTTCTCAGGGCGGCCCGAAAGCTGGGCCTCTCGGCAACCGTCTCCGCCCTCGCGTTGATCATCGGGCCGCCCGCAGACGCGCTCCTGGCCCCAGCCGGAATCAACCCCCAACGCATGAACGACGCGCTTCTGCGCTCACCGCCCGTGACGGCGAGCGCAGGCTGGGTGGGAGCGACGTTGTAGCGGGGCGGCTGGGCCAGGCCGTCGGCGTCGAAGTCGAACCGCGCCGCAAGCTCTCCTATCTCCGCTATGAGGCTGAATCGTCCACACATATCAGGCTTCGCTCGCAGCCGCCGGTAGGCCGAGTCCTATCCACGGCCCAATCATCCCACTCGTCCAGCAGGGCTGTCACGTCAACGCTGCTCTTCCGTAACTGTTCAGACTTCGTGAGTTCTTCTTGACCAGGGTATCGCCGAGAGACCAACTTTACCTCTGACTAAGGTCATATCCCCCGGCTCCGCAGGCATTCGCCTCATCAACTCTGAACAGTTACGCTCTTCGCCTTGGTGGGCGCCGTGATGTTCTTGAAGGAGGAGTTGATGCAGTACCTCCTCTACTCCAACACCGAGCGGCCGCACCAGGGCCTCGGGGGAAAGACCCCCCTCCAAACCCTGCAAAATCTGTCAACGAATTAGCTGACACATACAGGAATGACGGGAGGGGGCACTGATACCGGGGTTCTCGCCTGCGCGGGAATGACGGAGGGGGAGTGGGAATGACGGGTGGGGACGTTGGTTGGCAGGCGTCGTGGTTCGACGGGCTCACCACGAACCGATTTGGGTGTGCGGATCCCAGGTGGACGGCGCACTGGGCGTGGCCTGTCCGCCATGTCCGCTCCGGCTATCGGGCTGTCTTCAGGCGCCGTCATCGTGTAGTGGGTCCCGGTGTTGCATGTGTAGCTGGGGAGGGATAAGTTGCGGACAGGTCGCCAAGATCCGCAGTCACGATTCGAAGCCGGCCTGCAAGCGGACATCACGCCGCCGGACCACGAGACACGGACCGTATCCTGACTGCCTCTAGGGGAGACCTTGCGTAACTGCCCCACGCCGGGGATTCGGGGGCGAGGTTCCCTGAATCCACAAACGAAGTGCAACACCAGATTAGGGTGTTGCCATGGAATACAGACAGCTCTGCATTGAGGAACGGTGTGAGATTGCCCGCTTACGCGCCAAGGGCTCCTCGGTCCGGCAAGTCGCTACAACTCTGGATCGCGCGGCATCGACCGTGGCTCGGGAGCTGAAGCGGAACGCACTGCGAACGGACGGGTACCAAGCGTCGCCGGCCCAGGAGCGTGCCCGCGCGCGGCGCTGGACGGGGGCGCGGCTGGAACGGGACGAGGGGTTGCGGGAGCGGGTCTTGGCGGGCCTGAAGTGGGGGTGGTCGCCGGAGCAGGTCGCCCATGAGATGCGCAGAGAGGAAGGCCGGACGGTGACCTCGGACGAGAGCATCTACCGGTTCGTCTACGCCCAGGCCGCGCGGCACAAGGACCATGCTTGGCGGCGCTACTTGCCGAGGGCGAAGTGGAAGCGGGGAAGGCGTGGCCGCAGGGGGGGAAGCTCGGTTTCCTTCATCCCCCTCCGGAGGGCGCTCTCGGAACGGCCTGCAGCGGCGGCCGACCGGCGGACCTTCGGGCACTGGGAGGCGGACACGATGCAGTTCGGGAGGTCGGGAGAGGTGGTGTTGGCCCTGCAGGAACGCTCCTCGCGCCTCTTGCTTCTCGCGCGTGCGCCGTCGAAGGAGGCGGGGCCGATCGCGGAGTCCATCGCCCGGATGCTGGGGCCGTTGCCGCCGGAGTTTCGCCAGACGGTGACCTTCGACAATGGGACCGAGTTCACCCGTCACTACGAGCTTCACCGGTTGGGCATCGAGACGTTCTTCTGCGACACGTACTCGCCGTGGCAGAAGGGGGGAGTGGAGAACGCGATCGGCCGGCTGCGGCGGTTCCTGCCGCGGGGGACGAATCTGGGGGAGGTGTCGGATGAGCGGTTTGCGCTGATCGGGCAGGCGTACAACAATACGCCGCGCAAGTGCCTGGGCTACCGGACACCGGCGGGGGTCGTCGAGGAGCAGGTGTTGCACTTCAAATGTGGATTCACCTTCCCGCCTTCGCGGGAATGACGGATGGGGTTTTGCAAAGGCCTCTAAGGGGGAGATGGCGGACTAGGAAACCGATGCTGATCGATGCTTACGCAACCGCAATCAGCGGGCTGTTCCAGCCTTTGCCGATGCTCGCGCTGTTCGGAGGCGTTGTTCTGGGTCTCATCAGCGGCGCGCTACCCGGAGGCGGTCTACCTACACTGATTATTCTTCTCGGCTTTGCCTATTACCTCGATCCATACGTGGCCATCCCGATAGCCATCGGCGGCGCCGCAGTCAACAACACCTCAGACACGATTCCCGCGGTCTTGCTCGGGATGCCTGGAAGCGCCACCGGGCAGGCGACGATACTGGATGGGCACCCATTAGCAAGGAGAGGTGAAGCGGGACGCGCATTAGCTGTCTCCTACTTTTCGTCGCTTGCCGGAGGCGTCATTGGGGGCCTTGGCTTCTTCGTGGCGATCATGCTGGCTCGCACGATTATCAGGACATTTGGGTCACCAGAGTTTTTCATGCTCAGCGTCTTGGGGATTGTGATGGTGGCCGTAGTGAGCAGCGGCGCATTTGTGAAGGGTCTGCTCGGCGCGGCATTTGCTCTGGCCCTAACCACCATCGGTTTCGACAATATCACCGGCATTCCAAGGTTCGTCTACGGTACTCAATATCTCTGGGACGGCCTGCCAATCGTTCCGGTGCTAGTGGGTTTGTTCGCCATACCGGAAATGGCCAATGTCTTTATCTCCTCCAAACCTATTGCAGAGCAGACGGGCATGGCAGCCCAGAGTATCCAATTCAGTCGGTGGGACGCTGTAAAAGAGGTGTTAGAGCACAAGGGACTGGTGGTCCGTTCCTCGCTGATCGGTCTCTTCGTTGGCCTGATGCCGGGCGTGGGCGGCGCAGCCGCTCATTGGCTCGCGTATGGGCAGGCCTACCAGACGGAGAAGGGAGCACGGGAAACTTTCGGAACCGGCGACATCCGAGGCGTGATCGCCCCTGACTGCGCGAACAACTCCATCGATGGGGGCCAGGTCGTGCCTGCACTGGCTTTTGGCATCCCCGGCAGCTCACACGGGGGAATCTTCCTGGCCTTCCTCTTACTGCTGGGGTTCGTGCCAGGCCCCAGCATGCTCCAAGAGCACCTGGACAAGACGCTGCTCATCGGCGTGGGGCTGGTTGTCGCCAATGTCATCGGAACAGGCATCGCTCTCTATTTCACGCCACTGCTGGCCAAGATCGCCTATGTCCGCCCCGGGGTCCTGGTCCCGGTGGTCGTGGTCGTGCTTACTTTGGCGGCGTTCCAGGCGAACTTCTCCGTGGGCGACTTTGCGACCGTAGGCATCTTTGCCGGGGTTGGGACACTTATGAAAGTGTTCGGTTGGCCTCGCCCTCCGGTAATCATCGCCATCGTCCTGGGGGAGCAGATCAACAAATATCTCTGGCTCTCTACCCAGTCGTACGGTTTTGGGATGTTGGCTCGGCCCCAATCAGTCGTAATCATGATACTCGCGATTGTCACGCTGGTCTTCACTCTACAGATCCAGGCGCGAGCGTCCCGGGCAGCCTTTAGGCTGCAGACCGACGTGGGAGGCCATGAGGCGCCCACTTCGGCATCCATATCTGACCGCTAAGGGTGGGCGACATGGCAGCAGAACAGCCACGCCTAGAAGAGGCTATACAAGAAGGGAAGAAACGACGAGAGCGCAAACTCCTGGTGGAGAGCATCATCGTAGTCATCATGCTCGGGGGGTTCGTGTTCATGGTGGTCGAGTCCGCGGACTGGCCGGTCGGCGCGGCGCTGTTCCCGCGAATCTCAGGCGCACTGGGAATCGCAGCGGTGTTGGGCTACGGGGGACAGCGGCTCTATCAGGAGTTGCGTCCGGGAGCGCAAAGCCAAGGGCGACTCTTGGATCTCGCCTGGAGTTCGTTTGGCGGAGAAGAGAAGAACACCAGAAGCCGGGCAATCACGTTCATCTCGACAACTGGCGGACTCTGGCTCGGGATATGGTTCGTAGGGTTCCATATCGCTGTGCCTGCATACCTTCTGTTCATGCTGATCGTTCATGGAAGGGTCCGCTGGTACTGGGCATTAGCAACCGCCATAGTCTTCTACGGCTTCATCGTCGGCGTGTACGATGAGCTGCTTCACACTGCTTGGAACGACCCTCTGCTATTTGACGTGATAAGAAATCTGCGCCTCGATTCGTAGGAATCGCTACAGGAGGAAGAAATATGGCATCGAACCGGAGGAGATACAGAGCTCTCAGTCGTGGTCTGTTACCCACGATGTTGGTTGTGTTTGGGATTCTGTTGCTGGGAGCGTGCAGCTCCGAAGAGCCAACCGCTACACCGACTGCGACACCGCCTTCGGATTCGATGGAACAGCCTACCCCAACCCCCGGCGCCTCGGACCCAGCACCGCAACCGACTCCAACGGTGCCTCAAGGCCCAACGGGACAGCCTACGCCAACCCCAGTTACCTCGGGGCCAGCGCCCGAACCGACTCCGACCACCAGCTCGGAGCCGGCGACAGATCTCAGCTCCGTCTGGGCCGGCAAGACCATCACCATCTCGGTGGGCTACGCCCCCGGAGGCGGAGCGGACGCACAAGGCAGGCTCCTGGCTGTACACCTGCCCAATTTCCTGCCTGGAAATCCACGCGTTGTGGTCGCAAGCAGACCCGGAGGCGGGACAGCGCTCAATGCCAGGGACATGCAACGACGACCGATGGATGGCACTTACATCGGTCAGTTCGCCCAAGGCCTCATGGTGGCAGGCGCCATGGGCCAGGCGGAAGACTGGTTCGTCTGGGATGACTATATCTATCTCGGAATGGTCGACGGCGCTCAGGAGGAGACCCTCGCGCTGATGTGCGGGCAGGCCGAGAAGATGCAGGACCTCGACGCCTTCTTGAACGGAGGACCGTGGAGGTTGGGCGACCTCTCACCGGACACGACGGGCGGGAAGCAGCTCCAGTGGTTCGGGCTCACCCAAGTGCCGCTGGATATCTTTTTCGGGTACGGCGGCTCGGCAGAGGCAGCCGCGGCATTCGACCGGGGTGAGATGGACGTGACGACGCGTTGCAATCCCACCTATGCCAAGCAGTACTCGGACTGGTTCACAGAGAACAAGGTGATCCCGCTATACGGCTGGGGCAACTTCGACCCTGATATCCAGGTCCCGAACGATCAGCCGCTTGCAGAAGGCATGCGCGAAGGACGGTGGCCTTGGTTCGGCGACATGCACGAGACGCTCGCCGACTACATCACCGATGACCAGTTCGCCGCCTTTGACGCATTCACCGCCCTCGGAGGCACTCACGTTTGGGCGATGCCTCCAGGAGTGCCCCAAGAGATTGCCGAAGCGATGCAGCAAGCGTTCCTGAACACCGTCAATTCCCAGGGGTACATTGACGACATGACGCAACGCGAACGCGTAGTTGCTCCACTGAGTGGAGCCGAGACAAAGCGGCGCATTCAGACACTCCAAGATCTGCCGCCAGCCGCAAAGGCAATCCTGGAGCAGATGCTGTAAGAGGAGGGCACAGCGCACCGGCCCAGTAGTGCGCCGCTACGGCATGCAAACGGAGCCCCAGGACAATGCCCTGGGGCTCCGTTGTTGAATCCATCACCCTGGAGGCCCCCCTCTCTAACTCTCCCCCGCAGACGGTGGAGAGAACCAGACACTGTCCGCAGATGGGAGGAGGTTTTCGAGGCATGGCGGGTTAGGTGGCGCCTATTTTCGACCTTAGCCGTCGTCTTCGGGGGGAGGGGACTCGCGGGGTGAGGGTGGGGGAGGTTCGGTGCGGCGGACGGTGGTGATGAAGCCGGTGTGTCCGACCATGCGGTGCTCGGGCCGGGCGCTCGTTTCGGAGAAGCGCCAGGGGCGCTCGATGAGCTCGACGGCCTCGGCCATGTGCCACCGGCTGTCGCGGCTGAGGCGCATGACGAACTCGTGGACCTGGAGGATGGTGGGGAGGTACGCGGCGAATATGCCTCCGGTCCTCAGCGGGCCGGCGGCCGAGTCGAGCAGGCGCCACGGCTCGGGCACGTCCGCGACGACGCGGTCGATCTCGGCGCCGCCGATGCCGTCGATGTAGGCGTCGGCGACGATGACGCGGTGGTTCCGGGCGCCGGGGGCGAGCTCCTCGACGTTCCGCTTGGAGGCTTCGACGATCTCTTCGCGCACTTCGTAGGAGACGAGGCTGCCCTCGGGGCCTATGGCCCGCAGGAGGGCGGCGGCGGCGGCGCCGGAGCCAAGGCCGACCTCGACGACGCTGGCGCCGGGGTAGATGTCGGCGTGGAAGAGGAGGGCGGCAAGGTCCTTGGGGTAGATCACCTGGCTCTGGCGAGGCAGCTCCCGGACGGCGTCTCCAAAGGAGGGACGGACGACGAAGAGCCGGTGGCCCTTGTTCGTGACGAGGAAGAAGCCCTCGCGCCGGCCGATAACGTCATCGTGGCGGGCGTAGCCGAGGTGGGTCTCGATGAGGGCGCCGGTCTTGAGCATGACGCGGTAGCGGCGGTTGCGCCGGTCGTAGACGATGGCGATGTCGCCCTCGGCGAAGGGCGCGCGCTTGAGTGTTGCTTCGTCGTTTGTGGCCATGAGGTTGCGTGGTGCCTCCCCGCGGGTCGCTGCGCTTGCGCCTCCCCTCCCGCAGACGGGAGGGGGTTGGGGATCGCCGCGCTGTCGCGCCGCTGCGAGGTTCCCGCCTGCGCGGGAATGGCGGAAGGGCCTTCCAGGCTAGCCTTGCAGTTTTTCGAGCTCGGCGAGCACGGCTTCGGGGTCGGGGAGGGTTCCTTGGTGGACCGCGGTATGCCGGACGACGCCGTCGGGGTCGATGATGATGACGGCGCGCCTAGGCATGCCGGAGTCGGAGTTGAAGAGGCCGTAGGCGTCGAGTACGGCGCCGTGGGGCCAGAAGTCCGATAGGAGGGGGTGCCTAACGCCCCCGAGGGAGGTGGACCAGACCCTGAGCGCGTGCCGGGAGTCGACGCACATGCCGACGAGCTGGGAGTTCTTGTCCTGGAACGACTTCAACGCACGGTTGAAGGATGTGGTCTGGCTCGTTCAGCCGCCGGTGAAGGCGGCGGGGAAGGTGTGGACGACGACCCACTTGTCGCCCTTGAACTGGCTGAGGGAGATTTCCTCGCCCTCGTGGCTCGTGAGGGTGAAATCGGGAGCGGCTTGGCCGGCTTCGACCATGGGGACCTCCTGTCGGGTTGGGTGTGCGCTGCGCAGGATAGTTGGGCGGGGTCGGCGGGTAAAGCGTTTGGCCTCCCGCAGGCCCCCCTCCCAGCTTCCGCCGCAGACGGGAGAGGGGTTGATGGGTCCTCCCCGGTAGACGAGACCTTTGCGTAACCCTGTTTTCTGGCGGGCGTAGCTCTTCCCACCCACCCGCCCGTCATGTTGTGGGGGGCATCCCCACGTCCCCGGCAGAGGGGCGTCGCCCCTCTGCGCTCCCCAGTATTCCAAAGCTGGTCCATGGTCCGACAGGCTCACCACGAAGCTATTGGGGTACGGGACTTGTAGGGAGGGCTCCGATACCTGGGTTCCCGCTTCGCGGGAATGACGGGGGGAGGGGCGGGAATGAACGGGGGGTTATTCGGGGCGCCAGCGGAGCTGGGGGCGGCGAGCGGCTTGGGCCTCGTTGAGGCGCGAGACGGGGGTCTCGTAGGGCGCGCCGTGGAGGAAGTCGTCGTCGGAGGCGGCCTCGGCGTCGATGCGCCGCAGGGTCTCGATGAAGGCGTCGAGGGTCTCTTTCGACTCGGTCTCGGTGGGCTCGATCATCAGGGCCTCGGCGACGACCAAGGGGAAGTACATGGTGGGGGCGTGGAAGCCGTAGTCGAGGAGGCGCTTGGAGACGTCGAGGGCGCTCGCGCCGACGCGCTTCTTGGCAGAGAAGACGACCTCGTGCATGACGGAGCGGTCGTAGGGCAGGTCGTAGAGTCCGCGCAGCGCGTGCCGGAGGTAGTTGGCGTTGAGCACGGCGTTGGCGCTGATGTCCAGCATGCCCTGGCCGCCGAGGAGGGATATGTAGGTGAGGGCGCGGATGAGAACGCCGAAGTTACCCTGGGCGCCGCCGATGCGGCCGATGCTGTGCGGGGGCATCTCGGCGCCGTAGACCGGCGAGTTGCCGTCGCCACGCAGCACGACGACCGGTCCCGGCAGGAAGGGGGCGAGCTCGCCGGTGACGCAGATGGGGCCGGCGCCCGGCCCTCCGCCTCCGTGGGGCGTGGAGAAGGTCTTGTGGAGGTTCATGTGGACGACATCGAAGCCGAGCCGGCCGAGCTTCACCCTGCCGAGCAGCGCGTTCATGTTCGCGCCGTCGCCGTAGACGAGGCCGCCAGCGGCGTGGACGATCTCGCACATCTCGACAGCGTTGCGGTCGAACAGTCCGAGGGTGGTGGGCTGGGTGAACATGACGCCGGCGAGGTCGTCGTCGGCCTCGGAGCGGAGGGCGTCGAGGTCGATGTTGCCGTCGGGGGTCGACGCGATGGAAACGACGTTGAAGCCCGCCATCGCGGCGGAGGCGGGGTTCGTGCCGTGGGCTGTGTCGGGGATGAGCATCTTGCGGCGGCGGCTTTGTCCACGCGCTTCACCACGCGCCTCGCGCCGTGCATCTAGGGCCGCGCGGATGGTGAGGACGCCCGCGAGCTCGCCGTGGGCGCCCGCCAGGGGAGCGAGGCTTGCGGCGGGCAGTCCGCTGACCTCGGTGAGGTAGCTCTGTAGCCGGTGCATGGCCTCGAGGGCGCCCTGGACCTGGCGCTCCGGTTGGGCGGGGTGGGCCATCGCGAATCCGGGCAAGGCGGCGACCGCCTCGTTCAGCTTGGGGTTGTACTTCATCGTGCAGCTGCCGAGGGGGTAGAAGTTCGTGTCGATGGAGAAGTTGAGCCGGCTGAGGTGGGTGAAGTAGCGCACCACCTCGCCTTCGGTGACCTCGGGCAGCTCGAGGTCGTCGCGGAGCATCGAGGAATCGGGCATGGGCTGGGGCGGGACGTCGGACGCGGGCAGCGTTACGCCGGTCCGTCCGGGGCGGCTACGCTCCATGAGGGGCCTGCGGCGATTGTGGGCCTCCTCTTTGAGATCTTCACCTATCCGGGGCAGGGGGGCTGTTCGGGACAGGGGGTCGTGGGCGGCGGTCATGGCGAGGACGCCTCCGCGAGGGCGGCCACGAGGCGGTCGATCTCGTCCTTCGAATTGACCTCGGTGACGCAAAGGAGCATGCCGTTCGGATAGCGGTCGCTCACGTCGAGTCCGCCGATGATCCCGGCCCTTTCGAGGGCCGCGCTGACTTCGCGGGCGGGCCTCGGACAGCTGACGACGAACTCCTGGAAGAACGTTCCTTCGATGGGCAGGGCGTAGCCGGGGAGCTCGGCGATGCGCCCCGCGGCGTAGTGGGCCTTCTGATAGCAAAGCTCGGCCACATGGCGCAGCCCGCGCTTACCCATGAGCGACGTGTAGACGGACGCCCATAGGCCAATGAGGGCGGTGCTCGTGCAGATGTTGGAGGTTGCGTGCTCGCGGCGGATGTGTTGCTCGCGGGGCTGGAGTGTTAGGACGTAGCCGGTGCGGCCCTCGGTGTCGATGGTCTTGCCAGCGATGCGTCCGGGCAGCTGGCGGATGAACTCCTGGCGGCAGGAGAAGATGCCGACGTAGGGCCCGCCGAAGCTGGGGGGCACGCCGAGGGCTTGGCCCTCGCCGGTGGCGATGTCGGCGCCGAAGTCGCCGGGGGCCTTGAACATCGCGAGCGCCATGGGGTCGCAGGACATGACGAAGAGTGCGCCTGCCGCGTGGGCGCGGTCGGCGACGGTCTGCATGTCCTCGAAATAGCCGAAGAAGTTGGGATACTGGCCGATGACGCATGCGGTGTCGAACCGGAGCTCGGCGGCGCCGGGCGGGACGGAGTAGATCTCGATGCCCTGGGGGTCGGCGTAAGCGCGGACGGTCTCGATGTAGTTGGGGTTGACAGAGCCCGCGACGGCGACGCGGGCGCGCTTGGTCACGCGGCACGCCATCAAGGCGGCCTCGGCGAGGCTGGACGCGCCGTCGTACATGCCGGCGTTCGAGACCTCCATGCCGAAGAGCTGGGCCGTCAGCGTTTGGAACTCGTAGAGGGCTTGGAGGGTGCCTTGGGAGACCTCGGGCTGATATGGCGTGTAGGAGGTCAGGAACTCGCCTCGGGTAACGAGGGGGCCGACGACCGCGGGGCAGAAGTGGCGGTAGACGCCCGCGCCCAGGAAGCTGGGATGGTCTCCGGCGTGGAAGTTGCGCTGGGCCAGGGCCTCCATCTCGGCGCGGAGCTGCATCTCGGGGATGGGCGCGGGAAGGTTGAGCGGGGGATGCCGGAACTGCTCGGGGATATCGTCGAAGAGGGATTCGACGCTGGGCGCGCCGATTTCGGCGAGCATCGCCGCGCGGTCGTCGTCGGTGTTGGGTATGAAGGGGGAGGTGAAAGCGGACTCAGACACGCCGGGCGCCGGGCTCCTTGGGGATTGTGATTGCCGTGGCTACTCGGTGAGCGAGGCGTACCCGCCCGCGTCGAGCATGCCATCGAGCTCCGACAGGTCGTCGGGCTTGACGCGGACCAGCCAGCCCTTCTCGTAGGGACTCTCGTTGACCAGCTCGGGGGTCGTCTGGACCTCGTCGTTGACGGCGACAATCTCGCCGGTGAGGGGAGAGAAGAGCTCGGAGACGGCCTTGACCGATTCGATCTCGCCCATCTGGGCGCTCTGCGCGACGCGGTCGCCGGGCTTTGGGAGCTCGACGTACACGACATCGCCGAGCTCGTGCTGGGCGAACTCGGTGATGCCGACGAGGACCGAGCCATCGTCCCGGCGCTGGGCCCACTCGTGCTCTTTGGAGTACCGTCGGTCTTCTGGAACGGGCATGGTTCGGGGATTATATACGATTCTACCTAGGGTTTACCCCGGTAGGACCGTATTAGTTCTCCATCGTCACCTGGGTCTGGCGTAGAAGGGAAGGGGCGCAACCGAGGCTGCGACCGGCCTTCCGCGGACGTCGATTCGGAGCCGGGTCTCGGCCGCGGTGAAGCTCGTCGGAACATAGCCGAGACCTACGTTGGCGCCAAGGGAAGGGGAGTAGCCGCCACTCGTAACTTCGCCCACGTCGGAGCCGTCGACGAGGATGCGGTGATGAGCCCTCGGGGCGGGTCCGCGCTCCGCTGTGCGGGAAGGGGGGCAGAGAGATGCTTCGAGCCGCGCTCCGCTCAGCATGACAAGCCCAACGCCACCCGGCACTCTCCTGAACGCGCGTAAACGCCTCACGATGGCCGTGGCTGAGAGGGAAGCTGAGGCTCCGACTGACGGTCACGTACATCCGATGAGGTAATTCGGTCTATTGACACGGATTGAATCCTTGCCTTAGAGTTTTCCATAGTTTGTCGTGAGAGGTGAGAATGCGAAATCGTGTTCACCGCTCCTTACAGCGGCGGTCCTCTAACGAACGGAGCCAATAGTAGTGCCTATTGTGAAACTGGCCTCGCTAATTGGTGGCACAAATTGAATTGCGTGGTTAGTGGATCTAATTTGCAAAGCACCACCCACATGTGGGCTAAAGTGAAGGGCACCTATTGGGCTGATCCTCCAGATCAGATAGACCCCTTTGCAGGGTATGTCTACATATATGCGACGATCAACGCTTGGGGGTACTCAGATTCCCACGAAACCCGGACTAGCGTGAGCTGCCACATTAGTCCAAGCAGCATTCTCTCGTGGAAGCTCAGCGTGAGATGCTCTAGGACCCTAAACCTGAGCAATTACTAGCCCATCGAAGACTGAGGCACGTCATACGTTTCATGCGAAGGGTGCCTCCGCGCCGGTATCTGGTGGGCCGCCTGGGAGGCTTTCCCTTTGTTTGCATCCCGGATGCCCTTCTCTTCTTGGTAATGGGCACCGGCTTCTCGGGAGAGCTCTTGGCCCCAACTGAAGAGTTCTCGTTCCTCTTTGCGATAGCTGTCCCATGGGTCGGGCTGAGCGCGTTGACGGTTATCGTGGCGTCATCAGAGCGGCGGCTCTTTCGGTTGGTGGCTATTCCCGTCGCTATCGCCCGACCGGTAATCCTGATTTACCTGACGGATTCCTCTGAGGTAGGTCTTGGCAGCATCGTCTTTGCCGGCATTCTGGCGATCTCGGCGCTATTCTTCATAGGGCTCGCCGTGTGGGCCGTGTTTACGCAAGCCGATCAGTGTCTGTTGCGACGCCTAGGGTGGTTCCCTGAGTTTTGCATCCCGGACGGCGCTATCTTCCTGGCGATCGGCGTCGGCTTCTCGCTTGAACTCTTGGCCCCAACCGAATCGTTCTCGTTCTTCTTCTCTATGACTGTCTTGTGGGTTGGATTGGGCGTATTGACGGCTATGACGGCCTCATCAGAGCAGTGGCTGTTGAAGCTGGCGGCCTATTCCCCTTGCTGTCTCCAGACCAGCGAGCTTGGTTTGCCTGGCGAGTTTCTCTGGTGAAGGTGTGGCCGATCGGTATCTTGTCGGCAGCAATGCGGTCATGCTTGCGATATCAGCGCTGCTTTTCTTGGCCCTAGCCGTGTGGGCGGCGGTTTGCGATCGCCCAGAGAAGCCTGGGCCAATCAGCGCCTGAGATCATCAGGAAGCGTAGCATCGACACGGCCTGTCTAGCGCGCTGGCGTAAAGGCCGAGGACATCGTTGCCTTCGTTAAGGAACCCGAGGCACACCCAGCCGCCGTTCGAATGCCGGTCTGTCTCTGGCCAACGTCCCGTCCTCATCGTCCTTGCCAGTTCGTTGCCCCGCCCATCCTCCTCACCACGAGCGGGCACAGACACTCCGGCTATCGCGACCTCTTGTAGAAGGGAAGGGCCACGATCTGCGCCGGAATCTGCCGCCCGCGAACGTCTACGGCGATGGGGGTTCCGGGCTCGGTGGCCTCCCTGGGAAGATAGCCGAGGCCTATATTGGTGCCAAGGGAAGGCGAGTAGCCTCCGCTGGTCACGTGGCCGATGGCGGCCTGCTCGCTGAGGATCTCAGCATGGGCGCGAGGCACGGCGCCGCGGCCCTCGGTGCGGAACCCGACGAGCTTGCGCTCTACGCCTGCCGAGGCGGCCTTGCGGACGGCCTTCGCGCCGCAGAAATCGCCGTCGAGATGCACGAAACGTTCGAGGCCCGCTTCTACGGGGTTGACGCTTTCGTCTATGTCGGAGCCGTGGAGGAGCAGTCCGGCCTCGAGTCGCAGCGTATCGCGCGCGCCGAGGCCGCAAGGCGCGGCGCCCTTCTCGATGAGGAGGCGCCAGAGCTCGCCGGCAACCTGGGAGGCGGGCATGATCTCGACGCCGTCCTCGCCGGTGTACCCGGTGCGGGCGATCAGGGCCGGCGCTCCGAGAACCTCAGTCTCCAGCACGCGGAAAGGCCGAACGGCTGACGGATTGAACGCCGAGACCTCAGAGGCGATGCGCGTTCCCTCTGGCCCTTGGAGCGCAATCATGGCGATGTCGGCGGTGCGGTCGGCGAGGGCGGCGTCGGGGAAGCGTTCCGAGCGCCAATGCTCCAGCCATGCGAACACTTTTGGCGCGTTCGCGGCGTTGGCGACGATCATGAATCGCTCCTCGCCGAGCCGGTAGACGATGGCGTCGTCGATGATTCCGCCTTCCTCGTTGCAGAGCAGGCCGTAGCGCGCGCGGGCTAGGGGCATGTCGTCGCCGATGTCGGCGGTGTGGACCCAATCGAGGAGGGCGCGGGCGCCGGTCCCATCGACGGAGAAGCGGCCCATGTGGGAGACGTCGAAGATGCCGGCGGCGGAGCGCACGGCGCGCGCTTCGGCGAGGATGCCCTCATACTGAACGGGCATGTCGTATCCGGCGAACGGAACCATGCGTCCGCCAAGGGCGACGTGGTCAGGGTGGAGTATGGTCTGCCGGAGGTCGCGGCTGTCAGCCATGCCAAAATCGTACCGGAACGCCTCCTCCTCCTCAATCCACCCCCCTCCGTCTGCGAGACCTTTGCATTCCGGGGGCTTGCGTAACATCGTCGAAACGATGGAGATCATGGGGGACCCCGACATGATGGCCGCATTGCGCCGGGGAGTGTAGGACGTGCGCGACGGCAATCTGGTCCCCCTGGAGCAGGTCAAGGCCGAGCTGGCCTGAGGGCGTCGTCCCACGGATCTCCCCGCTCTCGCTGCGCTCGCGCCCCTCCCGTCTCCATTGTGACATTTGCTCGTTGCGCAAACGACTCCTCGTTCCCTATCCTGCCTCCCATGCCCCGACCGCCCCGCACTCTCCACCCCGCGATGCCCCGGCTGGCGCCTGTCGGAAAGTGTCGGATTACTGTCGCAAAGTGTCGCATTTGTGTCGCAAAGTGTCGCATTTGCTGTCGCAAAATGAGGCGGAACTGTCGGGTGCGAAACCCCCAAACACGAGTAAATGCCATGGAAAACCCGACTAATGCGACAGTTTTGAGAAAACAGAGGGTTTATACAAAGGTCTCGCAGACGGGAGAGAGGGCTTTCGAGGCAATGACGGAAAGGGGTTATGCAAAGGTCTCCCAGCCGGGAGAGGGGATTTGGGGTTCGGGGGGCGTGTGTGGGAGATTGGGGTTAGGATACGGCTATCCACTCATCGGAGGACAGGTCGATGCCCAACATGGAGTTCGGCGTCTGGGACCAGATGCAGACCTACGAGGTCTTTCAGGCCCAGACTGCGGCGGACGTTTACGAGGCCCACATCCGCCAGGGCCAGTTGATGGAGCGCTCAGGCTTCGGCTACTACTGGACGCTGGAGCATCAAGGCTCCTACGTGGGGGCGGTGACGTCTCCGCAGATATTCCTGACAGCCCTCGCGCGGCACACGGAGTCCATCAGGCTGGGCACGATGATCTGGCAGCTGCCGTTCCACCACCCGATCAGGCTGGCGCAGGACGTGGCGATGCTCGATCACCTGTCGGGCGGGCGCGCCGAGCTGGGCACGGGGGTCGGCGTACACGAGCACGAGTTCATTCGCTGGGGGATGAGCTTCTACGACCGGCAAGCGATGGGGGAGGAGGCGCTGGACATCATCGAACTCGCGTGGCGCGGGGACGGGACGGTCACGTACGAGGGCGAGTTCTGGCAGATCAAGGAGGCGCTCGTTCAGCCGATGCCCTACCAGAAGCCGCACCCGCCGATATGGGCGGCGGTCCATAGCCCACGGGCGATCGACTTCGCGGCGAAGCGCGGCTACGACATGGCGCAGAACATCGACACGGACGAGTCGATGACCAAGAAGTTCGCGGAGTGGCGCGAGGCGTGGAAGGGGTACGGCCACGCGGGGCCCATGCCGCGCCAGTTCCTGATGCGCGTCGTTCACGTCGCGGAGACGGACGAAAAGGCGCACGAGCAGGCGCGAGAGTACCTGATGGAGGCGAACACGCTGGGCCGGGAGCTGGTTGCCGCGAGCCAGGTCGGTTTCGGCTCTCACCCGCGCGGGATGGGCTCCGAGGACAGCGAGGACATCCGTGAGCGGGGCCGGATATTCCGGGAGTGCGCCAAGTCGTATGATTTCTGGCTGGACAACGGCCTTGCGCTGGTCGGCTCGCCCGACACGGTGATCGGGAAGATAGCGGAGGGCCGCGAGAAGATCGGTTACGACCACTTCGCGGGCAAGTTCCACATAGGCCGTATGCCGCACCCGATGGTGGAGTCGTCGATCAGGCTGTTCGGCGAGGAAGTGATTCCGGCGTTTGCGTAGGGAGGGTAGGATAGAGGGGCTGGCGTGGGACCGCTGCACGAGAGGAATGACATGCCGGACGCCGAGATTGTCTTTCAGGTGAAGGAGTCCCCGGAGGGAGGATACGAGGCCCGCGCGGTGGGCTACAGCATCTTCACCGAGGCCGACGACTGGGAGAGTCTCAAGGACATGATGAGGGACGCCGTGCTCTGCCACTTCGAGGACGGAGAAGCTCCCCGGACGATTCGCGTTCACCTAGTGCAGCACGAGGTCATACCTGTGTGAGACTGCCCCGCAGTCTGTCCGGGGCAGAGTTGGCCTCCCTGCTGAGGAGGCGCTACGGGTATAGCCTCACGCGGCAACGAGGCAGTCACCTGCGGCTTACGTCGAACTATCGCGGCTACGAACACCGCGTGACCGTTCCCCGCCACAACCCTCTGAGGGTCGGGACCCTGAGCGAGATTCTCGATGACGTGGCGAATTACCTCGGGATCGACAGGGAGGTCTTGGCGCGGGAGATGTTTGGGGGATAGATAGGGCCTATGGGGGAGGGCAGCTGTGGAAGACGTCACAGGGCAGAACACCGGAGAAGGGTCCCCGGACCACGTAATCCCGGAGTACGGCCTCGGCACGGCGATCCATGAGCTGTTCAAGCCGTTCGGGGGCGTGGAGCTGGATATCCCGCCGCGGGTGCCGATGCGGGAGCTTCCGCGTTTCGAGTGAGTTGCGGGATAGAGATAACGAATCCTTGGAGTGTGTGAGGAATGCCGTCATTGGAGTTCGGGGCGTGGGGCGCGGTCAAGATAAGCGACATCAAACGCTTGGGGTCTGCAGCGGCGGCTTACGACGAGCATATCCGCCAGGCCCGCATGATGGACGAGCTCGGCTACCGCTACTACTGGATCATCGAGCACCAAGCCTCTTACATCGGCGCGATCACGGCGCCGACGGTGTTCCTCACGGCGGTCGCGGCGGCGACGGAGCGCATCCACGTCGGCGCGATGATCTGGCAGCTGCCGTTCCACAACCCGATGCGGCTGGCGCAAGAGGTGGCGACGCTCGACCACCTGTCCAAGGGGCGGGTGGAGTTCGGCTCGGGGCTGGGCACGCACGAGCATGAGTTCATCCGCTGGGGCATCAACTACTACGACCGGCACGCCGCGAGCGAAGAGGCGATGAAGGTCATCGAGGACGCGTGGACGAAGCCCGAGGTCACGCATCGCGGCCGGTTCTGGCAGTACGACGAGATGCTGCCGATGCCGAAGCCGTACCAGCAGCCGCATCCGCCCATCTGGATTGCTTGCCACAGCATGCGCGCCTTCGAATGGGCGGCGGAGCGCAACAACGACGTGGCGACGAACATTTCTACGGACGACGAGCTGGTCGAGAAACTGGAGCACTACCGGCGCATCTGGAGCGAATGCGGGCACCCCGGCCCGATGCCGAGGCAGATGCTCGTGCGGGTCGTCCACGTCGCGGAGACCGACGAGAAGGCCCGCGCCGAGGCGGAGCCGTACCTGCTGGAGTACTACGGCATCGACCGGGAGCACGTGGTCAACACGCGCATCGGCTTCGGGAGCGACCCTCGCGGCAAGGGGACCGACAACACCCGCTACACGCGCGCGAACGGCAGGATATTCGCCAGGGCCCGGCAGTCCTACGACTTCTGGGTCGAGAACGGCCTGGCGCTGATCGGCAGCCCTGAGACGATCGCGCGGAAGATCGGGGAGACGCAGGAGCGGCTCGGTTTCACCGTATGGGCAGGCAGCCACCACATCGGCAGGATGCCGACCGACCTCGTCGATAACTCGATCAGGCTGTTCGGGGAGCAGGTGATTCCCGCTTTCGACGCTCCATCGGAGCCGGTGGCGCCCGTCAGCACGGTGCTACAGCGTCAGGGCCCGTCCGGCCAGGCAGGGCCGTGGGGGGCCAGCTAGGGACGGAGCTTAGGCGGGCCGGGCGTGAAGTTCACGCAAACGGGGTTGCTGAAGGCTAGGCGCTTGGCCATGACGCGCGCGGCCTCGGGGTTGTTGTCGATGAGGTAGTAGGGCCGACCCAGGCGCGCCGCCGCTTCGCCCGTCGTGCCTGAGCCCGCGAAGAAGTCGAGGATGAGGTTGCCGGGGTCCGAGTGGACGCTGACGATGCGCTCGAGGATGGCGAGGGGCTTCTGCGTGGGGTAGCCCGTTTTCTCACGCCCGTTCGTTGGGACGATGGTCCGCCACCAGACATCGGTGGGCGTCTTGCCGCGCCTCGCCTTCTCGGGGCCGACGAGGCTGGGGGCCATATACGGGACACGGTCGATGGCGTCGTAGTTGAACGTGTAGCGATTTGGGTCCTTCACGTACCAGAGGATGTTGTCGTGCTTCGCCGGCCACCGGCTCTTCGGGCGGGCGCCGTAGTCGTAGGCCCAGATGATCTCGTTCATAAAGCAGTCGCGCCCGAAGATTTCGTCCAGCAAGACCTTGCAGTAGTGGACCTCCCGGTAGTCGACGTGCAGGAAGAAGGACCCGGCCGGAGCGAGGACACGGCGCGCTTCGGCGAGCCGAGGCTCCAGGAACCCTAGGAAGTCGTCGAAGGCATCGGGGAACGACGACGCGCCGAGGCTGACGGTGCGGTACCGCCGTCCCTGAAACCCCATGCGGTCGCCGTTCTGTTCGTCCCGGATGGTCCGCAGCCGCTCGCGGGTCTGGACTTTTCCTGTGTTGAAGGGCGGGTCGATGTAGATGAGGGCCGCCGCTCCGTCGTCGATGGCGTGCAGGGCGTCAAGGTTGTCGCCGAGGACGATGGTGTTCATGGGGGCTGAAGGGCCTGGATTATGCACTAAATCTCTTGTGATTTGCAGAAATAGTGCACTAAGTTCCCATTTGATATAGCACTCCAAATCGCATCATCTGAAGTTAATGGCTGCTGGCAATGCAGGCAATTGGGAGAGCCTATAAGGCGTTCCCTGCGTCGCTCCGCGCGGTCAATCGAAAGGCTAGGATCGTCAATGGTTAGTTCCAAGCGTTGTAGCCAAGAGTCAAACCGTCGGTTTAAAACTGAAGGGAGAGTGGTGCTGTGACTGATAGTGCCTGCCCAGCCTTCATCTGCCATTAGCTCTACAAGGGCATGACGCAGCTCGCCCCTAAAGTGATTCTGATCACTTGAGGATAGCCCGGCCCAGACTTCGTCAAGCCGATTTCCCAATTGCGCGAACCCGACCATGCTGACTTCATAAACCAAGTCGTACCGCCGGGGCGACCATCGTCCAGGTGGACGATTTGCCGAGCCCATGCGGAAGAACCGGAACACCTCGTTGCCGAACACCCGCTCATTCCAAGTCAAGCCACTCTCAAACTCATACCTAAACTCTCTAGTAAGTGCATCGTCGGCGTCACGATTCTCTTCCATCTCTTCGTTCAAGAACGTTCTGAATGGAGTTCGATAGCGGTCGCGCCTGTGCAATAGCGCGAAAAACCGAAGCACCAACTCTTGATGTTTCATGCGTTTGTCGGGCGCTTTTCTTCCAAGCAACTTAAGAAAGGTGATACTCGTACCGAGGGTTGAGATTGAACGATTATACGGACCACGGTAGAGACAGTTCCGAATTTCTTGACTATTCAGACTCATTGAGCCTTGATTGAGCCGTGCAAAGAGTTCATATTTCATGCGAGGGTCGGCGTCTCGTGGGATGCGGATAACGGTCAGGGTTCGTTCCTACAACGCCTGTCGGTCATCCATAGTTAGAGAAGTAGCATCCCTGTTGTTTAATTGAGTAAGTACTTGCAGATGATTCAACCTCAGGGGAGGGACGTTGGCGTACCCGCTAAACTCTCTGCCTTGTCTTCGCGTTGGCCCCTGGAGGAAAGGCTGCAAGAAACGGAATATGGTCTCTAATCGTTGGTGCCCATCAATAACAATCCATCCTCCCAGCTCATTCGCTACGAATATTGCCGGAGTTGGTAGTCCGAGTATGAGAGATTCGATATAGCCGACTCGCCCGTTGCAAATCCCATACATAGTGACGCTGAAAATCGGGCTGTAAGATTATCTCGCCGTCCAAATGTTGTCGCCATATCTCGCGAATTGAGATTTGGAGTTCTTGAGCATTTAGATGCAGATACTGCTCAGGAATGTTAAGTGGCCCGGAATCATCAATCGACTCATTATTCGGGTCGTCATCCCATTGGTCAAACTCGTCAGTCATTAGCCTCTCCTATTCAGTGTGCAGATTGTACCTGCAATGAAAGCGTGGTCAAGCGTCACCCCACGCTAGGGTAGGCGTTAGCCGATCACCGAGAAGCGGCCGCGCGCGAGTTTCCGGCCTGTGGCGGCGAGGGCGAAGGATAGGCCGTGGCCGGACTCCAAGGCTAGGTCGGCGAGCAGGTGGAGGGTATCGGAGAGGGCCTTGCGCGGAGGAAGGGCTCCGACGCCGAGGGCGGCTGAGAGGTCCAGGGTGTGGACGACCAGCTCCGTCGTGCGTCCGGGGAGGTAGTCGATGAGCCTAATACCGCCGATGAGCGTGCCCAGGGGGTGGTCGTCGGGCAGGGAGTCGACGACGCCAAGGACTCTGTCGCGCAGCTCGGCGACGGTGCGGGTCGGGTCGGGTCCGAGCTCCTCGCCAGTCTGACGTCCGCGCTCGGCGATGCGCTCGTTTGTCCCCTCGCCGGTGAAGGCGCGTTGGTAGTAGTCGACGGAGTCCTTGATGTCGATGGACGCGGGCGGGACTTTCGAGAACTGCTCGACGATGAGGAGAGCGCGGCCGGCATGGCCGACGAGGCTGCGGATGCTCCAGACTCCGAGGGCGGGCGCATCCCATTGGTCGTTGGGGACGCGGCGAACGGTCTCGACGAAGAAGTCGGCCGCTTCGCGGTAGCCCTGACGGCTCATGGTCAGCCGAGGACGGAGAAGCGGTCGGGGAGGACGCCCCGTCCGGTGGCCGCGAGGGCGAGGCTTCCGCCGTGGCCCGAATCGAGGGCGAGCTCGGCGAGGAGGTGCAGCGCGACCCCGAGGGCCTCGCGTGGAGGCTCGAGTTCGATTCCGAGGGCGTTGGCGAGGTCGAGGGTGTGTACGACGAGCTCGAGCACGCGGGTCTCGAGGTAGTGGCCGAGCCTGATGCCGCCGTTGTTGTAGGCGATGATCGTGTCTTCGTCCGTTTCGGCGACGAGCCGCTCGGCGCGCTCCCGGCCTGCGGTGAGAAGCGCTAGGGGATCGTCTCCGAGGGCCTCGCCGGCTGCGCGGCCGCGGTCGGCGATGGCGTCGTCTATGCCATCGGGGGCCAGGGAGAGGTGGTAGTGGTGGGCGGCCGACTCGACGTCGATTGTGTCGGAGCGCTGGGACCCGAACTCCTCGACGAGGAAGATGGAGCGTCCCGTGTGGCCGACGAGGTCGCGGACGGTCCAGACGCCCAAGGCCGGCTCGTCCCACTGGCCGGGGCCAACGCGGGCGACGGCGTCCATGAAGAAGCCGACGGCTTGCAGGTACGCCTGTTTGGTCACCGGTTAGCTCCGAAGGGCCTTGGCAGCTTCGACCATGTGCTGGAGCGAGGGCACGACCTCTTTCCAGCGCCGGGTCTTGAGGCCGCAGTCGGGGTTTACCCAGAGCTGCTCGGGGGTGAGAACCGCCACAGCCTTGTTGAGCAGGTCCCTCATCTCGGCGGCGTCGGCCACGCGGGGGGAGTGGATGTCGTACACGCCGGGGCCGATCTCGTTGGGGTAGGCGCGGCTGCTGAAGGTGTCGAGGAGGGCGCCGTCGCTGCGCGAGTTCTCCATGGAGATGACGTCGGCGTCCATTGCGGCGACCGAATCGATGATGTCGTCGTAGGCCGCGTAGCACATGTGGGTGTGCATCTGGGTGCGGTCGTCGACGCCGCTGGTGGCGAGGCGGAAGGCCTCGACCGCCCATTCGAGGTACTTGTCCCAGTCCTCGCGCCGGAGGGGCAGGCCCTCCCGCATGGCGGGCTCGTCCACCTGAATGATGCGTATCCCGGTCTTCTCCAGGTCGGCGACCTCGTCGCGGATGGCGAGGGCGAGCTGGCGGCAGGTCTCGCTTCGCGGCTGGTCGTCGCGAACGAACGACCATTGCAGCATGGTCACGGGGCCGGTGAGCATGCCCTTCACGGGCAGGGAGGTGAGGGACTGGGCGTAGGCAATCCAGCCGACGGTCATGGGCTTGGGGCGGCTGACGTCGCCGAAGATGATGGGCGGCTTGACGGCGCGGGAGCCGTAGCTCTGCACCCACCCGTTGCTGGTCGAGATGTAGCCCGATAGCTGTTCGCCGAAGTACTCGACCATGTCGTTGCGCTCAGGCTCGCCGTGGACGAGCACGTCGAGTCCCGTCTTCTCTTGGAAGCGGACAGCCTGCTCGATCTCTCCCTTGAGGAACTGCTCGTACTCGGCGTCGGCCAACTCGCCCTTGTTGTGGGCGGCGCGGGCCTTGCGGATCTCGGGGGTCTGCGGGAAGGAGCCGATGGTCGTGGTGGGGTAGGCGGGGAGGCGCAGCGCCTGTTGCTGGACCTTACGCCGCTCCGGGTACGGGTTCGCGCGCTCCGACATCTCGGGCGTCACGGCTGCGCTGCGTTTCTTGACCGCAGGGCTGTGGATGCGCCGCGAGGCGCGGCGGCTCGCCATTGCCTTTGCGTTGGCCTCGAGCTTGGCCGCGACCTGGTCGGCCTGGTTGTTCAACGCCTTCGTGATGGTCGCGATCTCGTCGATCTTCTGCTTGGCGAAGGCCATCCAGGACTTCATCTCTTTGTCCAGCTTCGTGTCGGAATCGAGGTCGACGGGGGAGTGGATGAGCGAGCAGGACGGGGCGATAAGAACGCGCTCGCCGCCGATGGCGGAGGTCGCCGTGCGCGCGGTTGCGATGGCCGCTTCGAGGTCCGTCTTCCAGATGTTCCGTCCATCGACGAGGCCGAGGGAGACGAACATGCCCTCCGGCAGCTTGGCCAAGACGTTCTCCATGTCGACGCGGCCCCGGACGAGGTCTAGGTGGAGGCCCTTGACGGGCAGCGCGAGGGCGGTTCTCAGGTTCTCCCGGAGGTCGCTGAAGTAGACGGAGACGAGGAGGTTGAGCTTGGGGGCCGTCGCCGCCATCCGGGCGTAGGCGCGACCGAACGCAGAGCGTTGCTTGTCATCGAGGGTCAGGCCGAGTGCGGGCTCGTCGAGCTGCACCCACGTGGCGCCGGCTAGGGTGAGCTTCTTGAGGACGTTCTCATAGACATCGACCAGGTCGTCGAGGAGCGTTAGCGGGTCAAAGTCGGGGATGGAGGACTTGGAGAGGAGGAGGTAAGTGACGGGGCCGAGGAGTACTGGCCGAGTGCGGATGCCCAGCTCCTTGGCTTCGATGAACTCGTCGATGGGTTTGGTGGAGCGGAGGGTGAAACGCAGGCCCTTGTCGATTTCAGGGACAATGTAGTGGTAGTTGGTGTCGAACCACTTGGTCATCTCCATGGCCGAAACGCCGGGCGCATCGTCGGTTGCGGCGACGCCGCGGGCCATGGCGAAGTAGGAGTCGAGGTCGATCGGGCCGTCGGTCTGGCCGTAGCGTTCGGGTGTGGCGCCGACCATGGCGGTGATGTCGAGGACGTGGTCGTAGAGGGAGAAGTCGTTGGAGGGAATGTGGGCGATGCCGGCCTGCTTCTGGGCCAGCCAGCCAGCGCGCCGTATGTCGGCGGCTCGTGTGAGGAGCTCTTCTTGGCCGATCTTGCCGGACCAATAGGCCTCCACGGCCCACTTGAGCTCGCGGTTAGGGCCGATGCGCGGGAATCCGAGGTTCGTCGCGGTAGCCAAGGCTCTCTCCTCTCAGGGTGTAAGAAGGCTCCTCAGTGGGGAAGGAGGCCGGGGTTGGCAGAGGTGTGTCAGGGGGCGTAGTTATTCTACCGCGAGGAGGCTGGCGTCTCAATGCCGAATGTCCGTGCAGCAGGCAACGGCCACGTTCCTTCAAAATCCACGTCCCTCGCTGACGGGCCCCTCCCGGCCTCCCCAGTAGCCGGAGGAGGGGTTCAGGCGTTCGTCTCCCCCGCAGATGGAGGAGGGGTTCAGGCGTTCGTCTCCCCCGCAGATGGAGGAGGGGTGAGGGGCGCCGCGCGTGGTACTATTTGATGGTGGCGAACGCACCCCGCAATTACTGGATGGTTGTCGTCCGGCCCGAGTACTACGACGTCTGCGCCGAGAAGCATTTCTCGGTTCTCGGCATGGGCAAGCAGCAGCGAAAGCGCGTGCAGCGGATGGAGCTCGGCGACCGGGTGCTCTTCTACGTGGCCGAGCGGATGGTCTTCGGCGCGGTGGCCACGGTCTCAGGCCCCTACTTCGAGGACGCGGCGCCGGTCTGGCCGTCAATCGACCCGGAGGAGACCTACGCGTGGCGAGTGAAGACCAAGCCGGACGTGGTCTTGGATGAAGAGCACGAGATTGACGCCAGGCTCATCGCGCCTCGGATGGAGTACGTGAAGAAGTGGGCGCCGGAGGAGTGGCCCCTCGCGTTCCAAGGCCTGCTGCACCTCGTGCCCAAGAAGGACTTTCAACTCATCGAAAAAGAGATGCGGCGAGGCACAAGGCGGCCGGAGATCGTCCTCGAACCGGACCCCCGCCACGGCCCCCACGCCCGGGAAGCTCAGCACACCGGGAAGGCCTGAGGAGACCCATGGCAGTCGAGATCGATCTTGCCGGCCGGAGCGCCGTCGTCTTTGGAGTCGCCAATCACCGGAGCATTGCTTGGGCGATAGCGCAGCACCTGCACGCTGCCGGCGCGGAGCTGACGGTCACGTACCAGAACGAACGCATGGGGCGCTCCGTGCTGGACCTGGTGAAGGAGATGGACCGAACGAAAGCCGTGGAGTGCGACGTGCTGGACGAGGCGTCAGTCGTGTCCGCAGTCGAAGCCGCTACGGCGGACGCGCCGCTCAGCGCCGCGGTGCACAGCGTGGCGTTCGCCAATCGGGAGGACCTGGAGGGGGCGTTCTCGGCGACGGGCGTCGACGGCTTCCGGACGGCGTTGGAGGTGAGCGCGTACTCGCTGCTGCCGGTCGCGCGCGCCGCCGCGGCGAAGATGGGCGACGGCGGCAGCATCCTGACGCTGACGTTCCACGCGGCGGACAAGGTGTATCCCGGCTACAACGTGATGGGGGTCGCCAAGGCGGCGCTGGAGAACGAGGTCAAACAGCTCGCCGCGGAGTACGGCCCTCGAGGCATACGAGTCAACGCCATCTCGGCGGGGCCGCTGAACACACTGGCGGCCCGCGGCATCTCCGGTTTCACGGGCATGCACGATATCCACGCGCAGCGTTCGCCGCTGAAGCGCAACATCAGGCAGGAGGAGGTGGGCGCGGCGGCGCTGTTCCTCGCGAGTCCGCTCGCATCCGGCATCACGGGCCACGTCCTGTACGTGGACGCGGGCTATAACGTGATGGGGGTCTAGCGCCGCTCAGGTTGGATTGCTTCCAGCGCCGCGAACTCCTCGTCGTAGAGCCGGTTGAGCTCCGCGACCTCATCCTCGGTCAAGGCCAGCACTTCGGATGCGGCGGCGAACTCGGTCAACTGGTCGCTGCGGACGATGTTGGGCAGGACCGAGGCGATAGACGGCTCGGTAAGGCAGAACCGGATGGCGGCCTGGGCGAGGGTGCGCCCTGTATCGCCGCCGGCGATGAACAGCACCTGCTCGCGCTTCCGGAACGCCTTGTCCAGCCATTCGCGATGGCGGTGCGCGCGGTGGTCGCCCGGCTCGAACTCGACGCGGGCCTTGTCGGCGAAATCGTCCGTGAGTATCTCGGAGGCGTGGGGCACGCGGGCAAGGAGGCCGGTCCCGTGCTCATGGGCGGTCGGGAAGAAGTAGCGCGCGGGTTGCTGCTCGATGATGGAGTAGATGATCTGCATGCTGGAGACGCGGCGCTCGGACATTGAGGCGTCGCCCTCGTCGCGCCAGCCGATGTCCGGGCCGAGAGCCGTGCCAAACCAACGCACCTTTCCCTCACGGACGAGGTCGCCAAGCAGGTTGAACAGCTCGTCGTCCCGGATGGCGGCGAGCCGCGGGTTGTGCATCTGGTAGAGGTCGACGTAGTCAGTTCCAAGGCGCCGCAGGCTCTTCTCGACGGCGGCGCGCACGAACTCCGGATCCCAGCACTGAGGGCGCTCCTTGTGGGGGCCGAGCCGGGGCGCGTCGAGGTCGTAGCCGAACTTGGTGCCGATAACGATCGAGGAGCGGTCCTTGGGGAACGCCTCGCGGAGGAGCTCCTCGCCGTAGCCTTCGCCGTAGGTGTCGGCGGTGTCGAAGAAGTTGACGCCCAGTTCCTTGGCCTCGCGCAGGAGTCTGATGGCGTCCGGCTTGTCGACCTTGCCCCACCATCCCGTGCTCACGCTCCAGACGCCGAACCCGACCTCCGACACGTTCAAGTCTGTCTCGCCGAGCTGCCGGTACTTCACGAATTCCTCCTACGGGGGCCTGCCCCCTCCTCAGTCCGCCCCCGTCGATGGGGGAGAGGTCTAGGGAGGGTGGAGTAAATCAGCTTCTTGATGGGGGTTTTTACTCGTAAGGGTTGAAAAAATTGTGTCACGAGAGGGGGGTTTTCTGTTTCTTGATCGGGGGTGTTTAGCAGGCCACGGCCTGCTTCCCGCGATCAAGGCGCCGACAGAAATGAAAAAACACAGTAAACAGCACGTTCCTGGGGGGCGTTCCGGGGGCGCCGGAGTTGGCGGAGCGGCAGGGCTGGGATGTCGGAGCGGGGCGAGGGCATGATGAAGATTCTAGGATACGCGCCGAGGGCGGGTGGGGTAAGGGGCAAATGTCGCGGCCCTCTCCCGCAGAGGGCACCTTCTCGGTCTCCTCCGCAGACGGGGGGAGGAGACTTTGGAGCGACGACGGGGGGATTCTACCAAGCGGCGGGGGCTACAATCCTGCTCGTCCGCCGTGACAAGGAGGCGCCGCTATGCCCGGTCCGCTCGAAGGGGCTAGGCGGGGGCATCTGTTGTAGCCTGTCGTAGCATGCTGGCGATAAGTGCACTCGAATGTCTACTGTAGTCGGGAACGGAGCAGGCCGTACTCAAGTATTGACTCTGTTCGCCGCGGGCCTTGTTATGGCGGCGTTCCTGATTCTCCTTGCTGCTGGATGCGGAGAGGGTACTGGCGAGACTGGCGAACCCGCTCCTTCGTCCGAGACCGCCCCGCCCACGCCGTCGGCCCCGCCCACGCCGCCAGCTTCCCCTACTATCAATGTGCAGTTCTTTGGCGCCGACGATCTGTCCGACGAAAGCAGATCGTCGCTTGCGGACCTCATTGCGGGTATTCAGGCGGGCGTGGTGCAGATAACCACCGGCAGCGGCAGCGGCTCCGGGTTCATTGTCGACGCGGACGGACTGGTCGTGACTAACGAGCACGTAGTAGGAGGCGCTGCTAGGGTGAGTGTCTGGCTGACCAACGGACGCCGTTATGACGGCGACGTGCTGGAGCGAGACGTAACCGCCGACCTTGCGCTGGTGCAGATAGACGGCAGCCATCGCGGTTGGAAATCCGGATAGCGTTCGCGTAGGCGACGAGGTGCTTGCGCTCGGTTTCCCGCTGCCGGACAGGATTGGCAACAGCTTGACCGTAACCCGGGGCATCGTTTCTTCCACCAGAAAGACGGGAGGCGTCGATCTGTGGCAGACCGATGCGGCGATAAATCCAGGCAACAGCGGCGGTCCACTTGTCGATAGTGCCGGCAAGGTGATCGGCGTCAACACATCGAGAATCGAGGAGACCGATAGCGGAAGGCCCGTGCAGAGCATTGGGTTTGCCGTTTCCGTGATCGAACTCGAACGCAGGCTGGATGCGCTGAGTGGACGCGGAATCACCGAGCGCGGCACCCCCACGCCACTGCCGACGCCCACACCTACACCCGCGCCGACTCCCACGCCAACGCTGACACCTACGCCTACGCCAACTCCGACACTTTCCCCAACGCCAACGCCAATTCCCCCATTCGTGGCTGTGGGCAGTGGCTTTTCTCACGTCTGCGGCCTGCGCGCGGATGGCGCTGTGGTTTGCAGGGGGGATATCTCCACCCCGCCACGAGATGAGCGCTTCAAATCCTTAAGCAGCGCCGGGCATGCCTGCGTGCTGCGTGCGGACGGTGTCGCCGTCTGCTGGGGCGTGAATTCTTATGGCGCAGCCCCACCGCCGCGAGACGAGCGCTTCATATCCATAAGCAGTGGCCGCGAGCATACCTGTGGGTTGCGTACGGATGGCGTGGCCGTCTGTTGGGGAAGTATCTCTAGTGGCCAGTCCTCGCCGCCTGATTATGAGCGATTCACATCCATAAGTAGCGGGGGCCGTCATACCTGTGGGTTGCGTGATGATGGGTTCGTCGTCTGCTGGGGGAGTATCTCTCGGCCGCCCCGAGAAGAAATCTTCACATCTATAAGCAGCGGGGGAGGAAGCAGCCGGTTCGCGCATACCTGCGGGTTGCGTGCGGATGGCGTTGCCGTCTGCTGGGGAAGAGACTCTAGTGGCCAGTCCTCGCCGCCTGATTACGAGCGATTCACATCGATAAGCAGCGGCAGCAACCATACTTGCGGGGCTACGTGCGGATGGCGTTGCCGTCTGCTGGGGAAGCGATTCTAGTGGCCAGTCCTCGCCACCGGACGACGAGCGCTTCACGTCTATTAGTTGTGGCGGCGCGCATACCTGCGGCCTGCGACGGGACGGCGTCATCGTCTGCTGGGGGAGCAACTCTTATGGCCAGTCCTCGCCCCCGTTGAGGTGACCACGCCAAGCGCTCATCGCTTGACTCGTGACCGAAGCGCCCATACGCCTTGGCCCCAGTCCACCCATTGACTCCCCGGATGGGGGTCACGGTGTCGAAAGCAGCCCCCCTCGTCGATGAATACGGAGAACGCCTCATGCACGTGCCCTTGCTCAACGTATTCTCGGACACGTTGCACGTCTTTCTCTACACTTCCTTCTCCAGTCCAGAAGACGACCGAGGGATCAAGCTTAGATGGCCAAATATCTCCCCCGCGATCGGCCCTACGCGCATGCGACGGCTCATACTTGAACTCGGCAGCTACCGCTACAGAGTCTCCGTCAAGGATTACCAAGTCCGCGTGGATGCCCTTTGAGATGGTGTGGTTACTGAATACACGGTACGTCAGGCCAACCCTTGCGACCTCTCCCAGCATGTGCATCTGTAGCGTCCAAACTACGTCGCGCTGGGCGAAGAACCGGAAATCCGTGTACCTACGTTGCAGCCATCGCAACGCGTCCTCGAATAGCTCAGTAGCTTCCATGCGTTGGTAAAACCTCCTCGGCAGGGCTGGGGGCGGGGGGATTCTACCAAACGGCGGGGGCTACAATCCTGCTTGTCCGCCGTGATAGAGACCTTGCGTAACTGCCCAACGCCGACGGATTGGGGCGAGGTTCCCGCCTGCGCGGGAATGACGGAGGGGGCGGGAGTGGTCGGAAGGTGGTTTGTAGGGTCACGTGACAAGGAGGCGTTGCTATGCCCGGTCCGCTCGAAGGGATACGAGTCGTCGATCTCACCCGCATCCTCGCCGGCCCCTACTGCACGATGATCCTCGCCGATCTGGGCGCGGACGTGGTGAAGGTAGAGCAGCCCGGCGGGGACCAAGCGCGCCGCAACGGGCCGTTCTTCGAGGGGTGGGACGGCAACCCGCGCAGCACCTATTTCACAAGCGTGAACCGCGGCAAGCGCAGCATTGTCATCGACCTCAAGAATCCCGCAGGAAAGGACGTGTTCCTGCGCCTCGTGGACGGCGCGGACGTGGTCGTCGAGAACTTCAGGCCCGGCACGATGTCCAACCTTGGCGTGGACTACGCAACGCTCAACGCCCGCAATTCGAGGTTGATCATGGCGTCGGTCTCCGGCTTCGGTCAAACGGGGCCGTACGCAAAGCGCGCCGCTTTGGACGTGATCGTGCAGGCGATGGGCGGGATGCTCAGCATCACGGGGGACGAGGGGGGCGCGCCGGTCAGGCCCGGCGTGAGCATGGGGGACATCACCGCCGCCCTGTTCACGACCATCGGCGTGCTGTCGGCGGTTGTCGAGCGCGACCGCTCGGGCTTAGGCCAGCACGTCGACATGTCGATGCTCGATTGTCAGGCGGCCATCCTGGAAAACCCGTTGATGCGTTACATGGCCCTCGGCGAGATGCCGGAGCGCCTCGGCACACGCCACCCGGTCGTCGCGCCGGTGCAGGCGCTGCGAACGAAGGACGGCTACGTCGCCGTCGCCGTGTCCGATGGTCCAAACGGCCACTGGGGCCGGTTTGCGGAACTGATCGGCAAGCCGGAGCTTGCGGAGGACGAGCGCTTTGCGTCGGGCTGGCTGAGGCGGGTGAACTACGACGAGCTCAGGCCTCACCTGGAGTCGGCGCTGGGCCGACGGACGACCGGCGAATGGGTCGATACGCTTGGTCCCGCGGGCATCGCCGTTGGGCCCGTGCAAGACATCTCGGAGGTGGCCGTCGATCCGCAGCTGCACTCGCGCGGCATGTTCATCGAGGCCGAGACGCCGTCGGCCGGCCCGGCGACGTTCACGAACACGCCGGTCAAGCACTCGCGGACTCCGGGCGGCGTGCGGACGGGAGCGCCGGAACTCGGTGAGCACACGGACGCCATCCTGGCCGAGGCTGGGGTCGCTCCCGACCAGACCGCCGCCCTGCGCGAGTCGGGGGCAGTGGGGTAGGGGGGCGACGGAGCGAGAAGTGCTGCCGGGATATGCTCTTGGGGCTGCCCTCAAAGGCCGAGCTCGTTGGCGAACTCTTCGAAGTCTCGGGCCTCACCCGCCTCGATTTCCTTCACGGCCCGGCGGAACGACTGCATAGTCTCGGGGTCTTTCCTGATTTCGAGCGTCTCGATCAGGCCCTCGTAGTCATCCCACGTCATGATGGCGAATTTCTCCTTTGCACCTGCACCACTCCATTACAGCAGGTTGCCGTCACTACTGCTAGAGATAGGCGCGCCAGTTCCTCCGAGGAAAGAGTCCTCTTACTGGGCAGGCGCGTCAGGAGCGAGGGGGTCATCGGAAAGGATGGCCATCACGAAACCGTCGTAGCCCTTGGCTCCCACCGTCTGGATTGCCGTGGCTTCGAGCCGTGAATGCTCGGCGATGAGTTCGAGGAAGCGCTGCACTGCAGTCCAGCGTTCTTGGATCATGCCGTTTCCCGGTCGGCGGGCAGAGGAAGCGACGAGGCGTCGATGCGCCCGCGCAGCATGCGCAGGTAGTTCGCGGTGGTCTTGGCGGCGACGGTCTCGATGTCCGTTCGCTGGAGTTCGGCGAGCTTTTGGGCCACCTGGGGGAGATGCCATGGCTCTGTGCGGCGGACGGGGTTCTTCTTGAAGGGCTGGGGGTAGGAGTCGGTCTCGATGACGATGCGGTCGAGGGGGATGCCTGCGATGGCAGCTTGCAACTCGGGCAGGCGCAGGAGGGGCTTGGCGAGGGAAACGTAAAAGCCCAAGGACATGACGCGCTCGGCGAGGCGGGCCCCGCCCTGGAAGTAGTGCCACGCGCCCCCTACCTCGGCGGCGCCCTCCTCGGCGAGCAGCCGCAGCGTGTCCTCGTCGGCCTCGCGGGAGTGAACCACGAGGGGCAGGCCAAGCTCGCGGGCAAGCCTGATCTGCTTGCGGAAAGCGTCCTGCTGGAGGTCATGCGGCGGGGAGCTCGGCATGTAATCGAGGCCGGTCTCGCTCCATTCGACGACTTTTGGGTGGCTCGCCAGCCGCCGCAGCTCATCGACCGTCGCGTCGTTGACCCATCCGGTGAGGTCTGCGGGATGAAGGCCGACGCCCGCATGGACGACGGGGTGGGAGTCCGCCAGCTGGAGTACGCGCCGACACGAGTCGAGGGTCGTGCCGGCGGAGACCAGCAGTCCAACGTTAGCCTCATGGGTGCGGGCGAGAAGCAAGGGGATGTCCCCGGACGGGAACTGATCGATGTGGGCGTGGCCGTCGACCAGCGGGTGATCGGTCCGTGGGGTTTCGGCGAGGGCAGCTTCCATCGTTGGATTCTAGCCGACGCGCGCTCGTCCCTCCCACCCTCTCTTCCTCTACCTCAGCGCTCCTCCGTGGACGGCCCTTCTCCACAGTCCCACCTTCGTTTGCCAGGGGCAAACGGTTCCTCCATGATAGCCGCGCCTGACACGAATCAATCGAAAGAACCGCCCTTGGGGCGAGGGCCAAGGACGCGGGCTTGCTGGTATCATCTTTGCATTGGCCTGTGGGAGTCGTCCGGAGTGCGCCTGCTCATGGGCCTCGGCCGGAACGGCTCCATTAGCAGCCCCCGAACCGACGTTGTAGGCACAGGTGACGTGAGCGTGTCCCTGACGTATGGAATACAGACAGCCGGACGGCTGGCGCGGAATAGGTGGGCGCAGGCCATCCTGGGAGTTGCGGCCAGCTCGGGGTTCGCATACCTCGTGGGCCGGACCCTCGCGTTGCGGGACGTAGCCGACACGTTCCGAAACTTTCCGGCGGGCGTAGCCCTTCTAGCCTTGGCGCCGTTGGCGGCGGCGATATTGCTGCGGGCCGCGCGGTGGCACGTTCTGCTGCCGGGAGAGCCGGCCACGTTTGGCCAGGTTGTTCTGACGCAAAACACGGGTATCGGCTTGAACAATCTTTCGCCGATACGGATGGTCAGCGAGCCCGTGCAGCTGGCGCTCATCACCCGGCGGTATAAGGTCCCGTTCCCGACTGCGTTTACGACGCTCGTGGGGGGCAACGTGCTCGACATCTTCACGTCGGCGTTGCTGATGGGGCTGGGCGTGCTGCTCGTTCCGAGTCTCCGCGAGGGGAAGGTCAGCATTCAGCTGCTGGGCGCGCTCATCATGTTCATCGTCAGCATATTGGTGTTCGTCGCCGTCGCCCGCGGTTTGCAGAGCATCCCGCTAGCCAACCGGGTCCGGTTCTTCCAGCAGATCACCGTTGCGTTCGGGACGCTCAAGGACAAGCCTGCGCGGCTGTGGGCGTCGTTCGCGGCGACCGCCTTCCACTGGCTGGCTCTCGGTCTGGCGGGGTGGATCGTGGCGCAGGGACTCGGCATCGACGCGCAGCCGTTGACGATGGTGACGGTCCTGGTGGCGGCGACTTTCTTCACCTCGGCGGCGCCGTCTGCGCCTGCGGGGGTCGGGGCCTATCACTTCGCGGTAGTCACGATGCTGACAGGACTCGGGGCAGACCCTGCCGCGGCGCTCAGCTTCGCGGTGGTCATGCATCTGATGGTCGTTGCCCCGCCATTGGCAATAGCCCTGGTCATGACCGGCAGAGTGGGGCTTGGGTTCCTTCGGAGCGTGGATGTGAGCGTGGAGCCTAAGTACCGGCCCGTACCCTCAGGCGCCGCTCCCGACGCAAGAGAAATCTAGCGTTGCTCCGGGCCCCGCGTGCAGCGGCGGGGTTGCTCCCCGTCTTGGCGCTACTCGCCGCGTGCGTCGGCGACCCCACGACGCCCACACCGACTCCGTCGCCCACGCCGACGCCAATAATTTCCCCGACGCTCGCGCCGACGTCAACACCGCCGACCCTCCCGACAGTCACGCCTACACCAACGCTCGCGCCCACTCCGATGCCGCCTACCGTCTCGACGCCGACGCCCACCGTCGCATCGCCCCGGACGCCGCCCCGGGGGACGCTGCGCGTGGCCGTGACAGGAGCGCTGCCGCACCGGGACATGCATACCGTCGTCTCGGAGTGGGCGACGCTTTTCGGGCCGGGCCCAAGCTATGGACGGCTGATGAAGTTCCGCCTTGGGGCGGAGGGCGCCCCGGCGCTCGCGGTCGAGTGCGACCTCTGCGAGTCTTGGCGTATCGTGGACGATCTGACGTTCGAGTTCGACATCGACCCCGCGGCGGCCTGGCAGCCGGGCGAGAACTTCGAGCCGAGGCCGGTCACGCCCCAGGACGTCGTGTTCAGCTTGAACCGGCTGCGCACTCCCGGCTTTCCCCACACGGTCCTGTTCGATTCCGTCGATAGGGTGGAGCCTGTCGGCGAGCGGACCGTCCGCTTCAGGCTGCGGTTCCCTGACCCCGACCTGCCGCTCGCGCTTGCGAGCCCCTACGCCGTGATCATGGCGCCCGGCGCCCTGATCCGCGTCGACGCGCGCACGGGGCGGGTCATCGGCGCCGGGCCGTGGCTCTTCCAGCAGGGGGCGTCAGGACAGGCGACGCTCACAGCATGGGATGGCCACCCCGTCGGGGCGACGGTGGAGCGCATCGAATTCCTGCTCGCAGCCAACCAAGATCTGGCTGTCAGGTTGCTGAGGCTGGGCCGCGCCGACGCCGCTCACGTTCCCAACGCGGCATGGCCGGAGCTCGAGGCGGAGGGGTTCCGTTCGATGGTCGTCGAGCGGCAGGGCAGGGGAGCGCTGTTCGGCATGAACTCGAGGCGCGCGCCTTTCGACGATCTGGGCTTGCGTCAGGCGGTCCTGGCAGGGCTCGACCTGCAAGCCGCGCTCGACGAGACGTTCGGCATCGGCTCGGTGGGCTCCGGCGTGCCGCTGTTGGATGAGACATGGCGGCTCGACGCCGAGGAGGCCAGCCTCCTCTTTGGCCCGTCGACGCAGTTCGCGGGCGCCGAGCCCCCGCCGCTCTTCACGCTAACCATCGCGAACTTTGGCGAGACGTACGTCGCGCACGGCGAGGCGCTGGCGCAACAGCTGCGCGACGCAGGTTTCGACGTGGAGGTGGATGTGGTTACGCGCGCCGTCTACCTCCGCCGCGTCTGGGAGGAGCGCGATTTCGACGCGTTCGTCGGTCCCATGCCGCCGACCGACATGCCCAACGCTTTTCTGCTGGGCCTGGCGCACTCGCGAGGCAGCACGAACGTGACAGGCGGCGACGATGAGCTGGACGAGCTCATCGAGGCCATCGCCGTCGAGATGGACCCCGCTATGCGGGCCGGCCTTGTCCGGTCGGCGCAAAGGCTGCTCATCGAGCGGGGCTACTTCGTCATGGCGGCGTCGTCCGCGGAGCGGTGGGCGTTCGACGCCCGGATCGAGGGTTTCGTCCCGAATATGCCGATGGGCGCAGGCGATCTGTGGGCTCACGTGGGAATCGCCGCCGACCCGGAGGATGCCGACTCCTCGGACAGATGAGACCTGCGGTCTATATACTGTTGGCGAGGCGCATCGTTCGGAGCCTGCCCGCATCCTACTGATAGAGCCTGACCGGTAGAGAGCGAGAGCTTGTCCCTAGCGCTCGGCGCGGCAAGCTCACCGGGAACGGAAATGGAACGGAGGTCTCGATGGCAAAGCCACAACAGATTAGTGACGCTGACTTCTCGACGAGCGTGCTGGAAAGCGACCAGCCGGTGCTCGTCGACTTCTGGGCCGACTGGTGCGGTCCCTGCAAGATGATCGCTCCGGTGGTGGAGGAGCTCGCCGAGGAGTACGACGGCAAGTTCTCGTTCACCAAGGTGGATGTCGACGCGAACCCGCAGACCGCGATGCAGTTCGGCATCCGCAGCATCCCGACGCTTCTGCTGTTCAAGGACGGCAAGGTCGCCGACCAGGTCATCGGGGCGGTGCCGAAGGCGGTCCTCAAGAAGAAGATCGACAAGGTGCTCGAAGAGGCGTAACCAGCTTCTCGATGGTCGAACGGCTGTGAGGACGGCGCCCTTTCGCTTGGGAGGGCGCCGTTTCGTTCGCTCGGGGGCGGCGGGCATATACTGGCCCCTCGCGCCCGTCACCGCGTACGCGCAGGCGGGCTAATAGCGTTCCAATGGGAGTGGATGGGTCCCGGTGGGTCTCGCGGTCTTCAAAACCGTTGCCGGGCTAGCTTCCTAGTCCGGGGTGGGTTCGACTCCCACGCACTCCCGCCAATGAGGGTTGGAGGTTAGTCGGGCTTGAACTCGCTGAGCCGAGTATTGGCTACCAGCCGATCGAGAGTTGACAGAGTAAACACTTTTGCCCTCCGTATGGACGAGCAGGGTTCGCATGTCCTCTCGTCTAACCCCGAAGCCCCTACCGTCTATACAGGCCACAATCTCAAATGCTGGTTTTCCCTCGCGGCGGCGCTGGTCTCTCATCCCAGTGAGCCGGAGAATCCTAGCGACTTTGTCACGGGCCGTTCCATCATCGTTTGTAATCTTTGCTTCAATGAGGACGGCAGGGTTGAATTCATCAGGTACGAAGAAGTCTGGAGCCTGATCATAACCCGGCACCTTCTCAGCCCGGGCCGTCTTGCGGAATGAAACCTTTTCTTCGGTGAGTCGAACCTCGATCGCACTCTCCATTATATCGCCAATTTTCTCTGATATTGAATCACGATATGTCGCAAATGGGCGACCGAGGAACCGTTCATACAACAGCATAGGATATGGCACATCATGTGTTGCGACATGCCGGAGCGAGGCGAGTGCATATGCAGTATCAACTTTACCCAGACGGTGAACTGTATCCGGTGGTGCTGGAGGCGCCCCGCGTTTCAATAGCGCTATTGCTGTGTCAACCATAGAACGCGCTCGCTGATAGCTTAGTTGCCCTTTCGGCATACGCTTGAAGAATTCTGAATCGACTTTGCTTCTATTGTCTAGTTGACGAGCGTAACCTTGAGAAATATCGCTGGCCACCTCAGATCGTGCGAGCTCGGCCCATTCCGGCGGAGTTAGACCCAGTATTGATCGCAACACCCCGAAGCAGAGGGCGTTTTCTTCAAGCGCGGCCCAGACAGTCTCACCGGAGAATTCATCGAATGCGCTGGTAACTCTTTTGAGAATTTGATAAGCAGCTTGAAATTCTTGATACTCGACGAAAGATGTTGCTTTAGGGAGAATCAGGAACTGTGATTGTAGATCAGAGAATACATCGTCGACGAGATTATCCAAATAGTCTTCATTGACGGGAAACTGAACTTCAAACGGTTTAGACATGAGCGCCTACGGGATCCCAGTGTTGAGTTGCCTCCAGAGCAACTTGAGTGCTAAACCTGCTAGCGGCGATATCCTTGAGGCACCTTTGCGCTATGCTTAATTTATCCTCTATGGTGCCGTCTCTATTCCATTGGCTACTGAGATGATTGATTGCGACCCGAGCGATATGCCCAGCGTTCAGGCAACGGAGGTCACCGGCAGTAAGGCTAATTCCTGCTGTATTCATACTCAGTAGGTCTCTCTGTAAGCCTTCACTTGCTGACAGAGGGCTTGCTTCAGCGGAATTTCGGCGGCAAATAAAGACCGAATCATACACAGAAGACCCAGTCCCTGCGATGTGGATAGACGCACCCATCTCTGCGGCGGCTGGAAACACGTCGGTACACTGCATTCCCGCGTCCAAGATAGAAACGACAATGGCTGCGTATGATTCAGGGTTGTTATGGTGATATGTGAAGACAAACGGGGCAGCAGGCTTGAGTGCATCTGCGTACATGGTAAACACTTTTGAGAGCCCTGAAGCAAATTCGTTCATTCCACGTCCGAGGGTTATGTTGCCGGTAAGCTCGTGGGGCGTACGGGTTGTCAAGGGTTGGAATTCCTGGAATTCATCCTTCAGAGCTAGTCGAAGCCATACGTAGCAGAAGTCCATCAATTCCGCGTACTGCACGTTGGCGAAGTATGGAGGATCAGTAAAAACCCCATCAAGAGACTCTGGTTGAAGCTTAACGGAAGTGGCAGGCGCAGCAATCACGTATGCCTGATGACTACCATCTGGGATGGTATCAACAAGCTCGGCTTCTATTCGCTCACCTGGTATTCTGAGCTTCTTCTTGTCTCGGCCAATAACCTGCGTCTCAAACGGATTCATGCAGTAGAGTTTGGCTCGCAAATACTTCTGCACAAAATGCCTGAATCCACCTGAGCCGATGCCGTTGATCCCTAGTACGTTGTTCTCACACTGCATCAAGCTCACCGGAAAACCGTGGACGCTGAAAATGTCTAGACACTTTAGAGAATATGCGTCGTATCTGCATAGCATGTTCTGATATCGGAGGAAGTCCGAGAACACAGTTAGTAGGGCATGACGGGTGTTCTGTTCATCGACTGTCGTTATTTTACTCAGTAATAGCCCTAACGTCTGTAGCTGGCGGTCATTGAACATATCCCGATAATTCCGATATCCCCATCGGAGCAAACGATTGGTCTCATCGCCCGAGGGAATCGATTCGTCTGGGATTGTCAATTGATGGACTTGACTTTGAAAAAGCGCTTCCGCCAGGGAATACTTTTCGAGGTCAAGTGCATCAGGGCGTTTGAAGAACCTACCCTTGTGTGCTGGCTTGCAACGAGTGCAGTGGTATTCAATCGCCCACATGCGATGCTCAGGCGGACATTGAGCCTTCGGTAGCGGGTAGCGATAGAAAGTGCCGCAGTTCTGGCATTCCACATGGCGCTGCTGAGTGTTACCTTCGGTCACAACGCTCGAACCGCACTCATGGCATTCAGCGGGCGAGCTCTTGCGCGGCTGTTGTTCATATTCATTCAGATGGCCACACTGCGCGCAGGCAACGACGTAGAATTGGATGGCGAACTGCTTCGGCCAGCAAATAACCAGGAAATAGGTCGTTCTGAGTATCGCAAATAGGACATCGCTGCGTCTTTACCCAGACGAAATACTTCACTCTAGCATCGCCTGAGCAATGCTCACAGCGAGTGGTATAGAGACTGCCGGTTTCTTCCTCGATTTCCAATTCGATGCGTTCCGCTTCTGATTGAAAGAACTCTAGGTCTAAGTGAGTCAGTGACTGGCGAGCTATCCAATACGCCATGGGGTTCGTGTCTGCACCGACGATCCCAAATCCAAGACGACAAGCTTCAGTAAGGGGAGTTCCCCCTCCCATGAAGGGGTCAGCTATAACCCCTTCTAGCTGGTGTGATCGCCAGTAAGCCGAGTCCAGAGGCTCCTTGGCTCCAAACTCAGAGAGCAGCAGACTTCGGAAGACAGAGCCAGGCCGACGAGCGAACCATTTATGGATTCCGATAATCGGCCTATAGCTCTGCTGGACGGCCTTTTCTCGTAGGCCCATGCGGGATGCGAAGACTGGATCAAAGTCACTTTCGAGAGTCAAGCTATCCTCGCTCTGCCGATAATCAAGGAGTAAGCCGTCGGGAGGCTTCCTCTAACCATGTACAAGCTGGTCTCGTTTGCGCAAGGGCCTCTTGTCCCACTTCTCCATGGGTGTTCGGCAACGTACTTCAAAACCGTTGCCGGGCTAGCTTCCTAGTCCGGGGTGGGTTCGACTCCCACGCACTCCCGCCAATGGGGGTTGCCCCTCGTGTCCCTGACACACGAGAAGGGCCAGCGTCGCTGGCCCCTTCTCGTTCTCTGTCGCGCGGGGCTTAGCCGCCTTCCGAGCTTTCCGGGCGCTCGGGGTATTCGAAGAAGCCGGCGCAGTAGGTCGTAGGGCGCGGGTCCTCCGGGTTCGCGGCATAGTCGGGAGCGCCGCGCGGGTAGACCCCGACTCGCGAGCGGCCGCCGGGGTCGCACATGGCGACTGGGGCCGACGCCAGGGGTGTGAAGTCGGCGTCGGTAACGGTTAGGCCGATGACTCCTTCGGAGAGCACGCGCTCGAAGCGTCCCATGTCGAAGCTCGCGGCGAAGTTCCCGGTCTCGTCGATCATTTCGATCGGCGGGTTGACGTTCTCCGTGATGTCGTTGACGACGCCGCCGGTGAAACCTCGGCCGATGGTTGTCTGGAGGAGCACGTGCACCTCTTGCCCCGGCTCGAACCCGGCGCCCATGATGGCGAAGCTGCTACCGCTGTGCAGCTCGCCGACGCCTGGCCAGACAACCACGCTCGGCGCTATGTCGGTGTCTTGTCCTCGGGCCTCTTGAGGAGAGAACGGCGCGACCCCCAGCGCCCAGGCGAGAAGGAATGCGAACCCCAATGCCGCGACGGCGGCTGCGCTGGTGGTCTGTCGGACTGTGATGCGGCGCATATGACTGGCCTCCTAGTTATCGATATCGGCGCGTTATTCCCGGCCTAGAAGCGCGTCGAGGATGACGCGGTCCGGCCAGATGACATGCATAAACTGATCGAGGACTCCGAAAACGACTACGGCGACGATCACCCCTGGGACCAGGGCCCATAGTCTTCGGCGGCCTCGCCACTTCAACGTCGAGAAGCCGAATAGCACGGCGAACCCGACGGTTGCGTACTGAAGCCCCACTATCGCCCCGGCGACGACCATGGCGGCAAGCCATAGCGCGATGACGACGAACGCCCGGAAGGCCACCTGGCCCGTGCCGGTGCGCATGCCCAGGTCCATGATGTCCACCCGGGCTTGCCCGTAGAAGTTCATGCGGAGCATTTCGTAGAGGACCAAGGGCAAAAGAGCGATGCTGAGGTAGAGCGGGAGGAACTTCGCGGCCCCGGAACGCAACGCGGAGACGTCGACCAAGAAGGCGATCACCAGCGCAACGAGGGCCAGCGGAAAGATGGACTCCCAGGTCCAAACCAGCCGTGGCCGGCCCAGTATCCTCTGCGTCCAGCCCTTTGCCGTCGACCCTTCGCCTGAGCCGCCGCGCACCGGTGGGGGGCCTCCCAGGCCGGTGTCCACGGTGGAAGCGATCTGCGCGACTGTAGTCTCTTTGGACATCGCCTTGGTCAGGTAGATGACGCTTGCGACTGCAAGGATGAATAGGATGACGGAGATTGGCCGTGTGAGCATCCCCACAGGACCGAACACGCCCAACGCGGTCCAGAGGTTCCGCTCGATGATAGGACCCAGGATGAAGCCGAGGATGAACGGGGGCCGGGGCCAGCCGAGCCATTTCATCGCGAGGCCAAGACCCCCCGCGGCGAGGAGCACGAGAATGTCGCCCCATGCAGTCGTCGTCTGGAACGCGGCGATGAACACCAGAGGGAACAAGGCCGCCGCCAGCAAGGGGTAGGGCACCAGTGTGACCTTGGCGATCTGGCCGGTCGCCACCAGGCCGAGCATCGTAATCAGTAGATTTCCCAGCGCCAGCGTGACGACGATGGCGACCATTACATCCAGGTGCTGGTCCAGCATCCCCAGGCCGGGAGCGATGCCGTAGAAGATGAGCCCAACGAGCACGATCGCCCACGACGACCCGCCAGGGATTCCAAACGCGAGCGTCGGGATAGCCTGCCCGCCCTCCTTCGAGTTCTGGGCCGCTTCGGCGAAGAGGACGCCGTCCAGCGAACCTTTGCCGAACTGCGACTTGTCCTTCGTCAAGGCCATGCCGAACGCGTACGAGAGCCAGTCGATTACCGCGCTCCCGATTCCGGGTATAGCGCCCATAAAGACGCCGAAGATGCTTTGGCGGATCGCCATCCGCCACTTGCTTGCGCCGTACCGGGCGCCGGCCATGACTTCCCGGGTCGAGACCGATCCCGGAGCGGCGACCGGGCGGCCGGTCATCGTCAGGTCGATCAGCTCCGGGAGCGCGAAGAATCCGATGAGTGTCGGGATGAGGGGGAGGCCGTCGAGGAGGTAGACCTGTTCGAACGTGAGCCGGGGGAGGCCCTGGATGTCGTCGGAACCGATGGTGCTGATCAGTATGCCGAGCACACCGGAGATGACGCCCTTGAGCATGGCGCCACGGCTGAGGACGGACACCATCAGGACGCCGAACATCGCCATGGCTGCGATCTCGGGGAACGAGAACCTGACGAGGATCGGGCGCATGAACGGAATGGTGGCCAGGAGCGCAACCGCGCCGATCACTCCGCCCAGGGCGGACACGGCGTAGATCGCTCCTAGGGTGTAGGCGGCCCGTCCGCGCATCGCCAGCTGGTGGCCCTCCAAGAACGTGACTTGCGTCGCGGCGCCCGGATAACCGAGCAGGACCGCCGGCACCGAGTCGAGGGTGTTGTTCAGCCCGCCGAGGGCGGCGAGGAAGATGATGCCGGCAGTGGGGTTGTCGCCGAAGTTGAAGAGGAGGAAGGGAATCGCGATGGCCGCGATGGTGGTGCTTCCCAGGCCGGGGATAAGGCCAATCGTGCCCAGCAGCGCGACGGCCAGCACGAGCATGGTCCAGTAGAGAGGGTCTCCGAGGAACCCCAGGGCGGCGATGTATTCACCCACTCCGCATCACTCCTTGCGCGTACGCGCTCCCCCCTTCCCCTAAGGGGAGCAGAGAAACGGCCAGCCGCCCCTGGGGAGCGGCTGGCCGTCGCAAGCGTTTAGCCTGCTATGGAAGGAACTGCTCGTATACCGCCTTGATCGCGTCGGCGTTCGCGGCCCAGTCCACCAGGGCCGCATCCACGACCTCAGGGGCGAGCCTGCCGCCCTGGTCGGTCGGAAGGCCTACGAGGCGCTGGTAGATCTCCTGGTACTCGGGGTCGTTGAACATGTCGTCGAACGCCTTCCGCAGTACGGCGAGGATGGCGGGGTCTATGGACTTGGGGGTGAAGATGCCGCGGTAGAACGCGGTGTCCTCCAGGTTCATGCCGGACCAGATTCCCTGCTGCTCCTCCGTCAACAGCTCGACAATGGGCGGGAGGTCGTCGGGAACGTCTATCTCGCCGTTGTTGTCGAAGACGTCCGCGGAGCCCAGCATGGCGAAGGGCTCAATCGTGCCGTCGGTGAACCAGCCGGGGCGCGAGCCCGGAGTGCGGTACCAGGCGCTGCCGGAGATGTAGCTGTCGGCGTCGCCGCGGTCGAAGGTCGTCAGGAAGTCGGCAAATCCGGAACCGATGCCGTAGAGCGGCCTCATGGGCAGGTCGAGCCAAACGGCGAGGGCAAGGGCCTTCGCCGTTCCCGTCTCGGACTCCGTGTTCAGGCCGACGGTGAACTCCTCCGAGCCGCCGGACGCCTCTTGGATGCGGTTATAGGGGGCGTCGCCGGAGATTACCCACATGGTCGTGCGCTGCATGATGCCGCCGACCGACGTGTAGTCGCGGAAGTCGTAGCGAACGCCGGGGCGCAGGATCTGGGAGATGGGGTTGGCGCCGGTGTTGGCAAAGAGCCAGAGCCCGTCGTCCTGCGCGTTCTCGTGCCACCAGTTGCCGCCGACGGTGCCTTGGGCGCCGTCCTTATTGAGCACGATGGACTTTGGGTTGCCGGGGATGTACCGCGGCAGGACCCGTGAGACAGCGCGCCCGTGGGCGTCAATGCTGTTGCCGGGGTCCCAAGCCACCACGACGCGGATGGTCTTGCCCTTGAAGTAGGCTTCCGCGTCGAATGACGTGTCCGGCGTCGCCGTGGGGACAGGCGTCGCCGTAGGCGTGGGGTCCGCCGGCGCCATGGCCGTCGGGGTGGGGTCTGCAGCCGCCGGCGCTGACGTGGGGGTGGGCCTTGGTGTGGGGGTCGGGTCGGACCCGCAGGCGGCCAGCGCCAGCGCCAGCCCCGCGGAGAGAACCAATCCCACAAGGAGTCGCATCATTCCGTTTCGTTGTCCCATGAGTCTCTCCTGCTTCCGAGTTTCGACCACCCAGCAGCGACGCGCGCTATCATCGGCATCTGGCGACTAGCAGTCAAGCAAAACTACGCTCTGGGGCCCCAATAGGTTCTCTGGGCTCCCCTCGTCCCCTAAGAAGACCTTTGCACAACTTCCCCGCCCTGTCCGCGCCGCAGAGTGAAAAGTTGACCGGTTGTATTTTCCCTTACGAGTAAAAAGCTGATCGAGATACACAGGAATGAAACGGTTTCGAGGGGCGCTTTCATGGCCGTGGCCTGCTTCATGGGTCTTGGAAGAAGTTCCTGACCGAGATGTTTTTTAATTCCTGCCCCCTCCCGCGCTCGTTGGTTGGGATTCTCCGGTCCGAGGCGTGACGACACTTCATCGTAGGGGGCGCGAGGGGATTGGGCAATGGGCAAATGTCGCTGGGCGTCCAGCGACGCGTGTTACGCAAAGGTCTCCTAAGCGGCGGCTCGCGCCCGTCGCCTACCCCAGATTGACCGTCACGCTCTTACGCTGGGTAAAGCTGTCCAGCATGCCTTCGAGCGAGAACTCGCGTCCTATGCCGCTCATCTTGAAGCCGCCGTAGGAGTGGCCGGGGAGCTGGCCCAGGCCGCGGTTGACCTGCACCCAGCCCGAGTCGATCCCGTGGGCGGTGGTCAGCGCCTGCTTGAGGTCCCGGCACCAGACGTAGGCGGCCAGGCCGTAGTGGCTGTCGTTCGCCATCCGTATGGCCTCCTCTTCATCCGACCAGGGCACGACGACGAGGACGGGGCCGAATATCTCCTCGCGCGCCACGCGCCAATCGTTGTTGGCGCGCGTGATGACGGTCGGCGTGACGTAGTAGCCCTCGGCAAGGGGGCCGTCTTGCGGGGGCATGCCGCCCAGCAGCACCTGCGCCCCGGACTGGCCGACGCCGTCCTCGATGTAGCCGCACACCCGGTTGAACTGCTTCTCGTTGATGATCGAGCCCATGTCGGTCGACTCGTCCAGCGGGTCGCCGACCTTCAGCGTTTGGAGCTTCGCGACCAGCTTGTCGAGGAAAGAGTCGTGGATGCTCTCATGCAGGAAGAGGCGTGAGCCGGCGGTGCATGACTGGCCCTGCCGGGTGAACCGCATACCCGCGACGACGCCCTGAACGACGGTATCGTTGTCCGAGTCCGGGAATACTATGGCCGGGCTCTTGCCGCCCAGCTCCAGGGAGACGGGGACGATGCGGTCGGCGGCGGCGTGCATGATCAGCTTGCCCACCTCGGTCGAGCCGGTGAAAGAGAGCTTGCGGACCAGCGGGTGTACGGCGAGGGCCGCGCCGGCCTCCTCTCCGTAGCCGGTGAGGACGTTCAGCACGCCGGGCGGCAAGACCTCGTTGCATATCTTGCCCATGTGCAGGACGGCAAGGGGCGCGTCCTCGGCGGCCTTGAGCACGAGCGTGTTGCCCGCCGTTATGGACATGGCGATCTTGAGCGCGCCGAGGAGCACCGGCGAGTTCCACGGGATGATGCCGCCGACCACGCCGATGGGCTCGCGGCGGTTGTAGACGAGCAGGTCCTCGCCGAGGGGGACCGTCTCGCCCTTCAGCTCGCCCGCCACTCCGCCGAAATAGCGGAACACGTCGGCCGCGCCCTTTGCCTCGGGGCGGGACTGGGGGGCGATTGCGTTGCCGGTCTCCGTCGCGATGAGGGCGGCGATCTCTTCGGCGGCGGCTTCCATCGCGTCGGCGATGCGGAGCATCATGCGGCCCCGCTCGCGCGGGGCAACGCGGCGCCAAGCTCTGGAAGGCGCGGTGGGCCGTCTGTACGGCGTGGTCGACGTCCTCCGCGAGGGCTCGCGGCGTCTCGGCGATGGGCCGGTTACGGAACGCGGGGTTTCCAACGGTTATCACGCCGCCAGCCTTCGCGACGGTCTCCTCGCCGCCGACCAGCATGGGCGAGAGCTTCACCTGTTCAGCCTGGATCGTCATCTGTCCGACTCCTGTGGGTTATCCGTTCGCCGCTTCCAACAGCATGGCGACCGCCGAGAAATCGAGGCGCCCGTAGCCCCGGCGGCTCGTCGCGGCGTACTGCTCGTGGGCCGTCGCGGTGAGCGCCAAGGGCAGCTTCTCCTGGGCGGCTGCGGCGAGGGCGAGGCCCAGGTCCTTGTACATCAGGTCCGTCATGAAGCCGGGCGCAAAGCCGTCGTTCACCGGACTCTCCGGCACGACCCCGGGCGCGGGACACCGGGTCTGGAGCGTCCAGCAGTTGCCCGACGCTTTGGACATGACGTCGAACAGCACCTGGGGGTCCGCGCCCTTCGCCATGCCGAGGGCGAACGCCTCCGTGACCGCAATCATCGAGACGCCCGCCGCCAGGTTGTTGGCGAGCTTGACCGTCTCGCCCATGCCGACATCACCGCAGTGGATGATGTTGGCGCCCATGTGGCCGAGCAGGCCGCGATGCTTCTCCAGGACCGCTGCGTCGCCGCCGACCATGATCGTGAGCGTGCCGGTTGCCGCCCAGGCGGACGATCCGCTGACCGGCGCGTCGAGCATGTCGCCGCCGGCGTCCGCGACGGCGTCCGCAATCCTGCGGGTCGTGTCCGGGTCGATGGTGCTCATGTCGATGACCGTCGCGCCCTTGGCGAGGCCGGCGACGTAGCCGTCCGGGCCGAAGGCGGCTGCCATCGAGTGCTGGGACGCAGGCAGCATGGAGATGATTACGTCCGACGCCAGCGCGACTTCCCTCGCAGACCCGGCGGCCAGAGCGCCCTGGCTTACGAGCGTCTCGACGGCGGCGCCATCGATGTCATAGACGGTGAGCCGGCAGCCAGCCTTGACGAGGTTGGAGGCCATAGGCCGCCCCATCGTGCCCAGCCCGATGAAACCGACGTTTTCAGACATCAAGTGCTCCTATCGGCCGACGGCCCGTGTTGCTGAAGGTCGCAAACGCGCCCTTGGCGCGGGGGCGCCAAGGGCGTTGAGCTCGGTCGAGCAGCCGTCGCGGCCCGCAGGCAGGGCTATCGCGCCCCCGCGGGCACGGCGGCCATGTTGTAGAACTCCGCGCAGTTGTCCCAGAGGATGCGGCGTTTCTCCTCGTCGGAGAGGGGCAGCTCCAAGAAGCTGTCCACGGCGTGGGGATACTTCGAGTCGCCGTGCGGGTAGTCGGTCGAGAACACGATGCGTTCGCTGCCGAACATGTCAATCATGTAGCGCGCGGGCAGCTCATCAGGTTCAACAGAGACCCAGCATTGGCGGTTGAAGTAGGCGCTGGGCGGCTCGGTCAGGTCGGGCATGAAGATGTCGGCCTCGCGCTCGTAGCCCTCGTCCATGCGCCAGACGAGCCACGGCGCCCACGAGCAGTTCGCTTCCAGGAAGGCCACCTTGAGCTTTGGATGGCGGGCGAGAATGCCGCCCGCGGCGAAGCTGCCCAAGCCGAGCATCTGCTCGAACGGCTGAGCGTAGATGCGGCGCAACCCGAAGTTGGGGTCGAACTGCTCCGCGCTCTGATGCGAGCGCGACCCGGAGGCCTCATGGAACCCGAGGGGGATGCCAAGCTCCTCCAGCGCGTTCCACAGGGGCTCATAGTAGGGATCGTGCCAGATTTTGCCGTTCACGATGTTCGAGCGGACGAACACCGCCTTGAAGCCGAGGTCGTGCACGACCCGGTGCGCCTCCTCGACGGCGTCGTTCACGTCGTACACGGAGATCATGCCCGCGCCGATGAGGCGAGTCGTGTCGGGCTGACAGAAGTCGTAGAGCCAGTCGTTGTAGGCCCTCGCGATGGCCGCGGCGAACTTCGTGTCGAGGTCTGGCAGCGTCAGGACGCTCAGCCCCCGGCTGGGGAAGAGCACGGCCACGTCCAAGCCCTCGATGTCCATCGCCTCGAGCTGCACCTGGGGGGACCAGCCGCGCGCGGAATGGTCGCGGTAGAGGGCCTGGTTGCGCTCGTAGTTGTGGCCCCGGTGGGGCGTGCCGGTGGTGCGCAGGGCGTTTGCCTCGCCGTCGGGGAAGTACAGGCTGAGGTCGCGCACGTTCTCCGAGGGTCTCGCCCGAGGCGCCATGGACCGGTACTGGGGGTCGATGTAGCGCTCCCAGAGGTCCCGAGGCTCCATGATGTGCATGTCGCTATCGAAGATGCTGAAACCGTTCTTCGCCATCCGCCACCTCCCGGCAAGAGCCGTGCGATAACCGGGCCGGGTTCGCTAGACCCATCGCCCAGATTCGAAAATGCTGGCTGTGAGCATACTAGGCCGCGCCGTAACTCGCGACGCCGCGCCGTGGGGCGTTCTTGCGCCTAGCCTGGGTGGTCGAGGATGTAGCCGCGGCCGAGCACCGTTCGGATGCCGGGGTGGCCTATCCGGTTCAGCTTGCGGCGGAGACGGTAGACGCAGACGTCGACGCGGCGCTCGTTCCCATCGGCCCTGCGCCAGCAGCCGTTCATAATCTCATCGCGGGATAGGACGCGGCTGCGGTTCCGGACCAAGATGGAGAGGAGGTCCATCTCCCGGGGGGTCAGCGTAGCCGCCTCCGCCCTGTAGGAGACCGCGCAGGAGCCCGGATCCAAGCGTAGCTGTTCCATGGGCATGTGTCCTTCGATCAGGTCTTCCAGTCGGCAGGTCTTCTTGCCCGCTCCCGGCCTGACGCTCCGTGACGATGCGCCTGCACCGGGGGAGGCGACCTGCTTTGTCGAGGGCTCCCGCTAACGGTAGGGGCCGGGTGTGTCGGCTCGGTTACGAAGGTGTTTCGCGAGTGTTACGTTTCTCGTCGAGGCGCTCTTGCCTGATGCTGAAAAGCGTTACACAAAAGCAACAAGCTCGTAATGCCGACGCAACACATGCCGTCTAGCGTGTGATTGATTTCACACGCAGAGGTGTCGCGATGTTAGGACGGTTAAGTCGCAAGAGTGTCGTAGTAGTGCTGGGGGTCATGATCTTTCTGACCAGCTTCAGCGTCGCCCTCGCCGCCGACCCCGGCGGGGCCGCAACCTTGGAGGCCGACTCCAGCGCTCCGGTTAACTACGCCTGGGTGCTGTTGTGCGGAGCGCTCGTCTTCTTCATGCAGGCGGGATTCGCATTCCTGGGGGCCGGACTCATCCGGGCGAAGAACACGGTCAACTATCTGACCAAGAGCTTTATGGACTTCGCCATGGCCTCCCTGTCCTTCTGGGCATTCGGCTTCGCGCTGATGTTCGGGGGCTCGATGGCGGGAGGCCTTTTCGGAGGCGACGGCTTCTTCCTGGCAGGGGACGCTTACGACGTGGGCACTGCCCTCACGTGGGCCTTCCAGATGATGTTCGCGGGGACGGCGGCGACGATAGTCGCGGGCGCTGTGGCGGAGCGGATGAAGGTCACCGCCTACCTGGCCTACGCATTCCTCATCGTCGCCATCATCTACCCGATTTACGGGCACTGGGTCTGGGGCGGCGGCTGGCTGAGCGCGTTGGACACGCCCGCCGTCGACTTCGCGGGCTCCGGCGTGGTGCACGCAATCGGCGGTCTCGCGGCGCTGGCAGGCGCAATCATGGTCGGCCCGCGCATCGGACGGTTCAACGCGGACGGGAGCGCGAACGAGATCCCCGGCCACAACATGGTCTACGTGGTCATCGGCACGTTCATCCTGTTCTTCGGATGGTTCGGGTTCAACACGGGCAGCACGCTTGCCGCGACGGAGCTGCGGATCTCGATCATCTTCACGAACACGCTGCTGGCGGGCGCCGCGGGCGCGGTCACGGCGATGTACTACGGGTTCGTCCGCACGGGCAAAGTGGACATCGGCAAATCGGCCAACGGCGCGCTGGCGGGACTCGTCGCCATCACTGCGCCGTGCGCGTGGGTCGCTCCCTGGGCGGCGGTGGTCATTGGCCTCCTCGGCGCTTTCGTGATGCTGGGCGCCACAAACCTGCTGCTGAAGTTCAAGGTCGACGACGTTGTCGGCGCGTTCCCGGTCCACGGCGCCACCGGCGTCTGGGGCGTGCTGGCTGTCGGGATATTCGCCGACGGCACTTACGGCAACTACACCACTGACGCTCCGTACATCACTGGTCTCCTTTACGGCGACGCCACGCAGTTGCTGTCGCAGCTGATCTCGGTAGGCGCGGTGATCGTGTGGGGCCTCGGCGGCGCGCTGGTGGTGTTCGCGCTCATCAAGTACACCATCGGGCTCCGGGCCTCCCGCGAAGAGGAACTCGAGGGGCTCGACGTTCCTGAGCACGGAACGGCGGCCTACCCGGTCGACACCACGGCCGGAGCCTCTGCGTAGGCGGGATAGTCAGACAACGCCTGGGGGGAGGGCCGGACGCGGCACCCGGTCCCTCTCCCACAGGCGCTCGAACGGCGCCCTTCGGACTTCTCCGCGGACGTGGGAGGGACGCCGCGGTGTAACGGAGATGTAACACCCTCGCAACAGATGCGTAATCGGCCTGCAACATATGCCTCGCAGAATGGGGCCATCGAAATCACTTACGGTCCTCAGCGAGGCCGCACCACATAGAGGGAGGCAGAGAGTTATGGAAGCAATCTTCGCAGGGGTAGCGTTCGGCGGACTCTTTACCATGTGGGTCGTGCTCCCGTCCTTCATCCGCCGCCGCACCAGCAGGGCCCAAGACTAAGACCCGTTCCGATCTAACCCAGAGAGTCCAAGGAGTCCGCCGTCGGCGGGCTCCTTTCTTTTGCCCGCAGCCTTCCTCCTCGGGTCTGGGCGGAGGCTCGGGTCTGGGCGGAGGCGGCGCCCTTGCCACGGGCACGGGGAGGCGCCGCCGCGTCCACCGGCTTCCCCGGCGATGGCAGAACGTTCGTCTCCGATGTCGAGGCGGCGTACACGCTAAGGACAGGGCAAAGCGGCCTGTAGAACAAGGCAGTCCTGGCGGGGGAAGCGCATGAGCCGCCCCCGCCAGCCGAGAGGAGCACGTTGCCAGCGGGCGGCGTCCTCAATACCATGCTGCGGATGGTCGAATTCGGCGTATCCCTTCCCACCATCGGCATGGACGATCCCTCGGCTGTCCGGCTCGTGGCCGAGCAGGCCGAGGCAGCCGGGCTCGATTCGGTCTGGGCGGCTGACCACATCGTTCTTCCGACGAGTCACACCTCTACCTATCCCTACAGCGCCGACGGCGAGTTCCTCATCGCGCCCGGCTTGCCCTTCCTCGACCAGTTCACGACCCTCGCGTACGTCGCCGGGTTCACGAAGCGAGTGAAGCTCGGCACGGCGGTCACCTTGCTCCCCCTGCGTCATCCCCTCGCCGTCGCGAAGACCGTCGCGACGCTGGACGTGCTGTCTGGCGGGCGGGCGGTCCTCGGCGTGGCGGCCGGCTGGCTGCGCGAGGAGTTCGACGCGCTCGGACTCGATTTCGAGAGCCGGGGCAGGGTGCTTGACGAGAGTCTCGACGTCCTGAAGGCCGCGTGGACCGGCGACATAGCACGGTTCGAGGGGCGGTCCTTCCATATACACGAGGTGGAGTCCCACCCGCGCCCGGCGCAGAGGCCGCACCCGCCGATATGGGTGGGCGGGCACACCAAGCCCGTCATGCGCCGCGCAGCGAGGCACGGTTCGGCATGGTTCCCGCCTCTGTTCGGGACGACGCCCGCGTCCCTCGCGGAGTCCCACCGCCGGATCAACGAGGAAGCGGAGGCGCAGGGACGGGGCAGCGGTGCCGTCTCGCTCTCGCTCCGCGTCCTCGTCGACCTCCGTGACGAGCCGGACGCGGCGGGCGCCGAGAAGCGCAACGCCCTCGTGGGCGAGCCCGAGCGCATCGCCGCCACGCTTGCGGGGTACCTGGAGGCCGGCGTGAGCCATTTCGTGTTTCTCCCGCAAGCGCGGAGCCTCGCCGACGTACAGCGCACGATCGATCTCATAGCGTCGCGCGTCGTTCCCCCGCTGCGCGCCGACGGGGGCGGGCGATGACTCAGTCCGGCTACCGGACCGGCGTTATCGAGGTCGCGCCCGGCGCGTACGCCTTTATCCAAGAGGGCGGCGCGACGGACGCCGGGTTCCTCGTCGAAGAGGAGGGAGTCGTTATCATCGATACGCTCATGACGCGGACGCTGGCCGAGCGGCTGCTGGCCGAGGCGGGGCGCGTCACCGACAAGCCGGTGCGATACGTCGTGAATACGCACTGGCACGGCGACCACCTCTTCGGCAACGCGCTGATGCCGGAGGCGCCGATCATCGCCCACGACACTTGCCGGGAGGACCTGTTCACGGAGTGGGGACCGCACCGGCAGTTCCTGCGCGACCTCTACCCCGCGATGTACCCGGAGTGGTCGGACCTTCCGCAGACGCCGCCCAACCTGACCTTCAGCGACTCGCTGACGCTCCACCTTGGCCCGCGCCCCATCGAGCTGCGCTTCTTCGGCAAGGCGCATACGCGCGGCGATGTGGTGGTCCACCTGCCGACGGAGGGCGTCCTCTTCGCCGGCGACCTCTCGTTCCACAAGTACATCCCGAACGCGCGTGACGGCTTTCCACAGGAGTGGGCGCGCGCCGCCCGGAGCGTCGAGCAGGTCGATTGCCGGGTGGTCGTGCCGGGCCACGGCCCGCTTGGAACGCGCGCCGACCTCGCCGAGATGCGCGAGTGCCTCGAGCTGATCGTTCAGCAGGGCCGGCGCTCCTTCGAGTCGGGCCTCTCGGCCGAGGACGCGCGAGCGGCGTTGGACCTGGGCCCGTTCTCGGACTGGGGCCGCCAAGAGGACCGCTTGCCAACGCTCATGTCGCGGCTCTACGGGGAGCTTCGCGGAGAGCTCCACTGACGTTTCAGGCGCAGACGAGCCGCCCAAGCTGTTTCTAGGAAAGAAGGGGGCAGGTATATGGACTCGTTCGTGGTCATGGTGGACGCCGGGTATCTCTACGCCGAGGGAGGCAAGCTGTGTATTGGCACCCCCAACCGCTCCCAGATCCACTTGGACTTCGCGGCGGCGGTGAAGGGTCTCGCTGAGCTGGGGCGGGAGCACAGCGGCTTCCGGCACCTGAGGACCTACTGGTACGACGCCGCGACGAACGCGCAGCCGACTCCCGCACACTACGCGGTCGGGTTCCTGGCGGGCGTGAAGTTGAGGCTTGGACGTCTCACCTCGGTCGGCCAGAAAGGCGTCGACTCGCGCATCGTCAGGGACCTCATCGTACTGTCGCGCGACCGGGCGGTGTCGGCGGCGTATGTGCTGAGCGGGGATGAGGACATCAGGGAAGGCGTGGCGGAGGCGCAGGACCAAGGGGTTTCCGTCGTCCTGGTCGGGGTGCCGCCGGTCGACGGGACCGGGAACCAGGCGCTGGCGCTCATCAGCGAAGCCGACGATCACCTGCTCCTCGACAAGTCCGCTCTGCAGACGTGGTTCAGCCTCCGCGAGACCGGCTGGACCATGGACGGAGAGCCCACAACTCCCGAAGAGGAGGCCGCCCGGAATCTCGGGGAGCAGTTCGGCGCCGATTGGGGGGAGGCGGCCGATCCGCAAGCGGTGCAGGCGCTGCTTTGGAGCCGTCCTCAGCTGCCCAATGAGTTGGACCGGCGTCTGCTGGAGGATGCGCACGCGCAGTTCGGCGACCTGTTCGAGAGGCCGCACCTGCGGAGGAGCCTGCGGGACGGCTTCTGGCAGGGTATCGACCGAAGGCGGGGGGTCACTCTCGATTGATCATCATCGTGGCCGCGCGCTCGAAGTACTCGGCCATCTCAGCCTCGTCTTCCGGGGAGATGGTCATGGACGCGACCGCCGCCAGCATGTGGGCGACCCAGGCGTCGCGCTCGGCCCGGCCGATGGCGAACGGGAAGTGGCGCTGGCGCAGGCGAGGATGGCCGCGCACCTGGGAGTAGAGTGGCGGGCCGCCCCAGTACTGCACGAGGAATGCGGCGAGGTAGGTCTTGCCCGGCTCCAGCTCGTCCGGGTAGACGGGCCGCAGCAGCGGATCCGCCTCCACTCTGTCGTAGAAGCGGTCGACCAGCTCGACGAAGAACGGCCCTCCGCCGACGCGGTCGAACATCGTGGTCTCGAGATTAGACTCAGTCACAGCGTCTCCGTCTCACTCCTCCCTCCGTCGGGTGGGTGAGACATGGCCCTCCGTCGGGTGGGGTGAGACATGGCGCGGATTGGCTTCATTTGGCGTCGTTTGGTCCTCTTCCGTTCGTGGGCCGGGGTTGTTGGATACATAGTAGGAGACGGAGTGGCTATGGTGCAACGGGCTGGTGTCGTATCATTGACAATCGAGGGAGTGAAGGCTTCCTCCCACTGCCCCCGCCACGACACTTGCCCCTTCCCCTATTCCCAACCAACCCCCTACCATGGACTCCGGCAAGCGAAAAGCCGACGCGCCCTCCCGGCCTGCTCCATAGACCCCAAAGCCACGCCGACGGGGGGGATTTGTGGATTCTTGAATTCTTACCCCCCTTCCATCGCACCACGGCCTAGTAAACAGGTTCAGAAATGTCCGGGGACTTTCTGTTCCTGCCCCCCGCCCCGCCGCACGGCGACCGCGCCACGGCCATGTAAATCCAGCGGCCGCGCGAGGGCTTGGCCCGCGCCTTAGCGGTTGAGGTCCATGGGCTGGGAGCATTCGCCGGTGGACTCATCAATGTGTTCGAGGCGGCGGCCTCTGCCCCTCATAAGCACGAGCTCGACCGCTCCCTCCGCTTCGGCGGCTTGTCGGTGGACGTTGTACGGGCCGTCGTAGAGATAGCCGAACTCGCCCGGCATGATGTGGTGGTCCTGGACTATCTCCAGCGTCGCTTTGTCCGTCGAGCCGTCGTCGACGCGTCGCCAGGAAGTGTAGCGCTCGCTCCCTTCGAGGATGCCTATGACGACCCACCCCTCGTGGCTGTGGATGGCGGTCGGCGTGTTCGGCGGGTACTGGGCGAGCAGGAGACGGAAGAGGCCGCCTTGGTCGTCGTAGAGCTTCTGGCCCGGCAGGCCGGAGCTGATCACCGCGGGCTCGCCGATGCTCCATAAATACTCCCGGCTATTCTCCTCGCCGAAGCGTTGAAGGAGATGGCCGAGCTGAAGGACCGACTCCATCCCCGGACTGTTCAGGTCGAGCGTCCGCCGGACGTCGCGCCCGAACTCTTCGACTGCGTAGCGGCTGACGGTGGTCACTTGACTTCCTCAGGGTAGGTTGTTGGGCGCATGGTAGGACGGGGAGCGCGGCGGGTAAAGCGCGGCCTAGGCATCGGCCCCCTCTCTAGCTCTCCCCTGCAGACGAGAGAGAGAATCAGGCAACAGCGCCCGCACGGCGGCCATGACCTCCGCCTGCTTGGCGCTCGACACCCCGCCGACGGTCCGGCCGAACCGCACGTCGTTCAGCGTGTGTAGTCGATCGGGGCGGACCCAGCCGTTCCTATTCAACCGGCCATTTCGCATATCGCTCTGTGCAATCCGAATATCACCGGGGTAGCCCTGCCGTCTGCTGGTTATCTCGCACAGCACCCAATCGCCCATACCCACATCGGCAAGCACCAAGCAGGGCCGTATCTTGGCGGCGCTCAGGTCAGAGTAGGGGAACGGCGCCAAGACTACGTCTCCGACCACGCCGCCTCCCAATCGGGGTCCTCGGGCCTGCTGAACCAGTCCATCAGCCCCAGCATCGCAAATTCGTGCTTGTCGCGGTCGCCGAACACGATGAGTTGGTCTCCCTCCCAGTAGGCCATGTCGTCCACGATGTCCATCGTCTTGACGCTGACGGTGCAGACGCGGCGCAGCAGGTCTATGACGCGCTCCTTGTAGTCCGCGAAGCGATAGGTGTTAAAGTGCTCGGCGATGGTGGGGTCTTTGGGCTTGCGCTCTTTGTACTGATCGAGCACCCACTCGATGGCGGAGCGGCTGCCGAGACGGTAGCGCCACGCGTCCGGCGGCACGCCGGTGAGGCGCGTCGCGTCGTCGAGGACGATGACGCCTCCTTGTCGGCGGAGTTTCGGCTTGCCCGGCTTCTTGCCCGTCCTCTCCCGCTTCAGCGGATACGGCTCGGCGGACTCGAACCCGACGTGCAGGTCGAGCAGCTCCTGGCCCATGCGCGCCCAGATATCGAAATCATGGTAGAGCGGCAGCCGGGGGAACTCCCGCAGCAGGTCCGTCGCGTAGTCGTAGCGGTAGACCGGATCGTGCAGCACCGCGTAGGTGTAGGCGAAGATCTGCTCGGCGGTGATGCCGCCGGGGCCGGCGACGTTCTCGAAGTCCTTGCCCCACTCCTTGCGGTAGTGGTCGTTGATGTGGCGGATGCCCCATTGAGTGATGTTGCTGACGCGTCTGCCGTCCCTGGTGTAGCGGTAGCGGGGCAGGCATTGGGTGTCGCCGGTGAAGTGCAGGTCAATTACTCTATCCGCAGCCAGCGCGTAGAAGTCTTTGCCGTTCACGCAGAAGCAGACGACTCTGTTTTCGTTCTCAGTCCCATTTGGGAATAGATCAGGCAACTGATAGAGCATCTCGTTAAGGTTCTGATTGTAATAAAGTGACTTACGGACGAATGGCCGATACATGGTCTGTCGAATACTGTTTCTTGTAAAGGAATTCGGCACGTTCAGACGCAGCTGTCGCTTGAGGTCGCGCGTCCACTTGATATCCAGCGGGAGTTCGGTATCGTCAATTTTTTTTCCGCCGTAAGTTTCACGAGTCTCTTCGTACATTTTAATGAAGTCGCGAACCTTAGAAGTGAGCTGGTCGGAGTTAAAATCGTAGACCCATTCATCACGGTTTGTTACGGCTCCCATGGAGTAGATCCTGAATATCGCGTGATCTTCATAGGCTGCCATGGCGAGCTTGGTCTGGCGGTTCGCTAGAGGAACTAGCGAGCCGAAATGAGGGTTAGTCTGGTTGAACCAGTCACCGTTAGCATCAGAGGTAATGTCTTCGAAATCAATCTCATCAAGCTCGGTTTCGCGTAAATAGGCTAGTTTGTCTATCGCAAGTTCGGCATCTTTACGGTATGCATAATGGATATCACATTCGCCAGTCTTGGAACTATCCCGCACTAAGAAGCTAATGGCAACACCGGTCTGTATGCCAAAGACATTGTGGGTTGTGCCCGCAATCTTCGGGTTCCGGCGCACATCGGATCCCAGATCAAGGAGATAGATGTCAGTGAACTCTTTGGCCACGATCTGCCGGAAGCCGTCATCCTGCCGGGCGTCTAAGTAGGCACGGTTGGTAATGAAGGCGATGACACCATCGTCGGCGAGTCGGTCGCTCGCCCAGCGGATGAACCGTTTGTACATATCGTACTGCTTAGTTTTCTGGGCCGTGCTTGCATCGATGTATGTGTCGCTAATCCGGCGGTCAATCTCCGGATACTCGCGGTTCTTGTTGTTGTCGTTCTCGTTCTGCTGGTTCGCGTTATACGGCGGGTTGCCGATGATGACGCTGATGGTCTTCTCGTTCTGCTCATGGATCCGGAGCCAGTTCTCCTCGGAAAGCGCGCCGAGTTCGAACGCGCCTTGGCGCTGGACCGTCGCGCTCGTGGCGCCCTTATACTGCCAGTCCATATTGTCCAGCGTGTCGACGAAGCAGAGGTTGGGGAACTCGACGTAGCGGCCTGTGCGCTCCTTGAATGTGTACTCGATGTTGAGGTTGGCGATGTAGTACGGCAGTATCGCCACCTCGTTCGCGTACATCTCGTTCAGGTACTTGCGCTCCAGCCGGTCGAGCGGCAGGAAGTTGATGAGATTGGTGATGAACGTGCCCGTGCCGGTCGCAGGGTCGAGTATCTGCACGTTGTCGTCGGCGAGCCCGCGCCCGAAGTGCTTTCGGAGCAGGTGGTCCGCGCCCCGGACCATGAAGTCCACGATCTCGTTGGGCGTGTAGACGACGCCGAGGCGGTCGGCGGCGGCGGGGTTGTAGGTCTTGTAGAAGTCCTCGTAGATGGCCTTGAGGAACTGCTGCTTCTCGGCGTAGTCGGCGATCTCGTCGGCAGCGCGTCCAATGGCGCCGTAGTAGGCGCGGAGGCGGTCGATGGCTTCGCGTCGCACGTCCCCGGTGAAGAAGGTCTGTTCGAGGGCGTCAAGGAGCCGGGCGATGTTGTTCTCGCGGTGGAACTGGTCTTCGGCGAAGACGCGCAGGAAGATGTCCTTGGTGAGGATGTGCTGGAGGAGCATCTCCCGCACGTCGGCCTCGGAGACATAGGAGCCGATGGTGCGATTGCAGAGCTCGAGGAAGGCGGCAGCGGCTTGGCGGTAGGCGATGCTCTCGCGCTCGGCCAGTTCGATGGTCTCGCGGAGGTTTTCGAGGACGCTGGGGAGGTCGTTCTTGAACTGGTCGCGGGCGTCGCGGAACTCCTCTATCTCCGGAAGTTCGTAGTCGAGGAACGTCCTGATGAGGCGGTGAAGCTCGTCGGGGCGGCGCATGTCCACGCGCATCGCCACGCCGTCGTTCTGGTAGAGGACGGCGGTCTGCGAGTCCTCGAAGATGATGTTGTCGCGCGGGTAGCCGCGGTTGAGCTTGCGCTGGATCTCGGAGTCGAGGTCGTCGTCGGTGTCCTTCGCCTCCCAGTAGCCGCGCGCCATGCGGAGGGAGTCTTTCACCGTGCCGTCGGGCCTGACGCCGGAGGGCAGGGCGAGCTCCGCCACGAGCTTCATGCTCTCGCGGTGTTCGCGGCAGTAGGATTCGAGGCAGGTCTCGAAGGCCCGGCGGGTGCTCTGCTCGTTGGTGGAGCCGCCGAACTCGATGAGCTGTCGCAGCTCCTCGTAGTAGCGCTCGATGTGGGGGTAGGAGGGCATGGGCGGCGATTATAGCAAGCGGTTCCTAGGGGAGAATCTACATAGATGGGGAGGGGGGTGAGCGCAGCGAAGTACGGGGGAGGAGAATGCCCCCGCCCGTCATTCCCGCCCAGGCATCCCGCGTCGCCAGAGTGACACTTGCTCGTTGCGCAAACGAATCCTGGTCCCTATCCTGTCTCCCATGCCCCAATCGCCCGGCATGCTCCACATCCTGACGCCCCTGAGGTCCGTGGTGAGCCTGTCGGACCCCTGGCCCCTGTCGCAAAGTGTCGCATTACTGTCGCATTACTGTCGTAAAGTGTCGCATTACTGTCCCAAAGTGTCGCGCTACTGTCGCACGCGACACGAGTGAAAACCAAGAAAATGCGACAAATGCGACAGTTTTTTAAAAATCAGCCCGCTCTCCACTCGTGGACCTGGGCATTTTACGAGTGCGCGGCGGGGGCGAATTCGGGCAGTATCGGACAAATTCGCGCCAAATCGGCCTGCCGCGGGCCGCTTCCCTGAGGTGCAGCAGGCCAAAGGGAAAGAGACAACGCCGCTACGAGGTCCCCGCCTGCGCGGAAATAATGGAGGAGGCGAGTTCCTAGACCGCTCGGCGCATGACGTGGCGGCGCAGGCCCGCGCGGGCTACCTCCTCAAAACCGTGGGCCGCGAAGATGGGGACGAAGCCGCAGAAGAGGTAGCTCGGTGAGTCGAAGTCCACGGGGTAGGCCTCGACGACCGAGGCGCCGTTTTCCCCCGCGCGGCGCACCGCCTCCTCGATGAGCAAGCTCATCACGCCCTGCCGCCGCATGCCGCTCTTGACGTAGAAGCACGTGATCGCCCATACCGAGTCCGGGTCCTCGTTCTCCGTATGCGGGGGAGGCCGGGAGGGGGCCGGCTCGGGGCCGCCGTGATGGACGAAGGTCGCACGGGGCGCGGTGGAGCACCACGCGACGGGCTCGCCGTCCCGGTACGCGAGCAGCCCAACGCGGACGCCGCTCTCGATTTTCCGAAACATCGCCTGCTTCATGTCCGCTCGGGCATGGGGCATCTTGCCGGCCTCGTCGGCCCTGAACATCCTGCACCAGCACCACTTCGGCCCGCCGCGCGACTCGAACAGGCGCTCGAAATCGGGCCAGCGCCCGGCGTTGACCTCGTGGACCTCGATTCCTTGGGCAGAGGGGCTGGGTGTTTGGGGCATAGCGGGCAGGGTTATACGCGGCGGCGCCAGCAGGCGCAATGTTCGAGGCGGCTAAAACTGGGTGAGGGACAACGTGTTGCCGTCCGGGTCGCTGAACCAAGCAATCTGCGCGCCGTCAGGCGTCGTCCAGACACCGACGCTATCTTGCGGAAGCCACTCGTAGCGGTTGAACGAGACCCCACGGCTTTCGAGGGTCCTCATAGTCGAGCGGATGTCGGAGACGTGCCACCCCCAGGACGGTCCCTTGAGGAGGGAGCGCCTCTTGCACCTTCTGCAGGCGCAGCATCGTGCCGGCGGCATCGAGCACCAACGCCCACGGCTCATCGGCAACCAGCTGCAAGCCCAGCACGTCGGCGTAGAAGCGCTTTGCTTTCTCCGCATCGGTGATCGTAGCGAAGGCAATGAGACGGTCCTTACTGACCATGGCGCTCCCTTAGCCAGCCGAGGCTCCGTCGCGGCAGGCCCCGCCTGAGTATACTTTGGCTATGCCTGCTCGTCGGAGGACGCAATGCTGAACGGACAGAAGGTATTCGACGCCGATACGCACATCCACCCGTCGGTGGAGTCCCTGGAGCGCTACGTCGATCCCGAGTTCAGGGCCCGGCTGCCCGAGCTCGAAAAGTATACGGTCGGCGCGCGGTCGGACCAGACGACGACGCCGCGCGAGGACCCGTCCCGGCGTCACTATGCGGTGAGCCTCAGCCCTTACAAGCGTCATCTGGGCGACGCGGCCCCGCGCGAAATGCCCAAGGACGCGCACTCGCGATTGCACTTCGGCGAGTACACGGGCGCCAAGCTGCCGGGAGTCGGAGTTATCGACGACGCTTTCGAGCAGCGGGTCGCCGACATGGACGAGGAGGGGACCGACGTGCACATGATGGTCCCGGACACCGCCATCGGCGTCGCGCTGCTGGGCGACCCCACGCTGGAGATGGGGCTGGTCCGCGCCTACCACCGCATGGCGCACGACATCGCCGCAACCTATCCCGGACGGTTCAAGGCGCTCATGGCCGTCTCCGGCACGGACGTCGAGGGCTCGGTCGCGGAGATCGAGCGATGGGGGAAGGAGCGCTGGTCGGCGGGAATCCTGCCTTTCCCCGGCGTGGGCGAGCCGATGGACCACCCGCGCATGGAGCCGATATGGGCGGCGGCGGCCAGCCACGACCTCGGCGCGGTGCACCACAGCATGACATGGGTGCCGCCCTACTTTCCCGGCTACAAGGACATGGACGACAATCGCTTCCTGGCGCGTCTCTGCTCGCACCCGTGGGGCGCGATGAAGATGGTGGCGTCGTTCATCGGGGCCGGCATCATGGACCGCTACCCCATCAAGCTGGGGGTGCTCGAATCGGGCGTGGGCTGGCTGCCGTTCTGGACGCGGCGGATGGACGTGAACGCCGCCTACGTCGGCTTCACGGCGGACCTCCAGCACAAGATGAGCGACTACGTCAGCGGCGGCCGCTTCTTCGCCAGCATCGACATGACGGACGAGGAAGACATAGTCCGCATGGTCATGGACTTCCTCGGCGACGACATCGTGATGTATGCGTCGGACTACCCCCACGCCGAGTGCAAGTTCCCGGACTCGCCCTCCATGGTGCGGCGGTGGGAGAGCCTCGGCCCGGACACGATGCAGAAGTTCATGTGGGACAACGCGGTGCGCTTCTTTGGGGAGCCGTAGGGGGGCGGCCTGTCCCGGGAAAGGCTCAGCGAACGGGCGGCGGCTGGGCGGGCGGGCCGTCGGGGTGATCGTAGGCGCCAACGTCGATATAGAACTGGCGTAACTGGTGAGCGTCGGTGACCAGCATAGGTAGGGTGGGGTCTGCGCCGATGCGTCCGCCGTAGTCGGCGACGCGGGCCTCGTTGGCGGTCTTCATTGCTTGCGTGAAGGCGAGCAACTCCATCTCGAGGACGGAGCGGTAAGTCTGGTACTCATCGGGTCTGTAGCGTCGCCACCAACCCCTGTCGGGATGCACGGCGACCGCCTTACCGTCCTCCCGGCGCTGCACATCCCAAGCTCCCATGTAGTTCCATACTTCGACGGATAGATTAGACGGCGGCCCAACGAACATTATCTCCTCCCTGCCCGATATGTCGCCGATGGCAGTTTCGATATATTGTCGCACTTCTTGTATGAGCTTCTGCTTGGTGGTCCCTTCGCGCGCTGCCTCCTCGGCAAAATAGTCGTCCCTGTAACCGGGCTCATACATCAGGACCGTCAGAGTGGACGGTCCTTCACCAAGGACGTAGGCGCCCACTCGCACGTCAGCGTAGCACTGGAAGTATCGGGATTGGGCTATCTCCTCATTTCCGTATGAAGGAACCAAATAAGACGGCGGGCGCAAGGGATTGTCAGCGGTGCAGCGCACGGTGTTGGGGAGATACGTGCCCGCAGCACGAGATGGGACACGTAATCTGGAATTCCGTGAAGCGGAATTCCGTCAAGCATTTCGCGCATGCCCATAGGTTCATCACTTAAGTCAGTGTCCGGACCGGGCGTGGGAGTTGGGTCAGGTTGACTTTCCCCGAAGATCGGCTCCGCATTGGGTTCGCACGGGTCCAAGGCGGAGCCGGGCGCGGGTGTGCAGGGGGGCACCTCTTTCGTCAGGTACTGGGAATTGGGGGATGAGTCGCAGGCGGCGAGCGCAAGGGTGAGCATGACAAGCAGGAGAGTGGACGGCATGATGCGAGGGAGCGCCACGCTTGATATACGCTTCCCAAGGCAAGCCGGGTTTCATGGCTTGGCGCTCCCCCTTTCTTCATCGTGGCTGATAGAGCGCCTGTGGGCCAGCCTGGATGCCAGCCGCTTGTGGGCATGACGGGGCGTTTGCGGCGGGCTTGTGGTTCGACGGGCTCACCACGAACCACTTTCCCTTTCCCCTACTTACCCCATCGCCACGAACCGATCTCTCTCCCGTCTGATACTACCTGCCCTGTTTGCACTCCCCCGCGCACCCTGGATTCCCGCCTGCGCGGGAATGACGGAGGGGGGCTAGATGGCGTAGAGCTCCTTGGGGTTGTCCCAGAGGACGCGGGCGCGGCTGGCGGCGGGCATGCGGTCGTCGTTCTCAAATGTCCTGAGGGCGTAGATCTCGGTGGCGGAGTCGGCGTGGCCGTAGTCCGTGCCGATGACGAGGCGGTCGTCGCCGACGTAGCGGTAGACCTGTTCGATGTCGTCGTTCAGCTGGAGCGTGACCCATATGTTGTTCTCGGCTAGGGGTTGGGCGCTCAACTGTCCGCCCCGGCGCTCCATGCGGCGGGCGAGGTCGTTCAGCATGTAGGGGAGCCAATCGGCGCTGAACTCGATGATGCCCCATTTGGTGTTGGGGAACCGCTCCGGCAGGCCGGTCATCAGGAGCGTGTGGAAGGCGGAGAGGCCGCTGAACTTGTTGCGCTCGAAGGCGGTGAGCGGGCTGCCGAAGATGGCGTCGAGCTCGAAGCTGCCGGTGCCGGAGTGGGGGCAGATGGGCATGTCGAGCTCCCCGGCCCACTCGTAGAGGGGATAGAGGTAGGGGTCGTGGATGAGGCGGTTGCCGACCTCGACGCCGCGCAGATTGACGGCGACGGCGCCGTTGTCCCTGGCGAACCGGAGCTGCCGCTCGGCCTCGTCCAGGGCGAGGACGGGAATCACCGCCGCCCAATGGAAGCGGCCCTTGCCCTCTGCGTACACGTCGGCCATCCAGCGGTTGTAGCTCCGGCAGATGGCGACCTCTTCAGCGGGGTTGGTGGTGATCGGCCCCGTCCACATGGAGGGGAAGAGCACCTGCACGTCGGTGCCCAGCTCGTCCATGTGGGCCACGCGCGCCTGCACGTCCAGCATGTACTTGGACTCGACGGGCAGCGGGACGTTGCCGATGAAGGTGCCGAACTCGCCGCGCGGCCCGCCGCCCGGCCAAGCGGTGCGGATGGCGCGGCCGCCAATGACCCAGTACTTCACCACCTCGCCGTTCTCGAGGGTCTGGTACGCGGTCCCCGGCTTGTACCGGCGCTCTCCGGGATCCATGTACTCCCATGTCTCGTCGATCTCAATGACGTGGGCATCCGCGTCGATGATTCCCATGGGGCGCCTCCTTACCTGCTAGACCGGGCCTGCTAGACCGGCAACACCGGCTCCGTCGTATCCGGCAGCGGGACTTCGAACGCGTTGAGGAATCCCGCGTTCGTCACGTACTGACCCATCAACGCTATGAGGTCGACCGTGTTCTGCATGCCGAACTGGGCGACCGCCGCCTCGAACGTGGCGTCCGATACGCTGTGGGTCGTCAGGAACTCGGTCACGAATCCTACGACCGCCGACTCGTCCTCGCCCATCGCGGGGAGCGGCTGGCGGTCGCGGATGGCCTCGATGAGGGCGTCGCTGACGCCGGCCTTGCGCGCCATGCCTGCGTGCGCGTTCCAGACGTACCCGCAGTCCATGTGCCGGGCGGTCGCGAGGACCGCGAGCTCCTGGACGTTCTGGGGCAGCTTCAGCTCCCAGCGCACGTAGTTGCTCAGGGGCCGGCGGCGCAGCGCCATCTCCGGGCTCATGGCCGCGACCATGCCGGGGCCGATGGGCACAGTATTGTTACTGACGGCAATCAGCTCGTCGAACGCGGGGCGCAACTCCTCGGGGACCGACTCACGGTGGACCTCCGGTAATCGCGGCATGGCTACTCGCCTCCTTGCTTGCGGGCCTGCTCGGCCTCGTGGAGCGCCGCGTGAGCCCTCAGCGTGCTTGGGCGGATGTCGCGCCCACGCTCCGCGCTCAGCTCGATGCTCTTCAGCCATTTGACGTTCGCGCAGGTATCGACCTCGGCCGTTCCGCAGGCGGCGGGGTTCGGTATGAGGAAGCGGACGGGCCCGCCCTTCTCTTCCGGCAGCGGCCCGCCGCCGAGCGCGTAGAGGATCAGGGCTTGGTCGGCCACCGCCGCCAGCGGAATGCTGGCCGCGAAGTCGCCTTCGGCCTCCAGCGTGACAAACCCGGCGCCGGCCTTGGCGCCCGCCGCGTCGAGTACCGACGACAAGCGCACTGCGGAGCCCTCACGGCCCGGCGCCAGAGTCGATACGTCCTCGACCTGCCCCGGCAGCGCGGCGAGCCCCTCGTAGCCGAGCTCGAGCGGCTGGTCCACCAATCCTGTCACCTTGATTTCGTTGGCCATTGCGCCCTCCTAGCTGGGCTCGAACCATTCCGCCGGGACCTTCACCGCGACCATCTCGCCCGTGGCGGTCTCGATGCCGCCGGAGACGAGGGAGCAGCTCACCAGCGCCTTGCGCTCACTCATGCTGTTGACTCGCGCGCGCATAGTCAGCGGCTGGTCGATGGGGGTGGGTTTCTTGTAGGTAACGTAGAGGGACGCGGTCGCGAACCAGATGACCGGTCCCTCACCGATCTGACGGCCCTCGGTTCTGTACGCCTCGGCGATGGCCGTCCAGATGGAGTGGCAGTCGATTACGCTGCTGATCATTCCGCCGTAGAGGATGTGTCTCGGCCCAGCCGCGAACTCGGGGCGGGGCGTCCACGTGCAGACGGTCTCCGGACCATCCCAGAAGCTCTGGATGCGCAGGCCGTCCTTGGCGTCGGGCGCACAGCCCCAGCAGTGATTGCCGGGCAGCAGGTCTTGGAAAGCAACGTCGCTCAATTGGGCCTCCTCTTCTATCCAGGCTGGGTCAGGCCGGGCTGGGCCTCCTCGGTGAAGTGAGCCCTAGTCTAGCCGAGGGCGGCGGTATCTTGAACGCCCTAAGGTCAGTATCTCATTCGGCAGCCCCGCATCCCGTGTCCAGTAGCAGAGAGCGCCGGGAGGAGGCCATCGCCCGGCAGGCATCGACCAATCGCGTGGGCCGGTCTAACCTGTTGCTGATCCCCGTCCGAGCGGAGGAAGGGTATGAACACCGAGGTCAGGTTGAGCATCGAGCGGCGCATGAGCTTCGCCGACGGGTTCTCGTTCGGCGCGGCAGGGCCCTACGAGCGGCTGACCGGGTCGGCGAGCTTCGCTCTGGATCCCGGCGACCCCGGCAACGCCAATGTCGTGGACCTCCCGCTGGCCCCCCGCAACGCGAACGGCTTGGTCGAGTTCAGGGCGAACCTCGACATTCTCAAGCCCGTCGACCTGAATCGTGGCACCGGGAGCCTGCTCTATGACGTGAACAACCGGGGGAACAGGACAGCCTTGAGGGCGTTCAACGACGCTCCGGCGGACAGCGACCCCCGCACTTTGGCGGCGGCGGGGAACGGCTTCCTCTTGCGGCGCGGCTTCACGATAGTCTGGTCGGGCTGGCAGGGAGACCTGACGCCGGGGGGCGGGCTGCTCATCGCCGAGCTGCCGGAGGCGTTGGAGGACGGGAAACCGCTCCGGGGCGCGGTGCGCCAAGAGTTCATCGCCGAGCAGCCAGGCGTACTGTCCATGCCGCTCAGCGGCGCTCCGAACATCCACTCCTACCCCGCGCTCGATCTGGACACGACGCACGCGACGATGACGCTGCGTGAGCACGAGCAAGACCCGCGAACGCCGGTCGCCCCCGACGCCTGGGCGTTCGCGGAGGCGGCGATGGTCGACGGGGAGCTGCGGCTGCGTCCGTCGGCGACGTCCTGCTACGTGAAGGGCGGCTTCAAACCGGGCTGGATATACGAGCTGATATACGAGACGGAGGGCTCCCGTGTGATGGGACTCGGCATCGTGGGCATCCGGGACCTGATGTCGATGCTCCGTCATGACGAGGCCGACGCGAACGGCGCGCCGAATCCCGTGGCGGGCCACGAGCGGGCGTACATGTACGGGCAGTCGCTGAGCGCTCGCGTGATCCGTCAGTTCGTCTACGACGGCTACAACGCGGACCCAGCGGGCCGGAGGGTGTTCGACGCCGTCTATCCCCACGTATCGGGGGCGGGCCGCCTGTTCGCGAACGCCCGCTTCGCTCAGGTGGGGCGCTATCCCCGCCAGCACGAGGAGCACCAGTGGCCGTCGGAGCGTTACCCGTTCGCCTACTCGGCGGCGCCGGACGCTTTCTCGGACGCGATGGATAGCGTCTTGAAGCGTCCCGAGTTCGACCCCTTGGTGATGCACACGCACACCAACACCGAGTACTGGAACCGTCACGCCTCGCTTGGGCACACGGACCCGCGCACCGGCGACGACATCCCGTTTCCCGAGACGGTGCGCGTCTACTTCTTGGCGAGCGCGCAGCATTCAGGCGCAACGCCTCCGGCGGACGACGTGGCGCAGCAGCTTTCCAACGTGATGAACAACGGGCCGCTGATGCGAGGGGCCCTGACTTTGATGGACCGTTGGGTCACTGAAGGCGCGCCGCCTCCGCCCAGCATCGTGCCCCGGCGGGCCGACGGCACGCTGGTCACGCCTGACAGAGCGCTGGAAGCACTCCCCAAGGCGCCGGGCGCGGGAATGCCGGCTTGGCCCAGCCGTCTGCCGCTATACGACTACGGCCCGGATTTCGATCGAGGGCTGGTTACGGAGCATCCGCCGAGACCGGCGCTGGGCAAGGAGTATGTCGTCCAGATGCCGCAGGTGGACGAGGACGGCAACGACCTCGGCGGTCTGCGGTCGCCGGACATCATGGCGCCAGTCGGCACGCATACCGGGTGGAACCTGCGCAGGAGCGGGTTCGCGGAAGGAGACTTCGCCTCGCTCTCGGGCAGCTTCATACCCTTCGCCCGCACCCGCGCGGAAAGGGAGGCCACCGGCGACCCGCGGCGGTCCATCGAGGAGCGGTACGCCTCCCACGAAGACTACGTGCGCCGGGTCTCCGAGGCAGTCCAAGAACTGCTGATAGCCGGATTCCTGCTGGAGGAGGACGCGGCGCGGTACGTCGAGGCGGCCAAGGCCCGCGACCCGCTGAATGAGGACGTTCCGCTGGCCCCGCTGGTGCTCAACAAAGAGATGCCGACCGCCGCCGCAAGCGCTCGGTGACCGGGCACTCGACGACTGAGGGCGGAAAGAGGACAATCCCGCTCTGAGAGGACCGCAATAACCGCAATAAAGGGGAGGTCACCGACATGGTCGCAACGCGGCGCATCAACATAGGGGTCATCGGCATCGGCGTGGGAGGACTCGAGATTCTCCGCTCGGTGGTGCAGCAGCCGGACATCGTCCAGCTTGCGGCCGGGTGCGACGTGGTCCCTGTCACACGGGAACGTTTCCAGGAGCGCTTTCCCGACACCAAGGTGTACGAGAGCGCAGAGCAGATGTGTAAGGACTCGGACGTCGACGCCGTGTACATTGCGTCGCCGAACCGTTTCCACGCCGAGCACACGATCACGGCTGCGAGGCACGGGAAGCACGTCATGGTCGAGAAGCCCATGGCCATCTCCCTTGCAGAGACGGAGCAGATGGTCGAGGAGTGCGATAAGGCGGGGGTGCATCTCGTCTGCGCCCACACCGCGAGCTTCGGGCTGCCCTACCGGGTGATGCGTAAGGTGATCGAGTCCGGGGAGCTTGGCGCGGTCCGAGCAATTCACCTCATTGCGTACACCGACTGGATGCTCCGGCCAAGGACGCCGGACGAGCTCGATTTCGCTCAGGGCGGAGGCGTGCCGTACCGCCAGGGCCCGCACCAGATCGACACCGTCCGCCTGCTCGGCGGCGGGATGGTCAAGAGGGTCTGGGGCAAGGTCGGACAGTGGATGCCGGAGCGTCCGATGCCCGGTTACTACACCGCTCATTTCGAGTTCGAGGACGGAGCGGTGGCCACCGCCACGCACAACGGCTACGGCTACTTCACGCTCAGCGAGGTCAACGGCCCGGCCTCGGGCCGCAGCTCCATCGACAACCTCGTGCGCGTCCGCAGGGAGATGCGGGAAGGGACCCGCAATGAAGAGCAAGACAAGCAGGACCTGCGCATCGGCGGGGCCATCGAGGCCCAGCAGTTCGCGGAAGCGCTCCGCTCGGACGGCGGACGGGGGAACTTCGGGCGTCAGGCCACACGGGAGCCGGGCGACCGCAGCGGCCTCAACGACACGGGGGACCCAGGAACGATCTTCGTGACCTGCGAGCGCGGGGACATGCGCATCGGCTCCGAGGGCGTACTCATCTACGATGACAACGGCGTGCGTGAGGTTACGGGCGTCTCGAACATCCACAGCCGGGGCGAGGTGCACGAGATCTACGACGCGATCGTCAACGGCAAGCCCGTATACCATTCGGGGCGTTGGGGCATGGGCACGGCCGAGGCGATCTTCGGGATGGTCGAGTCTTCCCAGACGGGCAAGGTGGTCGAGCTCACCCACCAGACGCCGGTCCACCCCGAGTACGACGCCGACCTCACGGTGGTCCCCATCTAGCGACTCGCGGGCTCCAAGGCAGGGGGAGGGGTTTGCGAGCGAACGCTTCTCCTCTCCCTTGCGCTCCCCTGCGCTTCGCTGCGCTTGCGCTTCCCCTCCCGTCTACGGGAGGGGATTGGAGCGAGGTTACCGCCTTCGCGTGACGGAAAGAGGCGAGTTCAGGCCGGCCGGTTGGCCGACGGCGCTTGCCGGGCTTTCGTGGCGCGCTGGAGTTTGCGGCGGGGCGTCAGCAGGTAACGGTTGCAGGTGAGGCAACGGATGCCGATATCCGCGCCGAGCCGCTCCACGCGCCACTCGACTCCTCCGCAGGGATGAGTCTTACGCAGCGTGAGATGGTCTCCAAGGTGGAACTCTACGTCCATCCTCTCTCCATCCGGTCGAGCTCCGCGTTGATTGCGTCCCGGAGGCGGAGCGCCTCGGCCCGCGCGGCGTCGGCGAAATCGCGGCCGCTCGACGCGTAGAGCACGCTGCGGGATGCGGAGATGAGCGCGCGCCGTCCATTGGCGTCCGTCCCGTTCCGCACCGATGCTTCGAGGTCGCCGCCCTGCGCGCCGACGCCGGGCACGAGGACCGGCATCGAGCCCGCGATGCTCCGCACCCGCGCGAGCTCCTCCGGAACGGTCGCTCCGACGACGAGTCCGACGTTGCCGTTGTCGTTCCACGCGCACGCCTGGCCGGCGACCTCCTCGTAGAGCGGCCGCTCGCCTGCGGGCCCGCGCACGCGCCGGTCTTGGAATTCCGCGCTGCCGGGATTGGACGTGCGTGTGAGGATGAAGACGCCTCGGTCCGCGTAGTCGAGGAACGGCTGGAGGGCGTCCCGGCCCTGGTACGGGTTCACCGTGACGGCGTCCGCGCCCCAGACCTCGAACGCCGCTTTCGCATAGGCGATTGCGGTGTTGCCGAGGTCGCCGCGCTTCGCGTCGAGGAGCACGGGGACGCCGTCCGGCGCTGCCTCGATAGTCTGCCGCAGGGCCTCCAGTCCGGCGATGCCCTCGGCCTCGTAGAAGGCGAAGTTCGGCTTGTACGCGCAGACCAGGTCGGCGGTTGCGTCGATGATGGCCCTGTTGAACGCGGCGATATCGTCGATGGGCATGGAGGGGGGCCACGGGTCGAGTCCGACGCACAACAGGCTCCTGTTGCGGGTCATCGCGGAGTCCAGCCGTTCGACGAACGAGTCCATGCCCCTCCTCAATCCTCCTCTTAGGGGGTCTGTAGCCAGTCTACCAGCAGCGGGCTGCGCACCCCCCTGCTCGGACGGCGGCGGATGGCGAGCGGGAATGCGGCGCGGCTGCTATCCCCAGACCTCGCGGGCGGTCTCGACGACGAGCTCCAGCTTGCGCCACTGCTCATCCTCGGTCAGGAGGTTGCCCGCGGCCATCGAGGCGAAGCCGCACTGCGGGCTGAGCGCGAGCCGCTCCAACGGCACGAAGCGCGACGCTTCGTCAATCCGGCGCAGGAGATCGTCTTTGCGCTCCATCTCCGGCGTTTTTGTGCTCACGAGGCCCAGGACCGCAATCACGCCATCCGGCACGAACCGCAGGGGCTCGAATCCCCCCGCGCGTTCGGAGTCGTACTCCAAGAGGAGCCGGTCCGCGCTCACGCCACCGAAGAGCTTCTCCGCGATGGGCTCGTAACCGCCCTCCGCGTACCACATGCTTTGGTTGTTGCCCCGGCAGACGTGGAGCGCGGTGGTCACGCCCTCCCTGCGCGCGGCGTCGAGGCATGACTTGTCCGACGCCACGAACTCGTCGAGCATCTTCTCGGGGTCTTCGCCCAGGTCGGCCAGGTACTCACGCCATTTAGGGTCTACGAAATAGCTGTAGCGGGGGGCGTCCAGCTGGACGTAGGGCACGGCTTCGTCCGCCAGTGCCGCGACCTCGTTGCGGATGATGCCGGTGATCTCGCGGAGGAGGTCGGAGCGCGTGGGGTAAAACCTGTCGGTCAGTCCGGGCTGGAAGCCGAGCGCGGGGAACTGGTTGGCGCTTGGGACCGTCATCTTGTACGGGCCGGGCGAGTGCTGCTTCAGGAACCGCGTCTGCGCTTCGGTGAGACGGCGCGTCTGGCGCAGTTTCGCGCCGACCACTATGGAGTTGCCCTGGGCTATGGGCTGTCCGCCCGGGCCGTGCCAGATGCGCGGGACCGGCCTGTCCGTCTCGACGTAGCCCTCCACGGACTCCATCAAATCGTTCTGGAAGCCGCTGCGGCGTATCTCTCCATCCGAGTAGACGTCCACGCCGATGGCCCGCTGGCGCTCGATGAGGTCGAGGATGGCCTCGTCCTCCACTTCGGCGAGGCGCTCGGCGGAGAGTCGGCCCTCCGCGTGGGCGGCGCGGGCTTCCTTGACGGCGGGAGGGCGGAGGAAGCTGCCTAGCTGGTCTGCTTTATATGCCGAGTCCATGTGAGTCGTCTCCGTTGGGGTGTCTGAGGAGGAGCAAGAACATTTTTTACAGGCTCCTTCGATTCTTGGAATCTTTGATTTACGTGGCCGTGGCGCGGTCGACGGGCGATGGGACGGGAGGCAGGTTCAGAAAATCCCCGGAACTTTCTGAACCTGTTTACCAGGCCGTGGTGCGGTGGAAGGGGGTTAAGAATCCAAGAATTCAAGAATTTCGCCCCCCCCCCCGTCCGCGTGGCCCCCTCCCAGTCTCCCCCGCAGACGGGGGAGAGGTTTAGAAAGGGCAGGCCCGGAGAGTGCGTCATCTCTTCGCTTGTCGGAGTCCATGGTAAGGGGTTGGTCGGGGATGGGGGAAGGGGCAAGTGTCGCGGCCCCCTCTCAGTCTCCCCCGCAGACGGGGGAGAGGTTTAGGCGGCGGTGGGAGGCAGGTGGCGGAAAGGGCGCTCCTCCCCCGCGCATCGCTGCGCTCGCGCGTCCCCTCCCACAGACGGGAGAGGACATTGCGTGACCCTATTTTCTGGCGGGCGTAACCCTTCCCACCCACCCGCCCGTCATGTTGTGGAGGACACCCCCACGCCCCCGGCAGAGGGGCCAACGCCCCTCTGCGCTCCCCCGTATTCCAAAGCCGTTCCATGCCCCGACAGGCTTACCACGAACCCGTTGAGGTTGCGCGGGGGTCTCGCAGAGAGGGGTTTCGACGCAATGACGGAGGGGGCGGGCTGCATCCTACAGGGCGTTGATTGGCAGGCCCCGTGGTCCGACAGGCTCACCACGAACCTATTGGGCGTGGCCGGCGCTTGGGGCGTGGCCTGTCGGCCACCCTGGATTCCCGCCTACGCGGGAATGACGGAGGGGGGCGCGGAGGGGTGACGGGGGAAGTCTGCGCGCCGCCGCCTCTCCTCCCCCGCGCATCGCTGCGCTTGCGCGTCTCCTCCCGCAGACGGGAGGGGGTTCTGGGTTCCCGCCTTCGCGGGAATGACGGGCTTCAGACGAGTTGTTCAGAGCATCCCTAGCTCTTCATCGACGGCCACTCGCGGAGGAGGCGGCCGGCGTTCGGTACTGAGAAGCTGTGGCCGAGTATGGATGCGATGCTCCAGAACATGGCAGGGTTGCTTGCGACGACGGGGACGCCTAGGTCGGCCTCCAGCCGTTCGAGGATGTGAAGGGGGTTCAGGGGGGCGCCCTGGAAGTAGACGGCCTGGGCGCCGGGGGCGTTGGCGAAGGCGTCGACGGCGAGCTGGTAGACCTCCTCGGGCGTCTTGCGCTCCGTGGCCTGCACGTCCTCGCGGCGCGTGTCGGTCCGGGCGTTGGCGGGGAAAGCGGCATTGAGTCCACGCTCCGCGAGGAAGTCGCGCAGCATCGCGTTCAGCCCGTCGTCGAAGGGGGTGAGGAGGAGGATGTCGGTGGTGCCGAACGCCTTGACGGCGGCGGCGCCAGACTCGAGGGCGGTGGTGACGGGGATGTCGAGGACGGCGCGCAGCTTGCCGATGTGCTCGGGATTCTGGACCTGCATGGGCGCGCCCATGAGCGCGATGCCCTCCCACGCCTTCTCCTTGGCGAGCTTGGTGGTGATCTCGATGTGCTCGTCCGCCTTGCCCGCGAGGTCGTAGAGCGAACCGCCCCACAGGCCGAGGGGCACGATCTCCAAGTCGACGTCCGGCGGCACGAGGCGGAGGAAGTCGTCGTAATGCGGGGCGCGCCGCCCGCTGGCGCTGAGGAAACCGACGTTTAGGTTTGCCATGGTCGTGCCTCCTGACCCCTGTAGTCCCCCTTGGAAAGGGGAACGGTAGTTTAGGTCTCTCTCTCCAAGAGACCTCTGCGTAACCCTATTCTCTGGTGCGTAACTCTTCCCACCCACCCGCCCGTTATGTTGTGGGGGATACCCCCACGCCCCCGGCAGAGGGGCGTTGCTCCTTCTGCGCTACCCGTTCATATGGTTGGAACAGTTTAATCCCTTTCCTAACCTTACCCCACGGGGCAAGGAGAGACGGAGCCTTCCGAGGGGTTATGCAAAGGGACGTATATCGCAGAGTGACATTTGTCGTATGGGCGAAAACTCCCTCGAAAGACGACATAGGACATCTCCTGGGTAGTCTCTGCCGACGCCCTCCGTCCAGTGTAAGGTGGATTCGCCCTCTCGGGATCCTGCTGCTGTTCCTGTTTCTGATAGGTCTTCTCTGCATGGGGATTGAGGGATGGATGTGAAAGACATCTGTGCCAGTGCTCGCAAGCTGCTTGGACTTGCGGCTGTCCTCGCCGTCCTAGGGGCATGCGCTACGCCAACGCCGACCCCGACCGCTACGCCAACGCCGACCGCTACGCCAACGCCGACCGCTTCACCGACTTCGACACCGACGCCGGCTCCCGAGCCGACCGCGCCGCCAACGCCGACAGCCTTACCTACCCCTACTCCCAAGCCGGTCCCGACGCTCATCCCTACGCCGGCCTGGACGGAGAAGGTGATTGAGGGTTGGAGGGTGAATCGCACTTATGACTCTTTCGAGAGGAAGTGGCGCGTGACAATCATCCCCGACGCCTTCTCCGCCAAACGCCTTATGGCGGTTTGCGGCAGCGTGACCGAGGCGTTGGTCTTTTACGAATCCGGGGAGCCTTATAGCTCGGTCAAGTATCGCATCGGCGACGGAGAGAATCACGATTCAAGCAGGCGGTCAAACGCAATCGCCGGCGACGACACAACTGTTCTCACTTCCATCTTGGACGCCGAGTGGGACATGCTGATTCAAGAGGTCATGGACGGAGCCAGCATCGGGGCGACCCTGCACCTCAGGCGTCGTCCTCTGTTTAGCGGGAGCGAGGTCGATGATGTGGTGTCCTTGGCCGGACTGGATGCGGCCATGCGCGAAGCCCACTGCCCCTCCATCGCCCCGCTGCTGTAGTCGGCGAGGGGCGTCCTGGATTCCCAGGTTCGTGGGAATCTCTCATGTAGGGCTAACGCTCCACACCATAACCGACGAAAATAGGGGAACGGCGCCTGGGGCGTGGGAGGCAGGGACCGCGCCGCTGCCGCGCCGCTACGAGGTTCCCTGAATCCACAAACGAAGTGCAACACCAGATTAGGGTGTTGCCATGGAATACAGACAGCTCTGCATTGAGGAACGGTGTGAGATTGCCCGCTTACGCGCCAAGGGCTCCTCGGTCCGGCAAGTCGCTACAACTCTGGATCGCGCGGCATCGACCGTGGCTCGGGAGCTGAAGCGGAACGCACTGCGAACGGACGGGTACCAAGCGTCGCCGGCCCAGGAGCGTGCCCGCGCGCGGCGCTGGACGGGGGCGCGGCTGGAACGGGACGAGGGGTTGCGGGAGCGGGTCTTGGCGGGCCTGAAGTGGGGGTGGTCGCCGGAGCAGGTCGCCCATGAGATGCGCAGAGAGGAGGGCCGGACGGTGACCTCGGACGAGAGCATCTACCGGTTCGTCTACGCCCAGGCCGCGCGGCACAAGGACCATGATTGGCGGCGCTACTTGCCGAGGGCGAAGTGGAAGCGGGGGAGGCGTGGCCGCAGGGGGGGAAGCTCGGTTTCCTTCATCCCCCTCCGGAGGGCGCTCTCGGAACGGCCTGCAGCGGCGGCCGCGCGGCGGACCTTCGGGCACTGGGAGGCGGACACGATGCAGTTCGGGAGGTCGGGAGAGGTGGTGTTGGCCCTGCAGGAACGCTCCTCGCGCCTCTTGCTTCTCGCGCGGGCGCCGTCGAAGGAGGCGGGGCCGATCGCGGAGTCCATCGCCCGGATGCTGGGGCCGTTGCCGCCGGAGTTTCGCCAGACGGTGACCTTCGACAATGGGACCGAGTTCACCCGTCACTACGAGCTCCACCGGTTGGGCATCGAGACGTTCTTCTGCGACACGTACTCGCCGTGGCAGAAGGGGGGAGTGGAGAACGCGATCGGCCGGCTGCGGCGGTTCCTGCCGCGGGGGACGAATCTGGGGGAGGTGTCGGATGAGCGGTTTGCGCTGATCGGGCAGGCGTACAACAATACGCCGCGCAAGTGCCTGGGCTACCGGACACCGGCGGGGGTCGTCGAGGAGCAGGTGTTGCACTTCAAATGTGGATTCACCTTCCCGCCTTCGCGGGAATGACGGGGGAGGGAGGCTGCGAGGTTCCCGCTGCGCGGGAATGACGGAAGGGGGCGCGGGCGTGACGGGGGAAGTCTGCGGGCCGCCGCCTCTCCTCCCCCGCGCGTCGCTGCGCTTGCGCGTCCCCTCCAGCAGACGGGAGGGGGATTTTCGAGGCAATCCCTCATGTAGGGCTAACGCCTCACACCATAACCGACGGTAACTGTTCAGACTTCGTGAGATCCGTCTCGCCCAGCGGTCTCACCGATAGCACGGTTTACCTCTGACCAGGGTCGTTATCCACGCTCTCCGCAGGCATTCGCCTCATCAACTCTGAACAGTTACAACCGACGAAAAACGGGCCCTCGGCGAGAGCCCGTTTTCCTGGTAGGTCGCCCGTAGCTCAGCGAGTAACGAGCAAGCCGCCTGTCACGTATTCATTGTTGTCATACGGGTCAAGCTGGTCAAGCTTTGTTGTGACGTGAAGCCAACAAGCGCGCGAGCGGCTCCCGGGGAGGGATTCGAGCCCACGGCCTTTCGTGTGACAGGCGGTTGCTCTACCTCTGAGCTACCCAGGAGCCGCTCGCACTCTACCAGACAAGCAGAGCCGCAGCCGGTCGAGGCCGGACTTACGAGCCGTTCTTCTTGGCGAGGGCGAGGTCTCGGGCTTGGGTGAAGAGGCGGTCCACCTCGTGGATGGCGTCACCGGAGAAGAGGCCGGTGTTGCCGTAGAGCGCGTCGCCCGGCTGGTAGCCGCTCATGTCGCCGTAGTTCTCGATCTCCAAGTCCAGGCGCTCGTGCTCTTCGCGGAACACGTTGATGGGGTCGCCGCCGTCCTCGACGACGCGGATCTGCTCGTCGATCATCTTGCGCATGAGGATGAGGCCCTTGTCGGTGGCCGCGAGGCGCTCCTCGTTGCGGGCCATGATGGGCGCCTGGGCCTCCCAGACGGCCAGGTCCTGCTGGAGGATCCATCCGGGAAGGGGGTCGATGGGCACTTCGAAGGTGGGCAGGTAGTCCTGCTTGGGGACCTCCACGTCCGGGCCGGGGGAGTAGACGTGGTAGACCAGGTGCCAGGTGTGCTCGTCGTCGATGGGGACGCGAATCTGGAACTCCTCCTCGCCGCGCGCGCCGATGTGGACGATGTTCGGGAACACCATGGGGTGCCCGTGGTTCCAGCTCGGCGACGTGGCGGGGTTCTCCCCCTCTTGGAGGCGGTATTTGAGGATGCCGTACTCGAAGGGCTTGAAGTCGATGGCGACGTGGTGGCGCTTGGCGTTTTGGAAGCGCTTCCAGCGGCGCGGGTCGGTTACGCCCTTCTCCGCCAGGGCGTGGAGCCCCCAATGGCCGTGGTCCCACTCGAGGTGGACGGTGTCCACGGAGTTCTCCTGGCACTGGAGCCAGTTCGCGTTGAGCATGGTCTGGCCGACCATGCGGAAGGCGTTCTCTTTCACGAAGATGTTCCAGCGCGGGATGACGGGGGCTGGCTGGGGGCCGAGGTAGGCGAAGATCAGCCCGCCAAGCTCCTGCACCGGGTACGAGCCGATCTTGACGCGGGACGCGAAGGTGCTGGACGCGTCCTCCGCCGGCATTTCGAGGCACTGGCCGTCGACGTCGTACAGCCATCCGTGATAGGGGCAGCGGAGGCCGGTCTCCTCAGGGATGCCGTAACGCAGGTCGACGCGGCGGTGGGCGCAGCGCTGCGCGATGAGGCCGATGGCGCCGCTCTTGTCCTCGAAGAGCGTGAGGTCCTCGCCGAGGATGCGGACGGCCTTGGTGTGGGAGTCGCGCAGCTCTTGGTCGGTCGCCACGGGCAGCCAATAGCGGCGAAAGAGCTCGCCTCCGGGCGTGCCCGGTCCAACCCTCGTCAGGCGCTCGTTCTGCTCGACACTCAACATGGTCGTCCTCCGTCCGGCGGGATTCGCGGCGCAGCGGGAGTGTATAACGGCGATTCGCCCGTTGGCCACGGGCGGGGGCTTTCTGTTGTGGGTGGGGAGGCTGCGAGGTTCCCGCCTTCGCGGGAATGACGGAGAGGAGGGCGGGAATGACGGTGGGGGGAGCGGGAGGAGGAAGGCGAGAGGGTTATCTGCCCCAGTTCGGGACGAGGTCGCCGTCGAGGGTGAAGCGGTCGACGCGGTGGTTGGAGAGGTCGGAGACGTATACGCCGCCCGAGGGGCTGACGGCGACGCCCGAGGGCGAGCGGAAGTCGCCGGGACGGCTGCCGCCCCCACCCCACGCGCCGAGGAACGCGCCGTTGAGGTTGAAGCGCTGCACGCGCTGGTTGACCGAGTCGACGATGTAAAGGTCACCGGAAGGGCCGACCGCCACGCCGATGGGAGAGTCGAACTGGCCGCCCTCCACGCCATGCACGCCGATGCTGTCCACGAACTCGCCGCTCGTGGTCAGCTTCTGCACGTGATGCCTGGCGAAGTCGGCGACGTAGACGTGGCCGGCGCGGTCCGACGCGACCCCGGCGGGACTTTCGAACTGTCGTCCGCCTATCGGGTCCGACACCCATACTTCGATGAAGGCGCCGTCCGCTGCGAACTTCTGGATGCGGGCGTTGCCGGAGTCGGCGACGTAGACGGAGCCGTCCGCGTCTACGGCGACGCCGAGAGGCTGGCTGAACTGGCCCGGCCCTTCGCCCTGGGCGCCCCACGAGCCCGCAGGCGCGCCCGCGGCGGTGAAGCGGTGCACCCGGTTCTCGAACTCGTCGACGACGTAGATGTCGCCGTTCGAGGCTGTGGCGACGCCGGCGGGTTTCTCGAAGACGTCGCCGCCGGGCCCGCGGGGGCCGATCCGCTGATCGAGCCGTCCGTCCGGAGCGAAGACGAGGAGCTGACCGGACGATACGTAGGTCACGAGGATGTTCCCGCCGGGGGCCGCGGCCACGAAGCGCGGCGATTTGTAGGCGTCGGTCCATGGGGTGTCGCCGACGGGAGTGGGGGTGGGGACGGCCCCCGCAGGCTCGCGCACAGTGCTGCCAGAGGTGCAGGCGGCGATCGCCATGAGCGCTAGGGGCAAGCTCAGAGCGAGGATGCGGGATAGGTTGAGGTTGGCTGCTCGCATGGGCTTGGCGTCTAGTTTAGCCCAGCGCGGCTGCAAGTCGCTCATAGAGCCTCCGCCGCCTATATAATCCGCGGGAGGCCCCCTCCTAGCCTCCCCCGCAGACGGAGGAGGAGAATGAACTCCCGACGGGGCGGAGGGCGCTTCGATGAGGGTAACGGGACTGTATGGACCTTAGCTCACTGGAGCCTGGACAGGCGCTGTGCGAGCAGGACGTTGTCGTCACGAGCGAGCGCGCGGCGCTGTACATCGACGCAGTGGCGGACGACTCGCCGCTCTATGGAGAGCAGGGGCTGGTGCCGCCGATGGCCGTCGCGGCCATCGTGATGGCGGCGGCCATGGAGGCCGTCGAGCTGCCCGCGGGCGCGGTGCACACCGGCCAGGAGCTGGCGTTCGCCGGGCCGGCGCGCATCGGCGCGTCCGTCCGGTGCGTGGCGTCGGTCGCGGCCAACAGCGTGCGGCGCGGGACGCGCTTCCTGACGCTGGACCTGAGGGCACTGGACCTGACGGGAAGCGCGGACGGGGAACGGGTCGTCGAGGGGCGAGCGTCGCTGGCGATAGCGGAGGAGGGGGAGTGACCGGCCCGCCTCAGACGCTGCCTCCGGTCGTACACCGGATCACCCAAGGCCAGCTGGCGAAGTACGCGAACGCGAGCGGAGACCATAATCCGCTGCACCTCGACGCCGAGTTTGCAAAGGGCACGCCCTACGGCAGGCCCATAGCCCACGGGATGCTCGTGCTGGCGTTCGTCTCGGAGCTGATGACCAAGGCGTTCGGCAGGTCGTGGATGTGCGGGGGCAGACTGAAGACGCGGTTCCGCGCGCCGGTGTTTCCGGGCGATGTCGTGTGCGCCGAGGGGTCGCTGAAATCGAGTGACGGAGCGACGGCCGCCTACCAGGTCGCCGTCACGAACCAAGACGGGGTCCAGGTGATAACGGGCGAGGCGACGGTCCCGCTCGACGGCTGAGGCGATAGGAGGACGTTTGGCTAGCTCAACGATTGCATTGGACGCGATGGGCGGGGACCACGCCCCGGCCGTGCCGGTCGAGGGCGCCGTGATCGCCGCGCGCGAGCTCGGGGTCGAGGTGGCGCTCGTCGGCGACGAGGCCGCGGTCGAGGCCGAGCTCGCCAAGCACGACGCGGTCTCGCTGCCCATCCGGGTGGTCCCGTCCGAGGACGTAGTCGTCGAGGGCGAGCACCCCGCGCTGTCGCTGCGGAGCAAGCCGAGGTCGTCCATCGCGGTGACGCTCGGCCTGCTGAAGGCCGGGCATGCGCAGGCGGGGGTGAGCATGGGCTCGACGGGGGCCACGATGGCGGCGTCGGTGCTGGCGCTGGGCATGTTCCCCGGTCTGGAGCGCCCGACGCTCGGGGGGCCGTTCATCGGCCTCGCGCCGAAGACCACCATCATCGACTTGGGCGCGAATGTGGACTGCAAGCCGTCGCAGCTGCTGAGCTTCGGGGCGCTAGGAGCGTCGTTCGAGCGCGTCCACCACGGCGTCGACGACCCGCGCGTGGGACTGTTGAGCGTGGGGTCGGAGGACGGCAAGGGGAACCGTCAGGCGCAGGAGGCGTTCCCGCTGTTCCAAGCGAGCGGCCTGAACTTCATCGGGAACGTCGAGGGGCACGAGATATTCACGGGCAAGGCGGACGTGATCGTTTGCGACGGTTTCGTCGGCAACGTGCTGCTGAAGTACACGGAGGGGCTGGCGGCGGCGGCGGGGCGTCATCTGGCGTCGGCCTTGGGGCCGGACAACCCGGCGGTGCAGGCGATCGCGGGGCTGGCCGAGGCCGCGGAAGGCGGCGGCGGCCCGCTGTTCGGCGTCAACGGCGTCGTCATCGCGGGCCACGGGAGGTCCGGCGCGCAGAGCATCGCGAGGTCCATCGGGCTGGCGCGCCGTCTGCTGGAGATAAGGCTCGTGGAAACGATGCGCGACGACCTGGCGCGGGTGCTTGCGCGGGCGGAGGCGGACCGTGGGTAGGCTGGACGGGAAGCGGGCGCTGGTCACGGGGGGCAGCCGGGGCATCGGCAGGGCGGTCGCAGTGCGGCTGGCGGCGGAAGGGGCGAGCGTCGCGGTCAACTACAACTCGGGAGAAGCGGAGGCGGAGGCCGTCGCCGAGGAGATACGGTCCTTGGGCGCGGAAGCCGCCGTGCTGCAGGCGAGCGTGGCGGACGCCGCGCAGGCGGAGGGCCTAGTGACGGCGGCAATCGACGCGCTGGGCGGGCTCGACATCCTGGTGAACAATGCGGGCATCACGAGGGACAACCTCCTGATGCGGCTCTCCGAGGAGGACTGGGACGCGGTGCTGGACACGAACCTGAAGGGAGCGTTCCTGTGCACGAGGGCGGCAGTGCGGCCCATGCTGCGGCAGCGCTCCGGGCGGATCATCAACATGTCGTCGGTGGTCGCCATAACGGGCAATGCGGGGCAGGCGAACTACACGGCGGCCAAGGCGGGGCTCATCGGCTTCACCAAGACCGTCGCCAGGGAGGTGGCGTCGCGGGGCATCACCGTGAACGCGCTCGCGCCGGGGTTCATCGAGACGCGGATGGTCGCGGCGATACCCGCCGAGTTGCAGGCAAAGGTCCTCGAGCGCATCCCGCTGGGGAGCTTCGGCTCGCCGGAGGACGTGGCGGCGTGCGCGGCCTTCCTGGCCAGCGACGACGCGCGCTACGTCACGGGCCAGGTGCTGGGGGTAGACGGAGGGTTAGGGCTATGACGGGAGTATGGCCGGAAGACCACGCCGGACCGGGCGGCAAGATCCTCGTAATCGTCGCCCATCCGGATGACGCGGAGTTCATGTGCGCGGCCAGCGTCGCGCGGTGGACGTCGGAAGGACGGGAGGTCGTCTACGGCCTCGTTACGTCCGGCGACAAGGGCACGTCCGACCCGGACGTGACGCCGTCGGAGTTCGCGGCGCTGCGGGAGGAGGAGCAACGGGAGGTGTGCCGCATCCTCGGCGTGAACGAGGTGGAGTTCCTGCGCTACGAGGACGGCATGGTGCAGAACACGCTGGAGCTGCGGAAGGATATCGTCCGCCTCATCCGCAAGCACAAGCCGAGCGCGGTGGTGACGCAGAACCCCACGGTGCGATGGTGGGGCCACTACATCAATCACCCGGACCACCGGAACACGGGCGACGCGACGCTGGACGCGGTGTTTCCGTCGGCGCGTGACGTGCACATGTTCCCGGAGCTCGCGCTGAACGAGGGATTGGACGCGCACGTCGTCGAGCACGTCTACCTCGGCGCGCGCGACGATATCGCCGACGTGTATTTCGACGTTACCGATACTGTTGAGACGAAGATCCGCGCGCTCAAGGCGCATGCCAGCCAGATGCGGTTCCCGCCGTCCAACGACGGCGAGCCGTCCGAGGAAGAGCGGGAGTTCGGCGAACGGCTCACCGGCTGGCTCAAGGACCGCGGCGCGCAGAAGGGCATCCCCTACGCGGAGTCCTTCAAGTATTTTTACCTGGGGTAGGGGAGAGCAGGATGTCGCACCAGGTTTGTCCCGACTGTCATGCCGAAGTTGAGGTTAGGAATGGAGTTTATGCATTCCATAATCGTGGCCGTGGCTGGCTTGAAAGGCAGTGTCTAGGTTCCGGTGTGGATGCCTCTGCGATGCAGGGTGTCGCCCATCAATCTTGGGCAGAGGTAGAGGGATGCGCACAAGCAAAGAGCACTGATGAATCGTGGAGCCAGGGAAGGCTTGCTCCGGAGATTCTGTCCCGTGGCATAGATGGAGGCCGGTACATTCACGAGTACCTGCGCGCAAGCAGCATTGAGCAGGTCAAGGGGGCGTTTGGTCTCGGCGCAAGTCAAGAGAGGGCGAGCGGCTACCCTCGCACGAAGATTGAGGAACATCTGAACAAGCGTGACAGCGAAGGCTGGCGGCTGCTGTCAATGGAACCGCATTGGTGGTATGAGCAGCAATCCATCAGCGGGCGATGTCCATAACGAGGCCGCTCGCAATCGTTGGCTGGTACCTGACGTTCGAGAGGCGCGGCCAAGAGTCGTAGAGGGACATAGGAGCAGGGCTAAGCGCTCCGCCTACGCCTCGACGGGCTCGGTGGCCAGGGCGTACGCGGGCTCCGACAGCGTTGCCTCGCCGCCGCCCGCGATGTGCAGCGACGCCCCCGCGACGGCGTGCTTCGACGCGACGAGCGCCAGACCCAACACGCCTCCGCCGTCAGCGCCGCAGACCGACGTAACGACGCCCGCGGGGGAGCCGTCCGCGCTCTGCAGCGCATCGCCGGGCGCGGCGGGCGCGTCGGACGTGAACGACATCAGCCGCCGCTGCACCTTGCGGTAGGTCTGAAGCCTCGCGATGACCTCCTGCCCCGTGTAGCAACCCTTGTCGTCGCTGATGGAGCCGAGGAGGCGCGCCTCCAGCGGATTGTTGAACGCGCCGAACTCAGTCCCGTAGGCGGGTACGCCCTGGGCGATGCGGTACGCCTCGAACGCCTCCGCGCTGACTTCTTGAGCGGCCAACCTGAGCGTTGACTTCTGCAACTCCAAGTATTCCTGCTGCCGCTCCGGTGTCGATATTGCCCAAGTGGGCGCCAATATTTCATATGCTGGGTGCGCCCCGAACGGAACGCCGACCAGTATCCCTGTGGCCGTCTCGACCGCGTCCACGCCCGGCACAAGGCGTCCTGTTTCTTTGAGCGCGTCCGCAGCGAGCGGCCCGGCGATGGTGAGCTGCGCCGTCTTCGCGCTCGCGTCCTCCACGGAGATGTCCTCGCCGAAGGTGTAGAGGTCGATCCATTCGGCGACGGCCTCGGCTCTGCCGGGGCTCGTGAGACACCAGATGCCGCCGTCGACGGCGGCGAGGCGCAGGTGGTCGATGACGCGGGCGTCGCCGTTCGTGAGGACGGTGGACGAAGCGCTGCCGGGCGGCAGCGTTTCGAGGTTATTGGTGGTGAGGCGGTCGAGGAGGTCGAGGGCGTCGGCGCCGGTGATCCAAAGGCGTCCGCAGGCGCTCCGGTCAATGAACCCGGCGCGCTCTTCGAGGGCGGATAGGCCCGCGGCGTCGATGGTCATCGTTTACTCCCCCTCTCTAACTCTCCCCCGTCTACGAGACCCTTGCGTAACCCTTTTCCCCGCGGGCGTAACTCTTCCCACCCACCCGCCCGTCATGTTGTGGGAGACACCCCCACGCCCCCGGCAGAGGGGCATCGCCCCTCTGCGCTCCCCATTCATACGGTTGGAGACCGTTAGTCCCCCTCCTAACCTTACCCCCACGGGAGGAGAGCCTTCCCGAGGGGTTGTGCAAAGGTCTCGCAGACGGGGAGAGGACTTCCGGAGCAATCCCTCATGTTGGGCTGACGCCCCACACCATAACCAACGAAAATAGGGGGCGGAACACGGCTCGCCACTTCTGCGGAGCCCTATTTTCGAGGCAATGACGGGGAAGGGCTGGCTAGACGGAGAAGGACGTGCCGCAGCCGCAGGCCTTCTTGGCGTTCGGGTTGTTGAAAACGAACCCCTTGCCGTTCAGGCCGCCCGAATAGTCGAGCTCGGTGCCCGCGAGGAAGATGTAGCTCTTCTTGTCGATGGCGAGCCTGATTCCGTTCTGCTCGATGACCTTGTCGCCGTCCTTGGTCTCGCCCGTGATGTCGAGGGCGTAGGTGAGGCCGGAGCAGCCGCCGCCCTTGACCGCGACCCGCAAGACGCCGCTCTCGATGCCCTCGGCGACGAGGAATTGGCGGACGTGGTCCGCGCCGTTCGGGGTGATGGTTATGGTGAGGGGTTGGGGGGCCGTGGTCATGGTAATCCTCGACGCGCGCTATTCTTTCTCATGCTAGCCTCTCTATCGTAGGGAGGGACGGCGCGGGCGTCAAGGGCGCTGGGGACGGTGCGAGCGCCCGCGCAGGAGGGGCGATGCGCATCGAGACCGAACGGCTGGCGCTGCGCGAGTTCGCCGAGGACGATTGGCGCGCGGTCCTGGGCTACCAGCGCGAGCCGGCCTATCTGCGCTTCTATCCCTGGGAGGACCGCTCGGAAGAGGACGCGCGGTCGTTCGTGGGCGCGTTCATCGCCTGGCGGCGCGAAAGGCCTCGCCGCCGGTTCCAGCTGGCGGTCACGCTGAAGGAGGGTGGCCAGCTCATCGGGAGCTGTGGGATACGCCGCAAGCCGGGCAACGATTGGGAGGCCGACATCGGCTTCGAGCTGGCGCCCGCCCACTGGGGCCGGGGCCTGGCGACGGAGGCGGCCCTGGCGCTGGTCGAATTCGGCTTCGGCGAGCTGGGGCTCCATCGCATCTCGTCATGGTGTGTCGCCGATAACACCGCGTCCGCGCGGGTGCTGGAGAAGGCCGGAATGACGCTCGAAGGGCGGCTCGTCGAGAACGAGTACTTCAAAGGGCGCCGGCGTGACACGCTGCTGTACGGCCTTGTCCGGCCTCGGTGACCGCGCAGGAGCCTCGTTGAGTTACACGATTTCGTGTAAGATGAAGGCATGAAGGCAGCGGAGCGGGGGTGGCCGCCCGGGGATGTCTACGATCTGCGCTACCGGCTGGGGGCGTCCCAGCAGGAGCTGGCGCGGCTCCTCGGCGTCCGGCAGCAGACGGTGAGCGACTGGGAGACGGGCCTGCACGCGCCCCAGGGCGCCTCGCGGCGGCTCCTTTCGATGGTCGCGGAGCAACGGGGGGAGTACGGCGCGAAGCGCTGGCGGGGCGCCTCGCGGCGGCCCTTGCCGATGGCGGCGGAGCAGCCTGCGGAGTACGGCGCCAAGCGTAAGCTGGGCGGGCATGACGCCCCTTAGCCTTGCCGAGCCCGCCCGCCGTTACCGGAAGAAGAGCCCCGTGCTCCCGGAGCGGCTCCTGGCGAAGCTGTGGCGGGCGCGAGAGGGCCGGTCGCTGCGAACGGTGGACGGCAGGCGCGTGAACGTTCTCTACGCGGGCCGCCCCGCCCCCGGCCACGGCCCCGACTTCCAAGACGCCGTCGTCGAGCTGGACGGCGCGCGCGAGGCCGGTGCGGTGGAGCTGCACCGGACGCCCTCCGACTGGCGCGCCCACGGTCACGACGCCGACCCCGCGTACGACGGCGTCGTTCTGCACGTCGTGGCGAGGGCGTCGGCCGGCGGGCCGGACCTGCCGGTGGCCGAGCTGCGGCGGGGAGAACGCGAGCCGCCTCCCGTGGAGGCGCCGCTGATGGCGGGGCTGGCGAGGATGGGCTCGTCCGAGCTGCGGCAGACGCTCGTCCGGGCGGGAATGCTCCGGTTCCAGGAGCGGGCGTCAGCGGCGCGGAACGCCCTTGAGGCAGGCGTGGAGCAGGCGTTCCACGAAGCGGTGTTCGAGGCGCTGGGCTACTCCGAGAACCGCGCTCCTTTCCTCGAGCTTGCCCGGCTAGCGCCCATCGAAGAGCTCCGGCGGCTGGCGCTCGAAACGCCGCATCACGACCGGGCGGATGCGCTCACCCGCCGTCTGCTGTCGCTCGCGGGCTTGGGGGAAAGAGCGGGACCGCCCGCCATGGAGCGGGCTTCGTGGCGGACGTCCGGCGTCCGTCCCGCGAACCATCCGGCGAGGCGCATCCGCGCGGCGGGCGTCCTGACGGTCAGGGCCGCGGATGAGAGCTGGCTGACGGCATGCCGCCGCGCGGCCGAAGACGGCCCACCCGGCCTCGAACGCCTCTTCACCGCGGCGGAGGGCGGCAGCGCACTCACCGGCTCGGGGCGGGCCAGGGAGATCGCCGTCAACGCGGCGCTGCCGCTGCTGGCGGCCAAGGAGGAAGGCGGCGGCAGTGGGGCGGCCGCTCTCTACCGGATGTTCCCTCCGCTTCCCGAGAACTCCGTCACGCGGGAGGCGCGCCGCCTCGCGGGGGCCGTCGGGATGCGTCTCACGGCGTGCGAGCAGCAGGGGCTGATCCGCCTCTACCGGCGGGGCGTCGCCGGGGCCTAGGCGGCGTAGACGAGGCGCAGGGCCCGGAGGACGGCGCGGGGCGCAAAGGCGAGGAGCCTGAAGGCCGCCGCCACCGCCAGCGCCGAGGCTGCGCCGATGGCCGCGCCGCCGATCACGTCCGTGGGATAGTGGATGCCGGCGTAGATGCGGGCGAACCCCCAGAGGAACGCCAGCAGGTAGAGCCAGCCCCCCAGGACGCGGCGGCGCAGAAAGACGGCGGTCGCGAGGGCGAAGCCCACCGAAGCCGCGTTCGACGGGAACGAGGGGTCCGTCGGCTCGTAGAAGAGCAGGGTCAGGTCGTTGTCCACGAAAGGCCGCGTCCTGTTGACGAGGACGTTGATGACGGTCGTGAGGGCGTTTGCTATGCCGATGGCGGCGGCGCCGATCATAGTGGTTATCTGGTTCGAGGGCCGCGTGGCCCCGTTGCCGTAGAACCACAGCCCCAGCAGCACGAGGCTGCCCCCCACGGGGACGAGGTAGTCGCTGACGAACGCCTCCATGAGCAGGTCGAAGGGAGCGAACTTCCCGACGCCGGAGTTGAGAAATCGGAGGATGGCGCCGTCCATCAGCGGCGTCCTCTCGCGGCCCGGCTGCGCTCACGGCGGAGCGATTGGACACGGGCGGCGGCGGCCCTGGCGAAGGTCGTCCGCTCCAGCCAAGTCAGGCCTGACGGAGGTTTCTGTCCGGCCTGGGGGTCCCAGCCGTGGTCCGCGCCCCAGCGGTGGTTCACGACCGACGAGACCGCGATGAGCAGCGCGACGGCGGCGGCGCCGCCGATGGCGAACCAGCGCGCCTGCACGACGCCGTCGAGGCCCTCGGCGGTGTCCGGCGCGTTCCGCTCCCCGCCGGCGAAGAACCAGGCGAAGGCGGCGATTACGAGCAGAACCGAGGCGGCCTCGGTGGCGCGGGGCCGGCGCCTGAAGACGACGAGTCCCCACAGCCGGCTCCGGACAGCCGCGAACTGGACGACCCCAAGGGCGCTCACGAATACCCAGAACGTGTAGGAGAACTCGAACGCGGACATCAAAGGTCGGACTAGGAGGCCGCGACTCTCGGCGAAGCCGTGGCGCAGGTGTGAACGTAGGCGGGGTTCTCCCCGCGCACGATGGGGAAGTACAGGTCCTGGAGCCGGCGGGTGACCGGGCCGACTCCGCCGCCGCCCACGGGGCGGTGGTCGACGCTGCCCACGCCCTGGACGTGCGCGGCCGTCCCCGAGAGGAAGACCTCGTCGGCGGTGTAGAGCTCGCTGCGGTCGACGAGGCGCTCCTCGACCTTCAGGCCGAGCTCGTTGCGCGCCAGGTCGATGATTGTGTCGCGCGTGATGCCGGGGAGCACGTTGCTCTCGAGAGTCGGGGTGGCGATGGTGTCGCCGTAGACGAAGAAGATGTTCTCGCCGGTGCCCTCGCAGACGTGTCCGTCCATGTTGAGCATGATGGCCTCGTCGAAGCCCATGGCGATGGCGTCGGTCTTGGCGAGGATCGAGTTCAGGTAGAGGCCGCTCAGTTTGAAGCGCGGGGGGACCATGGTGTCGTCGATGCGGCGGTAGGAGGCCACGCAGCAGCTGATGGCGCCGTCGGAGTCGATGTAGTTCCCGAAGGGCACCGCGAGACAGAAGAACCCGTCCGCCAGCGACCGGAGGTTGAGGTTCGCCACCTTCTCCTCGGCCTTGAAGGCCATGGGGCGGATGTAGAGGTCCTGGGAGTAACCGGAGCGCTCCACCACTTCGATGGTGATGTCGCAGAGCTCCTGCACGGTGTACGGCACGTCGATCCACAGCATCTTGCAGCCGCGCAGGAGGCGCTCGTAGTGCTCGCGCAGCTTGAAGATATACATCTGCCCGCGGTCCGCGTTCCAGTTGCCCCGGATGCCCTCGAAGACGGCGGTGCCATAGTGGAGGGCGTGGGTCATGATGCCGACCTTGGCGTCCGCCAGGGGCATGTACTCTCCGTTCATGAAAGCCACAGGAGTTGGCATGGCGCTCCTTGGACCGGCTCTCCGCCGGGCGTAAGTCTGACGATTATCGTCAGCAGCCTCGCCGAGTGTCAATCGTGCTCGGTCGAGACCCACCACCGGACGCCGTCCGTCGAGAAGCGGACGCGGCCGTGTTCCGCGGTCGAAAAGAGCCGGTCTGGGCCGAGCTTTTCAGACACCCGCTCCACCACCTCCGGCGAAGGATGGCCGAAAGGGCTCTCCTCGGCGACGGAGACGACGGCGGCGGCCGGACCGACCGCGTCCAGCAGCTCAGGGGAGGTTGACGTGCGGCTCCCATGGTGGCCGAGCTTCAGGATGTCGGCCGAGAGGTCGAGGCCCGCGTCGAGCAGGGCGAGCTCGCTCTCGACGAAGAGGTCGGCCATGAGCAGCGCCGACGCCTCGCCATAGACGACGCGCGCCGCGACGCCGTTGTTGTTGACGTCCGAGGAGGTGCCGGTGAGGGCGGGCGCCGGGGGGTTGAGGAGCTCGATCAGCACGCCGTCCGTCAGGCTGACGGTCATGCCCCGCACCGCCTCAACCGGGGCGCGGCCAAGGGAGTCCAGCTCGGCGGCCCAGGCGTCCCTGGGTGAGGACGGGGACGCGGGTGAGGACGGGGAGGGAGGCGGCGCGATGACGCGGTCGAGCCGTCCGCGCCGCGCGAGCTCGAGCAGGCCGTTCATGTGGTCGGCGTGGGGGTGAGTCAGGACCGCCAGGTCGATGCGGAGCTTGCCGAGGGGCAGCAGGCCGTCCACCTGCTCGATGGCCGCGCGGGGGTCGGGCCCGCCGTCGATCAGCGCCGTCCCGCCTGACGGCGAGGTGATCAGGATGGCGTCTCCCTGGCCGACGTCCAGGACGTCGACGTGGAGCAGGCCGTCGCCTGTCGTTGCGATGAACGCCCAGGGAGCGGCGGCCAGGACGAGCAGGACCCCGACGACAAGCGCGGCTTCGACGCGGCTCGCCGGGCCGCGCCAGGCGGCCCTGGCCGCGTGGGCTGCCGCCGGCGCCCAGACGCGCCGGCCAAGGAGGGCCGCGACAACGGCGGCGAGCGCGTAGGCGCCCCAGACCCAGGCCGCGCTCATGCCCTCGACGGCGATGCGTCCGCCGTGGACCGCCGCCACGAGCTCCGCCAGTCCCGCCAGGAAGGCGCCGAACAGCCAGGCGGCGCCTCCGATCGCGGACGCCAGCGGGGGCACGAAGAGTCCGGCGGCGGCCGTCAGTCCGGCGCCCACGAGGAACAGCGGCATGACGGCCAGGGCGAGCAACGTCGCCGGGGCGCCGAAGAGCGGCACTGTCCCGAAGTTGAAGGCGACGAGGGGCGCGGCGCCGAGGAAAGCGCCGAGGGAAACGGCGAGCCCTGAGAGCGCGGCGGAGACTACCCAAGCCGCCTGCTTCGGCAGCCGCTCCCCCATGCCCGCGAGCCGCTCAGCGGTCCAGGCGCGGGCCGGGAGTCCGATGAAGAGGACGCCCGCCATGGAGGTGAAGCTGAGCTGGAAGGAGCGGTCCCACAACGAGCGCGGCTCGATGAGTAGCAGGACCAGGGCGGCGAGGCCGAGGGCGTTGACGGCGGCGGGCATTCGTCCGGAGGCGAGGGCCAGCAGGAACGCGGACGCCATCAGTCCGGCGCGGACGGCGGAGGGCGGCGCGCCCGCGAGGAGCACGTACGCCCACATGAGGAGGAGCGGGGCGATGAGGTAGAAGCCGCGCCGCCGTCCCAGGAGCGCCCGCGAGACCAGCATCGAAATCGCGAGGACGACGCCGACGTGCATGCCCGATATCGCCAGCAGATGGGCGAGGCCCGCGTCGCGGAAGGCGTCGGACACGTCGGTGGGCACGCCCGAACGGAGCCCGAACAGCATGGCGGAGGCGAGCGATGCGGCCGGCTCGGGCATGTGGCGTTCGAGCGGCGCCGCGAGCCGCGACCGGAGCTCGTGGACCGAGGCGGCGGCATCCCGGCGTCCCGGCGATATGTCCAGGAAGTGGGCAGGACTAACGACCGCGCCGATCCCCTGGGAGGCCAAGTGTTCCGGGTAATCGAACGGACCGATGCGCTCCGGCGCGCGGACGGTCCCCCGGAGCGTCACGGTGTCGCCGTGGCGGATGTACGGGTAGCTCCGGTCCTCCATGGGCGTGACTCCGGCGTCGGCCCAGACGATGACGGCGCCTTGCGCGGGCGCCCAGCCGTTCGGCGTCCGGCGCTCCACGATGTCGGCCCGCAGACGCAGCGAGCGCCCTGCGGCCTCCGGGACGCCGTCGACCACCGCGCGCGCCGTGACGGTCTGCCCGACCAGCGCGTCGAGGCCGTCCGGAACAGCGGTCGGTCCCGGGCCGGAGCGCGCGACGCCGAGGAGCCCTCCGGCGAGGAAAAGGACGACGAGTCCCACCCGCAGACCGGCGGCTCGCGACCGCAAGTAGGCGGCGCCGAGGGCCAACGCCAGGAGCGCGGCGGCTGCGGTTGGTATGCCCGCTCCGGCGCCTGCGAACAGTCCGCCCGCAAACAGTCCCAGGGCGTATCCGAGCGCCAGCCAGGCAAGGGGCACGGCGCTACTTCCCCAGCCGGACGAGGGCACGGACGCGCTCGTAGGTGATGGGCCCGATGCCCTGGACGGCCATCAGCTGGTCGAGGCGCACGAAGGGGCCGTTCGCGTTCCGGTGCTCCACGATGCGCGCCGCCAGCACTTCGCCGATGCCGGGGAGGGCTGTCAGCTCGGAGGCGGTCGCCGTGTTGAGGTCGATCAGTCCGGTCTGCTCGGACTCCGGCGCGGCGGACTCGGGCGCGGCAGGCGCCGTCGCGGTCGGCGCGGGGCGTGTGATCTCGACGCCGGGGCTCGGTCCGGGAGATACGACCAGCCACACGCCGCCCGCCAACGAGACGAGCGCCAGCAGGGTCAGGGCTGTTCGGTAAGCGTTGCGCCAGTCCATAGCGGCGTGCCTTCTCCTGGGGTATCGCAGGTCTTCCTCCCCCCGTCTGCGGGGCGGGCCGGAGAGGAGGAGTCCGTCCCGCATTCTAGGGCGAGAGCGCGCTGACGCGGGCGCGGAGGGCCCGGGGGGAGCTCATGGAGAAGGACAGCGGCGCCATGAGGGCGCAGACGGCGACCATCACCCAGATGGAGACGGAGTAGTTGCCGTTCACGTCGAAGATGACGGCCATGAAGATCGGCCCCACGACGCCCGCCGCCACCGAGCCTCCCTGGAGCATTCCGATGATCGAGCCGAGGGAGCGCGTGCCGAACATCAGGCTTCCCAGGGTCCCGCGCGTGGGGATGATGCAGCCGAACCCGACGCCGAACAGGACGACGAAGGGCAGGGTCATGGCGACGGAGGTTACGGTTATGAACTGGAGGTATGCAAAGGAGAACGCCATCATCCCTGCGACGACGGCGAGCACCATGCGGTAGTCGGCCTTGTCGAGCATGTAGCCGGCCCCGATGCGTCCAATGCCGCTGAGGGTGAAGACGAGGGTGAAGGTTACGGCGGCGGCTTCTGGGCTGAGGCCCACGTCCTGCACGAAATACGGGATCTGATGGACCTGGAACGCGGAGTTGACCATGAACATGCCCGAGAGATAGGCGGTGAAGAGCCAGAACTCCTTGGTCCGCACGGCTTGGCGCAGGAGCATGCCGTGCTCGCTGCGCCGGAGGGGACGGCCGGACGCATCCCGCTCGCTCTCCTCAGGGGGGTCGCCGTCGGGACGGAGGCCATAGACCTCGGGGCGCTCGCGGGCCACGGCGCTGACGAGGGTGAGGAGGACGAGGACGATTATGCCGTAGGCGACGAGGATGTTCCGCCAGCCGAAGGTGTCTTCGAGGGAGGTGTTGAGTATGACGAACGGCGAGCCGAAGATGGGGCCCATCACCGCGAGGCCCGTCGCGAGGCCGCGCTTGCGCCGGAACCACCGCGCGATGACCACGGGCCAGGTGACGGCGTGGCTCATGCCGGACGCGCCGATGGAGATGAGGAAGATCGCGAAGTAGAAGGTGACCACGCCGTTTATGCGGCCAAGCAGGATGAGCCCGGCGCCGGTGATGACGGCGCACCAGAATAGGAGCGTGCGCGCGCTGATTCTATCCAGCATGAAGCCGACGAGGGGACTGATGAAGCCGGACTCGAGCTGCCGGAGGGACATGGCGCCGCCGATAACGGCGCGGTTCCACCCGAAGTGGGACTCGATCGGCAGGATGAACGCGTTGAGTCCTTGGAAATAGGCCGCCGAGAGGATGGAGTTCGTCAGGATGCTGCCCCCGACGATGTACCAGCCGAAGAACACGCGGGGCTGCCGCTGGGCGCGGCCGGTCGGGGGGAGAGAGTCCAAGAGATCTCCAGCGGCCAGTAGGGGCCGCGCAGGCGCATGGTAGTGCAGGGCGGGGCGCCGGGGAAACCTGCCTCCCCTCCTCTCGCCCGTCTGCGAGACCTTTGCGTAAACCAAACTGGTTCGTGGTGAGCCTGTCGGACCATGAACTGGTTTGGGATACCGGGGAGCGCAGAGGGGCGACGCCCCTCTCGGGGGCGTGGGGGTGTCCCCCGTAGCATAACGGGCGGGTGGGTGGGAAGAGTTACGCCCGCCAGAAAATAGGGTTACGCAAAGGTCTCGTCTGCGGGAGAGAGCTAGGAATAGTCTGAACAAGTCCAAGTGGATGCGGCATCTCCACGAGGAGAAGCAGGCTGCGTTGATGGCTTGTTCAGAGGGTTCCTAGAGAGAGGGTCTGCGCGTCTGCCCGCTAATCAACCCCCCTCCTAACCTCCCCCGCAGACGGGCGAGGGATTTTTAGATGTCATTCCCGCGAAGGCGGGAACTTCGTAGCGGCGCGACAGCGCGAGCTGCTTTTGACAGGCGGCCGCCGGCGCGGCTAACGTCAGCGGCACTACGATACCGGAGCAGACGATGCCATCACTCGACGACCTTCAGGGGCTGCTGGGCCAGAGCAGCGTGGCCGTGTTCACGACGTACCGGCGCGACGGGATGCCGCAGCAGAGCCTGGTGACGGTGGGCGAGCTGAACGGCGGCCTCGCGTTCACGACCCGTTCGCGCAACGCCAAGGCCTACAACCTGGCGAGAGACCCGCGGTGCGCGATGATGCTGGTGAGCCCGGACCGTCGGGCGTTCGCGGTGCTGGACGGCGAGGCGGAGGTGCTGGGGCCGCACAACTTGGACGCGGAGGCGCTGCGCCTCAAGCTGCGGGAGGTCTTCCAAGCAGCGGGCGGCCGGCACGAGGACTGGGACGAGTACGACCGGGCGATGCTGGAACAGAAGCGGGTGGCGGTCACGCTCCGCCCATCGCGCATCGTGGGGCACAACGTCTAACCCCCCCGTCATTCCCGCGCAGGCGGGAAGGTGAATCCACATTTGAAGTGCAACACCTGCTCCTCGACGACCCCCGCCGGTGTCCGGTAGCCCAGGCACTTGCGCGGCGTATTGTTGTACGCCTGCCCGATCAGCGCAAACCGCTCATCCGACACCTCCCCCAGATTCGTCCCCCGCGGCAGGAACCGCCGCAGCCGGCCGATCGCGTTCTCCACTCCCCCCTTCTGCCACGGCGAGTACGTGTCGCAGAAGAACGTCTCGATGCCCAACCGGTGGAGCTCGTAGTGACGGGTGAACTCGGTCCCATTGTCGAAGGTCACCGTCTGGCGAAACTCCGGCGGCAACGGCCCCAGCATCCGGGCGATGGACTCCGCGATCGGCCCCGCCTCCTTCGACGGCGCACGCGCGAGGAGCAAGAGGCGCGAGGAGCGTTCCTGCAGGGCCAACTGCATCGTGTCCGCCTCCCAGTGCCCGAAGGTCCGCCGGTCGGCCGCCGCTGCAGGCCGTTCCGAGAGCGCCCTCCGGAGGGGGATGAAGGAAACCGAGCTTCCCCCCCTGCGGCCCCGCCTCCCCCGCTTCCACTTCGCCCTCGGCAAGTAGCGCCGCCAATCATGGTCCTTGTGCCGCGCGGCCTGGGCGTAGACGAACCGGTAGATGCTCTCGTCCGAGGTCACCGTCCGGCCTTCCTCTCTGCGCATCTCATGGGCGACCTGCTCCGGCGACCACCCCCACTTCAGGCCCGCCAAGACCCGCTCCCGCAACTCCTCGTCCCGTTCCAGCCGCGCCCCCGTCCAGCGCCGCGCGCGGGCACGCTCCTGGGCCGGCGACGCTTGGTACCCGTCCGTTCGCAGTGCGTTCCGCTTCAGCTCCCGAGCCACGGTCGATGCCGCGCGATCCAGAGTTGTAGCGACTTGCCGGACCGAGGAGCCCTTGGCGCGTAAGCGGGCAATCTCACACCGTTCCTCAATGCAGAGCTGTCTGTATTCCATGGCAACACCCTAATCTGGTGTTGCACTTCGTTTGTGGATTCAGGGAACCTCGTAGCAGCGCGACAGCGCCGCGATCCCATCCCCCTCCTTACCAAGGAGGGGCTAGGGGTGGTTCCCCCTCCCCTCCCGCAGACGGGAGAGGGGGATTTAAGAGGGGGACGGGGAGGGAGGGCGGGGCGCTAGGAGGCGGCGTCGAGGCGGGAGATGTCGGCTTGGGCTTGGATGAGGCCGTCGAGGAGCCCTCTCATGGTCTCGCGGTGCTGCGCGATGTCCATCGCCTGCATCATCTCGGTCAGACGTTGCACGTGGGCGGCGAGGGACCGGCCCGGCTCCGGGGAAGAAGTAATAGGGTTCGCTCCTTGGCGCTGTGGTGAGTATAGCGCAGGCGGGAACCTCGTAGCAGCGCGACAGCGCCGCGCATCGCTTACGCTTGCCCTCCCCTCCCGCAGACGGGAGAGGGGGATTTAAGAGGGGGACGGGAAGGGAGGGCGGGGCGCTAGGAGGCGGCGTCGAGGCGGGAGATGTCGGCTTGGGCTTGGATGAGGCCGTCGAGGAGCCCTCTCATGGTCTCGCGGTGCTGCGCGATGTGGGCTTCGACCGTCCGCACCCACAACTCGTGAGTCCGGCGCTGGTCGTCCGCGTTGGCCTTTATGGCCGCTAGCCGCTGGTCTGTCTCGGCCTTGATGGCCTCTATCCGCTGGTCCGACTCCGCTCGCCGCTGGTCCGACTCCGCCTTTATGGCCGCTAGCCGCTGGTCCGACTCCGTCAGCCGCTGGTCTGTCTCGGCCTTTATGGCCTCTATCCGCTGGTCCGACTCCGCTAGCCGCTGGTCCGACTCCGTCAGCCGCTGGTCTGTCTCGGCCTTTATGGCCTCTATCCGCTGGTCCGACTCCGCTATCCGCTGGTCCGACTCCGTCAGCCGCTGGTCTGTCTCGGCCTTTATGGCCGCTATCCGCTGGTCCGACTCCGCTAGCCGCTGGTCCGACTCCGCCTTTATGGCCGCTATCCGCTGGTCCGACTCCGTCAGCCGCTGGTCTGTCTCGGCCCGGAGGGCCGCTAGTTCGTCTTCGCGCTCTGCTATGCGATCGCCGAGGTCGCCGTCTACGCGCAGGACCCACTCCTCGTACGCTTTTTGGTCGGCGTCCATCGCCTGCATCATCTCGGTCAGACGTTGCACGTGGGCGGCGAGGGACCGGCCCGGCTCCGGGGAAGAAGTAATAGGGTTTGCTCCTTGGCGCTGTGGTGAGTATAGCGCAGGCGGGAACCTCGTAGCAGCGCGACAGCGCCGCGATCCCATCCCCCTCCTTACCAAGGAGGGGGATGGGGTGGTTCCCCCTCCCCTCCGGTCCTCTCGCCCGTCTGCGGGAGAGAGTTAGAGAGAGGGTCCCCCAACTGTCAAGGCCCTCTTCACGAATGGGCCGGCCTCCGTTGGTATACTAGACTCATCCACACCCCGAGGCGCGCCTTGCCACGTATCGACGGCAGACACAACAGCCAGCTTCGCCCGACCAAGATCACCGTCGGCTACCAAGAATTCGCCGAAGGCTCCGTGCTCATCGAGACGGGGCTGACGAAGGTCATCTGCGCCGCCAGCATCGAAGAGCGGGTGCCCCCCTTCTTGCGCGGCCAGGGCCGCGGATGGGTGACCGCCGAGTACGGGATGCTGCCCCGCTCGACCCTCTCCCGCACGTCCCGCGAGCGAAGCTCCACCAGCGGACGCACCCACGAGATACAGCGCCTCATCGGGCGCTCGCTCCGCGCCGTCGCCCAGCTCGACAAGCTCGGCGAGCGCACCATCAACATCGACTGCGACGTGCTCCAGGCGGACGGCGGCACCCGGACCGCCTCCGTCACCGGCGCCTACGTCGCTCTCTACCAGGCCCTCCTCGGCCTCGTCCGGCGCAAGGTCCTGCACCGGGTTCCCCTCGCCGGCTCCGTCGCCGCCACCAGCGTCGGCCTCGTCGGCAAGGAGCCCATGCTCGACCTCTGCTACGACGAAGACTTCAAGGCCGCCGTCGATATGAACGTCGTTATGACCGACGCAGGCGAGTTCGTCGAGGTGCAAGGCACGGGCGAGGACCACCCCTTCTCCCGGCAGGCGTTCGACGAGATGCTCGCTCTGGCGGAAGCCGGCATCATCGAGCTCGCGCAGGTCCAGAAGGAGGCGGTGCGCCAGATCACCGACGCCTGACGCCCCGCCACGGCCCATCCCCGCCGGTGATGTCCCTGCGTGACACGTAGACCGTTCCCGGCATCCGGGCCATCCAACCCGGCATCCGGGCCATCCAATAGGAGAGCAACCCTTCTGAATCCCGCCATGCGCAGCCCCGCCATCCGAGCGCTCCTCGTCCTTTCCGCCCTCGCGGCCTTTGCCACTGCGTGCGCCGGCTCCGCCGCGCCCACTCCCACCCCCACCTCTGTTTCCACCCATATCTCTTCGTCGATTGGGCCCCAGACTCCCGGCGGCGCCCAGCCCGCTGAGAATGGCGCCGCTCCAACCTCCGGGCGCCAATCGCTCGCAACGGGATTCTTCCCCGACGTCGCGGCTGTCGTGGAGCAGGTGAACCCCGCGGTCGTTCAGGTCATCGCAACAGTGGAGCAGACCAATATCTTCGGCCAGGAGAGCCAGGGGGCCTCACAGGGTTCCGGCGTCTTCTTCGACGCACGGGGCTACGTCCTCACCAACAACCATGTCGTCGAGGACGCAACAGCGGTCGAGATTGTGCTCTCGAATCGCCAACACGTTCCCGTGGAGGTCGTCGGCGCCGACCCCGACACCGACCTCGCCGTCCTCAAGGCCGACCCGAGGGAGATTGACGACCTGGTCATAGCTCCCTTGGGGAAGACCGGCGCCATGCGCCCCGGCGAGTGGGTCATCGCCATCGGCAGCCCCCTCGGCTTCGAGGGGTCCGTAACCGTCGGCGTCGTGAGCGCCAAGGGACGTTCCCTCAGCATCGACAGCAACACGCGGTTGGACGACCTCCTTCAGACCGACGCCGTCATCAACCCCGGCAACAGCGGCGGGCCCCTCCTCAACCTGCGGGGCGACGTTATTGGGATCAACACCGCCATTATTCGCGGCCAGCAGGCCGACGGCATCGGCTTCGCCATCAGCATGGAGACCGCCATACCCGTCTCAGCCCAGCTTATCCAGAACGGGCGCGTCATCCGCCCGCGCATGGGCGTCGTCATCCAAGACGTGACTTACGCCCTTTCCATAGAGCGCGGGCTCTCCGTCAGCGAGGGCATTATCGTCGTCTCCCTCGCCCCCGACGGCCCGGCTGAAAGGGCGGGCATAGAGGTCGACGACGTCATCGTCCAGATCGACGACGCCCCCGTCACAACCACCACCGAGCTCGTCCGCCTCCTCCTCACCGGCTACAAAGTCGGAGACGACGTCCGGGTGACGGTGGTCCGCTCAGCGATTCACCTAACCTTCGACGTGACACTGGAAGAGGTCCTCTAGCCGCTTCACCCCCCGCTTTCGGTCCCCCCTTCCCCCCTCCCCTCCGGTCCTCTTGTATGTTGACGGAGATGGCGGGGCAGGCCGTTGTCCTCTCGGTTGGAAGAGACCGTGGGAGAGCGAGGTCGCCCCGCCGCCCCCACCAGAGAGCCCGAACAGTTGCCGGGGCCACAGCGAGCCCGCATCGCACAAGGACGGGCCAAGCAGGAGGAATGAAGTGTCTACTGTCCCTCAGAACGTGTTCGTCGGAATCGATGTCTCCGTGGACTGGCTGGACGTGGCCGTCCGGCCGACCGGCGCCGCGTGGCGCGCGGCCCAGAACGAGGAAGCCTCCGGTGGATGCGAGCGGTTGGCGGCCGCTGCCCTCGCCGTCGCCGGCCTCCCCGTCGCCGTGGTGAACGCCCGCCACGTGCGCGACTTCGCACGGTCCCAGGGGAAGCTGGCCAAGACGGACCGGCTCGACGCGGCGGTGATTGCCCACTTCGGCGAGGTTCAGCGAACTCCAACCTCAGCCGCCGGTTCCCGCAGAGGCGCGGAGCTCGCAGCCCTCGTGACCCGCCGCCGCCAGGTCGTCCGCATGCGGACGGTCGAACTGCAGCACCGGAGGCAAGCGGCCCCTGTTGTGCGGCGCGGGATCGACCGGGCAATCGCCTTCTACAATCAAGAGTTGGAAGAGATCGATGAGGACCTGACGCGGCGGCTGCGGGAGTCGCCGCTCTGGCGGGAGTGCGACGAGCTGCTGCGCAGTGTGCCGGGCGTGGGGCCGGCGCTCACCTTTACCCTGCTGGCGGGCCTGCCCGAGCTGGGCGCCCTCAGCAACAAGCAGGGTCGCCTCCCTGGTGGGCCTGGCGCCCTTCGCGCGAGACAGCGGGAAGTTCCGTGGGGCGCGCACCTGTTGGGGCGGTCGTGCGGAGGTGAGGGCGGCCCTCTACATGCCGACGGTCACAGCGATGCGGTGCAACCCGGTGATCAAGGAGTTCTATGGGCGGCTGGTGAAAGCGGGCAAGCCCCCGAAGGTCGCGCTCACCGCGTGCATGCACAAGCTGCTGACGGTCCTCAACGCCATGCTCCGGCGCCGCACTCCGTGGGACCCCCAGATGGCTTGACTTCCAACACAGTTGCTCGCCCCTCTGCGGGAGAGAGTTAGAGAGAGGGTCTGCGCGTCTGCGGCCAACCAACGCCCCCTCCTAACCTTCCCCCTCCCCGCCGCGACATTTGCCCATTGCCCAATCCCCTTGCGCCCCCTACGATGGCGTGTCATCACACCTTGGCTCGAAGGACCCCAACCACGGGCGCGGGACTTCTTCCCTTCCTCCCCCGTCTGCGAGACCTTTGCGCAACCTCAACTGGTTGGTGGTGAACCTGTCGGACCATGCACCGGGCTTGGAATACGGGGGAGCGCAGACGGGGGATGCCCCTCTGCCGGGGGCGAGGGGGTGTCCCCCACAACATAATGGGTGGGTGGGTGGGAAGAGTTACGCCCGCCAGAAAATAGGGTTACGCAAAGGTCTCGTCTGCGGGGGAGGATCGAGGAGGGGGGGGCATGCATTTACAAAAATCATCTGAGCGATCAACTTCTTCCCAGACCCGCGAAGCAGGCCACGGCCATGAAAATGCCCCACGAAAACCTGATCGCCCCCTGTTTTTCGGTAGGGTTTTTACTCATAAGGAAATGTGCAACCGGTCAGCCTTTTACTCGTAACGAAAAAACGACTGATCAGCTTTTGCACCCTATGGTGGACGGGCGGTGAAGTTGCGCACAGGTCTCGCGGACGGAGGAGAGGTTTAGGACGGATGGACGGATGGACGGATGAAGGGTTAGACGTCGAAGACGGTCTGTGAGTAGGGCTCCGGGTCTATGAAGGCTTCTATGACGCTGGGGCCGTCCAGGGATAAGGCCCAGCGGAGGGCGTCTCGCAGGGCGGCGGGCGTGTGGACGGGGCGGACGGGGACGCCGAAGTAGTTGGAAGGAGGATCGGTCTGTTCGCCTAGGAACGCGGCGGAGTACGGAAAGGCGGACCGCTCCTGCTTGATCTTCATCAGGCTGAGCCAGCCGTCGTTCAGGACGATGACGGGGACGGGCAGGCCGAGGCGGCGGGCGGTCGCCAGCTCGCCGACGGTCATCTGAAAGCAGCCGTCGCCAACGACGCTGACGACGGTCCGCTCGGGACGCGCCAGCTTGGCGGCGTAGGCCGACGGCATGCCGTAGCCCATCGACGACCAGCCGTTGGTGGCGACGGCGGTATGGGGCAGATCGGTCGACCATTGGGAAGCGATCTGGTGAGTATGGGCGCCCACGTCGTAGGCGATGATGGCGTCATGGGGGAGCATGGCGCGGAGCTCGTCGATGACGTGGTGGGCGGCCATGCCATTGGCGGGAGGGCGGAGGGCGTTCGCGAAGCCCCGGCGATGCTCCGCCCAATCCGCCGGGTCCCACCGGTTGGCTTGGGGGGCGACGCCCGCCAGGACCTCGATGATAGCGTCGATATCGCCGACGACCTGATAGGCGAGGGTGATAGGCGTATCGGGCTGCACCGGCTCGGCGCTGAGGTGCGCCACGGGCGTGGATTTCGCCCATTCCTCGTAGTCGATTTCGACGGGGTCGAAGCCGACTGTGATAAGGAGGTCGGCCTGGTCGATCATGCGCTGGACATCGGTGCGGCGCGCCCGGCCCATGACTCCGAGAGCGGCGGGGTGGGAGTCGGGCAGGAAGCCCTTGGCGTGGAGAGTGGTCACGAACGGGACGCGCTGGGAGTCGATGAACCGGAGGAGGGCCTCGGGACGGCGGGCTCGGGTGAGGGTGAGGCCGGCCACGACCATGGGGCGCTCGGCGGTCTCCAGGAGCGCGCGGACATCGTTCGCAAGGCCATCGGGCGGGGGTGGAAGCGCGGCGGGGGGCATGGGGCCGATAGGGTCCTCGACGGCCTCAGCGGCGCCGATGTCCTCGGGGAAGTCGAGGTGTACGGGGCCGGGGGGCTCGCTGGTTGCGATGCCGATGGCCTGGGCTATGACGGCGGCGACGGCGCCCTCGGAGACTCGGAGGGAAGCCTTGACGATGGGCGCAAAGAGGGCCTGGTGGTCGATCCACATCTGGGTGCGCCTGCCGATGAGGCGGGTGGCGTAGTCGCATGTGATGGCGATGACGGGCGAGCGGTCCAAGAAGGCGCCTCCGACGCCGGTTGCGAGGTTGGTCGCGCCGGGGCCGACGGTGGATACGCAGACGCCAGGGACGCCGGTGAGGCGTCCGACGGCCTCGGCCATGAAGCCGGCGGAGGTCTCACTCGCGGTGAGGACGAAGTCGACCTTGCCGCTGCGGCGCAGGGCTTCGATGAGGGGCAGGACGGGACCGCTGGGAACGCCAAAGACCCAGCGGACGCCGGCGTGTTCGAGCATCTGGACCGTGAGCTCAACGTTGTTCATCGAGAGTTCTCGCGGGGGATGGTAACGCATGGGGCTCAGGGGCTCGCTTTCGGCCCCCGCCGAGGCGTCCGCGAGCGCTATCCGGCCCCCGCCCTCAGCGGCCTCATCATGGCCCACAGCCCGCTGCCGCCAATCTCTGTTTTCCCCAAGATATAGGACAAAGGGATAGCTTTTATACAAGAGATAGGGTATAGAAAGGCTATAGAGACTGGCGAGGTTATCCATAGAATCATGGTAAATAATATGGCTAGACCTATTGAGTAATCTCTTGATGGTCGGTAGAATATGTATATGACAGAGGCAGACACCAATATTGGGAAGTACCCCATCAGTGTGGCCTCCGAGCTCACGGGGGTCCCGGAGCACAAGCTCCGAGCGTTCGAGTCCGCCGGCATCCTCGAGCCTGATCGCACCGAGGGCGGCACGAGGCGGTATTCCGACGCGGAGCTTGCATTGATCAGACGCGCCGCCGAGTTATCGGAGAAGGGCGTGAACCATGCAGGGATTCTGGAAATCCTACAGATAGAGGCTCAGGGACAAACCGGATAGAGCGAGGAGAGCGGCAGGCGAGAGCACTGGCCACAAGGAGCAATTGAACACAACGCCCAGGCGCGTTGACCCGGCGGACGCGGTATGTTCGCCGGCCCCGCTGTACAGAGCGGGGCTGCAAAATGAGCAGTCTTGTCATTCGTGATCGGGTGCTCGTTTCTGGTCTAAGCGGGACTACGCCATTGGGCAGGACTGAGGACTGATATGGACTGGGTGGCATTGTCTCTGATAGCCGCGGTGGCCTTCACCGCCTACACGCTTTTGCAGAAGCGCGCGCTCGACAGGCATGTTGGCGCCGTGACGTTCACGGCGCTGGCGGGTCTGGCGCACATCGGCGTGGCCGTGGTGATTCTGATCGTCTCGCCGCCGGACTGGCTCTCGTGGGGCGTGGCGGCGATGGCTTTGGGGGGCCTTATTCACGTCGGCCATCAGCTCCTGTCGAGCTATGCGCTGCGCCGGGCGACGGACGTCTCGCGCATCGTCCCGGTGCTCGACGCCTATCCCCTGTTCGTCATGGTGATGGCCGTCGTGTGGCTGGGGGAGGAAGTCACGTTCCTCAAGTGGGGCGCGGTGCTATTGGTGATGGCGGGAGTGATGGTGGCTTCCTTCGCTCAGACGCTGCCGGGCGACCGCCTGCGGTTGAACCGGTCCGTCTTGGCGGTGTTCACTGCATCGGCGGGCATCGCGCTCTACACCGTTCTGGCGAAGTCGGCGTCCGACCAAGTCTCCGTCTGGCAGATGTACGCGATCACCTGGCTCTTTGCGTTCCCGGGCGTCATGGTTGCGGCGAGGGTATCCGGCATGGGGCAGGTAGCCTCAGCGCTTCGCTCCAAGGGCGCGCTGACGCTGGTTGGGCTGGCCCAAGTGGTTATAGTCTTCGCCTTTTGGTGCGGTCTGACGGCTATCGATCAGGGGCCGGTTTCCCTTAGCTCGGCAATCATGTCGACCAGGCCGGTGCTCTTGCTGCTATGGGTCGCGGCGACGGGGGTGAGCCTGCGCAGGATGCTGGACCGGCGCGAGCCGCGCCGCGAGGTGCGGGCGCGCTGGGGGTCGGCGCTCCTGGTGACGGTCGGCGTGGGCGCGATGGCGTTCTAACCGTTCTCGTCCTCCACCGCAGACCGAGAGGAAGAGAACAAGTCCTCCCTCAACGGGGGCTGGGGTTTCCCGGCTGCGCGGGAACGAGGGGACGGCGCCCTCGTGGTCCGAGTCGGACACAGTAGCGGCCCTCGACCATGATAGGTCGAGGGCCGCGTTGCGTTATGGGTCAGGTGCCGAGACGGACGGGGTCTGTCTCCTGCTGGAGGGTGCGGATGATCGACATGGCCGTGAGGCGGCCGGTCTTGGGGTTCTCGCCGGGGATGTTTTCCAGGTGAAGGCGCATGAGGCCGAAGTCGCCCTCGACCTCGATGTCGTGGCAGTTCCGCTGGAGGCCAGGGGTAGCGATTATCTTGACGGTCGTGCGGTCGGGACCTATGCCGGCGAGGCTGACGGCGGCAGAGACGTTGAGGTTGGCGGGGAAGCCGACGCATGCCTCGCGGGCGGAGCCCTGGAAGATGACCTCCTCCTCTTCGAGGGCCCATAGGTCGATGTTGTTCTCTATGACGTGGGGAGCGCCGTCGAGAGCGGCGGGGGGCTTGCGCGATTCCATGACAACGTGGTCGATCTTGCCGACGGAAGCGGACTTGATGCCGTCGAGGCCGATGATGGCGCCGGAGGGCATGAGGAGGCGGCAGCGCCTCTCGCGGGCCATGTCCAAGAGCTCGGGATGGGCGAGGAGCGCGCCAACGCTGATGACCATGGCGCCCTTGCCCGCGGCGAACGCCGCCTCGACGAGTGCAGGGACCGTGGGGCCGCCGGAGGCCTCGACGACGAGGTCGGCCTCTTCGATGAGCTCGCCGATGGCGAGGTAGGGGACGGGGTTTTCCAGCGAGGCGAGGAACTCGCGGGCGGTGGACTCGGTGCGGCTCGCCACGCCGGCGACGTCAACGTCGAGGTGGCCGTCGTCGACGGCGCGGAGGATGGAGCGGCCGATGGCGCCACAGCCGACGATGCCTATGGAGAGCTTCGCCATGCCCGCTACTTCTCGTTGCCCTCTTCCAGCCAGGCGATGTAGTCGGCCATGGCGGTCTCGGGCGTGTACCGGTTCTCGAAGCCGAGCTCGTCGCGGGCGCGGCTCATGTCGAGATAGTTGTTTTCCTTATAGGCGGGGCCTTTGCCATCCTGGAGGGACAGGTCGGCTTCGGGCTTGACGGCTTTGACGGCGTCGACGAGGCGCTGGTTGGAGACGGCCACGCCGGAGCTGACGTTGTAGATGCGGTGTTCGAGATTCTCCTTGAGCTGGACGAGACTGATGCCCAGGGCGCAGTCCTTCACATAGCAGACGTCGCCGGTGTCTTCGGCGAAGGGAACGCCGCGGGCGTAGTTGGGCGCGGTCCCGTTGACGGCGGCGTGGGCGAGCCTGCTGGGGAGGTTCATCATGGAGTGGTAGAGGGGCCCCCATATGCCGCCGATCCGCATGGAGACGACTTCGAGGCCGGTGCGGGCGGCGTAGTGGTAGGAGAGGATCTCCCAAGCCTTCTTGAAGGCCTCCGTGGGGTTGGAGGACTCGACCGGTAGGCGGTCGGTCTCGCGGTAGGGGCCTTCGGGGATGCTGTGGTAGACGCCGATGGAGCTGGCGAGGGAGAGGCGCTTGACCTCGGCGCTGCGGGCCGCTTCGAGCACGCCGATGAGGCCGTTCATGTTGACGCGGTAGTCGTCGTAGGGGCTGAGGGCGGCGAGGCCGGGCACGGCGAGGTGGACGATATGCTCGGTCTTGTGCTTCTTGGCAAGCTCCTCGATGACGGCCGGCTCTGAGACGTCGGCCTTCTCGACGATGACGCGCTTGCCGAACTCGTCCTTGATGAAGCTGGGCTCGCGCCAGGTCTGGAAGTAGGTGATGACGACGTCTTCGCCCGCGTCGACGAACGCCTTGGCCGTGTGCAGGCCGATGAATCCCATTCCGCCAGTGATGAGGACTGTCACGAGTCCACCTCCGCAATCGATAGATTAGAGGGCCTTCGCGCTAGGCCGCAGCAAAGGGTAGCGCATCGTTGGGTAGGGGGCCAGTGCAGCCCCAACCCGGTAACTGTTCAGAGTTCGTGAGGCGAATGCCTGCGGTATCGCCCCTAGCCCCTCCTTGGTAAGGAGGGGGATGGGAGGGACAGCGATGCGCGGGGAGCTGAGGGTTACGCATAGGTCTCTCGGGGCGGCGTCAGGTGAGGAACTCAATGAGAGGCCGGCGGGCGGGGCAGCGGCAGGTCTGGTCCATGTTGCTTAGGTCGAGCTCGGCGTGGGCGTGGGCGATGGCTTGGATAATGCGCAGGGGATTGGGGACTCGTTGGTCCCGCGCGCACTCCCGGAGGTAGCTGGCGATAGGGAGCGGGCTGAGGATGGGGACACCGGCGGACGCGACGGCCAGGAAGAGGTCCGGGAGGTCGGGCGGCGGCTCGCCCTGCTCGATGGCGACTTCCCATTGCTCGACAAAGTCGTCGGCGACGGGCTCGAGGGCGGCCTGGGCGGCGAGGCAGGCGTAGTAGCGGTGGAGGGAGCGGAGGGCGCTTCTCATCGCTGCTGCCTCGCCATCGCCTGGGCGTTCTCGATGAGCTCGATCTCGCGGCGGAGGTCGCGGTTCTCTCCGATTTTGAGGGCGTTGGAGAGGGCGGAGCGCACCGCGGCGCCCCTGACCGTGGGACTGGAGTCTTCGAGGAGCTCGGCTAGGGTGCTGATGCTTTTGAGGACGAGTCCTTGCAGCTCGACGCGGGCGAGGGACTCGGCGTCCTGACGCAGGCGTTCCAGCTCGGCGCGGAAGCGGGGGTCGGTCATCCACCGATGAAGGGTGGCGCGGTGAATCCTGGCGGCCCTGGCTCCGGCGGTGAGGGACGCGGTGGCGGCGATGTAGGGGAGGGCGAGGGTCTGTTTGGGTGAGAGCGCCGCTTTTCTCGAATCTGTCGCTTTTTCCTGGTTTTCCATGCTATTTCACTCCTGAGCGCGCGTTTCGGGTCCGACAGTACAGCTCCGTTTCGCGACAGTAATGCGACACTCTGCGACAGCAAATGCGACACTTTGCGACACAAATGCGACACTTTGCGACAGGCGGCTCGCGGGCATCGGAGGGGCGAGGGGGCGGGTCTGTTGGGCCATGGGAGACAGGGTAGGGAATGGGGGTTCGTTCGCGCAACGGGCAAATGTCACAATGGCGACGATCACCTCTCAGTCTCCCCGCAGACGAGACCCTTTGCGTAAACCTATTTCCTGGCGGGCGTAACTCTTCCCACCCACCCGCCCGTTGTGTTGTGGGGGACACCCCCACGCCCCCGGCAGAGGGGCGACGCCCCTCTGCGCTCCCCAATATTCCAGACCGATCCATGGTCCGACAGGCTCACCACGAACCAGTTTGAGGTTACGCAAAGGTCTCGCAGACGGGCGAGGGGATTCAGGATTCTCTCTCGGAGACGAGACCCTTTGCGTAAACCTATTTTCTGGCGGGTGTAACTTTTCCCACCCACCCGCCCGTCATGTTGTGGGGGACACCCCACGCCCCCGGCAGAGGGGCAACGCCCCTCTGCGCTCCCCAATATTTCCAAGCCGGTCCATGGTCCGACAGGCTCACCACGAACCAGTTTGAGGTTACGCAAAGGTCTCGCAGACGGGGGAGAGGTGAGCTTGCCCGAACTGGACAGCACCCTGTTTGACAGGCTTGGCCTACCCTCCGATACTCCCGCCCGCACGTTCCCCATGACCCTCTCCTACCCATAGGAGGGTGGCGCCCATCTCGTCGGCATTGCTCCTAGGCCATGCCCTCTTGCCGGTTGCGTGAGCGCGGGGAACGTGCAACACCTCGGAGTTCAATGCCGCGCAAGGGGGCCTTCTCGTGCTTACGCCCTCGACCGCGACGGGAAAGGGCAAACCGATGAGAGTAGTACGTTGGTTCTTCGGAGTAGGGGCGATTCTCGGGTTCGTGAGGGCTACAGAAGGGCGGATTGAGGTGTCTTCGTATGACGACTACGCCACCCTCAGTACTCCGGACGACCAGTATTGGGACTCTAGTCCGCCGTGCTAGGAACCCTCTGAACAGGTCTGGGCAGACGCGGCATAGTACGGAGAGTAAAGCGCGACTCTGACGGAGGAGAGGATGAGATGGGCCAGCCATCCGCGCCAGGCTGGACCGGGAGGGCAACATCCGCAGGTGGTTCGTGGAATGCTACCTGATTGACGGCGTGGCGCTGCTGCCGGACAACCTCTTCTGCAACACCGGCGCCGCCGGAATCATCGTCATACTGTCCAAGCGCAAGCCGGGGGCGCGCAGGTAACTGTTCAGAGTTGATGAGACGAATGCCAGCGGAACCACCCCTAGCCCCTCCTTGGTAAGGAGGGGGATAGGAGGGCATTGGTTGGCGGGCGGCGTGGTTCGACAGGCTCACCACGAACCTAACTCATCAACTCTGAACAGTTACGCGCGCAGGGGCAGGAGCGTGCTGGTCAACGCCAGCCGGCGCATGGGCAAGGGCCTCCCCGTGAAGTCCGGTTTGTAATAGACCGTTTCCCGGTTACGCGGTTTCCTCCTAAGGTTGGTCGCAGTAGGGGAGGCCGATCCGGTCCAAGTCGTGGCTAACCACGCTCCGTAGACCACTCGGGATGCACCCGGTGAACGGATTGCCCCGGAGTAACAGGGTTCTCAGATTGGGCAGGCTGCCCAGCTCCGGCGGTATCGCCCCGCTCAACTGGTTGAATTTGATGTCCAGGAAAACCAGATTGGACAGGCGGCCCAACTCCGGCGGTATCTCCCCAGTCAACTGGTTTTCATCGAGGTACAGGTGTTCCAGATTGCGCAGGCTGCCGAGCTGCGGCGGTATCTCCCCGCTCAACTGGTTGTCGAGGAGGCTGAGGATTCGCAGATTGGATAGGCTGCCGAGCTGCGGCGGTATCTCCCCGCTCAACTGATTTCCGCAGAGAAGGAGCCTTCCCAGATTGGACAGGCTGCCCAGCTCCCGTGGTATCTCCCCGCTCAACTGATTCGCGCAGAGGGACAGCCTCCACAGATTGGACAGGCTGCCGAGCTGCGGCGGTATCTCCCCGCTCAACCGGTTGCTCTCGAGGGACAGATTTCGCACGCGCCCACTGCCGGTAGTGGTTACGCCGTACCACTCCCCAACGGGAGCATCACTCAGCCAGTTGCCGTTATTAGTCCAGTTCTCTCCATCGGTAGCTTCGTAGAGCGCCACCAGCGCAGCCCGTTCTGCCAACAGCGCCGGTGAAACCGTCGTCGGCGTTGGTGTTGGAGCCGGAGCCGGAGCCGGAGTCGGCGTTGGGGCCGGAGTCGGCGTTGGTGTTGGTGTCGGCGTTGGCGTTGGGGTCGGGGTTGTCCTTGGCCTTGACGGCGGATTCGCCGGTGGCCGGGGCCTTGGGGTCGCCGTTGGAGTCGGGGCCGGAGTCGGAGTCGGCGTTGGCGTTAGGGTTGGGGCGGGCGTCGGCTCAGGCGTCGGCGTCGGCGTCGGCACGGGCGTGGGCGTCGGAGTCGGCGGGGGGGGGGTGGGTAGGCGTAGGAGTGGGCATCGGAGTCGGCAGGGCTATTGTGACGGGGGTGCTCACCAGCCAGCGGCCGACCGGCGGCGCGGCGGGGAGGAAGCGGTCGCGCGGGGCGATGCGGTCGCTCCAGCCGTCGCCTTCGCGCTGCTGGAGGGCGAATTCGGTGCGCCCGTCTTGCAGGCGCTGCGCGGTGATGCGGACTTCGACCCTGACCCTGCCGCGCTTTTTGGTCTGCAGCATAGCCGGCGCAGCGATTGTGACGGGGGTGCTGACCAGCCATCGGTCGAGCGGCGGCTCGGCGGGGAGGAAGCGAGCGCGCGGGGCGAGTCGGCCCCTCCAGCCATCGCCGTCACGCTGCTGGATGGCGAACTCGGTGCGCCCGTCTTCCAGTCGCTGCGCGGTGATGCGGATTTCGATCTCGTCACCACCGCCGCTTTGGGCCTGCACGGCCATCGGGGCAACCGCCGCGGCGGCGATAATCAGCAGGACGGCGATGGCAGCGTTCTTGAGCATGGAGCCTCTCCGATGGCGCAGGACTGCGTGGTCTCGGGCGCATCCTACAGTACCCGCACCCCGCAGACTGCCCCTCTCAATCTCCCCCGCAGACGGGAGAGGGGACCTGAGGGGGAGGGGGGATTAGGGGAAATAGCGGTAAATGCTGCGGCGGTGCAGGAATCTGACGAGTATGACCACGCCGCCCTCAAGAGCGATGCCTAAGCGATAGTCTCCTATCCTGATTCGGTAGTAGCGACCCTTTGCCGCTCTCATCCTGACAGCGCCCGGAATGCCGGCGAGGGTCGGCGCCTCCTCCATCTCTTCAATCATGCGGCGGACTCTGTCACGTATGTCTGCGTTGCGCACTCGTTCAAGGTCGCGGATGAAGCTGGCCCTGTAGTCAAGCTCCATCCCGGTCGTTCCGCAACAAATCTAGGACAGTCTGTTTGCTGACGGGCTCGGTGTCGAGGCCTTCGGCTATTGCGCGGGCGAGGGCGGCATCCTCGACCTTGACGCTGACTCGAGCTTCCTCCTCGACAGTCACGAGCACCTCTTCACCTTCCTCGAAGCCGAGGGGTTCCAGGGGGACGATGGCGCCGTTGGTGAACTTAGCCTTTACTCGTTTCATCGCTTATCGCCTCCGTCAACTGCCGGTTGGAGCAGTGTAGCAGAGTCCCCTCCCCCCGCAGACGGGACCTTTGCGTAACTCTATTTCCTGGCGGGCGTAACTCTTCCCACCCACCCGCCCGTCATGTGGTGGGGGACACCCCCACGCCCCCGGCAGAGGAGCGTCGCCCCTCTGCGCTCCCCGGTATTCCAAGCCGGTTCATGGTCCGACAGGCTCACCACGAACCAGTTGAGGTTTACGCAAAGGTCTCGCAGACGGTGGAGAGGACCTGAGGGGGGCGAGGTTCCCGCCTGCGCGGGAATGACGGAAGGGAGCGCGGGATGACGGGAAGGTGGCGGGGTGCTGACGGCGGGCGGACGTTTCTCCCTCACCCGCGCTGCGCGCGACCTCTCCCGCTGGGAGAGGCGAGGGGCTGCGAGGTTCCCGCCTGCGCGGGAATGACGGGGGGGGGGGATCGCGGCGCTGCCGCGCCGCTACGAGGTTCCCTGAATCCACAAACGAAGTGCAACACCAGATTAGGGTGTTGCCATGGAATACAGACAGCTCTGCATTGAGGAACGGTGTGAGATTGCCCGCTTACGCGCCAAGGGCTCCTCGGTCCGGCAAGTCGCTACAACTCTGGATCGCGCGGCATCGACCGTGGCTCGGGAGCTGAAGCGGAACGCACTGCGAACGGACGGGTACCAAGCGTCGCCGGCCCAGGAGCGTGCCCGCGCGCGGCGCTGGACGGGGGCGCGGCTGGAACGGGACGAGGAGTTGCGGGAGCGGGTCTTGGCGGGCCTGAAGTGGGGGTGGTCGCCGGAGCAGGTCGCCCATGAGATGCGCAGAGAGGAGGGCCGGACGGTGACCTCGGACGAGAGCATCTACCGGTTCGTCTACGCCCAGGCCGCGCGGCACAAGGACCATGATTGGCGGCGCTACTTGCCGAGGGCGAAGTGGAAGCGAGGGAGGCGTGGCCGCAGGGGGGGAAGCTCGGTTTCCTTCATTCCCCTCCGCCGACCCGTTGCTGAGCGGCCTGCAGCGGCGGCCGCGCGGCGGACCTTCGGGCACTGGGAGGCGGACACGATGCAGTTCGGGAGGTCGGGAGAGGTGGTGTTGGCCCTGCAGGAACGCTCCTCGCGCCTCTTGCTTCTCGCGCGTGCGCCGTCGAAGGAGGCGGGGCCGATCGCGGAGTCCATCGCCCGGATGCTGGGGCCGTTGCCGCCGGAGTTTCGCCAGACGGTGACCTTCGACAATGGGACCGAGTTCACCCGTCACTACGAGCTCCACCGGTTGGGCATCGAGACGTTCTTCTGCGACACGTACTCGCCGTGGCAGAAGGGGGGAGTGGAGAACGCGATCGGCCGGCTGCGGCGGTTCCTGCCGCGGGGGACGAATCTGGGGGAGGTGTCGGATGAGCGGTTTGCGCTGATCGGGCAGGCGTACAACAATACGCCGCGCAAGTGCCTGGGCTACCGGACACCGGCGGGGGTCGTCGAGGAGCAGGTGTTGCACTTCAAATGTGGATTCACCTTCCCGCCTGCGCGGGAATGACGGAAGGGGGCGCGAGCGTTGCGCGGCGGGAGGGAGCGTGATATGGAGGATGCATGGTGAATCCCGCCGGTGGACAAGCGCGCAAGCCGAGGGCAGCGGAGTTCTTCGCCGGCATCGGTCTGGTGCGGATGGCGCTGGAGGAGGCCGGGTTCGAGGTGGTCTTCGCCAACGACGTGGACGCCAAGAAGCGGGATTTATACGCGCTGAACTTCGGCGGAGCGGAGTTCGCGCTGGCGGACATCAGGTCGATACGAGAGGGCGACGTGCCGGACGTCGATCTGGCCACGGCCTCGTTTCCGTGCACCGACCTATCGCTGGCAGGGAGCAGGGCAGGGCTGCGGGGCAAGGAGTCGGGGCTCGTGGGGGAGTTCCTGCGCGTCCTGCGGGAAATGGGCGCGCGCAGGCCCGCGGCGGTGATGATCGAGAACGTTCCGGGGTTCGGGTCGTCGAACGGAGGCGCCGATTTACGAGATACGCTGGCGGAGCTCAACGAGCTGGGCTACGCCTGCGACGCGGCGCTGCTCGACGCGAGGCGGTTCGTTCCGCAGAGCCGGCCTCGCCTGTTCCTGATAGGGGCGCTGGAGCCTCCCGACGAGTCGTTGGCCCCACCCGCCGGGCCGACGCTCCGCCCGGCTTGGCTTCCGCGCGTTGTGGGGGCGGATGGCTCGCTACGGATGTTCTCGCTCCCGGTCCCCGCGCCGCCGGAGGAAGCGGCGATGTCATTGGACGACGTGGTCGAGGAGTTCCCGCCCGAGCACACCGCCTGGTGGGGCAGGGAGCGTCTGGCGGCGTTTCTCACCAGCCTCAGCCCGATAAACGCGGCGCGGGCGGCGGACTTCCGAGAGTCGGCCGGACTCGCCCACGCAACGGCGTACCGGAGAACGCGCGGCGGCAGGTCGGTCTGGGAGATTCGCGGGGACCGCATCAGCGGGTGCCTGCGGACGACGCGCGGAGGGTCGAGCAAGCAAGCGGTCGTCGAGGGCGGCGGCGGAAGCCTGCGGGTCAGGTGGATGACGGCGAGGGAGTACGCGCGGCTGCAAGGGGTGCCTGATTTCGAGCTGGGGTCGGCGACGGAGGCGCAGGCGAGCTTTGCGATGGGGGACGCGGTATGCGTTCCGGCGGTGCGATGGCTGGCGTCGCATTACCTGCGACCGCTCTTGGGAGCCGCAGGCGCGCCTGGGTAAGATGCGTGCGGGAGGGGGCTGTGAGTCCTGACAACGTCACGCCGAGCCGTCGCAGCTGGATCATGGGGCGGGTGAAGTCGGAAGGGACCGCCCCGGAGATGTACGTTCGGCGCGCGCTGCACGCGGCGGGGCTGCGGTTTCGCCTTCACGATAAGCGTCTGCCCGGCGCGCCGGACCTGGTGCTGCGGAAGCACCGGACGGTGGTGTTCGTCCACGGGTGCTTGTGGCACTGGCATGGATGCAAGCGGTCGCGGATGCCGTCGTCCAACGTCGATTATTGGGAGCGCAAGATACGCAGGAACGTGGAGCGCGACGCGGCGAACGCGGCGGCCCTGGCCGGTCTGGGGTGGAGTGTCGAGGTGGTCTGGGAGTGTGAGCTGGGGGCGTCTACGGAGCGGCTCATCGAGCGTCTTGTCCCCCTCCTCAGTCCTCCCCCGCAGACAGACGGGAGCTTTGCGTAACGCCGATTGGGCGGGCAGCGGAGCCGGAGCGTTTGTGGCGGGCGGCGTGGTTCGACAGGCTCACCACGAACCTATTGGCGGCGGCGCTTGGGGAGGAGGGGTGCCGATACCTGGATTCCCGCCTGCGCGGGAATGACGGGGAAGGCGGCCGTTCTTAGAACTCCTCCCCGGAGTCGAGCCAGGCGATGTAGTCGGCGATGGCGGCGTCGATGTCGTAGGCGGGGCGCCAGGGGGTGGCGGCGGTTAGGCGCTCGTTGGCGAGGTAGGCATTGGGGCGGTAGCGGGAACTCGCGCCGGGTTGGAGGGCTGCGTCGAAGGCGGGCTTAGCCTTCCGCACAGCGTCGACGAGGTCCTGGGCGGTGACGGTCTCGCCGCGCGATACGTTGTAGACGCGGTGATCCAGGGATTCAGCGGTGTGGAGGGCGCGGATAGCTTCGCCGACGTCTTTGGCGTAGGTGAGGTCGAACGTGTCGTCGGCGAAGGGGACGCCGCCGCGCTGGTCGGAGAAGTCGGGCGGGCCGCCCTTCGAGGCGGCGTGGCAGAGGCGGCTGGGAAGGTTGAGCATCGAGCGGTAGGTCGGGCCGAAGACGCCGCTGATCCGCATGGAGACGACCTCCATGTCCGCGGCGGCGGCATAGTTGCTGGCGTAGTTGTAGGCGAGGACCTCCCATGCCTTCTTGTAGGCGCCGGGCTGGACGCGTCCGGTGAGCGGCACGGGGGTGTCCTCGTGGAAGGGGCCCTCGGGGAGCTCGGCGAAGATGGCGCCGTTGGAGGCCCAGCAGACGCGCTTCAGACCGGCGGCGCGGGCGCCGTCCAGCAGGCATGAGAGCTTGTCCATGTTGATGCGGATGTCCTCGCCGGGGTCGGCGGAGGCCCGGCGGTGGATGGCCAGGTTCACGAGGCCGTCGGCGGCGTGCTTCTTGGCGAGGGCCTCGATGGCGCCCGGCTCGCCGACGTCGCACTGCTCGATCGTCACGCCGTTCCCAACGTGGGGCTCCAGGAAGCGGGGCACGCGGAGGCTTTCGTAGTAGGTGGCAACGACGGGATCGCCCGCGTCGGCGAAGGCTTTGACGACATGCACGCCGATGAAGCCGAGGGCACCCGTGATGAGGGTGGTCATGGAGCGGCCCTCATCTGGAGGTCGACCACTGTGGCAGAGCAGTCCTCAGCAGTTCGATTAATGTCCAGCCGGACATCCAAGTCCGAATACCTTCGTAGGGCGCATACGCGATCGATAGCATCGTTAGCCAAAGTAGCGTAGACCATACGGTCATCAATTTCATCGCCGACGACGTAGCCACGTACTTCATCGCCCTCAGCCAAATTCATGCGTACCCACCCCATATACCTGAATAGCTGTCCCAGAGCCATATCGTTGGCCAGATCCCTCTTGAGTTCGACTACAACGTACTGCCCACCTGTATCTCTTGCGAGGATGTCCAGCCTCCCTGCATCCGGTGTTTCATATTGGCGGCCTACCAATATAAGGCCTTGCTCTAGCCGCTCCAAATGATCTTGTAGCCAGCCTTCTAGTTGGGATTCACCTTGGATTCTGCAGTAGAAATCTATTTCTGTTTCATTGGGAGAGATGTGCCCACGCTGAGTTGCTCGACTGAAAGTCGCACGTGCACGCTGGAGAGTTCCTCTTGAACGGTAGTATTGAATTGCTTCAAAGGCAGTGGGCACTGAAGACAGGATGCCAAAATGAGAGAACCAGTCCTTTTCAGTATCAAATTCTATATGCTCTGAGTGCCCAGACTCGTACCAGTTCAGAACACGCGCAGTTTCTTGATGATCGATCACTTCAACCCTTGCGTTAGCATAACGTAGATACTTCGGGAATGAGAGAAAGTAAGAGATATACGGCCAAATACGCATGATGACTCGCCACTTGTGGCTATCTAAACGGGCTACGAAGGTAGATCGGTCGGGACGCGCTCATCTGTCGGTAAAGTTCAATCGCGTCACAAACGTATTCTAGGTCTTTATCCGGTTCAGTTATTTGACTTACGAAAGCTACGAATTCTGTATAGGTTACATGGTGCGACTGTAGACGGAGCAACACCTTAATGAGGGCGTGATGAGGGAGAAGTTTGATTCCACGTACGTTGCTCCGTAGTGAAGGATTAGCGATTTGGTACTTGCGGACTTGCTGCTCGAGAATGCTAGCAGGGTTCTCAGCGTTTATGAGTGCCTGACCTGCCTCCGTCAAAACTACGTGCTTGTTGGATTCGACCCATGCAGTCCCCAACACTCCAAAGAACACCTTGAGTTCACGAGCCCATGCGCTGGTTGCTGAGCGGTTAGCGACAGCATGGCTAAAGGTGTTTTGCGATACATGGTCCCATAGTTTGCCAGAGTCAATCACAAGAGTTTTGAGTTTCTTGTGATAGTCTACGATCTCGGCAACTGACTCCGGTTTCAGCGCTTTGGCTTTCGTGAAGTACCAGAAACCAGAATCCCGGTTGAATCGATTCTTCGCGAACTGAGATAACAGCCTAGGTATCGCCATGGCTAGGCTTCTGAAGGTGCATAGCCACTAAAATGTGATTGCACAGGCTTATTTTGGTCAGCGTCGGATAGTCGGCGCAATTTCACGTCGTATGCTCGGTTCTCCAAACGAAGACCAACGTTATGGATTGCCTGCTTAGTAAATTCAGATGATATATCAATGGAAATATATTGTCGCCCCAAAGTTCTGGCTGCAACAGCGGTAGTTCCGAATCCCCCGAAGGGATCGAGAACGACATCGCCATCAAATCCTACTTTCCGGGTAGCACCAAAAGAGAACATCTTAATCAAACGGGCTGGAAGTAACTCAGGGAAGGGGGCTGGGTGCCCATTGCTCCGCGCAACATTCTCTGGATATATCCACCATATCTGCCGAGTTAAGTCCATCCACTCATCTTGGGTAAGTTTATTTGCTTCTTTAATGGTACGGTCAACCTTGTCAGGAGAACCAGGTTTGACTAGTACATTAATAAATTCAATAGAATTATTTTCGTAAATATTTGGAGGATATGGATAAGAACCGAACATTTTCACAGTGGTCTGCTTTTGCCAGAGGTATAGGCTGAACCGCTCCATCTCCGTGCGGGTAAGCAACAAGTGTTCTATATCATTGTTTAAGTTCTTCAATTCACGAGTGTGTTGGTCTTTAGAGGAGCGACCTTTGGGGACGGGGACAATAGGTGTATTGATGCACAGTTTTCCGTTTGGGACAAGCACGCGTTCACACTCACGAAAAACCAGGAAGAGGTCTTCGAGATATGTTTGATATGAGGACTGTCCAATCTGGCGAGGATCGCCGTAGTCGACTAGATCCCAATAGGGAGGACTCGTGACAATCAGGCGTACCGATTCGTCGGCGATAGCCTGCACCACTTCCCTTGAGTCACCTTGCACAAGGGCGTTAGGCGTGAGCCTCGTTCCTCGGAACTCTAGGTCCGAGGGCTCACTGGAGTCGAGGGTCAGTGGGATTTGGTCAGTACTAGCCATGTGGGCAACTTTATTGGGTTGCCGTTGGTGGCACAAGCCTCGAATGTCACGGCTCCGCGCGGGTGACGCCAATGACAAGGGTCTCGCCGTCGATGTCCTGTTCTTCGACGTAGGCGCCGGAGGGCGGGGAGGTGGGGCGGACTGGCTGGCTGAGGGTCTCTTGCTCGAAGTAGGCGGCATGGGCTTGGAGGACCGCGGCGACGCGGGAGTCGGCGTCGGGGATGTAGGTGAGGATGCGGTCCTCGATGTCGAATCCGGCGGCCTTGCGCATGTTCTGTACGCGGTGGACGAGCTCGCGGGCTAGGCCTTCGGCCTCCAGCTCCGGCGTGAGGGTCGTGTCGATTCCAACGAGGAGGCCCGAAGCGGAGCCCTCGGCGGCTGCGGCGACGCCCGGCTTGTCCTCCATCTCGACGAGCAGGTCCTCGGCGTCGAAGGTCAGGTCGCCGATGGCGACGGCGCCGTCCGCGCGGAGGGCGCTTGCGACGCTGACGGGGTCGGCTCCGGCGATGGCGGCGCGGGCGGCGCCCATGCGGGGGCCGAGCTTGGGGCCGAGGACCGGCAGGTTGGGTTTGATCTTGATTTCGACGATCTCGTGGTCCTCGGCAAGCTCAAGCGCCTTCACGTTGAGCTCGTCGAGCACTTGGGACTCGATGAGGGGGAGAAGGTCGCGCTCGTCGGGGCGAGGGCGGACGAGGACGCGTGCGAGGGGTTGGCGGACCTTCACCTTGCTCTTGCTGCGCGCGCCCCGGCCAAGGCTGGCGATGCGCATTGCCAGCCGGATAGCCCGGTCGAGCCGGTCGTCGATGAGCCCAGGGTCGGCTTGGGGGAAGTCTTCCAGGTGGACGCTGTCGCGGGCGCCGTCGGGCGCCAGATTGCGGAAGACGGCGTCGGCGACGAAGGGGGTGAGGGGTGCCACGAGCTTGCTGAGGGTGAGCAGGCAGGAATAGAGGGCGACGTACGCCCAGGTCTTGTCGTCGTCGCCGGACTGCTCAGGCGCTTCGGCATGGCTCAGGGCAGGCTTCCAGAAACGGCGGCGGCTGCGCCGGACGTACCAGTTGGAGAGCAGGCTAACGAAATCCTGGATGCGGCGGCCTGCGCCGGTGGGGTTGAACACGTCGAGGTCATGGGCGACCTGTCCGACGAGGTCGTTGAGCTCGGAGATGATCCAGCGGTCGAGCTCGTTGGGGGGAGGAGCGGCAAGCGACGGCTCTCCCACGCGCCTGTTTTTCCAGTAGCGGGCGCAGGCGTCGGCGTCGAAGCCGTCGATGTTGGCGTAGGTGACGAAGAAGCTGTAGGTGTTCCAGAGGGTAAGGAGGAACTGGCGAAGGGTCTCCTGGACGAGGGTGTGGGAGAAGCGGCGCGCCTCAGCGGCGGGCGCCGCAGTGAAGAGGCACCAGCGGAGGGCGTCGGCGCCGTGCTGTCCCATGACCTCCCAGGGATCGACGACGTTGCCCTTGGACTTGGACATCTTCTCGCCCTCGCCATCGAGGATGAGGCCGAGGACGAGGCAGTTTTCGTAGGATGGCTTGCCGGCAATCAAGGTGGAGAGGGCGAGCAGGCTGTAGAACCAGCCCCGGGTCTGGTCGACGGCCTCGGTGATGTAGTTGGCGGGGAAGAGAGGACTTGCGACGAGGTCCTCGACGCCGTTGAGGGTGATGTCCTGGCCGCCGGGGCCTTTCACTACCGTTGGATATGCCCACTGGGCGAAGGGCATAGCGCCGGAGTCGTACCAGGCGTCGGCGACCTCGGGGACGCGGCGCATGACGCCGCCGCACTCGGCGCACCAGAGCTCTACGCGGTCGATGAACGGTCGGTGGAGGTCGAGGTCGTCGAGGAGGGAGCGTGTTTCGTCGGTGACGCGGGCCGCGATCTCGGCAAGGGAGCCGACGGGTTGGACGTGCTCCGGGTCGTCGACGCAGCGCCAAATGGGAATGGGAGTGCCCCAGTAGCGCTCGCGGGAGACGGCCCAATCGACGTTGTTGCGGAGCCACTCGCCGAACCGGCCCTCCTGGATGTGGTCGGGGACCCAGTTGATGGTCCGGTTCGCCTCGACCATTTCGTTTTTCCTGGCGGTGGTGCGGATGTACCAAGAGACCTTGGCGTAGTAGAGGAGAGGCGTGCCGCACCGCCAGCAGAAGGGGTAGGTGTGGAGGTAGGGGGAGGAGTCCCGGAAGAGGAGGCCGCGCTCCCCGAGGTCACGGAGGAGGTCGGCGTCGGCCTCTTTGACGAACTTACCCGAGCCGGGGAAGCCTTCCATGAGGACGCCGCGGCTGTCCACGGTGTGGACGGTCTGGAAGCCGTGGGCCTTGCCGAGCTCGGCGTCCTCAGCGCCGTAGGCCACGGCGGTATGCACGATGCCCGTGCCGTCATCCGTGGTGACGTAGGGCGCGGTGAGGACGCGGTGGACGTGGCCGGAGAGCTCCGGGCTGACGTAGGGGGGATCGTACCGGACGCCGGCGAGGCTTTCGCCGCTGAAGCGGGCAATCTCGGTCCAAGGGCCGGTTAGGACGGCGCCCATAAGGCTGAGGGCGACGATTGCGCGCTCGCCCGTCTCGCCCGACTCCGCGAGGACATACTCCTCGCCGGGGCCGACGGCGAGGGCGACGTTGGCGGTGAGGGTCCATGGGGTGGTGGTCCACGCGATGAAGGCGGGACGGGGCGCGGTCCAGGCGGCGCCGTCGTAGCCGAGCTTGGCGAGGGTCTCGGCCGATGCGCGGAGATCGGTGTTCTGCGCCTCCGGCGCGGCGGTGTTCTGCGCCTCCGACGCGGGGAAGCGCACGTAGACGCTGGGGTCGGGCGTGTCCTCTTTGTAGCCGAGGGCGACCTCATGGGAGCTGAGACTCGTCACGCAGCGCGGGCAGTGGGGCGTGACTTTGTAGTCCTCGTAGACGAGGCCCATGTCCCACAGGCGCTTGAAGACCCACCACGCGGACTCGATGTAGGAGTTGTGATAGGTGACGTAGGCGTTGTCCATGTCGAGCCAGACGCCGGCGCGCTGGGTCATCGCTTCCCAGTCGCTAACGTAGCGGAACACGCTCTCGCGGCACCGGCGATTGAACTCTTCGATGCCGAACTGCTCGATCTCCTGCTTGGAGGAGAAGCCGAGCTCCTTCTCGACCTCGAGCTCGACTGGGAGGCCGTGGGTGTCCCATCCGCCGCGCCGCAGGGGGCGGAAGCCCTGCATGGTCTTGTAGCGGAGGATGACGTCCTTGAATGCGCGGGAGAGGACGTGGTGGATGCCGGGGCTGCCGTTGGCGGTCGGGGGGCCTTCGTAGAAGACGAAGAGGGGGGCCTCGCCTCGCACGCTATCGACCTGATGGAAGATGTCGGCGTCGCGCCAGTGTTCGAGGACCGACTCTTCGAGCTGGGGGAAGTTCACCCTGCTGGATACCGGGCTGTAGCGTTTCTCTTTGCTGGTCATGTTTTCCTCGAATAAACAACGCCCGTCCGCACAGGCGGACGGGCGTTCCCGTGGTGCCACCACCATTCCCCGGCTGGCGCCGGGGCACTCTGGTCCCTCAGTTCCGAGGGGCGCCGCTGTAACGGGCGGCTCGCCCGGCCACGCCTACTAGCCGTTGGGCGTTCGGGTGACGGCTCGGGAGTGATATTCGGCAGTCCGCGCGCGCCGGCTCGCACCGATCCCGGCTCGCTCTCCGCGCGGCGATTGCCTACTCGTCTCCGTCGAGGCCTGTATCCGGATGGTAACGGGGGCGACGGAACCCGTCAACGGCGGGGCGGCGAAGGTCGTGCTGCGCGCTACGGCTCGGTCAGGAGGGGACGCAGGGCGGCGGCGGGGGTCGTGTCGAGGGCGTGGACGGCGATGACGACATCCTTGGCGCGCTGCTCGCCGTAGACGCTGCCGATGAGGTCCGCCGCCTTGGCGTCGACCTCCTCGGTGGTCATAGGGCTGTCGGCTGTGCCGCGCACGGCGGGCACATGCCGCTCCAAGACGGCGTTGGCGGTGTGGATCCGCACCGTCGCGGGGCGCTGCCGCTCCATCCCCGCGAACTCGGACGTTCCTTCGAGCCGCACCCTGTCCATGAGATCGACGATTGCCGGGTCGCTCATCCGTTCGTAGGTGTGGGTCGCCTCGAATGTCAGCTTGCCTCCGTCGAGTGCGATGGCCGCCATGCAGTATTGGAGGTTTACGTCCGGCATGTGGCGGCCGTTGACGATTTGCGCGCCTTGGGGCGGGAGCAGCACCTCGACCTCGCGGATGTCGCCGGGGACGATAGCGTGCTCGGCGACGAGGGACGTCATGGCTTCGGCCGCGGCCTGGATGGGCGAGCCGACGGAGAACTTCTTGATGTTCGTGAGGCTGATCTCGTAGTGGGCGCCGAGGCTCGCGACCCACTCGGGGAACTCATCCCGGCGTGGACAGAACACGTCGAGGAACCCGTTCTCGCCTTCGAAGGCGTCCTCCTCGCCGGTCATGCCGGAGGCCACGAAGAGGGCGGACGTGACGCCGTTCCGAGCGCCGTTGCCGCCGAACACGAACGATTTCTCGATGTGCTCGGAGTCGCGGGCCCAAGAGGTGATGCCGGAGGCCTGCTGGGCGGTGTAGGAGAGGGCGTAGCGGACGCCCCGGGGGTCGAGTCCCGCCAGGGCGGACGCCGCCGCAGTCGAGCCGAACATCGGGCCAATGGTGTGGGTGGCGTGGCCGTGCATGCCGCGGGCGTCGATGCCGCCCATGAGCCGCGCGATGCGCGAGCCTACGTCGTAGCCGAGGGCCACGGCCCGCAGGAGCGCCTCGCCGGTCGCGTTCTGCCGTTCTGCGACGGCCAGCGCGGCGGGGACCACCGCGCATCCGGGATGGGTGAGCGATGGCGCGTGCGAATCGTCCGTCTCGTCGGAGTGGGCGAGCATGCCGTTGGCCATGGCGGCGTTGATGGCAGTGGTGACGACGTTCGAGCCGACGACGGCGGCTTCTTGGACGCCTCCCTGGGCGCGCACGAAATCGATGGCGGCCTCGCCCGGCTTGAGCCGGGAGCCGGTAATCATCGCTGCGATGGTGTCCAGGACGTGGTGCTTGGTCTTCTCATGCACCGCCGGGGGCAGGGGGCGGTCGAGCGCTCCCGCGATATAGGCCGCCAGTGTCTCAAGGGTGGATGGCTGGGTCATCGAGGCCTCCTCGCCTGATGCGTGATGGGATGTGCTATTGATGGATGCGTTACTGGAGTATCTCGCCGCCGTTGATGTGGAAGGTCTGGCCCGTCACGTACCCGGCGTGCTTGCTGCAAAGGTAGACGACCAGGGCCGCGACCTCTTCCGGACTGCCGAACCGGGGGATGGGCAGCTTCGGGTCGATGCCTGAGATGTCCACGTCCCGCTCCGTGCCAGGGTCGCGCTCGCCTTCGATGGAGCTAGGAGCGATGGCGTTCACGGTTACGCCGTGCTTGCCGAACTCGCGGGCGAGCCCCCGGGTGAGTCCGACGACGCCGAGCTTCACCGCCGCTTTGAGCGCTCCGCCGCCACGGTAGGCGGAGACGCCGGAGTAGTTGACGATACGCCCCCACCCGTGCTCCACCATGCCGGGCAACACCGCGCGGCTAGCGAAGATGACGCCGTCCAGGTTGACTCCGGCGGTCGCGCGCCAGTCCTCCGTCGTCTGTTCGAGGAAGGGGCCTTGGATCCGGTGCGCGGCGTTGTTGACCAGCACGTCGACGGCCCCGAACGCGCGCTCCGCGGTCTCGACCATGGCGTTCACCTGGTCTTCGTCGGCGACGTCGCAAAGGGCGGTCGTCACCTCGGCGCCCGCCGTGCGGCATGCGGCTGCGGTCTCGTCGAGCAAGTCCTGGCTCCGGCGGGTGGTCAGGACGAGCCGCGCTCCTTCGGCAGCGAACATCTCCGCCGTGGCCCTTCCGATATTCCTGCCCGCGCCCGTGATGAGCACGACCTTGCCCTCGATGCCTGTATCCATAGCGGTCCTCCCCGGCGGCTCGGCGGCGATTCTACGCTCCGGGCGATTTCTCACCAATTCGCATGATGCGAAATGACACGGTGGGAGCAGCTGGGGGCGGCGCCCGATGAAGCCGGAATCGGCTCAGGTCCGGCGCATCGCACGACCGCAATGGCTCGTTTTGTCCGAAGATGTCTCATCCATCTCACTCGTAACCATCCCCTGCCTCCGAGTGCACGTGGCTTCCTCACCGCTTCAGGAGGGTCATTAAGCGCCATTTACTCCTGGCGCGAGCCCAGCGCCGAAGGACTGCGGGGGCTCGCGCACGGGACCAGTGTAGGGAGAGCAGGGCGGCGGGGGAAGGTGCAAATGTCGCTGTCCTTCCCGCCGCATCAGCATTTCGCATCACGCGTCCAATGGCGATGTGCTTGCGCAGTCGTGGCGGCGGCTAAGTTGGCCGTTCGGCGGAGGTCCAGCGGGCTACGGCGCGAAGCGCTCCGCGACCAGGGCGGCATGGGTGCGAACATCGGGGGATGAGGTCTGTTCCCAATAGGCCAGCAGCTCCCGGTAGGAGCAGTGGTGGAAGGCTACCTCGTCGCCGCGCGCATACTCTGCGAAGCGCGCCGCCTCGGCTCGGTGGGCCTCGATGTCGACCGGCGCGACGGGCTCGCCGTCCGGCCACGCCTCCGGCTCGGCGAACACGTAGAGGAGGGCAGGCTTCTTGCCCTGGCGCGCTGAGCGGTGGACGGCGGCGCGCAGAGCGAGCGCGTTCTGCACGAGCCGGTCTGCATCCAGATGCCTGAAGGTGATGCTCCCGTCAATAAGACCGTCGCGAAGCCGCTGATACCCGCTCATACGCTCGCCCCAGACCGGTCGTGCATACGCTTTCGAGGCGAGGGGCTCGGGCTTGTTGCCGGAGGGGTCCCAGCGGTCCGATTCCTGGATGAACGGCTCGTAGCGCTTCGACTCGACGCCGATGAGCGCATCGGCAGTCTCGATGAGCACGTCCAGCCGGGCTGCACCGGCGCCGCGCCATGGCAAGCGCAGCTTGGCATCGAAGGTGAGCGTCTCCGCCGGCCAGCCGAGACCATCGCAGCCCGGCAGCGGCGGCAGGTCGGCAGGCTGGTCGAGGAAGAACCCGAACGTGTTCGCGGCGAGGTTCGCCGACGAGTCAGGCCGGCGGAAGCTTCCTCCCGCGAAATGCTGACTCGGCGCTTTGTCGTAGATGTTAATCAGTCGCGCGACTGTCGCGGGCGGGAAGTCGGAGAGGAACGCGCCGCTGAATTCGCGGAACGTGTCGGCCTCTACCCGCTCCCCCACCCAGATGCAGAGCGCCTTCGCCAGAAAGACGACCGCGGGAATGAAACCCTCCACCGCGAACCCCCAAGCCGGGATAGGGGTGAAGTGGAATGCTTGCACGGCCATCGGCAGGGATGCCACGGCCGCCAGCATAAGGAGGAGCTTCCGGCGGCTGCGCCACACTACGGCGAGCACGCCAAGGGCGGCGGAGGCGACGGCAAAGGCGCCCAGGGTAAGGAAGAAACTCCTCGGGTCGGTAAGCCGGTACTCCCCCTCGAACCTTTCGAGCAGCGGGAGCGCTATGCCGTAGAAGAGGGTCAGGCCTATTGCGCCGCCGATGCACGAGGGGCCCCGGAGTCCGAACCGCACGGCGAGAGCGCCGACGACGCACATGGCCGTCGGCGCTACGAGGCAGTTCGTACTCCAGTCCATAGCCTAGAGTCTCCTTTAGTGGTGTTCGGACGAGTACCTAACGCCGCCTCCGCCTGGGAGGAGTCGTGCGCCCGCCGCGGCGAGAACGTGGAGGCGGCTCCGGGACGGTCGGCGGCTGCGGTCCTTCATCGGCTTCGAGCTCGGGCGACCCGGCCAGCGTGGGCGTGGATCCCGTGGCCGCTTCTGTCGCTTCTTCGCGGAATTGGGCGCGGCGGAAGCGGATGAGGACGGTCGCCATGCCGAGCTGGATGCCGGCGAACGTCAGCCAGCGCGCCATCTGCTCGAGGACGGCGACCGGGGAGAGGGCGCCGTTGAGCGCGGGGTCCTCCCAGCTGGCGAGGAGCCCGTGAGCGATGACGAGGCCGACAATCCAAAGCGCAGTCCGCGTGGCTGAGACGTCGTCGGCTTCGACGAGGCGGCGCGCGAGCCAGACCATCAGCGCGATTTCGGCGGCGGCAAGGAGGGCGGCGGCGAAGGTGAGGGCGGCTGCTCCCTCGATGGGGGCTGGGGCGTCAGCCTCGAAGATGGGAAAGCGGGCGGCCTGGGTGAAGACGAACAAGGAGATGAAGCTGATGGCCAGCGGCCCGCCATGGGATGCGATCGCGGTGGTGACGGCAAGGACGATGAGGAAGACGACGCCGTAGGCGAGGATGAAGGCGAGCCCGGTGAGCTCGTCCTGGGGGCCGATGGTGAAGAAGCCTGTCGCGAGGAGCACGATTGCGCCCTGGCCGGCCGGGAGCCAGGTAATCATCGATAAGGGGAGTCGGCGGCGGAGGGCGACGGTCGAGGCGGCGACGGTGGCGGCGAGTATGAGGAAGGACGGCGGGGTAAGCGTGCCGATGACGCCGGGAATCTCCAGGGCCCGCCACGGCCAGGCAATCAGGGACGCCAGGAAGAGGAGGGCGTAGGGCGCGCCAAGGGTCAGCAGCAGCCTGCGCCTGTCCGCGAGGCGCATCTCTGGAGAGAGTTCAGAGCCCATGGCGCGGCCTAGCGGTCGATCGGCGGCCTGCGCCTGCGGCCTCGGGACCTTTCGCCGCCTCCGGACGATGGGCGGACCTCGCCCGTGGGGGAGATGGTCACGCAGCGCTGGCTGCCTTCGCCTGAGCTTTCGGTCTTGACGCCTTTGTAGTCGGCGAGCGACATGTGAATGATGCGGCGGTCGGCGGGGGTCATAGGGTCGAGGGTCACGTTGCTGTCGTTGTTGATGGCGCGCTGGGCCATGCGCTCGGCCAGGTCGCAGAGCTGGCGCTCGCGGCGCTCGCGGTACTGTTCGACATCGACAATCACGCTCCCCGTACGGGTCTCGCCTTGGTTGAGTATGACGTTGGTGATGAACTGGAGGGCGCGGAGGGTCTCGCCGCGGCGGCCGATGAGCAGGCCTGCGTCGTCTCCTTGGATGTCGATGACGGCGAGCTGGTCGGCGTCGGCGCCGGAGCTGCGGATGGTCGGCGCGGCGTCGACGTCCAGCTCTTCGAGGATGCGGGAGACGACGCCGAGGGCGGCGCGGGCGCTCCCGTCATCGTCAGCGAGGAGCCGGACGCGCACTCTCGCGGGCTCGGCGCCGATGCCGAGGATGCCCGCGCGGCCGGCGCTAAGGACGTCGACCTCGATTTCGTCGCGGCCTACGCCGAGTTCGAGGGTTGCGAGCTCGATCGCCTCCTCCACTGTCTTCGCTGTGCGGACGAGGCTCTGGTCTTCCATCGCCTTCCTCCTTATCCGGTAGGGCTCCGCTGAGGGTCGGGCCGAGCCTGGAGACGGGACGCGCGGCAATCGGCTCGTCCTGAGAGCGTAGACCTCCCCAACCGGAAACGAGATATTGCATAACTATGCCGATGAGGGTCGAGGCGACCCAGTAGATGACGAGGCCGAGAGGAAAGAAGAGGCTGAACATCCCGAACATGACGGGGAACATGAACAGCATCATCCGCTGGGTGCTCTGCTGCGCGGGGTCCGGGGAGGGCATCTGGCTCATCTTCTGCTGCACATACATGCTGATGCCGGAGAGAGCGACGAGCACGAAACCGAGGATGCTGCCCGCCCGCATGGGGTCGAGCGCGAGGTCCAGGCCCAGGAACGCCCTGTTCACCGGCACGATGCTGTCGAGGAAGGGGAGCCACCCGTAAAGCTTGCCGGAGAGGCTGGCGAGGTTTTCGGGGGTGAAGGGCAGTACGCCGTTGATGGCCCAGAAGAGGCCGATGAAGATGGGCATCTGGATCACAAGGGGGCCGAGACAGCCCACGGGGTTCACGCCCATCTCGCGGTACAGCTTCATCACCTCTTGGCCGCGAAGCTGGGGGTTGTTCTTGTACTTCTCGTTGATGTCCTTGATGCGCGGCTGGAGACTCTGCATCCGCTTCATCTGCCGGAGCTGGCGGACGACGAGGGGGTAGGTGAGGCCGCGTACGATGATGGTGAAGGCGATGATGGCGATTCCAAGGTTCTGGCCGAGCACGGCGTAGAGGACCAACAAGCTGTTGGTCATTGGCTTGGTGATTACTTCCGACCAGAGGAGGGCAAGGAATTCCATCGTTACCGCTCTACTTTACGTCATCCAAGTTGCGTTCCCATGCGAGCTGCTTGGTTTCCACGTCCACGGCGCTGACCGTCTCATCGAGAGAATGGAGGAACACGCGGACGCCGTCGGTGGAAAGCGGGGCGCGCACGTCGTTGCCGACCCGGCGGTCCCACTGGCGCACGCCGTCTCTCGCGCGAAGCACGACCATGACCCCGGAGTCCGACGCGTAGACGAGCTGGCTTCCCACGAGGACGGGAGTGGAGAGGATGGGCTCGCCTGTCCCATCATTCGGGTAGGCCCACGCCAGCCGTCCGTCCCGGATGTCGTAGGCGTATACGTTGCCGTCCATGTTGGGGACGTAGATGCGGTCCCCGTCGGTGACGGAGCCGGACCAGAACCAATTTTCCGCGTCGAACAGCTCGGTGACGGTTCCGGTGGCGAGATCAACTGCGTAGAAGATCTGGTCGAAGGCGCCCACGTAGAGGTTGCTTCCGGCGATGGTGGGGGGCGCCACGATTGCGCCGCCCAGTTCGGCCGGCTGGCCCCAGACGGGGCGGCAGTCGGAGATGGACACGGCATGGACCTCGTGGCTCAGGTCTCCGAAGTAGGCGACGCCGTTGTGGAGCACGGGGGTGGACCATATCTGGCCGATGGGCTCTTCATTCCTGGCCGGGTACCGGCAGTTCTCGATGAGGCTCCCGGATTCGAGGACGTACAGCCTGCCTTGGTCGGCATCCTCGGCGGCCGCGACGACGAGCAGCTCGCCCGCGGGAAGCACAGAGCCGGCAATGCCTTTGGCGAGGTCGTTGCCGTCCACCTCGAAGGTCCTTGCGTCGCCGAGGTCGGCGGCGCTGACCGATACGACGACGCCGTTGTAGGCGCCGGCGAATACGCGTCCGTTCTCGACCGTGGGCGTGCCGTAGAGGGCGGGGAAGCCCTCGCCTTCGGCGGGGTCAGGGACCTTGAACGGGGCGATGCGCGCGATGCCCGCGTCGGCGGAGAGCTGAATCAGCTTGCCCTCGCTGGTCCCGACAAAGAGGGAATCATCCGTGACTGCGACGCCCGACCAGCTTTGCGTGGCGGCGCTCCTGTTCTGGGCGCAGCCGGCAAATAGCAGAGTTGCGCTGAGCAATACGAGCAGCGCAAGTAATGGGCGCCCCAGTCCAGCGGGGCGTGGGCCGGTCCGATTCAACTATGCATCCTTACGTTCGGAGTACGAGGCGAAAGGCCCCACGCTCCGGAACCGGGCCGGGGCAGCTACGCGGAGCTGACACCGGCGTTGTGGTCGTTGTGGCCGTTCGGGCGTTCGGGTACGGGGTCGTACCCCTGACCGCCCCAAGGGTGGCAGCGGGCAAGCCGTCTGACGGCGAGCCATCCGCCTCTCAACATGCCATGAGTCCGGATAGCATCCTGCGCGTAGTGGGAACAGGTCGGGGAGTACCTGCACGCGCCGGGCAAGTACGGCGACAGGACGCGCTGATAGACCGAGATTACTCCGATCGCAGTCCTACGCATCCTGTCCTCTCCCTGCCTCGGCGGCGGCGTTAGGGCGCGGCGTCTTCGGCACGATTCCCAGGCGGCTCGCCAGCCTCTCTATAACGTCCCGCAGATCGGCGAACGCGGCGTCCTCGGCGCCCTTCCGGGCGATGATAAGCATGTCCCAGCCCTCTCCCAAGGGCAGCCGCCGAACGATTTCGCGCATTCTCCGCCGTATGCGGTTGCGAACGACCGCCAGCTTGGAAACACGCTTGCTGACGACGAAGCCAAAGCGGACGTAAGGGAGCGCGTTGGGGGCGGCCCTCAGCACTACCAGGGGATGCGCCCGCGAGAGGCCGCGCTTACGCAGGGCTTGGAACTCGTTCTGCCGACGGAGATGCTGCTCCCGCCGGATGCCTTGACCCGCCATGAGGGATGACGCCTCTCCAAAGGCGTCTAAACCGCCAGGCGGCGGCGCCCCTTCAGCCGCCGCGCACTCAACACTCTGCGTCCTCCGGGCGTATGCATTCGGGCCATGAACCCGTGCCTGCGCTGACGGCGCCGTTTCTTCGGTTGCCAAGTACGCTTCGGCACTGCTGTAGCTCTCCAATCGGGGGCAATATCCGGTAGGCAGTATACTGGCCGGGCAGAGGAGGTGTCAAACCTCATCAGGGCTGGAAGGAAGCCGCTCCGGGCTTCCCGCATGGGGTCGCCGCGAGTGCTCCTCGCCCTCAAAACCATGAAACCCACGAGAAGAGAACGGGCGGACCAGCTGCTCGTCAGCCGAGGGCTGGCGCGCTCCCGCGAGGCTGCGCGCGCGATGATTCTGGCGGGCGAGGCGTTGCTGCCCAATGGGCGGGTCGAGAAGGCCGGTCAGCTGCTGCCGTCGGACGCCGACATCCGGCTGGCGCAGCGCCGCCGGTTCGTGAGCAGAGGAGGAGACAAGCTGGCGGGCGCGCTCGATGACTTTGGAATCGAGGTCCAAGGCCTGGCGGCCCTCGACGTGGGGGCGTCCACCGGCGGGTTCACGGACTGCCTCTTACAGGCGGGGGCGAGGCATGTCTACGCGGTCGACGTCGGGCGAGGGCAGCTGGCGGAGAAGCTCAGGCGGGACGAACGAGTGACGTTCCGGGAGAGCCTCAATGCGCGGACGCCGTTCGAGCTGGCGGAGGCGGTGGACCTTGTCGTTGCGGACGTGTCGTTCATATCCCTTCGGCTGGTCCTGCCGTCGGCGCTCGCGCACTTGCGGCCAGGAGGCCGCGCGCTGGCGCTCGTGAAGCCGCAGTTCGAGGCGGGCAGGGGGCAGGCGAGAGCTCGGGGAGTCGTGCGAGACCCGCAAGTACACGCCCGGGTAGTCGGCGGGTTCTGCTTGTGGGCTGTCGAACGGGGTCTTCGGGTGCTGGGCGTTCGAGCGTCGCGGGTGGCGGGTGAGACGGGCAACAGGGAGTTCTTCGTACTGCTGCGCGCATGAGAGGAGGCCCGGCGGGGCGGATGAGGAAGTTGTCCGTTTGCGTGAAGAAAGTTGTCCACCTCGTTTTTATCAGGCGTGAAGAAGTTGTCCAACTCACATTTGCCAGGCGTGAGAAGTTATCCGTTTCGCTGGGCGTCAGGAGTAAAAAGTTGTCCAGTTTGCACGGCGGGACGGGGGTTTTCGAGGGTGTTTTCATGGCCGTGGCCTGCTTCCTGAGTCTGAGAAGTTGATCACTCAGGATTATTGTGATGTCAGCCGGAGCTTTGGGGGTGGCGGGGGGAGCGCTCCTTGGCCGGAGTCGTGGGTTAATGGTACGTGTCGGGGTGGGTTGGGGTAAGGGGCAAGTGTCGCACTCCCCCCGGGGATGCGCGGGAATCCCTCATGCCGGCCTAGGTCCAACACCACACCAAACGAGAAATGGGGAGCGGAACCTGGGACGTGTCCTATCGGCCCCCCTGGGTTCCCGCTTTCGCGGGAATGACGGGTGGGAGGCGCGGGGATGACGGGTGGGGGCGGGGCTGCGAGGTTCCCGCCTGCGCGGGAATGACGGGTGGGGGCGGCCCCCTCTCTAACTCTCCTCCCGCAGACGGTGGAGAGGACTTTCGAAGCAATCCCTCATGTGGGGCTCGCCCTACACCATAACCGACGAAAATAGTGGGCGATACCTGGATTCCCGCCTACGCGGGAATGACGGAGGGGGAGGGACCGCGCCGCTGTCGCGTCGCTGCGAGGTTCCCGCCTGCGCGGGAATGACGGGAGGGGATGACGGAGGGCGGGGCGACGGCGGCGAGGGGAGGTTTCTCCCTCACCCGCGCTTCGCGCGACCTCTCCCGCTGGGAGAGGTGAGGGGCTGCGAGGTTTCCGCCTTCGTGGGAATCACTGGGGCGAGCGCACTTGTTGAGAGTGAGGTAGAATGGTATACATTCCGCAGCCCTCCCGGTGTAAGCAGGTTTTTTTGGCCGAAAGCCATAGGCCCGTCAGCACGGAGTCGGATTCACCCCGCGAAGCTTGCGGGGTGATGGGCGCTTACCTACCGGCAGCGGTGAATAGCGATGCCGCGCAGGTAGCCTTCTACGGGCTGTTCGCCCTCCAGCACCGGGGACAAGAGAGCGCAGGGATCGCCGCCTCGGACGGGCGGACGCTCCGGAACTTCACGAACGTCGGTCTCGTCTCCAACGCCTTCCGGCAAGAGGACATCGACCGCCTTCCCGGACACATCGCGATCGGGCATACGCGCTACTCGACGACAGGGTCGAGCAGCGCCTTGAACGCGCAGCCCATCCTCTCCAAGAGCGATACGGTCGAGATTGCGCTCGGGCACAACGGCAACGTCATCAACGCCGCCGAGCTCCGGGACCGTCTGGAGGACGAGTGGGGGGTGCAGTGCGTTACCGGGACGGACTCGGAAGTGATCGCCCACCTGCTCGCCTGGGCGCCGGGCGACTCGTGGAAGGAGAAGACGGCCTACCTGATGCGCTCGCTGAAGGGGGCGTACTCGCTGGTGGTGGCCTCGCCCGACACTCTGCTGGGCATCCGCGACCCGCACGGTATACGCCCGCTGGCGCTCGGACGCTACGCGAACGGCGGGTGGGTATTCGCGTCGGAGAGCTGCGCCTTCGATCACATCGGCGCCCAGTTCGTCCGGGAGATCGAGCCGGGAGAGACGGTGGTCATCGACCGTGACGGGCTCCACAGCATTCCCTCGCAGGTCCCGGACGCCCGCAAGGCGCACTGCGTTTTCGAGCATATCTACTTCGCGCGTCCGGACTCCATCTTGGACGGCGAGCTGACCCATAGCTCGCGGACGCGGATGGGCCGGGCGCTTGCCAGGGAGCACCCAGTGGAAGCCGACATGGTGATTGCGATACCAGACTCGGCCAACTCGGCGGCGGTGGGGTATGCGTTGGAGTCAGGCATCCCCTTCGGCTATGGCCTGATCAAGAACCGGTACGTGGGGCGGACGTTCATCGAGCCGGACCAACGCTTCCGGGAGCTCGGCGTCCGCAACAAGTTCAATACGTTGCCCGAGGTGCTCTCCGGCCAGCGCGTGGTGGTGGTCGACGACAGCATCGTGCGGGGCACGACCACTCCGCCCATCGTGGCGCTGCTGCGGCGGGGGGGCGCGGCGGAGATTCACGTGCGGGTGTGCGCTCCGCCCATCTTCAACCCTTGCTACCTCGGCGTGGACATGGCCACCAAGGACGAGTTGATCGCGTCGAATAGGTCGGTCGATGAGATACGAGAGATGATCGGCGCGGACTCCCTGGGCTTCCTGAGTGTCGAGGGCCTGCACTCCTCGGTGAACGGCGACCCCACGGGCGAGGGATTCTGCAACGCATGCTTCACCGGGGTGTATCCCATCCCCGTGCAGCTACAGATGGACAAGCTCTCCCTCGAGCGCAGGCTCATGCCGCGGGCGACCGAGTAGTCGTTTCCCGTTGGCCGGCGCTTCCGACGTCTCACGCTCGATAGTCGACCTGCCCAAGCTGGCAGGGGAGCTCGATGCCGGCGACGCCCGCCGGTTTCACCGCATCTACTCGGTCATCGAGGCCGAGGGGCGGATGCGCATCCCGGACTCAATGGCGCCGTGGGTCGAGCGGACGTTCGGGGCCGTCTCTTCGGTGGAAAAGCAGCGAGTTGTTCGGGTGACGAACCTGGCGACGGGCGAGGCGGCGATCTTCAACGACCTGCGGGCGCGGCGCCCCGTGCGGGCCGAGCTCAGAGCGGACGACGACTTCTCCTCGGAGCTTGCGAACGACCCGTGGGCCGAGCCGTTGGAGTCGACGCCGGAGGACCTCTTCGGACGGCTGGAGGGAGACGCAGCCCTCACCGCGGCGAATGTCGCCAAGTACGACGCGCTCCATAGCCTGCTGGTGTTCAAGGAGCCGGATCCCCTGCGGTTCGACCGGGAGTCGGTGAGGAGCTGCGTGGAGCTGGCCAACCGGTGGTTCGCGGTTGCGCATGAGGCCGACGAGGCAGCGGTCTACCCGTTCTTCCTGTGGAATTGCCTATGGCGGTCGGGCGGGTCCATCGTGCATGGGCATGCGCAGGTGCAGCTCGCGCGCGGACGGCATTACGCCAAGATCGAGGCGCTGCGCTCGGCGGCACAGAGTTATCGCGAGGCGTATGGCTGCGACTACTTCGAGGACCTGGCCGCCGTCCACGCCAGCCTTGGCTTGTGCGCGTCGAGCGGAGAGGTCCGCGTGATGGCGAGCCTGACGCCGGCGAAGGAGAAAGAGGTCGTCATTCTCTCTTCAAGTCTCGACGGAGGGCCGCGCTTCGACGAGGGGCTCGCCGACGCGCTGTTCGAGACGCTCGCGGCGTTCCGGGATAGGCTTGGCGTGCGGTCGTTCAACGTCGGGGCGCAGCTGCCGCCGCTCACCCCGACCTCGGAGGACTGGGACGGATTTCCGGCAGTTGTCCGGGTGGTGGACCGGGGCAGCCTGGGGACGCGGACGAGCGATATCGGAAGCATGGAGCTTTTCGCCGAGCCGGTGGTGGCGTCCGACCCGTTCGCCATCGCCCGCGCCTTGACGGATAGGAGCTGAGAGATGGCCGCCGTAGACATCGTGATTCCGGTGCTCAACGAGGAGCACTCGCTGCCGCGCTGCATCGAGACGCTGAGCGAATTCTCGAGGGCGAACCTGCAGCATGAGTGGCGGATCGTGGTCGCGGACAACGGCTCGACGGACGGAACGCTGGAAGTGGCGTCCCGCTACGCCAAGGAGCGTCCGGGAGAAGTGGCGGTGATTCACCTGGACCAAAGGGGGCGCGGGAGGGCGCTGAAACGAGCGTGGTCCGAAAGCGAGGCGGACGTGGTGTCGTACATGGACGTTGACCTCTCGACGGACATAGAGGCCTTTCCGGGGCTGGTGGCGGCAATCCTGGAGGAGGGGAACCACATTGCTTGGGGCTCGCGGCTGTCGCGGGAGTCGCGGACGGAGCGTTCGCTGAAGCGAGAGGCGATCTCGCGAGCCTACAACCTCATCATCCGGCTCGGCATGGGGACGCGCTTCCGTGACGCGCAGTGCGGGTTCAAGGCGATGAGCGGGGCGGCGTCGCGGGCGCTCCTGCCGCATATCCGGGACACGGGCTGGTTCTTCGACACGGAGCTACTGGTGATCGCGGTGAAGCGTGGGTTCCGGTGGAAGGAGATTCCAGTGGCATGGAGCGAGGACCCCGACACGCGGGTAAAGGTGGTGAAGACGGCCCTCGACGATCTTCGAGGCCTGGCGCGGCTGCGATTCGGCGGGCTGCCGAAAGTGAACCCACCGGACTAGGGACCGTTCACGCAAACGCCTGCTACTCCCTCCTCAATCCTCCCCCGCAGACGAGACCGTGCGTAACCCTATTTTCTGGCGGGCGTAACTCTTCCCACCCACCCGCCCGTCATGTTGTGGGGGACACCTCCACGCCCCCGGCAGAGGGGCGTCGCCCCTCTGCGCTCCCCCGGTATTCCAAGCTGGTTCGTGGTGAGCCTGTCGAACCACGAACCAGCTTGAGGTCTACGCGAAGGTCTCGCGGCAGACGGGGGAGGAGGTGAACGCGAGGTTTCCGCCTTCGGGAATGACGGAAGGGGTTATCTCTCGGCAGACTGGCTACCGACCCGCATGACGGGGCGGCTACGCAGACGGGCCACGCTCCTAAGCCGTGGCGTCGCGGCCGCCAAGGTCGCGGGCGACCTGCCAGTCCTTCAGCGGCTCGAAGTTGATGCGCTCAGCCGCGATGCTGTTGTCCACCGAGGAGACTCGCAGTATCTCCAGCTGATTGTCGCTCGCTGACTCGAACCAGTAAGGCACGCCCTTGGGAATCGTGATTCCCTGGCGAGGCCCCAGCTCGCCGACGACCTCTTCTCCATTTTCGGCATCCTCGTTCACGCCGTAGAAGCGGGCGCGACCCGCGAGCACAACCCACGCCTCGTCGGCGTTGGTGTGGGAGTGCATGTTCGTTTCGCCGCCAGCGTTGATGATTTGGACCGATACGGTCAGCGTGTCGGTGCGCGATAGGCGAATCGATTTCTTGGGGAAGTCGCGGCCGGGCGCTTCTTCGTAGCCGAAGAGGCTCAGCTGATCGCTCGGGGCTTGGGCGAGGTCTCTATTCGTCATGGCGGGTCCTCCATTCGGAAGCGCGCTCGGTGTGGCGTCAATGAGGTTACACCCGTTGCTCCCCCTCCACAGTCCTCCCCCGCAGAGGAGACCTTTGTGTAACCCTATTTTCTGGCGGGCGTAACTCTTCCCACCTACCCGCCCGTCATGTTGTGGGGGACACCCCACGCCCCCGGCAGAGGGGCGACGCCCCTCTGCGCTCCCCGGTATTCCACGCCGGTTCATGGTCCGACAGGCTCACCACCAGTTTGAGGTTTACGCAAGGTCTCGCAGACGAGAGAGGAGGCCGGACTGTCCGCCCCGTATTGGCAGACATTGTGTGGAGGTAACGGGAATGGGCGCGGATATCGTATTGAAGGCTCGACGGCGCGGACTTAGCATAACCGCGCTATTCGTCGGTAATTCCTGTGGAACATGCAATTCCGTAGCCCATCATTTGAAGTGCGGCCGTCGGTTATCACCGGCGACACCGCAGACCTATACCTCCACCGCACCCAGCGAATCCTTCGCAACGAAGGAATGAATCCAACGGTCGTGATGGAGTTCTCGGCCAGCCAAGCTTCAGTGCTCTGCGGGTCGCAAGAAGTGAAGGCTGTGCTGGGAAAGGTCACGTCGGAGGGCAACCGGCAAGTGTGGGCTGTTGAAGAAGGAGCCTCAGTCGAGAGGAATGAGGTGTGTCTTCAGGTGCGCGCGCCGTACTCGTCGTTCGGTCTGTACGAGACGGCAATCTGCGGGACGCTGGCCCACCAGAGCGGTTGGGCCACCGCAGCGCGGGAGCTGACGGAGGAGGCAAGGGGCATTCCGGTTATCTCCGTGGGAGCGCACAACGTACATCCGTCGGTAGCGGCGGTGATGGACTACGCCGCCGTGGTTGGCGGGTGTGCGTCCGGGTCGACGGTGCTCGGCTCGCGGCTTGCAAGCTCGCCGCCGGTCTCGACGGTCTCAGGAGCGCTGGTGCAGCTCATGGGAGACCCGGTGAGGGCGTTGCTCGCGTTCGACAGGGCAGTCTCGCCGGACATCCAACGGGTGGCGTACGTCGATCCCCGCAAGGACGTGGTCGACCAGGTGGTGGCGGTTGCACGGGCTGCGGGCGACCGCCTGAACAGCGTGCGGCTCTCGCGCACTCCTGGCGGAAAGGCGGTATCGGCTGCGGAAGTCCACGAAGTGCGCAAGAAGCTGGACCAGATCGGCTCGCGCAAGGTGCAGATCGTTCTGAGCGGGCGGATGAGTCCCGAGCGCATCCGGGAGTTGGTGGATGCGAGCGCCCCGGTGGACGTGCTGCACGATACGAGCTACGTCGCCTCCTCGCCGCCGATTGCGTTCTTCCCGAACATCCGCTCAATCAGCGACCGTGAGGTACCCCAGGAGACGGAACCCCCGCCGCCGAATCCCCGGCTGCTGCGGCTGCTGTAGGGATTGGCGTTCTTCTTGCCGCTTGTCGGTCTGCGCTGCGCGGTTCCCGATGCCTGGGTTCCCGCTTGCGTGGGAGTGACGGAAGGGAGCGGCCCCTCTCCCACTCTCCCCCGCAGACGAGACCTTTGCGTAACTCTTCCCACCCACCCGCCCGTTATGCTGTGGGGGACACCCCCACGCCCCCGGCAGAGGGGCAGAGCCCCTCTGCACTCCCCGGTATTCCAGGCCGGTCCATGGTTCGACAGGCTCACCACGAACCAGTTCGAGGTTACGCAAGGGTCTCGCAGACGGAGAAATGGGCAGCAGGCTGTTTTGACCATCATCCCCGCCAACCGTAACCTAGACCTGTGACCATGAGACCTGCAGACGCCGACGATAAATCCCAGGCTCCTGGGAGTCAGACCCCCGGGCGACAGATCCCCTGGCTGGCCGACGAGCATTTCGAGGTGGCCATCGACGCGGCGTCAGGCGTGCTGACCTCGCCCCCGCAACGGGGCGACGCGCTCATTGTTTCGAATCAACGCGCGATCAAGGTCGGCTCGTCCACGGGCGCTCACACGACGACGCTCGTACCGCTGAGCAATCTGACGGCTGTGGAAGTGCTCACTGTCTCCCGGCCGTCCGAGCGGCTCGGCCAGGGGATGCTGCTCCTCGTGATAGGCGCGGCCCTCGGCTTGATAAGCTGGAGCATCATCGGCGTGCCGTTCGTGTCGCTGCTCCTCGGTGGTCTGCCGGTCCTTGTCGCGGTGTACGTCCTGGCCGGCTGGGCTTTCCCGGACGGGGAGGGAGAGCTCCGCCTCTTCGCGCAGGGGCATGTGATAACCCAACCTCTGCGCAGCGCCAACGCCAAACGAGACTCCCACCTCGTCGCCCAACGCCTCTATGAACTGATGACAGGGACCAGCATTCCAGCTTCGGCGCCGGACTCGGAACCGGCGCCCGCCAGCGAGCCGACTCCCGGCGACGCTCCGCTCCCCGCCGAAGAGCCGGCGCCACCCCGCGTGAGCCGGCCCTTGGCGTCTGTAATGGGCCGTCCCTGGTCTCCTCTCAAGCAACGGCACGGCCTACCCCGTCAGAAGACCTCGCCGCCGAAGACGGCGCGCCTTCACCGTCCGCCCAGGGCGCTCCGCAACCGCCCCTGACGCACGCCCCAGCTCTCGGCGAAGCTACTGCGCGTCCTGCATAACGGCCATCCGGGCCATTGGTCCCGGCCCAACCGTTAGGCTCCCTCCTCTGCCTAACGACGCCTTTCCGCCTCTCGCAATCACGAGCGCGGCCTGGTCGAGCTTGCGGCGTCCGAGCGTCGCCCCCTCGCCTTGGAGGCTGCGCCACGCGCTCTCCAACACCCGCGCGAGCAGGGGGCGAGGAAGCCTTCGCAGCTCGGCCTTGGGCCATGAAATGCTCCACGGCGACCGCTCCTCGAACTCCGCGACAGCTTCGCGCGCCAGGACCTCCAGCAGCTCCTCGTCCTCCGCCGCTCTTTCCGCGAACCCGGCCAGCGCGGCGCGGACGTCGGGATTGAGCTCTCCCAGCTCACGCAGGACGCGCAGCCGCACCCGATTGCGGGCATACCTCAGCGAACGGTTCGATGCGTCGCGCGCGGGCGAGACTCCGGCCTCCCCGCAGACGGCCTCGGTGTCCGCCCGGCTCACGCTCAATAGGGGGCGGAGAAGCGTCAGCTCTCGACCGTCCACCACCCGGCTGGACAGCTCGCGTATCGCGCCCGCGCCTCGCAGACCGGCGCCGCGCGTGAGGCGCAGCAGCACCGTCTCCGCCTGGTCGTCCTGCGTGTGGGCCGTGAGGACGCCCACGGCGTCGTACTCCGCCGCGACTTGGCCAAGGAAGCGGTAGCGCTCATCCCGGGCCGCCGCCTCGCTTGGTCTCGTTTGCCCCTGTCCCGCTTCGAACGGCAAGCCGAGGTCCGCTGCCGCGCGCCGGACCAGCGCCCGCTCTCGACGGTCGGCCCATGGTCTGAGTCCGTGGGCGAAATGCGCGACGGCCATTCGCTTCCTGAGCCTTGCGCCCACCTCGGCGACGGCCAAGAGCATCGCCATCGAGTCCGCGCCGCCGGACACCGCCAGCACCAGCCTTCCGTGGCCCAAGCTCCCGCCGTGGCGCGCGAGCGCCCGGCGCACCGCCATCGCCACCCGCTTCGTCGCCGGTCGCGGCCCGCTCGTCATCCCTCGATAAAGGAGCGCGTGACTCGCACGCGAACGATGCGCGCCGCCCGCATCTCGAGGACGGCGAAGCGTAGATTGCGGTACCGGGCGACCGTGCCCTCCGCCGGGATGCTCCCGAGGGTCTCCAGCAGGAACCCGGCCACCGTCTCATACTCCCCGGTGGGGATGCCCAAGCCGAGGCGCTCGTTCGCCTCTGAGACGGATAATCCGCCGTCCAGCTCGACAGTGTTCTCGTCGAGGGGAAGCACCTCCTGCTGGCCGCCCGGCTGCTCCTCGTCCCTGACCCGTCCGACGATGCCTTCGACGAGCCGTTTGAGCGTCACGAGGCCCGCCACGCCGCCGAACTCGTCGGCCACCATGACGAGCTGGTCACCGCTCGCGCGCATCTCATCGAACAGCTCGTTGACGAGCTTCGTCTCGGGCACGAAGCGGGCGGGCCGCGCTTCGGCCGTAACCGAGCTGTCGAGCGCCACTCCCGCAGCGAGCTGCCGCATCACGTCCTTCACCGAGACCAGCCCGACGATGTCGTCGAGGTTATCCCGGACCACGGGGAATCGCGTGTGGTAGTTGTCGCTGTACAGAGCAAGGAAGTCGCCGATGGTTGCGCCGGCGGTTATCGCGACGATTTCGGGCCTCGGCGTCATGAGCTCGCTGACGTGGCGGTCGCCGAACTCCAGCACCCGGCGGATCATATCCGCCTCGCCCTGCTCCACTGCGCCGCGCTCGCTTCCGAATTGGACGAGGGACTTGATCTCCTCCTGGGTCACCTCGTCCCGCGCCGAGCCTCCGCCAAACAGCTTCGCGATGCCGGTGCTAATCGCGAGGAGGATGAACGAAAACGGCCTCAGCGCCCAGCTCAGCGCCTGGATCGCCGGCGCGATGATGATCGAGGCCCGCTCCGCGTGGCGGGCCGCGACCGTCTTCGGAATGGTCTCGCCGAAGACCAGCAGAACGATCGTCACCGCCGCTGTCGCCGCCGCAACCGCGACGTTCTCGTCCGTGATCAGCGTGAGGGCCAGGCTCGTCGCAACGGCGGCGGCCCCGGTGTTCACCAGGTTATTGCCGAGCAGGATCGGCGGCAGCAGCTTTTCAGGATGCTCGACCATGCGCGCCACCCGCGACGCCCCCGCCGTCTTCGTGTTCACGAGATGGCGTAAGCGCACGTGCTGCACCGAGAGCAGCGCCGCCTCCGAGCCTGAGAAGAATGCCGACAGCACAAGAAACGCCGCCAGCAGCACAGCACTGGCGGCGCTGACGTCACCGAGCATCGGAAACCCCTTCGCGGCCCCATTTACACCGACGGGGCCCGCCACATTCAGTCATAGCGCGATGGTAGCATAGGCATGCGGCTTGGGCCGCCAGTCCGCCATGCTCATCTTGGGTATCGAAAGCTCCTGTGACGAGACCGCTGCAGCCGTCGTTGAGGACGGTCGCCGCGTGCTCGCCGACGTCGTCTCCTCTCAAGTGGCGCTCCATGCCCGGTACGGAGGGGTCGTTCCCGAGGTTGCGTCCAGGCAGCATCTGCTGCAGATCGTCCCCGTCATCGAAGGCGCGCTCGGCGAAGCGGAAGTCGGCCTCGACGACATCGAAGCGGTCGCCGTCACCCACGGCCCCGGACTCGTCGGCGCGCTGATGGTCGGCGTCAACACTGCGAAGGCCCTCGCCTACGCGCGCGGTCTGCCCCTCGTCGGGGTACACCACCTGGAAGGCCACACCTACGCCGCCTGGCTCGAGTACGACGACCCGGCGGCAGACCCCGGCTTTCCCCTCATCGTCCTCATCGCCTCGGGCGCCCACACCGACCTCATCCTTATGCGGGGACACGGCGACTATGAGCTGCTGGGCCGCACCCGCGACGACGCCGCAGGCGAAGCCTTCGACAAGGCCGCCCGCCTCCTCGGGCTGGGTTTCCCCGGCGGCCCCGCCGTCCAGCGCGCCGCCGAGGGTGTCACGCCCTCCTTCAAGCTCCCGCGCGCGTGGCTCGGCGGTGCCCTCGACTTCAGCTTCTCCGGCCTCAAGACCGCCGTCCTCCACAAGGCGCAAGAGCTCGACGTGTATCCCGCGCCCGAGGACGGCGCGGATCCCGGCGCCGTGGCGGAGATTGCCGCCGCCTTCCAGGACTCGGTGGTCGACGTCATCTCCGCCAAGGCCGCGGAGGCCGTCCGGCGCACCGGGGCGAAGGGCCTCGTGCTCGGGGGCGGCGTGTCCGCGAACGGCCCTCTTCGTCAGGCCTGCATCGACCGCTCCCCGGTGCCTGTCCTCATTCCCGCCCCCCGGCTGTGCACCGACAACGGCGCGATGATCGCCGCCGCCGGCTACTACCGCTACATCCACGGAGCGAGGCGCGGCTTCGACCCCGGCCTCGACGCCGACCCTGCACTCGCGCTCGTATAGCGCTCGTATAAAGGAAACCTATCGTGTATGTCGGACGCATCCTTGTAGTAGGCAGGACCAAAGCAGGCGCCAACGCCGTCATGTATCGCGTATCGAGTCGCTCTTTCCCCAATCGCATGGCGGTCGACAACGCGGGGACGCTGGCGATCGTTCCGCGGCCCGGCCACGAGGGGGACATCCAAAAGAACCCCTACATCGCCTACAACGCCCTCCGCCTGGCGGGCGATTGGGCCATCGCCTCCAACGGCTCGCACACCGACCCCATCGCCGAGAAGGTAAACGCCGGCTTCCCCGTCCGCGACGCCATGGCCCTCGCCTTGCTGGCCCTCGACTACGAGCACGACGCCCTCGACACTCCGCGTATTGCCGCTGCCGTGCCTCTTCGCGGCGACGCCGGCTGGCTGGCTATCGTCCGCCGCGACGCCCTCGTCGTAAAGGAAGTACCCCTCGTTGCCGGGGTCGCCCGCTACATCGCCACCTACGAAGCCAACGACGTCCGCGACTCCCAGACCACGGACTTCGACGCTGGCACTGCCGCGGAAGCCGCCCAGTTCGCCATCGACCGCGGCGCCTTTGCTACCTTGGAGAACCCTGTGACCAGCACCGCCGCGCTCACGAACGAGGCCGGTTTCGCCCTGGGTCTCCACACGGTTGATAGTCCCGCCGTCTGACGGCGTCCTTTGCTCTTACGAGGGGTAAGACGCCCTACCGGCGGAAATTGATGCCGCGGAAGAGCTCCGCGTACTTATAGGGATGGCCGTGGTCGGCGGCCCTGCGGGCGGCGTCCTCAGCGCGGCGTTTCGCGAACTGCTCGATGCGGGCGGGGTCTGTCGAGAGCTGGCTCTCGTGGGCGGCGAGCCCCTGCATCTTCAGGTCGATCGTGCTCTCGATGTCGACGACTACGTCGGGGTTCTCGGAGCCCCAAAGGAGAATGGCCCCGGTCTTGTGGGGTTCGAGGCCGTTGGCGATGTGCTCGGGGAAGTGGAGGATGTCGCGGGCGAACGGGAAGCACGCGTCCATCGCAGCCTGGCCGGAGACGCGATGGTCGCGGTGGCTGTGCGAAGCGACGCGCATCGGGTCCATGGCGAAAACGACGTCCGGCTTCCAGCGGCGTATCTGTTCGACGATCCGGCCTCGGAACTCGCGGGTGTCCTCGAGCTCGCCGTCGCCGTAGCCGAGGAAGACAACATCCTCGACGCCGAGGGCGGCGGCGGCGTTGAGCTGCTCTTGCTCTCGGATCGCGGCCAGGCGCTCGCTCGTCATTTCGGGGTCCGAGGAGCCTTTGTCGCCGTTCGTGCAGACGACGTAGAGGACTCGGCAGCCTTCCCGCGCCCATTTCGCGGTTGTCCCGGCAGCGCCCGATTCGCCGTCGTCAGGGTGGGGTATCACGAGCATGGCCCGTTCGGGAGTCTCGATGGTCTCCATACGCCTCCGTATCGAAAAAGGGGTCTGATAAGATGATAGCGGTTTACCGGCTGCTCCCGCTGAACTGTCCGCCGCCTTGTCGATTGCGATGCCCCCATCTCCAACGCTGCGTTCCTATACCCCAGCCGACCTCGAGGCGCTGGCCTTTCTCCGGAAGGGCCGTGCTCCGTCATCCGCCGAGGCTGAGGGTCTTGCGCGGGACTTCGGTCAGCCGAACCTCGCGCCGGAGCGCGACTGCGTGCTGGCGTTGGAGGGCGAGAGGCTGGTGGGCTATGCGTATCTCACGCACGAGCCTGCCCTCCGACGCGGCGTGCTGGATTTCGTGGCGGGCGGCGAACACCGGGGCGGAGGCGTGGGCGATGCGCTTCTCGGAGAGACGATGTCCCGCGCCCGGTCAGCGGGGCTATCGGTCGTTCATGTAGACGTGCCGGAGGCGGACGAGGGGCGGAGGCGAGCTTACAGCGAGCGTGGGTGGCGCCACGTACGAACGCACTTGCACCTGACACGCGCATCCGATGCTCGCGTCAACGCTCCGCTTCCCGCCGGCATGTCGGTCCGCCTGGCGGAGCGGCGAGACGCGCAGGCAATCACGGACTTGCAGAATGTCGCCTTCACGGGCAGCTGGGGCTACGCGCCGAACACCGTGGCGGAGATCGAGTACCGGGTGTTCGATCAGCCGATGCTCCGGCCGGACCCCGTCGCGCTGCTCGAAGAGGCGGGGCGGGTCGTCGGCTACTGCTGGGGCCACCGCGAAGCCGATCCCGGACCGGGCGTCGTGGGGATGGTCGGCGTACCGCCCGGCAGGCAGGGCCAGGGGCTGGGGCGGGCGGTAACGGGGGCCGGAATCGACGCGCTGCTCGACTTGGGGGCGTCGCCCATCGAGATTACGGTGGACAGCGAGAACCCACCGGCGATACGGGTGTACGAGGGGTTGGGATTCGTCTTGGCGTGGCGGTCGTTCTGGTACGAGCTTAGCCTCTGACGCTTCTCCTACTCTTCCTGCGTGCGGAGGAGGGTGTTCAGCCGTGACACTTGCCCGTTGCGCGTATACTCGCCCAGACCGTAGGTTCGCAACTGCGCGGAACACGTTGGCATCGTCCCCGCGCGAAAGGAGGTGCGGCTGATGCTCGCCCACGCGCGCCCCTATCAGCCCACATTTAACCCAGAGAAGTTCCGAGAGCTGCTCGTCTACATCGCCAAGGGTTCGGCAGAGGATCCTACCTTTGGCACCGTCAAACTCAACAAAGTCCTCTACTACGCTGACTTCGCGGCATTCCGGCAGTTCAGCAAGCCCATCACCGGCGCCACCTATCGCAAGCTCATGGAAGGCCCCGCGCCACTCGAAATGCTCACGGAGCGCCGCACTCTCGTCGCGTCCGGTGATGCCGAATTGTGCGAGGTCGCCTACTTCACCGGCGTGCAGCAGCGGCTCACTGTTCGAGATGGACGCGAACCGGATCGCGAGATATTCGAGCCGGGCGAACTGAAGCTCGTCGATGAGGTCATCCGGTTCTTCTACGGCAAGACCGCCCGTGAAGTGTCGGACTTCTCTCATCGCGAGCCCGGGTGGGCCGTCGCGAGAGACCGCGAGGTCATCCCCTACGACACCGTCTGGCTGAGCCCGGGGCCTCTCTCCCAAGAAGCTGAGGAGACCCTTTTCCCCGAATGAGCGGACCTCTCGGCGATGAATTCGCTATCCAATTGGTGCCGGACTTCAATGAACGGGTGCAGAAGATCCCCATCCGAGAGCGAAGCTCGGTCTATTCCGGCATAATCTGGAAGCTCCGGCGCGACCCGACCTTTGACGCATTCAACCTCGAAGCCAACCTCTGGTTCGCAAACATCGAGAGCGTCCCATCCTTCTTTGTCTTCTATACCGTAGACTTCGAGACCCGGGTCGTCGTGCTAACCGACGTCCGCCGACTTACCTAAGCCCTGCAGCACCGACACAGGAGGAAACATGGCTGGACGCGTGGAGGGGAAGGTTGCGATTGTCGTAGGCGGAGGGCAGACTCCCGGGGCGACGATCGGGAACGGCAGGGCTACGGCGATATTGCTGGCGCGAGAGGGGGCGAGGGTCGTGGTCGCCGACCGTGACCAAGCATCGGCGCAGGACACCGTCGACATGATTGCGGAGGACGGGGGCGACGCCGTCGCCGCGCACGTGGACGCCACCGACGAAAGCTCGGTCGCAGCGCTCATTAATGGCGTGGCGGCAAGCCACGGTTCCCTGGACATCCTCCATAACAACGTTGGCGCGAGCCTCGCGCTGGGCGACGCCGTTGCAGTCGATGTGACGGAAGAGGCGTTCGACCGCAGCTTTGCGGTGAACCTGAAGAGTCACTGGATGGCCTGCAAGCACGCGATACCGGTCATGCGGGGGCAGGGCGGCGGCTCCATTGTGAACATCTCGTCGCTTGCGGTGCTGGAGGCCTACCCCTATGTCGGATACAAGACCATGAAGACCGCGGTCGTCGCGCTGACGCAGAACCTGGCGTCGGCCCACGCCGACGCGGGAGTCAGGGTGAACGCCATCCTTCCCGGACTCATGGACACGCCGATGGCAATCGAGGCCCGCGTCGCCCAGGGCACTCCGCGAGAGGAAGTCGTGGCGATGCGAAACGCCCGAGTCCCCCTGGGGCAACGCATGGGAACGGCCTGGGATGTCGCTTACGCCGCGCTGTTCCTTCACTCCGACGAGGCGCGTTTCATCAGCGGGATCTGGTTGCCCGTTGACGGCGCCGCCTGGGCGAGCCAGGGCAAGTATTAGAGGGGAAGTGGCCTTCGGGGGGGGGGGGGGGGGGTGCTTGTAGGGCATGGTTGACAAATCTGTCCTAGCTAAGATGCCAAGTCCACGGCTTCAGCGGATGGGAGCGCCTCGAATGGATTGGCGGCTCAGTAGGTACGGAAATCTCAGGTACCTTGGGAATCTCAGGCGCGGGTGCAGGGGCCTCCTCGTTGAACATATCGAATATCTTGTTCAGGCCTTCTTGTTGCTCCGGTGTAAGAATTACGTTTTCGCGATGCACCCGCATCTGACGCGCACCGCCGCAACGGGGACACCGTATCCAGATCTGGCGTAATGACTAACTCAGGTCCATGTACCAATACCCGCCTGTCCCATTGCACCGAGTACATTTCTCGTAGTGATTGCGGTCGGTGGAACTCATGACGTGCTCCTAGGCGTGTAGTCGTCCAGTCCCTCTCGCTCGACGTAATCATGGTAATGATCCAACTTCCCTCGATTCGTGAGTAGAAGCAAACTCCCGATCACGCTGAATATGCCAATCAGCATTATCCCGATAGACCAATAGAATGCACCGGTCGCGCCGCTGTCTTCGTATCGTAAATATGCGTACACGCCAGAGATCGAAGCAACCGCCAAGCCTCCTATAAATCCGACTACCCCTTCGTTGCTTGCTGCTTCGTTATCTACTGGAATCCCGGCCTGGGTATGCAAGGCATCGCAAACCTCGACGAACTCTTTCGAATGACCGCCAGGCACGATTAGGTGGGCATATTCATGCAAGAAAATCGAAGTGAGATCCAGGCGGTCGTCTTCCTTGGTTCGCCATAGAATCGGATTTGGCTTACCAGGGACGCATATCATCCCTAAGTCGTAATGTGCATGTGCTTGGACTTCGTGTCCCTGGTTCACCCAAGTACCAGCGCAAGGTGACTCCGGAAGGGCGGCGTAGGTTGCGACGTATCTCAGTAACGGTAACGATTCTTCGTTGAACTCGAACACCTGGTACTGAATCCCCGAACGGACGTTCTGTGCTTCTTGACTGTAATACTGACGCCCACAACTTTCGGAGCAAATCATATGCAAACGATTCTTCTGTTCGAATTCAACCCCGCAGGAAATACATTGGGTGACGCTCATTTCAAGGAACCCCCTTGCGACATGAACTCGGAGCGTTGGCACAACCCGCGTTCTGCAAGCCGACAAGGGGGCGTGTTGCCCCCGAGTCATGTCTACATGGCTTGCCCCTCCTTCACGGAGGCAAGCGAGTTGTGCCAAGTGGGAGTATAGCAGATGGGGTTGGCGGCGGTAGCGGAGCTCCCTCACTGCCTCCCCCGCAGACGGGAGAGGGTTTCGCGGCAACGACGGAGGCGAGGGGTTGCGTTGCTGTGGCTACTCGATGTGCTGATGGCGCAGGGCGACGGGTTGGCCGGTGGTCGCGGACTCGGTTACGGCTAGGCACATCTCCAGCATGGACTTGCCCCATCGGGCGGACAGGCTCGGAGGCCTGCCGCGGAGCACCAGGTCGCAGACCTGACCGGAAACTGCGCGCTGGCCGGTGTCGTCCAGGTCCATCTCGATGGGTTGGCGCGCCTCGTTCGTGTAGAGGACCAGGCCCGTGGGGGTGAGGCGGGCCTCAGCGCGCTCGTAGCTGGCGAGCGTCAGCCCGTTCGAAATCCACATGAACGCGGGGCGCGTGCCGGTGAACCAAGGGGCGGCCCGCACGTTGGCGTACTTGTGGGCCTTCTCGGCGTCGGCGGTCGCGTCTTCTTGTAGGGCCGCCCTTGCTGTTCCGTAGGGAGCCTCGCCGTCCGAGACCAGCTCATCGGTCTTGAACCGGTCATAGGCGCTATAGGACGCGGTTACGATGCAGCCGCTCTCGTACTCGATATAGGCCACGTAGCTGCCAGGGACGGGCCTATCGGGATCGTTCGCCCAGAGCTTTGCGGCGCGCACCACCGCGGCCGGGGACTGGATGACGGCCTGGAGCGTGCCGAATTGGTGAGAGCCTTGCCGGAACACGACGCCGCTCCCATTTCTTGGGTCGGGGTCGATCTCTTCCGGCGAGCGCGGCCTGTACAGCCAGTCGCCGTAGTGCCACGTTTGGACCGATTGCAACGGCCCGTGCTCGCCGCTGTGCGTCCACATTCCCATCTGGCGGATGGGGGCGTGGAGCCCTTGCGGGAAGTCCACGACGACCTGACGTCCGGTCTGTTTGGCGGCGTCGATGACCCGGTCGGCGTCGGCCATGTTGGTCGCCATGGGCTTTTCGACCAGCACGTGCTTGCCGTGTTCGAGGGCCATCAGCGTGTGGGTCGTGTGCAGCCAATTCGGCGTCGCGACGTGGACGATGTCGACTTTCGGGTCCCGGCACATCTCTTCGACACTCTCGTAGACGGCGGCGCCGGTCGCCTCGCGGAACGAGTCGAGCAGGTCCCGATCGATGTCGGCGCCCGCCGCGAACTCGATCTCGGGGTTGTCGTTGAAAGCGGACATGATGTGGCGGGACCCGCCGCCGAGACCGGCGATACCTAGCCCGACTCTGGCCATATGGCGCCTCCTCAGGTCGCGTGAGGATAAATCTAACACCCCGGCGGGGAGCGGGGGCGGTTTGCTCGTCCGAGAGATGTCGGCGGCGTTAGGCCGTGTTACGGCCGCCATCGTGCGGAATGGACGCGGCGCCGGGGCGGGAGAGGGACCCAGGGACGGGGCTATGAAGGAGGGTCTCGTAGACGCGAAGGAGGGCGTCGGCGGACTTGGGCCAGGTGTAGCCGCGGGCCCGGCCCGCTCCGGCGCCGCCCATGCGGCGGGCGCGGGCGGGGTTGGCGAGGAGGTCGCTCAGGGCGCTGGCGAGGGTGTCGGGGTCGCCGGGGGTCACCAGGCTGCCGGTCTCGCCGTCGACGACGAGTCTGCGCAGGCCGCCGACGTTGGAGGCTACGACCGCGGTCGCGCAGGACATCGCTTCGAGAGCGGCGAGGCCGAAGGTCTCGTGACGGGAGGGGACGGCGCAGACGTTGGCGGCGGAGTAGTAGTCCGGCAGCTCGTGCTGCGGGACGGCGCGGCGCCAATCGAGCCGGTCCGCGACGCCCAGCCCCTCCGCGATGTCCTTGAGCCAATCGACGCTGTGCTCCTCCTCGGCGCCGCCGATAAGCAGGACGCGAACGTCGCGCGGGTCGGGTATGCGGGCCAGGGACCGCAGAAGGAGGTCGGGGCCCTTGAATGGCTCGATCCTGCCGACGAAGAGGACTACCCGCTCGTCTTGTCCGATGCCCAGCTTGGTCCGTGCGGCGGCCTGGCCGCGCGATCTGAAGACTGAGTCGTCGACGCCCATCTGCACGACGTGGGCGCGGCGGGGGTCGAGGCCGTAGAACTCGCCGAGCGCGGCGGACTCCTCCTCGGTGAAGGTGACGACCGCGTCCGCGCCTTCCACGGCGAGGCGCTCGGCGTCCTTGCGGAGGCGGGGCTCGATGGCGCCGCCCGCCCGCTCCTTGACCTCGGCGATGGTGTGGTACGTGAAGACGTGGGGGACGCCTAGGCGCTCAGCGAGGCGCCTGCCGGGCTCGGCGGAGAGCCAGTAATGGCTATGCACGAGATCGTAGCGCGCGCCGTCGTTTGCGACGCGTTCGAGCAGCGCATCGGCGTACTCGCCTAGGTGAGGCGCGACGCCGTCTTTTTCCAGGCTGGGGTCGCCCGCGGGGAGGTGGACCACGCGGGAGTGCTGGTCGAAGTCGAATACCTCAGGGCCGCCGGGGTGATGGCTGCGAGTGTAGACGTCAACCTCGACGCCTTGGTCGGCGAGGATGGGGGCCATGCGGCGCAGGAAGACGTTCATGCCGCCGGCGGAGCCCATGCCGGGAGTCATCATCGGGCAGCCGTGGACTGACACGAACGCGACGCGCCCGACGCGGGGAGGGAAGGAGGCGCTGACCACTAGCGGCTCACAACGATGCGGTAGATTGCGGAGTCGACGGCGCCGAGGTGGTGCTTGTAGGACTCGGCGCCTCGGAGGAGGTCGAAGTAGGTCAGGCCGCTCTCGATGGCGTCCCGGATACAGAGGGCCTTGAGCAGCAGCCCGGCGGAGAGGCGCGCGTACTCTTGACGGTAGCCGCTGTTGTAGAGGAGCCGTCGGCCTGCGTAGTCGAAAGTGAGCACGGCTGCGATGGGCTCGGCGTCGAGCTCGAGCAGGAAGAGCTTGAGGCTGCCTGCGTCGCGCATACGGCGGGCCATGCGTCCAAAGAAGGACTGGCGCTCGGGGCTGAGGAAGTCCCTTTTCTCTTCCCGGCTTTCGGCCATGACCTGCTGGAAGAGGTCGAGGTCGCGGTCGAAGGTGGAGGCGTCGGCGAGGCGCATCGTGGTCTGTCCGGCGGACTCCAATCTCCGAAGCTTGCGCCGCAGCTCGTGGCGGTCCTTCTTTCGCAGGCCGGCGAGATACTCGTCCCACGAGCCTGGGAGCTCGATGCCGGGAACGACGTCCTCCTGCTCGACAAGGACGCTATACCCGCGGTCGCGAGCGGCTTGGGGCAGGAGCTCGAACGTGGGGGTCCACTCGGGAACGGAAGCAAGCTCGAATGTCCGCCAGGGCTCGGTTTCGATGCAGTCGAGCAGGGCGGGGTAGAAGGCGGGATCCGCCGTGATGAAGTCGTGGTAGTCGAAAAGGTCGGTGTCTCCGAGGAACGAGAGCCGGTCGCCTTGGAGCTGGAGAGGGGCGACGCCAAGGGGGGCGTCGAGCGGGCCGATGGTGAAGAGGCGCAGCTCGTCGTCTTTGCCGAACTCGGCCCACCAGGTCTGCTGCCAGTCGGGGGTGAGGAAGACACTGCTCCAGGGCCGACGGGAGAGGATGTCCTCCCATAGCGGGAGGAGTCCGGCGAAGGAGTTGGTTGGGGCGGCGCAGGTCAATGCAGTCCTTCCTGGAGGAGGCTGAGGACCTCGGCGCGCGTTCTGCCGCTCGCTTCGAACGCGCCGCGCAGCGCGGAGGTGACGATGGTCGCGCCGGGCTTGCGGACTCCGCGCATGGCCATGCAGAGGTGCTCGGCGCGCATCACGACGGCGACGCCTTCCGGGTCGACGGCCTGCATGATGGAGTCGGCGACCTGAGAGGTCAAACGCTCTTGCAGTTGGGGCCGCTTCGCGAAGATGTCGACGGCTCTGGCGAGCTTACTGATGCCGACGACCCTGCCTCGGGGGATGTAGGCGACGTGGGCGGTCCCGAAGAAAGGCAGGAGATGGTGCTCGCAGAGGGAGTAGAAGGGCATGTCGCGCAGCAGGACCATCTCCTGGTGCGCCTCTTCGAACTGGGTCTGGAGCACCTCGGCTGCGTCGAGGTCGGCACCGCCGGCGATCTCCGCGTACATCTGGGCCACCCGCTTCGGGGTGTCGATCAGCCCCTCGCGGCCGGGGTCTTCGCCGATGGCGATGAGGAGCTCGCGAACGGCGCGCTCGATTCTGGCTGCGTCCATGCTCACTTCAGGATTCTCCCAGCAAGCGCGCGACGGCCTGCAAGTCGGGAGGGGCGCTCTCCGGCTCGCGGTCCACGAGCATGTTGGCGACAGGCGGGTCCTTGAGGCCGTTGCCGGTGATGACGCAAACGACGGTGTCCCCGGAGAGGTCGGCGCCGGCCCGCGCTTGCTTGATGAGCCCGGCGACGGACGCGGCGGAGGCGGGTTCGCAGAAAATGCCTTCTTTCCTCGGCATGAGGCGGTAGGCCTCGAGGATCTCCTCGTCGGTCACGGAGTCGATAACGCCGCCGGACTGGTCGCGCGCGCCCAAGGCGCCGGCCCAGTTGGCCGGATTGCCGATGCGGATGGCGGAGGCGATGGTCTGGGGCTCGGCGACGGGAGCGCCCTGGACGATGGGCGCGGCGCCGGCCGCCTCGACGCCCATCATGCGCGGGCGCTTGGTCGACTTGCCCATGCCGTGGTACTCGGTGAATCCCTTCCAGTAGGCGGTGATGTTGCCGGCGTTGCCGACGGGGATGAAGAGGTAGTCCGGCGCGTCGCCGAGCTCGTCGATAATCTCGAAGGCGGCGGTCTTCTGGCCTTCGATGCGGTCGGGGTTCACGGAGTTGACCAGGGCGAAGCGTTCGACGTAGGCGGCGAGCTCGCGCACGATGCGAAGGGAGTCGTCGAAGTTGCCATCGATGGTCACGATGCGGGCGCCGTAAGCGATGGCCTGGCTCATCTTGCCGGGGGCGACGTTGCCCTTGGGCACGAGAACGACGGTCTCCATTCCCATGGCGGCCCCGTACGCGGCGGCTGACGCGCTCGTGTTGCCGGTGGAGGCGCAGAGGAGCTTGGACATGCCGTTCTCAATCGCCTTTGCCACGGCGACAACCATGCCGCGGTCCTTGAACGAGCCGGTGGGGTTGCACCCCTCTAGCTTGAAGTAGAGGGCCCCGACCCCTAGCTCGCGCTCCAGCTGGCGCGACCTCACGAGCGGCGTGCCGCCCTCGCCGATGGTGACGTCAGGCGTGTTGCCGGTGAGCGGCAGGTATGGAGCGTAACGCTTGAGGACGCCTTCGCCCACGAGTTCCCTCCTAGTCCCCGTCGTCAGGGGGCTGTTCGTCATGCAGCGCCGTCTTCGATGCGGATGAGGCACGGCGCGCTCTCGACTACGTCGAGAGATTCGAGCTTACGGACGGCTTCTTGCACGGCGTGCTCGCGCGCCTTGTGCGTGGTGATGACGATCTCGGCGACTCCGTCCGTGTCGTCGCCGATTTCCTTTTGGATGACCGATGCGAGGCTGACGCCCATATCTCCCAGAACTCCGGCGATGCGGGCCATCACGCCCGGCCGGTCATGCGCCCTTAGCCGTAGATAGTACTTGGTTTCGAGGTCGGTCACAGGGAGGACGGCGAGCCGAGTGTGGACCTTGGGGTAGGTGGGGGGTTGCCCGCCCGACGCCACGCTCCTCGCGATGGAGAGCACGTCGCCCAGCACGGCGGAAGTCGTGGGTTGAGGGCCGGCGCCCGGTCCTTGGAACATGGCCCAGTCCACGAGGTCGCCCTCGAGCTCGACGGCGTTATAGACCCCGTCCACTTTCGCGAGGGGGTGGCTCTCCGGTATGAAGGCGGGATGAACGCGGGCCTGGACGGCCCCGTTCGCGAGGCGGCTGGCGGCGAGGAGCTTGACGGCGTAGCCGAGCTCGCGCGCGTATTGGAAATCGGCGGGCGTGAGGGAGCGGATGCCCTCGCGGTACACGTCGGCGTCTCGGAGGACGGTCTTGAACGCGATCGAGCTGAGGATGGCGAGCTTGTAGGCGGCGTCGACGCCGTCGACATCGTCCGCGGGATCGGCTTCGGCGTAGCCCCGCGCGCGGGCGTCCGCCAGAGCGTCAGCGTAGGCGTGCCCGTCCGCCATGCGCGTGAGGATGTAGTTGGTCGTTCCGTTGATGATGGCGTTGACCGCGGTGACCTCGTTGGCGGCGAGGTCGTGGATGAGCGGTCCGATGATGGGGATGCCGCCGCCGACGGCGGCTTCGAACGCGACGGCGACGCCGTTGTCGGCGGCCCGTTCGAGGACCTCGGGGCCGTGCTTGGCGATCACTTCCTTATTAGCGGTGACGACGTGCTTGCCGGATTGGAGGGCGGCGTCGATATAGTCGAGGGCAGGCTGCTCGCCTCCCATGACTTCGATGATGATATCGACTTCGTCCGATGCGATGAGGTCGCTGGCTTTGGTGGTGAGCATGACGCCCTCGGGCAGGCCGGGCCTCGGCTTCGCGGGGTCGCGGACGAGTGCGCCGACGAGGCGGAGGGGCCGGCCTGCGTAGCGCTCCAAGGCGTCGGCCCTCGCGTAGAGGGCATGGGCGACGCAGGCGCCGACGGCGCCCGCTCCGAGCAGACCGACGCCGATTGCTCCCTTTGCCGCCACTAGATTGCTCCGACGGAGCGGAGCACCCAGTTATTGTCGCCGGCCGTCAAGTTGAAGAAGAGGCCGGCCGTCTGGGCGTCCATCCATTCTTGGAACGCGTTCTGGGCGAGGAGGGCCCGCATAGCCTCGTCGACCGGCTGGTCCGGCGACTGGTCGGTTACACGGTAGACGATACTGCCGATGGAAGTAGCGACGGGGCCTACGACCTGGTTGACGGCGAGGTCCTCGGCGAAGATCAAGGGGTCGATTTCGGGAAGAGCGCCCCTGGGGATCCAGCCGACGACACCGTCCGGGTCCGCGACGCTCAGGTCGATGTTGAGCTCGTTGGCGACGGCGGTGAAGTCCTCGCCGGCGGCGATACGGTCGAAGGCGGTCCGGGCCTGCTGAGAGTCCGCGCCGACGATCCATTCGACGAAGACGGACTCGGCGGTGGCGGAGGTCTCTTCGAGGAAGGCCTCGTAGACCGCGTTCTGCCATAGCTGGCCCCGCACCCAGTCGCGGTAATCGTTCTCCGAGACGCCAAGGGCGTCGGTGAAGGCGTCGAGCGAGCTCTGGCCGGTGTCAGTGAGCTGAGCGGGGGGGTCGGCCTCCGGGTCGAGCTGCTCGAAGCTTTGGACGAGAGCGTCCTCGACGTCTTGGGGAGCGACGCTCGCGCCAACCTCGGGGGCGCGAGTTTCGAGAATGCTGTCGCGGACGAGGTTGTTGAGTGCGAGGTTAGGCCGGAGCTGTCCGGTCGCCGTGCCGTCCAACAGGGTGTAGGGGACCACGTCGCGGAGTTGGAATTCGACGCCGTCAATCTCGGCGACGACCTTGCGCGGAGGCTGGTAGTAGTTGAAGAACCAGCCGAAGGCGAGCCCCGCCAGGAGCAGCGCGATGAAGAGGCCGCCAGCCCAGTAGAGCAGGCGCTGCAGGAAGCGCTGGTTGATTCTGCGGGCGGCGCTGACCTCCGGAGCCGGACGCGCCGAGAACTGGCGTTCCGCACGGCGGCGCTGTCGCATTTAAGCTTTCGACTGGTCTTCGGCGGCTGGCGCTTCGGACTCTGGGGGAGCTTCGGTAGCTGGCGCTTCGGACTCTACGGGAGCTTCGGCAACGGGCGCTTCGGACTCTGGGGGAGCTTCGGTAGCTGGCGCTTCGGACTCTACGGGAGCTTCGGCAACGGGCGCTTCGGACTCTGGGGGAGCTTCGGTAGCTGGCGCTTCGGACTCTACGGGAGCTTCGGCAACGGGCGCTTCGGACTCTATGGGAGCCTCGGCAACGGGCGCTTCGGACTCTACGGGAGCTTCGGCAACCGGCGCGGGGGCCTCGGGGGCGCCGGCGGCAGCGGCTTGCGCGGCGGCTGCGCCCATGGCGGGTCGGGGCGGGCCGGCAGCGGCTTGGGCGGCGGCTGCGCCCATGGCGGGGCGCGGCGGGGCGCCGTCGCGCGGAGGGAAGCGCCTGCCCCGGTCGCCCCGGTCGGGGCGGCCGAGCTCGATGAGGCTGTGGCTGCCGGTGTAGGGGAGGAGGGCGAGGAAGCGCGCGCGCTTGATGGCGACCGCGAGCTTGCGTTGGTGGCGTGAGCGCGTGCCGGTGCGCCGGCGGGAGTCAATCTTGCCCCACTCGGATACGAAGCGACGCAGGACGAGGACGTCCTTGTAGTCCGGCGTCTTCTTTTCAGCGCTGAAGAAGCAGACCTTGCGCCGAGGGAAGTACCGCCGGCCTCCGGGGCGTCGCCGTCGTGTGTTGAGCATTCAGTGTTCTCCTTCGTGCGTCGAGCGTCCGGGTATGGAACGCTAGAACGGCAGGTCGTCGGGTGATGGGGAATCGGTGGGGTCGAAGTCGGTCGCTGGGCCGGCCTGACCTCCGCCGTACTCGCCGCCCCCGCTGTCGGCCTGTCCGGGGCGGTCGAGGAAGAGGACGCGGTTGGCGATGATCTCGTTGCGGAAGCGCATCTGGCCGTCGTTGCCCTGGAAGCTGTTGCTGTGGAGCCGGCCCTCCACGAAGGCCTTTCGGCCCTTGGAGAGGTATTGGTTGACCTGCTCAGCGAGGGCGTTCCAGGCGACGACAGTGAACCACTCAGTCTCCTGCCGACGCTCGCCGTCCTGGGCGTTGTAAGAGCGGCTGGTGGCGATGCGGAAGGAGGTGACGGGGCTTCCGGATGGGGTGTAGCGCATCTCGGGGTCCGTCCCCACATTTCCGATGACGATGATCTTGTTGTATCCGACCAAGGCGCGGAGTCTCCTAATCGTCCTGCCGGATGAGGAGGTGGCGGAGGACGTCGTCGGTGAGCTTGAGGGCGTTGTCAAGGGCCTTCGTGCCCTCGCCCTCCATGTGGAGGTTTGCGAGGTGGTAGTTGGCCTCGGAGTACTGGCCAATCTTGTAGGCGAGCTTGCGCTTACCCCAGTTGTTCTCGCTGACGATTTCGCCGCCGTGGTCGGAGGCGATACGGCGGACGCGGTCTACGACAGCCCCCAGCCGTTCTTGGTCGGCTTCGGGGTTAATCAGCATTACAAGCTCGTACTGGCGCACTGGACCTCCTGGGGATGTCGCTCGATCAATGCGAGGGCAAAGCGCGGGGCGCATCCTCCGCACGTGCGGAGGATTATAGCAGCGCGGGCGCGGACGCTCAATGCCGGGAGTGTTCGGGTAACTGTTCAGAGTTGATGAGGCGAATGCCTGCGGAGCAGGGGGATATGACCTTAGTCAGAGGTAAAGTTGGTCTCTCGGCGATACCCTGGTCAAGAAGAACTCACGAAGTCTGAACAGTTACGTGTTCGGGGGCGGGGGCGCAGGGCTAGTAATCGAGGCCGGGGACGGGGAATTGAGAGGTGAGTTGGGCGACCTCGTCCGCGATGGCCTTCATTGCGGGGGCGTCGCCGCTGCTGTTGAAGACTCTCACAATGAGCTGCGCGACGCGCTGGCACTCCTCGACGCCGAAGCCTCGGGTAGTGACGGAGGGAGTCCCCAGACGGAGTCCGCTCGTGACGCGCGGCGGCTGGGGGTCGTTCGGGATGGCGTTCTTGTTGACGGTGATGCCGACTGCGCCAAGGGACTCCTCGGCCTGCTGGCCCGTCAAATTGATGGGGCGCAGGTCGACGAGCATCAGGTGGTTGTCGGTGCCGCCGGAGACGATGCGCAAGCCCTCGCCTTCCAGGGCGGCGGCCATCGCGCGGGCGTTCTCGACGATCTGCTGTCCATACTTGGCGAAATCGGGCTGCAGGGCTTCGCCGAAGCAGACGGCCTTGGCGGCGACGGCATGCATGAGGGGACCGCCTTGGGCGTAGGGAAAGACTGCCCGGTCGACGTCCCGGCGGTGCTCCTCGCGGGAGAGGATGAAGGCGCCGCGCGGACCTCGGAGCGACTTGTGCGTGGTGCTCGTGACGACGCCCGCATGGGGGACGGGGGAGGGGTGGGAGCCGGCGGCTACGAGGCCGGCGATATGGGCCATGTCCACCATGAGGACCGCGCCCACTTCCTTGGCAATCTCGGCGAACCGGGCGAAGTCGATGGTCCGGGAGTAGGCGGTGTACCCGGCGACGATGGCCTTGGGCTTGCTGTCGCGGGCAATGGCGGCGATGGCGTCGTAGTCGAGCTGCTCCGTCTCGGGGTCGAGGCCGTAGGGCACGAAGTTATAGAGCTTGGCGGAGAAGTTGACGGGGCTGCCGTGGGTGAGGTGACCGCCCTGATCGAGCCGGAGGCCCATGATGGCGTCGCCCGGCTGGCAGAGGGCCGCGTAGGCTTCGAGGTTCGCGGCGGCGCCCGCGTGGGGCTGGACGTTGGAATGCTCCGCGCCGAAGAGCTCCTTGGACCGGTCTATGGCCAGCTGCTCGGCGATGTCCACGAACTCGCAGGAGCCGTAGTAGCGCCGGCCTGGGTATCCCTCGGCGTACTTGTTGGTGAGCGCCGAGCCTTGCGCCTCCAAGACGGCGCTGCTCGCGTAGTTCTCGGACGCGATGAGGACGATGTTGCGGCGCTGGCGGTCGACCTCCTGCTGGATAGCTCGGGCAATCTCCGGGTCACGCTCGGCCAAGACGCTCAATGGAAGGTCCCTCCGTGGGTTTCGGCTAGATTCGTGGGGCGCAGGCGCAAACAACCGTCCAGGAGCCTGCCCGCGCGGGAAAGGATAGGCGGTGGGCGGGAATACGCGCAATGACGCCGCGCAATGCGGGAGAAGTCACGTGGTCCGGGCGGTGGAGTCCGGGCCCTTGTAGATGCCTCGCTCCCACGTGCGCTTGAGCGGGTCGGAGACGTTCACGGTCATGCTGCCGACGCCCTCGACCTCGATAGTGCCGGTCTCGCCGTCCTGAAGGGGGCCGAGACCCTCGTGGTTCGTCCCGCAGCTGAGCACGTCGCCGGTGTTGAGCGTCATAATGCTCGTCGCAAACTCGATGAGCTCGGGGACGAGGTGCTCCATGTCGTCGGTGACGTAGTCGTGGCGGAGCTGGTCGTCGTTCCAGAAACGGACGTGGAGCTTGTTGGGGTCGGCGACTTCGTCGGCGGTGAGGATGACGGGGCCGAGAGGAGCGAAGGTGTCGAAGGACTTGCCCATCCAGCTTCCGGCGCGCCAGGTGCTGCGTCCCTGGCCGCGGGCGGAAACGTCGATCATGCAGGTGTAGCCGAACACGGCGGAGAGGTAGTCGTCCCGGCTGACGTTTTTGGCGGGCCCCCGGATGACCAGGGCGAGCTCGGCCTCATGCTGGAACACCCATGGGTCCGTGGTGGGCGGAAGCACCACGGTGTCTCCGGGGCCGATAACGGCGTCGGGAGACTTCAGGAACATGTTGAGCTGGCGCGGCTCGCGCTGGGCGTGCTCCCAGTAGTTGCCGATGCAGCAGAGGATCTTGCTCGGCCTGGGCAGCGGGGCGCGGAGCCGGAAGGCGCCGTCGGCATGGGTCGGGCCGGATGTGGCGAGAGCATCGAACGCGGGGCGGAGGCGCTCGAAATCGCCGATGACGGCTTCCATGCGCGGCTGCGGAGGAAGGGCCGCGGCTTCTCCCAATGCGGGCGTGAAGTCTACGACGCCGCCGCTCACGACGGCGCCGACGAACCGCTCCCCGGGTCTTTCGTTGGACTCGAACAGGCAGAGTTTCATGGCGTTGGCGCTCCTTTGGTCATGTTTCACGCGCTTCATAGGCGAAGGCGAGGCCGTAGACGCGCGCCGCCCCGGCCTTGCCGAGCGCCCGCGCGGCGGCTTCGAGCGTCGCGCCCGTGGTCGTGACGTCGTCGACGAGCACGATCACTTCGCCGTCGATACGGGCGGAGGCGAAGGCGTCTTCGACGTTGCGCATGCGCTCGCTTCGGCTTGGGGAGGATACCTGGGGCGGGGCAGCCCGCGTGCGTTTGAGGATGTCGGTCCGGAGTGGCCTGTCGAGGGCGGAGGCGACCTCTTTCGCGAGGAGCTCGGCCTGGTTGTAGCCGCGCTCCCTCAGCCGGCTGGGGTGCAGAGGGATCGGGACGAGGGTGAAGGGCGGGGGAATGGCGAGGGCGAGGTCCCGCGTCATGGGAGCCGCCATCCGGGGGGCGATGGCCCGGAGTCCGCGGTACTTCAGGTGCTGCACGGCGGCGCGCGGGACGCCGGCGTAGGCGAACGGAGCGATGACGTCGCTCAGGCGGGACGAGTCGGGCAGGGGAGTGAGGCCGGAGCGCTTGGCCGACGCCGCGCATCGGTCGCAGAAGTACGTCCCAGTCTTGCCGCAGCCGACGCAGCGCGACGGCAGCAGCGCCTCCAATGCGGAGCTCAGGATGTTCGAGACGGCGCCCAGGGTCGTTCTCCGGGTAGTGGACTTGGGCCGGGTGATAGGCTGGAGGGCATGATACGGGCGGTCTTCTTCGACTTCTACGGTACGCTCGCCCACTGGTCCCCCGAAGCAGAGGGGATACAGCGGAGCGCGGCGGCGGCGGAGGGCATCGACCTCGACGAGGCGTCGATAGCGCGGGCCTACTTCACGGCCAACGCGTTCATGGACGCGGAGAACGCCCGAAGCCCGCTCCGGGACAGGCTGCCGGCGGAGGTCGACGCCTTCTTCGCTGAGTACGAACGCCTGCTCCTCCGAACGGCGGGAGCGGAGACGACGTTGGAAACGGCCTGGAGGATATGGATGCGCGTGCGCAGCGCGCCGAAGGAGATGGCGCTCTACTCCGACGCCAAAGAGACCCTCGCCGAGCTCTGGGGGATGGGCTTGAAGCTGGGCGTCATCTCGAACGTCGGCGCCGAGCTCGACGGCTGGCTCGACCGTCTGGGCGTCGGCGGCGACCTGCCGGTGCGGGCGACCAGCGGAAATACAGGGGTCGCCAAGCCCCACCCCGCCATCTTTCAGAAGGCGTTGGCGTCGATGGGCGTGGGCGCGCGCGAGGCCGTACATGTCGGCGACAGCGAGGACTCGGATGTCGCGGGAGCGCTCCGGGCGGGGATCGTGCCGGTGTTCGTACACCGTGATCAGGACGCCACTCCGCCGGTCGGCGTGAAGGTCGTGACGTCGCTTAGTCAGGTCTCGCAGGTCGTGCGGGAGTTAATGGGCGCGAACGCGTAGCCCGTACGTACTTGGCGAAAGCGGGCTGGACTGGGATAATCAGTTAGTGCGGCCCGGATGGGCGCACCTCCTCCTATGTTGGCAAGAGTAGTGTTGCGAGCCCAGCCCTGAACGGCTGGATGCGCGCGGAAACGAGCTTATGGCGTACCAGGTCTATTTCGCCGATTTATCCGAAGAGAACAAGGCGCTCTCGATGACTCTCCTCCGGTTGAAGGAGGAGGCGGGCACGATCGAGGCGGACGAGTCGAAGCTGCTCGAAAAGCTTCGCGGGAGTCCGACTCCGTGGCCGCAGACCGTGGTCGACGAGCCGACGCCCCGCTTCTACGGCCGCGGTGGCGGTGGCGGTGGCGGCGGTGGCGGCAGCCGGCGCGGACCACGGCGCGGGCCGGCCAACGGGCGGTCGTTCCGTAACCCGTCGGACAACTAGGCAGTCCTGACGCAGCGCTTGCGGCGCTGTCGCTTGCTCGCCGCTGGGCAAGCTAGCCTTATCGCCAACCTCTTGGTGGCTCGGCGACGAGCTACTTTGCTCGACCTCCGCCTCCAGCCCTCTGGTTCAGGAAAGGGGCGTGTCGCGCAATCTGGACAATCTCACGCAGCCTGCGGGTTGCGCTAGTACTTCCGTCAGCCGCAGGTTGCCACGCAAAGCGATGGATACTAGGAGCAAACTTACCTGAGCGGGAGTGCTCGGCTAGGCGGTGTTTCAAATCGGCCGTTTCGCCAATGTAGACAACGATTCTCGTAGCTCTCTCTATGAATCGGTATAGGCCTGGAGCGTGGGGGGGAGGCTGCTGACTGGGTCGTCCGCTTTTGAAAGTGCCCATATTCTTGACTCCTTTTGGCAAGCCGAAATTATCGAGCCCAGCTTCCGCTAGGTCAACGAGAATCTGCACGCGCCTATTTGAACAGGTCCTTCTCCGACTCGCGAATGACGGGGCCGATTCCCGACTCTCCCCGGCGGTAGGGGTAGCCCCGCACGATGGCGACCGGGACGCGCGTGAGCTTGTTCGTGACGAGCTCCGCCGCCGCCGCGATTTCATCGGCGACGGCGATGACCGTCGAGTGCAGCTCGCGGCCGTCGTTGTCGCGCTCGCCCCGATAGTCCCAGAGCGGGTCGATGCCCGCGGCGCCTATCGCAACGTTTCCTGCACCCTCCCGCCATGGCCGGCCGAACGTGTCCGAGACGATGACCGCGGCCTCGACGCCCGCAATCTCCCGCACGGCGCGCCGGATGCGGTCGGCGGATGCGTCGCTATCGACCGGCAGGAGCACGACGTGGTCCCCGCCTCCCTTGCCAACGTTCGACGCGTCGACGCCGGAGTTCGCGCAGACGAACCCGTGTCGCGTCTCGGTGATGAGCACGCCGTACTCCATACGCACCACACGCACGCTCTCCCGCAACGCGACCTCGACGACGCGCGCGTCCTTCTCCCAAGCGTCGGCGAACGCTTGGGCCTGCGGCGACGGCTCGACCGTCCGCAGGTCCAGGACGCGCCCTTCGGCCTTCGAGACGATCTTCTGCGTGACGACGAGTACGTCGCCGTTCGTCACCGGCGAGCCCTGTGCCGCGGCGGCTTCGACGATCAGGCGCCCGAGGTCGGCGCCCTCGCCGATCTCGGGCAAGCCCTCGATGCCTATCAGCGTCACGTTGTAAGCCATGGCCGAATCCTATCAGCCGGGGCATGCCCTGGGCCTCGCCTGTCCCCCGCGCCGAATTTAAATGGGAACGCTCAGGGTTCCTCGCCAGCCGCTGGACCTCGTGGGAACGCAGAGGGCGCGACCGCGAGGCAGGGCTGCTAGACTCGCCGTATGGACTACATTGAGGTGGACGTGGAGGGCGGGGGTAATAGCGACCTCTCCATGACGCGCATGTACGAGCCCTTGGAGGCGTCGAGGGAAGTCCGCTGGGTCGAGGCGGCCTTCCGGCCTGATGGCTGGGAAGGCCCGTGCGATGTCACCGGCTGGTCTAGCGAGGGACCGGTCCCCGCGAAAGCCGCCAAAGTCACGGACTCCGGCGATGGCGTTGTCATCCTCGTCTACGGCGGGGACGAAGGCGTCCGCCTGCGCCCGGCATCGTCTCAGGCCGAATGGTCCCTCGACGACTCCGAGCAATGGGGTGAGCCGTGCCTCATGCTGGAGCCGACGGTCGAGATTAGGTAGGCGCGAGCTACCTGAGCGACAGGTAGGCGACCGCCCATGCGGGGAGAATCGCCCGCCTGTCCCCTGGGCTCATCCGGTCCAGCTTCTCAAAGCTCACAGAGCCTCGGCGCAAGAAAGAGGCTATTTCTCTGACGTTCGGACTGCGCTCCGCCACCCAGACCGCGAGTTCGACTGCGTCGTTGGGCTCCATACGGAACACGTAGCCATTCTGGAAGAGGAACACCGCCATGGACGTGAGTCCCAGCCGCTTGTTGCCGTCGACCGGCGCGTGATTCTTGACGATTGAACGGAACAAGGCGGCTGCCTTGTGAAATATCGTCGGGTGGAGGTGCCTTCCGCCGAATGTTTGGCTCGGCGCCTTCAGCGCCGAATCCAACTGCCCCCTGCCTTGGTCTCCGCCGAGATAGGCGAAGACCGGCAGGGGGTCAGCGTAGACGGAGTAAAGCTCTGATGCGAGGTTGTAGATTACGTTTTCGACGTCGGCGGTCGTGAGAAAGACGTATTCACGCCTAGCGATTGGCGAGCTCCTCCAGCGCGTCGCGGTGGAGGCGAATCACGAATCTGGCCGATTCGCTGATCGAGTAACGCCGCCGCTTGCGGTCATCCTGAGGCCGCCGCCTCGGGGAAGCGGTGTGGGCGTAGGTGGTCTTGGGCTCGCGTATCTTCTTAATCATGGCTGACTCTTAGCGCAATATATCTTATCAGAGTCCAACGCGCTGCGCTCCCCCATCACATCCTCGCCAGCATCCCCGCGGCTTCGGCCAGCCACCACGCCAGCGACGTCAGGCCCGCGCTGCCGCTGACCACGGCGATGTCCCGACGGTTCGGACGCCATCCCGCATCGTAGCCCGCTTGCGGACGGAGGGGCGCGTCAAGCAGGACGCGCTCAATGCCCCGCAGGCGCGCGTCGATGGCGTCGAGCGCTTTGCCGCCCAGATGCGCTCGGTGAGGTCATGCGCCGTCGCGTGGGCCTCCTGCGACGCTTCCAGCGACGCCAGCCGCTCGCGTTGCGTGAGCCCCGCCGTCATGCCGCCCCCAGACGGTACGAGTCGAGCAGCATCCGCACGTCAGTGTCCAGCCCGGTGCCGACGTAGAACGGCTCGAATGCGGGCGCGCGCGTCCATATCCTCGCGGTGTTGATGAGCGTAGCCCGCTCGACCGGCGCGGGCCACCGAACGATCGAGACAGCCGTATTGTTCGCGTGAGACCCCGCTCTCGAACCGTTCAACCCTCGAGTGACCCTCAGCGAGTTCGACGAGATCCCCGTGATGAGCATCCGCTCGGAGCCGACGGCAATCGTCTGACCGACGGCGAAGTCCGAGCCCCTGTCTACGGCCACCGTCGTTGTCGCGCTCGTGAGCGCGCCGTTCAGGAGCGAGCCGGAGTGTTCGAGGTGTTCGCGGTAGCCCCAGGCTCCCTCGATTCGGACCCTCGCCTGCCCCCGCGCGAACTGCTGCCGGGCGCCGCGCGTCCGGACGCGCACCGCGTGATGGGGCGTTCCCCAATGGGCCGTCGGCGCCGCGTTCAGCGGAAGCAGCTGATAGTCGGAGGTCGGCCAGACCGTCTCGTGGTTTCCGTCCTCGTCGTCGTCCGACGCGAGGGAGGTCACGGCGATTAGGTCCGGCAGATTCAGCAGCGCGTCGCCGTTGCCGTCGAAGTAGCGCGCCGCGGTTAGTGCGTAGAAGTGGCGGTTGCAGTAGCCGTCCACAGCCTCGGAGACGGCGAGCAGGAGCTGGAAGAGCTCGGCGTCGTCTCCCGAGCCGCTCGCGGGATCGTCCAGCAGTGACGTGTCCTTCAGTTTCGTGAGGTCGCCATAGAGGGACCGGTATGCTTCGATTGCCATTGCCTAACGTTCCTCCGTGTATTCGATGATCAGCTTGTGCGACGTGGCCGGCGGGTAGGTCCAGCGGATGCTCAGCGCCTCGTTTCGCTCGCCCACCGGCCCCGAGCCCCGGCTCCAGGTGCGGGTCGAGCCTTGGCCGTGGTCCGGTACGCGAACGAATGCGACGGCTTTGCTCCGGTGCGAGGCGATGCTCACTCCGTTTCCGAAGAAGAGCTCGCAGAAGTGCAGGCCGTCGCTGGCGATCTGGATGATCGTCAGGTTGATAAGCCGCAGCCGCTTACCCCTGCTGGGCGTCAGCAGCGTCCGCCGCTCGTCCGAATCCCCTGGGTCGCTGAAGAAGCGGGATTTGGTGTCGGACAGGTCCTCCAGATAGCCGGGCGTATACCGGCGCAGTCCGTCCTGCCTGGCGGAACGCGGACGCACCGATGGCGTGTAGTCGGTTCGTGGTCTAGGTTGCGTTGTCATCGTTAAAAGAAAGCCCCCGGCCTTACGACCGGGGGCTCGTCCCCCTCTCTAGTGTGCTTGCGAATGTGCTTCCAGCTTACGGCCCGCGGGCGCCACCGCGCTACGGGCAAGTGTCGCAGTCGGGCTGGTCACGAATGCGACGTGACGCGCCCCTCCTACCCCCTACGACGCCAAGAACTCCAACACCACCTCGTTGAACCGTTCCGCGGCCTGCTGCGGCAGCATGTGGCTGACGCCCTCGAACGGCGCGAGGCGGGCGCCGGGGATGGCGGCGGCCGTCTGCTCGCCCATCTCGAACGCGTTGGTCTGGTCGTCCGTTCCCCAGCACACCAGCGTCGGCGCCTTGATGTGGGGCATCCGGCGCAGGGTGTTGTACCGGATGCGCGTGTCAGGGTTGGTCATGTGCCGCATCACTGACGCGAACGCCTCCCCGTGACCCGGCAGCGAGTTCTTGCGGATGTAGGGCGCGGTCACCTCATCGATGTCCACGGTACCCCCGGGGAACCGGTTCGAGAACTGCTCCCTGATCTGCTCCTCGGACGGGACCTTGAACTCGACCATGTTCTGCAGAGGCCGCGTCGCGGTCCCGCCGCCCGCCACGTTCACCACCTTGTTGACGCGCTCCGGGCTCTCGTACGACAGTAGCGTCACGATCCATCCGCCCATCGAGTGCCCCACGAAGTTCGCTCTTTCGATGCCGAGCACGTCCATGAACTCGCGGACGTGGTCGACGAGGTAGGCGAAGGAGAACTCCTGCTGAAAGACGTCGCCGACGCCCCAGTTCAGGCAGTCGATGGCGTAGACGTGGAGTTTCTCCGAGAGCGGGCCGATGTTGCGGACCCACGACTCGCAGCCGCTCGTCCAGCCGGCTCCGTGGATGAGGATGGTCGGGTAGCCGGCCCCGGCTTCCCAGTACCGGGTCTTCCCGTGGACCATCTCCGCGTATTTCTCAGTCCAGACTTTCGCAGTGGTAGTCATATGTGCTCCTTTGGCAGCCCCTTGCTGTGCCCAGAGTCTCGGGCGGGGCGGGTTTTAGCTTACACACCGCTCCGTTGGAGGGCGAGAGCGCGTGGGTCCGGGCGGCGGAGCTGAGGGAGGGGGCGCGTAGGCGAAGCTACGGCCCCCTCCCCCAACACCCCCTAGGACGTTCCGGCGATGTTGTACTGCAGCGCGGTGTGCGTCGCTTTGGCGCGGTCGCCGGTGCGCTCCGCGAAGGCTGCGCGCATGCTCACCACCATGATGTTCTGCCGCTTCTGGATGTCCCGTTCCGTCTCGATCAGCAGCTCGCGCTTGAAGCCCTTGCGCCACTGCGTCCGGTTCACCAGCAGTAGGCGTCCTCTGTCTGACGCGTTGCCCGCCGCCGTCACCTTGCCGTCCGTGTCCGACGGCTGCATCTGCTCCGACACGACCACCGGCACGCCCTCGACCGACCCTAGCTGCCCGGTGAGCAGCGTCGCGTGCGGACCGAGCTTGTCGACGGTCTGGAAGCCCTCCACCGCCTGCGCCGCGATGTAGGTGTTCACGTCCGTCACGAAGGCCAGCTCGGACGGCCTCAGCCCGTACTTGCCCATCTTCCGCCGCAGCTCGTTGAACATATCGACCGACGCCGCGGCGTTGTGGTTGTTCCGCATCGCTGTGTTGTCGATCAGCGGCAGGTGGATCAGGCCGTCGAAGCCGACCAGGTAGTGGGCGGCGCCGGCCGTCGTCCTCTGCAGGGTGGCGCCGTCGTAGTTCACGTTGCCGGTGGGCGTCGTGTCCGCGTTCAGCACTACGTCGTCGAGCACCTGCGCCGCGTTCCGCAGCAGCGTCGCCCGGACCTCCGACATCATCGCCACCACCGCGTCCTCGTCCAGCTCGTAGGCCCACGGCACCATGCCCACCAGTTCATACGCCGTCAGCGTTTGCTTGGCGGTGGCGAGGTCCGTCGAGGCCGCAGCCACGTTCGCCGCCCCCGGATACCAGTTGATGTCCCCAAGCTGCAAGGGCACGTCGAACGGGTTCGACGGCATGGTGACGGTGTCGAAGAGCGACGCCACCGCCGTCTCCAGGTTCACGTCGGCCCAGAGCTGGCGGGCCTCTTCCTGCGGGACCAGCTCGTCGCCGCCCCCCGCGGTTGTCGAGTCCATCGCCTTGGCGACGCTCTCCTCCCACGAGCGCAGCATCCGCTGGTCGTAGTCCTGAGGCCGCGCCTGCTGGGCCGCGAGCAGGCTCCGCGCGATGGCCATGTCCACGAGGTCGAACCCATCGAGCTTGCCGCCCCTCACCCGCATACGGTCATTGGTCCCGCGGCCCAGGACCGCCTCCCGGCGGACCGTCCGGTCCTGCTCGAGGACGCGGCGCACCTCCCCCGCCAGCCGTTCCTGCTCCTGCCGCACGAGCGACAGTTCCCGCGTGATCGGGTCGAACCGCTCGCGAACGAACTCCTGGGTCTGCACGATCTCACGCTGAATCTCTTCGATAACCGACATCTGCTCCTCCTTCTCAATTCCTTCTTGCTTCAGTTCTTCCTGCCAGTCCCGCAGTCTTTAGCCTTCTCCTTGGCCCAAACAGGGCCGCTTCACCGCCACGGCGACGAGGCTCCTATCGTCCTGCCGTCCAAGGAAAGTCCCCTGTATCGCCTCCTTTCCAAGACCCTCACGTTCTCCTCCTCTCCAAGACCCCTAAGGTCCCCGCGTTCCCCTGCCCTTCCGAAGACCCCCGAGTTCCCTCCCTTCTAAGGTCCCCGCGTTCTCCTCCTTTCCGAAGACCCTCACATCCCCCTCCTTTCCAAGGAGGGGCTAGGGGAGGTCCCCCTCCGCCACGCCAACCCCTTGCCCCACGAGTTGACGGAGCCTGCGCAGCTCCGCGATCACCCGCCGCGCGTCCGCCGGATCGATGCGCGCCGGCGGCAGGTCGAACGTGAACATCGACTTGAGCCGCGGCGCCGCCAGACCGCCGCCCAGCGCCTTCGCCAGCGCGCTCGGGTTCGCGGGGACGGGCACCGCGCTCAGCTCCAACAGCTCCTGGCTCGTGTACTCGACTCCCTCCACCTTCCCGTCGCGGCTCTTCCTGAACGAGAACGCCCGCGCCCGGAATCCGACGCTCACGGCGCGCAGGAACCGCTGCCGGTACAGCGTCTCGACCTCCTGCGCGAACTCCGTTGGCGCGAAATCCAGCGTCGCCACCAAACGCGTCCCGTCGATGCCCACCCACGAGCTGCGGCCGATCGGCGTTCGCGTATAGTCATGCGCCCACAGGAACACGGGATTGCGCTGGTACTCCCCCAGGTCCCAGCCGTCGGCGCGGACCACGTCGCCGAAACGGTCCACCGACTCGTCCGACGCGATGACCGTCAGCGGCCGGTCATCGTTCGGCGACGCCGCATGGTTCATCGCGAACTTCTGCACGACCGGGGCTTCCGTCAGCCCCCGCTCGTAGGCGTCCAGGGACTCGAACAGCCGCTCGCGCTCCCACCGCTCCCGCTCGCTCCCCGCCGCCGCATCCGCTGTCATCGTCATTACGCTCCCTCCCTTTCGCTCGTTGGCCCTTTCGTTCGTCAACAAAAAAGCCCCGGCCCTAACCAGGACCGGGGCTCGTCCCCGATATCTCTACCCAACGAGGACAGCTTAGCGCGTCCGACTATGGTTACGCAACTACCAAATGTCGCACTTATGACAAATCCCTGTGCGCCCCTAAGCGCCCCTCAGTCCATGAACGCGCACACGAGCAAGGCGCAGCGCGCTCGAGAGCGTGGGGAGTCGCGCCCTTACCGTTCGCGGGGTGTACCATTGCCCCATCACGGCTGGGAGGACGGTCCATGGAAAAGATCGAAGCCGGCAATCTGGCATTCTGGGTCGAGTCCCGCGAGGGGAACAACGACGGCGGACCGTCGATTTACGTCTGCGCCTCCGTCGATGGACGGGACGTGCAGCTCCTCCGGTTCGACTGCTTCCGGGAGCGGCCCCACTACCACTACCACCCCAGCGGCGAGAACGTGCAGTGGCGCATCGACCCGACCCTCGTGCCGGACAGCCTGGGCTGGACCCTGGCCCGGCTGCGCGGGGACTTGGGCACGATGATCGTTAAAGCAGGCTACCCGGAAATCGCCAAGGCGCTCGACGATACAGCGGTCGCCGGCGCGGCGGACAAGGTCGCGGACTACTTCAAGGCGCCCGTCTCATCGAACGCGTAAGCGCCCTTGGGGTATGGCGGGGTAACTTCAACGCCGTCTGGCCCTAGCAAACGAAGTAGCCGGACGACTGAGGGGTTCGCACGACATCGGGCGCAGGACTCTCGCCAACAATCAGACGGTCGCGAGCTCTCGTGTGATTTCTCTCTGCGCTTGTTCCGCCTGCTCCCCGGAAGGTATGTACACCACCGGGTGACTATCGAATAGCGAGGCCATCTGTCCCCACTCGGTCAGCTTGCCCTCGGCCAGCTTGTTCTTGAAGTCCAGAATCTCGAATCCGACTAACTCCAGGGTCACAGGGTCCGCCATGAAGACGATGTTCTCGGTGAAGAGCGCCATCCCTTCACGGGGTTCGCCCAGCGTCACGTAGAGGTGGTCGCGGTCGCTGTCATACTCAACGAGCATCCCAGGGAGCAGCGCGCCGTTCGTGAGCCGCTTATTCTTCAGAAGGAAGCGCGCTCTTATGCCGAGGGCTTCCTGCCTCGCCGACGCCCTCAACGCTTCGAACTCTTCCTTCATCCCGCACCTCTCTACCAGAGCCGCCGGATACAGAGCGGCTCGCCATCTTCTATTTCAGGCGTGAAGTACACGGTCTTGACGTAGTGCGCCCCTCGCCTATCGGCCTCTTCGATCACGAGCAGCCGCAGTCCCTCCGTCTTACCGTGGCCATACCCCTTCCGGTACTTGAACACCACCCCGCCCTCGCCTCGAATCGCGAAATCTGGGTCTTCGACGGTCTCCCTAACCTCTTCCACGAGACCCCGTATCTCCGGGCGCTTGTCCATGTGCTTGACCCAATTGGCCTGATGCAGGTAGCTGTCTGTCTCGGTGCAACCGTTGATGGCGCACCAAGCCTCTACCACTTTGGGTGTACTCTCATAGCCGGGTCTTTAGGTTACCCTTGTTGCGTACTCAGCGCCGACCTGCTCTGGCGGCAACCGCCGGGTGCGACTCTAGCGGTGGCCAAGTCGTTCCCTGTCTCAGTTCGATGCTATAAGCAACCCGTCCGATACTCAATCATGCCCCATCCACTCCACTCCCCCACTATCCCAAACCCCGCTCGGCGCGGGCCTCCTCCAGCGTGAGGATGCCCGCTTGGACGAGCGCCACCTGACGCTTGGTGCGCTCCGTCTCCGTCTCCGACAGCGCCTCGATCGAGCCGAGGTCGAACGCCACTGACAGACCTTGCGCCGATGGGCCCAGCCGGGGGATGAGCCCCTCGTTGATCGCGCCGGATAGGAACGTCAGCTCCGGCACGACCGTCTTCTCCCAGAACATCCGCCTCGCCTCGCGGACGTTGTTCAGCGTCGCGTGCGAGAAGTCCTCCAGCAGCGGCAACGGCACCCCGTAGGCGCGGGCGACGCCTTCCAGCGCCCAGCGCAGCCCCGCCAGCCACTCCATGTCCCGCTGGCTCAGGCCCAGCCGCTGCACCTCCCATCCGTCGCCCGTGATGATCGGCCGGTGGGCGCGCGACGGCCCCACGTGCCGCGCCTCCAGGCGGGAGTAGAACTCCGACACCTGGTCGTCGGTCACCGGCCCCTGCGCCCGGAACACGATGTCCTGCGGCTGTGCCCCGTTCCGGAAGAACTCGCGGTTGAAGCGCAGCGCGTCCACTCCCATGTCCGCGGTCAGTCGCGCGGCGGCTATCGGCGAGAACCCGGCGAGCTCCTCCAAAGGATTGAAGTACCGGAACCAGACCGGTGAATCCACATTTGAAGTGCAACACCTGCTCCTCGACGACCCCCGCCGGTGTCCGGTAGCCCAGGCACTTGCGCGGCGTATTGTTGTACGCCTGCCCGATCAGCGCAAACCGCTCATCCGACACCTCCCCCAGATTCGTCCCCCGCGGCAGGAACCGCCGCAGCCGGCCGATCGCGTTCTCCACTCCCCCCTTCTGCCACGGCGAGTACGTGTCGCAGAAGAACGTCTCGATGCCCAACCGGTGAAGCTCGTAGTGACGGGTGAACTCGGTCCCATTGTCGAAGGTCACCGTCTGGCGAAACTCCGGCGGCAACGGCCCCAGCATCCGGGCGATGGACTCCGCGATCGGCCCCGCCTCCTTCGACGGCGCCCGCGCGAGGAGCAAGAGGCGCGAGGAGCGTTCCTGCAGGGCCAACTGCATCGTGTCCGCCTCCCAGTGCCCGAAGGTCCGCCGGTCGGCCGCCGCTGCAGGCCGCTCAGCAACGGGTCGGCGGAGGGGAATGAAGGAAACCGAGCTTCCCCCCCTGCGGCCCCGCCTCCCCCGCTTCCACTTCGCCCTCGGCAAGTAGCGCCGCCAATCATGGTCCTTGTGCCGCGCGGCCTGGGCGTAGACGAACCGGTAGATGCTCTCGTCCGAGGTCACCGTCCGGCCTTCCTCTCTGCGCATCTCATGGGCGACCTGCTCCGGCGACCACCCCCACTTCAGGCCCGCCAAGACCCGCTCCCGCAACTCCTCGTCCCGTTCCAGCCGCGCCCCCGTCCAGCGCCGCGCGCGGGCACGCTCCTGGGCCGGCGACGCTTGGTACCCGTCCGTTCGCAGCGCGTTCCGCTTCAGCTCCCGAGCCACGGTCGATGCCGCGCGATCCAGAGTTGTAGCGACTTGCCGGACCGAGGAGCCCTTGGCGCGTAAGCGGGCAATCTCACACCGTTCCTCAATGCAGAGCTGTCTGTATTCCATGGCAACACCCTAATCTGGTGTTGCACTTCGTTTGTGGATTCAGGGAACCTCGTAGCAGCGCGACAGCGCCGCGATCCCTCCCCCTCGCAGTCCCCTTTCCGTCATTCCCGCGAAGGCGGGAACCCAGGTATCGGCGCCCCTTCCCCATCCGACCCCGCTCCCAATAGGTTCGTGGTGAGCCTGTCGAACCACCTCGCCCGCCAAACCAACGCCAAAGGCCCCGCTAGAGGCGGCTCCCCTCGCCCCGCAGCCGTGCAGCCAGCCACATCCACCAGCTCGCCGCCCACGCGCCTGCCAGCGCAATGGCCTCCCACGGCAGGCCGAGGTAGCTCGCCGCGAGCACCGGTGCCAGCGGCGCGGCCCCCAGCGCCGCGAAGACCGCTCCAAGCTCCCCCGCCGCCTTCCCCAATCCCTTGAGTCCGCGCACCAGGCCCTCGAGTCCGCTCACCGTGTTCCCGTTCACACCCACACCTCCAGCGACCGCGGACGCATGAACGCCAGCGCCAGCGCGTCCGCCTTGTCCGGCGACGGCATGCCGCGCTTGCGCAGATCCGCCTTGCTTTGCAGATGGACCCGCCCCGCGCTCGAAATCTCGTAGCGCAGCGCCAGCAGCTGACTGATCAGCTCCGGGTCGTCCGGCAGCGCCATCTCCCCTTCCTCCATCCGGCGGCGCACCTCCCAGAAGATCTCGGCCCGCAGGTCGTTGAACCGGTCCGGCAGGCGCGCCCGCCCGCCGACCTGCACCCCGTTGACCGGCGCCCCCAGCTCCTTCAGACGGTCGACGACGCCTCCGCCGACTCCCGCCTCGTCTACGAAGACGGCGCCGGCTCCGTGCTTTTTCGCCATCGCATTCACCTCCCCCGCGACGCGCATCGTGTCCGCTTGCTTCAGCATTGCGAGCTGCTCGACCCTGCCCCCGCGCCGGAGGCACATCACCGTGTCGTCTTGGCCGAACCGGGCGACATCCACGCCCATCACGTACGACTCCCGGCTTGGCGGGCTCCCCAGCGCCCAGCGCTCCGTCGCCTCGTCTATCTGGCGGCGCGACACCAGCGAGTCCTCCAGCGCGTCCGGAAACCGGCCAAGGATCGCCGCCACGTACCGGGCGTCCGTCTCCCCCCACTCGCGCTCCCGCTCCTCCACGTCCTCCGGCGTCAGCATGCCCGGCACGGCGTCGGCGCGGCCTTCGATCAGGTTCGGCGTATCGAACGCCGATATGGCCACTCGCGCGTACAAGTGGCTCTTCGCGTGGTGCGATTCGTAGAACTCGCCCCCCACCGTCAGCGGGTTGCCCGTCAGCAGCAGGCGCTTCGGGTTCAGCCGCTTGAGCGCGTCCATGTGCCCTTGCGACATCGCGTGCGCCTCCGTGACCACCACCAACAGCTCCGGCGAGTGGAAACCCTGGAGGTTGTGCGGGTGGTCCGTCGAGAAGCCCAGCGCGAACCGCTCATCGTCGACGACGTACCGCGACGAGTGCATCTTGCCGCTCAGCTCCCGCCCGGCCATTGCGTACGCGAGCCTCATCTCCCGCCACACGACCTCCTCCACCTGCCGCTGCGTCGGGCCGGTCACGATCGCCTTGGACCGCCGCCGCGTCTCGATCCACCACAGCACCACCCGCGCAGCGGCCCAGTCCTTTCCCGACCCGTTGCATCCCACCACCGTGACCCGCCGGTTCTCCGCCACGCTCGACAACACCTCCGCCTGTTTCTCATACGGCTCGCCCGCATCCTTCAAGACCTCCACCACGAACCCCAAGGGATCGTCTGCATACTGCTCGAGTGCCGACTCCATTCGACCTCCCTATCGTCTATTGGGTTATCGACTCCGAGCTTTCCAAGCCCTTGTGTTGGCTTGGCTTAAGGCAGGCGGCTCTCCTCGCACCATGTGTGCTTGCAGAAAGGACACATGAATACGGCGTGGCCCTCCTCCGCAAGCCTGTTCAGCTCGCGCATGCCGCGGGCCAGGCACCGTGGGCAGCGCACCTCCTCGTGTATCACTAGGCTCACCACTCTCCTCCCTCTATGGACGTATTTCTAACATGAAATGTCATGTTGCCGACATAATGCAGCCCGGCGGCCCCAACGCGCAACGCCCTACTGTCCCAGTGCTTCGGAAGTCCTCTCCCCCGTCTGCCCCCCTCCGTCATTCCCGCGTAGGCGGGAACCTCGCAGCCCTCCCGCCCCCTCTGGTCTTCTCCCCCATCTGTGGGAAAGTCTCTGGTCCTCTCCCCCGTCTGCGGGGGAGACCTAGAGAGAGGGTCTGCGCGTCTGCCGGCCCTCCTGCCCCCTCCTCCCCCAGCGCCGCCCTCAACTGGTTCGTGGTGAGCCTGTCGAACCCTGGGACCGGCCTGGAATACGGGGGAGCGCAGAGGGGCGACGCCCCTCTGCCGGGGGCGTGGGGGTGTCCCCCACAACATGACGGGCGGGTGGGTGGGAAAGTTACGCCCCGCCGGAGAATAGGGTTACGCAAGGGTCTCGTCTGCGGGGGAGAGTCAGAGAGGGGGGCCGCGACATCTGCCCCTTCCCCCATCCCCGACCAACCCCTACCATGGACTCCGACAGGCGAAGATCTGTCCCCCTCCCGTTCCCCTCCTTACCAAGGAGGGGCTAGGGGTGGTTCCACAGGGGGTCCGCCCCCCCCCCCCCCAGCTCTCGCAAAAACCGGGGGGCCGAAATTCCTTGAATTCTTGAATTCTTAACCCCCTTCCACCGCACCACGGCCACCTAACTAGAAACAGAAACCTCCGGGGACTTTCTGTTTCTAGCCCCCCGCCCCCGTCGCCCGGCGACCGCATCACGGCCACGTAAATCAAAGATTCCAAGAATTGAAGGGGCCTGCGGAAAAAAATTCTTGCTCCTTCCACAGACGGCGCGAGCTTTACGGGACAGGCTCCCCTAAACCGCCGTCAGGGAGTTATGCAAAGGCCTCGTCTGCGGGGGAGAGTTAGAGAGAGGCCCCATCCCGCCCGACAACTGCCTATTGCGCAACGCTGCACGAACGTGGAAGATTCCGACATGACGAACGACCCTGGAAAGGACCTCGCGGCCTTCATTGGAGACTGGCTTGCCGACCGGTCGGCCTCGCATCTATCTCTCGCCAAGAGAGCGGGCATTCCCCACGCCACCTTGAGCGGACTCTTCAACCACGGCCACGTGCCGCGTCCCGTCACGCTCCGCAAGATCGCCGTCGCGATGGGCGTGCCCGTCGGACGGCTCCTCGTCCTCGCCGGTCACCTCACCGAGGAGGAGTACGTCACTCCCATCAAGGAGACCGACCTCGCGCGCCTCTACGAAGTCGGCGACCTGGACCCCGACGAGTGGGAGCAGGTGCGCGACTTCGCCCGTTACGTCCGCGGCAAGCGGCGCGCCGGGGGCTGAGGTTGCGCGCATTCCGGATGGGACGCTCCCTCGCCGAGCGCGAGGGGGTCAATGACGCCGCAGACCTCGCGCTGCTCCTCAACAGCCTCGGCCTCGAGGTCGTGCCCTGGCGCTTCGACGGCCGCGTCCGCGAGGTCATCTTCGAAGGCGCCATCGGCGTCGATGAGACCCTCCCCGAGACTTGGCAACGCTGGCTCACCGCCCACGCCGTCGGCCATCATCTCCTGCACACCGGCACGAGCTTCTACCTCGCGACGTGGCAGTGGGTGAACCGCGTCAAGGCCGAGCGCCAAGCCGAAGACTTCGCCGCCGGCCTGCTCGTCTCCCCGCGCGCCGTCGCCAACGCTGGCGAAGCCACCGTCGCCCGCCGCTGCGCCATCCCCCGCGAAAAGGCCCGCTGGCTCCTATCCAACCTCCCTGCCCTTGGCAGCTGATTCGCCGACTCGCTCGCCTCCATATACTGCAATCGGACGGGCTGCCGTCCGGAATCCAAGTCATGGGCGGCAATGGCCTTCGGGACACGGGGGTGAGCGTGAGCAAGTACAGGGCGGTGATCTTCGATCTCTGGGGGACCTTGGTGGACGACGTGGTGTATCCCGAGGCCAACCGGCTCATCTACCAGCAGAAGATGGACGAACTGGCTGATTTGCTCGGCGTAGACCGCGGCGAGTTCGCCAAAGCGTGGGATGCAAGCGGAGCCGAGCGCACGGTTGGCGCCTCCCCGTCAACCGAAGCTGCCTTATCGCGCATCTGCAAGGGGCTTGGCGCCGAGCCGGGCGAAGAGTGCATCCACGCTGCCGCTGAAATGCGTTGTGCGTACGTACGCGGTGCTCTGTCGCCCCGTCCCGGCACGGTCGAGACAATCTCGACGCTGAAGGACTCAGGTTACAGGGTTGGACTGATCAGCAACTGCTCAGAGGAGGTGTCCCGGCTGTGGGACTCGACCCCCTTCGCGCCGCTGGTGGATACCGCAGTGCTCTCCTTCAATGTTGGTCTTGCGAAGCCCGACCCTCGAATCTATGAGCTCGCGACTAGAGGGCTTGGGGTCGCTGCTGAGCACTGTCTCTTTGTGGGCGACGGCAGCGGCGGCGAGCTCACCGGCGCGTCGAAGGCGGGGATGACAGCCGTGCTGATAAGGGCCCCATACGACCGAGCAGACGGCGCCCGCGAAAGCTGGGAGGGCGAGACGGTATCGGATATCCGTGACGTGCTTGGTCTGCTGAGTTAGGGGTTGGCTCTCCGGCGAAGCCCTAACCCCCCAACCTTGCAGCCGATAGCCGCGTGTAGACCGCCCCCGACGCTCGAAGGTCGCTCCGGTACAGCACGACCGCATCAACCGCGAACCGTTCGGGCGCAACCGCGATCCCCTCGACCGCCCGCCGCAATGCAGCCGACTCGTCGCGCTTGAGACGTGCGGCGATTCGGGCCACCGTCAGATGGGGGCTGAATGCGTGCTCCTCAGGAGCGCAGCCTGCCGCGGTCAACGCCTGCTCCACGTCGTCCCTGAGTTGCGCCAGCCGGTCCGTTGCTCCGCCGACTCCCACCCAGAGCACGCGGGGCGAGCCGCGCCCAGGGAACACCCCGACCCCCCCGAGCGACAGCTCGAACGGCTCGCGTCCGGCGACGCCCGCCGCCAGCGCCTCGCCCAGCCGGGCCGCGTCGCCGGTGGGCGTCGCGCCGATGAACTTCAGCGTCAGGTGCATTCCCCGCACATCGCTCCACCGCGTATCCCCCGGCGCGAGGCGGCGCAGCGCGCCGGCTACGCGCTCCAGCTCGGCTTGCGCTGCAGTAGGCAAGGCGATAGCGACGAATAGCCGCAGCCGCTCCTCAGCCAACGCGCTCCGCCTTCACCCGGTCGCGCAACTCGACAAGGCGCCGGAGCCAGCCCGCGATGTCCTCCAACGAGTAGGCCGCGTTCGCCGGACTCGGACTCGGCGCGACGAACACCCGGCTCTCGCCGATGCGCTCCCCCTGCTCCCCAAGCCCTACGTCCAACCCGTCGTTCCTGCCCCCCTTTCTGTCATTCCCGCGAAGGCGGGAACCTCGCAGCCCCTCCGTCTCTCCGTACTGAAGGAACCACTTGTACCCTGTGAGGCCGTTGAAGCAGACGACGAGCGGAGCAGCCTCGATGAGCTTGGCCCTCGTCTCGGGCGCCCACCTGCGGAAGTCCGCCGCCCGCAGGCTCGACGCGCTGTTGCTTGCGCGCTTCACCACGTCCGTGAAACCGGTCCCGTGGTGCTCGAACAGCCAAGCCTCGTCGCCCGGCCCGAGCTCGCGGTCAGCCTGCACGAGCCCCGACAGGCTGAGCGCCCGCCAGAACCGGTTCTGCGGCGTCGCGAAATACTTCCCCACCGACGCCGAATACGCCCCCGGGTTGATCCCCACGAACACCACGTCCAGCCCCGGCTCTAGATAGTCCGGCAGCGTGGGGTAATCAGTCATGGGCTAGCCCCAACAGCCGCGCCGCGTTCCCGCCGAGGACCGCCTCGGCGTCGGCGGGACGCAACGCCTCGCGGGCCTGCCCGATAACGCGACTGGCCCGCAGCAGCGGATAGTCGGAGCCGAACAGCGCGCGCTCAGCGCCCGCCGACCGCGCCGCCACTTCGAACACCGCCGCGTCGTACAGGAACGGCGACGCCGCGCTGTCGAAATACACGTTGGCCAGCGCGTCGCGCACCTCCGGCATCAGGCCGTAGAACGGCAGGCCGCCGCCCCAATGGGCGAACACGAACGTCGTCTCCGGAAACCGTTGCGCCAGGGCCAGGAGCTGGTCCGGCGTCGTTCTTCCTTTGCCGGGGTAGCTGTGTCCGACCGGCTCCGAGCCATGCACGACGATAGGCAGGCCCCGCTCAGCGGCCAGGCGCGCCATCGGCGCCAGGGACGCATCGCACGCGAGGTCCAACCCTTGCGTCGTCGGATGCAGCTCGCCGATGCCCCTCGCGCCCGCGGCGACGCATCGCTCGATCTCAGCGATGGCGTCGTCGTCCCAACCGGGGTGTACGGAGCAGAAGGCCGTGATGCGCCGGGGAAACCGAGCAGCCGCGTCGAGCAGGCAGTCGTTGGCCTCCCGCGCCAAGTCAGGGTCGAGCCACCCGTAGCCCAGCACGACCGACACGTCGACGCTGTCCTCGTCCATCGCGGCGACGAGCTCCTGCGCACTCGCCGTCTTCCCGCCGCCGCCGAATAGCGCGGCGAACGTGGCGTCGCGCTGCGCTATCTCGCTACGGCGCTCCGCGAACGAGGCCGGGAGCAGGTGCGTGTGGAAGTCGACGATCATAGGCCCGAGGCCCGGTGGCGAGTGGGGAGACCGCGCTCAGGAGCCACGCCGCATGATGGCGCGGATTCTAACAGTGGTCCCTTCATCCACGCGGTAGGCAATGAAGAGGTCATCGGTGCTGTATCCCAGCGGGCCGGGAGGATAGTGGAATCCTATCGTGTGCTTGGAACGCCCGTCGGGGTGAGGGTCGGCCTGTAGCTCGGCTATAGCTATGCTCACCTGGATGAGCTCCTTAAGCGACAGCCGGTCGATGACTTCCTCGACACCCCAATCGTAGACGATTTCAAACGGCACGACGCTGTTCGGCCTTGCGCCTTGCCTCGATCTTGGCCTCTATCACAGACCAGGGCTTCGGCGGGGGCAGCTCCCCCCGCGCATCGGTCTCCTCTATCTCCTGAACGACCCCCATGAAATGCCTGTCGGCCATCATCTCCTGACGCGCGACCTCCCCACCGGATGCCGGCGGCGCTGCTTCCATGCCCCCGCGACCGGGCGTGCCGGGCGTCTCTCGCCTTCCGCGGCGCTCGCCTCGTTTCACGCTCATCGCCTCTGCGCCCTCCGCTATGCGTTCTATCCGCTTCGGACGTAACGGTAACACATCCTGCACGGACGCTCCGCCTGCCTAGTTCTCGGAGGTCGGCTGCTCGTCTTCGGAGTATTCGCTGTTCGAGAACACGCCGACCTCCCGCCCTTGGTGTACGTGCACCACGAAATCGTCGCGGGCTAGGCCGATGGCGTCGAGCACGTCATCGTCGAGGTCCTCGATGATGTCCTGGATCTCGTCGGTCGTATAGCGTTCGGACACGCAGAGCGTGGCGTGAATGAGGCTCCCGCAGAAGTGCACGTCGAACCGGCCCTGGGGCTGATCGTCGTCGAAGATCGTATACACCTCGGAATATGGCGTGCGGCACTCGCGCTCGAATCGCAACATTGCGGTCTCTCCTTGTCGGTCCGCCGTTCGTCCGGAGCGTAATCGGCCCGGACGGACTCCCGAATCGCGGATGGCTAGGGGCGCACTTGCCCCTCGCCCTGGGCAACCCACTTATAGCTCGTCAGCTCGCGCAGCCCCATCGGCCCGCGCGCGTGCAGCTTGTTCGTGCTGATCGCCACCTCCGCGCCTAGCCCGAGCTGGCCCCCGTCGTTGAATCGCGTGCTCGCGTTCACCAGCACCACCGACGCGTCAATCTCGTCCATGAACCGCGCCGCCGCCGAGTAGTCCTCGGTCACGATCGCCTCCGTGTGGCCGGAGCCGTACTCCTCGATATGGTCGATCGCCTCGTCCATCGTATCCACCACTCGCACCGACATCGTCAGCGAGAGAAACTCCTGGCCGAAGTCCCCCGGCTCCGCAGCCCGGACCGACTCCCCGAAGGGGCCGATCAGCGACAGCGCCCGCTGGTCGCACCGGAGCTCGACCCCGGCCGACGTCAGCTTCGAGGCCGCCGACGGCAGAAGCGACGCGGCGACGGACGAATGCACGAGCAGCGTATCGAGCGCGTTGCACACGTCGGGCCGCTGCGTCTTCGCGTTGAACACGATGTCCTGGGCCTTCTCCACGTCCGCCGACGCGTCGACGTACACGTGGACGACGCCGATGCCGCCGGTGATGGCCGGCACCGTCGCGTTATCCCGAACGTACTTGATGAGCCCCTCTCCCCCCCGCGGGATGAAGAGGTCCAGGTGCTCGTTCAGTTTGATCATCTGTTCGACAACCGCCCGGTCCGTATCGGTGACGAACTGCACCGCCTCGGGCGTTATCCCGGCGGACTCCAAACCCTCCCTAACCAGCCCCACTAGCGCGGCGTTGGAGTGGACGGCTTCCTTGCCGCCGCGCATCACCACCGCGTTGCCAGACTTCAGGCAGAGCGCCGCGATGTCCGTCGTCACGTTGGGCCGGCTCTCGTACACGCAACCGATCACGCCCAGCGGCACGCGGCGGCGCTCTATCCTCATTCCGTTCCCCAGCACCCGGGAGTCGAAGCTCTCGCCGACCGGGTCGGGCAGCAGGGCGATGGCCCGCAGGTCGTTCGCCATGCCCGTCAGCCGCGATTCGTTGAGGAGTAGCCGTCCCAGGACGGCCTCGCTCAGCCCGGACTCGCGGCCCGCCTCCATGTCCAGCCCGTTCGCCTCGATAATCGGACCGTGGTTCGCGTCGAGCGCGTCGGCGATAGCCCGCAGCGCCGCGTCTTTCTGGCCTGTCGAGAGTTTTCGCAGCTCCCGCGCGGCCCCTCGCGCGGCCTGCGCTTTCGTTATCAGCTCGGACACTGCCGTCGCCATCTCGTCCTCCCTAGACCACCACCAGCCTAGACCACCACCAGATTGTTGCGGTGGACCGCCTCGTCTCCGTGGTGATGTCCCAGCATCTCCATAATGCGGTCCGACCGCACCCCCGCGATGACCCGCATCGCCCAAGCGTCGTAGTTCGCTATCCCGTAGGCAAGGCGCGCTCCCTCTTCCGAAAGGACCTCGACAACGTCGCCCCGGACGAACGTGCCCCGCACCTCCCGGACGCCTGCGGGCAGCAGGCTCCGCTCGTTCTCCACGAGCGCCCTCCGCGCCCCGTCGTCGATGACCAGCGCAGCGCCCTTTCGCGTCATGCCGCTGCGCAGCCACCGCTTCCTGCCCTCCAGCGACGATACGGCGGTGGGGAACAGCGTGCCCACTGGCTCGCCGCAGGCTGCGCGCCGCACGGCGGTCGCATCGTCTCCGCCCGCGAACACGACCGTTACTCCGACGGCTGTCGCCCGCTTCGTCGCCTCCAGCTTCGAGACCATGCCCCCCCGCGTAACGCCGCTCCGGTGCTCCTCGGCAAGCGCCATCACCGAGTCGTCGATGCTCTCCACACGCTCGATGAGCTTGGCCGAAGCGTCCCGGTTCGGGTCCACCGTGTACAAGCCCCCCGTGTCCATCACCATCACCAGCAAGTCCGCCTCGACGACGTTCGCCACGATGGCCGACAGCGTGTCGTTGTCACCGAACCGCTGATCGTTGATCTCGGTGGTGTCCACCACGTCGTTCTCGTTGACAATGGGGACGATTCCCTGCTCCAGCAGCCCGGTGAGCGTGTTCCGCACGTTCAGGTATCCCACGCGCCTGTCCACGTCGCCGCCGGACAGCAGCGCTTGCGCCACCGTGATCCCGCGCTCCGCGAATAGCTCTTGATAGGCGTGCATCAGTCGGCTCTGGCCGATCGCCGCCAGCATCTGGCTCACCGCCACGCCCTTGCCGGCCACGCCGGGCGCCGCCTCCCGCCCCGCCGCGATTGCTCCCGACGTAACGAGCGCAACCTGCGCCCCCATCCCCATCACCTCCGCGATCTGCGCGACCAGCGACTCCATCGCCCCCCTATCGAGGCTGGAGCTCTTGCGCGTGAGCACGTTCGTGCTCGCCTTGACCACGATGCGCTTGTACCGCAGCGATTGGTCGCGGTTGGAGACCCCGGGATTCGCCGTACGGAGTGACATTGCTCCTGCTAACCGCCGCCCTTTTGCCCCTGCGTGGCCAAGCGCCTCTGCGCCCCACGCGCCTCGCCGCATGCATGAGGGTGATGAAACGGCGATTGTCATTGTACCGTATGCCGCCGCCCCTCCCGTCATTCCCGCGCAGGCGGGGATCCAGGAACCCCCTCTCCCAGTGGGAGAGGGGGATGCGCGATGCGCACGGGGTGAGGGAGAAACGCCCCTTCAACCCCATAGGTTCGCCACCCCCAACCGTGAGGCCTAACCACCACGACACTTGCCCCTTACCCCAACCCACCCCAACGCGTACCCTGGAACCCACCATGTCCACTCCCCGACATCCCAACCCTGCCGCGCCATCAGCAACGGCGGCGCCCCGGGAGAACGGGCTCTCAAACAACGTGTTTTCGCATTTCATGCGGACTCTTGATCGCGGGAAGCAGGCCGTGGCCTGCTAAACAGCCCCGATCAAGAAGCCGAAAGTACCCCCTCCGGCGACACGAAACGTTCCCCCTTACGAGTAAAAATCCCCATCAAGAAGCTGATTTGCTCCCCCGAACATTCGCCCCTCCACCAATCACAATCCCTCCTCCGTCTCCGGGGCAGGCTGGACGCGCCACGCCCGCTTGTTGCGCCGAGTAAGCCGATGCTATGCTCCGTTCGGCCCGAGCGCGTTGTCGAGCCGGACGCTGAGGGCTGAGGGGTTCTCATAGGTTGTGGCGCAGTCCGGGTAACGCGCCAATGGCGTTGAAGAGGTTACGGCGCCCGCTCCCACGGGGCTGCTTCAGACAGCATTAGGCTAAGTTGTAAGGAGACGAGATCAATGGAAATCGGCATCGAACGAGAAGGCGGCACGGTAACCGCCGCAATCACAGGCCGCATCGACGGGACCAACGCCCGTGAGTTTCAGGACTCTCTGATAGAGGCGCTCCAAGAGGACGACCGGTCCATGGTCTTGGACTTCGAGAACCTGTCCTACATCAGCAGCGCGGGGCTCCGGGCCATCCTGCTCACCGCCAAGACCCTCGCGAAGCAGGACGGAACGCTCGAAGTATGTTCCCTCTCGACGTCGATACGGGAGGTCTTCGAGACCAGCGGCTTCGACAAGATAATCTCCGTCCGGCCTTAATCTCCGTCCGCTCTTCCTGAACATAAGAGACGCCTCGCTCAACAACCCCTGCCGGGAGCGTCGGAGGATGGAATGACCGATCGGCCGTACAAGATACTCGTGGTCGACGACGAGCCCGACTTGGAGCCCCTGATGCTCCAGCGTATGCGCCGCAGCATCAGAAGCGGCCTTTACCAGTTCGTCTTTGCCCACAACGGCATCGAGGCGCTCGAGTGCCTGAGTCAAGACCCGGAAATCGACATGGTCCTCTCGGACATCAACATGCCGCAGATGGACGGCCTGACTCTGCTCGAACAGATACCCCTCGTCAATTCCGACATCAAAAGCGTGATTATTTCCGCGTACGGAGACATGAAGAACATCCGCACGGCGATGAACCGGGGCGCGTTCGACTTCGTCACCAAACCCGTGGATTTCGAAGACCTGCAGGTCACTATCGACCGGACCCTGCGCAACCTCGTGGAATGGCGCGAGGCGCTCGCATCCCGCGACAAGTTGGTCTCCCTACAGAACGAGCTGGGCGTCGCCAGCCAGATCCAGCAATCGATCCTGCCAACCCGGTTCGCCGAGCGTCCCGACTACCAAATCTTCGGCTACATGGAGCCCGCTCGTAACGTCGGCGGCGACTTCTTTGACGTCATACCCCTCGAGAACGACTGCGTCGGCCTCGCCGTAGCGGACGTCTCGGACAAAGGCGTCCCCGCCGCCCTCTTCATGATGTCCAGCCGCACCTTGCTGAAGGGCGCCGCCATCGGCAGCGTCCGGCCTGGCGAGGTGCTCACCATGGTCAACGAGATGCTCAACGAAGATAATGACACCTCGATGTTCGTCACTGTCTTCTACGGAGCTTACAACCCTCGGACCGGGGAGCTCGTCTACGCCAATGGCGGACACAACTCTCCCCTCCTCGTCCACTCCGACGGCAGTTCCAGTTTGCTCCCCTTGACCGATGGAGTCGCCGTCGGATTGGTTCCCGGCATCGGCTACAAGCAGGACGCCGTCACCCTTGCCCCCGGCGACGTCCTCATTCTCTACACCGACGGCGTCACCGAAGCCATGAACGGCGGCTATGAAGAACTCGGCATCGAGCCTCTGCGAGAAATCTTTGCGGCTGCGCCCCCGAAGACCCCCAAGGAAGCCACCGAAACGGTCTTCAATGCAATCAAGGAATTCGTTGGCGACACCCCGCAGTCCGATGACATCACCTGTCTAGTGGTTCGCCGCAGCGAGGCTGGCGCTTGAGCGCGCAATTATCACTGAATATTAAGTCCGAAGCCGACGCTTTGGAACGCATCACTGCGGCGGTCGAAGATCTCGGAGAAAGGGAAGGCTGGAATCCTGATCTTATCTTCCGGGTCAACTTGGTGCTCGAAGAGCTCGGGCTCAACGCGCTCCACTATGGATGTGTGGATGGCATGCCCGATATTGAGATTACGATGGTCTCAGAGAAAGATGTTGTCACCATCACAATCTCGGACGCTGGTATGCCCTTCGACCCGTTGAGCGAGGCCCCGTTGCCGGACATAGAGGCCTCCATCGAGGACAGGAATATCGGCGGACTCGGAGTCTACTTAGTGCGCGAAATGATGGATGAGGTCTATTACAAGAGGAAGCAAGACAGAAATCACTTGACATTGATCAAGCGCAGGGGCGAATGACCCCTATGGCGCGCTGGGCTCGGATCGTGCTCGGGCTGGGAGGAACAGCCGCCCTGATAGTTGGACTGGCCGCCTGTTCCGGCGCCGCCGCCACTCCCACGCCGCCAGCTCCCACTCCCACGGCGACGCCTGTCGGCCCGCCGCCCGGCGTCTCTGACCAGCGCATCCTATTCGGCCAGTCCGCCGCCTTCAGCGGCCCCGCTCAGGAACTCGGCAAGAACATGAAAATCGGCATCGAAGCTGCGTTCCGGGAGGTGAACCAGCGCGGCGGGGTCCACGGAAGGCTGCTGACCCTCACCTCCTTGGACGACGCCTACGAGCCGGAAGCCGCAATCGTCAACACGCGCCAGCTCATCCGGCAGGAAGAAGTGTTCGCCCTCATCGGCGCCGTGGGCACGCCCACCTCTCGCTCGGCCGCCCCTGTTGCCGTAGAGAGCGGCGTCCCCTACGTCGCCCCGTTCACGGGCGCCGCCTTCCTGCGCGGCGAGGCGTTGCCGAACGTTATCAACCTGCGCGCCTCCTACAATCAGGAAACCGAGGAGATGGTCGACCGCCTCGTCCGCGACCTTGGCATCAACCGCATCGCAGTGATGTATCAGGACGACTCCTTTGGCCGCGCCGGCTACAACGGGGCCCGCGCCGCTCTCGCCCGGCGCGCCATGGAGCCAGTGGCCATCGGGCTGTACCCGCGTAATACGACAGCAGTGAAACGCGGCCTCCTCAGCTTGGAACGCGGGAACCCCCAAGCCGTCATCATCATCGGCGCCTACAAGCCGGTCGCTGAAACGATCGCATGGGCGCGGCACACGGGTCTGGACCCGGTCTTCATGACTGTCTCGTTTGTGGGCAGTAACGCCCTCGCCGAGGAGCTCGGCCCGGACGGCGCAGGCGTCTTCGTTACCCAGGTTGTGCCCTTCCCAACCGACGATTCCCTGCCCGTCGTCGCCGCCTACCGACGCGCGCTTCTGGCCTACGACCAAGACGCCCTCCCAGGTTTCGTCTCCCTAGAAGGCTACTTGGCGGGCCGCTTGGCTATCATCGCCGTCGAGAACTGCGGCCCCGAGCCGGACCGCGCGTGCTTCGTCGACGGTCTGCGCGACGTTGACGTCATCGACATCGACGGCTTCAGGCTCAGCTACACGGACCAGGCCTGGGATAACCAAGGCTCGGACCAGGTCTTCCTTACCGTCATCGACCCGGACGGGAACTTCCGCCCAGCCGAAAGGCTGCAGGACGGCGCGTTTTGACCGAACGACTCAAGGGCCTGCTTGCCATACGCTTCCGGCTCTCCGCCCAGCTCTACGCCGGGATTGGAGGAGCTGTCGCCATGACTGTCGCCGCCAGTCTGGTCGGATGGTTTTCCTTCGACCGCGTAGGCGACCTCCAGAGCCGCGTGAACGAGGGCAGCGTCCCCGATATGACGGCTGCATTCGCTGTCGCCCAGACCAGCGGAACGCTGGCGGCGGCCGCGCCGCGACTCACCACGGCCGCCTCGCCTTCCGTCTTCTCCCAGGTCGTCGCCGACATCGACGAGGCTCGGGGCAATCTCCAAGAGCAGCTGGTCACGCTGGAGCAGAGGGCCATCGGCGCCGAGCTGTTCGAGCGCATCCAAAGCGATGCTGACACCTTGATATCGAATATCGACGCCATCCAGAGCAGCATGCTGACCCGCTTCGAGCTGAACGCGAGAACGGAGGGCGTACAGATAGAGATCGTAGACCTGAGCGACCGCTTGGACGCCGTCGTGGTCCCGGCCATAGATGACCAGATCTTCTACACCATAACGGGCTACCGCGCCCTTGGTGAAGAGCCCGCGCCCCGCGAGGAACACCTCTCCGAGGACGAGTTCGACCTTTACCAGCGCCTCGCCCAGCTCCAGGCGGACGCCAGCCTCGCGGTTCAGGTCCTGACCAGCGCGTTCTCCCTTTCGGACGCCGCGGAGATCGAGCCGCTGCGCGAGCGTTTCGAGGCCGCTCAAGGCCGCATCGAAGGAAACCTGACGGCTCTCCGGGGCTTCACGCTGTATACCGATCTCGAAGAGCTCTTCGCCCGCCTCTTCCACTTGGGCTCCGGTGAGGGGCGCACCTTCGACCTGCTCACGGAAGAACTCAGGCTCGCCCAGCGCCAACGTGACCTCCTCGATGTCAACCGCGGCATCACTGTCCACCTGCTCGCCGATGTCAACGCTCTGGTGAGCGACGCCCGAATCGTCGTGCAACAGGCTGCCGGCGACTCCACCCAAGCCATCTCCACGGGCCGCATCCTCCTCTTGACCATCGGCGCTGTCAGCGTCGGCGGCGCGGTCCTCATCGCATGGCTCTTCATCGGACGGGTGCTCTTGCGTCGCCTCCAGCTCCTCTCGACATGGATGCGCCGTATGGCCGGCGGCGACCTGGAAGCCAGAGCGGACATCGGCGGACGCGACGAAGTCGCGGACATGGCCGCCGCCCTCGAGGTCTTCCGCCGCCACGCCCTGGAGGTGCAGCGCCTCAACCTCGTGGAGCAGCTGGCGGAAGAGCTCCAGAGCAAGAACTCCGAGCTGGAGACCGCGCTCGCCGACCTCGATAAAGCCCAGGACCAGATCGTCATGCAAGAGAAGCTGGCCGCCCTCGGCGAGCTCACCGCGGGCGTCGCCCACGAAATCAAGAACCCGCTGAACTTCGTCAAGAACTTCTCCGAAGTCTCAGTGGAGCTCGTCACCGAGCTGCGCGACATCCTCAAGGAGAATAGCGAAGAGCTTTCCGAGGACGACCGGTCCCTCGTCATCGAGATATCCGAGGACCTGGACAGCAACCTCGACCGCATACGCACCCATAGCAACCGGGCGAACCAGATCGTCCAAGACATGCTCAAGATGGGCGGCGGCTCCAACATCAAGCAACCCACCAACCTCAACGTCCTGCTCGACGAGTATGCCCGGCTCGCCTACCACAGCGCACGGGCCGCCGACTCCGAGTTCCAGCTCGACCTCAAGTTCGATCTCTACGAGGAGCTCGGCGAGGTCGAAGTCGTCTCCCAAGACATGGGCCGCGTCTTCTTGAACATGGTCGGCAACGCCTGCTACGCGACCAACGAGAAGCGGCGCAATGCCCTGGACGCGGGAGCAAGCGATGGGGACTACATGCCCACGCTGTGGCTCTCCACCCGGCTCGAGGACGATCAGATCGCCATCCGTATCAGGGATAACGGGGTAGGGATTCCCCCCGAGGTCGCGGAGAAGATATTCAACCCCTTCTTCACCACCAAGCCGACCGACAAGGGCACCGGCCTCGGGCTTGCCATATCCAGCGACATCGTGAGGACCCACGGCGGCTTTATCCACGTCGACTCGGAGCCCGGCGAGTACACCGAGATGACTATCACCCTGCCCCTGGTTACGCCCGCCGTCCACGAAGGCGCCGTCCAAGGCGCCGCGGAAGACGACGAATAACTCGCCCCCGCCGTCATTGCCCGCGTGAAAGCGGGTCTCCGTAGTGGCCGACAGGCGGCCCCTTCCGTCATTCCCGCGAAGGCGGGAAGGTGAATCCACATTTGAAGTGCAACACCTGCTCCTCGACGACCCCCGCCGGTGTCCGGTAGCCCAGGCACTTGCGCGGCGTATTGTTGTACGCCTGCCCGATCAGCGCAAACCGCTCATCCGACACCTCCCCCAGATTCGTCCCCCGCGGCAGGAACCGCCGCAGCCGGCCGATCGCGTTCTCCACTCCCCCCTTCTGCCACGGCGAGTACGTGTCGCAGAAGAACGTCTCGATGCCCAACCGGTGGAGCTCGTAGTGACGGGTGAACTCGGTCCCATTGTCGAAGGTCACCGTCTGGCGAAACTCCGGCGGCAACGGCCCCAGCATCCGGGCGATGGACTCCGCGATCGGCCCCGCCTCCTTCGACGGCGCACGCGCGAGAAGCAAGAGGCGCGAGGAGCGTTCCTGCAGGGCCAACACCACCTCTCCCGACCTCCCGAACTGCATCGTGTCCGCCTCCCAGTGCCCGAAGGTCCGCCGGTCGGCCGCCGCTGCAGGCCGTTCCGAGAGCGCCCTCCGGAGGGGGATGAAGGAAACCGAGCTTCCCCCCCTGCGGCCCCGCCTCCCCCGCTTCCACTTCGCCCTCGGCAAGTAGCGCCGCCAATCATGGTCTTTGTGCCGCGCGGCCTGGGCGTAGACGAACCGGTAGATGCTCTCGTCCGAGGTCACCGTCCGGCCCTCCTCTCTGCGCATCTCATGGGCGACCTGCTCCGGCGACCACCCCCACTTCAGGCCCGCCAAGACCCGCTCCCGCAACCCCTCGTCCCGTTCCAGCCGCGCCCCCGTCCAGCGCCGCGCGCGGGCACGCTCCTGGGCCGGCGACGCTTGGTACCCGTCCGTTCGCAGTGCGTTCCGCTTCAGCTCCCGAGCCACGGTCGATGCCGCGCGATCCAGAGTTGTAGCGACTTGCCGGACCGAGGAGCCCTTGGCGCGTAAGCGGGCAATCTCACACCGTTCCTCAATGCCGAGCTGTCTGTATTCCATGGCAACACCCTAATCTGGTGTTGCACTTCGTTTGTGGATTCAGGGACCTCGTAGCGGCGCGACAGCGGCGCGGTCCCTGCGGGAGGGCGCGCGGCCTTACTTGGAGTCGGGCGCGAACTGCCCGAGGAGGTCCTGCGAGTCCCTCGGGCCTATGGGGACTCTGGCCAATGCGATCGACTCGGGCAGGACTATGCCGCCTGAGAAGACCAGCCTCATGGCGTCGTCCACCGAGAGGTTGGTCTCCATGACGTCGTCTTCGATGATGAACGCCATGTTCCCGGATGTCGGGTTGGGAACGGTTGGGATGTACACGGCGACCAGGGTCTTTTCCCTATCCGCGGAGTACACCTGCCCGGTCACGAAACCCATCGCCACCATCCCCTCCCGCGGCCACTCCACGAAAACGACCCGGCTGAAGTTGAACTGCCCGGAGAACGATGTGATCGTCTGCTTAGTAACTCCGAATATAGTCCTCACTACGGGGATGTACGGCAGGATCACGTCCTTCAGCCGCACCAGCTTCAGGCCGGGGCCTGTGGTGATGGCGACCCCCACCAGATAAGAGCCGCCGATGATGATGAGCAGCCCGAGGCCCGGGAAGTTCCACGACAGATTGTCCAAGAACGGCAGCGCCTGGTTGGCGTAGCTCGTGATGAAGGCGACGACCAGCACCGTGACGATCAGCGGCGCCATCTCCACCAGGCCCGACACTATCTTGCCCTGGATGTGGCCCCCGACACGCTCCGGCATGGAGGGCCGCTTTGGCTGACGCAAACTATCGGGGTCGATCTGCTCCGTTGGACTGTCTTGGTCGGTCAAGGGGTGCTCCTCTAGGTATGCTTGGAGGCTGGATTGTCCTAGTCGGCGGGCGCCCGGTCAATCCCGCCGGGCAGCTCCGTCCCTCGAGGGCGCCCTCTTCCTGCTGCTGATAAGCTGAGACCCCAGCCAAAGAAAACGGCTGGCCCTTAGCGTCCTCCGCTCCGCCGAAGGGCGCATGTTTGCGTGTGTATTGCGCGCGAATGGAGGAGCATTGGGCCTTTCGGGACTGACGGACCTACTCGCCGGTGTGCCCGCCTACAGGCGCGTCGCGGACCTCGCCGCCGCCGGACGCAGCCCTGCCGCCACCGCCCCGGAGGCGGCCAAACCCCTCGTCATCGCCGGCCTCTGGCGCGATTTGCGCCGTCCCCTCCTTGTCGTCTGCCCCCACCCCGACGACGCCCGCCGCCTCGTCGATCAGCTCGACGTCTACTGCGGCGACGACGTTCCCATCATGCACTTCGCCGAGGCCGAGGTCCTCCCCTACGAGCGCCTCTCCGTCGAGGCCGGCTCCGTCCACGAGCGCATAAGCGCCCTCGGCGCCCTCGCCGGCGCCGCCCCTGCCGGTCCTAAAGACAAGCCGCCGCTCGTCGTCACGTCCGTTACGGGCTTGCTGCAGAAGACATTGTCGCCGCAGACCCTCCGCGACGGCGCTCGCTCCATCGCCCTCGGCCAGCGCCTGGCGCTCGATTCGGTGCTGCGGCATTGGGCGGTTATCGGCTACCGCATCGGCCCCCTGGTCGACCATCCCGGGACCGCCGCCCGGCGCGGCGGCATCGTCGATGTCTATGGCCCTGGACAGCAGCGGCCCGCCCGTATCGACCTTTGGGGCGACGTGGTCGATAGCATTCGTCTCTTCGACCCTAACTCCCAACGCTCCGGGGAGCGCGTCGACTCGCTCACCGTCCTCCCCGCCGGCGAAGTTCTCCCCGCGCTCGCCGACCACGACCACATCGACGCCCTCATCCGCAGGCTCGACTTCCGGAACACCCGCGCGTCCGAGCGCGACCGTGTGCAGGACGAGCTCGCTGACCTCATGGCCGGCGTCTCCCAGGACAACGCGGCGATGTACGCCGGTTTCCTTCTCGAACATACGCTCCTCGACCACCTTCCGGAGGACGCCGCCGTCCTGCTCAACGAGCCCGCCGAGATCGATGAGGCGGCGCGCCGCGTCGAGGGCGGCGCCGAAAAGCTGCGCCTGTCCAAGGAGGAGCGCGGCGAGATTCCCCTCGGCTTCCCTTCGGCCTTGGCCGGATGGGACGCCGTCGCCGCCGCCCTCGACGCCCTTCCCCGGCGCGTCGAGCTCAGCCGCTACCACCGCGCCGAGACCGGAACGTCGGCTATCGCCCTCCCGTTCGACGCCGCTCCCAGCTATCACGGCGCCATCGAAAGCCTCGCCCAAGCCGTCAGGCAGCCCGGCCATGGTCCGGTGGTCATCGCCACCCAGCACTCCCAGCGGCTGAGGGAGGTGCTGTCCGAGTCCGACGTGGGCGCCTCGGAGGAGCGCTCCTTGGATGCGCCGCCGGACCAGCCGGTAACCGTCGTCCACGCCACCGTCTCCGGCGGATGGACGCTTGCCGCCGAGGACGGCGGCGAACAGCTCGCGACCCTCCTCTCCGACGTTGAGGTCTTCGGCTCGCACAAGCAGCGCGTCTCGCGTCCGCGCAGGCACACCCAGCGATTCCGCGCCGCCACCGTCGAAGAGCTCGTCCCCGGCGAGTACGTCGTCCACGTCGACCACGGCATCGGCAAGTTCGTCGGCGCCATGCGTAAAGCCGACGATAAGGCTGACGATGGCGAGCAGGGCCGCGAGTACCTCGTCCTCGAGTACGCCGATCACGACCGACTCTACGTGCCCATGGAGCACCTCGCCCGCCTCTCCCCTTATGCCGGCGGCGGCGATACTCCCCCCTCGCCGACGAGGCTCGGCTCCCAGGAGTGGACGCGCACCGTTGCCCGCGCCAGGGAGTCGACCAAGAGGCTCGCCGTCGACCTCCTCGCCCTCTACGCCCAGCGCGAATCCGCCGAGGGCTTCCCCCACGGCGAAGACTCCCCTTGGCAGCGCGAGATGGAAGACGCCTTTCCCTACGTCGAAACCCCCGACCAGCAAGCCGCCATCGACGACGTGAAGTCCGACATGCAAGAGGCGCGCCCCATGGACCGTCTCGTCTGCGGCGATGTCGGCTACGGCAAGACCGAGGTCGCCCTCCGTGCCGCCTTCAAGGCCGTGATGAGCGGGAAGCAGGTCGCCGTGCTCGTCCCCACCACCGTGCTCGCTCAGCAGCACTTCCACACCTTCGCCGAGCGCCTGGCCCCGTTCCCCGCGAAGGTCGAGATGCTCAGCCGCTTCCGCACCCCCAAGGAGCAGGACGCCGTCGTCCACGGCCTCCGCACCGGCGGAGTCGACGTCGTCATCGGCACCCACCGGCTCGTGCAGAAGGACGTGGCATTCCACGACCTCGGCGTCGTCATCATCGACGAGGAGCATCGTTTCGGCGTTGGGCACAAGGAGCGGCTCAAGGAGCTGCGCCGGGAGGTCGACGTGCTCACGCTGACCGCGACCCCCATCCCCCGCACCCTCCACATGGCGATGGCGGGCATCCGGGACATCTCCACCATCGAGACGCCTCCCGAGGAGCGCCTCCCCATCAAGACCTACCTCGCCGAGCGGTCCGACGACCTCGTCAAGGAGGCCGTCCAGCGCGAGCTCGACCGGGGCGGCCAGGTCTTCTTCCTCCACAACCGCGTCAGGTCCATCCGCCTCGCCGCCGACCACCTCCGCACGCTCGTTCCCGACGCCCGCGTGCTCGTGGCCCACGGCCAGATGCCCGAGGAAGAGCTTTCCGATGTCATGGAGCGTTTCTCCGACGGCGACGGCGACGTTCTCATGTGCACCACCATCATCGAGTCCGGCCTCGACATCCCCAACGTCAACACCCTCATCGTCGATCACGCTGACAAGTTTGGCCTCGCCCAGCTCTACCAGCTCCGAGGCCGCATCGGCCGGCGCTCCCAACGCGCCTACGCCTACCTCATGGTCGAGCGCGGACGCCGTCTGACCGACACCGCCAAGCGGCGCCTGGAGACCATCCTTGCCGCGACCGAGCTCGGCGCGGGATTCCGCATCGCGATGAAGGACCTCGAGATACGCGGCGCCGGCAACATCCTCGGCGCCGACCAGAGCGGCCACATCCATGCCATTGGGTTCGACATGTACACCCGCCTGCTCTCCGAGGCGGTCGCCGAGCTCCGGGCCGAGGCCGGCGGGTCCCCGACGGAGCCGGACTCCCCGGATCCCCTGGTCGATCTCGGCCTCCCCTACGCCATCCCCGAGGAGCTCGTCCCTCACATGCCCACCCGCATGGCCATGTACCAGCGCATCGCCCGCGCCAAGACCGTCGAAGACGTCGACGAGCTGCCCAAAGAGTTCATGGACCGGTTCGGACGAGTGCTTCCGGACGAGCTCTACAACCTCGTCTACTCCATCCGCGTTCGCGTGCTGGCCAAGGCCGCCGGAGTCGAGTCCGTCACGAAGCGCGCCGACCGCGTCACGCTGAAGCTGGTGGACGAGACGGGCGGCGCCCGCCTTGCCTTGGAGCGCGCGCTGGGCCGGCGCACGACCGTCGGCAACCAGCAGGTCCACATGCTCCTCGCCGGGCACGACGCGCCCTGGGGCCAAGTGCTGCTGGAAGTCTTGGAGAGCCTGGCCGACTTCAGGCTCCACGCCGCCGCCCTCAGCGCCGCCCCCGCCTAGCCCGGCCCTCCCACCCGTCATTCCCGCGCCCCTTCCGCCATTCCCGCGCAGGCGGGAACCTCGCAGGCCTCACCTCTCCCAGCGGGAGAGGTCGCGCGAAGCGCGGGTGAGGGAGACCCCCCCCCACCGCCCTTCACCACGACACTTGCCCCTTCCCCCATCCCCGACCAATCTCTACCATGGACTCCGACAAGCGAAGAGCCGACTCGCTCCCCCGGCCTGCTCCACCGACTCAAAGCCACGCGGACGGGGGGGGGGGGGGGCGCAATTCTTGATTTCTTGCATTCTGGGGACCCTTCCACCGCACCACGGCCACCTAACTAGAAACAGAAATGCCCGGGGACTTTCTGTTTCTAGCCCCCGCCCCGTCGCCCGCCGACCGCATCACGGCCACGTAAACCAAAGATCCCAAGAATTGAAGGAGCCTGCAACTAAAAGCTCTTGCTCCTCCACAGACGCCGCAAGCTTTACGGGACAGGCTCCCCTAAACCGCCATGGGGAGTTATGCAAGGGTCTCGCCCTACGGGGGAGGATTGAGACTCCAACTACCCCCTCTCCCGTCTGCGGGGGAGGATTGAGGAGGGGGCCGTCTGCGGGACAGGACTGAGGAGGGGCCTCGCTTGCGCGGGTTTCGCCCCGCCGCTAACCTCTCCTCGATGGAGTCCGGCCAGGTTGGTCGAGCAAGGAGCGCGCTATGACCACGACGATTGCCGCCGCAAGTACGGAAGGGGCCGTGAACGAGGTGCTGATTTCAGCCGACTCCCACGTCATGGAGCCGGGCGACCTATGGGCCACGCGCTTGCCCACGGCTTTCCGCGCTCAGGCGCCCACCTTCCCCTCCACGTCGTCCGACCAGTCCAAGCCCGGCGGCTGGGACCCCAGCGAACGGTTGAAAGAGATGGCGGTGGACGGCGTCGGCGCCGAGGTGCTGTACGCGACGCGGGGCATGACCCTCTTCCGTATCGAGGATGTGCCGCTCCAGGAAGCATGCGTCCGCGCCTTCAACGAGTGGCTGGTCGAGTACTGCGCGGTCAACCCCGGCCGCCTGTTCGGGATCGGGCTCGTCTCGCTCTACGACATCGACCGCGCCGTCGCCGAGCTCGAGCGTTGCCGGAACGCGGGCTTGCGCGGCGCCATGATCTGGCAGAACCCGCCCGAGGACCTGCCGTTCTCGTCGGACCACTACGACCGCTTCTGGGCCGCCGCGCAGGACCTCGAGATGCCCGTGAGCCTGCATATCCTCACCGGCCACGGCTACATGCAGAAGGCCCATCTTCGCCAAGGCACGGAGCATTACCGATCCAGCGTCAACATCAAGATCACCGAGGTGATGAACAGCCTCTTCGATCTGATCTTCTACAAGGCGCTCGACCGGTTCCCCCGCCTGAAGATCGTGCTCGTGGAGAACGAGATAGGCTGGATACCCTTCGCGCTCCAGCAGTGGGGCTACTACCTGGGCAGGCATCGGGAACGCGAGCCGGGCCCGACGCCCGATAAGCTGCCGAGCGACTACCTCGCCGATCAGATATACGCGACCTTCTTCAACGACGCGATCGGCGCCCGATACCTTTCGAGCTGGGGCGAGGATGCTTGTATGTGGTCCAACGACTACCCGCACGCAAACTCCACCTGGCCGAACTCCCGGAAGGTGATTGCCGAGCACTTGGGACATCTGCCGCCTGAAACGCGGACGAAAGTCCTCAGCGCCAACGTGTGCCGTCTGTACGGAATGGAAGTTCCCAAAGCCTCTGTGGCAAGCATCCCCCAAGCCTCTGTGGCAAGCACCGAAGGAGGACGACGATGACTTACGACCTATTGCTCAAGAACGGCCGCGTTGTGGACGGCTCCGGCGGACCCTCCTTCTCGGGAGACGTGGGCGTCGTCGACGGGCGGATCGCGGAAACCGGCAGGCTCGGCTCGGATGCGAAGCGGGTCATAGACGTGCGCGGCCAGGTAATCGCCCCCGGCTTCATCGACAACCACTGCCACTACGACGCCCAGGTCCTCTGGGACCCCCTCTGCACGTTCGCGTGCTACCACGGCGCCACGACCGTGATCAACGGCAACTGCTCCCTGGGGCTGGCCCCCGCTCGTCCCGAAGAGCGAGCCGACCTGGTCTCCATGCTTTCGCGGGTCGAGGCCATACCGGTCGGCTCGTTGCAGGCGGGCATCGAGTGGTCGTGGGAGTCCGTGCCGCAGTACCTGGAGACCCTCGACCGCCGGCTCGGAGTGAATTTCGGCTCGCTGATCGGCTATTCGGCAGTCCGGAGACACGTCATGGGTGAAGCGGCCTACACTGCCGCGGCTACTGCCGAGCAGATCGAGCAGATGAAAGAGATCGTGCGGGAGGGCATCCGCGCGGGGGCCCTTGGGCTGTCCTCCGAGCGCAACCTGCGCCACATGGACCTCGAAAATCGTGTGCTGCCGGCGAACGTGGCGTCCCCCGAGGAGTTCCTCGCCGTGACCATGGCGCTCGCGGAGGTGGGGGCCGGCTCGATTCAGTTCGGCGACTCCGAGCGCATCGAAATGTCGGAAGGCTTGCTCACGCGGGTGGCCCGCGCAACCGGACGGCCCGTCATCTCCAGCCTCGCCGGCCGCGAAGGCTCGACGCGGAACGACGCCCGCATGTACGCGATGGTGTCGCCCTTCCTGGAGAACACCGCCCGGTGGACGCTGCTCACCGTGGGCAGTTTCGATGGGTTCGCCCACTGGCTGCCGGTCATGAGCAGCTCGCCTGAAGAGAGGCGCGCCGCGTTCGGCGACCCGGCGGTGCGCGCCGGACTCAGATTCGACGCCGACGCTCCGGACAAGCGCAATCCCGCCTTCCCCGCGGTCAGGTGGGACCTGCTGTACGTGGCCCGGGTGGCGATGGAGGAGCATCGGTCCTACGTCGAACGGAGCATCAGCGACATCGCCCGCGAGATCGGCAAGGATCCCCTCGACGCGTTCCTCGATTTCGCGCTCGAAGAGGACCTCAAGACGCTCTTCTACTTCCGCTCCGACGTCAGCACGTCGGCGATGGCGGAAGTGCTCGCCGACCCGTTCGTGCTGCCCGGACTCTCCGACGGCGGCGCGCACGTGACCCGCCGCTGCGACAGCCACTTCTCGACCTTCCTGCTGTCGTTCTGGGTGCGGGAGCAGCAGGCGCTCTCTCTCGAAGAGGCCGTGAGGAAGCTCACTTTCATGGGAGCGAGCGCTTTCGGTCTGCACGATCGGGGCCTGATCAGGCCGGGCTTGGCCGGCGACCTCACCGTGTTCGACCCGGACAGCGTCGCCGCGGGCGATCTGGACGAGGTGGCGGACTACCCCGGAGACGCGGTCCGCATGCGCCGTCCCAGCGAGGGAGTTGCGTACACGATCGTGAACGGCGACGTGCTCATCGAAGCGGGCGAGCACACGGGGGCCTATCCCGGACAGCTGCTGCGGAGCAGCGCCTACCGGCGCTAGGCGCTGCTCAGGGCCGGCTGGTCGCTCAGCCGGCCGGCCGTTGGTCCGCCGCTGCCTTCTCGGGCTTCTGGAGGGTCTCTTCCAAGAAGAACGCCACGACGAAGGCCGCGGCGAAGGCGCTCGACGCAAGCAGCACGAAGGCCGCCCCGAAACCGAGCGTGCCCGACAGCACGCCGAAGCTGGTGGGGCTGACCGTCGAGCCGGTCTGCGCAACCAGCCGCGAGAATCCGAAGAACAGCCCCCGGGCCTGCGGCGGGGCAATGTCGGTGCCGAGCGTCTGCATGTTCCCCGAGATGATGCTGATGGCCAGATGTACGAACACGAAGCTCGCGATGAACCAAGCTACGGACAGACCGGCGAACGCCGTCACCGACACGGACGCCATGGAGAGGCTCGTCAGCAGCAACCCCGGCACGATCGTGTACTTTCGGCCGAAGCGGTCCATGATGTACCCGGTCGAGAACATGATGGGAATCGTGGCCGCGGCCATCGCGCTGCGCAGCACGCCCAGCTCGACAGGGTCGAGTCCGTAGGCGTAGGACGGGTACAGCAGGATTACGCCGCCCTCGAAGACCGCTCCCCGGGTCACGTTCGTCAGGAACTGGATCGAGAACACCGTGGGGATCGGACGCTGGAGGAGGAGCGCCCAGCGAGACCCGCTTAGGAGGGCTTCCCCGGCGCGCCTCGCCGCGGGCGCCGACTCCTTCACAACGAAGTAGGTCGGTATGATCGAGAGGAGGGACAAGACCGCATGGATCACGAAGGGCGACCATAGCCCCCAGGTCACCGCCGCGAAGCCTCCGAGCAGCGGGCCGCTGAGCGCCCCCAGCTGCTGGACGCCGAACATCTGCGTCACCTGCTTGCCCCGCTGCTGAGAGCTCCCGGTGTCGGCGATCACCGTGATCCGGCTCTGCATCCACATCTGCGTGCCGACTCCGGCGATGAACCGGTACGTCAGCAGCTCTGCAAACGACCCCGACACCGCCGCCTTGGCGATGAGCAGCGACGACAGCGCCACTATCAGCGGGCCTGCCAGCAGGATCCAGCGCCGCCCGATCCGATCGATCAGCATGCCCGTCGGCAAGGAGGCGGCCAAGGTGCCGAGGAGATACGCCACGAAGACCCAGGACGCCTGGATGATGCTGACGTCGTAGAGTTTCGTGAGCTCCGGCAGAACGGGCAGGGCGATGCCGTTCCCCAGTCCCAGCGCGACCGCCGGGACGTGCAGCCCGAGTATCAGGCGAAGTTGAGGGTGGAGTCCCCGTCGTGCGGGCGCTTCACCTGAGGGGCCTTGGTTCTCTTGGTCGTTCTGGCGCACAGGCGGGATTGTAACCCGTATGGCTACTCTCTAGGGGATGATGGCCCAGGTTCCCCAAAACCCCCCTCCCGCCTGCGGGGCAAGCCCCCCACAATTCCCTCCCCCGTCTGCGGGGGAAGGTTGGGGAGGGGGGCCGCTAGCTGTTCACGTAAACGCTGTCCTCGTGCCGGCCGTCTTGCTGGCGGGCCCGGAGCGCCTCGTAGTTCACGCGCTGGTTCTTGATGGCGGGGTCGGTGGCGGAGTTGCGCATGATCTCCAGCGGCTCGTCGCTGATCGACTCGAACCAGTACGGCGACCCCTTGGGGATGAACAGCGCGTCCTTCGGCCCGAGCTCGACCGTCTCCCCGTCCTTGCCGTGGAATGCGGCCCGGCCCGATAGGACGAACCAGAGCGCGTCCTGCGCCGAGTGCGCGTGCAGGTTCGTCTCCCCGCCTTCCTTGCTCACGACCTGCACCACCACGCCGAGGTGGCCGGTGCGCGCGAGCTGGGTCGACGACTTGGGAAGACCGCCAAGGTCAGGCGCCTCATACCGAATCACTTCCATCCGTCCGATAGTTTCTCGCTCTGTCGGCATCTCGCGCCCCCTATACGGCCGAGTATGGCCGTACCATACTCCCTTGCGGGGCCGCGCCGGTATTGAGGCCAACCGTCTTACGGCGACGCTGATATCTGGAGTGCGTGGGGGCGTATCGGTCGGGCGGCGGTCCCACTGCCTTACCACGGCGCCAGTAAGATGAATGTAGAGCTTGGCCACGGGCCCGAGAGTTCAAATTGAGACTTCCCAATGCATGGCAGGCCCGCGTTGAGCAGGAGAAGATTACGGATTACTTGCTTTCGACAACCAGTCCACGCGGTCGAGTCAAGGCTGCATTCTTCTCTCGATTCGGGTTTCACCTGGACGGGTGGCGCGAGTTTGCAGAAGCGCTGCGCGTTCACGGCGGAGCCCACGAAGTTACCCAAGTTGTAGAGACCGTGTAACTGTTCAGACTTCGTGAGTTCTTCTTGACCAGGGTATCGCCGAGAGACCAACTTTACCTCTGACTAAGGTCATATCCCCCGGCTCCGCAGGCATTCGCCTCATCAACTCTGAACAGTTACGAGACCGTCTACGGCTTGCGCTACTACGTGGATGGTACTATTGAAACCCCTGATGGACGCGACCCCCAGATCAGGACCGTCTGGCAGGTGGACCTCGGAAGTGACCGTCCCAGACTTCATCACAGCGCATCCGCGCAGGAGATGACATTGTTCAAAGAGCACGATCAAATCATCCTTACTGCTGATGTAACCGGCGATGAAGAGGAAGAGCTGAGGTCTGGCGACGTGGGCTCTATCGTGCATGTGCATCCAGGCGGAGGCGCCTTCGTGGTGGAGTTCCTGACTCTCGACGGCGAGACGGCCGCCATCGCCACGGTCTTACCATCTCAGGCGCGTCCCGTGACGGCCACCGACATGACTCACGCCCGCCAGGTGAAGACCCCTATTTGACAGTCTTCGCCGCCCTCGCGCTGCCCATCGGGAAGTCCCCAGTCGGGAAAGAGGGAAGGGCGGGCGCATCTCCGATTGGGCCGGTATGATGGCCCCGCTCCACGAGCGGATTTGAGGAACTCGACACGGGGAGGCGCACAATGACGACGAGCAGCGACTTGAAGGTAGGCTTCCTGAAGCCCGGCGCGGGGCGGGGTCACTATGACGAGTTCGCCGCGATGATTCCGGCGGGAATCGATCTGGACATGCAGGACCTGGGCGTCATGCGGACCGCGCTCACCGACTTCGCTGCGCGCGCCGACACGATCATCGAGCGCGCGGTCGCCCTCACCCGCGAGCTGGGTTGGGAGGGCGTGATCGTCCCCGGCGCTCCCGTCGAGGTCCAGAACCCCGGCCTGCGTGAGCGGCTCGCCGAGGCGTTGGACGTGCCCTTCACCACGGCCCTCGGCGCGGGCGAGCAGGCGCTGCGGGCCTACGGCGCGAGCCGCATACTCCTGATGACGCCCTTCGACCCTCATATGAACTCGATGGTCACGAAGCACCTCATCGATGCCGGGTTCGACCTGCAGCTCGCCGACCTCGGCTTCGCCAGCGAGCAGGAGGCCGTCGACTTGGACGCGGGAGTCGTCTTTGATATGGCGCGCGGCGCGGTGAAGGCCGCCGGGGACGTGCAGGCCATCTATTTCCAAGGCGCCGTCCTCAATCCGCTTCCCGTCATCGACGAGATGGAGAGCGAGTTTGGCCTGCCGGTCATCGCGAGCAACCCCGCGATGCTCTGGGCTGTCGTCTCGAAGCTGGGCCGGAGCTTCAGCATAGAAGGCAAGGGGAGGCTGGTCAGGGAATGGCCGTCGCTCCCCTAGGAGCCCCGTACGTCATTTCCGTGCAGTCCTGCATACCGTCATTCCCGCGCAGGCGGGAATCTCGCTTGGTACTCTCCCCCGCCTGCGGGGAAGAGTTAGAGAGGGGGCAATCCCGCCGCAGGCGGGAACCTCGCCTCCACTCCCTCTCACCCTAGGAGCAGCGAAATGAGACTTGGCATAGCCCTCCCCCTCGGTTTCGGCGAGCCCCCCGACGGCGACGTCATCTCGCGGGGCGCGCGCGCTGCCGAAGAACACGGCTTCGACAGCGTGTGGTTCTTCGATTCCATCGGGCGCGGGCGGCTCGCGCTCGACCCCCTGATTGGCGTGGCCGTAGCCGCCGCCGCGACCCAGCATATCGAGGTCGGCATCGGCATTCTCCAAGTGCCCATCCGCCACCCTGTCGAGCTGGCCAACCGCGTGCTCACCGCTCAGCTCGTGTGCGAGGGCCGTCTGCTGTTGGGCGTCGGCTCGGGCTCGACCAAGGTCGACTTCGACGCCGTCGGCAAGAGCTTCGACGACCGCATGAGCTTGTTGACCCATGGGCTCGCGACGATGCGCCGGCTCTGGAACGGCAGGACCGTCGACGGCGTCAGCCTCAACCCGGCCCCGGCGGTGTGGGGCGGCCCGCCGGTCATCATCGGCAGCTGGGCCGGACCCCGATGGATCGCCGCTGCCGCCGAGGAGTACGAGGGCTGGATAGCCTCCGGCTTCTTCTCCGGCTACGACACACTGAAGGCTGGTATCGACCGCTACCGCGCCGCAGGCGGCAAGCGGGCAATCGTCACCAACATCTCGCTGGACCTCGCTGCGCCCACCGAGCCCCTGGCCGATTCGGACAACGCCTTCCACCTGCGCTGCGCCCCCGACGCGGCCCGCGAACGGCTCCGAAAGCTCGCGGACGCAGGCTTCGACGACGCCGTCGTCGTCTACCGCGGCGAAGGCCCGGCGGATCTCCCGGCCATTCGCGCTCTGCTGCCCTGACCCCTCGCGCAACCATCCCTGCCCCGTCGTTGACCAGCGGCTCGCGGCTTGGCACACTCACATACGACCGCCATCTTAGGAGCGAGACATGGCCGACCACGATCATCACCACGACCACGAGTTCACCGCCCCGCCGTCTGAGGTCGAGCTGCGCGTGAAGGCCCTCGAATCGCTCCTCGTCGACAAAGGGCTGATCGAGCAGGCGACGATTGACGCGCTCGTCGACACCTTCGAGAACAAGGTCGGCCCGAGCAATGGGAAGCGCGTCGTGGCGCGGGCATGGGCGGACCCGGAGTTCAAGAGCTGGCTGCTCGAAAGCCCAACGGCGGCCATCGCATCCATGGGCTACGAAAGCTCCCACGGCGAGCACATGCGCGTGGTCGAGAACACGGAGGACGTGCATAACCTCGTCGTCTGCACCCTCTGTTCCTGCTACCCGTGGCCGGTTTTGGGCCTGCCGCCCGTCTGGTACAAGTCGGCCCCGTACCGCTCGCAAGCCGTCGTCGACCCTCGCGGCGTGCTGCGGCAGTTCGGGACCGAGCTCTCCGACGACATCGAGGTGCGTGTCTGGGACTCGACTTCCGAGATGCGTTTCCTCGTCCTCCCCGAGCGCCCCGCGGGCGCTGAGGGGTGGACCGAGGCGCAGCTTGCCGAGCTGGTCACGCGCAACTCGATGATCGGCGTCGAGAAAGCGCGGACTCCCCAGGCGGCGGCGCGATGAACGGCATCCACGACCTCGGCGGCATGGACGGTTTCGGGCCGGTCCAACCCGAGCCCGAGACGCAGGAGCCGGTGTTCCACGCGGAGTGGGAGGGTCGGGTGTACGGCATCGTCCGGTCCTTGGGCCGCCTCGGCCTGTGGAACATCGACAAGGGACGCTACGCCCGTGAGCGTCAGCATCCCCTCCAGTACCTTGGCAACTCCTACTACGAGAGCTGGCTGGCCGGCCTCTGCACCCAGCTCGTTGAGACGGGCCTCGTCACCGCCAAGGAGCTCGCCTCGGGCCGGGCCGGATCGCCGTCGCCGGAGTCGCTGCGCGAGCGCGTCCTCCGGACGGAGCAGGTTTCCCGCATGTCCCTCGCCAATCCCGACTACAACCGTGAAGCCGCCGCCCCACCCCGGTATAAGGCCGGCGACGCCGTGCGCGCGCTCAATCGCCGCCGCCCCGGCCATACCCGCGAGCCCCGCTACGTGCTCGGGCGCGTCGGCGTGGTCCATGAGCACTACGGCGCCCACGTCTATGCCGACCTGAGCGCGCAGGGCGTCGACGAGGGCCATCACCTCTACAGCGTGCGTTTCGAGGCTGAGGAGCTTTGGGGCGACTCCGCCAACTCCAACAGCGTGGTGTACGTCGACCTGTTCGAAGACTACCTGGAACCCGCCGAACTCCCTCCCCCGTCCGCGGGACCTTTGCTTAGTCCATTCCGTCATTCCCGCGAAGGCGGGAACCGCGCCCCCGAATCCCCTCTCCCGCCTGCGGAAGAAGGTTCCGAATCCCCTCTCCCGTCTGCGGGGGAGGGTCAGGGAGGGGGCATGACGGACTCCCCCGACCTCCAAGCCCTCGGCGCGATTCCCCGCGACGACGACGGCCCCGTCTTCGAGGAGCCGTGGCAGGCCGCCGCCTTCGCGATGGCCGTCCGCCTCTCCCAGGAAGGCCGCTTCACGTGGGCCGAGTGGGCCGAGACGCTCAGCCAAGAGGTCGCCGCCGCCCAGCAAGCGGGCGACCCGGATCTCGGCGACACCTACTACCTCCACTGGACGCGCGCCTTGGAGCGCCTCTGCGCCCGCAAAGGCCTCGTCCCAGAGGCCGACGTGGACCGCCGCACCGGCGACTGGCGCCGCGCCTACCTCCGCACCCCCCACGGCCAACCCATCGAGCTGTCTCCTCCCTCTCCCGGCGGTTAGGCCTCCGCATAACCTCTCCGTCATTCCCCCACAAGCAGGAATCCAGGGTGTGCGGGGAGTGCGGCATGCATCGTTCTCAGTGCGCTCTGTGCCGGAGACACGTAAACTCAAGCGGACATATCTCCCGTATCCCAGGTAGGAGGCCCACACATGGCGCTCGAACCCAAGACCTTTCTCGCGGAGGTCCAGGCGCTCCAGCAGCGCAAGCACAGCAAGAATCACGAGATATTCGACCTCATTGAGGACGGGAAGCTGACGCGGTCCCAGCTCAACGGCTTCATCAAGCAGTTCTACCTGCTCTTCCCCAAGCCCTTCCCGAAACCCATTGCTGCGATGTTCGCCCGCTCCCCTGAGGACAGCGAGCTCGAGCGCATGTGGTTCGAGAACCTCTCCGAGGAGGCCGAGGGCGGCGAGACGGGCACCGCCGGCCACAAGGATCTCTACATCCGCTTCGCCGAAGCCGCCGGCATTCCCCGCGACGAGCTCGACGCGACCAAGCCCCTGCCGGAGACCCGCGCCCTCCTGAACTGGCGCGAGCTGCTCATCAACCAGCGCTCGTGGCTCGAGCTCTACGCCTCCCAAGGCCTGGCCCTCGAGGGTACCGCAAGCGGCCGTATGAACCGCGTCGTCAACGGCCTCTGCGACCACTACGGCTTCGAGCGCGAGAGCGACGACATCCTCTACTGGACGCTCCACATGTCCGTTGACGAAGACCACATGAAAGTCGGCCCCTACGTCATCGAAAACTACGCCGTCAGCGACCTCGAACAGAAAGCCGTCTACGAAGCCGTCAACACGACCCTCGACATCTTCTGGCTAACCTACGACGGCATCCTCCGCGCCTTCGTCACCGAGGATCCCCTCTACGCCGACTGGCGGTAGGGGGATTGCCGGGCGGAAAGTGCTCTACTAGGCCTGCACGATAGTGTCGACGGGGCGTCTGCCGACCACCTGAGACCATTCGCAGCTGGCGCACTCGAACACCAGCTCGACCCACAAAGTGTCCTCCCAGTCCAAGAGCTGTCTAGGCTCTGTCTCCTGCTGAGTGACGGTCGTGTTCTTGCAGCGAGGACACTCGTAGGCGATGACCGGCCTGGACCCCTTCGGCATGGTTGACTTCCCTACTGAGCCGGCGTACTCAGCCGTAGACTTCCTCGACCCGCCGGTGCAGCTCCCGCACGAGCTCGCCGGCGGGAGCGTACCGGCCAACGTCGTCGCGCCAGTAGCCGCGGTGGTACTGCTCACGGTAGCCGCCCTGCCTGCTGCTGATGCGCCGGACGGCCTCCTCTTCGTCCCGATAGCGGACTTGCGAGACGATCTCTTCCATGTGATGCGGGTCGCGGAAGACGTTCAGGGGGTCGCCGCCGTCCTCCACGATCCGAATGTTCTCGTCCAGCTGGCGCCGGAGGAAGACGATTGGGATGTCGGTGCGGCCGAGGTTCTCCTGGGTGCGGTCCGTTATGGGGCCTTGCGACCACCACGCAATCAGGTCCTGGGCGAGGGTGTGGTCGAGGATGGCCTTTCCCTGCCGGTCCCAGATAGGGACTTCATAGAAGGGGACGATGTCTTGCTTGGGCGCATCGACGCCTCTCGGGGCGGCGGCAATCTCGTAGTGGATGTAGTAGGTCGTGGCGTCGTCGATGGGGACGCGCACCTGGGTCCGGTTGTACATGGTGCTGCCGATCTCGCCGCCGGTCATAACCGGGAAGATGACGGTTGAGTGTCCGTCCTCCCGGTCGAAGTCGGCGCCGAGGGCCTTGGAGTAGCGGATCCCCTTCTCCATCCCGTAAGGGGTGGGCCGGGCGTAGAGGTCTGCTATGCCGATGCCCGAGCGGATGGAGGTGAAGGCCCTGTGCGTCCGTTCGTCCGGTACCCGGTCCTCCAGCAGTCCCTCTTTCTCCAGCGTGTACTTGAAGAGCTCGCCGTGAAGCCACGGATTGTGAGCGGGGTCTCCGGTGTTCTCCCAGCTCTGGAGCCAGTTGCAAGGCAAGACCGTGCAGGCGACTTGGCGGATGGCGTTCGGCCACACGAAGACGGGCCAGGGCGGCAGCAGAGGCGCCGGCTCCGGCCCAAGGTAGGCCCAGATGAGCCCGCCCATCTCTCGGGTTGGGTAGCCCCGTAGCTTGATGCGGCCCGTGAAGGCGTTGTCGCGCGCCTCCAGCGGCGTTTCCAGGCATTGCCCTTCAGTGCCGTAGAGCCAACCGTGGTACGCACAGCGCAACCCGTCTTCGTCCGGGATACCCCATTCCAACCCCGCTGAGCGATGGGCGCACTTGTCGCCGATGAGCCCAATCTCCCCCTTCAGCGTGCGGAAGAGGACGAGGTCTTCGCCCAGCAAGCGCACCTTCATCACCGGTTCGGACAGGAGCTGGGCATAGGGCCTGAGCGGCAGCCAGTAGCGGCGCAGGAACTCGCCGCCCGGAGTCCCCGGGCCTACCTGCGTCAACCGGTCGTTGGTTTCGGCGGTGAGCATGCCAGCCCCCTCTCGAACACTCGGCTACACCTGGAGTGGATGGTCGGCGGTTACTGCTTCTGGGCCACCGCTCCCCAGCGGTGGGTGGGCTGCTTCTGCCACACGTCCTCGTCGATGTTCGTGTCGACGATGGGGTGGTCGGGGTCGCGGATGACGCCGAGGGGGTCCTCGCCGCGCTCTACTTTCGCTATCTGCTCGAACATCGTCCGGCGCAGCAGCACGACGCCCCGGTCCGAGTAGCTCAGGTGCTCGACGCTGCGGTCCGTTATCGGGCCCTGCGTCTCCCACGCCATGTGGTCCTGCGCCAGCACCGACCGGCGGTCGTACCAGGCGAAGGGGTGGCTCTTGTCCGGGGGGGACTTGTACGGCTCCAGATACTCGACGGGCGGGTCCCACGTCTCCGGCGTCGACTGCCCGTCCTCGTTCAGCCAGAAGTTGATGTGCAGGTGCCAGGTGTGCTCGTCGTCGATGGGCGTGCGGAACTGTGTGCTCGGGCCTTGGCGCAGGATCGACGGGAACAGCACGGGGTGCTCGTCGACCACTCCGTTCTTGTACGTCCGCTTCTTCATCATCCCGTAGCTGGTGGTGTAGAAGTCGAACGTGTCCACGTCGTCGGTGAAGCCGCGCGTCGTGTTCACGGGCTGGCGCCGGCCGCCGCCGTAATACTCCTGGTGGAGGATCTGGAGGTGCGCCGGGTCCATCGAGTTCTCCATCGCCTGGAACCAGTTGCAGTCGAGCACCGGGTGGACGACCAGCTTGCGGCGTCCGTCCGCCCGCGTCAGCGTGTCGAACGGCGTGAAGACCGGCGCGGGCTTCGGGCCCATGTACGCCCAGACGACGCCCAGGTAGACCCTGGCCTCGTAGGCGGTCTGCTTCACGGAGTTGATGATGGCCTCGTTCTTCTCAGGCGGCGTTTCGAGGATGTTCCCCTCGCAGTCGTAGAGCCAGCCGTGGTACGCGCAGGAGATGCCCCGCTCCTCGACGCGCCCGTACACGAGCGACGCGCTCCGGTGCGAGCAGTGGTCGGCGAGCAGCCCCCACCGCCCCGACTTGTCGAGGAAGATGACCAGGTCCTCGCCGAGAATGCGGACGGCTTTCGTCGGACTCTCCGGCGTGACCTCCGACGCGATGGCGATGGGGTGCCAGTACCGCCTGAGCAGCTCGCCCGCGGGCGTCCCCGGCCCTACTCTCGTCAGCTTCTCGTTGTCTTCTCTCGTCAGCATGGCGCGTGCCTCCTTACCCTCGCCCGTGACTCCCGCCTGCTAAACCTTGATCCCGTAGAAGTCGATCGCGTTCTGGCCCATGATGTCGTCGGCCACGCCCGGCTCCAAGCCGCCCTCTTCCTTGATGATGCGCATCGCCTCGATCTCGCTGGACTGGTCCTGGTGACCGTAGTCCGTGCCGATGAGCAGGTGGCGGCCGCTGACGTAGTTCAGCACGTCGGGCAGGTTGTCGTCGGTCTGGGCCGTGACCCAGATGTTGTAGGCGCCGAGCACGTCCTGTTCGAGGTCCCGGCCCCGGGTTTCGAGCCGGCGGCGCAGGTCGTGGATGGCGTAGGGCAGCCACTGCGAGCTCGCCTCGATGTACCCCCAGCGCACGTCCGGGAACTTCTTGGGCGTGCTGGTGGTGATGAGCTGGTGGAAGCTGGCCACGGACATCAGCCGCAGGCCGCCGAACGTTCCGCCGATGCCGTCCTTCGCCATGAGGTTGCGCAGATAGGCGTTGGAGTTGCCGATGTGGATGGTGATGGGCTGGTTCAGGCGCGCGGCCTCTTCGTAGACGGGGAAGAAGTACTCGTCGATGAGCAGCCGCTCGTCCTCGATGGAGCGCATGGTGACCCCGCAGGCGCCGTGCTCGGCGGACCAGCGGAGCTGATTGAGCGCCTCGTCCATGGTGGAGAGGGGCAGGATGGAGGTCCAGCGGAGGCGCCCCTTGGCCTGCTCCCAGATGTCGGCGAGCCAGCGGTTGTAGCTCTTGGCCAGCGCGACCTCCGTGTCCGGGTTCTCGCACATACGGCCGATGTACATGGTGGGGTAGAGGACCTGCACGTCGATGCCGAGCTCGTCCATATGCGCGACACGGCCCGGTATGTCCTCCATGTAGCGCTTGGCGTCGTCGGTCACCATGTTGCGCCGCACTTTGTCGGAGAGTCCGTGGGCCGCGACGGGCCCGCGGGCGCGCCCGCGCAGCACCCCGTCGATCATCCAGTACTTGAATCCGTCGCCGTTCGGCGAGTCCACGACCTTCGGGCGGAACTTCTCGTCCCCCGGGTCCAGGTAGTCCCAAGTCTGCTCCGTCTCCACCACATGAGCGTCAGAGTCGATGACCGGCATGGCAGTCCTCCTCATCGTTCCACGCAGCGGGCTTGCGGCCCTTGCGGAAGTTCCCGGTCCGTGCGTCCAGCTGATGACCGCAAACTAGCACCGCCCCCTATCCCTGTCAAAGGAGCAGGCCTCCGCCGTCATTGCCGTCCCCTCCGTCACCCCCGCGCCCCCGCGCCCCCGCGCCCCCGCGCCCCCGTCCATCATTCCCGCGCAGGCGGGAATGTGAATCCACATTTGAAGTGCAACACCTGCTCTTCGACGACCCCCGCCGATGTCCGGTAGCCCAGGCACTTGCGCGGCGTATTGTTGTACGCCTGCCCGATCAGCGCAAACCGCTCATCCGACACCTCCCCCAGATTCGTCCCCCGCGGCAGGAACCGCCGCAGCCGGCCGATCGCGTTCTCCACTCCCCCCTTCTGCCACGGCGAGTACGTGTCGCAGAAGAACGTCTCGATGCCCAACCGGTGGAGCTCGTAGTGAACGGGTGAACTCGGTCCCATTGTCGAAGGTCACCGTCTGGCGAAACTCCGGCGGCAACGGCCCCAGCATCCGGGCGATGGACTCCGCGATCGGCCCCGCCTCCTTCGACGGCGCACGCGCGAGGAGCAAGAGGCGCGAGGAGCGTTCCTGCAGGGCCAACACCACCTCTCCCGACCTCCCGAACTGCATCGTGTCCGCCTCCCAGTGCCCGAAGGTCCGCCGGTCGGCCGCCGCTGCAGGCCGTTCCGAGAGCGCCCTCCGGAGGGGGATGAAGGAAACCGAGCTTCCCCCCCTGCGGCCCCGCCTTCCCCGCTTCCACTTCGCCCTCGGCAAGTAGCGCCGCCAATCATGGTCTTTGTGCCGCGCGGCCTGGGCGTAGACGAACCGGTAGATGCTCTCGTCCGAGGTCACCGTCTGGCCTTCCTCTCTGGACAGCTCATGGGCGACCTGCTCCGGCGACCACCCCCACTTCAGGCCCGCCAAGATCCGCTCCCGCAACCCCTCGTCCCGTTCCAGCCGCGCCCCCGTCCAGCGCCGCGCGCGGGCACGCTCCTGGGCCGGCGACGCTTGGTACCCGTCCGTTCGCAGCGCGTTCCGCTTCAGCTCCCGAGCCACGGTCGATGCCGCGCGATCCAGAGCTGTAGCGACTTGCCGGACCGAGGAGCCCTTGGCGCGTAAGCGGGCAATCTCACACCGTTCCTCAATGCAGAGCTGTCTGTATTCCATGGCAACACCCTAATCTGGTGTTGCACTTCGTTTGTGGATTCAGGGAACCTCGCAGCCCCTCCCCCTCCGTCATTCCCGCGAAAGCGGGAATGACGGAATCGGCCCCCACGCCCCCCTCCACAATCCTCCCCCAGCAGAGGGGGAGAGATATAACGAGGCCGTGGCGCGGTCGCCGGGCACCGGAGCGGGGGGCAAGAAACAGAAAGCCCCCGGAGGTTTCTGTTTCTAGTTACCAGGCCGTGGTGCGCTGGAAGGGTGGTAAGAATGCAAGAATTCAAGAAATTTTCGACCCCCCGGTTTTCCGGGGCTTGTGGGGGGGACCCCCTGGGGAACCGCCCCTAGCCCCTCCTTGGTAAGGAGGGGGACCGGAGGGGGACAGCGAGTCGTCTGTCGGAGTCCATGGTAGGGGTTGGTCGGGAATGGGGGAAGGGGCAAGTGTCGTAGTGGGAGGGGCTCAGCCGTGCAGGAGGCGCCCGACAGCGTCTTCGACAGCGCGGCCTTCGTCGGAGATCGCGAGCCACTCGCGTATCTCGTGGCGGGCGTAGGCGCTGGTGAGGTCGTCTTCCCGGTTGGCGCGCAGGCGGTCGAGGAGTCGCCCCGCGCCGCCCGCAGCTGCCATGCCAGCGTCGGCGATGGCGGCGTGGAGAGAATCAGCGGGATCGAACTCAGGTATGCGGAGTTTCCAGAGGTGCTTTTGGAGGTCGCGGGCGCCGAATAAGCCCTTGGACATGAGAGGGATTACCGCCTCGTACAGCGTCTGACTGTTGATGATGGCGAGAAGGTAGTGGGCTTCATGGATGTCTCTGCACGCGACCCAGAACAGTTTGTAGTCGACAATGGAGTCGTCGTCATCAAGTAGGGCTGCGGTGGGCATTCCGGCGCTGGTGTAGACGATGCGAACAGGTCTGCCGTAGGGATCTTGTTTCCAACCTAGTTGGGCAGTTAGTTTGCCGTAGTAGTCGAGCTGACCGAGTAGGTCCAACTTGTTTGCGGGAGCTTTGTTCTTCTCCCAGAGGTCGCTGATGGCGCGCCAGCGCGCCTGCATCCGCCGCGCGGGCGATATCATACCGGTCGAGCCGTCGGGGAGTTTCGTATCGCCCTGTCTCAAGGGGAGGAGTGCTTTGAGTGGGGGGAGCGTGGCATAGGGGACGACGGTTTCTCCGAGGTGTACGTCGAACAGGTGGATAGCCTCGATGGTCTGGCTCATGAGGCCGGAGAGGTCGATGCTCTTCCAGGGCTTCTTGTCCTGCGTGCCCATGCGCGGGTTGACGGTTACGGTAGGGGCGGCGCGAACGACGGCAGTGCTTGCAACTTCTTCCACGAAGAAGAGGCGGCGAGGGACGATAACCGCGCCTTGTGTGGTGTGCTGCGAGTAGGGCGAACCTCCCAGAGCGGACGTGCCAGTGATGGCGGCCAGCTCTCGCCGAACGCCGGTCGAACCCGGTCTGCCAAGCCAGTGCTCCACCTGTTCGGCGAGGGGGCTTGCTTGGGCGTTCTCTCCGGCGCGCAGCGCGAATACGACGGACGCGGGCATAGGGAAGAAGTTATTGGGCTCCAGTTGTTCCAAGTCCCAAGCGGTCTTGTAGGTGAAGCGGACAGCGAGAATCTTAGTGAAGCCTTTGCCTCCGCTCGTTGACCGCCATTCGCCGGTGCGCCACCTGGCGTACTGGCCGGCCTGCAAGGCGCTGTGGGGCATGACCATGCCGATGACGCCCCCGTCCTTCAGGTAAAGGTCCACGCAGCGGGCGTAGAAGAGGCCGGCCACGTCCTGATGGGTGGTGTAGTGACGGCCAGCCCAGATGCCGTACTCGCTCTTGCTCTGGCGCTCCAGCTCAGAACGGAGGATATTGGCGGTGTTGCGATAGTTGAGCCAGGGCGGATTGCCGACGATCACGTCCACACGGTTGCGTGTAAGGGTGAGAGGACGGACGAGGTTGCGGGTGTAGTAGGCCCAGATGTGGTTGCGGCCTTCATCGTGCAGATGCTGCATCGTGGCCGTCGTTCGTTCCATGATATCGCGCTCGTCCGGCGTGAGGTCATAGGAGCCGAGCGTGGGAGTATCCCCGGCTTCGATAGCGCGGGCAACCTCGTTCATCAGACGGTCGAAATCGTCGGCGCGGTCGACGAGGCTGCGCGGAAAGATGAGGTCAGTGTTCTCTTCGTCCTCCATAGGGACGCGAATTTCGTTCTCTGCAATCATGTCTCCGAACCGGATGCGCAGGAGGAGGGAGTCGCCGAGGTAGATAGGGATGGAGACCGAGGCGTCGGCGCCGGTAGCGACGACATCGTCTATGAGGGGCTTGGCGGCGAGCGCCCATGCGGAGCGCGCAAGGTGAACGGCGACGGGGTGAACGTCTATACCGATTACGGATGTGCGGAGTCTGTCGAGGGCTTCTTGCGGCGGGAGCTTGGCCTGCCGCGCGGCTGTGATGAAGCGAGCTATCGCTTCAACAACGAAGGTGCCGGAGCCGCACGAGGGGTCGAGGACGTGCTGGTCGAGGGGTTTGTCAACGAGCTCCTCGACAATGGAGCGCGCGAGCCAGTGCGGGGTGTAGTACTCGCCGAGCTGCCAGCGCTCATCGGCCGGGATGACGGTCTCGTAGAGGATGGCGGCGATGTCCGGCGGCGCCTGGAGCCAGTCGAACCGGGCGACGCGGAGGGCGATGTCTTTGATGACCGTCTCGCCGCCTACTTCGGCGGGCCATGCGAAGAAGTCGGACTCGACGATGCCTTGAAGTCCGATGTCGTCGCGGAAGCGCTGTCCTCGCAGCAGGTCGGCAGTGTCGATTTCCGCCAGGTGGCGGATGTCTATGCCGAAGGAAGCCTGAACGATGAGGCCGACGACGATGCTGAGGTGTGTGTGGCGGATGAAAAGGTCGTCCAGCTCTTCCTGGGAGCCGGTGAGCTCGCCGAGAGCGGTCTCGAGGAGGGCTTGCCAGAGGTCCTGCTTGACGGTGACCGTCTGGGAGCTGTCAGCGGACTGGATGGCATCGCGTCTGAGGGCGCGGAGCACCCCGATTTCCCGCTCCCAAACCGGGCTTTCAACCCCGAAATGGTCCTTGATCTTCTCGCGAGTGGGAATCTCGCCCTCGAATGATACGAGCGCCTTGTCGCGCAGCCATTCGTAGAGGTTGATCCACTGGTCGGGGTTCTCCAGCATGAACGCGTATGGGGGCTGCGTTCGAACTGGACCCGCGTGCGCCCACCGCAGCAGCCAGTGCTTGCCGTCAGTCAGAATGCCCATGCGCCCAGGGTCGCCTTGGGCGTGGGACTGTTCCAGGTAGTCGTCCAGCTGGTCTACGTAGTCGGGATTGGGATTGAGGCCGCCGGTGGTCCCTATCCGGCGCTTGACCTCGATGAAGGTGTTGCCTGCGACGAGGTCAACGGCCTGGTGCGCGCCGGACGCGGGCGCGACTTCTTCGCGCATCTCCTCCGGTTTCGCCAAGAGGGTAGTGATAAGGAAGTCGCGTACGGCGCTGGTGATGTTCGCCTCAGCGTCGCCGTGCTCATGGCGGTAGAGGAGGTCGGCGGCGGCCTGCCGGTAGCGGGGGTCGGCTATATCCAGGTGGGTTGTCATGGGGAGCGCATGATACCCCAGTGGGCGGAACGCATACGCGAGTGCGGATGCGGCCTGCGCGTAAGTGACGAGGGGGCGGGCGAGGATCCCGTCTTCGCGGGAATGACGGGGGCGGGAAGGGTTGACACTTGCCCCTTACCCCAACCCCCTCCCTCGCGTATCGTGGATGCCCCATGGCGACAACCCGAAAGCATCGCGGCGCCGCCCGCGCCAAGAGGGCCGGGGAGGAGGGTGGGGCCGGTGGGGGGTGCGAAAACATTAAATTCTCGGGTTGGGAAGTTTTGAGACCCAGGAAGCAGGCCACGGCCATGAAAACATCCTCCAAAACCCCCGGTTCACCCCGCGATTTCTGGGAACTTTCACGCCTGGACAACGTGCAAACGGGGAACTTTTTACTCGTAACCAAAATGAGGTCGGGAACTTCTTCACTCGTAACGAAAATGCAACCGGGAACTTTTTTCGCGCAAACGGACAACTTCCTTGCCCCTCCCCTTCCTAGAGGAGAGGGCGACGCCGCCCGCGGGCTACAATGCGGTCCGGCGCCCCACGGGGCGCCCTAGGAGAAGACCATGAAGGCTTTGGAAGCGATGGCTGAGATTCTGAAGCGGGAGGGGGTCGAATACCTCTTCTGCTACCCCACGACGGACTTGATCGACGCCGTTGCGGCCGTCGGCATCAGGCCCATCGTGTGCCGCCAAGAGCGTGTCGGCCTCGGCATGGCGGACGGCCTGAGCCGCGTCAGCAACGGCGCCAAGATTGGCGTGTTCGCGATGCAGGCCGGGCCGGGCGCGGAGAACGCCTTCGCCGGCGTGACGACGGCCTACGCGGACTCGTCGCCGCTGCTCGTGCTGCCGTCGGGCTACGCGCGCGACCGCGAGGGCTGGCCCCGCTACTTCACCGCCGAGCGCGGCTACCGCAACGTGACCAAGTGGCTCGAAACCGTCAACGTCCCCGAGCAGACCGAGGACGCGATGCGCCGCGCCTTCTCCAGGCTCCGCAACGGCAGGCCCGGCCCCGTCATGGTCGAGCTGCCGACGGACGTGGCGGAGCTGGACGTCGGCGAGATCGGCTACGAGCCGGCCACGTCGACGCGCGCACTCGCCGACCCTCGGGACGTGGAGCGCGCCGCCCGCGCCCTCGCCAACGCCAACGCTCCGGTGATACTGGCCGGACAGGGCGCGCTTTGGGCCGGAGCGGCGGACGAGCTCGTCGAGCTGGCCGAGATGCTGGGCGCGCCCGCCGCGTCGACGCTCCTCGGCAAGAGCGCGTTCCCCGAGACGCACGCCCTCTCCATCGGGACCGCCGCGACGTCGACCACGCCCATGGTGCGCGCCTACCTGGACAAGGCCGACGTCATCCTCGCCGTAGGAGCGAGTCTGGCCAAGCACCAGATGAACCTGCCTTTGCCCGAGGGCCGGACCATCATCCAGCTCACCAACGACGAGGCGGACCTCAACAGGAACTACGCCGCCGCTCACCCCCTGCTGGCGGACGCCAAGCTGGGCGCGCGCCAGCTCATCGACGCGGTCCGCGACGCGGGCGGGACGAACGCCGGTCGGCGCGCGGCAGTCGAGGCGGAGATCGCCGCCGCGTACGACGCGTGGGTCGACGCGTGGCGCGGCAAGCTCGAATCGCAGGACGCGCCGATCAATCCGTACCGGGTCGTCTGGGAGCTGAACCGCGTCATCCCCGCGGATGAGGCCGTCGTCACGCACGACTCAGGCAGTCCGCGCGACCAGATGGTCCCGTTCTACCGGTCGGCGGGTCCGCGCAGCTACATCGGCTGGGGCAAGTCCCACGCGCTCGGCACGGGCCTCGGCTTCGCGATGGGCGCCAAGCTCGCCGCTCCCGACAAGGTCTGCATCAATTGGATGGGCGACGCCGCGTTCGGCATGACCGGCCTCGATTTCGAGACCGCCGTGCGCAACGGCATTCCCATCATCACGATCGTATCGAACAACTCGACCATGGCCATCGAGACAAGGCGCCTCGTCGGCTCCCACGAGAAGTACGGCACGCGCGACGTGAGCGGCAACTACGCGGACCTGGCCCGCTCGCTGGGCGGCTGGGCCGAACGTGTCGAGGACCCCGCCGAGGTCGGGCCCGCCATCCTCCGCGCCCGCCGCGCCACCGAGGAAGGGCGGGCCGCGCTGCTGGAGTTCATCACCTCGGCGGAGACGGCGTTGAACCGTTAGGAGGAAGGCTCCCGGCCGGCTTGGACCGGCTCGCCCAAGGTCTGCTCCGCGCCGGGGACGAACCAGCGGTAGAGCAGCGGAAAGAGCGCGCCCGCGGCGACGAAGAGCGCGCCCGCGACCCAAAGGCTCGCCTGGATGCCGGCGGCGCCCGCGAGCGCTCCGAATCCCAACGGGATTACGACCTGCGCCGTGCCCCAGTAGAGGCCGACATAGGCCATCGCCATGCCCCGCTGGCTCGTCGCGCTATGGTCTGCCGCCGCGATCGGGTAGAGGATGCCGAGCGCCGCTCGGAAGAGGCCGAAGGCGAGCATGAGCGGCACGAGCGTCGTGTAGGCGTCCGCGCCCGCCGATAGGCCGAGCACCGTGAGCCCCGCCATGAGGAGCGCTGTCGTGTACGTCCAGCGCCGCCCCAGCCGCGCGAGGATATGGCCGAACACCATGCCGACGGCGACGCTTCCGCCGACGCTGACGGCCTGCATCCCCCCGGTGGCGGCCTCGCTGTAGCCGAGCTCGTCGAGGTATGGAATGAAGAGCACGACCGACATAATCATGGCGGTGGAGGCGGCGAACGCGGCGAATCCGCCGAGGCCCATGCCGCGATGCCGGGCGATGCCGGGGACCTGCGCGAGGGGCGCGCGGAAGCCGCGCCGCGCCGACCGCGCCGCCAGCGGCGGCAGCGCGAGACTGCCCGCGAACCCGGCGAGCGCTACGGCGCCCGTGATGGCGAATGCCGGGCCGTAGCCCAGCGTGGTGATGAGCAAGCCGCTGAGGAACGCGCCGATGACTCCGCCCGCGCTGCCGGCCCCGTTTACGCGCCCATATATCTCTCCTGACCGCGCCGGGTTGATGCGGCTCACGTAGGACTGGGTCGCCGTCCAGTAGGTCGCGCGCGAGTAGCCCACGAACGACTGGCCGAGAACGAGCATCCAGAACGCGCCGGAGACCACGAAGAATGCCATGCCCGTGAACATGGTGATGAAGCTCGCCCAGAGCACCCAGCGCTCCCCGAACTGGTCGGCTATCGCCCCCGCGAATAGGCGGAGAATCAGTCCGAACACGGCCTGCGACGCGACGATGATTCCCAGCGTGGCGAGGTCGTAGCCGAGGTGCAGCGCGTACAGCGGCACGAGCACTTGGATGAGGCCGAGGGTGATTTGGTAGGAGAACGACGACGCGTAGACGAACAGAACGGCGCGGGACTCCGTGCGGCCGTCCCCGTCCGGCGGGCGCTCCTCGGTCATCGGGAGGAGGGGCCGGAGGAGAAGCGGCCAGGGTCGTAGCGCCCGATGTCGGCCTCTGCGGAACCGTGAACGATAAGGTCGGCGGCGGCCTTGGCCATCCCCGGCCCCATCATGATTCCCTGCCGGCCTCCGCCGGTCGCGATGTACGCGCCTTCGACGCCGGGAACGGCCCCAAGAACGACGGCGCCGTCCTCCGCGACCGGGCGCAGGCAGGCGGTCTGCAGGACGAGCTCCGCGTCCTCCAGCGCGGGCAGCATCCGCAGCGTCGAGTCGATGATCCGGTCGCGGGCTTGAGTTGTCCTGGACTCGTCGAACCCGGCCTCCTCCTCGGTCGTGCCGCACCAGACCAGCCCGTCGGACGGCTTGGTCATGGCGTAGTTCGAGCCGTGGCCGATGCTCAGTGCATAAGGGGCGCCCCCGGCCCGCAGCCGGATGATCTGGCCCTTGAGCGGCCGCACCGGCAGCCGCACGCCGAGCCAGGACTCGGCTTGCGCGCTCCAAGGCCCCATCGCCACGAGGACCGCTCCGCAGGCCACCTGCTCGCTCCCGAGCGCGACGCCGATCAGCTTCCCGTCGTGATGATGGATTGCCGTGACCTCGCCCGTGCGGATGACGGCCCCTCGCTTCTCGGCGGCCTGGGCGAGCGCCAACGTGAGACGGTACGGCTCCACGTCCGACCCTCCCTCGACGTGCAGCGCGCCGACCGTCTCCGGCGATATGCGCGGCTCCAGCCCGCGGGCGGCGGCGGGGTCGAGCCACTCGACCTTGTAGCCGCGCTGCGCCTGCTGCCAGTCGAGATTCCTTGTCAGCGCGATCGCCTCGTCGTCGGAGAGCGCGAGGCGCAGCAGTGGACGGCCTTGGTACTGGATGTCGACGTCGGTCTCTTCAGCCAGCGCCCGCGCGAGGATGGGGTAGAGGCCCATGCTGTACTCGATGATTGCGGTGTTGTGCTGGGGGCCGTTGGGCACGCCGCCGGAGAGACCCCCATACGCGAACCCGGAGGCGTGGCTGGCGATCCCGTCCTTCTCGATGACCGTGCTCCGCACGCCCATCCCCGCGAGGTAGTACGCGGCGGCGATGCCGACGATGCCCCCGCCAATGATGACGACGTCACGCTCTCCTGTAATGGTCATGCCCCGCCTCGGCCGAAGCTACGGCCGGGCGATTGTAGCGGGTTGCGGGGTGGGGGGTAGTCTCCGCTCGGCTACCCCTTAAATCCCCCCACGAGGGCGAGCGAGAGGTTCTTCCAGAAGCAGTCGACTTCCGCGAAGCCTGCCGTGCGCAGCCACTCTAGGTGGCGGGCGAGCGTGGCGTCCCGGTGATGGTGCATCGCGTCATGGGCGATCTGCTCCGGCGTGCGCCGCTCCTCGCGGGGCGCGCGGTTCTCGTCGCGACCGCGTCTGCGCGCCCCGCGCGCCACGCCGTTCAGGAAATCCGTCGCCGGCGACGCGGTGTCGAGGTTGAAGAACGCGCCGCCCGGCGTGAGCGAGTCGTGGATGCTCGCGTAGAGGCTGGCCATCAGCTCGGCCGGCAGGTGGTGGATGGCGCGGGCGGAGACGACGAGGTCGAACGGCCCAGCAGCTACCGCCTGCGGCGGCAGCACGCCGTCCGCGAAGTCGCCGTGCAAGTAGGCGAACCGCTCGCCGAACCGGGCCATGCGCGGTCTGCCCGCCTCCATCATCGCCTCCGACACGTCGAGGCCGACGGCGGTGGCGTTGGGGAAAGCGTCGAGACACGCCGTCGCGACGGGCCCGTAGCCCGTGCCGATGTCGAGTATCCGAACCGGCGCGTCCTGCTCCGCCTGCACGAGGCGGGTCAGCAGATCGAAGACAGGCTGACGCTCGGCGTCCTGCTCGTCCATCCGCTCGACGTAGTCCGCGACGCGGTCCTCTTCCTTCCAAGAGTGGCCCCATGGGAGTCCTGGTTGCTCGCCGTGGCCTCGGTGTTGCGTGGTCATCGTGTGCCTCCTTAGCCGGAGATGCGGACGGCGAGGTTGCCGCCGTCCACCGGCAGGTCTGCTCCGGTAATGAAGTCCGCGTTATCGGAAACGAGGAAAAGGACGGCCTGCGCCTGGTCCTTGGGCCGTCCCCAACGGCCGCGCGGAACGCTCTGCGGCTTCTCGCTGTCAGGGCGCGCGGGCCTGCCGCCGACCGGCATTCCCGTCTGTGTCGGCGTCACCGAGTTCACGCGGATGTCGTGAGGCGCGAGCTCCACGGCGCACGCCCGGGTGAAGTTGAGGATGCCGGCTTTGGCCGACTGATAGGCGATTGCGCCCGACTTGCCCCGGTGTCCGGAGGTCGAGGCGATATTGACGATAGCTCCGCCGCTGCCCTGGGCGACCATCTGCTTGGCGACGTGCTGCGTACAGTTGAACGTCCCCGCAAGGATGACGTCGACGACCTTCCTGAAGGTGTCCAAGTTCTCGTCGAGAAGCCCCGCAGAGTTGGTGATGGCCGCGTTGTTCACGAGGATGTCGATATGTCCGTAGGCGGCGATGGCCTGCGCGACCAAGTTCTCCATGTCCTCCGGACGGGTGATGTCCCCCTGAATGGGGATGGCCTCGTAGCCCCGGTCGACGACTTCCCGCGCCGTCGCTTCGGCGGCATCGCGGCGCATGTCCATGCAGACGACGCTCGCGCCGCTGCTCGCCAGCGTGCCGGCGATCTCGCGTCCGATGTTCGGGCCAGCGCCCGATACGATTGCTACCTTCCCTTCCAGCATGTCAGCCTCCTCGCCTCGCGAGCCTCGCTATGGTGTGCCCGCATTCCCCTCTGACGCCCGCGACAGTATGACGGCCCGCGAGGCGTGTCAACTTGCCGGGCCGGGTGCTTTGTCAAGCCCCATCCTGTCGGTCAGCTCATCCATGTCGGTTATTCCCCATGTGACATCTGCCCCTTACACCGGCGCCCCACGACCGCGTACGCTCTCCCTGATGGACGAGGCGGCGGGACATCCCAACGGTGCGGTCAGGTCGGAAGGCGAGTGGCGCAGATTGGCTCACTTGGCTCGAACCGGCTCATCGCCGACTCAGTCCCACGAGTGCGGGCGCCTCACGACTGTCTCACCGGCAAGCCCTGAATCACGAGTAAATGAGCCGTAATGAGTCGGAATGAGCCACGCATTAAAGGGGGCGGGAGATTCCCGCCTGCGTCGGACGACAGGGATTGACCCTCCGCCGCGTATCCCATAGGTTGCGGGACAGTCTGCCGGGGGGAGGGCATCATGCTGAAGGACAAGTCGGTCGTCGTCACGGGCGGAGCGAAGGGGATTGGCCGGTTCATCGCCCACACGTTCGCCCAGCAGGGCTCCAAGGTCGCGATAGCCGACATCGACGAGGCGCGTCTGCAACAGACCGTGGGCGAGCTCGGCGAGATGGGCGCCGAGGCGATGGCCGTCCCCGCCGACGTTAGGGACGAAGACGCGGTGCGGTCGCTGATGGCGCAGGTCAACGAACGCTTCGGCGGGATAGACGTGCTCATCAATGACGCCGCAATCGTGCCGCACTTCATGTGGGGCGACAAGCCTCGCTGGCCCAAGGTGCAGGACATGGATGTCTCATTCTTCTGGGACACGGTAATGGGAGTGGCGCTGCGTGGCTCCTTCCTGGCCTCGAAGCATGCTGTGCCGTACATGGAGCAGGGCGGCGGAGGCCATATCGTCAACCTCCACGGCGGCGGCGGGCTCACTCCGCCGGGGGCTCTCGCCTACGCGACGGCCAAGGACTCTCTCATCACGTTCACCAAGTTCCACGCCGAGGAGGTGCGGGACTCGAACATCTGCGTCGTCATCATCTCCCCCGGGGCCGCCATCGCAACGGAGGACGCGCCCGAGGAGGCGCGCAATCGCATGCCCGGACCCGACTACGCCGGCCCACGCTTTACCTTGTGCGCCGAGGCGCCGATGGAGATGTCCGGCAAGTTGCTGGACCTGAAAGACGGCGAGCTCGTCGTCGCCGGGTAGCATGTTCGACGTCACCCCGGAGGCGCGTCGTCAGCTGAAGGCAATCGCTGACGAGCGCAAGCTCGGGCCGGGCAGGCTTCTGCGCTTGGCCGTGCCTCCGGTCTGGACCGGCGCAGGCGACTGGGGCATCGTCATTGATCAGCGGGGCGCCGCCGACGCCGCCTACGCCCATGACGGCGCGACGGTGCTCGTGATTGAGGAGGAAGTGGCGCAGTCCTTGGGCAACGCCGTGCTCGACTACAAGACGGAAGAAGTCCCTGCGCCCCGCTTTACCCTCGACATCTATTAACAGGCGCCCCTATCCGTCTGTGAGACCTCGTCGACAGGCCTAGGGCGAACGGATAGGGGAGGAGTTGTTCGAGATCTCCAACGGGGAGTGTCACTCGACGACGGCGACGGCCTCGATCTGCACCTTCATCCCGCCGGGCGGAGGCTCGTATTTCGAAGTGTGCCGCGACGGGCGGTCGTTTTCGTCGGGGAAGAGCGCCAGCCAAGGCTCGTTCAGCGCTTGCCGATCGGAGAGGTCAGCTAGGAAGCAGGTGAGCCGCACGATGTCGTCCGGCGTCGCGCCTGCGTGTTCCAGGAACGTGTGCATGTTTCGGAAGCACTGCCGCGCCTGCTCGTAAACGTCGTCGGAGAGCTCGCCGGTGTCGGCGTTGATTCCCTGGATCGCCGAGCTGTAAATGACGTTGCCGACGCGCGCGCCGTAGGGTATTGGGGCGTTGTGCTGCACGCCCGGGATGTGAATGGTCTGACGTCTGCCCATGGTTTCTCCTCTGCCGTTTGCGGTTTGATGGGGCCTGATGGGGCCGGGCTGATGGTACGCTACGTCCTAGGTTGGGAGCAGGCCGAACTCGCGAGCGATCAGCTCATAGGAGCGCACCCGGTCCTTCAGGTGGTAGGCAATCGTCACGATGCCTACGTCCGTGGTTTCGTAGCGCTCCGCCGTCTCCAGAAGCGCGCGTTTCACCTGAGCGGGGTCGCCGTCGATGTAGCCTGCGGTGAACTGCGCAGCGTATTGCTCGGCGTCCTCGCCTACTATGGCTAGGGAGGCCTCCTCCGGCGGGACGAGGCCCTCGATTCGCTCTCCGGTCCGCGCTTCCAACAGCCTCCGCGCCCGATTCAGATTGCGGCTCGACGCCACGAACAGCGCCTCCTCCTTCGTCGGCGCGCACACGGCCTGGACCGTGACGTTCAACCGTGGCGTCGGGCACAGCTCGGATGGTCTGAAGTTGCGCCGGTAGATCTCCGCGACCGCCGGGCCGTGCCTGCCCGTATTGCCGAAGAAGTCGGCGAACGCGAACGGCAGGCCGAGGTAGGCGGCTAGGTTCGCCGAGTAGTCGCTCGAGCCCAACAGCCAGACCTCGGGCGCCGACTCGGGGGCCGGCCCCGGCTGCGCCTTGATCGCCGCGAATGGGTGGTCGGGCTGCAATGCTCCGTAGAGATAGCCGATGAGGTCGACGACTTGCTGCGGGAACGTCTCGATGGCGGCGGGCCGCTTCGGGTAGGCGAGGGCGATTATCGTGGCTTGGTCGCTTCCCGGCGCCCGCCCGACTCCAAGGTCCACGCGCCCCGGATAGAACGACTCAAGGATGCGGAACTGCTCGGCAACCTTGAGGGCCGAGTAGTGGGAGAGCATCACGCCCCCGCTGCCGACCCGTATCCGCCGCGTGTTCGCGAGAATCTGGCCGGCCATTATCTCGGGACTCGCGCCCGCGAACGTGCCGGCGTTGTGGTGCTCGGCGACCCAGTACCGCGAGTAGCCGAACTCCTCCAGCGCTTGCGCCAGGGCCACGGTGTCGCGCAAAGCGTCGGCGGGGGTCTCGCCCCGGCGCATCGGCGACTGGTCGGTTGCGCTGAGTGTCAGAGTCAAGGTCATGGGTTGATCGAATTTCATGAAACCGGATTGCCTTCTACAGCGTATAACAAGCAGAGGCCGGGTAGCGGACGCGCGAGAATCCCCGAGATTAGGTTGACCGATTGGCGGAGGCGTTGACACGGTGGCCAGCCCGCCGATAGGGTTCCCTAGCCCTAGGCGAGCCATGCTTCGCCTAGGTTGCCTTACTATAGAAACGATGTCGGAGGCGGGAGGATCAGATGATGGGAATGATGAGAAATTTCGCGGTCTTGACGGCGTTGAGCCTGACGCTCGTTCTAGTGCTTGCCGCATGTGGAGGAGACGATCCGACTGCAACCCCGCGCCCAACCGCAACGCCCGTGCCGACGGCGGCGCCCACGGCGACGCCGACACCGCTGCCGCCGGGCGCCACGCCGCCCCCGCCGACGGCCACCCCGACGTCGGCGCCCGCCCCTGAGGTCCCGACGGACCCGGATTTCGACGCGGAGGAGTACTTCGGGGGCAAGACGATCCGGTTGATGGTCGGGTTCAACCCCGGTGGCGGCACCGACGCGCAGGCGCGATACATGTCGCGGGCGTGGTCGAAGTTCATCCCCGGGAATCCACGGCTCGTCGTGACGAACATGACGCCCAACATCGTCCAAAGGAACTTCGTGTACAGTGCCAAGCCCGATGGGTTCACCATCTCCGTCGAGGCCACGGCGGGCATCTTCGACCAGGTGTCGCCGGCAGCCAAGTTCGACAACCGCGAGGTGTCGATGGTCGGCGTGACCTCAGGGAAGGACCAGTTCTGGATGATTCGGGGCAACCTGCCCTACGGATGCATGGATACGGCCTTCGACGCGACGGACCCGGCCCTGACCATCGGATCGAGTGTGCCGACGGCCGCCGACCTGGGCTCACTCATCTCCCTCGCCTGGCTTGCGGACCAGTTCAATCTTCCGTTGGAGATCAAGAACGTGGCGGCTGCCGGGTCCGCTGAGCAGTACATCATGTTGGAGCGGGGCGACGTGAACAGCTGGACATCGTCCACGGTCTGGGCGCAGCTGCCGATCACTCGGCCGGGCTGGATCAAGGACGGGTTCCTGCGTCCGTTCGTGGACCTCTCCTTCCCCGGCTATGAGCTGGGGTCGAACGCCGAGGGCCCGTACGACTGCCCGAAGGCTGAGTCGTACTTCACCACGGACGAGCAGCTGGCCACCTGGATCGCCATCACCGGACCGCGGACGTACGCTTCCAAGAACATCATCGGCCCGCCGGGGATGGCGCCCGGACCGCTGAATGCCCTTCGGGACGCGCTGACGGACGCGATGAACGACGAGGAGTTCGCGACCGACATGACGAAGTTCACGGGCATCCCCAACAACTTCACCGACGGGGCGACGGCGCAGCAGGAACTGATCGACACCACGCAAGCGTTCTTGGACAACTTGCCGCTGATCGGGGAGCTGCAGGAGCTCGCGTTCGAGAAGTACGTGAAGTAAGACGCGAGGACCGACGCACCAGAGGGAGCCGCCCCGCCATAATGGCGGGGCGGTTTGTTCATCGGAATGTACGCGTTCCCCCAGCCCCAACCTGGCCATCGAGCGGAATTGACAGGTTGCGGCTCCCCGCGATAGGGTTTCGCCGCTCCGAACCGAGGCGGTTAGTCCGTCCTGGTTTTGTTTTTTGTGCCCGTTGGCGAGCGATAGGGGGGAACATATGTTGAGGCTGGCGAGGGGGACTGTCGCTCTGGCAGCGTTGAGTTTGACGCTCGCGCTCGTATTGACTGCATGCGGAGGAGAGGACGCGACTCCGACTCCTCGCCCAACCGCTACGCCGGTCCCGCCGACCGCTACCCCGACGCCGCTGCCGCCGGGCGTGACGCCGCCGCCGGCGACGCCCACGCCAAGACCGACACCGACGCCGGAAGCAGCCCCGGTTGCCCCTGACCCTGATTTCGATGCGGAGGCCTACTTCAAGGGCAAGACGATGCGCTTGATGGTCGGTTACAACCCCGGCGGCGGGACTGACGCCCAGGCCCGGTTCATGTCGCGAGCATGGCCGCAGTTCATTCCCGGCAGCCCGCGTATCGTGGTCACGAACATGACGCCCAACGTTGTCCAGCGGAACTTCGTGTGGAACGCCAAGGCGGACGGCCTCACCCTGTCGATAGAGGCATCACCGGGAATCTTCGACCAGTTCACGCCCGGTGCCCAGTTCGATATGCGCGAGGTGACGATGATAGGCATCACCTCCGGTCAGGAGGGAGTGTGGGTCACCCGCGATTTCGTGCCCTACGACTGCTTCGAAGACGCGTGGGGCGGGGACTACACCGTGACCATAGGCACGTCGGCGCCGACGCCGGCCGACTTGGGCGCGACAGCCTCCACCGGCTGGATCGCGGATAAGTTCAACGTGCCCTTGGAGATCAGAAACCTCGCCGCCGCCGGCTCCGCCGAGCAGTACGTGATGATCGAGCGCGGGGACGTGAACTCGTGGCAGACCAGCACGATCTGGTACCAGTATCCCCGGACGAGGCCGGGCTGGACGGAGAGCGGGTTCCTCAAGCCGTTTGCTGACTTGTCCATGCCGGGGTTCGATCTTGGCCACAACGGCGAAGCTGACTTCCATTGCCCGAACGTTGCCGACGCGTACCTCGAAGGCGACGACCTCGAGCTGTGGGTCGCTATGCAAGGTCCTCGGATATACGCGTCGAAGAACATCATCGGTCCGCCGGGGGTTCCAGCGGGCGTTACTGCTGCATTGCGCACCGCGCTCGCGGACGCGATGGCGGACGAGGAGTTCGCGGACTCTATGCAGGCCTTCACCGGCATCAAGAATATCTTCACGCACGGCGATGTGGCCGCGCAGGAGATGACCAACACAACCAACGCGTTCGTTGAGAACAAGGAGTTTATCGATCAACTCCAGCAGGACGTGTTTGAGAAGTACGTGAAGTAAGCAACGCGAGACGAGGATTGACTGGAGGGGCCGCCCCGCCAACCTGGCGGGGCGGCTTCGCGCTTCGGGAAACGTGCGCCGCGCTGCCAAGCTCCCAACGAATTGACAGAGTAGGCTCTCCGCTATAGGGTTCCGTGACTCAACCTAGGCGGTCGCCGTCCAGGCTGTGTTCTTACTTGTGTCGATTTACGGGGGAGGAACAGATGTTGAGGCTGGTGAAGAGATCTGCGGTCTTGGGAGCAATGAGTTTGACGCTCGCGCTCGTGTTGGCTGCGTGTGGTGGAGATGACCCGACTCCAACGCCGCGCCCGACCGCGACGGCAGTCCCGCCGACAGCGACCCCAACGCCGGTCCCGCCGGGCGTGACGCCGCCTCCTGCGACGCCCACGCCGAGGCCAACGGCAACTGCGGTCCCCGAGGTCCCGGCGGACCCCGATTTCGACGCGGAAGCCTACTTCAAGGGCAAGACCATCCGCATGATGGTCGGGTTCAACCCCGGCGGCGGTACGGACGCCCAGGCCCGGTTCATGTCGCGGGCGTGGCCGGAGTACATCCCCGGCAACCCGCGTATCGTGGTCACGAATATGACCCCGGTGCTGATTGAGCGGAACTTCGTGTGGAACTCCGAGCCGGACGGCTTCACCCTCGGCCTCGAGGCGACGCCGGGGATTTTTGACCAGTTCGTTCCCGGCGCGCAGTTTGACATGCGCGAGGTCACCATGATTGGCGTGACGTCCGGCAAGGAGGGCGTGTGGACCACCCGCGACTACGTGCCCTATGACTGCTTCGAAGACGCATGGGGCGGCGACTACACCCTCACAATAGGCACGTCGGCCCCGACGCCCGCCGACCTCGGCGCAACGACTCCCGTCGGCTGGATTGCGAACAAGTTCAACGTCCCTCTGGAGATTAGGAACCTCGCCGCAGCAGGCTCCGCCGAGCAGTACGTGATGATCGAGCGCGGCGACGTCAACTCTTGGGTCTCCGGCACGATCTGGGACCAGTACCCCCGGACCAGGCCCGGCTGGACGGAGAGCGGGTTCATCAAACCGTTCGCTGATTTGTCCATGCCCGGGTTCGACCTCGGCCACAACGGCGAGGCGGACTTCCATTGCCCGAACGTCGGCGACACCCACCTCGAAGGCGACGACCTCGACTTGTGGGTCGCGATGCAAGGCCCCCGGAACTACGCCTCCAAGAACATCATCGGCCCGTCCGGGATACCAGACGGCGTAACGGCCGCGCTGCGCAAGGCGCTCGCGGACGCGATGGCCAACGAGGAGTTCGCCTCCTCCATGCAGAGCTTCACCGGCATCAAGAACATCTTCACGCACGGCGACATGGCCCAGCAGGAGCTGACCGACACGACCGACGCGTTCATCGACAACAAGGAACTCATCGACTCGATCGCGCAGGACGTGTTTGAGAAGTACGTGAAGTAAGGTTAGGGACGGGGCGGTCTTGGCGGGTTGTCGGGCCCCCCTCGCTGTAGGTTAGAATCGCGCCCCGGCGGGTTCTTAGGACAGGACTCTACCGGGGCCGAATTCTGTAAGCGATCCCTTCGACGGGAACCACGGAATAGCGCGATAGCGCCGGGAGACTGGACTTGGAAGGCGAATTCCTTACCGAGATAAGGCAAGGCATTGCGTACTTGGGCGAGCCGATCTACTGGGTCGCCGTGCTCGCCGCCGTGTTCGTCGCGGCTGCCTCCGGCATCATCCCCGGCGTTGGCGGCGTCATCATCATGGCGCTCTCCATCCCCTTCATCGTCGATGTCTTCCGCGGCGATCAGCGCGCCATCGGCCTCGTGGCGCTCGCAACGATGACGGGCGTGAACAACACGCTCGACTCGATTCCCGCAGTGCTGCTCGGCCTCCCGGGCGGCGCCACGCAGGTCACGTTCCTCGAGGGTCACCAGCTCGCCAGGCAGGGGAAGGCCGCCCACACGCTGGGCGCCATCTACGCCGTGTCCGCCCTCGGCGGGCTGATAGGCGCCATTGTGCTGGCCGCGCTCGTTCCCATCATCAAGCCCGTCATCCTCTCCTTCGGATTTGCGGAGATCGCCGCGATGGCGTTCTTCGGCATCGCCATGGTGTCGGCCCTCAGCGCGGGCGCCATGGTGAAGGGACTGATGGCCGGCGCGCTCGGCGTCCTGTTCGGCACGGTCGGCATCAACGCCATCACGGGCGACGTCCGTTTCGTCTTTCAGCAGCCGCAGCTCTGGGGAGGGCTGCCCATCATTGCGGTTACGCTCGGTTTCTTCGCGCTGCCGGAGCTGATCGACCTCACCATCGCCCGTCGGCCAGTCGCGCCGCCCGACGCGATCATCAGCACGCGCGAGGTCATGCGCGGCGCGCAAGACGGCCTCAGGCGCTGGCCCGTCATGATCAGGCAGTCGGTGTTCGGGGTGCTGCTGGGCGCGATTCCCGGCGTCGGCGCCGCCGTGATCGACTGGCTCTCCTACGCCTTCGGCATCTTCTGGTCCAAGGACAAGAGCCAGTTCGGCAAGGGTTCGCTCGACGGCGTGCTGTTCGCCGAGTCGGCCCAGAACTCGAAGGAGGCCGGGCAAGCGATTCCCACGCTCTCGCTCGGAGTCCCCGGCGGTTTGGCGTGGGCGTTCGTGCTCGTCGCGATGATTGCGATGGACCTGACGCCCGGCCCGCGCCTGCTCGGCGACCAGGCCGACGTCGTGATTCTGCTGGTGCTGACGCTCGCTATAGGCAACTTCATCATAACCATGCTCGGCATCGCCGCCACGGGCCAGTTCGTCAAGCTGACGCGCATCCCCTATCCGGTGATTGCCGGCGTGGTCATACCTGTTGTGCTCCTCGGCGGCGTCATCACGATGACCAGCTGGCTGGCGTTGCCCATCATCTTCGTTTTCGCGGGCATTGGCCTCATCATGAAGCTCTTCCAGTGGCCTCGCCCCCCGCTGCTGCTCGGCGTCATCCTTGGGCCAATCATTGAGAGGAACTTCCAGTCGGCCCGCTCAGTGGTGGAGGCCGTTTCGATTCCGGGCCTTGGGGAGAGCCAGTACCTTGGCATATTTACGCGGCCTCTTACCATCGTGTTGCTTTTCATCGCCGTTGTAACAGCCTTTGTCTTCGCCCGGTCGGCGCAGGGCCAAACGCAGATTACCGCCGCTCCTTCAACGGCTGACGCCCATCCTCCCGTCGCCGGCGGCTCGGACACGGGGCCGCGCTCAGTCTCGCTGATGCAGGCGCTCTTCAGCATGCGCAATATACCCATTCTGCTGATTATCGGCGGGGCGATGGCGTTCTTTGCCGGCAGCCTGGGCTTCCGCGTAGTCGAATCCTGGATGTTTGCCCGGGCTATGTCGGTGGTGATAATCGTCCTGGGGCTCCTGCAGCTGTCCTTCCACCTGCGGGAGCGAACAGGCCGTCATGTCCAGATCATGGACCTCGGTATGCACAGCCTTGCGCTGCCGGGCGCAAAGCAGGCCGGCACCCTCATCGCCGTCAGCTTCCTGCTCTTCCTGGTCGTAACCGGCACGGTCGGGCTTCGCTGGGGAGCGATCGCCTTTGCCGGCTATATCCCCTTCACGCTCATGGCCCGCGGCGGCGTCAAAGTTCCGGTCGCTCTCGGGGTCAGCGCCGTGCTGGGCGTCGTTCTGGGAGTGCTTATGGCGACGGGCGGCTTCGCCGCGCTCGCCAACGTGTTCTTGGCTGGTGATATCGAAACTATCGGCTTGGGCGTCGTGCAGTCGATCGTCGCCGGATTCGCTGTCGCCATCGCGCTGGCCGCCGGTCTCGTGATCGACGCGCAGGTTACGGCGACGCTAAGAAAGCCGTGGCCGGTCATCGTCGTATCCGCGATGTTCGCCGTAATTGCGCTGATCATGACGATCGCGGGCTGGCCGGACACGACGGAAGGCTGGTCCGGAACGATGACCGGGTGGGCATTCCGCATCATTCCGGGCCTGGCGATGCTGCTCCTGCTCATCCCGAAAAGCCTGCGGGAGATGGAGGCCGCCGAGAGCCTCCACTGGCTCTTCGCCTGGCGCGTCTTCGCGCCGGTCATCACGATGTCCTTCGTCTTCCTCTTCGAGTTCGTACTGACCGACAACGTCCTCTTCATCATCTGGCCGCAGGCGAGCTTGATCGACTGGTTCGGCGACAAGGTCTTCTAGACTGCGGGATAGGCAGGGCTGAGGGCGTAAAGGACGCGCTCATGGGAAGCAGTGACGCCGCTGCAGTTTGTAACGGAGGCGCGCACAAGATGGCGCGCCTCCGTTGGCGTCACTACTGAGCCGGGTTTAGCCCTCTACGCCGAAGTTGGCCCGCCAGGCCATCTCGATGCGCGCCATGTTTTGTTCCGAGAGCGGCCCTTTCCCGGAGCATGCCACGTTGTCTTCCACCTGCTTTGCGTCGGAGAAGCCGCCTAGAACGGAGGTGACGCCCTCGAGGGACAGGACGAACCGGAGCGCCGCCTCGGAGAGGCTATGCTCGTCCGCCTGCGTGTCGTCGAGGTTGCGGGAGAGGAACCGGAGCGCGCGAGCGCCGCGCAGCGGGGCGTCGTCGCCGTCCGAACCGCGCAGGGCGCGCGCCAGAGGGTGCGTCGCGCCGGTCTCGACGGCGGAGTCGGTCAGCAGTCCGCCGGCGAGAGGGCTGTAGATGGCGGCGCCCACGCCGTGCGCCGCGGCATAGCCGAGGATTCCGGCGTAGTCCGAGTCGACGCGCATCCCGTAGGGTTTCATCCCCGCCGACGGGTTGAGCAAGTTGACCGAGGCGTTGATCAGGTTGAACGCTCCCGTATCGATCAGGCTCTTGGCCGCCGGGTAGTCACCGCCTCGGGTGATGAAGCCGATGTACCTTGCCTTTCCGCTTTTCTGGGCACGCTGGAGTCCTTCCAACGCTCCCCCTGCCCTCAGGTAGTCTTCGACCCAAAGGCGGGTGTACGTTCGGCCCGACAATTCCGGCCGGTCCATCATGGGCCCGTTGTGTACCTGTAGGAAGTCCACATAGTCGACGCCCAGCCGCTCCAGGCTCTCGTCCAGGGAACGAGTCACGTGCCCCGCGATATCGTCCAAGTTGTGGGCTCGGACCTCGATCTTCGTGTTGAGGTAGGGACGTACGCCCAGCTCCTTCAGCACGCGACCGAGGTTCGTCTCGGAAACGCCGTCTCCGTAGTCGGGCGCTTGGTCGAAGTAGTTGATCCCCAACTCCAAGGCCCGGTAAATCGCCTCGACCTGTTGTTCGTGCGTCCCCCGCACCATCAGACCGGCGTTGCCGCCTCCGCCGAAACCGATCTCAGAGATGCGTATGCCTGTGTTGCCGACTTCTCGATATTCCACGTCGCCTCCTCAGCGGGGGTCCGGGATTTCCCGCGAAAGCGGGGAGCTAATCACCTTCTTGGTGGGTAGTTTTACTCGTAAGGGTGAAAAAATCGTGTCGCCGGAGGGGGTACTTTCGCCTTCTTGGTCGGGGGTGTTTAGCAGGCGGTGGCCTGCTTCCTGCGACCAAGAAGGCGAATGAAATGCGTTTTCATGCATGGGGGCGCCGGTAGGGGCGTCCCCACGCCTCCTTGCAGGGAGGCAGTCCGAAGGGGGTTTGCCGCAGGGCCTATGGTACGCGAGATTGGGGGTTGGGGTAAGGGCCGGTTGTCACGCCGCCTGGCCGTCTGTTACCTTGACTCCCGTGGCTCGACGACGCGGCCGCCCTTGGACGGGCTCAGGACGAACGAGAAGAAGAGGGCAGCCGCTGCCCAGGTTTCGGGCGGCCCTGTGCGCGACCTGTCTCGTCGACCAGTTTTACCCGGAAGTGGGCGTGGCCGCAGTCAAGGTGCTGCGCCGCCTGGGCGTCGACGTTGGGTTTCCCGAGGACCAAACCTGCTGCGGGCAGATCGCCTTCAACGGCGGTTTCCGCACTGAGGCCGCCGACGTCGCCAAGCACTTCCTCGATGTCTTCGAGAATGAGGAGCATGTGATTATCCCGTCCGGCTCCTGCGCCAGCATGGTCAAGGTCTACTACAAGGAGCTCTTCGAGGACGATCCCGAGAACCTCGAACGCGCCAAAGCCGTCGGCGAGAAGACGCGCGAGCTGACTGATTACATCGTGAACGTCGTCGGCGTCTCAGACGTGGGCGCGGCTTCCGGCGGCCTCGTGACCTACCATGACGCCTGCCACTTGCTGCGCGAGCTCCACATCTCCAAGGAGCCGCGTCAGCTCATCGAGAACGTCACCGGCGTCGAGCTTCAGGAGATGGACGAGTCCGAGGCCTGCTGCGGCTTTGGCGGCCTCTTCTCCGTGAAGTTCCCCCACATCTCGACCGCCATTCTGGAGCAGAAGCTGAAGAATATCGAGGGCTCCGGCGCCGATACGCTCGTCGCGAACGACTGCGGGTGCCTCATGCACATCCGCGGGGCGATGGAGCGCCAGGGGATGCGCGCCCGCGCCGTCCACATCGCCGAGCTCCTCGCCGAGGGGAGCGCCGATGGCTGAGGTCAAGTCCGCCGATTTCAAGAAGGCGTCGGCCCGCGCCGTCCACGACGACAAGCTCCAGCACTCGCTCGACCACGTCATGAAGCACTTTGTCGACGCGCGCGCATCGAGCATCGAGAACGACTTCGGGGACGAGAGCTGGGACGCCATGCGGGACCGCGCCGCCGCCATCAAGCAGTCCGTCATCGAGAACCTCGATTACTACCTGGACCTCGTCGATAAGAACGTCCGCCGCAACGGGGGCCACGTCTATTTTGCCGACGACGCCGAACAAGCCAACCGGATCGTCCTCGACATCGCGCGCCGCAACAACGTCAAAACGGTCATCAAGAGCAAGTCGATGGTCTCCGAGGAGATGGGCGTCAACCACGTCCTGGAACGCGAGGGCATCGAGCCTGTCGAGACGGACCTCGGCGAGTACATCATCCAGCTCGCCGGCGAGACTCCCTTCCACATCATCGCCCCGGCCATGCACAAGACCCGTCAGGAGGTCTCCGACCTCTTCCAGGACTGGCTGAAGACCGCGCCCACCCAGGACATCAAACGACTCTGCATCTACGCCCGCGACGCCCTCCGCGAGAAGTTCGCGGCGGCTGAGATGGGCATCAGCGGCGCGAACTTCGTCGTCGCCGAGACCGGCACCGTGTGCATCGTCACGAACGAGGGCAATGGCCGCATGACCACGTCCGCCCCGCGCGTACACGTCGTCCTGGCCGGCATGGAGAAGGTCCTGCCCGCCATCGAGGACCTTGCCCTCTTCCTCCGCCTGCTGCCCCGCTCGGCCACGGGCCAGCGCATCACCAGCTACAACACCTTCGTGGGCGGCCCTCGCGGGCAGAGCGACGAGGACGGCCCTGAGGAGTTCCACCTGATTCTCGTCGACAACGGCCGACTCAACCTGCTGAAGGACGAGACGCTCCGCGAGGCGCTGCGCTGCATCCGGTGCGGCGCTTGCCTGAACCACTGCCCCGTTTACCAGAGGGTCGGCGGCCACGCCTACGGTTGGGTGTACTCGGGGCCCATAGGAGCCATCGTCACTCCCCCGATGACCGACATGAAAGTCGCGCGCGACCTCCCTTACGCGTCAACGCTGTGCGGCGCGTGCCGCGACGTTTGCCCCGTGAAGATCGACATCCCCAAGCTCTTGCTGCACCTTCGCCACAAGGTCGCCGAGGGCGGCCCCGGCGAGAGCAGCTCCACTTGGATGGAGCGGCTGTTCGTGCGCCGCTGGCACACGGCGATGCGCAGCCGGAAGGCGTTGGAGGGCAAGGCGCGGCTAGGCAGGATCGTGCAGAGGATGATCACACGCCGGGGCAGATTCGCGGGAATCGTCCCCGTTCCGATGGTGGGCGGCTGGACCGCCAGCCGCGACTTCCCGGCACCGGCGCCCAAGTCCTTCGCCAAGATGTGGAGGGACGAGCTTGCCGACGGAAGCGGCGGTCAGGGCTAAGCGATGCCGACGCCCGAAGAGCACTCCAACAAGGCAGCTTTCCTTCAACGCGTCCGCGAGGCCCTCGGTCGTTCCGAGCCGATCCTCTACGCCCCCGACCACCCACCGCTGAAGGCCAACTCGACGCGCCAAGCTGAGAAGATCAGGACGGTTCTCGCGAGGAACGCGGCGCGGCGCGAGCAGAGCGTCGAACGCCTGGCCGAGACTGCCGCTGCTGCTTCTTGGAACGTGCACCGCGTCCGCAACGACGCTGAGGCTGCTTCCGCCGTCGCCGGAATCGCCCGGAGCGTCGGAGCCAAGAGCGTCATCCGCTCCTTCGAGGACGTGTTCAATCGCGTGGATGTGGACGGCGCGCTCCGCTCCGTGGGCGCTTCGCCGACGGTATTGGCGGCGGGCAGGTCAAGCCGATCGCGCCGACGCGTCGATCTGAAGGAGGTTGCGTTCCGCTCGGACATGGGGGTCACCGGGGTTTCCTACGCGGTGGCGGAGACGGCGAGCTGCGCGGTCATCCCGCGCAAGGGGGTCGCGCGTCTCACGTCGCTGGCGCCGCCGGTGCTGGCGCTGCTCATCGAGCCGGAGCAGGTTGTCGAGACGCTGGACGACTTCTTTGCAATCATGCGGCTCAACGGGATGCAGGCCAGGTCACGCGGCCCCAACTACTTCAACTTCATCTCAGGCCCGTCGCGCACCGCGGACATCGAGCAGACGCTCACCATCGGCGTGCACGGCCCCGGCGAGGTGCACATGATTATTCTGGGCGCGCGCGCAGAGGACGGCTAGGAAGGGGGACCGCCATGCGTCTCGATGGCAAGGTCATCATCGTAACGGGCGCCGCCCGGCATCTCGGCCAGGCCTACGCTGTCCGGCTCGCCCAGGAGGGCGCGAAGCTCACTGTCGCCGATGTCTTGGACTGCTCGGAGACGGCGGCCCTCTGCGAGGCCGAGGGCGCAGAGGTGTTGCCGCTCACCGTGGACGTCTCCAGCGTGGAGGAGACAGCCGGCCTGGCCAAGCAGACGTTCGACCGCTTCGGGCGCATCGACGGCCTGCTCAACAACGCCGGCCTCATGCGGAACATCACCGGCCCATCGCTGATGGACGTGGACCCCGACTGGTGGGACAAGGTGTTCAGCGTCAACGCGCGCGGCACGTACCTCTGCACACGCGCCGTCTTCCCCTACATGCGCGAGCAGCGCAGCGGCAAGATTCTGAACGTCGGCTCGACCACCATGCTCCGCACCTCCAACCACGTGACCGACAGCAATCCCCACTACGTCGCCTCGAAGGGCGCGGTGATGGCGTTCACCCGCGCTATCTGCCGCGAGCTGGGCGAGTACAACATCAACGTCAACACGCTGGCTCCCGGCGGCACCGACCAAGATCCTGCGTTGGACGGAGCAGACGCCACTCCCGAAGAGTCGCGCGCTTTCGGCCGCCGAGGAGTCCCCACCGACCTCACCGGCACGGTGGCCTTCCTCTTCTCCGACGACGCCGACTTCATCACCGGCCAGCTCATCGCGGTCAACGGCGGGAAGGAAGTGTCGTAAGGGGGCGGGGAAATCCCGGTGCTATACTGCTCGCACGGGCCAGTGAGAGGGCTGAACGATGGCGACCACGGCATCCGCCAAGACGAAACTGATAACCGCCGATGAGCTGCTGCGACTGTATAGCAAGGGCGTGCGCGGCGAACTCATCCGCGGAGTGCTGAGCGAGACGATGCCGACGGGAACTCAACACGGCAAGATCGTAACCAAACTCATCATTCGGTTGGGGAACTTCGTTGAACCCCGCAAGTTGGGCAGCCTTACAGCCTCGGACGCCGGTGTGTGGCTGGAGCGCGACCCCGACACCGTTCGCGAACCTGACATCGCGTTCTTCTTAGCGGAGAAGATGCCGCTGGACGCCGATATCACCGGCTACGCGGAGGTTGCCCCCGACCTCGTCGTCGAGGTCGCGTCGCCGACTGACAGCCGCCGTGCTATCAACGACAAGGCGCTGATGTGGCTGCGCTACGGCGTGCGTCTCGTCTGGGTCGTGCACCCGGACACGCGCACGGTGGACGTGCACCGCGAGGGCAGCCCTGTCGTCACACTCGCCGCGGAGGACGCGCTCGACGGCATGGACGTGCTGCCCGGCTTCTCGTGCGCGGTCAGTGAGGTCTTCCCCTAGCCGGGAGAGAGGTCTCCTAGCCGTCCCAGCGCCTCACGGCCCTCTCGGCGGCGTCCATCAGCTTGGCTGCCGCTTCGCCGCCGGTCGCAGGCAGCGGGTCGTTTTCCTCGGAGCAGGCCTCGGTCAGCACGATGCCGTGAGCGAGCGTCTCGTTCGCGCCTCGCCCGAGCGAACCGGCTACCGCGAGAACAGGAATCCCGCGCGCCTGCGCCCGCCGCGCCACCTCGATGGGAGCCTTGCCGTAGACCGTTTGCCAGTCGAGACGGCCCTCGCCGGTGATGACGAGGCCGACGCCATCGAGGCGGCTGTCGAAGCGCAGCGCGTCCAGCACCACCTTCGCGCCCGGCAGAAGCCATGCGCCGGCGAATGCCACGAGGCCCGCCGACAGGCCGCCTGCCGCGCCCATTCCCGGCACGTCCCGCAACTGCACCCCCAGCTCCTGCTCGACGACATCCGCCATCCTGCCCAGCGCCGCGTCGAGCACGGCTAGCTGACTCGGCGAAGCCCCCTTCTGCAGGCCGTAGGTCATCGCCGCGCCCGTCGGTCCGGTCAGAGGGTTGGAGACATCGGCTGCGACTTCCAGCGCGACCCGTCCGAGCGCCGGGCGCCGGTCCGCGATATCGATGGAGGCCAGCGAGAGGAGGCCCTCTGCGCCGAGGTGTATGTCCCGGCCCTCCGCGTCGAGCAGCCGCACGCCGAGCGCCTGCGCCGCCCCGACGCCGCCGTCGTTGGTTGCGCTGCCGCCCACCCCGACGATAACGCGGCTCACGCCCTCGTCCAGCGCCGCCGCGATGAGCTGGCCGACGCCGTAGGTCGTGGCGCGCATCGGATCGCGGCGAGCTTCCGGTACGAGGGTCAGGCCCGACGCCTGCGCTATCTCGATCACGGCGATGGCGCCGGGCAAGAGGCCCCAGCCCGCCTCGACCGCTTCGCTGAGGGGGCCGAGGACGCGGGCGGAGCGGCGCTCGCCGCCCGCCGCCGCGAGCATGGCGTCGAGCGTGCCGTGTCCGCCGTCGGCGACCGGCATCTCGATGACCTCCGCATCGGGGAAGACGCGCCGCGCGCCTTCCCCGATGGCCTGGGCAGCCTCTGCTCCGGTGAGCGTGCCCTTGAATCCTTGTGGCGCGGCGAGGATGCGCATGTCAGTCAGCCTAAGAGCTCGCTGTGTGTTGGCGATTGCCCAGGGACGGGGCGGCGGCCTCCTCCCCGGATTAGGCCGCGCCATCCGGCGTGGATGTGCTCCGCGGAGCCACGCGGCAGCCGCATGATGGGCTTCCGGAAACCGGTCTCGCCGCCCAGTATAGGCCAGCCGGGAGTGGTACGATTCGTCTCGGAAGGAGACCGCTCATGGACAAGGCACAGATCAGACAGCGGGCGCGAGAGCTCGTCGAACAGCACGCGCCGGCGGCCATCGACGTGGCCCGAGACATCAATGAGCACCCGGAGACGGGGTTTCGCGAGGAGCGCACCGCGAGTCTCGTTCGCCAGTGGTTCGACCGCATCGGACTGCCCCACCGCGATGGGCTTGCGCTCACCGGCGTGCGCGCCGACCTCGCAGGTCCGCGCGACGGTCCGCGGGTCGCCGTCATGGGCGAGCTCGACTCTCTCATCGTCCCCGGGCACCCCTTCGCCGACCCGAACACCTCGTTCGCGCACGCCTGCGGCCACCACGCGCAGATTGGGACGATGCTCACCGTTGCGGCCGTCCTGAGCGATCCGGACGTCAGGGACGCGCTCAAGGGTCACGTCGCTTTCATGGCCGTGCCCGCCGAGGAGTTCATCGAGATCGAGCACCGCCAGACGCTGCGCGACGAGGGGAAGCTCGAGTTCATGGGCGGCAAGGCCGAGCTCGTGAGGCTCGGCGAGTTCGACGACGTCGATATCTCCATCCTCACGCACGCGTCGAGCAATGCGACGGAGGGGCTGTTGGCAGTTGACTCGATCAACAACGGCGCGCTTGCCAAAGAGGCGCGGTTCATCGGCGTGCAGGCCCACGCGGGATCCGCCCCGCATCGCGGGATCAACGCGCTGCAAGCGGCCACGATTGCGATGGCCGCGATCAACGCCAATCGGGAGACGTTCCAAGACCCGGACTCGATTCGCGTCCTCCCCATCATCACGCGGGGAGGGGACGTGGTGAACGCGGTCCCTGCGGAGGTGCGGATGGAGATGTTCGTCCGTGGCCGCAACCTCGAAGCGATCGCCGACGCCGACCGGAAGGTCGACCGCGCGCTGCGCGCCGGCGCGCTTGCAGTGGGCGGCAAGGTCGAAATCACGAGCTTCTCGGCCTATCTGCCGCTGAAGAACGACAGCGCGCTGTCCGCCGTATACCGCAACAATGCCGCGCAGGCGGTCGGCGAAGACAACGTAACGAAGGCGGGGCCGCGCGGCTCGTCGACCGATATGGGCGACCTGAGCCATCTCATGCCGACCATCCAGCCCTACGCAAGCGGCGCGACCGGCACGGCGCACGGCGTCGATTTCGTGATAGAGGACTACGCCAAAGCTGTCGCGAACCCGGCGCTGGCCACCGTCCTCACCGTGCTCGACCTGCTCTCGGAGGGTGGAGCTGCCGAGGGCGTCATCGCCGGGTCGACGCCGCTGCTCTCGAAGGACGAATACCTGGCGCTCCAGCGCTCGCTAAGCCGTAAACGGCTCTATGAGGAGGCGTAGCGTGAGACTGCTCGAGAGCCATGTTGTCAGGAAACACGACGGTCTTGCGCTGGCGCTGCGCGAAGGTCAGGTCCTTCGCCTCACGCAGCCCGAAGGCCCGCAGGTCATCGATTTCAACGCTTTCAACCTGCACGACCCTTGGGAGCACCTGGGCTCGTCCGTGACGCGCCGACGCGAGACTATCCATCCGACGACCGGCACGACTCTCTGGACGCGGCCTCCGTGGGAGCGTCCGATGCTCAGGATCGTCGAGGATACCGTCGCGCATCAGCCGTCGCCCAGCGGCGCGGAGACGCACGACATGCTCAGCGGCCGTTGCTGCGCGACGAGCCGGATCGAGCGCTACGGCGTCGACTCGCCCGGCTGCCAGGAGATTCTCGCGAAGGCCATCGAGTCTTTCGGGCTGAACGGCAACTACGTCCACGACCCGTTCAACATCTTCATGCGCACGGGAATCGACGAGAGCCAGCGAACATTCTGGGAGGAGCCGTTCGACGTGAAGGCGGGCGACTACATCGACGTGCTGGCGCTGATGGACTGCATCGTGGCCGTCTCCGCCTGCCCCGGCCGCTCCAGCGGCCCCGGCGAGCACTCCTTGGGCATGGAGATCTACGCTATCTAGCGTCAGCGAGCGGGGTCAGGTAGAGAGCGGCGAGCGCGGGAGCTGCGACCAAAGCGCCGGTGAGGAGTCCCCAGGGGGCGAGCTTTCTCCCTGATAGGGAGGCGGGGAGTACGGCGGCGAGCCCGATTGCGGCCCAATGCGGCCCGAAGTTCACGGACGCCAGGAGGAACAGGCCGAGGAACGCGAGGAGGACGGGGGCGGACCGTCGCCACTCCGGGGGCTTGCTCGCCAAGGGGAGGTCGAGGATGTCTTTCGGCTGAGGGTCTCGGAGGCTGGGAAACTGGGCCCTTCGAAGCTGGAGGGAGGCGATTCCGAAGAGGGTGACGGCTGCGGTTACGGGAGTGATCCGTGCGCTCGAGGGGAAGCCGGTTGCTCCGGCTAAGAAGGCTATGGCGATTGCCATCAGTCCGAGGGGGAGCAGGAACGTCCACGACCAGTATACGAAGCGGGCCTCCGATGGGGCCTCGGGAGGCGGGGGCTGGGCGCAATCGTTGTCCTGCGCTTCACGGCGAGGAATGCGAAGAGCGCGGCGGCAGTGATGGACAGGAGCAAGGAGAGTACCGGGATGGGGCTCGTGAGCGTCTCAAAAAGACCAAGGGGGGCTTCGGCGAACGCCAGGTTACCTTCGATGAAGGACCCGAGGAAGAAACCGAGCATCATGGGAGGACGCGGCCAGCGGAAGAACTTCATCAGCATCCCAATTACGGCGAACCCCAGCACGATGGCGCCCCCCAACCAGTCGTCCGTGAATAGGTAAGCCGCCAGTAGCGTGGCGGGGATGAAAACAGCGCCGAACAACGGGTAGGGAGCCCGGCCCAGCTTCGCCAGCTGACCGGAGGCAAGCAAGCCGACGACGGCGAGCGCCGCGTTGCCGAGCGCCAAGCTTATGACGATGAGGACCAGGATGTCTGCGCGGCTGGTCAGCATGCGACCGGGCGCGACGCCATAGCTCAACATTGCAACGAGCACGAATACCCAGGCGGTCCCGCCGGGGATGCCGAACGCCAGGGTGGGAAAGGCTTGCCCTGCATCGTGAGCGCTCAGCGCCGACTCGGAGAAAAGGAGGCCTTCGTAGGAGCCCTTCCCGAACCGTGACTTGTCCTTGCTGAGAGCGATTCCCGCGGCGTATGAGAACCAAGAGACGATCCCTGCGCTGCCCGGCATTACGCTTCCTATGACGCCCAAGGCCGAATGCCGAACAATCAACGGCGCCATCTTGAGCGCCATGCGCGCGCCCTTCAACGCCTCGCTGACGTTCGAAGCGGCGCCGGGCGGAGCCAGCGCTCGCTTGGTCATCGTGAGGTCGAGCATCTCGGGCAGCGCAAAGAGTCCCGCTGTAATACCGATGAACAGGCCTCCCCAAGGCAGCGGAGGACCGAACGAGTAGCGGTATGTTTCCGTAAAGGGGTCGGGTCCCACGGTCGACAGAAGGACGCCCAACAGGCCGGCGGCAAGCCCCTTCGCCATTGCCCCGCGGCTGAGGATGGCGATAAAGACTGCGCCGAGAAACGCCGCCACCACGGGCGCGCCGGGGTACACGATCATAGGCTCGATGACGAGCATCGTGGGGAGCAGGGCCGCTGCTCCGATGAGGGCTCCGATTCCTGACACGACGTACGCGAAGCCCTGGGCTCGCGCGGCATGACCTCGTTGGGCAAGCTGCCTGCCCTCGATGAATGTGGCGACGTTGCTCCTCGGATGGCCCATGGCGATGGTCGGCGTCACGTTAGTCATCGTTTCGACGCCCGCGATAGTAGCAAGGAGAACGATGCCTAAGAAGGGTCGAACCCGAGGACAATCCATGGGAGCGCTATCGCTAAAATAATCCGCGCTGACAGCCCGGGGACGACGGCTGCGACGGCTGCGGCCAAGATAGCTAGCCCAAAGACGCCCCAATAGGCTGCCGTTCCTAGATGTCCCAGGCCGACGAGGGCTTGGCTAAGGTCAAGCATCGACGTCTCTGCGGCAGACCGAGGTCCGGCCCAGGCTGCTCATCATGCGATGAGCTTCGTCTTCACACACTGACCGTTCTGGGCGGCACACGGTCGCGTTGTTCGTCGACGACGCGGAGGACCGCTGCAACGGTCTCGTCGAGCGCCCCGGTCTCGTTGACGACGACTGCATCGAACCAGTTCGCCTCTTCCATCTCGCGCGAGGCGGTCTCGATGCGGAGGGTCATCTGCTCGGGCGACTCGGTCTTGCGGTCGCGGAGCCTGCGCTCCAGCTCGGGCATCGAAGGGGGCGCGATGAACACGAGGAGCGCGTCAGGGGCGAGAGCACGTATGGTGGCGGCGCCTTGCACGTCGATCTTGACGAAGGCGTCCTTGCCTTCAGCCAGCGCATTCCTGATCTGCTCCTTCGGCACCCCGTAGCGATTGCCGTAGACCTCCGCGTGCTCGAGGAACTCATCTCGTTCGAGGAGCGAGTCGAAACGGGCGTGCGTGAGGAAGATGTAATCGACGCCGTCCGTCTCGCCCGCTCGCATGGGGCGAGTGGTGGCGGTGACGGCGAAGAAGAGGCCGGGGTGAAGCTCGCGGAGGCGGGCGAGGACCGCGTCCTTGCCGACGCCGGACGGCCCGGACACGACCACGAGGAGTGGGTTCGCCTCCTCCATGTTAAGCCTCGTTCTCCTGCCCTAGCAGAGCGGGGGCGGGGTTCCCGCCTGCGCGGGAATGACGGGAGGGGGCGGCCAAGCTAGGCCTCGTTCCGCAAGGATTCGAGGTCTTCCCAGAAGGAGGGGTAGGAGACGGCGGCCGTCTCGGCGGCGCGGATTGTCGTCGAGCCCCCGGCGAGCAGCCCCGCCGAGCCGAGGGTCATCGCGATGCGGTGGTCGGCGTAGGTCCTGTGGGTCGCGCCCGTCAGCGCCCGCCCGCCCGTGATGCGCAGGCCTTCCTCCATCTCCTCCACGTCGGCCCCGAGCCGCGACAGCTCGACGCGCGAGGCCATGAGGCGGTCGGACTCCTTCGTGCGCAGTTCGGCGGCGTCGCGGATGACCGTCGTGCCGGAGGCAAAGCAGGCGGCGAGCGCGAGGACGGGGACCTCGTCAACGAGGCGAGGGATGAGGTCGCCGGAAATCTCGGTCGCGCGCAGGCCGCTGGAGCGGGCGACGATGTCGGCGACGGGCTCGCCGCCTTCGCTGCGCTCGTTCTCGAAGGTCACGTCGCCGCCCATCATGCGGAGGGCGTCGATGACGCCGGTGCGGGTGGGATTGACGCCGACGTTGCGGACTCGCACCTCGGCGTCGGGGTGACAGACGCCTGCGACGAGCCAGTAGGCCGCGGAGCTGATGTCGGCGGGCACGGTCACGTCGAGTGCGGAGAGCGGGCCGGGGCGGAGCGTGAGTGTGAGCCCGTCCTCGATTACGTCGACGCCCATCGCGCGGAACATGAGCTCGGTGTGGTCGCGGGAGAGCGCCGGCTGCTCGAGGACCGTCTCGCCGTCCGCGAACAGGCCGGCGAGCATCAGCGAGCTCTTCACTTGGGCCGACGCGACGGGCATGCGGTAGCGGATGCCGTGGAGGGCGCCGCCTCGAAAGACGAGCGGGGCGAGCTTGCCGTTGTCCCGTCCGTCCACCTGCGCGCCCATCTGGCGGAGGGGTTCGACGATACGGGCCATGGGGCGCGACCTGATGGACTTGTCGCCGGTCATCACGGACATGAAGGGCTGGCCCGCGAGCACGCCGGCCATCAGGCGGGTGGTCGTGCCGCTGTTGCCGGTGTTCAGAGCGTCGGCGGGCTCGGAGAGGGCGCCGCCCCGGACGATAAGCGAGCCGCTGCTGCGCTCGATCTCCGCGCCGAGACCGCGGAGGACGCGAAGGGTAGACGCCAGGTCCGCGCCGGTCCCGTAGTTCTCGACGCGCGCCTCGCCGTGGGCGATAGCGTTGAAGATCGCCGAGCGGTGCGAGATGGACTTGTCGCCGGGGGGCGTGATATCGCCAACGAGGCGTTTGGGTCGCCGGACTACCGCTTGCATAGACGCCTCCGCGCGTGTATCGGCGGATTGTACCACCGGGCGAGCGCCCGCCGGACAGGCTAGCCGAGGCCGTCGGGGAGGATGAAGGCGCCCGTGGAATCCACCTCGATGGGGAACACGCCGACGACGGCTATCCGGTCGATCGGACCGTAGACGTGGGGATACCAGTCGCCGGGGCGCGACTCCTCGACGCGCAACTCGGAGGTCAGTTGCGTTGGGTCGATGACGAGGAGGACGAGCGCGCGGTGGCCCGCGAAGTGCCGTCCGAGGACGCCGCGCAGCTGGTCAGAGCGGCAGCTGTGGATGAAGCTCTCGGACTCGAGGGAGTCCGGCTCATAGAACAGCGCGTGGCGGTCCCGCAGCCAGGCGTCCGGGGTGGCGACGTGGATGATGTGTCCGCGCGCTATCATTCCTCGGCATTCCTCCAGAGGTCTTGGTATGGCGCTCAACACACCCAACGATCGCATGCTCATCAACGTCATCGCCGCGTACGAGCGCGAGGTTATGGGCCCCAAGCTCACCGCGAACCAGATTACACGCATCGCCGAGGCGGCGAAGCGGATGCTGATGGACGAGATTCACTCCGAGAAGGCGCAGAGGTAAGGGGCGTTTCTCTTTTCCGTCCGCGAGACCTTTGCGTAACTCCATGTTGGGACGGCGAGCGGGTCTGAAATCCGCCCGAATCCCTCGGCGTTGGGCAGTTACGCAAAGGTCTCGGTCTGCGCGGGAATGCCGTCCCCCTCTGCGCCGTTTTCTCAAAACTGTCGGATTTTGTCGGTTTTCCATGGTATTTACTCCTGTTTGGGGGGTTCAGGCCCTACAGCGCTGCTCTGTTTCGCTACAGCAAATCCGACAATTTCCGACAGCAATCCGACACAATCCGACAATTCCCGACAGGGCTCGCGGGGGCATCGGAGGGGCGAGAGGGCGGGTCTGTTGGGCCATGAGAGACAGGGTAGGGAGGAGAGGTTGTTTGCGCAACGGGCAAATGTCACAATGGCGACGTGGAATGCCTGGGTTCCCGCCTGCGCGGGAAATGGCGGAGGGGGTTGGGGGGAGCCCGGCTCGCGGGCCGCTTCTCCTCCCCCGTGCTTCTGCGGGGGAGGGTTGGGAGAGGGGCGATAGCCGATGTCGCATCGCTGCTCTCACTCGCCTTATGCTACGATGCTCTCACGCTCGTATCGACAGGAGAGCCTCCGATGGCGCAAGCCGCTGAGACTGCTCATATCCGCCCGGTCTCCTTGACCATAACCCCCAAGGCCCGCAAGCGGCTGACCCCGTTCCGCGAGCGGACGTTCCGCGCCATGTACGAGGCCGCGCTCGCCGATGGCGGGGCAGACGTTATCGAGATAGCCGAGGTCATCTACGACGGGCCTATCGACGGAAGCTTCGAGTGGTCTCTCCATCTCGTCTGCTGGATTGATGGCTCGCACGAGGACGCCATGAAGATGTGGCGGCGGGTCATGGACTGGAGGATGAGCGTGTGGCCGTCATTGTCGGAAGCGGAGCGCAGGGACTGGAATCGCTGGATATCTTTCGACGCGAGCCCCGCCTCGATGCTTGTGGATCCCCGTGCGTCCTCTTGATTTCTACGACTTGGGCGTCCGGCAGACGGGGGCAGAGAGCGAGGCGGAGCAGCGGACGGCGGTAGGCCGGCTCTACTTCGGCCTGCACCTCGAAGCGGGATGCCGTTACTTCCGAGAGAACCCGGACGCTCCGCCTATCCCGAGGAATCGGAGGCATTCCGCGCTGCGAGACTGTTTCAGCGACTCAGGCGGGCCGCAAGGGAGTGACATCGCTGATCTTCTCCGGAAACTTGCAAGGATGCGCGCGGAGTGCGATTACCGGATCGGCTCGCCGCTTCAAGACGAAGGGAGAGCGGTAACGCTGACCGCTTTGCTTGGCAAATCCCTGGCCTTAGCCGCAGCCTTGCGCGCCGCCCTCGACGCCTACTCCCCCGGCGAGTCTCTCAGCGGCGCCGAGTACCGCGTTACCGGACGCTAACCTCCCCCCAGGCGGAACGGCTCCGCCCGCCCTAAGCCATCAAGAACCCCGCAAAGTCGATGACCGGGCCGAAGAGGAACCCCAGGGGGTTGAGGTCCGTCAGGATGGAGAGTCCGATGACGGCTATGAGGACGATGGGGCCGACGCGCTGAAGCCACGCAACGGCGGGGAGCCATTCGCGGGGGACGACGCCCGCCAGGACGCCGCCGCCGTCCAGGGGAGGCAGCGGCAGCAGGTTGAACGCGGCAAGGATTAGGTTCAGCAGGACGCTGTAGGTCGCGATGATGTTCAGCCATGCTCCGGGGTCGAGGGTCCGCAGCTCGGCTCGCGAGAAGTCGCCCGCCTCCAGCAGACCGACCTGAAAGAGCGACGCGAACGCCAGGGCTAGGAGGAGGTTCGTCGCGGGGCCTGCCGCCGAGACGATGGCGACGCCGCGCCGGCCGTTCCAAAGTCGGAGGGGGTTCACGGGCACGGGCTTGCCCCAGCCGAACCCGGCCACCAGCAGCATCACCGTGCCCGTTGGGTCGAGGTGGGACTTGGGGTTGAGGGTGATGCGGCCTAGGCGCGCGGCGGTGGGGTCGCCGAGCTTGTTGGCGGAGTAGGCGTGGGCGGCTTCGTGGAAGGTGATGCCGATCAGGAGCGAGACGGCCACCGCCAAGAGCAGCACGAAGAAGGCGAAGGGGTCGTCGAGGAGGAGGTCGCTTCGGGCGAGGAGCATCGCAGGGAGCTACGCCTGGGGCGGGCGCAGCGGTCGCCGGCTATTCATCGTCCCAATCGTCATCGTCGTCGTCGGGCTCCGGGGGCGGGGCGGAGGCCGCGGACATGCTCGACTGCCTGGGGAGGGTGACGGAGCCTCGCTCCCGCTGCTTCTTCTTGGCCGACTCGCGGGGGAGGGCCAGCAGCATCTCGCGGGTCGCCTTGAACGCTTCGGCGGTGAGGTCTTTCGCGCTCACGGCAATGGCTGCGACGCCCACGTCGCGCAGCTGCTCCGCCTCCTCCTTCGAGGGCAGCGCGGGGAGGTAGGCGAGGAGCCATCGGGAAGTGACCCCCCGCACGCGGCCCAGCCGCATGAGCTGGCTGATGGTGAGCGAGTCCGCGTCCGCCAGCGACACAAAGAATGCGTCGACCGGCAGCACGTCGATGGTGCGCAGGAGGCTATCGTCGAGCTCGGGGGCGACTTGCATGACGGTGGTGCGCTTCTCTCCGGCGAGAGCGCCGATGGGCGTGGCGTCGGACGAGAATATCTGGAAGTCGGCGCCGTTCGTGTCGGAGGCCCGCCCCTCGTCGACCCAGACCCCGAAGGTGAGGCCCTTCAGCGCCTTGGCGGACTTGTCCACGTCGGCCTTCTTGGCGCGCTCGCGGGCGGAGACGATGGCGCCGTCGAGCTCGGCCTCGACAACGGTCTTGGCTTGGACCGCGTCGCCGGCGTCAACGCCGCCGAGGATGAGGATGGGGGCGATGCGCTCACGCTTGGCGGCGCCGCCGAAACCGAGGGGCTGCGACACGCCCTTGGCGGCGCGCTCCAGCTTGTCGATGAGTTCGCTCATGTACGCTTTCCGGCGCCCCTTCTCGTCATTCCGGCGCCTCTTCCGTCATTGCTTCCATTGCTTCGAGATTTCCTCTCCCGTCTACTGGAGAGGCCGGGAGGGGGCCGTCAGGCCCCGCGCCAAGCCGGGGCTTAGCGCGTCGGGGGCGGCGCGATTCTATCAGCCGCCTCTCGGCCTGTGCTACCCTCGCGGGGTGGCCATCCTCCCAACTCCCAAGACCGGCGCCAAGCCCTTGGTCAAGCAACTCGTAGCGGCCGGAGTCGGCTCGCGCCGCCGGTCGGCGGCGCTGATCATGCAGGGCGCCGTCTCGGTGAACGGCGAGCAGGCGTTGGACCTGAACCATCCCGTGGCGCCGGGCGACTCGGTGCAGGTGAACGGCGCTACGGTCGGGCAGGCCGACGACCGGCGCGTCTACCTGCTCTTGAACAAGCCCCGAGGCTACCTGTCGGCGGTGAGCGACGCGCGGGGGAGGCCGACCGTGTTGGACCTCGTGCCCCCGGCGCTGCGCGTTGCTGGGCTCGTCCCAGCCGGCCGGCTCGACCTCTACAGCGCCGGCCTCCTGTTGCTGACGAACGACGGCGCGCTCGTCAATCGCGTGACCCATCCGCGTTACGGCGTCGAGAAGGAGTACGACGTGCTCGTGGACCGGCCGTTGTCGGCGGGCGAGCAGCGGCGTTTGCTGTCCGGGATCGAGATCGAGGAGGGCGTCGCCGCGGCGGTCGCCGTCGAGCCGTTCAAGGGGACGGAGGCGCGCTATCGCATCGTGCTCGTGGAGGGCAAGAAGCGGGAGGTGCGCTTGATGATGGCGGGGCTTGGCCGCAGCGTCCTCCGACTGACACGGGTCCGCATCGGCGGACTGCGGCTCGGGGCGTTGTCGCCGGGCTCCGTGCGGCGGCTCACCGAGAGCGAGGCGAAGCGCATAGTCAGCGGCGAGCCGCCCGCCTGCGAGCCGCCCGCCTGCGAGCCGCCCGCCGCGAGCCGCCCGCCTGCGAGCCGCCCGCCTGCGAGCCGCCCGCCTGCGAGCCGCCCGCCTGCGAGTCGCCCGCCTGCGAGCCGCCCGCCTGCGAGTCGCCCGCCTGCGAGTCGCCCGCCTGCGAGTCGCCCGTCTGCGAGTCGCCCGCCTGCCAAGAGGAGGCCGCGTGGCTGACTCAGGACGTCTCGTTTGGATCGACATGGAGATGACGGGCCTCGACCCGGAGCGCCACGTCGTCATCGAAATCGCGACGCTGGTCACCGACGGCGACCTGAACGTCCTTGCCGAGGGGCCGGTGATTCCGGTCGCCCGAAGCCGGGAGGAGATGGAGCGCATCGACGGGTGGAGCCTGAAGACGCACACGGGGTCGGGGCTGCTGGAGCGGGTAGGGGCGTCGGCGGTCGGCGTAGCAGAGGCGGAGCGGCGAACGCTCGATTTCGTGAAGGAGTGGGTAGCGCCCGGGGAGGCCCCGCTCTGCGGCAACTCGGTCCACCAAGACCGGCTCTTCCTGATGAAGGAGATGCGGGCGCTGGAGGCGTACCTGCACTACCGCATCGTGGACGTGAGTTCGGTGAAGGAGCTGGTGCGGCGTTGGTACCCGGGCCTGCGAATCCCCGTGAAGAAGGGAGCACACCGGGCGCTGGACGACATCCGCGAGAGCATCGAGGAGCTGCGGTTCTATCGGGAGCGCGTGTTCGTGAAGCGTAGTGAGTAGGCGGGGGATAGGGTAGACTTGATGTCGATGAATACTGAATCGAAAGCGCTCGTCCCCGCGCAGCAGCCGCTCCGGAGCGCCGAGGGCCGTTCGCCTGCGCGACTCGGCATGAGGGCGCTCGTAAAGCTGTCCGGCTCCCCGATGGCGCGCCGCGCCGCGATGACGGGGCTGGCGTTCGGCGTCGGCTACCAGCTGAGCCGCATGATCAAGACAGGACGGCTGTCGGAGGTCGCATACACCGCCCGCAACGCCTACCGCGCCGCATCCGGCGGCGACTCTGTCGCGGAAGGCGAACTCGCAGGCCGTTGGGTGCGCCAGTCAATGACGCTCGTGTCGTCCTTCTACGGATACGTCGACCGGGACGATTAGCGGCGGGGCGTTGGCTGCGGGTTCCGTAGTTCGACAGGCTCACCCCGAACCTCGTTCGCTGCTACGAGCTACGACTCCACCCGCTTGGCGAGGTTCTGGCCGAAGTCTTTCATGATGCCGTCGGCCTTGCGCTTGATGATGCCTTGGCCGAATTCGCCGAGCTTCCCCATGATGTTGGCGTCGGAGTCGACGATGAGGTTGCTGGCGCCGTCCCCGGCGTCTTCGACCGCCATTTCGATCTTCACGCGGACGTTGCCCGGCACCTTGCGGTCGGCGCCCTCGCCGGTCATCGAGATGCGCCGGGCGCCGTCGTCGCGCGACTCGACGGAGAGCTTGCCGGCGAGGCCGAGGGCCACGGGGCCGACGCGCACTTTCACCATGCCGGAGTACGTGCCGTCGTCGTTGGCCGCTACGTCCGCCGCGCCGGGGATGCACATGCCGACGGTGGGGATGTCGGTGACGAAGGCCCATAGCTCGCCGGGGGCGGCCTTTACTCGATAGGTGTAGTGGAAGTCCATGCAGCTCCCTTTCCCCTTCCGTCATTCCCGCGTAGGCGGGAACCTCGCCCCCGAGAATCCCCGGCGTTGGGCAGTTACGCAAAGGTCTCGCAGCCGAAGGAAGGGTTTGTCGTCGTGGTTGCGCCCGCTGTAACCGGCGACCTCCATGATAGGAGGGCGCCCGCCACTAGGACAACCTGACAACCTCTCTCGCGTTGACAAGGTTTTGAGGCGATACTACGGTCAGACAGTCCGCCGCCTGCTCCCCCAGACGATGCGGGCCCGGAGGTTACTCGTATGGCGCCTTACACCCGCATATCCGGCGACTCGCATCTCGAAGTCGCCAACGAGCGCTGGACGCACCGCATCGCCCCCAAGTTCCGCGACCGCGCCCCCAAGACAGTCAAGCTCGAAACGGGCGCCGACGCGAGTCAGCTGGAGGACCTGCCGCCCGCACAGAACCCGATGGACCTGTACGGGGGCAAGGGCCGCGACACCTGGTACCCCGGGGGCCAAACGTACGAGCTGACGCCGGGCACCGGCTCGCCCCAGCAACGCGTTCAGGAGCAGGAGAAGGACGGCCTCAACGCTGAAATCCTCTATCCCGCGGTGGTCGTCGGTCCTCGTTTGTGGATGAAGGCGAAGGACGAAGATCTCCAGCGCGCCATCTTCAGAGGGTGGAACGCGTGGATGGGCGAGGAGTACTGCGCGGAGGCGCCGGACCGGCTCTTCGGCATCGGCGCGATTCCGCCCACCGGCATCGACGACGCCGTCGCCGAGATCGAGTTCTGCAAGGAGGCCGGCCTCACCGGCGTGCAGCTGCTGGCGTTCCCGAACGGCGGGGGCAAGCCGCTTCCCGAGGATGACCGGTTCTGGGCGGCGTCGCTGGACCTGCAGATGCCCGTCTCGATCCACGTCGAGCTCGCCAAGACGGGCGTGCAGGGCAAGCTGCTCGACTACCCCAAGCAGGACAGCCGTCTGACGACGGAGCTGGCGTTTCAAGTGCAGCGGTTCGCGGCGCGCGGGGCGGGTACGAACGCGGTGCAGCTCCTGCTCTCCGGCGTGTTCGATCGCTACCCCGACCTCCGGGTCATGCTCGCCGAGACATCGATCGGGTGGGTGCCCTTCTTCCTGGAGATCGCGGACGTGCGGTATAACCGCCACATCTATTGGGCGGAGCACATGAACGGCTTTACGCCGCTGAAGGCGATGCCCAGCGAGCTGCTCAACGAGTACTTCTACTGGGGCTTCCAGCAGGACCGCAGCGGAGTCGACCTCCGCCATCACCTGAACGTGGGCCATCTCGTATGGGCGGCTGACTTCCCACACCAGGAATCGGACTGGCCTGACTCGGACGAGGTCATGGAGCACAACTTCACCGGCGTTCCGGAGGACGAGGTCTACAAGATGATCGTTCAGAACGCGGTCGACTTCTTCCACCTCCCGGCCAGGAACTAGATGAGCAGCCCGCAGCGAGCCCGCAGTCCAGCGGGCTTTCTGTGGCCGTTCGACGCCTACTACGGCTGGGCGATAGCCGGGACAGCGCTGGTTGTTTCCTTCGCGTCGTCCATCTTCTACGGGCCCGTCCTGAGCGTCTGGTTCGAACCGATACGTGAGGAGACCGGCTGGAAGGCGTGGGAGGTCGCCGCCGCCTTCACCATCGGCAGCTTCGCGGGCTCGGTCCTCACTGCCGCGATAGGCAAGGTGATGGACCGCTACGGCACGCGCACGGTTACGGCCCTCTCCGGAATGGCGCTGGCGGGCGCAATGGTCGGCTTGGCGCTCATGCAGGCGCCATGGCAGATGTGGATATTCTTCGGGGTGGGGCGCGGCTTCGCTATCGCGGGCGTTCAGCTGGGGACGACGGTCGCCATCGCCAACTGGTTCGTCCGCAAACGGGGGAAGGCGACTTCCTTCGCCGGGTTCGGGCTTCGGTTCGGCCAGGCGCTGGTCCCCCTTGCGGTCGTACCGATCATCGTGCTGCTGAGCTGGCGTTGGGCCTACGGGCTCCTCGCAATCTCCGCCATCCTGCTCATCACCGTCCCGGCGCTCGTCTATCTGCGACGGAGCCCCGAGGACTACGGGATGCTCCCCGACGGGGACGCGCCGGACGGCCGAGCGGATGAGCGCGCCGCCGCGTCCCGCGAGTTTGCGTGGACCGCCGCCCAGGCCCGGAAGACGCCGGCCTTCTGGCTCGTCCTGCTGACCACGTCGGTGATGTTCTTCGGCCAGACGGCCACGAACCTTCACGCTGTCCCCCACTTCCAGTCGCGCGGGGTGGGGTTCGAGAGCTCGGTGCTGATCGTGTTCACGTTCGCCATGACTTCGGCGGTCACGACCGCGCCCTGGGGTTGGGTGATGGACCGCGTCCATGTCCGGCACGTCATCGCGGTGGTCGCGCTCATCTACTTCTTGTCGATGGTCATCATCGTGAACGCGGAGTCGTTCGCGGGATCGGTGCTGTTCGGGCTCACCTTCGGCGTTGCCCAAGGGGGGTGGACGGTGAGCCAGCGCATCATCGTGCCCAACTACTTCGGGCGGCGGTCGGTTGGCGCGATTCGGGGACAGATGGGCCTGATGACCGCGTTCATCAACCCCGTTGGCCCGTTGGCGGCGGGGGCCATCAAGGACATATCGGGCAGCTACAACGTTGCGTTCACGGTCTTTGCGGGCGCATTCATCCTGTCGGCGCTGATGATGCTGGTCGCGAGGCCGCCCAGGTCGCCGGGGTCCTAAGGGCGTTTGAGGGATGGACCGTGCGGTTACAATGGCGTCCGCGACACCGGGCGCCGTCGGGAAGTCAAGCTGATAGGAGTTTGTGGAGGTATAAGGGGATGGCCTATGTGAACATGACTCCACCACATCCGGGTGACTTCATTCGCACGGAAGTCATTGAAGAAATGGGCCTCAGCGTGGAGAAGGCAGCCCAGACTCTAGTGTTCGTCGGGAGACACTTTCCGAGCTGCTGAACGGCGACGCCGTTCTATCGCCGGATATGGCGCAGCGAATTGAGAAGGCCTTTGGCGTGAGCATGGACATGCTGCTGCGGATGCAAGCTTGGCGCGACGCCTCGCAAATGAAAGGACTTGACAGCGCCCATTTAGCCTCTCGCTGAATGCTCCACAGCCCCCTACCGCGCAATCCCCTGAGCGTTCCGCTCAATCCCCTTGTTCGCCGTTCCGGAAGCTCGGCGCGGGTTCCGAGGACAAGTCCGGCCTCGCGCACCTGGGCTGCCAGACACTCCCAGAGCCCGCGCAGCTCCTCACTCGCGCATTCGCGCCGCAGACCCTTCGGAGCCTGCCAGCTCCTAGGGTTGAAGTATTCCTCGGGAAAGGTCGATCAGCGGTCGCGGAAAGCCTGCGTCGCCGTGCGCCGGCATTGCGGGGAAGAAACTGAACATCCCCTCTACCGGATCGTCCGGCGTCGCTCCCCAGTAGAGCCTGAATGAGCCTCTCCCGTTGGCTGCAATCGGGTCGCTGGTCACCGTGAGGAATACTTCAGGCGCCGCGTGCGCCAGCGCTTGGCGCGCGTCTGGTGCTGGGTACGTGAGGGAATCCGCGACCACGAGCACCGTATCAAGTGCCCACTTCCGTTCGCCCGCGATACTCCTTCCGCTCCCGAAAGCGATTACCGAGCCCCGTCGGAGGCGGGCTAGACCCGAATTTGTCTGCTGTTTGCAGTTCGAATAGAGGAACCGATCGCCGAAGATGAACGGATCGGTATTGTGCAGCCGCCTGTAGCTGTCTCTGGAGACATAGTAGGGGCGCCAGAGATAGCGGGGATACAGCGAGTCCTGGCCGGGTTGGTTGAGCTCGCAGACGAGGTCAGATTCGGCCTCCCACTCGCCCCAAGCGCGGAGGTCGCGGCTCCTCGCGTTGCCGTTCTCCTCAGTCCACTTGCCGCGGAACTCCATGAACTTGCGGGCATGGCTGCTGTTATAGGTGTTCCAACACTTCCCGCCGCCGGGGTCGGGTTCATGCTCGCGGCCGGGATGCGAGAACTGAACGAAGCGCCGGTCATTGGCCACGGTGAAATACCTCCAATGCGATCATGCCCGCTTCTCGCTTCTGGCCGCTGCCCAGCAGGCCGACCGGCTTCTGCGCCGCACGAACGAAGACGAAGAGCGTCGGCTCACCGCCGACCTCGAACCACCGCGCAGAAACCCTTACGGGCTGGTTGCGGCGCGCGCGGGCCTTCGTCCACTCGAACTCGTGGATGACCTTCCACTCGCTCAAGGCCCTGAATTCGATGCGCGTCAGATGGCGGCGCGCAACAGACAGCGCCACGACTTGCGGCCGCAGCGCCTCCAGCAGGGCATGCCAGAGCGGACCGCCATCCTTCTCAAGAGCCTTCTGCGTCGCCCGGTCGAGGCTGCTCCACGTCGGGTCGGTGGCCACGGGAGAGCAGATGTCGGTTTGGAGCGCGGTCGAGGGAAGTCCCTCGTAGTAGCTTGCATCCAGACCTTTGAGCAGCGGCTCGAACGCGCTGAACCAGCCGCGATAGGGATGTGTGCGGAAGTAAGCCGAGAGCGCGTCGAGGTAGCGGTTCGGTTCGCTTGCCGAAACGCCCTCGGCAAGCGGGAATCGCCGGAATGGGGAGTCCGCTGGGAACTCGTGCAGCGAGGGGTTCAGCCCAACGGTCAGGACGCGCGTTCTTGAAGAAAAGTAGGCGTGGAGATCGCCGAAGAACAGTATCGGGATGGCGGGGCTGACGCGTGACGGCAGGGCAGTGGCGCGCTCGAACGCGCGCCACGCCTCCGCCACGCCTCCGTCAAGGCTCGCCCGCTCCCCCAAGAAGATCCTTCCCGACCTACGATGCCTACTCGCAGTCCCCACAGCCCCTACCTCGCAATCCCCTGCGCGTTCCGCTCATCCCCTTGCTCGGCCAGCCTCGCGGCCACCGCGCTCAGTAGCCCACCCATCGCGGTCTCGGACCAGAACCAGTGCTGGAGGTCGTTGTATTGCTGCTCGGGGCGCTGGCAGAAGCGCGCCTCCATGAAGAACGCCTTGATGTCGTCCGAGGCGAGCCGCAGGAAGCGGCCGGCGTCGAGGTTCGCGGGCTTGAGCTCGTAGGGGGCGTCTTCTCCTTGGGCGAACGATTGCATGTAGCGGATGAGGCCGCGGAACCGGCGCTGGGGCACGCCGCTCAACCCGACCATGGTCCGCCCCCCGCTCTCTTCGGTCCAACGCTCGTAGCACCCGCGGAGGGCTGTCACCTCGTCGGCGGGATCGGCGTCCTGGGCGGTCGCTCCGGCGCGGGCCTCGCCGGCTTGGAGCAGGCGCGGGGGCGCGTCGCCGTCTTCGGGAAACTCGGCCAGCACCGGCGTGTTCTTTTCGTGCAGCAGGCCGAGGGCCGCTCCGAGCACCTTGTGCTGGAACTCGGGGTCGTTGGGCTTGCCGAGGGCGAACCCGAAGGGGAACGGGACCCAGAGCGTCCGGGGAGGCTTGACCCGCTGGGCATGCTCCTGAATGAGCGCAATCGTTACGGTGGGCAGGCCCGTCTCCTCGATTGCGCGCGCCAGCACACTGACCGTGTGCGTGCAGTTCGGTCAGGTCGGAGTCAGGAAGACGGCGTCGGCGCCCTCGTCGAGGAGCAGGCGTCCGACCTCCGGGCCGGTCTCTTGCTCGATCTGGCGAGGGCTGCGCTGGGCGCCCATGAACGAGTAGAAGTTCTGCGTCAGCGAGCCGATTTCCCCGCGCTCGACAAGCTCGCGGGCCCGGTCGATGGGGAAGGTGACGTTCATGTCGCGCATGAACGCGGTGCGGTCGAAGCCGATGCTGGTGTGGCTCTGGATGATGTCGCGCGCCGGCGCCGAGGACGGGATCACGCGGTAGGTCTGGTCGCCGCCGGCGAAGGGGGCGTCGTCGCGCAGATGGAGCCCGGCGGTCGTGACGAGGGCAAGCTTAACGTCGGCGAGGGGTTTGTCGAGCGCGGCGCAGGGCGCGTCGTCGTGGTCGAAGGCGGGAAAGTTCAGGTGTCCTTGCCTAGCCACGTTCGAGAGTTCTTCGAGTCTGGGCATCGGGCTGCTCCTTGGTCGGCTGTGGGCGGGTATTCTACCGCCTCGCCCGACCTCTCCCTAACCCTCTCCCGCAGACGGGAGAGGGGACCAGACCAGACGGGAAGGGGAGGCCCTCCATCCCCCTTCCGTCTGCGACGCATGATGCGAAATGACACGGTGGGAGCAGCTGGCGGCGGCGCCCGGTGAGGCCGAAATCGGCGCCGGTCCGGCGCATCGCACGACCGCAATGGCTCGTTTTGCCCGAAGATGTCTCATCCATCTCACTCGTAACTTTCCCCGGCCTACGAGTGCGCGGGGGCTGCCTCACCGCTTCAGGAGGGTCATTAAGCGCCATTAAGCGCCATTTACTCCTGAGCACGAGCCCTGCGCCGTAGGCAGCGGGCCCCCCTGTGGAACCACCCCTAGCCCCTCCTTGGTAAGGAGGGGAACAGCGCGTAAACCAGTGTAGGGAGAGCGGGGGTGTTCGGGGAAGGGGCAACTGTCAGTCTTCCGCCGCATCAGCAATTTTGCATCATGCGTCGTCTGCGGGAGGGGTCGGGCGAGCGCAGCGAGAGCGGGAGGGGTGTGGCCGGGCGCGGGGGAGGGGGTTGTCCTCTCCCCGTCTGCGGGGGAGAGTTAGAGAGGGGGTGGTCTGGTACGCTCATCTCCATGATGAAGGCTGTACGAGTAACGATGGACGAGGGGTTGCTGCGCCGGTTGGACAGCTACCCGGAGGTGCGGACGCGCGGACGCTCGGCAGTGTTCCGAGAAGCAGTTGCCGACTACCTGGCGCGAAAAGAGGTTGAGGAGATCGACCGGGCGTACGCTGCCGCGTACGGTCCGGGCATGCCTCCCGACGAGTTGGAGGACTGGGCGTCTGAGATCGACCGGGCGTATGAAGCGGCGTACGCCGCGGCTCCGCCTGACGAGTTCGATGACTGGGCTGGTGACGCCGCATGGCCAGAGTGAGCAACCGGCTGCGAGTGACTCATCCCTCTGGGCGTTTATCGAACGCCTACTCCTCATCGGGGGCGGAGGACCTGGTCTGCTTGGTCTGAGCGCGGTGGCGCTTCTCTTGCAGGCGGCGCTCGATGGCCTGTTTGCCGGGCGCCGTGGAACGGCGGGAGCGGGGGACGCGTTCCGCCCGCGCGAGCATCTTGACGAGGCGGTCCACCGCGTCCTCGCGGTTCCGGTCCTGGCTGCGGAATCGTTGGGCCTTAATCATGAGCACGCCGTCGCCGCTGAGGCGTTTGCCGGCGATGCTCCGCAGACGGCGTTTCACGTCTTCCGGGAGGGAGGGGGACCCCGCCGCGTCGAAGCGCAGATGGGCGGCGGTCGCAACGCGGTTGACGTTCTGACCGCCTGGGCCGGAGGAGGTGACGTAGGTCATCTCTATCTCGTGCTCGGCGAGCTGTATGTCGTCGGTGACGCGAATCATGTCTATAGCGTAGCGTCTTTTGCCCGCCGTTGGCGCCCCCTCCGGCTGCTGCTATGCTCGCTGACGGCCCCGCGAGGGTCTAGGAGGAGACTATGGCGCGCAGCAACAACGCAGTCCGGTTCGGGCTCAACCCCCGTGGACTGCCGTATGACCGTATCGTGACGGTGGCGAAAGCGGCGGAGGCGGCAGGGTTCCAGAACATCTCGTTCAGCGACCGCCCGCCGGAGAACAACATCGAGGGATGGACGCTGGCCACGGCCATCGCCCTCCAGACCGAGCGGCTGCGCGTCACCCATTCCACGCTGAACGTTCCCTTCCGCAATCCGGCGCTGCTCTCGAAGATGGCGGCGGGGCTCGACGCCATCACGGGCGGCGGGCGGGTCATCCTCACCCTCGGCGCGGGCACGCAGCGGGACCACTTCACCACCTACGGCATCGAGTTCGGCGCCCCCGGCGAGCTGGTGGACGGGCTCATCGACGCCATCGAGATACTGCGCGGCACATGGGCCAACGAGAGCTTTAGCTACGCCGGCAAGCAGTACAGCGTGGACGGGGCGGTGGTGACGCCCAAGCCGGCCGATGGGGCGATCCCCATCTTCATCGGCGCTGCGAAGCCCCGGATGCTGCGCCTCACGGGCCGCGTCGCCGACGGCTGGATCCGCAACGGCGGCTGGCCAGCCGACCTCGACGCCTACCGCCAGCAGCTGGACGCGCTGGAGGAAGCCGCAAGCGCGGCGGGACGCGACGCCGGGACGATTCACCGGGTCATCAACTGCAACGCCTACGTGGGCGACGAGGACCCCGTGACCAAGCTGGCGGCGGTGTTCGGGAACCAAGGCGGGCTGGCGGGGACGGCTGACCAGGTGCTGGAGACCATCGAGCGCTGCCGGGAGGCGGGAGTCGACACTTTCCACGTGCAGTTCCAGAACGACATCATCGACGAGCAGATTCCCGTGTTCGGGGAGCAGGTGATTGCGCGGGTCAGTTAGAGGGCCGCGGCCGCTGGTGGTGAGGGCTGCGAGGTTCCCTGAATCCACAAACGAAGTGCAACACCAGATTAGGGTGTTGCCATGGAATACAGACAGCTCTGCATTGAGGAACGGTGTGAGATTGCCCGCTTACGCGCCAAGGGCTCCTCGGTCCGGCAAGTCGCTACAACTCTGGATCGCGCGGCATCGACCGTGGCTCGGGAGCTGAAGCGGAACGCACTGCGAACGGACGGGTACCAAGCGTCGCCGGCCCAGGAGCGTGCCCGCGCGCGGCGCTGGACGGGGGCGCGGCTGGAACGGGACGAGGAGTTGCGGGAGCGGGTCTTGGCGGGCCTGAAGTGGGGGTGGTCGCCGGAGCAGGTCGCCCATGAGATGCGCAGAGAGGAGGGCCGGACGGTGACCTCGGACGAGAGCATCTACCGGTTCGTCTACGCCCAGGCCGCGCGGCACAAGGACCATGATTGGCGGCGCTACTTGCCGAGGGCGAAGTGGAAGCGGGGAAGGCGTGGCCGCAGGGGGGGAAGCTCGGTTTCCTTCATTCCCCTCCGCCGACCCGTTGCTGAGCGGCCTGCGGTGGCGGCCGACCGGCGGACCTTCGGGCACTGGGAGGCGGACACGATGCAGTTCGGGAGGTCGGGAGAGGTGGTGTTGGCCCTGCAGGAACGCTCCTCGCGCCTCTTGCTTCTCGCGCGTGCGCCGTCGAAGGAGGCGGGGCCGATCGCGGAGTCCATCGCCCGGATGCTGGGGCCGTTGCCGCCGGAGTTTCGCCAGACGGTGACCTTCGACAATGGGACCGAGTTCACCCGTCACTACGAGCTTCACCGGTTGGGCATCGAGACGTTCTTCTGCGACACGTACTCGCCGTGGCAGAAGGGGGGAGTGGAGAACGCGATCGGCCGGCTGCGGCGGTTCCTGCCGCGGGGGACGAATCTGGGGGAGGTGTCGGATGAGCGGTTTGCGCTGATCGGGCAGGCGTACAACAATACGCCGCGCAAGTGCCTGGGCTACCGGACACCGGCGGGGGTCGTCGAGGAGCAGGTGTTGCACTTCAAATGTGGATTCACCGTCGGTTAGGCAATAGGAACTACCCCCTCGGCGGGGGGCTACGCGCCCGAGTCCTTGCGGAGCCTGCCGCGGCCCCGGCCGTCCGATGGCCAGAAGTAAACGGCGGCGGCGGTACGGCGGATCTCCAGGTTCACGCCCAACGTTTCCGCCGCCGCGTTGAGCCTGCGCCGGATTGCCTGGGTCGTCTCGCCATCTCCGGGCCCCAGCCTCCCCGCTTGTCCCGGCTGCACTCGCTGGATGTACCGGACGTACTCCTGAAGCAGCGCCGCGCGCTTGCCAGTTACGCTGTTCGCGCGCGCTTCACCTATCGAAGAGAGTGCCGAACGTGGGCATCCCGTCTACCTCCTAGTGCGAGCGGCCGCGCTGAGCAGCCGCCTTTGAGGGCGCAGCATAACACGGTCGCCAGCGGCTCCATCTTCCTCCAGACCCTCGGACGCACGGGTTGGGACAGGCGACCGTGCCGCCCTTAGCCGGGGTTTCAATTGTCCTCAGAGACGAGCTACCGCCGCCGTCTGTGGACGTACGCTGTGGCGACGACATCACCTGGACGGCCCCAGCTCCTGTCAGGGCAATCAACCCGATTGGCGGGCCTTCTTCTGGTTCCAGGGCTGGAGGCGGGGGCGGGGGAGCCGGCGTGAGGGTTGAGTTCAGGCGCTGCTGTGGGAGGGGCTGTCGGAGGCTCCGGCGTTGGCGTGGCTGTGGGCTCCAGCGCGGGTGTGGCCGTGTGCTCCGATGCTGCCTGTCGGCAGCCTAAGCTACGGGCAGCGCTCCCGGCTCTTGCTCGCTAGACTGGTGCTGGAAGGCCCCAACTTCCTAATCCCGGACGAACCTGTGAACCACCTCGACATCCCATCGGCCAACACTAGCCCAAGCAGTCTCTAGTCAGGATCAAAGATGTCACTCTCCTTGCCTATGCGGGAGACTTCACCTATCCGCGCCTCTTGGTCGCGGCCTCCTTGGAGGACGCTGAGCTTGAGATTGGGTCTTCGTGTTCCCTGACATTCCTGGTGTTGCCGACACCAGCTCCGCCAGCCCCCCCCCCAACCAGTTTGAAGGTCTCGGAGCTGAACTCGTCGAGGTTCTCATGGGTGGCCTCCGCGAGCTTGCCGGGGAGAGAGTCGTCGGCATGTTCCGTGGTGCAGGCCATCTCCACGCCCTTCCTCCTGAGCATGGACTTGAAGGCGACACCGTTCTTCCACTTGCGGGTGGAGAACTTTCAGGCGGGAGCTCCTTGAGGGGAGCGCGGGAGCGGCTCGCCTCGTCGTGATCTTCGTACGGACGCATGGCGGCTGGTTCCCTGACACGGCGAGAGTCGCCATTGACCCTCCTTCATCGCCTGCGTACACTTATCAGGCGTCCCCCGCCGATTCGCCAACGAGAACCAGCAGCAGCGGGCTAAGCCGCGATAAGGAGTCGAGCGATGGCACGAGATTACCGGGTGATTTCCGCAGACGCGCACCTCGACCTGAACCCAGAAGTGTGGACGCACCGGGTCCCGGCCAAGTGGAGGGATCGAGCTCCCATCCGGGTGGTTATGCCCGATGGGTCGGATGCCGTCAGTTGCGATGGCAGCGAGCCGAACACGATAGGGCTCACCCGCAACGTTGGCGTCCCATTCGAGGAGATACCGTTCCAGATCTCAAAGTTCTCTGAACCGGTCGGTAACGGCACGCCGGAACTGCGAGTGGAAGAACAGAATCGCGACGGTGTCGACGCGGAGGTCATGTTCACCTGGGCCGACGGTCTATTCCGGAATGCGAAGGACGACGAGTTGTACCTCACTCTGGTGCACTCTTACAACGAGTGCCTCGCCGAAGAGTACGTGTCTTTCGCGCCCGATAGGCTGTTCCCCAACGGGATCATCCCGACCACCGGCATCGAAGACTCGGTGCAGGAGCTCGAGCATTGCGTCGAGCTCGGTTACAAGGGTGTCACGCTGAACACGTTCCCCAGCGGCCGAGGCTTCCCCACGCCGGAAGACGACCGCTTTTGGACGGCCTCGCTTGACCTCGGCATCGCCATTTCCTCACATGGGGGAGGGCGGTTCGGCGGGTTCGGCGGCGGGGCGTTGGGATCCAACAAGCGCGACCCGGTCTTCAACTATCCCCACTTCCTCGACTCGCCGCAGAACCACAAAGCAGACGCATTGAGCCTGCTTTTCTCCAATCAGGGCGGGAGCCACAACGGTATGGGAGTCATGCAGCTGGCGTACGCCGGCGTGTGGGACCGCTTTCCGGACCTCAAGATCTACTTCGCCGAGACTATGACTGGCTGGCTTCCCTTCACCCTGTTCATGCTCGACGACAACTACCGGCGGTACCAGCCAATGATGCGGCACTTCTGGGGAATGCCGGACTTAGAGCGCATGCCCAGTGAATACATGAGGGAGCATTCGCTGTGGGGGACGCTCTACGAGCCGGTGGGTGTCTCGGCTCCGGTGCGAGAGTCCATCGGCGTCGAGAACATCTTGTTCTCGACCGACTTCCCCCACGCAGCCGGAGACTGGCCAAACTCGCAGCAGGTCATCGAGGACATGTTCCAGGGCATTCCCGAAGACGAGAAGCACGCCATCCTCGCCGGCAACGCCGTGAGGTTCTGGCGCCTGAGCTCGTAGGTATTGTCTCTTGCAAGCAGCCTCGTCACGACCATGGGCGCGGGTTGTCATGTCTTGGCACAGCTGTGCCGACGTTCCTGTTGGCCTGCTAGCCGTCTGAAACGAAGACCTTGGCTTTCTCCTCGGGTATATAAACGGAGATCGATTCCTCGTACAACTGCTCAACCGGGGTATTTGCGTTGAGCGTCTGGTCTGCCAGCCTGATCTGGTAGGTGCGGTGGTCGCCAAGGAATATGCTGGAGATGATTTCGCCTGTAAACTCGTTTCTACCGTCAGGGCTTGCGTCGGCAGCACCGTGTACGACTACGTCTTCGGGTCTGATGCCAAGCCACACTTGAACGTTTGGCTGAATACTGCTGCTGTCCGAAGAGAAAACAGTTCCAAACGAAGTCCGTATTGCGCCATCTGCCTCGATGGTCCCACTTAGCCAATTCATGGAACCGAGAAAGTCGGCTACATCTTTATCGGTTGGAGATTGGTACAACTCTTCGGCGCTGCCGATCTGCAATACTTGACCCTGGTGCATGACGGCGATGCGGTCTGCGAGATCCATGGCCTCCTCCTGGTCATGGGTCACGTAGAGTACCGTCACCCCAGCTCCCTTTAGCAGCGACCGCATCTCACCTCGAACTTCCTCCCGAAGGCGAGCATCGAGGTTGCTGAGCGGTTCGTCCATGAGGAGCCGCTCGGTCTTGGTTGCCAGTGCACGGGCCAACGCAACGCGTTGTTGTTGCCCTCCACTCAGTTGCGTCGCACTACGCGAGCCAAGCTCTTGCAGCCCGACCAGAGCCAACGCTTCGTTGACCCTGCCACTCACGAGATGCTTTGGAATCTTCGATTTCCCATGTGTCAGCGGTAATGCAACGTTCTGGTACACGGTGAGATGAGGCCAGATTGCGTACGATTGAAAGACCATCCCTAGGTGTCGGTTCTCTGAAGGCACATGAAGCTTCTCATGTCCAGAGAACACACATGTGGAATCGAAGTAGATGCTACCCTTCTCTGGACGTTCCAGGCCGGCAACGGAACGAAGCAGAGTCGTCTTCCCCGAACCGCTCGGACCAAGGAGAACGAAGAACTCACCATCCTCGACCTCCAAGCTGACATTGAGGAGCGCAGGCACGCCTTCGCCACCGGATTGATACGTCTTATAAAGGCCTTGAACAGTGATCCCCATACGTACAGACACCATCCTTTCAACGGATCAGTCCGACCACGGAAGAGTCCGCCGCCCGAAGAGGAAATAAGCGAGCACCAGAGGCGAAAAGACCAGGAACGTCAAGAGTCCAACGGCCGCAGCCTGATTGAGATTGCCTGTATCCCACACGCTCCAGATGTAAACTGGCATAGTGAGATTGGTGCGAGACACCAACAGCGCAGCCATAGTCAACTCTCTGTAAGCCAGCAGCGCAATCCAGAGCCAGGCATAGAGCATCGTTGGAGCCATCAACGGGCGCAATATTTTCCACAGCACCAACGCGGGCCCGAGGCCTGAGACATAGCCCGCTTCATCCAACTCGCGGTGTATTTGTGTAAACGCCGAGTTGTACATGCGCGTTGCAAATGGCAGTGTCGTCACAACGTACACGAGCAACACGATGAGCACTGTTCCGTAGAAAGGCACGAAAGCAGGTACTACGAACAGACCTATCAAAAGTACTCCAACAGCAAATATCAGGTTCGGTATAACGTGAGGCAGGAATGAAACCAGGTCAAATGCCCACGCGCCTTTGACGCGCGACCTCGTGACGATCCATGAAGTCGCGATTCCTGCCAGTGAGGCCAGAGTGGGTGTTGCTACGATGAGGATCGCGCTGTTCCTAATCGCGGTCCAGAAACCCTTCCATGGGATGTTGGTATAGTTTTCGGTAGTGATTGCTCCAAATGCAGCGGCCGATGGGACCATCAAGAATGGCAACACTGATGCCCAGAGCAGCGTGACTAACGGGAGGACGAGAGATAGCGTCACCAAGAGGGCAATATATCCCCAAGCGGCGAATCGCCAGCGTCCCAGCTGTATCCGAGTAGGCCTGTAGTTTCTGCCGGAGATGACCTGATACTTGTGGCCTTGCCGTATCACTCGCAGATACCACCAGGTCAGAGCAAGCGCAAACAACATCATACTGAGTGCGATGGATCCAACCACACCATAGTCGGGAAGGGCATCGAGTGGTTGAGTCTTCACGTACATGAAGGTGCTCAGCGTGAAGGTCTTGTTCCCCAACCCGAGGAATGCCGGGATGTCAAAGGCAGCGAAACCGATGGCGAAGACGTAGATCGCTGCTGCTGCAATGCTCGGTGTGAGCAGTGGTAGCGAGACCTTTCGGATTCGGGCGATAGCTCCCAAGCCGTGGACCTGCGCACTCTCTTCAAGTGCCGGGTCCATGTTCCGAAATGCCGGCGCCATCATGATGAACGCGAGAGGAACGAGACCGACGCCCTGGATGATTCCCATCACTGGCACCGCGCCGACATTGATCGGGGCTGTCTCGATGGGCAAGATATCAACCAGCCACTTGTTGAGAATGCCGATGCGCGGATGGAGCAGAAACTGCCAACCTATCGCAACATAGAATCCCGGCACGAGCAGCGTAATCGCCAGAAGTGAGAAGACGAGGCTTCTGCCTGGAAGGTCGGTGCGCTCAACGATCCACGCGATTGGTATGCCGAAGCAAAGAGCTGTCAGGACGGTAACGAATGCAAACACTGCAGTGTTTGCCATAGCGCTGCGAAACAGCGCATCCCCATACAATGTTCGGAAGTTTTCGAGAGTGAGGCTCCCGAGCTTCCCGTAGGCGATTTCGTCCTGGAAAGCGACGGCGACAACCACCGCAAGCAGAGCAACTATAACGGATAGCGCCAGCAGGCTAATCCCTACCAGCGGCCACTGCCCGCCAGTCCGCCGATAGAAATCAAGAAGGCCGCGCGGGAGCGCCCGGATCGGGAATGAGGCTGCTACTGCCATCGCGAGTAATCCGTCCTCGGGTCGCGCACCGATGAGATCACTGGAACTCTATCAGCGCAGTCTCGGTGAAATCGATCTGGAGCGGAAGCGCAGGCAACACCGTGAGCTGGTGCAACGAGTACTCATGCTCGTATGGATCCTTGGCGGCTACCCCATCCAGCGGTACGACTACGTGGTACCCATGATTCCGCGCTGCTGCGGTGCATGTGTACAACACGCAAAGATGTGTCGAGGCTCCAACGGCGATGACGTGCTCTATCCCCCGCTCGTCGAGGAGTTTGGCTAACTCCCCGTTTCGAAGCTTATCGTAGCCCAGAGGGTAGAGCACCGGCTCTTCTTTTCGCTTTCTTAGCGGTGTGGCCACGGCGCCCATGGGCGTGCCTTCGTCCTGCACCATGATGGTGTAGGCGACATAGACACCCTTGCCGCGGCCGCGGTCCAGCAAAGCAGACACCGGCTCCAGAAGGCTATTGGCTGCCTCTTCCGCGTCGAGGGCACGCATTCCGATATCCAACACCAGTACCGCGGTGCTTTCGCTTGGCAGCGTCACCGGAACAGGCGACGGCCTATTCTGTTGTGCCGGCGCAGCCATGCCTTGCTCATTCGCCATCCTTCATACCTCCAGGAAGGCCACATCAAGGAGCGTCCCGCAACCGGGGCAGTAGCGCTCTTCGAAAGCGATCTTGCCCAGCATCACCTGTCGGTGCGGGCCAGCGGTAGTGGGGGACGTTACGACGACTCTGCACCCGGCCTTCCAGTCCTGGTCAGCGAGGCTCAACGTCTGGGAGCACTTGGCGCATCGGACCCACGACTGGCCGTCTTCATCATGCACCACCAGGTTTTCTCGGAGGGGACGGGTCATTGCGAAGCCCTCAATCTCTTGGTGCGAAGCTCCAGGCGAAGCTTCTCGGTCGCCACTCGATCCACGGTACGCGCGTCGTCTTCGGCCAGGACCGCTCCGTAGACCTCTTGAGCTGCTTCCGGAGAGATATAGCGATCGGCCAGGTCTCTCTCAATCATCTCCGGATCACGATCGAGCGGATCTCCAAGCCCGCCTCCCTGCCTGAGCATGTAGTACAGAACGTCGTCTTCTCTCAGATCAAAGGTGCAATATCCCAATATCTCAGCTTCACCCTTGAGCTCGCTCATATCCTGCGGGAGTTCGTTCCTGCCCAGGTAATCACGCACGTCCGTGTCGTGCATATGAACGAGAACGCTGGGCGCGGCCGGATATCCACCGAATATGCCACGTCCGCCGTTGCGGAGCCCTGCGACGCCGAAAGCGACGCCGTGCAGTTTCTTCTCCGGTGCGTTGTAGATGGTGAACGCCATCTCGGCCCCGGCCCCACCCCTGTACTTTCCTGGTCCTTGAGCATCTTGAGCATGCCGCCTAAACAGGAAGAGCAACGGAGCGTTTGCTTCCATCCACTCGATGTTCGGTGCAATCAGGTAGGTGAGAGCTGATGAGTCCACACCATCAGCTCCGTCGATCGCGCCGCTGCCGCTCAGCGCTGGCTGAGCCAGGCTCGATGCATAGTAGACGCCATGCTGATTGACGCCGGCCGTACGGCCCAGACGCCCCCCCAGGCTCGGAGCTATGACCTCGTGTCGCCACTCCTCACTTCCTGAGAGCATCTGGAGAAGAGCAGAGTGCACAAGGAATTTCGCCATGGCGCCCCCGGAAGTCGTGTTCAACGAGACCGGTGCAGGGTAGGTCACGTTGAGCAGGGTGCCTTCTGGGACCACCATGTTGATAGGCTTGAAGAGACCATGGTTCTTCGGAAGATCGTAGGCGATGGTGGAAACGATGCCGTCGAAGCAGCAACCGAAGGTCGCGTGGTAGGGGAGGTTGATTCCCGTCGACGCTTGTTCGCCGGTGCCGGTGAAGTCGAAGAGCAGTTCCTCTCCGCGCTTCTCCAGCGTCACCATCATTCTCCAGTGGTTCTCACCAGACTCCACATCGCCGACCTCGCTCCACGTGCCGTCAGGGATGTTGGCGAGCCTTCGTCGAAGCACCTGCTCGGAGCCCTTGATCATCTCCGACGAAACAGCCTGCATGAGCTCGGTCCCGAAACGCGCGTACAGTTCCTGTATCCGCCGCTTCGCGACATTGTTTCCCGCGATCTGACAATTGATGTCCAAGGCGACCATCTGGGGCTGCCTGGTCATGTTGATGATTGAGTCAAAGACATCCTCACGGATATTGCCCTGGTCGATCAGTTTGATTCCTGGGATGCGAAGTCCCTCTTGTGTAATCTCGGTTGCCGCTGGTGTTTCCCCTCCTGGAGTCATTGCGCCGATGTCCATGACGTGAACGAACGAGCCGCTCCAGCCAACAAGTGCTCCCTCGAAGTGTATGGGGGACACGATGTAGACATCCGACTGATGAATGGCTGAAACATAGGGGTCGTTCAGCAGGAAGACATCGTCGGGGTTGACGTTGTCTTCACCGAATCGCTCCAGAATCTTCTTCACGGTGAATCCCGCACAAGCCACATGCCATGGCATGGATTCGCCTGTCGCCAGGATCTCTCCGTTGGCGCGATAGAGCGACGCCATGTAGTCGTGCATCTGGGTCGTGTTGACGGTCCCGCCGACCAACTCCAGCGTGGAGCCCATCTCCTTGGCGATTTGATGGAGCCGGTGGGACAGGATCTCTACAGTGACTGGGTCAACTGCCGTAGCTTGAGTCATGGATGCCTCCTGACCGGGCTGAGCCGCAATCGTGATACGCAGATTGGCGTACTCGTCCAGGACCGCTCGGTCGCCGGGATTGACAACGACCGTAGTGATTGGAGTTTCGATTACCGCAGGACCTTCGATCGTCGCACCCGCATTGAGGTCGCCGTAGTCGTAAATGTCGGTCGGGATGAACCCCTTCCGTTCTTCGAAGTACACGTCCCGCTGCCCCTTCCAGGCCCCATTTGCCGCGGGCTCCGGTACGGCCGAGTCCACATGCGCGGATATGCTCTCAATACGCGGTTTGGGAAGGAGCCCGATGCCTCGCACGCGTATTGTGGCGATTTCCTGGCCGGCCGCCCGGTATGCCGAGCCCTTGCCGTACATCTCCTCGTATGTATCGTCGAACCGCTGGTACAACAGCTTGAGGTCCTCGTCGATTAGCAGATCTGACCCCGCAGGAAACGGGATAGTCAGTTCGTGGACCTGATAGCGGTACTTCATTGCTACGCTGCGGACTATCTCCGTATCTTCTCTATCGAACCCGGCATCCGCCAACTCAGCCTGCACCTTTTCCAAAAGGGGAGCGAACGCATCGTTGATGCGGTCAGCCGCCACTGGCACTTCCATCCTGTCGGTTGCACCCTCTTCATAGACGACGTCGGATGCCACCAAGCCCACCGCTCCATGGACGGAGGCGGTCGCCGGAACCACAACTTCTCGAATGCCAAGCTCGGCTGCAAACCGGCTGGCGTGGACTGGCCCCGCTCCGCCAAAGGCGAAGAGGACGTCGTTCCTGGGGTCATGGCCTCGCCGGATGGTGGCGTTGCGGATCAAGTCGCTCATCTGCGAGTTGACGATGCGGCTAATAGCGCTCGCTGCTTCAGTCACGCTCATACCAAGTGGTTTGGCGATCTTCTCCGAGATAGCCTCTTCCGCGGCTGCTCTGTCAAGGCTCATCTGGCCGCCCAGGAAGTAGCCGTCGTTCAGATACCCCAGGAGCAGGTCAGCATCCGTTACCGTAGGCTCGGTTCCGCCTCGCTGATAACACACGGGTCCGGGGCTGGCGCCGGCGCCGCGCGGCCCGACCTTCAATAGTCCTGTGCCGGAATCGATCCAGGCGATGCTTCCTCCCCCTGAGCCGATTGACTCGACCCAGATCTTGGGGGACAAGAGACGATATCGCATGAAGACTGGTGAGTAGTCCCGCTCCATCGCCCCGTTCCGCACGATGCCGACCTTGAAGGTCGTACCCCCCATGTCTGCGGCGACAATATTGGGACAGTCGAGACGTTCACCGACGAACTGGCAGGCGGAGACACCGGCTGCAGGTCCGGCCTCGATGCTGCCGACAGCGCGCTTGCCGGCGTCCTGAACGCCCAGAACGCCGCCATATGCCTGCATGATCAAGAGTCTGTTCGTGAGTCCCTTGTCTCGTAGAAGGCCTTGAAGGTTCGCCAGGTACTTGGTAATAGTCGGGCCGATATAGGAGTTAACTACGGTGGTAGCCGTTCGCTCGTATTCTCCGGCAAACGGAGCGGTCTCGCTCGAAAGGCTGACGAACACTCCCGGATACTCACGACGGATCATTTCCGCTGTTTCGCTCTCGTGAACATCATTGGAGATTGACCACAGCAGGCTTACAGCGATGGATTCCACCCCTTCGTCGACCAGACTCTTAATGCTCTCCAGGGCTTCTTCGGCGTTGAGTTTGACCAAGACGCCGCCACTGTAATCCACCCGCTCCGTAATCTCCCTAACCAGCCTTCTTGGCACAAAGGGGTCGGGCTTTCGCAGTGCTGCTTCATGGGCAGCCTCTTCTTCTGGAAGGCCCAACGTGATACCGCCGCGCATCATGAGGAAGGCATCCCCGAAGCCCTTGGTGGCGATGATGCCTGTTCTCGCTCCGGTGCGGGTGATCAACGTATTGTCCGCCACTGTCGATGCATGGTAGAAGAGCCGCGTGGCGCGTAAGAGCTCCTCTTCGCTATCCATTCCGAGAGCAAGCGCCACGCGGCGAACTGCTTCCAGCACGCCTACGGCAAAATCGGCAGGAGTGGACGACGCTTTCCCCAGGGTAAGCGTCCCCTCGTCATCTACAGCCACGCAGTCAGTGAAGGTGCCACCGATGTCGACCCCGATGATGTAGCTACGGCTCATACCCGTCCTCAATGGACACCTGACATCCATCCGCCATGTGTCGAAATTCGGTTCGGCGCGCGCTGGCTAGGCCACACTCCTCCTCGCTTCCTCATTGGCCACGAAGTAGTGGCACGATTTGACTGAAGGCAAAGGAAGTGTAGTTCTCGAAGTACTTCGCGACGTTCTCGTGTGTCCCGTAGTACACCGTCGCGCCCTCAGCCTCCAGCCGGGCTATCTCGTTCGCGGTGAAAGTCCCGGGACGGAACCGGGACGGTGTCCCGGAGTACCTTTCGATGATGTCTTGACCCTCATCCGTGGTCAGGAAAACCGCCACGAGCTTCGCCAGGTTGGGATGTTCGCTGTTCTTGGGTATTGTTGCATCAACCGCGGTGCCGCTTACGAATTCCCCGAGGGTCTTGTAAGCAACGTTCGCTCCCTTCTCAGCCAGGCGGTCCCAACTGATCTGGCCACAGCTGAACGCCATAAAGGCAAACTCGCCTGTCGCAACACGCTCTTCCTGTCCACAGCCGATGAGTCCTGCTATTGCGCCGTTGGAAGTCATCGTCCGGATGGTCTCGAGGGCCTCTTCCTTACCAAGCACGATCGAGGCCTCGATCCAACCAACCGCATAGGGAGTTGTCGCAATCATCCCTGCATATTGGGGATCCGCGAAGTCGGCGAATGACCGCGGTAGTTCTTCTTCGCTGATCATGTCCTTGTTGTAGCCCATACCGTGGATAGTGCCACCTACGACGACGCAGCAACCCTCGGGGCCTATTTCGACATCTGTAAGGTAGGGCGCGTAAGCCTTCCAGTCGACAAGCTCAGCTGCTCCAGCCTGATGGAGACCGAGTCCTTGCCGAGCAGATGCCCCCGTAAACAGATCGGTCGATGCGGGCCGGCCAGCCTCGTACTCCGATATCAGGGTGGGGAGTAACTGCGATCCGGAGGGACCAGGCGAGGTGTTTATCGCTATGTTGATCCCATACTTTGCGTTCACAGCGTCCTGAACTTCTGAGATGAATGCAGCCGAATGCCAATCGCCGCTCCCAAGGACGTTGAGCTCTCCCTCTTCAACCGCAGCAGCGACCAACTCGTCCAGCGGCGATGGCGTAGGCGTGGGAACCGGCGTAGGAGTGGCGATCGGAATAGAAGTAGCGGTTGGCGTAGGAGTAGCCGCTGGTCGCTGCGTCGGGGTCGGAGTTGGGTCACTTCCACAACCAACCAGCAGACCCAGGGTCAACCCGACCGTCAAGATGATCAGCCAACTGCGACCGTAACGGACCTTCGGCGAGGACATAGGTTCTACCCCCCCTGTCACCGTGATGCAAGTTTACCGAGTTCACAGAGGCCTCTCGTTCCAGCAGGCGCACTGTGAACGCGCCATTTGCTCGTGGAGTCTATGTTCGTCGATTCACAGGTGTCAAATAACCAGCCATCTAGATGAATGTGTCTCCTGCCGTACCTGCTACTCCGAGATTCCGCCACGTTGCCCTGAGATTGTGCCATAATCCGTCACTGAACGCTTCATGCCCTGAACTTTCCAGGTAGCCTGAAGGCTTCTCAGGGGTGACGCTTCTCCAGGTAACTGTTCAGAGTTGATGAGGCGAATGCCTGCGGAGAGCGTGGATAACGACCCTGGTCAGAGGTAAACCGTGCTATCGGTGAGACCGCTGGGCGAGATGGATCTCACGAAGTCTGAACAGTTACTTCTCCAGTCGTGGGGTGGCGGGGGTGTAGCGCAGAGGTGAAACTCACGCCTTACGCTGCTGTCTTGTCTGTCCTACCATGATTCCGGCTACCGGCCCCCATGCCCCCGCGGAGCATCCGGCACCACAGGATTCTGGGCGGCGGCTCGGGTTGGGGTCGGGGGGCGGCGGGCGAAGAGGAAGAAGAATGTGCCGGCGGCGGTGGTCGCGCCCAGGGTCCAGAAGGCCAGGGTGTAGGAGCCTTGGATGTCGTACATGATTCCCGCGTAGACAGGGCCCATGATGCTTCCAGCCGCGGTGATTGTGTTCGACCAGCCGGCGATTTGGCCGAGGTTCCGCCTGCCGAAGTAGTCGGCGCGGATCGCCATCATGAGCGGTCCGCGCATGCCCCAGGCGACTCCGTGCAGGGCGATGGCGACGACCACCGCTGGGACGCTCGTGGAGAAGGCGATAACGATGATTCCCGCGCCGTGGCCGAGCATGGCGATGGCGGCGAGCAATCGCTTCGGGTAGATGTCGCCCATGATGCCGCCGCTGACCTGGCCGACGATCTGCGAGACCATCAGCCCCGGGAATATCAACGAGGCCTGGGCGACGCTCCAGTCGTTCCGCTCGACGAGGTGGGGCACGAGATGCACGGGAATCGTGCCGACGACGAGAAGCGCCCAGCCGTGGCCGATCGAGATCAGCCAGAAGGAGCGGTCGCGGATGGCCTCGCGCACGGTGAAGTCGTAGTCGGTGCCCAGGGTTCCTCGGGCGGCGGCGCGCCTCGCTACCTGCTCGGAGGAGTCGCCGTCCGGATGCAGCCCCATCTCCTCGGGGCTCCGCCGGAACACCAGGGACACCGGCAGGCCGACGACTATCGCCACGATTCCGGAGGCGACCGCGGTGTCGCGCCACCCGAACGTGATGATCGACCAGGCGATGACCGGCGCGAATATGGCGCCGGAGGCGGACCCGATGGACGTGACGGACATGGCGCGGGTGCGCTTGCGCACGAACCAGTGGGCGATCGCGGTGTTGACCGTGAGGAATCCGGCCAGGCTCGTCCCTATGGCGATGATGGTGAGCGCCACGAACAGGTGCCAGAGCTCCTGGATCTGGCCGAGGAGAATCAGCCCCCCTCCAAAGAAAACCGTGCCGAGGAGCATGACGGGACGAGGGCCGAAGCGGTCGACCATCCAGCCCTGAATGGGGCCGAGCAGCCCGGTCTCGATGCGCAGGAGGCCGAAGGCCCAGGAGATTGCGCCCCGACTCCAGGCGAACGCTCGCTCGAACTCAACGACGTACAGGCCCTGGGAGAGGAAGAGCATGGACGAGTGCATGGCCTGGTTGAAGAAGGCCGCGATGACCATGCGCCAGCCGTAGAACATACGATGAGGCGGCGCCGCAGGCGGGGGTGGCATGGACTGGGTCAAGTCAGCGCCTGCCTAGTCGTACCACTGTCCGGTGAGCGTGCGCGCCTCGGGGTAGGCGGGGTCCTGTATCGTGGTCTTGAACGGCGGGAAGAGCAGATCGATGATTAGCCCAGGCCCGCCGGCCGGCCCCTTCGCGTTGCGCGTCTGATGCTGGAGACTGTCGATCTGCTCCTGGAGCGTCTCGGCGATGCGCAGCAGCGACTCGATTTCGGCGGCGCCGGAGCGCAGCTCGGAGCGCAGCAGCGCAAACCCCTCCGCGACCTCCTGCGACTTGTTGGCGCGGGCCTCGGCGCTTCCTCCGTGCCACTCGCCCGGCGGATGCCAGGTGATGAACGGCGTCATGTCTCCCGCCCAGCGGAACGACAGCTCACCGCTCTCGTGGGAGTGCCTCACTCCGGGCTCGCCCGGCATCTGCATCAGGGCCGTCACCAGCACTTGGTCGGTCTCGAGCACGGTGAACACGCGGCGGCGCGGGCGGCCTGAAACCTCCAGGCCGCGCCAGCCCTTCCGGTCCTCCGGCAGCTCGAACGGATTGATTTCCGGCGCCATCGTTCCTCCTAACCGGAACGTCTCCGTCGTGGTGCTTGCGCCTCCTGCGCGGCGCGGCTATTGGAGGTGGTTGCGCAGATGTTCCACGTAGGCGGCGATGCCCGCGTCGATGTCGTATTGGGGTTCGTAGTCTACGTCTTCCTTGATGCGGGTGAGATCCATCACCGGGTTGGGCGGGTTGGCGCCGGCGCTACGGCCGGGCTTGAGCGCGGAGCAGACGGCGTCCGGCAGGGACTTGCGGACTGCGGCGAACACGTCTTTCGTCGACGTGGCCGTCCCGGAGCCGATGTTGTAGGTATCGTGCGCGAGGCCCTCCGCAGTGTGGACCATCTGGATGCCGCGCGCCAGGTCGGCGACGTAGGTCCAATCGCCCTCGTCGTCCTCGCTGATGGCGCCGCCAGGGCGGTCCGAGAAGTCCGGGTCTTCACCCTTGAGCGCCGCGTGGCACATACGGCTCATGGGGTTGAACATGCTGTAGTAGTAGGGGCCGTAGATGCTCCCGATGCGGAGCGATACGATGTCAATCTTAGCGCGGGCGGCGTAGTGGGAGGCGTGTATCTCCATGCCCTTCTTGAACGCCTCGACCTGGGTGCGCGAGCCGATGGGCAGCGGCATGTCCTCCCGGAACGGTCCTCCGGGCAGGCTGCCGTAGACCGAGGTTGAGCTGGCGAGGGAGAGGCGGCCGAGGCCGAGCACCCGCGTGGTCTCGAGCAGGCTCTGCAGTCCCTGGGTATAGACGCGGTAGTCCTCCTGGGGGCTGATGCCGCGCGCGGGCGGCGCCGCAAAGGAGATGATGCTGCCGACCTTGTGGCGGTGCGCCGCTTCCATGACCTCGTAGCTCTTGGTCACGTCGACGCGCTCGACGAATACGCGCTCGTTCAGCTCCGGCTCCAGCGCTTCGGGCACCCGGTGGGCGCTGTGCTGGGTGATGACGACGCTCTCGCCCACTTCGAGCAGCTGTAAAGCGGTGTTCAGTCCGATGAATCCCATACCCCCGACGATCAGAATCATAGCGTTCTCCCCTTGGACTCTTTGGGTGGTCCGTTGACGGCTCTTCGGCCCGCACCCGTTTTATCACGTTGTGAGGGTCTCCCCCACACGAGACCTTTGCGTAACCTCAAACTGGTTCGTGGTGAACCTGTCGAACCATGAACCGGCTTTGGAATACCGGGGAGCGCAGAGGGGCGACGCCCCTCTGCCGGGGCGTCGGGGTGTCCCCCACAACATGACGGGCGGGTGGGTGGGAAGAGTTATGCCCGCCAGAAAATAGGGTTACGCAAAGGTCTCGCACACCCCCGACGGACGTTGTGAGGGATGCCACCACACCCAACGGACGTTGTGGCAAACGGCGGGGTCTAGGGGTAGCATCGCCGGGATGACAGAACAGCCTCCCATACCCGCCGCGGGCGAACGCCGGGGCCGCCGCTGGCCCCGTACATTCGACTCGCTGTCGATACCCGCTTACCGGGGCTACTTCATCGCGATGCTCTTCTACTTCGGCGCGATGCAGGCGATGGTGCTCGTCAGGCCGGTCCTCGCCTTCGACCTCGCCGACCGCGCGCCCATCGTCCTGGGCATCGTGATTGCGGCGAACAACGCGCCGTCCCTCGTGCTGTCGCCGTTCGCCGGCGCGCTGGCGGACAAGACGTCGATGCGCAACATCCTGATAGTGGCGGGCGGGCTGATGGCGGTGTTCGCGGTCGTCTCCGCGGTTGGGGTGATGCTCGGTCTGCTGGACTGGTGGCATATCACCATCATCGGCGTATTCCAGGGCTCGGTGATGGTGTTCGTCACGCCGACGCGCCGGGCAATCATCGGAGGGCTGGTGGACGAGGGCCACCTGCTGAACGCGACGGGCTTGCACACGATGTCGCAGAACGCGAACAGAGTGGTGATGCCGCTGATTGCGGGCATCCTGTTCGCGCGGGTCGGGCCGGAGTGGGCGTACTTCCTCATCGTTGGCCTCTACGCGGTGGGGATGCTGCTCATGCTCGCCGTCCCTGTACACGGGGCCGGGGGGCGCCAGTCGAGGCGTCGCGGCGGCTCCCCAATGGACGGGTTCCGGTACATCAGGCAGGAGCCGGTCATCCGGAACCTGATCCTGATTGGTTTCGTCATCACAGTTTTTGGTCAGCCGTTCCAGCACCTGCTGCCGCTGGCGCAGGACCTTTTGGGGATAGGGGCCGACGGCGTCGGGCTGCTGTTCACGTTCTTCGGCATCGGGTCGCTACTGGGCTCCACCAGCGCGGCGTCGCTGGGGGACTTCCAGCGCAAGGGGTTGCTGTTGGTGGGGTTCTTCACGCTGTTTGGCGCCGGAGTTGTGGCCTTCGCCGCTTCCAACTGGTACGTGCTGTCGCTGTTCCTGATGCTGCCGATCGGGGTGGGGCACTCGGGCCGGACGGTGGTGCACCTTGCCGCGCTCCAGTCCTACTCGGACCGGGAGATGCGCGGGCGCGTGCAAGCGCTGAACGCCATGATCGGCGGCCTGATACCCCTTGCGGTGCTGGGCATTACGGCGCTCGCGGAGGCGTTCGGGGGGCGCGTCGCGCTGGCGACGGCAGGGGGCGTGATCGTCGTCTACGGGATATGGGAAGCGCTGTTCTCGAAGACGCTGCGCAACCTGCGGTAGGCGCTGGGGCTTCGCCTTGCCCGCGCTCGTTTGTGTACATACACTAAGAGATGCCTTACGAATGGGATGAAGCCAAGCGCCAGGTCAACCTGGAGATACGTGGCATAGACTTCGAGGAGATTGAGCGCTTCCAGTGGGGGACATCGCTAGAGGAAGAGCAGATTCGTTATGGAGAGCGGCGCACACTCGCGCTAGGTTACATCGGCGACCGTCTGTATGCTGTGGTGTACACCACACGGGGCGGGAACACCCGCATCATTAGTATGCGAAAGGCTAATCCGAGGGAGATGAGACGCTATGCCCAAGCTTAAGCCAGGCACTATTTGGCCGACGCCTGAGGAAGAAGCGGCGATCAACGCGGACATCGCCTCCAACTCTGATACGTGGGAGGCGACGGGTCCGTTCCGTCGTATGGCTGAGGTTCACCCGGAACTCGTGGCGCGACTCCTCGCAGAGCAAGCTGCGCGGAACGCTCGCGGCAAGACGCGAGTCACGATTCGCCTCGACGCCGACGTGGTTGCGCGGCTGCGGGAGGACGGCCCTGGCTGGCAGACGCGAGCGAACGCCGCTCTGCGGCAAGCCGTCCTGGGTCCGTAGCCGGGAGCGGACGGGAACGAGGGGCAGGCGGCCTTCGCTTCAGGTCATCTTCGTCAGGAGTGGCCGTTGCCGGTGTGCTCGCTCCGGCTGTCGTCCTCGCCTTCTGTGGGACTTTGGCCCTCGTTGCCGTTGTGTTCTCCCGAATTCTCGGAGCCGGGACTGTCCCCGCCGCCGACTTCGGGGTGAGCGCTCCAGGTCTCGAAGGGTGGGGCTGACGAGGCGAGGGTTACGTAGATGGCCTGGCCGGGAGCGAGGTCGACGGGGGTGGTTGGGCCGAGCTCGACGCCGTTGGACAGGTGGACCTCGACGCGCACGCGATTTAGCGTGACATCGGTGGTGTTCCGGACGGTCCCGGAGAAGGAGTTGGTGTCGGCGTCGTAAGTGAGGATGAGCTGGGCGCCGGCCCGCTGCCGGTCGTAGGTCTGTTGTTTGGTCAGCTGCTCCGCCGACTCCTCGCCGCCCACTTCGCCTGACTCTTGCTCGTCGCCCTGACCTTCACCCGGCTCGCCGGAGTCTGCGCGACCGCTTTCCTCATGTTCCCCCTGCTCTTCTGAGCCGCCAAGGCTGCAGCCCAGGACAGCGCCTCCCAGGACGGCTAGTACGGCGAGTCCTCCGGCCACGGCGGCTATCATCCATTGCTTCCGCACGAACTTCTCCTCGCCCGGCGTGGGCAGCGCTCCAGCACCGCTCGGCGACTGGGCCGCGCAAGTATAGCGGGAGAGTATGGAGGGAATGTGAAGGGAGAGGCGCCGCTTACCTGGTGCGGGGGAGGGCGCCAGGCGCGGGTTAGCAGGTCCCAGCCGAGATGCTCGTAGAAGGCCTGACCTTCCACGCTGGACGAGAGGATGATGGCGCACTCGTCGCCGACCTGCTCGCGGAAGGACCGCAGCAGTTCGCGCCCGATGCCCAGGCGCTTGTAGGACGATGCGACGGCCAGCTCGGTTACGAGGGCGTAGCAGGCGTAGTCGGCCAGTCCCCGCACGATGCCTACGAGCGCTCCGCCGTCCCTCGCGGTGACAATGACATCGGCGTTGCGCAGCATCCGCTCGACGCGTTGGAGGTCGTCGAGCGGCCGGTTGAACCCGCCCTCGCGAAGAAGCGCGGTTACCTCAGCCGGGTCCGGAGTATCGTTCGTGGAGTAGACGATGGTCATGCCGCTGGTCGGCCTCCGGCGGGAGTTCCCCTCTTCCGTCTCTGCGCGTCTGTGGGGTAGGGGCGGGGGGTAGAGGTTGCGTGTGGGCGTCCGCCCCCCGGCTGCTTCCTTGACACTCCCCTTGCGCAATCCTACGATTCCCCTGCTCCGTGCGGAAGGCGCGCGCGGACGAAAGGAGCGGGTGATGCCGGAAGAGAACGTTCGAGCAGACAGACTCGGCGGCACGGCGCGGCGGCGCAACGAGAGCGTGCGCGACTTACGAGTGGGCTCCGATGTCGACTACAAGTACATCTCAGCCGACAACCACATCGATCTGGTGTGGTATCCCAAGGACATCATCCAGTCCAGGATTGCGTCCAAGTACAAGGACAAGGCGCCGAAAGTCGTCGAGTCGCCCAAGGGGACGGCCTGGGAGTGGGAAGGCGACATCCACGCCTTCGCCGCCGACGGCAAGGACTGGGCGAAGTACGCCAAGCGGTTCGACCCCATCGAAGTCGAGGAGGGGAAGCTGCCCCCGTCCGACCCGGAGATCCTGTTGCAGCACATGGACCTGGGCGAGTTCTATGCCGGCGTCTACTATGGCAACACTCGCAAGTGGGTCTTCAAAGACAAGGAGATGGAGAAGGAGATTTACCGGGCGTTCAACGACTGGACGCTGGAAGTCTGCTCTCACGCTCCTGACCGCCTGATCGTGCTTCCGTGGCTGCACGCCGCCTTTCCCGAGACCTGCGTCGACGAGCTGCACCGCCTGGTCGACCAGGGCGCGCGGGCAGTCGAGCTGAGCCCGAACGACATGGCCGAGGGCGTGTGGTCGCCCGTCTGGGAGCCGCTCTGGGCCGCCGCCGAGGAGACCGGGACGGTGATCTGCACGCACATCGGCGACGCCGCAGGCACTCCGTACCCGCCGAACGAGTACGGTCAGTCCCTGGCGCACTTCTCGCAGGTGCCCTTCAATCCGGCCGGCAAGCACATCGCCCAGTTCGTGTTCAGCGGCATGTTCGACCGCCACCCCAGCCTGCACGTATCGATGGCGGAGTGCCGGATCGGGTGGCTGCCCTTCCTCTTCCAGTGGATGCAGCGCTGCTACAAGGACCGGGCGCCGGACGCGGTCTACCCGCTGAAGGAGGACCCGCTCTACTACATCAACAACAACATGAGCTTCACGTTCGAAGAGGACTACATCGGCGCGAAGATGATTCCCGACCCCGAGTTCCTCATTCGGGAGAGCGTCATCTGGGGCTGCGACTACCCGCACGAGCAGGGGCAGACCTGGCCGGACGCTACGCCCGCCATGGAGCGCATGTTCAGCGGGGTTGACCCGGACCTCGTCCACGACGTGGTCTGGGGCCGCGCCCAGCGCATCTTCGGGATTCAGGGTCCCAACGGGAACTAGCGTGGCTGAGAACCGCTACAGCAAGGAGATACTGATTGCCGACGAGCGCAACAGGAACATGGCGGCGGTGCTCCGCTATGGCCCCCACCTCTTCCTGTCCAGCTCCGACGGCCACCGCGACATTCAGACCGAGCAGATTGACCCGGAGCTCGACAACCAGCCCATACCCCAGTGCAACAACGCCTATGGGCGGCAGGCCCTGCGTCTGCAGAAGGCGGGCTACGGAGGCGACTCCGCGGTATGGATCGAGAACTTCACGTCCGGCCAGTACTGGCGCCTGGAGCGCATGGCGACCTGGCCCGACCACTTCGGCGAGGAGGGCCATAAGCTCGCCGTGAGCTTCGGTGCCCAATGCAAGATGAGCGGCGTGAACATGCTCACGGCGGTCGTCCAAGCGGTGACGCCCGACCTCGAGCGCCAGGTGTTCGTCCACCAGCCCCACCGGGGCCGCGCCTCGCGCATCACGCGCTGCGGGGACTTCACCTACGTCATCGGCGTGCGGGGCCGCTCCAACCCGTTCACCGAGGAGGAGGCAGCGGAAGAAGTCCCGGAGCAGTTCGACACGGAGCTCTTCTACACCTACGAGTGGCTGCGCTCGCACCTCGAAAAGGGCGGCGGCAGCCTCGACGACCTGGTCCGCACCGACTGCGCGCTGAAGCGCACTGGCGACGTGGACCGTTACCGCGACGCCCTCAAGGGCCGCTTCGACGGCAAGATTCACTTCGCCGCCTACTCCGTCGGCACGCTTTTGGGGGGCCGCGGCCTCATGGAGATCGGCGGAGTCGCCATCAATCCGGGCGGCGAGAAGGAGATTGCCTGGCTCGCCGAGGACCCGGACCGGGCCCAAGCGGTGAAGGCGAATGGCCTCGTATTCGCGTCCGGCGCCTCCGGACTCGCCGACGAGAACACGGGCGCCGTGAAGCAGGAGCTGTACGGAGACCGCGCCGGTCAGGCGCGGCAGGCGCTCCGGCGTCTCGACGCCGCCCTCAACCGGTTCGACACGTCCGCCGAAAACGTGCTGCGCCTCGACGTCTTCCTCGACGACATCAACTTCGAGGACGAGTTCGTCGCCCTCGCCAAGGAGCGCTTCGGCGGCGACCCGCCGACCATGAACATCGTCGGCGTCGATCTCGAACACAACGCAGAGGTCGAGCTCTCCTGCATCGCGGGGGCGTAGGCATGACGCAGGCAGAGCCCGTCGCTAAGGGAGTGGACGCGAAGCTGATCGCCGCCGAGATCAAGAAGCTCGGGGTCGATCACGTCGTCTGCATCCCGGACTCGTACCAGAAGACGCTCATCGCGCTCCTCGCCGACGATCCGGACATACGATTCATGATCGCTTGCACCGAGGACGAGGCGATGGGGATCAACGCCGGACTGTACATGGGCGGGAAGAACCCGGTCCTCGTCATCCAGAACAACGGCATCTTCGCCTCGATAAACACCATCAAGGCGATCCCACTCGACGCGCGAATCCCGACGTTGATGTTCGTCGGCCAGTTCCAGCGCGACCCGATGCTCCCCGTCGAGGAGAGCAGATCGCGGGCCGTCCGGATGGTCGAGCCGACCCTGGACACCTGGGGCGTGCCGAACTACCGCATCGAAGGCCCCGAGGACCTGGGGAACATCGAGAAAGCGTACCGCCAGGCCCACGAGACGATGGGCCCCGTCGCAGTCATCATAGGAGCGCCGACCACCTAGTCATGGAACGTCAGGAAGCAATAGATATTCTTGCCGAGGGCCGTGGCGACGCCGTGTCCGTCGCGACGATGCAGTCGATTCACCCGTGGCACCAGGCAGGGCAGGGCGAGAAGCTCCACGTCGACGCTTCCCAGTGCATGGGCAGCGCGTCCTCCATCGGCCTCGGCCTTGCGATGGCCCGGCCCGACAAGAAGGTGATGGTGCTCGACGGCGACGGCAGTCTGCTGATGCAGCTGGGCTCGCTCGTCACTATCGCAGGGCAGGCCCCCGTCAACCTCTACCATTTCGTGTTCGCGAACGGTCTGCACCAGAGCACCGGCAACCAGGACTTGCCGGCGCAGGGCACGTTCGACTGGGTGGCGCTCGCGAAAGGCGCGGGGTATGCGGACGCATTCAAGATCGAGGCCGCCGAGGACCTGATCGAGCGTCTGCCGGCGATCTGGTCGATGACCGGCCCGGTCCTCATCGAGCTGACCATCGAGCGGGAGGACCGCGAGCCGCGATGGGCCGGCGTGCCGATGTCCAAGCAGACCGCCCTCTTGAAAGAGCAGCTGGCCGCCGAGTAGCCGCTCGTCCGCCCCGCTCCAACCGGCAGGCAAGTGTGAGTCAGTGAGGGCGTTGGAGCAGCGTTTGCACGGTTATTAGCACTTGCGCGGCAGTTGTTAGCAGTCGGGGGCAGCGTTGGGGTGGCGTGGCGGCGGAACAACGGGGCGCGGGCGGTAGGCTTCAACAGCTATCTCCCGCAACCCCGAGGAGGACTGAGATGACCGGTTCCGGTTTCTGGCGGCTCTCCGCCGCCGAGCTTATCGACGGCTACCGCAAGCGCGAGTTCTCGCCCGTCGAGGTGGCCCGCGAGGTGTTCGAGCGCATCGAGAGGCTCAACCCCAAGCTCAGCGCGTTCCTCGCTCTGAACACCGACGACGCGATGAAGGCCGCGGAGGCGGCAGAGGCGGCATGGCTCGGCTCAGGGGAGCGCGGGTTGCTGTGCGGCGTGCCCATCTCGCTCAAGGACAGCATCGAGCTGGCGGGACATCCCACCACCTACGGCTCGAAAGCGTTTGTCGATAACTACCAGCCGGACTCGGAGATCGCACGGCGCATCCGGCGGGAGGGCGGCGTGCTCATCGGGAAGACGAACCTTCCGGAGTTCGCGCTGCACGGCGCCGTGGACAATCGCATCAGCCCTCCCGGCCGCAACCCGTGGGACCTGGACCGCACGTGCGGGGGGTCGAGCGGCGGGGCGGGAGCGCAGGTCGCGGCCGGGCTTGGACCGCTGGCGATCGGGACAGACTCCGGGGGTTCCGTGCGGATGCCCGCGGCCATCAACGGCATCTTCGCATTGAAGCCGACGTACCAGCGTATGCCGTCGATCCAGACGTGGCGCGCCGCGCCCGGACGCTCCCACAACGGGCCGATGACCCGCACCGTCCGCGACAGCGCGCTGATCCTGCAGGCGCTGTCCGGCTATGACCCGCGCGACGGCGAGTCGAACCTGCCGCCGGTCGGCGACTACTTCGCCTTTGCGTCGGGCGACTTGCGCGGGCTCCGCGTCGCGGTGAGCTACGACTTCGGGCGAGGGTTCGCGATGGACGAGGAGGCGCTCGGCTTCGTGCGCGAGATGGCCAAGTTCTTCGAGGACGCGGGGTGCCGGGTCATCGAGGCCGATCCCCCGACCATCGACGAGCCGGAGGAGCTCGAACCGGGCGTCTGGGCGTACTCCGGCGACCATTACGCCGCCGCCGAGGCGATGGTCCCGAACTTCTTAGAGAAGCACCTGGACGACCTGAGCGACGTAGCGCGGCCAGTGTACGAAGCCGGCCCTCATGCGAAGGCGTGGCAGTACCGGCGCATCGTCCGGCGCAACCGGGCCTACGGCCTGCGGGTGCAGGAGTGGTTCCGCGATTACGACTTCCTGCTCAGCCCGGAGATGGGCCCGGCGCAGCGGATCGCCGACGTGAAGCAGCCCGATCGTTCGAGGCCGCCGCAGAGCTTCAACACGCCGTTCAACCACGCCTACAACCCCGCGGCTTCCGTGCCCGTCGGCTTCCACTCCAACGGTCTGCCCCTCGCCGTGCAGATCGTGGGCCGCCTGTATGACGACGTTGGAGTGCTGAGGATGTCCGCGGCCATCGAGAAGTCCCGTCCGTGGGGCAACCGATGGCCGGCCCTCGCCGAGGAGGCGTAGGCGCGGGCCGTAGGTTGCCCGTATCGCTCGCGGGGCCATAGCCCCTAGGAGTCTCCCTTACCGCCCGTTGGGCGAGAGCGCGACGGCGCGCTACTGTGCTAGGAACGCCAGCTCTTCTTCCACGAGCTTCACTACGAGGTCGTCCAGCTGCTCCACGGTGTACTGTTCCACATGGTGGGATGTCGTGCCGCCGGAGCCGTCGGCGTTTCCGCCGTAGACGATGAAGATGAACCGTCCCATGGTGTGCTGCGCTATCTGCCGGAATACGTACTCACCCTGGTCGTCCAGCCCGCTGGAAGCGATTGAGAATATCTTGATGCCGCGGCGGTTGGCCTCGACCATCTCTTCGGCGTAGTCGTAGTCTTGGGGGTAGTCCAGGTGAGGCGGGGCGTCGGCCACCAAGAAGACGAGGCGAATGGCGTCGCCTTGCCGCCAGGTCGGTTCGCGGACGGCCACGTGAAGTGCTTCGTTGAGCGACTCCGGGGTGTCGTCGCCGCCGTCGGCGCGCACTTCACGGATAGTGTTGAGGAAGCGTTGGACATCGGGGTTGAAGTCATAGACCCGTGTGATGAACTCGTCTCCCCGGTCCCGGTAGGTGACCATTCCGAACCGGAGGTCGGGGCGCGACGGTAGACCGCCTATGCGCGTTGATACGGAAAGGAGCGTCTCTTTGATCTGGGCTATCTCGTCATCCATGCTGCCGGTGGCGTCGAGGAGGAAGAGCACGTCGAGCGCTACTCCGTCGGGATAAGACGATTCGATATCGAGCTCGACGACCCATTCGGGTGCTCCATGCCGTTCAGCTTCGATGCGCCGGCTGACGCCGTTCTTTTCCACTTCCAGACTGAAGGTCTCGGCGCCTTCGGTCCGGGGAAAGATCAGGGGGAAGAAGAGCGTCTGCCCGTTGGCGTACGTGCGCCCCTCGAAAATGGAGTCCTGGTCCACTGAGACGCGCACCGCCGCGTTCGGGACCGGCCTGCCCAGCAAGTCCCGGACGGTGATGATGTATCGCTCCGATACGTCCGTGTCGTGAACGCTTGGCCCCGAATACCCGCTGCGATAGAGCAGGTACTCGTCCCACCGCTGATTGTCGTTGACTTCGCCTGCTGACAGAGAGATGCGCCTCGTCTGAGTTTCTGGCGGCTCGGAAGCGGCGGAGGCCGGAGTGGGGGTTGGAGCAGCGGGCTTCGGTGTGTCGGCGGGAAGCGCCGGGGTTGCAGCTGCCGCTCCCGCCGAGCTCCTGTCAGAAGTGAAGGAATCAGAAGAAAGCCTCGGCGTGGCCGTAGGGTCGCTCCCACACGCGGCTGCGAGCGCCGCGATTGCCAGCAGGGCGATCACTAGACCGATGGGTCAAAGGTTCATGGGGTCTCTCCTCGCCGTCCGATATATCTATAAAGACGACTGAGGGACCCAAACGGTTTCATCCACGCGCCCCGCCACTCCTAAAATTGGCCTTGTGGGGGCCGGGTTCCGGGGGGCTCGGGAGTCATTCTTCCTCAGCCCCCTAGAAACGCCTCGTGCCAGGCGCGGGACTCGGGGGTGCCAGTGGCGGCGGCGGTGGGCTCGCGGTGGCGAATGGGAGCGCCGCCCTCTCCTGGAAGCATCCCTGGCCGGAGTCGGCAGAGGAAGAGTGGGTGCCTCATTTAGCGGTACGTCATTCTTAAGCAAAGCGTTCGCATAACCGCACTGCATCAACCTCGCCCATTTGATTGCAGTAAAGCATTAGTATTTCTGGGCTAATATCTCCAATGCGTATCGGTTTTCCTGATTCACTGTGCTCATTAGCACGTATCCTCTTTACAGCGTCCGGTAAGCTGCTCTCATATTTTGTTACGAGGTTATTAGCCTCAATATAGTTGGGATCGGGTAGGTATACACTTGAAATAGTTCTACATTGATACCACGTTGCTAGCCCTTCTTCGAGGATATTGGTTCGCCTGCCTTCCACTCCATGATTCCAAGGGTCGAGCAAATGGACACACTCGTGTGCGAGCTGCCACCGAGCGATGTTAGGATTGTTGATCGCATTCAGTGCTAGGTGGATGACAATATGTTTAGACGGCTGATCTGGATTCTCATTAGAGATTCCGCTGTCTGGATACCAATTCATTGGCATTTGATTTGATGGTTCATGAAAGTCAACCCCAAGGAAACAGTACGATGAATCTCGTGGGCCGAACAAGCCCTCGAGTTCTCTTAGATATTCTCCCGCCCACATCGGAAGGGTACGTGAGAGATACGTATTATCCGTGCCTACGCATGTAACGAAATGTGTTTTCATTCCTACTGAACCGTTTGCCTCACTCATTCTACCCTCACGCCAAGCGATATTTAGTATCCCTCCCGTTCCGCGCCGATTTACCCTTACCCGCCGCTGCATGGCGACAGATATCCTCTATGAGAACTACATCTAGGGAAGGTGTTCAGCCCCCCAAGAACGCCTCGCGCCAGGCGCGGAACTCGGCGCCGCCGGTGGCGGCGGCGGTCATGTCGGCGGTGGGCTCGCGGTCGGCGAGCTCGGCGGACGGAGCCCCGGCCGCCTGATGCGCGAGCGATTCGTACATCGCGCGGATGGTCTGGGTGAACGTCCCGTGGCCTCGCAGCACAACCTTCACGCCGTGGGGGGCGAGGATCTCGTTGGTGAGCGATTCGGGGGTGCTCCCGAGCATGAAGGGGAGGGCCGTGACGGCGCGCATCGCCTCCAGCTGGGCCTCTTCCCTGATGCCCATGAGGAAGATGACGTCGACGCCGGTCTGCTGGTAGGCCGCCACGCGTTCGAGGGCGTCGTCGAAGCTCGTCGCGTTGATGGCGTGGGTGCGGCCGATGATGACGGTCTCCGGGTCGCGCCGGGCCTCGACGGCTGCCCTGAGCTTGCCGGTCATCTCGTCCAGCGGGATGAGGGCCTCCTTGCCGCCGGAGCCGAAGCGGCTGGGGAGGTCGGTGTCCTCGATGGTCATGCCGGACGCGCCCGCGTCCTCGAGCTCGCGCACGGTGCGGATTACGTTGAGCGCGTTGCCGTATCCGTTGTCCGCGTCGACGATCTGGCTGATGTCGGAGGCGCGCGTGATCCGGTGGACCTGGTCGGCGAGCTCGGTCAACGTCATGACCGCGACGTCCGGCGCGCCGAGGATCACCGCACTGGCGACGGAGCCGCCGAGCATGCCGAACTCGAAGCCGAGACTGTAAGCGGTCCTGGACGAGAGCGGGTCGAACACCGAGGCGGGGCGGATGCAGGCGTCTCCGGCGAAGTGGTCGCGCAGCCGCCGTCGTCGGTCGGAAGGGTGCATGAGGGCCTCCTTGTTCCGTTAGTGGAAGAGGGCTGGGCGGGGACGCCGCGCCTCTCAGTCGTATGCGCCCATGATACCCGCCTCCTCCTCCTCTGGCCTCTCCCCGTCTGGAGACCTTTGCATAACTCTCCGCATATCCGTCATTCCCGCGTAGGCAGGAACCTCGCCTCCTCTGTCGGGGCGGATTTCAGACCCGCCCGCCGTCCCAATATGGAGTTACGCAAAGGTCTCCGCCTAGGGGGAGACTGAGAGGAGTGACACTTGCCCCTTACCCCAATCCCCTCTCCCCCTTAAAATGTATACCCTCTATGCATCTTCCATCGAGACGCCCTCAGCCATGCCCCGCCCGGCACGAAAACTGCCCGCCCTTCACCCCCATCGCGCCGCCCCCGCTCCGGAATCTCACGGAACAACACAAATTTCTGAGTGATCAACTTTTCAGACCCCGGAAGCAGGCCACGGCCATGAAAACACCCTCGAAAAACCTCGTCTCGCCGTACAAATCGGACAACTTTTTACGCCTGACGCCCAGCAAAACGGACAACTTCTCACGCCTGGCAAATGCGAGTTGGACAACTTCTTCACGCCTGCCAAAATGAGGTGGACAACTTTTTCCGCGCAAACGGACAACTTCCCGTCATCACTCCGGACCACCACCCCCGCCTGCGGGGGAGACCGAGAGGGGAGTGCGTCATTTGGGCGGTGATAACTGGCGGAGGGGCGTGCTATGCTGGTTGTCGCCTCCTACGGAATAGGGACTACGCATTATGGATTACGCAATTCAAACAATGAGACTTCAGCGGCATTTCGGCGATGTCCAGGCGGTCAAGGGCATCGACCTGGCCATCAAGCCCGGCGAAGTCTACGGTTTCCTCGGTCCGAACGGCGCGGGGAAGACCACGGCGCTCCGGGTCCTGACGACGTTGCTGCTGCCCTCGAGCGGGCGGGCGACGGTTGCCGGTCATGATGTCGTTTCAGAGGCGGTCCAGGTCCGCTTGAAGATCGGGACGGCGCTGCAGGAAGCGGGGCTCGACCCGAAGCAGTCCGGCCTCGAACTGCTTCGCCTGCAGGGCGCGCTGTACGGCCTCTCCCGCAAGGAGACGAACCGGCGCATCGACGAGCTCGAGCACCTCGTGGACATCGGCGACGCGATAAACCGGCTCATCGGAACGTACTCCGGGGGCATGAAGCGTCGCCTCGACCTCGCGGCGTCGTTGATCCACGCGCCGGAGGTGCTGTTCCTCGACGAACCGACGACGGGCCTCGACCCCATCAGCCGGGCCCGCGTGTGGGACTACGTGCGCGCCATCAACCGGGAGATGGGCGTGACGATCTTCCTGACGACGCAGTACCTCGAGGAGGCGGACGCGTTGGCGGAGCGCGTGGGCATCATCAATCACGGCTTGGTGTCGGCGGAGGGCACGCCCGCCGAACTCAAGCGGTCGGTCGGCTCCGACGTGATCGTTGCGAGCGTGGGTGAGCCTGAGCAGGGCCGCGCCGCGCTGGAACGAGTCCGTTCCATCCAGCAGGTGGACGTTTACGAGAACGAGCTCTCTATCTCCACGACGAACGGCGCGGCGCTGATAAGCGACGTCGCGCTCGCTCTCAACCATGCGGGGGTCACGGTGAACTCGCTCACGCTGCGCACGCCAACGCTGGACGACGTGTTCCTGCAGATCACGGGGGCGCGCATGGAAGCGGAGGCGGAGGGACCCGAGCACGAGACTGAACCGCAGGGGGTGGGCTCGTGAGCGCCGTCGTTCAAGCCCGAGTGCAGGTCACGGCCCGCCGCGCCGGTTTCCTTCGCGACGTCATGAGTCTGGGCGGGCGGGCGCTGCGCTCCATTCCGCGCGACGTGGAGACGCTCGTTCCGGCGCTCATCATCCCGGTGTTCTTCTTCATCATCAACGTGGGGGCGCTACAGGACCTGACCGAGATACCGGGCGGCGCCGCTGCGGCGGGATTCGACTACAAGGCGTTCCAGATTCCGGTGGCCATCCTGTTCGCGGTGACGGGGCTGAGCCGGGCGAACGTGCTGGTGCTGGACATACAGAACGGCTACTTCGATCGGCTGGCGCTGTCGCCGGTGAACCGTCTGGCGATGCTGCTGGGGTTCATGGTGGCGGACATGGCGCTCGCGGTGGCGATGTCCATCCCGGTGTTCGTGCTGGCGTTCGCCATCGGCGTGGACTTCGCGACGGGCCTGCTCGGCATCGCCGCGCTGCTCGTGCTCACGGTCATCTGGGCAGTGGTCTACAACGGCTTCCCGTACGCCATCGCGCTGAAGACCGGCAACCCGGCGGCGGTGAACTCCAGTTTCATCATCTTCTTCCCGGTGGTGTTCCTCAGTCCGGTGTTCGTCCCCCAGGAGGCGATGACCGGCTGGATGGCGACCATCGTGCAGTACAACCCGGTCACGTATCTGCTGCGGGGGATGCGCTCGCTCATCAGCGAGGGCTGGGCGCCGGAGGACATCCTCGTAGCACTCATCGGCATCGGGGTCATCGGAGTGGTCACGATACCGCTGGCGACGCTGGCGCTGCTGGGGCGGGTGAGGCGCAGCTAGGGGCGGACCCTCTCCCTAGCCCTCGCCCGTCTGCGAGACCTTTGCGTAACCCCAAACTGGTTCGTGGTGAGCCTGTCGAACCATGAATCGGCTTGGAATACCGGGGAGCGCAGAGGGGCGACGCCCCTCTGCCGGGGGCGTGGGGGTGTCCCCCACAACATGACGGGTGGGTGGGTGGGAAGAGTTACGCCCGCCAGAAATAGAGTTACGCAAAGGTCTCGTCTGCGGGCGAGGGGACCAAGGGGGAAGGCCTGCGAGGCTCCGCTGCGCCTCGTCGCAGTCTTCGTCGACGCCCACGGGGTGGAGGAATACGCGCTCATCGAGGCGCAGATGCTCGATGGCCGCGTCCACGATGGGCCGGGAGTCCGCCAGGCGCGCGACGCTTCGGCCAACGGGCCCGCGGCACAGGAATCCCTTCGGTTCGAGCCAGCCGTCCACCAGGTTGAACAGCTCGCAGCAGTGGTCGGTTTCCTGGTAGTCAAGCCGGGTAGGCTTTCCGCGTCGTAAGACGGTCACGAACTTCTCGGCGCGGTACCGCACGCCCGCGATGCTCTCGGCCACGTGCATCGTGGTATTGGCTTCGTGACCCACTCCCAAGAGGAGGACTTGCCCGCCGTGCTCGTAGGCCCGGCCCGGCGGACTGTCGATGCCGTGCGCGGGTTCGATCGGGTGCGGTGCAGTGATCAGGCTTGCGTGGGGCCCCCCGGCGGCGAATGCGTGAGGGCTGTCGCTTCGCAGGACGCCGGGCAGCCGCCAGAAGGTGTCGGCCACGATTCCCATGTCGGGGCACGGCGTTGCGCCGGGATCGAAAGGGTTGTAGTCGTCGCTCGTCATGCTCGGCATGACGAGCGTGCCGCCGGTGCCGAGCGCCGCTCGCAGGGCCGCTATCAGCCCCTCCGGTCCGCCGTCGATAGGCCCAACCTTGGAAAACGCCGTGTGAACGACCAAGACGCCGCCGGGCCTCACTCCCAAGTCCGTTAGCTGGGAGACGACAGTCTCGATTGGCATTGCCGGAGGGGAGTTGTTCATCGTTTCTTTGGCGGCGGCCTCGGCGTTAGGCGCCAGGTCTTCTGTAGACCTCACGCCGGTGTCTGACGAAGTGGACGACTATCCTTTCGCCTTCCTCGATGGAGTACAGCACACGATAGGCTCCGACACGCAGCTTGAACACGCCCTGCCAGTCGCCCGTCAACGGCTCGTGCTTGAGCGCCACGAAGTTGTCCGCGAGCCATCGCATTTTGCGGATTGCACGGTCCGCAACAACAGGAGCCAGGCGGAGCAGGTCGGCCTCCGCCGTGCGGGTTAGCTCGACCTCAGAGCTCACTCGCTAGAATCGAGCCGGCTCACGAAGTCAGAAAGACCGGATACTTGTCCGCCGGCGCGGACATCGGCAATCGAGCGCCGGAGCTCTTCGGCGAAGTCTTCACGCAGGGGCAGTCCTGCGTCGGGATCCCCGAACAATTCAGCGACGGATTCCGCTACTGTTTCGCGGACGAGGTCCTTGAACTCCCCGATGGTCAGGTCTGCAACTCTGGGGTCGGCCATTGTTCGCTCCTCCCGCCCTCCAAGGACTGGGCCGGACTCCGGCCAGGACGGCCTGACGGGTCGTTCCGGCATTGTGCCATCGGCGACAGCGTTTCGCCACCGGCGCAGACGAGGGAGGGTTTGGGAGCAGGACTGCGGAGGGACGGGCGCGTGTATGCTGGCGCAGCATGATGGACGGCCATTCGTATAAGGCGCTTCCCCGGATATGGCCGTCCCGCGCCTTCTACGGCTGGGCGATCGTCTACACGAGCTTCTTCATTTCGATCGCCCAGGTCCCGATGTACGGCCCTGTCTTTTCCGTGTTCGTCAAGCCGATCGAGGAGGACCTCGGCTGGTCCCGTTCGGCGATTACCCTTGCGTTCACTGTTGGAAGTTTGGGCGGGTCGCTGCTGGCCGCGGCGATCGGGTCCACGCTCGACCGGCACGGGGCGCGGCCAATCATGGCGGGGGCCGGGGTAGTAGCCGCAGCCGGACTCCTGGGCGTTGCGGCGATGGGCGAGCCCTGGCACTTCTGGATTGCCTACGGGGCAGCTCGGGCCGCGTCCGTCGCGGGCGTGGGGCTGGGCATGTCGGTCGCGATAGCGAACTGGTTCATCCGCAAGCGGGGCCGGGCGACAGCGCTCCGCGCCGCCGGTCAGCGCGGCGGGCAGGCGATCGTGCCCCTGCTCATCCTGCCGGTGCTCTTGCTAGTGGGGTGGCGCGAGTCCTTCATGGTCTTCGCCGCGGCCACGCTGCTCTTCGTCGCCGTGCCGTCGCTGCTGTTCATCCGCCGCCGCCCCGAGGACCACGGACTGTTTCCCGACGGGGACGCGGGGACCGACGGGGATGCGGGTCCAACAGACGGGAGAATTGCCGCCGGTCGCGAGTATTCCTGGACGCTCGGTCAGGTGCGCAGGACGCGGACGCTGTGGATGCTGACTCTCGGCATGTCGATGGGGCTCGCGGCGCAGATCGCCATCAACGTCCATGCGGTGGCGAATTTCCAGGACAAGGGCGTCTCCGAGGGCCTGGCGGTGACGGTGGCGAGCGTGTTCACGGGCGTCGCGGCCCTTTCGATGGCTGGTTGGGGCGCGCTGCTGGAACGGATCCACGTGCGATATGCGAGCATGATGGCGATGTCGCTATTCTTCTTGGCGATGGGCGTGCTGCTCGTCGCCGACACCTATCCGCTTGCGGTCGCGTTCGCCGTGCTGTTCGGGCTGGGCACTGGCGGGTGGACGGTCTCCCAGATGATCATGGTCCCCAACTACTTCGGACGGCTCCACGCCGGCTCCATCAAGGGGTTTGTTTCGCCCATCGAGGGGCTGGTGGGCATCAGCGGGCCGCTGATTGCGGCGTTCATCTACGATACGACGAAGAGCTACGACGCGGCGTTCGTGGGGGCCGCCGCCGCGTTTGCCGTCGGCGCGGGCGCTTTCTTCCTGGCGAGACCCCTGCGGGCGCCTGTCGCGCCTCCCGCACCCGTCGGGCCTCCCGCTCCCGTCGAGAACGGCCGGAGCGCAGCCTGATGAACGAGCCCCGAGTACTTTCGATTCCCGCGCTCTGGCCGTTCAAGCGCGTCTACTACGGCTGGGGCATCGTGGCGACTTCGGTCGCGGTGTCGTTCGCCCAAGTCCCGGTGTATGGGCCGGTGCTCTCGGTATTCCTGACGCCCATCAACAAGGATCTCGGCTGGTCGTTCGGGCAGATGTCGCTCGCGTTTGCGGGCGGGAGCCTGCTCGGCTCGCTTCTCGCTCCCGTGATTGGCGCCCGCCTCGACCGGTACGGCGCCCGGTCGTCGGTGGTGGTTGCGGGGATGCTGGTGAGCGCGGCAATGCTGGGCCTTGCGTTCGTTCAGGAGGTCTGGCAGTTCATTCTCCTGTTCGCTCTGGGCCGGACGGCGGCGCTGACCGGCATCAACCTCGGAGTTACGGTAGCGGTCGCGAGCTGGTTCGTCCGCAAGCGCGGACGAGCCACGTCGTTCCTGAGCATCGGCCTGCGGGCGGGGCAGGCAATCGTTCCCCTAGCCATCATCACGCCCATCATGCTCGTGTCGTCGTGGCGGCACGCCTATGCGGCGCTGGCAATCTTCACGTTCGTGCTCATCGTCGTGCCCGGCTGGCTGTTCATCAGGCGCCGCCCCGAAGATTTCGGTCTGCTCCCCGACGGCGACGACCCGGACGGCGGCTCGCAGCCCGGGGAGGGCGAACGGACGCCGCGGACCGAGGAGGCGTCTTTCACGCTCAGGGAGGCCAGGCGCACGGCGGCGTTCTGGCTGCTGACCGTGGCCACGATGGCGGTGGCCTTCGCGCAGACTGCGGTCAACGTCCACGCGGTCACGAGCATCGTGGACCGGGGGATAAGCCAGGCTTTCTCCGGCGCGTTCGTGTTCATCATGATGGGCGTCGCCGCGCTCTCGGCCTACCCCTGGGGCGCCCTCATGGACGCTATCCACGTGCGGTGGGCCGCCGCGATGGCGACGGTGCTGTCCGGCAGCGCGATGGTGCTCATCATCTTCGTCGACAACCTGGGGCTCGCGATCGCGTTCGCCGTGCTGTTCGGGCTGGGGACCGGCGGTTGGACGCTGGCGCAGACCCTGCTGTTCGCCAACTACTTCGGGCGGCGGAGCCTGGGTTCGATACGGGGCCTCTCCCAGATGGTCGGCGGGCCGCTCTCGGCGCTTGGCGCGGTCGTCGCGGGGTATATCCGCGACTTCACCGGCAACTACACGCTCTCCTTCGTAGTCTTCTTCGCCGCGCTGGTGATGGTGTTCATCGCGTTGATATTCGCCAAGCCCCCGAAGAAACCGCCCGCCCCCACGCCGGATGGCTAGACGAAGCCGCGCAGCTTGGCGGCGCGGGCGACTCGCTCGACGCCTATCTCGAAGGCGGACTGCCGGTAGGTGGCGCCCGTTTGCTTCGTCTTCTCGGCGACCGCCCGGTAGGCCGCGACGATGCGCTGCTTCAGCTCGTCGTTGACGCGGGCCTCGGACCAGCTGAACTGTTGGAGGTTCTGCGTCCACTCGAAATAGGAGACGGTCACGCCGCCGCCGTTCACCAGGATGTCCGGCAGGACGGGGATGCGGCGCTCGGCCAGGATGCGGTCGGCCTCCGGGGTCGTCGGGTGGTTGGCGGCCTCGAGCACGAGCTTGGTCGGGAGCGACGGCGCGTTCTCCTCGGTGATGACGTTCTCGACCGCCGCGGGAACGAAGACGTCCGACTCGATGGAGAAGATGTCCTGCCCGTCGCAGGGCCGGCCTCCGGGGAAGCCTCTGACGGTCCCATTCTCCTTGACGTAGTCGACGAGGGCGGGGATGTCCAGGAGGTCGTCCGCGTAGACGGCGCCGTGCTGGTCGGCTACGGCGACGATACAGGCGCCCTCCTCGTGGGCGATGCGGGCGAACCAAGAGCCGACGTTGCCGAACCCTTGCACGGCGATGCGGGCGCGGCGGAGGTCGATGCCGAGGTCGCGGGCGGCCTCTTGGAGCACGTACATCGCGCCGCGTCCGGTGGCCGCCTCGCGTCCGGCGGAGCCGCCGACCTCCACGGGCTTGCCCGTGACGATGGCGGGGTTGTAGCCGTTGGACTGACCGTACTCGTCCATGATCCAGGCCATGACCTGAGCGTTGGTGCCGAGGTCAGGGGCGGGGATGTCGCGGTGCGTCCCGAGCAGGTGCTGGATGCTGCTGGTGTAGCGGCGCGTGACGCGGTTCAGCTCCGCCTCGCTCAATTGGTGGGGGTCAATCTCGATGCCGCCCTTGGCGCCGCCGAACGGGATGTCGAGCAGGGCCGTCTTCCAGGTCATCAGCGAGGCGAGGGCGCGCACCTCATCCTCGTTGGCGTGCGGATGGTAGCGGATGCCGCCCTTGTAGGGTCCGCGCGCGGCGTTGTGCTGGACCCGGTAGCCGATGAACACCTCGATCCGGCCGTCGTCCATGCGGACGGGCAGGGACACGCGCAGCTCGCGCCAGGGCTCGCAGAACATGCGCCGGACGCCGGCGTCGAGGCCAAGGCTCGCGGCTGCGATATCGAAGGACTGTTTGACGTCTTCTTGCGCGCTTCGCTGTTTGGTGGCGGCCATGCTTTCCTCCGGTGTGCTACTTCGAGGATAGCACCGCCCTTGCTCGCGCACGTGAGGCCCCTTCTCAATCCTTCCCTCGCAGACGGGAATCCTCCCCCGCAGACGAGACCTTTGCATAGCCTCCCCGACCCGTCCGCAGTGTGGGGAAGTTGGGGTTTCGCTACGAGTAATAAGTTCCCCGGTTGTCCCTGTGCGCCGACAACGCGTGTCCAGGCCAGTTCATGGTTCGACAGGCTCACCACGAACCAGTTTGGGGTTACGCAACACAAAGGTCTCCTGGCGGGAGAGGAGTCGTTCCCGCCATTGACTGGTATGCTCGCGGTCGTGATGGCGAATTCCTCATGAGCGTGACGAGTCCGCGGCGGTCCCGGGCGCTCACGCACGCGCCGATCTTCTTCTCCTTCTTCACGTGGGGGTTCGGTACGGGCGCGCAGAACCTCGGACGTCCGCTATTCGCTTTCGCCGTCACGGGCAACGTGTTCCTGGTGGGCGTGCTCCTCGCCTCGAACGCGGTGCCGCGAGCCTTCACCGGCCCTCTCACCGGGTTCCTCGCCGACCGTTTCGGCCGCAAGCCCCTGGTCATCACCGGGCCGATCATCCGGGGCCTATCGAACATCGGCCAGTTCTTCGCGGATGACTACGTCAGCTTTCTCGTCTACGAGATGATCGGCCAGGTCGGGGTCGCGATGTGGGGCACGAGCTCCAACGTGCTCATGTCGGACGTGACCAGGACGGAGACCCGCGGCCGGATGCTGGCGCTCCGCCACATGTCCATGCGGCTGGGCTTCGTCGCCGGCCCGGTCGTCGGCGGGGTGCTGGCGGCGACATTCGGGTTGCAGTCGGTCTTTCTGCTCAACGGCGTGAGCAAGATCGTGATCGTCGTGGTCGTGCTCTTCATGGTGAAGGAGACGCGGCCCGAGGAGGCGCGGGCCCCCCGCCGGGCGGGGGAGAGCCGCGGCTTCTCGCTGGCGCCCTTCCGCGACCGCACCTTCTTGGTGCTGGCGGTTGCGACGGCGACGTTCGCGATGAGCAACGCCGGAATTATGCAGACGCTCATCCCGGTCTACGCCGTCGATGTCGTGGAGGTCGACGAGGCGACGGTCGGCTTCCTGATCAGCGTCGCGTCCATGGTCACGTTCCTGTTCGCGTTTCCGAACGGAATGATCGCGGACCGGTTCGGGAGGAAGTGGTCGCTCGTGCCGGGAATGATTCTGATAGGAGTGGCGTCCATCGTGCTGGCGGTGGGCGGCGTCTACGGGGCGCTCGTGCTCGCCGTCTGTGTCAAGGGACTCGGCGAGGCGATGACGATGGGCACGACCCAGACCTATGCAATGGACATCGCGCCGCCCGACCGCCGTGGCGTGATTCTCGGGCTGTGGACGTTGAGCCAGTCCGTCGGCGCGACGACCGGGCCGCTGCTGCTGGCGGGCCTCTATCACTTCCTCTTTCCCGACGCGGCCTTCTACACGATGGCCGTCCTCCTGCTGCTGGGGGCGCTGCTGGTCGCCCTCATGGCCCGCGAGACCGGCGGCCGGAGCCGCATTTCTCCGCAGTCCTCCCCAACAGCCGGGGGACCCCCTCCCTAACCCTCCCCCGCAGACGACGCGTGATGCGAAATTGCTGATGCGGCGGAAGACTGACATTTGCCCCTTCCCCCAACACCCCTGCTCTCCCTACACTGGTTTACGCGCTGTCCCCCTCTCGTCCCCCTCCTTACCAAGGAGGGGCTAGGGGTGGTTCCACGGGTGGTTCCGCTGCCTACGGCTCCGGGCTCGCGCTCAGGAGTAAATGGCGCTTAATGGCACTTAATGGCGCACCTGAAGCGGTGAAGCAGCCCCCGCGCACTCGTAGGCCGGGGAAAGTTACGAGTGCGATGAATGGGACATCTGCGGACAAAACGAGCCATTGCGGTCGTGCGATGCGCCGGACCGGTGCCGATTGACCTCATCGGCCCCCCACTTCTCCCCACCGCGTCATTTCGCATCATGCGTCGCAGACGGGAGAGGGGATCAGACAGTCCTTCCCCGCAGCGTGGGGAGGAGGCCGGAAAGAATCCTGACTACATGGGGGCGGGTGGCCGTACAATCTCCCCAGTCCTTTCCACCTTCCCAGCCCCATCCATGGAGATGTCATGCCTGACGCATTCGACCCAAGCCGCGTGATTCTCACCGGCGAAAACCCGTTCATCCGCCTTGCCGACCCCAGCGGCCGGGTGACGAGCCAGGCCAGCTTCTGGCGAGTCATCTTCAGCGGCGGAGGCCCCGGCCACGCGCTGTTCGTGAAGAGCGAGCTGACGGACGACGAGTGGCGCATCTACTCCGACAACATCGCGATGACGCGGTGGCTGCAATCGACGGTGCAAGGGATGCTGAACGGCGAGCTGAGCGACCTGGGCATCCCGGTCGTGGACGCGGATTTCGAGCACCACGGCGACATCAGGTCCTTCTGGACAGAGCGCGTGACATCGGACGATGACGATATCTCGCTCACCTGGTACGAGGCCGGCGAGGCCTATCTTCGGCACACGTATCCGTTCGACGCTCCCGACCGTCCGTATGGCGTATCGAGCGTGCTTATCCCGTGCGCGGGCGCCCGGCTAACGCTCAACGGGGAACATGCCCCCGGCCAGCCCTTCCCGCGCGACTGGGATGGCGTCGCCTTCAGCTCGTGCGCGCTGGCGTTCTCGGAGTCGTGGACGGAGCGGCGGTAGGGGGTGGGGCGCCTTCGGCGTGCGATTGCGATGCGGATACGGGCGTTTCAATCAACTGATAGCTGCGTGGTTAACGCGAACCCGGTCGTGCTCATCGGTCTAAGGCCACATGCGCCACGAACCTGCCCAGATTGACGTGGCGCGCCCGTTGACCCTTGCCCAGGAGCGTCGCATTATCATCGCAGTGCATCATTTCCCCGGCATGTTGGTCCGTTGACGCTCGCAGCGGCGGCCATGTACGTTTTCGCCGACTCGCAAGCGGCGTTGGACGAGGCGGTCTTGGCGATGCGCGCCGCCTCCGTCGTCGGAGTCGACACGGAGGCCGACAGCCGCCACCGCTATCCGGAGAAGGTCTGCCTCGTTCAGATGTCGGACGGCGAGCGGACGTACCTCGTCGATACGCTCGCGGACTTGGACTACGACGGTTTGGGGCGGCTATTAGCGGACCCGGCTATCGAGAAGGTCCTGCACGGCGCCGATTTCGACATACGGGGACTGGACCGGGACTTCCGCTTCTCTCTCGCCCCTTGCTACGACACCTCCATAGCCGCGCGGTTCGTGGGCTTGGAGCGCGTCGGGCTCGCGTCGCTCCTGGAGGAGCTGCTCGGCATCAGCATCCCCAAGGATCACCGCCTGCAGCGGGCCGACTGGTCGCAGCGTCCGTTGGGGAAGGAGGCGTTGGACTACGCTGCGTCCGACGTGGCGCACCTCGGCGAGCTGCGCGCTGCACTGGACGAGCGGCTGCGAGGTCTCGGCAGGGATGGCTGGGTGGCCGAGGAGTTCGAGCGGCTCGCTGAGATACACTACGTGCCGCCCGACCCTGCGACGGCGCACCTGTCGGTGAAGGGGTCGCGCGACCTCGACGCCCGCGCCTTGGCGGTCCTGAAGTCGTTGTTCGACTATCGTGAGGCCGAGGCTCGCCGGCTGAACCGGCCGCCGGGTTACATCGTGTCCGCCGAGGCGCTCGTCTTCATGTCCGCGAACCCGCACGCCGAGCTGACTGACGTGCCGAGCCTCGGCCCGTCGGCGGTGCGGCGTTTAGGGCAGGGGATTCGCAAGGCCATCCGCGCAGGGGTCAACGCGGAGCCCCTCCCGCGTCCTCGATCGCCGCGGCCGCCACTCCTCAGGGCGACCCGCGAGCAATCGGCGCGGCTGTCGATGCTGAAGCGATGGCGCGCAAAGCTCGGGGCCGAGCTTGCCCTCGACCCGTCCCTCCTCTGGCCCATGCGGAGCCTCGAACGTCTGGCGCGGGAGCCCGGCGCGTTGGAGAGCGAGCTCGAATCGTCTGAGGTGCGCCGCTGGCAGCGCGCGCAGTTCGAGGACTCGCTCCACAAGCAGCTGTCCCGCGCGGGCTGACAGGGGCGAGTGTGCCGACCGACTGATTCCGGGCTAGACTAGGCTACGCATCGCAGGGAGGGCGACATGGACGCTGGGCTGCGGACCGTCCGTACTACGGAAGAGCGGCTAGGGGACGCCCTGGTTACGCTCGCGGCGTTCGCGAAGATACAGCAGACCATCGGGAACCACGTTGGCGAACGCCTGAAGGCGGCTAAGCTGCTCTTTCTGATTAGCCATGACCTCTTCACCAAGCGGGTGCGAGCACTTCATCTCAGCTTTTATCGCTACACGTATGGCCCATTCACGACCGACCTCTACGCCACATGGGAGGAGCTGGCGTCCGCCGGATACCTCTCCGTGGACGCGGATCCGAGAGGAGCTATCGCGGTTACGCTGGACGGGTTGGAGTGCGCTGAACGCTTCACCTGCGACGTGCTGGAATCGAGGGCGGGGCGCGCTGTGCGCCAGGCTATCGATCAGGTCGCGGATGGCATGGCGCATCTACGGACGGGCGAATTGCTGGACCAAGTTTACGCCAAGCAGGTTACTCCCGTTGGTTGGGACACGCCGACAGCTATTCGCGATGTTCCGTCCGGCGTATATCTCACCAAAATAGTTGAGCGGCAGGAGGCGACGGAGGCGTTGCGCGTGCCTGCCGTCTGGATTCGGGGTTTGCAGATAGCGCAGATGAAAGTGGCTGCCGAAAGCGTTGGCCATGACCGGCCCGTCATCGATGGTCTGAGCTTTGCGGATGCGTTGGAGTTGGACGAGGCGCTGCGTCAGGAGGAAGGTGGCCAAGTCAGGGCCGTAGACGTGTACGAGGAGATTGCCCGGCTGCGCGCTGCGGCGAGCAGGTCCGAGCATGGCGACTGACGGACCGCGAAGGGTTCGGGAGACGGAAAAGGCGGCAGCTCAGTTCGAGGCGCTCACTCTCTCAGAGCAGTTGGAAGTCTGGGTGCGCATCGCCGGGATTCTGCTAGACCCTGACCCCGATCTGGCGTATGAGCGCGAACTTCCGTTCCCATGGGCCGCCACCGTCTATAACGACGGCGCATTCGAGATCTGGTACCGTCGGCTTGAGAATGGGGATGTCAGCCTGCTGAGTTTCCGTAGGGTCTGATGTTGCCCGGTCTAAAGCTAAATCCCTTGCGCCCTAACGCAGGGTAGCCTATGTGGCAAGCAGCTGTCCCGCGCGGGCTGAACGCGTCCGGCGCTGCTGCTATCCTTCCTTTGTCCCTCCATTCTTCCTTTCCTGGAGATTCGATGACCGCTCAGTCCACCCGCCGCGCCGTCGGCGCGCCCACGCCCCGCGTCGACGGTTTCGACAAGACCACCGGCCATGCGACGTACACCGCAGACGTCCAGCTAGAAGGGGCGCTGTTCGCCAAGACGTTGCGCAGCCCCTATCCCCATGCCAAGGTGCTTTCCATCGACACGTCCGCCGCCGAGAGGCTGCCGGGCGTGCACGGCGTCGTCACCGGCGCCGACATCCGCGAGGGCGCCCGGCATGGCCGGGCTGTCATTGACGTGCCGGTCATCGCCCAAGGGCTGGTGCGCTTCATCGGCGAGCAGATCGCCGCCGTCGCAGCGGTTGACGAGGACACGGCGCAGCGGGCCATCGACCTGATAGAGGTCGAGTACGAGGAGCTGCCTGCCGTCTTCGATATCGACTCCGCGACCGCGGACGGCGCTCCGCTCGTCCATGACGACATGCTGGAGATTAAGGGTTACCCCAAGGAGGTCGCGGCGCCCAGCAACGTCTACACCGTTTTCGATTGGGTGAAGGGCGACGTGGACGCAGGCATGGCCGAGGCGGACGTCATCGTCGAGAACACGTTCACGACGCCCCGGCAGCACCAGGGGTATATCGAGCCTCACACCTGCCTGGTGGTCGCGCATCCGTCCGGCAAGGTCGACGTGTGGGCCGCGAACAAGTCGCCGCACCCCGGCAAGCGGATGGTGGGCGCGGCGACGGGCCTCAGCCCCGACGACATCGTCTTCAATCCCGTGACCATCGGCGGCGATTTCGGCGGCAAGGGCTCGGCGATGGACATCCCCATCGCGTGGATGCTCTCCACCCGCACGGGCCGGCCGGTCAAGATCGTTTTCGACTACTCGGAGGACCTGACCTCCGCGAACCCGCGCCACGCCTCCCGCGTCACCATGCGCACGGGCGCGACACGGGATGGCGTCATCGTCGCGCACGATGCGCTGGTGGAGTACGACAGTGGGGCGTACGCCGGCTTCAAGCCGGGGGGGCACCTCGGCGGGGCGAGCGCGGCGGCGGGGCCGTACAAGGTCCCGAACACGCGCATCGTCGAGCATCAGGTGTACACCAACAATGTTCCCTGCGGCTTCATGCGCGGTCCCGGCGAGCCTCAAGCGATGTTCGCCGTCGAGTCGCAGATCGACTGCCTCGCGGCGGAGCTTGGGATGGATCCGGCCGACCTCCGGCGAAAGAACCTCGTAACCGAGGGCGAGGAGGACTCGCTGGGCTCCGTGTTCCAAGAGGTGCGCTCCATCGAGACGCTGGACTCGGCGCTCTCGGCGGCCAAGTACGGCTCGCCCAAGTTGTCGGACGCCCGGTTCGCCTACGGACGCGGCGTCGCTATCGGCGAGCGGGTGCAGGCGGGGGGCGAGACGCACGCGGGCGTGACGCTGAACGCGGACGGCTCGGTTGTCGTGAACACGTCGGTGTTCGAGCAGGGCACCGGCTCCTACACCGTCATGCAGCAGATCGTCGCCGAGGAGCTGCGGATGCCGATAGTCCGGGTGAGCGTCGCGGTGTGGGACACGGCGAGCACCGCGTTCGACTCGGGCATCGGCGGCGCGCGGGTCACGAGGATGGCGAGCGCCGCCGTCTGGAACGCCGCGCAGGCCGTGAAGGCGGAGCTCTTCAAGCTCGCCGCCGACATCCTCGGCTGGCCGGAGGACAAACTGGAGGTCGACGGCCCGCATCTGCGGCGCACGGACTCGGAGGAAAGCATCGAATGGAGCGCCATCGCCGAGCGCACGGGCGCCCCGGTCGTCGGCCTTGGGGACGTGCAGGACACGGCCAAGAACCCGTATACGTCCTTCACCGCCCAGGTCGCCGAAGTGGCCGTGGACCGGGAGAGCGGCGAGGTCAAGCTGCTGACGGTCACGACGGCGCACGACACCGGCAGGGTGCTCAACCCCATCGGGCATCAAGGGCAGATCAATGGCGGGCTGGTTCAGGGCATCGGGTTTGGCCTTCAGGAGGAGCTCGCCGTGGAGGACGGGCGTGTGACCACCGCGTCGTTCGCCGACTACAAGATGCCGACGATGGCGGACCTGCCGGAACTGAGGACTGTCCTGCTGGAGGAGGGCCCCGGCGGCGGGTGGGGGCCTTACCAGGTGAAGGGCATCGGCGAGCAGTCGAACTCGCAGACGGCCCCCGCCATCGCCAACGCGGTCGCCGACGCCGTCGGCGTGCGGGTGCGCGACCTTCCAGTCACGGCTGAGAAGGTCTATCAAGCGTTGCGCTCCGGGTGAGGCGTCCGCCCGCAGGCGAGGGGGAAGCTTCGGCTGACGCCCAGCCGCAGGCAGGCGCGCGGCCCCGTCCATTCGTCTCGCTGGCCTATCGCCAGTACCGTCAGCTGTGGGCCGGCACGTTCTTCACCTTCGCGGCCGGTCAGATGACGATGGTCGCCCGGCCATGGCTCGCCTACGAGCTGTCCGGCTCCGCGTTCATCTTGGGCGTCGTGGCTCTGGCCCAAGGGCTGCCGATGTTCTTCCTGGCGCCCCTCGGCGGGGTCGCCGCGGACCGTTTGTCGAAGCGGACGGTGCTGCTCTTCTCTCAAGCGGCCCTGCTCGTCATGGCCGGCGTCATCGTCGTTGCCATCTATCTGGACATCGTCGAGGTGTGGCACCTCGCGGTCATGGCGGTGATTCACGGAGTCGCAATGCCGTTCAACATGCCGGTGCGGCAGGCGTACGTTCCGGTCCTGCTGCCCCGGAGCCTCGTGCCGAACGGCGTCGCGCTGCAGGCCGCGGGACGGAACATGAACCAGGTGGTCGCGCCGAGCATCGCGGGCTTTCTGCTGGCGTTCGACCCGGTCGTCGCGTTCGCCGCAATCGCAGTGCTCCATGTGCTGTCGATGATGATGTCGTTGACCTTCCCCAAGGCCGCCCCGGTGGAGCAGAAGAGCCGCGGCGTTTGGGGAGAGCTGTTCTTGGGGTTCCGCTACGTGCTGGGCACTCCGCTGCTCCGGCTGCTATTCGCCATGTTGTTGCTGACCTTGGTGCTCGGGATGCCGTACCTGCAGCTGCTGCCGGTCTTTCAGGAAGTGCTCGAGATTGGGGCTTCCCGGCTGGGTCTGATGTACGCGGCAGTAGGCGCCGGCGGGTTCCTCGGCTCGCTGGTGGTCGCGTCGTTCTCGGCGTTGGCGCGCGGGCTGCCCCAGTTCGTCATGGGCGTTGGTTTCGGCGTGTCGCTAATCGCGTTCGCCCTGTCGCCGGTCTATGTCGTGTCTCTGGCGGTGCTCGTGGCGACAGGGTTCACGAATCAGGCGTACAACACGATCAATCAGACCCTCATCGTCACGAGGACGAACCAGGCGCTGTATGGGCGTGTTATGAGCATCAACATGATGATGCGCTCGTTCATCACGATGTCCATTCTGCCCATGGGCTTTCTCGCGGACCGGTTCGGGGCGCCGGCGACCATCGCCGCGTCGGCGGGGATACTCACCCTCTCTTTCCTCGTGATAGGCCTGGTCCGCGGCGTCTCGGTCCCCGAGGGTCCACAGAGCCTCCGTCGAGAGTAATCGGGAGAGCGCCCTCGTTGCCCGTCCGTAGCGCCCTTGGGTAGACTGGCGTGAATGGGACATCTCGCGAGAAGTCGGCGCCGGAACGCGAAGCACTGGCGTGGACCGCCCATAGGGAGGGGCCATGACGATGGACGACCGCATGGCGGAGATTATCAGGGGAATGGCAAATGCCATAGAGGAACTCTCTGCGGGGCAGGTGAGGCTGGGAAACGCGCTACAGGAGATGGCTGACGGGCAGCGGTTGATGGTAGCGGCGATCCAGGAAATGGTGAACAGGCAGGACCAAGTGGTGGCCGTCGTCCAGGAACTGGTGAACAGGCAGGACCAAGTGGTGGCCGTCGTCCAGGAACTGGTAAACAGGCAGGACCGAGTAGAAGCGGCCGTCCAAGAGATGGCGACCACGCAGCAGGGAATCATCAAGGTGGTTACTCAGTTGCAGGTAGAGGTGGAGACGCTTATCGAGAGGGGCTGAGCCTCTCCGTAGATCGCCCGTAGGGAGGGCTATGACCATGGACGAAGGCATGCGCGACCGCATCGAGTCCGCGCTCAAGAACGCGGGCGGGCAGTACGTCGAGGTCCACGTTGAGGAGGCCGCCTCCTCGACCATCCGTTACCGGGGCCGCGACCTCGAAGAGATTGGCCGGGGGAGCGCGCTTGGCGGCAACGTCCGGGCTCTGGCCGGGGGCGGCTGGGGATTCGCGTCCTTCAACGACCTGAACGATCTCGAATCCAAGGTTCGTCAGGCCGTCGAGCAGGCGCGCGTCATCGGCGGCGAGCGCATCGAGCTCGCGGAGGTCGCGCCCGTGGTCGACCATGTTCCGCCTGTCGTGGGCGAGGACCCGACCGCCCTCACCCTCGCGGACAAGAAAGGCGTGCTCGACGAGTATGTCGCCATCATGATGGGCACATCCGGCGTACAGTCAGCCTCCGTCGGCTACTCGGATGGACGGCGGCGCATGGTCTACGCGAACTCCGAGGGGTCGTATCTTGACCAGGAGCGCATCGACGTTAATCTCAGGCTCAATGCCCAAGCCCGCAACGGCGCGGACGTTCAGCAGTACGGGATAAGCCTCGGCAGCTTGGGCGACTTCGCGTTCGTCATGGGCCTACAGGAAGATGCGAAGGAGGTCGCGGAGAAAGCAGTGGCCCTCCTCGACGCCCCCGAGGTCAAGGGAGGGGAGTACACAGTCGTGCTCGACCCGATTCTGGCGGGCGTGTTCATCCACGAGGCGTTCGGGCATCTGTCCGAGGCCGACCACATCTACGCGGAGCCGCGTTTACAGGAGCTGATGAAGCCCGGAAAGCGGTTCGGCGGGGCGCACCTCAACGTGAAGGACGGCGCGACCGTTCCCAGCGCCACCCTGCGCGGCTCCTACGTGTACGACGACGAGGGCGTGCAGGGCCAGGAGACCGATCTCATCAAGGACGGCGTGCTCGTGGGACGGCTGCACTCTCGGGAGACTGCGGCCAAGCTCGGCGAGCGGCCCACCGGCAACGCGCGGGCGCTCAACTACCGGTTCGCGCCCATCGTCCGCATGACCAACACGTTCATCGTGCCCGGCGAGGCGAGCGTCGACGACCTGTTCGCCGGGGTTGAGGACGGGTTGTACGTGAAGAACTGGTACGGCGGCATGACCTCCATGGAGATGTTCACCTTCTCCGCGGGCGAGGCTTACCGAATCCGCAATGGCAAGATTACTGAGCTCTGCCGGCCCGTGATGCTATCGGGCAACGTCTTCTCCACCCTTCACAACATCGACGCCATCGCCGGTGACCTTGGAATGAACGAGGGCGGAGGCTGCGGCAAGGCGGGACAGAGTCCCCTTCCGGTGTCGAACGGCAGCCCGCACATCCGCATCCGGCAGTGCCTCATCGGGGGAGCGTAGCCATAGCCTCTCACGCCGACACCAAAGCCGCCGCCGAGCACATCCTCGAGCTGGCCGCCGCCGCAGCGGACCAGGCCGAGGTCTTCTACGTTGAGTCCTCGTCCACGCCCGTACACTTCGAGGCCAACGCCATCAAGGGCGTCGACGCCAACGACGCCGCGGGCGCGGCGCTCCGGCTGATCAAGGACGGCCGGATCGGGTTCAGCGCGACCTCCAACCTCCATGACCCTCAGGCCCTCGTCGATGCGGCGCTGGAGACCGCTCCTTTCGGGGCTGAGGCGAGGTTCGACTTTCCCGGCCCGCAGAATTATCCCGACGTGGTGGTCTACGACGGCTCAGTGGAAAGCGTCACGTTGGAAGAGATGGCGTCCTTGGGCGAGCGGGTAGTGGCCGAGCTGCGGGCCTACTCCTCCGAGGTGCAGGTCGAGGGCAGCGTCTCGAAGTCTGCCTCCCGCATCACGTTGCTCAACAGCAACGGGGGCGGCGTGAGCTACCCTCGCTCCCGATCGGGCATCGGCTTCGAGGGAACGGTGATTCGCGGCGAGGACATGCTCTTCACGTTCGACAGCGAGTCCAGCATCGCTGCCGTTACGGACCCTTCAACAATCGTTGCGTCGATTCTGCGGCAGTTGGAGTGGGCGAAGGAGCCGGCCGCCGCAGACACGAAGACGATGCCCGTCATCCTGATGCCGACGGCGGCGCCCAGCGTCCTGCTCTCGCCCCTTCTCGCGGGGCTGAACGGCAAGGCCGTACTCCAGGGCACGTCTCCGCTGGTTGGCCGGTTGGGGGAGCGAATCGTCGACGAACGATTCAGCCTTACCGACGATTCGACGCTATCGCGCGTACCTAGCAGCCGCCCCAGCGACGACGAGGGCGTCGCGAGCCGTAGGCTCCCGCTCATCGAGGCGGGCGTGGCCGCGTCGTTCTTCTACGACCTGCAGACGGCGGGCCAGGCGGGCGCTCAGAGCACCGGCTCCGGCGAGCGCGGCCTAGGCTCGCTGCCCGGCCCCTCGACAGGAGTCCTGCTGATGGCCGAGGGCGACACGTCGCTCGACGACATGATCGCCGGCATGGAGGAGGCGCTGGTCGTGGAGCGGCTTCTCGGCGCGGGCCAGAGCAACGTGCTCGGCGGAGATTTCAACGCCAACGTACTTCTCGGCTACAAGGTCGAGCACGGCAAGGTCGTGGGCCGCGTCAAGAACACGATGGTCTCCGGCAACGCCTACAAAGCCCTCAACGACGTGATCGCCATTGGCAGCGGCGGACGGTGGATGCGCGGCGGTCTGTTCGCGCCCGCCATAGCCGTCGGAGGCGTCTCCGTTTCGGCCAAGGGGTAGGCCATGGCCCTGGGCGCCGTTATCGACGAATTGATAAACCCTGACGCTGAGCTGAAGCCGTCTCTGCTAAGCCGGTTGAGCGCGCTCCTTCCTGAAGAGCAGGAGGAGCTGCGCGAGGGCTGGCCCGACATTCCCGCGCCGCGCCGGCTGGAGATCGTCGAGGGCATCATAGGCATGGCCGAGGACGACATCGAGCTCGACTTCCTGTTGGTGCTCCGTGACGCGCTCCAAGACGACGGGGCAGAGGTGCGCGCGGCTGCGGCATCCGGCTTGTGGGAGACCGACGACCGCATCGTTATCACTCCCTTGCTGGGCCTCCTGGAGACCGACGAGTCGCCTACGGTGCGCGCCGCCGCCGCCTCGGCCCTGGGGCATTTCGTTGAACTGGCCGAGGCCGGCAAGCTGATCGAGCGAGACGCGTCAAGGCTCCAGGAGGCGCTCCTCCGCGTACTGAAGGACGATGAGGAGGAGGCGCTCGTGCGCCGTCGGGCCCTCGAAGCAATCGCCCCTCTGAGCGATCTCAGTATCGGCGGCTGGGTGCGCTGGGCCTATAAGTGCGACGACCCGTCGCTGAGGCAGAGCGCCGTCTACGCCATGGGCCGCACCTGCGATCCGGCCTGGCTTTCGGTCATCGTCGGAGAGATGGAGAGCGTCGACCCCGCGATGCGGTTCGAGGCCGCGAACGCCGCGCGGGAGCTCGCCGACCCCGAGGCGCTGCCGTACCTGCATGAGCTCGTCGGCGACCTCGACACGCAGGTCGCGATGGCCGCCGTACACGCCATCGGTGGCATCGGCGGCGCCATGGCCAAGGAGCTCCTCAAGCGGTACGTTGACAGAGGCGAAGGCACGGTGAGCGAGGCCGCCGAGGAGGCTCTCCGCGCTCTGGAGACCGACGAGATGGACTTCACCATGCTCAACGCGCAGGAGGAAGAATAGCGGTGGCGGGCCGACCGAAAGTCACCGAGGCAGTCTCGGCGGGCGGCGTCGTATACAAGGACGGATCGGGCGGACTGATGGTTGCGATCTGCGGACGGACCAGCTCCGGCCTCTGGGCCCTCCCTAAAGGTACGCCCGACTCCGGCGAGACGATTGAGCAGACGGCGCTCCGTGAGGTCACCGAGGAGACGGGCTTGCAGGTCGCGATTGAGGCCCCGCTGGGGCACATCGAGTACTGGTTCCAGCGGCAGTCGGAGCGCGTCCACAAGCGCGTCCATTTCTTCCTGATGACCGAGCGCGGCGGCTCGTTCGACCACCACGACCCCGAATTCGACGTCATCGAATGGGCGCCGGCAGCGGAAGCTCTCAAAACGCTCACGCATCCCACCGAGCAAGAGGTGGTCCGCCGGGCAATCGACGAGCTCGGGCGACGGGAGAGCAGCGTTGGTTGAACCTGTCGCACGTGGCCCCATCGCACGCGGAATGAAGGTCGTGATCCGCGCGAAGCAGATCGAGGACGGCGAGGACGACCACCGCTGGCGGGCCGACCCCGAGCTCGCCGAGCTCGACGCCGCCTCGCCGCTCCGCCAGTCGCTCCGGGACTACATACGGGACTTCGAGAGCGAGCTGAAGCATCCGACGCCCTGGGTGCGTCGTTACGGCATCGACACCCTGGAAGGCCGGCACATCGGCAACTGCATGGTCTACGACATCGACACCATAGGCGGTAGGTGCGAGGTCGGCATCCTGCTCGGCGACCGCGCCTACTGGGACAGCGGCTACGGCCGCGAGGCGATGCGGCTGCTCATAGCCGAGTGCTTCAAGATGGAGAAGATGAACCTCCTCTATCTTCACACGTTGGTGTGGAACGCGCGGGCGCGCCGGGCCTTCGCGGGTTGCGGATTTCGAGAAGTGGGGCCCCTGCGCCGCGCGGGCCGTGATTTCATACGCATGGAAATCACCCGCGAGGAATGGGAGGCGCTCCCCCCCAATGACCTACCCCCCTTGGAGGCGCAGTGATGCCGACTGACCCAAAAACACAAGCAGAGGCGCAGCTTCGACGCATCGAGGAAGCCCTTGGCAAGACGGCTGCCGACGTGGCCGACGAGGTCGGGCGCCAGGGCATCGTGCGCCATTCGGAGATCGTCGCGCTCCTCAAGGCCACGCACGGCCTCACCCATGGGAACGCCAACCTGCTGGCCCACGTGGCGCGCGAACGGCTCGCGGGCGGGCCTCAGACTTCGGAGGACTTGCTGGCCGCTCAGTACTCAGGCCCCAAGGCGGCGCTGCTCCCTGCCTACCATGCGCTCTCGGCAGTTGCCGAGAGCTTGGGGCCCGACGTGATGAAAGTGGTCCAGAAAACCGGCGTGAGCTTCCGCAGGAAGAAGCAGTTTGCGCTTATTCAGGCGCCCTCAGCGAAGCGCTTACGGCTGGGACTAAACCTCGGCGCGACGCCTGAGGCCCCCCGCATCGTTGCGTCGAGCGGCATGTGCACGCACAGCGTCGACCTCACGAGCCCGGATGCGGTCGACGCTGACGTTGCAGCGTGGCTTCAGGCCGCCTACGACCGAGCGGGGTAGGGCTAAGGCGCGCCAGCGCACAGGTATAGAGACGGAAGGTTAGGAAGGGGGCTGCGGGCGAAGGCTGTCGCAGGCGCTGGCGCGAGCCGCGCCTACCGCAGCGGGAGGACCACTACGGCTTCGCCTGTCGTGGTCTTGGTTCCCTCGCCGTTCTCGATCCATACCTCGCAGTGGACAAGTCCGGCCACCTCGTCCTTCTCGACCACAACTCCCTTGCAAGTGAGCGTATCGCCAGGGACGTCCATCGCCCGGTAGCGGACCGACAATGACTTCAAACGCCCCTCCGCGCCTGCCCAGTCGGTCATGAGCTGGCCAAGGAACGCGCTCTTCAGGGCGCCGTGCAGGATTACGCCGGGTAGGCCCTGCGCGCGCGCAAACTCCTGATCGTAGTGGATTTCGTAGAAGTCGCCGGACGCGCCCGCGTACATCACGAGCTGGCGGGTCGTCGGCTCTTTCACGAGGGGCGGTATCTCGGTCCCCGGTCCGACATCTTGGAAGTAGGCGTGAGGGCTCATGCCGCAGGCATCCTGATAGTGGTGTTGCGTTGCGTTGCGGCGACCTCTCCGCTCTGGTTCACGTACTCGGTGAGGTAGGTTGCCAGGAGCATTGGCCCCATCCGCCCCTCGCGTTCGACGAGTTGTTCGAGCTGAGTGGAGAAGGTAATCGTATCGCCCGCGCGGACGGGCGCGCCGTAGGTCCATCCGCTTCCGCCGTCGAGGGCGCGCGGCACGCTCTCGCCATCGGGCAACGTCGGAATGGCGCGCCCCAGAGAGCGGAGGAACGTCGGAGGAGCGATGTCAGGAAAGAGCGGATTGTCGTCGTCGATGGCCTGCGCGAAACGCTCGATTGCGCCACGTTCGACGGCCGATTGCTGCGCTTCGCCCTTCGCACCGACAACGGCTTGCATGGCTGGTGTGATGATAGAATCAGGCACGCGTTGAAGTCTCCCTCCGTCAGGAATGGCAGGCTATTGCCTGGTTCGGGGGGTGTCAAGAACCAGCGGGAATTCGGTCGCGATATCGATTGGGAAAACCTATTGACAGTGCATCACGCTGTGAGGTAACGTTTTCCCCTGTTCCCGAGTGTCGCTTCGTCCGAAATGCGGCGTAAAGGGTGCCTACGTCACGATCTTCGACGGTTGCGGATTGCTGGCCTCTCCAGTCCTTCAATCGCCTCCGCCCATCCAGCCCTTCCTGTCAGGGAAGGGCTTTTCTTAGCCCCCGTTCAGGAGGCATTTGAGTCATGCGCGATTCCGGAGGATGTAACTGTTCAGAGTTGATGAGGTGGATTGGCTGAAAGTGGTTTCCCTAGGGGCTAGCGCTGACCGGGGCAGTTGGGTCATAAAGGTGGCATGGACGCCCGCATCGACTTCGACGCCACCAGCCGCGACGAGCTCATCGTCATCATCGTCCAGCAGCAGACGGTCATCGGCCGCTTGGAACGGCGCATCGTCCAGTTGGAGGACCAAGCCAAACCGGGCGGTCCATCGGGGATGCCCGGCCTCAAGCCCCGGTCCAGCCCGAGGCCCCCGGCCCCGAAGCAGCCCCGGCCCCATGGCTTCTCCCGTCGACGGATGGCCCCCACCCACCGGGTGGAGCACGCCGTGGAGAGCTGCCCCGATTGCGGGACCCCGTTGTCCGGCGGCTGGACCCATCGCACCCGGGAGGTCATCGACCTGCCCCGGGTCCCCGCGCAAGTTATCGAGCACGTCTTCATCGCCCGGGTTTGCCCCCTCTGCCGGCGCAACTGCCTCCCCCAGGCGGAGCTGGGCGGGGCGGCCTTGGGGAAGCAGCGTCTGGGGATCAACCTGGTCAAGCCTGATCGCCACCCTGCGGGAGGAGGGGAGGCTGCCCATCCGCAGCATCCAATGGTGTCTGCGCACCGTCCATCAGTTGCGCCTCAGCGTGGGCGCCATCGTCGCAGCCATCCGTCGCACGGCGCAGAAGGCCCGGCCCGCGGTGTCGGGCTTCTTGGAGCGCATCCGCCGGCAGCCCCGTGGTCCACGCCGATGAGACCGGCGGGCGGGAGGACGGCGCCAACGGCTATGTGTGGACGTTCAGCACGCCCACCGAGCGCTACTTCCTGCGGCGTGGCCGAGGGAAGCCGGTGGTGGATGAAGTCCTGGGCGACGGGTTCGCGGGGGTGCTGGTCTGCGATTTCTACGCCGCCTACCACCATTACGACGGCCCCAAACAGCGGTGCTGGGCCCACCTGCTGCGGGACATCCGCGACCTGCGGTGCCTCTACCCCGATGACGGCCGGCTGGCCCCGTGGGCCGGGGCCGTCCCACGGGCTCTACGCCGAGGCCAAAGCCTTCGCCCATCCCAAGGAAAAGCAGCGGCGCGCCGCACAACGGGCCTTGGAACAACGCCTGCTGGCCGTCTGCCGTCCCTTCCGGGATGACCGCTCGGCAGCCCAGGCCAAGCTGTGCCGGCGCATCGAGCGCCACCTCGAGGAGATCTTCGTCTTTGTGGGGGAACCGGCGGCGCCGCCGGACAACAACGCCGCCGAGCGCAGCCTGCGCCACATGGTCGTCAGCCGCAAGGTCAGCGGGGGCACGCGATCAGCGCAAGGGACCGACACCAAGATGACCTTGAGTTCGCTCTTCGGCGCCTGGCGGGCCCAAGGCCTGAATCCCCTCGCCGCCTGCCGCCAACTGCTCCTCTCACCTCAACTCTGAACAGTTACCGGGAATTCGGTCGCGATATCGATTGGGAAAACCTATTGACAGTGCATCACGCTGTGAGGTAACGTTTTCCTCTGTTCCCGAGTGTCGCTTCGTCCGAAATGCGGCGTAAAGGGCGCCTACGTCACGATCTTCGACGGTTGCGGATTGCTGGCCTCTCCAGTCCTTCAATCGCCTCCGCCCATCCAGCCCTTCCTCACAGGAAGGGCTTTTCTTAGCCCCCGTTCAGGAGGCATTTGAGTCATGCGCGATTCCGGAGGATTGACCCTCTTCTCCGCGCGATGCTAGCCTGATTGGAGCGCAGGAGTGTAGCTCAGCCTGGTAGAGCAGCGGTCTCCAAAACCGCCGGCCGAGGGTTCGAATCCTTCCACTCCTGCCATTCCTAGTCCGTTCCAACAAGCTGTGGATTGATTTGTCGCCCTTGTACGGTCATGGCTGTCAGTGTGCAGTAGCATGGACTAGCGGGAGGGTTCGTTGCCCATGACAGTTAGGCTCGCGCTTGTATGCTGGGCCCTTGCCGGGCTCATCGCGTGTGGTGGGGGTGAGAAGCCAGAGGATATCGCGCGCGAAGTGGCTGAGGAATGGACCGCGCAGAGCATCGACCTAGTCTCCCGCGAGGCAGCCCAGCTGGTGTTGGGCGAGATTCCCCTCGCCACTGGGCTGGCAGCGGGCGCGATTGCAGGCCAGATTCGCGATGGTCTGGAATGGTCGTATGAGACTCCGTCACGACAGAGCGACCGCGTCTACTCGGTCACTGCGATGGCGGCAACCACGATTAGAATCGACCTGCCGCTGCTAGATCCTCGAAGTTATACCGCGTCTGTGCCGTTCACTCTCAATGTGGACATCGAAGACCGAACCGTAACCTCATGGAATGTCCGAACTCCCTCAGTCGTCTCAGCGGACTCTTGAGGGTAAGTAAAGGCAGTTGACCCCCATCCCTGTCGCGCCGACTGCCCCCATCTCCCATCGAGGAGTGTCCGAGGTTAGATCGGGCCGATGCGCGGCGTTTGATCGCTCAGCACGACGGTCGCGGTGACGCAGGGCTCGCCCGCCGACGGCTATCGTCTTATGTCCCTTGCCGGTGATGTTGTCCATGAGCCGCGCCTCGCCTGCGCCGAAGACCTTCTGCGAGCCGTCGGTGTAGGTGACCTGCAAGGCCCCCGACAGGATGATGACGAACTGGCGCATCGGGGCGGGGTGCCAGCCCTGCTCCACGTCCGGCGGCCTTATGCCGAACTTGATGCTCGCTGCGTCGAACCCGTCGAGCCACTCTTGGCGCTCGCTCAGCTCGACCGGCTGCCAGGTCGTATCGCCGTTGGCGTCGGTGTACATGCGGGAAGTCCCCATCGTCTGCTCCTAAGGTGAAGGCGTATCGGACGCCCGCATTGTGGCGCCCCCTCGTCCGCCCGGCAACGTGATGGTTGGCGCCCGGGTGCTCCGCGTTCTACAATCAGTTGGTTGCGCGCAGGTGGTGGAATAGGTAGACACGCTGTCTTGAGGGGGCAGTGGGAGCGATCCCGTAAGAGTTCAAATCTCTTCCTGCGCACCAACCCTTCTCAGTCCTTGCTCCGCAGACAGGAGAAGAGTCTCCTCCGAGAGTTCTCCCGTCGGCGGGCGAGCGCCCCATTCCCCAACGTCCTAGAATCAGCCTGTTCTCATTTCTTCCTGCGGAGGCCTTTAATGCCAACCGTCGCCCACGACCGCCTGCTGACCATCGCCGACCGCTTGCTCCAATGCGCAGGCGCTGCGCCTGAAGAGTCCGAGATCATCTCGCGCCACGTCATCGGGGCCAACCTCGCCGGTCACGATTCCCACGGCATCATCCAGATACCGACCTACATCGACCGCGTAAAGCGGGGCCATATCGTCCCCGGCGCTCCCTTCGACATCGTCCAGGAAACGCCCTCGACGACCGTGGCGGACGGCCATTGGGGATTCGGCTACGTCGTCTCCGAGCGCGTCATGCGCTTGACGATTGACAAGGCCAGGACGCAAGGCGCCGCCGCGGCAACCGTGTACCGTCAAAGCCACGTAGGGCGAGTCGCGGACTACCCTCTCATGGCTGTCCGCGAGGGCTTCATCGGCCTTATGACGGCGGATTCCGGCAGGACCGCCAAGGCCGTTGCGCCGTTCGGGGGCCGTGAGCCCCGCCTGGGCACCAACCCCATCTGCGTTGCGGTCCCCAGCAACCTCGACGGCCCTCTGTTCATCGACATGGCGACCAGCGCGGTGGCGGCGGGGAAGGTTGAGCTCGCCAAAGCCCGGGGCGTCTCCATCCCCGAGGGGTGGGTCGTCGACAGCGACGGCAATCCCGCGACGGACCCGGACGTACTGCGCGGGCAGGGCGGCGCGCTGCTGCCCCTCGGCGGCTCCGAGGGGTACAAGGGCTACGGCCTCGCCGTCATCGTCGAGATTCTGTCCGGCATCCTGACGGGCCTGGGGTTCGGCCACGATCCTCGCGGCTTCCACAACGACGGATGCTTCATGGCGGTCTTCGACGTCTCCGCTTTCCGCCCGCTCGAAGAGTTCAAGCAGCAAGTGACGGACCTCGCCGCCTACCTGAAGGCGTCCGAGCGCGCCGCCGGCTTCGACGAGATTCTCTACCCCGGCGAGATCGAGCACCGCAATACTCAACGGCGCCTGCGGGAGGGCATCTTCGTAGAGGACGCCACCTGGGGGAAGCTGGTAGACCTCGCGGCGGAGTACGGCATGAGCGCGGAGCTCGATTTGTAGGCGGTTTGGCTCGGCGCTATGCACGGGAGAGCGGCGGTCTTGGGGATTCTTTCTCCGTGAGGCTCATTTAGGCTCATCTAGGCTCATTCTTCCTCTGGGTCCAGCCCGACGCTTTAGGAAGGCGCCGCCGTCGGAGTTGAGAGTTGGGAACAGGGTAGGGGGAAGGCGCCGTCGACGCAACGGGCAAATGTCGTGGTGGCGACAGCAGTGGGGGCGAGGGAGAGGGCGGCCGGTTAGCTGAGGTAGCCGCGCTCGCGCCAGTAGGCCTCGGCGGCGGGGTGGAGCGGCACGTCCAACGGGCCTTCGCGAGTATCGCGGCTCATCCGGTCGAGCGGCAGCGGGCCGACGCCTTCCCACGGAATACGGCCCCGCCGGGCCTCCAGCGCGGCGCAGAGGGCGCGGACCTGCTCATCGGGGACCGCTTCGTTGGTGAAGACGGGGAATCCGGAGAAGTCGACTGCCTGGAAGTCGGCTGCGAGGTTGGGGAAGTCGGACTCGAGCACGACGCCTCGGCGAAGGCCCAGGGACTCCAGCTTGGCGAGCGCCTCGTCCTTGGGCTCGAGGAAGCGCATGCCGATTGCCGCGCCGGGGTTGACCCACTGGCGCACGGCCTCGTCAAAGATAGCGTCCGCCTCGCCCTTCTCGATGTCGGGGAGCCGGGCTCCCGGCAGCCGCCGGAAGTACGACACCTCGCCGCCCCACGACTCGATGTCGTCTAGGGTGAACCCGTGGGCTTTGCATATCTCGTTTGCGATAAGGGGCACGGAGTTCGTCCGAGGGCCGCGGATGGACACGCGGAGGGGGTAGCGTTGTTCGCGGAGGTCGGCGAATGACCGGAGGCCGGTCCGCTCCATAACGCCAAGGGTAATCTGGTCGTACGACGGCAGCACCGCGATGACGCGCACCGGCAATGGGCCGGCGAACGGCCCTGTACCCCGATAGGCCATCGTCAGCATGGCCGACGGATTGATCATCGCAAGTCCGGCTCTGCCCTTGGAGACTTCGTCGATACCCTCCGGGCTTCCGCTGCCGAACAAGCCAAAGCGCGCATCGTCGAAGTCGCTCTGGCGAAGGTCGACGTGGGCCCGGAGGTACGGCCACCCGTCCGTTCCCACGAGCTCCGCGGCGATTTCCAGCGCGAGGCGCGACCTGCTAAGCACCGGAGGCGTTGGCGGTCCGTAGGATTCGAGTATGGCGGGCTCCTTCTGCGGGACACGGACCACTTGGAACGCAGGGCTCTGCCGAAAGAGGTCGGCGGGCAGGGGTCCTTCATCCGCAATTGCTGTTCGCCGCAATGGTAATCGACTACTCATGGGGACGACAGCCGGCCGGTCGCCTCCGACTGCCACCGCTGCGCCGCAGTGGGGCCAGCTTCGCGCAGCTACGCCCTACGCCCCTCAGCGTTGACGGAACGGGGATTCTCTCGGTAGCCTAAATGGTCGGCGGCGACGTAGCCAAGTGGTTAAGGCGGAGGTCTGCAAAACCTCTATCCGGCGGTTCGATTCCGCCCGTCGCCTCCATCCGACGCCTTCGTGGCTGCCTCTTAGGGCCGGACCGGCACGGCCCCTCGTTCTCATCTGCCGCCCCTGAGGCCTTATACCAACGCCGCGACTTCCTCCTCCGTCGCCGATGGCGGTGTGAAGCCCCACTCGTGTGCGCCTGCTCCCGCCGGGTAGGGTGTGCCGCCCTTCACCGTGACCACGGGGACGATAGCCTGCGCGCCGATGCGGCTCTCGCCCGTTGCGTCGGTCAGTTTGAAGCGGCCCTCGATCAATTCGAGCACGCTAACGTCCGCTGCCATGCCAGGCCTCAAGCTTCCCGCCGTGTCCTCGATATGCAACACCTTCGCTGGGGTTTCTGTCGCCATGCGTATGACGTCTTCCAGTTCGAATCCGAGTTTGAAGAACATGGCCATGTACTCGACCAGTGTGCGTTCCGAAACAACTCGTCTTCCGGTGATGCGGCGGTCCGCGACCATGGGTTCTTCGGACCGTCCGAGCTGGGAGTGGATCTCGATGTCGGTCGCGATGGTGTCCGGCAGGAATCCTTGGCTCACGATGGCCTCGGCCGTTTCCCAGCCGAACTGGTAGTCGCCGATGGCGCTGTCGATCCACACGCCGCGGGCGCGCGCCGCCTTGAGTGCTTCCAGCACGTTCATCTCGTCGTCGGTAGCGCTGCCGGTCAGGGGGCTGAACAGGTGCGTGACGATATCGCCGCTGTCCAAGATGTCCAATGCCTGCTTGGCGCCGTCAATCGTCGTGCGCGGGAGCTCGCGGAAGCCGATGTCGCCGATGTGCAGCATGAGCGGGAGGCCTGCCTTCAGGGCAGCCTCCTTGGCAGCTTTGAGGTGCGCTATGCCGTGGATGCCGTTGACGACGGGGAAGCTGTGGATCTTCACTCCTTTGACCAGGTCGCGGTTCGCGGCTGCAGCCTCAGGGATATTGTCGGTGACGAGCTGCTCCCATGCGCCTGCCTGCCGGCTGAAGCACCCTAAGAAGCTGTAAACCGTGGTGATGGCCCGGGGCAGGACGACTTCCCGGAACCGTTGGATGTCGTCGGGACCGGCCCCGCCCGCGTCCACCAACGTCGTTACCCCTGCCAAGACCCCCGATATCTCGTCCGGGTCGCGGTGGTTGTCGCCGCGGAACACGTGAGAGTGGAGATCGATCAGACCAGGCGTGACGATCTTGCCCGATGCATCGATAACCTCGCGAGCGCCGGCCTCCGATAGCCCACGCTCCACTCGCTCGATCCTTCCGGACGTCACTGCGATGTCGCGTACGTCGTGGATGCCCTGAGAAGGGTCTATGACGGTCCCGTCCTTGATTAGCAAGTCAGCCATGGCCATGCCTCCTGTTCCGGTTGCCGTCTTGCGAGGAAGAGCGGCGAAGAATCGCTCACCGTGCCCGATACCCCTGCGTTTTCCTTGGCGCAACGCGCTCGCCGCATTGTATGCCGTTTGCGTTGGCGAGAGCGGATGGCCCTACGGCGAATCGTGCATGTAGACCGGGGGCTCGCGAGCACGTAGGCTCTTTCCTGACTCCGGGTAACGGCGAGTGAAGAGGTAGCTCATGGGAGAGATAGTCAGGAAGGTCGAAACGCGGGAGCAGGCTCCGCGAACAACGGGCGGCGACGGCACCCGGCGGGAGATCGTCATAACGCTGGACGCCGAGACGCTGAACGGCCAGCAGAAGGTGGCGCGCGTCCGAGCAGGGCAGGGCAGCACCTTCGAGATCCTGTGCGACGAGGGCACGCATCTTGGAGGCGACGACGCGGCGCCTTCCCCGTTGGCCTACTTCTCGGCAGGCGTAGCGTTCTGACTGCTCACTCAGCTTGCTCGGTTGAGCGAGATGACGCACATCGGGTACACGAAGGCCCGCATTCAACAAGTCACGCGTTTCTACCGCGACGGCTCCGCGCTTGCGGGGACGATTACCGGAGGCCCCGTCGGGTTGGAGACTCAGGTCGACGTTGAGTCCGGCGAGCCGCCGGAGCGTATCCGGCGCCTGGTCGACATGGCCGAGGCCAGCTGCTACGCGCTGCAGTCGCTGGTCCAGAACGTCGAGGTCACTTCGACGTTCACTCTCAACGACGAGCCGCTGCCGGAGGCCGTGACTGCTTAGAGCCGCCACGGCGGAGGCCCTAGTCCGCGAGGCCTTTGCCGACCTCGCCCATGAAGCGCTCGGCGAGTCCGAGATGCGCGGCGGCTGTCGTGAATCCTCCGCGGCTCGTGTTCACCGCCAGGTGCGTTGCTCCGAGCTCACGCCAGCGCTCGGCGGCTGAGGTCCACTCGTCGGCGCTCCCTCCCACGAGGGGCATGCGCCCTTGGACCTGGACGGCGTCGCGCGGGCGGCCTGCGGCCTCCGATGCGTCGCGGATCGTATCGAGCTGTTCCTCGGCTGCTCCCTGGGCGGAGCTGCTTGCGACCCAGCCATCGGCCAGCCGGCCGATGCGTTCGAGAGGCCGTTTGCCGTGGCCTCCGCCGATCCAGATGGGGATGGGCCGCTGCACCGGCAGGACCGTGAGCCCGCCGTCGATAATGCGGTGCCACCGTCCCTCGAAGTTCACGATGTCCTCGGTCCAGAGCGCGCGCATCACGGCGATCTGCTCCTCGACGCGCGCGCCCCGTGTGTGGAAGTCGGAGCCGAGTCCGATCGCCTCCTCCTCGTTGCTGCCGAGGCCGATGCCCAACCGCATGCGCCCCCCGGAGAGGGCATCGATCTCCGCCGCCTGCCGGGCCACGACGACGGCCTGGCGCTGAGGGAGGATGAGAATCGAGTTCGCGAACTGGATAGTCCGCGTGACCGCGGAGAGGAACGCGAACAAGACCATGGGCTCGTGGATGCGGACATCGGGCGTGTAATTCCCGCTCGTCCGTACTCCGAGGGTGTGTTCGAGCGCGGTCATGTGGTGGAAACCGAGCTGCTCGGCCCCCTGCGCGAACTCCTTCATCTCTTCGGGGTCCTGCAGCTCGATGGTTGGGAAGGAGATACCGATTTTCATATGGCGCACCTCTGTGTCGGGCATGGTACCGCATTGCCTCGGGTTGGCGGCTCAGGGCCAGCGCTGTAAGAAGGCGATCAGCAACGTCAGCGTCAGCAAGCTGGCGACGGTGCTGGTCACGACCGCGCTCGCCACGAACCGGGGCGCAGCCTCGAACTCCGTCGCGAGCAACGTCGTGAATACGGCCGTCGGCATCGCGGCGATGACCGCCACGGTGTTGCGCGCGGCCCCCTCGAGGCCGAATAGCATTGCGAGCCCGACGCCAATCCCCGCCCCGATGAGCAGCCGCGTGACGAGTCCAGCCGCGAGGCTCGCGCGTTGCTCGAAACGGAGCCCTTGCGCCAGCTGATAGCCGAGCACCAGCAGCATCGCCGGAATCGTCGCGTCCGCCATGAGGCTGATGGGCCGTTCGATGGTTTCCGGCAGCGTCCAGTCGAATGCGCGGACCGTAAGGGCGATGGGGACCGCGTAGACCGTCGGCGCCTGGACCGCCTTGATCAGCGGCTGCCAGCCGCGGGCCCTGCCTCGCGCCGCCAGATAGATGCCCACCGGCCAGCTCAGCGATCCCTGCGTGACGAATATGAGGACAGCCACGGACAGGCCGTCGTCGCCGAATGCGAGAAACGCCATGGGGATGCCCATGTTCCCGGCATTTCCGAACGTGCCCGCCAGCATGAACCCGCTCTCCATCGGCCTGTCGTGCCGCAACAGGCGCGACACTACCCACGAGACCACGGCCATTGCCGCGACGACCGTCATGGTCGCTCCGATCACGCGGAGTGAGACGTCGAGGGGCAGCTCAGTCTGGATCAAGCCCTTGAGCACGAGGGCGGGGCTCAACAGATAGAGGGCCGCCGGGCCGAGCGCTCCCAAAGGTCCCGGCCGCAGCCGTTGCAGCGCCGCCCCGGAGCCCGCGACCAGAAAGATGGGTAGCACGACTGAGAGGAATACGTCGATCAAAGGGGAAAGCCTCGGAGCATGCGCGAGGGAGTGTAGCCCGCCGCGCGGCAGCGGCCAAGGATACTCCTATTCCCCTCCTGGGAAGAGGTCAGGGCTCCCGGAGAGAGGTCAGGGCGAGGGTGGACGGTTGCATTGAAAGAGGCTTGGGGGAACCGGTTTTGTTACACGGTTGTAACCAGCCGGTAACACGCGCGTAAAACCCGCGCGTCATCATTTGGCGTAATCCCCGTTAAGGAAGGAGTGTGCCGCAATGGATAGTGGTTCGATAGCTTGGTTGCTGACGGCTTCCGCCTTGGTGTTGCTGATGACGCCTGGGCTGGCCTTTTTCTATGGAGGTCTCGTCCGCAGCCGCAACGTCATCAGCACCATAATGCTCAGCTTCATGAGCATGGCAGTCGTCAGCGTCGTGTGGGTCCTCTGGGGCTATAGCGTCGCGTTCGGCGAGGGCAGCGCCATAGTAGGGGACTTATCCCTGATTGGCTTGAAGGGGATTGAGCCCGGCGACGAGATGCTATTCGCAGTCTTCCAGATGATGTTCGCGATCATCACGCCGGCGCTCATCACAGGGGCGATGGTGGAGCGGTTCAAGTTTACCACTTACCTCGTCTTCCTGGTCGCCTGGGTAACGCTGGTCTATGCGCCCATCGCCCACTGGGTATGGGCCGGCAACGGCTGGCTGTTTGAATTGGGCGCGCTCGATTTCGCGGGCGGCACCGTGGTCCACATCAACGCCGCCGTCGCCGCCGTCGCTGCCGCGCTGCTGGTCGGCAAGCGGCGCGACCCGGGCCTGGAGCCCGGCAACGTGCCGTACGTCGTGATAGGCGCTGCGCTGCTCTGGTTCGGCTGGTTCGGCTTCAACGCGGGCTCCGGCCTCGCGGCGGACGGGGTCGCCATCAACGCGTTCCTCGTGACGAACACGGCGGCTGCGACCGCCGCCCTGACGTGGGGCATCCTGTCGCAGATACAGAACAAGAAGATGAGCGCGGCGGGAGTCGCGACCGGCGCAGTCGGCGGCTTGGTCGCCATCACTCCGGCGGCAGGCGCGGTTGGCGTGATGGGCGCGCTGGCCATCGGGCTCGGCGCGGGCGTGTTCTGCTACATTGCAGTGCAGGTGCGTCCGAAACTCGGCGTGGACGACTCGCTGGACGTGTTCGCGGTGCACGGCATCGGGGGCATCTGGGGCGCTCTCGCCACCGGCATCTTCACGGTTGAGGCGTTCGCCGGCGTGCCGGGGCTGGTCAATGGCAACATCGAGCAGCTGGGCATACAGGCTGTTGGGATTGGGGCGACGATAGCCTATTCGTTCATCGCCTCGCTCATTATCCTGAAGGTGCTGGACCTGATTCCGGGCTTGGGCCTGCGCGTGAGCGAGCGCGACGAGGGGACCGGTCTGGACGTGGCCGCTCATGGCGAGCGCGCCTATGTGAGCGACGGAGCCGACTAATTACGAAAGGAATGAGCCGGGGGTATGCTTGGAGGCGTACCCCCGGAGACGAGAGAGGGACGCCATGATTAGCATAGAAGCGATAGTCCGGCCGGAGCGCATCCACCAGGTGACGGAGGCGTTGCAGGCCGCGGGGTGTCAGGGTTTCTACTACTGCAACGTGACGGGAGAGGGGCGCCAGCGCGGCGTCGAGGTGTTCGTGGGACGCGGCGGAACGATGGCCAGCCGCTCCTCGGTGCCCAAGACGCTCATTCGCACCGTCGTTGCGGACGACATGAAGGAGGGGGTGATCGCCGCCATCATCGAGGCGGCGCGCACGCCTGACGAAGGCGAGATCGGCGACGGCAAGATATTCGTCACGCCCGTCCTGGATGTTGTCCGGGTACGCACGGCAGAGCGGGGAGAAGACGCTGTCTAGACCCGCCGCGCCAGTTCCCACGGGAAGCGCGAAGGCCCGGCTCACGCAGAGCCGGGCCTTCTGTTTTTGTGGGGTGTGTGGGGCGAGAGGTGGCAAGCCTCCAAGGTCCTCGGCTGCGCTTGGGGTACGGACCGGTCCTACTCTTGCCACTCCGCGAGCGCGTCCCATTTGGGCTCGAGGCCCAGGCCTGGCGTCTCCGGCATTGTGGTCCAACCCTTCTCCGGGCCGACGCAGCCGTCGAACACCATCTCGCCGCACTTCCACATGACGTAGTGGTACTCGATGCGCCAGCCGTTGGGGACGGCGGCTTGGAGGTGCATGTTGTGGTGCGGCCAGCCGCCGCCGTTCGCTATCGGCAGGTTGAACGCTTGCGCCAGCGCCGCGAACTTCATCCCCTCCGTGTACCCTCCGCAGTAGACGACGTTCGGCTGGAGGATGTCGACCGCCTGATGCACGAGGAGCTCTCGCGCCCGGAAGCGATGGCCCTCGTTCTGGCCGGCGGAGATGGGGATGCTCGTCCGCATTCGCAGGTCATGCAGCAGGGGCGCGTCGTTCCCCCATACCGGCTCTTCGAACCACTCCACCTGGCATTCCTCGACCGCCTTGGCCAAGTTGAGCGCGTTGTTGAATTGGAACATGTAGTTCGCGTCCATCGAGAGCTGAACGTCTGGGCCGATGGCGTCCCGCACCGCGTGCACCCGGTCCGAGTCCTCTCGCCAACCCTGGTGGTCTCCGGCTACGCCGACCACCATCTTGAGCTTGTCCTCGCCCTGGGCGACGAACCCCTTGGCGACCTCGACCAGCTGCTCGACCGAGTACTCGGGCAACCCGAACGTGATGTAGGCCGGCGTGACCGGCTGCGCGCCGCCCAACAGCCGCCAGACCGGCTGGCCCGCCGCCTTCCCTTTGATGTCCCACAGCGCGATGTCGATGGCGCTGACGCCCGACGACCACGTTCCCGTCTGCGACCGCGGGTTGTGCTCGACGTAGAGCTTGTGCCAGATGCGCTCCGTCTCGAATGGGTCCATCCCGATGGTCAGCGGGCCAAGCTCCGCGTTGATGTGCTCGCGTACGGCCTTGCGCTGGATGGGCCCGGAGATGCCGTAGCCCGTAACGCCCTCGTCCGTCTCCACCCGGCAGAACACGAATGGCCGCATAACCGGCTCATCGAGCAGCGGGACGGGCACCGGCACGTTATGGGTGGTGGCTTGGACGTTCGTAATCTTCAAGGCGAGGCCTCACGGCGTTAGGGATGCGAGGGAAGATACCGGCGCGGCGGGCGAATGGCAACGCGGCGCACGCGTGAGGGCGATTTTCCCAGAGGCGAGCGCCTTGTTTTCCGGCTCCATTGTGAGACATTCTGAGACATTGTGAGCCATTCGCGCCGCGTTACTCGTAAGCGAGCAGAAGCCAGCATAGACGGAATCGCTAATCTCCAACGTCATCGTAGGAGACGCGGGGACGATTGGGCAACGGGCTGATGTCGCAGTGGCGGCAGGTCGGGCTCTCCGAGCGTGATGGCGGACGGCGGCGATGAGGGGGAAAGCGGGCGGCGCCGTCTCGATCCCACGTTAGTTACCGCCGCGCCTACAGTGGTTCGATGGTTACGGGGCCGTCCTCACGAACGTCAAGAGCGACTCTATTGCTGTTTAGCAAAGCCATGCCTATCAAGGGGTGGCTGCCTAGTTCGTATACTTCCACTTGGCGCCGTTCGTCATGCCAATATATGGCGGCGCGATAGATGCGGCAGCGATCTTGTTCGCCATTCGCCAGCATTACTAAATCTCGTCTTAGAAAAGTTAGCCCGAGCCGGTCAATCTCGATTGACGGCAATGTTAGAGATTCAGTAAACCCTGTATCCAAAGCAACTTGGAATCGTCGCGGGCTGCCCTCACGGTCTTCGATAGTCAGCGGAATTATTGGAATCAGGTTTTTTACCGCACCTTTAATCATCATCCTCCGGAGGGAACCCGCCGAAGCCGGCGACAGCCTTGTACCCTATGCGCTCGCCCCACATCACAGCATCAGGACGGCGTGCGAGGAGCCTGTCTGTGGCGGCGAGGCTGTCAGCGCCTATCTCGTAGTCCCCGCTGCGTACATCAATTATGACGACCTTTCCTTTCTCGCGCGGGTATACGAGGGGGCGCACCTTCTTCCGGTAGATAGCGTGCCCACGAGCTGCAACGCTTCGGCGAGGGAACGGAAAACGAATCTTCATCGGCCTTGCCTCCTTGCCGAGCCCGGCAGGCTGCGCGCATCGTAGCCGCCGTGGGAGTCTTCCGGCAACTGCCGAGAGGCTACGCCGCCGTCGAGGCTGGTGGGAGACGAATCGCGGGCGCCTGTACAGACATTGCCGTCCTTGGCAAGAGGGGCGGGAGTAGGTCATAGAGCCTCCGGGAGCGCTGGTAGCCCGGACCCGGGTCGGATATAGTCCGCATTGCGACAAGTTTCACGTTCTTCGTGAGCGTGGGTCATATGAGCACGAGAAGGGGCGCATCGCGCCCCCTTGTCGGCTCACGCGAGACTGTGGAACTTGTCGCAAAGGCCCAACTCGTGCCGCAAGGGGGTTCCTGGTGTTCAAGCGGTCAAGTTCACGTCTCGAGGGCTGCTCACGACAACAGCACTCGTTGTGGTAGCCGTAGCCTGCGTCAGCCCAACGCCGACAGCTACTCCGACGCCTACGCTCGTGCCTACTCCAACAGCGACAGCCACGCCTACGCCGATCCCGACGCCCACGCCGGAGCCAACGGCCACGCCCACACCGGAGCCGACTCCGACTCCGGACTGCTTCGGTTACCTCAGCTGCAGCACAGAAAGCCTTATTGCCGACATGGCAAACCCGTCGCAATACCAAGTAGCCTTCGCCATCAGCTCAGACGGTTGGTTCCTGACTGGACCCAAAATGTGGAGACACACCGCTAACGATCAACACCTATCGATATCCGGAGACCCTCCAACAACCGTAGGCTGGCAACAAAAGGTAAGCGTAGGCCAGTTTGATATTGTACGGGGCAGGTTCGCCCTCCTACTCGCAGTCAGCGGACATGGTACCGAAGAAGCTCTCAACACAGCAGGTGCTGTAATGAGCAAGGCAGTAGATAAGTTTGGTGCAGCTGTTGACGCTCAAATCGAATCACGCAACTTTGACGACGACATCGGCGTGGGAATCGAATGCATCTCACGAGGTTTGGATGTTCGATTCCTTCAAACAACATACACAGACGACTTACGCAACACCCTGTACACGTTAGGAATCCACGCTCCAAAGGCGGCTATCGAGAGAAAAGCCACGGAGCCTTGTGTATGAGGAAGGAGCGATAGACAGAGAGATGCTGAGTTATAATCCGACAAACTCTGCTATTGTGCGACGAGAGACAGAGCTGATGGGACTTCGTTGCGCCAAGCGAATCGGTCATATTAACTGATCCACTAGGCCTGAGCGGGCAGGCTTGTAGCTTGAGGCTGAGGTCACTATCATTATAACAGGATAGCCAGGAAGCCTATAGATAGGAGATAGCGCATGACCGTGCTCAGAGAGCCTACACAAATTGAAATGTTTTGGAGAGAGTTGCTGGACGCAGGCGTACAGGACTTGGACCAAGATTCGCTAGTTCAGCCCGGCGTAGTTTGCGGATACAGGACGCGTACAGGGTTGTCCGTACGTGTGTCTTCAATGCAGACGAATGTACGTAGCCACACGGTCTCTGTGTTCTTTATAACCCACAATCGCCCTGAAGTCTGGTTTATGAATCGTGAGCACCTAGCGGGCTACCTCCCTGAAGATGCGCCTGAGTTGAATCGGTGGATGGGCTTCATAGAGAGTTTGGGCGGTGAGGTGGGGAGTCGCCGTTACGCTCGGAGCCATAAGGTGCCTCCTCTGGGCTTGCCAGCGGTGAGGCGCAGCATGCCACGTCTGGTGCAGGCGGCTCGGGATCTTGCGCGAGTTTGGGATCAACCTAACCGCTGATTTCGGCGTGAACCGCGGCCGCATTGAGCCGCGCCCCAAGTAGCCTAGACCTATTCGAGAGGGACCGGGTTTCTTCCCAGTGTCCTCGATGCCCCGGCGGCGAGGCGTTCGGTCGGCCCAATCATCCCTGACGCCAGTCCTCTACGCGAAGCCCTTCGAAGGGGGCGAAGTCCTGTACGTTGGCGGTGACTAGCGTTAGGTCGTTCGCGTGGGCGATCGCTGCTATCTGACCGTCCACGAACGGCGGCGTTTGGCCGAGGCGTTCGAGTCGCGCGCGCTCAGAGGCGTGCCATTCGGCTGCGCGTTCGTCGTAGGGAAGCGCCTGGAGCTGCGGGCGCAGTACGCCGAAGAGGTAGCGTTCGAGGGCGCGACGGCGCGCGGACTCCGGCAGCCAGTAGCAGCCGTAGAGCAGCTCGTTCCGCACTGGCGCCGCAGTGGCGATTTCGGCGTGATGCGCCGCCAGCCGCTGCATGACATGCGCATCGGGCGTTGGCCTGACTGCTTCCGAGAGCGCGTTCGTGTCGAGCAGATAGCGGAGCGTCAAAGGGTCACCGGCCGTCCGGCGGAGCGGTCACGGACGTCCGCATACGCCTCGGCTACGTCCAGCTCCGCCAGGTCGTGCGTAGCTCGAAATCCTGGATTGCGGACCACAGGCTGCCCTCCGGCGGCTTCAGTTGCTCGTGCTCGCGGGTGGAAAGGAGGACGGCCACCCGCTTGCCGCGCCGCGTCAGCTCGACTGCCGATCCGCGCTCCACCTCTCGGATGATGCTCGGTAGGCTGTTTCGAGCGGCGGATATGGAGTACTGCTTGGCCATGCTCTCCAACGTGTACAGTCCAGATGTACATCTTAGAGAGCAGACGGCGTGGGGGACAATTGCACCGCTCCCCCTTCCCGCCGCCGCCGCCGCCGTGTTATAGTGCCTGCGAAACAAAGAGAGAGCGGAAAAGAAGGACTCGGTCCGCGGACCAGACATGCTGGACACAGCAACAAAACAACGCATCATCGGGGAATACCAGAGTAAGCCGGGAGACACCGGCTCCACCGAAGTACAGGTGGCGCTCCTCTCCGAACGCATACGCGGCCTGACCGATCACCTCCGCCAGAACCACAAGGACCACGCGACACGCAGAGGTCTCTTGAAGTTGGTTGGGCAACGGCGTCGCCTCCTGCGGTACCTCGCCAATGAGGACGTGGGACGCTACCGAACGGTTATAACAAGGCTCGGGCTTCGCAGATAACTGCCGGAAACGACGCCCCACGGGCGTCGTTTCTCTAGATGCCGAACCCCTCACCGAACTCGACCAGCTTCTCCTCGCGAGCGTGGGTACACAGAGGAGTAGCCACGTATGTCCACCCACCATGAGATAGAGATTGCCGGACGGACTCTCTCCATAGAGACCGGCAAGCTCGCACAGCAGGCCCACGGCTCCGCCGTCGTTCGATACGGCGACACTGTCGTCCTCGTCACCGCCGTTATGGGCGGCGTGCGCGAGGGCCTCGACTTCTTCCCGCTCACCATCGAGTACGAAGAGCGCCTGTACGCCGTTGGCCGCATCCCCGGCAGCTTCTTCCGCCGGGAGGGCCGGCCCACCACGGAGGCCACCCTCGCCGCACGTCTGACGGACAGGCCCCTGCGCCCCCGGTTCCCCAAGGGGATGCGGAACGAGGTGCAGGTCATCGTCACCGTCCTCTCCGCGGACCACGTCAACCAGCCTGACATCCTCGGCATCATCGGCGCCTCCGCCGCGCTCTCGGTTTCCCAGGTCCCCTTCAACGGCCCTGTCGCCGCCACCCGCATGGGTTACATCGACGGTGAGATCGTCGTCAATCCAACGTTCGAGCAGCTCGCTGTCAGCAAGCTCGACCTCACCATCGCCGGCAGCCGGGACGCCGTCATCATGATCGAGGCGGGCGCCAAGGAGGTCAGCGAGGAGATCGTCCTCGACGCGCTCCGCATTGGCCAGGAAACCAATGTCAAGGTCATCGAGATCCAGGACAAGCTCGTCGCCGAGGTGGGTAAGCCCAAGACCGAGGTCATCGTCGCTGATCAGCCCGACCCGGCCCTCGTCTCGAAGGTCGACGCGGCGGCGCGCCCCGCCCTCGAAAGCGTTGTCGACAAGGGGCAGGGCCGGGGCGAGCGCAACGAGCACGTCAAGGCCGCCGAGCAGGACGTCATCGAGAAATACGCCGGCGAGTACGACGCCAAGACCGTCGCCAAGGTGTTCGACGACGTGCTCAAGAAGATCGTCCGGGAGAAGGTCATCAAGGAGGGCAAGCGGCCCGACGGCCGGAAGCTCACCGAGGTCAGGCCCCTTTCCAGCGAAGTCGGCCTCCTGCCGCGCACCCACGGCTCCGCTCTCTTCCAGCGTGGCGAGACGCAGATTCTAACGGTGGCAACGCTCGGATCCCTCACCATGGAGCAGAGGCTCGACGGCCTTAGCCCTGAGGACTCCAAGCGCTACATCCACCACTACAACTTCCCTCCGTTCTCCACCGGCGAAGCCCGCCGCATGGGCACGGGCCGCCGCGAGATCGGCCACGGCGCCCTCGCCGAGCGCGCGCTGCTCCCCGTCATCCCGGACGAGACCGACTTTCCTTACGCCTTCCGCGTCGTGTCCGAGGCGCTCGGCTCGAACGGCAGCACGTCCATGGGCAGCGTCTGCGGCAGCACCATGTCGCTCATGGACGCCGGCGTCCCGATCAAGCGTCCGGTGTCGGGTATTGCGATGGGCCTGATGTCCGACGAGGCGGGGAACTTCCAGGTGCTGACTGACATTCAAGGCGTCGAAGACTTCTTCGGCGACATGGACTTCAAGGTCGCCGGCACCGCCGAGGGCATCACCGCTCTCCAGATGGACATCAAGGTCGCCGGCATCACGCAGGAGATCTTCCGTCAGGCCCTCGCTCAAGCGAAGGATGGCCGGGCGTTCATCCTCAACCACATGCTCAGCACTATCGGAGAGCACCGGCCCGAGCTGAACCCGAACGCTCCCCGCATGACCCGTATCAGCATCCCCGCCGACAAGATCGGCGCGCTCATCGGCCCCGGCGGCAAGACCATTCGCAGCATCATCGACGCCACCGGCGCGTCCATCGATGTGGACAACGACGGCTCCGTCACCATCGGCGCTTCGAGCGGAGAGTCGGCTGAGGAAGCCATCCGCATGATCGAAGGCCTCACCAAGGAGATCCACGTCGGCGACCGCTACTCCGGCAAAGTGTCGAGGATCATGAGCTTCGGCGCCTTCGTCGAGATTCTTCCCGGCAAGGACGGGATGGTTCACGTCAGCGAGCTCGACACCAAGCGCGTCGAGTCCGTCGAGTCCGCCGTCAAGATCGGCGACGAGCTCGACGTGATGGTCATCGAGATCGACCGCATGGGGCGCGTGAACCTCTCGCGCCGCGCCGTCCTGGAGGGCCTCTCCCCGGAGGAGGCTGCGGCGAGCCGGCCGCAAGCCCGCAATGGCGGCGGCGATCGTCGCCCGGACCGCGACCGCGGACCGCGGCGCCCCAGGGAGTTCGACCGCCGGTAGGTACAGCCTCAGTAGCGTAATCTCTTCTCAGCCCTCCCTCCGCGACGTGGAGAGGAGGGTTGAGGCGATTCCCCCTCCCCAGGTCAAGCGGCTGAGGCAAGGGGGTCGCGCGGTTCGGGCAGCGTATGGGCCTTCTTAAGCGACTGGTCATCTGGACGCTCGTCGCCGCGCCGGTCGGCGTGGGCGTTGGCGCGCTCGTCTCCGCCCTCTGGGGCGAAGACGCAGACATCGACCGCGCGACGGCCGGGTTCAACGGCGCCGTCGCCGGGCTATGGCTTGGGCTGATAGGCGCGTTCGCCGCAGCCCTTACGACTCGTATCGCCCGCGATTCCCTCAGGCGCGCGGGCGGCTCTGAGCTCATCACCGGCGCCGTGATCGTCATCGGCCTGCTCGCCGCCGGGTTGGGGCTCTTGGTCGTTGCTTAGGTGAAGGTCGTGGCTAGCGATCCTGTGATATGTTGTTGATGCAAGGAGAGGCGCGCCGTGGCGAATACGGGGTTGCAGTCCGAGTTCGAGTACTACCTCGAAAACCAGGCCGAGCTGGCCAAGCGCTACGCTGGGAAGGTCTTGGTCATCAAGGACCACCTAGTAGTCGGCGTCTACGATTCAGACTTCGAAGCTGTCACGAAGGCGTCAGAGCAGTACGAGGTCGGCTCCTTCCTCGTGCAGCTATGCGAAGAGGGCGCTGCGCATCGGACGTTCCACTCTCGCGTAGGGCTAGCTTGACGCTTCCGCCACGTCAATCGCGTCCGACCCAATCGTTCACCGTAGGATACGAAGGCCGAAGTAACGTACTCAGAAGTGATGTCTGGGTCGGGGAGGCCTTCGCTCTCGAAGCTGGGCCTGCCGGTCCAGACTCGCTCAACAAGTTCGCCGCCATCTGGGACACGGGCGCAACCAACTCGGTGATAACACAGGCCGTCGTCGATCGATGCCGCCTCGCGCCCACAGGGATGGTTCGGGTGCAGACAGCTGGGAGCGCCTATGACGCCGAGACGTACTTGGTGAGCATCCTGCTCCCAAACGAGGTTTGGTTCCCTCAAGTGCGGGTCTCTAAAGCCCCGCTGATTGGCGACGACGTGCTCATCGGGATGGACATCATCGGGAGCGGCGATTTCGCAGTAACTAACCGTGATGGCAGGACAGTATTTACCTTCAGAGTCCCGTCCGTTGAGCGCATAGACTTCGTGCGCGCCGCCCCGTAGTAGCGACCCTACCGCGTCGCCGTCTCCCCAAAACACCTCGTTCTTCGGGTATGCTCCGTCCGTGGTCCAGCGCGTGCTTCGATACGACCCCGCCGCGAGGTACGACGTCCTATCCCAGGATGTCGAATACCTGCGCGTCGGCGGCGAGTCGCTGCTTATGACGGTGTATCGTCCGGTGGGCGATGGGCCGTACCCGATGCTCCTGCGCGCCCACGGGGGCGCGTGGAACACCGGCGACCGCTCCGCCGCTTCCCTGATCGATACGCGGCTGGCCGAAAACGGCATGGTCGTCGCGGCCCACGACTTCCAGCTCGCTCCCGACCACCCGTACCCGGCGCAAGTGGCGCAGACGAACTTCGCGGCGCGGTGGCTGAAAGCCCACGCTGGCGAATTCAACGGCGACGCCGCGTGCGTCGGCGGGGCGGGCGATTCGAGTGGAGGGCATACGGCCCTGCTCACCGCCATGCGCCCCCGCGACCCGCGCTATGGCGCGATTTCCGCCGACGGCGTCGGCGACGACGCGAGCCTCGCCTTTCTCGTTGCGCTGTGGACTATCGTCGACCCGTTTGCGCGTTACGAGTGGGCCAAGGGCGCGGGGGTCGAACGGCTGGTGCGGTCGACCGAGAGCTACTTCCGGCCGTGGGACGCCGTGCACGAGGCCAACCCCCAGGAGATGCTCGACCGGGGCGAGGACGCGGAGCTGCCCCCGTTGCTTGTGGTCCAGGGGACGGCCGACGGGAATATCCCCCACCGGATTCCCCAGCGCTTCGCTGAGTCCTATGCGAAGGCGGGAGGCCGCGCCGAGTACGAGGCGTTCCCGGACATGCCCCACCAGTTCGCGAAAGATCCAGGCCCGGAGACCGACCGGGCTATCGCGCTGATAAAGTCGTTCATCGCACGGCAGGTAGACGCCCGCCGGCGCAGCGAGTAGTCCAGGTCCCCGAGGAGCACGAATGCAGATAGGCGCAGTTTTTCCGCAGAACGAGGTGGGCGAAGACCCAGGCGCGGTGCGCGCTTTCGCCCAAGCCGCCGAAGACCTCGCCTACGACTACCTCATCTTCTACGACCACGTTCTGGGCGCCGACACACGCTCGCGCCCCGGCTGGGCAGGCCCCTACTCCTACGCCGACCCCTTCCACGAACCGCTGGTCACGTTCGGCTATCTGGCGGCAGTCACCGATAGGATCGGCCTCGTTACCGCCGTCATCATCCTTCCCCAGCGCCAGACCGCGCTCGTCGCCAAGCAGGCGGCAGAGGTCGACCTGCTGAGCGGCGGACGGTTGCGGCTCGGCGTTGGCATCGGCTGGAACGATGTCGAGTATGAGGCGCTCGGCGAGAACTTCCACGATCGCGGGAAGCGCTCCGAAGAGCAGGTAGAGCTGATGCGCGCCCTCTGGACGGACGACGTGGTCGATTTCCACGGTCGATGGCATGACGTGCCCGGCGCGGGCATCAGGCCGCTACCCGTTCAACGGCCCATCCCCATCTGGTTCGGCGGCGGCAAGACGGACGGCGTGCTCCGGCGCATCGCCCGCATGGGCGATGGCTGGTTCCCGCAGATCGCCCCCGACGAGGAGGGCAGGGCGCAGGTAGAGAAGTTCCGGGGTTTCGTTGCCGAAGCTGGACGAGAGCCCAGCGACGTGGGAATCGACGCGCGCGTGGGACTTCGCGACGGGTTCGACACGGCCGTCGAACGGCTGGGCGCTTGGGGGGAGCTCGGCGCGACCCACGTCGCCGTGAACTCGCTTCGCAACGGCCTAGCAGGAGCAGACGAACATATCGAGGCCATCCGGCGATTCAAGGAAGCGTTGGGGTAGCTATCAAGCACAGGGGAGAGGATAGGAATGGACCCAGCAATCATCATTCTGGATATGGCGAAGGGCTACGGTTGGGTGCCGGGCAGCTACGGTTACGACATGGTGGCCAACGTGCGCTGTCTCAAAGACGCGGCCTACGCCGTTGACGTCCCCATCATCCACGTGAACTCGATGCGCCGTGAGACAGACGGTCTGGGCGACTGGAGCCGCGTGTCCATGAAAGAGAAGACCGACGCTCTCGACGTCATCCCCGAGCTCCAGCCTGTGGACAAGGACACCATCATCTATAAGCGCTACCTCAGTGGCTTCTCCTACAACGACCTGGACTACGTGCTGCGGACGATGAAGCGCGACATGGTCATCATCGCCGGAGCGTCGACGGACAACACTGTCCTGTGGACCTCGGCGGACGCCTTCCAGCTGCGCTACAAGGTCGTCGTGGTGGAGGACTGCACGATGGTCCACCGCCAGGCGGAGCCGCCGGAGGTGAAGGAGTACGCGCTTCGCATCGTGCGGAACGTCCTCCACAGCGAGGTGTTGCCCCTGGACGAAGTGGTCAGCCGCTATCTGAGATGACGGCGATGCAGGAGCGTGGTCCGACAGGCTCACCTCGGACCAACTCGAGCGGGCCCGCGCTACAGCGCGTACAACCGGGTCGCGTTGTGGTCGAGTATCTTGTCGCAGACGGCGTCATCGAGGCCGCCGTTCTCCCGCAGATTGCGAAGCGCGTGCAGCTCGGTCGACGTGTCGTTGTGCCCGTAGTCCGTGCCGAGTACGAGGTGGTCTTCGCCCGCGCAGTCGATGATGTAGTCGATGTCGTCGGCGGTCTGCGCGGCCACCCAGATGTTGCGTTCCTCCAGCAGCTCGCGTCCGGGCCATGCCTTGCCGCGCTTCTCGAAGCGCAGCGAAAGGTCATTCATGGCGTACGGCAGCCACGATGCGCTCAGCTCGACGAACCCCCAGCGCAGGTCGGGGTAGCGCAGGTGCATGTCCTTCATCACGATGTCGTGGAATGCGCCGACGCCGGACAGTTTGAACGTGGAGAAGCCCGCGTCCCGCCCGAAGTAGTCGTAGAAGGCGAAGTTGCCGGTCGCGGCATGGATGCAGACCGGCAGGTCCAGACGCTGCGCCTCTTCCCAAAGGGGGCTGAGGTACGGGTCGCTCAGCCGGTGCGGGCCTTCGATGCCGCGCATGAACACGGCGCAGGCACCGTTCTCCTTGCCGAAGCTCAGCTCCTCGATGGACTTGTCGAGCGACATCGTGGGCAGCACGACGGCCCACCTGAGGCGTCCGCCTCCCTGCCGGTGGATGTCGGCCAGCCAGCGGTTGTAGCCCTGGGCGAGGGCGAGGTCCACCTCCGGGTGGGTGGCGAGGGGCCGCAGGAAGATGCTGGGATAGAGGACGTGCATCGAGACGCCGAGCTCGTCCATGTGGGCGAGGCGCTTCTCGATGTCCCTCGCCTCGCGGGTGGCCTCGTCGGTGTCGAGGCCGACGTTGACTCCCTTGGAGAAGGCGCGGTTGTCTATGTACCAGAACTCCGGCGAGGGCGACTTGTAGCCCTCCTTGGGCAGCAGAACGATGGGGCGGTGTTCTTGGAGCTCTTCAGGGATGAAGTCCCATGTGCGTTCCGATTCGACAACGTGGGCGTCTGAGTCGATTACTGCCATCGGGTTCCTCCCTGTCCGGCGGAGAGCCGCGTTCAACGATATTGCTTCACTTGCGCGAACCTTACAGCAGCTGCACTCAGGGCGACAATGAGCGCCCAAAGCACGGACTGGACTGGCAATCCGCCCCGCGAGGCGGCATCCTTGCGTGTTGAGATGTTGAAGCTTCGACTGCGATGGGCGTTGAGGGACGCGAAGTCCCGCTGGGTGCAGGTCGCCGCGATCGCATTGATGATCGCCATTGGGACGGGGATGTTCGCCGGTCTGAGCAGCCTCACGCAATGGCGGTTCGTCTCCAACGACGCGAGCCTCGAACTCACCAATATGTACGACATCCGCGCCGAGCTGGGCGGCACCGGCTTCCTTCCGCGCGGCGCGCTGGCCGAGATCGCTGAGAATATCGACGGCGTCGAGTCGGTCGAGGAGCGCCTCATCGTTCAGACCCAAGCGGACGTTGACTCGCCGGATGGAGAGCCGGTCTTCGTGCCCGCCAGGATCGTCGGCGTCGACCTCTTCGGCGGCGGGCCTCACGTGAACGGAGTCGTGACCTACGCCGGACGAGGAATCGAGGAGTCGGAGGCCGGAGAGCCGGTCGTACTGTTGGAGCGCAATTTCGCGGTGTTCCACGAGTTGCCGGACAGCGGCAACCTGACGCTTGGGGGCGGAGCGGCGGCCCGGTACGTCGGCCACGCGGTTTCGCCTGAGTATTTCCTGGTCGTCGAGCAAGGCAGCTTCTACGCCCAGGCGAACCTCGCCGTCGTGTTCACCTCTTTGGAGACGGCGCAGGAGCTGGCGGGCAGGCCGGGGCTGGTCAACGACCTCGTGCTCACGGTCGAGCCGGGCGCGAGCCTCGACGCTGTCGAGGCTGCGCTCGTGAGCGAGATGGAGGCGCGCTACCCGGATACGGGCCTCAGCCTGACACGCAGGGAGGACGACGCGTCATACATCGCGCTGACCAACGACCCCGAGGGCGACCAGCAGTTCTACAACATATTCGCGCTCGCCATCTTCGCCGGCGCCGCATTCGCGGCGTTGAACCTGTCGGCCCGCATGGTGGAGGCGCAACGGCGCGAGATTGGCACGTTGATGGCGCTGGGAGTTCCGCCGCGCCAGATTATGGCGCGTCCTCTGCTGGTCGGCGTCCAGATCGCGGTGCTGGGCGTCGTCTTCGGCGTGGGCGTCGGGTTATGGATCGGGAGCGCGATGGGCAGCGTGATCGAGACGTTTGTTCCGCTGCCGGTGTTCATAACGCCGTTTCAGACCGGCATCTTCGCAAGAACGGCGGCGGTCGGCTTCGCGATCCCCGTACTGGCCGCGCTGTGGCCAGTGTACCGCGCGGTCCGAGTCGCGCCGGTGGAAGCCATCAGGACCGGCCATCTGGCGGCGCGGGGCGGAGGGCTGGCCCCCGCCATAAGCCGGCTCCCACTGCCCGGCGGCGCCATCGGCCGGATGCCGTTCCGGAACCTGATGCGGGCGCCTCGCCGGACGATGCTGACGCTCCTTGCGCTGACCTCCGTGCTCGCCATCCTCTTCAGCGTCGTCGTCATGCTGGACTCGTTCCTGTCGGCAATCGCCAAGGGAGATGAAGAGCTGCTCGGAGATGTGCCCGACCGGCTCGTCGTGGAGCTGGACTCGTTCTATCGGGTCGGGTCGCCGGAGGCGTCCGGCGTTACCGACAGCGGCATACTCCGCGTCGCCGAGCCCGAGGTCCACCTCGACGGGACCGTCGGGAACGGCGGCGACACGATTCCCGTTCTGCTCCAGTTCATCGACTTCGAAAGCGACGTGTGGCTGCCAACCGCCGTGGAGGGAGAGCTCGCCGTTGGAAGGCCAGGGATCGTCCTCGCACGCAAGGCCGCGGAAGACCTCGATGTCGAGCCGGGCGATAGCGTGGCCCTCACCCATCCGGTCCGCGCGGGGGCGGACTCTATCCGGTCCGCGCGGGGGCGGACTCGTTCTCGTTCGAGACGAGCGACATCGAAGTGCTTGCGATCCACTCTCACCCCCTGCGGTTCAACGCGTATGCCGACATTCGCCACGCCGGACTCGCCAGACTCGCCGGATACACGAACGTCATCTCCGGAGCGCCCGCGCCGGGAGAGACCGTCTCGACGGTGAAGCGCGCGCTGTTCGGCGTTCCGAGCGTGGGCGCCGTGCGCGGACTGGCGGAAACCTCGCAGGCCACTCAGGACGTGTTCGAGCAGTTCACCGGCATATTCGTGGTCATTCAGGCGTTCGTCCTGGGACTGGCGCTATTGATTGCTTTCAACACCGCGAACATCAACGCCGACGAGCGGGCGCGCGACCACGCGACGATGTTCGCGTTCGGCGTGCCGGTCCGAAGAGTGCTCGGCGTTTTGGTCATGGAAGGCTTCCTGCTCGGGCTGCTCGCGACAGTCCTCGGCGTCGTCTTGGGCTACGGGCTGTTGATGTGGATACTGCGCGTCGTCTTGCCGAGGTCCGCCCCCGATCTGTCGGTTCCCCTAGCCCTGGACGTTCCGGCATTGGCCGTCACCCTGGCTGCGGAGGTGGCGATCATTGCGCTTGCGCCGGTCTTGACCGTCCGCAAGCTGCGGCGGATGGACGTGCCGTCGACGCTCCGGGTGCTGGAATAGGCGCCGCCGGCCATCCCCAAGGTCCCCGTCGCAGACGGGACCACCCCTAGCCCCTCCTTGGTAAGGAGGGGGACAGGGCGTAAACCAGCCCAGGTCTACGAGTGGGGTAAGCGCCGATTTTTCAGAAACTGTCGCATTATCCCGGTTGTTCATGGTCATTTACTCCTAGCCGGGGGTTTTCGGGTGCGACAGTTCCGCTCCATTTTGCGACATAAATGCGACACTTTGCGACAGCGGATGCGACACTTTGCGACATGAATGCGACACTTTGCGACATGGGCCGGAATTCCGACAGGCTCACCACGAACCTCAGGGGGATTGGGACGTAGAGAGTGCGGGGCGGTTGGGGCATGGGAGACAGGATAGGGAACGAGGGGTCGTTTGCGCAACGGGCAAATGTCACAATGGCGACGTGGGGCGGATGGCGTCCAGGGCAATGTATGCGACGTGATGATCGCAGCAGGGTCTCCGTCAGGGAACCAACGCTCAAACCACCGTGACGGGGTGGGGCACGGCCGCCCAGAACTCGTAGCCGCGCTCGTTCCACTTCATCGCGTCGGGCGGCGGCTGCGTGCGCCCAGTGCTGTCCGTGGCTCGTATGGTGATGGTGTGCTCTCCCGGCGTGGCGTCCCACATGAACTCCCACCGGCAACCGGCCATGGGGATATTCGGCTCCCGGATAGCGGCCTCTGCCCAGGTGCTCCCGGCGTCCAGGCTGTATTCGACGCGGCTGATGCTGCCGTAGCCGGACCAGGAGAACCCCCGGATGGCTTGGAGGCCTGCCGAGAGGACTGCGGGCCACGCATGGGCGATGCCGGAGCGGACCGGGGTGGTCTTCAGAACGGGGCCCAGGGCTGGCGGCTCAGGCGCGAAGTCCGGCCCCTCCAGCACGTACTCTTCGGTGTTCCGCATGACATGGACAGGCTCTTCGGACACAAAGATCTTCCCAACCCATTTGATGCTGTTGATCCCGACCCATCCGGGAACTACGACCCGGGCCGGAAAGCCGTGATCGGGGGGTAGAAGGTCGCCGTTCATCGCGTAGGCGACGATGGTGTCGGGTTGCATGGCTTTGCACACGGGCATAGGCCGCTCCACGGCTGCCTGGTCCAGCCCTGTCGGCATCACGTCAACGGCTGACGGCTTGATGCGGGCGCGCTCCAGGATTTCGTGAAGGGGCGCCCCGGTCCACTCGGCGACGGCGTAGGACCCGTAGCGCCAGGGCCGTCCTTTGGCGACTTTCCCCTGGTGCTCCTGGAAGAAGATGCGCCCGTTGCCCGCGCACTCGATGAAGCGGGTCACCGTCGCCGACGGCAGACGGAGAAGCTCATCGTAGCTCAGGCTCAAAGGCTTTTCCACGCCCGGCCCTTCAACGCTGAGCCGCCAGGTCTTGGCGTCGATGACAGGCGTCGGGCCGTGGTTCCGGATGTAGAAGAGGGATGCGGGAGTCAGATACCCGCGTCCGTACAGGTTCTCCCACCGCGTCTCCACGCAGACGTCGTGATGGAAGAACAGTTCCGGCGGCGTAGGCTTGACGTGGACGCCCTCGGGAGTGGGATTCGAGGTCATACCCTCCTCCTCGTTTCGTTCATGGCAAGGGGCATGAAAAAGCCCCGCAGCCCGGAGGGCGCTACAGGGCAGAAGTGTCCAGAATGGAGCGTACAACACGCCCCGGTTCCGCAGGCGCAACACCTACAACACTCGTATGCGCAGATCACTTGGACTCTCTTACCGTTGAGGATTGAGATTTCGCGAGCGCGGTAATCGACGTTGCGCAGGGCGTGTCGGTCTCCCGTGCTGGTCCACTACCCATGACACAGCATACCCTTGACCATCCCTGGAAGAATAGCCCTAGCCGGCCATCTCAAAGAGGCGGTCCCGCTTGTAGCCGAGGTAGTGCTCCGACAGGAAGTTGATGGGCTTCTTCGCCTCGGTGACATGCTCGCCCAGGGTCTGGAAGACCTCGCCCATCTCGTCGCCGGACCGGTATTGAGCGGCCAGCGCGTACATCTGGGCCGCGACGTTTTCGTACTCCTCGGTCCCCAGCCGCCGGCGGGTCGCCGATTGCGCTCGCGCCAGTCTTGGACCATCCGCAAGCTGCGGCGGATGGACGTGCCGTCGACGCTCCGTGTTCTGGAGTAGCCTAACCGGCCATCCCCCTCCCGCCATTCCCGCCCCCTCCTGTCTGCTCCGGTCCTCTCCCGTCTGCGGGGGAGAGTGAGAGAGGGAGCCGCCCCTCCGTCATTGCCGCGCAGGCAGGAACCTCGCCCCCGAATCCCTCGGCGTTGGACAGCTACGCCGATGTTCTCAAAACTGTCGCTTTTTCATGGTCATTTACTCCTAGTTGGGGCTCCCGTGCGCTACAGTTCCGCGACACCTTGCGGCAGTGAATGCGACACTTTGCGACAGTAAATGCGACACTTTGCGACACCAATGCGACACTTTGCGACAGTGGACGGTAGGGGCATCGGAGCGTGGAGAGCGCGGGGCGGTTGGGGCATGGAAGATAGGATAGGGAAGGATGGGTCGTTTGCGCAACGGGCAAATGTCACAATGGCGACGTGGGAGCTCGTTGCGCCTCGAAGAAGAATACGAAGGCCGGCGCGAGTCCCGCTATCCCGTATGCCGAAAAGAGGGCGACGCCAGGGATCACCAGGGGTAGGGCGATTGCTCCCGCCACGCGGAGGTAGAGCCTCCGGCGCTCCGGCCACGCGGTCGCGCGCCAGACCAGCGCCGCGATGCCCAGAGGCAGGGGAGTCGTGAGCCAGAGGAGCGTGAGCCAGTCCGATACCTGCGCCCTGTCCTCTCCCCACCACCACCATGTCAGTAGGGGGACTGCCAGCCCAAGGTAGAGGGACATCGCGGTCGCCGCGCCTATGCAGGGCTGAATGCGAAGCGTGAATCGGGCGGTTGCCGCGCCGATGAGCGGAGCGGCCAGAGCGCTGGCGACGGCGGGCGCGACCGACCACGCTCCATACTCGCCTATCGGCGTCTGCGCCAGCATTGCGAGCCCCGTAATGCCGGAGCGGACTGCGGCCAAGCGGCTAATACGAGTCTCCCGTGCAGTGGTGGATTCTAAAGTAGGGCTGGATCCGTTATCCAGCCTTCCAAAGGGTCGCATACGGTTGGCGTCCCGTACCGTGGCTGTCCAGAGGACCAGGCCGCTTGAACAGCGCATAGCACAGCATCTAGCAAATCGGCCGTTCGGTCGTTGATTAGTTTCGTGTACGTCGTTTGGTCTAGGCGTACAGTCAGGCCATAGCGGGCCTTGCACGGCTTACCAGTCAATCCTTGTGCTACACAAGACCGAGCTTGATGTCTTGCAGTCCTCTGCTCCCCTGCTGAGCCGTTCTTGTAGTGCCTCGTGCCTGTTAGCGCTTCCGCAACGAGGGCGGGGTAAGCTTCGACAATTACTCGGTTGCTACCGTTGGGGGCACAAGGGACGATATTTGCTCCGGAGTCGCGGATACGAGGAGCCCCTTGGAAGAACATTTTCCCGACGGGTGGATTGACGATGTTCATGGGGCTTTGCGACTTCGCTAGCTCATCGGTAGTTCGATTGAGCCGCTTACGACCGGACGGCTGTCGCTCGGAGTAAGCAGTGATGGTTCTCTCGAATGTGCCCTTGACCATGTCATGTACATGGTCAACGTAGGCTGTCCATCCTTTTGGCCACTGAAGCGCTTCTATAAGCTTACGCGGCTGGCCGAAGGGGAAGTCGATTCCTGCAACCCAAGGCCCCGCAGACGACAGAGCTTTCTCGAAACCTTCAAAGGACGGAAAGCCGCACACCTGTTTGATAGTGAGCACCCCGTCGGCAAGCTCGCCCTCGGCGAGGGTGATGTGCTTACTAGGCTTAGGCGCGCTCGTAAAGTCCATGCCGAGGATTCGCATGTCCGCCCCTAACCGGCCATCCCGAATAGCTGCTCGCGCTTGTAGCCGAGGTAGTGCTCCGAGAGGAAGTTGATCGGCTTCTTCGCCTCGGTGACGTGCTCGCCCAGGGTCTGGAACACCTCGCCCATCTCGTCGCCGGAGCGGTATTGGGCGGCCAGCGCGTACATCTGGGCCGCGACGGTCTCGTACTCCTCGGTCCCCAACCGGCGGCGGGTCGCCGATTGCGCTCGCAGCGCGCCCGAGCCGGGGTAGCGGTGAGCCGTTGCCGCGAAGTCCGGGAACATGCCAAGGATAAAGAGGCAGAGGTCGGCTGTCCGCCGGTACACGGGCAGCCGTTCCTGCTCGTCCGTCTCACGCGCCAGGCGGAGCATACTGTGAACGTCGAGGTCGCTATAGCGCACCTTGCGGACGACGCCGCGCCGCACCCATACGCGCTCGGTGTGGCTGTGCACCTTGGTGAAGGAGGGGAGGAGGGTGGCCAGGTAGTGGAGTATCGAAGGCTTCCCGGTCAGCTCGACCACCGCTGCGGTGTCGAACACCGGCGCCCGGTCGGAGCCGGTGCGCTCGACGGTGTAGGGAGCGTTCCTCAGATCGCCGACTGCCCGCCTGAGCAGAATCTCGAAGAAGAGCCGGGGAGAGACGACGCTCATCGCCTCCTCACGGGACGTGACCGCCTCGAACGCGCGGAGGTCGCCGAGCGCTTCCTCCCGGTATTCCTCGTCCTCGATGAGCAGCCGCGAAAGCTCGCCGTCCTCGGGAGCGTCGGGTCCGAGGACATCCCGCAGGAACGCGAGGTCCGTTGGGGTCAGACGGCGTTGAAAGTCCGATGTCTGCATGGCTCTCTCCCGTGCCGCGCGACTATCATACGCATATCGTAGGCTTGGAGTGGTTTATGATGTTGTTTAACGTCAACTTGGCGCTGAGCAGCGGCAGCGAGGAGGTTCCGATGACGACAGGACTGCAGCCGGAGAGCGGCGGCGACCTTGTTCCTCGCTATTTCGTGGATTTCATGGAGGAGAACGCCAGGCAGCACGCGGAGTTGGCCGCGGGCACGGCCGCTGCTAGGGCGGAGCTGGCTGCGGGCACGGCCGCTGCTAGGGCGGAGCTGGCTGCGGGCACGGCCGCGACTAGGGCGGAGCTGGGCGCAAGCATTGCCGAGGTCAGGGGCGAGCTGCGGATTATCAAGGCGCTGGCCTTTGCGCTCACCGGGACCGCGCTGGTCGCCCTCTCCAAGTACGTAATCGGCTGGTAGACCCCCCATGCCTTCTGTCGAGGTCTTGCTTCACGGAGAGTCCATCAACACCAACTACGGGTCGTTGGGTTTTTGCAGCACCCTCTTGGTGCGGGGCGACCACAACATCATCGTGGACACCGGGCACGTCGGCCGGCGGCGGTCCCTGCTTGCCGCCCTCGCCGAACGGGGCCTGGCGCCGTCGGAAGTCGATGTCGCGGTGATGACTCACGCCCACTGGGACCACGCCCAGAACTACGACGTCTTCCCCGAGGCCGAGCTGCTCATCCACGAGTGGGAGCGCAAGTACATCCGCAATCCTCATCCCAACGATTGGGCGACTCCCCGCTGGACGAGCGCGATGCTCGACTCCGTCGGCAACATAAAAGAGGTGGAGGACGGCTATGAGATCGAGCCCGGCGTGCGCGTTCTCCATACGCCGGGCCACTCCGCCGGGACGATGGCGCTGATCGTCGATACCGCCGAGGGCCCGGTCGCCGTCACGGGCGACGGCATAGCGCACGCCGGGGTCGCGCTGACGAAGATAAACGCCAACATCTTCTGGAGCGAGGAGGACTCGCGCCGGAGTATCGAGCGTGTGCTAGAGACGGCCGAGATTATCTATCCGGGCCACGACCGGCCGTTCCGGATGCTGAAGGACGGCGGCGTCGAGCATCTGGCGGCGCGTCAGCTCGCCTTCTTCGGCGTGAACCTGGAGGACCCCACGGTGTCGGTGACGGCGGAAGGACGCCCCCCGTTCGTCATGCCGGACATCCAGGAACAGACCCTGGAACGCTTGGAGTAGCGGTCCTGTGCACGTAGTCGTAGGTCTGCACACGATCAGACCGGAGCACGTCGACGAATACGTCGAGCAGGTGAGCGTCCATGCCGCCAACAGCAGGGCGGAGCCGGGCTGCGTCCGCTACGAGGTGCTTCGCGACCGTGAAGCTCCTAACGTGTTCGCGCTGATTGAGGTGTTCGAGGACGAGGCCGCGTTCGAGAGCCACCGCGCCGCCCCCCACTACGAGCGGTGGATGACGATGTCGGCCGGGTGGCGTGTGGACGAGGCGCGAGTCCGGCATGTCATGGGTTTCGTGTCTTCAGCGGACAAGTCGTAGCCGCGCAGGCGTGCAAGGCCTGCCCGGCCCGCAAGTGCTACCATGCGCCCTTGCAACGAGCATTCCCATGGCCTCTTGAGGTAACAGCAATGACAGTCACAAGGCCAACCAGCACTGAAAGCAGCCGCGCCGGCGAAGGCGCCGCTGACTTCCAGGCCATCCTTTCCCGTATCGCCGATGCGTCCGAGACCATCGACCGGGAGCGGCAGATGCCTCCGGAGCTGATCAACGCGATGGTGGAACAGGGCCTCTTCCGGCTCCTGGTTCCCCGGTCCGTTGGCGGGGGCGAGACCGACTTCCTCGAATACCTGGCCATCGCCCAAGCCGTCGCCGCGGCGGACGGCAGCATGGGGTGGTGCTTCAACCAGAACAACATCCTGGGGACGATGGCGTCGTTGATGCCCGAGTCTTTGGCGCAGGAGATATGGAGCGACCCTCGATCGATTCTGTGCAACGGTCCTCCACAGCACACCGATATCGTCGAGGTGGACGGCGGTTACTCGCTGACGGGGCGGTGGAACTTCAGCAGCGGCTCGCGGCATGCGACCTGGGCTGTCGCCGCCGCCCGGGTCGGCGGGATCGGGACGCTGACCCTCGTCTTCCCCAAGGAGGAGGCCGCTTTCATCGACACGTGGCAGGTGAGCGGCCTTCGCGGCACGGGCAGCTTCAGCTTCGAGGTGAAGGACCTCTTCGTCCCGGCAAGCCGGAGCTTCATCGAGTCCCGCACGTCCCGCGAGAGCGGGCCCTTGTACCTCATCCCCAGAAGTCTGTTCTTCGGCGCCGGCTTCGGGGCGGTGGCGCTGGGAGTGGCCCGCTCCGCCCTCGACGCCGCGATAGAGGTCGCCACCAGGAAGACTCCCCAGGAACAGACGTTGCTGCGGGACCAGCCGTCCATCCAAAGAGAGATCGGCCGGGCCGAAGCGCTTTGGGGCGCCGCCCACGCCTATCTGATGGAGAAGGCGGCGCTCCTCTGGCGGAGCGCGGTCGAGCTCGGCTCGCTATCCCTGGAAGACCGCATACCGCTGCGGCTGGCGGGCACCCACGCTATCAGACAGGCCGCTGAGGTGGCCGACATCGCATATTCGGTCTTCGGAGCAACCGCAATCTTCGAGTCCACTCCCGTGCAGCGGAGATTCCAAGACGCCCATGCGATAACCCAACAGATCCAAGGACGCATGGACCACTATGATACCGCCGGCCAATTCTTCCTAGGACTGGAGCCGCAAGGGAGGTTCTTCTAGCAAGTGCTGAGATGCTTGGAGTGGGAATGCTGCTCCAAGCCTGATACTAGTCGACCAATTCGATATCCAGATGCCGTAAAAGGGCGATAGACTCGGAAACAGAGAACCTCGCTTGGGTAATCGTGTTCAACTTGAGATCGATTTCGTAGTTAGTTGCGTACTGAAAATTGGCCCGCGTTAGATTGTTCAATCTGAAAATCGCGCCGGACAGGTCGGTCCCCGTGAAGTCAGCCTCGGACAAATCAGCCTCCGAGAACTCTACGCCACGGGCTTGGCTCCTGATCAGTTGCAGACGGCGGAGCGTAAGCCCCATGAACACCGAATAATCAACGATGCACTCGGAGAACCGTACCGGGCTCTCTCCCCCAATCTGCGCCCAACTTGCCCTTGTCCAATCAACTCCCGTGACCTTGGTCCTTTGAAACTCGCAGTTCCAGAACCTCGTTGAGGTTAGATCAGTAAGGCTCAGGTCAGAATCGCGAAACGCGCAATTGGTGAATCGGCATCCCCGTATTTGCGCCTCGCGTATTTCGCACTGCTCAAAGACGCACTCCGAGAATTGACTATCAGTAATCTTTGAGCCGGACGCCGCCAAGCCCACGAACGTCTGATCATAGTAGTGGTGATGGGATTGCACCATGCTTGGCATAGAGCGCCATACTATCTCAGCTGCCAAACTGGGGCAGCCAGGAGATAGGCTTGGAATTCGCCGATTGCCGCGCCCGTCCCCGGGTTGGTAGTCTCGACTCCGAGGTTGCAATGGACATTCCTGACGGTTACAGCGACATCCCGAGCGGCAAGACCGTCTCGGTCGTGACGCATCTGCAGATGTTCCAGCGGCCGCCGGCGCGGGCCGAGCGCTCCGAGGCGTCGTGGACGCTCCGCAAGGTCGACGTTCCGGATATCGATTGGTATCGAGCCCTGTTCCAGCGCATAGGCGAGGACTGGCTATGGTTCTCGCGCTTGCAGATGACCGACGACGAGCTTCGGGGCGTCCTCGACACTCCCCTCTGCGAGACGTACGTGTTCGAGGCGCAGGGACGGGAGGAGGGCCTAGTGGAGCTCGACTTCGGCGCTGAGGCCGAGTGTGAGCTCAATTATTTCGGGTTGACGCCGCCATTGGTTGGCCAGGGCGCCGGCCGGTGGATGATGAACCGGGTGTTGGAACTCGCATGGTCGCGCCCCGTCCGCAGGCTATGGGTGAACACGTGCTCCCTCGATCATCCCGGTGCGCTGGACTTCTACATCCGGTCTGGGTTCGCGCCGTTCCGTAGGCAGATCGAAGTTGCCGACGACCCCAGGTTGACTGGCTTGTTGCCAAGGACGGCAGCGCCTCGAGTGCCGTTGCTCTGAGCCGGGAAGGGAGCGCGCCCCACGAACGAATGGGCAGGCGCTATACTCCTCGGCCATGGGAGACTCGTTGACAGGCAAGGCGGCCGTTGTCACCGGCGCGGGCGGGGGAATCGGGAGCGGCATCGCTCGTTTCCTTGCAGCCGAGGGCGCATCGGTCGTCGTCAATGACCCCGGCCGAGCACTCGACGGCTCCGGCGCGTCGCGCGCGCCTGCGGACGATGTCGTCGCGGCAATCGAGTCTGCGGGCGGCAGGGCCGTCGCTTCCTATGATTCGGTAACGGAGTTCGAGGCGGGCGAGCGCCTCGTGCAGATGGCCGTCGACTCATTCGGCGGGCTCGATATCGTGGTGACCGCTCACGGCGTCCTGCGCGACCGCATGGTCTTCAACATGTCGGAGCAGGAGTGGGACGAGGTCATCGACGTCCATCTGACCGGAACGTTCAATGTGGTGCGGCACGCCTGTACCTACATGCGGCCCCGGCGCTCTGGGCGCATCGTGACCGTCAGCTCGACTTCCGGGCTGGTCGGCAATCCGGGACAGGCCAACTACGGCGCGGCGAAAGCCGGCATTGGCGGGCTGACCAAGGTCGTGGCGCGCGATATGGGGCGTTACGGCGTTACGTGCAACTGCATCGTCCCGGTTGCCTCCACGCGCATGACCCAGAGCGTCAGCGATGAGGCGCGGGCGCGCCGGTCCGAGCGCGGCATCACGCGGGCGGCGCTCGGCTCGCAGGGCGTGACCCACGACCCGGAGGCCATCGCCCCGTTCGTCGCATACCTAGCCGGTGACGTTGCGGGGAGCGTCAACGGCCAGTTCTTCTACGTCTACGGGAATTCGGTGGCGCTGATGTCCCAGCCCCGGCTGGAGCGGAGCATCGTGCGCGACGATGGGATCTTCACGGTCGAGGAGCTTCGGGAGCTCATGCCGAGCGAGCTCGTGAAAGGGCTCGCCAATCCCGCCCCCGCGAGGCCGCGCGATGGTTGAGCAGCTCCTCGACGGCAAGGTAGCGCTTGTCACCGGCGGCGGACGCGGCGTCGGCAAGGGGGTCGCCAAACTGCTGGCGGCCTACGGCGCGAGTGTAGTGGTGAACGACCTAGGGGTATCGCTGGCAGGCGGAGAGCCGTCGTCGGGCCCGGCGGACGAGGTGGTCGGCGAGATCGGCGAGGGCGGTGGCAAGGCGGTCGCGAGCTACGAGTCGATTGCGGACTTCGACGGCGCCGGACGCGTCGTGCAGTCGGTCATCGACGAGTTTGGGCGCATCGACATCCTGGTGAATCCGGCGGGCATCCTGCGGGACCGGATGGTGTTCAACATGTCCAAGGAGGAGTGGGGCGCGGTTATCGCCGTCCACCTCAAAGGACACTACAACTTGATACGGCACGTGAGCCCGCTGATGCGGGCCCAGCGCTCCGGCCGCATCGTGGCCTTCTCCTCGACCTCCGGCCTGTGGGGCAACTCCGGCCAGGCGAACTACGGCGCCGCGAAGGACGGCATCGCCGGGCTGGTGCGGGTCGTGGCTCGCGACCTCGGGCAGTACGGGATTACCTGCAACGCAATCTCGCCCTCCGCCGAGACGCGGATGACGCAGTCGGTCCCGGACGCGGCGCGCGAGCTGCGGGCGCAATCGGGCATCGCGTCCGCGTCGTTCGCGGCTATCGCGCCGAGGCCCCGCCCTCCGGAGGCCATCGCGCCGGTCGTCGTCTGGCTGTGTTCGGACGAAGCGTCGGACGTGAACGGCCAGGTGTTCTACGTGAGCGGCGGACTCGTAGGGCTGATGTCACATCCAACGCCGGGCCGCGCTATCACCAAGGCCGGCCCGGCCCGCTGGACGGTCGAGGAGCTAGCGCAGGTGTTTCCGAGCACGCTGGGCATGGACTTGCCGAACCCGGCCCCGCCGCGGGAAGGGTGATGGATGAGCGAGCTCCGAGATTCATTCTTGGAACCATGACCCGCGCCCATCATTGCCCGGGAGCTATCGCGAGAAGAGAGCAGATTAGATGAGGGGTGCATACGCCTACCGGTAGACGGCGCTGACGTGGTTGCGGAGGGCGGGCATGACGTGCCGGGCGATCCGCTCCATGTTGCCGACGGTCTGCTCGTGGGGCATGGAGCCGAACTGGGGCAGGATGACGAGCGTCCCGATGCCCGACTCGTCGACGCACTCCCGCAGCCGGCGCGTCACCGTCTCGGCGGAGCCGACGATGATCTGGGAGTTGTCGTTCAGCTGCTCGATGGTCGTGCGCTGGGTGCCGATGGCCGAGAAGGCGCGAAGGACCGCCTTAGCGGAGCCTTCGCTGAGGTAGCCGGGCGGGAAGAAGACCGGCAGCGGACGGCGCACGAGCTGATTGAAGAGGTACTCGGCGTGGGGTCTCGCCTCGGCGATGGCGTCCTGGTCGGTCTCGCCGACGTAGACCGGTAGCGCCCACCCCATCTGCTCGGGAGCGGCGTCGTATCCGAAGCCCTGGGCAGCGTCGCGGTACTGGCCCATGAATCGGGCCACGTTCCGGAACGGCGTAAACGTGACGATGAAGGTGTAGCGGCGCTCGGCTGCCCACCCGATGGTCTCGCCGCTGCCCTGGGAGGGGATCCAGATTGGCGGATGGGGCTGTTGGAGCGGCCTGGGCCACGGGTTCACGTACTCGAACCGGTAGTGCTTGCCCTCCCACCGGAAAGGGCCGGGCTTGGTCCAGGACTCAACGATGAGGTCATGGGCCTCGCGGAAGCGGTCCAGACTGTTGGCGGGGTTCATGGTGAAGTTGTGGTACTCGGGACCGATTCCCCGGACGAACCCGCAGATTATGCGCCCGCCGCTGATGACGTCCATCATCGCGACCTCTTCGGCGACGCGGAGCGGGTGGTCGCGCAGTGGCGTGGCGTTGCCGAGGATCGCGATCTTGGCCTTCCGGGTCCGCGCCACGAGATAGGAGGCGATGACGTCGGGGGACGGCATGAGGCCGTAAGCGGTCTGGTGGTGCTCGTTAACGGCAATGGCGTCGAATCCGAGCTCCTCGGCGTAGACCAGCTGGTCCAGGTATTGCTCGTAGAGCTCGGCGCCCCGTTGGGGGTCGTAGTTGGCGTTGGAGTAGGTCACCCACGCCGAGCGTTCGGACTCGAAGGACTCGTCGAGGTGGGGCCAGGGCATGAGATGGAAGTAGACGAACTGCACAGCCTCTACTCTTCCTGAAGTCCCGGCTGGTCGAAGAGGTAGTTCCGGACCAGCTTGCCGGTATCGAGGGGATTCTCGTAGACGGGGAAGTGCCCGACTTCCGGGATGACCTCGAGCCGTCCGTTCGTGACGCCGTTCGCGATGGCCTCGCCGTGGGCCTGCGACAGGAAGCGGTCGCGCTCGCCCCAGACGACGAGGGTGGGGATGCTGACGCGGTGCAGGCGGCGTTGGAGATTCGGCGAGAAGTAGCGGGGCTGCCAGACGAGGCGCGCGGTCATGCTTTCGTTCCTGATTGCCGAGTCTTCGTCCACCTGCGGCGCGCAGTCGGGGTCTTCGAAGAAGAGAGGGGCGCGCTCGTCCGGGGTGAGTACGAAGTAGTCGACGGGAGGATCGCCGGGGATGTCGACGCCGGGGGCGCCGATGACGACGAGGGCGGAGGCGGGCGCGCCGCGTATGACGGCTTCGAGAGCAAGCCACCCGCCGAGGCCCGCGCCGACGAGGGCGAGGGATCCCTCCACGACGAATATGTCCACGAGGTCGGCGACGATGAAAGCGTAGTCGTCGATGGCCTCGGCCCACTCGGGACGTTCGGAGTTTCCGAAGCCGGGCAGCTCGATGGCGGTGACTTCGAACGTCTCGGCGAGGACATCGAGGAAGGGCGTCCACGCGAAGCCGAGCTCATCGTGAATATAGAGGACGCCGGGACCGCGGCCGCGCCGGATGCCGGAGACGGTCACATGGGGAAGTTCAAGGGTGAAGCTGGTCGAAGTCATCAACGCCCCGCGCTTATAGCATCGCGCGGCGCGCGATTCAAGCGCGGAGCCCCATCCCTAGCCCTCCCCAGCAGACGGGATCCCTGCGTAGCTGCTGGTTGAGGGCATTCTTCTTCCCAATCTGCCCTGTCTGCACTCCCGCGCACCCTGGATTCCCGCCTTCGCGGGAATGACGGAAGGGGCAGACGGGAGAGGGGACCGGAAATTGTTCTCGGTGGAGTGGCGAGAGGTTAGCCCTGCCCAACGGACAGCTCCAAGTGGTTGCCGTTGGGGTCGTCGACGTACAGCGAGTAGCCGGCGCCGTCGCGGTGCTCCCGCACGTGGTCAATGACGAACCCACGCCCTTCGAGGTCGCGCGTCAGCTCGGCGGGGTCGTCCGGGCCGTCGATGGCGAAGGTGTGGTGAGGAACGCCGGGACTGTCGCCGCCCGACGCGTCGAACAGGCCGAGGGCGAGGTCGCCGACGCGGAGCCTGACGACATCGACTCCGCGCACCTGGTGCCTCGTCGTGACCTCGGCCCCGAACAGTTCCTGATAGAAGCGCACCGAGTCTTCGAGGCTGGCTGCGTTCATGTTCCACGAGCGCATGGTCTTGGCCTTCACTAGGGTCCTCCTTTGCATGGCGGCTACAGCGGTGAATCGGCTTCGCGGTCTATCGGGCGCTATCGACTGCTCTTCCTATTGTCTCCGCCAGCCAGGCGTTGAGACTCTTGCCATCTTCACTGGCTGCGGTAGCGGCCGCCCGATGAATCTTGGGCGACACTCGAAGAGGGATGCGCCCTGAGAAGGGCTTGTCCGGCTCCCGGCCTCTTTCGGCGCAAGCGGCCAGATAGTCGTCTATGGAGGTCTTGAACTCGATATTCAACTGTTCGACAGACGCTCCCTCGAAGACGATCACATCGCGGGTGCCTATTACCTCGCCATAGAAGACGCCTTGCTCGTAGTCGAACTGCACCTTTGCCCGGTATCCCTGGTATTCCATTACGGCTCCACACCGGCCTCTCTCAGGAATCTCCGCACAGATTCCACGGCCCTCTTCCTCGCCTCCTTATGCGGATGCGGCCTATGAAAGTGAAGAACGACGTTGTTCAACTCCACGTACAACCTCGAACCAGCTCGCTCCTCGATGTAGGCCCCGCAAGCTAGAAACAGTGATTCGATATCGTCCCAGCGAACCCCTGATGGCGTAGGGCGCTGGAAGATAGCCTCCAGAACGCGGTGATGCTTCTTCCTCACTCAGAGACGATATCAGTTAATGATATCTGATTCAATGGCTACAGCGGCGAATCGACGGGGCCCATGGGGACCTCGATGAGGGTTGGGAGGTCGGCGGCGATGGCCTCGCGGAGGGCGGCCTCGAGGGCGGGGGCGCCCTCGACTTTCACGCCGCGCGCGCCGTAGGCCTCGGCGAGCTTCACGAAGTCGGGGTTGTGGAGCTGGGAGCCGATGACGCGCCCGGCGAATCGTTGCACCTGGTCGCGCATGACGTTGCCGTAGGCGTTGTCGTTGAAGACGACGACGACGGCGTTGATGCCGTACTGGACGGCGGTGGCGAGCTCCTGGGAGTTGAACAGGAAGCCGCCGTCGCCGGAAACGCAGACGACCGCCTTGTCGGGCTGGGCGACCTTCGCGCCAAGGGCGGTGGGCCACGCAAAGCCAAGGTTGCCGAAGTAGGAGGAGTTCAGGTATGTGCCGGGCTGCTCCACGGGATAGAAGAGGCGGCTGTAGTACCCGATCTGGGTCATGCCTGCGACGAGGATGCCGTCCTCCGGGAGGGCGGCGCGGACGGCCTTCATGTAGGAGTCGAGAGGCTCGATGCGCATCGCGGGGCCGAAGCGGGCGGCGCGGAGCTTATCGAGCATCTCGCGCTTGCTGGGGGCGGGGGGCATGGCGCTTTGGAGGGCGCCGGCCAGCTTCTCCAGCGATCCCTTCGCATCCCCCGTCACGCCGACGGTCCCCGGATAGTTGCGCCCGATCTCATCGGGGTCGATGTCGATCTGCACTATCTGGGCGTCGTGGGTGAGCATGGCGGTGGCGAACCGCGTGCCGACGGCGAGGAAGACGTCGTGGTGGCTGAGGTGCGGAAGTCGTCGGCGCGGGACTTGAGCGTGCCCATGCTGAGGTAGTGGGAGTCGGGAATCGCGCCCTTGCCCTCGTGGGTGGTCATCACCGGCGCTTGGAGGTGCTCGGCGACACGCAAGAGGGCGTCGGACGCGCCGGAGGAGATAACGCCTCCGCCGGCCCACACCAGCGGGTTCTTGGCGCTCGCCAGCACGTTGGCGGCGCGCTGAATCTCGGCGTCGGAGGCGGCTTCGCGCTGATAGTCGCCGGGTTCGAGGAGCTCGATGTCGGCGACCTCGGCGAGGGTCTCCGGCGGAATCTCAATCTCGACGGGGCGCGGCCTGCCGGTGCGGAGCTGTCGGAATGCCTCGTGGACGACGCCGGGGACTTCGGCGGCCTCCATGATGCGGTAGGCCGCCTTGGTCACGGGCTTGATGGCCTCCATCTGGTCGTTGACCTCGTGGAGGATGCCGCGGTCGAGGCCGATGAGGTCCTTCTGGACCTGGCCGGAGAGGACGAGGATGGGCGATGAGGCGGCGTAGGCGGTGCCGATGGCGGCGGAGGCGTTGAGCAGGCCGGGACCGGGCACGACCATGGCCAGGCCCGTCCCGCCCCCGGCGCGGGTGAGGCCGTCGGCCATGTAAGCGGTGGCCTGCTCGTGGCGGACGGTGATGAAGCGCATGCCGGGCTGGTCATAGAGGGGGTCGATGGCGTGGTACATCTGCACGCCGGGCAGCCCGAACACCACACGGACGCCCTCGCGGTAGAGGGAGCGAATGAGGGCTTGGCCTGCGGTCATCTGGGGCACGTGGGGACTCCTTGGGGCGTCTGAGGTCTACAGCCTAGCAGGACGGCCCACCCGCGCAAGCGGCCGCCTCCCGGCCTTCCGCCGTCTGCCTGCGGCGGAAGGCCGGAGCGAGCGCGGAATCGGCTCCGGTCCGGCGCATTGCGCGACCGCAAGGGCTTGTTTTGTACGGAGATGGCTGATGCATTCCACTCGTAACTTTCCCCGGCCTACGAGTGCGCGGGGGCTGCCTCTCGCAAAAAGGGTCTCATTTGGTCTCATTTGGTCTCATTTTACTCCTGGCGGGACCACCCCTAGCCCCTCCTTGGTAAGGAGGGGGATGGGAGGGGGAGAGCGCGTGAACCAGTGTAGGTAGAGCAGGGGTGTTCGGGGAAGGGGCAAGTGTCGCGGTGGTGGGGGGACGGGGCCTGCGGGGAGAGTGCTCATGGGGCGTTGATTGGCGGGCCTCATGGTCCGACGGGCTCACCACGAGCCTATGGAGAACGGTGCTTGGGGTGGGGTGGCGGGCGTCCTGGATTCCCTGAATCCACAAACGAAGTGCAACACCAGATTAGGGTGTTGCCATGGAATACAGACAGCTCTGCATTGAGGAACGGTGTGAGATTGCCCGCTTACGCGCCAAGGGCTCCTCGGTCCGGCAAGTCGCTACAACTCTGGATCGCGCGGCATCGACCGTGGCTCGGGAGCTGAAGCGGAACGCGCTGCGAACGGACGGGTACCAAGCGTCGCCGGCCCAGGAGCGTGCCCGCGCGCGGCGCTGGACGGGGGCGCGGCTGGAACGGGACGAGGAGTTGCGGGAGCGGGTCTTGGCGGGCCTGAAGTGGGGGTGGTCGCCGGAGCAGGTCGCCCATGAGATGCGCAGAGAGGAGGGCCGGACGGTGACCTCGGACGAGAGCATCTACCGGTTCGTCTACGCCCAGGCCGCGCGGCACAAGGACCATGATTGGCGGCGCTACTTGCCGAGGGCGAAGTGGAAGCGGGGGAGGCGGGGCCGCAGGGGGGGAAGCTCGGTTTCCTTCATCCCCCTCCGGAGGGCGCTCTCGGAACGGCCTGCAGCGGCGGCCGACCGGCGGACCTTCGGGCACTGGGAGGCGGACACGATGCAGTTCGGGAGGTCGGGAGAGGTGGTGTTGGCCCTGCAGGAACGCTCCTCGCGCCTCTTGCTTCTCGCGCGTGCGCCGTCGAAGGAGGCGGGGCCGATCGCGGAGTCCATCGCCCGGATGCTGGGGCCGTTGCCGCCGGAGTTTCGCCAGACGGTGACCTTCGACAATGGGACCGAGTTCACCCGTCACTACGAGCTTCACCGGTTGGGCATCGAGACGTTCTTCTGCGACACGTACTCGCCGTGGCAGAAGGGGGGAGTGGAGAACGCGATCGGCCGGCTGCGGCGGTTCCTGCCGCGGGGGACGAATCTGGGGGAGGTGTCGGATGAGCGGTTTGCGCTGATCGGGCAGGCGTACAACAATACGCCGCGCAAGTGCCTGGGCTACCGGACACCGGCGGGGGTCGTCGAGGAGCAGGTGTTGCACTTCAAATGTGGATTCACCTTCCCGCTTTCGCGGGAATGACGGAAGGCGCCCGGGAATGACGGAAGGGGGGAGCCTCCCCTGCGCTTCGCTGCGCTTGCGCGTCCCCTCCCGCAGACGGGAGGGGGATTCTCGCCCTCTCTCCGGGCTGCTGGGGAGGAGGAGGTTAAGGGCCGGCGGGGAGGCCCAGGAGGCGGGCCATGCGGAGTTTGTGGTGGGTCGGGCCTCCGAGGTAGAGGCCGTAGAAACGGGAGCGCTTGGTGTGGTGGGTGAGGCCGTAGTCGAGGTCCATGCCGATGCCGGCGTGGACGTAGTGGGAGCTCTCGCAGGCGCGGGGGAAGGACTCGCTCGCGATGGCCTTGGCCATGGAGACGGACACCGCCGCGTCGGGCCTGGCCTCGTCGAGCTTCCAGAGGGCCTCGTAGGCGCTCCAGCGGATGGCGTCGGCGTCGTTGAGGGCGGCGACGACGAGGTCCTGCACGCGCTGGAACGTGCCGATGGGGACGCCGAAGGCGATGCGCGTCTTGGAGTATTCGATGGCCATGTCGGCGACGCGCTGGGCGCCGCCGAGCATGTAGGCGCAGAGGAGGGCAGCCGCTTTGTCCATGGCCCGCTCGATGGCGGGCCAGGCGCCGCCCTCGCTTCCGACGATTGCCGAGCGGTCGACGGGGACTCCGGCGAGATTGATCTCGCACACCGGCTCGCCGAGCCATCCGGACTGGCGGCGTACGGTCAGGCCGGGCGCGCCCGCCGGGACGCGGAAGACGGTGGGTGCGGCGAGCGAGTTGGCTTCGACGGGCTCAGAGCGAGCGGACTGGGCTGCGAGGTTCCCGCCTTCGCGGGAATGACGGGGGGAACGGGACTCAGGGCCGGGTTCGACGGGCTCAGGGCGAGCGGATGGGGCTGCGAGGTTCCCGCCTTCGCGGGAATGACGATATAACTCCCCGGCGGGAGCGTTGGCGACGACGAGGAGCTCGTCGGCGACGTGGGCGTAGGGAACGAACGACTTGACGCCGCTGAGGACGTAGCCGCCGTTCGAGGGCTCGGCTACGGCGGCGACGTTCGACGATTCCCAGCCGTAGTCCGGCTCGGTAAGGGCGACGACGGCGAGGCGTTCTCCGGCGGCGATGCTCCTGAGCAGCGCGTCGTCCGCGCGGAGCTCGGCGAGCAAGTAGGCGGCGAAGGCGTTGGCCAAGAGCGGGCTGGGCGCGGCGCCCTCGCCGAGCGCCTCGAACACGACGGCGTAGTCCATGAGCGTTGAGGCCGAGCCCCCGTGGGCCTCGGCTACGGCCATGCCGGGCAGGCCGATCTCGGTCATCTGCCTCCACAGGTCGGGCGAGAAGCCGGCAGGGCTGTCGTCGATCTCGCGGACGCGCGACTTGGGGACCTCGTTGGCGACGAACGTCCGGGCGACGTCGAGGAGCATGCGCTGAGTCTCGGTGTAGGAGAGGTCCATGCTAGCCGGTGTGCTCCGTGGCGGTGGATGGGGTGGGGGCGGCTCGCTCGCGTGTGCGGCTGATGCCGAGCCTTCGGGCCATGATGAGGCGCATGATCTCGGGCGTGCCGCCGGGGTGCGTCCAAGCGAGGTTGCGCCGCTGGCGGACCTCGGCGGCGCCCTCGGACTCCGCGCCGGAGTCGGTCCAATCGAGCAAGGCCTGGGGGCCCATGATCTCGCGCTCGCGGTTGGCGTTGCGAACCTTGAACTCCTTGCGCCAGAGGGCGCTCTGGGGGCCGTGGTAGGTCATCTCCTGCTTGGTGACGTACATCCAGAAGTTGCGGGCGGCGAGGAGCCGGTTGACGTTGCTCTCGATGTAGCAGTCCATCGCGGCGATGCGGACGAGGGGGTCATCGGCGAGAGGTCTGCCGTTGCGCTTGGCGGAGCGGACGTGCTCGAAGAGCTCCTCGATGTCGATGTCGGGGGTGAAGGGGGCGCCGCGTCCGCCGTGCTCCTGTTCGAGGGTGGTGGCCGAGACCTGCCAGCCCTCGGTCTCGCCGCCGATGAGGTGGGTGGCCGGGACGCGGGCGTTGTCGAAGTAGATGAATTTCTGTCCGGGGCCGTTGAGGAGGACCATCTGCTCGATGGTCACGCCGGTGGTGGGAACGGGGATGAGGAAGTAGCCGAGATTGTGGTGGCGCTCGCCGCCGGGGACGGTCACGAACGGGCCGAAGAGGAGGTCGGGCGTGCGGAGGCCGGTGATGAAGAGCTTGTGGCCGTTCAGCACCCAGTCGTCGCCGTCGCGGACGGCGGGACTCGTGATGGACGCGAGGTCGGAGCCGGCGTGGGACTCGCTGAAGGTCTGGTAGGCGATGGTCTCGCCGTTGAGCAGGCCGGGGAGGAACGCCCGCTTCTGCTCCTCCGTGCCCCATACGAGGATGGAGGGCAGGACGAGGCCGTTGGAGAAGTGGGGCGGGATGCGCCGGAGGGTCAGCTCCTCGGAGATGACCATTTCGTGGTCGCCGGTGAGCCCGCCGCCGCCGTACTCCTTGGGGTAGGTGGGGTAGAGCCAGCCCATCTTGCCGAGGCCCTGGTGGACCTCGCGGAAGTAGGCGTAGGTCTCGTCGTCGATGGACTCGGGGTCGCGGGGGGCGCGGCGGTCCGGGGCGACGTTGGCGTCGAGCCAGTCGCGCACCTCGCGCCGGAAGCGCTGCTGTTCATCGCTGTAGACGTATTCGAAGTCCATTTGCCCCCTTCCTGCCTCCCCCGCAGACGAGACCCTTGCGTAACTCCATATTGGGACGGCGGGCGGGTCTCAAATCCGTCCCGACAGAGGAGGCGAGGTTCCCGCCTACGCGGGAATGACGGATATTACGCGGTAATGACGGGTTGGCTTCACCCCCCGTCCGCCAGAGGGTGAAAAGCTGATCAGCCGTGGTTTCGTTACGAGTAAAAAGCTGACCGGTTGCACATTTCCTTACGAGTAAAAACCCTACCGAAAAACAGGGAGCGATCAGGTTTTCGGGGGGCGTTTTCATGGCCATGGCCTGCTTTGCGGGTCTGGGAAGAAGTTGATCGTTCAGATGATTTTGTAGATGCATGGCCGCTGCTCCGGGTCTGCGCCCTTGGTTGGGGTCCTTCGAGCCAAGGTGTGATGACACGCCATCGTAGGGGGCGCAAGGGGATTGGGCAATGGGCAAATGTCGCGTTGCGCAAAGGTCTCCAGACGGGGGAGGGGGACTTTTGAGACAGGCTCTCAAGCAGTCCTCCCCCCGCAGCGGGAAGCGAGGCCAAAGGGACAACCCCCGCAGCGGGGAGAGGAAATCAGGCCTCCCCCTGTTTGCAGAGAGAGGGGTCTGACGTCCCCGCGCCACTGGCCAAGCACGCGGGCGGCGTCGGGCCGTATGATACTACGCGAGTTTTTACTTGTCGGCGGCGTAAGGAGAACGACGATGCCCAGATTGCCCCAGGTTACGCGAGAGAGTCTATCGCCCGAGGACCAGACCCACTTCGACTACGTCGCGGGGAGCCGCGGCGAGGTGCGGGGGCCGTTCCTCATTCTGCTGAACAGTCCCGACGTTGCGGAGCGCATCGCCCGCGTCGGCACGTACATCCGGTTCGAGAACACGCTTGACCCGGCGCTGCGGGAGCTGGCCATCCTGACGGTCGCGCGGGAGTGGAACTGCCAGTACGAGTGGACGGCGCACCAGCCGATCGCGGAGGGGGAGGGCGCGCGTGCCGAGGCCATCGCGGCGATCCGCGACCGCACGGCGCCCGCGGGGCTGACCGACGACGAGGCGATGGTGTTCAACTACGTGAGCGCGCTGCTGGAGAAGGGGCGCATTCCGGACGAGGTGTTCCAGAAGGCGCAGGATACGCTGGGCACGCGGACGGTGACGGACCTGACGGCGACGGCCGGGTACTACTCGATGCTCGCGTGCGCGCTGAACGCGGCGCAGGTCGTGCCGGAGGAGGGTCGTCCCCGGCTGCTGCCGGACGCGGAGTATTAGGGGGAGAGGGCGGTTATAATCGCAGCGCGAGACGGCGCCTTTGGAGGCAGAGGATATGGAGCGCGCGTATGAGGTTGTGCTAGAGCCGGCGGAAGAAGGCGGCTTCACCGTTTTCGTTCCCGGCATGCGCGGCTGTGTCTCCCAAGGCGAGACAGAAGGGGAGGCGCTGGAGAACATCAAAGACGCCATCGAGTGCTGGCTCGACACGTGGGAGCAGATCGAGAGGGAGCGCGGAGGGCTACTGCGTACAGTCATCGTCAGCCGGTGAGCCGTGTCCCCGACCTATCTCACCAGCGAATAGTCCGCGCGTTGCGCAAGGCGGGGTTTGTCGTCAAGCGGCAAGGAAAACACATCTCAATGTACAACGAGCAGTGGAATGCCGTTGCCATTATTCCCCGGCAGAATCCCGTGAAGCGAACTACTCTCGCGCGAATCCTGAACGACATCGGGCTCTCAGCAGAGGCCTTTGCGGACCTGCTCTGAGACTGGACTTATCCGCTATAGTCCCGTTCCCGCTATCGTTGACGCCAAGGGCGCGCTGAACCCCCTGTAGTTCTCCCTTGCCGAGGAGGGACTACTGGGGGTTCGGCCTATCCCCTGTTGCCGGCGACGACCTCTTCGGCGTGGCTGTCCCAGCTGGAGAGGACGCTTTGGATGTCGTTCTTGACCTGGTCGCTCTCGCCGGCTTGGGCGGTGAAGTATTTGGAGATGCGGCTGACCTCCTGGAGGGAGGGCCAGCGTTCGAGGGGCAGCTCGATGCTCTCGTTCTTCTTGGGGTCGCGGATGACGTTGAGGGGGTCGCCGCCGTCCTCGACGATCTGCATCTGGTCGCTGAGCTGCTTGCGGAGCATGATGACGCCGCGGTCGGACTCGCCGAGCTTCTCTTGGACGCGGTCGGCGTTGGGGCCCTGGGTGATCCAGGCGACGAAGTCCTGGTGGTTGACGAGGTCGGGTATGAGGGCGCCGGTCTCGTCGTAGAGGGGCACGATGAAGTGGGGAATCTTCTCCTGCTTGGGGAGGGTCGTGCCGGGCGCGGCCTTGTAGAAGAACCAGGTGATGTGAAGCGTGGTCTCGTCGTCCACGGGGGTGCGGTACTGGAAGTTGCACTTTACGCCGTCGCCGACGAAGAGGATGTTGGGGAATAGGGCGGGGTGGCCGACCTTCCAGTCGTGGTCCTCCTCGCTGGTGCCCTCGACGACGCGGCGCTTGATGATGCCGTGCTCGAACTCGCTGAAGCCGATCTTCTTGTGGTTGCGGGGGATGATGGGGCTGAGGTCGGACTCGCCGCCGAGCTTGACGGCCTTTTCGCGCTGCTGAACGACGCCCCAGTAGCCGTGCAGCCACTCCAGGTGGACGGGGTCGTGGGAGTTCTCCTGGCACTGGAGCCAGTTGCAGGGGAGCTCGGCGATGCCGATGTCCGAGTAGCCGTTCTCCCAAGTGTAGGGCTCCCACATCGGGATGAGGGGAGCGGGGTCCGGCCCCATGTAAGTCCAGAGCATGCCCGCGAGCTCGCGCACCGGGTAGCCGGCGATCTTCACCTTCTCCTTGAAGCGTCCGTCGGGGTGGACGGTCTCCTCGAAGGGCTGCTCGATGCACTGGCCGGTCTCGTCCATCATCCAGCCGTGGTACATACAGCGGAGGCCGTGCTCCTCCGGGATGCCGTAGGAGAGGTCGACGCGGCGATGGGGGCAGAAGCGTTCGATGAGTCCGAGCGTGCCGGACTTGTCGCGGTAGAGGACGAGATCCTCGCCGAGGAGGCGGACGGTCTTGGTGGGCTTGTCGTCGAGCTCGGTGGCGGCGGCGAAGGGGTGCCAGTAGCGGCGCATGAGGTCGCCCCCCGGCGTACCGGCCCCGACTTGGGTTAGGCGTTGGTTGTCTTGTGCGGAGAGCATGGGGCGTTCCTCCCGTAGTTGACTATGGCTGTGCTGACTGTGGGCGGATTGTAGCACCGGAAGGCGGGGCGAGGCTCGCTGCGAGCGGGGGCGTGCCCCAGTCGCGCCGTATTGGGCGTGCGGGTTCTCAGGAACACTGCTACCTCTGCTCAGGGGATTCCCAGGGGTTGGCGAGGGCGACGTCCAGGTAGTCGAAGTCTGCTACGTTGCGGGTGGCTAGGGAGAGGTCGTGAGCTTTCGCCGTCCCGGCGATGAGGGCGTTGCCGATACGGAGGCGACGGCCTGAGCGATGGGCTTGGGCGCGCAGGGCGCCGGCGAGCTGCGCGGATTCGCGGTCGAGGGGCAGGATGCGCTCTTTGTATTCCGCGATGAAGGCGGCGATTGTGGATTCCAAGCCGTCGCGGCGTCGGCCAGCCGGGAGGCGGCGCAATCCAAACTGCAACTCGTGCAGCGCGATGACTGGAATCCAGAGGTCGCCTCTCGTTGAGAGGAACTCCAGGACATCCGGGTTGGGCGGGGTCTTCGTCAGCTCGGAGATGACGTTGGTGTCGAGCAGAAAGCCGCTCATGTCCTGGTTTCATCGGCGAACGGAATCTCTCGGTCGTCGTCTTCCCTGGGCGGGATTTCCAAGTTGACGCCGCGGGGCATGTTGTCAACGAGCCACTGGCCGAGGGGCTTTTTGGGGGGCTTGGGCTGGACCTGTTCCCGCCATAGGCGCTCGGGCACGACGATGTAAGCGCGCTTGAGGCCGATGCGCTGGGGACCTTCCTCGTCGGCGAGGCGCAGGACCTCGGAGAGTCGGGCCTTAGTCTCGGCGACGGTCCAAGTGCGGTTAGGCGTGGTGGTCATGGCTTCTCCGTGGAGTGAGCGAAGGGTATCAGACGCGGATGGACTAGACTAGTCTAGAGTCTATGCACGGGTTGGTGTCCAATCTCCTTCCCCACGGACGGCCCCCTCCTCAATCCTCCCTCGCAGACGGTGGAGGAAGTTGGGCAGTCCTGCCGCGCAGACGAGAGAGGGGTAAGAGGGATTTCTCGCAGAGGGGAGAGGGGCGTTCTGGATTCCCGCTTATGCGGGAATGACGGAAGAGGGGGCCTCCCCCGCAGACGGTGGAGGAAGGGTCAGACGGGCGGGTCGAACGTGCCGAAGACGGCTCGGAGGGCGTCGCAGGTCTCGCCTAGGGTGGCGTAGCTCTCGACACATTCGAGGATGGGGGGAAGGAGGTTGGCGTCGGTCTGGGCGGCGTCGGTAAGGCGTCGGAGGGCGGCGTCTACGGCGGCGGGGTCGCGCTCGTTGCGGACGCGGTCGAGGCGGTCGAGCTGGCGCTGGGCGGCGTCGGAGGGGATGGCTTGGAGCTGGATGCGCTCCTCGGCGTCGGACTCGAAAGCATTGACGCCGACGATGACGCGCTCGCCGCTTTCGACGAGCTTGAGGTGGCGGAAGGCGGAGTCCTCGATCTCGCCGCGCTGGAAGCCGGCCTCGATGGCGGCGACGGCGCCGCCCATCTCGTCGATGCGGCGGAGGTAGTCGCCTGCCGCGGCCTCGATGGCGTCGGTCAGGCGCTCGACGTAGTAGGAGCCGGCGAGGGGGTCGATGGTGTCGGCGACGCCGGACTCGTGGGCGAGGACCTGCTGGGTGCGGAGGGCGAGGGCGGCGGAGTCTTCGGTGGGCAGTCCGAGGGCCTCGTCTTTCGAGTTGACATGCAACGATTGGGTCCCGCCTAGGACAGCCGAAAGGGCTTGGATGGTGGTCCGGATGACGTTCACGTCGGGCTGTTGGGCCTGGAGCGTGACGCCGGCGGTCTGGGTGTGGAAGCGGAGCATCCACGACCGCGGGTCCTTTGCGCCGAAGCGGTCGCGCATGATGCGGGCCCACATGCGGCGGGCGGCGCGGAACTTGGCGGCCTCCTCGAATAGGTTGTTGTGCGCGGCGAAGAAGAACGAGAGCCGTCCGGCGAAGTCGTCAACGCCGAGGCCAGCGTCGATGGCGGCTTGGACGTAGGCGACGCCGTTGGCGAGGGTGAAGGCGAGCTCCTGGGGGGCGGTCGCGCCGGCCTCGCGCATGTGGTAGCCGCTGATGCTGATGGTGTTCCAGCGGGGGGTCTCCGCGGAGCAGAAGGCGAACATGTCGGCGACGAGTCGCAGGGAGGGCGACGGGGGGAAGATGTGGGTGCCGCGCGAGATGTACTCCTTGAGCACGTCGTTCTGCGTCGTGCCGCCGACCTGGTCAAAGGGGACGCCCTGCTTGCGGGCCACCGCGAGGTAGAGGGCGAGGAGCATGGGGGCGGTGGCGTTGATGGTCATCGAGGTCGTTATCTCGGCGAGGGGGAGGCCGTCGAGGAGGACCTCCATGTCGGCGAGGCTGGAGATGGGGACGCCGACCTTGCCGATCTCGGCGCGGGCGAGCTCGTGGTCGGCGTCGTAGCCGGTCTGGGTGGGGAGGTCGAAGGCGACGGACAGGCCGGTCTGTCCCTGGGAGAGGAGGAAACGGTAGCGGGCGTTCGAGTCCTCGGGGGTTGAGAACCCGGCGTACTGGCGCATGGTCCAGAGCCGTCCGCGGTACATGGAAGGCTGGACGCCGCGGGTGAAGGGGTACTCGCCGGGGAAGCCGACGGGGTCTTCTCGTTCTTGTTCTTGGGGAGAGGGGGCGTCGGCGGGGCCGTACAGGGGCGCGACCTCGAGGTCGGACTCGGTCGCGAAAGAGGGCTTGCGCTCGGGCACGCGGCGCACCGCAGGCTCGTAAGTCTCGCGCCGCCAGCGCTCGTAGGCATCGTTGGTCATGGGGGGAGTTTACAGGGTGGCGGGAGGGGGAGGAGTAGGATGACGCGAACTACATAGAAGAGGTCTCGGCATGGCTGACTTGCTTGGCGAACTGGTGCAGACGATTGTGACGCTGAAGGAACGGATCAAGGAGCACGGGACCCGCATCGGGGCTTATGAGAGCAGAACGCGCGTCGCCTTGATTGACCCGATGCTGTGCGCTCTGGGGTGGGACGTACCTGACCCGCACATTGTCCAGATAGAACCCCGGACTGACAACGGCTGGGCGGACTATGCGCTGCTGGGGAGCAATCGTAGAGTAGCGCTATACGTTGAGGCCAAGAAGTACGGCGAGGATATCGCCAGACACACCCAGCAGACGGTCGGCTATGCCATCGCTGAGAACATGCGGAACAACACGAACATCCGCTACTGCGCTTTGACGAACGGCGACAAATGGGAGGTTTATGACCTCAGTCCGCCACAGCGGTCAGTCATGAATGTGTCCATTGCCGAAGATGATCCGGCCAAGGCCGCCCTACAGTTCATCGGTCTTTGGCGGCGTAGTCTGGCGGATGGCAGTTTTGATCAGGCCGTTGAACCAATAGTTGAAGTGGGCGTTGAGGCTGCACCCAAGTCGATTACGCAGGATCAGGTAGCAACGAGGTCTCAGCCGACGTCACTGCTTGCATCAAGCACTCCTATGACTTCATCAACTATTGGTGAAGCTGGCTGGGTGCCGCTTAGCGGGGAATACCCAACGACAGGCCATCCTCCGCCGAGTGCTATCAAATTGCCTGGCGAGGAACCTATAGATATCAAATCATGGGTTAGAGTGCCTATGGAAGTAGCACTATGGTTACACAGAAAATCCTTGCTTACACACGAGAATTGTCGCTTCAGGGTAACCAAGAAGAGATACCTCTTCAGCCCTGATGGGAAACATGCGACTGGAACTGCATTTCATTCGCCTCGCGGGGTAGGAAACACTGGCATTCAGATGGAGGCTAGTTTCAACCCGGATAGTTTAATCGCCTATACTTGCGCCCTGCTCCAAAACTTCGCCCAAGACACTTCGCAGGTGCACTTGAAGCTTCGTAGGCCTGCAGACGAGAGGCGAGCTGACTGCTTCCGCTTCCCGCGCTCCAGGTACAAGCCTGTAAGAGCGGACAGCTCAGTAGCATCACGGGGACAGGCCGGGCGGGGGCGTATAATCCGCCGACCCTGTCCGGGCATCGGGTAGCCAATGTCCATGACCGCCCGGCGGCTGTTTGCCGTTCTGCTCATCCCAATCTTCGTTGGTCTGTTCTTGGCGTCGGTCCTCGCTCTGCGGGTGAACGCGACGGTGTTCGAGCCGGACTTCTACAGTGAAGTCATCGAAGAGGCGGGCACGATCGATTTCGTGTACGACGTGGGGATATCGGATGCCATGCGAGAGGCGGAGGAGTCGGGGGGGTTCTCTTTCGAGGACGACTTGCCGCTAGGCCTCGGGCTTACGCCGGAGACGGCGCCGGGGCTCGTGGAGGAGGCGCTGCCGCGCGAATGGGTTACGGAGAACGTGGAGCGGGCAATCGCCGAGGCGGTCCCGTACTTTGCAGGGGAGACGGACTCGTTCGAGGTCACGATACCCATCGATGAGCGCGTCGACGAGGCGGAGGCCGTCGCGCGGCGGCTGTTGCGCGAGGCGGAGCTGCACGAGTTCCTCATCGAGGAGGTCGTGAGGCCGGCGGCGGAGGCGGAGTCCGACGGTCTACTGGCCAATCTGCCGTACGGCATCAAGGTCTCGACAGAGGACGTGGTCGAGGGCTTTCGGACGGTCGTGCCGGAGGCATGGCTGATGGAGCAGGCGGAGGCTGCGCTGGACGAGGCGGCGCCTTACCTGGTCGGACGCGAGGAGTCGTTCGAGGTCACGGTCTTCCTGCAAGACAGGGGCGACGTGGCCGTTGAGGTAATCGAGGGCTGGCTGCTCCGAAGCCTAGAGGACGGCGCCGCCCACGAGCACCTGCTGGACGAACGGATCGCGCCCGCGGTCCGCGAGGCGCTGGGCCTGTCGGTCGTGTTTCCATGGGGCGTGCAGGTCACGGACGCGGAGATAACCGGTGCCATCGGGCGGGTGCTGCCGCCTGAGTGGGTCGCGAGACAGGTGTCGCAGGGCGTCGACGCGATCGGGTCGTACCTGACGGGACGCACCGACGGGTTCGTGCTCGTCATCCCTCTCGACGACCGCCTCGATGTTGCAAAGGTGGTCCTGGCGGACGCGGTGGACGCCAAGATCGAGGCGGTCTACGAGCGGTTGCCGGTCTGCACGGCGGCGCAGCTGCTGGACAGCAGCCTGGCGCTGAGCGAGACGCCGCCGTGCCGTCCGCCTCTCCTGTCGTACGATGCGTTCAAGGAAATAGCGGGGCTGGACGTGGGCGAGCAGACGCAGCGCCGCGTCATTGACCCGCTGCCCGTCGAGGTCATGCTGGATGAGGAGGACCTGTTCGGAGACACCGAGGAAGTCGACCTGGACCGGGCGCGCGAGCTGATGCGGGACGGGTACACGTTCTCCGACGCAGACCTGCTGGACCTGCTGGAGCAGGAGGCGGGCCTGGCGGCGGTCGAGCTTTTCATGGACGTGCGGACGCGCCTGCGCGACGGCTTCACGTTCGACGACGGCGACGTCCGCGACCTAGTGGGAGCCGAGGCGTTCGACCAAGCGCGGGGCTACGTGAAGAAGGCAGGGCGGGGCTGGTTAATGCTCCTGCTGGTCGCCACCGTCCTGATCGGCGTCGCCATCGGGCTGCTGGGGAGCAGGCGCTGGTTGGGCTGGTTGGGGTGGGCAGGCGCGGCGTTGCTCGCCGCGGGTGTTTTGAGTTGGGTGGGCTTGTTCGTGGCGGACGCGGGCCTGTCGGCGGTCGTCGCGGAGCAGGAGACGCTCGTGGAGCAGGGCGTGCCGGAGTTCATGGCGGCGGAGCTGTCGGAGACGGCGCGCGCCGCGGTCGACGTGTTCGTTGGCCCGGCCGTATGGCAGTCGCTCCTTGTGTCGACGGCGGGCCTCGTGCTGGTCGTACTCGGCGTCGTTAGCGGTCGGCGGGGGCGTTCGTAGGAGGGGGGCAGGGGATGGGGCGGAGCGAGGCTGGTGTAGGGAGTCAGCCTTGGAGCTCCAGCCAGCATTGGATGGCGTCTGTTACGTTCGCCTCTAACTCGTCGAGCGTCTCGCCTTGAGAGAAGCAGCCGGGCATGTCGGGCGCCTCTGCCCAGAAGCCGCCCTCCTCAGCGTCGTGAACAATTAGGCGATGAGTTGCGCCGTCAACGTTGATGGTGGCGGCCCCGTGGGTGGATTGTTTGGTGATCACTGCGCGCGCTCCTTTATAGCATGTCCACGAGTTGCTCTTCGGTGATGTTAGCGGATTTAAGGAGGCCACGTAACAGCCCCATCTTGATTACGCCTCGCGGCATGATGAGCAAATGACCATTCGGCATTCGCACTGCGCGATGGCTCCCCTTGCCCCGTCTCCGCTCTTCTGTACCGCCGAGCCTGATAAAGGCCCTGATAGCCTCCTCCTGTTTGATATTCTTCAGTGAGCCTGACGTACGTCACCTCGCTTCAAGCCCCATCGTACCATTTAGCAGGCCGCTCCCTATCCTGCGCATGGGGTAGAATCCCAGCGCATGACGGAACGCATCGTTTCGGGAAAGGCCCGCGAGGAGGACCTCGGAGCGGAGGGAGGCCTCCGTCCGCGCCGCCTCGCCGACTACATCGGCCAGCTGAAGGTCAAGGAGAACCTGACCATTGCCATGGACGCCGCCAAGCAGCGCGGCGAGGCATTGGACCACGTGCTGCTGTACGGCCCGCCGGGTCTTGGCAAGACGACGCTCGCCAGCATCATCGCGGCGGAGATGGGGGCGCATATCCGCGTCACGGCGGGCCCGGCAATCGAGCGCCCCGGCGACATGGCGTCGCTGCTTACGCAGGTGAAGGCGGGCGACGTGCTGTTCATCGACGAGATGCACCGGCTCGGGAAGATCGTCGAGGAGATCCTGTACCCGGCCATGGAGGACTATTCGCTCTCTTGGGTGATGGGGAAGGGGCTCCAGGCGCAGAGCATCAACCTGAAGATCGAGCCGTTCACCCTCGTGGGGGCGACGACGCGGTACTCGATGCTGAGCGCTCCGCTGCGGGACCGGTTCGGCGCAGTGTACCGGCTCGACTACTACGACCTGCCGGCGATGAAGTCAATCGTTGCGCGGTCGGCGGGAATCATGGGGCTGCGCATCGACGACGGGGGCATCGATGAGACGGCGCGCCGGGCTCGCGGGACGCCCCGCGTGGCGAACCGCCTCCTCCGACGTGTGCGGGACTTCGCACAGGTGCGCGCCGACGGCAACGTGACGCAGAGCGTGGCGTCGGAGGCGTTGGCGCTCCTCGAAGTGGACGTCTTGGGGCTCGACGAGGTCGACCATCGGCTGCTGGACACCATCGCGGGGAAGTACGACGGCGGGCCCGTAGGCATCGATACGCTGGCGGCGTCGATAGGCGAGGAGTCGGACACGCTAATGGACGTGTACGAGCCGTACCTAATGCAGCTGGGCTTTCTGAACCGGACCCCGCGCGGGCGGACGCTGACGCGGGCCGCGTACGCGCATCTGGGGGTTGCGCCGCCGGCGAGGCTGGCCGCGAACCAGGCGGCGATGTGGGACGATCAGCGGCAGTGAGGCGTCTGCGAGCGGCGTTGGCCGCCGTGCTTTTGCTCGCGGCGGGCGCCTGTACCGGTCAGCCGACCCCCACGCCGCCCCCTGCGCCGACTGCTTCGCCCACCTCGAGCGTCGAGTCCGTGACGCCCACGCCAACTGCTTTTGCGACGGCGACCCCAACCGTGTCCGCGACGGCGACCCCAACCGCGCCTGCGGCGGCCACGCCAACCACGCCTGCGGCGCCTACGCCAACCGCGACGGCCACGGCCACGCCAACCGCGTCTGCGGCGGCCACGCCGACCGCGACTGCGGCGCCAACGCCAACTGCGTCTGCGACGCCAACGCCAACGGTCGGCTCAGGGCTTCGAGAGATCACTGTGGCCATCGACGCGGCGACGTTCATCGCCGAGGTGGCGGATACGCCGGCGTCGCGCAGGTTGGGGCTCGGCGGCAGGGAGTCGCTGGGGGCGGGCCGGGCGATGTGGTTCGACCTCGCGCAGACGCGGGAGGCGTCGTTCTGGATGCGCGGGATGCGCTTTCCGATCGATATCGTATGGGTGACGGAGGAGCTGGTCGTGGCCAGCGTCGCGGCTGACCTCCCGCCGCCGAGCCCGGGGACGTCCGACGCCAACCTGCCGCGCTACTCGTCCGGCGCGCCGGTGCGCTACGTGTTGGAGATAGACGCGGGACTCGCCGCGGAGCTGGGCATTGGGCCTGGGGACCGGGTGACGGTTGGGGGGCAGTAGCTGCGGTAGACTCGCGCTAACTGACGAGGAGGGCGGCAATGATTTTCGAGATGCGCACGTACGAGGCGATGCCCGGCAAGCTGCGGGCGGTGGTAGACCGGTTTGGGAATACGACCCATGCGCTGTTCCTGCAGTACGGCTTCCGGCCGGTGGCGTACTGGACGGAGTCGATCGGCAATAACCGGAAGCTCCACTACATGCTCGCGTGGGAGAACGACGCCGAGCGGCTGGCGAAGTGGGCCGAGTTCAGGGAGGACCCGGAGCGCATACGGGCGTTCGCCGAGACGGAGAAGGACGGCCCGATCGTCGCAGGAATCGACAACGCGATCTGGACGCTCACGTCGTTCTCGCCGGACCCGACGCCCAAGCCGTAGCGGGGCCGCGCCCGGCGCCATCACGGTACAATGGGGGAGAGTCCACGCGCTGCCCCGTGGTGCAGTGGTAGCACAGCAGACTTTGGATCTGTTGACCTAGGTTCGAATCCTAGCGGGGCAGCCATGCGGCCCAAACGCCACGTACTCCTGACGGTCCGCCGGCGGTTGACGGAGCACGTGTCCCATGCGCGAGAATGCGGGCGTCCTCCCCGATACGGGCGGACGATAGGAGAGGGTAGGGATGCTGACGCAAGAGCAGAACGATAGGTTGACGAGGGTTGGGCCGGGGACGCCCATGGGCGAGCTGATGCGCCGTTACTGGCAACCCATCGCGGCGAGCTCGGAACTGGACGCCGAGAATCCCACCAAGGAAGTACGGCTGCTCGGCGAGGACCTGGTGCTCTTCCGGTCGGCCAGGGGCGTCGTCGGCGTCGTGGAGCCTTCGTGCGCTCACCGGAAGGCCAACCTGTCCTACGGCATCCCGGAGGAGAACGGCCTCCGGTGCGCGTATCACGGATGGGTATTCGATGAGAACGGCCAATGCGTGGACCAGCCGTCGGAGCCGGAAGGCTCGAAGTTCAAGGAGAAGGTGCGCATCAAGGCCTACCAGGCGCAGGAGCTGGCGGGGGTGGTCTGGGTCTACATGGGCCCGCAGCCCGCGCCGCTGCTACCCCGGTACGACATGCTGGTGTGGCCCGGCATGCGGACGACGTGGTCCGTCGAGCTGCCGTGCAACTGGCTGCAGTGCATGGAGAACTCGGTCGACCCGCTGCATTTCCAGTGGCTGCACCGGTACTGGGGCGGCTGGCAGATGAACAAGCTGATGTCCGCCGACGAGCGCAACGCCTGGAACCGGCAGGTCGGCGGGCGCGGAGCAGACCACCGCAAGATCGGGTTCGAGGTCACGGACTACGGCATCATCAAGCGGCGGCTGGTCGGCAACGAGACGGAGGAGAGCGACCACTGGCGGATGGGCCACCCCGTCTTCTTCCCGCACATTCTGCGCATCGGGCAGGACCTCCAATGCCGGGTGCCCATCGACGACACGCACACGCTGCACTTCATGCTGGAGTGGCGGGCGCTCCGGCCGGGCGAGGAGCCGAACGAGGACGTGCCTTACGAGCGCATCGAGGCGTTCGACGAGCAGGGGAAGATCCGGCGCGACTTCATCATCGGGCAGGACCAGGTCTCCTGGATCATTCAGGGCGGCATCATGGACCGCACGACGGAGCGGTTGGGAGTCGGGGACGTCGGCATCATCATGTACCGGCGGCTGCTCGAACAGCAGATGGCCATCGTCGCCGACGGCGGGGACCCGATGAACACGTACCGGGACCCGTCGGTGAACGAGATTCTGATTGCGCCCTGCGAGAGCTTCGAGTACCCCGGCTATGAGGGGGTCCCGCGCGGGCCGTTCCAGGACATCGTCGTGAACAACACTGTCGAGGCGGTGCTGTCCGGCGAAGGCGAGACGCTCGAGGAGTTCTCGGAGGCCGGGAGAGTACCGGATACGCCAGGCCAGTTCTCGCTGCTGACTCCGCGCCTCAAGCACGATATCCACGGGAGTTAGGCCCCCCTCCCGGCCTCCCCCGCAGACGGGATCTTTGCGTAACCCTATTTTCTGGCGGGCGTAACTTTTCCCACCCACCCGTCCGCCATGTTGTGGGGGACACCCCCACGCCTCCGGCAGAGGGGCGTCGCCCCTCTGCGCTCCCCGGTATTCCAAAGCCCGATCCATGGTCCGACAGGCGCACCACGAACCAGTTGAGGCTGCGCAAAGGTCTCGCAGACGGGAGAGGGTATCGGGCAGTCTTCCCTGCAGATGGGAGGAGGGATCGGACTTGCTCATCCGGGGTGAGCGGCGCGCCAGGCGGCTGCGACTATTCGGATGTCGTTGTATTCGCACTCCTCGCCGAGGATCTCCCGGAGGTCCCTCATGGAGAGCAGTCCATGCTCGCCAATGGCCGCCTCGATGGCTTGCCGCCACTCGCCGGGAACCAGCCGATCGATATCCAAGGGGACTCCCCATTCGATCGCTTCCGCCAGGTGAGTCTGGATTGTTGATAGCGCCAAACCCCGTGCTGCCGCGGCTTCTGGCGGGCTCATGCCTTCGTTGACGAGCTCCGCGCTCCGGCGTGCCGATGGCCCTAAGGGGCGCGCGATGCGGCGCGATCGTGGCGGCGGCGCGTCGAGTGTGGCAGGCTCCGCCCCGGTCTCGCTCACGTAGTCGCTGATTGCGGAGGCGAACGGCGCGCCGAAGTCTTGCAGCTTTCGCGTCCCAACGCCCTGCACCCGCGCGAGGGCGTCTAGCGTCGTGGGAAGCTGCGCGGCCATCTGACGAAGCGTGGAATCGTGGAAGATCACGTAGGGCGGGACCGAACGCTCGTCGGCCAGCCGCTTTCGGAGCGCGCGAAGCCGCTCGAAGAGGTCCAGGTTCTGCGTTGCGCCCGAAACAGCGGCGGCAGGCCCGGCGGCCCGGCTATGCGCCGCCCCGTTCGGTAAGGGAAGCGCGACCGTTCGGCCCCGAAAGAGGACCTCCTCGCCGAGGGGGGCGACTTTGACCGCGTCGAACTGCTCGGCATCCGCGCGGGCGTAGCCGGCGCGCAGCACCTCCTCGGCGATGATGCGCCACTCTTTCCGCGAGCGGTCTCGTCCGACGCCGAAGGTGGGCAGTTTGTCGTGGCCGAGTTGGACGATGCGCCGGTCCCGTGACCCGGTGAGGACGCGGATGAGGTGTGTCAGGCCGAACCGCTCGCCGGTCCGCTTGGCGCAGGACAGGAGCATCTGCGCGGCAATGGTGCAGTCCACTTCCTGCAAGGGGCTATCGCAAGCATCACAGCACCGGCCTGGCTGCGGCTCGACGTCTTCGTCGAAGTAGGCAAGCAGCTGCTTCCTGCGGCAGGTCCGGGCCTCGGCCCAATCCACCATCGCGCGGAGCTGGTCCCTCGCAACCTGCTGCTCGGCGGCCGACTCCTTCTGGCGAATGAAGTACTCATGTTTGGTCATGGCCCCGTGGCCGTAGAAGAGGATGCAGTCGCTGGGGTCCCCGTCCCGCCCGGCGCGGCCGCTCTCCTGGTAGTAGCCTTCCAGGTTCTTTGGCAGGTCGTAGTGGATGACGAAGCGGACATCCGGCTTGTCAATGCCCATGCCGAAAGCGATGGTCGCGACCACGATCCGAGTGTCGTCCCGCGTGAACTCGTCTTGAGTCCGCCTTCGAACGTCGTTGGGCAGACCCGCGTGGTAGGCCGCGGCGCTGAAGCCATCCCGCGCCAGTCTGGCGGCCAGGCTTTCGGCGCCGGCGCGGCTCAGGCAGTAGATGATGCCGGACTGGTCCATCCGCTCTCGGAGGTAGGCGTAGAGCTGCTCGTAGGCGTCCCGCTTGGGCCGCACCTCGTAGTACAGGTTCGGGCGGTTGAAGCTGCGGCGGAAGCTAATCGCTTGTCCCAGGCTTAGCTGAGCGACGATGTCAGCCTGGACCCGGGGCGTGGCCGTCGCGGTGAATGCCGCGAACGTGGAGGAGGGGAAAAGCTCGCGCAAACGCCGGAGCTCCCGGTACTCCGGGCGGAAGTCGTGGCCCCACTCGGAGATGCAGTGCGCCTCGTCGATGGCGAAGACCGCCGGCGGGGCCGTCGAAAGAAGCCCAATCGTCGCCGGAGTCATCAGCCCTTCGGGCGCCGCGTACAGCAGCTTCACCTCGCCTCGGGCAACGTCCGCGCGCCGTTCGGCTGCCTCGGACGGGTCCAGCGAGCTATTGAGGTAGGTTGCCGGGACGCCCATCATCCGAAGACGGTCCACCTGGTCCTTCATCAGGGCGATGAGCGGAGAGACGACGACAGTCATGCCGTCCAGCAAGAGGGCCGGCAACTGGTAGCAGAGGGACTTGCCGCCGCCCGTGGGCATCAGGACGAACACGTCGCGTCCCCGGAGGATGGAGCGGACGATGTCTTCTTGCAGCGGACGGAACTCGGCGTGGCCGAAGACGGCCTTGAGCTTTGCCGACGTTTCGATGTCGGCGGATGCGGTCGCCATGGGGTGATGCTAGGCGCCCCTCAGCCTATGCGCAAGGCGCTGTTGACACTGCCCAAAGAGCGGCCACGAGGCTGTCCGGCCCAGTTCACGACGTCATCCAGGGCGCATTGGCGTTTGATGATGATGGGGGCTCGTTGAGGTCGTCCCAGCGCCGCGTCATCCGGCGTTGCCAGATGTTGCGCTGAGGCCTATGGGGCTTGGCCGTGTATGGGGTTGGTGTGCGTCGGATGTACTGCGTCGCCAGTTTCTCAGGGCCGCGTCGACTTCAGGGTGCCCTGATTTTGGCTATCGCCACATTGAATCGAGAGCGTCCAGAGACCAGTACCAGGAAGGCCCTCGCCGTGCAGCGTGCTTGTCGAATCCAGCTGCCGGTGGGATACTGGCACAAGAAACCGACTTATCTCGCCCAACAATTCCAAGGGGATAGCATGGCCAAGCGCATCAGCATTATCAATTCAAGGGAGGGGTCGGTAAGACTACCTTTGCGTTTCATCTAGGCACCAGTCTCTCTTGGCAGCATGACAGTCGAGTGCTGCTGGTAGATATGGATCATCAGAGTAGTCTATCCATCCTCTGCCTCGGACCTAGCGGATGGGCAAAAGCTGTCAGATCAAGAAGCCTAATTGATGAAGTTTTCCAATCCTTCATCGGTGAACAGCACGGGCTCCCAGGCGATAACATTATTATCGATTCTCCAATGGATCGCATTGACTCGGACTATCACACCATGGACATCGTTCCCGCCAGCCTCAAACTAGATGACATCGAAATCGAGTTGACTGCCTCACATCAAGGTAACGCTATACGTTCCGAGTGGAACAAGCGTACGCTAATATGCCGTTGGATTGAAGAGACAGGTATTGATGACAAGTATGATTACATAATCTTCGATTGCCCACCTGCCACGAAAATAGTCTCACAAAACGCAATTGCTGCAAGCCACGGCTACGTAATCCCCGTTGTACCTGAGGCTGTAATGGAGCGCGGCGCTCCCCATCTCCGAGATATGATGAAATCGAGCATCGATAACCGGCTAAGAGCACTTGCGCCGATGGGAGATTACCGGGCTGCATACGTCCCCGAGACTAAACTTGTTGGGTTGGTCATCACCCGGATACAGAGTGCACGTGGCGGGTACACTAATGACCATACCCAGCATCTAGCTTCACTACAAAGGCGCTGGGGAAACGCACTAGTACAACCCTATATCAGCCAAGGAACTGGTGTTTCAGAGGCCCTGGCGAGTGGACAGCCAGTTTACAACTACCATTACAGCCAGAACGTAGGTAGAAGAAGAATTGATAGGCAATACATGACCCTAACGAATAGGATTAAGCGAAAGATAGACACTCTATGAGCAATCAGCAATTCAAACTGCCCATAATGGCAAACCCACACACACAGGAGAGTCAGCTATGTGTTATGGACATAACGCGATATTTGTTGGGCTTGGCGAAGTTGAATGGAGAAGAGAAAACCGGCAATCCAGAATTGAGTAGAGGATTGCAGCACTTAACTAAAGCATTACGGCCCTATGCGAACTATCCAATTTCCGAGCTAACCAATATTCTTATGAGAACGAAAACTACACGTTTTCGGAAGATGGCTTCAAACGGTTCAAAATCGATCCTTCCTTCCAAGTTAGAATCTATAGGTCACGACAATATTGACCGGATACTTAGCGATGATAGCTATGCCAAACGGCAGATAATTGAACTAGGGGCTGTAAGGTTTGGGATATCCCGGTCGAAGCTTAATCGGCTTCGTAAAGAGGACGTTCGAGGGGCAGTGTTAGCTGCCTTGGGACACGAGAAATCTCTTGATGTGATTTCAAGAGAGGCCCGTAGAGGCAGTAAAGCACCCGACCCTACAGACTGAGAATGCTCGGCGCGAAGAGGTCCTCGACCTTCGGCATCTCCGTTATCAGATGCTGCTCGTGAAGGAAGTCGATGACGGTAGTGAGCATGGCCCTGTTGGCCTCGACGCCGTAGGCGAACGGCTCGCCGCTCAGCATCTTCCGCGTCTGCGCCATGTACTCCCTGCCGAACACCATCAGCGAGGGGATTCGCTCACTGGCGGTCTCCTCGGAGCGGCGCTTCGCTCGGACGAAGGCGTCGTACAGGTTGAACGCGGCCCACGGGTGCTTGTCGTAGGTTGACTTCCTGATCGTGTACATCTGGGTCGCCGGGATGAAGCCGTACTTCTGGTAGAACCGCGTTCCTTCCTCGATCAGGCTCGGGAAGAGGGGCTTGACCTTGCTCCAGTCGCCGCTGCCGCGTATCTGCGAGGAGCGGTCGATGATGTTGCCCTGGGCGCCGGCGCCCGCCCCCATGCCCGAGACGGCGTCGATCTGATTGCTGACGATCATGGACGCGAGGCTTTCCGTCTCGGGGATGCGCGCGAACGAGATGCCCTCCGGGGGCTGGAAGCCGGTGACGCCGCCGTGGCTCATCTCCTCGCTCCGCTCCATGAGCCAGTTGATGTCGTATTGAGAGACGCCGAAGTCGTGCTCCAAAACGCCCCGCAGCCAGACCGACGCGGTCATCTGATACTCGGGAACGCCGACGCGTTTGCCTTTGAGGTCGGCGGGCGTCTGGATGCCGGAGTCGGTGTGATGGCGGAGCTCCGCGTGCATGAAGCGCCGCGACGCGAAAACCGGAAGCGCGATGGCGTCGTAGCCCTTGGTCTTGGCGATGATGTATGACGCCACGGAGAGGGCGGAGACGTCGAACTCGTTGAAGCTGAACTGGCGCCAGTATCCGGTGGAGCCGTCGGCGCGGGTTGCGGCGAGCTGTATGCCCTCCGGCTTGACGTCGCCGTCGAATAACGGATTGACGATATCGGCGGGGCTCCCAATCATGCTCATCTGAACGTCCGGCATAGATGCTCCTCCACAGTCATGCGCCAAGGATGCGCTGATTATTGTCCATCGCGCCGCGGACGGGAAGCCGCGATCCCTCTCCGGCGCTTCGCACGACCGCGAGGGCTTGTCTTGTCCGAAGATGTCTCACTCATCTCACTCGTAACTTCCCCGGCCTACGAGTGCACGGGGGCTGCGTCACCGCTGCAGGAGGGGTCATTAAGCGCCATTAAGCGCCATTTACTCCTAGCGCGAGCCCGGCCGCCGTCGGCAGCGGGGGCTCGCGCCAGGGACCAGTGTAGGGAGGGAGTGGGCGTTTTGGGGAGTATTTCGGCTTCTTGATGGGGATTTTACTCGTAAGATTTTGCAGTTTGTGTCGCCAGAGGGGTACTTTCGGCATCTTGATCGAGGCCGTTTAGCAGGCCACGGCCTGCTTCCTGCGATCAAGATGCCGAATTAAATGTATTTTCACACATTTTGGCATTGGCTCTCTCTATGGGCGGCGGGGAGTTATAGGACACGGCAGGGAGTTCGGAGCGAACCTCCACAGAAGGAGCATCTCGTAATCGTACCGCAGGGAAGAGGGTTGGGGTAAGGGGCAAGTGTCATGGTTGGAGGGGGGGCGTCCTGGGTTCCCGCCTGCGCGGAAATGACGGAGGGGAGCCCCCTCTCAGTCTCCCCGCAGACGGGGGAGAGGTTCAAGCGGCGACAGACGGGGAAGTTAGAGAGGGGGCCGCATCCGCCCGGTGCTGTCCGGCGAGGGGGAGGAGTTCGAGGAGTTCGCCGAGGCCGAGTCCGTCCCCGACACCCCCGGCCAGTTCTCCCTCCTGACTCCGCGCCTCAAGCACGACATCCACACCCGCTAGGGGAGACTCGCCGCAAGTGCTGGACTACTACGCCATACTCGGGGTCGACCGTCACGCGCCCCAGCAGCTGATACACCGCGTGGCGCTGCTTGGCGCCCTGGAGTGCTGGCACTGCTGGGAGGATGCTCGACGCCGAACTCTCCGCCAACGCTCACCCCAACTCCGGCGCCCACCCCTACGCCGTTGGCTCTCCTGCCGTACTGGACTCCGACCCCGACGCCCACTCCTCAGCCTGCCGCCACTCCTCCCTTGGAGTGCCCCGACTCGGAGCGAGTGATCCCGAACAACAGGCTTTCGCCGTGCGTACGTCCTACCCCCACGCCTTGGGCCTCGAGTCCGGAGGAAGCGGCCTCGCCGCTGCACCAGCCGGAAAACTACCTTCCTCGCGTTCAAGCCCAGTATCGTATCCGGCCTGTCCAGGGCGCTTGCGGGGAGGAGTTGGTTGTGCCTCTGGCCGGTGAGTGGCCCGAGTCCATAGAGGCGACTTACAGGATAGAGATAATCCACCTCCTATCGCAGGATGTCTTGTACCCAACCCTGTGGCCTCGGGACGGCGCGGCGGAATTGACGTTCGAGATGGACGCTTTCTACCCGGATTCTTCCATCTCCGACAGGGCTGCCTGGCTCGATAACTGGTATTTGACACTGGTTGTCCGCTACCCAGAGCCGCTGAACTTTACGGCGACAGCGGCACTGCTAGCCCCTGCCGCGCCGCCCAATCGGATCGACCTGATCAACGACTGCCTGTCGCGTCTCCTGAGCTCGAAGGAGGCCGAGAGGGACGCGCTGATCGCCCTCTACAACGCGGCCAATGGGCCGAACTGGCTGAACGACGCCAACTGGCTCAGCGACAGGCCGCTTGGCGAGTGGCACGGCGTCAGCGTCGATGACGCCGGACAGGTCGTGGTACTCAACCTCGCTCCCAACGGATTGAGCGGGCCGATTCCACCGGAACTGGGCACCCTCGCCAACCTGCAACAACTCAACCTTGGCCTCAACGAGTTGAGCGGGTCGATTCCGCCGGAACTGGGCGCCCTCGCCAACCTGCAAGAACTCTCCCTTCGCGGCAACGAGTTGAGTGGGTGCATTCCCAGAACGCTGGCAGATGCGCTGGGCGATGCTTCCAGTACCGGATTGCAGCCCTGCTAGGCGACGCCAATGCCGCCCTAGCGGTTCACGCCAGTCCCCCCTTCGGGCGCTCTCTACTTCGGCGCCGGGTCCGGCGAGAACGAGGCGAGGCTCCCATATTGAGTTCTGAATGCCCGCCACCAGCAACCCGTCCTTCTCCGACTCCGCGAACGCGCGGATGCGCTCCGGGTCCTCATGGCACGTGGCCCGCTTCCGTACTGAGTCGTCGCCTACTCTCCATCGGCGTCGTCAGGCCTTCGCCGGGAAACGACAAATCGATTCCATGCCCTGAGCACCATCCTCCCCCAGAGAAAGAAAAGTAGCGCGGCGCCACCCAACCACAAGACTTGTGCCCACCACTGATCAGGGGGAACCCCGGTAAGCGCCGCTATCAGGCTCAAGGCAAATGCCACCCACATGAGTATCTCCAGGAGATGCAAGTAGGGAGATGCCTGTTGGATGGCCCAGGACCGAAGCGGAGGTATTGTGGAAGCTAGGGCGAGGACGAACGACGAGACCGCGAGAAATGCCACCAAGCCGAGGACTAGGCCTGCGGCAATGAGGGGACCGTCACGTTGAGGATGGGTATTACACTCTTGGCGTCCGACGGCTCCCACGCCTGAGCCAGCAGAAGCGCACCGACGAAGGCGACTACCGCGTTGCCTATCAACCACTCTTCCTTAATTTGCTCTAGGTCTACCTTTGATTCACCCACTTCTCCTCCTTCGCACGGGCATGAGAGTTGAATCAGGACCTGCCCGGAGCATCGCCGAGTCCATCAGCTACCTATTTCTTGGGCCTGCATTGCCCCCCACTCTTGCGGGGGGCAGCCCCGAAGGGGCGGAGGGTTTGGGCGCGCCGTTGCATGGGCTTCGGGGGTTGATCTCCTATAAATGTGGCTCATTCTGGATCATTTACTCGTGGGCTCCGGCTCTCGATGGGGCCACGATGGGATTACTGCCGCAAACTGTTGCACTTTCTGCCGCGGTTAGACGCCCACGGAACGCACGATTACGTAGTAAATCACCATGAAACCGGCAATGCGACAATTTTTTGAAAATGCGCGCTCTTGGGGGCGGACTGCGGAAGTATGGGGCAGTATCCGTCATTCCCCCGCGCAGGCGGGAATCTCGCCTCCGCGCTACCCCAGATGCGCCGGGACCGCCACCTGGCGCTCCAACAGCACCTCGCGCCGCTCGCGGGCCGATTGCATCAGCGCAAGCTGGACCTCGAGCGTGGCCATTCCCCAACGGCCGTCGTGGAATATGGGCTTGTCCAGGATGATGCCGTTGTACGCTTCCTCGAGCGTCGGGTCGGCGCCGCCCTCCTCCACGATGATCGGCTCTTCGCGCAGGCCATCGTCGTTGTACACGTAGATGCCGTTCGGCGACTGCCGGAGCACTCCTCGCTCGCACGTGACGATGAGGAGGCCGAGGTCGCTCTGGAAGCGCGGCCGGGGCGGCCCTGACTCGCCGGCGCCCGGCGCGCCCGCCCTCAGACCTTGCATGCTCGCCGTCCGCATCTCGTCTTTCGCCTGGGCCTGGTTCGACGTTCCGGTGTTGATCGCGTTCCTCACGCGGGCGCGGGCCTCGGCCTCTGCTCTCTGAGGAGGAACAGGCCCGCCGGCCTCCGTCTCCCACGGCAGCAGCTCGGCTGCAAGGAAGTAGCCGTAGGCGTTGTAGATAATTGTGGCCGGCGTTCCGTCCTCGAACTCCAGGTAGGCCGTGTAGTAGCCCGGCGCCCCCATGCGGCCCTGCATCCAGGCGCCCGTTGCGCCGCGCACACTCCGGATGAGTCCTCCACCTAGGAACCGGAGCGAATCGATCTGGTGCGGGGCCTGCCGAAAGGCGACGCCTCCGCCCCGCTCCGCATCGACCTCCTCCGGCATGCGCGGGCGGAGCATCCAGTCGGTGTACGACATCACGTTCATCGCCTTCAGCGCGCCGACCTCGCCCGACCGGATGATGCGCCAGATGGTCTGGACCGGCGGGTCGAAAGCGCGCGTGTGGCCCGAGAGCAGCTTGACGCCGTTTTTCTCCGCCGCCTCGACCATCTGCGCCGCTTCGTCCAACGTCAGGGCCATGGGCTTCTCCACGACCACGTGCTTGCCGTGCTCGGCGGCGAGGACCGTATGAGGACAATGGAAGTGGTTCGGCGTGGCGATCCAGACCGCGTCGACGTTCGGGTCCCCGCATAGCTCTTCGACACTCGGGTACGCCGTTCCCCCGAATTCCTTTTGGAACGCTTCGCGGGCTTGAGGCCGGATGTCGGCTGCCGCAACGAGCTCGACGTGGGGGTCGCCGCGCATCATGCGGAGCACCCCGCCTCCCGCGTTGCCGATGCCTATGACGCCGAAACGCAGGACCGGCTGGCCGTTCGGTCCGTTCGGGGACGAGCTGGGTGTAGTCACAATTGCGCCTCCGTTGGTGGGTCGGCCCGCGCCGCCGTGGGTCGCGCCGCGGGGCGGAGCACAGGTTAGGCTCCGGCCATCCCGCCCACAAGAGGAGGGTAGGTGGGGGGTGGGGGCCTCGATTCGCTCACCCTAGGGAGACCTTCCCAGCGACCAAGCCCAGACCGTCAAATAACCAGCTTGGCGTCCTTCGGGCGGGCCTTGCCGCCGTGCACCGACGGCTCCGCGCACCACTTGGCGGCCAAGCGGCGCACGGCGGAGTAGACCTCCTCGTCGAATCCCATGAGGTCGCAGACGACGCGGCGGTCTAGGAGTGCGCGGTTGGGGTCGGCGTCCGCCAGGTAGGCGGGCTTTAGCTCCTTGTCTCGGAACTCGTTGAAGATGGCCTCAGTCGTACGCAGTTGCTCATCTGTGAGGGCGCGGAAATCGAGGATGGGGAGGGAGTCTACTGCGCTAACGGAAGTGCGCCCCCGTCCGCTTTGCTGACGATTTGAGTGCCACCAGAATAGCAACAACCCTAATGTGGAGTTACACCAAAGCGTGAATGCGTAATCGAATCTCTCGCTAGTGAATGTTACATTTGGCCAAGCGATTCCACCCATGCAAACTCCCTCAGTAAGAGCTGCTGTTAACGGTTGGGAATTGAAGCGAAAGTCACGGTTGATGTGAGCACGGCTGGCCGTAGCCCATGCTACCGAGGCCCTGTCTTCCATTCCGGATCTGACAATCAACTGAGAGTCCGGGAGGCACACCATTCGCGTTTCCTGTCTGGCGTGGTGGTTCCACAGCGAGGGATACGTAACGGTCGGGCTGGACGGTGCCTTTGTGAATGGCCCTGTGGAACCAGCTATATTCATGTCGTGCCAACCTCGTCTGCCCACATCGCTTAGGGTTGCAACTTTCAACCCCAAGGCTGACGCTGCTCCGGGGAGCCACAACCTAGACTGGGACAGGGCATACGCGGTTTGTGCCAGGGAGTAGTCGGCGAGGCGCACTGCGCCCCAGCCTGCCCCTTCCGCATCGCGAAGCGCGGTTATTGTTTCACCGGCCAATTCTTCCCCAACCAGCAGGGGCGTGCCTCCATACGGCCCGTCCCGATTCGCCTGAGCAGGTTGCCGCTCTCAAGCCTACTCGCCAGCGATCTTGCGTGCGCAAATCCCGTTGGCTTGCGCCGGAGCGACGTGAAATGTACCCGGTCTTGAGGTCTCTCATGCGGCTTGAGCTTGCGGACAATGACCAGACATTCCGCCATACCGGTGTCCGCTGAAAAGGAGTTGGCATCATTGTCAGCGGCAGCTATGGTAAGCACTGTCAGCCCTGTGTAATCGCGAGCAATCATCTTACGAAAATGCTCCCAAGACTGCCCCGCAGCAGCTGACAGGGGGAGCACCAAGGCAAGAACGCCGCCGGGCTTCAGTTTCTTGTCCGCCAGGGCCGCAAAGGCGGAAGCAATACCCGCATAGCCGTGGTAACACGTATCCTTTGTATATCGACTCAGGCTTTTCGCCATGTCCAACTGTGTAACCAATCCGGTGCTCAGTCCCCTGAAGTGCTTTATGTAGTCCTCGGTTCTTTTGCTGCCCTCCCAATCGGAGCTTGGTCTGGTAAACGGCGGGTTCATGATTACTAGGTCGTAGCCGGCGTCGGGTATCTCGGCCTGTATCTGGGCAGCTGTCTCCTCGCCTGCGCTTCCGGTACGCATGGCCGGGTCGCTGGTGTTGAACAGCGTCAGCACGCTCGATGACTGGAGCAGCTCAAGCGAGCCGATCTTCACGCTGCCGTCCGTCATGCGGCCGTAGGGCATGGTGTAGAGGCGGGAGCTGTTGAAGAGGACGGACGGCTCGACGCCGGAAAGGGTCGAGCCGGTGATGTGGACGGCGGAGGGCATAACGTCGGCGCCGTAGAGCACTTCCTCCATCATCAGCCGGTGGAGGGCGGCGGGGTCGCCCCCGGCGCGCTCGTGGCGGGCAGCCACCTGCTCGTACACCGCCGAGAGGAGGGCGCCGGTGCCGCAGGCGAAGTCGCCGATACGCAGCTTGCCGATTGCCTCGGCGCTGGACCAGTCCACGCCCTCCATCTTGGCGACGGCCAAGCGGGCCAGCAGCGCGGCGGACGCGGGCAAGGTGTAGAAGGTGGCAAGGTACTTGCGGTCGGCAATGAGGCGCTGGAAGACGCGGCCCGTCAGGTCGTGGGCGTTGTCCACGCCCGTCGCGTTGACCGACTGGGCGGTGTTTCTCAGCCGCTTCAGGATGCTCGCCGCGTCGCCCGACGGCAGCTGCTCCAGGATGTCCTTGGCGATGGCGAAGATGGCCCAGTAGTTGATGCTCAGGATGGTGTTCCAGGCGGCCAGGGTCTCCTCCTGGGGGTTGGGCACGCCCTCGCCGCACACCTGGGCCAGGGGCTTGATCTCCGGGTGCATTCCGGCGATGCGCTCGTGGAAGACGAGGGCGTTGGCGAGGATGGCGCAGGCCATGCGCCAGGTCTGGGTCACGTTGGTCATGCCCAGCACCCGCGCTATGTCCATCGTGACGGCGGGGCGGGTCTGGTTGAGTTCGCCCAGCAGCTTCGCCGCGCCGTCGATGCCTCCCTGAAGCGCGACGGCCGCCTCGTCTACGGCGCGCTGAGGGACGGACACCAGGCGGACCATGTCCGCGATGTCCTCAACGGCGCCCTCCAGCCAGCCGGAGTGCGGGAAGCGTTGCACGCCGTTGGCGTCCTCGGTGAAGACGCAGTAGGAGAGGCGGGCAGGCGACAAGGGCGGCGCGGAGGTCGTGAGCTTCGCCGATGGCGTCCGGGTAGCGGAGGGCGATGGCGGCTTCGATGACGCGCCCGCTGGCGGCCACTTCCAGCCCGAGGCGGGACTTGGCCTCCGGTTCGACGGTGCGTGCGGGCAGGTACTCGGCCTCGATCACTACGGGCGAGCGGCCGTGGGCGGAGACGATGATGTCGGGGCGCAGTCCAGCCTGGCCGGAGATGGCCTGCGTGTTCTCGGAGCGCACCTGGCTGCGGGGCAGCATCTCTTGCAGCAGGCCGCCCAAGGCATTGTTGGCGCTCGGCTCAGTCTGGTGCGGCATACTACTCCTATGAACCTGTCGGTCCGTTAGTTGAACAGCAGTGGGGACTCAAAGAGAGTATCCCATCGGCTGAGTGAGTCAACGAGCCTCTGTCCGGGCATCCCGCGCCGGCGGGGACCGGCGGTTTGGTCGGAAGCCTTCCGATTATCGAACGGCCTTCACTTCGAATTGGACGCCCTCATGCTGCTGAATGCGGCTGATGACCTCGAAAAGGTTGCTGGCGTAGGGATTGCCAGCCGGTCCGAACATGCGCATGAGACTCTTGGGCGGCTTGTTCGTGAGGGCGCCAAGCTCCTCGAACCCGATGGTCGCGTTGATATAGTCACGCAGCACGACCTTGCCCGTATCGATGTCCCCGGCAAGCAGGCACTCGACGCCTTCTTTCAGCAACCCTTCTCGAAAGGCCGGGTCGCGCTGAGCGCGAGCCAGCACAGTCTCCTTGAAGTCACGGGTGAGCGCCATGTTCATACCTCCCTGCTGCTCGAATGGACTGCGGCCCCGGTCGTCAAATGTATTCTCTGATTTCGATCATGCCGATATGGTAACGTATACGTTACCATTAGGAAAGGTCTGCGGATGCAGCAGAGGGCAGGTGGGGAGGGGCGCATCAGACTCTTGGGCGGCTTGTTCGTGAGCCGACGGCCCACACCACAATTGCCGAGCTCACCGCCACGTCGCCATTGTGACATTTGCCCGTTGCGTAAACGACCCCTCGTCCCTATCCTGCCTCCCATGCCCCAACCGCCCCGCGCTCTCCACGTCCCGATGCCCCGGCTCACCCCTGTCGCAAAGAGACGCATTCGTGTCGGAAAGTGTCGCATTTGCTGTCGCAAAATGGGGCGGAGATGTAGGGCGCGAAACCCCCGAGCACGAGTAAATGCCATGCAAAAACCGGCAAAATGCGACAGTTTTAGGAAAACGGCGCAGAGAGGGACGTCATCCCGCGCAGACCGAGACCTTTGCTTAACTGCCCAACGCCGGGGGTTTCGGATGCGAGGTTCCCGCCTGCGCGGGAATGACGGAAGGGGGCGCGGGGGTGACGGGGGAAGTCTGCGCGTCGCCTCTCCTCCCCCGCGCTTCGCTGCGCTTGCGCGTCCCCTCTCGCAGACGGGAGGGGGTTTTCGAGGCGATGACGCGAGGGCGCCACCCCTTGCCCCTTCGCTCCGCCGATGCCTACGATGCTCCCGCAGCGGCGCGGGCGCCGGGATATTCGTTTGGGGGTGACGTATGACGTTGGTATTGAGCGACGAGGACGTTGCGCGGGTGATGCCGATGGAGGTCTGCATCGAGGCGATGGAGACCGCTTACCGCGACCATGCGCGCGGCGCCGTCAACATCCCCCGCATCCGCTACATCAGCCCGACGACGACGCCCGGCGCGGTCTATGGGTCGAACATCCACATCGGCACGACGCCGACGTACGACACGGCGGCCATACGCATCGGTGGGAGCGCCCGGAGCGCGAACCCCGGCTCGCAGGGCGAGCGAACGCCCCGGCACGGCGGCCGCAACTGGGGCTTCATCGTGCTCATCGACATGCAGACGGGGCAGCCGCTCGCCTTCATCCAAGAGTTCCTGCTGTCGGGCGTCCGGGTCGGGGCGACGTCGGGCGTCGCGGCGAAATATCTCGCTCCGGCGGGCGCGCAGACGGTCTGCATGTTCGGCAGCGGGAAGCTGGCGCGAACGGACCTCGAGGCGCTCGTCCAAGTCCGGCCTGTCCGCAGCGTGAAGGTGTACAGCCCGACGAAAGAGCACCGAGAGGAGTTCGCCCGGGAGATGGAGCAGCAGCTGGAGATCGAGGTCACGCCCGTCGACGGCCCCCGCGAGGCGATGCGGGGCGCCGATATCGTCTGCTGCGCGACGAACGCGGGCTACGTCAGCGGCGAGCCGGTGTTCGACGGGGACTGGCTCGAACCCGGTCAGTTCGTGATTTCGCTGCAGAACAGCGATGCCAACTTCAAGAAGTCTGAGGTGGACGAGACGACGTTCGCCCGCAGCAGCTTCATCTGCATCAACGACAGGGATAGCGTGTTCTCGAACGGCCAGCGGGAGCTGCTCGACCCCATCGAAGCGGGTGTGGTCTCGTGGGACCGCATCTGCACGCTGGGGGAGGTCGTGTCGGGAACGAGCCCGCTCGAAGCGAAGCCCGGCGACATCGTCTACTACAAGAACAGCACCGGCATGGGGATACAGATGTCGGCGGCGGGCGCGCTCATCTACCGCAAGGCTGTCGAGGCAGGCATAGGGAACGAGATTCCCACCGAGTGGTTCGGGAGCGACCTCTCATACTGGCACAACCGGGGGTTTTATCCGTCGGCTTAGGGGGGTGGGGGGACATCTCCTCGATTTGCTTCTCCGAGAGGGTGATGCGGCTGATTGCAAGGTTGAATGAGCGGCCATTTGAAAGTTTTGGGTACGGCTACTTGTAAGATTGCGCCCCATCGCACGGCGCGTCGAGAGGGTCAGAACGTTTCCCACAGGAAGCGCAGGGGCACTGCGTAGAGGCCGTCGCCGAAGCTGGCGCTCACCTCTCCGTCGTAGAGCACAACGCCGTTGACGAACCGGTTTCCGGCTGCGGCTTTCAGCTTGCGCAGCCCCCGAAAGTCGGACGCGGTCACCGTCGCGCCTGCCTTCACCTCGACGCCCGCCAGGGCCTGCGCGCCTTGCTCGATGACAATGTCCACCTCCACGCCGTCCTTGTCGCGAAAGTGGAAGAACGACATGGGGGCTTCATGCCAGCTTGCCTGCCGCCGCAGCTCCTGGTGCACGAACGTCTCCAAGAGCTGCCCCAGCAGGGACCGGTCAGCCGCGAGCCCGGCGGCGTCGATTCCCAGCAGGGCGCAGGCCAGTCCCGTGTCGCCGACGTGGAGTTTCGGTCTCTTGATGAGGCGGCTCAGGCGGTTGGTGTGCCAGGGCGGCAGCTCCTCCAGCAGGAACACCTGCTCCAGCAAGGCGACGTAGTCTCTGATGGTAGGCCGGCTGACTTGGAAAGGCGCCGCCAGGTCCGACAGGTTGAACACCGTGCCCGTCTGCGCCGCCGCCAGCGACAGCAGCCTCGGCAACAGATCGAAGGAGCGGATGCGGGCGATGTCCCGCACGTCTCGCTGCACCTGAGCGTCGACGTAGTTCCGGTACCAGCTGGCCCGGCGCCTGCCAGGAGGCCGGGCCAGCGCCGCCGGATATCCGCCGGAGACGATCCGCTCGCCGAGCTCGCTTCCCAATCGCTCGGTCCGCCTGACGCTGAACCCTCCGCCGAACAGGGCGTCGAGGAAGCAGGGCCGCCGTTCCTCCGTGCATTCCGCGGCTGGTCCGCTATACAGCTCGCACTGGGCCAACGGGTGCAGCCGGACTATCTCCATGCGCCCGGCCAGCGAGTCCGAGAGCGCCGGGGCCAGCAGCACGTTGCTCGAGCCGGTCAGCAGGAAGCGGCCCGGCGTTCTCCTGCGGTCCACCTCCAGCTTCAAGGCGGCGAATAGAGCGGGGACTCGCTGCACCTCGTCCAGGACCACTCGCTCGGGCAGGTCGGCGGCAAAGCCCATCGGATCGGCTTCGACGGCCTGCCGCGCGACTACGTCGTCGAAGCTGAAGTAGGCGTACTCCCGTGGGCCTGCCGCCGGCACGCGGACCATTCGAGCGAGGGTGGTCTTGCCGCACTGGCGCGGACCATGAATCAGGACAACCGGCGAATCAGCCAGCGCCTCGGCCAAGCGCCGCTCTGCATAACGGGGGTAGATGATGTCTTCGGCCACCGTCCGATTGTAACATTCAGTAGCGGCTAATTGAAAGATTATGCATCGGCCAATTGAAATGTTATGAGCGGCTATATGAAAGATAGCACTCCGGCTAAACGAAAGTACAGCTATAGGGCGGATCCGCGCTCGCCCCCATTCCCACCCACCTTCTCCCTGTAAACGACGGCTCCGGTCTTCACACTACCTGGAGAAGGGACAACCCCAGCGCGCCCCCTAAAGCGCGTAGAGGCGGGCAGGGTTTGTGGTGAGTATCTTCTCTTTGGCGGACTCGCTGATGTCGTTGACCGTGTCGCGGAAGACGCCTATGGCGTCGGTCTCGCTGGAGATGTCGGAGTGGCCGTAGTCGGTGCCGATGACGATGTTGTCCTCGCCGGCGTACTTCAGGATGAAGGGGAGGTCGTCGTCGGTCTCGCAGGCGGCGTAGATGCGGTACTCGGGGAAGACGTCGTGGGGGAGCTTGCGTCCGAGCTTGCGCGCGCGGCGGCGGGCCTCCTTGACGAGCCAGGGGACCCACTGGGCGCTGACCTCGATGAACCCCCAGCGGAGCTTCGGGAAGAGCAGGGGGACCTCGCTCATGATGTACTCGTGGCAGCTCGTCACGGTCGGGACCCTGAGAGGGGAGAAGCTGGAGCCGAGGTCGTAGGACGACTTGAGGCGGTCGGCGAGCCACGGGTCGGCGTTGGAGACGTGGACGATGACGGCCATGTCGAGGCGCTCGGCTTCCTCGTAGAGCGGGTAGAAGTAGGGGTCGATGAGGTGGCGGCCGGCCTCGTGGGCGCGGAGGCAGACGCCGACGCTGCCGTTCTCCTTGGCGGTCCGCATCTGCTGGAGGGACTCGGAGAGCGTCAGGGTGGGGAGGACGCAGGTCCACTTGAGGCGGCCCTTGCCCTGGCGGTGGACGTCCGCCATCCAGCGGTTCCAGCTGCGGCAGAGGGCGGCCTCCGTGTCGGGCCGGTCGGCGATTTGGGTGATCCACAGGGTGTTGTGGAGGACCTGCACGTCCACGCCGAGCGCGTCCATGTGGTCGAGCCGCAGCTGCACGTCGTCCAGCTCGCGTGCGGTCACGGGCGTGACGACGTTGTAGCCGGAGCGCTTGGACATCTCCTCGAGCTGCTTCTCCGAGAGGGTGGCGAGCTTGGTGCCCCGCACCTTGCCGTCGATGACCCAGAACTCCTGTTGGGGGCGGTCGGGCGACTTGTAGAGGGCGGGGCGGTAGCGCTGCTCGTCGTCGCTAAGGTAGTCCCACGTGCGGGGGGACTCGACGACGTGGGCGTCGGCGTCGATGGTCCGCAGGCCGATTTCGGTGGTCACGGGGAGGCTCCTTTCGCTAAGCGGCGCGCCCGCCGTTGATGTCGATGACCGTGCCGGTCACGTAGGAGGCGGCGTCGGAGGCGAGGAAGAGGGCTGCGCCCGCGATCTCCTCGGGGGCGGCGGGCCGGCCGAGGGCGACAGTCTGGGCGATGGGCGCGCGGCCCCTGGCGTAGGGGTGCGACGCCGCCCGATCGGCGTGTTCGACGCTGCCCGGCGCGATGGCGTTGACGCGCACCGGCGCCCACTCGATGGCCATCGTCCGGGTGAGCGAGATGACGCCGGCCTTGGCCGCGCCGTACGCTCCGTTGTTGGGGCTGGCGCCTTGGCCGGAGATGGAAGCGAGGTTGACGATGGCGCCGCTCCCGCGCTCGATCATGGCGGGGGCGACGGCGCAGCTGCAGAGGAAGACGCTCTGGAGATTGAGGCGGACCGACTCCTGGAAGTCGCGGGGCGACAGCTCCAAGAGCGGCGCCATCTTGAACGTTTCTCCCCAGGTGGCGCCGGCGTTGTTGACGAGGATGTCGACGCGCCCGAACGCCTCACGGGCGCTCGCGGCCATCTCCTCGACTTGGGCGGGGTCGCGCACGTCGGCGAGGATGCCGACCGCCCGGCGGCCCATCGCTTCGATATCCGCCACGACGGGAGCGAGCGGACGGTGGATGCGCTCCGTCCCGCCCTCGACTGACTCGGGCTCTCTGGCGACGGCGACGATATCGGCGCCGTGCTCGGCCAGCGCCGTCGCGATGGCGCGCCCGATACCCTGGCTCGCGCCGGTGACGATAGCGACTCGGTCGGTGAGGTCGATATTGGCCATGTTTCGCGTCCCCCCACGCCGTATCCGGCGGGGCGCCTAGCCTACACAGGCCATGGTTCGCGGACAACACGGAGGGCAGCGCGGTCAGTTGGTGGTCTAGAGGGGTTGCAGATGCCTGAAGTTCACTGCCGCGTCTGCCTGCTTGTCCAACGTCGCGAGGTAGAGGTCGAGGTCCACCGTCACTAGCGGGGTTTCCGCTGAGACAGCTTCCAGGAGCGCCGCATCAGTGATGCCAAGCCGGACGAACTGGCTATTGCGGGAGGCATCGCCGCTCGTGACGATGACCTCCTCGCTTCCTTGAATGACGACGCGGAGCTTCTCGAAGAATCGTGATTTCTCGGGGTCTGCGTGCTGAGCGAGGAGGTTGGAGGTTTCCGTCAGCGTGTTTGGAGTAACGAACAAGTGGTCTCCCTGCCCGATTAAGCCAAGCAGCCTGTCGTAGTCCTCCGTTGTGAATTCTCAAAGCCGTCGATGCTTGGCTATCAAATCCCGGCCGACGCTGCCAACGACGAGCAGCACGAGAAGATTCGAGTCGATGAAGAATCCGGCCGGAGGCATCGGCTATAGCGAAGCAGCGAGTAGACGGTCTGTTATCGACGAGACTACGCCGGTCTCATCGTCAATGCGGAGGACTTTGTAGGAGCGTGTAGGGCGCGCGTCGTTAATCGCCGCGAGAATGGTCTTTCGGTCCCACGGACGAGAGAAACCCATCGTGATTCTCCACTCCTGGGCTGCGTCGTTGAACACCACTTCCTCCAAGCCAACGTCCATCAGCCCCTCTTCGGAGAAAAGGTCGGCGAGGTATTCTCTCGCAACGTTCACTGCCTGCTTAACGTCCATTGAGCTCGTATCCTGTCGAGTTCGCGGCACGTTTAAGTGTACCACTCCGGTGTTAGATGGGGACCAGCTCGGCGCCCAGAGCGATATCGACCATCAGGGCTACGCCGAACGTCATGCTCGCGGCGCCTGCTACGCCGGCTACGGCGTAGTTCAGGGTCCGGGCGCGGCTCGTGAGGGCGAAAGGCACGCCGAGGACTATCGTGACAGCGCCCATCGAGACGATGGTCCCGACGCCGAACAGGACGAGGTAGCAGACCCCGACCCATAGGGCGTCGATCCGGGGGAGCAGGACGAGCATCACCGCGGCGCTGCCCGCCAGCCCGTGGACGATGCCTATCCAGTAGGACTTCACGCGGAACGCCGGCCGACCGGGCTTCCAGAAGCCGTGCGCCGCGTCGGATTCCCGCTCGTATCCACTGGGGTGCGTCGCGTGGATGTGCATGTGGGGAGGGCCGTCTTCCAGGTGCCTGTGAACGTGGAGCCGTCCGCGCCGGAGGTTGTAGAACACCTGGGCGCCGAGAAGCACGAGCATGACGCCGACGCCGAACTCCAGCATGGGGGCAATCGCCTCGTAGCGGTCCAGCACGGCTTCCTTCAGCACGAGGATGACGACGCCGAGGACGAGCAGGGGAGTCGTGTGGCCGAGCCCCCAGGATGCGCCGACCCACAGTCCGCGCCAAGGGTTCCGCTGCTCGACCGCAATCGTTGAAACGGCGACGACGTGGTCGGCGTCGGTGGCGTGCTTCAGGCCGAGCAAGAAGCCGAGCGCCAGCGCGGCCCATGCTCCGGATTCGATGTCGATCATCCTCGTTCCTCTCCCCTGTTGGCCAGTCCGTGTCCGCTAGTGGCGCCGGAGTCGTGCCGGTGGCCCTGGGCATGGGCGTGCGTGTGTCCGCTGTGCGAGTGGCCGGAGTCTTTCCGGCACGCGCCGCACAGTCCGCTCACCGTGAAGTGCTCGGTATGCAGCTCGAACCCGGTGTCCTCCATGAGCTTCCTTCGCAGCTCGTCGAGGTATCCCTGCCCCAAGTGGAACGTCGTGCCGCAGTGCTCGCACACCATGTGCCCGTGCCGCTGGCCGGGGTTGGCGTACTCGTAGTGACTCACGCCTCCGATGCTCACCTCGTTTACAAGGTGCAGTCGGCCGAGCAGGCCCACGGTGCGGTAGACCGTGGCGAGGTCTATCTGGGGATAGTCCTCGCGCAACTTGGCGGCGATCTGTTCTACGGTGACGTGGCCGCCGAGGTCCCGGATGGCGTCCATGACGGCGACGCGCTGGGCCGTGAGGCGGCGTCCGGTAGCCTTGATGGCGTCTGCTGTGCTGGGAGCGTCTTGCATGGCGTTGCTTCTGCGAATATTCGCAAAAGCAGAGCAGGGTAGTCAAGGCCTATGGCGGACTGCGCGCTCCGCAGCGCATCAGGTTGATAACCGACCTGCTTTTCGGTAGTGTCCCACGGCGTCCGACCGCGCCGGCGGCGGTCTAGACGTTGGGCTTGACCCCGCCGAGAGCGGGGAGACCGGCTCCGCAGACGCCGCTTATACGCTCATCCTAAATTGGCCGACACAACCTTCCACGACGGGTCCCAGGCCATCCCGCTCAGACGCTTGCGAAAGTCGATAGTCACGATTACTCAATGATTCAGGTCGAGAACGTATCCAAGCGCTACGGCGAAACGGAGGCGGTGCGGGACGCCAGCTTCCAGGTCGACGCGGGCGAGGTCGTCGGGTTTGTCGGCCCGAATGGCGCGGGCAAGACCACCACTATGAAGATTCTCGCCTGCCTCCTTCCGCCGACGGCGGGCGCGGCCCGAATCGCGGGTTTCGATACGGTCGACAACTCGGCCGATGCGCGACGGCGGCTCGGCTACTTGCCGGAGTCGGCGCCGCTGTACATGGACATGACCGTCCGGCAGTACTTCTCCTATATGGCGGCGCTACGGGACGTGCCTCGATCACGCCGCGCGGGGCGCGTGTCTGAGGTGATCGAAGCCGTCGGAACGGAAGAGTACGCGGACAAACGCATAGGAACGCTCTCCAAGGGCTTTCGCCAGCGTGTCGGGATAGGGCAGGCGATTCTCCACGAACCGTCCGCGGTGATCCTCGACGAGCCGACGAACGGCCTGGACCCGGCGCAGCGGATCGAAATGCGCTCGTTGATTGCGGACCTCGGCAAAGAGCACGCTGTCCTCCTGAGCAGCCATATCCTCTCGGAAGTGGCGCTGGTCTGCGACCGGATGGTCGTCATCGACCGCGGGCGAGTCGTCGCCGATGGGACGCTGTCTGAGATCACCGGCGTCGCCGGGCTCCCATCGGGGTCGACTACGGAGAACGTGTTCTTAGCGCTGACCGGAACGGGCGAGCACCCGGAGCCCTCATGAAGACCTTGGTCATAGCGCGTCGAGAGGCCCGCGCTCACCTGGCGTCGCCGGGCGCATACATCATCATCGCCGTCTTTACGGCCATCACGGGATATCTGTTCGTCGACGGCGTCTCCGTGCCGTTCCCGGAGGCGACGGTCCACCGCTATGCCGGGGCGGTCACCTTCAGCCTCGTGTTCCTCGGACCGGCGCTCACCATGCGACTACTCGCGGAGGAGCGGAGGCTGGGCACTCTCGACCTCCTCCTATCGTCGCCGGTGAGCGACTGGCAGGTAGTCGCGGGCAAGTACCTAGGCGCCATGGCGCTGTACGTGCTGATGCTGCTTGCCACGCTGTTCTACGCGGTGCTCCTGTACTGGCTGGGAACGCCGGACACCGGCCCGGTGGCGACGGCGTACCTCGGCCTCTTCCTCTATGGGGCGGCGACCCTCGCGGTGGGACTCTGGGCATCGTCTCTGACGGCCAACCAAGCGGTTGCGGCAGTCGTCGGCGTCGGCGTCCTCGTGCTGCTCTCGATTACGCAGCTCGCCGCGGCCTCGACAGACGGATGGGCGTCAACAGTATTGGAGGAGACCTCCATGGTGACGCATTTCGCCGACCTGCGGCGAGGAGTCCTGGACCTCTCCGACATCGTCTACTACCTCAGCGTCATAGTGCTGTTCCTGTTTCTCTCCGTACGGTCAATCGAGAGCAGGCGGTGGGTGTGACGCGAGCGACGCCCGGCGAATGATATGACGCCGCACAGACCCTTGTTCAAGGCGCTAACGACACTCTTCGACACGGCTCCGTTCGCGGTAGCCGCCGCCGGAATCGGCCTGGCCGCGCTTGTCGCCGGAGTCTTGACCGCTCTGTTGGTCCCGAAGCTCGAGTCCACCGGCGCTTGGCTCGCGTGGGCGGGTCTCGGGCTCCTCCTGCTGGCGCTCCTGGACGCGCTTCGCCGCTCGAGCTCGCCCACGGCGAAGCGCCGCCGAAAGTACGGACTCAACGTCGCGCTCATGCTCACGACTCTCGTCGCGATTCTAGGAGTGGCCAACTTTCTGGCCCTGCAATCCAACGTGCGGGTCGATACGACCTTCTCCCGGCAATTCACGCTTGCCGATCAGACGAAGACGGTGCTCGACGGCCTGGAGCAGGAGATCGAGGCGACGGCGTTCTTCGTCGACCGGTTCGAGAGTACGAATCCGGTGCAGAGCGCATTGCGCACCAGGACGGACGACCTCTTTCGCGAGTTCGAGCGCATGGCGCCGGGGCGGTTCTCGTACCGCTTTGCCGACCCCGAGACCGACCCCGTCTTGGCAAGCGAGAAGAGAATCAACCGGTATCCGGGCGTGGTGTTCGAAGCGAAAGGCGGAGGCGCACGCTATTTCGTGCCCGCCTCCAGCAACGTCGAACAGGCATTCCTTACCGCGCTCCTCGTGACGAGCGGCGCCGACCAGAAGACGGTCTATATTCTGACGGGGCACGGCGAACTGGCCATCGATGACGCCGCAGTCGCTAGCAACCGGGGTTTTGCCTTGGCGGCCGAAGGACTGCGCAACGATAGCTACCGAGTGGCGCCGCTCAATCTACAAGAGGAAGGGGCCGCGCCCGAGGATGCGGCGGCCCTCATCATTCCCTCTCCGATGACTACGCTCACTCTCGAAGAACGGCAGGCGCTCTCTTCCTATTTGAAGGGCGGCGGCGGAGTCCTGGCATTGCTGGAGCCGGAAGCTGACGAGTCTTGGCGTTCATGGGTCGGGGACTGGGGAGTGAGCGTCGCAGCCGGGTATGTGATCGACCCGGGGAGCTACGTCGCCGGAACGCCCGGTATCCCGCTGATCACGCCGGCCCAATACGCCGCGCCCTATGTGACCGGACAGCTCGACGCGACGCTCTTTCCAGGACTTGCGCCCGTGGGACTGACGACGGACCCGCAGCTGATGCCGACGCTGATCGACTTGGACTTCGTCGCAGTGACGACGCCGGCGTCCTTCGCGTCGAGGCAACTATCGGCTGCTGCGGCAGCGACCGGCGACCGGACAGGCCCCTTCCTCGTGGGAGTGATCATGAGGATGGCGGGTCCGCTGTCCGAACCGCTGCCAAGTGCGGCGGACGCCAACATCGGAACCCTGAGCGTATTCGGCGATGGGGAGTTCGCCTCCAACCGGTTCTTCCCCGCTCTCTCGAACGGCGATCTCTTCTTGAATATGGCGAACGAGCTGGCGGGAGACGTTCCATTGGTCCCCGTCCGCGCGAAGCCTCTCGAATACCGCGTGCTGGTTCTCACGGACCAACAGCTCACCCTAGTACAACTGCTGGGTTGGCTTGCGCTGCCCGTTCTTGCGCTGGTTCTGGCGGCAGTCGTCTGGGTCCGAACGCGCTAGAGCTCCTTCCATGAACCGAAAGGAAACCGTGCTTCTTGGCCTCGCGCTAGCAATCGTGCTCGCCGGGGCTTTCGCATACTTGCGATTGGGCAGCGGCTCCCCTGAGCGTGTGGCCCCGCCCTTCTTTTACGAGATCGAGGCATCGGACATCGTCAGCGTGAAAGTGGAACGAGCGGGGCTGACGGAGTCGTTCGTATGGGACGAGCAAGCCGAGTATTGGCGCTTCGACGACGAAACCGAAGAAAGAGTTGACGACGAGCGTTGGGGCGGCATGCCGGTGCTCTTGGCGGGCCCGCGGGTCGAGCGCACGCTGCCGGGCGGCTTGAATCTAGAAGAGCTGGGGTTCGAACCTCCGATGACGATTGTCTCCATAGGCCTCGAGCCAAGCGGCGAGTTCGAGGTGCTCATCGGGCGGCCTACGCCTAACGGGCGTGCGCACTACGTGAAGCAGGCCGATAACGACGCTATTTTCCTAGTCGACGCGGCGTGGGGAGACGTGATTTCGCGGCTGGCGATGGACCCTCCAAGGCTGCCGCCAGTCGACCCTGGCGAGTCGTAGGTCGGGAGTAACGGCCCTGGCGCGGGCCAGGCGCGCTTGCTTGACTGGCCCCCTCCGTGAGCGTATAAAGCCTGCGTCGTAAAAGCCCGCTGGAGGAAGATTTTGTATGGCCATCGTCGACTCAGACGCTCACGTAATCGAGAGCGAACGGACATGGGAGTTCATGGGGGACGATGAGCAAGATTTTCGCCCGTTCGTAGTTGTTCCCAAATCCGGCGAAGCTAACCTGGCCGGGGGATTCTCCGGCCGCCGCTCCATTGTCACTGAGTATTGGGTTATCGAAGGGCGCGCCGTACAGAAACGGTCTAATTTCCGCTCGGTCGATGTCCCCGAGGAGGCTGCGGAGGCAGCCGACATCGAGCAACGGCTCGCGCACATGGACGAGCTCGGCGTAGATGTCCACGTCCTCTACCCAACGGTGTTCCTCCGGCCTCTTACGCGGCGCCCCGAGGTGGAAGTCGCCCTCTACCGGAGCTACAACCGCTGGATGGACGAGATCCACACCCGCGGCGAGGGACGGCTCCGCTGGGCGGCGATGCTTCCCTACATGAGCCGCGACATCGCCATCGAGGAGATGCACTGGGCCAAGGACCACGGGGCCTGCGGCTTCTTCATGCACAGCGTCGAGGGCGACCGGCGGCTCTCGGATGTCTATTTCGATCCCATCTATACCGAGGCGTCGGCGCTTGGGCTGCCGATGTGCGTCCACGCGACCTCCGGCAACTTCTCGCAGTTCGATCTGTTTCAGACGGACGCCGGCTTCTCCACCTTCAAGCTGCCGGTGGTGGGAGCGTTCCACGATCTGCTCATGAAGGGGACGCCTTCACGCTTTCCCGATCTGCGATGGGCGTTCGTGGAAGTCTCGGCGGAGTGGGTGCCGTACGCTCTCAATGACATGATGCTGAGGTTCAAGAAGGCCGGGCGGAATTGGCTCGCTCAAGACGTGCTCCGCGAGAACAACATGTACGTGGCATGTCAGACCGCCGACGATCTCGACTGGATTTTGGATACGGTCGGCGACGACAACATTGTTATCGGCTCGGACTACGGTCACAACGACACCTCGTCCGAGCTCGAAGCCCTGAAGGTGCTGAAGGAAAGTGGGAAGGCGCCGGCCTCCTCGGTCGACAAGATCCTGGACAGCAACGCCCGCGCGCTGTACGCCCTCTAGATCACGGTAGAGTTTCGGGAGGAGACTTTATGCAAGCAGCAGACCGCGCAGTAGTTAGATGGCTTAACTGGAAGCTCATGGCCTTCGTGGTCTTGCTCGTTGCGGCGTTCTTCGTCGTGGCCTGTTCCAGCGACGAGCCCGACCCGACAGCCACGCCTACCTCGGCGCCCGCCGCAGCGCCGGACCCGACGGCCACGCCTACGCCGTCGATTTCGAGCAAGGCCGGAGGCATCGGCAAGTTCGCGGTGCGCCGCGACCCGCCGGCGAACTTCGACATGATGGCGACGACCATCTGGTACGACCTCAACCAGATGGGGGCGCCCGTCTGGGGCAGCGGGAACCTCGTTCGGCCGTGCTTGGACGACGTGTACGCAGTCTGTCCGGCTCTGGCGACCGAGTGGGAGAACAACGCCGACTTCACGGAGTGGACGTTCACCCTCCGAGAGGGATTGCAGTGGCACGACGGCACGCCGCTCACCGGGGAGGACCTCAAGTTCTGGCTCGACCTCGTGTTCGAGGGCTACGGCGAGCGAGCCCCCGCGTGGTACGGCAACAGGATGGGCGAGTACGACAATACAACCGTCGTCGACCCCACCACGCTCAAGATAACGCTCAAGGAAGGGAACGCACTCTTCCTCGACGTTCTCTTCACGCCCTACTTCACCATCGGACACCCCCGCCACCTCACCCTTCCCGAGCTTGAGGCAGGCAACTTGGAAGTGGCGCCGCTCGACGTGGGCATGATGGGCTTGGGCCCGTTCACGTTCGAGGGTTACGAAAAGGGCAGCGTCATGCGCGTCCGCGCCAACCCCAACTACTGGGAGACAGACGAGGACGGCTTCCCACTGCCCTACATGGAGGGCATGGACTTCGCAATCATGACCAGCCCGGACGTGATGGACGCCGCGATCCGGACCGGCCAGCTCGACGGAGGATCGCCGGGGTTCGGCTACATCCTCACCAAGCCGCGCTACGAGCAGTACGTTGAGGACATTGGCGACGACTTCTATGTGGTCAGGGTGCCGTCCGGCTTCGGCACCGGCAGCGGCGGCGGTCTCGCCTGGAACCTGCTGAAAGAAGGTCCCTGGCAGGATGTCCGCGTCCGCAAGGCAGCCTCGCTGTGGATTGACCGCCAGGAGTCCATTGACGCAGTTTCCGGCGGGTTCGGTCTGGTTGGCGGTCTCCTCAACCCCGCTAACCCGTTCTCCAGCCCCGACGTTCTGACTTGGCCGGGCTGGAACCCCGACACCAGGGAGGCCGACCGCGCGGAGGCCCAACGCCTCATGGGAGATGCGGGATACGCGGACGGGTTCGAGGTCAACTACAACTGTCTGTCTACGGGGTCGTGGCCGAACCGCTGCGAGTTCCTGAAGGCGCAGCTGGCAGGGCTGAACATCAACCTGGAGCTCGAGTTGATGGACGCTCCCGCATGGACGGCAGCGGGCCAAACGCTCGAATACGGCGCCGTGCAGAGCGCCGCGGGCATCTCCAGCCACCTGCCGGAGCCGAACGAGGCAGCTTTCCTGCCGTACAGCGAGAGCAAAGGCGCCATCGCCAAACACGAGGACCCGAACGTGAAGGGCTACTTCGACCGGCTGAAGGCGACCAACGACTTCGACGAGCGCGTCGCTATCTGGCAAGAGTTCGAGCGGTACTGGCTCTTGGAGCAGTACTACGGCGTGCCGATAGCGGGCAACCTGGCCCACATTCCCTACCGCTCTTGGGTGAAGGGCCGGCTCCATCCCCCCGAGCAGATCATGGCCTACTTGGACTTCGCCTCGGTCTGGCTCGACAAGTAATGAGCAGAACGCCCTCGGGCCGCGCATACAGCGGCCCGAGGGCGTCGCCGCTCTCTGAAACGCATGACGCGATATATCGGCCGCCGGCTACTGCTTTACTTCCCGACGCTGCTGTTGGCGTCGATGGTCATCTTCGCCATCATGCGCGTGCTGCCGGGTGACGTGGCGCTCGTCATATTGGGGGGCGATCAGACTACGCCGAGGGCGCTCGCCCAGGCCGCGGACCTCCGTGAGCGCCTCGGCCTGAACGACCCAATCGTGGTCCAGTACTTCCGCTGGGTCTGGAGCATGGTCAACGGCGAGTTCGGTGGAGCGTCGATCGTAAGCCGCGAAGACATATCGTCGATCATCGCGCGCCGGCTCCCCATAACCTTGGAGCTCGCAGCGTGGACGACGCTCATTGCATGGGTTGTGTCCATCCCCTCCGGAGTCATCGCGGCCGTTTACCAGAACCGGAGGCAGGACTACATCGTGCGAGTCATCACCGTTGCGGGCACCGCGCTTCCGAACTTCTGGATCGCGTTGATGCTCATCCTTGTCATGCTGCTCGTCTTCTCGTGGACGCCGCCCATCTTCTACAGGGACCTTTGGGAAAACCCTTATGAACATATGCTGAAGATGGTCTGGCCGGCGTTGATTCTCGCCTGGGGTTACAGCTCGTACCTGACGCGAGTCACCCGCTCCACCATGCTCGAGGTGCTGAGGCAGGACTACGTCCGAACCGCCCGCAGCCGAGGGCTGCGCGAGCGCGCAGTGGTCCTGCGGCACGCGTTCCCCAACGCCATGATCCCCGTTCTCACGCTCGGCGGCCTGCAGCTGGCCACGCTGCTGTCCGGCACCGTCATCCTCGAAACGGTGTTCTCGTTGCCTGGCATGGGACAGGGCATCGTCCAGGCGGCGACCGAGCGGGACTACCCGGTGATTCAGAGCCTCGTGATGCTCCTCGTGACCTTGATGCTTACGCTGAACGTCGTCATTGACATCATTTATGCAAAAATAGACCCGCGAATCAGCTACGGCTGATCGGGTGTGGGGAGAGGGAATCAATGATCCAGACCGGGGTTGCGGAAAGGGCCAAGGGTTCCTTTGCAAACGCGGAGCGCGGGTTTGCCTATCGCGTCCGGCGGCAGATAGGCTCCTTTGCCCGTCACTACCCCCTGGGGTTCGCAGGCGGCGTGTTGCTCGCGCTGATGGGAATTGCCTCGATATTGGCGCCGTTGATTTCTCCACACGACCCGGTGATTCACGACATACCCAACCAGCTAGCCGCCCCGTCCAGCCAATACTGGCTCGGCACGGACATCTTTGGGCAGGACGTGCTGTCGCGAGTCCTCTACGGAGGTCGGATATCGCTCTACGTCGGGTTTGCGTCCGTTGGTCTGGCCACGGTGGTCGGCATGCCGATTGGCGTCGCGTCGGGGTACTTGGGTGGCGCGGTGGACCTAGTGCTTCAGCGAGCCGTGGACATGCTGCTTGGCTTCCCTGGGCTGATCCTCGCAATGGTCATGGTCGTTGCGATGGGCGCGTCGCTCAACAACGTGGTCCTCGCGATAGCGGTTGTTTTCTCTCCGCGAGTCGTCCGGCTAGCCCGCTCGTCGGCGCTGTCCATCAAAGAAGAGCCCTATGTGCTGGCGGCGCAGTCCATCGGCGCGAGCCACATCCGGATCATGCTGCGGCACATCCTGCCGAACGCGCTCGCTCCGGTGTTCGTGCTGGCGACGGGATACCTTGGGACTGCGATTGTGGTCGAGGCTAGCCTCAGCTACCTCGGCCTTGGCGTTCCGCCTCCCGATCCGTCTTGGGGCAACATGATTTACGCCGGCTCGAGGGGCAACCTCGAGGCGGCCCCATGGCTGTCCGTGTTCCCCGGGCTGGCGTTGGCGTTGGTCGTGTTCAGCTTCTCATTCTTGGGAGACGCGCTTCGCGACGCGTTCGACCCCCGGCTGCGTGGAACGTAACGGCTCTACAGGCGCACGCCGCGGCAGGATCGCGCTCGCAGCAGCGCTCCTTGGCGTCGCCATCGTGGGACTGGTGTTAGGTCTGAGCTACTACCGAGAGGTGGTCGCGCCATCGAGTGAATGGGTGGCGAGGATAGAAGGAAAGACGATATTGACGACCGGGCAACTGGCAAGGGCCATCGTCGTACGAGAGCTGGCGTCGGGCAACCCCAGCCCCGAGTCGGAGCTCGGCCGGGCGCCGTTTGTCTTGGCGGACGAAAGAGTCGAACTGGAGCTGATGCGGACGGCGGCGCCCGGAATGGGGCTCGACCCCGCCGCTGCTGTGGACGAGGAGCTGCGCAAGCGTTTCCAGCCCCGCACACCGACTGGGGACACGACGCCGGACGACGAAATCGACAGACTCTTCCGCGAGTCGTACATTCGCTTTCTCACCGAGCGGGGCGTCTCCGACGACGAGTACCGAACGTCCATAGAAGCGGGCCTGCTGAGGGAACGCTTCGTGGAAGCGATGGGGAGCATCGAGTCATTGAAAGAGTGGTTCGCCGGTCAGCGCGCCGAGCGCTCGGCCGAAGTCCGGGTAGGATCGAGCCAATACGCATGGGTCTTGGACGAGGTGCGAGCGTCCCGGCCCGTTACGGGCCTGGAGTAGACCTCATACGATGAGCACAGTCCTTGAGATCGAGGACCTACGGACCTACTTCGACACCGACGACGGTGTGGTGAAGGCGGTCGACGGCGTCTCGTACACGGTCGAAGCGGGCGAGACCCTCGGCTTGGTGGGCGAGAGCGGGTGCGGGAAGAGCGTCACGGCGCTGTCCGTCATGCGCCTCATTCCCACGCCGCCCGGACGTATCGTCAGCGGACGGGTCCTGTACAAGGACGAAGACCTGCTCGAGCTAAGCCTCGACGAAATGCGGCGCATCCGCGGCCGTGAAATAGGCATGATCTTCCAAGAGCCCATGACGTCGTTGAATCCGGTGCTCTCCATCGGGAGGCAGCTAACCGAACCCCTCATCTCCGAGCTGGGGCTCAGCAAGTACGATGCGCACGCACGGGCGCGTGAGCTCCTCGCCTCCGTTGAGATTTCGGACGCTGAGCGGCGTCTAGACCAATACCCTCATCACTTCAGCGGGGGCATGCGCCAGCGGGTCATGATCGCCATGGCCCTCAGCTGCAACCCAGCCGTTCTCATAGCCGACGAGCCAACGACGGCGCTGGACGTAACGGTGCAAGCCCAGATTCTGGAGCTGATGAAGCGGCTGACCGAGGAGCGTGGCGTCGCCTTGGTGATCATCACCCACAATCTCGGCGTCGTAGCTCGCTACGCGGACCGCGTCAACGTTATGTACGCCGGCAAGATCGTCGAGCGAGCGACCTCGGAAGAGGTCTATGGCGACCCCCGCCATCCGTACACCCTTGGTCTGATGACATCCGTGCCCCGGCTGGACCTTCCGGTTACCGAACGACTCGTACAGGTGGAAGGACAGCCTCCCAACCTGGCGGATCTCCCTCCCGGCTGCGCTTTCCAGCCGCGCTGCCCCTTCGCCCTGGAAAAGTGTGAAGAGGAGATTCCAGACTTGGCCGAGCCGGTCCGCAGGCACTACTCGGCCTGCTTCGTCGCCGACAAGCTAGGCGCCGAGGCCAAGGCGGCCCTGGAATGATCGAGAGTACGGACCGCCCAAGCCCGTCGGGGTTTGACGAGTCGGCGCCCCCCATCCTGGAAGTCAGCGACCTGCGGATGCATTTCCCCGTCACCGCCGGGGTCGTGTTCCGGAAAACGGTTGGGATGGTGAAGGCAGTGGATGGGGTGACATTCTCTATCAGCCCCGGCGAGACGCTCGGTCTAGTAGGGGAATCCGGCTGCGGTAAGACGACCCTCGGCCGGTCCATTCTCAGGTTCTACAAACCAACGTCCGGGGGGCTCCGCTTCCGAGACGAGGACCTTACAACCGTGCGCGGCGGGCGTATGCGCGAGCTGCGCAAAGAGATGCAGATGGTCTTCCAAGACCCCTATAGCTCTCTCAACCCGCGCATGACCGCCGGGCAGATAATCGGAGAGCCTTTGAAGATTCATGGCCTGGCGTCGAGCCGCCAGCAGGCGCGAGACCGCGTTGCTGAGATTCTGAGCCTCGTGGGACTTGACCCTCGCATGGCCTCCCGTTACCCCCACGAATTCAGCGGCGGCCAGCGTCAGCGGATCGGCATCGGGCGCGCCCTTGCCGTAGACCCCTCGCTGATTGTTTGCGACGAGGCAGTCTCGGCTCTCGACGTGTCCATCCAGGCGCAGATCATCAATCTGCTCAAGGACTTGCAGCGTCAGCTGGGCCTGACCTACTTGTTCATTGCCCACGACCTCGCCGTCGTGCGGCATGTCGCCGACCGCATCGCAGTGATGTACCTCGGCAAGATCGTAGAGATTGCTCCACGGGACGATATCTACGCCAATCCGCTTCACCCCTATACCCAAGCGCTCCTCTCCGCCGTGCCCGTGCCCGACCCGAAGGTCGAGGCGGCGCGGCAGCGGCGGATCATTATTGGCGAGGTCCCGAGCCCGCTCAATCCCCCGACCGGATGCGTCTTTCACCCGCGTTGTCCGATTGCGCAAGATGACTGCTCGGTGGATGTGCCGGAGCTGAGAGAGCTGCGTCCGGGGCATTGGGTAGCCTGTCCCAAGGTCTGACGGCCCCTTAGCGGCGCTTCCGGGCCTCGGCCGCATTCGGCCTCGATAGGCGCGCAGGACCTGGGCCAGCTTGTCAAGCCCTTCCGCCGAGGACGGGTTCCGTGCTATAAAGAGGTGTTGGATTTCTCGGACCCGGCGCGAGCGAGTGAAGGTTTCCACCACACAGCGCGAACCGCGTGAAGCCGTCCTAACCGTCGAGTTGGACAACGACGATGTCGAGCCGTACCTCGAACAGGCGTATCGGCAGGCGGTGCGCCGTCTTGCGATTCCAGGGTTCCGGAAGGGCAAGGCCCCTCGTCGCATCGTCGAGCAGATGTATGGACGCGGCTATCTGCTGAACCAGGCGTTGGACACGCTCATCCAGGAATTCACCTCCAAGGCCGTCGAGGACGAGGGACTCGAGCTCGGCGGCATCCCGTCGGTCTCCGTCGAAGAGTTCGACCCCCCGGCGTTTACCGCGACCGTTCCCCTCCAGCCCGAGGTCGACCTCGGGGACTTCGAGTCGCTCCGTGTTCCGATGGACGACGCGGAGATCGAGGAGGGGCAAGTCGACGGAGTCCTCGAACAGATCAGGGCTGAGCTGGCCGTCTGGGAGCCGGTCGAAGACCAGGTCCGGATGGACGACCTCATCAACCTGACCATCGTCGGCTGGGTTGACGATGAGACGGAGCCTCGCGAGGTCGTCCGCAGCGAGGAGACGGACTACATCCCACGCCCGAACACCACGTTCCCCGTGCCGGGCCTCGACGAGGCCCTGGTCGGCTTGCCGGTCGGCGAGGAGAGCGCGTTCGACATTGAGATTGCCGAGGACTTCGCCAATCCCGATCTGGCGGGCAAGACAGCTCATTTCCTGGCGACGGTCCACTCGGTCAAGCGCAAGAACCTCGCGGAGCTCGACGACGAGTTCGCAAAGGGCGTCGGCGAGGGCTACGAATCTATCGAGGACCTGCGGGGCAAGATTCGGGCGGACTTGGTCGAGCGCGCCGAGCGCGCCGCACAGGCAAAGCATCAGGACGAGATACTCGCCAAGGTGGTCGAGGGCGCATCCATCGAGATATCCCCCCTCATCGTCGAGCACGAGGTCGAGCACTACGTGCATGACCGGCAGGAGAGCATCAAGAACGGTCGGATGAGCTTCGAGGACTACCAGGAGTACCTGGCTTGGCAGGGGCTGTCCGACGAGGAGGTTCACGAGCAAGCCCGGCCGAAGGTGGAGGAGCGGCTGAAGCGCGCTCATGTCCTCCGGGCGGTCGCCACGAAGCAGGTGCTGGAAGCCAGCGATGAGGATATCGACGGAGAGATCGAGTCGATAGCGAGCGGGTCCGGCGAATCGGCTAACGAGGTGCGGCAGCTGTTCGAGGACCCGGAGCGGCGAGAGTCGATCAGACGTGTCTTGGTCAACCGCAAGACATTGGACCACTTGAGCGAGATATCGCTGCGCGACGGGGTCGAGTCGGCCCCAGAGGCGGCGGAGTCCGAGCCCGCGAGCGACTCAGGCGACAAGGATGCCCCTGCAAGCAGGGGCGAGCAGAACCCGGGAGGCAGCTAAATGCAGGACTGGCCGATTCATGGCCCGCTTAGCGCGGGCGCGGTGCAACCACCGGAGAGCGTGTATGTCCCGACGGTAGTCGAGAGAACCGGGGGTATTGAACGTGGCTACGATATCTACTCAATGCTCTTGAAGGAGCGCATCGTCTACCTGGGAACCCCCATCAATGATGTGGTGTCCAACCTGATTGTGGCCCAGCTCCTTTACCTGGAGCGCGAGGACCCGGATAAGGACATCAACCTGTACGTGAACAGCCCAGGCGGACAGATTACCTCCGGGCTTGCTATCTACGACACGATGCAGCTGATCAAGCCGGATGTCTCGACGATCTGCGTCGGGATGGCGGCCAGCATGGGCACGGTGCTCCTCTGCGCCGGCGCCGCGGGGAAGCGTTTCGCGCTTCCCAACTCGACGATTCACATGCATCAGGCGATGGGCGGCGCTCACGGCCAGGCTTCCGACATCGAGATTGCGGCCCGCGAGATACTCCGGATGCAGGACAAGATTCGCACGATCCTCTCCTCGCACACGGGTCAGCCGTACGAGAAGATTGCGCGCGACAGCGACAGGGACTTCTACCTGCCGGCGGAGGATGCGAAAGAGTACGGTCTCGTAGATGAGGTGCTGGGAACGCCGCAGGGCTCCGCCAATGGCGCTGACCCCAAATAGGACGGTCTACACCGATGCCGAACAACTCCGGACCCATAACGACTCGCGGCGAGCACGTCTGTAGCTTCTGTGGGAAGTCTCAAGGCAATGTTAAACGGCTGATCGCCGGCCCCGGTCGAGTATTCATCTGCGACGAGTGCGTCCGCCTCTGTCAGCAGATTATCGCCGAGGAGGGCGCCCAAACCCCCGCCGCGGGCCACGGCGCCCAGCGGGGTCTCCCGCCGAAAGAGATGGCGGAGCGATTGGATGAGTACGTCATCGGCCAGGACAAGGCCAAGCGCGTGCTCAGCGTCGCCGTCTACAACCACTACAAGCGCGTCTTGTCCAACTCCGTCTCCCATGACGTGGAGATACAGAAGAGCAACATCCTCCTCGTCGGCCCCACGGGCTCCGGCAAGACCCTCCTCGCACAGACCCTCGCAAAGATCCTCGACGTTCCCTTCGCCATTGCAGACGCCACCTCCCTGACGGAGGCGGGCTATGTCGGCGAGGACGTCGAGAACATCCTGCTCCGGCTCATTCAGGCCGCGGACTACGACGTGGCCAAGGCTGAGCACGGGATCATCTACATCGACGAGATCGACAAGCTGGCGCGCAAGGGCGCGAACCCGTCCATCACGCGCGACGTCTCCGGGGAGGGTGTGCAGCAAGCGCTGCTGAAACTCATCGAGGGCTCGGTCGCCAACGTTCCGCCCCAAGGAGGGCGGAAGCACCCGCAGCAGGAGTTCCTCCAGCTCAACACGGCGAACATCCTGTTCATCTGCGGCGGCGCTTTCGACGGACTGGAGCAGATCATCGCGCGCCGCGTCATGTCCGACCATCGCATCGGCTTCCACTCCGGTAAGACAGGGACGGGCACGGAGGACGAGATCCGTGAAGCCGTCGAGCCGGAGGACCTGCTGGAGTACGGCTTCATCCCGGAGCTCATCGGGAGGCTGCCGGTCGCGGTTGGCTTGCAACGCTTGGACAAGGACTCCTTGGTGCAGGTGCTCACGGCCCCCAAGAACGCCGTCATCAAGCAGTTCGAGCACCTCTTCGCCTTGGACGGCGTCGAGCTTTCGTTCACGCAGGAGTCGTTGGAGGCTGCCGCGGAGCAGGCGATGGGGCGTCAGACCGGCGCCCGCGGGCTGCGGACGATTATCGAAGAGGCGCTGCTCGACGTGATGTTCGAGCTTCCGTCCCTCGACCACGTCGAGAAGTGCGTCATCGACGCGGACGGCGAGGGCAAGGTCGGCCGTCCGGTCCTCCTGTCGAAGACGGGGCAAGTTATCGAGCTGCGTCCCCCCGAGCCGAAGAGCGCCTAGGGCGCGCGACCTACTCCACGGGAACAGGACTGCCTGACACGCCGCTCTGCGAGACGTAGCTCGCCACGCCCCGTACTGCTGGTCCAGTACTGCCAAGGTGTGGGTGTCGCTCAGGCGGACGAAATGCAGGTCCGTAGCGCCATTTGACGCGCTCCTCCCGCACCTTCTCTCTATAGTGGGGGAAGGAGCGCTCGCCGTGGGTAAACGGGCATTGCGGTCATGTATCACGGCGATACGAGTTGACGGCAAAGAAGGGACTGGCTCCCGCGGTAGGACTCGAACCTACGACCAGTCGGTTAACAGCCGACCGCTCTACCACTGAGCTACGCGGGAGCGAGGAGCGCGCCCCCCTGTCCGATTATCCCTTAGTCCTAGAGAACCAACGGGGTGCCTGTCTATTGTAACAAGCGGCGGGCGCCGACGCCTCCCCGCTGGGGTATCCTTGCGCCGCCTGATTTGTGGAGGCGTCATGGAACTCACTCTTCTCGGCACGGGCTATCCCCATCCGAACCCGCTGCGCGTAGGGCCGAGCAACCACCTCGCCATCGGCGGAGCGTCGGTCATGGTGGACTGCGGCAACGGCGCGGTGGCGCGTATGACGGCGGCAGGGCTCGACGCGAAGGACGTGGACTGCTTGTTCATAACCCACATGCATTCGGACCACACCGTCGACCTGGCCCATGTGCTCCTCACCGGCTGGATCAGGTATCGCTCGAAGCCGCTCACCATCATCGGCCCGCCGCAGACCAAGGAGTTCGTGGCGCGGGTTATCCACGCCTACGAGTTCGACATCAAGCTGCGGAAGCTCCATGAGCGGGTCGGCGATGACATCATGGACGTCCGCGTCATTGAGGTCTCCGGGGACGACAGCTTCGAGGGCGACGGTTGGAAGGCGACCGCGGTCGAGGTCGACCACGGCTACGTAAAGCCCGCTCTCGGCTTCCTGTTCGAGGACGACGGAGGCAAGCTGATGATTTCGGGCGATACGACCGGATGCGACGCCGTCCGGGACGCCGCTCGCGGGGTCGACGTCCTATTGCACGAGCTGATGCGGGCCAATCCGGGGGCGGACCCCCACGGAGACGACCTCGAACAGCTCCCCGAGATTCGCCGCCGCGTCGTCAAGTCCCATACCTGTCCGCACATGCTCGGCCCAATCGCAGAGGAGGCAGGCGCGCTCAAGGTCGTAGCCACGCATCTGCCGCACGTCACGAACGAGGGGTGGATTCGCGAGGTCATGGGCGCCGACTACAAGGGCCGGCTGGTTGTCGGCGAGGACCTGATGACGTTCAAGATCGGCGCGTAGGGGCTCCATGCCTCCTCGCGTCATCGTCATCGGCTCCTGCATGATGGACCTAGTCTCGCGGGTCGACGAGGCGCCGGCGAGGGGCGAGACGGTCCTGGGCGCGGACTTCATTACGACGCCCGGCGGGAAGGGGCTGAACCAGGCGGTCGCGGCGGCGCGCATGGGCGCGGTCGTCAGCTTGGTCAGCCGGGTAGGGGACGACCCATTTGGGCGGCAGTTCCTCGACCTGTGCGACGCCGAGGGCATCGACCGGACGCATCTCTCGACGGACCCCGAGGTCGGCTCCGGCGTAAGCCTCATCATCGTCGACTCGACGGGCGACAACCGCATCGTGGCCAATCCTCGGGCCAACGCCGCGCTCGGCCCGGCGCACGTGGACCCGGCGTTCGCCGGGGGGCCGCCCGACGCGCTGCTCATGTGTCACGAAACGCCGGACGCTCCCTTGATTCGCGGCGCCGAGCTGGCCCGCGGCGCGGGCGCGATGGTCGTGTTCAACGCCGCCCCGGCAAGCCCCGTTCCCGCTGAGCTCATGGCGCTGGTGGACGTGATTGTCGTCAACGAGTCCGAGGCCGCGGCCCTGACCGGGGTTGCGCCGGTCACGCCAGCGGACGCCCTGGACGCCGCCCGTGCGCTGACTGGCCTAGGACCCGCGACCGCCATCATCACTCTGGGGAGCGGGGGCGCCGTGTTTCGGTCCGCTGACGAGGCCGGCCACGTCGAGGCCTTCTCGTCGGCCGCGGTGGACGCCACGGGGGCGGGAGACGCGTTCTGCGGCGCGCTGACCGTCGGCCTCTGCGCGGGACTGGATGTCGCGGGCGCGGTCAGGCTGGCCAGCGCAGCCGGCGCTCTGGCGGTCCGCGCGATGGGAGCGGCCGTCTCCCTGCCGCGCCGTGCGGACGTGGTCGAGCTCGCGGGGGTAAGGCTGTAGGGGGCGACGCTGCAACCCTGACTTTTCCTCGCCCTTGCCCTCTCCGGGTGGGAGAGGGGGTTGGCCCGCCTTTCCTGATTCGAAGGGAGGAAGAGGTCGCGCGAGGGCGTATACTGAGAAGGCAAACAAATCTAGGCAGCAGTTGCCTGACCGGAGGGTATGCATGGCGATACGCATCAACGACACGGCGCCCGACTTCACCGCCGAGACCAACGAGGGGACGATTTCGTTTCACGAGTGGCTTGGCGACGGTTGGGGGATGCTCTTCTCGCACCCCAAGGACTTCACGCCCGTCTGCGCGACGGAGCTCGGCCAGGTGGCCAAGATGGGCGACCAGTTCGCGGCTCGCGGCTGTAAGGTCATCGGCCTCAGCGTCGACAAGGTCGAGGACCACCAGCGATGGGCCGAGGACATCGCCGAACTCGCCGGCACGCCCTTGAACTTCCCCATCATCTCTGACGACCACCTCGCCGTCGCCAAGCTCTACGACATGCTCCCCGCGGAGGCGGGGGACTCGTCCGAAGGCCGGACCGCCGCGGACAACATGACCGTCCGCACCGTCTTCCTGGTGGGGCCTGACAAGAAGGTGAAGATGAGCATGACTTACCCGATGAGCACGGGCCGCAACTTCGACGAGCTCCTCCGGGTCATCGACTCCGCCCAGCTCACCGCGAACCATAAGGTCGCGACCCCTGCCAACTGGCGGAAGGGCGAGGATGTGGTCATCCTTCCGGCGGTTGACAACGAGGCCGCCAAAGAGCTCTTCCCGGACGGCTGGGAGACAGTGAAGCCCTACCTGCGGAAGGTCGCGGACCCCAGTAAGTAAGGGTCGTTCCAGACCTAAGCCACGAGGAAGGCCCCCCGATACGTCGGGGGGCCTTTGTTGATGCCGCCGTGATGAAATGATTGAGCGCTGGCGACCCGGACGGGATTCGAACCCGTGATCTCCTCCTTGACAGGGAGGTGTGTTAAGCCAGGCTACACCACCGGGCCGCGGTGACTCGCCCCGGCGACGCCGGGGCAGACTAGAACGATCAGCCTATGCCGTGATAACCCACTATCACAAGGTCGCCTTCGACCATGACCGGGGTTATGCGCTCGCCGCCTGTGAGCTTCTCCAGCTCTTCGACATGCTCCGGATGCTCTTCCAGATCAATCTGGCAGTACTCGACCTCGTCCTTGTCGAGGTCGTGCAGAAGAGCGTCCGAGTACGTGCACTCGGGCCTCGTGTAAACGATAAGCGCAGGATCGCTAGCCATCCCTCCCATCATACCAGCGCGCCGCTCGGCAGGCCAGAGGCCGCGCCGCCCTGTTACAGTAGAGGCCATTCGCGAATCGTCTCTACTCCCCCGCCAGTTCGCTCGTGGCGAGTCGAGGCGAATCGAGGCCCAATCGAGTCCCAATCTAAGGACTGCCGTCATGCCCATGATGCCCGCCGCCATCCTTCGTGGTCTCCGCGACATCGTCTGCGACGAGGTCCCGATTCCGGATCCCGCCCCGGACAAAGTCCTCGTAAAGATGCAGATGGCCTCGATTTGCGGCACGGACCTCCACTACGTGTACCACGGCTGGCCGCGCAACGAATACCCGATGGCCCCCGGCGAGCCCGGCCACGAGGGCGTGGGCGTCGTTGTGGACCCCGGCCCCACTGGTCTCGCCGAGGGCGCCCTCGTGCTCACCGTCCCCAATATATGGGAGGCGCGCAATTTCGCGGGCTACCAGGCCGTATCGCCCCACTTTATCGTCGAGCTCCCGAACGACCGTCCGCCCGCCGAGCTGATGATGGCCCAGCAGCTGGGGACCGTGATCTTTGCCGCGCGCAAACTGCCGGAAATGACCGGCAAGTCCGCCGTGGTGATAGGGCAGGGGAGCGCCGGACTCTTCCACGACTTCTACCTCCGTCGCCTTGGCGCATCGCGCATCATCGCCATCGAGCCCAACCACGACCGCCGCGAGGCGGGACGCGCTCTCGATGTCGACGAAACGATCGACGTGACGGGGCAGCCGGCGGTGGACGCCGTCCTCGAGCTGACCGGCGGCAAGGGCGTCGAGGTCGTGATCGACGCCGTGGGCGGACACGAGACGCTCAATCAGGCGGTGCGAATGGTCCAGCCCGAGGGCCACGTCCACGTATTCGGACTGCCCACCGGCTTCGACCCCGCGCCGTTCGACCTCAGCACGTACTTCCTGAAGCGCTTGGACATGCGGACTATTTTCGGGGCGCAGGACGAGCCCGGCCTCGGCTCGTTCAGGCAAGCCCTCGACCTCATTGCCCGAGGCGAGATCGACATGGCGCCCTACGTCACCCACGTCCTCCCGATCGAGCAGGTCATGGATGCTTTCGAATTGGCCCATGAGCCGCGCGACGGAGCTCTCAAAGTCTCCCTTAGCATGGGATGAGCGCTCCGTGCCTGAGAGAGCCTCCCGTGAACCCATGGCGCCGGAAATCAACGCCGGGATTCGTGAGCGAGTACGCCGTCGCCATAGAGAACGCTTGACACAGTCGAACCCGTCGCGATAATCTCTGCCGCGCATCTTGTGGGCGCGTATGCGTGTGCGGCGGGCATTACCCGTCCCTAATCGTTCCCGCGAGCGCAGGTCAAGGAGGAAGCCGTGATTCGTACGCATTCGTTATTGTCACGACGGTGGGCAGTCGTCTGGATTGCTGCCGCTCTGCTCGGTGGACTGGCCCTTACAGCGGCCCTGTCCGGCGTAGAGCGCGCGCGGGCCGACGAGCACGTCTCCGGCACGGAGAAGCTGGTCGTTACCCCGTCAGAGGCTGATTTTGTGCCTGGTACGAGGAGTTCCCGAACCACTGTTTGGGTCTACGGCTCCGGCTTCACGCCCGGCGCCAGCGTCCTCGTTCTGATTGCAGACCAGCGCGGCGTCGCAACGGATATCGGAGCGCTGTCCGGCGTTGATGTCGTTGCTAACGTAGACGGCGCATTCGGCTTCCCCTGGACCTTCGCACGCTTCACCCGAAATGGCGTCGGCGGCGAGGGAATGATGTCCGTGCGCGTGGTTGACTCTGGAACATTCGACGATCTGGCGACTGCGCCTCTCGCGCTCTGCAACCTCAGCGGCCGCGGCGAGGACGAGGAAGTCCCCAGTCACTGCTCGGCCTAGCCGTGTGTGGACTCGGTAGACCACGGACTAGGAGGACTCAGTGACGCGAATGCAGCTAGCAATCAAGAGACGGACGACGCCTCTCTGGATTGTCGCCGGTCTCGTCCTGGGGCTCGGCCTAGCCCTTGCGCTCTCGGGTATCCAGAGCGCGGGCGCCACGGGTCATATCACCGGCAAAGAGCACATCGTGCTCTCTGTCAATGAGGTGGACTTCGAGCCTGGCAAGAGCCGCTCCGGCGAAGAGGTCTGGATCAGGGGCTCCGGCTTCACCAAATGGCGTGAGATCACCATTCTCGTCACGGACGGCCGAGGCGTCCTCTACGAGATCAGCACTTGCGCCGCAGACAGCATGGGACTTTGCAGCCCACGTGCGCGACGTGACGGCGGTGGCGTGCCGTGGCCATTGACCGTCAACGAAGAGGGAGCCTTCGCCAGTAACTGGCGGCTGGGCCGGTTCACCCGGAACAACGTCGGGGGCGAAGCCATGGCGACAGTCTGGGCTGTCGATACTGGAACATATGAATTTCTCGCCAGCGCGCCGCTGGCGCTCTGCAACCTCAGTAATCGTGAGGAAGGCGAAGAAGTCCCCGACTTCTGCTCGGCCTAAGCGCGAGTCACACAGGAGGAAATCGTGACTAGTACTGTTGCAAACCACCCCCGAGCAGTGGTCCTCGCGCTCATAGCGGCGGGACTCATACTCGGGCTCATAACCGGCTTCACATTCTTATCCCCGAAGGCGGCGTCCGCGGACGGACACATCAGCGGCCTCGAGGACGTGGTCGTCGATAACATAGTTGTCGACCACGAGCTTGGGCGGCGCACCTCGCGACAGACGGTGCGCGTCTGGGGCTCCGGCTTCGCTCCCGGCCAAGAGGTGATTCTCTTGGTCAACGATGGCCCTGGCACACCATCCGACATCACCGGCTTCACGAGTAACCGCGTCCGGGAAAGCGGGACCATCGTGGCCAACGAGCGCGGCGCTTGGACCACCGTCTGGACGCTAGGCCGCTTCACCCGCCAGCGCTCCGGCATTGGCCCCGGCGACGGCGACGTCGAGCGGATGCGCGCGCTCAGTGTGGTGGACCCGGCCAGCTTCGACGTGATTACGAGCACGCCGCTTGCGTTCTGCCGCATCACCGACCGGGTGAACGCCCAGGCCGAGGTCGACGCAATGCAGGCCGAGCTCGACGCTCTCCAAGCGGAGATTGACGCGCTCGCCAACCTCGAGCGGCCCGAGGGCGTCAGCGACGAGGTCTGGGGAATCATCGGGGTGCTGCGGGCGTACGTGCTCAGCACGGGCGTCTTGGAAGCCCGGGCAGCCGAGATGGGCGCCGCGATTGAGGCCGCTAAGGCGGAGATCGTCGTCGCGGACCACTGCCCCGCATAGCAGCCGCGAACAACCGAGATAGCTCAAAGACCACCCGGCATCCGCCGGGTGGTCTTTCTGTGTAACGAGATCCCCTTCCCATCATTCCCGCGAGGCGGGAACCTCGCCCCCTCCCGTCTGCTCCGGACCTCTCGCCCGTCTGCGGGAGAGAGGTAGAGAGAGGATCTCCCCCGTATGCCGGGTATCGACGCTCCTTCCAGCACCAATGCCCCCTCCCGTCTGCGGGAAGGGACGCGCAAGCGCAGCGAAGCGCGGAGGAGGACCGTGACACTTGCCCGTTGCGCAAACGACCCCCCTTTCCCTACCCTGTTTCGTATGGCCCCAACCGCCCGCCCCTCGCCACCCCGATGCCCCTTACCGGCCACTGTCGCAAAGTGTCGCAAAGTGTCGGATTACTGTCGCAAAATGGAGCGGCGCTGTCGCGCGCGAAACCCCTAAGCACGAGTAGAAACCATGAAAATGCGACAAATGCGACACTTTCTGAAAAATCGGCGCTCTCCCCACTCGTAGACCTGGGCATTTTACGAGTGCGCGACGGGCGCCATTTCGAACAATTTCGCGCCAAACCGCCCGCCTGCGGGGAGTGTCCAGTCCTCTCCCCCGTCTGCGAGACCTTTGCGTAAACCTTAACTGGTTCGTCGTGAGCCTGTCCGACCATGGACCGGCTTGGAATACCGGGGAGCGCAGAGGGGCGTTGCCCCTCTACCGGGGGTGTGGGGGTGTCCCCCACAACATGACGGGTGGGTGGGTGGGAAGAGTTACGCCCGCCAGAAAATAGAGTTACGCAAAGGTCTCGTCTGCGCGAGACCTTTGCATAAACCCTTCCGTCATCCCCGCGCAGGCGGGAATCCAGGGTGCGCAGGGAGCGCGGGGAGGCGGGTGGCAAGAAGAACGCCAGCAAAGCAGCACGATCCCTTCCCACTGCTAGGCGGGATTGGAGGAGGGGAGCGCAGAGGGGCGACGCCCCTCTGCCGGGGGCGTGGGGGTGTCCCCCACAACATAACGGGTGGGTGGGCGGAAAGAGTTACGCCCGCCAGAAAATAGGGTTACGCAAGGTCTCGCAGACGGCAAAGGGGTTGGCCTTAGTCCCCTCTCCCGTCTGCGGGAGAGGGCTAGGGAGAGGAGACTCCGGTAGAATCCCCCAATCCCACCACGGAGACTCGAATGGAGCCCTACCGAGGCATAGACCTCCTCGACATCGAATCCCAGCTCACCGGAGACGAACGGCAGGTGCGCGACACCGTCAGGTCTTTCGTGGAAGCCGAAGCTCTTCCGGCCGTCGTCCCCCACTTCCGTGAAGGAACGTTTCCGATGGGGCTGGTCCAGCGTATGGGCGAGCTCGGCATCTTCGGCGCCCACATCGAAGGCTACGGCTGTGCGGGCCTCGGCCCCGTTGCTTACGGCCTCATCATGCAAGAGCTCGAGCGCGCCGACTCCGGCTATCGCTCCTTCGCGTCCGTCCAGTCCTCCCTTGCCATGACTGCCATCCATCTCTTCGGGACCGAGGAGCAGCGCGAGCGCTGCCTGCCCGAGATGGCCGCGGGCCGTCTCCTCGGCGCCTTCGCTCTGACGGAGGCGGACCACGGCAGCGACCCCAGCGGCATGGAGACGCGCGCCGTCAAGGTCGGCGATGGCTACGAGATTAACGGCGCCAAGATGTGGATCACCAACGCCGGCATCGCCGACGTAGTGGTTGTCTGGGTCAAGCTCGACGATGCCGTCCGTGGTTTCCTCGTGCCCACCTCGCTGCCGGGCGTAGCTCGAGAGGACATCCACAACAAGCTGTCTATGCGCATGAGCGTCACGAGCGGCATCTCCTTCGACCAAGTCCTCGTCGGCGAGGACGCGCTGCTCCCAGGTACGCGCGGCTTGGGCTCGGCCCTCGAATGCCTGAACGCGGCCCGCTACAGCATCATCTGGGGCGTGTGCGGGGCCGCCGCCGACGCGCTGCACACCGCCGTCGAATACACGAAGGCGCGCGAGCAGTTTGGGCGCCCGCTGGCGTCGTTCCAGCTCGTCCAGGAGAAGCTGGCGGACATGGCGACCGCCCTATCGAAGGCCCAGCTGCTTGCCCTGCAGATTGGAAGGCTGAAGGCCGAGGGCAAACTGCATTGGTCCCACGTCAGCATGGGCAAGTACAGCAACACCAAAGCGGCCTTGGATATTGCTCGCACCTGCCGCGACCTCCTCGGCGCCGCCGGGATCACCGACGACTTCTCTCCCATGCGCCACGCCATGAACCTGGAGACCGTCCACACCTACGAGGGCACGCAACACATGCACCAGCTCATCCTGGGCAGGCGCATCACCGGCCTCAACGCAATCTCATAAGCCTCTTGTCCCTCGCCACGATTGCCCGCATCGCTCCGTGGGCGGATAATCAAGATAGGCAGTAGGGGATGTCATGAAAGCAATCCGGTTCTACGAGTTCGGCGGGCCCGAGGTGTTGAGACTCGAGGATGCCCCCGACCCCAAGCCCGGCGATAGCGACGTGCTCGTCAGCCTAGTGGCGTCGGGCGTGAACCCTTCCGAAGTCTCGCGGCGCGCTGGCCGTATGGGGCAAGCCGCCGATTTCCCGGCGCTGCTGGGCATCGAGGGCGCGGGCACGGTCGCTGAGGTTGGCAAGGACGTTGCGTCGGTGAAAGTGGGCGACCGCGTGGTCGTTCGGCAGCCGCCCTACTCCTATGCCGAGCTCGTCGTCGTCCCGGAGCGCTCCGTCTTCGTCGTGCCGGACAACCTTGGCCTGGTGGAGGCCTCGACCATCGCAATCATCTACACGACGGCATGGGCCGCGCTCTGCGTGCGGGGCGGCGCGAAAGCCGGCGACACCATCCTCGTGCAAGCTGCGGCGTCCGGCGTCGGCATCGCCGCCATCCAGCTCGCCAAGCTGATCGGCGCGACCGTCATCGCGACCGCCAGCAGCGCCGAGAAGCTCGATTGGGCCAAGCAGTACGGCCTCGACCACGGAATCAACTACGTCGAACAGGACTTCGTCGAGGAAGCGAAGCGGCTCACGGACGGGCGCGGCGTCGACGTGATTGTCGACGGCGTGGGCGGAGACGTGCTCGCCAAGGGCATCAACGCCCTGGCCCGCTTCGGCTGCCTGACGGTGTTCGGCGGCGCAGGAGGGCGTGAGACTGCGTTTCCCGTCGCCTCTCTCTACCGCAACGCCGTGTCGGTGATCGGCGCGGGCGGCTCGCTCACGCCGCCGGAGGACTTCCGGCAGATACTGGTGTGGTTCGGCGAAGGCAAGCTGCATCCGACCATCGACCGCACCTGGCCTCTCGCCGACGCCGTCGAGGCCCATCGCTATCAGGAATCGCGCCGGATCAAGGGCAAGTCGGCGCTCATCATCCGCGAGGAATAGGCGAATCCTCTTCCCCGTCTGCGGGGGAGAGTTAGAGAGGGGATAACCTCCTCTCCCGTCTGCGGGGGAGGACCAAGGAGGGGGCAATGACAACCGGCCTTAGCGAGTGGGTACGCATCAATGTCGGCGGGAGGCAGGCGGACGCCTACGTCGCGCTGCCGGGCGGCGACGGGCCGCATCCGGGCGTTGTCGTGGCGATGCACGTCTTCGGCGTAGACCGGTTCGCCCAGGGCAAGTGCGACGAGCTGGCGGAGGCCGGCTACGCGGCCATCGCGCCGTACCTCTTCCACCGCTCCGCTGTTGGCAACGACGAGCTCGTCACCTACGCGTTCGAGGACCCGAAGCGCCGCGAGGTCGCCATGCCCCTTAAGGACGCCCTGCGCGACGACGAGCTGGTCGACGACATGCTCGCCGCCCGCGGCTATCTCGTAGGCCTCCCCAACGTGTCCGGCCCATTCGGCGTTACCGGCTTCTGCATCGGCGGGCGCATCGCCTACATGATGGCCGTCCGAACCAAGGAGTTCGCAGCCTGTGCCGACTTCTATGGCGTGGACGTCGATCTGCCGTGGGGCGGCGGCCCCGTCCCGCTGGACCTCACGTCGGACCTCGATTGCGCCCTCGTAGGCTTCTTCGGCGACTTGGACGCCAACCCTGCGCCGCCCGACGTGGACAAGCTGGAGGCCGAGCTCGCCGCCCAAGGCAAGCCCTACGTTTTCCACCGCTACCCCGACGCTCAGCACGCCTTCAACGACCCGTACAACCCGGTCCGCCACAACCCTGCCGTCGCCGCTGATTCTTGGGCGAAGCTCACCGCCTTCTTCGACGGCGCGCTGAAAGCGCAGGCCCCGGTCTTATGACCGCCGTCGTCGGCATATTCGACCGGCGCGAGGCCGCCGTCGCCGCCGAGGAGCTACTCGACGGGGCAGGCTTCAGCGAGCAATTCGGCGTCACCCGTGCGCTGCCGGACGACGGCTACGGGACACCCCGGCTCGCACGACGCGGCGAGACGATGCTGCGCGCCGCGATCAAGTGGGGCATTCTGGGCTCGCTCATCGTCGAGGTCCCGTCGGTCGTCGCCATATTGGTCTTCCCGCTCGACCTGAACGTGAAGATCCTGCTTGCCGCGACGATCTGGAAGTTCGGCGCGGCTTTCGGCTCTTGGATAGGCGCGATGGCCGCTACGGAGAACGGCCTGGACGACGAGGTCGCCGCCGAATACGAGTACCACTTGGCCTGCGGCAACTCGCTGATTGCCGTGGATGTCCGAGACCGCCTGCGCCCCGGCATTCGCGGCATCCTTATCGAGAGCGGCGCCTTGGGCGTCCGGAACGTTCGAGGGGCGTTCGTCCTCAAGCGGCCGCCCCAGCCCGTCAAAACGGCAAGCCGCTAACCCAGGCGCTTCGACATCGGCACGTGGTCGATGCCCGCCTCGACAAACGGCGGCCCTGTGACCTCGTAGCCGAGCTTGTCGTACAGCGACTGCACGTAGCTCTGGGAGTGTAGGCTCACCTGGTCGACGCCCAGCTTCCGGGCCTCCGCCTCCAACACGGCTAGCATCAGGCACGCGATGCCGCGCCGTCGCTGCTGGGGCAGTACGGCCACGCGCCCGATCCGCGCCTCGTCGTCCCGCGTCAGACGGGCTGTACCGACGATTTCGCCGTCGCAGCTCGCCACGACGTGGACTGCTGTCGTATCCGAATCGTCCTGCTCGATCTCGGCCGGCACGCCCTGCTCGACGATGAAGACCTCGCGGCGCACGGCGAGGGCGGCCCGCCAGTCCTCGTCTCCCGCAACGATGCGCACCTCGATTCGCTCCGGCCCGGCCATGCCGCGATTATAAGCGCCTCTGCCCTTCCTTCGGCTTCCTTCCCCTCTGCTGAGGCCTTCGCATAATGCGTAACGCGCCCTGCCGTCACGCCGCGACACTTGCCCATTGCCACATCCCCTTCCTGCCCCCTACTATGGAGGGCCGCTATCCCCCTGCTCAGCGAGCCCAACCTCCCAACCCCGCCGCTGGCCATGTAGCGCAAACAATTTCGAAGCCAACAACTTTTCAGAGCCGGGAAGCAGGCCGCGGCCACGAAAAAAACTGGTGAAACACCCGCCTCGCAGGGCAAATCCAACAACTTCTACTCGTAATCGACTGTACAATCCAACAACCTTTTACTCGTAACGAAACGTTCGCCCAACAGCTTTCTACTCGTACCCAAAGATTGCAGCCCGACACCTTTCACCCCGGAGGCGTCTCCCATGAAGCTTTCCACCGACCGCATCCTCACCACTCACGTCGGCAGCCTCCCGCGCCCCGATGATGTCGCCGAGCTGCTGCTCCAAAAGGAGCGCGGCGAGCCCTACGACGAGGACGAGCTCGACGCTCGCGTGGCGAGAGGCGTCGCGGCGATTGTCGCCAAACAGAAAGAGGCGGGAGTCGATATCGTCAGCGACGGCGAGATGAGCAAGGTGGCCTACTCGACCTACGCCAAGGACCGCCTCACGGGATTCGAGGGCGACAGCGAGCGCAGGCTCAACTTGGATGTCGCGCCGTACCCGATCTTTCGGGAGAAGATGGCGCGCATGACCGGCGCCCAGCCCATGCGCCGGCCCCAGTGCGTGGGCCCGATCGAGGTGAAGGACCGCGAGCCGTTGAGGAAGGACCTCGCGAACTACAAGGCCGCCTTGGATGGCGCAGGCGTGACCGACGCCTTCATAACCTCCTCCTCCCCCGGCGTCGCATCCGTGTTCATGCCCAACGCCTACTATCCCACCCACGAGCGCTACATCGAGGCGCTCGGCGAGGCGATGAAGGAGGAGTACGAGGCCATCGTCGAGGCGGGGTTCGTCCTGCAGGTGGACTGCCCGGACCTCGCCATGGCCTTCCACACGGGCTTCCAAGACCTAGGCGAAGAGGCGTTCCTGAAGCGCGCCGAGCAGCATGTCGATGTGCTCAACGGCGCCTTGGCGAACGTCCCCGCCGAGTCCGTCCGCATGCACATCTGCTGGGGCAACTACGAAGGCCCCCACGACCACGACATCCCCGTCGCCAAGATCATGCCCATCGTCCTGCGGGCGAAGCCGTCGGCTATCTCGTTCGAGGCGTCCAATCCCCGGCACTCCCACGAGTGGGTGGACTGGCGGAACGCCCGGGTCCCCGACGATAAGGTGCTCATCCCCGGCGTGCTGGACTCGACGAGCAACTTCATCGAGCACCCGGAGCTCGTGGCCCAGCGCATCGAGACCTTCGCGGGCATCGTGGGCCGCGAGCGCGTGCTCGCAGGCTCGGACTGCGGCTTCGGCACCTTCGCCGGTTTTGGCAAGATGGACCCGGAGATTGTCTTTGCGAAGCTCCGCGCTCAAGCCGAAGGGGCCGCTATCGCCGGCGGGCGTCTCTGGGGCTAGTGGCCTGCCGTCGGCGCGGCTACCGGGTCGCCTTGAGCAGCACGATCCGGTCGGTGTGCGGCGTGACCTCGACGCTCTTGAACCCGGCCTCCTTCAGCCATTTGACGTGCGTGTCGACGCCGCCGGATTGGCCCGCGTAGTCCAGGTTCGCGAACACCCCGCCCTCGGCAGTCAGGTCGGCGATGTCCTTGTAGATGCTCGAAATCAGGTCGTCGTTGTACATGTTATGGATCGCGATGGCCGAGACCACCAGATCGAACGGCCCGCCCAGTCCCGAGCTCCAGTCGCGCTGCGAGAAGTCGCTGTTCACGTAGGCGGTGCGGTCCGCGTACTCCGCGAGCCGCTCTTTGGCGTGCTCGAACATCGGCTCGGAAATGTCCTGGAGCGTGACCTTGGCCTTCGGATACTTCGAGAGCAGATGCTTCGAGAGCAGCCCGTAGCCCGCGCCCACGTCCAGCACTTGGAGCGGCTGGTCGAGGGGGAACGACGCCGCGTTCACCGTCGCTTCGATCATCGGGCCGCGCTCGTCCTGTCTGCCGTCGTCCCGCGTGACCCAATTGTTCACGAACTCCTGCTCCCGCCACTGCTCCGGTATATCGTGTGTCGTGGCGTGGCCTTCTGGGTGGTGTCGGTTGGTCATGGCTGCGTCTCCTTCTGCCTAGCCGAGCGGATGGGCTCCTTCGAGTATCGAATCTATCGTATGGCGCAGCGGCTCGGTGAGCCGAGACCCTAGCTGCGTCACGATTCTCGCAGATGCGAAGGAGCCAAGCCTAGCAGCGTCCACCGGGCTCATGCCTCGCGTCAGGCCGAAGAGCGTCCCCGCCGCGAACGCGTCCCCAGCGCCCGTCGTATCCACGACGGGCACAGCGTGCCCCCTAACCTCCGTGATAGTCCCCGAGTCGTAGACCATCGACCCGTCGCCGCCGCACGTCATGAATACGAGGGGAGCATCCTCTCCTGCCGCGCGCAGCCGCTCTTCGCGTGAGCCTCCGCCGGCGTAGATCTCCGCCTCGTGCTCGTTGCAGAACAGGATGTCCACGTAGCGCTTCGCCGCCTGCTTGAACGGGTCCAGGAAATGCGTGGCCATGGCCGGGTCCGACAGACTGAGAGACACTTTTACCCCGGCTGCCGCCGCTGTGTGCATGGTCCGCTCCGCCGCTTCCGCCCCCGTAGGCGAGCCGTAGAGGTATCCCTCCACGTAAGCGATGCGGCTGGCCGCCAGCCGGTCGGTGTCGATATCGGTGGCCGCCAGCCTCGACGACGCTCCGAGGCTCGTCTGCATCGACCGCTCGCCGTCCGGCGTCACGAGAATGAGGCATGAGCCCGTCGCCTCGCCTTCGACCGGGTCGACCTCGAAATCGACGCCCGCCTCGGCCATGCTTTCGCGGTAGAGGGCGCCCTGCATGTCGTCCCCGATTTTGCCGATGAAGAACGCGCGCCCGCCGAGCTGCGCGACTCCGACCATCGTGTTCGCCGCCGACCCGCCTGCCGCGTTGTGTAACGGCCGCCCGTCGAGCCCGTCGAGCAGCCTTGCCTGCGCCTCCATCGAGACCAGGGTCATGATTCCCTTGTCCACGCCGTGACTGGCTAGGAGCAGGTCCTCGACCTGCGCTTCGGTGTCGACTATCGCGTGGCCGACGCCATAGACATCGTATCGGTATGCCATGGAGCCGTTCCGTCTTCTCCTGTTATGAGCCCTGGCGTTCAACGCTGGGAGCGCGATGGCGCAAGCTACACCGGCCTAGGCAGGCCGTCAACGCATAGCGCCTTTGCAGCCTCGTTGACACTGCGACGCGCGCACCCTACACTTACGTGGCCCGCTCATGCTCCCCGCTGGTTCGGCGCGCCCCGCCGACCGTGAGGAGCTGGGGCGAGCGGATACGGGAGAACTCACTTTAGTATGTACGGCGAACGCCGACCGGAATTCGATCCGGACCAAATACTGCGCAACCTCAGGTCCAATTGGGGCAATGTGCGCGGTCGCCTGCCCGGCGGTGGGCTCTTCATCTTCGGCGTCATTGCCCTTCTCATCATCGCCTGGCTTGCCACCGGCGTTTATACCGTTCAGCCCGGCGAGCAGGCGGCCGTACGCCTCTTCGGTCAGTTCCAAGGCACTGAGGGCCCAGGCCTGAAATGGTACTTCCCGGCGCCCATCGGCACCCGCAATGTCGAGAACGTCCTCGAGACCAAGACCATGGAGCTCGGTTTTCGCGGCGAGCCCCGCACCGACGTGCCGGCGGAGTCCGTCATGATTACGGGCGACCTGAACATCGTTGACGCGACGCTGGTCGTTCAGTACAACATCTCGGACTTGGAGAAGTTCCTCTTCCGGGTCGACGACCCAGGTGACGCCGACCGCGATCCCCGCGAGGGCAGGCCCGACGGACGCACCCTCAAGGACGCGACCGAAGCTGCCCTTCGGCAGGTCGTGGGTCAGCGCTCCGTCGACGACATCCTTACCGTCGGCAAGGAGGCTGTGCAGCAGGACACGCAGTCCCTTCTGCAGGAGTTGATGGACGACTACGGCACCGGCCTCCAGATCCTCGAGGTGGCCCTTCAAGAGGTCACGCCTCCCGACGCTGTCCGCGCCGCTTTCGACGACGTGGTCGCCGCTCGCTCCGACCAAGAGACGCGGGTCAACCAGGCGAGCACCTACGAGCAGGACCGGGTGCCGAGGGCCCAAGGCGCGGCGCAGCAGACCATCCAGGCTGCGGAAGCATTCAAGGAGGCCCGCATCGCCCGGGCCCGCGGTGAGGCGGCCGAGTTCCTCGCCATCCTTGCCGAATACTCCCAGTCCGAGCAGGTCACGCGAACACGGCTCTTCCTCGAAACGATGGAGGACATCCTTCCCGGCGTCTCCATATTCATCGTTGACCAAGGGACCGGCGGCGTACTGCCGTTCCTGCCGCTCACCGGCGGCGTCCCTAGCATTCCCGGCGTTTCCGCAACAACAGGAGGCACACCATAATGCGCCTCCTCATTCCGCTGATTATTCTCATCGTCGCCGCGGTCATCATCGTGCCGCAGGCCGCTTACACCGTCGACGAGACGCAGTACGTCATCGTCACCCGGTTCGGCGAGATTCAGTCCGAGCAGCTCGAGCCGGGGCTGAAGTTCAAGGCGCCCTTCATCGACGCCGCGAATACTCTCGATAAGCGCTTGCTCCGCGTCGACGTGCCGCCCTCCGCTTTCCCTGACATCGAAAGCCAATTCCTCGACGTCGACGCCTATGTCAGGTACCGCATTACGGACCCGAGGACCTTCCGGGAGGTGCTGACGAGCGAGGTGTCCGCGCGCGCCCGCATCAGCAACCTTGTTGTAGCCGCCCTCCGCGAAGAGGTCGGCCAGCGGCAGCGTGAGGAGATCATCGGAGGGCGCCCCATATCCCTGCCCGATGGCACCCAGCGCGTCGAGCCGATTGTCGAGAACGGCGTCGCGGCCCGCGAACAGCTCACCCGGAACGTGCGGGAGATTGTCGACATGCGCGCCAAGGAACAGGCGTTCGGAGTCGAAATCGTGGACGTGCGTATCAAGCGCGCCGACTTCCCGGACTCCATCGTCGAGACAGTGTTCATCCGCATGCGCTCCGAGCGTGAGATTCAGGCCAACGCCCTTCGCGCCCAAGGCGAGGAGGAATTCCTTACCAAGACCGCCGAGGTTGACCGGCAAGTTGAGGTCATCTCCGCCGAGGCCGACGAGGCTTCCAACAGGCTGCGTGGTGAAGGCGAGGCCGAGGCGATCAGCACGCTCGCCGAGGCCCTCGAACAAGACCCGGACTTCTTCGCGTTCCGGCGCAGCCTCGAGGCCTACCGTGCCTTCTTGGGCGGGAACACGACCCTCGTGCTCCCGGCGGACTCGGACCTCTTCCAGTTCCTGCAGACGCCTCAAGGCAACAGCGCCGCAGAAACCGAGGACATCGCTGCCCTCTTCTCCCAGCTCTCCCAGTTGATCCCGGACGGCCTTCTGAGCGGCAACTAGCCCCCATCCACGGAGTCGCCATCCTCCCTCTCCGCCTATCATCCCGCGAATGCCGGGATCCAGAGGCCCGGCCCGTCACGCCCGTTGTGGCCTGGTAGAATCGGGTCGTGGACTCTTCCCGCATCCGCAACTTCTGCATCATCGCCCATATCGACCACGGCAAGTCGACGCTGGCTGACCGGATGCTTGAGATTACCGGCACGGTCTCGGCTCGCGAGATGCAGGACCAGCTGCTCGACTCCATGGACCTCGAACGCGAGCGGGGCATCACCATCAAGGCCCAGGCCGTCCGCATGAGCCTGTCCTATGGGGGTCAGGAGTACGAGATCAACCTGATCGATACTCCCGGCCATGTCGACTTCTCCTATGAGGTGTCGCGCTCTCTGGCCGCCTGCGAGGGCGCGCTGCTCGTCGTCGACGCCTCACAGGGCATCCAGGCCCAGACCCTCGCGAACGTGTACCTCGCGCTGGAGCACGACCTCTCCATCATTCCCGTCGTGAACAAGATCGACCTCCCGGCGGCCGAGCCGGAGCGCGTCATCGAGGAGCTTGGCGTGGCCTTCGGGTTTACCCCCGGCGAAGTGCTCCGGGTCTCGGCCAAGGAGGGCCACGGCGTGCGCGAGCTGCTCGAAGCCGTGGTTGACCGCATCCCCCCGCCGGAGGCCCTGTCCGGTAAACCGCTGCGCGCGCTCGTCTTCGATTCGAAGTACGACTCCTACAAGGGCGTGATGGCCTACGTCCGCATCGTGGACGGCGAGGTCAAGGGGACGGACCGCGTGCGCATGATGGCGACCGGCATCGAGGCCGAGCTCTTGGAGGTCGGCGTGTTCAAGCCGACCATGGCCAAGATTCCCAGCCTCACCGCGGGCGAGGTGGGCTATCTGGCCACCGGCCTCAAGAGCGTCGGCGAGTGCAGGGTCGGGGACACGATCACGTTAGCCCGTCGAGGCGCCGATCAACCGCTCCCCGGCTACGGCGAGCAGAAGCCGATGGTCTTCGCCGGCCTCTATCCCTCCGAGGGTAGCGAGTTCCACGAGCTGCGCGAGGCCCTCGAACGCCTGCAGATGAATGACGCCGCGCTCGTGTACGAGCCGGAGAACTCACCCGCGCTCGGCCCCGGCTTCCGCTGTGGCTTCCTTGGCCTGTTGCACATGGAGATCGTGCAGGAGCGGCTCGAACGCGAGTACGGCATGGACCTAGTGGTGACCGCTCCGAGCGTCGTCTACCGGGTCACAATGAACGACGGCTCTGTGCGTGTGGTCTCGCGCCCGACGGACCTGCCCACAGGCGGCGAGTCGGAGCAGGTGGAGGAGCCGTGGCTGGAGATATCGCTGCTCACTCCGTCGCGCTTCATTGGCCCCATGATGGAGCTCATCAACGCGAAGCGCGGCGAGTTCAAGCGCACCGAGTACCTCGACACCGCCGTCTCGCGCCCCACAGGGTCCGACTCGCCGCCCTCGTCGGACCCGCGCGTGGTCTTGGAGGCGTTCGTCCCCATGGCCGAGGTGCTCGTCGACTTCTATGACCAGGTAAAGACGCGCAGCCGCGGCTACGCCTCTCTCGACTACTCCTTCAGCGGCTACCGCGCCGCGCCCCTCGTTCGGCTCGATATCCTCGTCAACCAGGTGCTGGTCGACGCGCTCTCCCTGATTACGCACCGCGACCGCGCCTACTACCAGGGCCGCATGCTCGTCCAGCAGCTCCGCAAGCTGATCCCTCGCCAGCTATTCGAGGTGCCCATCCAGGCCGCGGTTGGCAGCAAGGTCATCGCGCGCGAGACTGTCCACGCCCTCCGCAAGAACGTGCTCGCGAAATGCTACGGCGGCGACGTGACCCGCAAGCGCAAGCTGCTCGAGAAACAGGCCGAGGGCAAGAAGCGCATGAAGCGCGTTGGCCGCGTCGAGGTCCCCCAAGAGGCCTTCCTCGCCGTCCTCAAGATGGATAGGTAGGACAGCGATCTCTATAACGCGGGGGCGGGTGTTGGTCTCCGGGCGCCGTGGTTCCCCAGGCTCATCACGGACCGTCAAGCCTTCCCCGTCCGGGAGAGGGCAAGTGGTCCTCCCCACATACGCGTGCTTCCGGGCTGCTCAGGTACGCAGCCAGGTTTCGCGGCGCGTAGGAAGTGTCCACCTCGAAGCGATCGCGGGCCGTCCGGTGCACGGACTGCGTCGCGTCTCCGCCAATCACCCGTAGATGGGCCGGCGACAGCTTGAAGAGCCCTTTCCTCGAGTCGCGTAGCGCGCCCATCGGATGGTGGTTGGCCGACCGGCGCGCGCATCCTTCATCGAACGCTAGGCCGACTTCCGAGGCTTTCTCCACCATCCACGTGAACGGCCCATCCGCGAGTGAACAGTCGCCGTAACCGCCGCCGATGTCCCCGTGCACGCCGACGAACCACACCTGCTCGACGGTCTGGCCCGCTTTGGGTTTGGCCTTCCAAAGCGACGCTCTGAACGGCCGCCGCTTTTCGTCGATGGCGAGCGCATGGTAGCCGTGCTTCACGCTCCCGCTCAGCTCGACGTCGTGGAACTGATGGCGGGCCGCCGTCAGCCTTCCCAGACCTCGTAGCGGGATGCCGAGCGCCCCGACCGTGTCCCAGACGCCTATGAATGTAATGACGACCTCGTGGGAGTGCGCGGCCCGAAACGCGATTGCCTCCTCCGAGCTCGGCGCGGCGTCGGGGCGGCGGTAGAGTCGATATGCGTCCTGGAAACGGTCGGCCTCGGTCTTCCGCAGTAAGCCGGCGTTGCGGACCAGCCCGGCCAGGCTGCGGACCGTGTAGGCTCCCCCGGCTGTACCCGAATAGGTATATCTCGTCTCCCTGCTCGTAGTTGTGCATGAGGAAGCGGTAGCCGTCGCCCACGTTCTTCTCGATGCCCTTCCCGGTAACGCCGCCGAGCAGCCGGGTCAGCCAGCCGCCGTCCGTCCCGATTCCCGCGTCGTAGAACACCACCTGCGTTGTGCCGTCGGGCGCCGTCGGCAGCACCGCGCGGGCCAACCGCGTGACGTTCGTGGGCGCTGGCTGGCCTGGCGTGTTCCAAGTCCCGTCCGAACAGATAACGATGCGTTTCATGCGCGTCCTTCCTACTAGGCAACAGCCTAGAGAGGGAGGGAGTGATGGCGCAACGGGTACTTGTCAGAACTATGTTAGAAAATAGACAGTATGGCCGACACGAACTGCCGCTTTCCCATGCGATGTCCGGAGAAGACGCGCCCCCGGCACGTCGCGTCCTATAGTCGCGCCGACAGCTCCCGGAGCCAGGCCCGAACGTCGTCGGCGTACTCCGGCCTCCGGAGCGCTATTTCGACCGACGTTTGCAGCAGCCCCAGCGGCGTGCCCGCGTCGAAGCGGTCTCCCTCGAACCGGTACGCATGCACCGGCTCGCGCTGCGCCAGAAGGTCGACGCCGTCGGTCAGCTGAAGCTCGCCGATTGAGCCTGCCGTAATCGATTCTAAGCAGTCGAAGATGGCCGGCGAGAAGACGTAAGGGCCTACTATCGCCAGGTTCGAGGGAGCTTCGTCTCGCGGCGGCTTCTCCACGCACCGCGTGAGACGCGTCGCCCGGGCGGACGCAGGCTCGCCCTCGACGACCCCGTAGCGCGACACGTCCGCCCACGGGGCCTCGATAACCCCCAGGACGCTCCCTAGTTGGGCGTATGCGTCGAGCATCTGCCGCGTGACCGACGGCTCGCCCAGGAGTATCTCGTCGGGCAGGTAGACGATGAACGGCTCGTTGCCGACCGCCTCCTTCGCCGTCAGCACCGCGTGGCCGAGCCCCAAGGGCTCCTTCTGCCGCACCGTGATGATCTCCGCCATCCGCGACACCCGCTCCACCGGGTCGAGCTTCGCGTTTCCCCTATCGCGAAGCGTCCGCTCCAGCTCGGGGGCCAAGTCGAAATAGTCCTCCATCGCCGTCTTGCCGCGCGAGGTCACGAGCACCACCCGCTCGATCCCCGCCTCGACCGCCTGCTCGACGGCGTACTGGATGACGGGGCGGTCGACGAGCGGCAGCATCTCCTTCGGCACGGACTTGGAGATTGGCAGGAAGCGGGTCCCAACCCCTGCGGCGGTGATGACGGCGGTGCGGACGCTCATGGCGGGTAGAGGATACCAGGCCTCCCTTGCGTTTGACCCACGGCTCCGCGACGCCTACGATGGCGCATGGCCGTGCTAGACGGGGAGTTAGCGGCGCCCTGCACCCGAAATCCGCTATAGCGGGGTTGAACTCCTCCCCTGAGGGCCGGTCCCGCCGCCTCTGGTCCGGAACGGGTGTTGAGAGCCGGGCCCTGCGCGACGGAGTCCCGTGAATCGCGTCAGGTCCGGAAGGAAGCAGCGCTAAGCGGAGTGCTCCGAGCGCCGCAGACCAGCCTGGTTCGAGTCTGAATCCTATGGCCATGCGTCGGGTTCCCGGTTCGAGGGGGAGGTGCACGGCCGCTCCTCTCATCCTCATCGCCGGTGGGCAACGCCGGGGGCGATTGGGCCCCTGGCGCCTTCCCTTTCGAGGTCTTCCTTGCTCATACGCCCTCCGAAGAAGAGCCTGGGCCAGCACTTCCTGACCGACCGCAACATTCTCGCCGCCATCGCGGACGCCGCGGCCGTCGGACCCGACGACGCCGTCATTGAGGCAGGCCCGGGCCGCGGAGCGCTCACCGCCGTCCTGGCCGAGCGCGCCCGCGAGGTCGTCGCCGTCGAACTCGACGCGGAACTCGCCCGCGGGCTGGCGGCCTCGGCGCGCCCGAACGTCCGCGTCGTCGAGGCCGACGCTCGCGCGGCGGCGCCCTCTGTGCTCCTGGAAGGCTGCCGCCCCTACAAGCTCCTCGGCAATCTGCCCTACTATGCGGCGATGCCCATTCTGCGCGCCTTCCTCGAATCGGACTGCCGCCCGTCGGCCGCCGCCATCCTCGTCCAGCGCGAGGTCGCGGAGCAGCTTTGCGCTGCGCCCGGCGCCATGTCCCTCGCATCCCTCGGCGTGCAGCTGTTCGGCAAACCCCGCATCGTTCGCATCGTCCGTCCCGGGTCCTTCAACCCCCCGCCCAAAGTGACCTCCGCCGTCGTCGCCATTGATATCTATGACCGGCCGGCCGAGGGCATCGACGACGCGTCCCGCTTCTTCACGCTCGCCCGCGCCGCGTTCAGCGCCCCTCGCAAACAGCTGCGGAACGCTCTCTCAGGCGGACTCACCATTCCCCCCGGCGACGCCGAGACGCTCCTCGCCGCCGCCGCCATCGACCCCAAGCGCCGCGCAGAGACCCTATCCATGGCCGATTGGGCCGCGCTCTACCGCGCGTGGGCCGCATGAGCGGCGTGACGATCAACGGCGAGGGCCGCCTTGGCATGGATCCGCCATGCGAGCAGTGCGGCGCGACGCGCGTCCGCGAGGTCCCCTACTCCGAGCGCGGCCAACCCCTTCTCCCCAACGAGCTCGACTCCTTAGCCTGGACCGACTACCTCTGCGACTGCGGGCTGGTGCGTCTGCGCATCGGCAAGCGTCCTGAGTAGGGGTGGGAGCAGAAGAAGCAGGCTAGGTGGCGTTGCGTTCTACCCGCGCACCGCGTCCAAGCCGACGCCCGTCTCCCTACAGGTACCCTTGCTCCTCGTAGTAACGTCTTGCGCCGGGGTGGAGGGGGGCACCTAGGATTTGCTCGTCCCACTGGCGGTTGATCGGGCCCGTTAGCGACGACCAGTACGTTGGCCTGATCATCGGCAGACCGCCGGCCTCGCCGTTGTCGTAGTCGATTTGGATGGACGTTAGCTCGATATCCCGTTTCTTATCGTCGATTGCCTTCGCCAGCAGGTACGCCAGCTGGTCGTCGAGGTCCGCGCGGCACGTGAGCACGATGTGCGAGTCGTCCAGCGCGGTGAGCGTCCTATCGACGCCGGGCACGAATCCAGCGGGCGTCACCTGGCGGCGCAGGCCCTTCGCCTCCAGCCGTTGCATGACCTCCTCGCTGATGTCGAGGAAGCGGTACCCGCGCGAGCCAACCCAAGGCCACGCAGAGAAGTCGTAGGCGCTGCCGTCGCCCCAGAACGCGTCGAGCTTGCCGGCGTCGTAGCGGGCCTTGGCGTCGCGCGCGGTGTGCTCCATCCGCCCCACCGAGCCGCCCCATCGTTCGATGTCGGCGTAGCTGAAGCCGTACTCCTGCAGCACCACTTCCGCGCCGCTGCCGGCCATGTGCAGCGCGGGCTTCTCCGCCACGAGCTGCTCGAAGGACTCGATGCCGGTCCACGGCGCCATGGCGAACAGGAAGCGGTCCTCTTGTGGGAGCCACGCGATGGTCCGCAGCCAGTCGTCGGGCTTGGCGCCGGCGTAGATGCCCTTGCCGGAGTAGCGGTGCTCGTTCACCACCCACTTGGAGAAGACCACGTCCACGCCGCCGTTGGCCAGCGCGCCCATGCCGCCGGGCCCCAGGACGTGCACCGACGCATTGACGCGCTTCAGCTCCGCGAGCCCCCGGCCTATCGCCTGCGTAAACCGGAACTGCGTCGACCATGACGCCCCGAATCGGATGCTGGGTACGGACTGCTCACTCGTCATTCTGCCTCCTCGCTTCTAGGGGAATGATCCTGAGCCAGTCCCCTCCGCCGCGCCCCCTCTCGGTCTCCCCCGCAGACGGCCCCCTCTCAGCCTCCTCCGCAGACGAGGGAGAGGGTTAGAGAGAGCGGAGTAAATCGGCTTCTTGATGGGGATTTTTACTCGTAAGGGTTGAAAAAATTGTGTCGTCGGAGGGGGGTTTTCTGTTTCTTGATTGGGGGTGTTTAGCAGGCCACGGCCTGCTTCCCGCGATCAAGGCGCCGACAGAAATGAGAAAACACGGTAGCAACACGTTCCTTGGGGGCGTTTCCGGGGGCGCCAGGGTTGGGGCTGACGCGGCAGGGGCTGGAATGTCGGGGGTGGCGCGGGGGGTGGGCATGATGGGTTCCAAGGGTACGCGTCGGAGGCGGGTTGGCGTAAGGGGCAAGTGTCGCAGGGGCGTGGGGTTGGTTGGCCGGCAGACGCGCAGACCCTCTCTCTAGCTCTCTCCCGCAGACGGGCGAGAGGACCGGAGCAGGCGGGGGAGTGGGTTTGGCGTTGGTTAGCGGGCGGCGTGGTTCGACAGGCTCACCACGAACCTATTGGCAGCGGCGGCTTGGCAGGGGCGCCGGGGGGAGGGGAGGGGTCTAGGCTGCGGTCTGCTCGACCGGCTCCGGCTCACGAGCGGGTTGCGCCGCGGGCAGCGTCTCGTCCCATTCCATGCCGCCGCGCTTCCACTCGTAGGCCCAGCCGGCCATCATCGCCGCTGAGAAGAAGAGGACCGCGCCGAAAGCCGACCAACCCAGCGCGCCGGCTTGGCTCGCCCACGGGAAGAGGAAGACCACCTCCACGTCGAACAGCAGGAAAAGAAGAGCGAACCGGTAGTAGCGCACGTTGAAGCGCTGCCAGCGTCCGCCCTCGGGCTCCATCCCGCATTCGTACGGCGAGTACTTGAGCGGGTTCTGCCGGAACGGCCGGGCGTTGATCTTGGAGCTGAGCTGCGATATCAGCAGCACGCCGGCGGGCAGGGCCACCGCCACGACCCCCAGCATCAGAATGAGCCCGTATTGCCGCAGATAATCTTCCATCGCCGTCATGCTATGGAGGGCGGGTTGGAGCGTCAACCCCGTCTTGCCCGGAGCAGATGGCGAGGACGACCGTGCGGATGCGGCTCCAGCCTGCGATTTGGTATCCTGCATGCGGCGGGGAGGGATCGCATAGTGGCCTAGTGCGCCCGCCTGCTAAGCGGGTTGGGGGTGATGAGCTCCCTCGCGGGTTCGAATCCCGCTCCCTCCGCCACTACCAAGCGCGAGCATCACCGGGGATATGGGAACGTTTAGCGTAAGAGTCACTTTGCAAGGCCCGGACGGACAGGCGGACGTTGGCGCCCTCGTGGACACGGGCGCGACATATCCGGTGGTTCCGGGCGCTGTACTGCGGGCCATTGGCGTACGCCCATCTGGACGGCGCGGATTTCTCATGGCCGACGATTCGCGTGTCGAGTATGAGGTGGGGCCGGTATTCCTGCGGTACGACGGCGAGGAAGTGCCGGTGCTCGTCGTTTTCGGCGACGACGAGGCGTCACCGTTGCTAGGGGCGACGGCGCTGGAGAACCTCAGCCTTGCCGTGGACACGCGCAATGAACGTTTCACGCCCGTGGACGCCCTGCTGAAGTAGGCATCCCTATGACCTCCTACTACATTTGGACCGTCGGATGCCAGATGAACAAGGCCGATTCCGAGCGCATGGGCTCCGGCCTCGAACAGCTCGGCCTCGAATGGACCGGCAACCCCAAGACCGCCGACGTCATCGTCCTCAATAGCTGCGTCGTCCGGCAACAGGCCGAGGACCGCGTCGTCGGCATGCTCACCTCCCTCAAACCCTGGAAACAGCGCTTCCCCGAAAAGACCCTCGCGCTGATGGGCTGCATGGTCGGCCCCAAGACTGACGACCTCCGCAAGCGATACCCCTACGTCGACGTCTTCATGCAGCCCCAGAAGTTCGAGCCCCTCATCGAAATGGTCGGAGACAAGCTCGGCGTCGACCCAGACGGCTGCGTTGGGCCTCTCGTCCCTGGCCACCCCTCGGTCACCACCCACGTCCCCATCATCCACGGCTGCGATAAGTTCTGCACCTTCTGCATCATCCCCTACCGTCGCGGGCGCGAGGTCTCCCGGCCTGTCGAGGAGGTCATTGAGGAGTGCCGGATGCTCGCGGCTCGCGGCGTGAAGGAGGTCACCCTCCTCGGCCAGAACGTCGACTCTTACGGCCACGACCTGCCAGACCCGACCGACCTCGCCGACCTCCTCGAGGCTGTCCACGACGGCGTACCCGATTTCGCGCGCATCCGCTTCCTCACCTCCCACCCCAATGACATGAGCGACCGCATCATCGAGGCCGTCGCGGGCCTGCCCCGCGTCATGGAGAACATCAACCTGCCTTTCCAGGCCGGAAACGATGAGGTGCTCGCGAACATGCGGCGCGGCTACACCAACGCGCAGTACCGAGAGCTTGTCGCCCGCGTCCGCGAGGCCATCCCCGGCGTCGCGATGGTCACAGACCTCATCGTCGGCTTCCCCGGCGAGACCGAGGCCCAGTTCGAGGACTCCCTCGCCATGGTCCAAGACCTTCGTTTCGACAAGGTCCACGCCGCCATGTACTCGACCCGCCCCAACACCTACGCCGAGCGCAAGCTCCCCGACGACGTGTCCCACGAAGAGAAGCGCCGCCGCCTCCACGCCATCGAATCCGCCCAGGAAGCCGTCCTCACCCAGCTCAACAACGCCTACTTCGGCACGACCCAGCAGGCCCTCGTCGACGGCCGCAGCAAAGGACGCTGGCAAGCCCGCACCCGCACCGACAAGCTCGTCTTCTTTGACGATCCGGAGGACGGCGGCGTCACCCTCGGCGACGTGCTAGAGGTGCGCATCACCCGCACAACGCCGTGGTCCTTGCAGGGCCGGGCGCGCATTCCTTCCGCCAGCGGCACAGGGCAAGGGTAGGGAGAACGCCCCGCCTCGATCGGCGCCCCGACCCGTCATACCCGCGCTGTCCCACTCGTTATTCCCGCGGTCGTCTGACGGTGGAGGAGTGGCGGATGTCGCTAGGGATAGTCTGAATAAGTCCCCTTGGATGCGGAGGAGTCACGTAGTCTGCCCCGCCTCCTCCCCCGCGCTACGCGCGACCCCTCCCGCAGACGGGAGGGGGTTTGGGGGCATCGGCCACTTGTTCAGATGTTCCCTAGGGGAGGGAAAGGGTTGCGCTCTCTATGAGAACTCCAAACGGAATGTTAATATCGCGGACATCCTGGCCCGCCCGGAGGAAGATCATGGCGGAGCGCGACGATGCAGGCGCGGCAGCGTACGCGAAGACAATCAAGGACCCAAAGCCCCTGGACCCGGCCTTTGCCGCCGAGCGGCTGAAAGAGGTCAAGCGCGTCTTCGACGAGTTGGGCGTCTTCTTCTGGCTGGGCTCGGGCACATGCCTTGGGGCCGTCCGCGAGGGGCGCTTCATACCCTGGGACGACGAGATGGACACGGCCGCGGTCATCGGGATGCACGGCCTCACGGTCGAGACGCTCGACCGCGTCGCCGAGGCTTTCAGGGAGCGCGGCTTCTACTGTCCTGTCAAACACAACTCCCGCTACTCCAGCGTCAACTTCATAAAGGACGGCGTCAGGGTGGACTGGACGTGCCACCGCATCGTCGACGGCAAGGCCTACGAGTTCCCTGGGGTCGAGCTGCCCCTGAGCATCTTTGAGCACCCGAGAGAGATCGAGTTCATCGGCGAGACGTTCCGGGTCCCGGACCCGCCCGAGGAGTACCTGCGGCTGAAGTACGGCCCCGAGTGGCGAACGCCGAAAGGGCCGGGCTTCGAGGCGGACGTCGTCATGAAGATCGAGGACGGCGCACTGCTCAGCCGGGCCCGCAGACTGCAGCGCGCCCTCACGATGGGCCGGCTGCCGCGCCCCAACAACTGCTTGCGGGTCTTCAATCGCGAAGGGGAGGCGGTCAGCGGAGCGGATGTCATCGTCGCCGGGATAGGCCGCACGAGGACCGACGCCCAAGGCCGGGCTAGGTTCTTCGTGCCGGACGAGGCCTACTACGCCGTCGTTGTCGAATATCCCGGCCATCGGGAGATCCTCTACGAGGAGGTGCTGGCTCCGGGCGGCCGCTACGTCTACCGTCCCGGCCCCATCGTGACGCCGGAGGAGCACTACAAGGCGGGCGTCCGCGCGCTGGCGCTGGTCAGGGAATAGCCCTTCTCAGACGGGGAGCTGGTCGGCGTCCGGGGCCGCAACGACGCCGAACGCTGTGTTGATTGCGGAAATGTACTGGTACTGGCCGATGGTGGCGGCGAGCTCGACGAGCCAGCGGACCCCTTTACGGCCCTCCAGCGCGTCGAAGAGGTCCTGCTCGACCTTGTTGTTCCGCAGGAGCTGCCGCACGAACTCGATGATGCCGCGCTCGTCCTCCTCGAGGCCGCTCGTGTCCTGCCTGTGCCTGATGGCCTCGATAGCCTCCTCGCGCATGTCGGCCGTTCGTCCGGCTCTCACATGCGCGGCCCACTCGTAGGTCGCGTCCTTCTCCCTGGCGACGGCGATGATGGCCAGCTCGCGCTCGACTGGGCTGAGGGTCGAGCCCAGCCTGACCTGCGCGCCGGCCTGCATGACCTTCTGGGCGAGGCCGGGGCTGTGCATGAGGACGGCGAAAGGCCCGCGCACCCCGTGAAGCGTCTCGACGATTGCGTCGAACTCGGCGTGCCGGTCCTCGGGAATCTGGGCCTTGTCGGTGATCATCTCGATGCGCGGCATGATTTCTCCTGGCGTCGTCGGCACCCAATCCGTCCGCCTAGGCCATCGAGGCTCCGACGAACGGATTGGGTGGAATCTCCTTTGCGGGACGGGGAGGCGGGAAGGGCGGCGCGTCCCTACCGGTCTGCCCCGCGAGCGCCGATCACCGCGCCTTCCTCTTCATCGGCGCTGTACCCCCACTTGAAGCCGGCGTTCTGGTACGCCTCCTCGGGCATGAGGCTTTCGAGCCCGCGCAGGCCCAGCTCATGCTCGAACTTCTCGCGGATCCAGGCCTCCTCGCGCGGGTACTCTATCTGGTCGCGCCGCCGGTCCTCTACTTGCTCGCTGTGGCCGGAGAACTGGGGCAGGGGCGCCAGCGCCAGGTAGCGCGCGGGCTCGACGCTCACGTTGAAGTGCTGGTGGAACCAGCGGTCGGGCGGCGTGAACATGCTGCCCTCGTGCCAGGGAGCGATAATCTTCTCGCCGCCCTCGGGCCATAGGATCGAGTAGCCCTCGCCGCCGGGAATCACGATGACCCGGCCTGGGCCGTGCCGGTGCCCTTTCTTGTACGTGCCCGGCGGGAACACGGACATGTGCCCGCCCATCTGCGAGTTCGGGAACGAAACGTCCACGACGTGGCCGCCGCCCCCGCGCTGGCGGTGGGGGACCAGGTCGTTCCACCCGCCCATGTCCGTGAAGAAGTTGCCGTACCACGTCGCTCCGCGCCCCATGCCCGGCGCCCGCTTGGCGACTGCGTACAGCTCCTCCTCGCTCGGCCTGAGCAGCTCGGGATGACCGTAGGGGTTGTTGAAGAAGAAGTCTGGGTCCGGTTCCAGCGACATCGCGACCGGCAGGTAGTTGTTGTGCAGCATTCGCAGCGGCTGATCGCCCCGCGCGTTCGCGAACTGCCGGTGCGCTCCCCGCGGGAGCAGGAATAGGCTGCGCGGCCCGAACTCGAAGCTGTGCTTGTCCACGCCCTCCGTCCAGACCGTCGCGATGCCGTGCCCCGAGAGCGTGTAGACGACCTCGTCGAGCGCGAACTTCATCGGCGGCGTGGTCGCGCCGGGCGGCAGCTCGGTCAGCCGGGCCTCGGCTACGCCCTCCATGCCCGACACCTGAATGAACGCGGCGTTGCACTCGCGCTCATGCCACGGCGCGACTTCCACGGTGCGGAGGTCCTCGATGAAATAGCCGCGGTGGACCGGCACGCCCTGCGCCTCCATCCACCGGTCATAGACGAAACGGCCGTCGCGGCTGCCGCCCCGCGCGATGCTGTCCTGCACGTCGATCTGCTGAGTCATTCGTCCCCTCCTGCGTAGCTCTCCGATGCCTAGATGCTACTCCATATCCCGCTCTCGCGCTGAGGGGTTGCCGGGCCCCCTCGGAAGGGGCGTGAGCGAATAGCCGACAAGTCTTCGCATGGCAGGCATAGCGGTTGACGCTAATAGCGTTATGCGCTATTATGGGCTTGTGATTATCAGCTACCGGGACAGGGACACTCGGGCGGTCGCTGAACGAAGGCGCGTTGGCAGGCTACCCGAAGACATCCAACGACGAGCCCAGCGGAAGCTGATGATTTTGAACAACGCCAAGGACCTCAATGATCTGAGGGCGCCGCCGGGAAACCGCTTGGAGGCCCTGTCGGGAGGCCGGCGGGGGGAGCACAGCATCCGCATCAACGATCAGTGGCGCATCTGCTTCGTGTGGAGCGGCGGAAACGCCGATCGAGTGGAGATAGTGGACTATCACTGAGCGGCGAGCGCTGGACCCTAACCGGGGAAGAGACAGAGAACGATGGGGGAGAAGAACGAGATGAATACGACTACGACAATCGAGCCGGACGCGGAGCGGCTGCCCCCCATTCACCCGGGAGAGGTACTCAACGAGGAGTTCCTTCTCCCGATGAAGGTTACGCAGTATGCACTGGCCAAGGCGATCGGCGTGGACCCTCGCCGGATCCACGCCATCGTCCACGGGGAGCGGTCCATCACGGCTGAGACGGCCCTGCTCCTCTCCCGCTTCTTCGGGAACTCCCCGCAGTTCTGGATGGGCCTGCAAAGCCAGTACGACTTGGAGGTCGCCGAGGACCGCCTTTCCCAGAGAAAGACGTGGCGAGAGTACGCTCCCGAACGCGGCTCGGAGCCGGCGAGTGCTCGAATGGCTGCCGAGCGGCCTGCGGGCGGTTACGGGGAGGGCCAGCCTCGCGGGGACGCATGATTGCGCCGCTCGGCGTAGAATCTCCCCTGCCCCCAACCCCCCGGAGGTGTGAGATGGCCGAAGTCTTTGGTTACCCAGGGTTCCAGTACGAATACGTCCCGGATTGGGCCAAGCTGCCGGACGGCTACTCGCTCCACGAATGCCCCGGCGTCGCCGTCGATTCCAAGGACAACGTCTTTCTGCTGACGCGCGGCGAGCACCCCCTGATGCAGTTCGACAAGGACGGCGCCTTCATCAAGTCCTTCGGCGAGGGCTACTTCTCCAAGAACCGCACTCACGGCCTCTACATCGCCCATGACGATTCCCTGCTCGTCGCCGACGACGGAATCCACACCATCCAGCAGTTCAGCCCGGACGGCGAGCGCATCACCGAGCTCGGCAACCGCGACAACCCCGCGCCCAAGTGGAGCGGCGAGCCCTTCAACCGCCCCACCTCCGCCGCCATCCGCCCCTCCAACGGCGACTGGTACGTCTCGGACGGCTACGGCAACGCCCGCATCCACGTCTACAGCCCCGCCGGCGAGTACAAGTTCTCCTGGGGCAGCCCCGGCATCGACGCCGGCGAGTTCATGCGCCCCCACAATATCGCCTTCGACAACAACGACCGCGTCTACGTCGTCGACCGCGAGGCGCACCGCGTCCAGATATTCGACGGCGACGGCGCCTTCATCACCATGTGGAACAACATCCACCGCCCCGACGCCATGGTGCTCTGGCAGGACCACATCTACATCGGCGAGCTCAACGGCGTCGGCGGCTTCGATTCTCCCAACATGGGCCACCGCGTCGAAGTTTTCGACCTCGACGGCAAGCTCGTCTCCCGGTTCGGCGCCGCCGACGAGGGCGAGGGCGCCGGCAAGTTTATGGCGCCCCACGGCATCGCCGTCGACTCCGAAGGCAGCCTCTACGTCGCCGAGGTCTCCTACACCATCGTCGGCAGCCGTCTCGACCCGCCCCGCGAGCTGCAGAGCATCTCGAAGTACAAGCGCCGCTGGTAGGCCCGCCTGCCGATGGTGACCGACCGTCAGTCGGCCCCGGCCAAGATCAACCTCACCTTGGAGGTCCTCGGGCGGCGGGGCGACGGCTACCACGAGGTGCGCACGGTCCTCCAAGCGATCGACCTCGCCGACGACCTGGAGCTGGCGGCGCCTCCGCCCGCGCCCAGCTTTGCGCCCCCCGGCGGGAAGCCGGGGCTCACGTTCGAAGTCGAGCCCAAGGGCGCGGCGCCGGAGGAGGCCAATCTCGTGCTCGACGCCGCGCGCCTCTTGGAAGTCGAGACGCGCGGCGGCATGGCCATTCGCCTCGTCAAACGTATCCCCACCGCCGCAGGCCTCGGCGGCGGCAGCAGCGACGCCGCCGCCGCTCTGCTCGGCCTGCGCCGGTGCTACGGCCTCGACATCAGCGACGAAGCGCTGTCGGCCATCGCAGCCAAGCTCGGGAGCGACGTCCCCTTCTTCCTCTCCGGCGGCACGGCCCTCGCAACCGGGCGCGGCGAGCAGCTATCGCCTCTGCCCACGCCCGTCGAGTGCTGCGCCGTGGTCGTCGCGCCCGATGCGCCTGAGCTCGTCAATAAGACGGCCCGGCTGTACAGCCTCCTCGGCCCCGAGCACTACTCCGACGGCGCCGCCACCGCCGAGGCCGTCCGCCGGCTCCGTGAGGGAGCGCCCCTCGACGGCGCGCTCTACAACGTATTCGACGCTGTTGCCTCCCGCGCCCATGACTCCTACGACGCGATGCGCGAGCGCTTCCTCGCCGCGGGCGCCCGGCAGCCGACCCTATGCGGCTCCGGCCCCGCGATGTTCGCCCTCGCCAAGGATGAAGCGGAGGCCGCCCAAATCGCCGCACGCATGGAAGCCCAAGGCTACAGGGCGTTCGCAACGCGCCTGCTGCCCTCGCTCGTGATGCCCGCATAGGCGGGAACCTCGTCCCCATTCTGCGGAGGATTCCTAGAGAGAGGGCCGTCTGCGGGAGAGGGCGCGAACTTGTGAGAACTTCGTCCCCTGTGCGATACAGGGATTGACATATACTGTCGTTTATTCACATAATCTCCCGCCAATGAACCTCGGGCGCCAATGAACCTTGGGTGGGCCGTCGGGTGCGAGCTTGGAAGACAGCGAAGACAAAGACATGGCAACCGCGCTCATGTCCCTGCGGGAAGTGGCCCGGTATCTCCACATGCAGGAGCGGACGATATACGACTGGGCCCAGACGGGCAGGATCCCCGTGTTCAAGCTCGGCGCGACGTGGCGGTTCAGGCGTTCTGAGATTGACGCGTGGCTAGAGACCCAGCGGTCCGGACCGGACGTCTCGTCCGCCAAGCCTCCTCTCGTCCCGCCGGTCGGCGCCCCAGTGACGCACTGGCAGAGGGTGCGGGAGTGCGCGGGAGAGATCGAGACCGCGATGGGCGACGAGAGCCGGACCGTAGTCGTCCTCGACGAATTCGTAGACCAGTTTGGCGACGACGTGGTCCGCGCGGCAGTGGACCGGCTCCGGAAAGAGAAGGGAGCCATCGTTTCCTACGAGGAAGGGCCGGACAGTCAGAAGGTTCGAGTCATAAGACGGAGGTAGCGCTATGTTGGGATTTGGCAAGGCCAAGAAGCTCGAAGACCTGAAGGTTGACGACTTGCTCAAGGAGAAGACGAAGCAGGACATCGCCTCGCAGAAGCACATGGGCGCCATCAGGCGGGCGCAGGAAGAGTACGACCGCCGACGCGACATCGCCTCGGAGCCCGGCGTGAGCCAGGCGGAGAAAGAGGTCGCGGCCTACCGTATGAGCCAGGCGCTGAAGCGGAAGAATAGGGCCGAGACCGACCTCCAGCGCGTCATCACGCGCATGACGGTCTTGGACGCAACCATCGACATCATCCGCAGCAAGGCTGACCTGGAGAAGCGCGGCATCTGGAAGACAATCAACGGGATGAATGAGACCGCCCTGGAGAACCAGCTCGACGCGGTCGCTTTCGCCTGGAAGGAGTCGGACAACAAGCTCCAGACCATCGTCGACATGTTCGAGAAGGCCCCCGCCGACGTGGCGTTCGACCGCGGCGCCGATTTCGACGTGGCGATGAACGACATCGAACAGGCGGCCAGCCGGAAGGAGGGCGCCGCGTCCTAGCGGCGGCTTACAGGTAGAGACCCGGAGACTGGGCTTGAACGCGGAAGTACACAGTGACTTCATACTGCGGAAGGCTGCGCCCGAGGGGGAAGGCGGCTTCTTAGGCTTGGGTAAAAAGCACTTCCTGACTGTCCCGCCACACCAGATCGGAATAGTCGTACATAACGGCCGAGTCGAGCAGGTCTTCTCGGGAAGAGAAGAAGTTCCCCGAAGGAATGTGCGTCTCTACATAGCTTCCGCTGCCCCGTTCCGTCTGGAGTTCTGGCTGGGAGATCCCGCCGCCCCTGGGGGCCTCTCGGAGTCCGGTGTGGGGGTGGTTCTGGACCGGCCCATTCTGACCGCAGATGGCCGGCTCGTGACCGGCTGGATAGATATGACTTTCTCGGTTGTGGGGGAGCAAGCCGAACTTCTGCTGCAGCTGTTGGGCGCCCGCGCCGCCATCACCAAGGCCGACGTTGCGCACGAGATCAAGGGCGAGCTGCAGGCCAAGGTGCTCGTGTTGGAGCTCCGCAAGCACACAGCCGACGACCTGCTCGGCAACGAAGAGTTGCTCAGGTCGATCAACGACTCACTCAATAGAGAGCTCGCTTCCACCATCGCTTACTACGGGCTGCGGCTCGTGGACTTCTCGTTCCTCCCTGGGCTGACGCCTGCGCAGCTAGAGCGCATCAAAGAGGAGCAGCACGAAAGCGAGCTTCGGGAGGTCCAAAGGGGCCATGAGCTGCGCGATGCGGAGGCGCGGACGCTTGCGCCTCCTGCGCCATCAGCGCCGCCCGCTGTCGAACGGGCAAGCCCGCCGGCGCCTTCCCATGCAGCAAGGCGTGACTTCGACCCACAGATTCCCAAGTCCGAATGGGACGAACTAGCCAAGCGCACCAATGACGACTGGGTAAGGTACGGCAAGCAAAGGCCGGGCGATGCGGAAGGCCGCTGGATTCTCCAATGTGACGACTGCGGGGACCCTTTTCCATCCGGGACCTCGCGTCCCAATACACCGAAGCACTGTCTCCGGTGTGCGGAGGAACGGCGAGAGGCTGGTGAGGGACCGCAACAGGCAAAGAAACAAGGACAACCCCCGTCGCCCGAAGCGGTTGGTCAACCAGTCCGGGCGGCGTCCGACGAGCACGACGTCGCCGGTTTGGACGCCTCCGCCTACCCGCCATCACCGCCTCAGGCGTCGCCCGGCCAACCCATCAGGGCGTCGGCGGATATGATGTCGCTAATCTGGACGCCTCCGCGTACCCGCGATCAGTCACCTTTGGAGCCTTGGCGTACGGCGACGAGAGGACGTGCGCCGTCTACTACGACGGCGTCCATGTCGCCGACATCGTTGGGAGCGCTAATGTTCTCTTCGACGGCGACAAGAGCGAGCGCCGGGGCTTGCGAGGGTTGGCCTACATCATCCGCCCGCTCTCAGCCTCGACGCCTGCAATGCGCCGTTCGTGGGCTATGCCTGCAGGCGAATCGTTCTACACCTACACGATGGCCAGGAACGCGATCCGCGCCGTAGCGAAAGGGCAGCATATGGAGTCCGTCCTCGACGAGGGCTTCGCGCCCCTGAAGGCCGACAGCAAGGCCGGGCCTGGGCAACAGGCCATACTCGGCCCTACAGTTCGAGGAGGCTACTGGGTATACACTGACGTACCTACGAACATGTCGAGGGTGCACAGGGAATCGTGCCGGTACTACAGAGACCGCAAGAGCACTCGCCAGCCCGATAACTACTGGCACGGCCCTTACGAGAGTAAAGAGCAGGCCAAGTCCAGCCCCAAGAACTTTGGGCCAGTCCTCGAATGCGGCGCCTGCAATCCGTAACGCTAGACGGCAAGGCACCCGGCGGCGCCACTCCCGCCTCCCGGCTGTAAACAACGTCCGTGGGAAACTACACCTAGTCTCCCACAGCGCCGAGCGCGTGCGTGGCGCGGGAGATACCCCCAATCCCCTCGCCCGTCTGCGAGACCTTTGTGTAACTTTGCCCACCCTCCCGCCCCGTGAGGTGTGGGGGACACCCCCACACCCCCAGCAGAGGGGGTCCCCCTCTGCACTCCCCGGTACTCCAAGCCGGTCTATGGTTCGACAGGCTCACCACGAACCAGTTTGAGGTTACGTAAAGGTAACTGTTCAGACTTGAGGAGATCTGTCTCGCCTAGCGGTCTCACCGATAGCACGGTTTACCTCTGACCAGAGTCGCTATCCACGCTCTCCGCAGCCATCGCCTCATCAACTCTGAACAGTTACACGTAAAGGTCTCGTCTGCGGGGGAGGACTGATGAGGGGGCCGTCTGCGGAGGAGGACTAGGAAGGGGACGGCCTTTGTAGGCGGAGCGGCGTCGGTGTAGCCTTTCACTCACAACATTCCCTCCTCTCCCGTCTGCGGGGGAGGATTGAGGAGGGCGAATGGCGACAGTCGAGCATCTGCAGCCGGAGGGCATGTCCCCCAACGGCAACCGCTACACCCATGTGGTCAAGGTTGGCCCGTGGGTCTTCATCGCAGGCCAGACCGCATCGGACACAGACGGGAACGTCGTCGGTGTCGGCGACCCGAAGGCGCAGGTTGGGCAAGTGATGAAGAACCTGAGGACGGCCGTCGAGTCCGTCGGCGGCCGGTTCGAGGACATCATCAAAACGACCGTTTACGTGGTCGGCGAAGAGCATCTCGACGCCGTCCGCGAAGAGCGGGCCGTCTATAGGCCCGAGAAGCCGCCCACAAGCACCCTGGTGGTGGTCTCGCGGCTCGCGCGGCCCGAGTTCATCGTCGAGATAGAGGCTGTCGCCTACGTGGAGTAGCATGACGCGGGCAACCAACTACCCCGGTAACTAACGAAGAGGAGAGAGAGCAATGCCAGGACTGAATCTGCATCCGTCCATGACCGCCGAGACCATCCAGATAGCCGGACACAACGGCGACACGATCGACGCCTACGTGGCCAAGTCGGCAGGCGACGGCCCCTTCGCGTCCGTCATCGTCGCCCACCATATGCCCGGCTGGGACGAGTGGTGCATCGAGGTCGCGCGCCGCTTCGCCCACCACGGCTACCTAGCCATCTGCCCCAACCTCCACGACCGCATGGGGCCCGGCACGGCATCCGAGATGTCCGCCCGCATCCGCGACGACGGCGGCCAGCGCGACGCGCTCGTCGTCGGCGACCTCCAGGGCGCCCTCGACTACGTCCGCGGGCTCGACGACACGACGGGGAAGGTCGGCATCATCGGCTTCTGCTCCGGCGGGCGCGTCTCCTACATGGCGGCCGCCAAGCTCGACTTGGATGCCGCCGTGGACTGCTGGGGCGGCAACGTCATCCCCACGCCGGACCGCATCAACGAGAACCAGCCCGTCCCCGTCATCGACATGACGCCCGAGATCAGCTGTCCCATCCTGGGCCTGTTCGGGAACGACGACGGCAACCCGGACATCGAGCAGGTGAACGCGATCGAGGCCGAGCTGAAGAAGCACGGCAAGGAGTACGACTTCCACCGCTACGACGGCGCGGGCCACGCCTTCTTCAACTGGGCCGGAACCTCCCACCGCCCCGAGCAAGCCGCCGACGGCTGGAAGAAGGTCTACGCGTTCTACGGGCAGTATTTGGGGTAGGGGGGAGGAGGGATTCATCGGCAGCGGTCATAGCGTCACACTCTCCCCGCTGCCGATGAATCCCCAAATACCGCGCTTCCCAACCACCATCTACTGCGCCATCGAAGTCGCGAACCGAGGCGCTCGCGAGGACGTGACATCGTGATCGCCGCCAAAGCCGCTGCCCTCGTAATCATCGCGCTGGCATTGCTGGTGATTATGCTGGCGCTGACGGCGTGTCTCACAGCCACGCCGACGCCGGAAAATGAGTGGGAGGAGCGGCTTGTTGGATGGCAGATACATGATGTTTCGCCAACGCCTACGCCTACGCCTACGCCTGAGCCTACGGCTACGCCACGGCCTACGGCTACGCCTGCGCCATGGAAAGAGTACCGCCTACAGGCCATTCGTAAGTACCACACGGAGGGTGCTCGCTGTAAAAGGGAACAGAACGCCAAGGGATACAGTTATTTCGATGAGAGGTACTACTGCTGGCAAGACGCGCTCAGCGACCTAAGAATCCGCTGGAACGCCCACAGCCGCATCCCTGAGACTGACCCTGACTCCGACCTCTTCGAGCAGCGGCTTTGCAACGAGGCGCTATGGCTCTGGGAGTGGGGCGACAGTTTGGCCTATACGCCATACCAGATGGCTGAGGGGGGGCCGTATAGTGGCAGAGTGCGCTTCAATAGAACGGTGGCAGACTTGGCGAAATCAGGGCTGAAGGGAGGATGTGGCATTGACAAGAGCCCGCCGCGTCCAGAGGACAAGCGCACGTCTGACTTTAGAACGCGGAAGTGGTGTCTGACGTATCTTGCTGGCCCACTAGTCCTCTGGTATCCAGACCACGTTGCAGGTGTTGTCTGTGAGGTACTGCCGTAGGGCGAATAGGAGATAGGCGATGATGCAGGAATATGACGAGCGTGACGACGAACAGCCTGACGAGGAGCGTTGCGAGCACCCAGAGCGCGAGCGCGAGGGCAATGTGTGGTACTGCCTTGAGGAGGCTGACTGATGACACAGACGTGTGACGACCGTGACGAGCAGCCCGAGGAACCCAAACGCTGCGAGCGGCAAGCTCTGACCTCCTAATAGTGTAGCGAAGAGAAGCGGACGTGCCCGCAATCGCAAAACGAACAGGAGATTTAGCGCTTGGTCAAGATAGTGTGCTGGAACATAGCGGGCTGGAAGAACTTCGGGAAGTACAATCCCACGCCGTGGGACGAACTTCTGCGGATGCGCGATGAGGATGGTGTGGATGTCGCCTTGCTTCAGGAAGCAAGACCAAACGATTTACCACATTCAGTCGAGGCCGATCCATACGAACCATGGCTCACCTACAACCATGATCGGTGGCCAATGGTGGTGAGACTGTCTGACCGAGTTAAGGTTCAATGGTTCAAGCAAGTTACTCCTGAGATCCATGAGCAGGTTCCGACTCCTAGTCAGCGTAACAAGGGGTCTGTCAGCATCGCGCAAGACGCAATCCCCGTTAGCGACTCCCGGACGTTCGCTACCGCACGAGTAACGCCTCTCCCAAACGGTAAGCCGTTCTGGGTAGTCTCGATGTTCGCACGCTGGCTCGGACCAAGGCCTGATGTAAAGACCGGTTGGGGTCGTGGTTACGCCGACGCATCGGCTCATCGTATCATCTCCGATCTCTCCGCGTTCATCGGCTACACTAATCCCTCAACTCATCGCATACTGGCGGCTGGGGATCTCAAGATGTTCTACGGGGCTACAGATGACAATAAGCTGGAACTCCCTGCCCGTGCGGGTACGGTTTTCGACCGGATGGACGCAATCGGCTTGAAGCTAGTAGGACCGCAAGGGAAGGATGCTGATAGGCAAGCAAACCCCACTCCGTCAGGTTTGGTTGTAGGCAACAAGAACGTCCCCACGTTCCACGGGGTAGGTGAGAAACCACCAGACGCCAAGAATCAATTTGATTACGTCTTCGCCTCGAAGGGGTTTGACAAGAGCGTGACCGTCTATGCTATGAATGGTTCTGCAAACTGGGGGCCGAGCGACCACTGCCGGATATGGATCGAGGTGCACTAGCCCCGCCCTCAACTGACATCGACCCATGGTGCCTACGCAATGTCGTTCGCGGGCAGGCCCCGTGCTACGATACGGTCACGCAGGACGATAGGAGAGCCCCGAGATGGCGCAACCCGCTGAAACCGCGCAGTCGCGTCCCGCTCCGCTGCACATAACGCCCCAGGCCCGCAAGCGGCTGACCCCCTTCCGCGAGCGGACGTTCCGCGCCATGTACGAGGCCGCCCTCGCGGACGGCGGCGCGGACATCATCGAGAGCGCAGAGGTCATTCTCTGGGAGTCGGACGTCGACCCTGACTGGGAGACAACCCTTCTTCTCGTCTGCTGGGTGGACGGCTCGCACGAGGACGCGCGGAAGGTGGAGTGGCGGGTCGACGAGTGGGTGGTGAGGTTGCGGCCCTCGCTATCGGAAGCGGAGCGCAAAGACTTAGTGCGGTGGAACAACTTCCACGCGAACTCTCTCGTCGAGTTCAGAGACCGCCGTGCGTCCGCTTGACTTCTACCACTTAGGCGTTCGGCTGGCGGAGGCGGGGAGCGAGGCGGAGCAGCGGACGGGGGTAAGTCGGCTCTACTACGGGTTGCACCACGAAGGGGCTTGCCGCTACTTCAGAGAGAATCCGGATGCTCCGTCTATTCCGAGGAACCGGCGGCATCCTGCGCTGCGGGAGCGCTTCGAGGGCTTAGGCACAGAGCAGGGGCGGGACGCCGCCAGATTCCTTGGGAGACTCGGGGAGTGCGATTACCGGATAGGCTCGCCACTTCGGCAGCTGACCTCGCCCTGCCCCCTACGCATACTCGTCGTAGCTGCTGTCGAACTAACCTCCAAAGCGTAAGGGCTCTTCCAGCACGCCGAGGATGGCTTCCGCGCAGTAGACGCGGTTGCGCCGCGCTTCCCCAACCTGGGCGACGGCCCCTGCTGCCGCCAAACGGTCGATGGCCCGCTGCGCTGTCGTGAACGCGACGTTCAGCCTGGCGGCCACGCCGCCAACGGTCCAGAAGGGGTTCCCCGCGAAGAGGTCGAGGGCTCTCTCCGGGAGCCGGGATTGCCCGCGGGCCAGCCCCTCCTTCCAGCGCGAAAACAGCCCGTCGATACGTTGGATCCGGTCCACGGCGTCGTCGGACTGGAGAGCGACGCCTTTCAGGAAGTAGGTCAGCCACTCCTCCCACTCGCCCCGTTCCGTCACGCCGAGGAGGCGTGCGTAGTACTCCTCGCGGGTGGCCTCGAAGTAGGCGCTCAGATAGAGCAGGGGAGAGGGGATGATGCCCCACTGGACCAGCAGCAATGTGATGAGCAGGCGTCCGACCCGGCCGTTGCCGTCGAGGAAGGGGTGAATCGCCTCGAACTGGGAATGGGCGACGGCGGCGTGGGCCAGCGGGGGTAGGGCGTCGTCGTGCAGGAACCGCTCCCAGGCGCCCAGGCACGCCATCAGTTCCGAAGGCGGGGGCGGGATATAGGTCGCGTCGTTCAGCGCGCATCCGGGCGGTCCGAGCCAGTTCTGGCTGCGACGGAACTCCCCGGGCGTGGCCGCGTCGCCCCGAACGCCGTGCATGAGGCGTTCGTGCATCTCGCGCACCAGGCGCAGCGACAGAGGCAGCGTTTCCAAGCGTTCCAGGCCGTATTCCAGAGCGGCTACGTAGTTGCCAACCTCCTGCAGGTCGGCGGGGTTCCGCTCGACGGCTGCGCCCGCCTCGGCGGCCAGCAGCTCTCCAAGAGTCGCCTGAGTCCCCTCGATGCGGCTTGAAAGAACGGCTTCCTTCTGGATGAAGGGCCGGATCAAGATGTGCGGATTGGGCAGGCGCCGCCCTTCCCCCGCAAGCCTGCCGATAGCCCGGTCGGCGGACGAGAGGCCGACGGCGAGGCTGGCGTCCCAAGTCAGGGGCGGCGGGGGCGGGGCGGGCACGTATGCGCGATACCCGCCGGGACAATCCACCAAACGGCCATGAGGTTGGAGGTCTCGTCCAGATGCCACGTTAGTCCTTATTAGCGGAGGCGAGAGTAGCCGAGGTTCTTATTATCGCTTAAGCCTATCCTCGAAAACAATCATAGCCTAATCGCCCCCTTATTAGCGGCGGCGAGAATAGCTAAGGCTCTTATTATCGATTTAAGCCTGTCTTCGAAAACAATCATAGCCTAATCGCCCCTTATTAGCGGCGGCGAGAATAGCCGAGCGTCTTATTTGCGATGAATCCGCTCTATGAAAATAATATGAAGCTGGCGGCTGCCGCCCCCGGCGGAAGGGAACCGCGATAATCTCGCGAGACCCGCCTGCGGCTAGGAGTGACTGGGAGAGAACAAAGGCGAAACGCGTCTCCCCTACGCGTACTCGTCGTAGATGCTGTCGAACTTGCCGAGCTTGAAGCGGGCCATGTTGCGGCAGACGGCGCGGACGCGCTCCTGCTCCTCGTCCGTCACGGCGAGTTGAGCAATCGCGTTGGCCGCGCGCTCCGTGTGCTCCATGTCCGCTCCCTTATGCACGATGAAGAACTCCATCGCCTCGTCCGGAATCCCGTAGTCGCGCAGATGGGCGTCGAACTCCGTCGAATAGCGCTGCACCATCGTCTCGTTGGACAGGGCGTTGGCGCGCATCTGCGTCGGAGTCGCCAGGTACATGTCGTGCAGGCAGGCGGCGGTGTGCGCGAGGCATCCGTACGCGGGCAGGGCGTTCTCGAAGTCGGCGTCGGTCAGGCCGAGCGCGAAGCCGAACTTCTTGCACATGTCCGGGTGAGTCAGCTCCTCGTTAAGTCCGCCCGCATAGACGCGGAAGAGGTCGTTCGTCGGCGCGGCCTGCACCGCCAGGAGCGCGAAGCCCTTGAGGATGCCCATGTTGTGCCGGTAGTGCTGGATGGCGAACCCCTGCATCCGCCGTCTCGTGAGCGTCCCGGCGCGCAGGTCGGCGAAGTAGCGGCTCTCCAGCAGCCGATCGACGCCCGGCTCGATGATCTCGCTGATCACCTCGTCGACGAATCTGCGTGCGGGAGCGTCGGTGCTCATGGCCTGCCTCCATGCCGGACGGCTTCGAACGCTCGCATTCTCAGAGCGAGTGTGAGCGCGGTCAAGCCGCGGCGCCCTTGCGCGCTCCGCTCGCGCTCCCTTACCGTGCATTCGATGACCGAGTCCCCCTATCGAATGCGCTTGCTCCGCGCCCATCCGCTCGACGCGCCCGTCGTCGCGCTCGCCGCCCAGACGACGGGCCCCGACCCCGAGCATAGCCGGCTCACCGCCGTCGGCGCGGTGAAGTTCCACGGCGACCGCGTCCTCGGCTCCTTTTTCGCGGATGACGCCAAGGGCGTGGCCGAGCTCGCCGAATTCGTCGGCGACTCTCCCATCGCCGCCCACGGCCTCGCGGCGACCCTCGGCTTCGTGGCCGGCGCGGGCGGACCGCTCGGCGACGCGCTGTGGGATACGCAGGAGCTGGCCGAGTTCATCATGCCTGCGAGCGCCGACGATTCCATAGCCCAGCTGGCTGACCGTCTGGGCGTGCCGACCCCCTCCCAGCCTTCCCGCTCGGTTGCCCTGGCGGACGCCGAGACGACGCGCGCCGTTTACCGGGCCCTGGTCGAGCGCGTTCGAGGCCTTCCGGCGAGCGTCCTCCGCCGGCTCTCCGACCTGCTGCTGCGCGCCCAGAGCCCGCTGGCGGACCTCGTCGCCGCCCTGGCCGAGTCGCCCGCTGCCGCCGACCCGGGGCCGATCGGCGGGATGGACCAGAGAGAGATAGCGAGCCGCCTCGAAAGGCCGCGCGCGCTCGGGCAGCCCAAGCCGCCGCAGCTCGTCGACCCGAACGAGATCAGCCGCCTGCTGGCCCAGGACGGCCCGTTCGCCCGGCAGTTCCCACGCTACGAGGCCCGTCTCGAACAGATTGCGATGTCCAGGGCCGTCGCCGAGGCCTTCGGCTCGCGAGCCGACGCCGGCGAGCCGCATCACCTCGTCGTCGAGGGCGGCACCGGCATCGGCAAGTCCGTCGCCTACCTGCTGCCCGCCGTCCTCTTCGCCGCCCGGAACAACGTCCGCGTCGTCATCTCCACGAACACCATCAACCTCCAGGAGCAGCTCGTGGGGAAGGACATCCCCGACCTGCTGACGGTGCTGGAGAACGTCCCCGGCCTCGACCTCGCGAAGTTCCGATACGCCCAGATGAAAGGCAAGGCTAACTACCTCTGCCTGCGCCGCTGGGAGGTGCTCGCTAACTCCGAGGCCGGCTCGCCCGACGACGCCCGGACCATGGCCAAGACCCTCTCCTGGCTGCGCGAGACCCGAACCGGCGACCGCTCCGAGCTGCGCCTCTCCGCCCGCGAGCTCGGCTCCTGGGACCGGATCAACGCCAGCGGGTTCGGTGCCTGCCCCGGCGCTCGCGAGGGCGCGTGCTTCTACCGTCACGCCCGCGACGAGGCCGCCGCCGCGCACCTCGTCGTCGTGAACCACTCGCTGCTGCTCTCCGATATGCAAGTCGGCGGCTCCCTGCTCCCGGAGTACGACTACCTGATCGTCGACGAGGCCCATAACCTCGAGTCGGAAGCCACGCGCCAGTTCGGGTTCCGCGTCTCCCAATCGACCGTCGAGGAGATCGTCGAACGCCTCGGCGCCCTCATCCATAGCCTGGGCAACGTCGTCCGGGTGAGCGGGCTCGCGTCCGAGCGCAAGGAGATCGTTCAGCGCCGCATGGAGGAGGCGAAAGCCCCGCTCTACCGCGTCCGGGACGAGTGGGCACAGCTCACAGCGGGCCTCGCCGAGTTCGTTAGGGGCCAGCGCGCTACCGAGTCCGACGAGGGCGAGGTGCGCATCACGACGGCCCAGCGCGCCCAGCCCGCGTGGTCCGAGCTCGAGATCGCCTGGGACGCCTTCGAGCGAAGCGCGTCCGAAGCCAATCAGCGGGCCGACGCGCTGTGGCGGGAGATGGAAGAGCTGCCCGGCGAGATCGTGCCGGGGCTCGACCAGCTCAGGGGCGACCTGACCGAATGGCTCGTCGACCAGTCCGAGGCGCGCGCCAAGGTCCACGGTTTCGTGGCCGACCCCGACCCGGAGACCGTCTATTGGATCGGCCGCGGCGCCAATCTCTCGCTGAACGGCGCCCCCCTCGACGTGGGGCCTCGCCTGCACGAGGAGCTGTTCGACCCCAAGCAGACCGTCGTTCTGACCAGCGCCACCCTCGCCGTCGGCGGCGGGTTCGAGCACATCCGCGCTCGATTGGGCATCGAGGAGCCCCGGGAGGTTTGCCTCGGCTCTCCCTTCGACTACGAGAAAGCGGCCCTCCTTTGCCTGCCCACCGACGTCCCCGAGCCCAATGCCGACGGCTACGGCGAGGCCGTCGCGCACGTGATCGACCGCCTCGCGGAGATAGCCGGCGGCAGGACAATGGCGCTCTTCACCTCCCATGCGGGGGTGCGCTCGGCGGCGGCGAGGCTGCGGCGGACGCTGCCGGAGCGCGGGATCGACGTGCTCGCCCAGGGCGTCGACGGCGCCCCCCAACAGCTGCTGGGGCGTTTCCAGCGGCGCTCGCAAGCCGTATTGCTGGGCACCGCGTCGTTCTGGGAGGGCGTTGACGTGGGAAACGAGACCCTCAAAGTGCTGGTCGTGGCGCGGCTGCCGTTCAACGTGCCGACCGACCCCATCTTCGCCGCCAGGTCCGCCCAGTACGAGCAGTCTTTCATGGAGTACGCGGTGCCCCAGGCGGTGCTCCGGTTCCGCCAGGGCTTCGGACGGCTCATCCGCAGCAAGGGCGACCGGGGCGTCGTGGTCGTCTTGGACAGCCGCATCACCTCGAAGGGCTACGGCCGCTCCTTCCTCGGCTCGGTGCCTCCCGCCACGACGCTCCGAGGCCCGTTCGACCGGCTGGCGCCGTCGGTCGGCGAATGGCTCGCCCAACAGCCATGACCGCCCCGTTCGTCCTCCCCGTCCAAGGCCCGCTGGACCTGGCCAGCTCGCTCGCGTCGGGCCAGTGCTTTCGATGGCGCGTCGACGACCAAGGACGATGGACCGGCGTGCTCGGCCGCAACCTCGTCCGCCTCACCCCCGTCTATTTCCCCATCGCTTCGGAAACCCCCTCTCCCGTCTCCTCCGCCATCGCTTCGAAAACCCTCTCTCCGGTCTGTGGGGGAGGCCGGGAGGGGGCCGTCACTCCCGTCCCTCCCGTCATTCCCGCGGAGGCGGGAACCTCGCAGCCCCCTCCCGTCATTCCCGCTCCCCCTTCCGTCATTCCCGCGCAGGCGGGAACCCCAGATCCCCTCTCCCGTCTGCGGGGGAGGGCTAGGGAGAGGGCCGCCCTCTTGATCGAGAGCGCCCCGACCCCGCCCGGCGAGATGGCCGAGGCCGTCGTCGCCTACCTCCGCCTCGACGACGACCTCGCCGCCATCCAGGAGCGCATCGGCTGGGACGAGCGCGTCCGCTCCGGCATCGACGCCTACCCCGGCATGCGCCTCCTCCGCCAAGAGCCCTGGGAGGCCCTGGCCTCCTTCATCCTCTCCTCGACCTCCAACATCCCGCGCATCAGCCGCACCGTCGAGCTGCTGTCGGAGACCTTCGGCGAGCCGGTGGAGCTGGACGGCATCGTGCGCCACGCCTTCCCCACTCCCGCCCGTCTCGCAGAGGCTGGCGAAGCGCGGCTGCGCGAGCTTGGCTGCGGCTTTCGCGCGCCCTACCTCGCAGGCGCTGCGGTGGCTGTCGCTTCCGGCGACCTGCTCCTCGCGGGCCTGCGCGGAGCCTCGTACGAGGACGCGCTAGCCTCCCTCGTCGCGCTGCACGGGGTCGGGGAGAAGATCGCCGACTGCGTCATGCTCTTCTCGCTGGACAAGATGCAGGCGTTCCCCAACGACCGCTGGGTGGTGAAGGCCCTGCACGAGTGGTACGGCCTCCCCGCGAACGCAAAGTACGGCGTGATGCGCGAGTGGGCGTGGGAGCGTTTCGGGAACGACGCCGGCTACGCGAACCAGTACCTCTTCTGGAACGTCCGCCAGTCCACGCGCCCGCTCCGCTCAACCGCCACGATATGAGTCAGATTGACTCATATATGGCCGCCGGATATGCTGGCCCGCATGATAAAGCGATTGCAAGTCCTCTTGGACGAGGACGAATATCAGGAGATCAAGGCGGCTGCGCTTGCCCAGCGCATGACGGTCGCGGAGTGGGTGCGCCAGACGCTGCGCAGAGCCAAGCGCAACCCCCCGAAGTCTGTCGAAGACAAGTTGCGCGCTATCGAAGAGGCGTCGCGGCACAATCACCCCACAGCCGACATCGATGTCATGCTCCAGGAGATAGAAGCGGGGCGGAACGCTCGTGATCTTCGTTGATGCGGCTGTCCCGATGTATCTGGTCGGCGGCGCGCATCCGAACAAGGACCGCACTATCGAACTGCTCGAGGAGTTGTCGCGGCAGGGAGAGCAGTTCGTCACGGATGTGGAGGTCTACCAGGAGATACTCCACCGCTACGCGTCCATCCGCCGCCTCAACGCCGCTGACGACGCGTTCAATGCCCTGGACCGGGTCGTTGACGAAGTGCTGACCTTCGGAACCCCTGAGATTCGTGTGGCCAGGGCGCTTGTAGAAGCAATACCCAGCCTCTCGGCGCGAGATGCCTTGCACATAGCCGTGATGCGTACGGCTAGCGTCGAGCGCATCATGAGTTTCGACCGCGGCTTCGACGCTTGCCCCGGCATCGAGCGATTGGAGTGAACCCCATGACCCTCACCCCTGACCTCACCGGCAAGGTCGCCCTCGTGACCGGCGGCAGCCGCGGCATCGGACGCCAGCTCGCCCTTGCGATGGCCCGCTGCGGCGCGACCGTCGTCATCACCGCGAGGCAGCTCGACTCGTCGCCCGGCCAGGGCGGCACGCTGCGGGGGACCATCGAGGCCATCGAGGCCGAGGGCGGCGCGGCTATCGCGATTCCCGCCGCGATAACGACCCCCGAGGGCGCCGAGGCGCTGATTGCCCAGACCGTCGCCCAAGCCGGACGCATCGACATCCTCGTTAACAACGCCGCCGTCTACCCCGGAGAGTTGATCGCGGACACGACGCCCGAGGACTGGGAGTACGCCGTCGCCGTCAACGTCAACGCCGTCTTCTACCTGACGCGCTACGCGCTGCCGGTTATGGCGGGGCAGGGAGGCGGCAGGATCGTCAACGTGTCCACCGACATGGTGGTGCGCTATAGGCCCGGACGGGTCGCCTACAGCGCGACCAAGGCCGCCGTGGACCTCTTGTCCCTCGGTCTGGCGGAGGAGACCCGCGCCCAGAACATCGAAGTGAACGTCTGGACGCCCGGCCACGTGCGCACCGACATGGCCGGTCCCGGCGCCCCCGATGCCGTCGAGAGCGTCGAGGAGTCCTTCATGTGGATGCTGGTCCAACCCCCGCTAACCCTAACCGGCCGCATCCTCCGCAAGATCGAGTTCGGCGAAACATGGGGGCCGGGGGCGTGAGGGAGGCGTAGTCGGTGATGGCGGGCATACCGAACGCGGTGCGCCACAGTCGCGAACACGGGGCCTGCTAATCTTGGGTCGGGGCACGGTACGCCAGGAATGGCCACTAGAACCATGCCCTTACTCCCGCCGGTGTCTAAGCATTACAGCATAGGGAGCCAAAAGGCGAGCCTGAAATCCAATTGAAATGGGTGGCCGTTGGGGGTCACTGCCGTCAGGCAACGACTGAGCTTCAACGAGGCATCCCTTGTCTACTCGTCCCTTCATGTAGTGAGCGGCGTTGCGCCCCCGGCTAGGTCCAATTCCAACCTCAAACTTCCGAAGGTCAAGCTCCAATTGCCCCGGTTTAATCTCATCGAGTACGACAGCGTACCGAGATCCCGTAACAACGATCCCAGGTTCGAGTGGCTCCCACGTGCTCCCATCAACCGAAAACTCGTTAGCTGGGAGCACGTCCGGGTCGGCACGGGACTCGATTGGCTGCATCAATATTTGAATTGAACCTGCATTTTGCATCCATAGTTTTGCAAAGGGCTGGACATGATTGATCGGGTGAAGCGTGGTGCCACCATACCCCCAAAAGATTTTGCCCGCGTCCTCCAGCTCACGTTGTTTCCTCTCCAAAATTTCCTCGAAAGTTTCACCAGCGTGATTGCCCACACGCATGAAAATGAACGCCTGCGGGGAATGTATCTCCATCGGTGCCTCCCTAGCTTAACTCTTCAAGGTAGTAGTCGGAAGATGGCAGTTTGCCAGCCTGCGTAAGGTCTATCACATACTTGACACTGAGTGGTGAGAATTTACCATAGAAGTTTTCCAAGTCTTCCTTCGGCAGGGCCTCACTGTTGGACTTCACCCCTTCGCCTCCCTGACGAACCGCGATAAGGCAATCGCGCAAGGCCCGTATGTCACATAACCGAGGGCTCGCAGGCATCCCATCCCACACCACGCCATCGAGCTCTCTGCCTGCCTTCTTCTTGCCGACGCGCCTGCCGCCGGCGTCGAACGCGCCCCACTGCTTGAAGAAGAAGCCAAATTCCGCCTCCGCGCACTGGTCGCGGATCGAGCGGAACCACTCCGGTTTCGGACGCCGCGCTCCGGGGCCGCTCTCGCCGCCCGCGATTACCCAGTGGACGCCGGAGAGGTCCAGTCCGTTGAGCGGGCCGAGCAGCGGCTCGCACGAGAGGAAGCGCACGGCGGCGGGCACGCTGCGCAGCGCGTCTATCCGGCGCGTCCAGTACCTATTCTCGACCGACACGCCGAGCCAGACGTTGGAGGGCCACGGCAGCGTCGGCGCGAGCTGTTTCGCGCGTTCGGCCCGCTTCGTGAGCACCTGGAACGTGTGCTGCCCAGCCTCCTCCATTACGTCGAATACCTGGCGGATGTAGTCCTCCGGCACCCCGTCGTGGAAGAGGTCGGACATGGAGTTGACGAAGATACGGCGCGGCTTCTCCCATTCGAGCGGCTGGCGCAGTCGCTCCGGACGCAGTTGAAGATCGAACCCGCGCTCATAGGGATGCCCCGGCACGCCACGGAACCGGTTGGCGAAGCGCATCGCGTAGCAGTGCGCGCACCCCGGCGAGATCTGCGTGCAGCCGGTGACCGGGTTCCACGTCGCCTCAGTCCACTCGATCTTGGAGTTATCGCTCATGCCACAGGCATTATGCGGCTTGCGCGCCGCAACGCGCATCCGCCACTTGTCATAGTCACACGTTCCTGCCGCCTGAGCGCGAGCAGGATGAGCGCGCCGCCCCTCACCTCTCCCAGCGGGAGAGGTCGCGCGAAGCGCGGGTGAGGGAGAAACGTCCGCCGGCCGTCAGCACTCCACCCTTCCGCCATACCCGCCCCCTTCCGTCACCCCCGCGCCCCCTTCCGTCACCCCCGCGCCCCCTTCCGTCACCCCCGCCCCCTTCCGTCACCCCCGCGCCCCCTTCCGTCATTCCCGCGTAGGCGGGAATCCAGGTATCGGCGCCCCCTATTTCGTCGGTTGTGGTGTGGGGCGAGCCCCTCAGGAGGGCTTGCCTCGAAATCCCCCTAACCCGTCATTCCCGCGCAGGCGGGAACCTCGCCCCACCCTCTCCCGTCTGCGGGAGGAGACGCGCAAGCGCAGCGCAGCGTGAAATGTGACATCTGCCCATTGCGCAAACGACATCCGTTTCCCTACCCTGCTTCGTATGTTCCCAACTGTCCCGCCCTCATCGCCGCCCCCATGCCCCTTACTGGCCCCTGTCGCAAAGTGTCGCAAAGTGTCGGATTACTGTCGCAAAGTGTCGCATTTGCTGTCGCAAACTGGCGCGAAACTGTCGCGCCCGAAACCCCCAAACACGAGTAAATACCACGAAAATGCGACAAATGCGACAGTTTCGAAAAAATCGGCGCTCACCCCACTCGTAGATCTGGGCACTTTACGAGTGCGCGGCGGGCGCGATTTCGGGCGATTTCGGGCAATTCGCGCCAAACCGGCCTTCTGCGGCCCTCTTTCCCGGTCTGCGGGGGACGGCTGGGGAGGGGCCACGCGGACGGGGGGCCGAACTTTGTGGATTCTTGGATTCTTAACCCCCTTCCATGGCGCCACGGCCTAGTAAACAGGATCAGAAACGTCCGGGGGATTTCTGTTTCTGCCCCCCGCCCCGTCGCCCGTCGACCGCATCACGGCCACGTAAATCAAAGATCCCAAGAATTGAAGGAGCCTGCGAAAAAAACTTCTTGCTCCTCCACAGACGGCGCGAGCTTTACGGGACAGGCTCCCCTAAACCACCCTAAGGGAGTTACGCAAAGGTCTCCCGTCTGCGAGGAAGGGCTGGGAAGGGGGCCGTCGCTCCTGGCGCCCTCAGCGCACGCTCTGCCGCGGCCTGCGCGCCAGGAGGAGCAGCGTCCCGCCGACGGCGCTCAGAGCGGCGCTGATGGTGTAGATCAGCGAGTAGCTGCCGGTGACGTCGTAGGACCACGCGGCGGCGAGCGGGCCGAGGGAGTTGCTCAGCATATGCACCGGCGAGACCATCCCCCGTATCCCGCCGAGGGAGTCGCGGCCGAAGTAGTCGGCCCACACCACGTTCATCACCGTGAACAGCACGCCCGTCGAGATCCCGAACGCCACGCCGAAGGCGTAGGCCGTCAGCGCGTTGTCCGCGAAGAGGAAGAGCACGATGCTCAGGGCCATCGCGTAGTAGCTCGCGGACATCAGCCTCTGCACCGGGACCCGCTCGGCGACGAACCCCGCGCCGACGGAGACGGGCATGGACACCAGCGGCGACAGCGACAGCGAGATGACCGCGGCGCTGCTCGATACGCCGGCATCCGTCAGATAGCTGAACCAGTGGAAATGGATGCTGGTGGTGACGAAGCTCTGGACGCTGGTGGCCCCCGTGATCAGGTAGAAGGCGGGCGTGCGCAACGCGGCGCGGCGGTTGAACGAGACCTCCCGCGCCTCCTCGCGCGACCGCGCTCCCCTCACGTTCGGGGCGTCCCGGTCGCGCAGGTCGACGCCGTCCGGCAGCAGCCCCATGTCCTCGGGGCGGCGGCGCAGAAAGAGCAGCGTCGGCAGGAGCGACGACGCCCAGACGGCGATTCCCATCGCGACCCACGCGGTGCGCCAGGTGCCGAACTGCAGGATGCGCTCCACCATCACCGGGAACGCGATCTGGCCGAGGCGCTGGCCCAGGTTCGCGAACGCGACCGCCCTCCCGCGCATCCGGACGAACCACTTGGGGATGACGACCCCGACGACCATGAAGAAGGTCGAGGCGATGACCGTGCGTCCGACGATCTGCAGCGCGAAGTGGTGCCACAGGTCTTGGACGGCCCCCATCAGCACGAACGTCAGTCCCATGAGGACGATGGCGGTGGCCATCACCCACCGGGCGCCGTGCCGGTCCATTACTGGCCCCACCAGCAGCGCCGCGATCCCGCCGAGGAACGAGCCGATGGACATAGGCATCGTGTAGATGGCGCGGCTCCACCCGAAATCCTCGGTCATGGGGCCTTGGAACACGCCGAGGACAGGGTTGGTCTCGACCCCTCCAGCGAACGAGATGACCGAAATGACTATGACGATGGTCCAGCCATAGAACCACCGCCCTTTCTTCGGGGAGCGTCCTGGCTTGGCCGTGCGAGGGCTCTCGGAGAACAGGTCGTGCGCCGCCATCAGAGGGCCGCCATCAAGGGGCTGCCATCAGGGGACGGCTATGACGAACTTGCCGAAGTGCTCCGAGCGCTCCATCTCGTCGTGCGCCGAGGCCGTTTCCGAGAGCGGGACCACCTTGTGGATGACCGACCCGATCTTTCCTCTTTCGGCGGCGTTCACGATCTGCCGGAGGTCGTCGTTCGAGCCCATGAACACCCCAAAGAGCTTGAGCTCTTTGCTGAAGAGCTGTCCGAGATGCAATTGAGACTGGTACCCCGCCGTCACTCCGCAGATCCCATACCGGCCGCCGCGCGCCAGCGACGCGTAGGCGGCCTCGAAGAACGCGGAGCCCGTGCTGTCGACGACCAGGTCCACCCCCCGCCCGCCCGTCAAGTCCTTCACCCGGCTTGCCAAGTCTTCGCTCGTGTAGTTGATGGCGTAGTCGGCGCCGAGCTCCCTGGACTTCCTGATCTTCTCGCCGGTGCTCGTGACCGCAATGCAGGAGCCGCCCACGACGCCCTTGATGAGCTGTATCGCCGCGGTCCCGATTCCGCTGGAGGAGGAGAGGACCATCGCTATCTCGTTCGACTGGAGCTGCCCCTCCCGCACGACCATGCCCCAGGTCGGCAGATAGACCGTGGGCAGCGCGGCGGCCTGCTCATCCGTGAGCGAGTCCGGGACCGGCACGGCGTTGTCCGCCGGGACGGCGGTGAACTCGGCGTTCGAGCCTTGCCTGTGGGTGCCCAGCATCCGGGGCGGGTTGTGCTCGCACAGCGGGTTCACCAAGACTCGCTGGCCGGTGGAAAGGTCCGTGACCCCCTCTCCCAGCTCCACGACCTCGCCGACGCAGTCTCCGCCGAGGATGCGTGGCATCTGCTCCGGCGCCACCTTTGTGCCCCGCGTTCCCGCCCGCGTGTACAGGTCCAGCCGGTTGAGCGAGCAGGCGCGGACTCGGATGACGACTTCCCCGGGGCTGGCGGCGGGCTCCGGCATGTCCCCGTACTCGATGACCGACGGGTCCCCGTGCTCCCGGATGAATGCTGCCTTCAACGCTTCTTCTCCTGTAGCCGTTTGAGGACGAACAGAACAGCCTCCGCCCGGCTTGTTATGACGCGGTCCATCAGCACGTGCCGCAGCGCCTGCGTCATCGCGCCCACCGCCGGGCCCGGCTCAACGCCGAGGGCCATCAGCTCCTCGCCGTCGAGGGGAGGCCGCTGCCGGGACGCCGCCAAGGAGCGGTCCAAGTTGTGACGCGTCATCTGACTCGTGGTCGCGGCTGCGACGGCTTGGACCGCCTGGCGGGGCGCTCCGTCCACGATCGCGTCGACCTCGCTTCCGAGCCTCGCCACGGTCAGCTGGCTCTCGCTCTCTCGCAAGTGAGCTACCGCTTCGATGATGCGCGTCTGCTGTTTCGTGGCCGCGATGCGCTTGCACAAGGCCGCGATGCGCTCGCGAGGGAGAGCGTACACGAGCGCTCCCAGCAGCGCCAGACCGGACAGCCCGCGCCCCATCGCTTGGAGCACCGCGTCGCGCGCGCCCGGTCCATCGAGCCCAACGTCGACGGCCCGTAGGACTCCGAGCTGCATCGCGGTGATCAGCGCGCGGCCCGGCTCGGGTTCCGCGAGCAGCCGCTCGATCTCCCTCCGTAGGCGCGCCCCGGAGATTGTCTGGAGGTAGGCGAGGTCACGTTCGAGCCATTCGAGAGTGGCGGGTTCGATGTCGAAGCCCAGCCTGGCGGAGTAACGAGCCGCCCGCAGCATCCGCGTGGCGTCGTCCTGAAACGAGCGTTCGTGGAGCGCCCGCACCACGCCCGCCGTCAGGTCCCGCGCGCCAACCTGCGTATCCAGCAGCAGGCCGAACCGCTCCGGGTGGAGCGACGCGGCCATCGCGTTGATCGAGAAGTCCCGGCGCGCCAGGTCCGCCTGCATGTCGCCCGGCGAGACCTCCGGCAGCGCGCCAGGGCTCGCGTAGCGCTCGCTGCGGGCTGTCGCCAAGTCGATGGTCCGCCCCTCGGTCCGCAGCTTCAGAGTGCCGAACTGGGACCGCGCGCCGACGCTCCCCCCGGCCGCGCTCGCGAGCACAGGGCCAAGCTCGCTGGCCGCCTGCTCGCTGGTAGCGTCCAGATCGACGACACGCCGTCCGAGCATCGCATCCCGCACGGAGCCGCCGACGAGCCAAAGCTCGGCGCCCGCCGCCGCCGCCGCTTCGCCAAGCCGTCGCGCAAGCTCCAAGTCGCGCTCCTCCAGCGCGGTTTCGAGAGGTACGATCGTCACGACGCGCAGGGTACCACCCTCCTCCGTCTTTCCCAGAGGGGGATGGGCCGTTCTATGGGGCTTCGGTAACCTCGACGGTGAACGTCGCCTGCTCTGAGGTCTTGAGGGCTTGGGGCGTGACGACCAGCGTCGCTGTCTCTTCGATGCGGAACCTCACGCTCCCGTCCTCGTCCGGCGCCAGCGGAGTGACGGAAGCCTCATCGCCTGCGCCTTGGACGAGGCGCAGGGCGAACTCCTGGGGGACGCCCTGGCTGTCCGTCCGCGTGAACCCGTTGGCGGTCCAATCGCCGCTCGACTCGGCGTCGTCGAAGAAGCCGGCTTCGGGGATGGCGATGTCATCGATGCACCAGCCTGGGGAATGCACGGCCTCGTCCGTCACATATTCGAACCGCAGCAGCGCCTTTTGGCCGGCGAAGGGCGAAAGGTCCACACGCTCCAAGCGCCATCCACCGGAGCTTCCGGTGTAGGACGGGCCGAACGCAGTCCTGAGCGGGTCGTCCGTCGAGGTTCCGGTCCCCTCCAGCGCCGTCCACGTTTCGCCGTCGTCCGTCGAAACGGCGACGTAGCTGTGGTCCCACTTGTCTTCGATATCCCACCATGCCCGGAACTCCAGCGTGACCGAGTCGAGGCCGGTGAGGTCGAGAGAACGGGTGAGGGTCGTGTCGATGGCCTCGCCGCGGTTGCTCCACCAACATACCTCGCCGCTGTAGGGACGCACGGGCAGGAGGGGAGTGAAGAGGTCGGCCTCAAACACGACGTTCCATGGAGCGCTGGGCCTTAGCTCCATGTACCAAGCGGCGAGCTGATGCGCCGCCCCCGCGACGACGCTGGGCTCGTCGATCACGCGCCTCACCGCCGCGCGCCCCGTCGAACGCGTGTAGCCGTAGGGAGGCGCCGACGCCTCCACGATGTTCGCGGCGAGCCAGTCGGCGTAGAGGTCGATGAATGTCAGGCCAGACGCTGCCTCGACGCCCGCTGGCCCGTTCAGGGGCTCGGCTACGAGGCGGGCCGGCCAGCCGGGACCGAGCCGGTCGGTCATGTAGGCTGCGAACAGCGACCCGGCGGCGTAGTTCGGGAGCGACTCGTTCGGCTCGCTCGGCCAATCGCTCAGCGAGACCTCCGGCTGGCGTAGGTAAGGGAAGAACGGCAGCGAGGGGTACCCCAGCGATCGCGCCGCAAGCTCGGACAGCCCTTCTTGCACCCAGACGTCCTCCGTCGGGTCGACACTCCAGTGGACGAGGTGCTGTAGCTCGTGGGCGAGCGTGCCCAGGTAGCCCTCTTCTCCTATCCGGTCGGGGAAGCTCATGTATAGGCTGATACGCTCGTTGCTGCCGGGACTCACCGCGCGGGGCAGCGCGTCGAGGCTCGTGAAGTATCCCCCGACCCCGGGAAAGTTGCCGTGGACGATCGCGATTCTTCCTGGCAGGACCATGCCGGGCGCGACGAGGTCGATTACGCCCGGCAGCACGCGCGCCTCGAACTCCCGCGCAGCATCCAGAACCTCCTGCTGGGCGACAGTGGAGTCCGATGGGAAGTACCAGACCGCGTTGTCGCTCACGTGCAAGACCGTCGCCTGAAGCTCAAACAGCTCGGGACTGAGCACGTCGAGGCCCCAGAACGTCTTGCTCGTCCCAACCTCTTCGTTGGCGTAGAGAACGTCGGCGGGCAGGGGCGCGGCCTTGACGCCAAGCAGTCGCTGCGCGAGGTCGAACGAGTCCCGCAGGGGAGCGCCGGGGATACCGGCGACCGGAGTTGGCGTTGGGATTGGCCCCGCAGGCTCGCTTCGGACAGCCGTGGGAGTGGGCGCGGCAGCACTCGTGCAGCCGAGGGCGAGCCCGAACAGGGCGGCGGTGGCTAGGGCTCGGAACACGGCTAGTTGTAATGGTTCATGGCGTACTCAATTCCCTCGCGCAGCCAGGCCTCCGCAGCGTCGGCGGCGCGTTCGAGGGACTCCCGCAGCAGCGGCGACTCGTCGTCCTCGAACTTCGTCAGCACATGGCCGACCGTGTCGGCCTTGGGCCGTCCGATGCCGATTCTGAGGCGCGAGTAGGCGTTGGTTCCGAGGAAGTCATTGATCGAGTTAAGGCCGTTGTGTCCGCCAGAACCGCCCGCCGCACGGAGCCGGATGCCGCCGACCGGCAAGTCGAGGTCGTCGAGAACGATGAGCAGGGAGCCGGGGCTGATTCGGTGGCGGTCCAGCACGTACTTCGCCGCCTCGCCGGAACGATTCACGAACGTCCTCGGCTTTGCCAAGACGACCCGTTGGCCGTTCTGCCAGCCCTCCCCCAAGACCGCTGTCTTGCGTTTGTCATCGAGCTTGATGCCGAGCCGCAACGCCAGCAAGTCGACGCACATGAACCCAGCGTTATGCCTGGTATCCGCGTACCGAGGGCCCGGGTTGCCGAGGCCTATCACCGCGAGGGGTCGCCCGCCGCCGTCATGCTGGCGCTCTCGCCGAAGCCAGCCCAGCAGACCGCTACTCATCGCTCCTCGCCCCCCGCGCCAAGTCCACGAGCCCTTCCTCCGATAGTATCTCGACGCCTAGGCGCACGGCGTTGTCGCGCTTCGTGCCGGGATCTTCTCCCACGACCACGAAATTGGTCTTGCCGCTGACGTTCCCGCTGACCTGTCCGCCGCGGTCCTTGATGAACGATTCGGCCTGGGACCGTGTGAAGCCTTCGAGGCGGCCCGTGACGACGAACCGCATCCCCTCGAACGGCTGGGGGATGTCCTCTTGATTCGTGTCCGCGTCCGATTCGAGGCGCACGCCAGCCACATCGAGTTCGTCGATGATGCGCCGGTTGCCCTCGTTCTGGAAGTGGCTGACGATAGCCGTCGCGACGATGGGGCCGATGCCCGGCACGGCTTCCAACTCCTCCTGGCTGGCCGCCATGAGCCGGCGGACGCTCCCGAACCGCCGGGCGAGCAGCTCAGCGGTCTCGCCCCCGACGTGGAGAATGCCCAGCCCGGAGATGACGGCGGGTAGGGGGCGTTCTTTGCTCGCGGCGATGGCCGAAACCAGGTTGTCTGCCGACTTCTCCCCCATCCGCTCCAGCTCCGCCAGCTGTTCCCTGGAGAGTCGGTAGAGGTCCGGGGAGTCGTGAATGAGTCCGGTGTCGAGGAGCTGCGCTACGAGCTTTTCGCCGAGGCCGTCGATGTCCATCGCGGCTCCCGATACGAAATGCTTGATGCGCTCGTACTGCTGCGCCGGGCACTGCGCGTTGACGCACCGGTGCGCTGCCTCGCCTTCCTCGCGAACGATTGCCGTTTGGCATTCCGGGCACAGGCGCGGCATCTCGAACGGTGTCTCGTCGCCCGTCCGGCGGTCGGTCACGGGGCCAACGACCTGCGGTATTACCTCGCCTGCGCGCTCCACGAATACGTAGTCGCCTATTCGGATGTCTTTCCTGCGGATGTCGTCCTCGTTATGCAGCGTCGCCTGGCGGACCGTCACGCCGCTGACCTGCACTGGCTCGAGGACGGCGTACGGGTTCAAGGCTCCCGTACGCCCTACGTTGATTCCGATGCCGAGCAGCCGCGTGACTGCTTGCTCGGCGGGGAACTTGTACGCGACCGCCCATCGGGGCTCGCGTCCCACGAATCCGAGGTGCCGCTGGTACGCGATGGAGTCGATCTTCACAACGATGCCGTCGGTCTGGTAGTTCTTGGCATCGCGCTCCTCGACCCACCTCCGGTGGTAGGCGATGACGCCGTCCAGCGATTCGGTCCGCTCGATCTCCGGGTTGACGCGGAAACCGAGGCTGCGGAGCCATTGCAGCGTCTCCCAGTGCGTCGCTGGAGTCTCGGCGCCTTCCACCCAACCCAGCTGATAGATCCAGATGGCGAGACGGCGTCCAGCGGTGACAGCGGGGTCTAGCTGACGCAGCGAGCCTGCGGCGGCGTTGCGCGGGTTCGCGAACAGCTGCTCGCCGCGTTCTGCACGCTCCTCGTTGAGGCTCGCGAACGAGTCCCTTGGAAAATACACCTCCCCGCGTACTTCCATACGTGGGGGCGCCGACTCCGGCGACTGCAGGACGAGGGGCACGGAGCGCACCGTCCGCATATTCGGGGTCACGTCCTCGCCGCGCGCGCCGTCGCCGCGCGTCGCCCCCCGCACGAGCCGTCCTTGCTCGTAGATAAGTGCGATGGCCAGACCGTCGATCTTGGGCTCGCAGACCATCGCGAAATCGTCGCGCTCCAGGATACCGGCGGCGCGACGCCGCCATGCGGCGAGCTCGTCGTCGTCGAACGCGTTGCCGAGGCTGAGCATGGGCTGCGGGTGTTTGACCTCCTTGAACTCGGGCGACGGCGCTGCTCCGACCCGTTGTGTCGGCGAGTCGGAGCTTGCGAGTTCCGGGTTGGCCTCTTCCAGCGCCCGCAGCTCGCGCATAAGGAGGTCGTAGTCGGCGTCCGCAACCAGAGGACTGTCGAGCACGAAGTACCGATAGTTGTGCAGGTTGAGCTGGTCGCGCAGCTCTTGGGCCCGCTTGGTCGCGGCGGCGTCCGCCATTGCCGTTCCGCCTCTCGTCGGGATAGCCCGCCTCCGGTTGAGGCAACCCAACAAGTATATGGCCTGCCGGGGCGTCTGCGTGAGCGTATGATGCCCGTGCCTCACCATGGAATCGTCAACTGTCGCAGCCCCCCGCATTCCCAGGCTCTGGCCGTTCAAGCGCGTCTACTATGGCTGGGCCATCCTATGGGCGTCGACGGTCGCAGCGTTCGGCATGGCGCCGATGTTCGGGCCGGTGTTGGGCATCTTCTTCTCGTCCATCGAGGAGGAGCTTGGCTGGGACCGCGCGACCATCTCCCTCGCGTTCACCATCGGCAGCGCGACGGGGTCGCTCTTCCAGCTGCTGACCGGCCGCCTGCTGGACCGCTATGGCGCCCGCATGGTGATCGTGGCGGCTGGCGTGATCATCGCCCTGGCGATGATGGGGCTGTCGTGGATGCAGGAGCCGTGGCAGTTCTGGCTGGCCTTCGGCGTGGGCAGAGGCTCCGCCCTCGCGGGCATCCAGGTGGGGACGGGCGTGGCGCTCGCCAACTGGTTCCTTCGACGGCGCGGACGGGTCGTCGCCATCAGGGGCGTTGGCCAGCGCGCGGGCCAGGCGCTGATGCCGATGGCGATCTTCGCGATCATGACCGTCGCGGGCTGGCGCGAGGCGTTCCTATCCTTGGCGGGTTTGACAGCGGCGCTCATCATCCTGCCCGCTCTCCTCTACATGCGGCGGCGGCCCGAGGACCTGGGCATGACGATCGAGAACATGAGCCTGCAGGAGCTGGAGGCTGCGCGCGCCGGAGGACGCGGGAGTGGAAGGGGCATCGCGCGGCAGGTCCGGGACATCTCGTTCACGCTGGCCGAGGCCAAGCGGACCCGGGCGTTCTGGCTGCTCCTCTTCTTCGTGATCGTCGAACGGTTCGCCCTGGGCTCGATCAACCTGCACATGGTCATAAACTTCGAGGACCGCGGACTGGAGCAGGGTTTCGCTGTGAGCACGCTCTCCATCTTCGCGGCGACCTCCGCGCTGACCGGCTTGCCCTGGGGCTTCGCATTCGAGCACATCCAGGTGCGCTTCGGCGCGATGATGATGAGCAGCTTGTTCGTTCTTTCGATGCTCGTGCTGCTCATAGCGGACAACTATCCGCTCGCGGTGACGTTCGCGCTGCTGTTCGGGACGGCCACAGGCGCCGGGAACATCGTCGAGCAGATGCTGTGGGCCGAGTACTTCGGGCGGGAGCATCTGGGGGCGATAAGAGCCTTTGGCGCGCCCTTCCGCATCGCGAGTCCGAGCGGCCCCGTCCTCACGGGCCTGCTCTTTGAGTGGACCGGCTCCTACACTGTTCCGTTCACCGTCTTCGCCGTCATCTTCTCAATCATGACCGTTGCGATGTTCTTCGCAACACCACCAGAGAAGCCGGGAGCGGCCCTTATTTCCGAGAGTCCTCGTCCATGAGGGCGGCTACTTGGCGGCCCATGCGAACCGAGTAGTTCGTGCCGCGGTCCTCTGGATAGATCTGCGTGGTGTTGGCGAGGTAGAGGCCGGGGATGGGCGTGCGGTGGCTGGGTATCGTGTCGGAGTAGCCCCTCGTCACGATAGGCTGGGCGGCGTCCACCTTGTGATGGTGATACTCCGTGACCCACGACTCGTCGAACGCGGGGTTGATCTTCTTTAGGTGCTGGACGTACTCCCTGTAAAGCTCGTCGGGGGTCATCTTGTAGAGCGGATCGTCGCGCTCCAGGTAGTTGGTCAAGTAGACGATGTGCGCTCCGCCATAATGCTCCGCCGGAATGAAGTTCGTGTGCTCGATGATTCCCAGGAACGGCAGAGACCGGTCGCCTACGTAGGTCCAGTAATGGGGACTGAGGGGCCGGTCCAGCACGAGGATCACGAGCACTGCCGACAGGTACACCTTGTCGGTGAGCTTGCTCAGGTAGTCTGCCGGTAGCTCCGGCACGAGCCTTGGGAAGATGAACGACGGCACAGTCGCCAGCACCTGATCGTAGTCCCGGCGCTCCGGCTCGCCGCCGCCCACGCTGACGGTCAGGCCGCGCGCGCGGCCCTCCTCTACAGCCACCTCGCGGACGCCCGACGAGACGTGGACCTCACTCCCCTGCTGCCGGACGCGGTCGGCCAGCACGTCGAATATCTCGCCGAAAGAGCCGGTGGGGTAGGCGAGCTGCTCCTTGAACTTGCCCGCCAGCCCCTTGCCTCGGGATGCGGTGCGCAGGGCGAACTTATTCCAGAGCCACGCCATGGTGATCTGGTCGTGGTAGCGCCCGAACTTGCCGCGCAGCATCGGCTCGAAGATGGCGCCATAGACATTGCGACCGCCATGCGCCAGCAGCCATTCCGTTGCCGTGGTTTGCTCCAGGGACGCCCACTCCTTGCGCCGCTGCAGGCCCAAGGTGAGCAGGCCGAGGCGGATGCGGTCCAGGAGCGGCATCGGGCGGAACATGAGCAAGTCGACAGGCGAAGTGAACTTCCAGAGGCGCCCGTTCGCGTAGTAGCCGACGTTTGAATCGATCCACTTCAACCGGTGCGACAGGCCTAGCTCGCCGATCAGATCAATCATCGAGGTGTCGCTGCGGAACAGGTGGTGGTAGCCGCGCTCCAACGGCACGCCGTTGACGGGGAACGTCGAGGCTTGCCCCCCGAGGAAAGGCGCGCCCTCGAACACCTCGGCCTTGTGCCCGCGCAGACCGAGCTCGTAGGCCGCCGCAAGGCCTGCCGCCCCACCTCCGATGACGCCAACCCTCATGAGCGTTCTCCCACGGTCTTATCGGCGCGCCCGCTGGTCAGCTGGCCCAGCGATACGCTACGCGCCGCCAGGTGGATAAGCCCCGCCGCAATCACGGGTAGAAGGAGCGCGAGGTGGAGCACGATGGCATAGGCGGACGCGAGCCCGCTGCCCACCCCCAGGAACACGAGCGAAAGCGCCGCGAAGAACTCGAACGGCCCCACCGACCCCTGTGACGATGGGATCGATGTGGCGAGATTCGACATCGACACCACCACGAGAGTCGCCATCGCCAGCAGCCAGAGGCTCCCGAAATGCTCGTCCAGCCCGAAACCCAGCGCGATGATGTAATACATCGCGCCCTCGGTCAGCCACACGGGGAGCGACAGCGCGAATACCGCCGCCAGCCGCCCCGGCCGGTGCAGGCCCTCAAAGCCGAGGATGAATCGCTCCGCGAGACCCTCTGCGACTGCTTGGAAGCGATGAGGGAAGCGCCCCGCCAACCACCCGCTGGCCGCCAGGAACGGCCCTGGCCGCAGCGCCGCCAGCACCATCAGCGACAGCACGCCGATGAACGGAGTCGGGACCGCTGCCGCGACGGCCCATGCCGGCAGGTTGACCGCTTCGCTCACCCGGTCAGTCAGTCCCGATAAAGGGAGGAACAACGCGCCCAGCACAAGCAGGAGCAGCAGAGTGAGACCGTCGAAGACTCGCTCGACGATAACGGTCGCCAGTCCCGTGGAGCCGCGAACCGGCTCGCGGACGGACAGGTAGTAGCTGCGCACCAGCTCGCCGACGCGCATCGGCAGAAGGTTGTTCGCCATGTAACCGACCAGCACCACCGGGTACAGCCGCGCCGCTCTCGTCTGCGCGAAGGGCCGCAATAGGAATTGCCAACGCAGCGACCGGAAGTAGAGCGACACAAAGTAGACGGCGATCCCCGGCGCCAAGTAGGCATAGTTCGCGCCGGAGAGCGCATCGGCCATGTCTCCGAAGTCGACACGGAGGAACAGCAGGCCAAGGAAGCCGGCAGTCACCGCCAACCCGGTCCAGAATCTTGGATTGGTTAGCAAGCCCAGCCTACGTTTCGAGCGGTGGGATTAGCAGTCATCTTGTTGAGTATATCCGAGCAAGCCCCCCCTCCCGTCTGCGACGCATGATGCGGAATGACGCGATGGGCGAAGCGGGGGCGGCGCACGACGAGGCCGAATCGGCGCCGATCCAGCGCATCGCACGACCGCAATAGGCTGTTTTGTCCGAGGATGTCTCATGCATCTCATTCGTAACTTCTCCCGGCCTACGAGTGCGCGGGGGCTTCCTCACCGCTTCAGGTGAGACATTAAGCGCCATTTGCTCCTGGCGCGAGCCTAGCGTGGTAGGGACTGCGGGGGCTCGCGCGGAACCCCCTAGCCCCTCCTTGGTAAGGAGGGGGACGGGAGGGGGACAGCGCGTAAACCAGTGTAGGGAGAGCAGGGGTGTTCGGGGAAGGGGCAAATGTCAGCCTTCCCGGCGCATCAGCAATTCCGCATCACGCGTCGTCTGCGGGAGGGCACACGCGCCGCTATTCAGGAGCGCCTCCCTATGTCTCGGAGAATGCGCGCAGGTCGGTGCAGCCGACGGCGTGCTCCGCCAAGGTCTCGTGGACGTAGATCACGCCACGCGAACGTTGCATCTCCGTCGCCAGGTTTCGCCTGACGAGGTAGTTGACGGCGGTGCTCCACCCCTCGCGCGAGATTGCGCCTTGCAGGACGTCACGGAATCCTATCTTGTTGTAGGCGTAGTTGGGGAACCACCAGAGGTGGCGGAGCTCGCCGACGCGTATGAAATCGTCGAGGGCGTCGAGGTTTGCGGTTTCGACTGCCTGACTCATCATCACAACGTCATAACCGTCCGTGGTGTCGGCGGGAGCGTCGCCGGACTGCGTTTCGGAGGGCGCGTCGAAGGGCTCGTCATGCAGCGAGCGATACGTAACGCCTCCGTAGTCGCGGAGGTACCACCGCCATTGCCAGGCGAAGTTGTCCGATTCGTCCACGAAGATGCGCAGCCGGTTCCGTCCGAGACCGGACGCTTCGGCGACATTTCCCAAGCACTCCGCCCCATAGGTCGTCTCTTGCCCTGTCTGCGAGTACACGAGCAGCTCCTGCGGGCGCTCGAAACCCGCATAGGAGTAGCTCGCCCGAACAGCGGTGGCCCCGGTGGCGAGTCCGGCGATGGTGAGCACTCCGAGGACTGCGGCGGCCAGCACCACCATCGAGGGAGTCCGGTCAACCTCCGTTCGCCTTCGCAGGTTGGTCAGCAAGCCGAGCAGGAGCAGGATGAGGAAGACTGCGGGGAGCGCGCCCAAGGCGATCCAGATGCCGGGCCTATCAGTGAGGTCTTCGTACATCATCAGCCAGACCGCCAAGTAGGACACGAGGACTCCGAGGACGGCGCCGAACAGGAAGGGGCCCGCCCAGCGGGGGGACTTGGCAGCTTCCTCGATGAGCACCCCTACGCCCCGCCCCGCGACCAGGGCTAGGGGCATTGTGACGCCGACCAGCAGCCACGGCATTCGCTCCCCCGCCACCGTGAACAGGACGAAGGTCAGCGCGGCCCAGGCCACTATGAAGACGTCGAAGACGGCGCGGCGCTTGATCAGCAGGTAGACGGCTCCCAGGAGGGCGGGAACCAGGACGAAGAACTCGTACGTCCACAACCCCACGATGTAGTAATACCAAGGCTGGTTCGCCCGCTCCACCGGCTGCTGCGCAATCCAGTACCCAAGCGACCCCCAGAAGCCGGTGAAGAACCCCTGCCAGTTGGTGAATAGGCTCGTGAATAGCGGCAGCCATACCACGAGGAAGGCGGCTGCCAGCAAAGGCCAGCGACGCCGGTCCCATAGCAGTCCAACGCTGATCGAGACTCCGATGAACACAAAGGCGATGAACGCTGCGATGAACAGCGCCCCCCCAACCGGCGCGCCGGTCTCAGCAGCCGCGCGCGCCAGGTCCCCTGCCATCACTCGCGGATCGTTCGGGTCCGGGTTCACGAGCGCGATTCCCAGCGGTCCTTGAATCAGGCCGGCAACCGGCGCCCAGAGCGGCAGCGATAAAGTGCCGAGAACGATGAATAGGTCCCCGGCGGGCCCCACTCGCGATAGGCGGCGCGTGTTGCGGACCCATTGCCACAGCGGGGGCGCGGCCATAATCAACAGGAATAGCCCGAACGTCCCGGCAAGCAGGTATGCGCTCTCCTTCGTCGACAAGGCGAACGCCCACAGCACGGCCCAGGCGAACAGCAGCGAGGTGCGTGGTCGTTCCATGTACCGGAAGATCACCACCACCAGCGCCAGCGCCCACACCGCCATGTAGATGTCGTTTCGGATGAACCGGCCGAAGTAGAGGATAGAAGGGGATATCAGCAGGAACACGGAGGCGGCGAACACGCCGTAACGGCCCAGCTCGCGCCGCAGCAAATACGGCATTCCCACCAGCACGACGCCGAACAGAGCTGGCAGCAGCCGCACTGCGAAATCGCTGGAGCCGATTAGGGAGAAGGTGAGCGCCGCGGCATGGAACAGGAAGGGCCCGTGCGTCAACGGCGTGTGGGAGTAGCCTTCGCCCTCCGCGTACCGCCACGAGTACCAAGCGTGCAGTATCTCGTCGTAGTGGAGCGTGCGGCCGCCCAGGTCCCACAACCGGGTACCGAGGGCGACGGTCATTAGCGCAAGGAACGCCCACCCCTCCCACGTCTGGGGTAGGCGCGGACGCGGAATCCTGGCCCGCTCCCCGATCTGCCTTATGCGCGCGCCCATGGCCATTAGGCGGCGTCCTCTGCCTCGATGCGGTACACCTTGATGTCCCCAGGGGCCTCGAATACCACTGAGCCCAGCGATTCGAACTTGGTCATGCCCCCGCCGTCATAGACCGCGCGTTCCCGGGGCCCCACGACGACGTAGTCGATTCCGTACTCGCGGATGAGCGCGGCGGCCACAGCCTCGTCTCCGGTCTCGTAGATGGCGCGCACGTCGCGTTGGCGCTTGCCGATGTCGTTGTCGTCGCTTCGCCATTGCCGCTCGTGCCCCGCCCAGCCAATGACGGTGGGACGCCCGGTTGAGGATGCGACCCTGCCGAGCGCCGGCTCCCAATCGTCGCAGCCTGTTGGACGGCTTCCGCACGGAGCCAGCGAGCTTTCGAGCACGACAGCGTCGCGGGGCGTGTTCTCCCGCACCCAGTGGATAAGCTCGTAGTCCCCCGGCGCCGTCCTCTCCAGGTAGGCGAGTCCGTCGAGCTCGAGAGGGCCTTGATCAGCCACGCGCGCCGTAACGGCGGCGAAGGGGTAGTAGCTCACTGCGCCGAACCCGATGATGACGACCGCCGTCCAGGCCGTAATGCCGAGACGGCCGATCAGCCTGCGGCGGTCCCATCGCGAGCCCACGTACCAAAGCCCAAAGCCCCCGAGCGTCGACATTAGAATCCACGCCTGATAGTAGAGCTTGAACACGGTGTTGGAGCGCCGAAGCGCGCCGCCGAATACGTCGGATACGTGGAACAGCTCGACGCCCATGACAAGCGCGCCGGAGACAGCCAGCACAAGGAGCGCCGGCACGAAGGCATTCCACCTGCTCGCGCCTGCTCTGTCCGCGCCGACTTGGCGCAGGGTCTCGCTATCCCGGTGCGCCAGCGTCCAAACGCCGTAAAGAGCCAGGCCAACGACCGCCGCCATCGGCAAGACCACGAGCAGCCGGTCGAGCGCCAACAGCTCCCCGTTGACGCCGCGCTCGCTGTTCGTGACCCCATCCCAAAGCAACCCTCCGCCGACCACCGCGCTGCCGACGATGAGCGTCAACCGGGGGTTGTAGGCGAACAGGGCCTCATCTGCGCGCGGGAGGCGGTAGCCGGCCTGATGGAGCGCGAACAGCGAGATCATGATTATGTACACGGGGGGGCCGTAGATCGGCTGGAGCCAGAACATGATCGGCGCGAACGCGGCAAGGACCGCAACCGAGAAGCGCACGAGCGCCCAGTTGCCGGCCCTGAAGATGTGGCGCATGAGCGGCAGCAGTATGGGGACGACGAGGAAACCGAGAAACCCCCATATCAGAACGAGATGGAACGGCCGAGTCGCTATCATCCGAAGGGGAAGAACGCCGTCGACGGCGCTCTCGAAGTTCAATAGGAACGGCGATACCGCCGCGGCGCTGGCGGCGCCGAGCGCCACGAGGGCCGCCGCGGCGCGGGCGAGCCTCCATCGCCCCGCCACCTTCCCAGAGAGCGACCACTTGTCCAGCAAGCGGTGGAACACGTACACGCCGCCCTGTCCTCCGCCGGGAGACCCAAGCGCCACCGTATCCCCGTCGATCGCGACTGCGCTGGCGAGCGAGGTGTCGGCTCCGGTGTCCTCCGCCCTGAGCTCGGCATGCAGCCCCCAGCCCTCACTGGTCCGCTCGAAGACGTAGGCCATGCCGGAATTAGGCGCTCGACCTTTGTTCCGGAGCGTTCCGGCGACGAGATAGGGGCCGTCCAGCGCGACGGCCCCGCCGAAGGAGTTGCTGGGCAAGGGCGGGCGCACCACTGTGTCGGTTTCCCATCCATGGTCGCTCCGGTGGAACATCGCCACGGCGCCATCGCCGCCAACGGCGAGCCGGTCCCCCTTGAGCGAGACGACGACGCCAAAGCGCCGCATCCGGACCAGGTCGGCCTCCAGAGTGACGTGAATCCACGCGCCTCCGGCGCGCTCGTAGATGTGCGCCGCGCCGCCATCGTTCGTGGGCACTCCTACAGCCAAGGTATCGCCATCGAGGGAGACGGCTACGTTGGCGGGGTACTGCTCCGATTCGAGCGGGAGCGCCGCCTCAATCGACCACGCCCCGAGGGCTTCTCGAAAGACGTAGACCATTTCGCGTGCGGCGATTGCCACTGAGCCGTGGACGGCCGAGACCGAGTGCCCGAAGCCGCGAACGGCGCCGGTTTCCGGTGGCCTCAGCGTCGCGTGGTGCGCCCACCCGTCCTCCCACGGCTGGTACAGATAGACGACCCCCGTCCTGCTCGCGCGCGGGGCGCCCACGGCGATGACGTTATCGGCGGCTGCGACGGATGCGCCGAAGTCGGCGTCAGGCCCGAGGCCGCGCGCCTCGAGGAACTGGCTCAGCCGCCATTCGCCGTTCCTGAACGTGTAGAGCCGGGCGCGCAGGAGGTCATCGCCGGCTTGAGGGCCGCCGGCGGCGCCCACGACGAGGACATTCTTGGAGACCGCGACCGAGCGCCCCAGTTGCATGCGGCGCTCATTCCGGGCGGCGTTCAGGAGGATGGCGCCTCCGACGAGCGCCAGTCCCACCGGTAGGTCCCACAGGTTGATCGCTCCAAGCGAACCGACCCCCAGGACGGTCACGAGAACGAGTGGCCAGTGCCGCTGCGGGGCGTCGCTTTGGAGCAGGCCTCGCTGCAAGTACACCTGGACCGCCAGCCCCGCTGCGAGCAGCAGGAAGCCGATAGACATCACATGGGGGTGCATGTCTCCCAGAACGAGGCTGAACGCGGGGAACTCCGCGATCGCGCCGGGTATCACTCGGGACGCCCGCCACCACCACCATCCGGGGTCATCCGGGCGCCACGTCGAGGACGCGCCGGATGCGGTGAGGCCCTCGACGCCGACGAACTCCCAGAACGCATCGCCGCCAGCGCCGGCCGCCCTCGCTAGCTCGAGCGTACCGGCGAAGTTGCTCGCGGCGAGCAGAAGGAACGCCGTCGCCAATCCGGCCAGCACCCTGGCGTCGGGGGAGCCTCTGGCGAGGCCTACCAGATTGAATGTAACGCCGAACGCGGCGATGGCTCCTATGGCGGCGGCGGTCGCAAGCCCCAGGTTGTAGGCGACGGAGGTTACGGCGCCCGTCGCCATTGCCGTGGCCCCGACCATCAGGTAGCCGAAGTAGTAATACGAGACCCGCGCGCCGGCGAGCCAAGGGTCGTTGGGAGGGTAGTGGGGGCTGGCTACTGTGGAGTTGAGGAACATCAGGTCCATCGGCTGCTCCGTGTGGACGATGTCCGAGGCCGAAGCCCGGAGCAGCATCACGCCCAGGAAGACGGCGATGAACAGCAGCTCCGCCGCTATCAGGGCGGGCCAGCTGGTCTTGAGGAAGCGCCGGATATCCTGAAACTGGCCGCGCGCCGCCAGCCACGATATGAATCCCACGACCAGCAACGCGAAGAGCACCGTCCACCGGGAGTTGGGGATGGTATGGCTCAGCCCGATGAGCCATACCACGTAGGAGACGCCAAGCAAGCCGAGGGGCTTGGCGAATGTGAAACCGCGGTCGGGCATACGAGAGAAGACGCGGTACGAGAGCGGCAGCGCGGCCAGCGCAAAGAGTTCGAGTACGAGCAGCCAGGTGAAAGCAGCGGCGAGCATTCTCGGAATCAGCCCCGCGACGGCTTGTCGCCGAACAGCGCGTCAACGAAGTCGTCGGTGTCGAACAGTGATAGGTCGTCCAGACCTTCGCCGGAGCCGATGAATACAACGGGAAGGTGGAGCTCCTGGGCGATGGCCACCGTTATGCCGCCCTTGGCCGTGCCGTCGAGCTTCGCCAGGAAGACGCCGTCCACGCCGACCGCCTCTTGAAAGACACGCGCCTGTTCGAGTCCGTTGCGGCCGGTCGTCGCGTCGAGCACGAGGAGCGTCTGTTGGGGCGCTCCCGGAGCTTGGCGCTCGAAGACCCGGCGCACCTTACGGAGCTCCTCGATCAGCGGGCCCTTGGTGTGGAGCCGTCCCGCCGTATCGAAGATGAGGACGTCCGCGCCGCGCGCAACCGCCGCTTCGTAGGCGTCGAACGCGACGGCTCCCGGATCGGCGCCCTGCTGGTGAGCGACGACATCTACGTTCAGGCGGTCGCCCCAGACCTTGAGCTGGTCGATAGCCGCCGCCCGGAATGTGTCCCCCGCGCCGATGAGCACTGACTTGCCCATCTGCCGGTAGTGGGCTGTCATCTTGGCGATGCTCGTCGTCTTCCCAACGCCGTTCACGCCGGCCACCATCAGTACGAAGGGCTTGGCTGCGAGCTCCTCTTGGTCGTACCAGTCCCAGATGCTCGTGTCCCGAGGGTCCAGCAGGACGGCCAGCTCCTCCTTGAACATCTCGATGACATCCGAGGGGTCGCTTACGCCCTCGTCCCTCACCCGCTGCCTGACGCGGTTGACCGTCTCCAACGAAGTATCGACGCCTACGTCCGCCGAGATGAGGGCATCCTCCAAGTCTCTCCAGAGGTTGTCATCGGAGAGGGCCGCGCCCTGAAACAAGCTCGCCAGCCCGCCGCCCCAGCCGCTGCGTGTTCTCGCCAGCGCGTCGGTCGTCTTGTCCTTGCGGCGGAAGAAGCGGAATACCAATGTCGGACCGTCCTCGATGGGGCGAGCCGGAAGCCCGCCAACGGCCTCACGGCGCGTTGGGAGATGCTACCGCGCCCAAGATTCACTCACAAGCGGGATGAGGCGGTTCCTGCTATCCCTCCCTTGCGTCGCCTTGCAGAAATAGCGGAGGGGCTACGCGCCATCCAGCCTCGCTATCGCCGCCTCGGCGGCGCGCTGCTCCGCCTCCGACTTGCTCCGTCCCGCTCCCTCGCCCAGCACCTGCTCCTCCACCAGCGCTTGGACGGTGAAGGACTTGGCGTGGGCCGGTCCGGTCTCGTCGATGACTTGGTAGACGGGCAGGGGCAGGCCTTGGCGTTGGAGTCGTTCTTGGAGAGCGCTCTTGGAGTCTCGCGCCGCGCCCTGCGGGCCTATGTCGTGGATTCGCTCGTTGAGCCATCGCAGAACGAGGGCGCGCGCCTCCTTCTCGCCGCAGTCGATCAGCACTGCGCCGAGGACCGCCTCCAGCGCGGCCGCCAGGTTTCGCGGACGGCGTCGCCCGCCGCCTGCCTCTTCGCCAAGGCCGAGCACGAGGTACGCCCCCAAGTCGAGGCCGTCCGCTATCTCGGCGAGGGTAGTTCCTCGGACCATCGCGGCGCGGGCGCGGGTGAGGCCGCCCTCGTCGTAGCGGGGGTAGCGGGCGTATAGCTCACTGGCCACGACCCATCCGAGAAAGGCGTCGCCCAGGTATTCGAGGCGTTCGTAGCTAACGAGACCCCGGTCAGGCTGCTCCCCGTGTTGCTCATTGAGGATGGAGCGGTGCGTCACTGCTTCTCGCAGCAGCGCCCGCTCCTTGAATCGCACCCCAAGGGCCCGTTCGAGCGCGGCCCAGTCGCTGTCGGACGCTCGGCTAGTCAAAGACTCCCTTGGGCCACGGCGGCTGCGGGCGCTTCACCTCGCCAACGAACATATCGTTTTGCACCAGGCCAACCAACGAGTTGAACGCGCTCAGCGCCTGTTCCTTGTTCTGGGGCTTGATGAGCTTCACGAACGCCGAGCCGCCGCCCTCGAAGACGAACGTGGGAGTCCCGAACACGCCGCGCTCCTCGACCGCCTGCCGGTGGCTCGCGGCGATCTCGTCGAGGGTCGAGCGGTCGTCGAGGTCCTTCGCGAACTGTTCGGCGTCCAGTCCGGCCTCCCCGGCGAGTCTCTTGAGCAGGTCCTTATCGCCGAGCTCGCTGCGGTCCTCGTGTCGGGCCCGGAGCAGCAAGGGCAGGTAGGCGCGGAGCGCGTCCTCGCCCTGGCGTCGTGCGGCTTGGCCTGCGCGCAGCCCCCACAGGCTTCCGTTGAGATTCTCGTCGGACTCCTCCCACGCCTTGTACTCGGGGCCAACCTTCTGGTTGACCTGTTCGAGTGAGAAGGGCTTCCAAGTGACCTCTATCGGCGCCTCGCCGCCCATGGCTTCCTTCACCTGATCCAGCCAAACGGCTGAATTGAAGACGAACGGTCAACGGAAGTCGTAGTAGATATCTGCCTTGAGCGTAGCCATCGCAACCTCCTGGTTCTCAGGGAACCGGCCCGATTGTAGTCCCTCCCGCAAGCTCTTGCCTCCTCCCAGAGACATTTGCGGCGACTCCGCCTAATCCGTTCGCGGGACCTTTGACCAAGTTCGAGGCGAACGGGGGCCAAGCTCCCTACGCCTAGGGCCTCCTCCTCAATCCTCCTCCAGGAAGGGGCGGAGCGGCATCGAAGTTGAAAGTGGACTCATTTGGACCCATTTGGACCCATTCGCTCGTGAGCCGGAGGTTGTTAGGTCCATGATAGGGGACGGGTTGGCTATGGCGCAACGGGCTGCTGTCGTATCATTGACAAAACAGTGAAGGGCTTAGGGACGGGGGAGTTCGGCTTGCACAGGAGCACCCGAAGAGGCGTCGAGGGTGGGGCTACCGGACAGCGCACATGGTTCCCCGGCGGGGGACCACGGTGAGGCCAAGATGGGCCAAAATGGGGCCATGATGGTCGGGGGAAGCGCGGAAGGCGCCGAGTCTCCTATACTGGGTTGCGATTTCTCCTATGGAGCTTCCATGGTCGACTTCCGCCCCTTTCGAGCGGTCCGCTATGCCCCCGCCGCCGGCCCGCTTTCCGATCTCATCTGTCCGCCCTATGACGTTATCTCGCCCGAGGCTGAGCAGGAATTGCTCGCCCGCAGCCCCCATAACATGGTGCGGCTGGAGCTCGCCGAGCTGGACGGCCCGCCGCCCGCGTCGCGCTACACGGACGCCGCCGCCGCTCTGACAATCATGACGGGCTCCGGGGTACTGACGCGCGACGAGGAGCCCGGCTACTACCTGCTGCGTCAGCGCTTCCCCTTGGCCGGCGTCCAGCGCGAACGTCTCTCGCTGCTGGGCGCGCTGCGGCTGGAGGAGCTTGGCGGCGGCGTGCTCCCACACGAGAACACCGCGCCCGGCCCGAAAGAGGACCGGCTCGCCCTCATGCACGCCGCCCGCGCGAACTTCAGCCCCCTCATGATGCTGTACCGCGACGAGAGCGGCGCGATGCGCCGCGCCATCGCGGCGACGGCGGCGCGCCCGCCCTCGGCAGAGTTCACGGTCGGAGAAGAGGGATATGCGCTCTGGGTCGTCTCCGACCCAACCGCAACCGCTGTGGTCTCTGCCGCCCTCGCCGACGAGCAGGTCTATGTCGCGGACGGCCACCACCGGTACGAGACGGCTCTCGTCTATAGCGGCGAAACCTACGCCGGGGAGGAGGACGCGTCTCGGTTCGTCCTCACGGCGCTGATTGATTTCGACGACCCCGGACTCGTCATCCTGCCGTACTACCGCGTTGTTCACGGCGCGAGCCCGGCCCAGCTCGCCAAGCTCCGGGAGCTTCTCGCCTTCTACTTCGTCTCCCGTCCTGCAGGGACGCCGCCCGGCGCCGCAGGCGCGCTCGACGCTGTCGTCGCAACGCTAGGGCAGGGCCAAGCAACCCTCGGCGCCGCCGAGAAGGGCCGCCCGCCGCAGGCGCTGACGCCGGCCAACGACATCATTCCCGAGCCGGACCCCGAAGCCTCGCCCCAGACCCAGGCGCGCTCGGTCGAAGCGTTCGTCATTCAAGAGATGTTGCTGAAGCCGGTCTTTGGCGAAGACTTTCCAAACCACGTCGCCTACGTCCACGACGGCGAGGAAGCGATGGCAATGGTCGAGCGAGGGGACGGACAGATCGCCTTCTTCGTGAAGGGCCTTCCCGCCGACGTCTTCAGGGCTGTCGTCGGAGCGGGAATTAGGTTGCCGAGGAAGAGCACGTACTTCCACCCCAAACTGCCCAGCGGCCTCGTCATCAACCTGCTGGATGGCGAGCTCTAAGACGCCTTGCCCCAGAATAGGGTAGACCTGCTAGTACGGGTCCTTTTCGCCCGGTGATTGCGGGGACTCGGGAGCCCCGCCGCTGGGGATTGGCCGGTGGTGTACGGAAGCGAGTCCTCCGGGGACAGGGCGCAGATGCCCGCGGATATCGAGCATGTCCGCTTCGTCAGTTCTGCCAATCTCGCTGGAAAGCTCGGCTCCCCACACGAGGACCAGTGAGACGACGTAGAGGAAGAGCATGAGCACGACGATCGTGGTGATGCTGCCGTAGATCAGGTCGAGGCTGGAGAGGTTCCCCAGGTAGTAGGAGAAACTGAGTTTAGTGGTCTCGAACCCGATTCCTGCGGCCAGGCCGGCGGGGACGGCCTCTCGCCATCTGACCTTCGTGTCGGGGACGAACCGATAGATGAATACGAACAACGCCGTGCTGACGCCGAAGATCGAGAGAGCGATGAACGCTCCCCATGGGACCTGCGGGAGCACCTGGGTCTCCGCTGCGATGGCCCGGCCCACGGTGCCCAACCCGGACGAGCCGATAAACAGCAACGCCGCGCCCACAGCCGCCGCGACTTGCCCAAGTTGATGCACTATAAAATGCGGCGGCTCGGTGACCTTCCAGGCGCGGTTGACGACCCGGTGGACGGCGCCGAAAACCGCTCGCGCGGACCAGAGCAGACCGATGAATGCGAGCAGGCCGAGAGCGCCTCGCGCATTCACTAATGCCTCGACGTTTCCCCTGATCAGGTCGGAGCTGGCGGAGCCGGGGACGAGCTCGTCGATGATCTCGAACAAGCGGTCGTGGATCTCCTCACCCACAAAGAACCCGGCGACCGCGAACGTGGCCAGGAGGAGGGGGAAGAGGGAGAAGATGGCGTAGTAGGCGACGCCTGCCGCCAAGTGCGGGCCATCGTCCCGGCTGAAGTTCTGGAACGTTCTGAAGATGAGGTCGGCAATCATCCGTATCGCGGGAGGAGCGGGGAGGCGATAGGCGACAACGCGGCCTCGCTGGGCGAGGAATCGGAGCCAAGAGCGCATGAGGGTGAACTATCCGCGCCCTATTGTACGAGCCCGGAGCCCGTACCCCACCCCCTTTCGCGTGCGGTTACCTGACGCTGTCGCGCCAAGCGCTGCCCGCCGTCGCCGCCATGAACAGCCCATGCACCCCCGGCGCTCCCGCGGCGATGCTCCCGCTCTCCGGCGAGATTGGTTCCCCGTTGAGGTCCGTTACGACGCCCCCGGCCTCGCGGACGAATACGATGGCCGCCGCGATGTCCCATGGCTGGACGTAGTGGTGCGCGTACAGGTCGAGACGTCCGCATCCGGCGTAGGCCACGCCCAGCGCCGCCGACCCCATCATGCGCACGGACTGGAACCCCGGCCAAAGGTCTTGGATTGCCGAAAGGAGCAGCTTCCCTTCCGGCCCCTTGTATCCCATGTCGAACCCAATCAACGCCTCCGCCATGTCCGTCTCCGTCGAGACCGACACGGGCGCGCCGTTGATCGTCGCGCCCCGTCCCGCCGCGGCGGCGAGCGTCTCGTTGCGGACGGGGTCCAGCAGCACGCCGACCAGGGGCTCGCCGTCCGCCCACAGCCCGACGCTCACGCAGATATGCGGGAGCCCGCTCGCGAAGTTACGGGTGCCGTCGATCGGGTCGAGCCACCAGCGACAGCCCGACTCCCCGCCTTGGACGCCTGACTCCTCGGCGACGATGGCGTGGTCGGGGAAGGCCAACCTGAGCACCGCGAGCGCCGCCGCCTCAGCCGCGTGATCCACCTCCGTCACGCGGTCGTTCCAGGCGCCCTTGGTGGTCATGCCCAAACGCTCGCGAGACCCCGGCCCGATGGTATCGGGTAGACGCCGCCGTATCTCTACAGCCGCAGCCTCAGCCGCGAGGATGGCCACATCGAGCGCGTCCGAGCCGTTGGCGGCTACCGGCAGCGGGGGCGTCTCTGCCATCTACCGGAGCCCCATGCGTTCGTAGACCTCTTGGATGGTCGCGCTTGCGACCGCGCCGGCCCGCTCGGCGCCTTCCGCGAGCGCTTCGCGCACTCGCTCGGGCTGGGCGGCCAGCTCCCGCCGCCGTTCCCGGAACTCGCGGAGGTAGGCGTTGACCCCATCGGCGAGGTCTCGCTTGTCGTCGACGCATCCGATAGCGGCGGCGGTGCAAAGCCGATGTATCTCGTCCGTCTTATCAGGACTGAATATCTTCTGCAGGGAGTAGACGTTGCAGACCTCCGGCCTGCCGGGGTCCGAGCGGCGGGCGCGCTGGGGGTCCGTGACCATCGTCATCACGCGCTTTGCCGTCTCCTCCTCGGTCGCGGCGAGCTCGATGTGGTTGTCGAGGCTCTTACTCATCTTGGTCTGGCCGTCGGTCCCATAGATCATGGGAGTCTCGGTCAGCAGCGGCAGCGGCTCCGGGAAGGTCTCGCCGTACAGACGGTTGAAGCGCCGCACGATCTCCCGCGATATCTCGAGGTGCGGCGCCTGGTCCACCCCGACAGGGACCTTATCCGCCTTGTAGACGATGATGTCCGCCGTTTGCAGCACGGGGTACCCCACGAGCCCGAACGGCACGTGCTCCTCGTCCTCGCCCATCTGCCGGACACGCTCCTTGAAGGTCGGGACGCGGAGCAGCCAGCCCAGCGGCGTGCTCATGCCCAGCAGCCCGCTCAGGACGAGGTGTTCGGGGACGTGGGACTGCGCGAATATCACGCAGCGCTCGGGGTCCAGGCCCGCGGCGAGCCAGTCCAGCACCATCTCGTGGGTGTCCTTCGCGATGCCAGCCACCTCATCGGCGCCGGAGAGCGTGGTCAGGGCGTGGACGTCGGCCACCATGTAGAAGCACTCGTACTCGTTCTGCAGCCGCACCCAGTTCTGGAGCGCGCCGAAGTAGTTGCCTAGGTGAAGCCTGCCCGATGGGCGCATCCCCGAGAGGATCCTGCTGGTGGTCATTGGTTCTCCGTCTCCTCGTGTCTCTTGCTGCATAGAGACCTTTGCACAACTTCCCGGCCCATCCGCATCGCAATGTGAAAAGCTGACCGGTTGTATTTTTCGTTACGAGTAGAAAGCTGATCGGTTGGACATTTCGTTACGAGTAAAAAGCCTACCGAAAAACAGGGAACGATCAGGTTTTCGGGGGGCGTCTTCATGGCCGTGGCCTGCTTCGCGGGTCTGGGAAGAAGTTGCTCGATCGATGATTTTGTCATTCATGCCGCCTCCTCGCTCCTCCCCCGTCTGCGAGACCTTTGCGTAACCCTATTTTCTGGGCGTAACTCTTCCCACCCACCCGTTATGTTGTGGGGGACACCCCCACGCCTCCGGCAGAGGGGCGACGCCCCTCTGCGCTCCCCGGCATTCCAAGCCGGTCCATGGTCAGACAGGCCCACTACCAACCCGTTTGAGGTTACGCAAAGGTCTCGTCTGCGGGGGAGGAAGGGAAGAAGTCCCGCGCTCGTGGTTGGGACCCTCCGAGCCCGAGGCATGATGGCACTGCGATTTGGCGGGCGGAAGAGGCTTCCCTATCGTAGGGGGCGCAAGGAGGATTGGGCAAATGTCGCTGTGCGTCGGCGACGGCGTGTTGACGATGCGTGTTACGGAAGGGTCCCTGCATAGAGAGACGCCCCGTCCATTATAGGGGCGGGGCGTCCTGCGCCGCTTACCGGCGCTGGCGAGTCAGGGAGGGGAGCTAGGCGGCGGTCGCCTCGCCGCTGTCGCTATCGCCGTCCTCCTCCTCGCCGTCCTCCTCCTCGCCATCCTTGTCCCCTCCATCCTTGTCCTCGTGCCAGCCGCCGTGGTCGAAGCCGCCGCGGCCGGGCTTGCCGCGCCCGCCGTGTCTGAACCCGCCACGGTGGTCGTTGCCGAGCTTGCCGGGGCCGATTCCCGGCAGGTCGTCGGGGCGGGATTCGAGCCAAGCGAGGTAGTCAGCCTTGAGCTGTTCCAAATCGACGGTCTCGCCCTTCTCAGGTCTGGCGGGCTTGGCGTCGATCCAGGCGCGGTACGCGGCCGCTTGGTCCTGGGTTAGCACGCCCCCCTCGACCAGTTTGCTGAGGTACTCGTCGATCTTCTCGTTTGCCATGTCCTCGCGGGCCTGCTTCATCGCGGACTGGACGTCCGCCTCGGCCAGCCCGAGTATGACGGCGACGCGGGCCGGAAAGCCCTTGCGTTCCCCGTCGCCGTCGCCGTTGAACTGGGCCATGATGGCGCCGCCGGCGAGGGCGAGGGCCAGCAGTCCCGCGGCTATCGCCGCAATCAACGCGCGTTTCTTCATCATCCACCTCCATGCACGCAGTGCTGTTCGTTTTGCGGCAGCCGCCCTACGGAGGAGCCGCTTGAGAGCACCGTAGCGTGGGGATATCAACAAAGTTCCAAGAAATTATGAATTTTCTTCACGGTTGGGGGTTGGAGAGGGGTGTGGGGTTCGACGGGCTAGCGGAACCACCCCTAGCCCCTCCTTGGTAAGGAGGGGAACGGAGGGTTGGCCGGGGCGGGGCGTTGACGGGGGCGAACGTTTCTCCCTCACCTCGTGCGCTTCGCGCATCGGCCTCTCCCAGTGGGAGAGGAGGGGGAGGGAATCTCCCCACCTTGGTTACTGGAGCTCGCGCTCGTCGATGATGCGCCGCGCCTTGAACTGCGTTCGTTCGAGCTCGCCGGGAGCTTTCAGCTCGACGTTCGCCCGTATGCCGAGAGTGACGCCAAGGTCGGACTCCAGCTTGCGCTTGAGGGCATCGACGGCGTTGGCGTCGGCTGTCGTTGCGGCGTGCTCCGCGAGCACGGTTAGCTCGTCCATCGTCCGCTCCCGCGACACGACCATCCGGAACTCGCCGGTCAGCCCCGATACGGCGCGGACGACGTTCTCCACGGCGCTCGGGTAGACGTTCTCGCCCCGCACGGTCACCATGTCGTCGACGCGTCCATAGATGCCGTAGGGCAAGCTGGGGTAGGTGCGTCCGCACGGGCAAGGGTCGTTGGACCAGCGCGCCAGGTCCCCGGACCAGAACCGGATGAGCGGCTGGGAGGCGCGTTCGAGGTGCGTGTAGACGGGCACGCCCTCGCCGCCGTAGGGAGCGACCTCGTGGGTCGTTGGGTCCACGAGCTGGGTGTAGACCATGTCCTGCCAGAGGTGCATGCCGCTCGAATGACGGCATCCCCCGTTGCTCATCCACGGCGACATCTCGCCGGTTGATCCGCTATCGATCACGACGGCGCCGTAGGTCTCTTCGAGCGTCCTGCGGGTGGCGGGAATCGACGCTCCCGGCTCGCCGGAGAAGAAGAGGATGCGGAAGCCGAACGCCATCGGGTCCACGCCGTCCTCCCTGGCCGTTTCGGCGAGGTAGAGGGCGTAGGACGGCGTGCCGTAGAACACAGTGGGCTTGGCCGTGAGGCACCAGCGGACGGCCATCCGGGTCTGGCCGGGCGCTCCGGCGCCGAAGGGGAAGCATTTCGCGCCCATCCGCTCCGCGCCGACGAGCATGCCCCACGAGCCCATGTAGAGGCTGAAGGGGGACGCCACGAACACGGTGTCGCCGGGCCTGACGCCGGCTCCCCACTCGACGCGGGCGTGGGCCTCGCCGATGCGCGCCCAGTCGTCCTTGCTGATGGCGATGACCGTCGGTATGCCGGTGGTGCCGGACGAGCCATGCACCCGCAGGATGTTCGGCCAGTCGTCGCAGATATTGCTGCCGAAGGGCGGGTTGTCGATGAGATCCTGGCGCAGGTCCTCTTTAGTGATGATGGGGATGCGGCGTATGTCGTCGATCGTCTGTATCTGCGACGGATGGAAGCCTGCTTCGTCCCATCGCTTGCGGTAGAAGGGCGACCGCTCGTAGGCCCACGCGGTCTGGCCCTTCAGCTTGGCGGCGATAAGCTCCAGGCGGGATTCCGGGGGCATCGTCTCCAGCCGGGGGTCCCAGTACTCCTGAGCGTCGGGGGGCACGTAAGCCGGATCGTACGTGGGGGGCCAGGCGGACGCCATCGTCCTACTCCTTCCCGGCGAGACGCTCGTCCCCGGCGAGGCGCTCGGTGATGAAGGCCTGGATGTCGCGCAGGCTCGACCCGACCGGGAAGACGCGGTCCACGCCGATTTCGGCCAGCGCCGCCACGTCGCCGTCCGGGACCGTTCCGCCGAGCAGGATGAGCGCTTCTCCGCGCATCTCCCGCTCGTCGATCACCTTCATCAGCTTGGTCATCAGCGGCTTGTGGGCGCCGGAGAGCAGGGAGATGCCAATCACGTCGGCGTCCTCCGCCTGGGCGCGGTCGACGACTTCCTCGGGCGTCACGCGCATGCCCATGTAGACGACGTCCATGCCCGCCTTTTCGAGGGCTTTGGCGATGACCTTGACCCCGCGGTCGTGGCCGTCGAGCCCGAGCTTGGCGAGGATGACCTTGGCGGGCTTAGCGTCGGCCATGGCTAGAAGACTCCGGGGTCCCGGTGGTCGCCGAAGACGTCCCGCAGGGCGCCCATGATCTCGCCTTCGGTCGCGTCGGTGCGGGATGCGTCGAGGATGAAGGGCATCGTGTTCTCCTCGCCGCGAGCGGCTTGGCGCAGGGCGTCGAGCGCGGCCTCGGTCCTGGAAGCGTCGCGCTCGCGTATCACAGCCTCGATGCGCTCGATCTGCCGGGCCTCCTCCTCGTCGTCATGCTCGTAGAGCGACGGCGGGGGCGCGGCCTCGTCCTCGTGCTCGTTCAGGCCGAGCACCCGGTACTCGCCGTCCTCGATGCGCATTTGATAGTCGAAGGCCGCCTCGGATATCTGGCGTTCGATGTAGCCGTTCTCGATGGCTGCGAACATGCCGTCGAGCGGTCCGCCTCCGCCACCCATGTCCTCGATCGTCTTGATGTAAGACAGCGCTTCTTCCTCGATTTCGTTGGTCAGCCGTTCGATGAAGAACGAGCCGCCCAGAGGGTCGATGGTGTTGGTGACGCCGGTCTCGGCGCCGAGGATGCGCTGCGTGTTAAGGGACATCCGCATGGCGTCCTCGGAGGGAATCTCGTGCGCCTCGTCGTAGCCACTGACGTGGAGGGACTGCGTGCCGCCGAGGATAGCGGCCAAGGCTTGGCTCGACCCGCGGACCAGGTTGTTCAGCGCGCCCTCGCGGATGAGGGTCGAGCCCAAGGTCTGCGAATGGAAGCGGCAGAGCATTGCCCGGGGGTCGGTCGCTCCGTAGCGCTGCTTCATGATGCGGGCCCATAGCCGCCTTGCCGCGCGGAGCTTGGCGACCTCCTCGAAGAAGTCCATGTGAACGCCGAAGAAGAAGGACAGGCGCGGGCCGAACTCGTCCGGCGTAAGGCCGCGCCGCAGGCCGCCCTCGACGTAGGCCATGCCTTGGGCGAGGGTGAAGCCGACCTCTTGGCCCGCGGTCGAGCCCGCCTCTCGCGTGTGGTAGCCGGAGATGGAGATCGTGTTCCAGTTCGGGGCGTTGCGGGTGCAGAACTCGACCACGTCCATGGTCATCCGGTACGCGCCTCTGGGGGGCAGGGCGAACGTCTTTTGGCCGTGGAACTCCTTGAGAGAGTCGTTCTGGACTGTGCCCCGCAGCGCGTCCCAGCGCACGCCCACCTTCTCGGCATGGGTCAGCAGGAAGCTGAACAGGACGATGGCCGGGTGGTTGATGGTCAGCGAGATGCTCACCTGGTCGATGGGTATGCCGTCGAACAGGTCGGACATATCGCGGGCGGTGTCGATGGCGACGCCCAGCCTCCCGACCTCGCCCTCCGCAAGGGGGTGGACCGAGTCGTACCCGGTCAGCGTGGGGTGGTCGAAGTCGGTGGACAGTCCGGTCTGCCCATGGGCGAGGAGGTACTTGTAGCGTTTGTTGGTGGACTTGGCAGTGCCGAACCCGGCGATCTGACGGCGGGTCCATTGCCGCCCGCGGTACATGGTCGGGTAGACGCCCCGGGTGAAGGGGTAGGCGCCGGGGAAGCCCAGATCGGCCGCATAGTCGAGGTCGGGGGCGTCGGCGGGCGTGTAGAGGCGGTCAATCTCCCGGCCTGAGACGGTGAGGAACCGCTCCCTCGACTCAGGCGTGCGCTCGACCGCCCTGCGGAGCTCATCGTGCTCCCAGTCCAGCTCGGCGTCTTGGGCGTGCTTTGTCGATTTCTTGTCGTAAAGGGGCATGGGCAAGAGGGACTCCACCGACGGGGCATTCTACGGGCCTGCGGGCGCCCTCCTCAAATCTTGCCGTGGGGCGAGGTGGTCAGACGGAGGCGGGGAGGGGTCGACGGCTGGCGACGAGGCCAAACGCGAGGCTCAGCCACGCCTGGATGAGCGCCCCTCAGGCGTGGGAGGTCTGAAAACTGGCTCATTTAGGCTCATTTGGGCTCATTTTTCGAGTGCGAGGGGGCGGGCGCAGGGAGCGCCGTCGATGGTGCTTCCCTGGGACAGCGTAAGGGGGGCGCTGAGACGGGGCAAGGGGGAATTGTCACGGGGGCGCATGGCTTGTCGGCCACTTGGATTCCCGCCTACACGAGAAAGACGGAGGGGCGGGGAAGATTCCCCGCCTGCGCGGGAAGGCGGGTTGGGGTTGGGGCGGCTCCTTGTATGATGGCGGCCCACTCCCACCCAACGGAGAGCCCCATGATCCGCACCCTCGCCGGTAAGAGCCCCCAGATTCACCCGACCGCGTTCGTGAGCGAGTTCGCCTACGTCATCGGCGACGTCCGCATCGGCGCAAGGGCTTCCATCTGGCCGGGGGTCGTGCTCCGCTCCGACCGGGGAACAATGTGGATAGGGGAGGGGACGAATATCCAGGACGGCTCGATATGCCACGCGGACGGCAACATGACCATCGGCGACTACGTCACGCTGGGCCATGCCGTCGTATGCCACGCAAAAACGGTTGGCGACCACTGCCTGCTCGGCAACAATTGCACGCTGAACGATCAGTCGTCGGTGGGGTCGTGGTGCATTCTCGCGGCGGGCGCGGTATTGCTGGAGGGTCGCAGCGTGCCGGACAGGTCTATCGCGGCGGGCGTTCCGGCGAAGGTGCTCGGGCCGCTGCAGGAGAAGCACTACGAGCTAGTCAAGATGAACGCGGACGAGTATGTGAAGCTGGGTCAGCAGTACAAGGCGGAGGGGACGTTGGAGGGGTAGGGGGGTGTACACTCCGCGAGGGGGCGCGGTATGAGCACAGAGTTCGTCCAATACAAGGTTTGTTTCATCTGGGATGAGGAGACGAGCCAGATGGTCGCCGATATTCCCACGCTCGACATCGGCGACTGCGGACCCGACACCAACACGGCTCTCAACTACCTGCGCGAGATGGCCGCCTTCCACATCGAGTGTCTGTTGGAGGAGGGCGAGCAGTTGCCCGAGTCCGACGAAGGCGAGGGCGTTTACATCCGCGTCCCGATTCTGGTTCGTGCCGGTTAGGCCGCTCTCCGCGCGCGAGGTAGTGCGTCGCCTGGAGCGCGCGGGATTCGTCAGAATCCGCCAACGGGGCAGCCACGTCAGGCTGCGCAACGACGGGGGGCGGAATGTCAGCGTGCCTGTCCACCCGGGCGATTTGGCGCTCTACCTCATGTGGAGAATTCTCCGGCAGGCTGGCCTTACCGAGGAAGACTGGGACAACCTGTGAGGGCGATCTAACACGACATCGCCCATGAACTGGGGCTGATACGTCAACTCGGCCGGGACTCAGGACTACAAGGTGGAGGGTGGTTTGGAGGGTTAGGGTGGTGTCGGGCGGAGTCGGCTGATAGGAAGCCAATTCCCCTGCTGCTCGTCGAAGTAGCGCCAGGCCGCCCAGCCATTGATGGCCAAGGTCTGGCCCAGCGCAGCTCTACAGGCGCCAGAGGGAGTTTGTGTGGTTCTTCCATCCGGCAGCCGCATGCGCCCGTTTGGTTGTAGGACAGCATTGTATGTGTGCTTCTTGTATGTCCAGTGTACCGGAATCTCTCCGGGAACCAGCTTCCCCTTGGTAGCGGTTGATTTTACCGATTCAAGTTCACTGGAGCCATCGTCGCGGGCGAGGGCCGCGTTGAGTTTTCCGCGCAATTCGTCTGACACGAGTTGCCGTGCTGCTTGTTTCACGAATCCGGCAAATTCTCCAATCCTCCCCTTTGTCTTTGTTCCGGTGTAGACACGTTGCATGAGCAGTTTCACCAATTCTTCGGAAGGCTCGTGCAACTCGGTCTGCAGCACTTCCTTAATGGCGCGCGTATATTTCAGCTGGTTGGCCGACGCACGAATCGCCTCCGGATTGAATTCCGACTTGACGAACTTCGACACTTCTTCAACTGCTAGGGGGTCGAGGTCGTGCAGGTCAAGGACAAGGAAAGGCTTCTGGTGCATGAGGTTGGCTTTGTCCAAGTCGGAGTAGAAGAAGTATTTGATGCCGTCTGTGTAGATTCCGAACCGAGCGGAATGTGTAACAGTAAAGTAGCGGTAGAGTTGGCTAGGCTCCTCCGCGTGCAAGGCAGTCCCTGCCATCTTGGCTTCGATTAGGATGAGCGGTACACCACCTTGCAGGACGGCATAGTCGACTTTCTCGCCCTTCTTGAGTCCCACGTCGGCTGTATACTCTGGCACGACCTCAGTAAGATCAGCGGTGTTGTAGCCGAGTACTTCGCGAATGAATGGGTTTATGAGAGCGAGTTTCGTGGCTTCCTCGGTTTGGATGTGTGGCAGCTGCTGCTCTGCTCTCGCCGCAAGGTCACGAACGCGGTCGGTAATGTCCATCAAGAAGTCCTCCCAGCGAGAGGCCGAGGCAAGCCAAGGCTTGCGAGGGATTCTAGCAAACGGCTGGCAGGGCGGCCAGGCGCTCCTCGTTGTAACTGTTCAGAGTTGATGAGGCGAATGCCTGCGGAGCCGGGGGATATGACCTTAGTCAGAGGTAAAGTTGGTCTCTCGGCGATACCCTGGTCAAGAAGAACTCACGAAGTCTGAACAGTTACCCGCTACTCCTAACTCCGGCCTGTTTGCGAGTGCGTGCCTGCAACGAGAGGTGCATGCCGCTCGAATGACCGCGCCGTAGGCCGCCCTCGACGTAGGCCATGCCTTGGGCGAGCGTGACGGCGGGGGCGCGGCCTCTTCCTCGTGCTCGTTCAGATCCCGTGCGCGCCTGCGCTCAGGCCGAGGCTGGAGCCCGTCGCTAGAAGGAGCGCCGACCCCTCGTTCTGATTTGTGAAGCGGCGCACAGACCTTGAAGCGGGGCGCCCCGCGCCCCTATAATCGGAGTTGGCGCTCACTCGTTCGCCGATCCCACCACAAGCGTGCGCCCATCACAAGCGCGCGCCGCCTTGAAGGAGGCCCCGATGGCGAATCTTCGCCTGCCTGGGCCGACCCCGGTCCCGCCGGAGGTCTACCAGGCCATGAGTAAGCAGATGATCGACCACCGGGGCGTCGAGTTCGCCGACATGATTGCGCGGCTGACCGCCAACCTGCAGCGCGCCTTCCAGACCGAGAACGACCTCTACGTCCTCTCTTCCTCCGGCACCGGCGCGATGGAGGCGGCCGTCGTCAACACGCTCTCGCCCGGCCAGCGCGTCCTCGGCGTGACCATCGGCAACTTCGGCGACCGCTTCCTCAAGATTGCCTCCACCTACGGCGCCGACGTCAAACAGCTCAAGTTCCCCGACGGCGACGTCGCGGACCCAAATGAGATACGCCAAGCTCTGGACGGCGACCCAAGTATCACGGCGGTCCTCGTCACCCACAACGAGACGTCCACCGGCATCACGAACGACCTGGAGACCATCGCAGGGATCGTCAAGGGCGAGTTCGACAAGCTGCTGCTCGTCGACGCCATCTCGTCTCTCGGCTCGATCAGGCTGCCGGTCGACGAGTGGGACCTGGACGTGGTCGTCGCGGGGTCGCAGAAGGGGTGGATGTGCCCGCCGGGACTCTCCATGATCAGCTTCAGCGAGCGCGCATGGAAGGCCGCCGAGACCTCCACGATGCCCAAGTTCTACTTCAGCATGGCCGAGGCGAAGAAGTCGCTGGCCCTCGGCCAGACGCCGTGGACGCCCGCCATCTCGATCATGTTCGGCCTCGACTACGCCGTTCAGCACATGCTGGCGCAGGGCGACATGCAGGCGGTCTATGACTTCCATCAAGAGATGGCGCAGTACACCCGCGACGGCCTGAAAGCGATGGGGCTTGGCCTCGTGGCGAAGGACGAGCGGTTCGCCTCCAACACCGTCACCGCGGCGTGGGTGCCCGAGGGCATCACGGATGAGGCGCTCTTGGCGGCGCTGCGCGACGACTACGACATCATCGCGGCGGAGGGTCGGGGTCTGCTGACCGGGCGGGTCTTCCGCATCGGCCACATGGGTTACGTATCCAAGGAAGACCTCGACGACGTGTTCGGCGCGTTGCGGGAGGCGCTGCCGAAGCTGGGCTACGAGCCCGCCAAAGTCGGCTAGGTTTCCTGGCCGGCGGGGGCGGGGACCCTCTCTCTAGCTCTCTCCCGCAGACGGGAGAGAGGACCGGAGGGGGTAGGGGAGGGATCGCGGCGCTGTCGCGCCGCTACGAGGTTCCCTGAATCCACAAACGAAGTGCAACACCAGATTAGGGTGTTGCCATGGAATACAGACAGCTCTGCATTGAGGAACGGTGTGAGATTGCCCGCTTACGCGCCAAGGGCTCCTCGGTCCGGCAAGTCGCTACAACTCTGGATCGCGCGGCATCGACCGTGGCTCGGGAGCTGAAGCGGAACGCACTGCGAACGGACGGGTACCAAGCGTCGCCGGCCCAGGAGCGTGCCCGCGCGCGGCGCTGGACGGGGGCGCGGCTGGAACGGGACGAGGGGTTGCGGGAGCGGGTCTTGGCGGGCCTGAAGTGGGGGTGGTCGCCGGAGCAGGTCGCCCATGAGATGCGCAGAGAGGAGGGCCGGACGGTGACCTCGGACGAGAGCATCTACCGGTTCGTCTACGCCCAGGCCGCGCGGCACAAGGACCATGATTGGCGGCGCTACTTGCCGAGGGCGAAGTGGAAGCGGGGGAGGCGGGGCCGCAGGGGGGGAAGCTCGGTTTCCTTCATCCCCCTCCGGAGGGCGCTCTCGGAACGGCCTGCAGCGGCGGCCGACCGGCGGACCTTCGGGCACTGGGAGGCGGACACGATGCAGTTCGGGAGGTCGGGAGAGGTGGTGTTGGCCCTGCAGGAACGCTCCTCGCGCCTCTTGCTTCTCGCGCGTGCGCCGTCGAAGGAGGCGGGGCCGATCGCGGAGTCCATCGCCCGGATGCTGGGGCCGTTGCCGCCGGAGTTTCGCCAGACGGTGACCTTCGACAATGGGACCGAGTTCACCCGTCACTACGAGCTTCACCGGTTGGGCATCGAGACGTTCTTCTGCGACACGTACTCGCCGTGGCAGAAGGGGGGAGTGGAGAACGCGATCGGCCGGCTGCGGCGGTTCCTGCCGCGGGGGACGAATCTGGGGGAGGTGTCGGATGAGCGGTTTGCGCTGATCGGGCAGGCGTACAACAATACGCCGCGCAAGTGCCTGGGCTACCGGACACCGGCGGGGGTCGTCGAGGAGCAGGTGTTGCACTTCAAATGTGGATTCACCTTCCCGCCTTCGCGGGAATGACGGAGGGGAGCGGTGGGGGAGCCGCACGAGAGGCGCAGATGGCAAGGATTCTGGTAGCGGACCCCATAGACGCGCAGGGCGTGGAGCGCCTCACGGACGCGGGGCACCAGGTCGACGTGAAGAAGGGGCTCAGCGAGGACGAGCTCGCCGCCATCGTCGGCGAGTACGACGCAATGGTCGTCCGCAGCGAGACCAAGGTTACGGCCAGGGTCATCGAGCACGCGATAAAGATGCTCGGCATCGGCCGCGCCGGGGTGGGGGTCGACAACATTGACGTGGACGCCGCTACGCAGCAAGGCATCGCTGTTGTCAACTCCCCTACCGGCAATACTATCGCCGCCGCGGAGCACGCATTCGCGCTCATGATTTCGCTCGCCAGGAACATTCCGCAGGCGGACGCCTCGATGCGGCGGGGAGAGTGGACCCGGTCCAAGTTCATGGGCGTGGAGCTGCGGGGCAAGACGCTGGGCATCATCGGTCTTGGCCGCGTGGGGTCGGAGGTCGCGCACCGGGCGCGGGCGTTCCAGATGCACATCATCGCCCACGACCCCTACGTTTCACAGGAGCGCGCGCGGAGCTTGGGCGTCGAGACAGTGTCGATGCAGCGGCTTCTCGGCGAGTCGGACTTCATCACTATCCACACCCCGCTCACCGCCGGCACGAAGAGCCTGATCGGCGCACCGGAGTTCAAGCTGCTGAAACCGGGCGTGCGCATCATCAATGCGGCGCGCGGCGGCCTCGTCGACGAGGGCCTGCTGCACGAGGCCCTCGTGAGCGGCGCAGTGCGCGGCGCGGCGCTGGACGTGTTTCCCGTCGAGCCTCCGCCGGAGCTGCCCTTCACCCAGGACGACTCCTCCGTCCTGACGCCGCACCTCGGCGCCTCCACCGAGGAGGCCCAGGTCGAGGTGGCGGTGGAGGTCGTCGATCAGCTGATGGCCATCCTCGAAGGCGGAGCGGCCCCGTACACGATCAACATGCCATTTATCGCTCCCGAGGTGCGTGAAGCGCTCGGTCCGTACCTGGAAGTGGCGACGACGATGGGCCGCATCGGGGTGCAGCTCGCGGAAGGTCAGATTGAGTCGGTGTCGGTCAAGGTCTCGGGCGAGATTGCTCACTACGACACATCGATTCTTTCAGCCGCAGCCCTCGTGGGAGTGCTCAGGGACGCGACCGACATGCGTGTGAACTTGGTGAACGCGCCGGCGATGGCGCACGAGCGCGGCATCAGGGTCGCGGAGGAGCGGGACCCGGAAGGCGCAGGGCAATACGTCAACCTGGTCGGCGTCGAAGTGCGAGCGACGGGCGGAGCGAACTACCTGGCGGGAGCGGCGGTCAACGGGAAGGTCCACCTCTTCCGGCTCAACGACTTCTCACTGGACACGGAGACGAGCGCCCCGTACATGGTGTTCACCTCTCACACGGACCAGCCGGGGATGATTGGCAAGGTCGGCACGCTCGCGGGCGAATACGACGCCAACATCTCCTTCATGGAGGTAGGCCGGGAAGCCCCGCGCGGGGCGGCGACGATGATCGTCGGCTTCGACGATCCGGTGCCGGACGAGATGCTTGCGGCCATAAGGAGCGTCTCCGGGGTATCGAGCGTGAAGCTCGTCGAGCAGTCCCCATCGGCCACTGTACAACCCCGCATGCGCGGGACGTAAGTTGAGGGCCGGCGGTTAGGGGGTGTTGGCGGGGGGCTACCTCTCGGGACGTTCCCAAAAGGCGCGCACTCGTTCTTGGGCATCGGCCTGAGTGGTGACGCTTCGCAAACTTGACGCCCAGGCGCGGCCAGGATGCATTGTGTCCCACCAGCTTCGCTCGCTATTCGCTCGGCCTCGCCCCGGATCGTGATTGCCAAACCCATCCAGGCAGAGGTTCCAGACTGGATGGAAGTGGTCGATTAAGAACCTTTCTGCGAGTGTAATCCAGACGGGTTGTATAGCCAGATACCGGCACTGGAAATCGCCCGCATGCAGGTTGGAAGCCTGCGCGATGGACTTCGCGTGCTCTGCGAGCCTGCGCTGTAGCGCAGGGGCCTGTACGTCGACCTCATCGCCCTTCCTCGATCCGGGAGGGACTGCTTTCCCGACATAGATTGGCATCTCCCCGTCGGCAATCCATTGGTAGGCCGACAGACTGCCGGTGTAGTAAAGGGGCGTAGATCCCGGGACCTTCAATGCCTGTTGCTTCATCCAGCACGACTTTGCTCTGCTTCTCGAAGTGAACGACGAGGCCTGCCATGAGGTTGTCGTAAGTCAGGGGATCATAGAGCGTCATGCACGTAACTCCACGATTGACTCATACAGGCGGCCGCTGCCGGGGACGCGAGAGTTTACGATGCTGTTCCCCACCCGCGCATCCCGCGGCATGTGAATCGCCACCGCTTCCAACCCCTGCCGTTCAGCAATCGTCGCCAGGAATCGGTCGGTGGGAATGGACACGCCTTGAAGGATGCTATTCCCAATGACGACCAGCGCCGTTCCTCCAGAGCGCAGACACCACTTTGCCCCCGTTATGAACCGGCCGCAGTCGTTGAAGTACTGCGCGGCATAGTTTGCCCAGCCGTTCCCGCCGTAGATGCCCTTGTCCGAGTTCTTCCGGCGCACTTTGGCGATGGCGTCCAGGATTTCCTCATCGCAAACTTCCGGGTCGAGTTCCACATTGTCGAGTTCTCTGGCGTTTTGCCAGTAGGTGCCGAAGTTCAGCGACGCCAGGCGCTTCAAGTCGTATGGAACGCTGTAGAACCCAAGCCAGAAGAGGTGCGGTCGCGTATTTCGGTTGTAGTGGTAATTGTTGAGGTACGGAGGGGAGGTCACGAGTACGTCAACGCTACCCGCCGGCAGGCCCCGGTAGCATTCCAAGAACGATTGGTCGAATACTTGGCCGTCCGGGCGAAGGGGCTGCATGCGCGTTTGTTTGCACCAGTCCACGTCGTCCGCCATTTGGCATAGTTTGTCGGCCAGAGTCTCGAATACCGGAAAATCGGTCACGTCGGGGCGCCCCGCCGTCGCCTTGCGTCCCAGACTTGGCTCGTAAGAGTAGTTCGAGTATTGGACCATGGTAGACGCGAAGGCGAGCCGGAAGAGGTCCGCTACTTGGGGGTCTACGTGAGTCCCGATGAAGTCGAGTGTCAGCAGGACCTTCCGCAGCACCAGCGGGCTGTAGAAGGGCGTCCTCGTGCGAAAGCCGGGCGGCGGAGTGGAGCTGGGTTCAACCCCGTTGTCACCCGCCGCGCCTCCAAACACGCGGAAATCGCAGATGGCCTTGCGGAGCGCGCCCGAGTCGATTCGGTGCGCCGCTAGCTTGGTGCGGGACACGAACGCAGCGTAGGGGTTGATCTCGAAGCCGACCGCCTCATGGCCGGCGAGGTCGGCTTCGACCAAGGTGGTGCCCACGCCCGCGAACGGGTCCAGCACGAGGCCGGGTCCAGCGGCATGGCGTTCGAGGGCATCCTCCACGAAATGTTTGGAGTAACCGGCGATCCACGGCGCCCACCTATGGACGGGAGCCTCACGGTTGGCGATGAAAGCGGGGTCGCGGAAGCCCGTTTTGTCGCCGTCTGCGCCGGACTTGAATATCAGAGCCGCTGCGGATGCCTCGGGCATGGCGTCCTACACTCCTAATCGGCAGTTTATCGACCGCTTCCGCTCCATCATGAGCCTAGAGCAAGGCGGATGCTACGGCATCGCGCTAGGCCATGCTACGGCCTCATGTCAAGGTCGATGTCCTATCGGCCACTGTACAACCCCGCATGCGCGGGACGTAAGTTGAGGGCCGGCGTCACGGGAGAGCCCTGCCTCGTCCTTGTCCCCGTTCGGGGGCGCGTGCTACGATGCGGCCCACCGTTCGTTAGGAAAATCACGAACCAGCGCGCCCGATGACGACCACATCGAGACCGTTCAGCGCTCCCGGCTCCGACTCGTCCGACCTGCTGCGCGAGCGGGTGCGCCGCGCTGTCCAGCAGCAACCGGCAAAGACCGTTACCGTCCTCTCGTCCCTGCTCGCCGCTCAGGACGAGCTGGGGCATCTCCCTTTCGAGGCGATAGACGAGGTCGCGCGGCATACGGGGGCTAGCGTCAATGAGGTTTGGGGCGTCGCGTCCTTCTATCCGAATTTCCGTTTCACTCCCCCCGCGCGGCACTCCGTCGAGATTTGCTGGGGACCGACGTGCCACGTGCTGGGCGCGCAGCCGATCCTACAGGGGATTGCGCGTCACTTGGGGCTGGAGGGCGAGGGCGATACGGAGGACGGGGCGATTTCATTCAAGTTCAACACATGCCTTGGCGTGTGCCCGCATGGGCCCGCGATGAGCTTCGACCACGAGCTGGCGGGGCATGTATCGCTGGACAGCGCGCTGCGCCGTGTCGAGGCGCTCAAGGCGGCCGACGGCCTTCTCGGCAAAGTCGGCGGCGCAGGGGAGCCGGGGGCGTGACCGAGGCTTATCAGATTCTCGTCGAACGCGCCGCCGCTCGGTGGGCGGAGCTGCACGCCAAGCCGTGGGTGCGCGTAAGCACGGGACTCTTGGGCATGGCGGCGGGCGCCGGCGCGACCCTCGATGCGCTGCGGCAAGGCATCGCGCAGGCGGGAATCGAGGCGACGGTCTCGGAGGTCGGCACGAGGGGCCTCTGCTACGCGGAGCCGATCGTTGACGTACACACGCCGGGTGGATCGCGCGTGCTCTACGGCAACGTGGACGCGGAGCGCGCCGCTGAGATCGTCGAGAAGCACGTGGCGGGAGGCGAGCCCATTCCCGCGCTGGCGCTGGCGTCTGTCGACGCCGACGTGCCGGGCGCGCCGCGATTGGAAGAGCTGCCGATGATGCGCCGCCAGGTGCGCGTCGTACTCCGCAACGCCGGCGAGATCGACCCGGTCGAGGTCGACCACTACATCGCACGCGGCGGTTTCGCCGGTCTCGACAAGGCGCTCTCGACGCTGACGCCGGAGCAGACGTTGGAGGAGATCAAGGGCTCGGGCCTGCGGGGCAGGGGGGGCGCGGCCTTCCCCACCGGCGTCAAGTGGGGCTTCCTGTCAGGGAACCCGTCGCCCCAGAAGTACATCCTCTGCAACTGCGAGGAGGGCGACCCCGGCGCGTTCAACGACAAGACGATTCTCGAAACCGACCCGTTCACGCTCATCGAGGGCTGCATCATCGCGGGGTACGCGACGGGCGCCTCGAACGGTATCGTCTTCATCCGTCACGGACACGACTCGCCCATCGACCGGACGCGGGCGGCCATTGACGCCTGCTATGCGAACGGCCTGCTCGGCGAGGGGATTCTCGGCGCCGAGTTCTCGTTCGATATGGAGGTCTCGCTGGTCGGCGAGTCCTACGTCGCGGGCGAAGAGACAGCGCTGATGGAGGCGATCGAGGGCAAGCGGTCCATGCCGCGATTCCGTCCGCCCTTCCCTGCGGCGTTCGGCGTGTGGGGCAAGCCTTCCAACATCAACAATATCAAGACGCTGAGCTACGCGCCGGAGATTGTGCGGCGGGGCGCAGAGTGGTTCGCGGGCATCGGCACGGAGAAGAGCACGGGTACGGCTATTGCGTGCCTGTCCGGCGACATCGCACGTCCGGGCCTCGTAGAGGTCCCTTTCGGCGTGACCGTCCGGCAGGTTATCGAGGAGATGGGCGGCGGCGACCCGAACGGCAAGGCGCTCAAGTTCATCCAGACCGGCGGCCCTCTCGGCGGCGTTCTGCCCGCCGACCAGTTTGACATGGTGCTCGATTTCGACGAGATGGTCGCGGCGGGCGCAATGTTCGGCTCTGGCGGGCTGATCGTCTGCAACGAGGAGCGCTCTGTCGTCGACCTGACGCGGACGCTGTTGGCGTTCGATCAGATGGAGTCGTGCGGCAAGTGCTTCCCTTGCCGGCTAGGGACGAGCCACCTGCTGGAGATCGTGGAGCGGATCGCGGACGGACAGGGGCGGACCACGGACATGGAGCTGATGGAGCGGGTCGGCGTCAATATGCGTTTGGGCTCGCTCTGCGGGCACGGGCAATTGGGGTACAACCCGCTGGCCAGCGCCGTCCGCTTCTTTGGGGACGAGTTCAGGGCGCAGCTGCAGGGCGACGGCCCAATCCCCATAGGGGCGTTCGTTGGTCCCGTGTCCACGCGGCGCGGCGCTCAGATGTCGGGTGATACGCCGACGGCCTCGGTTAAGGCAGACTTCGTAATGCACATCGCGCCGTCAACGTCGCGCGCCAACGGCAAGGGCGAGGAGTAGCGTCGCATGGCCGACGAAATCACGATCACCATCGACGGGCAGGAGGTGAAGACCACCCCTGGCAAGATGGTGGTGCAAGCGGCCAACGACGCCGGGCTCTACATCCCGTATCTCTGCTACCACCCCGGCATGAAGCCCTACGGCGCTTGCCGGATGTGCGTCGTCGAGGTCGAGGGAGTGCGCGGCACGCCCGCCTCCTGCACGCTGCCGGTGCGCGACGGCATGGTCGTCAACACGAAAGCCGAGGACGCGACGAAGGTCCGCAACACGACCCTCGATCTGCTGCTTTCCGAGCACCCCCACGGCTGCCTGACCTGCCACCGCATCGACCTGTGCGGGCCGCAGGACATCTGCCTGCGTCACGTCGATGTCGTGGACCGGTGTGTGACGTGCCCGAAGAATGAGCGCTGCGAGCTGAAGGACACGACGCGCTTCCACGCGCAGGACCTCGTCTCGCCGCTGACGTACCAGTACCGGAACCTTCAGGTAGAGACGAAGGACCCGTTCTACGACCGCGACTACAACCTCTGCATCGTCTGCGCCCGCTGCACGCGCTCGTGTGACGAGCTGCGCGGCGACGTTGCAATCGGCATGACGGAGCGCGCCGGACAGGTGCTCGTGGGCACGGTGATGGGGGAATCTCTCCTCGAATCGGGCTGTGAATTCTGCGGCGCGTGCATCGACGTATGCCCCGTGGGCGCGTTAACCGAGACGAGCCATAAATGGGAGCGAGCCGCGCGGGTCGAGCAGTCGGTCTGCGGAGAGTGTCCCGTCGGGTGCACGATGACCTACGAGGTCAACGGCTGGGAGCGAATGGTCCGCGCCGTGCCGGAGCTGAACTCGCCGGCCAACTTTGGACAGGCGTGCTTCCAGGGCAAGTTCGGCTTCGAGTACGTCAACGACAAGCGCCGCCTCAGGAAGCCCATGGTGCGGCGGGGCGGCGAGCTCCACGAGGCGACGTGGGACGAGGCGATTGAGGCCGCGGCGAAGGGGCTGGCCCCGCACAAGGGCGCCCACTTTGCGCTCATGGCGAACCCGCGCAACACGAACGAGGAGCTCTACGTTGCGCAGAAGTTCACCCGCGTCGCCATGGGCTCGAACAGCATTGACGTTGCGTCGAACAACGGTCCCGGCATCGTCGAGGGCTTGCAGGACGTGTTCGGCTATTTCGCGGGTACGATGAGCACGTGGGACTTGATGAGCTCGTCCGTGGTGATGGCGGTGAGCGCCAACCTCACGGAGGAGCAGAACGTGCTCGCAGTGCCCATCAAGCGGGCGGTGCGCGCGGGGACGCAGCGGCTGATCGTGATCGACGCCCGCGAAGTGGAGCTAACGCGTTACGCTGATGTCTGGCTGCGCCCCTACCCCGGGACGGACCCGGCTCTGCTCGGCGGGCTGCTGCGGGCCGTTATCGACTCCGGTCTGGCGGACCTCGATTTCGTCCATCAGAACGCAGAGGGATGGGACGTTCTGACTGCGTCCCTCGAACCCTTCACGCTCGATGCGGTGGCCAAGGAGACGGGTGTGCCAGCCGATCGCATCGAGCAGGCGGCGCGCCTCTTTGCCCAGGCCGGCGCGGGCGCGATTCTGCTTGGCGGCGACAACTCGGTGGGCGGCACGCGACGCACCATCTCCCGCATGGCCGCCGCGCTCGCCGTCGCCACCGGCAACGTCGGCAAGCCCGGTGCCGGGGTGATGCCGGTCTACCATGGGGCCAATGAGCAGGGCGCGTGGGACATGGGCGCGTGGTCGAACTCCATACCGGGCCACCACCTCCTGAGCGAGCAGTCCGCTGTCGAGTCGCTGGGAGAGTTCTGGGGCGCTCAGCTATCCGGCAAGCCCGGCGTCGGCAACCGGCATGTCTTCGACAACGCGCGCGACGGCCAAGTCAAGGCCATGGTCGTCCTCGGCGACCACGTCCACTATGAGGACGGCGGCCTCGGCGACACGCTGGCGGGCTTGGACAAGCTCGACTTCCTCGTCGTCAGCGATGCGTTCATGTCTGAGGCGGCGGAGAGGGCTGACGTAGTCTTCCCGGCGGAGGTCTGGGCCGAGAAGACAGGCACGTACACGAACATCGAACGCCGCGTCCAGCCGCTGCGCAAGGTACTCAAGAACAAGCGGACTGAGTCCAGGAGCGACCTCGATATCATCGCGGGCATCGCGCGCGCCATGGGCGCGGACGGGTTCGACTATGAGGGGCCGGAGCAGGCGCTCGACGAAATCGCGCGAGTGGTCCCGGAGTATGCCGGGATCTCCTACCGGCGGTTGCTGCGCGAGCGTATCGAGGCCGCAGCGCCACCGGACAACGAGCCGCAGCCGACTCAGGTTATGTACACGGGCAACGTCCTGTCCGGGCTCCAGTGGCCGTGCAAAGACGAGGACGATCCCGGCGCGCCGGTGATGTATGCGAACGGCTTTCGCCACGGCAAGGCGGCGCTCCAACCGGTTGCGTGGCATCCCCGCCCGGCGCGGGACTCGCAGTTTCCGATGATGCTCGCCCACGGGCGCGTGCTCATCCAACCGGGACGCAAGCCGGAAGTGGTTAGCGACGGTAAGCGCAACCGCGTAGAGCGCGAGGAGCTGCTCGTGCTGAACCCGGCTGACGCCGCAGCCGTGGGCCTCGCCGACGGCCAGCAGGCGGTCGTAGTAACGGAGCAAGGCTTTGAGAAGCGCGGCGTGGTCGCGGCGTCCGACGCCGTCCCAGTCGGCGTCGTGTCCCTGACCACTTTGTTCGGAGAACTGGCGGTTGAGGTCGACTCCTCGGACCGCCCGGACCCGATGAACCACATCCCCAGACTCAATGCAGCGCCGGCCAGAATCGGCCCCGCGCAGCCGGAGCAGGCATGACCCAACAACAGGACCGTTTGGCGCATCTGCCGCGCGCGTACGTGGCGAAGAAGCAGGAGGTGGCGGGGGACCTCTTCCTCCTGTGGCTCCGGTCGGACGAACCCTTCCGGTTCAAACCGGGCCAGTACATCACCATCGGGACCGGCGGGATCGAGCGTCCCTACTCGATAGCATCGGCGCCCTACGAGCAGCTCATTGAGCTGTTCGTGGAGTACGTCCTGCCTGAGTATGGAGGGAAGCTCACGCCGCTGCTGTGGAACCTCCATGTCGGAGACTCGGTGTCGATGCGCCCTCGCGCGAAGGGCTTATTCGTCTTTCAGCCGCAGTACCACCACCATCTGATGTTGGGCACGGTCACAGGCGTCGCGCCCTACGTGAGCATGGTCCGGCAGGCGTTGAAGGACAACACCCGAGGGCACCACTTCTATGTGATGGAGGGGGCGAGCCACCAGGACGAGTTCGTCTACGACTCTGAGCTGAACCGTCTGGCGGAGCGCCTCCCGGAGATGGTCACGTTCGTGACAACGGTGAGCCGTCCGCAGGCCGAGCGCAATCGCAGCTGGAACGGCCCGACCGGGCGAGTGAACACCCTCGTGGAGGAGTACATCCAGCGCTGGAGCCTGCCCAAGGAGGACACCGCCGTCTACCTTTGCGGGAACCCAGGCATGATCGAGGACGTGAAGGAGCGCCTCGCGGGGAATGGCTGGAATATCTACGAAGAGCGGTTTTGGAAGGAAGACGAGGCTTAGGGGGCAAGCCCCTTGGGAGGGCCGCTGATGGAAGTGAACTGGGCCATGTCGTTCTGTTCGTTAGCGACGTCGAACGCTCGCGCCATTTCTACACCGATATCCTCGGCTGGCGCGAGTTGCGCCGCGAGGGCGCGCGTCCGGGCACGGCCACGTATTCCACCGGACGAACGCACCACGAACTGTACCTGATGCAGGTTAGCGAGGATGCGCAGCCCATCCCTCAAGGTCCCCGCTTGGGCCTGTACCACATCGGCGTGAAGATCGGGACGACGGACGAGGAGCTTCAGGCGGCGCTCGGCGAGCTACAGGAAGCGGGAGTGCGCGTGGTCGGCTCGTCGGACCACGGTCATACCCACAGCCTGTATATCCTCGACCCCGACGGCAACGAGGTTGAGCTGTACATCGACGTGCAGCCCGAGACGTGGAGAGAGGACTTCGTGGCGGCTGCCGCGTCGGCCAAGCGGCTTGCGCTCTAGGGCCGGCTGTTTCCACTTTCCGTTTCGCGCCCCGCCTGGCTAGAATCTCCGAGTGGCGAGCCCCGTCCGTAAGCAATACCTCGATATCAAGTCGCGCTATCCCGATGCGCTGCTCTTGTACCGCATGGGCGACTTCTACGAGATGTTCGATGAGGACGCCCGCGTAGCTGCGCGAGACTTGGAGATCGTGCTGACGCAGCGTGACATGGGGGCGGGGGAAATCGTGCCCCTCGCGGGAATCCCGTTCCATGCGCTGGACGGCTACCTCGCCAAACTCATACGCAAGGGCCACCGGGTCGCGATAGCCGAGCAGACCAGCGAGCCCGATGGCAAGCGGCTGGTTGACCGCGGCGTCCTGCGCGTGGTCACGCCGGGTACGGTCATTGAGCCGGGACTGCTCGACTCCGGCGCGAACAACTACCTGGCGGCGGTCGCCCCCGGCGGCGCGGAGTCCGGCATCGCCTACGTGGACATCACGACGGGCGAGTTTGCCGTGACCCAGATTGCGTCAGGCGCCGTTGCCGAGGAGCTTGCGCGGCTTGCTCCGTCCGAGGTCATCGTGTCCGAGAGCGGGGCATCTGGCTTGGATACGGGGTCGGTCCGCTACAGCGTCACGCGGCTGAACGGCGCGAGCTTCGCGCCGAACGCGGCCCGGCGGCGGGTGCTGGACCATTTCGGCGTGCGCTCTCTGGACGCTTTCGGGTGCGAATCGCTGGGTCTGGCGACGAGCGCCGCAGGCGCGATTATTGAGTACCTAAGCAAGACCCACGAGGCCACGCTCCCCCAGCTGACGGGTCTGCGGACATACTCGACAGAGTCCTTCATGACGCTCGACCCGCAGACGCGACGCAACCTCGAGTTGTTCGAGGGCGGACGTTGGGGAGGGCGCGACCAGTCGCTGCTGAAGGTGCTCGACCTCACGGTGACGCCCATGGGGGCGCGGCTGCTGCGGCGATGGCTGGGCCAGCCGCTGCTCGACCTCTCGGCTTTGGAGCAGCGACTCGACGCCGTCGCGTGGCTGCACGAGTCCGATGCCCGTCGCCAGCGGGTGCGCGCGCAGCTGGCCGAGGTCTCGGACATTGAGCGGGCGGTCCAGCGCATCGGGGCTGGGGCTGCGTTCCCACGGGAGGTCGTCGGATTACGCCACTCCCTGGAGCGCGTTCCTGCGCTCAGGAGCCTCGCCGAAGAGGCCGGCGAGAGGCTGGGCTGGCTCGCGGGCGCCCTGGAGCCCTGCGCCCAGGTCGTCGATCTGATTAGGGCGACGCTCGCCGACGATCCCCAGGGGGACGTGGGACAGGGCAGGGTGGTCCGCGAGGGCCACTCGGCGGAGATGGACGAGGTGCGCTCCGCCGCCCAGGACGCCCGCTCTTACATCGCGGGGCTCGAACGCAAGGAGCGCGAGCGCACGGGCATCTCGAACCTGAAGGTCGGGTACAACAGGGTCTTCGGCTACTACCTTGAAGTGTCGAACACCAACCTGGCCAACGTGCCGGACGACTACGTCCGCCGTCAGACGTTGGTCAACGCGGAGCGCTTCTATACGCCGGAGCTCAAGGAACACGAGAACCGCGTTCTGAATGCGGGCGACCGCCTACAAGAGCTTGAGTCGGCGGTCTTCCGCCAGCTCTGCCGCCAAGTGGCGGGCCACGGGGCTCAGGCGCTGGCGACGGCCCAAGCGCTGGCGACGCTGGATGCGCTGCTGTCGCTGGCGGAGGCGGCCGTGCGCTATGGCTACGTTCGGCCGACGCTGGACGAGGGCGAGCGGCTTCTGCTGCGCAAGGCGCGTCATCCGGTCGTCGAGCGCTTCCTGCCCAGTGGCTCGTTCGTCCCGAACGACACCGACCTTTCTACCGACAAGGACCAGCTCGTGATTCTCACGGGGCCGAATATGGCAGGCAAGTCGACGTACCTCCGGCAGGTGGCGACCGCGGCGCTGATGGCGCAGATCGGCTCCTTCGTGCCGGCGGACGAGGCGAGCATAGGGCTAGTGGACCGCATCTTCACACGGGTTGGCCTACAGGACGACCTCGCCGCCGGCCAGTCCACCTTCATGGTGGAGATGGTCGAGACGGCGGCCATTCTCTATCACGCCACGCGGCGCTCCTTGGTCATCCTGGACGAGATTGGCCGGGGCACGTCGACCTTTGACGGTCTCTCCATCGCCCAAGCGGTCGCCGAGCACATACACAACGCCCCCACGCTCGGCTGCCGTACACTGTTCGCGACGCACTACCACGAGCTGACGGCTCTCGCTAACCGGCTGCCGCGCGTCCGTAACCAGAGCGTCGCGGTGTCCGACGAGGGGGGCGAGGTGGTCTTCCTGCATCGCATCACGCAGGGCGGAGCGGATAAGAGCTACGGCGTACACGTCGCGCAGCTCGCGGGCCTGCCAAGGCCTCTCATCGAGCGCGCCAAGGAGCTGTTGCTCGAGCATGAGGCGGGGGGACCGACACGGGCCAGAGGCAAGCGCGCGCTCCCAGGCGCACCCGCGCAGGGCGAGCTGTCGCTGTTCGGCAATCCGTCCCCGAAAGCCAGGGCGCTCCTCGACGCGCTGCGCGATTTGGATGTGGACAATCTCACGCCGCGCCAGGCCCTCGACAAGCTTGCCGAGTTGCGGGAGCAGGCGGCGGAGGGTTGAGATGCGCCGAGACGCGTATGTATTCGTGGACGGCAACAACCTTATGGGCTCGCGCCCGGACGGGTGGTGGCGCGACCGCGCGGCAGCGGAGCGGCGGCTCGTCGAGCAGCTGACGAGCGTTGCCCTCGACTTGGGCGGGCAGTGGACCGTCGTGTTCGACGGCGCGCCGCCAGGAGGCGAGCTCACGCCTTCGGCGCAAGTCCTAAGCGTGGAGTACGCCGCGCGCCGAGGCCCCGACGCTGCGGACGACCACATCGTTGGTCTCCTCGCCTCGTTGCCCGACGGCTCAGACGCGCTCGTCTACACATCGGACCGGAGGCTGCGCGAGCGCGCGTCCGCGCTGGCGGCGCGAGTCGAAGGCGCGAGCGCGCTGCTCCGGGAGATTGACGGCAGCGGGGACCGTTGGCGCAAGGAGGCGAGGTGACGAGCTGGGGCGATTTCGAGGCGGCCGACGCGGAGCTCGCGGCGTTAGGGCGGGCGTTGTTCCTGGAGACCCAGCTCGTGCTCGTAGGCTCGCTGCGGAGGGACGGCTGGCCGCGCATCAGCCCCGTCGAGCCGCTCTTCTTCGCTGGCGAGCTCTACCTCGGCATGATGTGGCAGTCGCGCAAAGCCCTCGATCTCCGGCGCGATTCTCGCTGCACGGTTATGAACACGGTCCATGACCGCATGATTCCAGACGGCGAGTTCAAGCTATTCGGTCGCGCCATCGAGGTCACGGACCCTGGCGAGCGCGCGGCGTACGAGTCTGCACTCTACGAGCAATTAGGTTTCTCCCCTACCGATACGGGCGACGAGGACTATCATCTATTCAAGATCGACATCGCCAGCGCGTCCTTCGCCAAGATTCAGAACGACGAATGGGTGCGGAGGTTCTGGCGGGCGGGGTAGAAGTTCGCGTCCTGGTTCACACCGACTCGATGTCTGTGCGGGCGAAGTCGTCACCCTTGAAGAGCAACGGTTCGCGAGTGACTTCCGCGAGTGCGTACGCCAAGCAGTCGCCGAGGTTCAGCCGGGCGGGATGGTTTCCTCTGCCGAACCGCCGCCATGCCCTGCGGGCGGAGGCGACATGTTCGATGGTGACTGGGGCTACTTGGATGGAGGCTCGCTCCAAGAGAGCGTCGAGTTGATCACCGCCTAACAGTCCAGCCCGGCTTTCCACTACGATGGACGCTTCAAAGAGGTTGATGGCTGACATCCGGCGAATGTCCGCTGCGGCGATGGCCTCTTCATACCGTTTGGCATCCGGTTCGCCGAACAGGATGGCGCAAATCGCTGAGGAATCGATGATCACTTGGGCAACCCACGCTCGTCGTAGAGGAATGAGCCGATTTCGACGGCGGAGGGGCCTGGTCCCGCTAAGGCGGCGCAACGCTGGCCGATGGCGTGCAGGTCGGCCGCTAGATTGTCGCGTCGTCGTCGCTCCCGTTCCAGCCGCTCGCGCAACGCGACCGTGATGGCCTTGGTCTTGTTCTCAGCGGTTAGCTCCGCCAGCTCCTCGGCCAGGCGGCAAGTCTCAGAGTTCTTGATGTTCAGGCTCATAGGGCGTCTCGGGGTAGATAAAGCTGCCTGTGTCTACCCTACACCAATAGGAGCGTTCACGGCCAGCAGCGGGGCCGCCTGTTCGACGGGCTGGCTGCGAACCTGCATTGAGCCGCCAGGCTGGACAGCGGGGCTACAATCATTGCGGAGGTGGGCCATGGTCGATGAGCTGGTGAGGGAGCAAACCGAGACGGCGGCGACGCAAGACCTCGCGGAGCAGTTCGCCCTGCGCCCCAACCTCGACGAGCAGCCTGAGTTCCTCGGCAGCCTATACAACCTGTCGGTCTGGAAGCCCAAGGACGCCGAGCACCGCTACTTTCAGGAGCACGCTCCGAAGGCCGGCGAAGTCGCGCCGGACTTCACCCTCCCGCTGCTGGACGGCGGCGAGATTACCCTTTCGTCGCTGCGGGGGAAGCCGGTGATGATTGAGTTCGGCTCCGTCACCTGACCGCCGTGCGTAGCGGAGTCTCCGCTAATGGAACAGCTGGCCAAGCGGTACGCGGACGACGCGCACTTCCTGTTCGTCTATGTCCGTGAGGCGCACCCCGGCGAGCTCTACCCGCCGCACCAGTACTACGAGCAGAAGGCGCTGCACGCGAGGTCGTTCAGGGAGCGTCTTGGCATCGAGCGCACGATCGCAATCGATTCCCTGCAAGGCAAGGTGCATCGGGTGTACGGCGGCGTGTCGAATATGTCTTGGATCGTCGACCACACGGGCCGTGTCGCCTACCGGGCGGCGTGGACGGTCGCGGACGACATCGAGGGCGCGCTCACGGAGATCATCGCGTCGCGGGAGCTGAAGCGCAGCGGGAAGTCCGCCGCCACCTTCTACCGCGAGATCGTCGGGCTCCGGCCGCAACGCGCGCCACTGGAGGGACTGCCGCGCTTCATGGGAGGCGCGGTGGCGGCGCGGCAGTTCGAAGCAGCCCAAAGGCGGACGGACCGGGGCTGATTGGCATATCCTGATAGCGATAGCTCCGCCGGGCGTAGTCGCGGCGGCTGATTCTGGAGGAGGACGTAGCTGACCGTGCCTATCTACGAGTTCAGATGCAATGCGTGTGGGGCCAAGTCCGCGCTCTTCTTCCGGCACATGACGACCGATGCGAAAGGGGAGTGCAGCCGGTGCGGCAGTCCCGACACCCGACGGCTCTTCTCGACCTTCCGCGTTCTCAAGCCCGCTGCCGACCCTAGCAAGCTGAACAAGGCCGAGCTGTTGGACGGCGTGGACTACACGAACCCCGGCTCCATGGCCCAGTTCTTCCGCCGCATGGGCGACTCGTTTGGGGATGCGCCCAACGAGCACATGGACGAGATAGTCGGAAGGCTCGACCACGGCGAGCCGGTCCACGAGGCGCTGGGGCTCGACATGGGCCACGATCACTCCGCCCCGGCTGCCGACGGCGACTGAGCCAAGGCCTACTCGCCTGCAACGAAAGAGGGGCGGGAGAATCCCGCCCCTCTGCTCGTTCGCTCGGCGCCGATGCTCTAGTCGGGGACGTTGGCGAATGCCGGGAAGACCTTCAACGGGTTGGTGTTGATGATCGTGATCTTGTCCTCTTCCGAGAGCGAGGGCAGGTAGTCAATCACCGGGAGCAGGTTGTCGGAGGTGAGGCCGACCGCCGTCTGGGACGGGTGGTCGCTCTCCTTACGCACGTTGCGGCCAGAGCCGGGGGCTTCGGTGCCGAAGGCTATGTTCGCAGGGCCCCACTGCTTGATGGCAAGCTCGAGGTAGTCGATGTCGTACGTGCAGGTGTCGAAGAAGAGGTTGTCGCCCTTCCACTTGCCCCGGTGGCCGGAGGAAGCGATGAAGCGGTCCAGCGCGCCTCCCGCGTGGGCGATGCAGATGCGGAGGCCGGGGAACTTCTCGAAGATGTCGCTGTAGGCGAGGATGCGCGTTGCGAGGAACGTTTCGACGACGAACCCGACCTGGTAGTTGCCGGGGATGTGGCCGATGCGCGGGTCGAGGCAGTTGGTGCCGTGGATGAACACCGGCACGTCCCACTCCTGGCACTTCTCATAGACGGGGTGCCAATAGGGCTCGTGCATGCCGGGGGAATTGTGGCGGCCGTCCGGGTCCGGGCTCAGGTACGTGCCGACGAACCCGTAGTCCTTCACGTTCATCTCGAACTCAGGGATGCAGTTGCTGAGGTCCGGGGCCTCGGCAATCTGAGGCAGCATGGACGCGCCGAGGAAGCGAGTGGGGTGGTTCTGCACCTGCTTGCGGATGGTGTCGTTGGTGAACTCGCACCACGGGCCGTAGAGGTTGCGGGGCATCCAGCCCATCATCGTGAACGGACGCGGGCCGATGACCTGCACGTCGATGTCTCGCTCGTCCATGTACTCCGCGTGCATCTTGTTCGTCGCGGCGAACGCCTCGTCGCTGAGGTCGCCGCCCGCGGACCCGGTCGCCCGTAGCGGGCTTGCGCCCACGTGCCCGGAGGAGAACCCTCCAACGATCCACGAGCGGACCGAGTTCGGCGCCGATACGTGGCCGTGCACATCAAGAACCTTCGTGCCTTTGAACATAGTCTCTCCCTTTTGCGCCCATCGGGTTCCCGCGGCGCGGTTTGTTGGTATCGAGAAGCGGGAGTTCCGCTTCAGAAGTCGAGTCTATCCGACGAGCACTCCGGCCTCGGCAGGAAGCTGGTCGAATATCTTCGCGTTCGAGTATTCGTCATGCACCGGCACCTGATGCTGCAGGTCAATCAGTTTGCCGGTCTTGGCCGATTCGATCACTGCGAGGGTGGCTTCGAGGGTCGCCATGCCCCACTCAGGCGTGTGATAAACGGGCGCGCCCTCGACGACCGCTTCATAGAGCTCCTTGAGCTCGGCGCGGCGGTTCATCGCCCAGCCGTTGGGGGGCTTGAGGTCGATGGTGTGGTGGCCGTTGTTGTCGTAGATGGTGATGCCGTAGGCGGAGCGCGTGATGTCGCCTCGATCACAGGACACAACAACGAAGCCCGGCTCGGCGGGAACCCAGGGGTCGCCGCCTGGGTCGCGGTTCTGGCCCTCGCGCTTGAAGACTTCGACCTCTCGCTCGCCGCCGATGCGGATGGCCTGCTTGTCGGACTCCTCGTCGCGTGTGCCGGTGATCATGCCGTTGCGGACGAGGATGCGTTCCGGCTCGTCGTAGCGTTGGCGGTCGTGGCCCCAGGGCACCATCTGGGCGCCCATGAAGTAGCCGTGGGCGTTGTGGACGATGGTGGAGAAGGCGCCGTTCTCAAACTCGAAGATCGCCGAGTAGTAGCCGGGGATGGGCCGTTCGGGCATCCACTGCCCGACGACGCCCCGGACGTTCTTTATCATGCCGCCGCCCAGCAGGCGGACCGTATCTATCTGGTGGGGCCCCTGGCGGTAGACGAGCCCGCCGCCCTGCGCGAGGTCCAGCTCCTCGGCGACGCGGGGGCGGAGGAGCCAGTCGGTGTAGGCCATGAAGTTGATGGACCGGACCGCTCCAAGCTGACCGGACTGGATGATGCTGTACATCTTGCGGAAGGGAGGGATGAACGAGCGGGTGTGGCCTGCGATGAGCACGTTGCCGGTGCGCTTGGCGGCGTCGCACATGGCCTGGGCCTCATCAAGGTTCAGGGCCATCGGCTTCTCGACGACGACATGCTTGCCGTGCTCGAGGGCGTAGATGGTCATGGGGGCGTGGAAGCGGTTGGGGGTGGAGATCCAGACAGCCTCGACCTCCGAGTCCTCGCACAGCTCTTCGATGCTGGGGTAGACCTTGGCCTCGTAGCGGGCCTGGAAGCGCTCTCTGGTAAGGGGGTTGATGTCAGCGCCAGCGATGAGGTCGATCTCTTCCATCTGCTCGAAAGCCGGCAGCATCTCCGTGCCGCCTACGCCGATGCCGGCCATCGCGACGCCAAGGGTTCTCTTCGCCATCTATAGCTCCTCCGCAGAATCCGTGAAGGTGGGTGTATCACCGAGTGGCGGGCGTGTCAAACCCGCGGGGATTAACAATGCTTAACCGAGAGTCTTCTCCATGAAGACGAGTTCGTCGCGCGTGTAGCCGATGCCGTCGTAGAAGCGCTGGACGCCGCTGTTATCCGGCTCGATGAGGAGGTTGACCTTCACGCATCCAATCGCTCGGAAGCGCGCTTCGAGCTCCGCCATGAGCATTGCGCCGAGACCGTTCCGCTGTCGGCGCGGGGCGACGGCCTCGTCGTGAGATTGGGCCCCCAAGCAGGCATCAGGCGCTCTTTGCAATGTTCAGGTCTATGCCGTCGATTGGAGGCAGGGGGCACTCCTCCTGAAGGGAAAAGAGTATCCAGTCCTCGAATACGCTTTGCAGCTCTTCCCGGCACGCCTCAAGGGACGGCTCGTTGGCGTAGACGCCTTGCACTCCCGGGATATTCGCATAGCACGTGTTGTCTTCCAGGACTTCGTAGCGAGCCCGCTTCATGCCTGCCTTGATGTACTCCGTCAGCATGCCTGTCTCCTGAACTCTGCCCCACCATCCGGATTATGACACATTGCCGGTGCGGAATTCCCAAGGGAGTGCAGCGCTACTCCCCCCGCGCGGCAAGATCTTCTTCGAGCAGGCGCTCCGCGTAGGCGACGAGGGACTGCTCCCGGTCGGCGGGGGTGGACTTGGCCTCGAAGTACCGGCGCAACGCGTCGATGGGGCCGAGCCGCTCCGCGTCATCGGTCGCGAGGCGGGTGCGCCGGTCACGGTGGACGCGGCGCTCGACGCCCGCGACGTGGAAAGCCGACGCGAGCGCCTGGCGGACAGCGGACTCGCGGAACGCCGGCTCCTGCTCCGCGGTCATCTCGACCCGGAGCCGGACGATGGAGCGTTCGAGTCCCTCGCCCGAGTGCTTGCCGACGGCCTCCAGCGCGGCGTCGGTGGGGTCCTCCGCGGCGCGCGTAGGCACGTCGATGGTGAGCATGGGCCGGGCGTCGACGGCGACGAAATCGTAACTCACGAGCCGCTCGCCCTGGGGCTTAGCGGGGTCGATATCGACGATGACGAAGCCCTTGTCCTCGCGCTCCTCGCTGAAGTCGACGCGCTCGATGCTGCCCGCATAGACGACCGGCGGGTTCTGGGTCAGCGTCTGGTGCTTATGGATGTTGCCCAAGGCGACGTAGTCGAACTGGGGCAACGCGACCGTTCCGAGGCCGATGACATGATCGTTCCCGAGCATCATCGACTGCTCGGAGGCGGTCTTCGCGCCGGAGACGTTGACGTGGGCGCAGAGCACCGCCGGGGTGTTGGGGTCGAGGGCGGCGACCTCCTCCCGGAGATGATCGGTGAGACGCGCCTCGACCGCCTGCTTGATCTGTTCGAGGGTGAGGCCGCGCGTCTCCTCGCGGGCCATGAAGTGACCGATGCGAATCCAGGGAAGGGCGACGACCTGGATGTCGCCTGCGTTCGTGTGGACGCGGCGCGTCTCCAAGGTCTGGCTGACGATGACGTTGTCGACGTTCAGCGTGGGGAATATCTCGAGGGCGCTGGCCCGGTTGGCGACGTGAGGGAGGTCGTGGTTCCCGACGGTGAGGAACGCGGGGACGCCGGCGGCAGACAGGCGGGCGATGCGGCGCGCGAACTCGCGCTGGTGGGTCTGCGACGGGTCGCGCGATTTGTAGGCGTCGCCCGCGAAGAGAAAGAGGTCGACGCCGTGGTTGATGGCGTAGTCGACGGCGCAGTCCAGGGCGGTGAGGAAGTCGAGCAACCGGGTGCTGACGCCGACGTACTGGGACCGCTCCTGGTCGGGGGCGAAGTAGGCCGGCAGCGCGGCGACGTCCTCCTCGGTCGCGGGTCGCCCGTAGGACTCGACGCCTATGTGGATGTCGGAGATATGGAGGAGGCGCATGGATTTCTCGTAGAAGTGAGACATTTAGGGACATTCTGGGACATTTCACTCGTAGGAGACGGGCGCGCCGACCGACGGCGACAGCACACCATCCATGGTAGGAGGAGCGGGGGCGACGGGGCAATGGGCTGGTGTCAGTGGGTTAGAAACCCATTCGGGTTTGTGGGGAGACCTTGCTTGCCCTCGACTGCTTTCCGCCATGGATAGAAGGCTCGGCGCAAAGTTTTTCTCGGAATGCGTCAAGACTGGGAATGAGCGTGGATGGGACGTTGAGCACGTCCACGAGCAGGCGGTAGTCGAGTTCCTTCCGCACCTCATCACGGTGCGCCTCATTGAAGGGGAGCATCTGGCGGTCCTTCATATCCTCAAAGATAGCGTTTGCCTGTCCGACCTGGACGCTGCTCATCGCCTCGACGTTGAGAACAGGCATGGACGCGGCTTGAAGCCTGGGCATGATTCCCCGGCCTGACTGCTGCTTTGAGGAGCGCCACCAGTAGAGAAAGACCCCGAGGGTGGAGTTTCCCCACAAGGTGTAGAGAGGCTCGCGGTCCGGCTGATTGAGGATGATATTGGGCCACGAGCGGCCTCCTAACGACGGTCGCTCGGTGAAAGCTACCGCAAGCGCGTTGGCGTTGAACTGGAAATCTCTGTTGTGATGCGTCCGGCTTCGCGTATCCCATATCTCGTGCGCGCGGGCTTCTTTTCGCATACGGACGATCGCTTCAGCGTCCGGTTCAACGGCGATTGCGCGTTCTTGCGGCGTGTTGTGTCCCCATAGCATGGGGAAGGTGGACGTTTGTGAGCCGGGGCTGACGATGTCGAATGCGCCCCTGCCTTCCGCTCCGTTGATGTCGCGGTCGAGAAAACCCAAGCGTCCTATTTCGCTGAGAAGAGTCATTGGCAGGGGGTGTGCGTCGGACTCAAGAACGCCGGGCAGCCAAAGCCTTCCTCGCCCTAGTTGGTAGGCGGCCTGCGCCAGTGAGAGGTCGCTTATCCCTGCGACCGGCCACTGGCCGCCCTCAGGAAGCGGGCAGTCCAGTATTTCGTCCACCATTTCCTCTCCAACGTATATCCGCGAGCCTCCGTACGGACCATCCTCCAGCGTTCTCAAGTCGTCGGGTTTGATAAGTCGGCGTATCTGGTCGCCCATCTCCTCTCCTTCCATCGGTGTCCGCGGGCGGCGGGCCAGATTGACGAACACGCCTCTACCGCTGGCCTCGCCGCTTCCTTTCTTCGTTGCGACGACGAGCGCCTCTCCAAAGCCTGTGTCAGCGGAGAACGACTTGTCATGTGCTTTTGCGCCAGCGATAGAGATGATGATGAGGTTCTCGTACTCTTTTCGCCAAAGGTCGCGCGCTTTCTGCCAGCTCTGGCCTTGGAGAACGGCGAGTGGCAGCACTATGGCGACGGTTCCCTCGTCGGCAACCATCTTGTCGGCCAAGGCGATGAAGTAGGACGCGAGACCGGCGTTGCCGCTGGCGCAGGTTGCTTGGCCCAGCGACTTCACGAGCGCAGCCATATTGTCCTGTTCTTCTTTGTCCGTGCCCAAGCCGGCGAAGGCGGGGTTGGGTATGTTCCATCGTTGTCCCGCATGGTTGGTCGGCCTCGTGAAAGGCGGATTCATGATCACCAGGTCGAACTCTTCGGGGGAAACGTCGAACTCTTGCGTAATCTCCTCCTCCCCGCTTCCCGTGGCGCGGAGGGGAGAGCCGGTGCGGAAGAGAGGCCGGATTCTCGCATCTTCCGCCAGCAGGTCCAGCGACCCCAGGGCGTAGTGGCCTTCCTGCTGCCTACCGTAAGGGAGCGTGTAGAGCCTGGTCTTGGCGAACTGCTCGTTCGGGTATGCCGACGCGAGCATGGAGGCCGTGAGGTGGACGGACATGGGCATGATGTCGGCGCCGACGATGCTTTCTTCCATAGCGCGGCGGTGGAACCGGTCGGCGTCTCCGCCCTGCATTCCGTGGAGCATGATGAGGCGGCGGTACGCCGCGGAGAGGAGCGTGCCGGTGCCGCAGGAGAAGTCGGCGACTTTGAAGTCGTCGTAGGACGTTTCGCCGTTTCTCTCAGGAAGAGCCAGGGCGGCGAGGAGCGCGGCGGCGGCGGGGGTGGTGTAGAAGGTGGCGAGGAACTTGCGGTCTGCGATAAGGCGCTGAAAGACGACGCCGGAGAGGTCGTGGGAGCGAGTGACGCCATTGTTGATAAGGGACCGCGCGGTTGCGGCGAGGGTGTCGAGGGTGTCCGCGGCCAGACCTTCGGGAATGCAGAGCATGATCTGGCGGGCGATGTCGAATATCGGGTAGTAGTTGACTTTCAATATCTTGCGCCATTCGTCGAGTACGGCGGCAGAGTCGAACCGTCCGCTGGGCGAGCGGAGGTTATTGAGCGACACGATGCCGTGGGAGCCCGCCAGGTTCTCGTGGAAGACGATGGCGTTGGTGACGATGGTCATGGCCATGCGGCGGGTCTGAACGCCGTCCTCTTGGTGAAGCCGCTCGGCTATCCAGGGGCCGACGTTGGGGCGAAGCTGGATGGCGTGGCTCAGCTCTTCGGATGCGGCAGTAACTCCCATTTCGAGTCGGTCGGCTGCCGCTTCGATAGCGTGCTGGGGAATGCCGGCCTGATAGGCGAGGCGGGCGAGGTCTGCCGCGCCGCCGGTGAGCCATCCAGCCTCGGGGAAGCGCGTGTATTCGCCGGGGGAGGTCCCGCTGAGGAGGGCGTACTCAATGCCTGCGCCGACATCGCGCAGGGCCTCGCGGAGCTGCTCCCCGCTCAGGTCCCGGAAGCGGAAGGGAATACGGGCGGCGATGACGGAGACAATCGGCTGGTGGGCTCCGATAAGCGTCTCGCCAAGGCGAACGCGGGCATCGTCTTCCACCGTTACGGCCGGTAAGACCTCGGTCTCGATGATGACAGGCGCCGACCCGTCGGCGGATACGATGATGTCGGGCTGGCGGTGGGAGCCTTGTAAGCGGCCCAACTGCTCTCCCCCGACCCTCCAGTTGGAGCGGAGCCCATCCAGCACTTCCGCGAGGGCTATGTTGATTTCCGGTTCGCTCGTGGCCATGTGGCTCCCCTACGGGGCGGTTGGCTGTACGTTCCAAAGCCTAGTCTTGGAAGGACGGAAAGGGCTAGGGGCTAACGTCATCACCGCGCGCCCATCGACCTTAGCTGGTCGCGGACGGCGTTGGGGAGGTCGGGGATGGGGACGCGGACCTGGGCCATGGTGTCGCGGTTGCGGATGGTGACCGCCTGGTCCTCTTCGACGGTCTGGAAGTCGATGGTCACGCAGAGGGGTGTGCCAATCTCGTCCTGGCGGCGGTAGCGTCGGCCGATGGACTGGGCGTCGTCGTACTGGCAGCGGAAGGAGCGGAGCATCTGCGCGTAGACCTCGCGGGCCGTGGGGGCGAGCTTCTGGTTGCGGCTGAGGGGGAGGACGGCGACCTGGAGAGGGGCGATGTCCGGGTGGAAGCGGAGCACGGTGCGCGCTTCCTCCTTGCCGTCGCCGGTCGGGACCATCTCCTCATCGTAGGCGTCGAACATGAAGGTGAGGGCGGCGCGGTCCACGCCGGCGGCGGGTTCGATGACGTAGGGGAAGTAGTGCTCGTTCAGCTCCTGGTCAAAGTACGTCATGGTCTTGCCGGAGGAGGCCTGGTGCTGGCTGAGGTCGAAATCGGTGCGGTTGGCGATGCCTTCGAGCTCGCCCCAGCCCCAAGGGAAGCGGTACTCGACGTCGGAGGTCGCCTTGGCGTAGTGGGCCAGCTCGTCGGGGTCGTGGGGGCGTAGACGGAGATTCTCCTCCTTGATGCCGAGGGCCGTATACCAGGCGAACCGCTGCTGGATCCAGTGCTCGTGCCACTCGTCGTCCTCGCCGGGCTTGACGAAGAACTCCATCTCCATCTGCTCGAACTCGCGGGTGCGGAAGATGAAGTTGCCGGGGGTAATCTCGTTGCGGAAGGACTTGCCGATCTGGGCGATGCCGAAAGGCAGCTTGAGGCGCGTCGCGGTGACGACGTTGTCGAAGTTGATGAAGATGCCCTGGGCGGTCTCGGGCCGCAGATAGACCTGGTTGGCGGTGTCCTCGACGGGGCCGACGAAGGTCTTGAACATCAGGTTGAACATGCGCGGGTCGGAGAGGGTCGCGCCGTCGTCGGGACATCGCGAGGGGTCGTCGAGCTGGTCGGCGCGGTAACGCTTGCGGCAGTTGGGGCACTCGACGAGGGGGTCGGTGAAATTGGCGGCGTGGCCGCTCGCGACCCAGACCTGGGGGTTCTGGATGATGGCGCTGTCGAGGCCGACCACGTCGGGCCGCTCGTAGACCATCGCCCGCCACCAGGCCTCCTTGACGTTACGCTTGAGCTCGACGCCGAGGGGGCCGTAGTCCCAGCTGGAGCCGATGCCCCCGTAGATCTCGCTCGACGGAAAAACAAACCCTCGCCGCTTGGCGAGGGAGACGATCTTACTCAGGTCCACACCAGTCATGGCGCCTCCATGGCCTGCGCAACTGGCCGTTACGCGGTACGGGTAAGTATAGCCGACGCGCGCCGGCTCCCGGCTTTCCGCGGGCGCGAGAGGGGTTGGCGGTGATTAGCGGGCGGCGTGGTTCGACAGGCTCACCACGAACCTACTGGGAAGGGGCTTGGGGCGTGGCCTGCGTGCTTAGGCGACTGGGAGGCTCGGGGCGCTTTGGAGGCGCGCCAGCTCTTCGAGAGGGATGTGACAGTGGACCTCGTGCGTTGGCGAGTCGACGCTGGTCTGCACCGGGGGCGGGGACTCGTCGCAGATAGCGCCAAGCTTGCGCGGGCAGCGGGCGGCGAAGAAGCAGCCCACGAACTGCTCGTGCTGCGTCGGCACCGCTCCGTTCAGACGGATGGTAGCGGGGATGGCGTCCGGGTCGGGTATGGGCGCCGCGGACAGCAGGGCTTCCGTGTACGGGTGCGACGGCGTGGCGAGGACATCGTGGGCAGGGCCCGATTCCGCAACGTGGCCCGCGTAGAGCACGACAATCTCGTCGGACACGTAGCGCACGACTCCCAAGTCGTGGGAGATGAAAACGAACGACGTTCCCTTCTCGCGCTGGTGGTCCTCCAGCAGGTTGAGCACTTGCGCTTGGACGGAGACGTCGAGCGCGGAGACGGGCTCGTCGGCGACGATGAGCTCCGGGTCGCCGGCGAACGCGGCCGCGAGCGCTACTCGCTGCTGCTGCCCGCCGCTCAGCTGAAGCGGCTGGCGGTCCATGTACGAGCCGTCGAGTCCGACGGCCTCCAGCAGCTCGCAGGCCCGCTCCTCCCGTTCCCTGGAGTTGAGGCTGGTGAACTTCTGCAGGGGGCGGAGAACGGTGTGGCGCACGGGGAGTTTCGGGTTCAGGGAGGAGGTGGGGTTCTGGAAGACCATCCTGAGCGACGCCTTCTGCTCGGAGTTGCGGTCTTCGGCGCCCGGGGGCAGGTCTTCTCCCCTCAGCTTCACGTCGCCGCTGTCTCGCGGCACGAGGCCAACGATGCTGCGCGCCACGGTGGTCTTGCCTGATCCGCTCTCGCCGACGATGCCGACGGTGCGTCCGGCGCCGACGTTGAAGTCGATGTTCTCCACCGCTCGGACGGGGGGTTTCACCCGTGGGCCGAAGAAGAGGTATTTCCGCTGCCATCGACCGTAGACGCGGTGAAGTCCCTTGACGGTCAGGGTTGACTCGCTGCTGGTTTGCGGTGTCGATTCCTGCTCGACCGGCTCACCCCACATATCCGTGCTGACATCGTTAGGGAAAAAGCACCGTGACTCATGGCCCTTGCCTATGGTGATTGGCTCAGGCGCCTCTTGGCGGCAACGGTCTTGGGCCAGCGGGCACCGGTCGGCAAACAGACATCCGCCCGAGTCTACCTCGGTTCCGGCGTATACAGATCCCTGGATGCTCTGCAGCCTCGTCACTGCTCCGTCGTCGGCGATCGGCTTGGGGACGCAGCTCAACAGACCTACGGTGTACGGGTGCCGGGGGTTCTTGAACAGATCGCGGACCGGCGCTTGCTCCACCGTCTGCCCTGCGTACATGACCACGACGCGGTCGGCCACGCGGGCGATGACGCCCAGGTTATGGCTGACATACAAGATGCCGGCGTTCACCCTGCCTTTGAGGTCTGCGACGAGGTCGAGGATGGTTGCTTCGGTCGTAACGTCTAGCCCGGTAGTCGGCTCGTCCATCAGGAGGAGGTCGGGGTCGCACGCCAAGGCCATGGCGATGACGATGCGCTGCTGCTGACCTCCGCTGAGCTGGTGGGGGTAGCTCTGAGCGATCCGCTCGAAGTCGGGCAGGCCGACGCTCACAATCAGCTCCGCCGCTCGGTCGACGGCCTGCGAAGTGTCGAGGCTCAGATGCTCCCGGAGGACCTCCTGAATCTGAAGGCCGACCTTCATGGTCGGGTTCAGCGCGAGCGCCGGGTCCTGGTAGACCATCGCGATACGGTTTCCTCGCAGCTTACGGAGTTCGGCAGACCCGAGCCCCGCCATGTCCTGGCCGCTGAGGGAGATCGCCCCCCCGATCTCCGGCTCGCCGGGGAGGTATCCCATGATGGCAAAGGCCGTCGTCGACTTGCCGCAGCCCGACTCGCCTACGAGGCCGACGACCTCGCCGCGCTTGATCTCGAACGAGGCGTCCCTGACCGCCTGCACAGGCCCAGTGGACGTGAAGAAGGTGACGGAGAGCCCGTCTACTTTGAGCAATGGCTGGTCCGCAACGGCGGTCTGCGTCGGGCTCGTGGCTATCATGCTTCCCTCTGAGGCAGTCCGCGCGCTTGCTTGATGCCGTCCGCCAGGAGATTCACCCCGACGACCAGAGAAGCGACAGCCACGACGGGGGCGAGCGCCACCCAGGGAGCGCTGAACAGGAACTGCCGGCTCTGGCTAATCATCAGACCCCAGTCAGGCGACGGCGGTTGTACGCCCATCCCCAGGAACCCGAGGGACGAGACGAGCAGGACGGCGTAGCTCAACCGCACCGACATCTCGACGGCCAGCGTCGGCAGCGTGTTGGGCAGAATCTCTTGGAACACGATGTACGCGGAGCTCTCGCCGCGCAGCTTTGCGTTCTGGACGAACTCCGCCTCCTTGATGGAGAGGGTCACACTGCGCATGACCCGCGCGACGCGCGGCGTGTTCACGATTGCGATGGTCACAATAACGAGAGTCTCGTCCCACAACGAGTCCAGCCATCCCACGGGGGGCGTCCTTGCGCCCAAGGTCGCGATGACCAGCAAGGCCAGCAGCAGCGAGGGGAAGGACATCAAGCCGTCCATCACCCGCATGACGACGTCATCCACTTTGCCGCCCTTGTAGGCGCTGCTCATGCCAATGGCCGTCCCTGCTCCGACGCCAAGGGCCGCTCCAGCAACCGACATGCCGATCAGCGACGTTGCTCCGGACATCACGCGGCTGAGCACGTCGCGTCCGAACTGATCGCTGCCCAGCCAGAACTCCCAGGAAGGCCCCACGAACTGTTTGAGCTCCCCAGACGCGTAGTAGTTGAAGTCGGTGGCCGCGTAGGGGGCGAGAAACGGTCCTATGAGGGCCAGGACGGCGTGCACCGCCACGATGGGCAGGCCTACCCGTCCGGTCTTGGTTGCCCAAGCGAGACGTATGAACGCGCCGACGGCGCGGCGGATGCTTACCGCCGCCGACCTCACCAGGTCGAGAGGACTCGTCTGCCGGACGTTTCCCAACGTGATAGTAGCCATCAGCTCAGCCTTATCCTGGGGTCAAGCGCTGCGTAGCTCATATCCGCGATGAGGTTGCTGAGCGCGTAGGTCCCCGCGACGAGCAAGGACAACGCCTCCAGCAGCGGGACATCGCGCTTCTGGATGGCTTGGAGAAGCATGAGCCCCAAGCCGGGGTAGGCGAAGACCGCCTCCACGATGATGAGCCCCCCCAGCATCCAGCCGAAGTTCATGGCGATGATGCTGATGGTGGGCAGCATGGCGTTCGGGAGAACATGGCGGCGAATCACCATCCGCATCGGAAGTCCCTTCAGGACCGCCGTGCGGACGTAGGGAGTCTGCATGACCTCGATAACGCTCGCGCGAGTCATGCGCATGATGTATCCGAATAGAACAACCGTGAGCGTCAGCGCGGGCATTACCAGGATTTCCGGCCGGGTGAGCGGACTCTCGCCGGGCAGCATGATGCTCGAAGGCGGCAGCAGGTGGAGCGTCGACGAGAGCAGCAATATCAACAGCACCCCGGTGACGAACTCTGGCAGTGATATGCCCACGACACCGATCACGCTCATCACACGGTCGAAGGCCCGGTTTGGGCGCACACCGGCCCAGACGCCTGCGGCGACCGCTGTCGGGATGCCGAAGACGAGGGCGAATACGGCGAGCATCAGTGAGTGGTTGAGGCGCCGGGGCACGATCTCCGTGATGGGGCGCTTGATGACGTACGATTCGCCCAAGTCGCCGGTAAGCGCGTTCCCGATCCAGCTGAAGTAGCGCTCCACGGCAGGCCGGTTCAGGTCCAGCTCCACACGGAGAGCCTCCAGACGTTCGGGCGTCGCGTCCTGCTTGAGCATCATGTTGGCCACGTCGCCGGGCAGGACCTCGGTCACGACAAAGATGGCCGCCGACACCACTAGCAGGGTGACGGCCATGAGGCTGAGGCGTCTTGTCAGGAATCGGACCATGGTTTACGACTCCGGTTGGAATCTCCTGCCGGCTGGACATAAACCAGCCGGCAGGAGGGGCCTCTGCTACTCGCCAATGTACGCGGTGTGCAGAATCATGGTTGCGTCCCACATGGGCAGCAGTCCTTCGACGTTGTTGCGCATGCCCAGGGAGACCGGCCTGAACACGGGGATGATGCGCGGCACTTCATCCACCAAAATGCACTGCATCTTGCCGAATATCTCCTTCTGTGCTTCGAGCTCCGCCGCGCCTAGCGCCTGCTCCAGCAAGGAGTCCAGCTCAGGGTTGCTGTAGTAGGACTCGTTCCACGCCGCGCCGGTCGGGTAGACGACGCTGATCGCCTCGTAGGGAGGCCTTCCGCCCCACCAGACTGTCGTGAATGGCTTCTGCAGCCAGACGTCCGACCAATAGCCGTCCTCGGGCGTGACCTCGATGTTGACGTTGATTCCTGCCGGGGCGGCGCGTTCCTTGAACACAGTCGACATCTCGACCATCGCCGCGCCGGCGGTGCTGGTGTAGAGCGTCACGTCGAGGCCGTCCAGGTGTCCGGCTTCGGCCAAGAGTCTCTTGGCGAGCTCGGGGTCGTAGTCCGGCGGCTTACAGGACTCGTTGAACACCGGATCGCCCGGGGTGATTGGGTGGTCGTACGCGACGCTGCCGATGCCAAACTGGGCGCCTTGGAGGATGGCGTTCCGGTCGGTCGCCGCCTGCATGGCCTGGCGCACGAGCTTGTTGTCGAAGGGCGCTTCCCGGACATCCATCGCAAGGTTCATGTAGCTGCCGCTGGCCGCGATGATGACCTTGGTGTCGGGGTGCTCTCGGAGGCCTGGGATGCTTGCGATGTCCAGGTCGTAGATTGCGTCGATGGTCCCGGCCTTCAGCGCTTCGGCCCGTGCGGTGGGGTCGGGGAGGAAGATGTACTCGAGGCGGTCCACCTTCGGGTGGTCCTCCCACCAGTAGTCCTCGTTTCTCACAAAGCTGGCGCGCTCGCCGACGATGAACTCGGTCATGATGAAGGGGCCCGTGCCGAAGGTCTCCAAGGGAACGCGCGCCGTGTCCAGGTCGGACGGGGATATGTGGGCGTGGTACTTCACGAGCGACTCGAGCAGGACCGCGTTGGGCGTGCCGAACTCGAAGCGCACCGTGTAGTCGTCGACGGCCACGATGTCCGTAGGCTCCGCCATGACGCTGGCGAGCGGGGAGTCCACCTCGAACATTCGCTTGAAGGTGAAGATCACGTCCTCAGCCTTGAACTCCTTGCCCGTTTGGACCTCCCCCTCATCGTTGACCGAGTGGAAGTTCACGCCCTCGCGTAGCTCGAAGGTCCATTCGCTACCGTCGTCGTTGGGGAACCAGCCGGTCGCCAGCATGGGCTGCAGCGACAGGTCGGGGTTGCGGAGCACCAGTCCGTCATACGTGGCCTGGGACGTCACGATGTCCGGGAGACCCAGGACCAGGGGCGGGTCGAGCGAGTTGTGGTCGGCGAGCATGCCCACGCGCAGGGTGGAAGGCTCTTCGTCCTCACCGCAAGCGCTGATCATGAAGAGCGCCCCGATAGCCAGCCCTATGAGCGCCGCGAGGCGCAGCCATCGGCTCCTGCCAATCTTGACACCGATTGATTCTTCCATTTCTGTACACCTCATCCATGTCCTACCCGGAGGTCTTCCTCCGCGTGGAAGTCGTGGTCCTGTGATCGCTGCGCCGCTCCCCGCAAGGCGCGCCAAAAGCCTTCCGCGCCATGCCTTGTGTTGGGGTGTCAGGGGGCGGGGGCGGACGAAAATATCTGGTTCGGGGATACCGAAAAGGGGGTAACTCGCCTGTTGCCGGCCTTTGTTCGGCTGCGGGAGAAGCGGTCCGTTTTACCTCGGAGTGGCTTGCAGCCAGCCGGTCGGCGGCGAGTTCGGGTTAGCGTAGGCAGGGTTTCCGGGGGTGTCAACCTCGCGATTCCGTCAGTGATTGCGGCGATAACGTCACAAATCGGCATCACGGCGAGGCCTGTGTCACGATGGGCGTGGGCAAGGCCGTGGCCATGCTTCTACCCAATCAGACCGGGCCGGGACAGTCGCGAGCGAGGCGCCGCCAAGGACCGTCTGCTCCCCACCACCGTCTAGGAAATGCCGCTTGCCCAGGCCATGCTGCGTCCCGTTCCGGCGTCGCGCCACCGGAACCCCGAATTTCGTCTGAGTGGCGCCAATCTGCGGCCTTATCCGCCATATTTCAAGCCGCGGGCAATTTTTGCTGGGAATCTTGGCCCCCTCGCCACACCCGCGAACACGCGTGTGCTGGCTGGGGCGAGGGGCTACGGCGGCTCCGATGCGGCGCGGTGCTATAGTGGGCGCATCTCTAGCTCCGGAGCACCGATGAGGCTTGGGCCAACGGCTCGCGGACTCACTACGCTGTACTCGACGACCATCCTGCTTGGCTCCGGTCACGGGATGCTGTTTCCCATCATTCCGCTGATAGCCAGCGAGTTCGGAATCTCCGGCGGCATCAGCGCGCAGACGGTGACAGCGTTCGCCGCGGGCCGTCTCCTCGGCCAGCCCCTCGGCGGCGTACTGATAGACCGTTTCGGCACGCGCCCGGCGGTGATGGTCGGGCCCCTGGTGATAGGCGTATCCGTGCTCGTTGGCGCGGTGACGCCGTGGTTCTGGCCGCTGCTGGTCGGGTTGTTCATCGCGGGGGCGGCGGACAGCGGGTGGATGCTGGGGCGCGAGGTGGCCGGGGTCGACTTGGTGCGTCCGGAGCAACGGGGCAGACTGATGAGCGGGTTCATGGGGTTCCACGGCGTCGGCATGGGACTCGGCGCGCTGCTGAGCGGCGTGCTCGGAGACGAGATCGGCTTCCGACCGGTGTTCTACGTCTACACGGGCCTAGCGGCGGGGGTCTTCCTGCTGGGACTGTTCATTCCGAGCGGCTACCGGCATCACCGCCCCCAAGCCGACGTGATCCCCGCCCTTCAACGCGAAAGCTGGTTCGCCCGGTTGAGGGGCCTGATTCTGCAGATCGACCCGCAGTTGCGGTCGACCTACGTTGTGCTGGTGTTCGCGACGGCGAGCATGATGCTGTACCGCATGGCGTACCAAGGCATTCTGCCGGTCTACTCCGCCGAGATCGGCATGTCGTCGGCGGAGATCGGGAGGCTCTTCTTCGTGGTGTCGCTGGGGTCGCTGGTGATGATCGTTCCCGCCGGGTTCATCGTGGACAAGGTGGGCAGGAAGTGGGCGACGGTCCCGAGCACGGCGATACCGGGCGTCGCGTTCCTGCTGATTCCGTTCATGGACTCTTTCGGCCCGCTGATGGTGATAGCGGTCCTCATGGGTTTCTCGAATGGCTTGTCGCTCGGTTCCGTGGCGACGTCGACGTACGACGTTGCGCCGGAGGCGGTGCGGGCGCGTCTGCAGGCGTTACGGCGGACGTTTGCGGAGGTCGGGGCGATAACCGGGCCGCTGCTGGGCGGTTACCTGTCGATTCAGTTCGGGGCGGGGGTGGCGTTCCTCGTGTACGCGCCGGCGCTGCTCATCGCGGCGGCGCTGCTGCTGTTCGTTGCCCGCGAGACGCTGGTCAAGCGGCGCGCGCCCGCCTCGGCGTAGGGGCGCGTGCCCCTTTTCAGCGGTCTAGCGCACCGGACGCCGTTCTACTACGGGTGGGTGGTCGCGGGGGCGGTGTCCGTCACCATGATGCTGAGCGGCACGCTTGCCGCCCCCATCTTCGGCATATTCATTCCGGCGTGGACGGAGGAGTTCGGGTGGTCGCGCACCGCTATCGCCGGGGCGTTCAGCTTCGCGACGGTGATGGCCGGGCTGGCGGGCCCCCTCGTGGGCCGCGCGTTGGACAAGTACGGCGGTCGGCTGGTGATGGGGGGCGGCGCGCTGATGATGGGTGCGTCGCTCATCGGCATGGGATTCGTCGGGAGCCTAGTCGCGCTCTACCTGGTCTTCTCGGTGGGCCGGGCCGCCATGATGAGCATCCAGAACCTTGCGGCCCACACGATCATAGCGAACTGGTTTATCCGCCGCAGGGCCTTTGCGACCGCCGTCGCCGTGAACGGCAGCAGGATAGGGCTGGGCATCTGGCCCGTGCTTGCCGCTCTGGTGATAGCCAACGTGGGCTGGCGGGAAGCGTTCTGGGCGCTGGGAGCGGTGGTGACCGTGATAGCCGCCGCGCCTCTCTTGACGATTATCGCGCGCAGGCCGGAGGAGGTCGGTCTGCACCCCGACGGCCGCCCGCTCCGGGCGACGGCGCCTGCCGGGCCGCGCATCGGTCCCGCCGAACGCGCCTGGGCCGAGCGCAGCTGGACGGCGCGCGAGGCGGTTCGTACGTCATCGTTCTGGTTCCTCATGCTGACGCATATGGGCGTGATGCTCGTCGGCGGAGGGTTTGGCGTACATCGCATTCCCTTCTTCTTGGATAGGGGCCTCGCCGACGCATGGGTTGGGCCGGTGCTGCTGCTTCACGCGATAGGGATGCTCATCGGCGGCTTCCTTGCGGCGTGGCTGATGGGATTCATGCCGCGCCGCGTCGTAATCTCCGTATCGATGGCCGCGGGGGCGGCGGCGATGCTCGTCGCCCTTGTCGTGCCGCCGGACGCGCCTATCGCGGTCTTCACGTTCTTGGAGTCGATGGCGTTCGGGGGCATCTTCGCGATGCTGCCCGTGGTCTACGCAGACTACTTTGGCCGGGAGTCGATAGGGACGATTAGGGGCCTGACGCACCCCATTGTGGTGGGGTCGAATGCGGCGGGCCCGCTGTTCGCCGGCCTGGTGTTCGACGCGACCGGCGGGGAGTACACGTGGGCGTTCGTGAGTTTCAGTGTCGTCCTGGGGTTGGGCGCAATCAGCGCGCTCCTGGCCCGCCCGCCGTCGCTTGCGGTTGACAGAAGGAATGCCCTTACGGACACTCCCCCCGGCCCATAACGCTTCGGAGGACGACATGGCCGACTACGCTCGCGCAGACCTGCTCGTCGAGACCGACTGGCTCGCCGACCACCTCGGCGACCCCAACGTCCAAGTGATGGAGATGGCCCAGGAAGGCGGCGACTTCGAGGCGGGGCATATCCCCGGCGCCGCGCTCTCGCCCACCTGGCAAATCAAGGGTTCGGAGAACCCCCGGCTGGTCGCGCCTCCTGACGAGGCCAAAGCCTGGTTCGAGTCCGTCGGCATTGGCGACGATACCCTGGTGGTCGGCTACGACCGCTTCCACAGCCGCGACGCAGGGCGCTTGTGGTGGGTGCTCAACTACTACGGGCACACGAACGTGAAGGTGCTCAACGGCGGCTGGACCAAGTGGTCGGCGGAGGGGAGGGCGGTCGAGTCGGGCCCATCGGCTGCGGGCGGCGGCGCGTTCACCCCCAAGGGGCCGGACCACGAGATCGAGTCCACGGTGGAGAAGCTCAAGGATGCGGTCGGACGAGACGACGTAGTCATCTGGGATGTCCGCGCCGACGCCGAGTACAGCGGAGAGAACGCGCGGGGCAATGCCCGCTTCGGCCACGTGCCGGGCGCCGTCCACCTGGAATGGACGCATCTCATGGCCGACGACGATACGTTCAAGCCGCCGGAGGAGCTGGAGGCGCTGACGCGCGGCATCGGGATAACGCCTGAGAAGACCGTACACATCTACTGACAGGGCGGAGTGCGTGCGGCGCACGCAGCGTTCGTTCTGGCGTTGATCGGCCACCCGCGAGCCTGCATGTACGACGGTTCGATGGGCGAATGGGCCAACCGCGACGACACGCCATTGGAGACGTAGCAGGGGGGCGACGGCGGTCGTAACGGGAGAGGCCAATGCACAGAGGGAGCGCCCCGATTGTCGCGGGCGCTCCCCCTTGGTCCCCAAGCAACAGGGCGCCGTTACTCGATTTCGAAGACTGCTTGCACGTTGACGCGGACCTCGAACTCGCCGGGCAGGATCTGAGTAGGCGCGAAAGCGGCAGATGAATCGGAGATTGCAAGTGCGCGCGTCTCTTGAGGGTATTGGGAGAAGCTGCTCTCCGTGACGAACGCGAGCTTGCCCCGGCTGACGCCCAGCTGCTCGGCGTAGAGGTCGGCCTTGGCGACGGCGTCCTGGAGCGCGAGGAGCCGCGCCTCGTGCTCGAGAGCGGCGCCGTCCTCCACACTGAAGGTTATGCCGTTGACACGCGCGGCGTCCCCGCCGGCCTCGACGGCGTTGTCGATGATCGCGCCGACGTTGTCGAGGTCGCGGACCGTCACGGTCAGGGTGTTCGTCACCTGGTAGCCGATCAGCCGCGGACCTCCGTCGCGCGGGTATTCGTAGCGGGGCTGGATGGAGAAGTATTGGGTCTCGATGTCGTCGTCGTCGACGCCTGCTGCGCGCAAGGCCCGGAGGATGCCGTCGATGGCCAAGGCGGCGTCTTGGCGGGCCTCGGTCACAGTAGTGCCGAGAGACTCGGCTCCCATGCTGAGGACGGCGATGTCCGGCTGGCCGACCGCGACCCCCGAGCCGGCGGCGTGAATGCCCCGTCCGCTCGTCGAGCCAACGGGCGTTCCGATTGCGCGAAGCTCCATGCCGAGAGATTCGACTTGGGCGTCGAGCCTGCTCGCGGCGCTCTCCCCTGCGGGGTCTCCGTTGGAGCCTGAGCACGCCGCGAGCAGAGCGACCGCCGCCAGTGCGCCTGCCAGAAGCAGCAAGCTCCTCGACCGCCACCGGACCATGTTCGAAATCGTCATTCCGTACCTCCTAATCTCGCTCTTTCATTCTCTGCTCCCCTTCGTCCTCCCTGTAGGCCGGGAAGGGAAAGAGGCGCCCTGTCACTGGGTAGACGGGACGGCTGGTGAAAAAGTTCCCATCTCTCCTAGAGTTCGATGCGTGATGCGCGGCCGCTGAGAGCGACGACTCCAAGAGCGAGGAGAGCCGTGGCCAGTCCTAAGGCCAGCTGCGCCCAGCGAAGGGCCGGCAGACCAGAAGTGTCGTCGTCGCTTCCGAGCTCGGAGTCGTCGTCGGCCTCGTGGGCGAGCGGAGCCGCAGCCGCCTCGGAAGCCGCATCCGGCGCGGGCGCGGAGGGCTCGCTCTCCTGGCGCATGCTCTCTGGAGACTGGTCCGATGCTCCGATTGGGCCGGCCTCCGACGTGGGAGACTCGCTCTGCATATCCATGCCGCCCGACACTTCCATGCCGCCTGACGCCAGACCCACCTTCTCCATCGAGTCGGCCGAGTCGGCGGGAACCCCCCCGGCGTCGCGGCCGACGCCTCCGATGTCTGCGCCGATGATGGCGACGAGCAAGACTGCCGTGGCCGCCGTTGCGGCCTGCGTCCACCGCAGCAGGCCGCGCCCCTCGCTTGCCGCAACCGGCCTTGGAGCGTAGGGCAGGGTGAAGGACCGGGGCGCCGGGGCGTCCGGCTGCGCCCTCAGGAGCATCGTCACTCCTTCGAGCTCGGCGATCTCTTGGCCCAAGGCCGGGTCGGCACGGACGGCACCGGCAAGCTCCCGCTCGCCTGCCGCGTCGAGCGAGCCGTCGAGGCGTCGCATGAGCATCTCCTCGCGCCTGCGCCGCTTTCTGCTGAACAGTCCGCCTATCATTTCGCCTCTCCGTTCTGACGGGAGTGCTCGCTCGAAAGTTCCATGTGGTTCCGCAGGAGTTCGCGGAGGCGCTGGCGGGCACGGAAGAGCCGCGATTTGACGGTGCCGATATTCACGCCCGTCGCCTGGGACGCTTCCTCATAGTCCAGGCCTTGCAGGTCCACGAGCGTTACCATGAGGCGCTGGTCGTCGGGCAGGCGGGCGACGGCGTCGCGGACGAGCCGCACGGTCTCGGCGCGCTCGGCGGACTCGTCGGGTTGAGGGCTGGGGTCGGGCCATGGGCCTGCCGGGTCGCCGCCTTCCGTGTACTGCTCCAGCGACGAGGCGCGCCGGTGGGCGGGAGAGCGCAGGACGTCGCGGGCGCGGTTCGCCACGATAGCCAGCAGCCACGCTCGCAGGCTGCCGCCCCGGTAGTGGCCGATGTTCCGGTACGCGGAGAAGAACGCCTCTTGAGTGACATCCTCAGCCGACCCAGGGTCCCACAGCATACGGAGAGCGACGTTGTAGGCGAGAGTCTGGTGGCGCTCGACGATGGCGTTGAACGCGACCAGGTCGCCGGCTTGCGCGCGGGCGGCCCATTGCCGTTCGTCGGCGTTGGCGTCCGGTATGGTCTGTTCGGGTTGGTTCCGCAAGAGGCTTCAGCGCCGCTCCGAGGGGGCATTCTATCGCCCGCGAGTATAATGAGGGGGCGCGGCTGCTCCGCTGCTGCTTTCTCTTCATGCAATCCGTCCTCCGCGAAACAATCGAGACGATCGCCCTTGCGGTCTTTCTCGTCCTCCTTCTCCAATCGGCCGTCCAGAACTACCGGGTCGAGGGTCCCAGCATGCTTCCGCTGCTGGAGAACTTCGACCGGGTGCTGGTCAGCAAGCTGGCCTATACGGAGGTGGACGCGCAGCGGGCGGCCCGTTGGATTCCGGGGTTGGACGCGGGAGAGAAAGAGTCGTGGCATCCGGTGGGCGGGCCAGGATACGGCGACGTGGTCGTCTTCCGCTGGCCTCGGGACGAGCGCCAGAACTTCGTGAAGCGCATCATCGGCCTGCCGGGCGACAACATTCGCATCCAGCGGGGCAACCTCTACCGCAACGGGGTCTTGATCGAGGAGCCCTACGTCGAGGAGAAGTCCGGAGAAACCCTTGCCGAACGGACAATCCCTGATGGCGAGTATTACGTGCTGGGCGATAACCGCCGCCAGAGCGACGACTCCCGCCACTGGGGGAGTGTGCCCAAGGAGAATATCGTCGGCGAGATATGGCTGGCCTACTGGCCGCTCAATCGCTTCAGCGCCCTCTTCGCCGGCCCTCGCCAGCCGGTCGCCATCCGCTAAGCTAGTCCCGTGCCCCTGTAGCTCAATGGCAGAGCGCCGGGCTTTTAACCCGGGCGTTGCAGGTTCGAGTCCTGTCGGGGGCACCAAGCTCCTTTCGGCCCCCTCTCAGTCTCCCCCGCAGACGGGGGAGAGGTTTTAGGGAGGCTCTGGTTCCCTTGCCCGTCTGCGGGAGAGGGTTCGGGAGAGGGCTCCGCCCTCCTAGGCCTGGAGGGCCTGGATGAGCTGGAGGAGGGCCGCGGTCACGGCGCGGTTGCGGACGAGGGGGCGGCGCGACGGAAACTCGTGGCGGGCGACCGTCACGGAGTCCGGGGTGGCGACGCCGATGTACACGGTGCCCGCCTTGACGCCGTCCTGGTCGCCCGGCCCCGCGACGCCGGTGACGCTGATGGCGCAGTCGGCGCCGTAGGTGAGGCACGCGGCCTCCGCCATCGCCCGCGCCACCTGATCGCTGACCGCTCCGTGCTCGCGCAGGACCTCGATGGGCACGCCCGCGGCCACCTTGCTCTCGTTCGTGTAGGTGATGCCCCCGCCCACGAAGTAGTCGGAAGAGCCGGGAATCTCGGTGACGGCGGCGCCGACCATGCCTCCGGTGCACGATTCGAGCACGGCGAGGGTGAGCTTCTTCTCCCGGAGCAGGTCGCCGGCCCGTTGGGGCGGGTGCTCCTCGTCGGAGCCCCATATGTAGTCGCCGAGGGCGTCCCTCACCATCGCCTCGGCGCGGAGCAGCGTATTGAGCGCCTCGGTCTCGGTGTCGGCCTTTGCGATGGCGCGGAGGTAGATGCCGTCCGCCTTGGCGTACACGCCGAAGTCCATGCCGTCGAGGTCGTAGACGTCGCGCACGGCCTCGTCGACGGCGGCCTCGCTCAGGCCGATGGTCTTGAAGGTGCGGGACATAATCTTCTGCCCCGGCAGGCGCTCCTTTAGGCGAGGGCCGATCTCCGTGGACCACATGTTGGTCAGCTCGCGGGGCGGGCCGGGCAGGGTGAGCAGGATCTTTTCCCCGGTGTCTATCCACCAGCTGGGCGCGGTGCCCATGGCGTTCCGGATTGCCTTGGCCGACGGGATGATCCCGGCCTGACGGAGGTTCTGCTGGGGCATCGGCTGGGCGCCGCGGCGGGCGAAGTTCTCCTCCAGCCACCGCTTGAGCTCGGGGTCGGTGGTGATCTCCTCGCCGAGCATGTTGGCGATGCCGTCGCGGGTGAGGTCGTCGAGGGTTGGGCCCAGCCCGCCCATCGCGATCACGACATCGGAGCGGCGCCAGGCGCGGTCGAGGGTATCGGTGAGCCGGGTGAGGTCGTCGCCGACGATGGTGACGAACTGGAGCTCGAGGCCGAACTCGGGGAGGCGCTGGCCGATCCAGGAGGAGTTGGTGTCCTGGGTCTCGCCCATGAGGAGCTCGGTGCCGACAGCGATGATCTCAGCCTTCATAGCGAGCGCGAGTATAGCACCGGCCTGGACGCTCCCTCCCTGATCTTCCACAGGGGCAGACGGAGTGGGAGGCTGGATGCGGGAAGTTCCCGGTTTGGGCGAAAAAAGTTCCCAAGCTCATTTTCGTTACGAGTGAAGAAGTTCCCGACCTCATTTTGGTTACGAGTAAAAAGTTCCCGGTTTTCATGTTGGCCAGGCGTGAAAGTTCCCGAAAATCGCGGGGTGAGCCGGGGGTTTTGGAGAGTGTTTTCATGGCCGTGGCCTGCTTCCTGAGTCTCAAGACTTCCCCATTCGAGAATTTCTTGTTTTTTCATTCCGCGAGCTTTCGAGGGGGCGAGCTCCGGGGGGAGGGGACAAGGCTGGGCGGCAACGAGCCGTGCCGCAGTCGCGGGCGGCGGCGTTCTCGCCGGAGAAGGGGCGGACGTTGTCTTGCGAGAGGGCATGGTTGGGGAGCTGTCGCCGGGGGATGCCTCAGCGAGGTTTAAGGGTATTCGTTGGGGGCGGGATGGCGTAAGGGGCAAGTGTCGCAGTGAGGGCTGTCGCTCGTTATCGCGTAGGCGGGGGAGAGTTAGAGAGGGGGCGTCTACAGCCCAAGGCCTCTCCGTGGGCTTCATGCTCCGCGGGAGGAAGATTAAGGAGTAAGGGGCGGTGTCGCGAATCAGAACTCAGAGGGATGGGCAGGATGGGGGGAGGCAACCCGTTAGCTGTCAATCTCGTGGGCAGTGGAATGCGTGCACTTAGGAGGCGCTTGACAGGCGTTGATGCTGCTCTGGTGTAGAAGGGATGACGTTGGCAGTGTATTGGAATCGCTCTCCCTGCAAGGCCTGACTGAAGACTGACCTAGCTTGGGCAACCGTAACAAAGTACGTCCGAAATGCTTCAGACTGTTGCCGCGCCCATTTCTTATTGGGGGGCTTGGGAATCACAATCTCCCTGTAGCGGTCCCCACAGTCTTCACGGTTAGTTTGCATCAAGGCTATCCGCCTCCATTGATCTCTGACGGCCTTTAGTGAGAAGGCCCACAGTAGGTAAAAGGCATCGTACATGTTCCGGCCGGACGACCGGAAGACGAATACCTCCTTGGTTAGCACAATCTGCTCTTCGCCTGGTAACAGGATGGCAAATTCGCCAATGTTGCTGCTGGCTCGGTTCGGTGTGATAAGATCCCACGCCTGAAGTCCACTACTCTCGCCGCGCCAATGACGACTTGCGACTGGTTCTGAAACAAGATTCGTTGGATTAATATTGATGCGGAGTCCTCGGATATCCGAAACCTTTACATATGGGATTTGTCCTGTCCGCTGGTCATTTGATGGGCTACCATGTCCTCGTCGCTCTACAATCACTCCCTTATCAATCAATTCGCCCAGTGTAATCCCCTTTATTCCGTTCACATCCAGAAACTGGCGGATGCCTTCATTAGTAACGGTAATCAAAGTATATCGGAACCAGAACCTGACGTTGGAATATCTCATGTAAAGGCACTTCGGATCTGCCTCGAAGAGTTTGCCCCTCTAGGTAGGCGTCGACTTGCTCCAATAATTCATTGTCGATATGGGATGTCCTTTTCCCAGTCGCCGGGTCGATCTTGTATCGCGCTCGGCCATCCTTATATATGCCACACGTCAAAGGATTGAGAAGCATAACTGTCTCGAAGTCACTCATTTCAGCCAACCTTCTCGAATACATAGAAGTTCGTTTTGGCCCTACAGAACCCTTGGAAAGCCTCCATCGGAATGTTTGCAACTACAACTGGGCGTAGTCGAGGCTTCAACCATTGGAACAAGAATGAATAGGATGAGGAGAAGAAGTATGTTTCTGGCAACACGATACCTATGCGTCCTCCCATCTTGAGAAGCCGATAGCTTCGTTCTAGGAATAGTAACCCTATCTCAATATCCTGGAAGTTGTCGCCGCCGCGTTTGGCGATTTCCAATCCAGCTAAACGGCAATCCGCAGCTGATACCTTCAGATTTTCGCCAAAAGGGGGATTGGTTACGATGGCAGTAAATCGCCCGTCATCAAAATTGGGTCGCAAGTGTGGGAAGTCTCGACTCCAGTTGTACGTGCGGATGCTATCCCCACGGACGCAATGGGCTGAACCATCCCCTGCAATCTGCATCACAGCCTTTGTAAGCTTTACTGCGATGGCATCTTTATCGATACCGTAGATGTGTGTCTGGGCCCATTGGGATAACTGAAGGGGTGACATGGAGGGACGGGTTCTTTGGAAGTTGAGTATGGTCTCGACAAGGAAGCCACCTGTGCCACAGGCAGGATCAAGCACTATGTCGTCAAATTGCACGTCCATGAGCCGCACACCAGCTTGAATGACGGCTTGGGGTGTAAAATCTGATCCTCTCCCTGCTTCAGAGCCTCGCTGCGAAGCACTTGGAACGCAAGTGAAATCGTCGATACACCGAGGTCAATCAGCTGCAAGTCCGTCAGCTTTTTCACGCACGCGGCTATGGTTTCGTCACTGAACCTCAGAGTTTTGTCTTGGTCTGTTACGAATACCTTAGGATACAACGCGACGAAATTATCATATCGATTCCGCACGGCTGCAGCGGTTTTGTTCGCTGACTCTAGAGGGCGGAAGAACACCGCTAAATCCGGTTCCGATTTCGCCTGTTTGTCGCTTTCAAGTTTTAGGAGAAGAAGGTTGCATAACTGGTCCAATTGTTCATCACGCCTGGTCACGTTCGAATCGCCGATAACGATCTTATCTAATAAATCCTCCATGATTTTCTTCAGAGTCTGTTCTGAGGGAGCGACTAAGTCGGAGAAGCATTGACGCTGAGAATCTGGTTCGATGGATTCTCCGGGTCGAGGAAAGTGCGCCACTTGTCGGGACTTTCTTATCAGGCGGCCGTCAAGGCCTCGATAAACGAAAACCGCTGGAGCACTAGATGATGGATTATTGGCCCATATCCCGAGATTCGAATGCGGTTCTGCAACAAAGTATGATTCAAGCTGGTCGACGCCGGCTTCTTCTGTGGGCTGTTTACATTCGACCATAAAGAGCAGGTGGCGCGGATCTCCAGTATGTGCAGAGTCATCGAAGACGGCGATATCAACCGGAAAACCATCAAAAGATTGGCCCTTCTCACGCAAAGTAGCTTGCGATGGACTCTTTGGAACACGCCATTCTTTCTTGCCAAAAATGATTTGCTCCAGATTCCATCCATTGTTGACAAGGTAAGCGACCAAAGGACCAACGACGGCCTTTTGTTCGTGAGTTTGGCCTAGTCTGTCATCAATCGTCGTGCTGTTCACGGCAGGCAGTCTATCATAGTGTGGTATCTCTTCTAGACTGAAGAAAGCTCCAGTGCTTCGTTGATGAAGTAAGGGTTGATGTGGGAACTGTACTGGGTGCCGGGGCGCGCGTTCGACCAGCCCCGGCACCAGCCGCCGCAAGGCGCGGACGCGGGCGTCGACGGCTACGTTAACTTCTTCGACGACGATTCGGGCAAGGCGAAGAGCGTGCTCGTGCAGGTGAAGAGCGGCCACGTGCAGCGGAACGTCATCGCCACGCTGAAAGGGGACATGGAGCGCGAGAAGGCGGAGCTGGGGCTGCTGGTGACGCTGGAGCCTCCGACCAGGCCGATGTTGCAGGAAGCGGCCGCCGCCGGTTTCTACGTGCCGGAGCACTTCCCGGACCGTCAGTACCCGCGCGTCCAAATCGCGACCATCGAGGAGCTGCTGAGCGGCAATGGGCCCGACGTGCCGCGCCTGGGCCTCGCGGACGCGCCGACATTCCGCCGCGCCGCGCGTCACCGGCGGTCGGAGGGCAGGTCGCAGCGGCTGCTGTAGGTATTACAATGTCCCTGCAAAGGGAGGCTCCGTTATGGGCGCGAGAGCGGGCCGCGACACTTGCCCCTTCCCCCATCCCCAACCAACCCCTACCATGGACCACGACAAACTACGCGCTGTCCCCCTCCTTACCAAGGAGGGGCTAGGGGTGTTCCCACAAGGGGTCGGGTGCCCCCTACAAGCCCCGGAAAACCGGGGGGTCGAAATTTCTTGATTTCTTGCATTCTTGGGCCCCTTCCACCGCACCACGGCCTAGTAAACAGGATCAGAAACGTCCGGGGAATTTCTGTTTCTGCCTCCCGCCCCCCTCGCCCGGCGACCGCATCACGGCCACGTAAGTCAAAGATTCCCAGGATTGAAGGAGCCTGCAAAAAAAGATCCTCCCTCACGTAAGGGCGGCTTGCGAGGGAGGGCTGAGTGGTTCGACAGGCTCACCACGAACCGGTTGGGAGAGGGACGCCGATACCTGGATTCCCGCCTTCGCGGGAATGACGGGAAGGGGCGTGCTCGCAGACGGGAGAGAGGACCTTCGAGGCGATGACGGGCGGACACGGCGCGGTTGTGAGCGTGGGTGGGGGGTGCTATCCTTACGCCTGCGTCCCGGTGAGCCGGGGCGCTTCTGTGTGTAGGCGTACCCGATGCACCTGGTAATCGACGGTCATAACTGCGACTCGTCCCTGATCTCCGACCCGGAGGTCGTGCGGCGCTTCTTGGACGAGTTCCCGGACCGCATCTCCATGACCAAGATCACGCCGCCCGCGGTGTACACCTACCAGGGGCCCACTCCCGAGGACTGGGGCGTGTCGGGGTTCGTGATCATCGCGGAGAGCCACATCAGCGTTCACACCTTCCCGGACCGCGGCTACATCAACATCGACGTCTTCTCGTGCAAGGAGTTCGACGCCGATACGGCGCTGCGCGAGGTCCGGGAGACGTTTGCTATCGAGGATGCGCGGAGCTGGGTGCTCGACCGCGGACTCGAACATCTGCAGCCCGCCACGGCGAAGCAGGTCGTCGAAACCGAACGGGAAGCCGTTCGCCAGCGCGTCTAGCGCGTAGCCTCTCCCTAGCCTGCTCCCGCAGACCCCCTCCTCAGTCCTCCCCCGTAGACGGGGGAGGAGGAAAGATGAGTCCTCGCCTACAGACGGGTGAGCCTACGGACGGGGGAGGATAGGATGCCTGGATTCCCGCCTGCGCGGGAATGACGGAAGGGCGCGGGATGGGTGGGGGCGGCTTTGCGAAAGGGGACAGCATGAGCGGCGCGTGGCCCATCACACCTCCTACTTTCCTTGCTCTCGACCCGAGCGAGCATTCCCTGGAGCGGTCGAAGTGGGTCATCCTGCCTGTGCCCTACGAGGCCACGACGAGCTACCGGAAGGGAACGCAGGCCGGTCCCGCGGCCATCATCCGCGGGGGAGGATAGGATGCTGGATTCCCGCCTGCGCGGGAATGACGGAAGGGCGCGGGATGGGTGGGGGCGGCTTTGCGAAAGGGGACAGCATGAGCGGCGCGTGGCCCATCACACCTCCTACTTTCCTTGCTCTCGACCCGAGCGAGCATTCCCTGGAGCGGTCGAAGTGGGTCATCCTGCCTGTGCCCTACGAGGCCACGACGAGCTACCGGAAGGGAACGCAGGCCGGTCCCGCGGCCATCATCCGCGCGTCGGCTGAGATGGAGGACTACGACCCGGAGCTCGCCTACGACCCCTGCGACGCCGGCATCTACACGGCCCCGCCCGTCGAGCCCGCCCTCGCGGGTCCCGACGCGATGGCCCACCGAGTCGCGGAGGCCGTCGGCGCGTATGCGGACGCCGGCAAGCTCGTGGGGATGCTTGGCGGCGAGCACTCCATCTCGTCGGGGGCGGTGGCGGCGCTGGCGGAGCGGCGGCCCGGCCTGAGCGTCCTCGTGTTCGACGCCCAAGCCGACCTGCGCGACGAGTATCAGGGCGCCGCGCACAGCCATGCTTGCGCCACGCGCCGGATGCTCGATCACGCGGAGGCGACCATCGTCGGCGTCCGCAGCATGACGGCGGACGAGGCGGCGTTCGCGGCGGAGCGGGGCGTTCCTCTCTTCCTGCGGGGCGGGGCGCCGATCACGGACGTGGACGCGATCATCGACACGCTGGCCGAGGACGTTTACGTGTCGTTCGACCTCGACGCGTTCGACCCGTCGTTCATGGCGGCGGTCGGCACGCCTGAGCCGGGGGGGATGGGCTGGTGGGAGGCGCTGCGGATACTCCGCGCGGTGGGGGAGCGCCGCCGCATCGTGGGCTTCGACGTCGTCGAGCTATCGCCCGGCGAGGGTCCCGAGGCGTGCGCGTATACAGCCGCGAAGCTGGTGTACAAGCTTATCGCCTACGCGGCGCTTGAGGGGTAGGCTTTCCCTGGGGGCGTCCTCCCCCTCCTCAATCCTCCCCCGCAGACGGGAGAGGAAGACAATAAACGAGCGCCATGGCGAGCAAGCTTGACCGCACCATCTATATGGACCACGCCGCGACCACGGCCATCGCGCCCGAGGTGGTCGAGGCGATGCGGCCCCACCTGACGGAGGGATACGGCAATCCGTCGAGCATCTACGCGCTGGGCCAGGAGGCGCGTCGCGCCATCGACGAGGCGCGGGAGCGGTGCGCCAAGGTCTTGGGCGCGCGGGCGGGGGAGATCGTCTTCACGAGCGGCGGGACCGAGTCGGACAACGCCGGAATCATGGGCCCGGCCCTTGCGCTGAAGGCCCAAGGCCGTCATGTCGTGACCACAAAGATCGAGCATCACGCCGTGCTGCACGTGGTCGCGCTGCTCGAAACGCTTGGCTGGGAAGCGTCCTACGTCGCGCCCGGCAAGGACGGCGTCGTGCGGGCGGAAGACGTGCTCGACGCTGTGCGGCGCGAGACGACCGTCGTCAGCGTGATGCTTGCGAACAACGAGATCGGGACGGTTCAGCCCGTCGCCGAGGTCGCGCGCATCGTGAAGGAGCGCGCGTCTGCGGAGCGGCGGTCGATTGTCGTACACACGGATGCGGTGCAGGCAGCCGGGGCGATAGCGGTGGACGTGGACGCGCTGGGCGTGGACCTCCTTTCGCTCTCGGCGCACAAGTTCAACGGCCCCAAGGGGGTCGGACTGCTGTACGTCCGGCGCGGCACGCCATTCACGCCCACGCAGGTCGGTGGCGGACAGGAGCGCGACCGGCGCGCGGGCACGGAGAACACCGCGGGCATCGTCGGCATGAGCGTCGCGCTGGAGAACGCGGAGCGCCGCCGGGCCCAGAACGCGGAGGCCTGCGCCGGACTGCGCGACCGGTTGGTCAGCGGCATCCTCGAACGGGTGGAGCGCGTAGAAGTGAACGGGGACCTCGACGCGAGGCTGCCCGGCAACGTGAACGTCTCGTTTCCCGGCGTGGAGGCCGAGCCGCTGCTGATGGGGCTCGACCTCGCGGGCATCGCGGCGTCGAGCGGCAGCGCGTGTACGGCGGGCTCGCTGGAGCCGTCGCACGTCCTGCTGGCGTTGGGGCGGTCAACGGAGGCGGCGAGGACGAGCCTCCGGCTCACGGTCGGGCCGGAGAACACCGCGGAGGAGGTGGACTACGTCGTGGAGACGATAGCCCGCCTGACGCCCAAGCTGCGGGCGCTCTCCGGAGGCGGGAGAGGTTAGGGAATCCGGTGAAGCTCCCCCCGCCGCTCGAGGAGTTTCTGTACGAGCCGCCGGTCGCGCCGACGATCTGGCCGCGGCGCGTCTTCCATCTGCTGGCCGGCTCGTCCATACCCGTCGGCATCCTCTTTCTGCCGAGGGACCTGGTCGAGTGGGGCTTGATCGCGGCGAGCGTGATTGCGGTGTTGTTCGAGCTCGTGCGGAGTCTGGCGCCCTCGGTGAACGAGCTGGCGGTCCGCCGTCTGCCGTTCTTCAAGGAATCGGAGCGCTGGCAGGTGACCGGCGCGACCTACATGGCGCTGTCCGCGACGTTCATCGTGTTCGTATTCGACAAGGAGGTCGCGGTGCTCGCCCTGCTGTTCCTGTCCGTGGGCGACCCCTTCGCGGCCCTCATCGGCGTTCGGGACCACCGGACGCGCGTATTCGGCAAGTCGCTGGCGGGGGCGGGCGCATTTACGAGCGCCGCCATCGGCGCCGGCGTGCTGGCGTCGCTCCATCCCGACGTTCCGCTGGTGTGGTGGATCGTCCCCGGCGCGGTGGTCGCCGCGGCGGCGGAGCTCGCGCCCCTGCCGGTCGACGACAACATCACCGTGCCCCTGGCGGCGTCGGTGGCGATGGCGCTCCTGGCTTTGGCGTAGACTTTGCTCATGCTTGAGATACGTCCTCCGAAGAGATTCCCATCCCTTTATCCTTGGGGAGGGCCTCTGGAACAAACTTCTGCCCTGCAAGACCCGCGTAAGCCTACGTTCACCGAAGACGAAGTCGTTTTCGACCTACGCGAATGCGTCCTTGTGGGTTTCCCCGCTGCGTTGTGGTGCATCGTATATGCGTCCTTGGTGCGGAACGTGGGTATCGCATGCCGCCTGCTAGCCCCTAAGGATTCAGGCGCCGCTGCATATCTCAGGGCGTTAGGACTGTTCTCGGCGTTGGGCAGCAGAGGCGTTACGGTCGAGGACGTGACGGCTGAATCCACAAGCGATCGCGTCGTAGTGCTTCCCATCACGAATTTCTCGACTACCAATGGGGCCGAGGAGTTGGCTTACGAAGCCTTAGACCGGTGGAACCAAGCGGCCCCGATTCCAGGCAATTTACGCGGTCACGCGTCGGAGACGTTTGGCGAACTTGCGAACAATGCTACGGAGCACGCTCGGTCTCCCGTGGGGGCATTCGGCATAATCCAACTCGATTATGGGGGGTTGCTGGGTGGGCGGGAGCTGGCCTGCGCTGTGGCCGACGGCGGACTGGGAATCAGAGAGGCGCTTGGCCGCAACCCTGCACTGCGTTGCCAGACCGATCAAGAGGCTATTGAACTTGCGCTGATCGAACGAAACAGCGGGACTGGACTGCCTCTCCGTGGGATAGGCCTCTCTTGGGTTACCCAAGCGTCGTCCCTCTTGGCTATCCACTCCGGGGATGGGGTTGTTAAGGCAGGCTCGGAGGAGGAAGGAGAGATCCCATATAGTTCGGAGTGCACCATGCTGTTTCCAGGAACGTATGCTGCTGCGAGTGTCTATCGTGGTTAGTCCTATGTCACATATTGCCCTCCATCGCCTTACCCACAAACGGGTTCTGACGGCGCGTGACTCGGTGAAGGCGGTTGCGCCGGAGATAGTTGACGCCGCTGCCAAGGGCAGCGGCGAGATTACGTTCGACTTCTCCGGCGTCGAGGCTGCGGGGCCGTCCGTGCTGGAACAGTTGCTATCGACCGTGGCGCATCTGTCCGGCGGCAGGGATATCTGCTTCTTGAACATGCCCGGCGATTTGCTCAAGGTCGAGATGGTCGCGCGCGCTCACAACCGTTCCGTCGTCGAGGATGAACGGGGGGGCTGGCGGCTTATTGCGGCTTGACGCCCATGCCCAATCTGCTCATCAACGAGACCTCTCCCTACCTCCTGCAGCACGCTCACAATCCGGTGGAGTGGCGGCCGTGGGGCGAGGAGGCGTTCGCGAAGGCCAAGGCGGAGGACAAACCCGTCCTCGTTTCGATCGGCTATGCGGCGTGTCACTGGTGCCACGTGATGGAGCGGGAGTCTTTCGAGGACGAGGCGGTCGCGCGGAAGATGAACGGCCTCCTCGTCGCCATCAAAGTGGACCGCGAGGAGCGGCCCGACATCGACGGCATCTATATGGAGGCGGTCCAGCGCATGCACGGGCACGGCGGCTGGCCGCTCAACGTGTTTCTTATGCCGGACGGCAGGCCGTTCTACGGGGGGACGTACTTTCCGCCGACCGACCGCGCCGGCATGCCCTCCTGGTCCAAGGTGATCGATGCCGTGGCGGACGCCTATCACGTTCGCCGGGAGGCTGTCCTGGAGAACGCGCGCATCCTCACCGAGGCGCTCAGGGCGTCGTCGCAGATGGAATCGCCCGATGAGGCGGTGCGGGAGTCGACGCTGGAACTGGCCTACCGGGGGCTGGCGTCGATGTTCGACGCGGAGCATGGGGGCTTCGGCGGCGCTCCCAAGTTCCCGCAGTCCATGCCCCAAGAGTTCCTGCTCCGCTACTACGCTAGGACCGGCGAGGAGCACGCTCGGGAAATGGTGGAGGTCTCGCTGCAGCGGATGGCGAACGGGGGCATCTACGATCACCTAGGCGGCGGGTTCGCCCGCTACTCAACGGACGGTTTCTGGCTCGTGCCGCACTTCGAGAAGATGCTGTACGACAACGCGCTTCTCGCCTCGCTCTACCTTCAGGGGCTCCAAGCCACGGGCGACCGACGCTACCGGGTGGTAGTGGAAGAGACGCTGGACTATCTGCTGCGCGACCTCCGGCACGCCGACGGCGGCTTCTTCTCGTCGCAGGACGCCGACAGCGAGGGCGTCGAGGGGAAGTACTACGTGTGGGCGCAGAGCGAGGTCGAGCGTCTCCTGGGCGACGATGCGGGCCCGTTCATCCGCTACTACGGGGTCGCCCCGCACGGCAACTTCGAGGGCCGCAACATACTCAACGTCCCGGACAGCGCGGCAGCCGCGGCAGCCGATCTGGGCGTGAGCGTCGCCGAGCTTTCCGAGCGCCTAGCGCCGATGCGTAAGACGCTTCTGGAGGAACGGGCTAAGCGCATCCCGCCCGCGACCGACGATAAGGTGCTGACAGGCTGGAACGGCCTCGCATTGCGGGCGCTGTCGGAGGCCGCGTTCGTACTGGACCGGTCCGACTATCGGGAGGCGGCTGAACGCAACGCCGATTTCCTGCTCCGCGAGCTGCGCCCGGACGGGCGCCTACTGCGGACTTGGAAGGACGGTCGGGCGCACCTCGCCGGTTACCTGGAAGACTATGCGCTGCTCATCAACGGGCTGCTCTCTCTGCACGCCGCGACCTTCTCGCGCCGATGGCTCGTGGAAGCCAAGCAGCTGGCCGATGAGATGATCGGGCTGTTCTGGGACGCCTCCGCCGAGGCGTTCTACGACGTGGGGACCGACCACGAGCAGCTGATCGTTCGGCCCCGCGACACGTTTGACAATGCGGTCCCGAGCGGCGGTTCCGCAGCGGCGGAGGCGCTTCTGCGGCTGGCCGCGCTCACGGGAGCCCAGGCGTACTCCGCAAAGGCGGCGCGGCTCCTGAGAGGCGTCGCGCCGCTTGCATCGAGGCATCCGATGGGTTTCGGGAACTGGCTCCGGGCAATCGACCTTCACCTAGCTCCTCCGACCGAGGTGGTCATCGTGGGGGACCCGTCCTCCGAGGCGACCCGAGCGCTCCTCGCCCCGCTGCGTGAACGGTTCATGCCAACGGCGGCGTTCTTGGGCGTGGCCCCGGACGATCCTTACTCGTTCGAGACCCCGCTGATCGAGGGCCGAACGGGGTCCGGCGTTCCGACGGCCTACGTGTGCCACGGGTATGCTTGCGACTTGCCGACGAGCGACCCGAACGTGCTTGCGGGTCAGCTTGGAGGGTGACGGCTCACACGAACCCGCTCGCCAGACGCGAGCCTCGAGCGGCCGCAAGCTGTAGGATTGGGGCGCACTCGGTGATGCTATGCAGACCCACCACGACGAGCCTAGAGTAGCGGACATGGTTGAACGCGGCTTTTGGTTCAGAACGGCCGTTGTGGTCGTGTCGCTCAGCGCCATCGTTTTCCTTTTCAGCGCCTTGGGGCGTGTTTGGGGGTTCCTGGGCGACCTCCTCCTCATCTTCTTCCTCGCGTACTTGGCCGGCTCGCTGGTGCTCCACATAGTGAACGACGTCATGCGTGTGCCGCACATGACGCGGCCGCTGGCCATTCTGCTGGTCTACGCCGCGTTCATCATGCTCGTGGCCATCTTCGGACTCCTCGTTATCCCCTCCCTCGTGGCCCAGGTCACCGAGCTGGCCGAGCTCGTTCCCGGATACGTCGATCGGGCGCCGGAGCTTACCCAGTGGGCCGAGGACTCGCTCGCCCGCGCCGGCATCCAGTACGACCTCCATGACCGGATACCCCTCGAAGACTTGAGCAATCTCGCCGCCACCGCCGCCGGAGCCGTAGCGGAAAACGCTCTCGGAATCCTCCAGAGAGTCGTGTCCTTGGTCTTTGCGGTCTCGCTGATAGTGGTGATCTCGTTCTACATCGTGCTCGACGGCGGCCGCCGCTTGCACGAGGCGCTGAAGGTGCTGCCGCCCAGGGCCGAGCAAGAGGCGCGTTTTGTCCTTCGGACTATCGACGACACCTTCTACGGCTACTTGCGGGGGATGCTGTTGGTCTCGATGATCTACGGCGTCGGCACCGCGGGAGTCATGATAGGGACCGGGTTGCCGGCGGCCCTGCCGGTGGCGTTGGTGTCCAGCATCCTGCTGGCGGTGCCGTTCGTCGGAGACTGGCTAGCCCTGGCGCTGCCGCTGATCGTCGCCGCGGTTGCGGGCGACTTCATAACGTTCATCATCGTGCTGGGGGTGCTGCTGTTCGTGCAGCAGGTGATGCTGAATCTGCTGACGCCTAGAATCCTCGGCAGCGCCGTGCGGATGCCCGCGATGCTCGTCATCATCGCGGTGGTGGTCGGCGCACGGCTCGCGGGCCTCGCGGGGGCGCTCCTCGGAGTCCCTACGATGGGAGTCATCCACGCCTTGGCGGTCCACTACGGGATGCGCATCCGGGTGCGGCGTGAAGAGCGGGAGAATGCCACTCGCGAGGCGGCGGAGCCTGCGGCTGTGGAGGCCGAGGCTGCCGAGGATGCCGGGAACGAGACGGCGGAAGAGGCCGAAGCACGCCTCCTCGTCGCGGGAACCTCTCCTTCAACGAATGGGGAGGGTGAAGAGCGCGCCCGGCTGAGGACGCAGGGCCCGCGCGCTCGGTTCGAGGGAGGCATGCCCCCCTGCTGAACCTTCCCCTCAGGGGGCGGGCGAGGGCAAGCTGACCGGGAGTTGCGGCTGGTCTGGGTCGAATTCCACCAGCGCCCAGCCCATGATGTGCCCGTCCTTCACGGAGAAGAGGTCCGCCCCGACCGGCAACGGCTCCCAGCCGCCCGCCTTGTCGTTCGCGTTCTCGTTCCAGACGAATACGCCCCAGAACTCGCTTCCCTCGGGCGCAACGCCCAGGACTTCCTTCACGAAGTGGGCCCGGAACTCAGGGAACCAATCGGCCGCGATGTCGCCTTCCGCCACCTCTTTGAGCAGCTCGTAGCCGTCGATGCCCTTTGGAACGGTCACATCCCGGAACCACTGAGGCGAGGCTGCGTCGGCCTCTATCAGGACGCTGGCGACGATGGGCAGGACGCTGGCCGCGATGGGCTCGGGCGTCGAGGGATCGTCGTTGCAGGCGGCGACGGCGACCGCCGCCGCAATCAGCAAGAGCAAGCAAAGCGCGGAGCGCGTGACGCGCGTTAGTCCCACCCAAGGCGCTCCTTGGCTCGCTCGGCGCCCTTGACGAACAGAGGGCCGAACACGGAGAAGAACACGACGTTGGCGCTGAGGTGGGCGGCCATGAAGAAGAGCGCGCCGGGGTTGAAGAGCGCGAGGCCCAGCCAGCGCGCGTATTCGCCGCCCCCTGCGACCGTCGCCCAGTAGTAGCCCGTGTAGGCGTTCGTCGCCAGGTCGTATGCCGGCGTGACGAGGAGCGCGGGGAGAAGGAACGCGAGCGAGACCATGCCGGGCCGGAGGGATATGCGCTCCGGGCCAACGAATCGCCGTACGGCGGCCCCCGCCACGGCGTACAGCGCCTCGGACGCCATCAAGGTCATCAGTAGCTGCGCGTGGGCCACGCCCCACGGGTTGATCTGCCCGTAGACAAGCCACGCGGCGACGGCGACCGTGATCCCTCGCCGCAGGCCCAGCGTGTAGCCCGCTACGAAGACCAGCAGGTCGAAGAGCTTGACGTTCGGCAGGGCCGAGAGGGCGTAATTCGACGCCAGGATGAGGGCCACAAAGGCGCCTGGAACCGCCGCCTCCCGCAGGATGACATCCGGGACCAGGGGCCGGCCCAGGACTCCCTCTCGTATGTTGCGGGGGGCGCCCCCGCGCCAACGGGCCTGTGCTTGCTGCATTGTTTCCTCCAACAAAGACCCCCGTCCGTTGGGACAGGGGTTGCGCTCGCTCCCCGTCCCGTGCGTTCGCGGGTGGGACTCTCGGCGCTCCGGACCGGGCTCGCCCCCACTTGCGGGGGCCTACCGTTGCGTGCCAGCGCCGGACTTTGACCGGCTTCACGGATGCCTGTTTGGCGCGCGCCAAGGGTCTGTATTCGGTTGCGCAGACTATAGACGGCTGCGGGCCTCTTGGCTAGGGGCGGGGACCCCGCGCTATGCTCTCGTCCATGGACGCAGGCGACTTCATCGTGCTCGACGTCGAGACGTCCGGCGGCTCGATGAACAACTTTCCGGACGGCTTCCAATTGCTGCTCACCGGCACGCGCTGCGATATGTCCTACGGCATGTACACGTCCGACCCCGCGAGCCTGGCGCAGCTCCATGCGCTCCTCGCCGGTTTCGACGGCCCGGTCGTCACCTTCAACGGAGCGCACTTCGATATCCCGATGCTCGACCGGTGGATGCGCGACTTGCTGGGCGAGCCGGTCTCCGGGCTGCGGCACTACGATCTGATGGCCGAGATTGTCGTGGCCGCCGGGCGCCGCATCAGCCTGGACCGCCTCTGCCTGTACACCTTCGGCGAGGAGAAGGTGACGTGGGACCATCGAGAGAACGCGCGGGTCTGGCGCGATGCGCCGCAGCGGCTGATCGACTACAACCGCGTCGACCTCGACCTCACTCACGAGCTGTTCATGCGTGTGCTGAGGGGAGAGCACCTGTTCCTCGGCGACGCATCGGTGCGCCTGCCGCCGCCGGTGTGACCGCTATGCGACGTTGATGATGATGGTTACGACAATCGCGATGACGACCAGCCCGATGATGACTTTCTTGGCCATGGTGCCTCCTTTCGAGAATGCCCATTGTTTCTACCACCCCGCGGGAAGCTGTAGTTCGGCTCTCGCCGGATAACCCAACCCCCTCCATGAGCCCGACCATCGCCCTGCGCTATAGTGGCGCCGCATTCCGCTCGCTCGGAGGGTTCCCGTATGCCTAAGCACGTCGTCCACATCTCGCCCAACCACATGAACCCCGAGTACGCGATCGAGCGGCGGGAGCTCGGCGACGACGTTGAGCTACGCTCGTGGAGCGCGACGGATGACGAGGCGCTTGGGCGGGAGCTGCGGGACGCCGAGGCCATCATGACCTGGCGCGTTCCCTTTCGCGCCCGCGTCATCGAGCAGCTTCGCGCCTGCCGCCTCATCATCCGTATCGGCGTCGGGTTCGACACCATAGACCTGGACGCCGCGAAGGGTCGCGGCATCGCGGTCTGCAACGTGCCCGACTACTGCACCGACGAGGTAGCTGACCACACGATCGGCCTGCTGCTGGCGATCTCGCGGGGCATCATCCGCTACAACGACAACATGCGCGCGGGGAACGAGCGGTGGGGCTGGTCCGGCGCGGCGCCGCTCTACCGGCTGGCCGGCAAGCGGATGGGAATCATTGGCCTTGGGCGGATAGGGACGTCGGTCGCGCGCAGGGCTGCCGCGCTCGGGCTGGAGGTCGCCTTCCACGACCCGTACGTTCCCGACGGGACCGACAAGGCGCTCGGCCTACGGCGCCTGGAGCTGCCGGAGCTGCTTGCGGGCTCGGACGTCGTCACCTTTCACACGCCGCTGACGGACGAGACGCGCGGGATGGCGAACGCCGGATTCTTCGCGGCGCTGAAGCCGGGCGCAATCGTGCTGAACACGTCGCGCGGCGCGGTGATCGACGTGGACGCGCTGGAAGCCGCGATGCGGGAGGGTACGGTGGCCGCCGCCGGTCTGGACGTGCTGCCCGTCGAGCCGCCGTCGCCGGAGCCCGGTCTGATTCGCGACTGGCGGGCAGGGGAGGAGTGGGTGCGCGACCGCTTGGTCTATACGCCGCACTCCGCGTTCTACAGCGAGGAGTCGGAGATGGAGATGCGCGCCAAAGCCGCCCGCACGGTGCGCGAGGCGCTGGACGGCAAGCCCATTCGGAACAGGGTGAACTCCTAGCCCCAGTGCCTCGGCCTGCGCACGCCTACAACTCGATGATGTAGCCGTCCGGGTCCTTGATGTACGCGTACGGCGTGCCGTTGGGGCCGCCGTGGCGTCCGACCGCCAGCACTTCGGCGCCGAATGCGCGCGCTTCCTCTACCGCGGCCGCGTGGTCTTCAGGCGCGACGGAGAACCCGAAGTGTTGCATGCCGTCCTTCGAGGGGTCGAGCGGCCCGGCGACGGGGTGCAGCGTGAGCAGGTCGCTGCACCCTGGTGTGCGCAGGAACACGAGGTTGCCGTCGCCGAACGCCTTCTCCATGCCCAGAAGTTGCGTGTAGAAGGCGAAAGACCGCTCCATGTCGGTCACGGCAATCTGGATGTGGTGGAAACCGGTCGTCTTCATCGTCCACCCTCCTGGGGCGAGGACTCGTTCGCTTGCCCGCCCGGGTTAGTTCCCATGGACGTTCTCCACGGCCCGAGCGCTCTTTACAGGCCCCACCCGTAGAGGTCGACGCTGCGCTGGCCGGCCTTGATGGAGGCGATGGTGCCGGCTTCCTTCTCCTCGCGGGCGATGGCCTTCTCGGTGACCTCGGCGATGCGCTCTTGGGGCACGACCACCACCCCGTCGCGGTCGCCGACGACGAGATCGCCGGGGAAGACCCATATCTCGCCGATGCGGATGGGGATGTTGACGGTGCCGTAGGCGTCGAAGTTCTTGGTGGTGCCGCGCATGCAGAGTCCGGCGGAGAAGACGGGGATGCCCTCGCCGCTGGCGTGCAGGTCTTCGAGGAGCTGGCCGTCGCGGACGCAGCCGTCGATGACGAGGCCGGCCATGCCGACCTGCTTGGAGGCGTGAGTCATGATCTCGCCGAAGTAGCCGGCCTCGTGGAAGCGGCCGGTGTCGACCACCATCACGTCGCCGGGCTGGGCGTGGTAGATGCCGCGGTGGAGCCAGAGGTTGTCTTTGGGCGGGGAGAGGACGGTGAGAGCGGGCCCGCAGACGTACCAGCTGGGGGAGACGGGCTTGATGTACGAGGGGAGCGCGCCGATCTGGCCGCCGGCCTCGTGCAGGGTCGCTGTTCCGATGCCGTTCACCGCCTCGATCAGCGCGGCGTCCGGGCGTGTGACTGTCTGCGTCATTGCTGCTCCTAGCGCGCGAGCATCTGCTCGTAGTTGATACCCATCACTTCGACGACCGACTTGCCGGCCATCACGTCCGCCGCCATCGCCTGCTCGCGGGCGACGATGTTCTCCGCCTCCGGGACGACCTCGGTAACGCGGTCCTGCGGGACGACGACCACGCCGCTGTTGTCGGCGATGATGTAGTCGCCCGGCGCGAGGGAGACGCCGCCGATCTCAATGGGCTCGTTTGTCGACTCCTCGACGATGCGGCCCCTCGCCGTCAGGGGGACGGCGGCCCTGGCAAAGAGCGGCAGCCCAAGGCCCTTGGCCTCGTCCACGTCCCGCGACGCGCCGTCGATGATGACGCCCACGACGCCCTTGGTCTTGGCCGCGGTCGAGAGGATGCCGCCCCATCCCGCGACGTCCGTCCTGCCCCTGTGGTCGCAGACGATGATGTCGCCGGGGTCGGCGGCTTCGACGGCGGCCGTGCCCAGGTGGCGGACCGTAGTCTCGTTGCCCTTCGTCTTGAGCTTGAACGTCACGGCCCTACCGGCGATCCGGCCCGTCTCGTAGAGAGGGAGGATGCCGATGACCGTGCCCTTGATGCCCAGCTTGTCCTGCGCGTCGGAAACGGCGCAGGAGTCGAGCTTCCCTAGCCGCTCGACCCATTCGTCGATTGCCATGGCTGCCTCCCGCTCTAGCTCTCTACGTATGCGGTGAACTGGATCTGCATTTCCATCCCGCCCGCGAGCGCGTCGTACTGGATGGTGTGTCGGGTGGGGCGGCTCTCCTCGTCCGGGAACATGGCGACCCACTGCTCGTTGACCAGAGGGCGCATGTCGCGGCTCTTCACGTAGACGTTCATGTGCGCGATGTCGTCGGTCGTGCCGCCGGCCTCCGCCATGATGCGCCGGACGTGCTCGAAGGCCCACTTGGCCTGTTCGGTCAGGTCGGACGGCATCTCGTTGGTCTCCGGGTTCAGGCCGCTAACGCCGCCGGACGTAACGATGGGGCCGGTCTTGGACGCCGGGGGGATGGGCTGTCCGCCGTGCCAGTTGCCCGGGATGTGCAGCACTCTCCTTGCCATGGACTCACCTCTAGACGGGGATATTGGCGCGCTGCAATTCGCCCTCGTGCCGGATGTCCATGAGACGGATGCTGATGAGCCCGCGCCGGACGTGGGTACGAGTCGAGAACATGGCCAACGGCGCACGCGTGCCAAGCGCGCCGAGGCGGCGGCGAGTATATCGGCGGCCGCGAGGGGGTGTCAAAGACGTGGGGAAGAGGAAGGGACTGGGCTACGGGACCAGGCAATCTCTGAGACTGTGTACGGCAGCGCACAGAGCAGCAGACGACTTCTATCTTCCGCGCTCCCGCTGGATATCCGATAACGGTTTAAGCCCAGAGCCAATCAAGGTCCGAGAATGCGAGTCTGCGCTCGAAGTTGTCGATGTTGTCGATGTTGTCCTTAACGTTGAGAATAAGGCACCGGTCGTTGCCGCCGTTCTTGATGCCGCGGAGCCCTCTACCGATCATCTGGAAATAGAGGTTCGGGCTGTACACGGGGCGCGCGACTATGATGGCTCGTGTCTTCGGCGCATCGAACCCCTCTCTGAATATGCCGTAATTGACAAGGGCCTTGATTTCACCCGCGCGGAACTCGTCGACAATACGGCGGCGGATGGATGCATCGGTGGCTGCGCTCACAGCACGCGCTCTCACTCCCATTGAGGTCAGGAGGGCCGCGACCGTTTGCGCATGTTCGACTGACGTGGCGAAAATGAGCGTAGGCCAATTGGAATCGACGTGGTCCATGTACGCTTGAACGATGCGTTGAGTCCGGCCTGTGTCGTAGGCAATTCGTTCTTCGACGCTCCGGGGCAACCAGGGAGTTTCCCTAGATTGCTGCAACTCATCATCGGACATGGAGAACCGGCTGCCCTCAATAGTGTCGTGATCGGCCTGAGCGAGTATGCGCATGTTCTGGAGTTCTCGGATGACATCTTCAGGGCCGTCGTTCTTGAACGCGCCCGAATCCAGCCGATTGCTTCCGTAACGGTTTACCAGCCGCGCAGTCTCTGCGATGTCGTGGCCTCTGTATGGAGTAGCAGTGAGGCCGAGCAGGAACGGTTCATGGGAGCGTCTCCAACGGGTTAGGCCGAGTTCCTGCATAACCGACGTAAAGGTGGGCGCTACCGATCTGTGCGCCTCATCAAAGACCAAGAGTTTGAAATCCGCTAGGAATTCATATGACTCGGGTTGTCTGCTTATCTTGGCCGCCAGCGTCTGGATGGTCGCGACAATGACGTGCATGTCGCCGGTTGGTAGTGGTTGAGGCTGCCCAGCCCACATTCTTGAGATTCGCAGCCGCGTTGCCTGAGCACCCTCGCTCGCCCAGACTTGACGCCAGGCCTCAACAGCTTGCTCGCATAGCTCGTCGCGGTCTGCTACCCACAAGACCCCGCCCTTGAAACCGTCCTCTCGTATGGCTTCGACAATGGCTTGGACGGCCACTCGCGTCTTTCCTGAACCAGTGGGCATACTGATTATCCCGCGTCGTTCAACCGCCGTTCCGTCCGAATCGATCAGTGTTCTCACATTCCCGACGACTTTGCGCTGGTAGTCGTGAAGCTCGGGCAGTGAGTACGGGCCTTCTACCTCGACATAGGGATCGCGCCGAGGGTTCCGTTCTCCAGCCCACTCCTCCCCGAATCCGAGCGAGCAGACGAATTCGACAGCCCTCTGACTCCCTGCCCACTGCTTGGGTGGGTCCAGGTGGCCCAGCGCATCGCGATACTCACGAAGAGCGCTAGTGTGAAACGTTGCGATCGCCGCCTGCGCTGCCTGAAGCCCTATTACTGGCCCCTGACTCTGTTCAAGTATTGTAATCAGACCGTGCGGCAGGCGCCGCCTGAGCTCGGTCTCGCCCACTGCTGCAAGAAGCCGTTCTTCATCTGTTGTGCATTCCCTGATCTTATTCCGGACCGCCTTGATCTCTACGTCGGTCAGGCCAAGCAGAATTCTTTCGATATGTTCGCGGTCTAGTTGTAGTCCAAGTTCGTGGAGTATTGCCGCTATCTCGTCTTGCTCATCGCCTTTGCGTATAACGTAGATAGAACCATCCTTGATGACGCAATCGCGCTCATCATAGCCCTGGACTTCGTCCATCTGTTGAAAACCGTCACAGCGCACGAGTTCGATGTTCACCCACTCTTTCGAGAGGTAAGTTCTCAATCCAGGCCATGTGTCTACCAGTGGAACGGGGGCATCCGCACCGATTGGTTCGATTGGCCAATCTATCTCGGCCTGTATTTGGAACACTTGACGAATCAAGGCAATCTTCGAGTGGGAGAGCAGCTTATGCAGTACAGCGGGCTTCTGCGGCTGTTTTCCTAGTCCGTCGGAGAGTGAATAAATCCCGTCGTCTGTCTCGATGCGCCCGTGCTGCCGCAAGATATCTACCGCAGGTTACTCAAAATCCATGGGTGCATAGATGTCTTGGGTGCTGTGGCGCATCGTCCACTGCTTATAAGTGTCATCCAAGGCAAGCAGATCCCATGTGTATATGGCTTTGGCCTCTTCTGAGAGAGACTCCAACACATCCAGCGGTCCGCCGGTCACAGGCTTTTCAAACCTGAGCAGGTGATCCTGTGGGCGGTGCCCAATATCACTCTGGGCACGATGCTGGAACATTGTTCTACAGTGATTGATAAATTGCCGATTTTTAGCGGAGGACAGTTCATATTCGGCGCGTGGCGCATCGACAGCGCCGAGTCGTTCGAGGAGAGGCAGGTCCGCCTCATGGTACTGGAGATCTATAGAGACGTAGTCGTCTCGACTGCCGTCTGCAGGAACGATTGGGCCGGGCAGCAACGCCTGAAAAAATGAACGCCAATTCCCGGCGACCGTACGAACGCGAAGCAAGTCACGCCAGTTCCAATTCCTCTTGGGTTCTTGAATGATGGCGGCTGCTTCTAGGCATTCAACATCACGAGCGAGTCGCCAGAAGTTATCCCAATCGTCATCAGCAACACCTCTACGGTTATACGGCGGTGCCAATAGGTCAGACGCCAACTCCCTAAACACAGTCTCTGCCGATGCAGGCTTGATGCCCAACGTTTTCAAAGCTTCCAGTGTCTTCGGATCCGCTTGCAACCTTGGGTGAATTAAGTTGATTGCGGATGAGGTGTTGCCACTATCCAGAAACACTGAGCCTGGATCGGGTTTAGTCCAACCTCCATCGGCCATAACCACAATGTTCCCAAGATTATTGCTCTCACGTATATGTTCCGGAATGAGCGCAGCCGTTTGAATGGCAGCCACTGAGGCTTGAATAGCTAGGTGACTTTGTGATTTCGCATCTTCTACCAACGCTCCCAACCATTGAGCAATCGTTGCTGTGGGAAGAGAGGAGGTCACGAGGCGGTCGAGTTTGGCCAGTCTATTTCGACTTAACGCGCTGTGGTGGAGCCATTCTGACGGCCGATGCTCATACGCTGCCCAGCGTTCGAGAGAATCGGAAGCACTCTGTCCGTCAACCGTTAGTACACGAGGAGGGTACGAGACTTCCAGTAATCCCCGCAGTTCGCCATCCTGGTTGGGTACCAGTGCGCGGCTTCTCAGATTCAAATCCAGTTTGGTACGCAGACGATTGCCATGATCTGCATCCCCGGCTTCCCACCTACGTGGGAGCGCATCTAACTGTCTGGCTGGATCGTCCTCTGTCGAAAGCTGCGGCAGTTCATCGGCGACCATGGCGGCCGCCGCGTCGATCAACTCATCGTTGTAGGTCCCGGGCAGGAGGTTTTGACGGTCCTCGTTGGTCTTCCATGGAGCGTTCAAGATGCCAGACAACAGGCTTGTGGTCATCGTGGGGAAGAAGGTCCAGAACTTGCCTGGTTCGTTCAGACGATCGACTGGCGCCGCCCACGAAATCGGAACTTCGCTCGCGTCGTCCAGACTTCTGCTATCACTTCTGGCATCTGGAGAAAGTTGGTGCTTAGCCTTTGTGAGCATCCAGCGAGTCGTACCACTACCATCGTCAAGAATGAATAAATTATCTTCACGGCGTAGACTGAATGTACGGACGTCTCCCTGATTGTCGTCTTGCAGCACCAACTCAGAGACATGCTCGACAAAGAGCAGGAATTCTGACGGGAAATCCCTGATCTGTGAACCAAGAGCCTCATATGCTCCAGGCTTTAGCGGAAGGCGAACAATGTTCACTGCCCAACCCATTAGTTCGCGTAGAATTTGGTCAGACTCCATCTTTGGCCAAGGATCAAAGGTTTCTGGTAAGCGCAAGACAGGATAACGCTCAGCTTTTTGCGCGATAGGCCGGATGAGCTCAAATGCCTTCGCGCGATCGAATCGGAATGATCCAGATCGACTGAAGAATTCGGGCGTGTCTGTGACACCCAGCACCGACTTGAAACCTAGACCGAACCGGCCAATCTCCGCAGTTCTGCGCTTGCTGGAGAGGTGGGAAAACATAAGGGCTCTTACGCCATCGGAATCGATAGCTTGCCCTTTGTCAGCGCAGTAGAGATGTGTTGGTGTCAGCCTGAGCCAGATATGTCCGCCGCCTGATCCTGCCACGGCGTCGGCGCTGTTTTGCACCAACTCAAACAACTGGCGATGGGCGTAGCCCCCGCGCGCCGTGTCCTCCTCATGGTTGGCGTGTTCCACAACCAGATTCGGCTGGCTGCGGTATGCCTCCAGTGTCTTTTGCGACTCTTCAGCGATGTAGGTGCCGATGGACCCTTCCGGCCCTGCCCAATCATGTCGTGAAGGAGCCTGGTGATTCAGGAGGAGCAGATGTGCATTTGTCTTTTGTTGTTTCCGATTTCGCTTCTTATGCTTGGCCATTTTTAATGATTGAACCAGGGTACCCATACTCGCGTATCAAGGCGGCCAGGACTCGTAGCGGGGGGAGTATAGCAGGCCAAGGTTAGGACAGCCGGCGACGGACCAGGCTATGCAGCCCCCGCCGCCTCGCGCGCGTTCGCTTCCTCCACGAGCCGGTGTATCGCCCTGATCTGGCCGCTGAACGTGAATGCGAGAATAGTGACGGCGATGACGGCGGCGCCTCCCAGGGCTATGGCGAAGGGCGTGCTGGTGAACGAGGCGACGAAGCCCGCTTGCAGCGCGCCGAGAGGGGCGAGGCTCCACATGACGCCCCGGAGACCCATCACGCGTCCGCGGAACTCCGTCGGGACCAGCAGGTTCAGCAGCGTGTTGGAGGCCGTCTGGAACACCGAGTAGAGCCCGCCGCTCGCCGCGGCCATGGCGAGGGCGAGCCAGTACCACTGCATGATCCCGTTGACGCCGAACAGCACCACGGACAAGCCGAGCAGCCCCGCGCCGCCGCCGAGCATGAGCGCCCTGCTCTGGTGCTGGCCGTACGAGGCGGAGAGGAAGATGCCGATGAGGCCTCCGACGCCGCTGGCGGTCTGCAGCAGGCCGAGGCCCTCCGGCCCCAGTCCCAGCACGTCCGCCGCGTACGCGGGAAGCAGCCATTGGTAGGAGAGCCCGAAGTAGCCGATGGAGAAGCTCATCATCAGCAGCAGAAGGAAGATGCGATGTCGCCCGACGAACTTCAGGCCGTCCGCGATGTCGTGCAGCATGGTCTTGCCCGTCGCGCGCCGCATCCCCTCCGGCAGCTTGATGGTCACGATGGCGATGGCCATGGCGGCGAACCCCGCCGCGATCAGGTAGAAGGCGACGGCGGCCCCGAGACGGTAGTCGCCCGTGACTCCGCCAACGATGGCGATCGGCCCCGCCGCGATCATGGGCGCGAACACCCGCGTTCCGTTCCACACGCTCTGGTTCAGGGCCGTCGCGAACATGAACTGGCTCCGCTCGATGAGGACGGGCCAGACCACGCGGCGGGCGGGCTGGTCCAGCGACGTGGAGATGCCGATGAGGAACGACGAGAAGACGATGTGCCAGACCTCGACGCGTTCGAGCAGTACGAGGGTGGCCAGCGCCGCGATGATGATGGCCGAGACACCCTCGCCCAGGAGGATGAGGCGGCGCGGGTCGAGCCGGTCCGCGAGGGCGCCCGCGACGAGGTTGAAGATGATCGCGGGGATGGCCTGGGCAGCCGCCACGAGGCCCAGGGCGACCTCTTCGCCGGTGATGTCGTAGACGAGCCACCCTTGGGCGGTGAGCAGCGCCTGGTGGGACGTGACACTCGCGACGAGACCCAGCCAGTAGCGGCGGTAGTACCTCGTGCGGAGGACGGAGAGGAATTCGAAGCGTCGGGCCAGAGCGTTGCGCACCGGGCTACGTTACCCTTGTTCGGCCCCCTCCTCAATCCTCCACTGTCTGCGAGACCCTTGCCCAATCTCAACTGGTTCGTGGTGGGCCTGTCGGACCATGGACCGGCTTTGGGATACTGGGGAGCACAGAGGGGCGTCGCCCCTCTGCCGGGGGGTGTGGGGGTGTCCCCCACAGCATGACGGGTGGGTGGGCGGGAAGAGCTACGCCCGCCAGAAAATAGGGTTACGCAAGGGTGTCGTTGGCGGGAGACACTTGCCCCTTCCCTCTTCCCCGACCACCCCCTACCATGGACTCCGACAGGCGAAATGCTGACGCACTCTCCCGGCTGCTCTATAGACCGCAAAGCCGCGCGGACCGGGGGGGTCGCAATTCTTGATTTCTTGCATTCTTAGGACCCTTCCACCGCACCACGGCCTAGAAAACAGGATCTGAAACGTCCGGGGTTTTTCAATTCTTGCCCCCGTTCCGCCGCCCCGTCGACCGCATCACGGCCACGTAAACCAAAGATTCCAAGAATTGAAGGAGCCTGCAAAAAATGTTCTTGCTCCACAGACGGTTCCCTCTCAGTCTCCCCCGCGCAGGCGGAAACCTCGCCCCCTCCGTCATTCCCGTGCAGGCGGGAACCTCGCATTTCCCCTCCCCCGTCTGCGGGGGAGGGTGGGGAGGGTGAGAGAGGGGGCTCCCCTCCCTCACTCCCGCGAAGGCGGAGGACCTTGGGCGGAGCGCGGAAGTGACGGGGGTGTAGGTGGCCATCTTTAGCTCCACGATCCGCCGCGCCCGATCCGGTTTCCATGGCTGGCGCATCGTCGCCCTCATGTTGGGGCCCCGGTCGGCAGGGAACGGCGTGTACGTCTTCGGCAACACGCTGTTCGTCATCCCCCTCGAAGAGACGCTGGGGTTGAACCGCAGCCTGTCGTCGCTGATGTTCGCGATAGGGGGCGTGATTGGCGGGCTGTCGGCCCCGGTCAGCGGGATGCTCATGGACCGGTGGGGTCCACGGCGGGTGCTGATATGGAGCGTGCTGATCGGCGCGGCAGGCTACGGCCTGTTTGCAGGGTCGCCGAACGTGATGGTCGCGTTCATCATCTTTCTCGGCCCCATCAGCCTCGTCATGCTGAACATTGCGTTCAATGCTTCGTCAGGGATCATCAACAACTGGTTCAATCGCTACAAGTCCACGGCGTTCGCGCTCATGCAAGGAGGCTCGGGGCTTGGGTCGCTTGCGATTATCGCCTCGCTGGCGTTCGCCATCGATGCGTGGGGATGGAGGCAGGGGTCGCTCCTTGCGGGCGCGATCATCCTCGCGGTGGGGCTTCCCACCGCCCTCGCCACGCGGGATACGCCGGAGGAGATGGGGTTGCACCCGGACGGCGAGGCCCCGGTCAGGTGGGCGGCGGTCCCGCCCGGCGCGCTGGCCGGGCCGTCGGTCGGCGCGGCGTTGCGCACGCCGAGCTTCTGGATGATGGTGGCGACGACCACCCTGTTCGGCGGGGCGATGACGGCCCTGGGCATCCATTTCGTGCCGGTGATGGTCTGGAAAGGGCTGACCGAGGTGGAGGGGGCGCTGATGCTCACGGTCTGGGCGCTGGGCAGCGTCGTGACGATCGCGGCGGTCGGAGCGCTGGCGGACCGGCTGGGCCGTTTCCGTGTCGGGGGCGGGGCGTGCCTGTTCGTGGGGACCGGCGTCTTGCTGCTGAACGTCGGGGGCTCCGGGGCGGGGTTGTGGGTCGCGGTTATACTCCTCTCGGCGTCGAGCAGCCTCTACCCGTTGATGTGGTCGATCCTCGGCGAGCTGTTCGGTCGCCGGTCATACTCGACGATCCGGGGCTACGTGATGGCTGCCCAAGCCGGCGGCTCGCTGGGAAGCCCCATCATGGCCGGCGCGGTATTCGAAGCGACGGGCAGCTACGTGTTCCCGCTGTGGGTCCTCGCCGGCATGTGGGCGGGGGCCGCGCTGCTGATGTTCCTCACGCCACACCGGACCTATGTGAGACTGACGTAGGCCGTCTAGTCCACCATCCGGCTAGTGAGCAGGCTGGGAGGAGCGCTCCTCGCGGTAGAAGACTTCCTCGGGGAAGATATCGTCCCAGGGCTGCTTGGCGGGGCTGAGGCCCTGCTCGACCGAGAACTGCTGCGCCATGTCGAACGCCTTGGCGTTGGCCTCGATGCCGTAGGCGAAGGGGTCGGGACCGAACACGTCGTCGACCTCCTTCTGGAACTGCGCGCCGAACACGTAGAGCGTCGGCGGCTGAGAGCGGAGGCGCTCCATGGCGATACGCTTGGAGGACTCGAACGCCTCCATCAGGCTGACCGCGACCCACGGGCGCTCTTCGAGGATGCTCTCGCGGATCACGGTGACGTGGTGGGGCGGGAAGACGCCGTGCTTCTTGAAGAAGCGGACCGACTCCGCCTTGGGGTCGGAGAAGAGAGTAGGGAAGTCGGGGCTGTTCCGGAGGTCGCGGCTCTGCTGGCGGTCGATGCCGGAGCCGCGCACCGAGCCGATGCCGATGGAGGCGTCGAGCTCGCCGTCCGTGTACATCGAGCTGAAGTCGGTCGTGGCGTGGCGGAGGTCCAACCCCTCGGGGAGGCCGAGGCCCGCGTCCTTGGAGGCGCCGGTGTGGCTGTAGTGCTCGCTGCGCTCCATGAACCAGGTCATGTCCTCGGGCTCGACGCCCCACTCCAGCTTGAGGATGCCGCGCGTCCATAGGCCGACGGACTGCTGATAGTCGCCGATGCCGAAGCGCTTGCCCTTGAGGTCCTCCGGGTGGTCCTGGCGGACGCCGGACGCCTTCCGGATGTAGACGTTGGTGTAGGAGAAGGTCCGGTTGTGGAAGACGGGGAGCATGCGGTAGGGGAAGCCGAGGGGCCGCATCCGCAGGTAGGACGACATGGACATCTCGGAGACGTCGTAGCGCTGGAACTTGATCTGCTCGTAGAACACGCGGGGCACGGCGCCCGGCATGCCCTTGTAGTCGAGCTCGATGCCGTCCGGCTTCACCTCGCCGGAGATCATGGGCATGACGCGGTCGTAAGCGGTGATGGCGAAGGAGAGTTCGAGGTTGGACATGAGGGCGGCCTCCGGTGGGGCGTGTTCGGTGTGGGGATGATACTCCGGCCGGCGGGGATGTGGTTTGTGTAGGTGAGTCGGCATTGCTAGAATCGCCGGAACGCTATTGCTGATGAGAGAAGCTTTCGATGGCTGACGTGCGTTGGCGCTTCCGTGAAATGTCTCGCGGGGAACTGAACCAGAACCCGATGGAGCGGGAGTTATTCGCAGAGGAGCCGATTAACGAGCGGCTCGTTCGTGAGGCGATTCAGAACTCGTTGGACGCAGGCATAGCACGGGTTGACCCGGCTTCCGGCGAGCCCGTCCGCGTACGATTCTCGTTGCGGGGGGTCCATGAGCCATTGGATGGAATCAGCGCGGCGGCGTACCTGGACGGCCTGGAAGAACACCTGATCGCAGGGCTCGATTCGAACGATGACTTTCGCAGTCGCATAGCACTGCGCGGGCTGGGTAATGAAGGGATGCCCTACCTGGTTGTCGAGGATGCAGGAACGGTTGGCTTGGAGGGAGACTGGCGGCGGTATGATGATTCGGCGGATGACTCTGCCGGCAACGAGCACTTCTATTGGTTCTTCCGCAACATCGGGCGGTCCAGCAAGAGGGACGAGGATGGCGGCTCGTGGGGCCTCGGCAAGTGGGTGTTGCCGGATGCGTCGCACGCGAGTGCGTACATAGCGGTCGCGCGCCGCCGGTCGGACGGCGACACGCTGCTGATGGGGCAGACAGTGCTGACGAAGCACAATGTTGAAGATCAGCGATACGCGCCCTATGGGTACTTTGCCGAGATGGACGATGAGTTAGCGGTGCCGCTCCGCATGTCGGAACCGGCCCACCGTTCGTTCATAGAGCAATGCATCGCGGATTTCGGGCTGCGATTCCGCGGCGAGCCTGGGCTGTCCGTCATCATCCCGTTTCCGAAAGTAGACGGAGACCCCCCGATAGACAGGCAGCAGATACTGGCAGCGGTCGTGCACAACTACTTCTACCCCATCATCGCGGGGCGGCTCGAAGTGACCGTTGACGAGGGCGAAGACGTTTCGACGGAAGTAACGGCGGACACGATTGATGAAGTACTGAGCCACCTCGAACTGGATGATAGCGGTGAGCGGAGTGTGGAAAGTTACCGGCGGCTCTTCGCGATGTGCCGCGACGGAGCGATTCAGTCTGAGCGTACGCATATCGAGTTGAAATCCCCTCCGCAGAACAGGGCGACGTATCAGCACCACAAGGAGATCACCGACCTGCGCCGCCGGGATGAGGAAGGCGAGATGCTTGCCTTCCTCATCGCCACGGCCGTCGAGCGGAAGGAGAAGAGCAAGGAGCCAACGACATTCCGGTTGTACGTGCAGCATGATGGCTCGCTCTCCCAAGGACACGACTTCTACGTGCGTGGAGGGCTGTCCATTTCGCCGATGGACTTGATTGGACGACACCGTGCCCGGAGCCTACTCATCATTGACGAGGGAGAGCCGCTTGCTGCAATGCTTCGGGACTCAGAACCGCCCGCGCATACGATGTGGTATCCCCAAAGCGAGCGAGCAGCCAAGCGCTGGGTCTCTGCGAGGAACCGCATCCACGAGATTCGCAGTGCGGCGAATAACTTGCTGGCCACCTGGGAATCGGCGCCTGTGGAACTACAGCGGGATGCACTGGCGGACATCTTCCCATCGAGCGGCCATGGCGCGAGGCGGCGCAGGGGGTCGAAGGGTGGGCCGAAGCCCGGGCCGAGTGGTCCCATCGAGATTGACGGGGCGCATCGCGGTTTCGACGTGCACCAATCGGGCGCGGGCTTTCGCGTCCGTTTCCCGGCGGGAGTCGAAGGCGCAGCGGAGCGCGTGCGCCTCCGTGTCGCCTATGAAGTCCCGCGCGGCAATCCGCTGACCAGCTACAGCCCGCACGACTTCCGTCTGCACGGCATGAACGCCCTCAGCGTGGAGGCCAGCGGCTGCGCGGTCAGCCCAGGCGAGGGCGGCAATGAGCTGTTGCTGGATATTGACGACCCGCGACGGTTCTCGGTAGCCGTGCACGGGTTCGACACGCACCGCGATGTGCACGTGCGCGTGGAGCAGGTCGCCGGCGCATCGCCGGACAGCGGAGCGGACGCATGATACGGCGGTTCAATTTCACTGAGCGCAAGCGCATCGAGCAAGAGCGCGTCAGCATCGAGATGATCGAGCCGAGGGACGGCGGGACGGCTTCATTCAACGCGGCCATTAATTTCGAGGGCATGGAGCTGCCGCCGAACGCGCCGGTAACGATCGAGGCGTACCGGGGCCGCGCCGCCATCCGGTTCTCGTGGGGGACAGTGAGCGTTGCCAGGCCACCCCTAGACCGGCTTCTCGTGAACATACCGGACAACCCGACATTCCGCGTGAAGGTCGTCGCCCCCGATGGGTCGGGGGCGCTGCTGGCGATGGCGGACCGCATCCGGCCGCAGCGGGAGGAGCGCCACGGAGCGCTGATACAGCTGGACGAGGCGGACCTTGGCAAAGAGGTGTGGAAGCTCGATTGCGACGACGGCAACCCGACGCTGCTGGTCAACCGGAACATACCGGGAATCGAGGCTGTGGTGCAGAACGACGGCGCTTTCAGGGGGCTGGTCATGCCGGAGGTGCTGCGGGCGGCGCTGCTGCACGCGCTCATCGTCGAGGATGCCGATTGGGACGACGAGGAAGGGGAGTGCGCCGACCTGCTGGGGTTCGTGCGCAGCTTCTACGACGCGCCTCCGTCTCCCGCCACTCTCGATGGCGACGACGACCGCAGGAGCAAGACGGAGTGGGTGGACGCGGCAGTGGCGGCGTTCACGCAGAAACATTTCAAGGCCAGCGACGCCTACGCGGCGACGCTGCGGCAGTGATGAGGGCGGCTATGGGAGAGCAACACGTCGTCTGCGAATTCACGCCGGAAGGGATGCGGGTGGCGCAGCACTACCTGCACGCGATACGGACCGGCGGGTGGATGCCGCTGCCCGGTGGACTGCTGTCCGACCACACCTACTCACAGCCAGTGGAGCCGGAGGTCTATGTCGAAGACCGACCTTTCGCCAACCGGCGCGAGGCGGGGCAGTACCTGGAGGAACAACTAGAGCCGCTGGGTGCGACGACAGTGGGAGATAACGCCTATCTCTGGTCGTGGCTGGGGATGTTTTACCTGGAGCAGATAACGCAGAACAGGACGCGCCGGACGAGGGAGTATGCAGAGCACGCTTACCTGTGCATTCCTGATGACCCACTCTACGGAAGCGTGCATCATCGGTTGCTCTTGGCCTACGAAATATGGAGACTGCATGGTGAGGATGCCTGGTTCATGCTTAACGAACCTGTGAGTTCGTTGGGCAGTTTCACGCTCTGGTTGTGCAGTGCGACAGAGGCATTCCGTTCGCGAGGAGTTGTCAGGCTAGCGCACACACTATATGCCAATAGAGCGAGCGGCAAACTGAAAGCAACCGCCATCGGACGTAGTGGCGATGTGGGAGGCGTTCCGCCCGGAAGCCTTTTCCGCCTCTTTGACCTGCTAAGTCAGCTTTCCATGACCTACGACGTGTACGGCATGACGGCGGAGCGGCTGCTAGGGTTGCTGCCGTCGGAGTTCGACCGCTTCCGTGCAAGTGTCCCTGTGGCGTAGCGTCGACTACCCAATCTCCAATGTGTTGAAGACGCCGCGCTGGAGGGCGGCGGTGGCGAGGAGCTGTTCTAGGACTACGTGGGCCTCGGGGCGGCGGAGGTCTAGGGACGAGGCGCCGATGGCCCGGTAGAGGACGCCTGAGCCGACCTTCGCGGTCGTCTCCCCGCCGACCTCGGCGGGGAGATCGACGCCAAGGGCAAGGGCCATCGCCTGCGCTTGCATCTCCCCGACGCCCGAGGCGTGGGTCTTGGTGAGGACGCGGCCGTTGTAGAGCAGCGAGTAGCCGTTCTTGTTGCGCCGGATGGCGACGGGCGTTTCGCCGCGTGGTCGGTTGATGATGCGCTCCGCGTAGTCGAGCGCCTTCGTGCGTGAGATTGCGATAGCCCCCTCCTCAGTCCTCCCCCGCAGACGAGACCTTTGCGTAACTCTTCCCACCCACCCGCCCGTCATGTTGTGGGGGACACCCCCACACCCCCGGCAGAGGGGCGTCGCCCCTGCGCTCCCCGATATTCCGAGCCGGTTCATGGTTCGACTGGCTCACCACGAACCAGTTTGAGGTTTACGCAAAGGTCTCGCAGACGGGGGAGGAGGAGGTAAAACCTTCCATGGCGGGGTAGGGCAGAGTCCTTTCCGCCGGAGGGCTTGCGCGCTCCGGATATCGGCTTTCGCTGGAACGACGTTGCTATGCGCCGCCGGGGGCGGGGCTAGACGGCGCACTCGCCTTCGCCGCGCTCCAGCTTGTAGAGGATGGTCTTGCCCCAGTCCACGTACGTGTCCAGGTTCTCCTTGTTGAGGGCGCCGACTTCGCGGTATTGGTTGGCGAGCTGCTCGAAGGGAGTTGTGCCGACGCGATCGACGAAGTCGTTGAAGGGCTCGCCTTCGTTTCGCTCGCTCCGGTAGTGGGCGAGGATATCGTCCATGAAGGCCGGAACGCGCTTGGCGGGCACCTTGGTCTTGACGCGATGGCCGAAGCGCACGGGGTCCTGGTTGCCGTAGTTGCCGGCGAGGAAGACCTCGTAGGCCGGCGCCTGCTGGCCGCCCTCGCCCTTGGCCGCCGCGCCGTGGAAGCCGATGTTGGCGATGTGGTGACGCGAGCAGCCGTTCGGGCAGCCGCTGACCTTGACGTGCAGGCTATTCACCAAGGGGTCGTCGAGGTCGTTCGCGCGGATGGCGCTGCGCAGCGCCTCGCCCACGCCCATGGAGGAGGTGATGCCCATCTTGCAGCTGTCGGTTCCGGGGCAGGCGACGACATCCGTGATCTTGTTCGCGCCGTCCTCGGCCAGTCCAATGGCTCGGAGGTCGGACCAGAATGCGTGGAGCCGGCCCTCCGGCACCCAACGGTAGAGGAGGTTCTGCTCGGTGGTGGCGCGAATGCGTCCCCCGGCGTACCTCCGGGCGATGTCGGCCAACGCAGGGAACTGGCGCTCGTAGATGTCGCCCAGGGGCAGGGCGACGTAGACGGCGTAGTAGCCGTCCTGCTGCTGGGCGAGGGCGTTGCTCGCCTTCCACTTGAGGAAGTCGGGCTCGGCGTGGTCCTCCGTTACGGGGACGAGCGGGGGAGGCTCGTCGATCATCTCGGGCGGGAGCTCCATCCATGGAGTGGGGTCGAAGTCGGCCTGTGCCCAGTCACCCTCCATCTCCTTCTCGACCTCGGCCCTGAAGGCCTCGATGCCGATGCGGTCGACGTAGAACTTGATGCGGGCGCGCATCTTGTTTTTGCGGAGCTCACTCGTGCGGTGGAAGACGCGGATGGCGGCCTCGGCGACCTTGAGATATTCGGTGACGGGCACGAAATCGGAGAGGACCCAGGCGGTGCGGGGCATGATGGACGTGCCGCCGCCCACGCGCATCTCGAAGCCCTTGACGCCGTTCTGAATCTTGGGGATGAAGGCGAGGTCATGAATGTCCGCGACGACCTCGTCGTCCCCGCCGCTGGAGAAGGCGGTCTTCCACTTGCGGGGAAGCGTCTGGGTGTACTCGTGGCGGACGAAATAGCGGGCGTAGGCGGTGAGGTAGGGCGCAACGAAGAAGGGCTCCTCGGGCTTCACGCCGGAGAGTGGGTCGCCGGCGACGTTCCGCACGGTGTTGCCGCAGGCCTCGCGGGTGACGAGCCCGACATCGCCGAGGATGCGCATGACGTGAGGAGTGTCGGCCAGCTTTATGAAGTGGACCTGGATGTTCTCGCGGGTCGTGATGTGCCCCTTCTTGAGGGGGGCGTAGTTGGACACGAGCTCGCCGAAAGCGTCCATCTGATCGGCCGTCATCGCCCCGCCGGGGATCTTGATGCGCATCATCTGCACGTCGGCCTGACGCTGGCCGTACACGCCCCGGACGAGGCGGTACATGATGAACTGCCCCTCGGAGGGCCACTCGCCGTTGAGATAGCGGGTGGCCTCGGTCTCGAAATCGTCGACCTCTTCCGGGATGTAGGGGATCACACCCTTCGAGTAGTCGTACTTTTTCTTCTCTTCGAGTGTCTTGACGCCCCTGACAATGGGAATCGGCGCGGTGGTGGTCATTACCTCTCCTCGTGTGGGGAACCCTTTACTAACAGATTGCGCCCTTCTCAGGACTAGGTCTCGAGAAGGGCGCAGCGTTGGACGACGCGTCAGGCTAGCTGGGCCCTAAGGCCGACAACAAGCGCAGTTTTGGCAGCGAGAGTAAGTCATGCCGCTGAAATGATAGCACAGGCGTGCTTCGCTTGTCATTCGGAGGGCGTCGAAAGTCGAACCCCTCATTCTAACTCTCTCTCTCTCCAGAGGCGAGAGGACTTGGGGACTTTCTTTAGGTTTTGATCGGGCACTGCTCGGAGGGTGCTAGGCAGGCCCGCGATGTGTGAGAATCCGCACGTCAGCGGAGGGGGTTGGGAATTCAGTGGCGTGGTCGTCGGGCGAAGTGCCGTGTTGGATCTGAATATGCCGCATCTGCTCGTGGAGTGAGCGCGTGAGCATTGACCCGAAGAAGGCCGCCGAGCAAGGGTACGACCAAGTTGCCCTCGACTACGAGCGCTTAGAAGGTGAGCGGAAGTGGCCCCGGATGCGCTGGCTTGGCAAGGTGCTGGACATGCTGAGCCCTGGGGCCTCAGTTCTGGACCTGGGGTGTGGCTCCGGCGCGCCAGCAGATATCGAGATTGCAAAGGGTCATCAAGTCACCGGCGTGGATATCTCCGGCAGACAGGTGGAACTGGCGCGGCGGAATGTGCCTACGGGCAGATTTCTTAAAGGAGACGTCGGTTCCGTTGAGTTCGCCGTCGGCTCGTTCGACGCCGTCGTATCCTTCTATGTGCTGGATGGGATTCCGAGGTCGGAACACGAGCTCATTCTGGGCCGGGTCTACGAATGGCTGCGCCCCGGAGGGTTGTTCCTCGTCAGTATCGAGGCTCGTGACTACGAGGACCAGTGGAGCGAGTGGCTTGGCGTGCCGATGTTCTTCAGCAGTTTCGACCCACTGACGTTCCGGAGACTGGTGGAGGGCGTTGGGTTCGAGGTGCTTGAAACCGATATCGAGGGTCAGATTGAGATGTACGAGCCGGAGCCGCGCGAGGTGCGCAACGTATGGGTTCTGGCCCGGAAGACCTTGGCGTAGCGTCCGCAGCCCACCCGAACTCCACGATATCGAAGGGCCACAGGGTCTCCCGGCCCTTCGATACTTGCGGTTGGCCCGCGCTAGGGGGCGACCATGTCTCCGGAGACCTTCTTCTTGTAGGAGTTCCAGACGCCGTCGCGGGGCGGGTTGCCGCCGATGCGGCGCATCAGCTCCTTGAAGTGGGGGTACTCGTTCTGCGGGGGACGGTCGCTCATCTCGTTGACGAGAGCGTCGGGAATGTAGGGGTGGTCGGAGCCCTTGGCGAGCAGGCCCCAATAGTTCATGCGCGCCTGCTCTTCGAGCTGGAGCATGCTGACGACGGAGTCCTCGGGCGCCCTGCCGGTCATGGCGGCCCCGTGGCCCTGCATGAGGACGAACTTGTGGTCGCCGAGAGTGTTGGCGAGCTCCGTTCCCTCCTCGTCGCTCCAGACGGTCTTGGTGTGGGGGTAGAGCGGGTGGGGCTGTCCCTGGACCATGGCCGCGCCTTCCTGCGCCATCGGCTTGATCGGCTCGCCGAGGACGGTCATGAGCACGACGTTGCGCGGGTGGACGTGAACGACGGAGTTGACGTCGGGGCGCGTCTTGTAGATGCAGGAGTGAATCTTGACTTCGGAGCATTGGGTGGAGCGGGCGGGGCCGTCGATTTTATAGCCGTCGAGGTCGCAGACAATCATGTCGTAGTACTGCATCTCCTCGAGGGCGTCGATGGCGTAGCCGCGGCCCTTCACCACGAACTTGTCGGGCTGGTTCGGGACGCGCATGCTGACGTGGCCGAGGGCGGCGGTGACGCCGGTGGCCAAGCCCATGTGGGAAATGATGCGTGTCGCCATGGCGACCTCGTACTTGATTTCGTCGATCTCACGTGACATGGGAACCTCCTGGGGCGGGAACCGCCGAGGCGCATTGTCAACGGCTGCGTTGAAAATGCAAGCCCTGGCGGTGTTGGGAGCCAAGAGCGCCGCTGTCGGTTATCATCGGCGCAGCTCCCTTAGCACTGTCCGATTCGGAGGTACTGAATGTCGCTTCGAGGCAAGGTCGTAGTTATCACGGGAGGGGCCCAGGGAATCGGCCGGTACAACGCCCGGCTGTTCGCCGCGGAGGGCGCGAGGATCGCCATCGCGGACATCGCTCCCATGGATACGGTGGTCAAGGAGGTCAGGGAACTCGAGGCCGAGGTGCTTCCGGTCCCGACCGATCTCCGCGATGAGGAGCAGGTCGCGGAGCTGATGAAGCAGGTGAAGGACGCCTACGGACAGATCGACGTGTTCATCAACAACGGGGGAATCGTTCCACACTTCCAGTGGGGCCTTCCCCATTGGGACCGCGTCCGCGACATGGACCTCTCGTTCTTCGACAACGTCATGCGAACGAACCTCGGCGGGACCTTCCTCTGCACCAAGCACGTGATCCCGTACATGGAAGAGCAGGGCTCCGGCCACATCATCAACGTCGGCCAGGGGACGCTCGCGCCAGAAGAGCGCTCGGACTCCATAGGGTCGTGCATCTACTCCGTGTCCAAGCTGGCGATACGGGCCTTTACGAACAAGGTCGCCATCGAGGAGTCCGACCACAACATCTGCATCGTCAGCATGGGGCCGGGCGGCGGGAGTATGGTTGGTCCGGACGGCCAGCGGCGCCGGGGCATCGCAACCGAGGAAGCGCCGGCGGAAGCGCGAGCGCGCATGGCCAGCGTCCCCGAGGTGGTCGGGACCAAGTACCTGCTCGCGGCGGAGGCCCCGATGGAGCTGAGCGGGCATCAGATAGTCGTCAAGGACGGAGTGCTCGCCATCGCAGAGGACTGAGACCGCCCTGGGTCCGGACCCAGGCATTCCGGAGATGCGGGAGGACTCCCGACCGAACGAAACCAGTTGGGGAATCAAGGAGGAGACACGATGGGACGTCGTCAAGTAGTAGACCTGCCAGGTATGGGACACAGAGCGCCGATCTCGCTGGCCGTCAAGATCGACAACATTCTGTATTCGTCGGGGATCAGCGGACGAGACTCGGAGAACGACACGATGCCCGAGGACGCCCCGGGCCAGGCCGCGGCCATGTTCCGCAACATCGAACTGGTCATGGAGGCCGCCGGCGGCTCGCCGAGCGACATCCTCTACATGCATCTGAAGCTTCAGGACCGCTCATTGCGGGAGCACGTCGACCCCCACTGGCTCGCCATGTTCCCTGACCCCGAGGACCGGCCGGCGCGCCACGCGGAGAACGCCGACCTCGGCGGCGGGATGCTCATGCAGTGCCAGATTATGGCGGTGCTGCCAAGCTAGGGGGAACCCTCTCCCCAGCCCTCCCCCGCAGACGGGGGAGGGAGTGGGGGGCGGCGACGGGATCACGCTTGGCCAGTGCAAGCTAGAACTGGGGCTCCGTAATATCTCAACTGTCCAAGATACGGCGCGCCGCGGCGCCGAGCATGCGCCCGGCGTCCGCCTCTATGATGTCTTGCTTCTTCAAGGACCAGAGTTCAATGCCCGCAGCTAGAACCCCCTTCTCGTGCAGCCTTTCTTCCAGGTCTTCCCGGCGGCCTGCGCGCTCGTTAGGTGAGTAGAAGAACACGAAGCGGTGCTCCGCACGGGATCTGGAGAGACGCTCGCAACTCTTCCTCAGCGCAGCGTTGCTGGTTTCGAAGATGGCGGCGAAGGCCTCGGCCTCCACAACTGGAGAGCCGCTTAGGATTTTGGGCTCCAGCCCAAACTTCTTCCCGAATAAGAGATCGAGTCCCTTACACTTAGGGAACCAGCCAAGAATCTGCTCTGCGGCAGCGAGCATTGCCATGACCTTGAAGGTCATGTATAGCTGTTGAGTGAGATTCTGCCGTCGATACCCGAAGCTGAGGCTTTCGCCGAATAGGCCTATCGGCTGCTCCTTCAAATCGGAGGGCCGGTTTCCCAAGGGGGCGTAACCTTTGGGTTCAAATTTGAGTGCGTGGAGAGCCTCCATCGGGTCATCGCTGAGCTCCTCAAGGCTCTGTCTCGTAAGCCGCGCCGCTTGGAGAACCTCAATCCGATGGGCGTTGATTTCCGCAACGCTGAGGACAAACAGATCCGGCATCACCCAGCTCCCTAGAAGAGGCTGAGGTCCTTGGGGGTCTCGACGGGGTCGGGGACCCAGGTGCGGAGCACCTCCTCGATCATGGGGATGATGGGGCTTTCGCCGCCCTCGCCCGCGCGGTAGCGGCCATCCGGCTTGATGCCGTGTTTGACGCTCTCCATGGGCAGCTCGATGCAGGCGGCTGTGGGGTCGCGGAAGGTGTTGATGGGGTCGCCGCCGTCCTCCACCACGGTCATCTGCTGCTGGAGCATCTTGCGGAAGAGGATGATGCCCACGTCGGACTCGCCGAGCATCTCCTTGTCGCGGCGGGCGATGGCGCCCTGGGTGATCCAGCACATGTAGTCCTGGTTGAAGGTCACGCCGGTGAAGAAGCGTCCGTCCGGCTCGTAGAGGGGCGTGTAGCGGTAGGCGGCGACATCCTGCCTGGGGGCGTCGTGGCCCGGCGCGGGGCGGTAGACGTAGTAGGAGACGTGGTAGGTGGTCTCGTCGTCGATGGGCACGCGCCACTGGGTAGTGGTCCGCACCTGGTCGCCGACGAACAGGATGTTCGGGAACATGATGGGGTGGCCCTTGGCCCAGTCCTCGCCGTCCTCGGGAAAGCCCAGCTGGAGGCGGCGCTTGATGATGCCGTAATCGAAAGCGTCGAAGGCGATCTTCATGGTCCTGGGCTGGCTCTCAGGGGGGGCGGCGACGCCGTTGCGGACGTAGTTGCCGAAGTAGAAGTGCAGCCACTCGGTGTGAACGGGGTCGACCGAGTTCTCCTGGCATTGGAGCCAGTTGCAGGGGAGGACGCTTATCGCGACGTCGCGGACGGCGTTGTCCCATGTGAGCTGCTCCCACCGTGGGATGAGGGGGGCGGGCTGGGGTCCCATGTAGGCGAAGAGCAGCCCGCCGAGCTCCTGCACGGGGTAGCCCGCGATCTTGACCTTCTCCTTGAAGCGCCCGTCGGGATGGACGGTCTCCTCGAATGGCTGCTCGATGCACTGGCCGGTCTCGTCCATCATCCAGCCGTGGTACATGCAGCGGAGGCCGTGCTCCTCGGGGATGCCGTAGGAGAGGTCGACGCGGCGGTGGGGACAGAACCTGTCGATGAGGCCGTAGGTCCCGGACTTATCGCGGTACAGCACCAAGTCTTCGCCGAGGAGGCGGACGGGCTTGGTGGGCTTGTCGACAAGCTCGCCCGTGGCGGCGATGGGGTGCCAGTAGCGGCGCATGAGGTCGCCCATGGGCGTACCGGGGCCGACTTGGGTTAGGCGTTCGTTCTGCTGGGTGGGGATCATGTTGGATTTGCCTCGCTTGTCGTTGGAGTGGTCGTCGCTGTGTTGGCTTGCCGCCCCGCGCCCTACAGCCGGTAGAAGCGGCGGGCGTTCTTGTGGAGGATGGCCTCCTTGTCCTCGTCGGTGAGGCCGTCGTTGTCGAGCAGCTCTTGCAGCTCTTCTTTGCAGGAGTCGGTCGTGACCTCGTGGGGGAAGTCGGTGGAGAAGAAGAACGGCTTGTTGCCGACCTGGCTGACGGCGAAAGCGATGGCCGGTTCTTCGCCCTCGCAGCCGATGAAGAGGCGGTCGTTGTCGATCTGGCGCTGGATGTACTCGTGGACGCTATCGCCGATCTTCGGGCCCATCATGTCGTCGTCGCGCAGCTGGTACTCCATGTGGGTGGAGTGGGAGCGATCGAAGCGTTCGAGGCACATGACGAACCAGCCGATGCCGCCTTCGAGGAAGCCGAAGTGGACGTTGGGGAAGCGCTCGAAGACGCCGTTGAAGACCATGCCGGCGAGGGCGATTGCCTGTCCGGCTGGGTGTCCGAGGGCGTGGACGGGGGCGTAGACGTTCATGTGGTCGAGGCCGATGCCGCTGTGGGCGCCGCCGTGGACGGCGATGGCGCAGCCGAGACGGTCCGCCTCCTCGTAGACGGGCCAGTAGAGCTTGGAACCGAGCTGGTCCGGCAGGCCGAAGGAGGGGAGCATGGCGCCGACGAAGCCGAGGTCCTCGACGCAGCGGCGGAGCTCCTTGACGGCTTCGGCGGGCTCCTGCATGGGGATGAGGCCGACGCCCTTGAAGCGAGAGTCGCGCTTGACGTAGGTCTCGTATAGCCAGTCGTTGTAGGCCTGAGCTGCGGCGATAGCCCAGTCGCGGCTGACGATCTTGCCGTAGGAGAGGGCCTGGGTGGGATAGAGGACGGTGGCGTCGATGCCCACGTCGCTGAGGAAGACCTCCCAACCGTCGGGGCCGACGAAGGCGCCCTTGCGGTCGCGTCGTCCGGGGGTCTCGACGAAGTGGCCTGCGTGGAGATGGTCGAGGGGCGGGAAGAGGCTGGCGCTCAGGTTGCGCGCGGGATTATCGCGAAACTTGGGCGGGAGGAACTCGCCCATCGCCTTCATGTCCTCCATGATGTGCCCGTCGCCGTCAACGATGATTTCGAGGTTGGTGGTCATGGCGTATGCCTTCCTATGGGCAGATTGGCGGGATTGTAGCACGGGCGTCCGCTCCGTCGGCGAGCCGCCGCGGGCGGCGGGATAGGGTAGGTCTCGGTAAGTGGGGGGCAGTCCAGCGAGGGCGGGGCCGGATGCGGGAAGTTCCCGGTTTGCGCGAAAGAAGTTCCCGGCTGCATTTTCGTTACGAGTAAAAAGGTTCCCGGTTGCATTTCGGCCAGGCGTAAAAAGTTCCCGATTTGTCTGTTGGTCAGGAGTGAAAGTTCCCGAAAATCGCGGGGTGAAACGGGGGTTTTCGAGGGTGTTTTCATGGCCGTGGCCTGCTTGCTGAGTCCCAGAACTTCCCGGTGCGAGAAATTCTTTGTTTCATGCTGTGGGCTCTGGGGGCAAGAAGTGGGGCGCGGCGGTCTGACCGGGAGGGGAAGAGCAAGTCTCGTTTGGAGGGCGGGCATGATTGGGTTAAGGGTATCTTGGGCAGGTGGGTTGGGGTAAGGGGCAAGTGTCGCAGTGGCCCTTCTCCCCCGCAGGCGAGACCTTTGCGTAACCCTATTATCTGGCGGGCCGTAACTCTTCCCACCCACCCGCCCGTCATGCTGTGGGGGACACCCCCACGCCCCCGGCAGAGGGGCGTCGCCCCTCTGCGCTCCCCGTTCCAAAGCCGGTCCATGGTCCGACAGGCTCACCACCAACCAGTTGAGGTTGCGCAAAGGTCTTGCAGACGGGGGAGGGGTTAGTTTGGCCTGCCCCGCGACAGGGAAGGGTTTAGTTTGGCTTGCCCCGCAGATGAGGCCTGCGCGTAACCCAGCGTTGGGGCGGAGGAGCCGGAGCGTTTGTGGCGAGCGGCGTGGTTCGACAGGCTCACCACGAACCGATTGGGAAGGCGGCCGATTGGGGAAGGCGATCTACGAACGCCCCTACGGTTATGTAAGGGTCTCGCAGGCAGGGAGGGTTGGGGCGAGGTTCCCGCCTGCGCGGGAATGACGGAAGGGACGGGGGAAGTCTGCGCGCCGCCGCCTCTCCTCCCCTGCGCTTCGCTGCGCTTGCGCGTCCCCTCCCGCAGACGGGAGGAGGTTGCCTGGGTTCCCGCCTGCGCGGGAATGACGGACCCGCCCGCCTGCGGGGAAACGATGGGCGGTAGGCGTCAGTTGACGCCTGGGAGGTCGCCGGGGGTGAGCTCTACGCCGGCGGCTAGGACCGGGTCGTCGTCCGTATCCCGCTCGTGGAGGAGGGAAATGGGGACGGCCGGCAGGGTGGTGATGTGCGCGCCGGCCCGAACGCCGAGGCGTATCGAGTAGCGCGCCGCCGCGTCGTTGTCAGGCGCTTCGATGATGCTGACGAAGTCGTAGGGGCCGAGGACGCCGTAGAGGCCGAGGCCTTGCACGTCATGCACGTGGGTCTCGGATGCGGCCTCGACGATGAAGTCGGCGTCGCGCAGGACGGCCTCTTGGCCCTCCCGTGTGAGGGTCATGAGGAGGATGTAGTTAGGCATAGCCGTCTCCGTCCGCAGGTTAGGGGGATTCTAACGGGGGGCAGCCTGCGCGCGCGAGGGGGGATTGGGGACGGTACGCTGCGGCTACGAGCGTAACTGTTCAGAGTTGATGAGGCGAGCGCCAGCGGAACCACCCCTAGCCCCTCCTTGGTAAGGAGGGTATGACGGAGGGGGCGTTGGTTGGCGGAGCGGCGTGGTCCGACAGGCTCACCACGAACCAATCAGGGAAGAGCTCACCACGAACCTAACTCATCAACTCTGAACAGTTAACCTACGAGCGCGCCGAGTTATGGCTGTTGCAGGGGTGGGGTAACATCAACGAGGTAAGATGGGACGTACGAGATGACGAGATGATTGTTGGAACCGAAAGGCTGTCCATATGAACTTCGCCTCGCTGCGCGATTCCATAGCCTGCATGGAAACGATGACTTATCTCAATGCGGGATGGGCCGGCCCCAGCCCAGCGGGCGTGGTCGATCGGATGCGTGAAGCTGCGGCGCGGGAGAGCGAGGCTGGGCCTGCGGGGCCGGCCGGGCTCGCGTTCGGCAGAGAGATAGAGGAGGAGGCGAGAAGGGAGGCCGCACTCCTGTTCAACGTGGACCCGGCTGACGTGTTGCTCACACACGGAACGACGGCAGGCGTCAACATCGTTTTGCACGGCCTCGCCTGGCGGCCGGGCGACGTATTGCTGACGACCGACTTGGAGCACCCGGGAATCAAGGCTCCGGCCGGGGTGCTCGAGGAGCGAGGAGTCACCGTCGAACGCGTCCTGATTCCACCGGATGCGTCCGTGGAGCAGTGCATGGAGGCAGTGCGGGCTGCCCTGGCCCCTCCAGTCAGAGTCTTGGCGCTCAGTCACATCATGTTTACGACTGGGCTTCGCGTGCCGGCCGAAGAGATTGTGGCAGCGGCCCATGAGGCCGGAGCGCTGGTGTTGCTGGACGGGGCGCAGACGGTGGGCCAGATTGCACTGGACCTGGCCGCGATGGACATCGATTTCTACGCCTCGTCGGGACAGAAGTGGCTGCTGGGGCCGACGGGGAGCGGAGCTCTCTACGTACGGCCGGACCGAAGAGAGCTGCTTACGCCGCTGTTTACTCGACCCGGCCTCGGTTCGCGCCAAGGTCTCGCTGCGTATGCGCTGGCGTCGCAAGGCGTGTCGGCACGAGCCGGGTACGCTGAAGCAGTCCGCATCAGTCGCGAGCTGGGCACGGAAAGGGTTGAAGAGTACACGAAGGGGTTAGCCAAGATGCTCCGGGCGGGGTTGTCCGAGGTGGCGGGGGTCCGTATCAATGGGCCTGCTGAGGGTGAGACGGCGTGCGCCATCACTGCGATCAGCGTGGAGGGATGGGACGCGCCGGAGTTCGCCGAGGCGCTTTGGCAAAGGCATCGGGTGGTCGCGCGGCACGTGCCGTACCCCGCGGGCGTACGGCTGTGCACAGCGGCGTTCAATGACGAGCGCGACGTGGAGCGTGCGATCGCTGCAATCGCGGAGCTAGCCAGCCGATAGCTAGCTGGCGGCGGCGACCTCGTCGGGAATGGGTATCTCGACGCCGTACTTAGCGTTCCGTGCGCTCACCTCGTAAGCAGAGCAGTAGTTCTTGTTACCGACATCAAGGTCCCAATGCATCTCGTACTCGGAGATCTCATAGGTCTCCGTGTCGAGCGTGATACTGACCTCAAGCGTCACGCCAAACGCCCATGTGACCGAAGCGCTGGCATTGTCGAGGGTTACGGTGAGCCTCAACGAACCCGATCCAGCCTGCGCAACGCTGATGTTGCGGGCGTCTGCGTAGCGGAGAACACTGATGAGCATAGCCGCAGGGTCGGTGAACGCGGCGCGCCAATAGGTTGCGTCAGATAAGGCGTTTTTAGTTGTCGGAACCCATTCACCTCGCCGTTCCTCCCAATAGAGCCATTCCTTGTCCTCAGAGTACGCCAGGATAAAATTGCCTCGTTGTCCGTCGTAGTGCCGAAGGCGTGAGTTGCCCGTGCTTAGGTCGCCGACGGCGAGTGAGCCGTCGAAAGTGAAGCTGCTGCAACTGCGCCTATAGCCGCCCTGGACTCGGAAGCGGGCGGAGCCGGACTCAATCAGCGCAACGTAGGCCTGTTCAGCGAGCGCGATGCCGTCCAGCTCCGGCTCGTCCGGCGGGTCGAGGAGTTGGTCGGCGAACACGATGAGCGCCTCGACTTCGGCCATCGTCATGCCGGGCTTGACGAGTGGATGGCCGTGGATACGGTATAACCCGATGTCCTGTGAGTTCAGGCGATCGAGGCGGAAGCCGCCCCTGTGGAACATGATGCTAAGCGGGCTCGGCGCATGGTGTACGCCGGTCAACGCGTGGAGGAGCTCGTGGATGGTTACGTACTTGACCTCGACGCGGTCGCTTTCCGAGTCCAACCACGCAGGCACGGGCTCCCAGTCGAGAGTGAATACAGGGCGGAGAGGTTTCCAGACGCCGAGGATTGCAGAAGTGATGGCGTTCCCGTTCTGCGTCCGGGGCCCGCCGCAGCCAGCGGCTTTAACGCAGGAGTCTGAAAGAAATCCGATGGATGCTATCCATCGCCACTTGTCCACTCCTACGTATGCTTCAAGGTTCGCCTCCGACTTGCTCGCGACCCATTCGACGTCGAGGCCGAGCAGGGGCGCTAGTTCGTCGAGCGACTCCCTGAGAATGTCGATGGCGCGCCGGTCTCCGTCAGGATCCGCCCAAACGCGCACGGGAAGGTCCGGGTCCCACTTGACGACGGTCGGCTCCGTCCAGCCAGCGCAGCCGCCGAGGAAGTCGTTGTCTTGATTGACCTCCCAGCCGGGCCTGTCGCTGAAGCACTCCCAGATGTCTCGGTCGACGCCGAGGATGCGCTCCGGCACGGCTAGACCGTCCGTCTCCTGCGCTCCGCCGGGGAGCGACGCCCGCAGCGTCATGCCCATCGGTACGCGGAAGGTCGCCGCGGCCGTCGCCGGGCTGAAGCCGTCGGCGAGCGCGACATCCGTTACGCCGCCGCAGTCCGCCACGGGCGCGCCGGGCTCTGCGTCCTCCCGGTAGCAGGCCACTGTTACGGCGAGCGTGTCCGTAACGGGCTGGTAGCCGTCGTTGCGGAGCGATAGGGCGAATTCCACCTCCGCCGTGCCGTCCGACCAGTAGCCGAGCACGTCCGCGGCCGCGTCGAACGTCAGCGCGACCGCCGGTTTGTCCGGCACGAGGATGGCGTCGTGGACGGTGTTGCGCTCGCCCCAGCGATAGCCGTCGTCGGGCGCGCCGGCGTAGGCGGTCAGCTGGGTCTCGCCTTGGGGGAGGGCGAGAGTGAGGGCAACGCTGGTGAAGTACACGGTCCCTTCGCGGCCGGTCCTCTTTCCCCATTCGGCGGGCGCAATCTCGCTCTCGCCGCATTGCGGCGGGGCGTTCCCGCCGCAGCGTACGCCAATCGTCACAGGGCCACTGGGAGGGAAGCCCTCGTTCGTTACCCGGAGGAGAATTTCCACGATGCCGTCCCCGTCGTGCTGGTAGCCGGTGCGTTCGCTCGCCCCAATCGTGATTACGAGGTCTACGTACTCCACCTCTACCGCGGTCTCGGCGGCGTTGTCGTCCGTCACGGCTTCGAGGCTGGAGGTCGCGGCGGAGAGGGTGAGGTCGTATGCGCCGGTGGGGATGGGGAGGAGAAGGGTTGCGGTCTCGCTCGCGCCGGGCGCGATGCGCTCGATGACGGCGGCGCGCTCGGCGCGCCCATCAACGCCGTCGGCGCCGAGTTGCGGCGTCCAAGCGACGTGGACGGCGACGTTCTCGGCTGACGCGCTGCCTGCGTTGGTTATGCGCGCCTGGAACGCCATAGAGCCGTCTCCAGCGACGGCGTAATCGACCAATTCGAGCGTGAGGTCGGCTGCGAGGACGGCCACATTCGCCGTGTGCTCCGTTCCGCCGACGCTGAACGTAACGCTGTGGTCGCCTGGTTCGAGCGGCTGTGCGATGGCGAGGGTCGCCGTTTCGCCGCCCGCCAAGCGGGTGATGGCGCTGCTGTCGCGGGACCCGCCTCCGGTTGCGATGCGGACGGGGATGTCCTGGCCAGCCGCCTCGCCGGTGTTCGTGACTGTGAGCGCGAGCTCAGTCTGCACGTAGCCATCGCCCGCGCCGGTGAACGAGGCGCCGTCGAAGGCGATGCGGTAGGAGGCCGGTAAGGGAGTCGGCGTTGGGGTAGGAGTAGGAGATGGCGTAGGGGTAGGGGACGGTGTTGGCGTGGGAGTAGGAGACGGCGTTGGCGTGGGGGTGGGGGACGGTGTCGGAGTAGCGGATGGCGTCGGGGTAGGAACGGGGGACGGCGTCGGGGTAGGGATGGGGGACGGCGTGGGAGTAGGGGATGGCGTTGGCGTGGGGATGGGTGATGACGTTGGCGTCGGCGACTCGACGGACTCACCGCGAACCACGCTGGGCGTCGGCGTGGGGGTTGGGTCAGGGGCGCACGCCGTCAGCGCCGCAGCGGCGGCGATGCACGCGCACGCGGTCAGGGTCATGGCTCTGAGGAGAGGGCGCCTCACGCCAGGCCGAGCTCTCTTTCGGTTTCCGTGAGGGCGCGGTCGAAGATGCCGACCATGTCGTCGATGTCCGACTCGGTTACGGTGAGGGGCGGGGCGAAGAAGACCTGGCGGGTCGCGCGGGTGTAGAGGCCGCTGTCGTTCAGCTTCTGGTTGAGGAGCTTGGTCGCGCCGGGGAGGTCGTTCAGGAGATCTTTGGTGTCCTTGTCGCTGACGAGCTCGACGGCGCACATGAGGCCGAGGCCGCGCACGTCGCCGACGGTTGGGTGTCCGTACAGGCCTTCGAGGTCTTGGAGAAGGCGCTCGCCCATGCGCTCGGAGTTCCCGATGAGGTCTTCGCGCTCCATGATGCCGGCGTTTGCGAGTCCGGCGGCGCCGCCCGCGGGATGGCCGCCGTAGGTGATGCCGTGGCGGTAGGTCTTCTCGGGGCCGCCCTTGAACTCCTCGAAGACGGCGTCGCGGACGACGCAAGCGCCAACGGGGAAGTAGCCGCTGGTGATGCCCTTGGCCATGGTCATCATGTCCGGCACGACGCCCCAATGCTCCATGGCGAACCACTTGCCGGTGCGCCCCCATCCGGTGATGACCTCGTCGGCGATGAGGAGGACGCCGTGGCGGTCGCAGATGTCGCGGAGCATGGGCCAGTACTCGTCGCCGGGGATGGCGACTCCGGCGGAGAAGGAGACGGGCTCGGCGATGACGGCGGCGATGGTCTCGGGGCCCTCCTCGATGATGATGTCCTCGACGGCCTGGGCGCACTGGACCGTGAACTCGGACAAGGATAGGGACTGGTCCTCGCGGCGGTAGAAGGCGGGCTGGGGGGCGACGCGGAAGTTGTCGGGCAGGATCTCGGCGTAGCCGGGGCGGTCCAGATTACCGGAGGTCGAAACGCTCAACGCGCCCCGCGTGGTGCCGTGGTAGGAGCCGTCGCGTCCGATGAACTTGCGTCTGCCGGGCTCGCCGCGGTTGTAGTGGTAGCGGTAGGCGATCTTCAACGCCGTCTCGACGGCCTCGGAGCCGCCGCTCGTGAAGTACGTGCGATTGAGGTCGCCAGGCGTGAGCGACGCGACCTTCTCGGCGAACCGGATGACGGGCTCGGCGCCGTACTTGAACGTGTTGGCGTAGTGGAGCGCGCCGAGCTGCGCTGCGATGGCGTCGACGATTTCCTTACGTCCGTGGCCGACGTTCACGAGCATGAGGCCGGCGACGCCGTCGTAGCCCCAGTTGCCGTCGGAGTCCTTGATGCGGACGCCATCGCCCTCGGACATGACGGTCACGCCGTCCTCGGCGAGCTCGCTCCAATCCTGGGTGGGCATCCAGAGATGGGCGAGGGCTGCTTCCTGGAGGCTGTCGCGGCGCTGCATGGCGTAACTCCTTATCGCGGGGGCGGCTATCGCGTGGTGATCGTTGGGCGTCCAAGCTGGGGCCAGCCAGCCGGCGCGCCGGCCTTCTCCAGACGCTCCTCGATGGGCAGGCTCTCGTCCCACAGCGCGGCGACGATGCGCCTGCCGTTGACGTCGTCGGCCTCGTCCGAGGCGAGCCAGACAGCGGGCGCGCGCATCACGTCGGGCTGGACGAGGGAGTTGCGGTCGAAGGCGAGGGATTCGGGGAGGAAGTTGGTGTTCGTGGCGCCGTCAGGCACGAGGACGTTGGCGGTGACGCCGCTGCCCGTAAGCTCTTGGGCTATGGAGGCAATCATCGCTTCGTGGGCGGCTTTCGACGGGCCGTAGGGCAGATTGCCGCCTCGAATCATGGTGTCCAAGCTGGTGGTGACGCCGATGATGCGTCCCCAGCCCTGTTCCCTGAGGCGGCCGACGGCGGCGAGAGACATCATGAACGAGCCATTCGCATTGATGGTGAAGACCCGGACCCACTCCTCGGGCGTCAGGCTCCAGAATGGGCCGTCGCCGGTAGGCCCGCTACCGTAGCTCCGGACTCCTGCGTTGTTCACGAGAATGTGCAAGCCGCCGAGGCCGTCGATGGTCTCGCGCACGGCCCGCTGGGCGTCGTCCCAACTGCTGATGCTGCCGACGACGGCAATGGCCGCATCGTCGCCGCCGATCTCGCGGGCGTCGTTCACGCTGCGTCCGAGGGCGCCGTCGTCGATGTCCATCATCGCGACCTTGGCTCCGGCCTCGACCATGGCTAGGGCCATCTCGCGCCCCATTCCGATCGGGCTTCCCGCGCCGGTAACGAGGGCGATTTTACCTTCGAGAGTCTTGACGGCCACGAGGCGAGCCCTCCACGGCGCCCGTGCCGGACGCTCGCTGGAGCCTATCATCGAACGGAGCGGGCCGGAATGCGGGGGATTAGGGCGCGCGGGGGCTAGGGCCTGTTCACACTAGTGGAGCGCATCGAGAATGAGGGCGAATAGGATGAAGCCGAGGAAGAGCGCGTCGAGTTTGTCGAATCGGGAGAAGATGCGGCGAAAGCCCTTCAACCGCCGGAACAGCCGTTCGATCTCATTCCGCCTCTTGTACAGCTCCCGGTCGTACTCCCAGGGGTGAACACGACGGCTCAGAGGTGGAACCACCGGCGTGAACCCCAGGGCCAACGCCAGCTGGCGGGTCTCATTGCCCTCGTATGCCCGGTCCATCAGCAGGGAGAGGTCCCGGTCCTGCGCCCCCAGGCGCTCGAGCAACTTCCGCCCTTCCGGCGCATCGTGGGCCTGTCCTGGGGAGAGGGAGAACGTCACGGCCGTTCGAGCATCCGCGGCAACCATATGAATCTTGGTGGTCCATCCGCCGCGGGACTTGCCGATAGACTGAGGTCCGTTTTTTTAGCGCGCCTGTACCGTCGGGATGGACCTTGACGATGGTGCTGTCCATTGAGAACGCTTCCAGCTTGACGCGCACGATCTGTTCCCGCTGGAGGCGCTCGAAGACCCGGTCGAGCACCCCGTTCTTGGACCAGCGGCTCATCCGCGTGTAGATGGTGTGCCACTTGCCGAATCGAGGCGGCAGCCCCCGCCACTTGCAGCCCTGCTCGGCGACGTAGAGGATGGCGTTGAGCACTTGGAGGTTCGACAGACTCACGTTACCCCGTTGCACGGGAAGATACGGGGCGATGCGTTCGTACTGAGCTTCTGTAATTTCCATGCACGCCAGGATACCACAGCGGACCCATAAGTGTGAACACGCCCTAGCCGCTGCGGTCGCGCCTTCTACTGCCATTGCCTCGAAAATCCCCCTCCCGCAGACGGGAGGGGACGCGCGGACTTCCCCCTCCGTTATTCCCGTGCAGGCGGGAATCTCGCAGCGGCGCGACAGCGGCGTGGTTCCTTCCCCCTCCGTCATTCCCGCGCAGGCGGGAACCTCGCAGCGGCGCGACAGCGGCGTGGTCCCTTCCCCTCCGTCATTCCCGCGCAGGCGGGAATCCATGTATCGGCGCCCCCTACTTTCGTCGGTTGTGATGTGGGGCGGGCCCCACATGAGAGACTGCCTCAAAAAAGAAAGGGAGCCTAGCCAAATAAGGGGCGCCTTACCCGAAATAGGGTTCGTGGTGAGCCTGTCGAACCACGGGGCCTGCCAATCAACGCCCTGCAGGATGCAGCCCGCCCCCTCTCCGCCACTGCCTCGAAAAATAGGCGCCCGCCCCTCCCCCCACTCCGTCTACCCGTGAGAACTATGACATCTGCCCGTTGCGCAAACGGACCCCCTTCTCCTACCCTGCCTCTCATGGCCCAACAGACCTGCCCTCTTGCCCCTCCGATGCCCGCGAGCCGCCTGTCGCAGAGTGTCGCATCACTGTCGCAAACTGTCGCATTTGTGTCGCAAAGTGTCATATTTGCTGTCGCAAACTGTCGGGCGCGGACCGCACACTTAGGAGTGAATACCATGGAAAATCCGACAAATGCGACAGTTTCGAGAAAAATTCCCCTCCGTCACTGCCTCGAAAATCCCCCTCCCGTCTGCGGGAGGGGACGCGCAAGCGCAGCGAAGCGCGGGGGGGGGGAGAGAGGCGGCGGCGCGCAGACTTCCCCCGTCATTTCCGCCCCTCTCCGTCATTCCCGCGCAGGCGGGAATCCAGGACGGGGGAATGGCGTCGTCCCGTTCGTTGTCCGGTAAATCGTCGCTCTGATATATTCACTGGGCTGTTACTTCAGACTTCCGAACAGGTGACGAATAATCTATGGCTGACCACGACGTTCTAGTTGTGGGGGCGGGACTCGCGGGCATGCGGGCCGCCATCGCTGCGCATCGGGCAGGCGCCAACGTGGCGATGATGAGCAAAGTGCATCCGGTCCGCAGCCACTCCAACGCGGCTCAGGGAGGAATCAACGCTGCGCTCCGAGGCGCCGACGACTCCGTCGACTCCCATGTGTTCGACACGGTGAAAGGGTCCGACTACCTAGGCGACCAGGACGCCATCGAGTACATGTGCATCGAGGCGCCGGGCGAGATCATCGAGCTCGAGCACATGGGCGTCATCTTCAACAGGGATGAAGAGGGGCGGCTTGGGACGAGGGCGTTCGGCGGCGCGAGCTATGCCCGGACGTTCTTCGTGGCGGACATCACCGGCCAGGCAATCCTGCACGTCATGTACGAGCAGATTATGAAGGCGGGCGTGCGCTCCTATGAGGAGTGGTTCGTCACCGACCTTATCGTCGAGGACGGGCAGTGCAGGGGGGTAGTGGCGATGGAGATGCTTACGGGCAGGCTCCAAGCTATCTCGGCCAAAGCCGTGATTCTTGCGGCCGGGGGCGTCGGCCGGGCTTTCGAGCCGAGCACCAACGCGCTCATTTGCACAGGCGACGGCATGGGGCTCGCCTATAGGGCCGGGGCCACACTGCTCGACATGGAGATGGTCCAGTATCACCCGACTACCCTCGCGGGCAACGGCGTGCTGCTCACCGAGGCGGCCCGCGGCGAGGGCGCCTACCTGCTGAACTCCAAGGGCGAGCGGTTCATGGAGCAGTACGCTCCCAAGATGAAGGAGCTTGCCTCCCGGGATGTCGTGTCCCGCTCCGAGCAGACCGAGATCGAGGAAGGGCGCGGTGTGAACGGCTGCGTGTTTCTCGACCTGCGGCACTTGGGGAGGGAGCTCATTCTGACCAAGCTGAAGTACATCCACGAGGTCGCCCGCGACTACGCGGGGGTCGATATGATTGAGGCTCCCGTGCCGATACGGCCGGGCCAGCACTACATCATGGGCGGCATCAAGACTGACGTGGATACGCGGGCGTGGGATATTACCGGGAGCGCCGGTTGGGACGGCCCTAGGGGGCTGTTCGCAGCCGGCGAGACGGCCTGCGTCAGCGTTCACGGAGGCAATCGTCTCGGCGCCAACTCGCTGCTGGAGACTGTGGTCTTCGGCAAGCGCGCCGGCGAAGTGGCTACTCAGTACGCCCGGGAGACGCCCGATTTCACGGTCTCGGGCGCTCATCTCCAGGAAGCGCAAGCGCGCATCAAGGGCGTCATGGACAGGCCGGACAACGGCTTGATGACCGCGGCCCTCCGATTGGAGATGGGCGAGACGATGAACGAGCACCTAGCCGTCTTCCGCTCCGAGGAGGGCATGCAGACCGCGCTGAAGAGCGTGCAGTCGCTCCAAGAGCGCTACCGGACGCTGCCGATCAAGCACAAAGGGAGCGTCTACAACACGGACCTCATCTTCCACATGGAGCTCGGCTACATGCTCGACGTGTCCGAGACGATCGTGGCCTCCGGCCTGCTCAGAAGGGAGAGTAGAGGGGCGCACTTCCGCCGCGACATGCGCGAGCGGAACGACAAGGACTGGCTGAAGCACACCACCGCTCGCTACGACGAGGATGGGCCGAAGGTGGACACGCTGCCGGTGACGATGACGCGCTGGGAACCCCAGGCGAGGGTCTACTAGATTGTCCGGCTCCAAGCGTTTTCGGCCGGCGTTTCGCTTGACGAGAGCGTCACGGCCATCGTTTCCGGATTACATCGGGGAGCGAGACCGCGACGGCGACAGCGACAAACGACATAAAGATGGTTCGCTCCCTTTGATTCCGCAGTCAGTTTAAAGAGGACCAATCAGATGCAGGCTACAGTAAAGGTGCGGCGCTACGACCCGGAGACTTCGGACCAGCCGCGGTTCCAGGACTATCAGATTGAGACGCCGGATCATTTCACCGTGCTGGACACGCTGGTGAAGATCCGTGAGGAGGTCGACCCGAGCCTTGCGCTGCGGTGCTCGTGCCGGGCGGCGATATGCGGCTCGTGCGCGATGCGCGTCGACGGCCAGGCGAGGCTTGCCTGCAACACGCGGCTCAGCTCGGTGGTACGGGACGGCGGCGAGGTCACGGTCGAGCCGATGGGCAATCAGCGGGTCGTGAAAGACTTGGTGATCGACCTGCAGCTCTTCTGGGGCAAGGTGCGGGCAGTGGAGCCCTACCTGCAGCCGGACGTGGAGCCAGAGGAGGAGTTCATCGCCTCCAACGAGTCGATGCTGAACCTCCTCACGCCAATGGGCTGCATTATGTGCGGCGCCTGCGTGTCCGACTGCACAGCCCTCGAGGTCGATAAGAACTTCTTGGGGCCTGCCGCCCTGGCCAAGTCCTACCGGTTCGTCGCCGACCCTCGCGATGACAAGGCGAAGCAACGCCTAGACACGTTGAACGAGTATGGCGGCGTGTGGGACTGCACGCGCTGCTACATGTGCGTGGAGGTCTGCCCCAAAGGCGTCGCGCCCATGGACCGAATCATGGAGTTGCGGGACTCGCTGATGCAGGCCGGCGTCACGAACACGCCGGGGGCGCGCCATGTGGAGTCTTTCGCCAAATCGGTCGCGAGGTCGGGGTGGTTGGACGAAACGATGCTGGCGGTCGATTCCTGGGGCAAGTTCAACGTGCCCAAGCTGGTCGGCGAGGCGCCCCTTGGCCTGCGGGTGTTGCGTCGCGGCAAGTTCCCGTTGCCCGGCCTCCTCCACCACAAGCGGCCCGGACACCAGAACGTCCGCCGGTTGTTCGAGCGGTTGGGCGCCCTCGACAACTAGCCTTGGCCCACCGTCTGATTACGAGCAAGGAGCAACGATGAAGTACGCCTTCTATCCAGGATGTGTATCTCGCGGCGGAGCGCCGGAGCTTTACGCGTCCACGATGGCCATCGCGGGAAAGCTGGGCATCGAGCTCGAGGAGATCGTGGGCGCCGCCTGCACGGGTGCCGGCGTTCTCCAAGAGAAGGGCTTGAAGCTGGGCGACACGCTGAACGCGCGGACCTTTGCGATGGCGGAGCGGATGGGGCTTACGACGGTCCTCAATATCTGCTCGACCTGCCAGGGCGTGATGGCGCAGGCGAACCACCGCCTGCTCGCCGATCCGGACTATCTGGCCGAGATCAACGAGGAGCTCAAGCCGGAGAGACTCGAATACACCGGCAGGGTGGTGATCAAGCATCTTGCATGGGTGATCGTCGAGGAGGTTGGCATTGACGTGCTGAAGAGCCTCGTCACCAACCCGCTGCCGAATCTCAAGGTGGCGCCGTTCTACGGGTGCTACATCCTTCGGCCGTCCTGGGCGCTGGGCCTCGACGAGAACCCCGGCCGCGAGCAGTACCTAGAGCAGATTATCGAGGCGTGCGGCGCCGAGCCGGTGAATTTTCCCGGTAGGACCAAGTGTTGCGGCTTCCCAATCATGCTCATCAACGAACGGAACTCAATGGCGATGGTCGCGAACCACACCGCGAGCGCCCACGAGCACGGGGCGGATGCAATGGTCACCCCATGCCCGCTCTGTCATCTGAACCTGGACGGTCAGCAGCCCAAGGCGGCGGCGCAGCGGGGGCAGAAGATCAACCTGCCGATCCTTCACCTCCCGCAGATGATTGGCCTCGCGATGGGGCTGTCTCCCAAGCGGTTGGGTATGGGCCAGCACATCGTGAGCACCAAGCCGCTCTTGGAGAAGGCGAGCCTTCGGGCCTAGCTGACGAAGCCGATGTCGGCCTCGTAGGCCGACATAATCTCGCCGGCGAGGTCTTGGAGGGACTCGAAAGGGTCGGGGCCGGGAGGGATGTCCTCTTCAGCCTCGCCTTCCGTGAAGTCTTCGACGGCCTCCTCCTGTGAGCGGTTGAAGGCATTGCGCAGGACGAGAGCCGCCGAGCGCTGGACGCGCGCCAGGATGAGGCCGTACTCGAAGCTCATACTGAGGGCGTTCTGGGCTGTCTCCGTATCGGCGTGTCCGCTTTCTCCATCTTCGAGGGCCTTGAGAAGTTGGTCGATGAAGTCCTCCGGTTCGAGGGGCTCCATCGAGCTCCTGGCGGCTGCGACCCGCTCTTCGAGTGGACCCCGGCACTCCTCGATGATGTGCTCGACTTGGTCCGGGTGCGTCTGCTCCAACACTGGCTCGATGCGCGCAGGGAAATCGACGCCGACCGCGCACCCGAGCGCGAACGCGCCGACAGTCGCCTCCGAAAGCGGCCCGCCGTCGTAGAAAGGCTCGCCGTCGTGCTCGTGGGCCGGAAGGCCCTCCAGGTAGAGGGCGACAACCACGTCGGTGAAGGCGATGGGGCCGCCGTCGGCGTCATCGTGGGGGTCGCGGGATTCCAGGGGGATGATGCGGTCAGACATGGACGCCATTGTAGAGGAGTAGGCCGGATTTGGGGGCGGGTCCTCCTTCCCTAAGTCCCCACGCACAATGGCCCCTTCTTCAATCCTCCCCCGCATGTGGACAGGAGGACCTGCGTTACTGCGGGGCCTGCGGCGGAGGCAGCGTTCCCTTGAGCTGCCGGACGATGCTGGCCAGGAATGCCCCGATGAGCAGGGCTGCAATCGCTACAATGGTGGGGAGCAGCCAAGGGTAACGTTCGGTGAAGGGTTTGGGCGGCTGGGCAGGCACGGCGAATGCCGGGTTCTGAGTGTGCGGTCCCAAAACTGCGACGGGAAGTCCCTCGGTGACCAGGTAAGGGAAGACTCGCTCTAGGTCATAGGATGGCGCGGACGCATCCGGGTTGTCGTAGAACAGCCGGTAGGACTGGCCCGGGTCTGCGGAGAACACCAGCTTCCTCACGAAGCCGCTGGCCTGTGCGCCTTCCACCGGCAGCGGCGGATTGTCTTCGTTGGCGATGGTGACCCGGTAATACCGGTACCGGGACTCTCCAAAACCGATGGACAGGTCGCTGCCAACAAACTTGGGTGTGTCGAAGTCGTAGAGCGTCTCGTTGCCTTGCACGGTGCGCCAGGTCGTCAGGTCGTCGCTTCCCTCCAACGACACCCGGCGGTGGAAGTTGCTTTCAGGAATGTCCAGTTCGATGCTGTTGGCCGGAAACCCGGCGCTAGCTCCGTCCAACAGTAAGACGGTCTCCTTCCGCTCCGGGTCATCCTCCCGTCCGGCGACCACCAACGGTAGAGTGGCGCGCCGGGGCTCCAGCCGCCGGGCGAAGAAGACCACGCCCCCGTGGATATTCAGTGGCCCCAGTCCCTCGTCGGTGATCCCCACCCTGAGAAAGCGTGCAGTGCTGTCTGGGTAGGTCACGCGGGTGTCCCTAGCCGTGAAGCCGCGTTCCTCGACGGTAAGGTCGAAGATGACACTGCTGCTCCGCAGAGTCCGCCAGGACTCTCCGTCATCGCTGCCTTCGATCGCGACCTGTCTTTGAAAGTTCTGCGAAGAGGTCTGAATCTCCAGTTCGTTATGAAGAGCTCCGTCCGAGAGCAGGTCCAGAACAAAGCTCGTGTGCCGCCCGGCGGCGTGACCAAGGTCGCGCATCTTCGCCGCCACCGCCGCTCTTCGTTGGTCGCCCGACTCCACCAGCAGCTTATAAGGCTCTTCCCTGCCCTCTCGCTGCCCGGTGACGCGGAGGTCTCGCAGCGCAGGGGAGGCGTGGGCGTACACCTCCGGGTCCAACTCCATCTCCACTAGACCAGGTCCCATGAAGTTGTCGGGCAGCATGGCCTGCTTGTAGAAGCGCCAGTCTTTCTCGGTGAAAGCTGCGAATAGCGGGAACGCGGTCAGCAGCGCCGCCAGCACCGAGAGGGCGGCCAGCGCGAGACGCGGCGCCGTTACCTTAGGTCCGCCGGTCAAAGAGGAACCCTCTGATGGCCTGGCTGTAGCGTTGGTAAACCAGGCCCGTTCCCAGAAGGAGGACTCCCAGGGTCACGAAGGCCGCGACCCGATACCCTCGCTCCAGGAGGAAGACGTCGAATACGAACAGCTTGGCCACCGGGATTGCCAGCAGCGCCATTCCTGTCAGCCTGACCTTGGTGGACCGCAGGACGATTCCGGCGCCGATTACCCCGATGGAGTAGACAGCCCAGAGCACCGTTAGCGATAGATGCTTCGCGCTGAGGTAGTCCTCTCCCACCCGGACCTCAAGGCTGCCAAAGTAGTGCAGGATTTCTTGGCTCAAGGCCCACACCCCCACCAGGTTGGCGGCCGCGAGTAGAACTTGCCATGCATATGCTTCTGTTTCGGGCATTCGCGGCGATTCCCGCCGAAACCAGTAGGCCGTTCCCAGCAGCGCCGCAAGAACGAGGAAGAAGGTAAGGAATTGGATGTTCAGAAAGGCAGTGAAGGTCAACGGGTCCAGTATGACCCGCTCGGTGTCCCCCAAGAGCTTGAGCACGGCAAGACCCATCAGGACCAGCCCCGCCCATCTGACCAGGAGCAATCTGCGGCCCAGTCCCACCGCCATCAGTATGAAGGCGTACATGGTGAACATGACCGTCAGGGACAGTTCCGTGGCGTTGTTTAAGCTCTGCAACTGTTCGAAGCTGGGATCTTCCATCCCTTGGCCCCGGCTGTCGAAGTAATTGACTATCTCCAAACTGAGGAGCGCCAGAGTGAGCAGGTTGGCTATTCCAAAGAGCGTTGGAGCGGCATATTGCTCTTGCCGCATCAGCACGGCGCGGTTCCGCCAGTAGAGAAAGCCGGCGGCGTAGAACGCGGCAATCACAGCCAGAAATACAGGGAAGCGTTCGTTGATGACCGGTCGGAAATCGTCCAGATTGACCCCGACATCAAACAGGGCCAGGTGCGCCACCGACAGGGCCACTGCCCCCAGCCCGAACGCACGCGTCGGCCATCGGCCCAGCGTGAACCCGGACCAGACCAGCACCCCCCCCTGCGCCGCCCAGGCAACGGTCACCCAGACCCCGCTGAGCTGCAGCGGCACGGCGATGGTCAGGAACACCAGCGCCACCGGCAGGGCAATCAGCGCTATCTCAGGAGGGGCGCCGGGCCGCTTGACCGCTGCGTATGCAGTCAAGCCATAGAATAGGGCCAGCCCCAAGGCTATCGGCCCCAACCAGACCACGCGGTCCTCTCCCAAGATGCCCACGGTCAGCGCGAAGTATGCGGTGGCGTTGATGGCCACCAGGCCCATATCAAGCGGTGTGGGGATCCGCCGCCACAGCAGGTGGAATAGCGTGGTTGCCCCGGCGAATATCAGAAAAATTGCCGTAAGTGCAATCTGGATCAGGACTGGTCCGTAGTCTGGAAATGCGGCCAGTCCGTAGGTGAGGACTGCGTAAGAGCCGGCCCATCCCAGGAGGATGAACCACCGCCAGTTGCGGAAGGTCGAGACTCCTAGAATCCCCAGGTCAACCAACACAATGTAGACCAGCAGCAGCCGGATGTCGGGCAGATCAGGTCCCAGCAGCACCGGAGCCAGGAAAGCCCCGACGACGCCCAACAGGGCGATGACCATCGATTCGTACCGGAGGGCCAGCAGCCCGGCCAGGGCGACCACCAGCGCCATGAAGAGGAACGCTGCATCGGGGCGCAGCAGCTGGTACAGGCCGAAGGAGGCGTAGATGGATAGGTAGAGGATTGCAGCCCCGCTCGCCGTCACGGGTTGCGCCCACACGGGAATGCGCCGCTGGGCATATTCCCCCACGCCTAGCAGGGCTATCCCCAACCCGATGCCCAGGGCGATTCGTCCGGTGTTGCCAATCCAGTTGTTGTCGAAGGCCAGCTTCAGGAAGAAGCCGATGCCCAACACCAGGGCCACCGCTCCGATGATGGCGAACCAGTTCCTGCCGAGCACCTGCTCCCAGTCGATTGAGACCTTCCGAAACCCGGCGTCGCCGCCGGAAGCCCTTCCGGCGCCGGGTGGAGGCGAGGGCGGCGAACCACCCAACGCCCCGGGACTGGCACCGGCATAAGCGCCCACCGAAGCTGGCCGAAGGCTGGACGGTGTTTCGTTCGGCGGCCGTGTGGATTCTGCGACGCGAGGCTGGTCCGGCACCGGAGCCTCCGGCGGGTATCCAGGTGTGGCCGTGGGCGGAGGCGAGTCGGGGGCGAGAGTGGTTGGCGCTTCCTGGCCGAGCTCCAGTTGGGCTATCCGGTCTTGGAGGCGGTCGAGGAGCAACCCAGCTTCTCGGAGTTGGCTTCTCACCGACGCCAGCTCCCCCTGAAAGGCCCGCCGCTCTTCCTCCTCGACCGCCCCAGTGGGGGATTCCGAACCTGGGCCTTGGACAGAGGTCAAGCTACCGCCGCACCTGGCGCAGAAGGAGTTGCCAGCTAGGTTCGACTGTCGGCAATTGGGGCAGGTAATCTCGCCGGACATCCGCCCCTTCCCTTCTAAGACCTGAGGCCTGACTATACCACCTCCGTGCCGTACTCCCATCCTCGAATGGAAACCGCAAGGCTTCCACGTTCGCCCTCCTTCCCTAAGTCCAACGCACAATGAGGGAAGGGGCTTAGCGTTCCTCCCGGTGGGATCGGACATGCAGTCCTTCTTGCCGCGGGGGAGTGGTAGGCTCCCGTCTAGATTAGGTTGGAGATGGAGGGGCGGATGGCTACCGAATCGCTTGCCGGGAAGGTCGCGATTGTGACGGGGGCTGGGAGCAGCCGAGGGATGGGGCGCGTGATGGCGCTGGCGCTAGTCGGGGCAGGCGCTCACGTCGCAATGCTGGACGTCGACGCCAACTCGCTGGAGCTGACCGTCAACGAGGCCCGCGAGCTCGGGGGCGACGACGCGGCGATGCCTATCGTGGCGGACATCAGCGATTGGGGCGATGCGCAGCGCGCGGTCAGGGAGACAATCGATGGTCTCGGCGGCTTGCACGTCCTGGTCAACCACGCCGGGGTCAACGCCCGCTTGGCTGGTCTACCTGAAGACGAGCATCCTCCTTTCTGGGAGCTGCCAACCGACGTGTGGTTCCGCACGGTGGCCGTCAACGTGAGCGGTCCGTTCCTCATGGCGCGGGCGGCGGTGGGGCACATGGCGGCGCAGGGCTGGGGCAGGGTGATTGGGGTGACGACGAACCTGGACACGATGATTCGAAGCCTGCCGTACGGGCCGACGAAGGCCGCGCACGAGGCGCTCGTGGCTTGCATGGCCCCCGAGGTGGAGGGGACAGGCGTGACGGTGAACGCGCTGCTGCCGGGCGGCGGCACGAACACGAATTTCGGCGGCGCCGGGCCCGGCGACCCGGACAGGCTCGAACCCGAGATTATGGGCCCGCCGGCGGTTTGGCTGGCGTCCGACGCGTCGGCTGGCGTGAACGGCATGCGCATCATCGCGATGCATTGGGACGCAGGGCGGCCTGCCGAGGAGAACCTGGCTGCGGCAGGCGCGCCTGCCGCGTGGCCGCAACTCGGCCGCCAGCCCAGGAGCGGGTAGCCCCTACCCCCGGCCCCTCTCCCGTCTGCGGGGGAGGGGGCCGCCTAGAGGCCGTAGAACGCCTTGGGGTTGTCGTGGGTCATCTTCTCGACGACCGTCGCCGGGACTTCTTCGCGCTCTACACGTTCTTCGAGCATGCGGCGGAACTCCAGCTCGTGGGAAGTGTCCTGATGGGTGTAGTCAGAGCCGATCAGGAGATTGTCCTCGCCGATGTAGTTCAGGATCATCGTGATGTCCTCGTCGACCTGGCACGCGACGTAGACGCGGTTGCTCTTGAAGATGTCGTCTTCGAGCTTGAACTCCAGCTTGCGGCCCGTCACGTTGCTGGAGAGCTCATGGCGGTCGTAAAGGCGGCGGAGCTGGTAGTCGGCGAAGGGGACCCATGAGGCGCCTGACTCCACGCAACCGATGCGGAGCGTGGGGAAACGCGCGGGCAGGTTGTCTTCCAGCAGCGAGTAGACCCCGTTGATGGCGGGGGCCTTCGAGCGCAGGAGCCCGCGCCGCTCGTCCGGGGCGCCGCTGCCGGTGTGGAAGCAGATGGGCATATCGAGCCGTTCCGCCTCCTCATAGATAGGGAAGAAGTAGGGGTCGTTCGGCTGGAAGCCGACCTCGTCGTCCCCTTTCTTGAACACGCCGCAAGCCCCGTGGTCCTTGGCGAACCGGATCTCTTCGATAGAGGCCTCAATGTCCGCGAGCGCCGGTACACACACCCAGCGCAGGCGGCCCTTGGACTCGGCGCAGCGGTCCGCGAGCCATCGGTTGTAGCTGCGCGCGAGGGCGATCTGGGCCTCGGGCGTCGATGCGGGGACCTGGAGGAAGAACGTGGGATAAATCACCTGGACGGCGGTGCCGAGCTCGTCCATGTGCCGGAGCCGCGCATCCACGTCCAGAAGCTCGCGGGCCTCGATCTTTGTTCCACTCTTGGCGTCGTTGCGAACCACGCGGCGGGTGCGAATGCCTTCGACGACCCAGTCCCGCAGCTGTGGGCGGTCCGGGGCGGCGTCGGGGTTGGGGTAGAGATCGACGATGGGCTTGAAGCGTTGGTCCTCGGGCGGCATGTACTCCCATGTGGCCTCGGTCTCGTCGACGTGGGTATCGGCATCGATGACGCTGGTCAGGTTCATATCGCGGCTCCTGTGTTCCCTAAGCGCGGCGGATTCCTCATGCCGCCGATGCTATGCCGGTGGGATGCCGTGCGCAAGGCGAGTCCTCCCGGCCTCCCCGCGCTTCGCTGCGCTCGCACGCTCCCTCCCGCAGACGGGGGGTGTTGATGCTCGCCCGCGCGAAGGGGGCTGGATGAGGAAGTTGTCCGTTTGCATGAAAGCTGCCCACCGCATTTTGGCTAGGCGTGAAAAAGTTGTCGGTTCCACATTTGCCAGGCGTGAAAAGTTGTCGGGTTTGCATGCTGGTCAGGAGTAAAAAGTTGTTGGATTTGCGGGGTGAGACGAGGGTTTTGGAGGGTGTTTTCGTGGCCGTGGCCTGCTTGCTGGGTCTCAAAAGTTGATCACCGAGATTTTTGTTTGTGCGGTTGCAGCCCCAGTGGTCCTCTCTCGCAGCCGGAGGGAGTGGCCCTTCCTGGTAGGGGGTGAGGGCGGCATAGGGCATACAGGGTACGCTCTTGGGGTGGGCTGGGGTAAGGGGCAAGTGTCGCAGGCGCGCTCCTTCAGGCAGTAGTTGTCCCCGGAGGTGTGGGAGCACGCCAATCGGCCTCGCTTCTAGCAAACAAAGAATACCTATACCCCAGCTCGTGTGATGCGATGAGTCATAGAACGTCCAACCTTCTTTGGATGAACCAGGAGAAATAGCCATCGTACTTACGCTGGACCTCTTTCTTCATCCAGTCGCGCCCTGTTATGAGCTTCCGGCAGGTCGGAGCGGCGCAGTTGCACTCCATTTCGTAGGGCTCGTCGTCAGTCATCGCGTAGTCGAACGTGAGTTCCTCGCCCGGCGGCGATGTCGCGTAGGGCGACGAAAGCTATCTGGCCCTGAACGCCGAGGTTGGGCTCGCACGAGTGGTTGAGGTGCATCATGCCTCCCTCGCGCTCCGGCTGTGTGGCCGGGCCGAGGAAGAGGTCTTCCGTGACCTGAATCTCGGCAGGCCCCAGACGGCGCTCGACCTCATCCCGTTGAGCACGGGACATAACGTAGCCTCCCTTGACAACTACGATCTCATCCTTGGCGATTGGCTCTCGGGCGAAGAGGCCGCGTCCCTCGATGTTGCTGCCGCGCTTTTCAGTCTTTGGGGAGAAATAGGTCAAGTTCACACTGTTATTCACAACAATTCGTAGCGAACGCTCCCTACCAATAGGCCCACCGCAGCCTAGCCGCTCGGCGCCTTGGATTCCTCATACCGCGGATGCTATGCCGTGAACTGCCGTGCGCAAGGCGAGCGCCCGGCCCCCCCTGCTTCGCTGCGCTCGCACTCCCCCGCAGTCGGGAGGGATTCGAGGCAATAGCGGAAGGCTTATGCAAAGGTCTGGCAGGCGGGGGAAAGCTTTTCGAGCGCCGATTTTCTCGAAAGTGTCGCATTTGTCGGATTTTCCATGGGATTCACTCCTAAACGGGGGTTTTGCGCGCTCCATTTTGCGACAGCAAATGCGACAGTTTGCGACATAAATCCGACACTTTGCGACATGAATGCGACACTTTCCGACAGGCGGCTCGCGGGCATCGGAGGGGCAAGAGGGCGGGTCTGTTGGGCCATGGGAGATAGGGTAGGAGTAGGGGGTCCGTTTGCGCAACGGGCAGATGTCATGGTTCTCACAGACAGACGGAGTGGGGCCAGGAGCGTGGGGCGTGGCCTGTCGGCCACTCTGGATTCCCGCCTGCGCGGGGATGACGGAAGGGGGCGCGGGGGTGACGGGGGAAGTCTGCGCGCCGCCGCCTTTCCTCCCCCGCGCTTCGCTGCGCTTGCGCGCCCCCTCCCGTCTGCGGGAGGGGGTTCCCGGGTTCCCTGAATCCACAAACGAAGTGCAACACCAGATTAGGGTGTTGCCATGGAATACAGACAGCTCTGCATTGAGGAACGGTGTGAGATTGCCCGCTTACGCGCCAAGGGCTCCTCGGTCCGGCAAGTCGCTACAACTCTGGATCGCGCGGCATCGACCGTGGCTCGGGAGCTGAAGCGGAACGCGCTGCGAACGGGCGGGTACCAAGCGTCGCCGGCCCAGGAGCGTGCCCGCGCGCGGCGCTGGACGGGGGCGCGGCTGGAACGGGACGAGGGGTTGCGGGAGCGGGTCTTGGCGGGCCTGAAGTGGGGGTGGTCGCCGGAGCAGGTCGCCCATGAGATGCGCAGAGAGGAGGGCCGGACGGTGACCTCGGACGAGAGCATCTACCGGTTCGTCTACGCCCAGGCCGCGCGGCACAAAGACCATGATTGGCGGCGCTACTTGCCGAGGGCGAAGTGGAAGCGGGGAAGGCGTGGCCGCAGGGGGGGAAGCTCGGTTTCCTTCATTCCCCTCCGCCGACCCGTTGCTGAGCGGCCTGCGGTGGCGGCCGACCGGCGGACCTTCGGGCACTGGGAGGCGGACACGATGCAGTTCGGGAGGTCGGGAGAGGTGGTGTTGGCCCTGCAGGAACGCTCCTCGCGCCTCTTGCTCCTCGCGCGTGCGCCGTCGAAGGAGGCGGGGCCGATCGCGGAGTCCATCGCCCGGATGCTGGGGCCGTTGCCGCCGGAGTTTCGCCAGACGGTGACCTTCGACAATGGGACCGAGTTCACCCGTCACTACGAGCTCCACCGGTTGGGCATCGAGACGTTCTTCTGCGACACGTACTCGCCGTGGCAGAAGGGGGGAGTGGAGAACGCGATCGGCCGGCTGCGGCGGTTCCTGCCGCGGGGGACGAATCTGGGGGAGGTGTCGGATGAGCGGTTTGCGCTGATCGGGCAGGCGTACAACAATACGCCGCGCAAGTGCCTGGGCTACCGGACACCGGCGGGGGTCGTCGAGGAGCAGGTGTTGCACTTCAAATGTGGATTCACCTTCCCGCCTGCGCGGGAATGACGGAAGGGTGGCGTGGGATGCCCCCTCCCGGCCTCCCCCGGGCTTTGCTTCAAAAGGCTGACTTTTGAGTCAGCGGCCTGTTTTGCCTCAAAAAGCAGCATGGCCCCCACCTTACGGTGCGGGCCACGAGCGAAGCAACTGACGCGTGAATGGAGAGGTAGCTAGGATCCCCCGCCCTTCGCCACGGCCTCGATGGCGGAGCCGAGCTTGACCACCAGCATAAGCACCCCGACCGAGACCAGCAGCGCCCCGACCGCAACCGTGAGGCCAGCGAACGCGGTAATCATCAACGCGGTGTCTTCTATGACAACGCACCCCCATGAACAAGATGGCCCGCAAGATAGGCCCGCTAGACACGGTAGTCAAGTTGGGCATGGAGCAACCATGACTGGCGGGCGGCACAATGGGATGCTGGTCTGGGCCTGCTCGGTATGATAGGCCTGCTGGTTGAGTGTGCTCGCCGCGAGACGACCGAGATTAACTGGCATGCATTCCTGGCGAGCATCCTGGGCGCTAACGTTGTCGGGTTTATTCTCGCTGCCATCGTTGGGTGATGGTGCTACGCGGGCTCTGGCTGGTTGCGTTAGCCGCCGTGGGGGTAGTCCTCACTCGCCTACAACAAAACCGGCGGACAATGGCGCCAAGCACAATTGCCCCCGACAGCAGTAGCGCGGCAGAAACAAAGCCGAGCAGGTACCCGATGGCGAACTCCTGTAGCGTGATATCGAACATGCACCTCATGTTAGCGGCCCGGCCGGTGGCCGCAAAGGGCCGCCGTCGGAGGCTGACTTTTGAGGCAGCGAGAGGCTTTTGGAAGGACTTATGGGGCAGCGACGGACTATTGGAGCAAAGCCGCCTTCCCGCGGACGGGGAGGGGAGTTGGGCGCTAGTCCTTGGGGGCGTTGGCCATGACTTCGACGAGCTCGCGGACGGCGTCGGCGGAGTTGTTGAGGAGGATTTTTTCGTCGGGGGTGAGGTCTAGCTCGACGACTTTCTCTACTCCGCCGGCGCCAAGGATGACGGGGACGCCCATGTAGATGCCGTCGATGCCGTATTCGCCTTCAAGGAGGGCGGCGCACGGGAGCTGGCGCTTCTGGTCTAGCAGGATGGCGTCGACCATCTCGGCGACCGCGGCGGAAGGGGCGTAGAAGGCGCTGCCGGTCTTGAGGAGGGCGACGATCTCGCCGCCGCCGCCCTGGGTCCGCTTGATGATGCGGTCGAGGGCTTCGTCGCTCAGCAGGTCGCCGATGGGGACGCCGCCGATGGTGGTGTACTTGGTGAGGGGGACCATCTGGTCGCCGTGTCCGCCGAGGACGTAGGCCTGGATGTCCTTGACCGATACGTTGAGCTCCCGGGCGAGGAAGGTGCGGAAGCGGGCGGTGTCGAGGACGCCGGCCATACCGACCACGCGGTTCTTGGGGAAGCCGGCGAGGGAGTAGGCGTGCTGCACCATCGCGTCCAGCGGGTTCGAGACGATGATGAGGGTTGCGTTGGGGGAGCGGCCCGCCACTTCGCCGATGACGGAGCCGATGATCTTCATGTTCGTGAAGAGGAGGTCGTCGCGGCTCATGCCCGGCTTGCGGGCGATGCCAGCGGTGACGACGACGACGTCAGAATCAGCGGACTCGTCGTAGCCGTTAGAGCCGATGATGCGCGCGTCGACGCCGAGCACGGGGCCGGACTCGGCGATGTCGAGGGCCTTGCCCTGGGGCATGTCCTCGACGACGTCGACGAGGACGATGTCCATGTATCCGCGCTCGAAGAGGCGTTGGGCGGTTGTGGCGCCGACGTTGCCCGCGCCGACGACGGTTACTTTCTTGCGCGCCATGTGTTCTTCCGTTTCCTTTCGATGTTATGGCCTGGGTTCCCGCTTGCGCGGGAATGACGGACTCCTCCCCCGCGCGTCGCTGCGCTTGCGCGTCCCCTCCCGCAGACGGGAGGGGGGTTGCGTGGGTTCCCGCTTGCGGAGACCTTTGCATAACCTTTATTTTCCGGCGGGCGTAACTCTTCCCGCCCGCCCACCCGTTATGTTGTGGGGGACACCCCCACGCCCCCGGCAGAGGGGAATCCCCTCTGCACTCCCCAGTATTCCAGGCCGGTTCATGGTTCGACAGGCTCACCACGAACCAGTTTGGGGTTATGCAAAGGTCTCCTTGCGCGGGAATGACGGCGTGGTTTTCTAGGCGCGGACGTAGCCCTCCCACTTGCTCTGCAGGCCGGAGTCGTTGACGGTGTCGACGATGTACTGGCCGAACTCGGTGGTGGTTGCGCCGGTGTTGCGGCCGGTGGTGACGGCCTTCTTCTCGTACTGGCCGCAGACGTCGAGGGCCATGTTGACCTTCGCGCCGAGCTCCGGGAAGCCGATGTGATCGAGGAGCATTGCGCCTGCCCGGACCATCGAGCTGGGGTCGGCGAATTGGGCGCGGCCCTCGGTGACCATGCGGGGGGCGCTGCCGTGGATGGCCTCGAACATGGCGTATGCCGTGCCGATGTTGGCCGAGCCCGCGGTGCCGACGCCGCCTTGGATCTGCGCCGCCTCGTCGGTGAGGATGTCGCCGTACATATTGGGCAGGGCGAGGACCTGGAACTCGTTGCGGCGGGCGGTATCGAGGAGCTTGGCGGTCATGATGTCGATGTACCAGGCGTCCCAAGAGATGTCGGGGTAGTTCTCGGCGACCTCTCGGGCGACATCGAGGAACTTGCCGTCGGTGGTCTTGACGATGTTGGCCTTGGTGACGATGGTGACTCGCTCCTTGCCGGTCTTCCGGGCGTGGGCGAAGGCGGCGTTGATGATGCGCCGGGAGCCCGGGGTGGTGATGACGCGGAAGTCCATGGCGAGGTCTTCGGTGATGTTGATGCCGTTGGAGCCGAGGGCGTACATGTCCTCTGTGTTCTCACGGAAGAAGGTCCAGTCGATGTCCTCGGCCGGGATGCGCACGGGGCGGACGTTGGCGAAGAGGTCGAGGGCCTTGCGCATGGAGACGTTGGCGCTCTCGATGTTGGGCCAGCCGTCGCCCTTCTCGGGGGTGTGGGTGGGGCCCTTGAGAGTGACGTGGCACTGCTTGATATCTTCGAGCACGTCGTCGGGGATGGACTGGAGCTTGGCGGCGCGGTTCTCGATGGTGAGCCCATCGATGTTGCGGAACTCGACCTTGCCCGATCCGACCTCGCCGGCGAGGAGCTGTTCGAGGATGCGCTGGGACTCGTAGGTGATGGTGGGGCCGATGCCGTCGCCGCCGAGGAGTCCGATGATGATGGGGCTGATGTTCGCGTAGTCGGCGGCCTCCGGGGACTGCTTCAACCGTTCGACGCGTTCGAGCTGTTCCTTGACCAGCCCTCCGAAATGTTCCTTCGCTGCCTCGATAACGCCATTGTCAGCCAATGTCCGGCTCCTTTCTTGACACGCTCGACCGCGCGCGGACGGGCATGGGCGGGCGCTGCGTATTGGGTTTCCGGGAAGTCCGTGAGTCGCGCGCCAACGACTGCGCGGCCCGTGATAGGGGCCGGGGGAGATTATAGGAGGGGCATGGGCGCCGGGCAAGCGCGCTCCCTCCCGGCAGACAGCGGAGGGGTGAATGCGAGGTTCCCTGAATCCACAAACGAAGTGCAACACCAGATTAGGGTGTTGCCATGGAATACAGACAGCTCTGCATTGAGGAACGGTGTGAGATTGCCCGCTTACGCGCCAAGGGCTCCTCGGTCCGGCAAGTCGCTACAACTCTGGATCGCGCGGCATCGACCGTGGCTCGGGAGCTGAAGCGGAACGCACTGCGAACGGACGGGTACCAAGCGTCGCCGGCCCAGGAGCGTGCCCGCGCGCGGCGCTGGACGGGGGCGCGGCTGGAACGGGACGAGGAGTTGCGGGAGCGGGTCTTGGCGGGCCTGAAGTGGGGGTGGTCGCCGGAGCAGGTCGCCCATGAGATGCGCAGAGAGGAGGGCCGGACGGTGACCTCGGACGAGAGCATCTACCGGTTCGTCTACGCCCCAGGCCGCGCGGCACAAAGACCATGATTGGCGGCGCTACTTGCCGAGGGCGAAGTGGAAGCGGGGGAGGCGGGGCCGCAGGGGGGGAAGCTCGGTTTCCTTCATTCCCCTCCGCCGACCCGTTGCTGAGCGGCCTGCGGTGGCGGCCGACCGGCGGACCTTCGGGCACTGGGAGGCGGACACGATGCAGTTCGGGAGGTCGGGAGAGGTGGTGTTGGCCCTGCAGGAACGCTCCTCGCGCCTCTTGCTTCTCGCGCGTGCGCCGTCGAAGGAGGCGGGGCCGATCGCGGAGTCCATCGCCCGGATGCTGGGGCCGTTGCCGCCGGAGTTTCGCCAGACGGTGACCTTCGACAATGGGACCGAGTTCACCCGTCACTACGAGCTCCACCGGTTGGGCATCGAGACGTTCTTCTGCGACACGTACTCGCCGTGGCAGAAGGGGGGAGTGGAGAACGCGATCGGCCGGCTGCGGCGGTTCCTGCCGCGGGGGACGAATCTGGGGGAGGTGTCGGATGAGCGGTTTGCGCTGATCGGGCAGGCGTACAACAATACGCCGCGCAAGTGCCTGGGCTACCGGACACCGGCGGGGGTCGTCGAGGAGCAGGTGTTGCACTTCAAATGTGGATTCACCTTCCCGCCTTCGCGGGAATGACGGGGGAGGGAGGCTGCGAGGTTCCCGCTGCGCGGGAATGACGGAAGGGGGCGCGGGCGTGACGGGGGAAGTCTGCGGGCCGCCGCTTCTCCTCCCCCGCGCATCACTGCGCTTGCGCGTCCCCTCCCGCGGCGGGAGGGGACTTTCGAGGCAACGACGGGCTGCGCCCCCGCAGACGCAGAAGGGGAATAGGGCTAGCCGCCGGCTTGGGGATTGACGGGGGACTCTTCCGTGGGGACGGTGTCCTCGCGGGTGAGGGTGTTGCTGTCCCACTCGTCATAGGGCAGCTTTTCGGCGGCGAGGGCCGCCTCTTTCTCGTTGGCGGCTTCGACAGTCGTTCGGTAGAGGACTTCGTGGCTGACGAGGAATCGCATGGGGTCGCTGGGCGGCTATCGGCGAGAATGGGGGTTCGCGGCAGGCGTTATGGAGACCATTGCATAACTGCTCAACGCCGGGGATTCGGGGGCGAGGTTCCCGCCTGAGCGGGAATGACGGAAAGGGCTATGCAAAGGTCTCCTGTCCGGGCGGGAAGCGGGAGCTTCACAGGGGGATGTTGCCGTGCTTCTTGGGCGGAAGGGTGTCGCGCTTGTTCTGGAGGGCGTCGAGGGCGTGAATCAGCTTGGGCCGGGTCTCGGCGGGGTCGATGACGTCGTCGATGAAGCCTCGCTCGGCTGCTCGGTAGGGGTTCGCAAAGTTCGCGCGGTACTCCTCGATGAGCTCGGCGCGCGTGGCCTCCGGGTTCTCGGAGTCGGCGAGCCTGCGCCGGTGGATGATGTTCACGGCGGCGTCGGGGCCCATGACGGCGATCTCCGCGGACGGCCAGGCGAGGTTTATGTCGGTGCGCAAGTGCTTGCTGCCCATGACGACGTAGGCGCCGCCGTAGGCCTTGCGGGTCACCACGGTGATCTTCGGGACAGTCGCCTCGGCGTAGGCATAGAGGAGCTTCGCGCCCTGGCGGATGATGCCGCGGTGCTCCTGGTCCTTGCCGGGCATGTAGCCGGGCACGTCGGCGAAGGTGATGATGGGGATGTTGAAGGCGTCGCAGAACCGGACGAACCGTGCAGCCTTGACGGAGGCGTGGATGTCGATGACGCCGGCCAGGTAGGCGGGCTGCTGGGCGACGATTCCGACGCTGCGTCCGTTGAGGCGTCCGAAGCCGATGATTATGTTCGGTGCGAAGGCGCTTTGGACGTTGAAGAAGTCGCCGTTGTCCACGATGCGTTCGAGCACGTCGAGCATGTCGTAAGAGCGGGCCGACTCTTCGGGGACGATGTCGCGGAGGGCCTCGTCCGCGCGCTCGGGGTCGTCGTCCTGGTCCCCGAGGGGCGTGTCGTCCAGGTTGTTGAGGGGGAGGAAGCTGAGGAGCCGCCGGATGGTCTCCATGCATTCTTCTTCGGAGTCCAGGGTGAAGTGGGAGACGCCGGAGAAGGTGGCATGGGCGTCGGCGCCGCCGAGCTCCTCGTGGGATATCTCCTCGCCGGTGACGGCTTTGATGACGTCCGGGCCGGTGATGAACATCTGGGAGACGCCGCGAACCATGAGGGTGAAGTCGGTGATGGCTGGCGAGTAGACGGCGCCGCCTGCTGAGGGGCCGAGGATGGCGGATATCTGGGGCACGACGCCCGACGCGAGGGTGTTGCGCATGAAGATTTCGCCATAGCCGGCGAGGCTGAGGACGCCTTCCTGGATGCGCGCGCCGCCGGAGTCGCCGATGCCGATGATGGGCGCGCCGTTCCGCATGGCGAGGTCCATCACCTTGCATATCTTCTCGGCGGTCACCTCGGAGAGGGAGCCGCCGAAAACGGTGAAGTCTTGGGAGTAGACGTAGGCGGTGCGTCCGTTGATCTTGCCGTAGCCGGTGACGACGGAATCGCCGGGGAATTTCTTGTCCGCGACGCCGAATTCGCTGGAGCGGTGGGTGACGAAGGAGTCGAGCTCCTCGAACGTCCCGGGGTCGAGGAGGAGGGCGATACGCTCGCGCGCGGTGAGCTTGCCCTTGGCGTGCTGCTGCTCGATGCGCGCGGCGCCGCCCGACGACTCGGGCCCCTGCTTGCGGAGCTTCAAGTCTTCGAGGCGGTCCTGGGCCTTCTTCTCAACGACCATAGCGCGCCTATGGGGCGGCGCATGACAAGGCGCGCGACCCCGGGGGAGGATACGTCATCCTAGCACCGGCCCACGCGAGAGCCAAGTTGCCGGGGCGGCCCGTTTGGCGCGATACAGGGACTGCCGGTGCGGAAATCGGCTGGTTCCGTCACCCTAGGCGGCATGGTATGGGGCGTGGGCGTTCTGGTATCATTCGCCGAGTTGCAAAGGTCCGGCGGACAACCGGACTCTCACATGCCGACTCTCTCAAAATATCGCGACTGAGGAAAATGACTACCGGCGTCTCTTATAACTCAGACGAAGAACTCGTGAAGCGTCTCCAGGTCGTGCTCCGCCATTACGCGAGAGCGGGGGATGACGGAAGGCTGGGCGGCGACGGCGTGCGGGAGGTGCGGAGCATTGCCGCCACGCTCGCGGGGCGCATCTATGACGACCCCCAGAAGTGGGGCATCGCCGATATCCGAGAGGACTTCCGGGACGACGCGGCCGCCGACACGCTGGCGAAGCTGCTCTCTGGGGCCGCCGAGCTCACGGGTAGGCAGGTCGTATCCGAGTGGTTCAGCCGGGCGGTGGAATCGAGGTTCCGCCAGCTGTGGAGCATGTCGGAGCGCCAGGCCGAGGAGCGGGAAACCAAGGCCGAGGAAGGCGTCCCTGCGCCGGACCCGGCCTCGGGCGCAGACGATGCCGCCGTATTCGAGGAGAACGGGGAGCTTTGGCGCCGGTTCGAGTCCGAGTTCCCGCGCGACGCGTTCGTTCTGCGCCTTCGCTACATGCTGGGCCGCAGCGCGGCCGAGATGGCCGTGATGTTGGACGCGCCAGGCCCCCAAGCTATCGGAATCCGCATCAACCGGGGCCGCGAGCGGTTCAAGATGTTCTGTGAGCAGGCGGGCTTCGGACGTCGCGAGGTCGCAGGGATCATGGCGCGGATCGCGGAGGAGCAGGAATCGTGACCGAGCAGCCCATGAGCTCGATTGTCGTCGGTCGGCAGGCGTGGGTGCGCTTCGCTATGGATGCGACCGAGCGCTGGCTGAGCGTCTCCGGCGGGCTACCGTCCGAGATGACGCGCTTTGCCGCCTACATGCGGGAGCTGCGCTACCGCTCACGCCTCTCGCTGTTGGACCTGGCGGGCGAGCTTCAGGTCTCCTATGAGGACCTGGCGATGCTCGAGCAGGGCCTGCTTCGGCCCTCGGAAGTTTCGACGGCCACCTGGGTCCGCCTGATGCGCTTACTGGAGGGGCGGGACATCCTGACCGTGCACGTGCCCCCTCCGCAGGAGGCGGACGTTCTGGCCGCGGCCGATTCCGACGAGCTTTGGGCGGTGGGGGAGATTTCCGGTTCCCAGTCCGGCACGAGCATGCGCGGGGCGGGCATGCAGCCGTTCGGCATCGCGCGTATCAAGGTCATAGGGGTAGGCGGCGGCGGCTCGAACGCAGTCAACCGCATGTACCGGCAGCGGATTGCAGGAGTGGACTACTTCGCGGTCAATACCGACGCGCAGCACCTGATCCACCTAGACCTGCCGGAGAAGATCCGCATCGGGGACCGTCTGGCGCGCGGGCTGGGGGTCGGAGGCGACCCGAGGCTTGGCCGCGAGTCCGCGGAGGAGTCGCGCGAGGACCTGTACGACATACTGAACGGCACCGATATGGTCTTCATCGCCGCGGGCATGGGCGGGGGGACGGGCACGGGGGCCGCTCCCGTCGTGGCGGAGATTGCAAAAGAGGTAGGCGCGCTCACCATTGCGGTCGTTACGAAGCCGTTCCAGTTCGAGGGGCGTCGGCGGGCGCAGCAGGCCGACATGGGCATAAGCGCTCTGCGCGGGAACGTGGACACGCTGATCCTCATCCCGAACGATAGACTCAACGCGGTGTCCGACGAGCGGATGACCGCCGAGAACGCGTTCCGGATCGCGGACGACGTGCTCCGGCAAGGCGTGCAGTCGATCGCCGAGCTCGTCACGATTCCGGGCGAGATAAACCTGGACTTCGCGGACGTGAGGGCGGTCATGCTCGGGGCCGGACCGGCCTGGATGGCGATCGGGCACGGGCGGGGAACTCAGCGGGCGCAGGAAGCCGCGAAAGAGGCGATGGCCAGCCCGCTGCTCGACGCGCCTATCGAGGGCGCGACCCGCGTCCTCCTGAACATCACGGGCGGCTCGGACCTGACGCTGCAGGAGGTGCAGGAGGCGGCAGACTTCATCTCGCGGCTGGTGGACCCGAACGCCAACATCATCTTCGGTATGGTCAACGACCCGAAGATGGAGGACGAGGTCCGTGTGACGGTGATCGCCACGGGCCTGCCCGAAGGAGAGGATGTCCTCAGCAAGTCGCTCGAAGACATGCTCGATCAGTCATTCGACGATGATGCGGCGCCTTTCGAAGACTCGGAGCCGACGGTGGAGGTGCCGGGGTTCCTTCGCAGGTTGGGCTTCGGCCGGCGTTCCGACCGATAGCAGGCGTCGTCCTGAGACTTGCGCGGGCTGTCGTTCCGCTGTTGATTGTCTCGATTGCGGCTTTGGCCGCCGCTTCGCAGTCCCCAAATGCCGCGCTTCCCACGCTGGAGCTGGAGCGAACGTTTCCCGCGCTCAGGTTCGAGCGGCCGGTGCTACTCACCCATGCAGGCGACGGCTCGGGGCTCGTGTACGTCGTGGAGCAGGCCGGCGTCATCTACCGGCTGGACCCCGCGGAGCCGGAGCGGTCGGAGGTATTCCTCGACATCCGCGCTCGCGTGAGCCGGGACAGGAACGAGGAGGGCCTACTGGGTCTGGCCTTCGATCCGGCTTTCGGGGAGAGCGGGCGCTTCTATGTGTACTACAGCGCGGCGGCCCCTCGCCGGTCCGTCCTGTCGCGGTTTGAGGTCGGCGGCGGTCTGGGAGACGCGGGCTCGGAAGCGATGATTCTGGAAGTGGACCAGCCCTTTTCCAACCACAACGGCGGGATGATCGCGTTTGGGCCGGATGGGATGCTGTACGTTGCGTTGGGGGACGGCGGTTCGAGCGGGGACCCTCTGGGGAACGGGCAGAATCTCGGCACGCTCTTGGGCTCCATACTCCGGATCGACGTGGGGCAGGGCGCTCCTTACGTCACACCAACCGATAATCCCTTTTTGGGGAGGCCCGGCGCCCGCGGCGAGATATGGGCCTACGGGCTTCGCAATCCGTGGCGATTCTCCTTTGACAAGGAGACAGGCGAGCTGTGGACGGGCGACGTGGGCCAGGACGCCGTGGAAGAGGTCAACATCGTGCGCCGGGGCGCCAACTACGGGTGGAACGTGATGGAGGGGTCCCGCTGCTTTCGCGCCGCGTCGTGCGAGGCCGGCGGTATGGAGGCGCCTGTCGCGGAGTACGGCCATAGGCTCGGCTGCTCGGTAACCGGCGGGTACGTCTACCGGGGGGAGCGCCTGCCGGAGCTCCAGGGCGTTTACCTGTACGCGGACTTCTGCACCGGCCTCATCTGGGGGCTCCGGCACGACGGCGAGCGAGTGACGGAGCAGGGGCAGATTGCCGACGCTCCATTCCAGATAGCGTCGTTTGGGGAGGACGAGGCCGGGGAGGTCTACATCCTTGGGTTCGACGGAGGCGTCTACACGTTTGCTCCGCCGCCCGGCCAAGCGCCGCCGACTCCAACGGCGACACTCATGCCAACTCCCACGAGCGCGCCGACGTCCGTGCTCGCGCCCACGGCCGCTCCGCCTGGTGGACCTACGCTTGCGCCGACATCCGGCCTCGCACCCACCGTTACCCCGTCCGGTGAACCCACGCTCACGCCTACGCCCGTTTCGTCCATGAGCGCGCCCGCCGTCAGGCCAACGCCGACGCCGTCGGCGGAGCCCTCGTCCAATGCGTTGGCGTGGGTCCTCATGATAGTGGTCCCGGCGGTTGGGTTGGTTGTTGGAATCGTCGTCTACCTTGTGCGGAGGTCGAGGAGCGGTTAGACGGCGCCCTGGTAGATGCGCGTGTCCGGCTTGAAGGCGGCCCAGGCGAACCAGAAGTGGTCTTGGGCGTTGACGCGCTCCAATTGTCGGCTGGTCATCGGCCCGGCGACCGCAGCCCCAAGGATGCTCCAGGAGCTGCCGGTCTCGTTGTCAACGATGGCGCCGGTCGCGGCGTCGCCTTCCAGCCGGAACGTGAGGGGTTGGCCGTCCAGCTCCGGCCTGAACACGCCAGTCGAGCCGAGGTCTTCGGCCTGGGCAATCTGGGCGGCGCCGAGGGCCGAGTTCGTTCCGAGCTCGAAGAAGACGACGATCTCCTCGCCGCCGACCTCGTCGTGAACGACGCGCTCTTCCCGGAGCAAGGGGTAAGGGAAGGCTGCGGCGTCGCCATTGATCTCGACGGCGGCTACGCGCTCCTTGGGGAGCAGTCGCGGGTCCGTGTTGGCGGGTCCGCCGGTCTCCGGGTCGATGTAGAGGAACGGCGGGTTGTCGACGCGGTCGTAGCCGACGTATGGATTGCTCCCGTACCGGCGGACGTGGCCGGTCTCCCGCGAGAGGACGTCGCCGTGGGGGTAGGCTTCCATGAACGTGGCCCAAGAGATGAGCTGCGCGGGGACGAAGGCGAGTTGGCCGCCAGCCAGCGCGCCGACGAGGCCTTCGCCAGTGAGCTGCTGCCACCAGCTTTCGGTCTGCCGGTCCCACATGATGAGGTCGCTGTTGCGCAGGTTGCCGGAGACGCCGAAGTCGTAGACGACGCCGTCGAGGTCGCGCTCGAACACGACCGCCGAGTTGCAGAGAGGGCAGAAGGTGACGGCGACCGGAACGCCGCCGAGCCGGTCGTTGGCAATCTCATGCCAGGTGAGAATCTGCAGGGGATAGGCGCGGGCCTCGCCGTTCACCTCCAGCGCGATTACCGGCTCCATGTCCTCTATCCATTCGTCGGCCTCGGCGATGGGGACGGACTTGGGGTCGTCGATGGGCGGGATGCCGTCGCGAGGCACGCCTCCGGAGAAGACTTCGTTGAAGGGGATGGTGTGGAAGCGGAAGTCGGTTTTCCAGACGCGGGTGGAGATGGGGGAAAGCCGGAGGTCCTCGGCGTAGTCAGGGTCGGCGGCGACGAGGTAGGCGTTGACCTCGGCATCCGGCCCGACGGTCGGCGCGGGACGGCTCGTCGGCGCGGGCGCCGCAGGAGGAGCCGTTGGGGTGGGAGCGGCTGTGGGGGCGGAGGTCGGCGCCGGCGTGGGAGTCGGGGTCTCGGGCTGTCGAGGCGTTTCGATAGGGGTCGCGGTCGGTGTTGGGGTGGGCGTGCTTGCGGGGCTACAGGCGGCCGCCGCGAGCGCTATCGCCGTTCCAACCGCCGCCAGCGCTAACCGACTATGTATATTCAGCAACCCCGCCTCCCTCATCGTTGATTGTTTGGATGCGGAGGGCGGGGTTGGGGGTGCGGGTTAGGGGGCTAGGGATGGTTGGGTCCCTCCCCTAGGAGCGCGAGGATTCTGTTTTGTAACTGCTCACGCAGTTGGCTGGTGTCACTCCAGATTATGTGGGGATAGTGGTCGGTGTCGAATGCCAAGGTCGAGCCTTCGCGGCACAAATAGATCACAGGTATGCCTAAGCCGTGGGCGAAACCCGCCTCATAATAGACGCTTCCGCGCACCCCATCGCCGCCATGTGAAAAATCCGCTATCACAAAACGGGACCTGCGGATCTCGGCAATAATCTCATCGTCTATCTTACCAAGGAAATTCTTCTTGTCTATTCGCACCGGAGTGTAGCCGGTATCCTCGATAGCAGGTCTGATGCCATTCTCATAAGAATTGTTCATCGTATCATCGAACCACATGGCGACGAATGCTTGGGAAGTACTGAGATTGGTGTGTCGAGTTTCAAGATGGCGGTATCCGTTAGCGGTTACACGGAATGTCTCTTGCGGTGCTGTCCACTGTATCAGTTCGCTATTGGACAAGTGTTCCAATAGTAAATAGATACGTTGCTGTGATATAACACTTAGCGATGAGTCCTTTGCTATTCTCGGAAGTAGTAAGTGTGTCTTTACATACGAACCTTCCGCATAATTCTCTGAGACAAATTGCAGCAGACGATTCGCTTGCTCATCTATGGGTAGCGCTTTAGGATTGTTGTTCATTTGGAGTTTTCTCCTTACGGTATACTTATCCACTGTATGATTGCGGCTAGCTGGGCAACGTTTAGTGAGTGGATTCTTGACCGGAGTCTGCATCTCCCGTCTGACTAGATGGACTAGATGTTACTCGACGTTCAGTAACGCGGTCTTTGCTGCATTCGTCGAAATTAGCCCCGTTGCCCACCTTTCATAAATATCCATTACATCCTTTGTTTTGTCATCATCTGCGTACTGGTATGCATTCTGAATACCCGATTCAAGGTTATTGAATGCAGGTTCAGGAATTATCCATGTGACCCACTGGCGTTCATTGCATGAAAGAGTCACGAAGTAATCGCGGGGTTCACCAGAATCTCCTCCGATGTCGATTCTTCGTATTAAACCGACTTTCATGCTGACTTCTTCGCGACCACAAACTTGCACGAAGAAGTTGGCTAGGCTTCCTGGAGTATCACAGGCGATTGCAAGCTCATCATCACATGTACTAGTTCCACTGCTGTCCGAGATAAAAGGATACACGGATTGAACGAAAACCAATCCAAATAAGAGAAGGGCCCCTGCTATGGTCCCTAGAATGGATAATAGCTTCTTGGGTACTGTCTCAGTCATGGTTGCTCTTCTCTGTCGCCGCTTTGATTATGCCGACCATAGCCGCGCCGAGAGCAAGGAGCCAAATCACTATGCCGCCGATGAAGCCGATGAGCAGAAATATCTCGCAAATTCGGAACGCCGCGCCTATGGGCCAGATACCCCAGTTATAGAACTGTTCAGACGCATAGCTAACAATAACCAATGGCACTACCGCTATGAGCAACGCACAGAACCCGAACGCAAGGATTGCGCCGATGCCGAGAGACCCTTGCAAGATACCGAGGAAAGTGCGCTTACCTCTCTCCATAGGGGACCACCTGCGGGACGTTGTTGGTTGGTGTGGACACTAGCGCGTACCTGCAATCCCCAAGTGTCAGTCCGCTAGGGCCTCCGCCACTTCCGCCTCGGTGAGGCCGTAGACCGACATCGCCTTCTTTGGGCTGATGAGGCCGTCTTGGATGTCGCCTTTGACGAGATCGTGGTCTCGGTCGCGGGGGTCGAGGACGCCGCCGCCGCCGCCGGTCTGGATGCTGAAGACGTCGCCGGGCTTGAGGCCGATGTTCGACGCGATGCCCGGGTAACGCTCCTCGTTCTCCGTACCCGGATGCACGACGACGTAGGCGTTGACGCCGTGGCCGCCGCCGTCGGCGCCGGAGGCTTCGCGCTTCGCCGCGCCGCCGGAGAGCCTGCTGTTCGAGCGGACCTTGTACTCGCGGACGTAGCCGACCCCGCCGCGGGACTTGCCGTCGCCTCCGGTGTCGGGGATGACCTCGAACTTGGCGACGTCCACGGGGAACTCGGACTCGATGATCTCGACGCTGGTGAAGCGTCCGCCGCTGGCCCTGGCGCCGACGCCGCTGAAGCCGTCGCCGCCGTCCCAAGCGCGAGCGCCCGCGTACATGAGCTCGTACTGCACGTACTGACGGTCGCTGTCGCCCTGGTAGCCGATGACGATGGAGCTCTGGGTGGAGCCGTGGGCAAGGGCGGGCCGACCGGCCGCCTTGGCCATCGCCGACATGATGACGCTCTCGGCGATGGAGACGGTCTTGGAGTAGAAGCCGACGGGCCCAGGGAACTCGGGCGCGATGATGCTGCCCTTCCTGAAGCGGCACTCGATGGCGCTGCCGAGGCCGTGGTTGATGGGCAGGTACGGGTCTGTCATGGCGATGACGCCGTGGTAGACGAGGCCGCGGATGAACGGCTCGCGGACGTTGATGGGCGCGGCGGCCTGGTCGCCCGTCTGGGTGAAGTCCATGATCAGCCGGTCGCCCTCCTTGATGGCGGAGACGTGCAGCCTGATGGGCTTGCCGGGGTTGGAAGGGTCGTCGACCCAGGTCTCGGACTCGTGGACGCCGTCGGCCCACTGGGCGATGTAGTCGCGCGCCTGCTGCTCCGTTCGCTCGCCGAGGTCGTCGAACATCTGGCGCATCGTGTCGGCGCCGTAGGTCTGGATGGCGTCCTTGACGCGCTCCTCGCCGATGGAGAAGCAGACGCCAGCCTTGGCGGTGAGGTCGCCAATCATCATTTCGGGAACGCGGCTGTTGGCGCGGACGAACGAGGCGGTGTCCTGCACGAGCTCGTAGTTGCGCATGTAGCGGACCGGCATGATCTGCAGGCCCTCGCCGAAGATGTCGCGGGAGGTCGCGTTGCGGCTGCCGGCGGCGACGCCGCCGATGTCGGGCGTGTGCCCCATGCTCGCGGCGAAGGCGATGACCTCGCCCTCGTGGAAGATAGGGGTGATGATCACCATGTCGTTGGCGTGGGGGCAGCCACTGTAGTAAGGATGGTTGGCGAGGAAGGCGTCGCCCTCCGCCATGTCATCGTGGCTATAGAACTGCAGCAGCCCTTTGATGGACTCCGGGTAGGCCGCCATGTGCGACGGGTGGTTGGACTGGCCCACCAGCCGTCCCTGGCGGTCGAGCACGCCGCAGCTGAAGTCGTGCGACTCGCGGACGATGGTTGAGAAGCCGGTGCGGAACACCGCCTTTTCCATCTCGCGGACGATGCCGTCGAGCCTGGCCCTCAGGACCTCGTAGGTGATTGGGTCGACGTGCGCCATGGCGTGCTCCTTTATGCGATGTCGATGATGATGTTCAGGTAGTCGTCGACGAGGGCGCGCTGCCCAGGATAGACGACCGTCGTCGAGTCCAACTGGTCAACGATGGCGGGGCCGTCGAAGCGGTGGCCGGGTTCGAGGAGGTCGCGGTCGTAGACGGGGCAGGGGGCGAGTCCGGTTGGGCTGTCGAAGCAGACCATTCGCTCGCCGGTCCGGGCCGCGTCCGACGTGGTCTTGGCGCGGTCGCGCTTCTTGAGCGAGGCTTTCGCGACGACCGCAGAGGCGCGGAGCCGGTAGTTCACGGCCTCCGCGTCCTCGTCGGGCGCCGCGTGGCCGAACATCTGCTCATGGGTGGCGTCGAAGCGCGTCCGCGCCGCCGAGACGTCCTGCTGGGAGACCGCGCTGTCGGAGCCTAGCGGGATGGTCAGCTCGTACCCCTGGCCGAGATAGCGGATGTCGATGCTGAACTCCAGCCTGAGCTGGTCGAGGGAGTAGCCCTCGGCGGTGAACTCGCGCTCGGCCTGGGCGCGCAGGTCGCGCATCAGCTCGCTGAGCTCCTCGGCCTTCAGCTCCGACACCGCCCGCAGCCGTGACCTGACGTAGTCGCGGCGCGGGTCGGCCATGAGCAGGCCAAGCGCGGACGTCACGCCCGGCGCCGGAGGGACGACCACCTTGGGCATCTTGAGGTCAGCCGCCAGCCGTCCTGAAGGCGCGGGACCGGCTCCGCCGAACGCCACCAGCACGAAGTCCCGCAGGTCGTAGCCCTGCTCCGTGGAGACGGCTCGGATGCCCTCCTCCATCTTTGCGTTGATGATGCGGATGATTCCCTCGGCCGTCTCCAGTGTGCCGAGGCCGAGGCGCTTGCCCATCTCCTCGATGGCTCGCTCCGCTCCGTCCTTGTCGAGGGCGACCCGGCCCGCGAGCTTGGACTCGGCGTTGAGGAAACCGAGCACCAGATTAGCGTCAGTGACCGTCGGCTGGGAGCCGCCCTTGCCGTAGGACACGGGACCGGGGTCAGCCCCGGCGCTCTCAGGCCCGACGCGCAGGCCGCCGCCGGACTCGACCGTCGCGATGGTCCCGCCGCCCGCGCCGATGGTGTTGATCATCAGCATCGGCACGGCCAGCTCCCAGTCGCCGATTCGCCCGGTCGTCGTTTCGAGGACGCGGCCCCCCTGTCCCAGGGCGATGTCCGTGCTGGTCCCGCCCATGTCGAGCGAAACGGCGTTCTCGAACCCGGCGGTCAACGCGACCTGCATCCCGGCCATCGCGCCGGCGCAAGGGCCGGAGAGCACCGTGGTGACCGGCGTGACGGTCCCGATGCGCGCGACTCCGCCGTTGCTCTGCATGACGTAGAGCGCGTCGCTCGTGACCTTCCGCTCGCGGATGCGCTGTTCGAGGGCGTCGAGGTACGCGACCATCATGGGGGCGATGTAGGCGTTGGCCACCGTGGTGCTGAGGCGCGGGAACTCCCGCATCTGCGGCAGGACTTTCGACGATAGCGAGACTGTGGCGTTCGGCAGCTCCCGCGCGATGATTTCGGCGATGCGGTCCTCGTGCCGCGAGTTCAGGAACGAGAAGAGGAGGACGACGGCGATCGATTCGATGCCGCGCCGTCCGAGGGACCGGACGGCCTCCACGGCCGCCGCCTCGTCCAAAGCGGCGACCACCTCGCCCTTGTGGTTCACGCGCTCCTTCGCTTCCCGGCGGAACCTCGGCTGCACGGGCGGATTCTTCTCCACGTACACGCTCGTCGCCCTGCTCGAGTCCTCGCTCGGAGCGAGGTGCCACACGTCGTTGATCCCTCCAAACCCTTCGGTAACGAAGAGTCCGACGCGTGCGCCGGAGCCGGTCAGCAAGGCGTTCGTGCCGACCGTCGTTCCATGCGACAGGGAGAGCACCTCAGCGGGAGAAAGGCTATCCCCGAACACCTCGGCCAGTCCGTCGAGGATGGCCTGCCCAGGGTCCGACGGGGTCGAAGGGAGCTTGGTCACGGACAGCGCGCCCGTATCTTGGTCGAGCACGACCATGTCGGTGAATGTCCCCCCGGTGTCTACTGCGATAGCCTTCATGCCCCTCCCTGTTCGCTCGGTCCATTCGCCCCGAGCCTTAGAGGGGCGAAACGCGCGCCATTATAGGCGGCTCTGCCCTGTACTGCCCTCCCTCTTCAGTCCTTCCCGCAGACGGGACCCTCTCAGTTTCCTCCGCAGACGAGACCTTTGCGCAACTCCATAGTTGGGGCGGGCGGGCCTGAGCTGGGGGCGGCGCCCCGGTGAGACCGGAATCGGCTCCGGTCCGATGCATCGCACGACCGCAGGGCCTTGGTTTGTCCGAAGATGTCTTACCCGTCTCACTCGTAACTTTCCCCGACCTACGAGTGCGCGGGGACTGCCTCTCGCAAAAAGTGCGCCATTTGGTCTCATTTACTCCTGGCGAGACCACCCCTAGCCCCTCCTTGGTAAGGAGGGGAACAGGCGTAAGGCAGCCCCGGTCTGCGGGTGGGGTGAGCGCCGATTTTTCAGAAACTGTCGCATTTTCATAGCTTTTACTCGTGTTTGGGGGGTTCGGGCGCGACAGTTCCGCGCCGGTTTGCGACAGCGAATGCGACACTTTGCGACAGTAATGCGACACAATGCGACACTTTGCGACAGGTGGCTCGCGGGGGCATCGGAGGGGCGAGCGTGCAGGGTGGTTGGGCCATGGGAGACAGGGTAGGGAACGAGGGGCCGTCTGCGCAACGGGCAAATGTCACTATGGAGACGTGGGATACCTGGGTTCCCGCCTGCGCGGGAATGACGGAAGGGAGCGCGGGATGACGGGAAGGTGGCGGGGTGCTGACGGCGGGCGGACGTTTCTCCCTCACCCACGCTGCGCGCGACCTCTCCCGCTGTGAGAGGTCGGAGGGGCTAGGTTCCCTGAATCCACAAACGAAGTGCAACACCAGATTAGGGTGTTGCCATGGAATACAGACAGCTCTGCATTGAGGAACGGTGTGAGATTGCCCGCTTACGCGCCAAGGGCTCCTCGGTCCGGCAAGTCGCTACAACTCTGGATCGCGCGGCATCGACCGTGGCTCGGGAGCTGAAGCGGAACGCACTGCGAACGGACGGGTACCAAGCGTCGCCGGCCCAGGAGCGTGCCCGCGCGCGGCGCTGGACGGGGGCGCGGCTGGAACGGGACGAGGGGTTGCGGGAGCGGGTCTTGGCGGGCCTGAAGTGGGGGTGGTCGCCGGAGCAGGTCGCCCATGAGATGCGCAGAGAGGAGGGCCGGACGGTGACCTCGGACGAGAGCATCTACCGGTTCGTCTACGCCCAGGCCGCGCGGCACAAAGACCATGATTGGCGGCGCTACTTGCCGAGGGCGAAGTGGAAGCGGGGGAGGCGGGGCCGCAGGGGGGGGAAGCTCGGTTTCCTTCATCCCCCTCCGGAGGGCGCTCTCGGAACGGCCTGCGGTGGCGGCCGACCGGCGGACCTTCGGGCACTGGGAGGCGGACACGATGCAGTTCGGGAGGTCGGGAGAGGTGGTGTTGGCCCTGCAGGAACGCTCCTCGCGCCTCTTGCTCCTCGCGCGTGCGCCGTCGAAGGAGGCGGGGCCGATCGCGGAGTCCATCGCCCGGATGCTGGGGCCGTTGCCGCCGGAGTTTCGCCAGACGGTGACCTTCGACAATGGGACCGAGTTCACCCGTCACTACGAGCTTCACCGGTTGGGCATCGAGACGTTCTTCTGCGACACGTACTCGCCGTGGCAGAAGGGGGGAGTGGAGAACGCGATCGGCCGGCTGCGGCGGTTCCTGCCGCGGGGGACGAATCTGGGGGAGGTGTCGGATGAGCGGTTTGCGCTGATCGGGCAGGCGTACAACAATACGCCGCGCAAGTGCCTGGGCTACCGGACACCGGCGGGGGTCGTCGAGGAGCAGGTGTTGCACTTCAAATGTGGATTCACCTTCCCGGCTGCGCGGGGATGACGGAAGGGGTAGATCAGAGAGGGTTGCGCCAGCGGAGGCCGGGGAAGCGGCTGAAGTCGGCGTCGTTGGACTGGACCTCAGCCTGATGCTCCATGGCAAGAGCGGCGATGTGGCAGTCGGTCACCAGATTAGCGCCGACTCCTGCGGCGGCGAGGTTTCGCCGGAAGTAGGTCAGGTGGTCCGCTCCGGGATTTATCGGGGCGACGTGGGGGAACTCGAACCACCGGCGCACGTAGCCGACCGCCTCCTCGGGGGTCGCCGGGCGGGCGAGCGCTCTGGGGTGAGTCATCAGCCTTACGAAGCCCGTCGACACTACCCACGGCACTCCGATTCTCTCTGCGCCGTTGACCAGGCCTTCCCACCAGCGCCTGGCGGAGTCGTGCAAGGGCGTCCCGTCGTTATGGGCGTAGATGAGCAGATTGAGGTCAGGGACGATCACCGCGCGCTTGGCCCGGCGAAGTCCTCGGCCTCCAACTGATCGACGAGCTGGTTCAGCTTCAACGGGTCTACGCCTGGGGCGAACCCGCTGCGGTTCGGGACAACCCGGTATTCGGCGGCCGGCTCTCTCACGGCAGGCGACATCCCGCGGCGCAGAACGTCGTTCACCACTTGCTTGAAGGGCTTTTCGAGCAGCCGCGCCCGCTCCTTCAGCGAGTCGGCGATGTCGTCGTCCAAGGTCAGTGTAGTTCTCATTGAAGCATCATGATGCATCATAGAATTGATGTCAAGATGCGCGCCGGGAGCTTAGGCATCACCGGGCCCCATAGCGGCGATGACCTGTGAGGCGGCGGCCTCTTCTTCAAATGCCCATAGCCGCGACAGCAGGGCGTCAATCTGCTCCTCGGGCAATGCGCCCGCGGCGAGAGACCGGAACTTGGCCTCGACCTCGCCGTCCGAGAGCGGGTTCGCGGCGTTGCCCTTCGCGTTCTCAATTTCCGTCAGGTACGTCTCGCCGCCTACGATGGCCTCGATGCGCGCCGCTTGGGCGCCGGGGAAGCGACTGCTCATGGCCGGGTCCTCGGTCACTTCGATTCGCGTCATCAGCTCTTGTGCCGCGGGGTCGGCGATGCGCTCGTCCGTGAACTGTCGCGCCGTGACCTCGCCGTCGAGGAGCGCGACGGCGACGAGGTAGGGGATGGAATGATCAGCCGTCTCACGGTCGCGCACGCGCCATTTCTCGGGGTCGGCCGAGCTCGTGATTGCCTGCCGGTAGCTGCGGACAGCGATCCTATCGATCCTGTCGATCCTGTCCGGCCTGTCCGGCCTTTCCGGCTGCGCGCCTCCGAGCTGCTCCCGCAGCCCGAGCGCCGCCCAGATCGCCGCCTGCGCGTTGAACTGCGCGGGGAACGCCTTGATGCTCGTCAAGTCGGTATGGAACGGATGCGACGGCCCGCCCAGCGAGGGCAGGGGCGTCCGTTCGCCGAGTATCCCCGCAAGCCCGCTGTCGGCGTAGAACGCTTCGTCGGGCCCTGTCATGCCCTTCTCCGCAAGCCTGGCCGCGAACACGCCGGCCTGCGCCGAGTTGGCGGCGGAACCCGCCTTCCACATCGACAGCCGGCCGTCGCGGGCAATCCGCAACCCAAGGTTCGCGGTGAGCGCGATGGAGATGGCGTGCCCGGTGCGCTCGGCGTCCAGCCCAAGCGCCTTCGACGCGCCCGCCGCCGACCCGATGGCGACGTGCAGCGAATGGTCGATCAGCTTAGCCGACGGCTTCTGCACCTCGCCGAGCCCGCAGAACACTTCGTATGCGGCGACCATCGCAACGAGGGCGTCCCGCCCGCTCAGCCCGAGCGCGTCCGACAGCGTCAGGGTCGCCGCGATGGTGTCGCTGGGGTGGCCGCCCTCGAACGCGAAGTAGGTGTCGTTGAAGTCGAGGTAGCGGACCATCAGCTCGTTGGTGAAAACGGCAAGCTCCGGCGTAGTGCGCTCGCCGGTGAGCCACACGCGCGCCGGCGTCGTGGCGGACGCCTCCCGCGCCAAGGCCCGGCCGAGCGCCACGGGCGGTCCATCCCGTCCGCCGATGGCGCACCCGATGGTGTCGACCAGCCGGACCTTCATTCCGTGCGCCGCCCGCGCGGGGATGTCGTCATAAGTCAGCCCGGCGACGTAGGCGCTGAGGTGCTCGGTCAACGCGTCCATGGCGCCGGGCATCGTATCAGGCGTTTGCACGCCTTGGGCTGCGGAGTTACGCGGCTGCTTCCACCCACGCGAACCGCTCTTTGAGGTCTGCCATCCTCGAGTAGGGCAGTAGACGCTCACGGTGAAGCCTTCCGACGACGATGCCGGGCGCGACGCCCGCCTCAGCCGCGAACCTCTTGATTGCGTCTCGCGTAAAGCCGCCCATGCTCGCGAACCCTCGCCACATGTCGGCGTTGATAAGGAAGTCGCCCGCCCAGTGGTTCGCCTCGTCTTCGATTGCCGCGTCGCTGCTGATGCCTTCGCCGTCTACGATGATGCTCCGGCCTTTGTTGTGCTTGAGCAGGTGAGCTACTTCGTGAAAAAGCGTGAACCAGAAGATGTCCGCCCACTTATAGCGCAGATTCAGCTGAATGAGCGCCTTGCTGGGGGCGAGGCGGCGCGCCACGCCGTTCGCGCCTGTCTTGGGCAGCTCGGGGACGATAACGAATGCGACGCCCGCATCCGCGAACAGGAGCTTCAGGCGAGGGACGAACACGTCAGGGTTCGTGATGGTCAGCGCGCGGGCCTCCAATGCCGCTTCATAGAGGCGGTCCGTGTTGAAATCGCGCGTCTCCATGACCCTTGCCTCGGTTTCTCCCTTGCGGAGCCAGGCGGCGAGCGCCCCCGCGGACACTGTTGCCTTCTCGGTGAAGCGGAAACCGACGATGGGCGTCCGCCTGCGGTAGGCGGAGACATTGGCCACGCCGAAGAAGCGCAAGATTTCTCGCACTTGCTCTTCCTTGTCCCGCGCCTTCGAGACCCAGCCGAACTTTGCCATCGCGTTGATGGGGAGTTCGGTGAGCCAGGCCTGGGCCGAGCGGAGCTGCTCGCGTTCGCGATTGCGGGCAAGGGTCATCCGGTACGTAGATTCCAGCCCTGCCCACACATGCGCGCCGATGCCTAGAACACGCTCCAGCTCCAACGCCGTCTCTTGGGTTATCGCCTTCTTGGCGTTGATGATTTCGTTCACCACCTGCACCGGCCGATCGAGGGCGGACGCCAGGTCCTTCTGGCTCATCCCCAGCGCTTCTATCTCCTCGCTGAGGACCTCGCCGGGGGGAACAGGGAGGTCGGACCAGGTTCTCTCTGCCTTCGGGCTAGTCATAATGATTACTCACCTCCTCCACAGTGACGGCGCCGTCTGTCCCGCTCATGGTTACGATTAGGCGCCACTGGCCTGTGAGATTGATGGCGTACTGCCCGGCGCGCCCGCCCTTAAGTGGGTGTGTTCGCCATGAGGGTTGCCGAAAGACTTCAGAGAAGTCCCGCATCTCATAGAGCGTCGCGACGCGGCGAATGTATCGCCGTCCGACTTCCGCGCCCCATGTCCGGATAGCCTGGGCCGAGTCCTCATAGCAACGGCGCATCTTGTTGGAGCGGAACGCAACTTCCACCTATCACCCTATCACTGAATGATAGAGAGGAATGTCGGAAAGTCAATCCTTGCCGTCCTCACCCCCCGTCGGCCGCTGCACACTCAGCGCGAGGGTCGCGAGGCCTAGGCCCACGCCTAGGCGGCTGCCTCGCCATGATGACTACGCTGGCGGGGGCCGCCCAGGTCGCTGCTGAAGTTACGCAAAGGTCTTGCGGGGGCGGACAAGCATCTTCTTGGTGCCGAGGGTGGGACTCGAACCCACACGTCCGGGGAGGACAGCGGATTTTAAGTCCGCGGCGTCTGCCATTCCGCCACCTCGGCCCGCACCGATTATAAGCCGCCCCCTGATGCGCCGCGCCGCGCTAAGATGGGGCCATGAGTAGCTCCGCGTTCCGAAGCATCCCCAGCGTCGATAGAGTCCTAGCTGAGCCGGCGCTCGCCGGTCTGCTTGCCGCGTATCGCCGCGATATCGTCGTCGTCGCGGTCCGCGAGCGCATCGGGCTGGCCAGGGCTGCCGTCGCACGGGGAGAGGCGCCGCCGACAGCCGCCGATGTCGCGCAGGCTGTCGCAACGGGTATGGAGGCGCAGTGGGCCAGCTGGCCGGCGCCCGTTATCAACGCGACGGGTGTCATCCTGCACACCAACCTTGGCCGCGCTCCGCTATCCGAGGAGAGCCTACGCGCCGTGGCCGCCGCCGCCGAGGACTACTCGGACTTGGAGCTGGAGCTCGACGAGGGCAAGCGCGGCTCGCGGCACACGGCTATCGCGCGTCTGCTCCGCCAGCTCACCGGCGCCGAGGACGCCATGGCGGTCAACAACAACGCCGGGGCGATCCTGCTCGGGCTCGCGGCGGTCGCGACGGGCAAAGAGGTGATTGTGTCGCGCGGCGAGGCCAGCGAGATAGGCGGCGGCTTCCGCATACCCGACGTTCTTGCTCAGAGCGGGGCCAAGCTCGTCGAGGTCGGCACGGTCAACCGCACCTACGACCGCGACTATGCGAGGGCTGTCACCGAGAACACCGCCGCTCTGCTGCTCGTCCACCGCTCCAACTTTCAGGTCATCGGCTTCACTCACGAGCCCGCGCTGGCGGATGTCGCCGCCGTCGGCGCGGCGTACGGCGTTCCCGTGCTGCACGACCTGGGCTCCGGCGCGTTGCTGGACACCGCAGAGTTTGGGATCGGGCATGAGATCATGCCCCAGGAGAGCCTCGCCGCGGGGTCGGACCTCGTCTTCTTCTCCGGCGATAAGCTGCTTGGCGGTCCCCAGGCCGGCCTCGTCGTGGGCAGAGCGGACCTCGTAGCCAAGCTCAAGGCGCACCCCCTCGCGCGCGCCCTCCGCGCCGACAAACTGACGCTCGCCGCCCTGCACGAGACCCTCATGCATTACGTGCGAGGCGAGGCCAAGGAGAAGACTCCCGTCTGGCGCATGATCGCCGCATCCCGCGAGGAGCTCGACCTCCGGGCGACCGCGCTCGCCAACCTGATCGGCAAGACGGCGAGGGTGGTCGACGGCGCCTCTGCGCTGGGCGGCGGGAGCCTTCCGGCCGACGGGCTGCCATCGCGCATCGTGAGCATCGAGGCCTCGGCCGTGGGGGGGCCGGACGAGCTGGCGCGGCGTCTGCGGACCGGCTCGCCCGCGGTGATGGCGCGCATCGAGGACGATAGGCTGCTGCTCGACCCTCGCACCGTGCCGCCGGCCCGCGACGCCGATCTGGCCAGCGCGGTCGCGGCGGCGCTCGCTTAGGCCCCCTCCTCGATCTTCTTCCACCGACGGGAGGGGATTTTCGATGCCATGGATAGGGATTGGGAAGGGTAAGTGCTATGCTTGTTGATGGCGAGGCTCCGCGACCCGTGGACTTCGGAGGAAGAGACGTGGGGACTAATATCGAGTTGTTAAATCGCATCACCGTGCGCGCGGACGTCTTTGGCGGCAAGCCAATCATCCGAGATATGCGCGTCGCGGTTGAGCACGTTCTAGGCATGCTCGCCTCCGGCGATTCTCCGGAGACGATTCTCCAAGAATACCCGTTCTTGGAGCCGGAAGACGTCCAGGCGTGCTTACTCTTCGCCCACCGCGTACTGGTCGGCGAACACGTCCACGAGCGCATACCTGTGCGATAACCATTGTGAAGTTTCTTCTGGACGTGTGCGCGGCGTCCCACAGCATGCGCGCGACATTGACCAGCCTGGGCCACGATGTTGTTTCAGCCTTGGAGAGAGACCCTCGCGCCACGGATGAAGCGCTGCTTGCGCTGGCGAATGAAGAGCAGCGAGTGCTGGTTACCGAAGACAAGGACTTCGGTGAGTTGGTCTTCGTACACCGGTTGCCGCATCAGTGCATCATCCGGTTCGTTGACATGGAGGTTGCGGAGAAGGCAGCCTCGATGCGTGAATTGCTAAAGTTCCATGCGGATGCGATGCGCGAGGGCGCTATCATCGTCGTTACGCGAAGACGGGTGCGGGTACGCACGGGGGAAGGCTAGCGAGGGAAATCGCCCCTCCCCTAGAGCCGGAGGCGGCGGAAGGACGGGGCCAGGAGGGTGACGACGGTCACCATCACGAGGCCAGTCGCGCCCCCAGCCAGCCAGGAGAAGGACACGCCGTAGTAGGTCGCGAGGATTCCTGCGACGACTCCGCCAAGCGGCTGCATGCCGACGTCCAGCATGTAGATGCCCATGACCCGGCCGCGCATGAAGTCGGGGGTTACGCTCTGGAGAATCGTGTTGTTCGTCGTCATCACCATGATGAAGAACATCTGCTGCACGACCAGGGCGAGCCAGGCCAGCTGCCACTGATCGACCTGCGACAGCGCAATCAGCGCCAGCGCGCCGCCAACCACGGCCCCGATGGACACACGCCCCTTGTGGCTGACTGTGTGGAACCTGGCCACAAATATGGCTCCGATGAATCCTCCTACGCCCATGCCGAGGCCCAACAGGCCGAGCAGACCGCCGTCGGGGTCTCCTAGGTCAACCGCCACGAATACCGGCAGCTGCGTTTGAATGAACGCCATCAGGAACATCGTCGGAATGAAGCTCATAAGGACGGCGTAGCGCGGCACCGGCTGACGGGCCACGTAGGCCAGTCCTTCCTTCAGGTCGGCCAAAGGGGACTGCTGCTTGCGGCCCTCCCGGCTCTCCGCGTACTCCGCCCTATAGGGCAGCACGAGGAGCACGACGACGCCGTACATCAGGGTCTGCAGCACGAAGTTCACGTCCGGGCCAAAGAACGCGATCATCCCTCCGGCGATACCGGGGCCGATCATTCGCATCGAGTTGAACGCCATGGAGCTCAGTGCGATCGCATTCATCAGACGGTCTCGCGGGACCGAGTTGGCGACGAGCGTCTGCCGCAGCGGGTTCATCAAGCCCCAGCCTGCTCCGGTCAGGAACGAGAAGGCGTAAAGGTGCCAAAGCTCCACCACGTCAAAGATGAGGAGGAGGGCGAAGCCGAGCGCCAGCGCGGCGAGATACGTCTGGTCGATCAGCAGCATCCTGCGCCGGTCGACCATGTCGGCGATGACGCCCGCGATGGGCGCGGCGAGCATGGGCGTGGCTCGTAGACCGAGGACAATCGAGACCTGTAGCGGCGACTTGGTCATCTCGAAAGCCAGCCAGCCGATGGTTATCTGCTGGATCCAGGTGCCACCGCTCATAAAGACGGTGCCGAACCAGAGCAGCCGGAAGTTGCGGTAGCTGAGCGCCGAGAACGTATCCGCCCAAGCGGAACGTGGGGACGGCCGCGCGGTTTCTTCTGTCGGTCCAGATTGACGCATGGGGCCTCTCAGGTTACTCCTCACCGGCGCATTGCGTGCTAGGTCTCCTCCCTAACCCGTCGTCGCCGGTCCTCTTCCGCGAACGCAGATGGCAAAGGGAACCAGACGCTGGAGCGTCGACTGTGGGCGTTGGGCACAGGCCATATGAGGGATTTCCGTGGGAGCGTAGACCGGGGGGGCTTGGAGGGGAGGCGAGACGGGGCGTTAGAGCTCGAGGCGGCGGTAGCGAGGCAGGGCGAGGGACACGAGGGTGATGATGGTCAGGCTCGCTATGCCGCTGATCAGGAACGCGTTATCGACGCCGTAGGCGGCCGCGACGGCGCCTGCGATGAACCCGCCGAACGGCATCATGCCGATCTCCATCTGATACACCCCCATCACCCGGCCTCGCAGTCTGTCCGGCGTCACTGTGTGGATGACGGTCATGTGCGTCGTCATCACCACCTGCACGAACATCTGCTGGAACATCAGCATGACCAGCGCCAGCCAGAGCACTGTGGTCTGGGAGAGGACCAGGATGCACACGCCCGACGCCGCGAACGCTCCCGTCGCCACCAACCCCTTCTTGCGGGTGCGGGAGAACACCGCGAGCACGCCGGTCCCCAGGAACCCGCCGACGCCCATCGACATCAGCAGTAGCCCCAGGTACGTTCCGTCGTCGTTGTCGAGTATCTCCGCCGAATAGACGGGGAGCTGGTTGAACACGATGGCCAGCGCGGTGAAGGAGAGGCCGAACGACACGCCCGCCACGATGCGTGTGATCGGATCGTGGATGACGTGCTTGAAGCCCTCCTTCAGGTTTCGGAACGGGGAGCTCTCCCTCGCCGCACGGTCCGCGGTGTAGTAGGGGGTGTGCAGTTTGCTCAGGAGCAACAGCGCGAAGAAGAAGAGCACGCTCTGGATGAGGAAGTTGACGTCCGGCCCGAAGAAGGCGATGACGAACCCGCCGATAGCCGGGCCCACTGCGCGCATCGAGTTGAACGCCATCGAGCTCATCGCGACCGCGTGCATCAGCGCCTCGCGAGGCACGGTGTTGGCGACCAGCACCTGCCGCACCGGGTTGTTGCCTGCCCATAGGAAGCCGAACGCGAGCGCGAACACGTATAGGTGCCACACCTGCTGGAGGTCGAGGAAGAGGAGCAGCGTGAAGCCGAAGACCAGCAACGTCACAAGGGCTTGATCGACCATGAGGAGGCGCTTGCGGTCGACCCGGTCCGCGATGACGCCGGTGATGGGCGAAAGGAGCAGGGGCAGGGTCCGTATGCCGACGACGCCCGCGACGTGCAGGGGGCTGCGGGTGAGGTCGTAGGCCAGCCACCCCAGCGTGACCTGTTGGAACCAAACGCCGCCCGCGACGAGGCCCGTGGTCACCCAGAGGACGCGGAAGTCGGGGTAGCTGAGGGAGTTGGCGGACACCCGAGGCCGCTCAGTGCCCGATTGGGCTGACGCGGCTGGTTGGGCTTCGTTCGCTTCCATGGGAGGGTGGGAGTCCACTATACGCCTGCCTCTCGCGTCATTCCCGCGGGCGGGAACCCAGGAATCGACTACTCATTTCCTCTCCCCCGTCTGCGGGGGAGAGTTAGAGAGGGGGCCGTCCGCGGGAAATCTCCTTCCGTCATTCCCGCGCAGGCGGGAACCTCGCAGCCCCTTCCCCTCGGCCTGCGCCTTGTGCGCAGCCTTTCCTACTGGGAGAGGCATTAGAATAGCGCGCTGTATGAACATCCTCGTGACAGGCGGCGCTGGGTTTATCGGCTCCCATCTCGTGGACCGGCTTGTCGAGGCGGGCTGCCGGGTTGCTATCGTTGACGACGTCTCGACCGGCAAGCAGGGCAACATCAACGCCGCCGCCGATTTTCACCAGGCCGACATCCGCAGTCCTGAGCTCGCTGCCGCATTCGATGCAGCCTCGCCGGAGGTCGTCTTCCACGTCGCGGCCCACGCCAGCGTGAGCGAGTCGGTGAGAGACCCCCGGCACGACGCGGAGGTGAACGTCCTCGGCACGCTGAACGTCCTCGAACAGTGCGCGGCGCATGATGTCCGGCGGCTGGTGTTCAGCTCGACCGGGGGAGCGCTCTACGGCGAGCCGGAGCGACTCCCCGCTGACGAGACGCACCCCGTGCGCCCGCTCTCTCCCTATGGCGCGTCGAAGGCCGCCGGAGAGGCGTACGTGACCGCGATGAGCCGGCTCGCGGGGATGCGCTACACGATTCTCCGGTACGCCAACGTCTACGGCCCCCGTCAGGACCCTCACGGCGAGGCGGGAGTTGTCGCGATCTTTGCCGGAGCGATGCTCCAAGGGAGGCAGCCGACTATCTTTGGCGACGGCCTCCATGAGCGCGACTACGTCTATGTCGACGACGTGGCGCGAGCCAACCTGCTCGCGATGGAGATGGACGGCGACGGCACGTTCAACATCGGCACGGGCGAGGGGACGACGGTGCGCCAGGTGTTCGACGCGGTCGCCACCGCAACCGGCTACGCCGGCGAGCCCCGGCATGCCCCCGACCGTCCCGGGGACGTGCGCCGCATCTACCTGGACGCCACCCTTGCCGAGCGCGAGCTAGGCTGGACCGCGCAAGTCCCATTCGCCGAGGGCATCGCGCGGACCGTCGCCTTCATGCGGGTGGGGTAGGGGAGCGGCTCGTCGTAGAGGGTTGAAGAGAGAACGCGCCGCCGTTGACAGTCGGGCCGCGAACCATGACGATGATGGGCGTTCGGTCCATCTCTAGGAGAGCTTGCGTGAAAGACCTCATCTGGCCGTTCGGCCATGCTGAAGACATCGGATACATCCTCTGGCCGGTGGCGGCTGGCGGGGCCATCGGTCTGGCCTCGCTGCTGATACTGCTCAGTTTCGTCTGGCCGTAGCCGCTATGGGCGATCCGCATTTCGCCACCGTCGACGGCGTCCGCACGGCCTACGAGACGACGGGCGGCGGCTTCCCGCTTATCGCGCTGCACGGCTTTCCGCGCACTCGCCGGACGTGGGAGAAGGTCACGCCTGCGCTCGCCGGACGGTTTACCGTCGTCGCGCCGGACCGCAGGGGGTACGGCGATTCGGAGCGCATCGCCGACCCCGCCGCCTATGGGCTGGCGTCGATGGCCGCCGACGCCGTCGCGTTGATGGACCATCTGGGCCACGAGCGGTTCCTAGTCGTCGGGCACGACAAGGGCGCGCCAACGGCCAGGCGGCTCGCCGCCGACCTGCCGGACCGCGTCGCGGGCATGGTGCAGATCGACTCGAGCCCGCAGGGGGTTGGGGCGGAGCGGCGCGACCCGAGCGGGCGGCAGTGGTATTTCGATTTCTTTCGCCAGCGAAACGTGGCCGAGCCCATCGTGAACGCGATTCCCGAGTTGTTCTTCGGCCTCTTCTTGGACCGCAACCCGCACCTCACACCCGAGGAGCGCGCCTTTTACGTGGAGATGTTCTCGCGTCCCGGCACCGCTGACGCGGTCATCTGGGACTATCGCCTAGCGCTGGAAGAGGACCTGGACTACTGGCGCGCCGAGGTGGCGGCCGGCCGGAAGCTCGCCGTGCCTGTCCTGTCCATCTGGGGCGCGTCGGGACCGTCGGCCAGAGCCGACGTGCTCGCCGCTTGGCGTGAAGTCGCGGACGACGTTCGCGGCTGGCCGGTCGAGGGCAGCGCTCACTACGTGCAAGAGCAGCAGCCCGAGGCGGTCGTGTCCGCCATCATGGGGTTTGCCGACGAGCTGGGGTTGTAGCCCTCTCCCTCAGTCCCTCTCGCAGACGAGACCTTTGCGTAACCCTATTTTGGGGCGGGCGTAACTCTTCCCACCCACCCGCCCGTCATGCTGTGGGGGACACCCCCACGCCCCCGGCAGAGGGGCGTCGCCCCTCTGCGCTCCCCGGTATTCCAAGCCGGTCCATGGTTCGACAGGCTCACCACGAACCAGTTTGAGATTTACGCAAAGGTCTCGCAGACAGGGGAGGAGGTTTCGAGCGTTTCCCTCAACGCGCCATCGCGCCCTCCTCGACCTGGCGGGCCTCGTCTGCCTTGGCGAAGTCCTCTTCACTGAAGTTGTAGAGGGACGCGCCGCCGTAGAGGATGGCCGCGGCGGTCTCTCTCGATACTCCCGCCAACAGGTTGTTCGACACGTTCGGGAAGTTAGAGTCGAAGTGAGGGTAGTCCGTGGATATGCACATGCGGTCGGCGCCGATGAGGGAGGCGGTGGCCTCGATTTCCGGCTCGCTCCCCTCGACGGCCGCCCAGCAGTTGCGCCGGAAGTACTCCTTGGGCGTGAGCGAGAGGTAGGGCGCGTGGGTCTGCTGGTACTGGGGGTAGTCCCACTCGATGCGGCTCAGGACTCCCGGCGCCCATGAGTTCTGCGCTTCGAGGAATCCCACGCGCAGGTTGGGGTGGAACTCGAAGACGCCCCCGATGATCATGGCGATGAGCGCTTGCTGCATCTCGATCCAGTGGCTCGCCACGTGACGGTAGAAGCGGTTCTCGCCGTAGAGGGTGTTCATGTTGGAGTACCACGCGCCGGTGCCCTCGTGGAAGCCCCACGTCACGTCGAGCTCCTCGTGCAGGCTGTAGAGGGGGTCCCAGTAGTTCGAGTGCCAGTAGCGTCCGTTCACCAGGTTCGGCCTGATGAATGAGCCGACCGCGCCGAGCTCGGTCACGCACCGGCGCAGCTCCCTGCACGCGAGTGTGACGTCGTGAAAGGGGAGCATGGCGGCGAACTTCAGCCGGTCGGGACTGTGCTGGCAGAAGTCGTGTATCCAGTCGTTGTACGCGCGGCAGAGGGCCTCTGAGAGGAGCGGGTCCATGCCGTCGCGCGCGATGAGGCCGAGGCCCATGGTGGGGAAGAGGACGGCGATGTCGACGCCTTCCATTTCCATGCCCATCACCTGGGCGACGGGGTCGTAGTTGCGCTCGATGGCGAAGCCCAGGTACGGCGCGGAGCGCGAGCCCGAGAGAGGCTGACGCTGATTGGCGGAGACGGACTTGCTGCGTTTCCTGTACTGCTGCAAGTCATCGTCGCCGGACCGGGACAGGCCGTCGATCGTCACCTGCGCGCCGCCCGCCCGTCCGGGGGCGCTGATGACCCGGTGATGGAACTTGGGGTCGAGGTAGCGGTCGAACAGGTCGGCCGGCTCCATCACGTGCATGTCGCAATCAACGAATCGTAAGCCGTCTTTCATCCATTCATCTCCTCAAGGGTAGCCTGCGCCCCCTCCTCGGTCCTCCCCCGCAACCGGGAGAGGATGTTTTACGAGAATCTTCCTCCGCAGCCGGGAGGAGGTCTTACGAGCCCGCCCTCACGTTCGCGATGAACTCGCGAACGTGCGGGATCATCGTGTCGGCCGCGAGGAACGCTTGCGCGTGCGTGTGGTCCGGCAGCGAGAGGAACGACGCGTTGGGTGCGAGGGACGCGCAGCGTTTGGCAGGCTCGTGGTTCCGCTGGTCCTTCGTACCGGCGTAGACGAACGTGGGCAGGGTCATGTTGACGATGTCCTCGTCGGGCGCGCCCCAATCGAGGTTCGCAATCTGCTGGGCGGCGTAGGAGTCCTTATCGTTCGCCAGGAGACGTTCGCGGACGTCGGCGGGGAGCGGGCCCGCGTCCATCTCCATCGCGGCGACGTAGTAGTCCATGCCGACGCGCATGATTTTCGCGCGGGCCTCCCAGCGCACGCGGTCGAACTCGGGGACGTTCGCCGGTATGACGGGGTAGGAGCCGAGGACGAGAGCGTGGAAGCGGTCCGGGCTGAGCATGCCCAGCGCCCAACCGATGCTCGCGCCCATCGAATAGCCCCAGTAGTACGTCTTGTCGACGCCGAGATCGTCGAGCACGGCGATGACATCGGATACTTTCTGGGCGCGTCCGTAGTCGGCGGGGTCTTTCAGCTTGTCGCTCTGGCCGAAGCCGCGAGAGTCGATGAGGATGAGGCGGAACTCGCCGGCGAGCTTCGCGGTGTAGCCCGCGTTGTGCCAGTTCTGCGTGCTGCCGCCCATGCCGTGCATGAGCACGAGGGGAGGAGCGTCGTCCGGGGCGTCGTCGATCTCGTAATGGATGCGGACGCCGTTGTTGTCAATGAACCTGTCTTCGAACGGCATGGAGTTGCTCCTTGGTCTGCCTGGCGCTCCCTAGCGCGAGTCCTCGACTCTCGCGATGAACTCCCGCACGTAAGGGATGATGACGTCGCTCTCGCCGAATGCGGACGCGTGGGTGTGGCCGTCGAGGGGCAGGAATGTCGCGTTGGGGGCGAGGGACGCGGAGCGCTTGGTAAGCGCGTGGTTGCGCGGCATGGGGTATTCGTCCTCCGCGCCGGAGTAGACCAGCGCCGGCAGCTTCATGTTGATGATGTCCTCGTCGGGCGCTCCCCAGCTGATGTTCGCGATCTGCTGGGCGGCGTAGGCGTCTTTGTCGTTCGCCATGAGGCGGTCCTTCTGCGCCTGCGGCAGCGGCCCCTGCTCCATCTCCATCGCAGCGATGTAGTAGTCCATGCCGAGGCGCATGAGCTTGGCGCGGGCCTCCCAGCGCACCCGGTCGATCTCCGGCACGTCGGGGGAGAGCACGGGGTAAGCGCCCAGAATGAGTCCCCGGAAGCGGTCCGGGCGCAGCATGCCGCACGCCCAGCCGACGCTCGCGCCCATCGAGTAGCCCCAGTAGTAGGCTGTGTCGATGCCGAGGTCGTCCAGTACGGCGACCACGTCCGATACCTTCTGCGGGCGTCCGTAGTCGGCCGCGTCCGGGAGCTTGTCGCTCTTGCCGAACCCGCGTGAGTCGATGAGGACCAGGCTGAGCTCGCCGGAGAGCTTCTCCGGATAACCGGCGTTGCGCCAGTTCTGCGTACTGCCGCCCATGCCGTGGACCAGTACGACCGGCGGGCCGTTCCCTTCCTCGACCTCGTAATGGATGCTGACCCCGTTGTTGTCCACAAACTTGTCTGTGAATGGCATCTCCCGCTCCTTTCGCAAGCGCGCTCGCGCGGGAGGGTATCAGATACAGGGGCGGGGGGTGTGCTATTGCCAGCTACCGTAAGCGTGTGACGGTGTACTCCCACTCTTCACGACTGCTACACGCGGCGGCAATCAGAATCCACTCGATTCCTTCTCCGAGGGGGAGTGTCATGGGCAAGACAATAACACCTGGCATCGGTAGGCCCTCGCTCATCCGCTTGTACGCGAGGTTCACCAGAGTGGCAGGATTGTCCGTGTTCGCATCGTGAGTGAGCAACACACGCCCGGTCTCCGCAGCCCACGCCAATACGGCGGAATCGTTTGCTCCTGCCAGATTCGTATCTTGTACGCGGATGATGTCTATGCGGGGATTGCTCCTGAGTATGCCTTCTACGATGTGGCGGTTGAAGTTCTCGTCTCCTGCGAACAGGGGAGGCCTAGGGCTATCGGGCTGTTGCACGCTGCGCCTGCAGACGCTCCCGGAGCGCCTGGTTCTTCGAGTCGGCCTCTATCAACGCCCAAGTCCGCTCGGACGCTTCCTCCCGTGCTTGCAGGTAGGCGTCTACCTTCTCCCTATGCCGGAGGTAATAGGCGATGACCGCATAGACGTCTGCTAGTGAGAGGGTGTCAAAGCCTGTCACGATATCTGCTGGAGAGTCACCACAGTTGAAACGCCCGACAACTGTGTCGAGCGTTACGCGGGACTTCCCGATACGCACGGCATCTGTGCCAGGCTCAATCCGCAGCGGTGCGGCCAGCGCGTCCGGTTTGGGCAGCGCTTCAATTGCCATGTGATCCTCCCTCGGCGACACTGGCGTCGGCGAGCAGGGTAGCACAGGCCGAGCAGCCCGCGCTCTACGCCTAATGCCTGCCGCCGTCGGCTTCTATCGTTGCGCCGTTCATGTAGCCCGCGGCGTCGGAGACGAGCCAGGCGACGGTCCCGGCGTGCTCGTCGGGGGTGCCGAGGCGGCCCATCGCGCTCCGGGTCGTCGTGGTTGCGCGGACGGTCTCGTTCCACATCGGCCGGTGGGGCGTCTCGATGCCGCCGAGGGCGATGGAGTTCACCCGCACCTCGGGCGCCCACTCGTAGGCCATGGACTTCGACATGTTGATGACGCCCGCCTTGGCTGCGCCGTAGGCCGCCTGCCCTGTGCCGGGGTTCACGCCGGCGCCCGACGCGATGTTCACGATTGCGCCCTTGCCCTGCGCCTTCATGATTGGCTGCACCGCCTTCGAGCACATGAACGCGGTGAGGACGTTCACCCGGTAGCACTCGATGAAGTCGTGGGGCTCCAGGCCCATGAGCGGGCCGGAGCGGAACGTCTCGCCCCAGCTTCCGCCTACCACGTTGACGAGGATGTCGATGCGTCCGAACTCGTCCATCGTCTTGGCGACGAGGTCGTCCACTTCTTCTTGGTTGCGGACGTCGACGGTGACGCCGAGGGCGCGGCTGCCGATGGCTTTGATCTCGTCGACGACGGGATAGACCGGCGCGTGAGGGCGCTCCCGCCCCACGGTTACGTTCTCCGGCTCGCGCGCGGCGACGACGACGCTGGCGCGCTCGCGGGCGAGGCGCAAGGCGATGGCTTTGCCGAATCCCTGGGAGCCGCCGGTGACGATGGCTACGCGGTCGGTCAGATCGAAACTGGGCATGGCGTCCTCCTCCTCTATCGAACGGCAGGATGATACATCGCCGCGCGCTCTCCCGGCCTCCCCCGCAGACGACACCTTTGCATAACTCCCTTATGGCGGTTTAGGGGAGCCTGTCCCGTAAAGCTCGCGGCGTCCGTGGAGGAGGAAGAAGTTTTTTCCGCAGGCTCCTTCACCTCTTGGAATCTTTGATTTACGTGGCCGTGATGCGGTCGACGGGCGACGGGGACGGGGGGGCAAGAACTTATTTTCCCCGGAAGTTTCTGAACCTGTTTACTAGGCCGTGGCGCCATGGAAGGGGGTTAAGAATCCAAGAATCCACAAATTTCGGCCCCCCCGGTTTGCGTGGCCCCCCCCTCTCAGTCTCTCCCGCAGACGAGACCTTTGCGTAACTCTATTTCTGGCGGGCGTAACTCTTCCCCCCCCCCCCCCCGCCCGTCATGTTGTGGGGGACACCCCCACGCCCCCGGCAGAGGGGCGTCGCCCCTCTGCGCTCCCCGGTATTCCAGGCCGGTCCGTGGTTCGACAAGCTCACCACGAACCAGTTTGAGGTTTGCGCAAAGGTCCCGCAGACCGGGAAAGCGGGCCGCAGAAGGCCGGTTTGGCGCGAATTGCCCGCAATCGCCCGCAATCGCCCGCAATCGCCCGCAATCGCGCCCGTCGCGCACTCGTAAAGTGCCCAGGTTCTACGAGTGGGGTGAGCGCCGATTTTTTCGAAACTGTCGCATTTTGTCGGATTTTCATGGCATTTACTCGTGTTTGGGGGTTTCGGGCGCGACAGTTCCGCGCCATTTTGCGACAGCAAATGCGACACTTTGCGACAGTAATGCGACACAATCCGACAATTTCCGACAGGGCCGGTAAGGGGCATGGGGGCAGCGATGAGGGCGGGACAGTTGGGAGCATACGAAGCAGGGTAGGGAAAAGGATGTCGTTTGCGCAACGGGCAGATGTCACACTCTTCCCCGCGCTTTCGTTGGGGCAGGCGTTGGTGCTGGAAGGAGCGTCGATACCCGGCATACGGGGGAACCCCCCTCTCTAACTCTCCCCCGCAGACGAGACCTTTGCGTAACTCTATTTCTGGCGGGCGTAACTCTTCCCACCCACCCGCCCGTCATGTTGTGGGGGACACCCCCACGCCCCCGGCAGAGGGGCGACGCCCCTCTGCGCTCCCCAATATTCCAAGCCGGTTCATGGTTCGACAGGCTCATCACGAACCGGTTTGAGGTTTACGCAAAGGTCTCGCAGACGGGAGAGAGTACCGGACACTCCGGCGCAGACGGGAGAGGGGCGAGGGGGCGCCGGGCCTGGTAGAGTCCCCGGCGGAGGCGCTATGAGCGACGAACAGGAAGCCGCAGTCCTCGCGGCCAATCAGGCCTTCTACGACGCCTTTGGGTCGTTGGACATCGGCCGCATGGAGGCGGTCTGGTCCAGGGGAGACGAGGTCACCTGCGTCCACCCGGGCTGGCCGATTCTCACGGGCTGGTTCGAGGTGATGGGCAGCTGGGAGCGGATTTTCGAGGGCGCGGCGATGATGACGTTCACGATCACGGGCGCCGAGGCCACTGTCGCCGGAGAAGCGGCCTGGGTCACGTGTACTGAGAATCTCTCCTCCGTCGTGAACGGCCGGGTGATGGACGCGCGAATCGAGACCACCAACCTGTTCGTGAAGCGCGACGGACGATGGCTCGTCGTGCATCATCACGGCTCGCCGGTCGGAGGGTAGGGCGGGCCCACGGAACCCCCTTGACCCTAACGTAACGTCAGCCTTTACGCTGTCTTCGTGATGCAACACAGCCCGCGCCCCTACCGTATCGGCGAGCTTGCGGAACGCGCCGGGGTGTCCGTGCGGACGCTTCACCACTACGACCGGCTTGGCCTCGTGACGCCGTCGGGGCGTTCGGAGGCGGGATACCGGCTCTACGCGGAGGCCGATCTGCTGCGTCTCCAGCAGGTGCTAACGCTGAGGTACCTCGGTTTCCCACTGAAGCGCATCGTCGAGCTGCTCGACCGCCCCGGCTTCGATGTTGCAGCGTCGTTGAGGGCGCAGCGGCGGGGGGTCGAGGAACGCCTGGCGGAGCTGCGCCGCATTCACACGGCGATATCCCGCGTCCTCGACGCGGGAAAGGTAGAGGGCGCGTGGGACTCGGACCTTGTGCTCGATGCGGCGGCTGCGGTTGGGGCGGGGACGAACAATAGGAGTGAGGACATGGAGAAGTACTACACGCCTGAGCAGATGAAGCAGTTCGAGGAGCTGCGGAATGAGACACCGGCGGAGGAGATAAAGGCTGTCGAGGAGGAGTGGGCTGTCTTGCTGGCCGAGGTCAGGGCCGCGCACAGCCTCGACCCGTCGAGCGCGGAGGCGAAGGCCATCGCCGCCCGCTGGGACGAGCTGCTCGGCCGCACGATGAGCTACTACGCGGCCAAGCCGGGACTGATCGAGGCGATGGGACGGAACTACGCCGCGGGCAGCTTCGAGGAGACCGATGGCGCGCCAAAGGCCGGCGATTTGGAGTTCATTCGCCGCGTCAAGGGGGCTTAGTGGTCCGCAGTGGTTGGCGCATGCGTTGACGCATCGGCTCGTAAGTGGCAATCTGCGCGGAGCAGAGAGACGAAATAGTTCGAGGAGGACAGCCGATGTTGACCAAAGAGCAGAACGATAGGCTGACGTTGGTGGGCCCTGGCACGCCGATGGGCGAGCTGATGCGACGCTACTGGCAGCCCATAGCGGGGGTGTCGGAGTTCAACGAGAACCCCACCAAGGCGGTGCGTCTGTTGGGGGAGGACCTGGTCCTCTATAAGGACGAGAGCGGCACGTTCGGCCTGATCGATGTCTCGTGCGCCCACCGGCGCGTCAACATGCTGTGGGGCATCCCCGAGCCGAAAGGGCTGCGCTGTCCCTATCACGGCTGGCTGTACGACGAGACGGGCCAATGTCTGGAGATGCCCGCCGAGCCTGCCGACTCCACCTTCCCCCAGCGCGTGCGGATGAAAGCGTACCCGGTGCAGACGCTTGGCGGCCTCGTGTTCGCATACCTCGGCCCGCAGCCGGCCCCGCTGCTGCCCCACTACTACCCGTTCGTGGAGGAGGGCAGAGTCAGGAGCATTGGCTGGACGGTCGTCACCTGCAACTGGCTTCAGATTATGGAGAACTCCCTGGACCCCATCCACGGGGAGTACCTCCACGGCTACTTCTCGAAGTACGCTCTCCAGCGGGTCGGCGTGCTAAAGCACCGAGGCGATATCTACGGCAAGCGCGCGCCGGAGCCGAACGAGGACTTCGAATACTGGCGCAAGGCAGGCCGCAGCATGCGGCATGTCTCCGCCTCGTGCAGCAGGTTCGAGCACGGCGTTCTCAAGCATCGCTGGCTGGAGGGCGAGGAGCAGGAGGAGTCGATAGGCTGGAAGTACGGGCACCCGATACTCTTCCCGAACCTGGAGTCGGGCACGGGCGGGCACGATTTCCAGATCCGCGTGCCGATAGACGACACCCACACCTACTACGTCTACTACTACTCGGACTGGCCCCGGGAGGGCGAGAACACCAATCAGCGGGAGGACGAGATCCCCGTCTACCATGTGCCCATCGCGGGAGTGGACGAGGCGGGCCAACCCATCTGGGGGCAGCTCGACAACAACAGCGGACAGGACCACTTCGCCTGGACGTCGCAGGGCCCGCGCATGCGCCGCTACATGGAGAAGCTGGGGCAGTCGGACATGGGCATCATTCTCTTCCGCCGCATGCTCATGGAGCAGATGCAGCTGGTGGAGGACGGCGGGGAGCCGATGAACGTGTTCAGAGACCCCGCCAAGAACGACATTCTCTGGATGCCGTTCGACCGTATGGACGACGAGGTCATCGAGGGGAAGACGGCGACTCCCAAGAACCCGCACCGCAGCGGCGAGGCAATCTCGTCGGGCTCGTCGGGCAAGTTCAACCCGCTGAACCTGGAGTACGCCAAGCGAATCGGCGCGCCGCTGCCGCCCCCGTTCCCGCAGTCGGCCAAGACAACGGTCGAGGTGTCGCCGGGGTAGAAGAGGGAGTTTCGGAGTAGCGGTATGAACCTACAAGGCATCGAGGCAGGCGCTCGCCTCGTGACGGTCGGCGGAGACGTTGTCGAACTGTTGGAGGTGAGCGCGGACGGCGCAAGCGCGAGCGTGCGCTACGTTGAAGTACTGGGCGGGGCGGAAGCGGCCGTGGGAGAAGAAGCGTCGCTCCCCGCCGAGGACATCGCGACAGTCGACGGCAACCGCTTCGTCGGCCCCGGTCGGACGGCTTCATCCACGGGAGACAGCCGGGCGTGAGGGCTGCCTGACGTCAACGGCGCAGGGCCCCGGCCCCCACGCTGCGCCAGGCTTTACGCTAAGGCCGCTGGTGGACGGCAGCCCGCGCTCCTACACGGTGGACGTCGCCTACGCTACGCGCTACGGCCGCCAAGACTGAGCGCGCCGGAGGAAGACCTTCGGGTCGGCGCGCCATTCGGAGTGTCCGATTGCCTGATCGTTGGTCAGATAGTCGATTTTCTCATCGAGGCAAGCGGTGAGCGCCTCTTCGGAGGCCGACAACGTCCAGCCTCCGTACTCGACGGTCGGATCGAGCGCGGTGACGGCGAAGACTCCGTCGCCGGTCGCCTCGGCGTTGCCGATGGCGCCGCGGGCGAAGGCGTCTATCGAGCCGTCGCGCAGGGCCTCGATCAACTCCGCGTCGCCGACATCGGCTCCGAGGTAGATGACCACGGGCATATCCGGCGACGGCGGCAGCAGCCGCTCTCGTCCCTTCACGTTCGGCGACGATCCGCCGGCGGTGATGACATAGGCAGCCGTGCCGTCGGCGGTTGCCGCCCCCGACGCCGCGACAATCTGAGTTCCGGCGGCCAATACGCCTTCGGAGTCGGCGAGGCCGGTTAGCTGCAGGAGGCGTGCCTCGCCGGTCGTTCCAGCGATCGCGCCTACGAGGGTCTCACTGGTCAGGTCGTCATGAGTTGCGTAGCGCGCGGCATCCTCGAACCGCACCAGCAGCGAATGCCGGAACTCGATGTGCCCGGACGTGAAGCTGACCACGCGGGCACCCCCGGCGTCGCGGGTGCGAGAATCGAGGATTGTGATGCCGCCTCCGGCGATGTCGAAATCAGGCGTGGCGGGGAGCAGCCAGATACCGGGCCACTCGGCGATGGGAATGCGGTTGAACCGCAGCCCCGCGCCGTCCATCGCTTCCAGGGCGGTGAGCAGGTCGGCCTCGTAGCCGGTGTGCTCGTGGAATCCCGCGGAATCCGGGTCTGGGTTCGCGCTGGAACTGACCGGCTCGAAAAAGGCGTAGAAGGCGAAGTTAAGCGTCCGCCCTTCCGAGCACGCCGCCGGAGGTTCGGCTTCGCCTCCGCAAGCGGCTGCTAGGGCCAGCGCCGATACTCCTATCAGGGTAGCGATGCTACGGAAGAGCGCTCTAGTCATGTGAGCATCTGGCTGACGCGGCGTTCAGCATCAGCCTAGTTTAGCGCTCTCCCCGCCCCGAGATACCGCAGCGCGTTGCGCCAGCCGATCAGCTCGCGCTCGGTGGAGCTGAGGCCCAGCGCCTCGAACTCTTCCTCCGGAGACGGGTCCTTTGGCCCCGTGCCCTGCCAGTCGGAGCCAATCATCACCTGGCTCGCGCCCACCTGGTCGATGAGATAGCGCAGGGGCGCCGTGCCGAACGCCATGTCGTCGTAGTACAGCATCGACGCGTACTCCATGGGCGAGCGCGGCAGCAGCTTGCGGACCGCGTCGCGGCTGCGCCAGTTCTCGTCGCTTCGGGCGAGGAGCTGCATGAGTACGCCGCCGCCGTGGCTGATGCAAACGCGCAGGTCCGGCAGCTCGTCCAGCAGGCCGCTCCAGATGATCGACGCGCCGGCGAGTCCAGACTCGATGGGGAAGCCAAGCGGGGCGTCCGCGACCACCGCGGGGATGTGCGCGAGCCGGTCCGCGAACGTCGGCCTGTTGGCGTGGGGGAACACCGCCAAGCCCAGCGCCGCCGCCTCTCGGAAGAAGGGGCGGAATTCCTCCTCGCCGAGGCTCCGGCCCTCGATGTTCGACCGGATCTCGACGCCATGCAGGCCGAGCTCTTTGATGACGCGCAGCTCTGCGACGGCCAGCTCGATGTCCTGCATGGGCGCCGACCCCAGGCCGTAGAAGCGGTCGGGCTCGTCCGCGACCATGCCCGCGATGGTCTCGTTCAGATGCCGCGCCAAGTCGGCGCCGTCTTTCGGGTCGAGGTGGTACATCAGCAGCTCGGGCAGGGGAGATAGCACCTGCTTGTCGGTCCCCTGGCCGGCCATCTCCGCCGCGCGCTTTGGCGCGTCCCAGCAGACGTCGCGCACCGTGCGGTACTCGCGCCCGCTGATCATGATGGTGGAGCGCTCCTCGTCTTGCGGGTCCATGGAGGGGAAGGCGTCGCCTGATGCGCGCTCGGGGAGGAAGGGGAAGTCCTTCGGGACGATGTGGGTGTGCATGTCGATAATCATTGGCTCGTTGCCCTTGCGCCTGACGCGCGCGACGTAGCCTACCATTGAGCGCGCCCCCTTCGCAGAGGAGCCGGCTTGCTGCGCGAGCTTGCGGGCGGGGGTATGCTGTGGAGGCAACGCAGCAAACGCACCGGGAGGCCAGCTATGCCGCTCCAGCTCGATCACACCATTGTTCCCGCATACGACAAGGTGAAGTCGGCCGAGTTCATCGCGCGCGTCTTCGGCCTGGCGTACGAAGGCCCTTGGGGGCACTTCGCGCCGGTCAAGATCAACGACATGCTCACGCTCGATTTCGACGACTCGAAGTCCCCACGCTCGAATCACTATGCCTTTCTCGCTTCCGATGAGGAGTTCGACTCTATCCTGCAGCGGGTGAAGGACGAGGGCATCGTGTTCGGGAGCGGTCCCGGTTCGCGTACAGACGGCGAGATCAACCACAAGCACCAGGGGCGCGGCTTCTACTTCGAATGTGAGAACGGCCACGTCTGGGAAGTCATCACGCACACCTACATCACGAATTGAGGGGCTACCGCATTGGACGACGCAGCACGCAAGGCTTTGGAGAACGACCGGCTCGTTGACATCACGACTATCGGGCGGAGGAGCGGCAAGCCCTCTCGCAAGGAGGTGCGGCTGCGCCAGCTCGACGGGCAGCCGTATCTCTCCAACAACCCCGGCGCCCGCGACTGGGCGGCCAACCTTTTTGCGAACCCGGAGTTCACGTACCACCTGAAGGAGAGCGCACAGCGCGACCTCCGGGCGAGGGCCACGCCGGTGCGCGACATCGACGAGAAGCGCGCGCTGTTGACGCGCATCCTCGAAAAGGAGGATGCGCTGGAGCAGGTGGAGGCGCGCGTCGCGGGCAGCCACCTCTTCCGCATCGAGGTGCTGGACTAAGGGCCTGACGGGTGGGGCTAGAAGCCCTTCAGCTCGGGGAAGTAGGTCGCGTAGAAGCCGCGGTCCCGGGTGAGGAAGGCATCGGCTACAACCAGAGCGTGCGCGCCGATCAGGAAGTCGGCGAGGATTCGCTCTCTCGGGCCTCCGGCTTGCCGGTAGCGCATCCAGCGGCGGCCTGCTTCGTAGGCGATGCCGGTGTTGATGGAGGAGACGGCAATGTTGACGTCCCTCAGGGCTTGGTTGAGTTCGTCACGGTCGTTGAAAGCGGGAACGAGCTCCGCATAGACAATATCGGAGACGAGGAGGGCTCCCATCTCGTAGGCATCCCGCAGCCACTCTCGCGAGCGTGTCCCAAAGCGTTCGTCTCCAAAGAATTCATCGATCAGAACGCTTGTGTCGACGGCGGTAATCATCTCCCGCGGATGTCTTCGATGTACTCGTCGACGCTGGCGACGCCGCCCGGCAAGGGACGGCCTTGCAGGATTCCGAAGACCCTGTCCACGGGGTGTACGCCTGTCGTCCGCTTTCGGATGAGCAGCCCGCCGGGCGCCTCGACGACCTCGACCTCCACGTCCTGACTCATGCCGAAGCGGTCTCGCAGGGGCTTGGGGATGGTTATCTGTCCGCGCTCACTGATCTTCATGGCGGCTCCGTATGCTTTTCATGCTGAAAAAATCATACCTGATAGGTATGAATTCCGTCCAACGTTCCCGTCGCCTGTGGAGTCGGCCCGGGCCCGGGCCTTCTGGGGCTGCCCAACCCATCCTCTCGCCCTAGTCAGGGAGGAAGTCGAGGAGGGCGGCGTTCAGCTCGTCCGGCGCTTCGGTGGGGATGAAGTGTCCGCAGTCAAAGACCACTATCTTGGAGCCGGGGATGCCGTCGTGGGTCATCTGACCCATCTCTAAGGCGTTGACCGCGTCGTCTTTGCCCCAGGCCACGAGCGTGGGAACGGGAATGTGGGGGAAGCGGCGCACGGTGTTATATCGGCTGCGCGTCTCCATGTTGTTCATGTGGTTCAGCACGCGCTGGTAGGCCGCCAGCCGCTCCGGGTCCTGGGTCAGGGCGTACTGGTAATCGGCGAGCGCTTCCAGGTCGACGTCCGCGTTCACCCGGGTCTGCAACGCCGCCAGGATTTCGTCCCGCGTCGGCGGTTTGAACTCCACCATGCTCCTCAGCTGGCGCGGCATCGCGCCGCCGCTCGCCACGAGCACGAGCTTGTTCAGCCGGTGGGGACTCTCGTAGCCGAAGAGCGACGCAATCCAGCCGCCCATGGAGTGTCCGACCAGGTTCGTCCGCTCGAGGCCGAGGACGTCCTGAAACTCGCGGAGGAAGTCGACTAAGTAGGCGAAGGAGTACTCCTGCTGCAGCCAGCCCTTGCCCTTGCCCCAGGCTAATGCGTCGACAGCGATGACCCGCAGGCGCTGGGAGAGCGGGCCGATGTTGAGGAGCCAGTTGTGCGCCCCCTCGGCATACCCGACACCATGCAACAGGATGGTGGGGTAGCCCTCGCCCGCATCGATGTAGCGGGTCGTGCCGTGGCTCATCTCCGCGTACTTCTCTTCGGCGTTCTCCAACGTTATGTTGGCAATCTGGACTGTCATCGCGCCCTCCTGAGGCATTGCGTAACTCTCCCTCGTTGGATGTCTTCTTCTAGAGAGAGTCGTCCGACGCTCCGAGCGCGGCGTATCCTCAGAGCGCGTCCTCGCCCTGTCAAGCAACGGTCGGCAGGCGGACGGCATCTCAACTTACAGCCATGTTGTCGTTCATCAACAACAACTCAGCGGCCTTCGCCCTGGTAATCATCGTGGGCGTGATTTTCTACTACGCCTGGACGAACCGAGGGAACCTGAAGGTAGCCATCGCGCTCACACTCGTCGCCCTCGTACTAGGGGCGGGCTATCTGAGCGCTCGCCACGGTCCGAGCGACGTCGCGACCATCGCGGAGGTCGATTCGCTGGTGGGCAGCGGTCAGGGCGTCGTGGTCGAACTCTACTCCGACAACTGTACGGTCTGCCTTATCAGTAAGCGCAGCGTCGACGGCCTGGAGGCGCGTCTGGAGGGCAAAGCTGAGGTGGTGCGGCTGAACCTGGCCGAGGACGTGGGGAGAGCCGCCGCATCGCGCTACGGGGTCAGCTTGACGCCGACGTTCATCGTCTTCGCCGGAGACGGGAGGGAGCGCTACCGGCAATCCGGCTTCCCGGACATCGATCGGATCGAGTCCGAGGCGCTGAACCCGCTCTAGCCCGGCGGCTCCCGCTGTTCCACATCCCATGCTGTTGTAGGCTAAAGGGCGAAGCCGCTGGGGAAGTGGCGGAATGGCAGACGCGCATGATTTAGGATCATGTGCCCCTAGGGCATGAGGGTTCGAGTCCCTCCTTCCCCACCACGCTGGCCGTAGTAATGAGTCTCCTTCAGGTCGCGCTTTGGCGACAGCCCATTTCAAGCCGCTGGGACGTCTCCGCTAAGGGGTCTCATGGAGTTCACGGGCACGGGACTGCCCCTCAGCACTTAGGCTGCGAGGAGCCGTTTAGGAGAGGAACCTCGTCCGGTAGGAACGCTTGCTAGGGGAGCGCCGGTAGGGGCGAGCGGCGCCCTTCGCTAGAGGAGGCACGAACTTGACACTACGAGAGGGATGGTACATATTGCCCTTGGGTCAGGTGGCGATTCGTCGCAAGGCCGTTAATGCGTTGTCGGTATTCGTAGCACTAGGTAAAGCAGGGTCGCTTGGGTAGCGGAAGAGAAAGGAGTGCGTCCATGGCACATAGCAATGGGGCGAGCAGCGTAGCCGAACGATTCAGGGGTTTGATTGCCCCGATTCCTACCGTGTTCGACGGTCAGGGTGAAGTCGACGTTCCTATGATGAGAGAGCTGACCGATTGGTACATCGGCCACGGCGTGAATGGTTTCTTTGTGCTCGGCTCTCAGGGCCAAGGCCCGGCCTGCCGACCCGATCAGCGCAAAGAGGTGGCTGAGGCGGTTGTCAGCCAGGCCAACGGCCGAGTTGTCGTCACTGTCCAGGTCGGCGCGGTAGACCCCTACACCAGCATGGACCTTGGCAGGCACGCCAAAGAGGTTGGGGCCGACGCCATCGGCATCGTGGGGCCGTACTACTACAGCGACCGGAGCGAGTGGGAACTCATCGAGCAGCACAAGATGGTAAATGACGCCGTCGGGCTGCCGATGTTCCTCTACAACAACCCGGAGTACTCCGGATACCCGACGCCCCCGTCGATGATGCTGAAGCTCAGGGCGGAGATTCCCGGTGTGTTCGGGGCGAAGCTGGCCGCCGGCACGCTGGAGCAGGCCCGCGAGTACATCGACTCCATGGGGGAGGACTTCAACATCTTCATCCCCGTCAACCAATTGATCGAAGGGATGCGGATCGGTGTCTGCGGGAGCATCGCGGCCGGCCCGCCCGTCGCGATGCCGGAAGTCGGCGTTGCCCTCGTGGACGCGATCAATGCCGGCGACGACGACCGGGCGCAGGCAATCAGCGACGCCATGTCCGAGCACTCGAAACGCACTGCCTCCCTGCGAAAGTACGGTCGAGCGACCACGCTCGTGGGCCTGCAAGCCCGTGGCCTGGCCGTCCGTCAGTACCCGCGCTGGAAGACCATGGAGATGACGCAGGAGGACCGTGATCTCCTGGCAAACAGCATCAACACGGTCTTGGAGACGGTTGCGGTCCCTGTGTAGGCTTCAGGGCAGGACTGGAGGGACCCTATGCAGGCCCCTCCAGTCCATGCGCTTCTATGCCGGTCTCCACGGGGAGATGCGGGGCCGGTGAGAACCCGATTGCCTCTCCCGCTTCCCCGTGCAAGCGCATTGTCGCAGAACTCGGCAAAATGACTAGCCAGCTGGTGCTCGAGGGAATCAACGTCTGGAAGCAGTGAAGGGTCGGCTCTCGCTGAAGCCCCGCGCAGCACCGGTGGAGAATTCGTCCGGCCCTAGCAACCGCGCCGCAAGGAGCGGCCTGGAGGGAATCCAATGCCATTCGACTACAAAGTCATCTCGGCGGACTCGCACATTGAGGTCCCACCAGATGTATGGGCTTGCGGGGTGCCGAAGAAGTACGAGGGGCTTGCTCCTCGACGCATCACCCTACCCAACGGCGGCGATGGTTTCGTTGTGGAGGGCGGGATCTATCAAGGCGGCAGCAACCTCTACGCTGGGATCGACCCGAAGGACTACAACCCCATCGGGCTGAAGTGGGACGAGGCTGCGGGAACGGGCGGTCCTGAACAGCGGCTACGCGAGCTCGACCAGGACGGCATCGATTCCGAATGGATGTACCCGGGAGTTGGCGGCGTCCGCAACATCACGAGGGGCATCAAAGACCCTGACGGCTACCACGCACTCCTACGCACCTACAATCGCTGGCTGGCCGAGGAGTTCTGCGCCCTGAACCCCGATAGGTTGGTAGGGGTTGGATGCATTCCGGACCGCGGTCTCTCCGAAGCGATCGAGGAGCTGGAGTTCTGCTCCCAGGCGGGCATCAAGCTCGTGGAGATTGCAGCGTTTCCCTCAGGCCTGCCTCATCCCGTTGAAGGGGACGATAGGTTTTGGGCCCGAGCCCAAGAGTTGGGTATGCCCGTGACTGTACACACGTCGCTAAATGGAGGCAGCCCGATCTTCAAGTACCCGGTGCTGCCCCCCGCACATCTCAGGCCTCCCGACTACGTCAGCCGGCTCGCGCGATATGGCATCCGAGGAGCCCAGAACATCACGCAGATGGTCATGAGCGGCCTCTTCGACCGCTTCCCGGACCTCCACGTTTACTATGCGGAGCAGCAGGTCGGATGGGCTCCAATCTACCTGGAGCAGATGGACCACAACTACGAGCGGCACCATTACTGGGCTGAGACGACGTACAACATGAAGCCCTTGAAACAGCTTCCCAGCGAATACGTCAAGCAGCACATCTACCTTGGCTTCTTCGATGACCCTATCGGGGTCAAACTCCGCCATGAAATTGGCGTTGATCGGATTATGTGGGGAGGCGACTTCCCGCATGTCGAGTCGAACTGGCCCCACTCGGACGAGACGCTGCAGCGCAATTTCCAAGACGTGCCGGTGGAGGAGCAGCGTAAGATGGCGTTCGAGAATGCTGAGCGATTCCTCAGCCTGAAGTAACGGCGCCGGGGTCCGGCACGATTGGCGCCAGGGGCAACTCTTACTGGGCATCCGCCTTTGGGATTGCCGGACTCACCGCCCCCCGGTGCTTCCCATCTGCAGGCCGACTTTCCGTCCCGCAAGGGCCACCACGACGATGAGCGCAGCGAGGAAGACGCCAATGACGGTGGCCTTCTCACGCTCGCCTCCGATGATGTAGTCAAGCATCAGCAACGACAGCGGCCTCGTCTGGAAGTTGGCGAGGAAGATGACCGTTGGCACGTCGCGCACGGCGGATATGAACGAGATGATGGCCACGGACATGACGGCGGGCGCCATGAGGGGCATGACGATGCGCGCAATGGTCTGGCGCAAGGAAGCCCCATGCACGCGTGAGGCTTCCTCGAGCTCCGGGCTCATCTGCATGATGGAGGCCTTGAGGATCTGCACGCCAAGGGGAAGAGTGCCGATCGTCGTGGCGATGATGAGTATGAAGAGCGTGCCATATACCGGCTTGAAGATGGGGCCGGAACCGAGGAACACCCAAAGCAGCGACAGGCTGACGAGAACGCCGGGAATAGCCCACGGTAGCCACGAGAAGAAGTCCAATAGCCCGCGTCCGAGGAAGCGGCCCCGCACAAGCATGTAAGCGATGAGGGAGTAAACCACAGCGCCGGTGGCCGCCGCGCCGAACCCCATGAAAAGGGTGTTGCGGAGCGATCTTAAGAAGACGGGGTCGTCAAAGGCGTCTGTCCAGTGCTTGAGCGTCCAGGGGTCAGGGATGTCGAAGATGCCGGACAGGCGCATGAAGGTCCCCATGAGCAGCATGCAGAGGGGAAGGATGATCATTACGCCGACGAAGAGCATGCTCGACCCAAAGGTGACCCATCTCCACCGGCCTATGTCGGTTACCCCTGCCCTGAATCCGCGGCCTGTCACGGTGGTGTAGTGCCGCTTGCCAATCAGTACCCGTTGCAGCCAGATCATCGCGAAGATGATGAGCAGGAAGATGCTGGAGAGCGCGGTGGCCCGTCCGTAGAGGGGGGGCTCCCAGCGGAGATAGTCGAAGATCCTGGTAGTGAATACGGAAATCTCAGCGCGCCGGCCCAGCAACAGCTCGATCTCCAACGACTCCAGGCTCTTAATGAACCCCAACGACGTGCCTATGATGATGGCGGGGGCCAGCACCGGCACGGTAACGCGGGTCAGCACTCTCAAGGGGTTGTTCCCCGCAATCCGGGCCGCTTCTTCCAAGGCTGCGTCCATCGACCGGAATGCAGGGGTCAAGAGCAAGAAGCGAATCGAGGTGCTGAAGGCTAGGTGCGCCCACACGATGCCGCCGTAGGAATAGATGTTGAATGGACTGGGCAGTCCCAGGGTGTCCCTAAGGAAGGTGTTGAGCACTCCGGAGAATGGGTCCAGAAGCAGTATCCAGCCCATGGTCATCGGAATGGCGGGGAGGAAGAAGCCCAGCCACATCATGAACTCGATGAACCCGCGCATGGGCGTGTTCGTCCGCGTCACTACCCATGCGAAGTAAATGGCGAGAACCAACGTGATTCCGGTGCGGACGCTGCCCAGGAACAGGGTGTTGCCGAATGCCTTGACGAGCGCGTCGTCTCCGAAGGCCTGCTTCCACCCGCTCAAGCCCCATTGAACGGCCTCGCCGGGGACGCTGACCTGGAAGCTCTTGAGGAGGAGGAGGCTGACCGGATAGGCAGTGAAGAAGCCGACGGCTACAACTATGGCAAAGAGCAGAATGCCCCGGGGGCTCTTCCTCCAGGCCATCCGCATCGTGGGGGCCGTGGCGACTTGTTCCATGTCGTTCGTGCTGCTTCCGGGGCCTTCGGGGCCGCTAACACCGCGCTCCCTCTCCGCATGATGAGAGGGAGCGCTTAAGGCCGACTACCTCACGGAAGCCGCCGCAGCGCTTCCGTGAGGCCGCCGCACCGCCTGGAGGGGCCAGGCAACGACGGCTAGATGCCGAATATGTCGTTGACGATCGCCTCTTCTTCTTCCGTACGGAGCGGGCTCCAATCGAATCCGTACTCAACACCGGGCACCGGCGCCGAGTATGGCCGGAGGTGGTCCGTTGGAACGTCCAACCGCAGGGAGCCGAGGTTCATCGAAGTGCTCCACGCCGTCTGCCCCTCCTGGGTCAGGAGCCAGTTCATGAAGACGATCTGTGCGTTGAGGTGGGGCGGCTCAGTCATCCGCATGAGGGTGCCGAAGCTGTTGCTGTAGGTGGGGGTCGTGCGCTCCTTCAGAGTGAGGTAGTGGAACTCGATGCCTTCACTTGCAAGCTGGCCCATCACGCCGCCGCTCGGAGCGAAGTGGATCGCGTACTGGCCCTTCAGGACTGATTCAAGCATGCCTCGTTGGTCGCGGTCGACGACTGATTGCTCCTTGAGCGCGCGAACCCACTCCTCAGCGGCCTCAATGCTCCCAAGCGCCTCAGTGGCGTCCCTCAGCACGCGGTAGCCTGCGCCCGCGGGAATGGGGTCGTTCAAGATAATCTTCCCTTTCCACTTCGGGTCGAGCAGCTCATGGTATTCGTCGATCTCCGTCGGGTCAGGCACCTGCTCGGGGTCGTAGATCAGCTGTGTGTTAGTCGACATCGTGAACCCCAGGTTCAGCCCATCCGGGGGAATCTGAAGCTCGCCGTTCCGCCACTTGCTGAGGTCCTGCACATCCGGGAGGTACAGGACTTCCTCAATCGGGGCCAGGACATTCAGCGGAGTGAACACACGGTTGAAGCTGATGAAGCCCTGGATCACGACATCGACGCTGGAGATGCCGGCCTTTCGTTCCTCGGCTATGACGGCTCCTTGTTCGCCGCCGCGGCCGCCGCTCCATTCGACTCGGATGCCGGGGTACGCCCCCTCAAACCCTTCGGTAAGAGCCCGGCGGACGGCGTCTCCCGGGGGGCCGAACACCACGACCGTGCCCTCTTCCTGAGCCGCGGCAACGATGGAATTCCATTCAGCCATGGGGTCGGGGGTTGCAGTTGGCTCGGCCGCGGGAATCGGAGTCGCGGTTGGGCGTGGGGTTGGAGTTGGGTCCGCGCCACATGCCGCCAGCAGGCCTAGAGCTGCTCCTGCCAGTATCAAGAATCTCAGTACGCGCTTAGCGGTCATCATGGGCATCTCCCTTGTCCGTTTGTTCTTACTTGCGGGTGCTCGCCACACCGTTGCATGCCTGTGGTGGGCGCTCTCGACATTTCAGCTATGGCGCTTCCTCGTCTTTCATGAAAAGTCTAGTCTCTTCATGGCTGGCCAATCGTCGCACGCTTGAGCGCCCGGCCTCGCCCTGGGCAGGCACTCCATGCGTCCAGACCTTGGGGTTCAGGTCGAGGTGGGAGTCTGCGAAATCAGAGCGGACTCAACTCCTTGCAGTGGACCCAACGAGCAATCATGCCAAATGTCAGCTGGCTGACCCTAGTCGGGCGAGTGTAGGCGACCTGGCAATGAGCGTCAATGGACGGTATCCGCCGGCGTTTCGACGGGCGCACCGCCCTTTTCGCTTGCGGTAGGGAACGTCCCGTAAGGCCTCCTGCAACTGCGCGCCCCGCGCCAACCTATGGCCCCATCCGCAGCGATCGCCCCCGATTCATGCGCGGATACACGCTACCTCACGTCCAAGCCCCTTCTTCACGATGGGGATGTCGGCGACGGTGCATTCGGGGACACGGATGGGGCAACGCGCGGCGAACCGGCACCCAGGGGCCGGATTGATAGGCACGGCCGGCTCACCTTCAAGCGGCTTCAACTTACGTCGCTCGCCAAAACGGGGCCGCGCTTCCAGCAACGACCGAGTGTACGGGTGCAATGGAGCGCCTAGCACCTCTTCGGTGGAGCCTACCTCCATAACCCTGCCTCCGTAGAGGACGATGATCCTGTCCGCTACGAATTCAGCTACGTTGAGGTCATGGGTGATAAAAAGCATGGCGAGGCCATAGTCGACCCGCAGCCCTTCCAAAAGCTCCAGCACTTGCGCTTGGATGGACACGTCGAGCGACGAGACCGGCTCATCAGCCAGGATCAAGGTGGGCTCAGACGCCAGCGCGCGCGCTACGGCGATCCGTTGGCGCTGTCCGCCCGAGAACTCGTGCGGGAAGCGGTAGATGTGGTCCTCGGACATTCCGACAGTGGAAAGAATCTCGGCCACGCGCTCGGCCCGCTGCGGGCCGACCAGTCCCTTGTGAATGGTGAGCGAGCGGCCAACAATCTGCTCAACCTGCATCCTGGGATTGAGGGATGAGAAGGGGTCTTGGAAGACGAACTGGATTTCTTTTCGGAGCCATTTGAGCTCGGGCTTCGTAGCGTGAAAGACATCGATCCCCGCGAAGGTGACCTTCCCTGCAGTCGCAGGGATGAGCCTGGCGATGAGCCTGGCCATGGTCGACTTGCCAGAACCGCTCTCGCCCACGAGAGCGAGTGTCTCTCCGGAGGCTATCTCGAAGGAGGCGTCGTCCACCGCCTTGATTACGCGCTTGCCGTTGAGCAGCCGTGACCATATGCCGCCGCTCACATCAAAGTGCTTTGTGAGGGATTCGGCTTGGACCAGGGGTCCTACTGCCCTCGGGCGCTCCGTCATGGACGCGGCGCTCCCTCCCTGCCCCGGCTGGTTCCTGTCTAGCGTCATTCGCTCACCAACGGAAAGTGGCACCTCACCTCGCGCTCTTCGTCTCCTGCGGCAAGCGCGCGAACGCCGGGCGCGTCCGAGAGGCATAAGTCCTGACCGACGGGACAACGAGGATGGAACCGGCAACCCGCCGGGGGATAGCGGAGGTCAAAGATAGCGCCCTGGATAGCCTTCAGAGGAGTCCCTCGGCGTGGGATTGATTGGAGCAGGCCTGCGGTGTAGGGGTGGCGCGGCGCAACAAACAGCTGCTCAGAGCTGCCGGATTCCATCAGCTGCGCGCCGTACATCACTACCACCCGGTCGCACAGCTGGGCCACCACTTCGAGGTTGTGGGAGATGAACAGGAGAGCGAGACCCATCTCGTCTTGCAACTCCTGCAGAATGGCGAGGATCTGGGCCTGGATGGTGACGTCCAGCGCAGTCGTTGGCTCATCGGCAATGACGAGCTCCGGCTGGCAGACGAGCGCGGCGGCAATCATCACGCGCTGGCGCATCCCGCCGCTGAATTCGTGTGGGTACTTGTCGAACAGCTGGTCGGGGCGCGGCAGCTTCACTCGGTCGAAGAGCTTGATTGTGTGCTCTTTCGCCATCGCCCGGGTCTCACCCATCTTGTGCCGGTAGACTTCGGCAACCTGCTCGCCGACCGTGTACGCGGGGTTGAGCGATGTCATGGGCTCTTGGAAAACCATACTCACCCGCCGGCCCCGGATCTTGTTCATCTCCTCTTCGGTTGCCCTGGTGATGTCCTGCCCGCCGAAGATAATCCGGCCCTCCACTATCTCGGCTCCCGCGTCGAGCAACCGCATGATGGACAACGCTGTTACGGTTTTGCCAGATCCGGACTCCCCCACGATTCCGACCGCCTCGCCTTGGTTGACGGTGAGGGACAAGTGATCGACCGCACGCAGACTGCCGCTTTCCAAGGGGAACTCAACGGTCAGGTCTTCAAGCCGCAGCAGCTCAGCCATTTCAGCCTACCGCCGCCTACGCCCAGACCGCGCGCGGGGGTCCAAGTGGTCCCTGAGCGCGTCCCCAAGCAGCACGAATCCAAGAATTACGATGGAGAGGGCCAATCCGGGAAAGATGGCGAGCCAAGGCGCCGTCTCCAAGTACTCCTGCGAGCTGTTTAGCATCTGGCCCCAGCTGATAGTCGGGGGGACGAGGCCCAGGCCTAGAAAGCTGAGGCCCGCCTCCGCGATGATGGCTTGCCCAAGGTTCAACGGAATGCGGACCAGCACAGGGGTCATGCTGTTGGGCAGGACGTATCTGAAGAGCGTAGAGCCGGAGGACTCGCCAATGGCGCGGGCCGCTTCAACGTATTCTCTCTCCTTTTGGCTCAGCACAGAGCCCCGGACCAAGCGCGCGTACTGGGGCATCGAGCTGAAAGCCAGCGCAAACCACAACGCGCCGATGCTGGCTCCCATGGCCGCGACCAAAGCGATGGCGAGAAGCCGCCCAGGGAACGCAATGATGGCGTCCATCACCCGCATGATTACGGAGTCAACCCTTCCCCCCGCGAAACCTGACACTGCGCCCAGCACGACGCCGAACACGAGCGCCAAGACGACGGCGCCGGAGGCGACCATAATGCTCACCCTGACGCCCGCGATGATGCGGGAGAATACATCACGGCCAATATAGTCGGTGCCCATTGGGTGCGCCAGATTCGGCCCTTCCAGCCGTATCGCCGTATGGGGCTCGTCCGTAGGGTACGGGGTGATATAGGGACCGAAAAGGGCGAGGAGGACGGCTACGCCAATGATAATCGCTCCGATTTTCGCCCTGCGGTCGCGCCGAATTACGCCCCAGACAACCAGTAGTCCGGCCTTATACGCGGCCAGCTTCGGGCTTGCGGCCTGCTGAGGCGCAACTGTTGCCTGCAAAGCCATCGCCGCCTCCTATGCGTACCTGACCCGCGGGTCGAGGATGGAGTAGATGAAGTCGACGAAAAGGTTCACCACAATCACCATAATGGCGATGAGGAGCACTACACCCTGCACCACTGCAAAGTCTCTGTTGAAGATTGACTGAAGCAAAAGGTATGAGATGCCTGGGTAGGCAAACATCGTTTCAATAATCGTCGATCCCCCAAGTAGCCGCTGGATGTCAAATCCGAGGACGGTGACAAAAGACACCAGAGAGTTCTTCAGGACGTGCTTCCAGAAGACAATTCGCTCCGGCAACCCTTTCGCACGAGCGGTGCGCACGTAGTCCTGACGCATCTGCTCAATGAAATCTGTCCGCAGATAGCGGAGCGTACTCGCTCCCAGGTCAATCCCCATGACGCTGGCAGGTAATGCGATGTGCTTTAGGAAGTCAACGAAGTCTTCCTGGGGAGGGGTGTAGCCGAAGGTTGGGAACCAGCCCAGATAGACGCTAAAGGCAAGTACGAAGAGCAGCGCGATCCAAAAACTGGGCGTTACGAGACCGAACAGCACGAATCCGTTCGCCACGTGATCAATCCACTTACCTTCGTGAATCGCCGCCAGAACGCCCAGAGGGATTGCTATAACGAGCCCGATGAGTATGGCGGCAATTCCCAAATAGAGGGTCGCCGGCAGGCGATGAAGGATGATCTGCGTCACACTCGTGCCAAAGCGGTTTGATTCTCCGAGGTCGCCTTGGAGAACGGCGAAAAACCAATTGAAGAACCTGACCACCACGTTCTGGTCCAAGCCTAGCCGCTCCCGCATGGCGGCGTAGACCTCGGCCGATATCGTGTCCGTCGTGTCGCCGACGACTCCCAGCATGAAGAGGACTGGGTCCCCTGGGATGAAGAGGAGCAACGCGAATACGAGTACGAGTACGACAAAGATTGTCGGTATCGCCTCAAGAAGGCGCTGAATCCCGTACTTTATCGGCATCCTTGACTCCCGCGTACTCCTAAGGACGGAGGGAACGGAACCCCTGACGAAATCGTCGGCTTCGTTGGGCCATTTATCCAGGCCCCAGAAGCGGCTCCCCTTGAGCCCCTAGTCGATTGCATCAGGCGATTGCTAGCCTCTCTGTTCCCAGAAAAGGTTGAACGCATCGAGCACGGGACGGTCCGTCACCGAGAAAAGGTACGCCGGCTCAGTCTGTGAACGATTCTCGTGGCGGTGCCATGCCCACGAGGGGACGAAGAAGCAGTCCCGCTTCCCCCATTTGAGCTCTCGCTCGTCGGTGCCGCGCCCCACGTATGTCACCCCGTCACCGGACACTGCGTGGTATACCGTTATGCCGGTGTGGCGGTGTGCCTCCGTTTTCTCTCCCGGACGCAGCATCTGCGCCCAAGACCCGATTGTCGGCATGGTAGGGCCACCCGTGACTGGATTCGTGTATTCCAGCAACACCCCGTCGGTCGGAGTTGACTCGCCTGCGTCATCCATCCCTTGGAGCGCCGCCAAGACGTCCTCCCACTTGTAGGTGAAAGGAAGCGCCTCGGTGCTGTTCGGTCGTTCGACCTGCGAACGAATCGCGCCCAGCCGGCGCTGGCTGTAACCGTCAGGCTTCGTGATCGGCTGCGCAGTACCCTCGGGAAAGACCTCGCTGAACGCTGCGCTGAGGTGCCCGCTGAAGGGAAAATCCAGAACATCGAGCCAAACCGCATTGTCTCCAGTGTTGTTGGCGTGGTCGTGCCAAGTCCAGTTGGGAGTCAATACGAGGTCGCCCGGCTCCATAATCATGCGTTCGCCCTCAACGGCGGTGTACGCGCCGCTGGACTCGACGATAAACCTCAACGCCGCCGCCGTGTGCCTGTGGCACTCAGCCGCCTCGCCCGGCTTCACCAGCTGAATGGACATCTGAATCGTGCGGCTCGTCGACTTGCGGTCAGTGAGCGCGGGGTTGATCAGCTGCACCGTGCGCCGGGCTGCTGCTGAGTCCGCTTCCCCCAACTGAATTACCTCCCCGGACTCGTATAGGCAGGACTGAATCACCTCCCATGGCCAGGCCCATGGCTCCAAATCAGCGTTTCGCGCCCGCGGCTGCCAATGGCCCGCCAGAGAATTCGCAGCCATAACCTCGTGCAGCGCTGTTAGGCGCGGGTTGTCCGTTACATGCTCGCTCGTGGTCATCGCATTACTCCTCTTGGTATAGGGGCTAGACGTTATCCAACGGGCTGGTAGGTGCAGAGCGGGTGCGTGCCGCCCATCCGGCACTGAGCGCCGGAACGGGCGACGGCTTCTTCGAACTGGGGGTGGAAGTCCGGCGACTCGTCCTCGTACTCGATCTGGTCGCCGCCCTCCTTCACGCTCTTGTAGACGTAGGCCCCGCCGCCCTGCTTGGGCTTTTCACTCCCCCAACCGATCGCGAGGAACAGGCAGGGGTCTGCGCCCGTGTTGAAGTGCTGGTGGAACCACATCTCCGGCGGGACGAACATCGTTCCGCGCTTCCAGGGCACGGTGTGGATCTCGTCGTCTTCTTTCCACATGAGGGAGTACCCCTCGCCCTTGAGCAGCAAGACGTGGATGCCCGGGCCGTGGCGGTGCGCCTTCTTGTAGGAGCCCACCGCCCAGGACGAGCTGTGCGAGCGGACCGTGCTGTTGATCATCGCGAAGCCGGTGCTGGCCGCACCCGCGCCCCTGCCGTCCTTGCTGACGGAGTTGTCGGCCATGTTGCTCGCGGCAAGCACGTCGGCCACGAAGTTCGTGTTCCACGTGCCCCGTCCTTGGGTCGGCTTATCGGACATCGTGAAATAGCCAGGATCGTCGTCGAAGCGATCGGTGAATTTGAAGGGATTATCGAATACGAAATCGAGGTTCTTGAAGGTGTCAATCACGCGGGGCGCCGCTGTCATAGCGACGTACCGAGCGGGCTCGCTGCCGGAAGCGTTATGGTGCTGGTAGTTCGCATTGGGAGGCAGCGCGAAATAGCTGTGCGGTTGCCACTCGAAGGTCTGCTTCTTGGACTCCTCGCACCAGACGGTGGTAGCGCCGCGTCCGCTGAGCACAAAGACCGTTTCCTCGTAGATGTGCTTGATGGGGTTCAGGGACTTCCCGGGGGGTATCTCACAGACATACGTGTCGTTGAACCCGCCAGTCCCTTCGAGGTTGACGAACACGCCGGCGCCGCCACGGGCAGGCCAGTCGGTTAGCTCAACATCAAAGACATTGGGCACGTGCAGGCCGCGGAGTGTCGGAAGGCCCTGAGACTCCTTCCACAATTCGTAGGGCGACCGGTACGCCAGCGCCATCTCGTTGTAGTCGCTCATCGAGTCCACGCCTACTTGCTCAGGCTTGGTCGTCATGCAAACCTCCTTCGCTCGTGCTCCGCCAGGTCAGATTCTCATAAGGGTAGGCCACTGTCCCATCCCCTATTCGTCGCGCAAATCGTTATCCACGACGATACAGACTACCATTCCATGAAACCCTGCCCGCTTCGCGACAGTACTCTGTGCGGCAAATCCTGTCAAACTGCAATCAGCGACTGACATGAGACCCAGACAACCGCCTGGGCCTCATGTGCCGTTGCGAGCAGCGCACTCGGGATTGCACGCTCGGCGCGAGACTTTCTCCGTGACCCCTTAGACGCCTACCGGTCGGCGCGCTTCCACTTCCGGGCGATACTTATCATTCAGAAGCTCCCAGAGCCGTGCGCCCTCCCTGGCTCTGGCTTCGGTCTCGTCCATGTTCCAAGAGAACGGCGGTCGCGGGGGTCCCATCTTGATGTAGTCGTTGTACTCGTAACTCTCGTGCCCCGCGCGTACCGCGCCATCGGGAGCAGATGGGGGGCGACTGTTCGCGATGTCGAGAAGTATTTGCTTCGTCTTCTCCACGTCGCCGTCGGCTGCAGCCTGGTACGCCGCCAGCACGGGCCAAGGACCTCCCCAGATTGCATGGGACCAGCAGCCGGAAGCTCCCATCTCGAGGTAGGGGTACAACTGCTCTTGATAAACGAAGTGGGAGATTTTGCCATGAATGATGTCGTGCAAGCGCTGGAACTCAACTACGCCGCGATGGCTGTCCTTCATCGCCACCACGTTCGGCAGCTTCACCAACTCCTTGAACGCTCCCACCGGAATATGCACACGGTGGTTCGTCGGGTTGTGATAAATCATGATGGACAAGTCAGGAAAGAGAGCGCTAATCTCTTTATAGAAAGAGACCACGTCTTTGATTGGCAGCGTGTAGTAGTACGGCACGCCGAGCAGCACGCCCTGGCCGCCCGCCTCACGGACGAATTGCATCTTTTGGACCACGAGCCGCGGGTTCGCGGCCGTCACTCCAAGCATCAGCGGGATGCGGTTGTCCGCTGCCTCGATGCTGGCGGCGGTCAAGGTCCGCCACTCGTCTTCGAGCAGATTCCAGACCTGACCGAAGGTGCCGGTCGTTGCAATCACGTGGACCCCGTCGCTGATCGCGCGGTCAAGACCTGCCTTCAAATTGTCGACATCGACCGTGTCGGTCGATGTCATGTCGCCCGCGTTCTCCTTAGCGAACGCAGGCATCATTCCGCATATCCCGAACAACTCACCAGGTGTGTAGGACATCGCGCACCCCTCCTGAGGCGATTTACCACGGCCTGGGCACGGGCTGGGGACGACTTCCCGCAGCCCGTTTCCCTCCACGGAGTATAGCCCGTGGCATGGATGACGCAAGGTTGGCCGTTCGACCGTACCCCCAACGCTCGCACAAGAATGAGACGCCGCCGCCACGCAGGCCTCCACGTCCTGAATCGGACCAAGCGCGGCCCGGACGCCGTTCGTGAACGCGATTGCAGGTCTGCCCCCAACGGTTCCTCCAGGCCATATTTCGACGGTAGCCTCCGGCTCTAGGGTCGGAGGCTTTGACAGGGCTGCTAGCCGGGAGTACCCTCGCGACCCCACGGGATCGTAGGACGCAGCCTAGTTATCGTCTGGATTCCACTTCTCGTCGGCAGAATCCGAATAGGCCTCAGTCTGACTCCAAATCCGCGGTTGACTCGACAGTAGCGAAGGAGGTTTGCATGACGACCAAGCCTGAGCAAGTAGGCGTGGACTCGATGAGCGACTACAACGAGATGGCGCTGGCGTACCGGTCGCCCTACGAATTGTGGAAGGAGTCTCAGGGCCTTCCGACACTCCGCGGCCTGCACGTGCCCAATGTCTTTGATGTTGAGCTAACCGACTGGCCTGCCCGTGGCGGCGCCGGCGTGTTCGTCAACCTCGAAGGGACTGGCGGGTTCAACGACACGTATGTCTGTGAGATACCCCCCGGGAAGTCCCTGAACCCCATCAAGCACATCTACGAGGAAACGGTCTTTGTGCTCAGCGGACGCGGCGCTACCACCGTCTGGTGCGAGGAGTCCAAGAAGCAGACCTTCGAGTGGCAACCGCACAGCTATTTCGCGCTGCCTCCCAATGCGAACTACCAGCACCATAACGCTTCCGGCAGCGAGCCCGCTCGGTACGTCGCTATGACAGCGGCGCCCCGCGTGATTGACACCTTCAAGAACCTCGATTTCGTATTCGATAATCCCTTCAAATTCACCGATCGCTTCGACGACGATCCTGGCTATTTCACGATGTCCGATAAGCCGACCCAAGGACGGGGCACGTGGAACACGAACTTCGTGGCCGACGTGCTTGCCGCGAGCAACATGGCCGACAACTCCGTCAGCAAGGACGGCAGGGGCGCGGGTGCGGCCAGCACCGGCTTCGCGATGATCAACAGCACGGTCCGCTCGCACAGCTCGTCCTGGGCGGTGGGCTCCTACAAGAAGGCGCACCGCCACGGCCCGGGCATCCACGTCTTGCTGCTCAAGGGCGAGGGGTACTCCCTCATGTGGAAAGAAGACGACGAGATCCACACCGTGCCCTGGAAGCGCGGAACGATGTTCGTCCCGCCGGAGATGTGGTTCCACCAGCACTTCAACACGGGCGCAGACCCCTGCCTGTTCCTCGCGATCGGTTGGGGGAGTGAAAAGCCCAAGCAGGGCGGCGGGGCCTACGTCTACAAGAGCGTGAAGGAGGGCGGCGACCAGATCGAGTACGAGGACGAGTCGCCGGACTTCCACCCCCAGTTCGAAGAAGCCGTCGCCCGTTCCGGCGCTCAGTGCCGGATGGGCGGCACGCACCCGCTCTGCACCTACCAGCCCGTTGGATAACGGTGAACCTATAGAGACCTTCAAGGAGGGGCGCCCAGTGACGATGAGCGAACAAACAACCTAGGAGCGCCAGCAGGTATTGGGCCGGGAAGACCAACGGCCGTCGTAACCAGGGCTGACCGAATCGGGAACGCGGGCGAGGAGTCCCAATCCACCAACGCGGCGCCACAGTCTCATACAAGTTTGGGAGGGGAACCCATGATTCGATTTCGCTGGTGGCATCAGTTCCTAATCATCGTTGTTCTTGCGCTCGCGCTCGGCGCGTGTGGAGGGGACCCGACCGCGACTCCCACGGCCACGCAGCCGCCTGCTCCAACGCCAACCCCGCCGCCCGCCGACACACCCACGCCAGCACAGTCTGCTGAAGAGGCTGCGTGGGGGGAGCTGGTGGCAGCGGCCCAGGCCGAGGGCCAGTTGAACATCATGGCGGGCGGTAGTGCGAGCCGCTCGTTCCGTCCGATCGCCGAGCACTTCCAGGATAAATATGGAATCGAGGTTCGGTTGTCGACGGGCAGTTCCTCAGCGAACGTGGACCGTGTACTAGCGGAGCGCGCGGCTGGGACATACACAGAGGATTTCGCCTTCGCGGGGGGTCGGTCTGGCGCGCGCTTAGTGGATGCAAACGCGTTGGTGCCAATCGAGTCCCTGTTGATTCACCCGGAGGTGACCGACAAGTCGAACTGGTTCGATGGGCGCTACTGGTGGTCGGACGAGGAACAGCAGTACATGTTCAGCTTCGCGGCAGCGGTGACAAATCCTCCGGCCTCGATTGCCTACAATACGGATCTAGTGAGCCCTGACGACATCACCTCATTGTGGGATGTGCTCGATCCTAAGTGGAAGATTGTGGCTGCACCGCCGACGTTTGCCAGCGGGCAGACTTCGTATGTGCAACTGTACTTCCACCCGGAGGTTGGCCCAGATTGGGTTGAGCAGTTCGTGCTCGCAGACCACGTCGAGTTTACGATTGACACGCGGACCGCGGTGGATGGCCTTGGCCAAGGCAAATATCACCTATCGGTGCTTGGGCCGAATGTGGAATCGGAACTGGAGAGCCTGGAGGACCAAGGGGTTACTCTGCCAGCCAAAGTGCTGGAGAAGCAGTTGAAGGAAGCAGGGTTCCTGGCTGGCACCGGCTCGTCGCGGAACGCGGAGGTGCTCGACAGCGCCCCCCACCCAAAGGCCGCTCAGCTCTTCCTGAATTGGTTCCTCTCTCGTGAGGGTCAGACGGTCCTGCACGAGCTGGCTGAGGGCACCCCTTCTCAGACCCTACGCGTTGACGACATTCCGTTGGGAAAGACAGAGGCCGCGGAACGCCGTGAACCTGGCCGGGAATACTCATTCGGGAGCGCCGATCCCGAGTTCATCGCGAAGATTGACCCGACGCTCGAGACGATTGTCGAAATCTTCCAGCGACGCTGACGCTATCAATGGCGGGTGGGAATGCTGGTCAGCCCACCCGCCATCCACCCCCCATCTCATAGGTTGGACAGTGATTGCGGCTTGCGCGCCCCGGCTGAAGGGTGAACAGGCTGAAATCGCAGGGCTGAGGCGAAACCGTGTTGCAGCAGGTAGCTAGGCCGAGATTCCAAGTGCAGCTTGCGCGTCTGGCGCCAAGCAGGGCCTTCTTCATAATGGCCGTCATCCTGCTTGTCCTCGGTTTCTACCTGATCTACCCAATCATCCTGATCCTAGTCAACACATTCAACGTAGCGCCCGACGCACTTATCGGCCCCAGGGAGTGGGGCCTGAGCAACTGGTCCGAGGCCTTCGACGATCCGAGGCTCCTCCGCTCCATCGGGAACACGGTCATGATCTGGGGCCTCACGGTGGGGATTAGCTTTCCTATCGCCGTCACTATCTCGTGGGTCTTGGCTCGTACACGCATCCCCTTCAGCCACGGTCTGGAATTCCTCTTCTGGATCTCTTACATGATGCCTGGGATTGCTACGGCAGTCGCTTGGATTAACCTGATGGACCCGGACCTCGGCCTGTTGAACAAAGGAATCGAGATCCTTCCATTTGTCGAGCAGGGACCGTTTGACATCTTCACTGTTCCGGGGATCGTATGGACCCATCTTATGGCCAACGGCATTTCGGTCAAGGTGATGCTTATGACTCCCGCCTTCAGGAATATGGATGCATCGCTCGAGGAGGCTGCGCGCGTCAGTGGGTCATCGACGCTTCGCACGATGTTGCGGGTGACGCTGCCGATGATGATTTCTCCGATGGTGTTAGTATTCGCCTTGCAGATGCTGCGGATATTCCAGTCGTTTGAGATTGAGCAGCTCTTGGGCGTTCCCTTCGACTTCTATGTCTACTCCACTCTGATCTATGAGATGGTCCGTCTGTCGGACGTGCCACAATACGGCCAGGCAACTGTTTTGGCCAGTCTGACATTAGGCATCGTCGCGCTCATTATCCCGTTCCAGCGTTGGATCCTCCAACGCCGTCAGTACACGACGGTGAAGGCGCAGTTCAGGCCGGGCTTGGTGGACCTTGGCATATGGAAGTACGTCATCTTCGCCGCAATCTTGTTGCTTCTGATTTTACTCACTATCGGACCAGGGGTTAGCCTTCTCCTAGGCAGCTTTATGGTTAGATCTGGGTGGTTCAGCCTCGACCCGGTGTTTACGCTGCGTCACTGGTCCTTCGTGTTCAACGATTCGCTGTTTCTGACGTCGCTTCGTACGACCCTGATCATGGCCTTCACGGCCGCCATTGTCAGCCCGATCTTTTTCTCTGTGATCGCTTATATCCTGGTTCGCACCAGGTGGACGGGTAGAGGTCTGCTCGACATGATTATCTGGGGTTCCGGCGCCATTCCGGGCATATTGACGGGCCTGGGCCTGCTGTGGATGTTCCTTGGCACTCCGGGCTTCCAAGTCCTCTACGGCACGATATGGGCGCTGCTGCTCGTCGTAATAATCCAAGGAAACACCACAGGTACGAACATTATGAAGGGTGTCCTGGTGCAGGTGGGGCAGGATATGGAGGACGCCGCCAGGATCGCTGGCGCGGGCTGGATACGCACCTACTATCGGATATGGATACCACTTATCATGCCCACATTAATCCTGCTCGCGACGATTAACTTTGCTCTTGCCGCCTCGACCACGAGCAGTATCATCCTCATCGCGTCGAGAGACATCATGACGCTGTCTATCCTGGCCCTCGAGTACTCTTCGCCTGGTATCGGGCTGCGCGAGGAGGCAGGAATCGTCAGCCTTTTTATAACGCTGTTGACGGTGGGCCTAGCTGTCATTGCCCGACACTTTGGACTGAGAATGGGCATTCAGCAGCGCTAGGGTGGTGGATGAGCGAGCGCTGGCCCTCAGGGCTTGCAAGACTCTGTTAGGCTGATGCGGGAATGGGAGGCATGATCGATGACACAGCGATTGAAGGAAGAGCGGACACCGACGGCGTTTGAGAGCTGGGTGGTTTCGGAGGGGCTCTCCGTCACCCAGCAGCAGATGGTGCCCGACGTCTACAGCGCGGAGCTGCAGCCGTGGGAGCGCGCCGGCGTTGACGCCACGCTGCTGGACCTGACGACGAACCCGCCTGGGGACGGGTCGCTGATAAATCAGGGGACGTCGCGGTACCTGTGCGAGATTCCCAAGGGTGGCGTCTACAAGGCCGAGCGGCACATGTATGAGGAGATCTTCTACGTGCTGTCGGGGCGTGGCGCGACGACGGTGTGGTACGAAGGCAGCCCCAAGCAGACGTTCGAGTGGACGGAGGGGAGCATCTTTTCGATCCCGCTGAACGCGTGGCACGAGCTGTATAACGGGAGCGGAGAGAGTCCGGCGCGGCTGTACGCGATGTTCACGGCGCCGATGGTGTTCAACCTTTACGGGAGCCGGGAGTACATCTTCAACTGTGATTCGACGTTTCCGGAGCGATTCGACCCGTACGACGAGACGTACTTCAGTGGGAAGTCGGTGAAGCTGAAGGAGCGGCTGTCGAAGACGAACTTCGTCGCCAACGTCCGGACGATGGACCTCGATGAATTCGGCATCCGTGGTCCTGGCACCAACATGATGGCCATCATGGCCAACGGGCACTTCATCACGCACGTGTCGGAGTTTCCGGGACAGACGTACAAGAAGGCGCACACGGCGGGAGGAGGGGTGCGGGTGAAGTCGGGGTTGACGTCGGAGGTGGCGTACCTGTTCTTGAACGGAGAGGGGTACGACCTGCAGTGGGGTTCCGGAGTCCAACCGGCCCCAGGGGTTTCCTTCGAGCGGCTGGACTATGGGGCGGGGACGTTGCTGACGCCGGGAGATGGGTATCATCAGCACTTCAACGCGACGCCGGACCCGATCCGTTACCTGGTGCTACGGTTCGGCAACCCGTTCCTGGTAGGAGGTGGCGGGAGGGAGGACATGCCGCCCCAGATCGAGTTCGACGATGAGGACCCGGCAGTATGGGACCTCTTCGTAAGCGAGCTTGGCCAGCGCGGCCTCGAGCCTAGGATGGAAGGGTACAAGAAGGAAGCCTCGGCGTAGGCAGGCTTGGCCAGGTTGTCTAAAGGGTCTGACGCCGCGTCGGTGTGAGAGGGTCCGCCCTGAGCGGCCTGCCACGATTGTGGCGAAGGACGGCTCGCTGTATAGTCGAGTGCGCTGGAAGTTTCAGATTTGGCGTGTTTCGCCAGCAGCAGCAGAGTCAGCGCCCGGTTCCACGCGGATAGTACGTCTCATCTGCCGGGTTCCGATTACAAAGCCCTGACGGAGGAGGAGAGTCTATGGTCGAGCAGCTCATCACCGAAGAGCAACGGCTAGAAGAGAGCGCCCAGAACCAGAGCTACAAGAGCCCCTACCAACTGTGGAGGGAGTCCCAGGGGCTCGATAGCGTGGCCGGCTTCTACATCCAGAACGTCTTTACCCAGGAAGTCAAACCCTGGGCGGCCCGCGGCGGCAAAGGCGTCTTCATCAACCTTGACGGCGCAGCCGGCTTCAACGACTCGTATATCTACGAGCTTCCGCCCGGTGAGTCGTCTTCGGTCATCAAGCACGTTTACGACGAGTTGATCTTCGTGCTGAACGGGAGAGGCGCAACTTCTATCTGGAATGACGAAAGCAAGAAGCAGTCATTCGAGTGGGGGCGAGGCAGTTACTTCGCTATCCCGCCGAACGCCTCTCACCAATTCCATAACGCCTCGGGTTCGGAGTCGTGCCGCTTCTACGCGATGACTGCGGCGCCCAGGGTCATCGACACCTTCAAGGACATCGGGTTCGTGTTCGACAACCCGTACCGGTTCAAGGATATCTTCGATGATGAGCCCGGCTACTTCATGCAAACCGAGTGGGCCAAAGGGTGGCGCACGAATTACATATCCAACGTGTATGCACTTGCTCCGAAGACGCGCGCCTCAGTTGAAGAAGTCCAAGAAAAGGCCCGCGCCGCGGCAGCTGAAGGGCGGGGCTGGAAGTCTGTGGGCCGCTTCCTGAACGCCGGCGAAGAGTCGCAACGCAACTACTCCGCCACGATGCTGAAGGGCACCGTCCGAGCGGGAATCGCTTTCGGGTCGCAGCCAGGCACACACCCGCCTCCACACCGGCATGGCCCTGGCATCCACGTCACCGTCTTGGGAGGGCACGGGTACTCGTTGATACAGAGTCCCGCCATGGACCGGACAGTGCGGGTGGACTGGGAACCGGGCACTGTTTTCGTGCCTCCTGAGGGTTGGTGGCATGCCCATTACAACACGGGCCCCGAGCCATGGGACTGGCTACGGATTGGTTGGGGGTCAGAGAAGCCTAAGCCGGGCGGCGGCGTCTACGACTACAGTCGGACTCCTCAGGAGGGAGGCGACCAGATCGCCTTTGAGGATATGGATCCTGCCGTTCACTTGGAGTTCGAGGAGGAGCTACGGAAGAAGGGGACGCAGTGTTTGATGCTGCACCACCCTCACTGCACTTTCAGCTAAGTGCACTAGGGACATGCAAGCCAAAGGGGCCCGGCCTAACGCCGGGCCCCTTCATGTTAAGGATTGCCGGAATAGCTGGATATTGAGCGCTTGGAAGCTAAGGTTCGCTCAACCCATTCAGCCGAGCCGGGACCCCGACCCCAAATTAGTCCTCCGTTTCCAGCTTATAGAAGCCCAGGCTGGTTAGCGCAGGCCAATCGTCGATTGAGAACAGGATGCACTCGTCGCTGGAGCTCTGGTTCCGGTGGCTGTGCCATGTCCATGGCGGTACGACGAATAGGTCTCCAGGACCCCATTCGATCTGTTCACCCTCTATGGTGATTGCGCCATTGCCCTCAAATGCGTAGTAGAAGGCCGTGCTGTTGTGCCGGTGAGCGCGCGTCCGTTGGCCGGGCCTGAGCATTTGCACATGCCAGGCTATCGTCGGCAGCGTGGGGCCGCGGTCGACAGGGTTGACGTACATGAGGCTCAGCCCGTCATAGGGATCGTCCCCGGTCTCGCTGTCGCGAAGCGCCACGAGCGCGGCCTGCGCCTCACCCCACGGATAGCGCATCACAGGCAATGGAGACGGAGGCTTGCTGTGGACGGCGCGAACGTGGCCCAGGGTCTTGAGCCCATAACCGTTGGTCCTGTCGAAGGACTGATATGGGTTGTCGTCCGGGTACCGCTCGTTGAGGTTCTCGGCCAGGCTGGAGTAGCCAAGGTCGAAGCCGTCAATCCAGATAGCCGGAGTGTCGCCGCCGTTGTAGTGGTCGTGGTCAGTCCACGTCGGGCTAACGATCAGGTCGCCGCGCTCCATGGGAAAGACCTCGCCGTGGCAAACGAAGACCGCTCCTGAAGGGGCTTCGTGGACCAGCCTCGTCTCGTTCTTCATATTGCGGTGCGCCCGCGTTCGCTCCCCGGGCATGAGAATCTGCGCGCCTAGTGAGATAGGCCGCCGGTGTCCGACTGGCGCTACGACACGCATTTCGGTCATCCCCGATGCGCCAAGCGAGACCAGGGAACCGGACTGCATAAGCCCGGCGTAGATGTGCTCCCACCGCCAATGGCCTTCGGCATAGCTCGCCGGCGGCGCCGCTTGAGGCATGGCCTTGCCCCATTGGCCGCCGACGCCGGACCCGCGCAGTCCCCGTTCGTCCAAGTATTCGCCGAGTTCTTCGATCGTGGCTCCGACGTTCTCCTGCATGGCGTTCTCCTTCCTACGGGTCATGAAACGGTTGTTCTGCCCAGTGCTCGAAGGGGTTCAACCCCTTGGGAGCGTCACCATCGGGCCCCGAGGCTATCGGCCAGCAGAGGTTGCTTGAGGCGAGGCGCTCCCACCGAGCCTCCTTGCAGGTTAACCATCGAGAGCGCTTCCTGACCGAACTCGACGAGCGCCTCCTCGGGTGGGATTGTGCGTTGCTGCATCAGGCGTGAGAGCATTTGGGCGGCGACGTGCCCTACGTGGGCAAAAGGCATTGCCACGTAGGTAAATGGGCGTGCGCCTCTTTGGGTCACGTGTTCCCCCGAGCCAGCAGTGGTGATGATGCTGAGGTCGTCCGGCCACAATAGATTGTTCTTGTAGCACTCCGCCACGAGGAACTCAAGGCCGGTCGGCGTAGTGATCACGCCCGTGTTCTGCCGCACTACTGGTTCTAGGTTCCCCAGGATGGAGTCGCCCTCATATGGCCATGCGCAACTGCGTTCGTCTGGTTCTAGACCATGGCGGTGGAGCGCCGATTCGAAGATGTCATAGCGAAGATAGAGCCCTGCATACGGGAGAATCGCCCCGATTTTGCGATGTCCGTAGTCCGCAAGTGCGCCGACCATCAGGTTGACCCCTGCGCGCAGGTCCCACGAGATAGCGACTGTGTTGGGCAGTAGCTCCTCACGTGTGTGAGCGCCAGCGACAAGCGCAACCGGCACGCCGCCCTCCACGACCGTAGAGAGCACCGAGTTTAGCTCTCCAATAGAGTCGGGCGGCTCGCCCGGCACTCCGACCATGAGCATCCCTGCGCATCGCGTCGAGACGGCCATCTTCGCGTAGTACCGCTTGATTCCGTGCTGGCCGCAGCAGTCCACCAGTAGACAGCGGTACCCGAAGTGTTCCAGCATTGAGATAGCCAGGCGGGCCAGCGCGCCATAGAAGCGCGTTCGGCCGAGGTCCCAGGTCATAACAAGCACGGGGCGGCTTCCAGCGTGGGAGCCCGTTAGCTCGCCCACGTTGCGCGAAACGCCGGCCAGTACCGACGGATCCAGTCCATGGGCGAGGAGGAATCCGAGTGATAGCTCTGCAACTTCCTTCTCGTGCGCGCCCTTGGACCTAAAGAACCGAGCCAGCGGTTCGAGTTGGGTCAAGGGCGCTTGCACCCTGCCGCTAGCCCAGTTCGCAATCGTCTGATGGGACACCCCAAGGGCATTTGCCAGCTCAGACCGCGAAACGTGGTGCTTCTTGAGTAACTGCTGGAGCATTGACCGCAGATTATACTGATGGAGCCTCCTCCTGCAAGCGTCGCTTGATAGTGATGCTAAGCTGCTTACCGGATTCCGCGAGCGATTGCGTAGCAGGGTTTGCTGTGAATAGGGCGCTGGCGTGATAAGAACAGTCCACACGCAGGCTTCAGCTCGGGCCGCATTCCGAACTTGGCGTTGCCCGCGCTCCGAGCGTCCCGCGGAGAATCGGCCTGTCCACTGGGGCCGAATGCGCGGCGCTTGGATGGAAAGGAGCAGACTCGATGGTTCAACAAGCTGAGAAGAAGCCCTATTGGATGTCGGACTGGGGGCCTTCCTACGTTTCTCCTTACGAACGTTGGAAGAGCGAGCAGGGTCTTGACACTATCCGCGGTTGGAGTGTGGACAACCTCTACACCGTGGAATTGAAGGACTGGCCCGCCCGCAACAGTAGCGGCGTGTTTATCAATCTAGAAGGCAACGAGGGTTTCAACGACTCGTACGTCCAAGAGATTAGTCCGGGCAAGTCGACTGTGCCCATGCGGCATATCTATGAGGACACGATCTTCATTCTCTCCGGACGTGGAGCCACGACCGTTTGGCACGAGGAAAGCAAGAAGCAGACTTTTGAGTGGAAGACAAACAGTTACTTCTGTATGCCGCCTAATGCCTGGTTTCAGCACCATAACGGGTCTGGCGTAGATCCAGTCCGGTTCATAGGCATGACGGCGGCCCCGCGAGTGCTGAATACCTTCAAGGACCTTGATTTCGTGTTCAATAACCCCTATCGGTTCGTCGATCGTTTCAACGACGACCCCGATTATTTCAAGAGTCAGGCCGCGCCCGAGGGAGACGCGGCTCACTACAAACTGGTCACCAACTTCGTGGCGGACCTACGAGCCGGGACCGCGCGCGCTCTCGACCCCAAGGGTATGGGCTCCCGCGGCGTGAGCACGACGGGGGTCTTGTACGAAATGATAAACGGCACCATGAAGTCCCACACCTCCGAATGGCCCATCGGAACATACATGAATTGCCACAGGCACGGACCTGGGCTCAACATCATCATCCTCGAGAGCAGGGGCTACACGCTGCTCTGGAAGGACGACTTCAAAGACCGTGTCCGCGTTGACTATGGCCCTGGCTCCATGTTCACCCCTCCTGAGTTGTACTGGCACCAGCACTTCAACACCGGTCCTCAGCCTCTCTTCCACTTGGCTGCGGGCTGGGGCAGTGAAAAGCCCAAGAAAGGCGGCGGCTCTTACTACTACGCCCGGGGCGGCAGTCAAGACGCCGACGCAGCGTGGGGCGGTGAAGACGTAATCACCTTGGAGCAGGAGAACCACGAGGTCCACCGGGAGTTCGAAGAGGAACTGGCTAAGGAAGGCATTAGGTGCAACATGGGCCATGTGATACCGTGGTGCACGCAGAAGGACTGAGAGCCGCTGCTCCAAGCGCGCGGCCTTAGCAAAGGGAGGTAGGGATGGCCAAGTACAATGTTGTGTCTGCGGACTCTCACCTTGAAATCGCACCTGAGCGGTGGACGAATCGAGTGCCGGCGCAGTACCGCGAAAGAGCGCCGCGCCTGATTAAGCTGCCGAACGGCGGGGACGGAATCATCATCGAAGGCCGAAGCCTCTACGTCCTAGGCCTAGCGATCACGGGCGTTCCTCCTGAGGAACACAAGCTTTACGGGCTCAACTATGAGGGAGCTCCCGGCGCCGGCACTCCTGAAGAACGAACAAAGGAGCAGGACCGCGATGGCGTGGACGCCGAGGTCCTCTACACCTCTGCCGGCAACGCGGGCTTCTGGCGCGGAATCGGCGCGGATGCCGCCTACAATTCCGTAATCCACGCGTACAATGAGTTCCTCGTAGAAGAATACATGGCGGCCGCTCCAGACCGCCTGATTCCTATGGCGGTAATCCCCCAAAGCACTATCGACGCCGCAGTAGATGAGCTTGAGTACTGCGCGAAGAGCGGAATCAAGGGCATAATGCTCAGTTCGTTCCCATCGGGGAAGGGATACCCTACGCCCGAGGACGACCGCTTCTGGCAGATGGCATTGGACACGAAAGTTGCTGTCACGGCCCACGTCAACTTCAATGGACGGACGGGTCCTTACTTCCAGTACAAGCGTCGGCCCAGCGAGGCTGCGTTCGGCGCCGACCCGCATCGCGCTTTGGGCCGTTTCGCCCAAGGAGAGCATATCGCCGTCATGATATCTCTGATGCTCGACGGGGTCTTTGAGCGATTTCCATCGTTGAACATCTACTTCGCCGAAACGATGGCGGCCTGGCTGCCATCGGCGCTTGAGCAGTTAGACGACACCTATCGGCGCAACAGGCACTGGATGGAACGCGACTTCGGGCTTGACCCATTGCCGCGCCAGCCCAGTGATTACATGTTGAACAATGCATCATGGGGCATCATCTACGACCCCATGAGCGTGAAGATGCGGGATCGCGTAAACATCAACAATCTCATGTGGGGCAGCGACTTCCCGCACTCCGCCAGCGATTGGCCTAACTCTATAGCCGTCCTAGACGGCATGTTCGAGGGAGTGTCGGCTGATGAGCGCGCCAAGATAACTTGCGAGAACGCCATCCGCTTCTTCCATTTGGACAACGGCAACTAGGTTGAAGAGGAGCACATCCAGAATGAAGCAACTAAGAACAATCTCCGGCTTGATTTTCCTTGTCGCTGCTCTTTCGGTCAGCGTAGCGTGTAGTGGCGACGATCCGACTCCAACCGCGACGTCTCCTCAGCCCACGCCTACAGCTCAGCCCACGGCGATGCCGTCTGAGACGACTCCGGTGGAAGCCGCAACCCCAACGCCCGGAGCCCCAACCCGACCCGATCCAACCCCGACACGCCCAGCGCCTGCTGCGACCGCCACGCCAACGGCTGTCCCTGATTCCTCCTTTAGCGCCGAGGACCACTTCGGCGGCGAGACGGTTCGCATTGTCATTCCGTTCGGCGCCGGCGGCGGCACCGACATCCAAGCCCGGTTCTTCGCAGCGCACCTAAAGGACTACATCCCCGGGCGACCGCGCATCGTGGTGACCAACACTCCGCCCCAAGACGCCTCGCTCAACCGCTTGTACGATCACACTAAGCCCGATGGCTTTACGATGCTCATGACCTCGGGTAACCGCACGCAGGCGCAATTCGAGAGCGATGCGATCACCTTTGAGTTTGACAAGTTCCGCTTCATCAACACTTTTGGCTCCCCCGCAGGCATCAGCTTCGTCGGCAATGGCTACAAGTACAACCGGTTGCAGGATGCGGTCGGTAAGGGGGATGACCTACTGGTTGGTTTGGTCGATGGGCCCACTCAGTCAAACGCCATGCTTTGGTCGGCGACAAGCGAACTCTTGGATGTCCCGCTCAAGCTGATCATCGGATCAGGCGCTGGCACAGCCCGACTCTATGCCGCCTTCGACAGCGACCTCATCAACTTGATTCCCCGTTTCGGCGGCATCCTCTGGTACACCGTGCCCACTCAGCGGCCCGGGTACATCGCGGACGGCACGTTCCAGCCGTTCTGCCTATGCATGCCGAGGGGGGCCCAAGTGTCCGGCAATGCCGAGAGCGACCTCCCTGCCGATGTCATGAACCCCATAGACCTGATGGAGCAACGTGGCGTAAGCAGCGAGGAGATAGCCGACTTCGAGCTTTTGACCGAAGTGACATCACGGTTCGCGAAGATGCTCGTCTTACCCCCGGAAACTCCTCAACCTGTAGTCGACACACTCCGAACGGCATTCGACAATCTCCTGTCGGAGCCGACACTGAACGCCGACTTCGCCAAGCTTCAAGGACAGCCGGTAAGAATCACGCCAGGCGCTGAGATCGAGGAGATACTGGGCAGAACAGTCCCGCGCTACGGGGAAATTCGCGGCCAGTTCCAGAAGTACATTGACCTCGCAGAGGACCGGTTGAACTGATCGGGATTTGTGCGCATGGAGGGTTACTGAGTGACTAGAGGTCTGCCAGGCTGGTTTCTCCTATTGGGAGGTCCGGCGCTGGCGGGCCTCCGGCCCGCGACCGGCTGGGGTAATCTGAGGCGGAGCTATGGTTTGCCCTAGCCAGATAGCGGGATGGAGGAACCGGGCTCTCTGAGGACCCGATGCTACGTGGGGAGGGCGCTTCCGTAGTAGCTATGGCGAGGCCAACTCATGCTTGACACGTTGCTGGGCGGGGTATCCGCGCTTGCTACCCTCGACTTCTGGGTAGCCGTGATTTTGGCGACCACCCTTGCTGGCATTGTCGGCTTGATTCCCGGCGTTGGCTCCATCACTGTCTTGGCGATATCGGTCCCCTTTGTGGTCTTTCAAGTAGAGGACCCGGTGGTTGGGCTTGTGTTCCTCGCAACGATTGGAGGCGTCTCCAACACGCTGGACTCCATCCCTGCGGTGTTGCTCGGCTATCCGTCGTCGGCCACCCAGGTTACGTTCTTGGAGGGGCACCAGCTCGCCCAGCGCGGGTTGGGCGCGCATACGCTCGGCGCGGTGTACGCCGTCTCAATGATAGGAGGATTCGTTGGGGCAATTGCGCTAGCAATAACGATTCCGGTTATCAAGCCTTTCGTTCTCCAGTTCGGCTTCGCCGAGATCATGGCCATGGCCCTGTTTGGAATTGCCATGGTGTCCGTGCTGAGCCGAGGAGCAATGCTGAAGGGGCTGATTGCCGCTTGCTTTGGGATACTCCTCAGTACTGTTGGCGTACATGGGTCGACTAGTGTCACGCGTTTCACATTTGGCCAGCCCATACTGTGGGAGGGCCTGCCGGTAATCGTGGTCTCTCTGGGAGCTTTCGCCCTGCCTGAGATTCTGGATCTGGCCACGACGGGTAGACCCGTTGCCGGAAAGGGCGCCACGGACCAGGTCAATACCCGAGAGGTATTCGCTGGGTTCCGCGTAGGCCTGAGCCGTTGGAAGGTCGCCATCCGCCAGTCCTTGTTTGGCGTGTTTATGGGGGCGATCCCAGGTATTGGGAGTTCCGTAGTCGACTGGCTGGCCTACGGATTTGGAATCGCGCTCACAAAGGACAAGAGTGGATTTGGCAAGGGGTCTCTGGACGGTGTGCTGTTTGCGGAATCGGCCCAGAACTCCAAAGAAGCGGGACAGGCCATTCCCACATTGGCGCTTGGCATTCCGGGGGGGTTGACCTGGGTTTTTGTTCTCGTTGGAATGCTCAGCTACGGCATCGCGCCAGGACCGGACATCCTTTCTCGCCATGGCGAGCTCACCATAACCATAGTGGTAGCCTTCGCTGTTGGGAACTTCTTGGTGGCGTTATGGGGGCTGCTGCTTACCGGCCAGCTCGCGAAGGTCACATTGGTCCCTTACGCTGTTCTTGCCGCCGCTATCATCCCCATCAGCTTCTTGGCGGTCCTCAACGCTCTCACAGACTGGATCAGCATCATCATAGTGCTGGCCTCGGCGTCACTGGGCCTGCTCATGAAGGGGCTTGGATGGCCGCGGCCTCCCCTCATTCTCGGGTTCATCCTCGGGAGCGTGGTTGAGGAGAACCTCCAATCCGCGCTTTCCGCATACGGTCCGCTTGGCATCTTGACGCGGCCGGTGACATTGGTGCTGCTGTTTATCCTAGTGACGACCGTCTATCTGCTGAGCGTGCGGTTCGGAAAGCCGGACTCAGTGCTCGCGTCCGCCGCGTCAGAGGGTTCGCGGCCTCCTCCAATGCCGGCAGGGGAGTCGGGAACCGGCCCGCGGTTGAGGTTCAAGCTCAGCTGGGGGGCTGACGTGTGGGCGACCCTCGTCGTGATCGCCGTTGGCGCATGGGTGCTTTACGAAGTCCAAGACATGCCGGCCAGAGCGCTGGCGTTTCCTCGCGCTATGGCCATTTTTATGATCGCGCTCGCGCTGATACTGCTGCTCCTCAAGTGGAGCGGCAGGGAGAAGCAGGGCGACATCATGGACATTGGGATGCGGAGCTTTGGCGTGGAAGGCGCAGGCAGGCGGGGCCTGATCACGGGCATAGGCATCGTGGCGCTGTCGGGAGTCGCGGTGCTCATCGGTCTGCAGACTGCCTCCGTGCTCTTCGCCTTTATCTACCCGGCCGTCATGATACAGGGCAAGTGGCGTTGGATAAGTTCGGCCCTTACAGGGACAATCATTCTGGTTATGAGCGTGTTCCTATTTGACTACGCCATGGCCGTTTGGTGGCCGCCGTCAATCATCGACGACCCTCTCCAAGGGCTGGTTGGGTAGCATTCCGTTTCATGGGACTAAGTCGGCAAACGGTGTCGAACTAAAGTGAGGAAAGCTCTATGACAACAGGAAGTATCACCGGCCAGGAGCGAGAACAACGCCGTAGCGCGCTTACCGAGCAGTTGCAACGGGCATACCTCGGGGGTCTCTGGCAGCCGCGTAAGCGCCTTGCCCCGCTCGTTTCACACAAGTGGGAGTGGAAGGATATCTGGGCGTGCCTCCGCGAGGCCGGCGAGATTGTCGATGTCGACGAGAACTCCCCGATGCGGACCATCCAGCTGGTCAACCCTTCGCTCGAAGAATTGAAGGCGACCAGCCGGACCATCCAAGTCTCAGTCCAGCTTCTGAAGACTGGGGAACTGGCTCAGGCGCACCGGCATACGCAACCCCAGCCTCGCTTCATTGTGGAGGCGGACGGCGCCTACACAACGGTGTCCGGCGAGCAGATCTTTATGCACGACCGCGACTTCATCGTTACGCCCGGATGGGACTGGCACGATCATACAAACCCCTCGCCGAACCAGGCCATCTGGCTCGACATCCACGATCCGCACCTTGCAGGCCACGTGGGAGCTATGTTCAACGAACGGTTTGGGGAGAACGGGGTCCAGCCGATTACCAAGCCCGAAGGCTACCACCTCCAGCGAGCGTCGATGTTGCGGGCGAGGACCTTCTCAGACGCCCGCGGCGCGACGCCCATGAAATACCCTTGGGCCGATACTCTCTCCGCCTTGAAGAGTATGGACGCGTCTGGCGAGGCAGACCCCTACGAAGGCGTGGCCATCGAATACCGCAGCCCGGTCGACGGCGGGCCCGCCATGCCGACTATCGGCTGCCATGTCCAGATGCTCAGACCGGGCGAGGAGACAAAGCCCCTTCGCCGTACCGAGACCGTCATATACCACGTCGTCGAGGGCGAGGGCGCGATTGCTCTCGGGGCCGAGGCCGCTGAGACGATCACTTGGGAGGAGCGCGATTGCTTCATCGTGCCTCCATGGGAGTGGCGTCAGTTCAGCAACACTTCCAAGAACCCGGCATACCTCTTTTCAGTGACGGACGCCCCCGCCATCCGCGCGCTGGGGTTCTACAAAGAAGAGCTGGGCCGCTAGCGGCCGGCTCGCCCCGGTCGATTGTCAGTGAGCGTATTGGAGGAGAAGACACATGACGACTAACAAACCGTTGTACATCTCAGCCGACTCGCACCTGGAGGTGCCGCCCGACACCTGGGCGCACTGGGTTCCCGAGAAATACCGCGACCGTGCGCCCAAGCACATCACGCTTCCCGACGGGAGCGACGGTTACGTCGTTGAGGGGCGTCCAGCCCAGCGCGGCGGGATGAACTTGTTCGCAGGCAAATCACCTGAGGAGTACCAGCCCCTCGGCATTCGTTGGGCTGACTTCGCCGGGACTGGACCTCCCGAGCAACGACTTAGGGAGCTCGACCAAGACGGAGTTGAGACCGAAGTTCTCTACCCGGGCCCTGGAAGCAGCGCATTGCTCAGCGGTCTCGCTGACAAAGATTCCTACAGGGTGATGATAACCGCGTATAACAACTGGCTGGCCCAAGAGTTCTGCGCAGCGGCTCCGACGCGCCTCATTGGCATGGGCCTGCTTCCCAACACCAACGCCAAGGACGCGATTGCCGAGATGCAGCACTGCGCCGAGCTAGATATGAAGGGCGTCTATCTATCAACGTTCCCCAGCGGGCAGAAGTACCCCACTCCTGGTGATGACGATTTCTGGGCTGCTGCAATCGACATGGACATGCCCCTTACGATCCATATCGGGTTTGGGGGAGTGCGGCCCGATGCCCAGTTTAGGTACCCCATCGAGCCAACCGGCGACGCTAGGCCCAACACGGACTACATAGAGCGGCTCGTCCGCTACGCCCGGGCGGGGGGCATTGACTCTGTCCAGATGGTAATCGCGGGTGTCTTTGAGCGATTCCCCAAGCTGAACATCTACTGGGCCGAGAACCAGATTGGCTGGATTCCGAATTTCCTCGAACAACTGGACAACAACTACAAGGTGAATCACTTCTGGGCGGAGCGGATATACGGGGTGCCGCGCCTCTCACGCCTTCCCAGCGAGTACATCAGAGAGCAGTGCTGGTGGGGGTTCATGTACAACCCTGTCGGCGTGCAATTACGGCATGCGGTCGGTGTAGACCGCTGCATGTGGGGCGCGGACTTCCCGCACATCGAGTCTGACTGGCCCAATTCCGACAGAATCATTAAGGAGATGTTCGCGGATGTTCCCGCGGATGAGACGTACAAGATGGTTGCGGGCAACGCCATTCAGTACTTCCGCTTAGACTGCTAGGGATGATGTATAGTTCCAAGGGCATTGGATAAGGCCCGTTCGCCGCTCCCTCTTGGTTGCGGCGCAGGGCGCGCGGCGCAACACCGCTACCGGGAGGAACTCGATGATCAGGACGGCAGGCACTCTCAAATCTCGATTGGTTTACTGGCTGCTCGCTTTTCTCATGACGGCAGCCTTACTTGGCGCATGTTCCACTGACGACCCGGAGCCTGCTGCCAATCCGACGTCCACTCCTACAGCGGCTCCCGCTGCGACGCCAACCGCCACCCCGCCGCCGGACTCAGCAGACCCGACCCCCGCGCCGACCCTCGCTAGCACGCCTACGCCGTTGCCCTCAGTCGGCGTGGCCATCGACTACCCGATCGAGTGCCCCAAGAGAGGCGGGCATCTGATTATGGGGAACGCCAAGGAGATCACGAATCCAACCCCGTTCACCATGAGTTCGGTTGACCACTACATCAAGTCGTCCTCGATTTTCGAGCCCTTGGTCGCCGCGGCGAAGGACGGGAGCATCCAGGGAGTGCTGGCCACGTCCTGGGAAGCCAACGACGACCAGTCCGTTTGGACGTTTACGCTTCGAGAGGACGTCAAGTTCCACGACGGCTCGGACATGACTGCGGAGGACGTGGTCTGGTCGGTGGAGTACGCCAGAGACCCTCAGAATGCCGCGACCGGCCAGGACGAGATGGCCCTTGTCGAAGAGGTGGTGGCGCTTGACGACCACACGGTGCGGTTCACGTTGACTGGCCCGACGCCGCTCTTCCTCCTCGTGCTCGAAAGCCCGTCCGCCTTACCCGTTGTCCCAGCCGACAGTCTCGAGCCGGGCACGATTACAGTCCAAGTGCCCCCACCCGGCACTGGGCCGTTCAAGTTCGTGGAGTGGGTCCCTGCGGACAAGCTCGTCGTTTCCCGATTCGACGATTACTGGGCAGGCGCACCGTGTCTGGAGGGCGTCACCTACCAGCTGATCGCGCAGGTGGCCGCACGGCAGAACGCGCTTCGCGCGGGAGACGTCCACCTGATCGAGCGCGCCGGCACCCAGTTCGCCCAACGGGTCAATGACGGCGACATCCGAGACATTACCATCGACGCTGCGACCCTATCGGGATTCAGGATGTTCAACCTGAACGTCACCTCTGACCTGTTCTCCAGTCCCACAGCTCGGCTGGCCGCCATCTATGGTATGGACATGAAGGCGCTGTTGGATGAGGCGTTCTTCGGGGCGGGCTATCTCATCGATGGCGCCGTTCCACCGGGTAGCCCGTGGGAGGCCGTACTCCTCGAGTGCTGCCCTCGTCTCGAGTACAACCAGGATAAGACCAAGGAGCTGCTGGCTGAGATTGGTTACGACAATGAGGAGGTGACCCTCATCGTGGAGCGCGGTCAGGGCGAGCCCATCGGCGAGAGCATCGAGCGTTCGATGAGGAACGCCGGGTTCAACATGAACCTCGTCATCCTCGAATCGGGGGTGTACGACGAGCGGCAGGCCTCGGGAGACTTCGATATCACGCCGAACAGCGAAGCCTGGTCAGGCGACGGCTTCTTTGGGCTCACTCGATTCCTTTGTGAGCCTGGCCTCCCAGAGATCAGCATCGCCAACCACGGACGGTGGTGCAACGATGAGTTCGACGTGCTGATGGAGGAGTCGAACAGCGTGGCGGACTTCGAAGAACGGCTTGAGCTTTACAGCCAGGCAAGGAAGCTCGTCTACGACGCGGCAATCAATAAGTACATGGGCTTCCAGTACACCCGGTACTTCGCCTGGGGCGACACCGTTCGCAACTTCGACCATATCGGTAACGGTTCGTACCAAAGCTACCTCGGCGGCGGCATACCGTACATTTGGCTCGATGAGTAGCCGGGAGACATCGAAGAAAGCGAAATGAAGCATGGTTGACCGGATGAAGGAAGAGCGGACGCCGACGGCGTTTGAGAGCTGGGTGATTTCGGAGGGGCTCTCCGTCACCCAGCAGCAGATGGTGCCCGACGTCTACAGCGCGGAGCTGCAGCCGTGGGAGCGGCCGGGTGTTGACGCCACGCTGCTGGACCTGACGACGAACCCGCCTGGGGACGGGTCGCTGATAAATCAGGGGACGTCGCGGTACCTGTGCGAGATTCCCAAGGGTGGCGTCTACAAGGCCGAGCGACACATGTACGAGGAGATCTTCTACGTGCTGTCGGGCCGTGGCGCGACGACGGTGTGGTACGAGGGCAGCCCCAAGCAGACGTTCGAGTGGACGGAGGGGAGCATCTTCTCGATCCCGCTGAACGCGTGGCACGAGCTGTATAACGGGAGCGGAGAGAGTCCAGCGCGGCTGTACGCGATGTTCACGGCGCCGATGGTGTTCAATCTTTACGGGAGCCAGGAGTACATCTTCGGCTGTGATTCGACGTTTCCGGAGCGATTCGACCCGTACGACGAGACGTACTTCAGTGGGAAGTCGGTGAAGCTGAAGGAGCGGCTGTCGAAGACGAACTTCGTCGCCAACGTCCGGACGATGAGCCTGGACAACCACGGCAGCCGTGGTCCCGGCACCAACATGCACGCCATCATGGCCAACGGGCACTTCATCACGCACGTGTCGGAGTTTCCGGGACAGACGTACAAGAAGGCGCACACGGCGGGAGGAGGGGTGCGGGTGAAGTCGGGGTTGACGTCGGAGGTGGCGTACCTGTTCTTGAACGGAGAGGGGTACGACCTGCAGTGGGGTTCCGGAGTCCAACCGGCCCCAGGGGTTTCCTTCGAGCGGCTGGACTACGGGGCGGGGACGTTGCTGACGCCGGGAGATGGGTACCATCAGCACTTCAATGCGACGCCGGACCCGATCCGTTACCTGGTGTTGCGGTTCGGGAACCCGTTCCTGGTGGGCGGGGGTGGCAGGGAGGACATGCCGCCCCAGATCGAGTTCGACGATGAGGACCCGGCAGTATGGGACCTCTTCGTAAGCGAGCTTGGCCAGCGCGGCCTCGAGCCTAGGATGGAAGGGTATAAGACCCCGAGCGCTATAGGCTGAGTCCCGGAGGAGCGAGCCCGATGGCCAATCCCAGAATACGGTTTCGGTTCAGGGAACCCACCGTAGATACGAATCTGCCTCTAACCGACGGCACGGTGAAGATTGAAGGGTTCGACTTGGAAGTAGTCGAGTCCGGCGAGGCGGGGCGGTTCGACGCGGACGCTCGTGACGAAGGCTTCGGTGCCCTCGTCCAACGCAAGGTCCAGGAAGCCCCTGACGTATGCATTCCGGCGTTCCCGAATCGCAAGTTCCGCCTCTCGTACATCTACGTCAACTCGGCGTCCGGCATAGAGTCCGCCAAAGACCTCGAAGGCAGGCGAGTCGGCATCTCGGGGTGGGGGAATACCGCCGGAGTCTGGGCGCGAGGCGCGCTGCAGAACTACTACAACGTTGACCTCGCGGCGGTGGACTGGCGCTCGATTCGCCGCGACGGGGGAGCGCCCGCGGGCGTTGAGATCCAGTTGATCGAAGGCGACCTCAACCAGCTGCTCGTCGATGGAGAGCTGGACGCGGTCATCGAGCCCAACGTTCTGCCGTCCATCACGAACGAGGACCCGCGCGTGCGCCGGCTCTTCCCCAACTTCAAGGAAGTGGAGCAGCAGTACTTCCGAGACACAGGGATATTCCCCATCAGCCACGTCGTCACGCTCCGGCGGGACTTTGTTGAGAAGCACCCCGATGCGCCGATCGCCTTACTCAGGGCATTCCGCGCGGCCCGGGACGAAGCCCTAAACCGAATACTCGGCTCCGACCCTCAATACCTCGTCATCTCCTGGGTGAACGCCATGGTCGAGGAGCAGCGGGCTCTTATGGGACACGACTACTTCGCCTACAACGTCGAGAGCAACCGGCGGCCTTTGGAGGCAGTTACGCTGTTCGCGCATCAACAGGGCTTGACGCCGCACCAGCTTGACTACATGAGCTTCTTCGACCCCGAGGCAGCTGAATTGCCCGGGTGGTAGGACCTTCCCATCAGCCCCAGCCGTCACGGAGCAGCATACGAATCTTGGAGGATGGACATGGAGATCAAACACGGAGTCATTAGCGCGGACTCGCACGCGCTGCTCACGCCCGACTCGATGACGTCTAGGATGTCCGCCAAGAAATGGGGCGACAAGATACCCCAGGTCGTCGAAACCAAGGAAGAGGACGGCCGCATCGTCGAGCGATGGTCGGTGTACGGTGGACCGGGCCGTGGCAACGTTGCCAACTGTCCGGCGGTGATGGGCGAGCCATTCCCTCGTTTTGCGGACCGCTGGGAGGAAGTCCCTGAGATTGCGTACGTCCCTGCGGAGCGCCTAAAGGCGCTGGATATCGACGGAGTCGATGCTGAGGTCCTCTTCCCGAACGCGCCCTTCACCAACCTTTACGCCTACGAGGACGCGGACTTCGAGCTGGATGCTACGCGCGCCTACAATGATGCTTTGTCGGAGTGGGCCCAGGAGAGCGACCGTTACGTTCCGCTGGCGGGCGCTGCATTCCTCGGGGGCCCCGAGGCCGCCGCCATTGAAGCCGAAAGGGCGGCGGCCATCGGCCACCGAGGAATCAACCTCATGGGTGAATTCCCCGCGTCCGTGCCCCACATCGGCGACCCCGCGTGGAACCCACTATGGGATACTTGCCAATCGCTTGGCATCCCGGTGCATTTCCACGGCTCATCCGGCGTGAAGGCCGGAGCGCGGGCCAAGGCCTGGAATGGCTACTCGGAACGCCAAGCGCACGCGGCGTTCACCAGCTGCTCTGCCGTGACGCCGGCCCAGATTGTTCCCCACCTGATCTTCTCGGGCATCACCGACCGCTTCCCGAATCTCAAAGTGGTCTTTGCCGAGGCGGGAATGGGTGGTCTCAACTACATGATTGCCGCCATGGACCACGAGTGGGAGACGCGCCGGCTCTGGACAGAAGGCATCGCTTCCCGTCCCTCCGACACAATCCGCCGGCAGATGTTCGTGAATTTCTGGTTCGAGGTTGAGGGCATCAAGCTGCGGCACGACATCGGCGTGGACAACATCATGTGGGAGTCAGACTTTCCCCATGTGGCCTGTTACTACCCTGACTCGGCCGTCTCAATAGAAAAAGTCCTCGCCGGGGCGCCTGAGGACGAGCGCCGGAAGATGCTCTACGAGAACGCGATGAGGGTGTACGGCATCACCGCGACTGTTGCGACGGCTTAAGGAGCACAAGGCTTGGCTAACTCGACTGGAATCATCAGTACGGACGATCACGTCCAGGAACAGCCCGACCTATGGACCAGCCGCCTCACCTCCGCATTCAAAGACCGGGCTCCCCGTCTGGTTTCAGAGGGCGACCGCGACGTCTGGATGGTCGATGGAAGGCCGTTGCTGAGAGGAAACGTCTGTGAAGCGGGCGGCTTCTTGAGCGACCGCACCGGCCGCCCGTCGAGGTGGAGTGAAGTTCCCCCCGCCGCCTACTCACCACAGGAGCGGCTGAAGGCGATGGACGCTGGAGGGATCGATTGGTCCGTACTCTTTCCAACGGTGGGGGGCATGGCCGGCGAAGGTTTCGGCAGCATTGCCGATTCCAGTCTTGAGTTGGCCTGCGTCCAGGCCTACAACGATTGGCTCATCGAGGAGTGGGGTGGGGCCAGCGACCGCTTCGTTCCCCAGTGCATCGTGCCGATCGGGACGGCGGATGTCGCAGCCCGCGAGATCGAGAGATCTGTCGCCATGGGGCACCGGGGCGTCGTCTTTCCTTCCATGCCCATGCTCCTGCGCGACGGACCGCACCTCGCGGACTACGACTATGACCCTGTCTGGGACGCCTGCGAGCAGCTTGGCATACCTCTCGCTCTCCACTCTGGAGCTACGCCGACACTGCATTACGCAGCTTATGAGGGCCTACCGCCGAAACTGGCCGACGCTATCGAAGCGGTGGAAAGGCCCGTGTCGAGTGTCTTTGTCCTTTCCGTTATCGCCTTCTCGAAACTCTTGTTGCGGCACCCCCGACTCAAGGTTGTGCTGGCCGAGAGCGCACTCAGTTGGGGTCTGCTTGCGTTGGAATGGGCAGACCACCAGTTCGAGCACGACGGCCTTCCGAACGAAGGGTACGACATGAAGCCGTCGGAGATGTTCCGCCGGCAGTGTTACTTCAGCACCTGGTTCGACGACGTAGCGCCGTTCATTCCCTTCATTGGCGCGGACAATATCGTCTGGAGCGCCAATCTTCCACTGCCAACCACCACCTGGCCGCGCACGCAGGAATCCATTGATCGGACCCTGGCCGGGCTGAGCTCCGAGGATAGGAACAAGGTTCTATACGCCAACGCTGCGGCGCTCTACAAGATTGGGTGAATGGGGTTCCCCCTCGGCTGAGGGGATGTGATTGGAGCGCCGGTCGTACGCGCAGGGCCGGGGCACCGGGGGCGTCGCCGCTTGCCTCACATGTCCCATTGGGACTATGTCTGACCAGGGAGCCGGGCCTGGAGTTCCTTCACGAATTCCGGGGCGTTCCGCGGCATCAAGTAGATGCGCCTGCCGCGCTTCCGCCCCACTCGCACCAGTTCGCCGGCCATCGGCAGCTCTACTAAGTCGACTGTTTGAACTTCGGCCAGCGGCACCTTTGATTGCCGAGGCCCGAGGAAGCGGATGACCAGCATGTCGGCGTACAGGTCATACTGCCGGTGCCGGGTAAAGAAGAGGTAGAGGAGCAGCGCGGCGCCGATGACGATTTGCGCCTCCACACGCGTCACAGCGCCGGCAATCAAGAATCCCCCGCCAACGAAGGCGGTTATTCGGTCCCGCATCGTGAACGCGCGTGTGTCCGTGTATGCGGGAGTCATCGGCACATGGTTTCACTTCCAGGCAACTCGGGAGGAACCTGACAACGAACGCGCGCGGCTTACTCGAAGCGTCTGCCGCGCGCGTTGATTAGCCGAGGCGCTCAGGGCTCGACGATGACTTTCGCCGAGCCGTGGTCGTCGCCGAACTGGTCTACGATCTGGAACTCGCCGGCCTGACTGAACGTGATTTCGAGCGGCCCGTCGGCTCCTGGTTCCCTGACCTCTTCGACCCCTAGCTCGGGGATAGAGAACCCGTGAGCCACGGTGCTCCTGCTCCCCGAGGAGCGCAGTCTGTTGATGACGAGGGTGTCGCCGGCTTTGAAGGTCATGACGATTCCATCGCCCTGGGATGATTGGATCCTGGCGTCCGGCGCGTAGCCCCACTTGGCGTCCGGGCCGACCCGCAACTCCCAGTTGCCGTCTTCCAGGACGAAGGAGTCGGCCGTGTAGGTGACGGCAGGCGCCCCCACAGCGTTTACGACTATTTTCGCCGAGCCGTGATCGTCGCCGAACTGGTCTACGATTTGGAACTCGCCGGCCTGACTGAACGTGATTTCGAGCTGCCCGTCGGCTCCTGGTTCTCTGACCTCTTCAACTCCCAATTCAAGGATAGAGAACCCGTGAGCCACGGTGCTTCTGCTCCCTGAGGAGCGCAACCTGTTGATGACGAGGGTATCGCCGACGTTGAACTCCATGACGAACCCTTCGCCTTCGCTCGATTGGGCCCTAGCGTCCGGTGGGTAGCCCCACTTGGCGTCCGGGCCAATCCGCAGCTCCCAGTTGCCGTCTTCGAGCACGAAGGAGTCGACGATGTACGTCACTGGGGCTGGAACGCCCGCGCCCTCCTTAACGACGATCTTCCAGAGACCGTGGTCGTCTCCGTGGGGGTCGACGACCGTGTATTCACCCACTTCGGTGAACGTGTACTCGAACGTCCTTTCCTCGGCGCCAAGCTCAAATATCTCCTCGAAGCCCAGCTCTTCCGACGCGAATCCGTGGGCGGTTGTACTTGCACTGCCGGAGATACGCACCCTCCCAGCCTTGAGCGTATCGCCAACGATGAATTTCATCACGACGCCGCCAGGGTCGGTGGATAGCGGGCGGGCGTCGGCCGGGTAACCCCATTTGCCTTCCGCACCCACACGAATCTCAAAGAGACCGTCCCTGAGAACAATCTGGTCAATCTCGAATATCTGCGGCGGTCGGACCTCGACTCCTACGACTAGGATGGTGAACTGTCCCTGGTCCTCGTTAAAGGGGTCGGTTACTTTGAACTCGCCGGCCGTCCCTAGCTCACGTGAGAAGCCGCGGAATACGTCCCCTGGAGCGAAAACCTCTGCGATGAATAATTCGGATATCTGCAGACCGTGGACTTCTGTGCTCGCAGTGGCGGAGGCGCGGATGTCTATCTCCAAGTTGTCGCCTAGCTCGTACGCTAAGACAATGCCGTCGCCTTCCTGAGACGATATCTCCGCTCCAGGCTCGTAGCCAGAGAGGCCATCGGGCCCTACGCGAAGGACCCAGCGCCCGTCTTCGATAACAAGCTCGTTTCCGTCAGAAGGCTCCGGGAACGGTGGCGTGGGAGTTGGAGCCGGCGTCGGAGTTGAGGTGGGAGTTGGAGTTGGCGCCGGGGTTGGAGTAGGGACAGGGGTTGGGGTTGGCGCCGGGGTTGGAGTCGCTGTCGGCGTGGGGGTTGCAGTCGGAGCCTGTGTAGCCGTTGGGACTGGCGTGGGGTCTGACCCACAGGCCGCTATAGTGGCGAGAACCAGAGTGAGAGTCGCAAGACAAAGGAGGGCTTTCTTGGATGCCATTAACACACGTCCCGTTTCGGTGCAAGCTACTACAGCGCAAGCTTATGCTAGCGTAGGTGCTATTCGACTCTCACGCTGGTAGTGGGGAGTCTAAGCAAGAACCATGCTTGGTGCAAGGGACTTGCTTAGACTCCCGGTGCTGTTTGTGACCGGGACTAGGTACGGGCGGCCTAACTCCCTTCCACTCTGTAGAAGCCCAGCCCTTCAACTGACGGCCGATCGGTGAGTGAGAAGAGGATTGCAGGCTCGCTCTTCGACAGGTTCGTGTGCCGGTGCCATTGCCACGGCGGGACGAAGAAGCAGTCCTTCTCGCCCCAGTCCAAGTCTTTGGCGTCCGTCATGCCGACGGTAGTAACGCCTTGGCCCTTCACCGCATGGTAGGCGGTCGCGGCGGTGTGGCGATGGGGTTTCGTGGCCTCGCCAGGTCTTAGCATCTGAACCCAAGCCCCGATTGTCGGGAGAGTCGGGCCCCCGGTGAGTGGGTTCGTATACTCGAGCAGCACGCCGTCGTAGGGGTCGCCGGGACCCTCGGCCTCAGCCTCGAGGACGGGCAACGTTTCCCGCCACTTGTATGAGTAGGCGACCGCTGTCGGGCCGATGGCGGCGGCGTGGGGCCGGACAACGCCGTAGTGCTGGCGGCCGTACCCGTCAGGTTTGGTGATGGGCTGCGATGGCAGCTCGCCGTACACCTCGCCGTACATAGCGTCAAAGTAGCGAGTGAGCGGGTGATCGAGCAGGTCGAGCCAGATTGCGGGCTCGTCGGTCTCATTGACGTGGTCGTGCCAGGCCATCCCCGGCTGGACCAGCAGATCGCCCGGCTCCATGATCATTTGCTCGCCGTCGGCTGTGGTGTACATGCCCTTGGAGCGAACGACAAACCTCATTGCATTGAAAGTGTGGCGATGCGCCTCGGCGGCCTCACCGGGTTTGACGAGTTGAATCGATACGTGAAGGGTTCGGCTGGTGTTCTTGATGCCCGTGAGGGCCGGATTGATCAGCTGCACCGTGCGCCGGGCCTCGGCGGATCCTGCCGAACCCATGCCGATGACCTCTCCTGCTTCCATGAGCGTGGACTCGATTGTGGACCAGCGCCACAGCCAAGGCTCAAGGGTAGGGAGCTTATCGCGGTCCTGCCAGTGGCCTGCCAGCGAATTCTCCGCCAGCCGCTTGTGCAGCGCCTCTAGCAACTCTTCGTGTGTTCGCGCGGTCGTACTCATGGCGGACCTCCTCCCGTCTTGCGGAGCCATAGCGTAATCCCTCTGTGAGGCGTTCGGCAATCGCTGGATAGTACGCCTCATCTATGTAACGGCTACGAGTATCACCATATGCAAAGCGTTGGCCACTAAGTTTCACGTGGGGTTGCCCACACCACAACCGGCGAAGTGGGGGGCCTCTCTAACTCTCTCCGCAGACGGGGAGGGGAGAGGAGTTCGGGGGAATGACGAGGGGATTTTCTCGAAAGTGTCGCATTTTTCATGGTATTCACTCCTGAGCGCGGGTTTCGGGCGCGACGGCAATGCAACACTCTGCGACAGCAAATGCGACACTTTGCGACAGTAATGCGACAGTAATGCGACAGTTTGCGACAGGTTCGACAGTGGCTCGCCGGGGCATCGGAGGGGCAAGAGGGCGGGTCTGTTGGGCCATGGGAGACAGGGTAGGGAGGGAGGTCCGTTTGCGCAACGGGCAGATGTCACACTTCTCACAGGGAGAGGGAGTCTCCTCCCCCGCGCTTCGCTGCGCTTGCGCGTCCCCTCCCGCAGAGAGCCTGTCTCATAAGCTTGCACCGCCCCGAGCCTTCAATCTCAACGAAAATAGGGGGCGGAGCACGGCTCGCCACCTCTGCGGAGCCCTATTTTCGAGGCAAGCCTCACGTATGGAACGGCTACGAGTATCCACAATCTGCCGGTTAATCGTGTCATGGTTGGTTGGTCAGACCGGCCGCTGGCGGCTCCGCATTGCCCACGGCCCGATTCGCCGGACAATCACGTCCTGCCACCGACGCCCCCAGAGGCTCAATGCGGCGCCGGGCAACGACCGCATCGCTGCCCGGAGTTGGACGCGCTGCTCCTCGTTGAGGCGCTTACTCCGGCTGTAACTGGCGACATCGGCCGCCGACGCCATGACCATGAGGTTGTCGGCTGCTCGGGGTTGGTAGCTGGCGACTCGGCGAGCCATCTCGAGCGGCGTCTCGAAATTGACTCGGCTCGCGCCCGCGAGCCACAAGAGGGTGCGTAGCTGAAGACGGATCCTCCCGGCATCACCCATGCGGCGCAAGCGCCAGGCAAGCGCGAGCGCGACGAGACCGGCAAACGCCAGCACGCTAATCAATACGATTCCCATGCGGACCGTGGGCTGCTCCGTAGGAGGCAGTATTCCACCGCCTTCCAGCGGAAGGTCTTCCTCCTCTTCCTCCAGCTGGTCGCACGGCGCTCCGCCCACGGTGCACGGCTCTACAGCCACGTCGCTACGCGCTTGCTCCACGCGCTCGGCCGTTGGGGAGTCGACCAACCCCAGGCTTTGCTGTATAGCGGCAGGCGTCGGCTCGAACTCCACCCAGCCGAAGCCGGGGAAGTACAGCTCCGGCCAAGCATGGTAGTGCCGGGCTTCGACGATCCACTCGTCCCGGGCGTCGTCGTACCGACCGGGAGCGAACCCGACGGCAAGTCTGGCCGGCACGCCGAGTGACCGCATCATGGTGATCATCGCGGATGCGTAGTAGGTGCAGAACCCGGTGTGGCTTTCAAAGAGGAACCATTCGACAGGGTCCCGTCCGGTGGGCGGCGCCTGGACGTCTGCCGAGTAAGGCAGGGTGCGCAGGTAGGACTGGAGGGCGACGGCCTTGTCGTAGGGATTCTCCGCCTCCGATGTGACCTCTGCGGCGGTGGCGCGGACGCTTTCGGGAAATCCGCGCGGCAGCTGGAGGTAGCGGTCGGCGATGGGCCGTGGGTACGGGGCGGCGGCTGTCCTGAGCTGGGAAGGCGACGCCGTCGTAACGCTCCCCACGCTCCCGTAAGTCCGCGGCGGAATGAGGCCTTCCTCGAATGTCAGTGCGAGAAGAGGAGCCGTCGCCTCCTCGGTCCGACGCACGACTATCGAATCGTCGGCCTGTGCGGCAACTTGCGCCCCCGCCGTCGCCAGCATGCCGGAAGCCAAGTCGGACATTGGGCTTGCAATCACCGCGTCTCTGATGGCTTCCAAGTCCGGAGGCAGATAGGCGGTTTGGGAGTCGCCACGGTTCATGCGGAACTCCGGCTGTGGTGAAAGGATGCTGACGTTCGCCAGTGAAGCTTCAACGGGGATGCCGGCAGTCGCGATCTGGTCCATCACTGCAGCCGTGCGCACCGTGATGTGCACTTCGCGCTGCGCTTGGAGCAGCGGCGCCGGGCTCCCTGCCTCAGGGGTTGGGCCACGGACGGGCGCTAGCGCCGCTGCGTTTCGCCACCCATCGGGGGCATAGGTCTCGTAGGTTCCCAGACGCCACCGCCTTGGCTCTGACGCGCCAACCACCATCATCAAATCGTCGTTGGACAGGAGGGGGTTGGTCATGGGGAGTGCCGAGTCCAAACGGAGGCGTGGGATCTCACGTCGGTTGGGGACGTCGTCGAAGAAATGAATGGTGTCCCTCGAAAAGTCATTCCAGCGCGCCGCGGCGGCTTGGACCGGCTCAGGGAATAGGGGCCCCGACGGAGCCGGGGCGAGCCACGCGGCGCCGCCAACAAGGACGCCCATGATGATTCCGGCGATGGCCAGCTCTGCGCCGGGCGCCTGCCTGGTCTTGCGGGACGGATCACGGAATATCGCAACGCTCGCTCCGGCGACCGCGAGGAAGACGGCGAGCCGAACGTACAGTGACGGGGGCAGGTTAGCCAGCATCACCAGCAGCGCGATGAGGCCGGGAACGAATGCCCATTGCGACAGGCTCGTCCGATAAGCGAGCCACGCCGTGAGCCAACCCACTATCCACGTTAACCATACGAGCAGCATGGCCGTTCCGAGCGTGGGAGCGTCCCGCAACCAGAGGCCGAACGCCCCCGCGACGGCAGACGCGACGGCGACGCCAGCGATGTGACACGACGCCCAATGGCCAAGCCGCGACGCGATGAGATACCCGACTGCCAGGGCGGCGAGGGCTTGAGGCCACAGCGGGGGCAGTTCCGAGACCCAACCTGCCGTATCAGCAGTCCAACCAACAACGGACAGCGGCAGCGCCAACGCTGCGAGCGATGTCCTGTCCCTGGCAAATGCGGTGATTCCGGGCGTTCCATTCATCGGACGCCAACCCTGACCTCGTAGGTCTGCGCAATAGCTCGGCTGAGCGCCGCCGCGAGATCGTCGCCTCGTCGCACCACTACGCCGTCGACCGGTTGGTCCAGATACTCCTCCGAGCCTGGCCCCGGATGGGTGGCGAAGCTTTGTCCATCGAGCAATATTCGGGTGACCGCGGGTCCTTCGGCCCAGCGGTCAGCGGCTGACACCGTGTCTGGAGCTGCTGTTGGCGTCACCAGGAACAGGTGAGCGCTGGGGCCTGTCCGCTGGCGGTAGTCGCTAAGCAGCTGTCCCATCGGGAATCGACTGCCCTGTCTAGCCAGCGCCAACGCCTCCAAGATACGTTCGCGCTGACGTTCGCCGCGCTCGGCCGGGAGTTCCACTCGGGCAGGACCGCTTGCCAGCAGGCCCACGGGCAGGCTGGCGTTGAGGAACGCGGCAGCGAGCGAGGCTGCCATGGTCACGCCGTATTCTGTGGTGCTTTCCTCCCCTGAACCCATCTGTGTGTATTCGTCTAGGTTGAGCGCGACCCAGACTGCATCCTCGGTCCCATCATCCTCGCGTTCGGCCGTCATGAGCTTGTCCAGACGCGCCGACGTGAGCCAGTGGATTTGCGACATGGGGTCTGTGGGTTCGTAGTCGCGCAGGCGGGCGACGGAGGAGGCCCCGTGAGCCTGCCGGGATGCTTGGATCCCCTGCCTGCCCTCGCGGATGCCCGTAGGGAGTGTGACTGTGAGGGGGACGATTCGCGGGTACACCAAGAACCGCTTCGCGGCGCCCAACCGCCGCTGGTGGCGGTGGAATCCCATCGGGTCTGAGCCCTGTATCGACACAGGACCGATCTGGTTCATGCCGCGGGATCGGCTCGCCAGAACGACTGCCCATCCGCGAACCGTACGCGGCGGCAGGTCCAAAGTAGTTTCGTGGTTATGGCCGGGCAGGGTTGGCGCCGTCGAGTCCTCCACGGTGACCCGGAGCCCCCAGTGTGGTTTGTTCCCGAGCTCGACCAGGCTGACTTCGATGGGCAGCGCTTGGCCCGCTTCCGGAAACGTTGCCGAAGGTCTTATCTCTGCGGCGATTCCGGAGGTCTGTATTCGGGCCCAAAGCGGCGCGATGGCATAGCCCGCGAGCACTGCGTAGAACAGCAGGTAGAACGGCCTGAAACCAAGTATCAGCGCAGCCGCGCCGATTAGTCCGATTGCTAGGATTATGTAGCGCCGTGACATGTGATTTCGCTACCCGGACATCGTATGCCCCGGCGGCGGCTGGCTATCCCACCGGCGCTTGGCGCAGCAAGTCCTCAACGACGTCGGACATAGCCTGCGCGGAGAGGTCGTTGCTTCCTGAAGAAATGCGATGGGCCAGCGCCGCGGGGGCGACGGCGCGCACATCATCCGGGGTAGCGAAGTCACGGGCCTCCAGCAGCGCATGTGCGCGCGCCAAGTGGACCATAGCCATCGTCGCCCGCGTCGACGGGCCTAGTCCGATTGCCGGGTGACGCCGCGCCGCTCCGATCACGCTCGCGACATACGTCACAACTTTTCGGTCTATGTACAGCTCCTTCACGGCTCCCTGAGCTTGGCGGATATCGTCGATGCCCGCCACTGCTTCTATCTCGTCAACCGGGTGCGTGGCGAGCTGCCGGGACGCTATCTCCGCCTCGTCTGCTTCCGAAGGGTAGTCGAGACGCGCTGTCAGGATGAAACGGTCAAGCTCGGTCTCTGGGAGAGGGAAAGTACCGATGTGCTGCCCAGGATTGAGGGTCGCAACTACTAGGAAGGGGTCCGGTACGCGATGGCTTACACCGTCAACCGTTACCTGATGCTCGTCGAGGCTCTCGAGGAAAGCAGACTGCGTGCGGGGCGTCGAACGGTTGATCTCATCGACCAATATCACATGGGAGAAGATGGGCCCGGGCCGAAAGTGGAACTCCCTGTCGCGCGGGTCGAATACGTTGGCGCCGGTGATATCGGCGGGAAGCAGGTCGGCAGTGCACTGCACCCTGCTGAACCTCGCATCGATGGACCGCGCCAGGCTCTTCGCCAGCACCGTCTTACCCACGCCAGGCGCTCCCTCGATGAGCACATGCCCCTGCGCCAGAAGGGCCATCACCACCGACTCGACGGCTTCGTCGGCGCCGACCATGACCCGGCGGATGTTGGCCAGCACCTTGGTTGCGACCTCGTGGCTGCCCTGGGCCTTCTCGTCCAAGCTCCCCTCCCAACCACCTCGCCTATCGAACCCCATGGTAGCATCGGCAGGACAGTCCGCACTTGGGGGTGTAGCTAGCGGGGCCAGGGCCGCTGTCGCGCCAGCGTTCTGCCAAGCACACTAAGCCGGGCCTGCGGGTTTCCTATGCTATACTCCGCCCACTGAAAGCGTTCGTCTCAGAGATGGCGCTTCGCATGCGGACTCTGACGGAGGCTGGCCATGCTCACTGCCGAACAGAACGAACTCCTATGTCGCATTGGACCCGGCGCCCCCATGGGCGAAGTCGTGCGACGCTATTGGGTTCCGGCGCTACTCTCATGGGAGCTCAAGCCCGATGGGGCGCCGGTTCCGTTCAGACTCCTTGGGGAGGACTTAGTCGCTTTCAAGGACACCAGCGGTCGTATAGGGGTGCTCCAGTGGTTCTGCGCCCATCGTGGCACGCCGTTGTGGCTTGGCCGCAATGAGGAGGATGGTCTTCGTTGCCTTTACCACGGCTGGAAGTACGACGTCGATGGCAACTGCGTTGACCAAATGAACGAGCCTGACGAATTGCGCTTCAAGGAGAAAATCAAGATTCGGTCGTATCCGAACATAGAAGTAGGCGAGGTCGTCTGGGTGTACTTCGGCCCTCCCGACAAGCAACCCCCTCCGCCGAATTTCGAGTGGACTCAGGTTGCCGCCTCCCACCGGGACATCTCGAAAGTCGTCCAGGACTGCAACTGGGTGCAAGCGGTGGAAGGGGGAATCGATCCGTCGCACGCCCCGGTTCTCCACGGCGCGATCAGCATGGACGCCGGGCCCGAAGCCGGACTGCACCCGACATACGCGACCATGCGGGCTAAGCCCGGCAAGTACGAGATACGGGTAACGGACTACGGCCACGAGTTCTGGGCTGTTCGGCCCATCCCCGCCGAGGGGAAGGACCTCGTCCTAGCGCACCATTTTGTTGCTCCGTGGACCCAAATCCGATCGCTCCAGAAGCCATACCGTTCCCCAGGCCACATGTACGTTCCGATCGATGATGAACACTGCATGGTGTGGAACTGGGAGTACAGCTTTGGGGAAGAGCCGCTCTCGGATGCAGAGAGGGAGAGTGCGGACATAGGAGCTGCCAACGGCCCCAGTGCAGTCGACCAGAAGACCTTCCGATCGAAGGTGGGGGCAGAGCAGGAATGGGGACTTGATCGGGAGTACCAGAAGACCACGTCCTACTCGGGCATTCGCGGAGTGAACCTGCAGGACCGAGCTGTTCAAGAGGCGGTGGGACCGATCGTAGACCGATCGCTGGAGCGCCTTGGACCGGCAGACCAAGCCATCATTCAGGTCCGGCAAGTGTTGTTCGACGCGGTGAAAACGGTCGCCGACGGAGGTGACCCGCCGGGCACGGGAACCTCGTACTACGGCTTGCGTGGAATCGCGAAGATTATCGATGCTGAATCCGACTATAAGGCGCGAACGCTTGATGCGATGCACCCGGCTGAGTTCGCCGGGTCGCGATAGACCGTGGCCGACGCTCCGGTCAAGCCTTTAGGCAGGGCCGCTACCTAGGATGGCTGACGCCGCGGGTCCGGCGCACGTAGGCGCAGGTCTGCGCCTGTTGGGCGCGGCCCGCATCGGCCCGGCAACAATAATCTTCACACTGGTGCTGGGGATTGTCGCGTTCATCGCGGTCTATCCTATTCTGTTGCTGTTCCTGAACAGCCTCCAAGTGGGGCAGTTCGGCACAGACACTACGTTCGGCTTTGACAACTGGGGAGCCGTGTTCCAAGAGCGTCAGCTTCGCGATGCATTCGTGAACACTATTACGCTCACGGGGACGCGTCAGCTGATAGCATTCTTCATAGGGGTTGTCCTCGCCTGGGTCTTCGCCAGGACGGATCTCCCTCACAAGGGCTGGTTGGAGTTTGGCTTTTGGACAGCTTTCTTCATCCCGACGCTGCCGGTCGTCATTGCATGGTCGTTAGTGCTCGACGGGGACCGCGGCCTCTTCAATAAGCTCTTGATGCAGCTTCCCTTCGTCCACGACGCGCCGTTCCAGATTTACTCGTGGTGGGGCATCACGTTCATTCACCTGATGACCACGACAGTCGCCATAAAGGTTATGCTGCTGACCCCGGCATTTCGCAACATGGATGCCTCTTTGGAGGAGGCGTCGCGCATCGTTGGCGCAGGCACGCTCAGAACGCTGTTCCGTGTTGTCGTCCCCGTGATGGCCCCGACGATCCTCGTGATTTTCCTGCTTGGGACAATTAAGTCGATGGAGGCGTTCGAGGTCGAATTGATTCTCGGGTCGCCGGGCCAGATCAACGTCTACAGCACATTGATTTACCGTAGAGTCTTGCTCAAGGAGCCCCCGGAGTTCGGTGAGGCTATGGCCCTGAGCATGATGGTTCTCGCGCTTCTACTGCCGTTCATTGTTCTACAGCAGTGGATAAGCAGGCGGCGGAGCAGCCAGACGCTCTCCGGCAAGTACTCCGCACGGGTGCACGAGCTGGGCCGACTTCGTTGGCCGCTCTTCTCCGTTGTCGCCTTCGTGGTTCTGATGATGACCGTCTTCCCAATCATCATGGTTACGCTCGGCACGTTTATGAGGCTGTTTGGTTTCTTTGACATCCCGAATCCGTGGACGGTAAAGAACTGGTACGCAAGTCTTTCGGACCCACGAATCCTGGGAGCGCTCAAGAATACTTTCGTCATCGGCATAGGAGCGGCGCTTTTCTCGATGACCGTCTTCTCACTCATCGCCTACATCAGCGCTAGGACGAAGTTCGCAGGCCGGCACGTGCTTGACTTCTTGACTTGGTTGCCCGCGACCATTCCTGGCATCGTGATTGGACTGGGCTTCCTCTGGCTGTTCCTTAGAACACCCGGCCTTAACCTCGCTTATGGCACGATGTTTGTTCTGGTGCTGGCTGTAAGCCTTGCCAGCATCACGTTGGGCGTCCAACTGCTCAAAACCAATATGATGCAGATTGGCTCAGAGCTCGAAGAGGCCTCCTGGGTCAGCGGGGCGTCGCACATCTATACCTTCCGACGCATATTCCTTCCCTTGATAGCTCCTGTGCTGGTCCTCGTAGGGTTGTTGTCCTTTGTACAGGCTGCGAAGGCGATCAGCGTCGTAGCGCTGCTGTCGACTAGGAGCTCTGAACCGCTTTCGATGCTGCAGCTCGACTATATGGCCGAGGGGAAGTTCGAGGAGGCCTCTGTCATCGGGTTACTGATCTTGCTCTTGACTCTCGGCATGGCTGCGGGCGCGCGCATCCTGGGCTTCAAGCTTCGAGGGATATCAACAACCAACCCATCCGCCTAGTATGAGTGGAGGCAGGTGACGTTGGACTGCCCCAGACGGGTGTAGTAGAGGTCGAGGCAGGCCTATCCTCAACGGAGCGCCTGGCCCGGGGGTGCTATACTGCTCTGTAAATGGAAGGGCATGGCCACCATACCGGCGGCCCTGGTCACAGCCATGGAGTCGTCGACCCAGTCATCGCGACCACGAGCCGCGGAATCTGGGCAATCAAGTGGTCTTTCGCAGGCCTCGGAATCACCGCGATTGCCCAGTTCGTCGTCTTCCTGCTGTCGGGGAGCGTCGCGCTGTTCGCCGACACCATCCACAACGTCGCCGACGCTTTCACAGCGATCCCCCTTTGGATAGCGTACCTCTTTGCCCGCAAGCCCCCCAGCAAGCGGTTCGCTTACGGGCTGGGCCGGGTCGAAGACCTCGCCGGGGCGGTGATTGTCCTCGTCATATTTGGAAGCGCTCTGGTTGCGGGTTACGGGTCGATTGATCGGCTTATACACCCGCGGGATGTGCATTTCGTATGGGTCGTCGCCACTGCGGGAATCGTCGGTTTCGTTGGCAACGAAGCGGTTGCGGTATTTCGTATCAGAATCGGACGAGAAATCAACAGCGCTGCGCTGGTCGCGGATGGTTACCACGCCCGAGTCGATGGCCTCACCTCGCTTGGCGTTTTCGGAGGCGCTATGGCTGTGTGGCTCGGATTCCCTATCGCCGATCCCATAGTCGGCCTGGTCGTTTCCATCATTATCCTCAGAATCGTCTGGGAGTCGGGGAAATCGGTGTTCACCAGGATGCTTGACGGCGTCGATCCAAGAATCGTCGACGAAATTGCGCACGAAGCGGGCCACGTTGGAGGGGTAGTCAGCGTGTCAGAGGTTCGCCCTCGCTGGTTGGGCCACCGGCTTGAAGTGGAGGCGCATATAACCGTGCGGCCCGATGTCACCATCGAAGAGGCGCACCGGATCGGGGCCGAAGTGAGCCACCGGCTCAGCCATGCTATCCCGTACATCGGGAGCACGACCGTGCATGTTGACCCGACTGGGATGGCTGGCATCAGCTACCATCGCGGTTTCCGCCACGAACATGACAACCTGTCCCCGCACGCTCATTGAGTCGGGGGACTTACTGCAGTCGTATTCTAGGAACGCGGCGCCCTGCGAGAGCGTTCGCCCCGGCGGGGCGCAAGCGCTAGTCGCTCTCTGTCTCAAGCGGCAACCGCCCATACCTGAGCTTGCAGCGCATCGAAGTCTAGGAGGACGTCCTGTCCCTCTTCCCAATCGTCGGACAGAGGGAGGTAGATTTGCACGTCCTGACCCCACGGAAGACGTACGCGCGCCTCGTATCGTTCACCGACGAAGAGAATCGCAGCAATGGCGCCAACTAGCCTCGGTGCGCCGCGCTGCGGGTCAGTCATAGAGCTATCTATACGGGTTACGTCGACGACCTCTGGACGAACGGCTACGGCGCATCTCTCGCCGGCTCGAAGCGTGCTGCCGGAAGTAACGCGCGCACGAATGACAGGACCTCCCGGTTCCTCGAGCTGCACTGGAAGTGTTTCGCCGTTGCCGCCGTCGGCGACCGTCCCAGTGAACATCACGGTGCGTCCCAAGAAGTCGCGCACCGCTGGAGTCTGCGGGTTCCTGTACAGCTGCGTCGGTGTGTCGATTTGTTCTACGTTGCCATGGTCCATGACCACGATGCGGTCCGAGAGGCTGAGCGCTTCAATCTGATCGTGAGTGACGAATAGGACCGTGATGCCGAGGCGCCGCTGGAGTTCTTTCAGTTCAACCCGCATCTGCTCACGGAGCTTGGCGTCCAAGTTTGAAAAAGGCTCGTCGAGGAGGAGCAGGTTGGGCTCGAATACGAGACTGCGCGCGACCGCGACCCGTTGCTGCTGACCACCGCTCAGCATTGTCGATTGGCGGTCGCCCATACCTTTGAGACCGACTTGGTCTAGGACTTTCGCCACTCGTTCGCGAGTCTCCGACCGCCCGACCCTCCTGACGTTTAGGGGATAGGCCACGTTCTCGGCAACCGTCATGTGGGGCCAGATTGCGTAGGACTGGAACACCATGCCCATGTTCCGCTTGTTCGGGGGCACGAAGCCGCGACTGCTGCCGCTGTCGACCACCACTCCGTCGTAAACAATCTCCCCCCTCGACACACGCTCGAGGCCAATGGCCATCCGGAGCGTCGTTGTCTTGCCGCACCCGCTCGGTCCGAGCAGAGTAAGCACTTCCCCCTGGTGGACTTCGATCGACGCGTCCTTGACTGCCTCCACTTCCCCGAAGCGTTTCGAAACGTTACGGAGCTCCAATACTGTTTGGCGCTCTCTCGCAGTTGAATCGGTCATGAAGCCATTGACCCTTATCTCCCTGGCCAGCGACGCGCTGGAAACGCCTAGGGCAACTGTGCGGCAGCTTACGGGCGCGATTATCGAGGGTCAAGCCAGCACTCCCTTCTTGGACGGCTACAGCCGCGCATCGCCTTGGCCTGCGAGACACTGCGGTAGCAGCGCGGCGGATTGACCGAAGACTGGTATGCGCCCGGGAAGGACGCCGCGTCAGCGAGCCGACACTCTTCTCCATTTGAGCCCCGAGTGTGGAGCCGCAATGTCGTTGAACAAATCGATAGAAGGGGAGTCGCTTGACACACTGGCTATATGGCCCTATAACGGCTGGCACGCTACAACATCGATAGCGCAGCCCTGCGGCGATTGCAGTTGCTGTTCAACGGGAGGACTGATGCGGCGAGCGATAAAGCAGACGTTGGCCGTGGGCTCTTCTCGTGAACGTCAGGCATTGGTCGCTCGTCCGAGAAAGGAAGTTGCATGACCAGATTATCTAGATCAGTGGTGTTGGGAGCGTTCGCCGGAATACTGGCGCTATTGGCTGCCGCCTGTGGCTCGGATCCCACCCCGACTCCTGCGCCGACGCCCACTCCGGTGATAGTCGAGCTGGTCGTCACCGCAACCCCGACGCCTGAAGGGCCTCACGTAGCGGAATGGACCGCCGCGCAAGAGGCGGCAAAGAGCGAGAAGCTCGTCATCAACACCAAACCCGGAGACGGCGCGAACTTCCTTATAAAGGAGTTCAAGAGGACGTTCCCGGACATAGAGGTAGAGCACACCACGGCCTTCCCGAGCAGGTTCGGGCCGCGGATCATTGCCGAGCAGCAGGCCGGTCGGTACCTCTGGGACGTGATGGCCAACTTCGCCGGGAACATGACCAACGTCATGGCGCCGGCCGGCACATTCCAAGATCTCGAACCCTTCCTGATTCTGCCCGAGGTGACGGACGACGATAACTGGTACTTAGGGTTCGACGTGTATGGAAATGACGCGAGCGGGCTCGACCAAGTCTTCTACTTCGCCATGGACCTGCGCGGCGGCTTCTATGTAAACCGTGACTTGGAGCCCACCGGCCTGACAGACGTCGAGGAGCTGCTCGACCCCAAGTGGAAGGGGAAGATCCTTATCCATGATCCCGCGGCGAACGGCGGAGGCACCGCCGCCATTGGATCGCTCCTCGCATTCAAGGGCGAAGAGTTTGTCACCAAGCTCCTCTCGGACCAAGAGCCAATCATCATTGAAGACCCGCGCACCACAGCGGAATGGATGGTCACGGAACGCGTGCCCATCGGCATCGGCGTGTATGACAACTTCTTGGACGAGTTCAACACTGAGGGCGTAGGCCTCGCCATCGAGCGAAGATTGGGTTGGGGACACATCAGCCCGGACGGGTTTGCCGTGTACAAGAATGCTCCGCACCCCAATGCGACCAAGGTGTTTGTCAACTGGTTCCTCAGCGACGACGGTCAGCGCATCTGGGCCTCAACGATGGCCAACAGCCGGCGGAAGGGGATGCCGCATCACCCGTTCCAGAATCACCCGGACTACGACCGCATCGAGAGCTACACGGTGCCTGACTTCGAGAGCAATTCGAGTCTCTTGAAGGACACCATCGCGTTGGCTGAGCGGCTCAGGAACTAGCCGGGTCTCGGCCCAGAGACGCCAGAGAAGACGCCCCCGCGCAAGCGGGGGCGTCTTCGGTTCTCGCAGCTTGGGAATGTGAGAGACGCCGTTACCGTATCGCCCTCCGGGCGGAACGAGGCCAGCCCACGGGCGAGAGTGGACCCTTAGGTGACGCTCTTCGCGGGATCCATGAGAGGCATCAGGGCGGCTCGCCAGTCCTCATCGGCCCCAAGAGTGCACTCTGCGGCTCGGAGCTCATAATAGGTAGCTGCCGTTCCCGCGGGCTCACCGCCGTCTTTGACGACGTCAACCGCTTGCTGAAGCATTTTCCGCGTCACGATTATGGCTCGGTCAGCTTGACCGAGGTGTTCCTGTTCGCGATCGACCACGCCCATTGATTCCTGCACAGCGCGGTCCTGGGTGTTGATGCCGTATATCCCAGTGAACGTGTCGGTCTTCTGGACCTGGCGGTCAATCATCCAATCGTTCGACTTGTTGCGGTAGCTGCGGAAGCCGTTGCGGGGGTCAATGTCGGTGGTGAAGCTATTGCCGCTCACCTGAGGGTCTTGGGCTTCTTCGGCTAGAGGCGCGTCCCCGTAAGCGTAATACCAGTTGTAGACCATTACGCTCCCATCGTCGATGGGCACCCAGTGATGCCCGTGCACCTCAGCTAACCCCAGTCCGGGCGGCCGGAGCTGAGTGAACGGCATGATGAAGTGATAGCCCCTCACGTACCGGCGGCCCTCGCCCAACTGGCGCACTCCGAAATAGCGGTAGCCGTAGTCTGTCTTGTCCAGCTCGATAAGTGGGGCGCTCCCCTGCACGAACGCGCTGCTGTAGGCGGTCCCGGGAAGCGTCACGCCTTCGCGGAGCCGGCGGTGCATTATCGGCGCGTGGGACGTGTCCACGCCTCCCTCTAGCGCCTGAAGCCAGTTGCACTCTTGGACCACTTTCGTAAGAGTCCGTTGCTCCTCGGGCACGCGAGTCCACTCAAAGTTTGGCAGCGGAGGCTTGCTCTCCGGCGGCCCCATGTAAGTCCAGGCAAGACCGCCCATCTCCTCTACCGGATAGGACTTGGCGCGCACCTTTTGGCTGAAGTCGAACTGGCCGGGTTCGTTCATCTGGTCCACGCATTGCCCCGTCACGTCGAACTTCCAGCCGTGATAGACGCACCGGAGCCCGTTCTCCTCGTTTCGACCTAGCCAGAGGGACGCGCGGCGGTGGGGACAGAACTCGGCCAGAAGCCCGATCCTTCCGCTGGTGTCACGAAACGCGACCAAGTCCTCTCCGAGCAGCCTAACGCGGACTGGCGGGCAATCGGGCTCCGGGAGCTCCATACTGAGCAACGCCGGAATCCAATACCGTCGCATGGCTTCTCCCATCGGGGTGCCAGGGCCCGTACGAGTAAGGCGCTCGTTCTGCTCAGCCGTCAGCATTGGTCACCTCGCCCTGCGTGCAGTATGGGCATTGGTCCGTCCGCCCCGGACATAGCCAGCCAAAAACCATGGTAGAGACCTCCCGGAGCGCAGTCAACGAGTTGCTCCGCGCGTGGGGAGGCCCCACCGCGACAGCGCACCTGGAATCGCTGCAACGTCATCGAGGTCTTCGAGCCGGTCGATGAGATCAACCACCGATTCGAGCGCCGAATGCGAGAGTGGCAAGGGGGCATGAGACGCACAGTCCATGAACTTATCGATGAGTTGCTCACGGCTCAACGGCCTCTTCGGGTGCCCAAGGGGCACGTCGACGCGCTTCGCCACCGTGACGCCTGAGCCAAGAACGACCTCCACAATGCCCGCGTGCGGCGACAGCGAGGGGTCGAGTTCGTGGCTGCCTTTCGCCGCTATCTTCAGCGCTTCCGGCTGGCCGAGGCCCCCCGGTGTGAAGTCGGACAGCGTCACGGCGCCGTTGGCCAACGCTTTGGCCGTGCCAAAGAAGATGCTGTTGGCCGCCGAGGCTGCACTACTGGGACGGCGGCGCTCCTCCACCGGCTCGAACCAGTTTCTGGAGCTGGGGTGGCCGGTGAGCCTGAGCTCGACGATAGCCTCGGGGTCGATGCCGTCGTCGTTGCGGAGCTGGAGACCGGCCTCGATGAACGCGTGGATTAGCCCGCTCGTCGGCCAGGGTTTGAACGATGAATCGAGCGTGTAGTACGTCGTCCCCAGCCCCTCGGTGATGATGGAGGCGTCGTACACGCCGTCGTAGAACATGGCGAAGAAACCTGCTTCGCCTTCGAGTGCATCGCAGCGCGCGCCGAGGCCTTCCTGAGCGAGAAGCGCCGCCAGCACGCCTCCTTGATTGGGGAAGGCTGCGTAGATTCCCTTGGCGGGAGGGTCGCCGTAGACCACCACCTGCCGGCTTCCTGACGCCTGCATCAGCATGAGCCCAAGGGCGCTGTCGAGCTGGTCGACCGAAAGCTCGAGCACCCGGCCCGCGCTAAGCGTGGCGCCCAGATAGCTGAGGAGCTGACCCTCCAGGAAGCGGCCCTTCGTGTTCACCCCCGCGCGGAGCAGGGCTATCACGGACCGCATCTCGACCTCGACTCCGGCCACGAGGGCGTTGATGAACTCCTTCCCGCTGACCCCTCCCCGGCGTTCGGCGACTGCGAGAGGCGCCGTGAGCGCGAATGCTCCCGGGTGTCCTCCCTCCGCGCCGATGGCGTCGTAGTTCAGCGCGTGCACCATCGCGCCGTTGGCGAGGCCCGCCATCACAGCGGACACCTTCTCGCCGTACCCTAATACCGTGCTCTCCGGTCGCCCCCCAGAGCTAATGACGACTGCCGCCGTCTCAGGTCCCCCGTCGCCGAGTGTCCCGCCGGCAAGCGCGGCGCCTAGCGAGTCCAGCGTCAGCCTCTTCGCTACCTCGATTACGTCGTCCGGAAGGTCACTGTAGCGGCTGGCGGCGACGTACTCGCAGACGGTGCGCGTGAGTCCGGGTGTGCTGGCGGTCATGTTGCCTCCTCCAGGTCGGTAAACCGGGAGCCGTTGCCGCGTTAGTTCGGAGCTTGAAAGTCCGGGACGCCTTCTGCGATAGCTGAGGTCCAGCTGTCGAGGTTGGTTACCCAACCGTAGCGTCGCTTGATGGCGAACAGCGCTTGCTCGTGGGTCTCGGGAACGATTCCCCCACAGCAGTCCTCGATGAGGATTGGAAAATACTCGTGAAAGTATGCGTCCCTGGCGGTGGCTTCCACGCAGGTGGGCGTACCGATGCCGGTGATGAAGAGGTGCCGCACTCCGAGGCGCTTCAGCACCAGGTCGAAATCCGTCCGCTGGAAGGCGCTGTAGAGGTTCTTCGCGATGACGTACTCGCCTTCCAGTGGAGTCAGATCCTCGATAATCTCCCCGCCCCAAGTGCCGTCGATGCCCACGGCGCGCTCCATTGACGGTTCGCTCAGGTCTGCTCGATAGGCGGCGCTTTTCCAGTACCAAGGCGAGTCGGCGCCGGCCCGCATCAAAGGGTCGGCGGGCAGGACCATACGGGTGAACAGGGCTGGCATGCCCGCTGCGCGGCCGTACGCCAGGGCGCGCTGGATCGGCTCGATGACACGCTTGCCGTGCTCCGTGTCCACACCCGTGAGGTCGAAGAACCCGCCCGGTTTGATGTCGTAGTTCTGCATGTCGATCACACACAGCGCGCTCTTCGACACATCGAAGCTGATCGGTTCGGGCTCGGCTCTGAGGTTCAGTTGCATCATGCACCCGCTGTCGGCAATCTCTCTCGGACGGTATAGCCGCCGCTCTGAGAATGTCAATCGTCCGGACGTAGAACGTCCTGTCCGGCAAGGGCGCGCAGCGCGGAGCTGAAAATCTCGATAGCTCGAAGCGGGTCTTCGCCGGCGAACTGTACGCGCGCGATGAAATGGCGCGTCTTCGTTTGTTCCGCCAAGGAGAGGACCTTCGCAGCCGCCTCCTCAGGAACGCCCGGTATGACTATAGCGTCAACCAGATGGCGTAATTGCGCCGACGACAGGTCGGACACTTTGGAGACGTCTGAGAGCGATGGCGCCCGTTCCCTCAAGACTCTGGAGAACACCCTGTTGCGACTCAGCAAGTTGGAGAGGGCATACCCGGCGGCGCTTTCGTACGCCTGTGCTTCGGACTCCGCCATGAACACCGGTAATCCGAGCGCGACAGCCACCCTGTTTGAATGTCGCCCCGCGTTGCGAGTCCCTGCTTCCACATGGTTCACCGCTGCCGCCACTACTTCTGGATCGACGCCGACCATGGCGTAAACGCCGTCGGCTACGGCCCCCGCGGCCTCCAGCATCCTGGGGCTGCTGGCGTTGACGTAAACAGGCACGCGCGCCGACGCAAACTCGGTGGCTAAGGTCCGGAGAATCGTCTCCACAGCCCTCGTCATCTGGAGCGCCGTGGCTTGGGGTTCCCCCACGTACTGGACGGCCGCCTGCCCGCTGCCAACTACTAGGCGGGCCCGGCCTGGCGCAAGCTCCCCGAGAGTCGCCCCAAGAGTCGCCAGCATCTTGGGATTGCGTGACACCGGGTTCGTCACCGATGGAAAGAGAGTCACCCGGGCTGTCCGCTGGGCGGCGAGCGCGAGCCTCACGAACACATCCCTGCCGGTGTGGGGGTGGTCGGGCATCCCCACACCGGCGAAACCCAGCTCCTCGGCCCTTACTGCAAATCGGGACGATTCAGAAAGAGGCAGATTCGTTGGGTCGTTGACATCGATGCGCAGCCCTGGGTTCGTTGCGGGATAGGACATCGAGGACGCCTCTTGAAGAATCTATGATAGGCAAATCGCTCCTGCCATATTACCGGCAATCTCATGGCGCCCACCACCGGCAACGCGGATGGGACTGCCGATTGCCACTCTCGACCTAATCAAGAAGCTTCGCGCCCCTCAGGTTTGTTCTGTGGGTGGGAGGGAGCCGACGCCTGGCCGCGATGGGCGAGCGGTCCAACAAGGGGTCGTAGCGCGTCTTCACGGGCACATACGCAGCGGCTATCGGCCCGGACCTCGCCATCTTGGAGCGCTACCGAGTTCGTTAGGCCTCCCCACGGCTGGGCCCGACCCTCACGTCCCTGATGTTTGGGTCGCTGCCGGCTACGTGAAGAATCTGCAAGGGTTCCGTTCCTGAGCTCTCGAACCAGTACTTGAAGCCATGGGGCATCAGGATTCCCTGGTGCACTCCCAGCTCCGCCAGCAAGACGTCGCCCTCGCCGTAGAACTTCACGGCGCCTTGCATGACCATGAAGAACCCGTCGCTTACCGTATGGCTGTGCAGCCGGTTCTCCCCGCCTTCCTTCACGAGCTGCATGTCTGCCGCCAATCGGTCCGTCTTGCAAAGGACTGTGAGGTTCTTCGCTCGGTCGTTATCGGGACGTTGGTAACTGAACTGTTGTAGTTCCATTCCCCTTCCGCCTCCCTTTACCGCCTGTAGCCTCCCTTTACTGCCGGTGGGATGAATCCCGCGCCCCACTCCCTCATTTCCGCTGATTGTAGCGTAGGACCCAGGGCGACAAGTAAGAGATTCTGGCTCATGCGAGAGGCCGGCGAATCAGGGGCGCCGGGCCGAGGTCCATGTCGCATCTGTGACATTTGCCCGTTGCGCGAACGAACCCCCATTCCCTACCCTGTCTCCCATGGCCCAACAGACCCGCCCCCTCGCCCCTCCGATGCCCGCGAGCCGCCTGTCGCAAAGTGTCGCATTTGTGTCGCAAAGTGTCGCATTTGCTGTCGCAGAGTGTCGCATTACTGTCGCGAAACGGAGCTGTACTGTCGGACCCGAAACGCGCGCTCAGGAGTGAAATAGCATGGAAAACCAGGAAAAAGCGACAGTTTCGAGAAAAACCGCGCTCACAGCGAAGGGCCTGCGGCGCTACGGGCGGGTAGGGCGGGCGCGCCGATTCCTAGGGCCTCCGCCTGCGCGGGAATGTGCGGAAGGGGGTATGCAGGGTTCCGCATACGCCGAAGCGTAACTGTTCAGTGTTGATGAGTTTAGGTTCGTGGTGAGCCTGTCGAACCACGCCGCCCGCCACCCCCCTCCGGTCCCCCTCCTTACCAAGGAGGGGCTAGGGGTGGTTCCGCTGGCATTCGCCTCACCAAGCCTGAACAGTTACGCTGAAGCGGGGTAAGTGCAGCCGAAGCCCTCCGGCATGTATCGTAGGCAGGCCTAGAAGCGTCCGGATTTGCCGGAAGACGGCGCCTACGGCAACGTTGGCCGCGACCTGGACGAGTTCTTCGGCGGGAGCTATGAGACCGATTTGGCCAACCCTGACTTCGTCAAGTTCGCCGAGTCGTTCGGCGCGGTCGGCATGAGAGCGGAGAACCCCATGGACCTGGAGAGATTGCTGCCCCTGGCGCTGGAGACCCAGGCGCCGGTGATCATCGACGTGCCTGTCGGACACATACCGCTGCCGCGCGCCAAGATGTTGGCGCACTTGCCTTCCGTCCCTTGGGCCGTGCCCCAAGAAGGACTGATTGGGTCCTGACCGCGGCGATTCGCGCTGAAACCTTCCGTTGACTGACCTCGAACCGTCTTCCGTTAAGCGGCACGCGGCGGCAGGGAAGGGTAGGATAGCCGCCACGGCGCCTATAACCTTGGAAACCACCCGGGGTAGCCCAGCATGAGCTACGACCTCCGAACGTTCCGCGGCGACCTCTTTGGCGGCGTCACGTCGGCAGTCGTGGGGCTGCCCGTGGCCCTGGCCTTCGGCGTGGCGTCGGGTCTCCGGGCGATTGCCGGCGTCTACGGGGCGATCGCGGTGGGCTTCTTCGCGGCGGTGTTCGGCGGCACCCGGTCGCAGATATCCGGCCCCACAGGGCCGATGGCCGTGGCCATGGCGGTCATCGTCACGAGCCACACGGCCAGCCTCGCCGAGGCGTTCACCATAAGTCGTCATGGCCGGCCTGATTCAGATTCTGCTGGGCGTTCTGAGGATCGGCCGGTTCGTGGCCTACACGCCGTACTCGGTGATTTCCGGGTTCATGTCCGGCATCGGCGTCATCATCATCTTGCTGCAGACGCTGCCCTTCCTGGGGCTCCCGGCGCAGAGGGCGGCCCGATGGGGACGGTCCGCGCCTGGCCGAGCGGATCAGGGATATCAACCTCAGCGCGTTCGCCATCGCCGCCGTCACGCTCTTGGTCGGGGTGCTCTGGCCCAACCGGCTCAAGAAGTTCCTGCCTCCTACTCTGGCGGCGTTGATTGCCGGAACGCTCCTGGGAGTCCTGTGGCTGACCAACACGCCCGTCATCGGCGACGTCCCTACTGGCCTGCCGAGGCCGCAGGCGTTGGACCTGTCCCCGGACGTGCTGGCGCGCGCCCTGCAGCCGGCGTTGATCATCGCGCTGCTCGGCTCCATCGACAGCCTGCTTACCTCCCTGATAGCCGACTCGATGACCCGCACGCGCCACAATCCGGACCGTGAGCTGGCGGGGCAGGGCATCGGGAACGCGATTGTGGGGCTCATCGGCGGCCTGCCCGGCGCGGGGGCCACTCTGGGCACGGTGGTCAACATACGCGCCGGCGGACGGTCGCGCGTCTCGGGAGTGTTGCGCGCGGCGATCCTGCTGGCGCTGGGCCTAGGGAAGTACGTCGAGGCGATTCCCCACGCGGTCCTCGCCGGCATCCTGATGAAAGTAGGCTGGGACATCATAGATTGGCGCTTTATCACCCGGATTCGCCGCGTTCAGCGGGAGCACCTCTTGGTGATGCTCATCACGCTCATACTCACGGTGTTCCTCGACCTGGTCACCGTCGTGGCGATAGGGCTGATCGCCGCGGGCATGGCCCACGCGCGGCAGTTCGAGCGGTTGGAGCTGGACAGCGTGGTCTCCGTGCCCCTGCTGGACAGGGGCTTCCTCGTGGATCAGGAGAACGAGAACGAGGTGGACCTTTCTCCGCGCGCGTCGGCCTGGTGGCGCTCAGGGGCAGCTTTTCCGTCGCGTCCGCCAACAAGATGATCAACACGATCAGCGTGGACATCAGAGACCACGAGGTTGTGATTCTCGACTTTTCCGACACCGTCTACTTGGACGACAGCGCCGCCCTCGTCGTGGAGCAGATGATCGATGTCGCCATAGACGAGGATACGGAGTGCATCGTGATGGGTCTCGAGGGCCTGCCTGCGACCACGCTGCAGGCGCTCAACGTTCTGCGCCGTGTTCCCTCCGACCACTTTGTCTTGAATCGGGACGGCGCAAGAGAGGTCGCGAAGCGGATACTCGCAGAGCGGGAGCCGCGCGGTTTAGCGCCGGAGCTGGTCGGCTTGGCGGCGGCTGTATCGCTCTAGGCGGTGCGCTGCCGCTCGCGCTGGGTGCGTCCGGCGTTGACGGTCTGCCCGGCGCCCCATAGGATGCGCGCGCCGTGTGCTCCCGCGCGCGTTCGGAGGCTGAATGGAGATAGGGATCGCTTTTCCCAAGTTGATGCCCGCCGGCAAGGGGGACCGCATCGTGGAGTGGGCGGTCCGGGCCGAGAAGGGCCCTTTTTCGTCCCTGGCACAGATCGACCGTCTCGTGTACGGGAACCATGACGTGCTGATCGCCATGGCCGCAGCCGCGGCTGTGACGGAGCGCATCAGGCTGATGACGACGGTGCTCATCGCGCCTCTGCGCAGCGCGGCGGTGGTGGCCAAGCAGGCGGCCAGCATCGACTCCATCTCGGGTGGGCGGTTCGTCCTCGGGCTTGGCGTGGGCTCGCGGCCCGACGATTTTACGGCGACCGGCGCCGAGATGAAGGGGCGGGGCAGAGCGTTCGAAGGCCAGATTGCGGAGATGAAGCGCATCTGGGCGGGCGCCGGGCCCAAAGACGGCGTTGGCCCCATCGGGCCGCCGCCCTCCAGGGCGAGCGGGCCGGAGCTGCTAATCGGCGGACGCTCGGAGGCGGCGCTCAAACGCTCGGGCAGACTCGGCGACGGCTATATCGCGGGAAGCGCGGGGAGCGCCCCGTCCAATCAGGCCCAAGAAGTAATGAGCTACTTCCGAGTTGTGGAGGCGGCCTGGAGAGAGGCGGCCAAGCCCGGCCGGCCGCGCCTCGTCGCGGGCCTCACCTGCGCTTGGGGGGCCTATGCAGCCGACCGGACGACGGAGTCCATCAGGTCGTACTACGCCTTCCGCGGCGAGGCGGCGAGGACGATGGAGATCAACGTGCCGTCGACGAAGAGAGCGCTCCGCGAGGCGGTGCGCGCGTACGAAGAGATCGGCTGCGACGAGCTCGTCTTGGAGCCGGGACACGCGGACTTGGAGCAGATTGACAGACTCGCAGATTTCGTCGCGAGCCTGTAGGAACAGACGAAGTGAGGAGGTGGAATCCTTGGGCTATCGGCTCAACAGTGACTCTACCGGAGTCACCCTTCATAGAGAGAGTTGCACATTCGCCGGCCACGCGCTGGAACCGAAGTGGACGAGGTTCGCCACCCAAGACGAAGCACGCGCCTCAACTGAGTGGGAGGTCCGCAAGTGCGAGATCTGCCTGCCTCGGCCGGCGGAGCATCGCTTAGCGAGCGGCCAGACGGTCTGGATTTCGCGCCCGGAGTCGGATGCCCCGCGCCCCGCTGTCATGTGGCTCCACGAGCGTTATGGCGTCGTTCAGCACCCCTTGGATATGGCCGAGCGGCTCGCCGAGGCGGGCTACGTCGGCGTCTGTCCGGACCTCTTCCACCGCTACGACGGCGACCTCGACGCGCTGCACAGAGGCGAGGCGCGGATGACGATTCGCGATGATGAGGCCGTCGCCGACTTGGACGAGGTGATTGCGTTTCTCAGGAGCGAGTCCTACGTGCAAGGCGACCGGATCGGCATCATCGGCGTGTGCCAAACGGGTCGCCAGCCGATGCTGTACGCGGCGCGCCGCAGCGACGCGGCGGCGGTGGTCGCTCTCTACGGGGGCGCGGACCGCGCTGATTGGGCGCCGACGGATGCGATGCCGGTGCCGTCCAGCGAGCTGGCCGCAAACCTGGACTGCCCGGTGCTCGGGCTGTTCGGGGAAGCCGACCACACCATTTCGGTGGACGCGGTCCTCGCGCTGCGCGCTGCGTTCGAGAAGGCGAACAAGAGCTACCGGATACGGCTCTATCGGGACGCGCCCCACGGCTGGTTCAACGACACCATGCCCGGCCGGTATCGCCCGGAGCAGACGGCGGCCGCTTGGAGCGAGATGCTCGCGTTCTTCGAGGAGGCGTTCGGTGCCGGATGGGACCGGAATCGCGTCGTCTGGGACTTCGCGAGCGATGTCTCAGTCGAGTACGACTACGCAAAGAATGTCAGATTAGAGTGACCGAGCAAGGAGGAGAGGGAGAAATGGCGACCAACCCACTGATCGGCGGGCCTGAGCCCACGGGCGCGGACATCCAGATTGAGGCGGAAGGGGCGCAGATCGCGGCCTACGAGTCGCGGCCCGCATCCGGCGGGAGCGCAGCTGCCGTCATCGTGATTCACGAGAATCGAGGTCTGGTGCCCTACCTGCGGGACGTTGCGGACGGACTCGCGAGCAACGGCTACATCGCTGTTGCGCCCGACCTGCTGTCGCGGGACGGCGGGACGGCGAGCATCGAGGATATTCCCGCGAAGCTGAGCGAGATTCCCCGTGAGCGCCACGTGAGCGACGTGCAAGCGGTGATAGCGCACCTCAAGGCGCAGCCCGACGTTACGAGCATCGGCATCATCGGCTTCTGCTTCGGCGGCGGCGTCACCTGGCGCATTGCCACGGAGAGCGCGGACATCGCGGCGGCTGTGCCCTTCTACGGGACGAACCCGCCCCTAGACCAGGTCCCGAACATCGCTGGCGCCGTCTACGCGGTCTACGGCGAGAACGACGAGCGCATCAACGCGGGCATCCCGGACATCACCAAGGCATTGGAGGACGCGGGAACGACGTGCGGCATGAAGGTCTACTCCAACGCCGCGCACGCGTTCCACAACCACACGAACCCCGACCGCTACGCCCCCGAGGCTGCGGAAGCCGCCTGGGCCGACGCTCTCGCCTGGTTCAACAAGCACCTAGCCGGCTGACCGCCGCCCTGTCATTCGGCAAGCGCCTCGCGGCGAACCCCTCCTCCGTCTGCGTCTGCGGGGGGAACGTCGGGATGGCAAGCCCGCGGGAGATACGCTGGCCTCCTCCCCCGTCTGCAGGGAAGGATTGAGGAGGAGGCCGTCCGCGGGGGAGGACCGAGGAAGTGGCCGCATCACCAGAGACGGCGGACGCCGTACCGGTCGAAGTGTGTCTCAGTCGAGACCAAGACGAGGTCGCGCGTCAGCGCCTGGGCGATGAGCATACGGTCGAACGGGTCGCGGAGCGGGCCGGGCAGCCCGCCTGCACGGGCGCCCTCCGCTACGGTGACTGCCAGCTCCTCGAAGCCCTGGCGGGCGATGGCCCCGGTCATGTCGAGCGCGGCCTCTTCCGCTTCAGGGAGCTTACCGATGCGGTGTTTAGTGGCAATCTCCCAAGCCGACGCTGCGCTAATCAGTTTGTCGTTCTCTTCGTCCGCGATTGCGCCGCGGGCAGCACTCGAGAGTTGACCGCTTCCGGCAAGCCACCAGACAAACGCGTGGGTGTCGAGCAGAAGCCGCAACGACTAACCGCCCTCCCAGAGGCGCAGCTCCTCTTCAGGGAGCGGGTCGAAGAAGAAGCTGTCGGGGATAGCAAGCAACTCCGGGTGGGAGCCGAATTGCGGTTTCCTCTGCGGCTGGCAGCTGACCAGCCGGGCGACGGGCTTACCGTTGCGGGCGATGATGACTTCCCCGCCCGCCTCCACCTGCGCAAGCAGCCGCGATAACTGGGACTTCGCCTCGTGGACATTCACGGTTGTCATAGGGATTCACCGGAGCTTGATTAGCTAAGCGTATGACTAAGAGTGGCGCTGGGTCAAGCGTAGGCACACCCGCCGCCCCCGTCCAGCGGCGCGCGCGGGCACGCTCCTGGGCCGGCGACGCTTGGTACCCGTCCGTTCGCAGCGCGTTCCGCTTCAGCTCCCGAGCCACGGTCGATGCCGCGCGATCCAGAGTTGTAGCGACTTGCCGGACCGAGGAGCCCTTGGCACGTAAGCGGGCAATCTCACACCGTTCCTCAATGCAGAGCTGTCTGTATTCCATGGCAACACCCTAATCTGGTGTTGCACTTCGTTTGTGGATTCAGGGAACCTCGCAGCGGCGCGGTAGCGACGCGATCCCTCCCCCGCCCCCCTCCGCTCCGGTCCCCTCGCCCGTCTGCTCCGGCCTCCTCTCCCGTCTGCGGGAGAGAGTTAGAGAGAGGGTCTGCGGGAGAGGGCTAGGGAGAGGGTCTGCGACAGTAACTGTTCAGAGTTGAGGTGAGAGGAGCAGTTGGCGGCAGGCGGCGAGGGGATTCAGGCCTTGGGCCCGCCAAGCGCCGAAGAGCGAACTCAAGGTCATCTTGGTGTCGGTCCCTTGCGCTGATCGCGTGCCCCCGCTGACCTTGCGGCTGACGACCATGTGGCGCAGGCTGCGCTCGGCGGCGTTGTTGTCCGGCGGCGCCTCCGGTTCCCCCACAAAGACGAAGAGTTCCTCGAGGTGGCGCTCGATGCGCCGGCACAGCTTGGCCTGGGCTGCCGAGCGGTCATCCAGGAAGGGACGGCAGACGGCCAGCAGGCGCTGTTCCAAGGCCCGTTGTGCGGCGCGCCGCTGCTTTTCCTTGGGATGGGTGAAGGCTTTGGCCTCGGCGTAGAGCCCGTGGACGGCCCCGGCCCACTGGGCCAGCCGGCCATCATCGGGGTAGAGACACCGCAGGTCGCGGATGTCCCGCAGCAGGTGGGCCCAGCACCGCTGTTTGGGGCCGTCGTAATGGTGGTAGGCGGCGTAGAAATCGCAGACCAGCACCCCGCGAACCCGTCGCCCAGGACTTCATCCACCACCGGCTTCCCTCGGCCACGCCGCAGGAAGTAGCGCTCGGTGGGCGTGCTGAACGTCCACACATAGCCGTTGGCGCCGTCCTCCCGCCAGCCGGTCTCATCGGCGTGGACCACGGGGCTGCCGCGGATGCGCTCCAAGATGCCCGACACCGCGGGCCGGGCCTTTTGCGCCATGCGATGGATGGCTGCGGCGATGGCGCCCACGCTGAGGCGCAACTGATGGACGGTGCGCAGACACCATTGGATGCTGCGGATGGGCAGCCTCCCCTCCTCCCGCAGGGTGGCGATCAGGCTGACCAGGTTGATCCCCAGACGCTGCTTCCCCAAGGCCGTCCCGTCCAGTTCCGCTTGGGGAAGGCAGTTGCCGCCGGCAGAGGGGGCAAACCCGGGCGATGAAGACGTGCTCGGTGACTTGCGTGGGAACCCGGGGCAGGTCGATGACCTCCCGGGTGCGATGGGTCCAGCCGCCGGACAACGGGGTCCCGCAATCGGGGCAGCTCTCCACCGCGTGCTCCACCCGGTGGGTGGGGGCCATCCGTCGACGGGAGAAGCCATGGGGCCGGGGCTGCTTCGGGGCCGGGGACTTCGGGCTGGACCGGGGCTTGAGGCCGGGCATCCCCGATGGACCGCCCAGTTTGGCTTTGTCCTCCAACTGGATGATGCGCCGTTCCAAGCGGCCAATGACCGTCTGCTGCTGGACGATGATGGCGATGAGCTCGTCGCGGCTGGCGGCGTCGAAGTCGATGCGGGCGTCCATGCCACCTTTATGACCCAACTGCCCCGGTCAGCGCTAGCCCCTAGGGAAACCACTTTCAGCCAATCCACCTCATCAACTCTGAACAGTTACCCCCCGCTCCGTGCTATTGACTATCCCCGCATGTTAGGTAACAGTAGCAGCGCTTAGGGTGCTTCGGCACATTCCGCTACTGCGCCCCTGTGGCGCGGGCGGTGCTCTGCTTGGGTTCCGCGCGGGTTGGCTGGAGGGGTACACGACTGATTTCGTGTGCCCCCTGCACAGTCAACTCGTTGGTTCCGGAGCGCCCTAAGCAAGCATTCGGCCGCGTATCTGCTACAGGGGGTTCCTCATGTCAGAGACTAAACGACAGTTGCAAATGACGAAAGCACTGATACTTCTATCAGTATTGGTGCTGCTTACGGGTATTGTTGGGTGCAACCAGTCCTTTGGATCCGGGGGTTCGCCATCTAAATCCGCTGTGTTTAATGGGAAAGGCCCGGGAACACAGATCGTGGATTTGCCTGAGGGCGAATACTTTGTAGAGATAAAGGTATCCGGCAACAAGGAGTGCATTGATAGCGCACTAGGCCCAATCTGCGAGGACAGATTGTTCGCCGTTTCTGTGGATGGACAACAATTAGTCGACCGTTCTACCCAAGCCTGGGCAGGCGTTGTGGCATTGGAGGTCGGCAAGTTCGGTCACATTCCAGCTAGGTTTCCTTTGGTAGTGAACTCAGCACCATCCGGTTCATGGGAGTTGAAATTTACTCCTAAGTCAATCCCGACTCCTACCCCTATCCAAGATAATTCGATAGAGGGGATATTGTGAGGGTGCCTTACTGGATTCCCATCGTTCTAGCTGGCTTGATGGTCGAAAGATATTTTGACCTGTTTCTAGAACAACTGATGATTGAGGCTGTCCGTACGGCTTTGCGGAATGGCTGGTATGACTGGAGGCTGGATGTTCTGGAGTTCGTAGCAGCGCAGCTTAATCCCGATGGTCTACTTTGGACAGCTCTACTCCTAGCTCTGAGCCTGTCGGGACTCGGTGGCTCCTTATCCAAACGAAGGCGATGGTAGACGTATACATGAAGGTCGACCAGTCCGCGACGCCTGGGGCGCGCCCGACGTACAAGCCCTGATGTCGGTCCGCTAGGCGTAGCCGTGGGTGAGGCCTGCGCTCCCTAGACCGGATGCGGGAGCCTTGAGGCGGCAGTGACCTCGATGACGAGGCTTTGCCCGATGGCTTGGAGCGCCTTCTCGACCTGACTGATGTGGGAGCGGTGGTCCGGGTTGGTCAGCTTCCGTACGGCCGACTCGCTGATGCCCAACCTGTTGGCAAGCTCCACCTTGGTGACGCCCTGGCCGCGCATTGCCGAGTAGAGCGCGAGCTTGGCGGCGACCACGGTCGGCACGGCGACGAGCTCCTGTCCGTCGGCCGTCTCGCCGGGCACGGGAATATCCCACTTTTCGTGAACGTAGCCGGCCAAGGCCGTGGACAGCGCGTCTTCCGCCATCGCCAGAGCTTCGGAACGGTTGCGTCCGCCGGTGATTGCTTCCTGCACGTCGGGAAAGGCGGCCACTAGCCCCCCGTCTTCGTCGGGGGTAAGCTCGCACGGGTATGCGTAGATCATGATTCAGAACTCCCTTCGGTCGATGTCCAGTTGACGCAGCATCGCGGCCAGTATGCCCCTCGACAACTCGCCCTGCTGCACGGTGGCGAATCGGGAGCCGAGGTAGAGCCGTCCGTGACTGCCCTTGCCGTGAGCCGGGTCGAAGCGGACCGCTTGTCCGGTCTTGCGGGCGTAGCTCCTGGCCCGCCTGATGAACTCACGACTGTTCACACCCCTATTATCGCACCTATCGGTGCGACTTATAAGCTAGTTGCCGTCCGCCAAAGGCGTAGGCTTTTATTGCATGTTCGGCCTAGCGGGTGCGCAGTCCCCCAAGTCCCCGCCTGTGACATGCAGAGGTTCCCGTTGGAGGCGAGACTTCCCGCCTTCAAGGGACGGCGAAGGGTTGGCGTTCCCGCTCCACGCCTTTGACCCGCACTGGCGCGAGCGGTTAGGGTTAGTCCTCAGACACGGTGCTGGGTCGGCGGCTCGGCGCTCATGGAGGCCCACGTGAAGATAGACATCTTCAACCACATCCTGCCCAAGCCCTATTACGACAAGATGACCAGCATGAGCGAGGACGGCGCGTACATGATGAAGCGCGTCTCCGCCATCCCGATGCTGTATGACGTCGACGCTCGTTTCGAGAAGATTGACCAGTTTGGCGAGGACTACAAGCAGGTGTTCTCGCTGAACCTTCCGCCGGTCGAAGTGGTCGCCGGCCCAGAGGACAGCCCTGAACTGGCCCAGATTGCTAACGACGGAATGGCGGAGGTTGCGAATAAGCACCCCGACCGCTTCCCTGGCTTCGTCGCCGCGCTGCCGCTCAACAACGTCCAGGCGTCGCTCGATGAGATCGATAGGGCGGTCGGCAAGCTGGGGGCGAAGGGCGTGCAGATATTCACGAACGTGAACGGGCGGCCTCTCGACGACGAGGAGCTGATGCCCATCTTCGACAAGATGGCGGACTACGACCTGCCCATCTGGCTGCACCCGACGCGCGCGGCCGATTTCCCTGACTACGTAACGGAGGACCGCTCCTGGTACGACATGTGGTGGGCGTTCGGCTGGCCCTACGAGACGAGCGTCGCGATGGGCCGGATCGTGATGTCGGGGATGCTGGACAGGCGTCCCGACCTCAAGATCATCACGCACCACTTGGGAGGGCTGGTTCCGTTCTTTGAGGGGCGCGTTGGCCCCGGCCTCGACCAGCTTGGGCGGCGGAGCAACGACCCCCACGAGATCGGGACCCTGGCGCGGCTGGAGAAGCGGCCCTACGACTACTTCCGCATGTTCTACGCGGACACCGCCACGTTTGGCTCGGTGCCTGCGACCGAGTGCGGCCTCGCGTTCTTCGGCGCGGACCACGTGCTGTTCGCTTCCGACGCGCCGTTCGACCCGGAAAAGGGCTCCGGCTACATCCGGTCGACCCTCGCGGCCATGGAGGGCATCACCGCCTCCATCGAGGACAAGCAGAAGATCTTCGAGGGCAACGCCCGCCGCCTGCTCAAGCTGGACGAGTAGGGCGCGTGTGGCTGCCCAAGGAAGAGCGGCACTTCGCCGCCACGCTCCTGATTGCCGCAGTAGGCGGTATCGTGGGAGCGATTGGACTGTTGTCTTTGCTCTCGCCATGGACAGCGACGGAGGCCGCGCTATTGACCGCGCTGACAGTGCTGCTGTCCTGGTGGGTCTGTAAGCGACGAGGCACCGTACAGTACACCGACGAATCGCGCGCCGGTGAGTTGCCATCCACTATCCTGCTGGCGGTTGTGGGGGGTCCGCTTGCAGTGATTAGCGTAGGCCTGCTGCGGGCAGCAGTGGCTGGCGTCTCCAGCGATAGCGACCTCGGGCGTGGTTTGGGCTTTCTCGCCTTGTTCCTTGGAACAGGTCTTGCTGCGCCTAGCGTGTTGCTTTTCTACTGTGCCTGGAGGCGAAGGCCAACAAGGAAAAGGTGAGACACGATACATCCGGCTGGAGCCCCTGCTCACGGCAGGCGTCAGCCCTCTGGATTCCCCCCTGGGGCGAAAGGGCACCCCTACACAGCGAAATCCCCCCCCCCCGCGTCTGGCCCCCCGCCTGCGCGGGAATGACGGAGCTACTCCAGCCCGTAGTACCTCGCCGGGTTGTCCGCGAGTATCTTCTCGATGATGCGCGGCTCGATGTCCTCGCGCTTGCGCATCAGGGCGACCATGCCGTTGTCCTTCGACTGGTCCTGGTGGCCGTAGTCCGAGCCCATGATGATGTTGTCCTCGCCGATGTAACCGATGAGGTAGGGGATGTCCTCATCGGTCTCGGCGGCGACGTAAAGGCGGTAGTCGCGGAAGAGGGCGGGGCCGAAGTCGAGTGAAGAGTCGGGGTTGGCCCGGCCGATGCTGCGCTCGGAGGTTCGGGTGGAGCGTCGGAGGTGGTGGACCACGTAGGGCACCCACGAGGCCGACGCTTCGATGAACCCGAAGCGCAGATTGGGGTAGCGCTCAGGAATCTTGTGGGCGACGAGGTCGCGGAAGGCGAACAGGGGCAGCGAGCGCACGTGGGGCAGGTTGTGCGAGACGGTGCGGTCGAACACCTGCAGCATGCCGGGGGAGCCGCCGCCCGTGTGGACGCTGATCGCCATGTTGAGGCGGTTCGCCGTTTCGTAGACGGGATGGAAGTAAGACTCGGCCAGTGAGCGGTCGCCCTCGACGCCGCGGAAGAAGACGCCGACCGCGCCGTTCTCGCGGGCGAGCTCGATCTCCTTGACCGACTCCTCGATGTTGCGCAGCGGCGGCACGACGACCCAGCGCATCCGGTCGCCGGCCACGCGCCAGGCGTTGGCCATGTAGCGGTTGTAGCTGCGGCAGATGGCGACCTCGAGGTCGACGTCGTCGGTGATATAGGCGAGGAGGACGGTGGGAAAGACGACCTCGGCGTCCACGCCGCGCTTGTCCATGTCCTCGACGCGGGCCTTGGGGTCGGTGATGTAGCGCACCTCGGCGCGGATGTCGGAGCGGTTGTTCTCCGACTCGGAGCCGCCCACAGCGACGGCATAGCTGCCCTTGCCGTGCCGCTTGGGAACGGCGTTGCCGTTGATCATCCAAACGAAGTCGTGTCTTCCTCCCTCTTCAGGCGGCGCGACCGACGCCAGAAGCGGTCTGCGGTCGTACATGTCCTTGTCGAAGTGCTCCCAGACGCCTGGGTGCTCGATAATGTGGGTGTCCGCGTCGATGATGCCGGGCATGGCTTGTTCCTCCCCCTGCGAATGAGCTGAAGGTCGTTTGAGGCGAGTATACCCGCGCCGCAGCCGAGCGCCCAACAATTGCCTACCGGAGAAGGACTGCGCGGCGCTATACTCTCCCGCGCTTGGCGAGTTAGGGCAACCGGAGCGTTCTAGAGAGATGGCAAGTACGAAATTCCGCGACCAGGCAGAGCGACTTCTCGCTTCCGCCGGGGTTGAGATCAACGGCAAAGAGCCCTGGGATATCCAGGTGCATGACGAACGCTTCTACGCCCGGGTGTTCGCGGAGGGGACCCTGGGCTTCGGCGAGTCGTACATGGACGGGTGGTGGGACGCGAAGCGGCTCGACGAGACGATGACGCGCATCCTCGGCGCCGGGATTCAGCACCGCCTTCCTCGGCGTCTCAGCACGCTCAAGCTGGCGGCGGCCGCCAAGTGGACGAACCGTCAGAACAAGAAACGGGTCTGGGACGTTAGCAATCAGCACTACAACCTAGGCAATGACCTGTTCGCCGCCACGTTCGATTCGAGGCTGACGGGCAGCTGCGGGTATTGGAAAGACGCGGTGGACCTGGATGCGGCGCAGGATGCGAAGCTCGATCTGGTCTGCCGGAAGATTGGCTTGCAAGCCGGCCAGCGCGTGTTCGACATCGGGTGTGGGTGGGGCGCGTTCATGGGCTTCGCGGCGGAGCGGTACGGCGCCAAATGCACCGGCGTAACAATCTCCCGCGAGCAGGTGAAGTACATCGGCGAGCGGTACGCGGCCTTGCCCATCGAGGCGCGGCTTATGGACTACCGGGACGCGACGGGTGCGTACGATCACGTCGTTTCCATGGGGATGTTCGAGCACGTGGGGCCCAAGAACTATCGAGCATACTTCGAGAAGGCCGAGCAGTTGCTCGGCGATGGGCTTTTCCTGCTGCACACCATCGGGTCGAACCGATCGGCGGACGCCACCGACCCCTGGATAGATAAGTACATCTTCGTCAACGGCGTGCTGCCGTCCATATCGCAGATAGGCAAGGCCATCGAGGGGCTTTTCGTGGTGGAGGACTGGCATAACTTCGGGCCCGATTACGACAAGACGCTCGTCGCCTGGTACGAGAAGTTCCACAGCAACTGGGACTCGCTCAAGGACGCCTACGACGAGCGCTTCTACCGGATGTGGAAGTTCTATCTGCTGGCCTGCGCCGGAGGCTTCCGTTCCCGCAACATCCAGCTTTGGCAAATCGTGCTGTCGAAGCGAGGAGTCCCCGGCGGATACGCGACCGTCCGGTAGAGCGGTACGAGGCGCGCCACGTGTGGCAAGCAGGGTTCTACCGGCGCCTGCCACGTTCCCGAGCTAGGGCAGTCCGTATGTTCATGCCTGCTCGCTGCGGCGGGTCTCGTGATCGGGCTCCCGCCGCAGCGTCTCGCGCGCCAGCAATAGGAACAGCAGCCCGCACCCCATAACGATTCCGGCGAAGACGTACAGCGCGGTTTCGAGTCCCACCAGACTCGCGAGCAGACCGGTGCCCAACGGTCCGATGACCTGGCCGATGTTCATCGTGAGGTGATAGACGCCTAGAAAGACGCCGCGGCGGTCCCTCGGGGCTAAGTCCATCGCGTATGTTTGGATGGCGTTGGAGTTCACCCCCTCGGCCAGTCCGAATGCGGCGACTGCTGCGAGGGCTGTGAGGAAGCCGGCGACGCCCCCAAGCAGATAGGTGGAGGCGGCGGTCGCCGCCAAGCCGAGGATGGCCATTCGCTTTCGTCCGTAGCGGTCGATCAGGACTCCCGTAGGCAGGGCTAGCGCTATGGTAATCAGCGCTGTTATGCCCATGAGATTGCCGATCGCCGCGGGAGTAAGCGCGCCCGCCTCTTGTGCGTGGATGGGGAAGTAGGTGCGGAAGACGCCTGGGCCCACGCCGATCATCCCGAATGCCACCGTGGCGGCCACGAGGGCGGCGAACGCTCTGCTGCGGAACATGGCCAGCGCCGCGCCGCGCGGGGGCTCGGGCGCCGGATGTTCCTGCGCGGAAGGCTCCCGTCCTTTCCGGTCGGCCCGGCCGGGTCTTGTCTCGGGGATGAAGACGGGTTTTGTCTCGGGGATGAAGAATAGAGTGACGATGATTACCGGGACCTTCGTCAAAGCGATGAAGATGAACACCCATCGGAGCCCGAATGCAGTGGCGATGAGGCCTCCCACGACTGGCCCCGCCAGCATGCCCAGGCGCTGGGCGGTGTTCCTGAGCGCGACGCTGCGGCCCCGGTTGCCGACTGCCGTAACGTCGGCCACGAGCACTCCCGAGCTCACCGTCCAGAACGCGATGCCCAGGCCGGCTACGACTTCCAGGAGGGCGTATTGCAGGTAGCTCGTGCTGAAGAATTGCAGGACGAGGACCAACCCTTGCGTGATGGCTCCGGCGAAGATCATGGGCCGTCTGCCCCATCGGTCAGCGAGAAGCCCCGTTATCGGCCCCGACACCATGCGCGGGGCTGCGCTCAGCGAGGAGATGAGGCCCACGTAGACGAGGGATACGCCGAAGGAGGCGGCGAACAGCGGGCGCGTGACCCAGAGGGCCCCGGTGCCGAACCCCCAGCTGAAGAAGATGACGACGATCGGTATGGCGAGCCGGGCGATGTCCGGGGAGCGCGTCTGAGCCATGATTGGCCCAGCCTAGATGACGTCCGAAGACTGCATGACGTCCAGTTGCTCGCTGGTGTAACCCGCGACCTCCCGCAGCACTTCGCGGGTGTGCTGCCCGAGCAGCGGGGGCGGAGTGAAGCGCTCCTCATGGCCCGTCTTGATGGGGTTGCCGGAGGTCTTGATCCGGCCTGCGGCGGGGTGGTCTATCTCGACGAGCATGTTGCGATGTAAGACTTGGGGGTCCTGGAAGACGTCGGCGATGTTATTGATGGGCGCGCCGGGGACGTCCCATTCGACGAACAGCGCTTTCCATTCGGCCTGCGTCTTGGCGCCGACGGCCTCGGCCAGCAGGTCTTCCAGCTCTCCTCGATGCTCCATGCGGCCGCTCGCGGTCCTGAATCGCGGGTCGGTGGGCAGGTCTTCGAAGCCGGGCGCGACGGCGGCCATCATGTCGGCCGTCTTGAACCAGAAGGGCTCTGTCGAGCAATGGATCTGGACCCACCGGCCGTCCCTGGCGCGAAATGCCTTGGCCGGGATATTGCTGGGATGACCCGAGCCGATAGGGGCAGGAGTCTCGCCCGAGGCGAGGTAGAAAGCGCCGAGGTGGGCTTGGAAGGACACCTGCATGTCCAACATGCTCACGTCTACACGCTTGCCCTCCCCAGTGCGCGTCCGCTCGTGGAGCGCGGCGAGCACGCCGAACGCAAGACCCCACCCGCCGCCGACGTCGCCCATTGGAAAGCCCATGTAGACGGGGTCCTCGCCCGGCCTGCCCGTGACGCTCATCGCGCCGCCCAAAGCCTGGACGACGCCGTCGAATGCAGGCCGCGCCGCGTAAGGGCCATCCTGACCGAACCCCGACAGCGACGCGGAGATGATTCGCGGATTGATGGCCTTGAGCGTCTCATGGTCGATGTGCAGGCGCTCCAGTACGCCGGGGCGGAAGTTGTCGAGGACGACATCGGACTTCGCCATGAGGGCGTAGAAGGCGTCGCGGCCTTCCTCGGAGCGGAGGTTGAGCGTGACGCTCCGTTTGTTGCGGTTGAAGCCCAGGAAATAGGCGCTTTCGCCATTGAGGAAGTAGGGGCCGAGCTTGCGGGAGGCGTCCCCTGCGCCCGGCTGCTCGATTTTGATGACGTCGGCGCCGAGGTCTGCCAGCAGTCGGCCTGCGAGCGGGCCGCCAAGGACGGAGGTGAGCTCGAGGATACGGACATCCTCTAAGGGCATGCTCATAGGCCCGTCTCGAAGAGAAAGTCGCCTGACGGGTAGTTCTTGAGAAGGTTGCGAGCGATGACTTGGCGCTGAATCTCGTTCGTGCCCTCGCCGATGATCATCAAGGGAGCGTCTCTGAAGTAGCGTTCGACAGGCAGGTCTTGGGTGTAGCCCACGCCGCCGTGAATGCGCATCGCTTCCGTGCTGACCGTGAGGCAGGCCTCGCTGGCGAAGAGCTTGGCCATGCCGGCTTCCAAGTCCACGCGCCGGCCCTCGTCCTTCTTCCGGGCAGCGTCCATCACCAAGAGGTGTGCCGCCTTGACCTGAGTAGCCATGTCGGCCAGTTTCTGTTGGATGGCTTGATGCTCGGCGATGGGCTTACCGAAGGTCACGCGCTGCTGGGCGTATTGGATTGCCGCTTCGAGGGCGGCGCGCGCCACTCCTACGGCGCGGGCCGCGACGTTGATCCGGCCCAGCTCCAGCCCGCCCATCACGTGCCGAAAGCCGTGGCCTTCCTCGTCCCCGAGCAGGTTCGCTCTGGAGACGCGGTAGTCCTCGAAAGCCAGCTCGGTGGTTTCGACGCCCCGGTAGCCGAGTTTGGGGATGTCGCGCACGACCTCCAGGCCGGGGCCTTTCTCGCCGAGCAGGATGCTGATGCCGCGATGCTTGGGCTCGGCATTCATGTCAGTCTTGCAGACGATGGCGTAGATGCCGGCGTAGCGGCCGTTGGTGATGAGCATCTTTCGACCGTTGACCACATAATCGTCGCCGTCGCGCACCGCCCTCGTTTGGACGGCCGCGACATCGGTGCCCGCGTCGGGCTCGGTGATGCACAGGGCGGCCCGCTTCTCTCCGGCGGCCATCGCGGGGAGGAAGCGTTCCTTCTGCTCCGGGACGCCGAAGGTCTCGATCATGTGGGCGACGAGCAGGTGGGTGTTGAGGACGCCGGTAAGGCTCATCCAGCCCTTGGCGAGCTCTTCGATGAGGAGGGCGTAGGTCTCTGCGCCGACGCCGCTGCCGCCGTACTCCTCGGGGATCGTAGCGCCGAAGAAGCCGAGCTCTCGCATCCGGTCGACGAGGTCCGTGGGGTACTCGTCGGCGTGTTCCAGATCGGTGGCGGCGGGCACGACTTCGCGCTTCACGAAATCGCGGACTGTCGCGACGAGGGTTTTCTGGTCTTCGGTTAGCTGCGCCATGTCCTGAAGAGACCGGAGGGTCCGGCGGTCGCGAGTATAGCGGGTTTCCCCGGCGGCCACGGGAGGGACTCCCTCCGTCATTCCCGCGCAGGCGGGAATCTCGCACGGGGGAGAGCTGTCTGTGGAGGAGGCCCGGCGGCCACGGACGGGACGTGGTATGTTGCGGCCACCCCATGGCCCAGGCCCAACCCCGCATATCGCGTTTCTGGCCGTTCGACCGTCTCTACTACGGCTGGGCCATCCTGACGGCCAGCATGCTCTCCGCCGCGGCGAGCGTTCCGATGCAGGGGCCCATCATGGGCGTGTTCCAACGCCCCATTCAAGAGGACCTTGGGTGGTCTTCCGCATCGATCTCCATCGGCTTCGCGATGGGTTCGGGGATGGGTGGGCTGGGCTCGATGTGGGTGGGGCGGGTGCTCGACCGCCGGGGCCCGCGCCGCGTGAGCGTGATCGCCGGAGCAATCATCGTTGGCTGCATGATCGGCCTGGCGTCGATGACGCAGTTCTGGCACTTCTGGGGCCTGTTTGGGTTGGCGCGCGGCACGGCGGCGGCGGGGGCCCAGCTCGCGACGATGGTGGCGCTGGCGTCCTGGTTCGTGAAGAAGCGAGGACGCGTGGTCGGGCTGTTGGGCGTTGGCCAGCGAACGGGCCAGGCCATCATGCCGATTCCCATCGGCCTCGTTATAGTGGCGCTTGGGTGGCGGGAGGCGTGGCTGGCGCTGGCGGGATTCGCGTTCCTCGCAATCGTCCTGCCCAGCGCTGCGTATATGCGGCGCCGGCCCGAGGACTACGGCCTGCTGCCCGACGGACAACCGTCGGTTGAGAAGGCGCCGAGCGACGATGTCTCCGATGCTGCGGGCGAGGAGCTATGGACGCTGGCGGAGGCGAGGCGCACCCGCACGCTGTGGGCCCTGATTGTTGGGCAGGCGGCGGTGATCCTTGCGGTCAACGCGACGAACCTCCACATAATCGCCAGCTTTCAGGACAAAGGCCTCTCGCAAGGCTTGGCGATTTTCGTCGCGACAATCTACCTTACTGTGGCGGCGCTCTCGGTGTTCGGGTGGGGCTTGGTGATGGAGCGCGTCCACACGCGCTACCTCGCGCTGACGGCCGTCTCGTTCTACTTCGTCGCGATGGTGCTGGCGGTCGTGACCGCCTCGTTCGCGGTGGCGGTCCTCTTCAGCCTGGCCTACGGGTCCGCGTTGGGAGTGTGGACAGTGGTGAGCCGGATGCTGTTCGCCAACTACTTCGGCAGGCGCTCTTTTGGGACCATCAGGGGCTTCGCCGCGCCCATCATGTCGGGCGTGAGCATGATTGGCCCTATCTTCGGGGGGTTTGTGCGCGACGAGACGGGAAGCTACGACCTAGCCTTCATGATCTTCGCGGGAGTGTTCGTGGTCGCGTTCGCCGCGTTTGCTTTCGCTGCGCCGGCGCGGAAGCCGGCTTAGCGCTGGCTACGCCTCGCCGGGCGCGAGGTCGCTGGCCCATTCGCCGATCCGTTCGGGCGCCAGGCGCGTCACACCGGGGATGCGGTCGAAGTCCGCGTCCGTAGAGATGATGCGCGACACGCCCAGCCGAAGCGCGACGGCGGTATGCACGAGGTCGCGTGCGTTGATGCTTGGATGGTCGTCCGCAAGCGTCGTCGCATGCGAGACATCCCCCGCGTAGACCGGCTCGATGCGTCCATGCATCGCTTCCGCGAAATCGTTGAATACTTCTCTCCCGAGAGGCCACCGTCTGACTGAGATGTATCGGTGGATGATCTCTTGAAAAACCTCAGCATCCGTCAGGAACCTGTCAGGGTTCGCAGCGACCACCTGCATGACACGGATGGAGGGTTCCCGCAGTGGGTGTTCCTGACCGGCAGCGTACATGGGAACGTTGGCGTCGATGAACGCCCGCGGATTAGATCCCCCCTGGTTCATGGGCAGATTCCAACTGGCGTGAGAGTTCTTCCGGGTCGGGCATGGCCTCGCCCCTGCGGTTGATGAGCCGTTCGACTGCGCGCTTGATGCGCTCCCGCGAGGCCTCTTCATAGGCGTCGTCTATGAGGGAGCGCACGACTTCGGAGATCGATATGCCCCGTTGCTCCGCCAGCTCATCGAGCCGGGTGCGGCGCTCCGCGTCCAGACGCACGTCCAACCGCGTAGCCGTCATGAGAGTCCTCCTTGTGCGGGCGTCAGCCGGCGCTACTCCTGTCCGTACTTGTCCCCCAGCTCGCGGCAGAGGGTTTCGGGGTCCGGCGGGGTTGGCCCGTATGCGCCCGCAATCTCACGGACGGCGCGGCGGCGTTCCAGCATAATCTGTTCGTAGGCGTCGTCTATGAGCGAGCGCACGACTTCGGAGACAGGTATGCCCCGCCGCTCCGCAAGCTCATCGAGCCGGGTGCGGCGCTCCGCGTCCAGCCGCACGTCCAACCGTGTAGCCGTCATGTTTGTTCCTCCTCTATCCTGCCGGTCCTCTCAGCGCGGAATCTCATGTACGGACAATAGCATACGGCAGGGCTTTCGTATAGCCCTGCCGTACATCTTCCGCTCGTATGCCGCCCGGGGCGCGCCTTCTATCGGACGGCGGCCTCCGGGTACATGTCCGGCTTGAGGGCGGTCCAGTGCTGGTCGGCGGGGAGGATGCGGTCGATGGCGCGGATGCCGATGAACTCGCCCTGGCTGCCGCGCGGCGCGCCTCCGTCGCTCGCCACCTTGATTGTTTCGAGGAGCAGCTTGCGCATGGCGATGATTGCGCGGTCGCTGGTGCCGAGGCGCTCATTGCTGCGATCGGCTATGACGCCCATGGTCTCTTGGAGGGCGCGGTCCTGGGTGTTGACGCCAACGATGCCCGTGAAGTTCTGGGTGCGTTGCATCTGGCGATCGATCAGCCAGTCGTTGCCCTTGTTGCGCTTGGCGACGAAGGTCTTGCGGTCGATGTCGACGTCCCACTCGTTGCCGGTGCCGGCGAGCCGATGGGCCTTCTCGGGCAAGGGGTTCTCGTCCCAAGTGAAGGTCCAGTTGAAGACCATCGTGTTCTCGTCGTCGATGGGCACCCAGCAGTGGCCGGAGCTGCGGGGCTGCACCTGCTCGCCGCTGCCGCCGACCTGACCGGCGCGGAGCTGATGGAAGGGCAGGACGTAGTGGTAGGTGCGGATGTAGTTGCCCTCGTCCTTGGAGAGGGGGCGGGTGGAGCTGTAGGTGTAGCCGTAGTTAGTCTGCTCGACCTCCAGGTACGGAGCGGTGGAGCGGGAGCGGAGGAGAGTCTTGTCAGCCAGGTTGTTGTTGTGCAGGAAGGAGGAATGAGAGGTGTCGATGCCTCCCTCAACGGCCTGGACCCAGTTGCAGGTCTGGACCAGCTTGGTGATGCCCCGGTGAGAATCAGGGACGGTGGTCCACTCGAACGCGGGGGGCGCCGGGACCTTGTCGGCGGGGCCGAGGTAGGCCCAGATGACGTTGCCGCCCTCCCAGGTCTTGTAGGCGCGGGTCTTCACCTTGTGCTTGAAGTTGCTCTCGGCGGGCTCGTTGGGCTGGTCGACGCAAATGCCGTCGACATCGAACTTCCAGCCGTGGTAGACGCAGCGCAGTCCCTCCTCCTCGTTCCTGCCGAAGAAGAGGCTGACGCGGCGGTGCGGGCAAGCGTTCGCCAAGAGGCCAACGCGGCCCTTGGAGTCGCGGAAGGCGACGAGGTCCTCGCCCACCACCCGAACGCGAACGGGATCGCAGTCGGGCTCGGGCAGCTCGAAGTCCATCATAATGGGGATCCAGTAGCGCCGAATCGCGTCGCCCATAGGGGTGCCCGGGCCGACTCGTGTGATGAGGTCGTTATTCTCAACCGAGAGCATCGCGTGTCCTCCTGTTCAGTGCATTCAAGGTATCGGAGATTCTACTACCTTTTGGTGTTGCTATGCGTCCAGCCTTGGAGGAACGCTCCGGGAACCCATGCGGACGGCTTGGCCAGGGGTCGATTGAACTGAGAGCCGTCCGTTGGTCAGCTCTTCCTCACCATACGGTTGAGCCAATCGGCCCCGAACGCAACGATGGTCATGATGCCGACGCCGACGACGAAGACGAGGAGGAGCGACAGGGTGCTGTCCGGGTCGAATCTGTCATCCCACCACTCTCCTATGCTCAGCAAAGTGACCCAGTGTGGGATATTCCATTCGGCGAGCAGGAGTTGGCCGTAGATGAAGATGATGATGGCGAGGTAGAACGCGGCGGCGGGGACCGTCCAATACCACCGCACTTTCCCTAGGATGATGAGGTAGAGGATCGTGTAGAGCGGTATGGCGACGTGAAAGCCAAGGACCCAAACGCCGAAGAGCAGTCCGGCGGTCGTGCCGAGGAGCATGACCCAGCGCAAGGCGACGACAACTGGCGAGTCCTCGGTGTCCAAGAACCCGGTGTCCATGATACTGCCCTGCTCCGAGAGGCCGGAGCGGAACAACGAGACCACTCGCCAGACCCAGAGCGGGAGGCCGAAGCTAACGGCTATCCATGGCAGGAGCTGGGCCCCCAGACCCCAGTCCCGTGATTGCGCGAGCATATAGTAGAAGAAGACGCCCGTAGCGGCGAGGAGGATGACCTCGCCCATGAACTCTATGGAGAGCAGTTGCCCCCACTTTGACCCGTCGGCTTCGTCGCCGCGCTTCTCGCGGCTATGGCCCGCGGAGGCCTGCGCAAACCAGAAGAACACGGAGGAGACGGCGAAAAGCACTATGGCTAGAGCCGAGCTGCTTGCTAGCGAGAGCTCCTCCAGAAAGCCGAATGGCAAGAATTCGAGTATCGCCCATATCCCGCCTAAGGTGAGCGCCCCGACTAGGGTGAGCGTCCCTCCTACGGTTCCCAGGAAGATTGTTCTTATGGCCATCAGTCGACCTCTAACCGAGGCTGGGCCGCGGCGTCGTCGGGCTGGACGCCCGCAATCTTGGCAGCGCTGCGCTGGACTCTCATGCCAATCACGGCGCCGGCGGCAACGGCGAAGAGGATCGCTATGAACTGCGGGCGCTGGAACATCCCCCAGCCGTACGTGTTTACGGATATCCAGAGATACTTCTCGACGATCTCGGCAAGGACGATTGCGATGACGATTGGCGGCCTCGGCCAGCCGTACGCCTTCATGAAGAGCCCGAGAATGCCCGCCACCGCGAACAGAACGAGGTCTCCCATCGACTGCGAGGTCTGGAACACTCCAATCGCGATGATCGCCATCACCAAGGGGAACAGGATGTTCGGAGGGATGACGGTGACTCGCGCAATCAGCGGCGCGAACCGCAGCACGATGGGCACCACGATGATGTTCGCGAGGGCGATGGTCCAGACCAACGAGATGGTCAGGTCCAAGTGGTCGCCCAGCATGGGCGGTCCCGGCTGGATGCCAACCAGAATGAGCATGGCGAGGATGAGCGCCATTCCGGGGCTGCCCGGAATCGAGAAGAAGAGCGTCGGCACGAGCACGCCGCCGTCGATGGCGTTGTTGGTCGCTTCAGGAGCGATAACGCCTCGTATGTCACCGGTGCCGAACGACTCCATGGCGCCCTTCTCGGTCTGCCTCGCTTGGGCGTAGGCAATCCAGTGAGCAGGCACTGCCCCCAAGCCGGGCATCATGCCGACGAAGACGCCAATCAACGAGGAGCGGACAATGAGCCATTTATGGCGCATCGCCTCCCCCATGCCCTCCTTCACGTCGTCGCCCGTACCCTGCAGCACCTCGTCGAGCCTCTCGGTTGCAATGGCGGTGTTGCTGACGACGAGGTTGGCCAACTCGGGGATGGCGAACAGACCGAGGAGCATCGGCACGAGGGGCAGACCGTCCCACAAGTAGCCGACGCCCATGTCGGCGCGCACCTGTCCGGTGATGGGCGAGAAGCCGATGAGCGCAATCGCAAGGCCGAATGCGGCGGTGAGCAGTCCCTTGACCATCGCGCCGGTGCTCAGCAGGGCGACTGTCGCGATGCCGAGGAGTCCAAGGAGGAAGAACTCGGCCGAGCCGAAAATCTTCAACACCTCGCGCGCAACCGGCAGAACGGCCATCAGCGCCATGGCCCCGATGATTCCGCCAATCAGAGACGAGACGTAGACGGCGCCGAGCGCTTGACCGGCTCGCCCTTGGCGGGCCATGGGGTAGCCGTCGATGATCGTCGCCTGGGACCCGCGGGAGCCGGGCACGCCGATGAGAATCGAAGGGATGGGCTCGGTCGCGTCGTTCGCCGCGGAGTAGAAGACGGCGGCGGGGAGGGCGATGAAGGGGTCGAGCTGGGAGGCGAAGCTGAGCAGCAGGATGAACACGGGCACGCCGCCCGCAATCATCACGCCGTTGAACAGCGCAATCGGAGTGATGATCGCGAATGCGATGAGCGGCCCAGGACTGAACAGCTGTTGGGCCGCGCTAACCGTGGCTTCCCACATCTACCTGGCTCCTTCCATACTGCGACCGTCCTACTTTACGTGTGCGGATTACGCCGGACCAAGATACGCCGATCTCGGTTGGCTCCCATCTTAGTTAATTGACGTTCAGATCGCCGACCCCGCTGATTTCGAGGAGGATATCCTTGACGTTCTGATCGAGCGCTCGCACCCGCCTGACGATGTCGCGTATCCCCTCGGCCCTTCCGTACCCGTACGAGTTCTCGTATCCCGCGATGATAACCGACTCGATGAAAGCGGGGTCGACCATCATCTGGTCGAACTGCGCCTGCCAGTACTGCGTGACGTCGTCGGGTATGCCTGCCGGCATGATGAAGGCCCGGGAGATATCGGTGATGAGCAGGTTGCCCTGCAGCGCCGCGAGCTGGTCCTTGTTCACGTCGAGGCCGGGCAATTCGAGGAAGGACGGCAGGGGACCGGTGTGGCCGAGCCGCGCCAGGTATTCGTCGTCGATCGGGTTCTTCACGTAGAACAGGGGCACGAGGCGGCCTTGCTCGATCCACTCCGGGAAGAGGCGCATGGCGGTCTGCTCCGTACAGCGGCTGGTCACGTCCGTCTCGCCCCGGTCGAAGGCGGCCATGATCTCGGAGCTGCCGCCGTAGCCGTAGACCATCTTGAACGGCCCGCCGTTCGCCTCCATGAACTCCACGGCGGGATCGTTGCCCGGCGCGGTGGACCCCTTGGTGAGGGGCCGGCCCAGCGCGAGGACTTCTTCCCAGGATGTGGCCACGCTGCGGTCGACGCAGGTCACGTCGCCGCTGCCGGGTAGGCTCGGCGAGCCCAGGATGTAGATCTCATCCAAGTCGAAGTTGGGGATGTCGCCCACGAGCACCTGGCGCTGGAACCATCGAGAGTGTACGGGGCCGATCGTCAGGCCGTCCGGTTCGGAGTCCAAGACTGCCTTCAGGCCGCGGTACTGGCCTGCGCCGGGCAGGTTCTGCACGATGAATTTGGTGCTATCCGGGAAGTAGCGCTCGCCGATTGCGGCCACCAGACGGCTGAATACGTCGAACCCGCCGCCGGGACTCGTCCCCGTGATGATCCGGATCGTCTTGCCCCCGAAGTACTCCTCAGCGTCGAAGCCAACAGGAGGCGGAACGGCGGTTGGCGTTGGCGTCGCCTGCGGCGCCGGGGTCGGCGTTGGCGTTGGCTGAGGGGTGGCGCCGGGCGGGAGCGCAGTGGGTATTGGCGTCGCGGTGGCTTGCGGGGCCGGAATGGGCGTCGCCGTGGGCCGTGGGGTTGGAGTTGGGTCGCTGCCGCCGCAAGCCACAACCGCCAGAGCAACGGCGAGGGCCATCGCGCAGAATCCGAAATATCGGCTGATGCGCATCGCTTTCCTCCTACGCTCCGCCGGAACGTGGCGCTGTAAGCGCGTGCAAGAAACAGACGAATCCCATTGCTGGAATGTCATGCGGCAAGGTACCGGCGCAAAGCGCACATGTCAATCATCGTTTATCGGCAACCGTAGGGGCGGACCGACTGCGGCGCCCCCTCTCCGTCATTCCCGCGGCAGGCGGGGATCTCGCATTGCTCCTCCCCCGTCTGGAGACCCTTGCGTAGACCTCGAACTGGCGCGTGGCGAGCCTGTCGAATCATGGACCGGCTTGGGATTCTCGGGAGTGCAGAGGGCTTTGCCCTCTGCCGGGGGCGTGGGGGTGTCCCCTACACCTTACGGGGCGGGAGGGTGGGAAAGTTACGCAAAGGTCTCCTCTGCGGGGGACGCCGGTAGGATAGCCGTCATTGGAGGATCGCGAGCCGGGGCTGGCGAGATGCCGGCCCCGGCTGATACGCATGCAGCTAGTTGACGTTGAGGTCGCCGACCCCGCTGATCTCCAGGAGGATGTCCTTCACGCTCTGATCGAGCGCCTGGACCCGCCTAACGATGTCGAGAATAGCCTCGCTCCTTCCGTACCCGTAGGAGTTCTCGTATCCCGCGATGATGACCGACTCGATGAAATCGGGGTCGATCATCATCTGGTCGAACTGCGACTGCCAGTACTGCGTGACGTCGTCGGGCACGCCTACCGGCATGATAAACGCCCGGGATATCTCGCTGATGAGCAGGTTAGCCTGCAATGCTGTGAGCTGGTCCTGGTTCACGTCGAGGCCGGGCAATTCGAGGAAGGACGGCAGAGGGCCGGTGTGGCCGAGCAGCGTCAGATACTCGTCGTTCACGGGGGTCCTCACGTAGAAGAGGGGGACGAGACGCCCGTCTTCTATCCACTCAGGGAAGAGCCGAGGAACGACGGACGGGCCGCAGCGGCTGGTCACGTCCAGCTCGCCGCCGCGGTCGAAGGCGGCCATAATCTCGGAGGTGCCGCCGTAACCGTAGACCATCTTGAAGGGCCCGCCGTTGGCTTCCATGAACTCCACGGCGGGATCGTTGCCCGGCGCGGTGGACCCCTTCCGCATGGGCCGGCCCAACGCGAGAACTTCTTCCCATGACGTGGCGACGCTGCGGTCGACGCAGGTCACGTCGCCGCTGCCGATGGTGAAGCTCGGCGACCCCAGGATGTAGATCGCCTCCAAGTCAAAGTTGGGGATGTCGCCGACTATCGTCTGGCGCTGGAACCATCGAGAGTGCACGGGGCCAATCGTCAGGCCGTCCGGTTCGGAGTCCAAGACTGCCCGCAGGCCGCGGTACTGGCCTGCGCCGGGCAGGTTCTGCACCACGAGCCGCGTGTCTTCAGGGAAGTAGCGATCCACCGCCGCGGCCACCAACCGGCTGAATACGTCATATCCGCCGCCGGGGCTCGTGCCCGTGATGATCCGGATCGTCTTGCCGCCGAAGTATTCATCGGCGTCAAAACCGGGCGGAGGCGGAACAGGGGTTGGCGTCGGTGTCGCCTGCGGGGCCGGAGTTGGCGTTGGCTGAGGCGGAAGGGTGGCGCCGGGCGGGAGCGCAGTGGGCGTCGGTACTGGAGTGGCGGTGGCTTCCGGGGCCGGAATAGGCGTCGCCGTGGGCCTTGGGGTTGGCGTTGGGTCGCTGCCGCCGCAAGCCACGACCACGAGGGTAATGGCGAGGGCCATCGCGCCGGGTCCAAAGTATCGGCTGATGCGCATCGCTCTCCTCCTACGCTCCGCTGACATCGCTGAAACGTGGCGCTCTAAGCGCGTGCAAGGACACGAATCCCATTGCTGGAATCTTACGCGGCAAGGTACCGACGCGAGCCGCGCATGTCAATTGTGGCTTATCGGCGGTTGCCGGGCGGACGGAGCTCGGCGGCCCTTCTCCTTTCGTCATTGCTTCGAAAATAGGCCTCTCGCAGAGGTAGTCAGCCGTACCAATCCGTCATTCCCGCGGAGGCGGAAATCCAGGTGTCAGCGCTCCGCTCGCCTATTTTCGTCGGTTATGGTGTGGGCCGGCAGGCCCACATGAGGGATTCCCGCGCAGGCGGGAACCTCGCCCCCTCCCGTTCCCCTCCTTACCAAGGAGGGGCTAGGGGTGGTTCCGTCTGAGAGACCTTTTGCGTAAACCTCAAACTGGTTCGTGGTGGGCCTGTCGGACCATGAACCAGCTTGGAATATTGGGGAGCGCAGAGGGGCGCTCCCCTCTGCCGGGGGCGTGGGGGTGTCCCTCACAACACAGTGGGTGGGTGGGTGGGAAGAGTTACGCCCGCCAGAAATAGGGTTACGCAAAGGTCTCGTGTCTGCGGGGGAGAGTTAGAGAGGGGGCTCCCTGCGGAGAGACCAGAAGCCGGGGCCGGCGAGAACGCCGGCCCCGGCTCTACGAGTCCGGCTGGTCGATGCAGCTAGTTGACGTTGAGGTCGCCCACTCCGCTGATATCGAGCATGATGTCCTTCACGTTCTGCTCGAGGTTGCGGACGAGATCGACGATTTCGAGGATGTCCTCGGACCTGCCGTACCCGTAGGAGTCCTCGTAGCCCGCGATGATGACCGAATCGATGAAATCGGGGTCGACCATCATCTGATCGAACTGCGCCTGCCAGTACTGCTTCACGTCGTCGGATACGCCCGCCGGGAGGAGGAACGCGCGGGAGATCTCGGTGATGAGCAGATTGGCTCGCAATGCCGCAAGCTGGTCCTGGTTCACGTCGAGGCCGGGCAGATCGAGGAAGGACGGCAGCGGGCCGGTGTGGCCGAGCAGCGCCAGGTATTCGTCGTCCACGGGCTTCGTCTCATAGAAGATCGGCACGAGGCGGCCCTCCTCGATCCACTCGGGGAAGAGGCGCGGAGCGGTGCCCGGTCCGCAGCGGTTGGTCAGGTCGAGCTCCCCGCGGTCGAAGGCGGCCATGATCTCGGAGGTGCCGCCGTAGCCGTAGACGAGCTTGAAGGGCCCGCCGTTGGCCGCCATGAACTCCACCGCAGGCTCATTGCCCGGCGCGGTGGCCCCTTGGCGCAGGATGATGCCCTTGTCCAGGACTTCCTGCCAGGAAGAGGCGACGCTGCGCTGGATGCAGAATACGTCGCCGCCGACGGTGAAGCTGGGCGACCCCAGGATGTGGACCTCGTCGAAATCGAAGTTGGGAATGTCGCCGACGAGGGTCTGGCGCTGGAACCAGCGGGAGTGCACCGGGCCGATGGTCAGCCCGTCCGGCTCAGAGTCCAAGACTGCCTTCAAGCCGCGGTACTGGCCCGCGCCTGGAAGGTTCTGCACCACGAACCGTGTGTCTTCAGGGAAGTAGCGCTCCGCCGCTGCAGCCACCAAACGGCTGAACACGTCATACCCGCCGCCGGGGCTCGTGCCCGTGATTATCCGGATCGTCTTGCCGCCGAAATACTCCTCGGCGTCGAAGCCGGCGGGAGGCGGAACAGGGGTGGGCGTCGCCGTCGCCTGGGGCGCCGGGACTGGCGTCGCCGTTGGCTGAGGAGTGGCGCCGGGCGGGAGCGGCGTGGGTGTCGGTACGGGGGTCGCGGTTGCTTCCGGGGCCGGAATGGGCGTCGCCGTAGGGCGGGGGGTCGGCGTCGGATCTCCGCCGCAAGCGGCGGCGACGAGGGCTATGGCGAGAGCAATCGCGCCAAGGCCGAAATATCGGCTGATGCGCATCGGTTTTTCCTCCTGGGTTTACGCTGACATTACCTGGGCATGCGATACGTTATACGCATGCAAAGCCCGTTCGGATTCATCTGGTGAAATCTCGCGCGGCAAGGTACCGGCGCAAGGCAGGAGTGTCAATTGCCCCGCCCCCACTCGTCATTCCCGCTCCCCCTCCGTCATTCCCGCGCAGGCGGGAACCTCGCGCCCAACCCCCTCCCGTCTGCGGGAGGGGACGCGCAAGCGCAGCGAAGCGCGGGGGAGGAGAAGCGGCGGCGCGCAGACCTCCCCCCGTCATAACCCGCCGCGCCCCACGTACCTGTAGGGGCGTCCCTTGTGGGCGCCCCCGCCCAATAGGTTCGCCGTCCCCAACGCTCCCGTCCCCTCCTTGCCAAGGAGGGGCTAGGGGTGGTTCCGTCTGCGCGGGGGAGGACACCCACCCCCTTGACGCCATCGACAACTCTATGTCATAATAACGTCACACGCCAGCATACACCCGACACACCGAACCCCCGAGCGGACGAGCCGCCGGAGCCACAGCAAGGCCCGGCGGCTCTTTTCGTTCCGCCGGGCGCCGCCCACGGAAGGAGGACCCCATCAAGCTCCCACGCCCCAAGGACACCCCCATCGACCTCTCACCCTACCGCGACGACCCCCTCGGCTTCGTCAAAGACATCCTCTCCGGATCAGGGACGCCCTACGCCAAGCAGGAAGAGCTGCTCCGCGCCCTCGTCAGCGAGAAGCGCCGCGTCTCCGTTGTCGGATGCAACTCCTCCGGCAAGGACTGGGCCGCCGCTCGCGCCATACTCTGGTGGATCGAGACACGCCCCAAAGCCAAGGTCATCGTCACCGGACCCACCCTCCGGCAGGTCAAGGAGATCGTCTGGGAGGAGCTCCGCGCCGCCCACGCCGCCGCCAAACACCGGCTCTCCGGCGCCGTCCGCGTCGGCGAGTACCGCGCCGGCCCCGACCGCGTCGGCCTCTGCATCACCTCCAACAACCAGCACAACCTCCAGGGCTTCCACTCACCCGAGCTCCTCGTCATCGTCACCGAGGCCCAGGGCGTCAAGCAGCCCTACTTCGAAGCGCTCAAACGCCTCAACCCCAAGAAGATGCTCCTGTTGGGCAACCCCCTCAGCCTCACCGGCGAGTTCTACGACTCCCATCACGGCAAGAGCCCCCTGTACGAGCGCGTCTCCATCTCGGCCTACGACTCCCCCAACGTCCAAGAGGGCCGCCTCGACGCCCTCCCCGGCCTCGTCACGCCCGAGGACATGGAGGAGCGCCGCCAGGAGTGGGGCCCGGACTCCCCCCTCTACATCGCGTCGATCCTCGGCCAGTTCCCCGAAGCCCTCGAAGACTCCCTCACCTCCCGCCCCCACGTGGACGCCGCCATCGAGCGCTGGCGCCGCGAGTCCCCTTCCGTCATTCCCGCTCTCTCTTCCGTCATTCCCGCGCAGGCGGGAACCTCGCAGCCCATCCCCCTCCTTACCAAGGAGGGGCTAGGGGTGGTTCCGTCTGCGGGAGGGGACGCGCGAGCGCAGCGAAGCGCGGGGGAGGCGGCCCCCCTCATCCCGCCCAGCGACGGCCCCCACCTCAACCAGCCCTGGCGCATGGGCGTCGATGTCGCCCGGTTCGGCAACGACAAGTCTGTCATCTGCCTCCGGCGCGGCGACCGCGTCGAGCGCATCATCGCCTTCGAGCGCAAGGACACCATGCGCCTCGCCGACGAGGTCCGCGAGCTCGCCGAGACCCTGCGCGTCCCCGCCGTCTTCGTCGACGAGACCGGTGTCGGCGGAGGCGTGGTCGACCGCCTGAAGCAGCTCCGCGTCCCCGTCATCGGCGTCGAGGGGGGAGGCAGGGCCTACCGCCCCGCCCAGTTCGCCGACATGCGGGCCGAGACGTTCTGGGAGGTGGCCCGCCGCCTCCGCGAGGGCCAGATGTCCCTCCCGCCCGACGACGACCTTGCGGGCCAGCTCCTCGCCCAGCGCTACGACATCTCGTCGGCGGGGCGCATCCACCTCGAAAGCAAGGCGACCCTCCGCCGCCAAGGCGTCCCCTCCCCCGACAAAGCCGACGCCCTAGCCCTCGCCTTCATGGAGCCCCCCAACATGAACGTATGGTTCTAACCATGCCCCGCCGTTGCTTAACCCTCCGTCATTCCCGCGCCCTCATCCGTCATTCCCGCGCAGGCGGGAACCTCGCAGCGGCGCGACAGCGCCGCGGTCCCTCCCCCTCTCCCGTCTGCGGGGAAGAGCTAGAGAGGGCACCCCAACGAGACGGTTGCCCGGCGCAAGGTCCGCGCCTATCCTGCCAATCTCCTCTCCCTGCAATGGAGAAGAGGGCTAACGTGAGACCCAAGGAGGTCCGCAATGACGACTACGGCGACGGCGTGCATCGATGCGGACGGCCACGTCCGCGACACGGACGAGGACATCCGGCGCTACTTGCGGGCGCCCTACAACGAGCGGCCCCGCCTGAGCGCGAACTCGCCGCGCGACGGATTCGACAACACCCTCGGCAACCGGCTCGGCACGAGAGAAGTCGATACGTCCGTCTGGCTGGACGCGCTGGAGCGCGGGAGGCTCGATTTCGCCGCGCTCTACCCCACGGGGAGCCTCGGCGCGGGGTGGCTGCGCGAGCCCGGCTTCGCCGATGCGCGGGCGGCCGCCTACAACGATTGGCTGTTCCATACCTACCTGGAAGCGGACCCGCGCTTCAAGGGAGTCGCGATGCTGCCGGTCCAGGACCCCGCGCTGGCGGCGGCGGAGCTTCGGCGGGCCGTGGCCGAGCTGGGAATGGTCGGGGGGATGCTCCCCGAAGGGCCGTACCTGTTCGGCAAGCCGGAGTTCGACATCGTCTATGAGGAGGCGCAACGCTTGGGCGTGCCCCTCGCCATCCACGCGAGCGGCCGAATCACGGGGAGCTACGACGAGTTCCTGTTCGACAACCTGGCGCAGGTCCATTCGCTCGGGCACGCGTTCGTGCAGATGAAGCAGTTCGTGAGCATCGTGCTATCGGGCGTGCCGGAGAAGTTCCCCGATCTCAAGCTGGCGTTCTTGGAAGCCGGGTGCGGCTGGGTCCCGTACATGCTGGACCGAATGGACGAGCGCTATCACCTCAGAGGCCGGGAGGACGCTCCGGTGCTGACCAAGTACCCGAGCGAGTACATGACATCCGGCAACATATTCGTATCCTGTGAGGCGGAGGAGCGTTTGCTGCCCGAGACGCTCCGCATCATCGGCGAGGACGTGGTGATCTACGCGTCCGACTTCCCGCATTGGGACGCCGAGTTCCCGGCGAACATCCAGCATCTGCTCGCGCGGGAGGACCTCACGGAGGGCCAGCGGGCAAAGGTCGCCGGACAGAACGCCAAGCGGCTGTACAACCTCTAATCCCCTTCTCCCGTCTGCGGGGGAGGGCTAGAGGTGGGAGAGAAGCACGATGTACGACCTGACGGGGAAGGTTGCGATGGTCACCGGGGCCGGGGGCGAGCGCGGGTTCGGCCGCGCGATCGCGAACCGCCTCGCGGACGAGGGAGCGGATGTCGTCGTGAACGACGTGACGTTGAACCCGTACGGAGACGCGGGCGGGTGGCATGGGCTGGAGGCGGTGGCGTCCGAGATAGCGGAGAAGGGACGCGGCTCGCTGGCTGTCGTCGGCGATGTCTCCGACAGCGCTCAGGTGGACCGTATGGTGGCCGATGCTATCGAGCGCTTTGGGCGGATCGACATATTGGTCAACAACGCCGGCTCCCGCCCCGGCCCGGACCGCGTGCCGCTCATCGAGCTTACCGAGGAAGCGTTCGACGAGGTGCAGCGTGTGAACGTCCGGGGAACGTTCCTATGCACGCGGGCGGTCGCGCGGCACATGGTGGAGCGCGGCGGCGGGGGCAAGATTATCATCATCGCGTCCACCGCGGGGAAGCGCGGCATGCCCCGGTATGCGGCGTATACGGCCTCGAAGTTCGCCTTGGTCGGGTTTACGCAATCGGTCGCCCATGAGCTTGGGCCGCACGGGGTGAACGTCAACGCAATCTGCCCTGGGCTGGCGGAGACGGAGCGCGTCATCCACATAGCGGACGCGGTGCGGCCAAGCGGGAAAAGCGCGGATGAGCAGTTGCGGGACATGGTCCGCGAGCGATCTGCGGCGAATCCGATGGGGCGCATCACGGAGACGCGGGACATCGCGCGGATGGCGGCGTTCTTCGCGTCATCGGAGTCGGACTATATGACGGGCCTGGCGGTGTCGGTCTCGGGCGGGGACGTGATGTACTAGCGCGGGGAGGCCCGGCGCGGCCGGGCCTCCCCGCGCGGAGTGTTCGCGGCCGCTAGCCCATCTGGGCGACGGTCTTGCCGATGATGTTCATCCCGGTGCCGCAGACGGAGCACTTGCCCTTGATGATGGGCTTGCCGTTCTTCGTGGTCTCGTCGCCGGGGTTGTTCATCTCGCGCTTCTCACGACACTTGACGCAGTATGCCTGCATGCATTCCTCCTTCGGGGCCCCTCAGCCCTTGCTGCCTCCATCCTTTCCGAACGTGAATCGGTACTACAACACCTTTGCGGGTGTATTTTCGGCCAATTCTCGTTACTCCCAACCCGCGCCTGGGCGTGGATTCCGCCTCGATGACCCCCTGGGGGTGCTTGCGCAGCCGTCCGTGCGGTCGCTACGGCAGGGCTGGCGCTGCGACGCGCGGGGCTTCCGCAAGGGTCTGGTGAGGCCGTTTGCCCCGTGACAAAGAGAGCCGTGATGAGCCCCCGCCCGGCGATCAGCCGTCTCTAGGCTGATTCCCCGGCAAGCCCTGCGTAGGCGATTGCCTCATCGTCGTTCGGGTCTGTCGCGCCGGATACGCCGACCGCGCCCACGAACGAGTCGCCATCCATGATGGGGACGCCGCCCTGGGCGAAGATGAAGCCTTGATGGATGGCTTGATACATGAAGACGGGACGTGAAGCTCGCTCCGCGACCTCGACCGTGGGGCGGCGCGCGCCCGCGCAGGCCTTCGCCTTTCCCTGGGCTACCTCGACGGTCGTGAAGCGCGCGCCGTCCATGCGCAGGAAGCCTTGGAGCAGTCCATTCTCGTCGACGACCGCCGTTGTCGTCTTCAGCCCTAGCTCGGCGGACTTCGCCCTGGCCTGGCTGAGTATATCGAGGACGCGCTCTTCGCTGATGGCCATCATTCTTCCTCTACGGCTGGGCTCTACGGGCGGACGCCGGAGCGCGCCGCTGCGGCTTCCAGGGCCCGCTTCGCAATCACCCGGGTCAGATGCTCCCGGTACTCCTCGGAGCCGTGGATGTCCGCCAGAAACTCCATGCCGTCGCTGGCCCTGCGCGACGCCTTCTCGATGGACTCGGCATCGAGCGGCTTGCCGACCAGCACCCGCTCGCTTGCCTTGGCCCGCACCGGGGCTGGGCCCGCTCCGGTCACCGCAATCCTGGCCCGCTCGCAGACGCCCCGCCGGTTGATCGTCACGGACGCCGCGACTCCCACGATGGCGAATCGCGACGCCTTGTTGGCGAACTTCACGTAGGCTGACCCTGTGCGCGGCGGGGCTTTGGCAAAGCGGACTTCGGTCAATATCTCCGTCGGTCCGAGGGTCGTTTCGTACGCATCGACAAAGAATCGCTCCGCCGAAATCGTCCTTGGCCTCGACCCGCCGACGATTCGCATTCTGGCGTCGAGGGCGAGGAGCGCAGCCGGGATGTCGGCCGCGGGGTCCGCGTGGGCCGCCGAGCCGCCGATCGTCCCCCGATTCCGCACTTGGAGATCGCCGACCACCCCCGCCGTCTCGACCAGCAGCGGTGCGGCGCCGGCCAGGATGTGCGACCTCTCGATTTCGCAGTAGGTCGTTCCCGCGCCTATCGCGATGCCGTCGTCCAATCGGCGGATGTACGAAAGCTCCCCCAGCCGTCCGATGTCCACGACGTGCTCCGGCTGAACGAGCCGCAGCTTCATCGCCGGGACGAGACTCATCCCACCGGAGATTACCCGCGCATCGCCCTCGTGTTCGCGCATGAGCCGCACCGCCTGGCGCAGCGAAGCGGGCGCGTGGTAGGTGAATGCGGCGGGAATCACGGACCCCCTCCCTGACCCTCCCCCTGGAAGGTGGAGGGGTTTATGTGGCTCTCCCCCCGGACGGAGGAGGCGAGGTTCCCGCCTACGCGGGAATGACGGATTGGGCGCATCGTCTCAGCCGCGGCGAGGGCAGAGGCGACGATGTTCTGGTATCCGGTGCACCGGCACATGTTTCCGCTCAACGCGGCCCGCACCTCCGGGTCGGTGGGGTCGGGGTTGCGCCGTAGGAACTCGTGCAGCGTCATCACCATCCCCGGCGTACAGAAGCCGCACTGGAGGCCGTGCTGCTCGTGGAACGCCTGCTGAATCGGGTGCAGCCGGTCGCCCTTCGCCAGCCCTTCGATGGTCGTGACCCTTGCCCCCTCGGCCTGGGCCGCGAACATTGCGCACGACTTCACCGCCGCGCCGTTCAGCAGCACCGTGCACGCTCCGCACTGGCTCGTATCACAGCCGATGTGCGTGCCGGTCAGCCGCAGTCTCTCGCGAATCAGGTCGACGAGCAGCTCGCGGTCTTCGACCTCAGCGGTGCGCCGTCTGCCGTTGACGGTGAGCGTTACCTCAATCATCTTTAAGCATCGCTACTGGCATCTCTAACCCTAATCATTTCTACTGGAACGTAATCACGCCGCGTCCCACGACGCCGCGGTCGAGCTCCTCGTATGCCTCGTTTATCTGGTCGAGCTTGTACGTCCGCGTGATGAGCCCGTCGACGTCGATCTGTCCGCTGCCATACAGGTCCACCATCCGGTAGAAGTCCAGCGCGGGCCGGGACGTCCCGTAGTACGAGCCCTTCAGCGTCTTCTCCATCCGGACGAGCGCGACCGGGTCGATTCCCGCGACCTCGCCGACCGGCGCAAGGCCGACGACGACCGCCGTCCCGCCCTTCCTCACGGAGTCGAACGCCAGCGTCACCGTCTCCGGCGAGCCGAACACCTCGAACGCGTAGTCCACGCCGCCGTCGGTCAGGTCGCGGACCGCCTTCACCGCGTCCGTATCCTTCGAGTTGACGGTCTCCGTCGCGCCGAACTTAGTCGCGAACTCCAACGCCGCGTCGTTCACGTCGACCGCGATGATCTTGCCGGCTCCCGCGAGCCGCGCGCCCTGCACGACGTTCAGGCCGACGCCGCCGCATCCCACGACCGCGACTGTGCTGCCCGGCTCGACCCTCGCGTTGAAGAGCACCGCGCCGACGCCCGTCGTCACGCTGCAGCCGATGAGCGCGGCCTGGGGGAGCGGAAAGGCAGGGTCGATCTTCACGCACCCCGTCTCCGGCACGACCGCCTCCTCCGCGAAGCACGCAACCTTGCCCATGTGTGCGAGGCGCTGTCCGTTCAGGTGCAGCCGGCGTGTGCCGTCGAACATGTTGGGGCCGGTGGCCATGTGAGTGTCGCAGGTATTCGGGCGGCCGCTGAGGCAGGAGCGGCAGTGGCCGCAGAAGGGTGCGAACGCCAGGATGACGTGGTCGCCCGGCGCGACTCGCGTAACCCCCTCGCCGATCTCCTCGACGATGGCCGAGCCTTCGTGGCCTAGCACCGCCGGGGTTGGGATAATGGCTTCGCCCCGCATGAAATGGAGGTCGCTGCGGCAGACCCCAGCAGCGGCGATGCGCACCCGCACCTCGTGCGCCTTCGGCGGGTCGAGCTCCACGTCCTCTATGGCGAGCGGCTTGTTGGTTTCTACGAGAACGGCTGCCTTCATAGGGTGCTCCGGAGGAGTTGGGTTGGCGGTCGGGGGGAGCTTAGCACGGCTTGGGGGGGTGGTGGGGGACAGTCATGCTAAGACGGCGTTAGTGGTGATGTGGGGCGTGGGAATGGCGTGGGCGTTCTCCTCCCGTAGACGACGCGTGATGCAAATTGACGCGGGGGAGTGGGGGTCGATGAGGTCGAATCGACTCCCGTCGGCGCATCGCACGACCGCAATGGCTCGTTTTGATCCAAAGATGTCTCATCCATCTCACTCGTAACTTTCCCCGGCCTACGAGTGCGCGGGGGCTGTCTTACCGCTTCGGGTGCGCCACTAAGGTCTCATTTGGTCTCATTTGGTCTCATTTTACTCCTGAGCACGAGCCCGGGCGCCTTCGGCAGCGGGGTCTCGTGCGGAACCACCCCTAGCCCCTCCTTGGTAAGGAGGGGGACGGCGCGTAAACCAGTGTAGGGAGAGCGGGGGTGTTCGGGGAAGGGGCAAGTGTCAGTCTCCGCCGCGTCAGCAATTTCGCATCACGCGTCGTAGACGGGAGGGGATTTTCGAGGCAATCCCTCATGTGGGGCTCGCCTCACACCGCAACCGACGAAAATAGGGTGGCCGATACCTGGATTCCCGCCTGCGCGGGAATGACGGGGGAAGGACCGCGCCGCTGTCGCGCCGCTGCGAGGTTCCCGCCTGCGCGGGAATGACGGAAGGGGGCGCGGGGTGACGGGGGAAGTCTGCGCGTCGCCTCCCCCGCGCTTCGCTGCGCTTGCGCGCGTCCCCTCCCGTCTGTGCGGAAGGGGGATTTTCGAGGCAATCCCTCATGTGGGGCTCGCCTCACACCGCAACCGACGAAAATAGGGGGGCCGATACCTGGATTCCCGCCTGCGCGGGAATGACGGGGGAGAGGGATCGCTGCGCTGTCGCGCCGCTGCGAGGTTCCCTGAATCCACAAACGAAGTGCAACACCAGATTAGGGTGTTGCCATGGAATACAGACAGCTCTGCATTGAGGAACGGTGTGAGATTGCCCGCTTACGCGCCAAGGGCTCCTCGGTCCGGCAAGTCGCTACAGCTCTGGATCGCGCGGCATCGACCGTGGCTCGGGAGCTGAAGCGGAACGCGCTGCGAACGGACGGGTACCAAGCGTCGCCGGCCCAGGAGCGTGCCCGCGCGCGGCGCTGGACGGGGGCGCGGCTGGAACGGGACGAGGGGTTGCGGGAGCGGGTCTTGGCGGGCCTGAAGTGGGGGTGGTCGCCGGAGCAGGTCGCCCATGAGATGCGCAGAGAGGAGGGCCGGACGGTGACCTCGGACGAGAGCATCTACCGGTTCGTCTACGCCCAGGCCGCGCGGCACAAGGACCATGATTGGCGGCGCTACTTGCCGAGGGCGAAGTGGAAGCGGGGAAGGCGGGGCCGCAGGGGGGGAAGCTCGGTTTCCTTCATCCCCCTCCGGAGGGCGCTCTCGGAGCGGCCGGCGGTGGCGGCCGACCGGCGGACCTTCGGGCACTGGGAGGCGGACACGATGCAGTTCGGGAGGTCGGGAGAGGTGGTGTTGGCCCTGCAGGAACGCTCCTCGCGCCTCTTGCTTCTCGCGCGTGCGCCGTCGAAGGAGGCGGGGCCGATCGCGGAGTCCATCGCCCGGATGCTGGGGCCGTTGCCGCCGGAGTTTCGCCAGACGGTGACCTTCGACAATGGGACCGAGTTCACCCGTCACTACGAGCTCCACCGGTTGGGCATCGAGACGTTCTTCTGCGACACGTACTCGCCGTGGCAGAAGGGGGGAGTGGAGAACGCGATCGGCCGGCTGCGGCGGTTCCTGCCGCGGGGGACGAATCTGGGGGAGGTGTCGGATGAGCGGTTTGCGCTGATCGGGCAGGCGTACAACAATACGCCGCGCAAGTGCCTGGGCTACCGGACACCGGCGGGGGTCGTCGAGGAGCAGGTGTTGCACTTCAAATGTGGATTCACCTTCCCGCCTGCGCGGGAATGACGGAGGGGAGGCGCGGGAATGACGGGGGAAGTCTGCGCGCCGCCGCCTCTCCTCCCCCGCGCTTCGCTGCGCTTGCGCGTCCCCTCCCGCAGACGGGAGTGGGATTGGGACCGCTGCGCTGCCGCGCCGCTGCGAGGTTCCCGCCTGCGCGGGAATGACGGAAGGAGTCGGAAACGACGGGGAAGGGCTGCGAGGTTCCTACGTTGCGCCGAGGCCTCCGTGCTGCTGCTGGCCTAGGCGGTTGTAGGTGACGGGCGTCGTAACGAGGAGGCCGGCGTCCACGGGCAGGACGACTCCTGTGATCCAGCGGGCCTCGTCGCTCGCCAGGAAGACCGCCGCCCACGCCACATCCCATGCCGTGCCCTCGGTGCGGAGAGGGGCCGCGTTCTTGCGCACCTGGCGCAGGTCGTCGTCCATGCGGGGGGCGACCATCGGGGTGTAGACCAAGCCCGGCGCGATGCAGTTCACCCGGACGCCGTCCGGCCCGTGGTCGCCGGCCATCGACTGGGTAAGGCCGACCACGGCCGCCTTGGACGTGGTGTAGGGGGTGCTGCTATTGGCGCGCAGGCCCGCTATCGACGCGATGGTGATGATTGAGCCGCCGCCGACCTTGACCATTTCCGGTATGGCGTACTTGGACGCGAGGACGATGCTCTTGACGTTGACGGCCATGATGTGGTCCCACTGCGCTTCCGTGACCTCGATCACGTCGGCGCGAGTCGAGATGCCCACGTTGTTGTGGAGGATGTCGACTCGCCCGTAGCGTTCGACCGCGGCGCTCACCATCGCCTCGCAGTCAGCCGCGTTCGTAACGTCGGCGGCGACGGCGGAGGCTGTCCCGCCCTCGGCTTGGATCTGGGCGAGCGTCTCTTGGGCGCGCTCCAGCTCCATGTCCGCGAGCAGGACGCTCGCGCCCTCGCGGGCAAACAGGATGGACGCCGCCTTGCCGTTCCCAACTCCGGGGCCGCTCGATCCGGCGCCCGTTACGATCGCCACTTTGCCTTCGAGCCTTCCCGCCACGCTATCCTCCCCCTTCATAGTCTTGTTCGGTCATGCCGCTGACCGTGGAATGACCCGCCAGCAGGTCCGACATCTCCGCCACCGGCCCCTCGAATATCTTCCCTTCAATGGACGATTCGACGTTCGCGCGCCAGCCGTCCTCGAGCTTGAGGAGCCTGATGGTGAGGTGACCGTCGTGGACGACGATTTCGTCTGCTGATTCGGGCCAACGCATGGCCGCCATCATGCGCCACTGGAGGCTTCGGCGCAAGAAATAGGGGGAAGGGGGCGCCCGCTATGTGTACCTCATATGTTGGCATTACATGTTGATTATGTATGTGGTAGAGTGATGCAGTATGAAGGCAATACAAATATCTATTGACGAGAATCTGCTGGAGCGCTTGGACAGCTACCCCGAGGCCGGCCGCCGGGGACGGTCAGCGGTGATCCGGGAAGCAGTAGCCGCCTACCTCGCCCGGAAGGAGTCGGAGGCGATTGACCGCGCCTACCAGGAAGCTTACGGCCCCAATCCGCCGGAGTTCGACAGCGACTGGGAAAAGGAGGCGGTGTGGCTGGAATGATTGGCCTGCAGCGAGGCGAATTATGGCTCCACCAGTTCGCCTCGCCTGACAAGCGCCGCCCTGTCGTGGTGCTGTCGCGTCCCCAGGCCTTGCGGTTTCTGCGCACCGTTGTCGTCGCTCAGGTAACGTCCACAATCCACGGTTCACCGTCCGAAGTGATTATCGGCGTCGAGGAGGGGCTCAAGGCTTCCTCCGCGATTAACCTTGACAATGTGCATACTGTCGACCGGCACAGTCTGCGGCGCTACGTCGGCGCTCTGAGCGAGGAGAAGATGCGGCAAGTCTGCCGCGCTCTCGCCATAGCCACCGGCTGCGCTTAACTCATCCTCCAACCTCTTCCCTTGCGCAGAGAGGTTGGAGGCGGCGCGGGCAAAGGCATAGCGGACGTCCCGGCTATGCGAAGTTGGCGTCCAACTCCGGGGCGAGCTGGGCCTCCACGAGCGGCCTGAGGTTCGGCTTGTCGCGGAATGGGCCGCCGGTCACCTCGAAGCCGGGGTAGTAGGAATGCTCTTGGGGGAGGACGATGACGCCCTTGTCCTCGCGGTGGACGTTCATCGGCTCGCCGCCGTCCTCGACGATCTGCATCTGCTCTTCGAGAATCTTGCGGTAGAGGATGATGCCGACGTCGGTGACGCCGAGCTTCTCGGTCGTGCGGTCGGAGATGGGGCCCTGCATGATCCAGGCGGCCTGGTCCTGGCCGAGCACCCAATCGGCGCGGATGCGTCCATTGTCTTTGAACACTTGCTCGTACGTGTAGGGAATCTCGGTCTGCTCGATGACCGTGCCGGGTTCGGGGACGCGGACGCGGAGGACGATGTGGTAGGTGTGGGTATCGTCCATCGGCACGCGCATCTGGAAGCCGTGGTTGCGCTGCTGGCCGACGCGCAGGATGTTGGGGAAGAGCACCGGGTGGCCGATGCGCCACCACTCGTTCTCCTGGGTGTCGCCCTGCATGAGACGGCGCTTGATGACGCCGTAGTCGAAGCGGTCGAACCCGACTCTTACCTCGTGCCGTCCGCGGGCGCCGTCGCCCTGCATCTGCTTCTTCCACGCCTCGCGCTCGTCGGGGGGCTTCTCCATGCCGAGGACGTAGGAGCCCCAGTAGTTGTGGAGCCATTCGAAGTGGACGGGGTCGAGGGAGTTGTCCATGCACTGGAGCCAGTTGCAGGGCAGCTCCATAGCGACGACCCAGCGCTCGACGTTGTCCCACTCCAGGAGGTCCCACCGGGGGAGCATTGGGGCGGGCTGGGGCCCCATGTAGGCGAAGACGATGCCGGCCTTCTCCTGGACGGGGTAGGCCTTGATGCGGACCTTGTCCTTGAACTTGGAGCCCTCCGGCTCCGACGGCTGGTCGACGCACTGGCCGGTCTCGTTGAATATCCAGCCGTGGTAGGCGCAGCGAAGCCCGTTCTCTTCGGGGACGCCGTAGGAGAGGTTGGCCTTGCGGTGCGCGCAAGACGGCTCGACGAGTCCGAGCGTTCCCTTGGCGTCGCGGTAGAGGATGAGGTCCTCGCCGAGGAGACGCATCTCCTTGGTGGGGTTGTCGGCGTTGAGCTCCGCGCTTGGGGCGATGGGGTGCCAGTAGCGGCGCATCAGCTCGCCCATTGGCGTACCGGGGCCTACCTGGGTGAGACGTTGGTTCTGGGCGGCGGTCAGCATCTGCGCACCTCCGATTCGAGGCTATTGGGTCTTTTCCGGCCCATCATACTCCTACGCGGCAAGAGGCGGGCGCTGCGAGGCTCCCCGCCTTCGCGGGGAATATCTCACGTTGGCCTCCCCGCAGACGAGACCTTTGCATGGCCCTATTATCCGGCGGGCGTAACTCTTCCCACCCACCCGCCCATCATGTTGTGGAGGACACCCCCACGCCCCCGGCAGAGGGGCGTCGCCCCTCTTCGCTCCCCAGTATTCCAAAGCCGGTCCATGGTCCGACAGGCTCACCGCGAACCTACGGGATGCCTGGATTCCCGCCTGCGCGGGAATGACGGGGCGGGGCTGACGGCGGGCGGGGCGTTCTCCTCCCCCGCGCTCGCTGCGCTTGCGCGTCCCCTCCCGCAGACGGGAGGGGGTTAGGCGCGAGGTTCCCGCCTGCGCGGGAATGACGGAGGGGGCTAGCCTACGCGCCGTAGTCGGGGGCCATCGGGACTTGGTGGGTGAGTTGGGTGTCTTTGCCCGTGCGCGAGGACTCCATGATTCCGGTGATGAGCTCCAGGGTGGCCATGCCCCACCGGCCATCGTGGTAGACCGGAGCGTCGTTGCGGATGGCGTTGTACAGCTCCATCAGGTCCTCGCGGCCCGCCTGGTAGCGCGAGATGCTCAGCGCCCGGTCCTCGATGCCGCCGTCCTTGTAGACGTACAGCCCGTAGCGGGACTGGCGCAGGTCGCCCCGCTCGCACGTCGCCACGAGTATGCCGAGGTTGGCGGGGCGCCAGGGGGGCGCCTCCTTGGGCGCTTCGCGCCAGAACCGCCGCTCGTGGTCCGAGCCGATGCGCAGCGAGTCCTTTGCCTCGAATTCGTCCCGCGTCCCGGCCTTGAGCTCGGCGCGTATGCGGACGCGGTCGTCGTGGGTGTAGCCCTCGATCAGGCCCCGTCCTTGCTCGTCGCTCCACGGGGTGAGGTCGGCGGTCATGGAGTAGCCGTAGCCGTTGTTCGTCACGTTCGCCGTGACGCCGTTTTCGAACTCCATGAGCGCGGAGTAGTAGCCGACGGCGTGGCGCTCAGGCCACCACTTGCCCGTCGTACCGCGGATGGTCTTGACCATCCCGCCGCCGAGGAGGCGCAGGCTGTCGAGCTGATGCGGCCCCTGGCGGTAGAGCACGCCGCCGCCGACGCTCTCATCGAGCTCCTCCGGCTGACGGGCTTGGAGCATCCAGTCCGTGAACGCCCAGTTGTTGAGCGCCATGAGCGGGCCGAGCTCGCCGGACTGGATGATGCGGCGCATCTCCATGACCGGCGGGCTGAACCCGAGGGTGTGTCCACAGAGGAGCTTGACGTTGTTCTTGGCCGCCGCGTCGACCATCGCTTCGGCCTCGGCCATGCTGAGGGCCATCGGCTTCTCGGACACGACGTGCTTTCCCGCATTCGCCGCCAGGACGGTATGGGGGCTATGCCAGTTATTGGGGGTCGCGACCCAGACCGCCTCGACGTCAGGGTCGGCGCAGAGCCCTTCGGCGCTGTCGTAGACGCGGGCACCGGGGAAGCGGGCCTGGAACGCCTCACGGACGCGCGGGTTGGTGTCCGCCGCCGCCATGAGGTCGATCTTGTCCAAGCTCTCCATGTTCGGCATGATCTGCGTCGCGCCGACGCCGACCCCGATGACGCCCATCTTCAGCGGCTTGGCTTCAGCCATCGTCACCCTCCCCGGTTGGTTCGGAGACCAACGCCCTCGATGTTTGCCGCCACAGCGAGGTTCTTGTCCAACGTGGCGAGCACAGCCCCGCGACGGATTGCGGTTTCCAAGTAGGCGGCGTCGTACACGGTAAGGCGATGGCGGCGAGCTAGTTCGAGGGTCTCTGTTTCGACGTGGTCGGCATAGACCTCAATATCCAGTTCGCCGAGACGCTCCAAGAAGCGCATCGTTCCTTCACTGTTGATGCGCCCTCTCCGCTCGGAGTTGACCAGCACATTACGAATTTCGTACCAGAAGACCCCCGTGGTTATGCCGGGTTCGCTGATGAGACGCTCAGCGATAGCGCTCGCCTCGGCCGCTCCTTCTTCATCGGGAAAACACCACGCAATTGCCACGGAAGCGTCCAAGACGATAGCCATCAGCGTCGACCCTCGTCTCGCATCTTCCGAATCTCCTCCCTCGACATCCGCTGCCGCTTGTCACGTTCTGCAAGCATCAGGGTTATCACCTGCCTGCGCCGCGTCTGCTCGTGCGCGGGGATGCCTTTGGGGGCCGCATTCCTTTTCGTAGCCATGGCGTAATTGTACCGCTTACGCGATAACGCCCACGACTTTCTGCGAAACGACCTCCTCCTCACGATACAGCCCCATCGCTTCGACGATGGGCAGGTCGCTCATCGAGAACAGCACCGCGTCGTCGGACGAGTCGGTCCCGTGCTCGTGGGGCAGCCACGACGGCAGGACGAAGGTGTCGCCCTTCGACCATTCGAGGCGCTTGCCGTCGATGACCGAGTAGCCTTCGCCCTTGGCGGCGTGATAGACGACGCTCGACGTGTGCCGGTGGGCGGCGGTGCGGGACCCCGGCGCGAGCCGCTGGAGCTTGAGCGCCAGCGTCGGCATGCTGTGGCCGCCGGTGACGGGGTTCGAGTACTCCATGATGACGCCGTCGAAGGGGTCTTCCTCGCCGTAGCCGAGCAGGGCGCCGTAGGCCTCGTTCCACTTGTACGTGATGGGGAGCGTCCCGCCGACCACGTCCTTCGGGTTCGCGCGCATCAGCCCGTTGCCGATGGCCGCGTTCGTGTAGCCGATGGGCTTGGTGATGGGCTGCACGTCCTCGGGGAAGGGCTCCTGGAACATGGCGTCGAAGTAGCCGACCATCGGGGCGTCGAGACAGTCGAGCCAGATAACCGGCTTGTCCTCGGGGTTGTTGTGGTCGTGCCATGCCCAGCTTGGGGTGAGAACGAGGTCGCCCTCCTCCATCCGGAAGCGCTCGCCGTCCTGCACCGTGAAGGCGCCTTCGCCCTGGATGACGAACCGGATGGCGGCTGCCGTATGACGGTGCGCTTCCGCGATTTCGCCCGGCCAGACGATCTGGACCGCCGCCGACATGGTCTTGGTCGCGCCGGCCTGGGGATTCTTGAGGCCGGGGTTGCGCATGGTGAGCGCGCGGCGGAAGCCCTGGCCCCTCAGGCTGGGCAGGTCGCCGGCGTGCATCGCCAGCTCGCGCATCTTCTCCCATCGCCAGACGTGGGGGGCGAGCTTGGGTCGCTCGGGCGGGTTGGCGTGCATCACCCAGAGGGGGTTGATGTTCTCGTCGTCGAGCTCTTGGTGGAACGCTCGTTCGCTCTCAGGCATCGTCCAGGCCATGATGTTTCTCCTTCGCTTCGCTATGCGGGGCAGGCGTTACGGTACAACTCGGCAACTCGCTCTGCTAGAGCGTCCATTATCTTGGTTCCTACACGAGTCAGCGGCAGGTTCCAGCCGATGAAGCGCCTCCCTAACACGTCTCCACAGAATACGCGCATGCTGCGTTCGTATTCGGGGACCTCAATCGGGCCAACCTCGTCGATGTGCGCGTCTGTGCGCTTCACCTCGCGGACTACTGTCATGCCGTTCCCAAGCAACAACTGGATGTTTGGGTTTATCCCCAAGACTTCAGTAAAGAATGGCAGGCCATCGTCGAGCAACTTATCCTGAGCATTCGGGGGCACGTCTCCCCAGAGCGGGTCCGTCGCCCATTGGACGAGGTCTAATGAAGCCGCTTTGTGAGGGTAATCGGCGTTACGGAAGGAAGCGCCACAAGCGTTAAGTATCTTCTCCAAGGGGCCATGATAGGGGCGATGCCACTTCTTACGCTCCTCAAAGTACCCTCTCTTGTCCTTCCACGCTAGCTCTGCGCCTCCTGCGTCCATGGGCGGGTACAAGGCACGGCTTGCTCCGCTACGCGGATTGATGCCGACGGTGGCGGCTCCGGCTTTTTCGAGGTAGCCCGTACCGACTTGGGGTAGTGTGTCGTGTTGGACGCAACAGCCTTGAGGCGGCTGTGCGTTCAACTGCTCTCGTATGTACTCAGGAATCTCGCTCATCGCTGCTTCCGCATTATTGCCTACCACTCCGCCAAGGGCATTCTGGGTTCCCGCCTGCGCGGGAATGACGATATAGGGCTAGTACCGCGCCTCGGCCCGCGCCGATAGCTCGCCTACCTCGGTGATGTTGATCGTGACCAGGTCGCCGGGGGCGACGGGGCCGACGCCCTCGGGCGTGCCGGTGAAGACGAGGTCGCCCGGCTCCATGCGGGCGACCCACGACATGTTGGCTATCTGGTTCTTGCAGTCGATGATCATGTCCTTGGTGAACGCGTGCTGCCGGAGCTCCTCGTTCACCCACAGGTTGATCTCCAAGTCTTGCGGGTCCGCGACCTCGTCGGCGGTAACGATGCAGGAGCCGATGGGTGCGAAGGTGTCGAACGACTTCCGCTTGCTGCGGTCCTCCGGCCCGCGAACGGTGATGTCCAGCCCGCAGGTGTAGCCGAAGACGTGGCCCAACGCCTCCTCGACGGGAATCGAGCTTCCGCCCTTGCCGATGACCATGACCAGCTCGGACTCGTGGTGGATGACGCGGTCCGCGTAGGGGAGCTGTATCGCGTCATTCGGCCCGGAGACTGAGCTCGACGCCTTGAGGAACATGCCCTGGTCCGACGCCACCTGCGGGGCCGTTCCGCTCCACGGGCTGTCCTGCATCTCGTCGTGGTGCGCTTTGTAGTTCACCGGCTGGGCGTAGACCTTGCGCGGCGCCGGGACGGGAGCGATGAGGCGCACGGAGTCGAGGGCTGCGCCTCCTCCGTCCGCGGCCATCCGCTCCGCCCCGGCCCGCAGGCCGTCCCACCGCTCGATCAGCAGGACCATGCGGAGCGGCTTGAACTCTTCCGGCAACTCGGGGAGGAGTCCTGTGATGTTGACGACGTTGTCGTCCGAGGTCAGGACTCCTATCTGGTAGTCATCAAAGCTGACGAGACGCATCAATCTCTCCTCTACCTCTTGTCGATGCGGCGACGGTACCACCGGCCTGGGAGGCGGTCAACGGCCCCTCCCTCTCCCTAGCCTCTCCCGCAGACGGGCGAGGGAACCTCCCCCGTAGAAGACGCATGATGCGAAATGACACGGTGGGGGCAGCGGGGGCGGCGCCCGGTGAGCCGGAAATGGCTCCCGTCCGGCGCATCGCACGACCGCAAGGGCTTGGTTTTGTCCGAAGATGCCTCGTCCATCTCACTCGTAACTTTCCCCGGCCTCCGAGTGGGCGGGGCTGCTCGACCGAGGCGAAGGGTCATTTTGGTCTCATTTGGTCTCATTAAGTCTCATTTACTCCTGAGCACGAGCCCGGCGCCGTAGGCAGCGGGACCCCTGTGGGACCACCCCTAGCCCCTCCTTACCAAGGAGGGGGACAGCGCGTAAACCAGTGTAGGGAGAGCGGGGATGTTTGGGGAAGGGGCAAATGTCAGGGACGGGGGTTCGGAGAGGGCGAGGGGTTGGTTGGCCGGCAGACGCGCAGACCCTCTTTCTAGCTCTCTCCCGTAGACGGGAGAGAGGACCGGAGGAGACGGGGGAGAGGGGCGAGGTTCCCGCCTTCGCGGGAATGACGGATAGGGGGCGCGGGAATGACGGATAGGGGGTTTGGAGGGGGGCGAGGGCTATGACGAGGGGAAGTCTGCGCGGACGAGGGGAAGTCTGCGCGCCGCCGCCTCTCCTCCCCCGCGCTTCGCTGCGCTTGCGCGTCCCCTCCCGCAGACGGGAGGGGGGTTCCTGGGTTCCCGCTTTCGCGGGAATGACGGAGAGAGGCGGAGCGCCTATTTTCGAGGGAATGGCGGGAGGGGCTAGTGCAGCGGAGAGAACGACGCCGGCAGCATGTGCCTGACCAGCTGGTGGACGGGGCGCTCCTCGGTGTGCGGCGGCCAGATTCCCTGGGGGATGTAGATCTTCCGGAGCTCGTCACGGTGCGCCCAGTTCTTGTAGGGCCAGAGCTGGTAGAAGCGGTTGAGCTGCCCGAGGTCGCTTGCGAAGAAGCATCCCGGCGATAGCTCCAGCCGCTTCGGGGCCTGCTCGGTGAACGACTGCATGACCGACCGGATTGCGCCCGACGGGTAGGTGTACATGCGCAGCTCGTACAGCCCGCCCCATTCGCGCGGGCCGTCGAGCGGGTCGTTGATGGGCGACGGCGTGAGGATGTCGCTCTCCATGGACACGATGAACTCGGTGATGTCGGGCGGCCATACGCGGCTTTCGAGGGCCTTGGCCCGCACGTCGGCCCGCTGCTGCAGCGACTCATAGGCCCACATGTGCAATATCTGGTTGAGCGGACCGATGTCCGTATGCCAGAACCCCACGAGGGGCGAGAGCTGGGTGCGCGCCTCGATCTTCTCCGCAAACCGCCGCTCCACCTCCGGGACGGAGTTGGCCGTCAGGTTGTACGTTCTCAGTTCATAAAGCATGCCTGCCTCCTCTGCTTCGGTCCTCTACTCGCACGGAGTCTAACCGTTCCATTATTCACGCGCAGGCGGGAACCTGGTCTCCTCTGCTGGGGCGGATTTCAGACCCGCCTGCTGTCCCAACGTGGGATTACGCAAGGGTTCCGCAGACGGAGAGGAGGCTTCGGAGCAGACGGGGGAAGGGGGTTATTGCTTGGAGGAGCCGGGAGGAGAGAGGCGCTTCAGCGAGGTGAGCAGTTCCTCCATGAAGCCAAGGCGGTAGCGGATCTCCTCAGTATCCAGGAAGTCTTCGTAGAAGTTCTGGTGGAGCCGCGTCGCGGCGTCATAGAGCAAACGCAGCCGGTTGTCCTGGGTCTCTTGGGCGAGCCGCGCCGCTACGTCGGACAGGTCCCTGTGGGAGCCATGCTTCCACCCATGCCCCTGAGCAATCCGCTTGATTTCGTGGGCGGCGGCGCCCCATCCCTTCTCCGATGCTTGCAGCCGGTCGCCTTTGTCGAGTTCTTCGAAGGCGTGCGCAATGAACCTGTCCCTGTGGGTTGCGTGGTCCTCGCGGGGTTCTCCAAAGTTTGTAGTCATGGGGATTCTCTCGTTCCGATCGCGCCACTTTGGGCGCGGCTCTCCTCAGTGTTACGCGGGCGGGGGCGCCTGTCAATCAATCCGACGCGGCCGACCGACGCGCGCCCTTACGCGAGGGAGTCGGCCCCTATCATCGAGGCGAACTGCTCCCGGCAGAGCTCGGCGTAGCGCTGGTCCAGGGCCATCAGCTCGGCGTGGGTCCCGCGCTCGACCACCCTTCCCTCGTCGATGTAGAGGATCACGTCCGCGGCCAGTACGGTCGACAGGCGGTGCGCGATGACGATGGTCGTGCGCCCCTCGGTGAGTCTGGCCAGCGCCGTCTGCACCGCCCGCTCCGAGTGGGAATCGAGGGACGACGTGGCCTCGTCGAGTATCAGGATGCGAGGGTCCTTGAGCAGCATCCGCGCAATGGCCAGCCGCTGCTTTTCGCCCCCGGAAAGCCGGTAACCCCGTTCCCCGACGACGGTGTCGAACCCGTCCGGCAGGTTCTCAACGACCTCCAGCACGGACGCGGCGCGGCAGGCCTCGATCATCTCGGCGTGGGTGGCGTCCGGGCGCGCGATCCGCATGTTGACGCCCACCGTGTCGTGGAAGAGGAACGTCTCCTGGGAGACGTACCCGATTTGCCCCCGCAGCGACTCCAACGTCAGTTCCTTGATGTCCACGCCGTCGAGCAGCACTCGTCCCTCGGTGGGGTCGTACAAGCGTGGAATGAGGTAGGTGATGGTCGTCTTTCCCGCCCCGCTGGGCCCGACCAGCGCCGCCATCTCGCCCGGCTTGATCGCGAGGTCCAGGGCGTCCAGCGCCTTCCGGCCCGGCGTGTACTCCATGGCGACGTTCTCGAAGGCGAGAGCGCCCGCGGCGTTCTCTATGTCCACGGCGCCGGGCGCGTCCGCGATGTCAGGCTCGAGGTCCAGGTACTCGAAGATGCGCTCGAAGTAGGCGGCGGACGTGACCACGTCCACGTGCAGCGACATCAGGTCCGTCGCCGGCGTGTAGAGGCGGCTGAGGAGCGCGACGAAGGCCACGATCGTCCCGATGGTCAGCGAGCCGGAGATGACCTGGCCGCCGCCGAACCAATAGATGACCGCCGGGCCGCCGGTCGTCACGATGAACAGGAGCATGAAGTACCAGCGCCCCACGAGCGCCTCGCGGACCTGGAGCTGCATCAGGTCCCAGTTCTCGCGTTGGAACCGGTCCAGCACCTCCCGCTCGCGAGTGAACGTCTTGATGAGCATGAGGCCGCTGATGCCCAGGCTCTCCGCCATCAGCGAGTTGACCGACGCGCTGCGCTGCTGCCGCTCCGTGCGGAGACGGCGTCGCAGCTTCCCCACGGTCAGCGTCGGTACGATCAGCCAGGGCAGGACCATCAGCGAGACGATTGTCAGCCGCCAATCGAGAGCGATCATCGTCACGAGGGTCGTCGTCAGGATCAGCGCGTTCTGCGAGATGGTCACGAGGGTGCCGGAGATGATGGTGTCGATGCCGGCGATGTCGCTCGTCAGCCGCGACATGAGCTCGCCGGTGCGGGCCTCGGTGTAGAACCGCAGGGAGAGGGACTGGAGCCGCGTGAACATACGCAGCTTGAGGTCGTACATGATGCGCTGGCTGACGACGGTGTTCAGGTAACTCCGGAGCACGCCGATCAGCCCGAGCGCCACCGCCGCCCCGAACAAGCTGACGGAGAGCCATAGCAGCAGCGACCTGTCGGCGCCCGCGATCGCGGAGTCGATGATCCCTCGCATGAGGAGGGGCGGCGCGAGCCCTATGAAGGCCGCGGCGGCGACGGTTGCGAGGATCAGAAGGAGCTTGGACCAGTAGGGGGCGAGGAACCCGGAGATACGCCGGACGTTTCCCTTGTGCAAGGCCGTCTGCGACCTGATGGGCGCGATTCTTCCGTGAAACATCGCCCCCCAGTATACGCACCTGCGCTACGCGCCCTCGGGGCTTCGCTCGCAGACCCTCTCTCTCTAACTCTCTCCCGCAGACGGGGGAGAGGACCGGAGCAGACGGGGGAAGGGACTAACGCTCCACACCACTACGGACGAACGTAGGCGAGTGGGCGCGGATACCTGGATCCCCGCTTTCGCGGGAATGACGGATGGGGGCGAGGTTCCCTGAATCCACAAACGAAGTGCAACACCAGATTAGGGTGTTGCCATGGAATACAGACAGCTCGGCATTGAGGAACGGTGTGAGATTGCCCGCTTACGCGCCAAGGGCTCCTCGGTCCGGCAAGTCGCTACAGCTCTGGATCGCGCGGCATCGACCGTGGCTCGGGAGCTGAAGCGGAACGCACTGCGAACGGACGGGTACCAAGCGTCGCCGGCCCAGGAGCGTGCCCGCGCGCGGCGCTGGACGGGGGCGCGGCTGGAACGGGACGAGGGGTTGCGGGAGCGGGTCTTGGCGGGCCTGAAGTGGGGGTGGTCGCCGGAGCAGGTCGCCCATGAGATGCGCAGAGAGGAGGGCCGGACGGTGACCTCGGACGAGAGCATCTACCGGTTCGTCTACGCCCAGGCCGCGCGGCACAAGGACCATGATTGGCGGCGCTACTTGCCGAGGGCGAAGTGGAAGCGGGGGAGGCGGGGCCGCAGGGGGGGAAGCTCGGTTTCCTTCATTCCCCTCCGCCGACCCGTTGCTGAGCGGCCGGCGGCGGCGGCCGACCGGCGGACCTTCGGGCACTGGGAGGCGGACACGATGCAGTTCGGGAGGTCGGGAGAGGTGGTGTTGGCCCTGCAGGAACGCTCCTCGCGCCTCTTGCTTCTCGCGCGTGCGCCGTCGAAGGAGGCGGGGCCGATCGCGGAGTCCATCGCCCGGATGCTGGGGCCGTTGCCGCCGGAGTTTCGCCAGACGGTGACCTTCGACAATGGGACCGAGTTCACCCGTCACTACGAGCTCCACCGGTTGGGCATCGAGACGTTCTTCTGCGACACGTACTCGCCGTGGCAGAAGGGGGGAGTGGAGAACGCGATCGGCCGGCTGCGGCGGTTCCTGCCGCGGGGGACGAATCTGGGGGAGGTGTCGGATGAGCGGTTTGCGCTGATCGGGCAGGCGTACAACAATACGCCGCGCAAGTGCCTGGGCTACCGGACACCGGCGGGGGTCGTCGAGGAGCAGGTGTTGCACTTCAAATGTGGATTCACCTTCCCGCCTGCGCGGGAATGACGGCCCCCTCGCGGCCTCGTTCGCTGGCGAGAGGGGTTTAGCGGCTAGCCGTGGTTGCCCCAGTGGTCCCAGTGGGTTACTTCGGCGGCGGGGCGGCGGGTGGTGGGGCCGTAGCGATGGCCGTCCTGGGGCCAGCCCAGGGGGATCATGGCGGCGGTCACCCAGCCGTCCGGCAGGCCGATTGCTTCGCGAATCTGGGGCTCGAAGCCCCGGCGGACGCGGGTGGTGAGCACGCTGCCCAAGCCGAGGGCGCGGGCCGCCAGGAGCATGTTCTGAACGGCGGGATAGATCGACGCCCCGTGATGGACGTCAGTGCCCGGATGGTTCGTGACGGCGAGCACCCATACCGGCACGTCCATGACGTGCTGGGCGAGGTAGTCGGCGGACTCAGCGGCGCGGGCCGCGGATGGGGTCGTCGCTTCGCCGTGGTTGGGGCGGGCGGTCGCGGGGTAGTGCTCGGCGATGATGCGTTTGGTGGCCTCGTCTTTGATGACGATGAAGCCCCATTGCTGGGAGTTGCCGCCGTTGGGCGCGCGGATGCCGGCGTCGATGACCTTTCGGACGAGGTCGTCGGGCACGGGGTCGGGCTTGAGGTAGCGCAGCGCCCGCTGGGTGTACATCGCTTCGAACAGGCCAATCTCTTCGGTCATGGGAGGGCTCCTATGCGTGAGTGGGTTGCCGGGCGGGGTAAACTTACCACTCGATAGAGGATGCGGACACCGGCGCCCCGGCTACGAGGGCGCGGGAGCCCCCTCTCTAACTCTCCCCCGCAGACGAGACCTTTGCGTAGCTCTATTTCTGGCGGGCGTAACTCTTCCCACCCACCCGCCCGTCATGTTGTGGGGGACAAGCCCCACGCCCCCGGCAGAGGGGCGTCGCCCCTCTGCCCTCCCCGGTATTCCAAGCCGGTCCATGGTTCGACAGGCTCACCACGAACCGGTTTGAGGTTTACGCAAAGGTCTCGCAGACGGGGGAGAGGACCAGACATTCCCGCAGACGAGACGTTCCCGCAGACGAGGATTTTGCGTAACTGTGTAACGCCGGGATTCGGGGGCGAGGTTTCCGCCTGCGCGGCAATGACGGAAAGGGCGCAGGAATGACGGAAGGGGCTAGCTCACGTTTGGGCTCAGGTAGGGGACCTGGAAGCTGGTGTAGACCTCGCGTCGCTCCTCGGAGGACTGGAGAATGGTCAGCACCACTTCCTGGGTCGCCTTTCCCCAGTGGGCGTCGTGGATGCGGACGGGCGTGTCCTCGCGGATGGCGCGGCACATCTCGTCGACTTCGATGGAGCAATAGCGGCGGTTATAACCCTCGCCCCCTGAGACGGGGACTTCCTCGTTGCCGTCGTCGGCGTGGATGACGAGGCCCGTGGGAGTCTGGCGCATACTGCCGCGCTCGCAGGCAACGAGGGTGAGGCCGAAGAAGGCGTGCCGCCTGTCGGGTGAGACTCGGTAGTCGATGGAGCGTTCGAGGGAGCCTCCGTAGCGCGTGGAGTCCTTGTAGGCTTCCTCCGCGTCGGCGTCGGGGAAGGCGGCGGTACGCCGCCGGGTGTTGACGTGCAACGCCGGGTCCATCGGCATTCCCTGGAGCGTGTAGCCGAACGTCAGCTCGGCGCTGTCGAAGTGGCCGTAGCCGTCGTAGGCGATGGTGGCCGTGTGGCCTTCCTCGAAGTCCAGGAACGCAGTGAAGCTGCCGTCGATGGGGCGGTCGGAGTCGACGACGTTCGTCTTGGCGCGGACGGAGCGCACCCTGCCGCCGCCGATCATGCGGGCGATGTCCACCTGGATCGGGCCCTGCCGCCGCACGATGCTGCCGCCGCGGTCCTGCATCAGCTCCTCTTTGGCGCGCGGGCGGTATATCCAGTCGCTGTAGAACATGGTGTGGAGCATGACGACCCTGCCGAGACGGCCGCTGTTGGCGATCTCGGCGAGCTTGAGGTTGGGCAGGTCGAGGCTCTGGGAGTGGCCGACGAGGACGCGCGTGCCGTTGCGCTCGGTCGCCTCGATGATGGCGTCGCACTCTTCGAGGGTCAGCCCCATGGGCTTGTCGAGAATGACCTGCTTGCCTTGCTCCGCGGCGAGGACGGTGTGCGCCGAATGCATCTCGTCCGGGGTCATTACGTAGACGATATCGACGTTGGGGTCCTTGCAGAGGTCTTCGGCGCTCGCGTAGGCCGCGCTGCCGAAGTCGCGCTCGAACCGCTCGCGGGCGGCGGGCCGCACGTCGGCTGCGGCGACGATCTTGGCGTTGGGGTTGGCGCGCAGCTCCGGAATCATGTTCATCGCCCCGGCCCCGAGGCCGATGATGCCGAAGTTGAGTGGGGTGGGGGTGGTCATGGGTATTTCCTGTAGCGTCGCGGGGAGGCGTCACACTGCCTTGCGCTTGCGTTTATCCCCGCCTATTTGGACCTCGTGGATGGCCACGCTCCGTCCGGCCTGCTTTGCTTCCAGCCAGCGCCGAAACGAATTCTCGCTCTCGCCGGAAGGCCACCCCGCCAGGAGGCTCTTGACGCTCAGGTCTTCGTCGAGGTCGGGCCAGTGGATATGTTCGCCGTGGCCGATGAGCTCCCAATTATTCCGTTCCTCGGGGGTTGCGTGGACGAGCCGGGGATACCAGCGCAGCGGCACGGAGATGACACGTCCGTCCGCGAGGGTTGCTATGAGCGCGTCGCCGGAGACGGCGATGCCGGTGGCCGCAGGCAATTCCATCTTAATTGTCATGACGGTCGAAGTGGTCATGCCATCTCCTCAGGAATGCTTCCTTATGCTGTTCAACGATCCTTCGCACGCGGCGTAGCTCGACTTCCCCAAACCCTCGGTTGCCTTGCGGCGCTACGGGGTTGAGCCAGAACTTGACCGAGGCCCCGTCCCGCCACACATGTACGTGAGGAGGCTCGTATCTGTCGCCAGAGAGGAAGTAAATGTGGTATGGCCCGATTCTCCCTACGACGGGCATTGTACATCCGCATGGCGGGGGACGCCTTCCTGCGCCAGCCCCATCCTCAGGCCGTGGCGTGCTGCTGTGGGACGTAAGAGGTCTGCCCGAGCAGCTCGGTGATGAGGGGCTTGAGCTTGCTGCCGTAGCGCGCGATTTCGTCGATGTCGGAGGTGCGGCCGAGGGTGGTCCAGCCTTCCTGCGGCACATGAATCATCTCGTTCTTGGCGGGGTCGCGGACAATGTTGATGGGCTCGCCGCCGTCGGCGACGACGGTCGCCTGCTCGTCGAGCATCTTGCGGTAGAGGATGACGCCGCGGTCGGACTCGCCGAGCTTTTCGGCGGAGCGGTCCATGATGGGGCCCTGGACGATCCACACGATGTGGTCTTGGGCCAAGGTGTCGTCGCTGCGCCAGTGGCCGTCGGGCCGCTTCAGGTCGATGTTGGTGTAGGGGACGGTCTCCTGCTCGGGGACGTCGACGTCGTCAGGGAACCAGTAGCTGGTGAGCTCGGCGTGCCAGGTGTGGGTGTCGTCGATGGGGACGCGGAACTGGAAGAAGTAACGTCCGCCGCCGCCCTGCTGGAGGATGTTGGGGAAGAGGAGGGGGTGCCCCACGCTCCACTTGGGGGACTCCTTGGTGGTGTTGCCGTAGACGCGGCGCTTGATGATGCCGCGCTCGAACTCATCGAAGCCGATCTCCTTGTGGCGGTCGTAGGCGGCGAGGCTTTCGGCGACGGCGTCGCGCCGGCCCTCGAGCTTGGCGGCCCATGCGCCGTAGACGCCGTGCAGCCATTCGAGGTGAACGGGGTCGACGGAGTTTTCCATGCACTGGACCCAGTTGCAGGGGAGCTCGGCGATGAAGGCCTCGCGAAGGACGCCCTTCTTCTGGGCGAGGATGTCGTAGTTGGGAAGCAGGGGCGCCGGTTGGGGACCCATGTAGGTGAAGAGCAGGCCGCCCAGCTCTTGGACGGGGTAGGCGGCGACCTTAACCTTCTCCTTGAAGCGTCCGTCCGGGTGAACGGTCTCCTCGAAGGGCTGCTCGATGCACCGGCCTTGCTCGTTGAGCAACCAGCCGTGGTACATGCAGCGGAGGCCGTGCTCCTCGGGGATGCCGTAGGAGAGGTCGACGCGGCGGTGGGGGCAAAAGCGGTCGATGAGGCCTAGCGTGCCGGACTTGTCGCGGTAGAGGACGAGGTCTTCGCCGAGGAGGCGAACGGGCTTCGTGGGCTTTTCGTCGAGCTCGGCGGCGGCGGCGAAGGGGTGCCAGTAGCGGCGCATGAGGTCGCCCATGGGCGTGCCGGGGCCGACGTGGGTTATGCGTTCGTTCTGTTCGGGGGTGAGCATGGCTGTCCTCTTGTTGGGGTCGTCGGAGGTCTCTGTCCGTAGTCGTAGGGGGATTGTACCGCCCCTTACGCTCCGTACCAGCCGTGTCTGTCGACCAGTCCTCGGATGTAGGCGATCTGGCCGGTGTGCTGGATGAGGTCGCCGGTGACGCGGGCGATGGAGATTTTGACGGTCTCGTCCCGCGTGACGCCCGCCGCGCTCGGTTTTTCGAGGTCGTCGTCGGAGAGGGCCTCGAGGAAGGCGCGAGACTTGGCGCGGGCGGCGTCGAAGTAGGCGAGGAGGGCACCGGCGTCGATGGGGTCGAACTCGCGCACCCGGTCTAGGGAGTCGCCGATGCCGCTGTGTCTGTCGGCGGGGAGGCCGAAGCGCTCATGCCAGCCGTCGGTGATCCAGGCCTCCTCCTCGCCGAGGAGGAGGGAGTAGTTCTTGTCCTGGGTGCGGGTGAGGTGCCAGGCCAGCCAGCCGATGGGGTTGCTCTCGGGTCCGGCGGGCTGGGCCTTGAGCTGGTCGACGGTCATGCCGGTCAGGGCGCGGTGGAAGACGCCGCCGATGCGGTCGTAGGCAGCGTTCGAAATCTCTCCTGCGCTCATAGGTCAGCCTCCGGGGTGGGTTGGGGGAGCGTAGTTGGGGGCGGGGCGGGGCGTCAATCGGGGGGAGGGGAGGGGGGCGACAGGCTCACCACGGCCCCTCTGCGCTGTTTTTTCTCGAAACTGTCGCATTTTGCCCGGTTTTCATGGGCATTTACTCCTAGTTAGGGGGTTTCGGGCGCGACAATTCCGCTCCATTTTGCGACAGCGATGCGACACTTTGCGACAGCAAATGCGACAGTTTGCGACAGGGGGCCGGTGGTCCGACGGGCTCACGACGGACCTCGGAGGGGGTGGGGCGTGGAGGGGGCGGGATGGCTGGGGCATGGGAGACAGGGTAGGGAGAGGAAGTCGTATGCGCAACGGGCAGATGTCATAGTTCTCGCAGGGGGGTTCCCGCTCGGTCTCCCCTGCAGACGGAACCACCCCTAGCCCCTCCTTGGTAAGGAGGGGAACGGGAGGGGGGCGAGGTTCCCTGAATCCACAAACGAAGTGCAACACCAGATTAGGGTGTTGCCATGGAATACAGACAGCTCTGCATTGAGGAACGGTGTGAGATTGCCCGCTTACGCGCCAAGGGCTCCTCGGTCCGGCAAGTCGCTACAACTCTGGATCGCGCGGCATCGACCGTGGCTCGGGAGCTGAAGCGGAACGCACTGCGAACGGACGGGTACCAAGCGTCGCCGGCCCAGGAGCGTGCCCGCGCGCGGCGCTGGACGGGGGCGCGGCTGGAACGGGACGAGGGGTTGCGGGAGCGGGTCTTGGCGGGCCTGAAGTGGGGGTGGTCGCCGGAGCAGGTCGCCCATGAGATGCGCAGAGAGGAGGGCCGGACGGTGACCTCGGACGAGAGCATCTACCGGTTCGTCTACGCCCAGGCCGCGCGGCACAAAGACCATGATTGGCGGCGCTACTTGCCGAGGGCGAAGTGGAAGCGGGGGAGGCGGGGCCGCAGGGGGGGAAGCTCGGTTTCCTTCATTCCCCTCCGCCGACCCGTTGCTGAGCGGCCTGCAGCGGCGGCCGACCGGCGGACCTTCGGGCACTGGGAGGCGGACACGATGCAGTTCGGGAGGTCGGGAGAGGTGGTGTTGGCCCTGCAGGAACGCTCCTCGCGCCTCTTGCTCCTCGCGCGTGCGCCGTCGAAGGAGGCGGGGCCGATCGCGGAGTCCATCGCCCGGATGCTGGGGCCGTTGCCGCCGGAGTTTCGCCAGACGGTGACCTTCGACAATGGGACCGAGTTCACCCGTCACTACGAGCTCCACCGGTTGGGCATCGAGACGTTCTTCTGCGACACGTACTCGCCGTGGCAGAAGGGGGGAGTGGAGAACGCGATCGGCCGGCTGCGGCGGTTCCTGCCGCGGGGGACGAATCTGGGGGAGGTGTCGGATGAGCGGTTTGCGCTGATCGGGCAGGCGTACAACAATACGCCGCGCAAGTGCCTGGGCTACCGGACACCGGCGGGGGTCGTCGAGGAGCAGGTGTTGCACTTCAAATGTGGATTCACCTTCCCGCCTGCGCGGGAATGACGGTCACCTCCTCCCCCGCGCGTCGCTGCGCTTGTGCGGCCCCTCCCGCAGACGGGAGGGGGTTCTTGGGTTCCCGCTTGCGCGGGAATGGCGGACGGAGGCAGGTGGTCAGGCGCTGTGCAGTAGAACGACGTAGTTGCGTTCGATCTCGCGGTGAAAGCTCTCGGGCAGGCCGGCCCAGTCCCGCGCCTCAATGAGGAAGGGGATGGTGGACTCGTAGAAGGAGTGTCTGAGGTTGCGGAGGGCGTCGGCAGGGAGGGGCGCCAGGTTTGGCCCTCGCAGGACGAGGTCGAGGTCGCTCCCGTCGTGGCTTCTGCCGTTGGTGCGGCTGCCGTAGGCCCAGACCTCGACGCCGGGCAGATGCTCGCGCAGCAGGCGCTCGACCTGCTCCCGGTAGGGAGGTTTGATGTCCAGCCGAGGGGTCATGGGGTCTCTTGGCCGATGATGGTGCCGAGCCGCACGGCAGCCCTCGGAGGTGAGGTTGGTGGATTATACGCCGGGGGGTTGGCAGGGAAGCTCGGCGTTGGACAGCGGGGCGGGGCGCTCCTAGAATGCCGGACATCCCCGCCGCCTGAAGGAGGAGCGCCACGAGCGAGTTCATCGAAGTGCAGCGTGAGGACGGCGTTCTCGTCATCACGCTTGATCATCCGCCGACGCGCAACGCTCTTGGGAGCGAGATGGCGGGCGAGCTGTATGAGGAGCTGGAGCGATTCGAGGCCAGCGAGGACGACCGGGTGCTGTTGCTGACGGGGCGCGACCCGTCGTTCTGCTCAGGGGCGAATATCCGGCGGTTCGATCAGGCGATTGAGAACCTGGAGCAGGAGAGGCCCGGACCGCTGCCGTGGGGGGACATGGAGGCCCGGCTCGGCCAGCGGCAGATCGACCGGACGCATGCGGGGTTTGGGTCAGTCTCGAATGTGCCCTTGCGAGTGAACGAGGTGCAGAAGCCGACGATCGCGGCCGTGAACGGTCACGCAATCGGCGTGGGTCTGGGCCTGGCGCTCTCGTGCGACATCCGCATCGCGTCGGAGAAGGCGGAGTTCGCGGAGGCGTTCGTGCGCATGGGCCTCATACCGGGGGATGGGTCGTGCTGGCAGCTGCCGCGTCTCATCGGGTTGAGCAATACGTATTACATGCAGTACACAGGAGACCGGCTGAGCGCGGAGGAGGCTTACCGGATGAACCTGGTGAGCAAGGTGCATCCGCACGACGAGCTCATGCCAGCAGCACTCGATTTCGCCAAGCGGCTGGCCGGCGGAGCGACGTACTCGATGTCGCTGACCAAGTATCTCGTGCAGCAGTCGTTCAGCATGGGATTCGGGGAGAGCTTGCGGCTGGCGCAGACGGCGCAGGAGCTGGCGCGGCGTTCCGACGATCACAAGGAAGCGGTGAGGGCGTTCATAGAAAAGCGCAAGCCGCAGTACAAAGGCAGGTGAGGATGAAGGTAGGGGTTGGGCTTCCGTTCAAGACGCCCACAGGCAGCTGGGACTACATCGCGGAGGTGGCGCGGAAGGCGGACGAGGGGCCGTTCTCCTCGTTCGCGGCGCTCGACCGTCTGGCGTACGACAACTTCGAGGCCATGATCGAGCTGGCGGCAGTGGCCGCGGTCACGAAGCGAGTGGGGCTCGTCACGGCGGTTCTCCTGGCCCCGCTGCGGAACGCGGGGGTGCTGGCAAAGCAGGCGGCGACCATCGACGCGATATCGAATGGACGGCTGACGCTGGGTCTCGCAGTGGGGGGCAGGGAGGACGATGCAGTCGTCGCGCCGGTCGAGTTCCACGACAGAGGAAAGCGTTTCGAGGAGCAGATTGTCCATATGAAGCGCATCTGGGCTGGGGAGACGCTTCCAGGCGCGCAGCGGCCAGTGGGCCCGGCGCCGGTCCAGCCGGGCGGCCCGCAGATACTGATAGGCGGAACGTCGCCAAGGGCGATGGCGCGCGTGGGCAAGTTCGCGGATGGCTACGTCATGGGCGGACGGGCGCTGGAAGCCGAGTGGGCCAAGGGCGTGATGACGGAGGTCGAGGAGTCGTGGGCCGCGGCGGGCCGGGAGGGCAGGCCACGGGTCATCGTGACCCTGCCGTGCGCGCTGGGGCCGGGCGCGGAGGACGCGATCGCGGACGCGCTCGGCGACTACTACGGCGGCAGGCAGACGGCAGGCGCGGCGCGGCTTACGCGACTGCAGCCGACGACGGCGGAAATCATCCGGAACGGCATCCATATGCACGAGGAGCTGGGCACGGACGAGATTATCTTTCGTCCGGTGACGCCCGATCCGGAGCAGGTGGACCGGCTGGCCGACGTGATCGGCTAGCATTCGAGATGACCCAGCAGGGGCAAGAAGCGGAGAGGACCGAGGCACCGGAGCGCTCCGGCATCGGCGGCTGGATAGCCCGCAACGACGCTATTCTCTCGCTGTTCGGCCCGGCATTTCTTCTGGGGCTTGGGCGGGGCTTCACGGCGCCGGTGCTGCCGCCGATCGCGATGGAATTCGGGGTGGGCGCCGCGGGCGCAGGGCTGCTGGTGTTCGCGCCGATGTTTGGCGGGGTGCTCTCGACGCTGCCGACCGGCTATCTGATCGACCGCATAGGGCGCCGCAAGATGCTGATTGTGAGCCCGCTGATTACGGCGGTGTCGGCGTTTCTGGTGCTGCGGGCGTCGAGCTACGCCGAGCTCCTTGTCTATCTTGGGGTGGGCGGCATCGCGCAGCAGGTGTGGCAGATGAGCCGGCTGGCGGCGATAGCCGACTCGGGGGCGCAGCGGTCGCGCGGCAAGATGATCACGGGGATGGCGGGGGTGAGCCGAGCGGGCACGCTGGCGGGCCCGCTCGCCGGCGGGATCGTCGGGGAGCTGCTGGGCCTTCGTGTGCCGTTTGTGATGTACGGGATTGCCGCGCTACTGGCGACAGTCCCCTCGTATCTGCTGATACGTGAGACGGCGCCGGCGCTGCTTGCGAGGCGGCGCGGGGAGAAGGTGGAGGCGAGCGACCTGTCGTGGGGGAAGCTGCTGACGCGTCCGGTGGTTGTGCTGTTCTTCGCGCAGTTCTTCGCGAACGTGGGGCGGGGCGGGGTGCAGGGCCAATCGGGGATCTACGTCATCTATGCGGCGTATGCGTATGGGCTGGGCGCCGGGTCCCTTGGGTTGCTGATGTCGGCGATGGCGGTGGTGGGGATTCCCGTCACGCTGTCGGCGGGTTTCGTGATGGACCGGTTCGGGCGGAAGCGGACGATAGTGCCTGCGAGCTCGCTGTTGGGGGTTGGGCTCTTCTTCATCGCGCTGGTGGCGGTGCGGGAGCTTGCGCTGCCGCTGTTCATCGCATCGTTCATCGTGATCAACGTCGCGGTGTCGTTCATGGCGGGTTCGATGCAGACGTTGGGGTCGGACGTAGCGCCGGCCGAGGCTCGGGGGAAGTTCTTTGGAGTAAACCGGCTCATCGCGGAGATGGGCTCGATGAGCAACCCGGGCATCTTCATCGTGACGACGGCGGCCATGGCCGGCGGGGTGGGCTTCGCAACGGCGTTCGGGGCGATGGGCGTTTGCGCGTTCACCGCATCGTCGCTGGTGGGGTTTCTATTGCGGGAGACGCTGCGGAAGGGATAGGGGCAGCGAAGCCCCCGCGCTCGCGGGGCGGGCCGACGGAGCCGCTCTCGAGATTCTCGACGAACATGGTGCTCGCTCCGTAGACGACGTACTCCTGTCCGGTCTGGAAGCGTTCCCCTTTGATCATGCGAATCCAGAGAACGTCTGGTACGGAACGACACCTGGAGGATTCTGGGCCGCCGTGCTCATGGTTCTTGGCGTGAGTTTCCTGGTGGCCGGTCTGCTGGCCCTGTGGTTCGAGACTCCCTGGCATCACCGTCTGCGGGAGTTCCTCGCGCGGGTCAAACCCGACGCTACGCCTCAGCCCCCTAGTCGATGATTTCGGCGGTCTGCCGCTCGACCTCGGGGAAGAGGAGCGACTTCACGACAACCGGCACGACGCGGGCCGGATAGATCATCTCCCCGATGTCTATGTAGTCGAACTCTTGGAGGAAGAGGTTGTCTATGGAGATGACCGGATTCTCGATGCCGATGTCCTTGGTGAGGGTGTCGCCGACCAGTTTCGCGAAGTCGCCCGTGAAGACGAGCATCAGGGGAGCGCCCTTTGCGAGGGAGTCGGGCATCGCCATGACGATGCCGTCGGCGATCTTGCGTATCTGAGCGTAACGCGGGAGGCCGTCCCAGTCGAAGGCCAGGGCGACTTGCTGCTCGCCTTCGACGAGGTCCTGCCTCGCGAACGCTTCGGCCACCAGACCGGCGATCTCTTCAGGCTGCACCTCGTGGTCCTCGTCGAGCTTCGAGATGAGGACCGGGATGTTCCTGTAGGGCAGGAGAGCGGGATCGGAGATGGAGAGCGTATTGCCGCTCAGCTGGACGGTGAATTGGGACGCGCCTATGACCGTGGCCCGGATGCGCTCGGCGGCAGGCTGAACGGGGGCGGGCAGGGCCCCGTCGGTCATCTTGCGGCGGACGGCATCGGCAAGCGGCATGGCCAGATCACCGAACTCTTGGGTCTCGTTTCGGTAAACGTACTCGGACACGCCGCCTGAGAAGACGATGGAATCGAAGTCGAGGTCCCGCGGCATGTCGGATGTGAGGAGGAGGGCCTGCGTCAGCTCGGAGCGCGGGCGGCCTTGAATCACGTCGATCAGGCAGTCGGCGAGGGCGTCGGCGATGGCGACGCGGTCCTCGTGTGGGAGGGGCTCGCCGAGCGCGAGGCGCACGCCGATGCTGTCGGCGGCGGTGTGGGCGGCATCCTCGATCCGATTGACGGTCCCTTGGTCGTCGGTGGCGACGAGCCTGCCGCCGACGTTGAGGGCGGCGGTCTGCCGGACGCGTCCGGCCTCGACGAGGGCGAACTTGGTGGTGCCGCCGCCGATGTCGACGTTGAGGACCTTCTGCCGTGGTTCGCGGGACAGTCTGACGGAGCCGGAGCCGTTGGCGGCCAGGACGGATTCGAGGTTATGCCCGGCGGACGCGCAGACGAACTTGCCGGCGTTGTCGGCGAAGATGTCGGCGATAGCGTGGGCGTTGCGGCGCTTGATGGCCTCTCCCGTGAGGATAATCGCGCCGCTGTCGATGTCGCTGGGCGCGAAGCCAGCCTCGGCGTAGGCCTCGGCGACGAACTTCTCCAAGCGCTCCGTGTTAATGAGGTTATCGTGCGTGTAGGGCGTGAGCAGGATGGGCGACTTATAGAGCGTCTGGCGGTCGACGACCACGTAGCGGCTGGAGTGCATCTCCTGGATGCGCTGGAGCGTGATGCTGGAGAACATCAGGTGCGAGGTAGACGAGCCGATGTCGATGCCGACGGTCGTTAGCTCGATGACCTCGTGGTGGTAGTAGTCGTGGTCCGGGTTGTTGAGCTGGACGGACAGCTTCGCTAGCCGTTCCTCGTCCGGATCATGAATGTGGGCCCATGGCTCATCGTGCATGCGTCTTTCCTCTCAGTCTTTTCGATGTCGGCTAATAGGGGTGCCCGTCCTCAGTTCTCCCCACGTTGCGTGGGGACAGCCGGGACGGAGGCGTTCTCTCTAGCGGAAGTACGACTCGGTCTAGTTCTCGACGACGCCGGTGTAGTCCCATCGGTAGCTGGGGTCTCGGTACGCCTCGTCCGGCATGCCGGACTTGAGTCCACGCTCAGCGAGCTGGTTCTCGAAGTACTCGCGTATCCATGGGTCTTCGTTGGGGTACTCGATCTGGTCGCGGGAGAGGTCCTGCACCTGCTCGGACATGCCCATGAACTGGTTGGGGGGATGGAGGGCGAGGTAGCGGCCGTCGGTATTGCCGAGATTGAAGTGCTGGTGGAACCAGCGGTCGGGCGGGACGAAGCAGCTTGCCTCGCGCCAGTGGATGACAATCTTCTCCCGGCCCTCCTGCCACATGATCGAGTAGCCCTCGCCACCTGGGATGACGATGACGCGGCCGGGTCCGTGGCGGTGGCCCTTCTTGTAGGTCGTGGCCGGGAAGACGGACATGTGGGCACGGAGCTCGGAGCCAGGGATGCTCATGTAGACGGAGCGGTTCAGCGAACCCCGGCCGGGGCGGTGCATGAGCTTGTCCCAAACACCCATGTCAGGGAAGAAGTTGCCGAGCCAGAGCGTGCGGCCCGCCGCGCCCTCGGCGACGTGCTCCTGGGTAGTGGCTTCGGCCTCTGAGTAAAAGTCCTGGCCTTTGAGGACGTCCTCCTCGTAGGGATTGTCGAAGAAGAAGTCCGGGTTGGGGATGGCGGACATGGCGATGGGCAGGTAGTTATAGTGGAGCAAGCGCACCGGCCGATTGCCGTGCATGTTGTTGAACTGGGCCCAGGAGTTGCGGGGGATAAGGAAGAGGGACCGGGGCGACCACTCGAAGGTATGCCGTTCCGCCCCCTCGCCGCTCCAAACGGCGGTCGTGCCCTGGCCGCTCACTACGTAGACCATCTCGTCGATGGCCTGCTTGAAGGGCCTGATGGCGCCGCCTGGGGGAATCTCTTGTACTCGGCCCTCGACGACACCGGGCATGCCTTCGAGCTGGATGAACGCTGCATCGCACTCGCGCAAGCTCCAGGGGCCAACCTCGATTGTCCGCAGATCTTCGATGTAATAGCCGCGGTGAACCGGGATGCCTTGGGCGTTCATCCACCGGTCGTAGGTGAAATTCTCTGCCATGTTCTTTCTCCTAGGTAGTCGGGATGGGGGCGAGAGCCTTCTCATTCTAACCCCGCAAGCGGGTTTCGGCTCCTTCCCCGAAGGAGACATTTGCGTAACTGCCCAACGCGAGGATTCGGGGGCGAGGTTCCCGCCTTCGCGGGAATGACGGAAGGGACTATGCAAAGGTCCCCGAAGGAGGGAGTGAGGTAGCAGAGGAGTTCGCATTGCTGTCTCTCGATAGGAGACCTTTGCGTAACCCTATTTTCTGGCGGGCGCAACTCTTCCCACCCACCCGCCCGTCATGTTGTGGGGGGACACCCCCACGCCCCCGGCAGAGGGGCGACGCCCCTCTGCGCTCCCCGGTGTTCCAAGCCGGTTCATGGTCCGACAGGCTCACCACGAACCAGTTTGGGGTTTACGCAAAGGTCTCGATGGGGGCGAGGCATTGTCGAGGCTCCGGCGGAGAGGGATGCGGCGGCGGCGACGTAGGGGAGGGCGAGGGTCTGTTTGGGTGAGAGCGCCGCTTTTCTCGAATCTGTCGCATTTTGCTGGTTCTCCATGCTATTTCACTCCTGAGTACGCGTTTCGGGCCCGACAGTGCAGCTCCGTTTCGCGACAGTAATGCGACACTTTGCGACAGCAAATGCGACACTTTGCGACACAAATGCGACACTTTGCGACAGGCGGACCGCGGGCATCGGAGGGGCGAGAGGGCGGGTCTGTTGGGCCATGAGAGCAGGGTAGGAGGCGGGAAGCGGCTGCGCAACGGGCAAGTGTCGCGGTTTTGGATGCTCCCTCCTTGATCCTCCCAGGATGGCGGAAGGAGAAGGCTGCGGTTGAGCCTGCTGGTTGGCGGGCATATCATGCGGCCCAGCCGTAACGTCGGCGAGGTGACGGTATCGTGAGCAGCGTACTCAACAAGTCCCATAGCCCCGTTCTCACCACTCGCGGTCTCGTGGGGTCCGCCTCGCCACAGGCGGGGGCCATCGGGGCGCAGGTCTTGCGCGAGGGGGGCAACGCCTTCGACGCGGCCATCGCGGTCGCCGCAGCGGAGGGAGTGACCCTTCCGATGATGTGCGGGATGGGCGGCGAGGTGTTCGCGCTGCTCTATCACGCAAGGTCGGGGAAGCTGTACGGAGTGTCGGGCTCAGGGAGAGCCCCTATGGGGGCGACGCGGGAGTATTTCGTGAGCCGGGGCTACTCGAAGATGCCGGCCGACGGACCGCTAACGCCTGCCGTGCCCGGCGAAGTTCACGCGTGGCAAACGATTCTCGACAAGCTCGGGACGCGCCCGCTCGCATCACTCATCGAACCGGCTATCGGCCTCGCGATGGAGGGGTTTCCGCTGCCGGTGCGGTCAGCGAGCTACTTCGACAAGCCGTACTACGACAAGCTGGCCAAGCACCCCACGACGGCGCGGGTGTTCATCAAGAAAGATGGCTCGCCGTACCGGCTTGGCGACGTGCTCGCGCAGCCTGAGCTGGCGGGGTCGCTCAAGCGTGTCGCGGAGGGCGGGCCGGACGAGTTCTATCGCGGCACCCTTGGCAAGGAGGTCGTGAAGGGCATCGCTGATGGCGGAGGACTCATCGACGAGGCAGACCTAGCGGGCCAGGGGACGCTGTTCTACGACGAACCGCCGTCGGTGCAGTTCCACGGCCACACTGTCTACGCGACAGGTCTGCCGTCCCAGGGGGCGCTGACGCTGGAGCTGCTCAGCTTGCTCGACGGGTTCGATCTGGCGGCGCTTGGGCACAACACGCCGGAGTGCATCCACACGATGGTGGAGGCGAAGCGCCTTGCGTTCACCGACCGGCTCGCGTACATCGGCGATCCGGAGTTCGTCCGCGTGCCGCTGGACGAGCTCCTGTCTGCGGAGTATGCCGAGCGCCGACGTCAGCGCATCGACCCTGAGCGAGCGGCGGAGCTCGTCCCGGCAGGCGAGCTAGCGCACTCGGCAGCTCCCACGCCCAGCACGTCATACTTTAATGTAATCGACAAGGACGGGAACGCGGTCTCGTTCATTCACAGCCTGTCGGCGTACTTCGGGAGCGGGTTCGTGGCAGGGAACACGGGCATCCTGTTGAACGACCGGGCAGGCCGGGGGTTCTATCTGGACGAGGGACACGTAAACGTTGTCGCGCCGGGAAAGCGGACGATCAACACGATTCACAACTACATGGTGTTCAAGGATGGCAGGCCCGTGCTCGTCGGCGGGACGCCGGGCGGGGACAACCAGCCGCAGTGGAACGCCCAGGCGATATCCAACGTGCTCGACCACGGGATGGACGTGCAGGAGGCTGCCGACGCGCCTCGCTGGACGCACTACCCCGGCACCGATCCCCGCTCGATTGACGAGGAGATGGTCCTCCGCATGGAGGATGGGTTTGACGAGGCGACCGTACGCAGCCTGGAAGCGAAGGGGCACAAGATTGCGGCCTACCCCGCTATGGGCACGCCGGGAGCGGTCCAGCTCATCGCCATCGATCACGAGCGAGGCGTCCACTCGGGCGGGACGGACCGTCGCTCGGACGGCTATCCGACCGTGGAGTAACGCGCAATGGCCATAACGCTGATGGCGGACCACGAGTACGCCGCCGAATACCTCGCGAACGGCGCAGTCAAAGTCCAAGGCTTCGACGTCGAGACGGCTTGGCCGGAGGGCGGCTCCGGTTCCGTGTACGGCAAGCTCTTCACCGAGCCGCCCTACGACGTGATGGTCGTGCCCATCACGAACTTCCTCATAGCGGTCGATGTTGGATGCCCAGTTGTGGGCATCCCCGTGTTCCCTGATGTGTCGTTCGCGCACGTCGGAGCGCAGGTGAACGCGCAGGCCGGCATCCGTGAGCCAAAGGACCTGGAGGGCAAGCGCGTCGGGGTGCGGGGCTGGGGATTCAATCCCGGAACGTGGCTGCGGGGCGCGCTCGCGGACGTGTACGGCCTCGACCTGACGCGGGTTCATTGGGTGGAGGCGGAGCCGAACTCGCTGATGAGCGTGGACTACCCCCGGGAATCGCGTTTCACGATATCGAAGGGCGGCGACCAGGTAGCGGAGCTGGAGAGCGGCGCGCTGGACGCCGTGCTGTTCGACCGCGCCGGTCCGCCGCTGGGCGGCAACCGCGCGAGGCTGTTCGAGGACCCCCTCGACGCGGCGCTGACGTATCACCAGCAGAGCGGCGTCTTTCCGGTGAACGTGATGCTCGCAGCCAAGCGGGACGTGCTCGACGCCAACCCCGGCTTGGGGCAGGCCATAGTGGACGCTTGCGACGAGGCGCGCCGGTTGTACTACGTGAATGCCTCGGACGACGATGAGCACATGGGCCTGCCGGTCGGCTGGCTTCGGGAGCACGGCCTCTTCCCACATCTGAACGGCGTCGAGAACAACCGCCGCGCCATCGACACGATCGTCCGCTATGCCGCGGACCTCGGTATCATCAGCCGGCGCTTCACGCCGGAGGAGCTGTTCTTCGAGGGCGCGGGTTAGGGCCTGTGGGAGATTCATAGCGAGTTTATCGAGTTTATCGAGAATTGATAAACTATAGTAAACTTGGTATGAGCCGCTAAACTTGGTATGATTGGGGCTATGGACCCCATACGAAACCCGTACGCGCCTGGCGCGGGGACGCAGCCGCCCGAGCTGGCCGGTCGGGATGAGATACGGGAGACAGCGCGTATAGCGTTGGAGCGGATCCGCTTGGGCCGGCCCAACAAGAGTTTGATGATGGTCGGCTTGCGGGGCGTGGGGAAGACAGTGCTGCTCGACCGGATCAGGCTGGACGCTGAGGCAGGCGGCATCACAGCCTTGCGTGTTGAAGCTTCGGAGGACCGCTCCCTCCCGTCCATCCTCGTGCCGCAGCTGCGCTCGGCGCTGTTGCGCTTGTCGAGGGGAGAGGCTGCCAAGCAGCGTGCGCAGCGCGCCCTGCGGGCGCTCGCAGGGTTCGTCAGCGCCCTCAAGGTGAAGTATCAAGACATTGAGGTTGGCTTTGACTTCGACTCTGAACCGGGGGTGGCGGATAACGGGGACTTGGAAGCCGACCTGCCGGACCTGCTGGCGGTGGTAGGTGAGGCGGCCAAGGCGGGCGGGACCTGCATCGCGACCTTCGTCGATGAGCTTCAATACGTGAACGAGGGTGAGCTCGGAGCGCTGGTAGCCGCGTTGCACCGGACATCTCAGCTCTCCCTGCCAGTAACCGTGGTTGGAGCGGGACTGCCCCAGCTCCTGGGCCGTATGGGGAAGGCGAAGTCCTATGCAGAGCGTCTTTTCGACTTCACCACCATCGGCGCCCTCTCCCCCGAGGACGCCAAGCTCGCCATCGCCAAGCCTGCTATGGACGAAGGGGTGGAGATAGAGGAGCCCGCCCTCGACGCCATCGTCGTCCGGACGGAAGGCTATCCCTACTTTCTCCAGGAGTGGGGAAAGCACCTGTGGAACACGGCCGAGAGTTCTCCTATCACCATCGCCAACGTTGAAACCGCCTCCACGGAAGCTGTCGCCGACCTGGACGAGAGCTTCTTCAGGGTCAGGTTCGACAGGCTTACCCCCTCGGAGAAGAAGTATCTCCGGGCGATGAGCGAAATCGGCGCAGGGCCTCACCGTTCCGGCGACGTGGCCAACGTACTGGGCCGTAGCGTTACTTCCCTCGCTCCCACACGTAGTCATCTGATCGCCAAGGGCATGATCTGGAGTCCGAGCCACGGGGACACTGCTTTCACCGTTCCGATGTTCGACGAATTCATGCGGCGCATCATGCCGGGAGAGGAGTGGAGGCAGGATGCGGGCGCTCGTTAGCGCAGGAGGGCCTGTCCGGCTGCGAGTGCGGCCTCCCACTCAGGCGTACCGACCAATTCAGGCAGCAGGCGCGGTTCCATCGGAGGGAAGTCATCGTTCCCTAACCGATGAGCAAGCCAGGTGACGTCCCTCGCTGACGAGGCGGAGGACTGCGGGCATCCGCGCTAGGCCTCTCGCACGGCGGCGACGCCGGCTTTGAACGCTTCGATGGTGCGGTCGATGTCGTCGTCGTCGTGGCAGACGCCGACGTAGGTCTTGCCGGACGGTTTGAAGACGCCGTGCTCCAGCAGCGTGTTGTCGAAGACGCGGTTGAGCGTCTTGTCCACGAGCGTCGAGCGGTAGTCGACGATGGGGTGGTCGGTGAAATAGACATCGAACATCATGTCGACGCCGCTGACGACCGCAGGGACCTCCGCCTCGTCGAACAGCCGCTGTAGGGTGTTACGGAGGCGGGCGGCGCGGGCATGGTAGGCCTCGTACACGCCGGGCTCGCGCAGCGCCTCGAGGGTTGCGAGTCCGGCTGCTGCCGCGACGGGATTGCCGCTCAAGGTGCCGGTCTGGGGGACGAAGTCCTCGGGGGCAACTGCTTTGGCGTCGTAGTGCTCCATGAGCTCGCGGCGGCCCACGACGCCCGCAAGGGGAAAGCCCCCGCCGACGATTTTGCCGATGGCCGAGAGGTCGGGGACGACGCCGTAGTGCTCCTGGGCGCCCCCGTAGGCGAGGCGGAAGCCTGTGACGACCTCGTCGAAGACGAGAAGCACCCCGTAGCGTTCGGTGAGCTCGCGGAGTCCTTGCAGGAAGCCGGGCTGGGGTTCGATGACGCGCTGCACCGGCTCCACGATGACCGCCGCGAGCTCGTCGTGGTAGCGGTCGAGCAGATCCTCGACGGCGTTGAGGTCGTTGAACGGGGCGACGAGGACAGTCTCCTGCACGGCTTTGGGTATGCCCGCAGAGCTTGGCTCCGGCTGCGGGAAGGGCGTCTTGCCCGACGGCGCCAGGCTCATCTGAGAGTAGTCGTGCATCCCATGGAACCCGCCCTCGAACTTGAGGACCTTGTCGCGCTTGCGGAAAGCGCGGGCGATCTTCAGCGCGTTGTAGGTGGCTTCGGTCCCGGAGCTGACGAACCGGGCTTGCTCGGCGCAAGGCACCGCTTCGACGATGCGCTCGGCGAGCTCGACAGCGTAGGCGTTCTGGGCGAAGAACGTCGAGCCCTTGGCCATGGCGGCCGTCGCGGCCTCGATGACCTTTGGGTGGGCGTGGCCGAGGACCATGGGCCCGGAGCCAAGGAGGTAGTCGATGTACTCGTTGCCGCTTACGTCGCGGATGCGGGAGCCCTGGCCGCCGGCGACGATGAAGGCGTAGTCGTCGTCCATACGGACGTTGCCCAGCGTGCCGCCGGGGAGCGCGCGAGCGGCTCTGGCGAGCAGGGCGCGTTCTTCAGGGGTGCGGATGAGGTCGGGCACGGCGCGCTCCTATCGGTGTCAATTGATTCTGCCACGGGAGAGGGCGATTCTGCCACGGGAGAGGGCGGGGCCGCCATAGTCCGGCCTCGTTTCCTCGACGCTCCCGCAGACCCTCTCCCTAGCCCTCTCCGGCAGACGAGACCTTTGCGTAACCTATTTTTCTGGCGGGCGTAACTCTTCCCACCCACCCGCCCGTCATGTTGTGGGGGACACCCCCACGCCCCCGGCAGAGGGGCGTCGCCCCTCTGCGCTCCCCGGTATTCCAAGCCGGTTCATGGTTCGACAAGCTCACCACGAACCGGCTTGAGGTTACGCAAAGGTCCCGCAGACGGGCGAGGGGATTCGCCGGCGGCGTATGATTAACCCGCGCCTCGGACGGCGTGCGAGCAGGCCTGCGGGCTGTTGTAAGCTGAGGGCCTGCTGCGGAGGCGCGGCGTCAAGTGAGCATTACACGTGGAGGTAGAGGATGGCAGTGAATGAGGTTGCGCAGGTTAGCGTCGGCGAGGAGGAGATGGCGATTCACACGGCTCGTCCAGACGGCGATGGGAAGAGCCCGGCCGTCATCGTGATACAAGAGATATTTGGGGTGAACGGCGATATCCGGAGCATCGCGGACCGTTTCGCCAACGAAGGGTACTTCGCGGCGGCGCCGGAGCTGTTTCACCGGAGCGGCGCGGGCGTGGATATCCCGTTCACGGAGATGGAACGGGCCTTCGGCGAGCGGGGCAAGCTGAGCAACGACGACATCAGGGCCGACGTGCAGGCGACGCTCGACTATCTGAAGGGCAATCCGAACGTGGACGCCGACAACATCGGCATCGTGGGGTACTGCTTCGGGGGGATGGTGTCGTACCTGGGCGCGACGATGGCGGGGATCAGCGCGGCGGCGGTGTACTACGGGGGCGGGATCCTGCCGCGCCCGGACGCTCCCGAGGGCACGCCCCGGTTGCTCGACGCGACCGCGGACGCGGTGCAGGCGCCTATCATGGGCTTCTGGGGCGACCAGGACGGGGGCATTCCGGTGTCCAACGTGGAGGAGATGGAGGCGGTGCTGAAGGGGAAGGGCAAGACCATCGAGAACCATGTCTATGAGGGGGCCGGGCACGGCTTCTTCTGCTCGACGCGCGGCAGCTACAACGAGGCAGCGTCCAATGACGCGTGGCCGAAGACGCTGGCGTTCTTCGCGGAGCACCTGCGGTAGCCGGACTTCCTTTGCGGTAGAGAAGGGCCGGGGCTGCCGCGCTCCGGCCCTTCGTTGCGCAGGGCGAGCGTAGGGTCATGCCCGGAGGTCTAGGCCGACGGCGTCGCCGGTGGACCGCGCCTTGCGCGGACGCCCGGGCGGCCGGCTGACGCCGGCGCGTCGCGCGATTTCCTGCACGGACCGGAGGCTGACTCCGCGGGCTACGGCGACCTCCGGTTTGTTGAGGCCGCGCTCGAGGTCCGCCAGGACCGCTCCCCACAGCTGCGGGCGGTCCGCCCAACGCTTCCTTGCCCCTCGCTTCCCCTTCGTCGAGAAGCTCTCGGCTGACGCGGCGGAGGCATTGGGGGCGGCGACTTCGATTGTCTCGGTCCACCCGCCGGGCGGAGGGACGGGGAGTCCCTTGCGATGGGCCTCCACGACGTAGAGGCGCATGGACTCGCGGACACGCTCGACGGCTTCCTCGCGGGTGACGCCGACGCCAATGCAATCGGGGAGGTCGGGAACGTACGCGCGATAGGCGCCGTCCGCTTCCTCCGCGTCTTCGTCCTCCCAGCTATCGGCCACGACGACGAGATAGCCCATGAACGTTTCGGTTTGCATCCACGGATCGGCGTGGGGCTCGTTTCGTTCCTGGTCAAACTCCAAGAGTAAGCGGATGGACTCACGGACGCTCTCAATGGCTTCCTGCTTGCTGTCGCCGACGCCAATCGCGCCGGGGAAGTCGGGCACGTAAGCGCCGTAGCAGGTGTTCTCTTCCTTTTCGATGACGATTGTGTATTGCATCAGGGTCTCTCTCTTACCGAGCCCCGCATCTCCCATGATGCCTGCCCATGTTCCGCGCGGCAGGTCCTTGCTTGGATGCCCTGCGATGACGAACCTACCGCGCTTCGTCGGATGGGCGAATATCCGGTGGCTTCCGCGCATCCTAATCTGCCTCCACCCGTCTCGTGTCACTATCTCGATGGCTTCTCTAACGCTGCGGCCCATTGACGGGTTGCGTCAACCCGACTGGGAGCGGAGGGAGAAGACGAGGGACTTGACGGTTACGGGGATAACCTCGCTTGCCCCCATGGGCTTGCCTACGTCGACGTAGTCGAGGTCGCCGACTTCGATGCCGTCGATGGCGATGACGGCGCGGTCGAGGCCGATCTCCTCCTTGATGATTCCGCCCAGGGACTTGGCGACGTCTACGTCGACGACGAGGAAGACGGGCGCCCCGGGAGGCTCGTCCGCTACGGACTTGACGACGGACTCGGCGAGTCGACGGATGTACCAGTAGTCGGGCTGGCCCGAGATGGACATGGCGAGGACCATGTTGGAGGGGAGCTTGTCGAGGTCGTACTTGCCGACAGCGGCGGCAAGGGCGGCTTCCATCTCCTCGGCGGCCTGCTCCTTGTTGATGAAGGCGCGGGCGACCTGGACGCCGCGAACGGGGAGCACGTCGTGGGTGGAGATGTAGCTGGTGCTGCCACTGGCTTGGAGGGTGTATTCGCCGGCGCCGATGACGGTGGCGCGGATGCCCTCGGCGGGGGTGATGAGCACGCCGGGGCGGAAGGTACCCATGGAGCGCTCGCGTACGCGTTTGCCGAACCACGGGCCAACGTCGCCATAGGAGTCATTGGTGCGGTCGTAGACGTATTCGGAGACGCCGCCGGAGTAAACGACATGGTCGACTTCGTGGAGGGAGGTCACGTCAAGGCCGCTGGTGAGCAGAAGCGACTCGGTCAGGGGTTCAACGTCGCCGCCGCTGATGACATCGAAGAGGATGTCGGTCATCTTTTCGACGAATAGGTCCCGCTGCTCCTCGGTGAGCTTGCCGCCGACCTCGACTTGGTGACCGAGGGCCTTCATGATGGTGCGGGCGGGCTGCTCGACGCGGGTGATGGTCATGTCGTCGTCGTGGGCGATGAGGCGCGCGCCGATCTCGACAGCGACCATCTGGGCGATCTCGCCGCCGCGGATGAGGGATATCTTGGTGGTGCCTCCGCCCATGTCCACGTCGAGGACGGAGTTGGAGTGGTTCTTGGAGATGGAGACGGCGCCGGAGCCGTAGGCCGCGAGAAGGGCCTCGTGCATGGGGCCGGCGGAGGCGCAGATGAAGCGCCCCGACTCCTCCGAGAAGTACTCGAGGATGGGCTGGGCGTTCTCTTTCTTAAGGGCCTCGCCGGTGATGACGACGGCGCCGGTGTCGACGTCGTCGGGAGTGAAGCCAGCGTCCTCGTAGGACTTATCGATGAACTGCCGGACGCTCTCGGTGTCGATGGCGGCGCCGGAGGAGTAGGGGGTGAGCATGATGGGGGACCGGTAGAGGACGTCGCGATTGGTGACGACGAACTTGGCCGAGAGGCCCGCGCCCTCGCGCCGGAGGATGAGCCGGGAGAATATGGTGTGGGTCGTTGAGGAGCCGATGTCGATGCCCACGCTGTAGAGCGTGAACTTCTCGATGCCTTCGATGTCCTCGGCTTCTTCGCTGTCGAGCAGCTCGAACGCCATAGGGTCTTCGTGGTCGTCGCCGTCGTGCATGTCAGTGTGTGTCCTTCGCTATTGGATTTGTTCTGCGTCGGGGGTTTTCCCCCTCCGTACCCCCTGGATGGGGGACTCCTATCCGGAGAGCCTTGTTCCGTCCACACACCCAGGATTCCCGCGAAAGCGGGAATCCTGGAGGAGATTGAGAGGGGAGGCTCTTCCAGCCTGGGGCAGGGGATCAGGCATTGGCGGCTTCGTAGTCCCATTCGTACTCGGGGTCTTCGTAGGCCTCGGCGGGGATTTCGGAGGTCATGCCGCGCTCGGCGAGCTGGTTCTCGAAGTACTCGCGTATCCAGGGGTCCTCGTTGGGGTACTCGATCTGGTCGCGGCCGCGGTCTTCGACCTTCTCGCTCATGCCCATGAACTGGTTGGGTGGATGGAGGGCGAGGTAGCGCCCGTCGGCCCTGCCGAGGTTGAAGTGCTGGTGGAACCAGCGGTCGGGGGGAACGAAGCAGCTGGCCTCGCGCCAGTGGATGACGACTTTCTCCTCGCCTTCCTGCCACATGACGGAGTAGCCCTCGCCGCCGGGGATGACGATGACGCGGCCGGGTCCGTGACGGTGGCCTTTCTTGTAGGTCTTGGCCGGGAAGACGGACATGTGGGCGTGCATCTCGGAGCCGGGGGACTGGATGAAGACGACGTGCCCGCCGGCGCCGCGCCCCCAGAAGGGGACGAGCTTGTCCCACGCGGCCATGTCGGGGAAGAAGTTGCCGTGCCAGACCTGGCGGCCGCGCCCGGCGAAGCGGCCATCGCCCTCCTCCATGACGGCCTTGGCCTCGGAGTAGAACTCGTCCTGGCTGTGGAGGAAGGAGCTGGCCGAGTAAGGGTTGTTGATGAAGAATTCGGGGTCGGGGGTGGCGGACATGGCGATGGGCAGGTAGTTGTAGTGGAGCAGGCGCGCCGGGTTCTGGCCATCCATGTTGGTGAGCTGGCACCAGGAGTTTCGAGGGACGAGGAAGAGGCTGCGGGTGGCCCATTCGAAGGTCTTCTTGGGCCTGGAGTCGTCCGTCCAGACGGTGGCGACGCCTCGTCCTCCCAGGATGTAGATCTGCTCGTCCACGGAGAGTTTCAGGGGCGGGAGGGAGTGGCCGGGGGGTATCTCCTCGATGCGGCCCTCGACGACGCCCTCCATGCCGCGAAGCTGCATGAAGGCGGCGTCGACCTGGCGGTCCTCCCACCAGCCGAGCTCGACGGTTCGCAGGTCTTCGACGTAGTAGCCGCGATGGATGGGGATGCCCTGGGCTTCCATCCAACTGTCGTAAGTGAAGGTTCGCGCCATGGTTGGCCTCCTAGGATTTGCGGACTGCTGCGCATCTTACCTTACGTCCGGCCCTCGCCCAAGGGGGCATGGCAGAAACAGAAAATCCCCGGACGTTTCTGTTTCTGTTTAGGTGGCCGTGGTGCGATGGAAGGGGGTTAAGAATCCAAGAATTCAAGAATTGCGGCCCCCCTGGTTTTTCGGGGTGGGGGGCAGCGGAACCCCCTGTTAGAACCACCCCTAGCCCCTCCTTGGTAAGGAGGGGAACAGCGTGTAGTCCCGCCTGGCAAGGAGGCAGCGCCCCTCTGCACTCCCCCGTGTACGAGACCTTTGCGTAACTGTCCAACGCCGGGAGTCTGCGCGCCGACACTTCTCCTTCCCCGCGCGTCGCTGCGCTTGCGCGTCCCCTCCCGCAGACGGGAGGGGGTTTCCTGGGTTCCCGCGTTCGCGGGAATGACGGAGAGGGGCGCGGGAATGACGGAGAGGGTTCATGCAAATGATGAGGTCACGATAGGGATTTGGGGGCGATGGGGCAAGGGGCAAGTGTCGTGGTGGTGGGTGGGGGGAGTCTGCGCGCCAACGCTTCTCCTCCCCCGCGCGTCGCTGCGCTTGCGCGTCCCCTCCCGCAGACGGGAGGGGGTTTCCTGGGTTCCCGCGTTCGCGGGAATGACGGGGGGGGGGATGACGGGGAAGGGGGTTAGTCGCGGATGTCTTGGAGGAGCCAGTCGGTGGGGATCTCGTGGCCTAGGCCTTGGGCTTTGGCGAGCTCGTAGGCGCGTCCGGCGACGGCGAAGAATTGGGCGCCTTGGATGTTGCCGCGCTCGGAGTAGGTGACGGCGGAGTCGCCGGGCCTGGCCTGGGCGCCCTCGAGGACCTGCCGGAGGAAGACGACGCGGTCTTCGGCGATGACGCCGTGGGAGCGGCCGGAGCTCCTGCGGGACTGTTCGCTGGACGCGGGGCGTCCGCCGGGGGCGTTGGCCTCGTAGGCGATGGACTCGTCGTGGAGGGCCATTTCGGGGATGCCGATGGGGCCGGGGGCGGAGCCGAGGCGGAGTGAGCGGTCGATGCGCTCCATGGCTTCGCCGTCGATGCCCCCGCCGACGCAGGTTATGTGGGCGCCGTCCTCGACGTCTTTGCCGAATATGACGGGCTCCACGGCGTCGGTGCATCCGGCGACGATGTGGGCGCCCTTGCAGGCCTGGGCTGCGCTTTCGACGGGCACCACCTCGATGCCGAACTTGGCCTCTATCTCGGCGGCATAGGCCTCGCGGTTGGCCTTAGTGGGGCTGTAGACCTGGATGCGCTCGATGTTTCGGACGGCAGCGAAGGACGCGGCGTGGGTGCGGGCCATGCCGCCGGAGCCGATCATGGCGACGACGGATGCGTCTTCGCGGGCCATGTAGCCGGTGCCGATGCCGGAGTCGGCGCCGACGCGCATGTGCTGGAGGACGCCGTCGTTGATGATGGCGAGGGGCTCGCCGTTCTCGACGCTGGTGAGGAGTATGAGTCCGCAGAAGAGGCCGGGGCGGACGCAGTATTTCTCTTGGGTGCGCGTGCCGCCGTACTCCTGCTCGTAGACGACGTCGGACTTCATGCGGATGGCGAAGTAGCCGGATGCGGAGCCGCCCTCCATGGTGCCCCACTGGTACATCTTGGCGGGGTCGGAGGTGGGGATGCGGATGTCGATGCGGGGCCTGCAGACGGCCTCGGTGTGGGCGAGCTCTTCGTAGGCTTTCTTGAGGGCGTCGATGGTGTCCTGCATGGTGAGGACGGCGGCGATGTCGTTGTTGTTGAGGATGAGGGTCATGGGGGCGCCTCCTAGGGGGTGGGAGTAGGGCGGGGCCATGGTAGCGCAAGTGGGGGGAGCGCGGGAGGTCTGATGGGGAAGGCTGGGCCGACGGGTTTCGAGCAGGGAGGGGAAGCAGCACCGATGATGCTAGTTCCGCGTCGCGGCCCGATACGACCGCATCGCGGCCCGCTATGACGAGATACACGCCAACCTGCCGCACCCCGGCGCCGCGGCGGACACGCTGGCCCGGCTGGCGGGGAAGGGGGCCGGGCGCTCGAGCTCGGCATCGGCACGGGACGCGTCGCGCTGCCGCTGGCCGCGCTCGGCGTCGAGGTCCACGGGGTGGACGCGTCGGAGGCGATGGTCGCCGAGCTCCGGCGGAGCCGGGCGGGCTGGACATCCCCGTGACGATGGGCGATTTCGCCGACTTCTCGCTCGACGCCTGGTACGATCTCGTGTTCGTCGTGTTCAACACGTTCTTCTCGTTGCCGAGCCAGGACGCGCAGACACGGGCAGCCACATCATCATCGCGGCGAGGAAACGCAGCGGGCGCTAGCTGCGACGTTCTCTCACGGAAGGAGTGTGGCCGATGAGCGGTCCAGCCGGCGCCCCGCTCTAGCTGAGCTCCCGTGTGCTCTCCGCGAATAGTTCGTCAACCGCCAGGGTTTCGGCGATGATCTGTTGGTTATGGGTGAAGCGCGTGATCGCATCGAGGGCCGTGCGGTTGGCGCTGATTCCAATGGGCAGCGGGTCGCCGCCAACGATGTCCGCGTAGCGCTGATCAGCTTCTTCGTCGCGGGCCTGAGGGCCCTCCGCCTTCAGCCGTTGCAGGTAGAGCGCTTTTGCCTCTTTGTACGCGGCGAAGAAGGCTGAGGCGACATCGGGGTTCGCGGCCAATACCTCGTCCCTAACCACCATCGTGTTGTTGATAGGGAACACGCCCGTCTTGTTGAACCAATCGGCTTGCGCTTGGCGAGCGTCCGGAATCAACGGCTTCACGTCGGGAGAATCAACGCCCATAACACCGATGCCGGCGTCAATCGCTCCCGACGTCAGCATCTCCGGCAGACTCGCTCCCTCCATAGAGAGGGTGTTCGAGGGGTTTGGCATATCGCCAAGGTGCTCGATGTCAGTCAGGACCCAGGTCACGCTGGAAAGGTCGACGCCGTACTCGGAAGCGAGCAGGCCGCGCGCCCACACTCCCGCGGTACCCGCGTAGGCCCGAACGCCGACCTTCTTGCCTTCCAGGTCCTTGGGCGAGGTGATGCCTGAGTTGACGTTGTAGGTGATTGTGCTTTGGGGGAACGCGCGCATAGGGAAGATGGGGAGGTCGGTGAACGCCGCGCCCATCTGCTTGAGCTGTAGGAATGTGACGATCGCCATCTCCGAAATATCGAATTCGAGATCGTGAATCATGCGGTCGAACAGCTTGGGCATCGGCGCAACCTCGATGCACTCAAGGGTCATGCCTCGGGGCTTCACGACGCCATCTTTCAAGGCCGCGTACTGCGAACGGGCAACGATTCCCAGTCTGATGGTCTGTTCGGCAGAGGTCACGGTTGCTCCTGGGTCCCAGCGTGAGTTGGGGAACGCGCCAAGTATAGCCTGTACCGGGGCGCCGCCTGCGCCGGGAGTGGGATAAGACGGCTGCGGAGGCCCGGGACGCCGTGTAGGACTGCCGCCGGTACCGCGGCCCGCAAGCGAGTGCTGGAGCTGATGCACTATGACCGCCGCTGGGCGGGCGCGCCGGAATTCCCGGCGCGCCCGCTGCTTTGCGCTTCGGCTAGAGTTTCCCAGTGGCCTCGCGCTGGTCGAGGATGGGGCTGTACATGGTGGCGGCGCCTTGGCGGTGGGAGGTGTCCGCGTAGTTCTGCTGCTCGGTCATGAAGGGGATGTAGGCGTTCTCGGCGGGGTCGCGGTAGACCTCCATGGGGTCGCCGCCGTCCTCGACGATGCGCATGTTGTCCTCGAGCATCTGGCGGAACATGATGATGCCTTTGTCGGAGCGTCCGAGGTGCTCGCCGGTGCGGTCGGCGATGGCGCCTTGGGTGATCCAGGCGGCGGGGTCCTGGGAGGAGTTGCTGCGCAGCTCGGGGTAGACCGGCTGGTCGTTCTCGTCGAGCAGGGGAACGGGCGGGCGGTAGAAGGGGATGTTCTGGGGGGATTGCTCCTGGTCGCCCTCAATCATGGGGTAGCAGGCGACCCACCAGTGGCCGGTGGTCTCGTCGTCGATGGGGGTGCGTATCTGGAAGGCGGGGCCCATGGAGAAGCTGCCCCGGTAGGTCCCGTCGGCAATGCTGAAGCCGTCACCGCCCTGCCGGAGGTAGTTGGGGAAGACGATGGGGTGGCCGTCCTTCCATTCGGTGTCCTCTTCGGAGCCGCCCTCCCAGATGCGGCGCTTGATGATGCCGTGCTCGAAGGCGTCGAAGTGGATGGTCTTGTGGGCGCGGCGGTTGCGGCGCTCTACGTCGCCGTTCATTTCGCGGATGAAGTTGGCCCAGGCGACGTGGAGCCATTCGAGGTGGACGGGGTCGAGGGAGTTCTCCTGGCACTGGAGCCAGTTGCAGGAAAGCTCCGCGTATCCGATGTCGCGCAGGACGCCCGTCGCGGAGAAGACGTCGTAGTTGGGGACAAGGGGAACGGGCGTGGGGCCGAGGTAGGCGAGGAGGAGGCCCGCCTTCTGCTGGACGGGGTAGGCCTTCATCTTGATCTTGTCCTTGAAGCGCGCCTCGGGGTCCTCCGTCTCCTCGTAGGGCTGCTCGATGCATTGGCCGGTCTCGTCGTAGAGCCAGCCGTGGTAGGGGCAGCGGAGGCCGTGCTCCTCGGGGATGCCGTAGATCATGTTCATGCGGCGGTGGGCGCAGTGGGGCTCCATGAGGCCGTAGCCGCCGGAGCGGTCCTTGTAGAGGATGAGGTCTTCGCCAAGGAGGCGGACCTTCATCGTCCACTTGTCGTTCATCTGGGAGACGGCGGCGACGGGATGCCAGTAGCGGCGCATGAGCTCGCCCATGGGGGTGCCGGGTCCGACTCGGGTGTAGCGGTCGTTAGCTTCCTGGGTCAGCATTGTTTTCTCCTTGACGGGCCTCAGGGCCTTGGTTGGTTTTGGCCTCGGTTGGCCTTCGGGGCCGGTAGGGACTCGCTGGGAGATTATAAGCCACTCCGCCATAATCCGGGGCGCGCAAATAGTGAGAGGCGGGGCTTGGCGCCCCGCCTCTCAGCAAGCGTTCGTTCGTGCGCGACGCTCGTCAGGAGCCGCGGGCGGCTCCGGCGGTGGCGGGGAGGCTGCGTTCGCCTTCCCAGGTCTCGAGGGTCTCGTTGACTATGTCGGCGACGGCGGGCTCGCCGGCTTCGACGAGGGCGTAACCGAAGCGTCGGCGATTGCCGAACTTCACATGCTCCAAGGGCAGGTGTATGGCCTGATTCTCGGCGGGGTCGCGGAAGGTGTTCATGGGGTCTCCGCCGTCGAGGGCGAGCTGGGCCTGCTCTTTCAGGAGCTTACGGAAGAGGATGATGCCCTTGTCCGATTCGCCGAGCTTCTCCAGGTGGCGCTTGGCGACGGGGCCTTGGGTGATCCAAGCGAGGTAGTCCTGGTTGAAGAGGATGTCGTTGATGTAGCGGCCGGTCTCGTCCTTGAGGGGGACGTAACGGTAGGGGACGGAGTCCTGGCGGGGGGCTTGGGCGCCGGGGGCGGGCCGCCAGACGTAGTAGGAGACGTGGTAGGTGTGCTCGTCGTCCACGGGGACGCGGAACTGGAAGGTGGAGCGGACTTCGTCGCCGACGAGGAGGATGTTGGGGAACATGATGGGGTGCCCCTCGCGCCAGTCGTCGTCGTCCTCGGAGTATCCCTGCTCGACACGGCGCTTGATGATGCCGTGCTCGAAGACGTCGAAGCCGATCTTCACGTGGGGGCCGCGCATCTCGGGGAGGGCGTGGACGCCGTTGCGGACGACGTTGCCGTAGTAGGCGTGCAGCCACTCGTTGTGGATGGGGTCGAGGGAGTTCTCCTGGCACTGGAGCCAGTTGCAGGGAAGCTCGGAGATACAGACCTCACGGACGGCGTTGTCCCAGGTGAGCTGCTCCCAGCGGGGAAGCAGGGGCGCGGGCTGGGGACCGAGGTAGGCGAACACGAGGCCGCCCAGCTCCTCGACGGGGTAGCCGGCAATCTTGACCTTCTCCTTGAAGCGTCCGTCGGGGTGGACGGTCTCCTCGAAGGGCTGCTCAATGCACTGGCCGGTCTCGTCCATCATCCAGCCGTGGTACATACAGCGGAGGCCGTGCTCCTCGGGAATGCCGTAGGAGAGGTCGACGCGTCGGTGGGGGCAGAAGCGGTCGATGAGTCCGAGCGTGCCGGACTTATCTCGGTAGAGGACGAGGTCTTCGCCGAGGAGTCGAACGGGCTTGGTGGGGCGCTCGTCGAGCTCGGCGGCAGCGGCGACGGGGTGCCAGTAACGGCGCATCAACTCGCCCATGGGCGTGCCCTGACTGACCTGGGTGAGCTCTTGGTTGGCTTGGACGCTGAGCATGTGTGCTTTCTCCTCGCGTGCGAGTGTCGCTTGGGGCAAGGGTAGTGAGGGAGCGTGCGCGGGTCAAGCGGCCTCGTCTCGGTCTCCCCCGCAGACGAGACCTTTGCGTAACCCTATTTTCTGGCGGGCGTAACTCTTCCCACCCACCCGCCCGTTATGTTGTGGGGGACACCCCCACGCCCCCGGCAGAGGGGCGGAGCCCCTCTGCACTCCCCGGTGTTCCAAAGCCGCCCCATGGTCCGACAGGCTCATTACGAGCCTAGAACCTATTAGCGTGGCGTGGCGGCGCTTCGGATGCTGTCGAGCATGGGGCGTAGGAGGGTGGCGGCGTGTTCGAGGGTGAAGCCTACGACTTTGCCGTCAGCGTCGAAGTCGACGATGACGCCTTCCGCAATCTCATCGGCTTCTACGGCGGGCTTGCCCGTCCAGAGGGAGAGCGAGTCTGCGTCCTGAATGTATTCGATTTCCGCTTTCATAAACGATGACCCGGAGCCACTTACCTGCCTCTGGAAAGTAACCCCGGATACGCCCGTCCGATTGAAGCTCGGTACGGAATGGGCGGTTCAAGACGCCGGTTACCCATTCTTCCTTGACTTCGGGGTGCTTGCGCGCGGCTACTCTGTAATAGACTGCCTCATCCATCCTCGTCGCGCGCCCTTACCGGCCCAGTGTGGCCTCTTCGCCGAGGTAGGCGACCCAGGTGCGCATGACCTCTTCGATGTCGGCTACGGCTGTGGTGTCGCCGGCTTCGGGGCGGATGTAGCGGGCTGAGGCCCGGACGCCGAACTTGACCTTCTCGACGGGGGCGTGGAGCAGGCCGAGGGAGTCGCCTCGGAATACGTTCATGGGGTCGCCGCCGTCCTGCATGACTTCGATGTTCCGCTTGAGCTGCTTGCGGAAGAGGATGATGCCCTTGTCGGACTCACCGAGCATCTCCTTCTCACGTTTGGCGATGGGGCCCTGGGTGGCCCAGGCCATGTAGTCCTGGTTGAAGGTCCAATCGAGGATGTAGCGTCCCTCATCGTCAGTCAGGGGCACGTAGCGGTAGGGGACGACGTCCTGGGTCGGGGCAGGGGCGCCGGGCGCGGTGCGGTAGTTGTAGATGGAGATATGGAGGGTGTGCTCGTCGTCGGCGGGGACGCGGAACTGATAGGTGGCGCGCGCCTCGTTGCCGACGAGGAGGATGTTGGGGAAGAGGACGGGATGGCCCTCGGCCCACTCGTCGTCGGTCTCGTCCTTACCCTCGAGGACGCGGCGCTTGATGATGCCGTAGTCGAACTCGTTGAATCCGATCTTGACGTGCTTGCGCGACGCGCCCCGCTGGGCGGATGCGATGCGGTCGGTCCTGCGGTAGGCGCCCATGTAGGTGTGGAGCCACTCGACGTGGGTGGGGTCGAGGGAGTTCTCCTGACACTGGAGCCAGTTGCAGGGAATCTCGGTGATGGCGATGTCGCGGACGGCGTTGTCCCATAGCAGCTGCTCCCAGCGAGGGAGGAGGGGGGTCGGCTGGGGGCCGAGGTAGGCGAATACGAGGCCGGCCATCGCCTGCACGGGGTAGCCCGCGATCTTGACCTTCTCCTTGAAGCGTCCGTCGGGGTGGACCGTTTCCTCGAAGGGCTGCTCGATGCACTGGCCGGTCTCGTCCATCATCCAGCCGTGGTACATGCAACGGAGGCCATGCTCCTCGGGGATGCCGTAGGAGAGGTCGACGCGGCGGTGGGGGCAGAAGCGGTCGATGAGGCCGAGCGTGCCGGACTTATCGCGGTAAAGGACGAGGTCCTCGCCGAGGAGGCGGACGGGCTTGGTGGGTTTCTCGTCGAGCTCGGCGGTTGCGGCGATGGGGTGCCAGTAGCGGCGCATCAACTCGCCCATGGGCGTGCCCTGACTGACCTGAGTGAGCTCTTGGTTGGCTTGGACGCTAAGCATCGCGCATCTCCCCAAAGACGAATTGGGGCAAGCGTAGTAAAGGAGGGCGCGCTCGTCAATGGAGCGGGGTGGCCGGGCGCGGGGAGTCGTGGCATGGTTCGCGAATGTTCAGGCGGCAACCGGCATGCGTTTTGGCGGCAGCGATTGCTCTTGCGGCGCTAGGCGCGTGCGCCCTTGGGACGGGTGAGGACGACTTCGACGGCGGGCCACGATGCGCCGACTGCGAGCTGACGGAGGTGCGGCGGGTGGTCGACGGGGACACGCTGGTCACGAGCGCCGGTCGGGTGCGTCTGTACGGCGTCAACGCCCCGGAGGTCGGCGACTCGTGCGCCGACGATGCGACGGAGCGACTACGGAGGCTGGCCGGCGAGGAGGTCAGGCTAGAGGACGCGCCCCGCGTCCAAGACGCGTTCGGCCGACGGCTTGCGTACGTTTACCGGGAGGACGGCCGGAGCATCGACGCGGCGCTGGTCTGGGGCGGCTACGCGGTCGCATGGACGGCGGACGGTCAGCATCGGGAGGAGCTGGTCGGGTTGGAGCGCGATGCGCGGTCAGCGGGCAGAGGGTGCTTGTGGTGACGGGGGGCTCAATACGGTGAAGCCGTGACGCGGGCATAAAAGGGCGGCTCGAAGTGAAGCTCCAACGCCTCCCGAAGGTTCGCCAGGGCGTCTTCGATCGAGTCGCCTCGGCTGGCTATATCGACTTCGAGAGCTTGCGCCACGTACAAGTCCTCTTCCTTACAGACGCTCGCTGTGAATACTTGCTTCATCACGCACTATCCTCATAACGCCGCGATACACGTTGGCGACGATTCTCCTCAGCGTCTTCGGCAGGCTCAGGACAAGCTTTCTCCCCGATGAGGGAATCCCCCCTCTCTTACCAGGTGGGAGGGGAAGGCGAGGCTCTCGGCGGACGGCGCCCGCCTACAGGGGCCAGTTGTCCTTGATGTTATCGACGGCGCCTGTTCTGACGGCGGAAGCGCGAGCGGTCACCTCGTCCTCGGACTCGGCGGGGGCGCGGTCGGGGAGATCTTCCCAGGTCTGGAGGACTTGGTTGATGAGCTCGGCGTCGCGGCTGTAGCCGGCTTCGCCGGGGATGTACTTCTTTGCCCGCTTCATGCCGAACTTGACCTGCTCCAGCGGGGCGACGATGCCGGTCTCCGGCGGGGTCTCGCGGAAGACGTTCATGGGGTCGCCGCCGTCGGCGACGATGTCCATCTGCTCGCGCAGCAGCTTGCGGTAGAGGATGAGGCCGCGGTCGGACTCGCCCAAGTGTTCGAGGTGGCGCTTGGCGACGGGACCTTGGGTGACCCACGTGGTGTAGTCCTGGTTGAAGACGACATCGACTATCCAGCGGCCGTTCTCGTCGATGAGCGGCACCTCGCGGTAGGGGACGGACTCCTGCGCGGGCACGGGCTGACCGGGGGCGCCGCGCCAGGTGTAGAGGGAGACGTGGAGGGTATTCTCGTCGTCGATGGGCACACGGAACTGCATCGTTACCGAGACCTCCGAGCCGACGAGGAGGATGTTCGGCATGAACACAGGGTGGCCGTGCTTCCAGTCGTCGTCCTCTTCGGTGTAGCCCCTGAAGACGCGGCGCTTGATGACCCCGTGCTCGAAGACGTCGAAGCCGATCTTCTGGTGCCGAGGCAGGTCGAGGAGCGCGCCCTTGAAGCCGGGGCCCTGTTGGACGTACTGGCCCCAGTAGGAGTGGGCCCACTCGACGTGAACAGGGTCCAGGGAGTTCTCCTGGCATTGCAGCCAGTTGCAAGGCAGGTGTGAGATGGCGACGTCGCGGACGGCATTCTCCCAGACGAGGGGCTCCCAAGTGGGCAGGAAGGGTGCGGGAGCAGGGCCGAGGTAGGCGAACACGAGGCCGCCAAGGGCCTGGACGGGGTAGCCGGCGATCTTGACCTTCTCCTTGAAGCGTCCGTCGGGGTGGACGGTCTCCTCGAAGGGCTGCTCGATGCACTGGCCGGTCTCGTCCATCATCCAGCCGTGGTACATGCAGCGGAGGCCATGTTCCTCGGGGATGCCGTAGGAGAGGTCGACGCGGCGGTGGGGGCAGAAGCGGTCGATGAGGCCAAGCGTACCGGACTTGTCCTTGTAGAGGACGAGGTCCTCGCCGAGGACTCGGATGGGCTTGGTGGGCTTGTCGTCGAGCTCGGCGGCAGCAGCGATGGGGTGCCAGTAACGGCGCATAAGCTCGCCCATGGGCTTGCCCGGTCCGACTTGGGTGAGGGCTTGGTTCTGCTCAACGGTCAGCATCGTTCATCCTTCCTTATAACCCTTGTTTCTTTAACCCTTGCGAGCGAACCCCGGTCCTCTCGCGAGGGGGCCGGGGTCTGATGACGCTCAGGCGTTAGGGTAGGCGCGGCCCCGAAAGGGTGTCAACGAGACCGCCGGCCCCCTTATGGCCTCTGCATGGGCGGAGCGGCACCCGGGTCGTGGGTGACGACGCGGGTGTAGTACTGCCAAACGCCGCCGACACGGGGGCTGCTGTTGGCGAGCGGCTGCTTGAAGTGGGGCAGCTGAGGCAGGGGGGTGCGGCCGGACATCTCGTCGACGAGCTCGTCTTCGAGGTAGGGGTGGTCGGGGCCCGCGGCGGAATAGGCCCAGTAGTTCATCTTGGCCTGCTCCTCGAGCTGCATCATGGTCATGACGGAGTCTTCGAGGCTGCTGCCTGCGGTGGTGGCGCCGTGGCCGCGGAGCAGGATGGCCTTTGAGTCGCCCAAGAGCGTGGCGACTTCGAGTCCTTCCTCTTCGGTCTGGACGGTCTTGACGTGGTTCCACATGGGCAGCTCTTTCTGAACGAGCTGGGCGCCTTCCTGGTTCATGGGGCGGAGGCGCTTCAGGAGGGTGGTGGCGAGAACGGTGTAGTGCGGATGCACGTGGACGACGGACTTGACGTCGGGGCGCAGCTTCATGATCGAGGAGTGCATCTTGACCTCAAAGGGCTGGGAGGAGCCGACGGGGCCGTCGACCTTGTAGCCCTCGATGTCCACGACGATCATGTCCTGGGGGCGCATGGAGTACAGCGCGTCGACCGTGTAGCCACGGCCCTTTACGACGAACTTGTCGGGGTCGTTCGGGAGGCGGAGGCTGGCATGGCCGAGCGACGCGCGGAACCCCGTTGCGAGGCCGACCTCCGCGAGAACGCGGTTGGCGACTGCGACTTCGTATTTGACCTCGTCCCACTCTCTAGTCATCTCTCATCTCCTTGTTGCATTGTCCTTCCCGCCGCCGCGACGGATTCCCGTGCTCGCGGGGAAGACGGAGGGGCTTAGTCGTGGTCAAGAGAGCGCTCCTCCGGGTAAGGCGGCACTTTACTAGAAAGGGGGGCGTGGGGGTAGCTGGCGGGGTTTGGGCAGCTTGCGGGGCGTTGATTTGCGGATGCGTGGTCCGACAGGCTCACCACGAACATTTGCTCACCACGAACCTTGGGGGGTGGCTGTCGCAGGGGCGTCAGCGGGGCGCGCATGGTAGGATTGCGCCATCCGGCGGCGGAGCGCCGCCCCATCGGGAGAGGAGAGCGAGCGATGGAGATTAACGCGCTGGACGGCGACGGGCACGTAGAGGAGTGGGAGGCCACCTGGTCCGACGAGTACCTCGAACCCGCGTTCCGCGACCGCCGTCCCAAGGTGGTCGAGACGGGCGAGTTCGAGCACGACTACAAATGGGAGATCGACGGCTCGCTCATCCGGATCGGAGGCTCGCCGTCCAGCAAGGACGGGGTCGTTTCGACGGAGTACGAGATGATGTCGAAGTGGCGCGGCCCGCACGAGAGCGGGGAGTTCCACTCGGCGGAGGACCGTCTCGCGGTAATGGAGGCGGAGAACACCTATCTCTCGGTCAACTACCCAACGCTGCTGCTGCAGTGGCCGATCGCCGGAGACCCGGCGCTGAACGCGGCGTTGACGCGCTCCTACAACAGCTGGGTGGCGGACGTGTCGGGCCAGTCGCCGGACCGGCTCAAGTGGGTGACGGTGATCGATCCGCGAGACCCGGCGGAGGCGGTGCGCGAGATGAAGCGCACCAAGCGGATGGGGTCGGTCGGCATCATGGTGTTCGGCGACTACGAGAACAAGGGTCTAGACCATCCAGACTTCGAGCAGATCTGGGCGGCGGCGCAGGACCTCGAGCTGCCGGTGAACGTTCACCCCGGCACCGGGGCGAGGAGCGCCATGCGGGAGTGGAGGAATATCGCGGGCGACCAGTTCCTGATGTCGGTCGTGCGGGGGTTCAAGACGATATGCGGCTCCGGCATCCTGGACCGCTACCCCAAGGTGAAGGTGTCGTTCCTCGAGACCGGCTGCACGTGGGTCGACTTCGTCATCGCGGTGATGGACTTTACGCTGGACAACATCAAGGACCGGATGGAGATAGGGACTATTCGGTCCGAGCACAAGCCGGTCATCGAGCGCGGGCTGCCGAAGGCGACGCCTCGGGAGTACATCCAGGACGGGCGCATCTTCATCGGGTTCGAGGTTGACGACGATCTGCTGCCGTACATGGTGAACAAGTACGGGACGGACTGCTGGGTGTATGCAAGCGACATTCCGCACGCGCACCGGGTGCCGGACTCGCCCAAGTACATCATGGGCCGCACCGACCTGACCGACGAGCAGAAGTCGCGCATCGTGTGGAAGGGGACGTCGGAGCTGTACGGCCTGCCCGTGCCGGAGGGAGCGGGCGTGCGGTAGGGCGGGGTGGGCTATGAGTGGGACGAAGCCAAGCGCCAAGCCAACATCGCCAAACACGGGATAGATTTCCAGACGATAGAGGACTTCGACTGGGACACTTCGCTGCGTAAGGAAGTGATCCGTGGCGGGAAGGCGCGCGTCTTTGAATTAGGCTTCATAGGCGATCGCCTATATGCGGTGGTGTACACTGAACGAGAAGAGAACATCCGTATCATCAGCATACGCAAGGCCAACGACAGGGAGTTCAACCACTATGCCGCCACTTAAGCCGGGCGCTGTCAGGCCCACACCGGAAGAGGACGAAGCCATCAATGCTGCGATCGACTCCGACCCTGACACCTTTGAATTGACGGACGAGGAACTCGCCGCCATGCGCCCCACGGCTGAAGTCGCCCCCCACATCGTTGCACGGCATCGCGCCGAAAAGGCGCGGAAGGCTCGCAAGGTCTCCTGATTGACCCTCTTGCCGCCTAAGCGGGCTTGCGCGCTACGACTTTGACGCTGGAAAGTCCTTCGTCGGCGCAGTAGCCGGTCTCTTCGGCGATGGCGATGTCCGTGAAGCCCGCGCGGCTCAGGCGGTCGAGGTATTTGTCCCGGGGCTCGGCGCCGGAGGAGCAGGCGACCCATGACTCCGGATCGTCGTTGGCGGGGGCCTCGCCGGAGAGGGACATCATGTCGGAGATGTGCATCCTGCCGCCGGGGGCGAGGACGCGGAACGCCTCTTGGAACACGGCGTCCTTGTCCGGCGAGAGGCAGACCACGCAGTTCGAGATGACCACGTCCACCGAGGCGTCGGGCAAGGGCATCTTCTCCATCTCGCCCTGAACGAACTCCACGTTGGCTAGGCCCAGCGTCGCTAGGTTCTTGCGGGCCAGCTCCAGCATGTCTGGCGTCATGTCCAGGCCGATGACGTGGCCTGATTCGCCGACTTGATTGGCCGCAAGGAAGCAGTCGATGCCTCCGCCCGAGCCGAGGTCGAGGACACGCTCCCCTTCCCGGAGGCCGGCCAGGGCGGTGGGGTTGCCGCAGCCGAGGGACGCAGCAAGGGACTCGGCAGGCAACTCGGCTAGCTGCCCTTCCTCGTAGAGCTGCAGCACTTGGTCCATGTCCTCGGGGCTGCAGCAGGCGGCGCTGTCGCCGGACGGCTGCTCGACCGCCGCGAGCTCGATAACTGCCCTGGCGCGCCCTCCATACGTCTCACGGACCAGCCGCTTGATCTCTTCCGGTTGCGTAGTCAATCTTTCCTCCTGGCGGAGCGTACTCCCTCTCCTCGATCCTCCCTCGCAGTCGGGAGAGGAGGAAGGCGGGTGAGGGCGATAAGCATACGATGCCCGTCCCTCCACTGCCTACTGGGAGCCAGGGCGTCCGTCCGGTGGTACCCTTTGCGCATGACGCAGCGGAGCGCGGAGTATGAGGCAGTGATGGGGAGGCTTGCGGAGGGCGGCCGCCTCTTGCTGGACGGCGGCGTTGGGACGGAGGTGCAGCGGCAAGGCGGCTCGCTGAACGCGTGGGCGGCGCTCGCGAACGTGGAGCGTCCCGACGTGGTGTCGGCGGCGCACAGAGCGTTCACCGAGGTCGGCGCGGACTTCATCAGCACCAACACGTTCGGCTGCTCCGAGCCGCGGCTGGCGGCGGCCGGCATCACCGGGCGCATGGAGGAGCTGAACCGAGCGGCGGTGGGGCTGGCGCTGGAGGAGCGAGAACGGGCGGAGCGGCAGCTGCTCGTGGCGGGCTGCATGACGACAGTGGGCTTTCGCGGGGAGCCCGGTGTGGTCGGCGCCACGCCGGAAGGGGAATGGGCGCTGGCGTCGCAGGCGCAGGTCCTGGCCGACGCGGGTGCGGACCTGATCATCGTCGAGATGCTGTCGGAGGTCGAGCACGCGAACGTTCAGCTGGCGGCCGCCGCGTCGGCGGGCTTGCCCGTGTGGGCCGGGTTCTCATCTGCGCTGAACGGGGCAGGGCAGATGGCGCTGCTCAACGAGCCGGATGAGCCGTTGGAGGACTCGCTGCGCCGGATCGACCTGTCGGGCGTCGACGCCGCGCTGGTGATGCATACGACGATTGATGTGGTCGGGCCTGCGCTGGAGGCGTTGCGCGGCGTGTGGCCGGGTCCCAGTGGCGCGTATCCTCACGGGGGACGTTGGATGCGGCCCACCTGGGAGTTCGACCCCGGCTTCACGCCGGAGATTCTGGCGTCGAGCGCGGTCGAATGGCTAGCCGGTGGACACCAGATCGTGGGCGGCTGCTGCGGCTCGACGGCGGAGCATATCCGCGTCCTTCGCGAGGTGGTGGACGCGGCGGGATGAGGGTGGTTCGACAGGCTCACTACGAACCTTCTTGTAAAGTGGGGCTCACCACGAACCTTCCTGCGAGGTGAGGTTCGCCGCGAGCCCTTCCTGCAAGGTGAACCCCACGGCGGTTCTGGCATAAGGTGAACATAGGTGGAGGCCGACGTTTCGCCCTCACCCTAGCCCTCTCCCCCAGGAGAAAGGAACTTGTAAAGGAGGCTGAGATGCGTTTGCAGGACAAGGCGATCATCGTGACCGGGGCAGCGGGCGGGTTGGGGCGGCAGTACGCTCTCCGGTTCGCGAAAGAGGGCGCGAAGCTGACCATCGCGGACATTCAGGACGTGAGCAAGACGGCGGAGCTGTGCCGGGCGGAGGGCGCAGAGGTGATCCCGCTGCGCGTCGACGTGTCGTCGGAGGATGACATGAACGGCATGGCCAAGCAGACGCACGATAAGTACGGCCGCATCGACGGCCTGCTGAACAACGCGGGGATGATGCGCGGCCTGGGCGTGAAGTCGATCCTGGACGTGGACATGGAGACGTGGGACCGGGTGTTCGCGGTCAACGCCCGCGGCACGTTCCTAGGGGTGCGGGCGGTGTACCCGTACATGCGGGAGCAGAAGTCCGGGACCATCGTGAACGTGAGCTCGGGGAGCACGCTCCGCATCGCGCGGGCCCCGGACGACATGAACCCGCACTACGTAGCGTCCAAGACCGCGATCACCGGCATCACGCGGGCTGTCGCGAGGGAGCTGGGCCAGTACAACATCAACGTCGTCACCGTCGCCCCAGGCTCGACGACCTCGGACCGGGAAGAGGCAATCGGCGCTGATGACGCCTTCCCGGAGCCGGAGGCCTCGCTCGTGCGCCGTGGCGTCCCTGACGACCTGACGGGAGTGATGGTCTTCCTCTTCACCGACGACGCGCGGTTCATCTCCGGACAGATGATCGTGGTCAACGGGGGTAGGGAAGTGCATTAGCAGGGTGCGGTGAGGGTGTGTTGGACGTGGAGTATGGGTTGACCATATGCTACGGTATGGGTAATATGGGTTTGAGATGAAGACCACACTTGACATCCATGACGAGCTGCTCGTTCGCGCCAAACGCCATGCCAAGCAGACCGGACGCCCCCTCCGCGCGCTGGTCGAGGATGGCCTGCGGCAGGTGCTGGCCGAGCCTGCCACGCGTTCCACTTACCGGCTTCCGGACATGAGCGTGGGGGACCCGAACGGCCCTAATCCCCTCGAACACCTTTCGTGGGCAGAACTGCGCGACCTCATCTATGAGGACCGGTAGGCCGCGTGATTGCAGTCGACACCAACTTGCTGGTGTACGCGCACCGAAGGGAAAACCCGTGGTGGTCTGAGGCGAAGTTGATTCTGCGAGAACTCGCAGAAGGCGACGCGCCGTGGGCTATCCCCTGGCCGTGCTGTTACGAATTCCTGAACACCGTGACGAACCGCCGGATATGGAAGGAGGCTGCGTCCACCCCGCAGGAGGCTTGGCGCCAGCTTACCGTCTGGACGGCGTCGCCGTCGGTGCGCCTTATCGGTGAGACCGAGGGATTCCTCGACATCTTGCGTCGCTTCGTTGAGCGGCCGCGCGTCATTGGGCCGGTGGTCCACGACGCCCGAATCGCCGCGATATGCGTTGCCCACGGGGCGGACGTACTCCTCACGCTGGACCGCGACTTCTCGCTATTTCCCGAACTCCGGACGCGGAACCCTATCGTGGTCGGCTAGTTAGTCGGCTAGTTTAAGGAGGCGCATTGGCATGGCAGAGCTGACCTGGGAGCGTATGGGGCGGTGCGCGCGCCTTGCTTGGGAGCACGGCGTCGAGTCGTTCGAGAAGTCGACGCGGGCCCGTTCCGCCCTGATGACGGGGAGCCTGCTACTGGGCGTGATTCGCCAGCCGGAGTGCGCCGGCGGGCTGATGCTGCGCCGGCTGGGCGTCGACATGGCGCTCGCGGCTTCCATCACCGAGTTCGAGCTGCTGCACGGGCGGCCCGTTGCCGATCATGAGGAGCGCGTCGTGGACCTGTGGGGCAAGCCGCACACGCCGGAGGCGCTCCGCGCGATGGAGCTGTCGCTGGACGAGGCGGAGAAGTTCCACTCCGCCTATCCGATCGGGACCGAGCACATCCTGCTGGGCCTGCTGGCCATTCCAAACGGCATGGGCTGCCGGACGCTCGCGTACTTCGGCGTCGACTATGCGAATGCGCAGGCCGCCCGCGACGAGATATGGGAGCTGCTCAAGCTGACGGAGTGAGGGTCCGCGCCGCTTCCTCCCCCGCGCCCCTCCGTCATTCCCGCGAAAGCGGGAAGGTGAATCCACATTTGAAGTGCAACACCTGTTCCTCGACGACCCCCGCCGGTGTCCGGTAGCCCAGGCACTTGCGCGGCGTATTGTTGTACGCCTGCCCGATCAGCGCAAACCGCTCATCCGACACCTCCCCCAGATTCGTCCCCCGCGGCAGGAACCGCCGCAGCCGGCCGATCGCGTTCTCCACTCCCCCCTTCTGCCACGGCGAGTACGTGTCGCAGAAGAACGTCTCGATGCCCAACCGGTGGAGCTCGTAGTGACGGGTGAACTCGGTCCCATTGTCGAAGGTCACCGTCTGGCGAAACTCCGGCGGCAACGGCCCCAGCATCCGGGCGATGGACTCCGCGATCGGCCCCGCCTCCTTCGACGGCGCACGCGCGAGGAGCAAGAGGCGCGAGGAGCGTTCCTGCAGGGCCAACTGCATCGTGTCCGCCTCCCAGTGCCCGAAGGTCCGCCGGTCGGCCGCCGCCGCAGGCCGTTCCGAGAGCGCCCTCCGGAGGGGGATGAAGGAAACCGAGCTTCCCCCCCTGCGGCCCCGCCTCCCCCGCTTCCACTTCGCCCTCGGCAAGTAGCGCCGCCAATCATGGTCTTTGTGCCGCGCGGCCTGGGCGTAGACGAACCGGTAGATGCTCTCGTCCGAGGTCACCGTCCGGCCCTCCTCTCTGCGCATCTCATGGGCGACCTGCTCCGGCGACCACCCCCACTTCAGGCCCGCCAAGACCCGCTCCCGCAACTCCTCGTCCCGTTCCAGCCGCGCCCCCGTCCAGCGCCGCGCGCGGGCACGCTCCTGGGCCGGCGACGCTTGGTACCCGTCCGTTCGCAGTGCGTTCCGCTTCAGCTCCCGAGCCACGGTCGATGCCGCGCGATCCAGAGTTGTAGCGACTTGCCGGACCGAGGAGCCCTTGGCGCGTAAGCGGGCAATCTCACACCGTTCCTCAATGCAGAGCTGTCTGTATTCCATGGCAACACCCTAATCTGGTGTTGCACTTCGTTTGTGGATTCAGGGAACCTCGCAGCGGCGCGACAGCGGCGCGGTCCCTTTCCCCCGTCATTCCCGCGCAGGCGAGGGTGAGGGAGAACGTCCGCCCGCCGTCAGCACCCCGCGCCCGCATCCGTCATTCCCGCGAAGGCGGGAACCTCGCAGCCCTTCCCCCCGTAGGGGCGTCCCTCGTGGGCGCCCTGCCCCAGGCAAGACCGTCGCCTCTCTATCAGAATTGTGACATCTGCCCGTTGCGCGAACGAACCCACTTTCCCTACCCTGCCTCCGACGGCCCTGACCCCGCCCGTGGCATAGCCGGACGCAGGACCGAACCCCAGAGGAGGAATGCTACCGAATGAGACCAAATGAGACCGCTAGAAACACTGCCCTCAGCACCCGCCAGGCTGCGGCTCTGCCTTATATCGCATCAGAGCCGACCCTCACCCGTGGCGCGCAAGCCGCCCAGATAGCAAAATGCACCCTCATGCGCTGGATGAACGACCCCGCCTTCCGCGCGGAGCTCGAACGCATCCGCAACAACATCGCAGACCTCGCTTACACGGAGCTCGAAGGGCTCACTCTTAAAAGCGTCTTCAGGATTGCCCAGCTGCTCGACCACGAGGACCCGAACGTGGTGCACCGCGCTCTCCATGTCCCTCAGCCTCCGCCAGGACCGCGACCTCCGCCGCCAGCTCGAGCTCATCGAGAACGCCCAGGCCATGGCGAGGCAGCAGCGATGAGAAACGCCGTCCGCTCCCTCACCGTCACTACGCTCGCCGGAAAAGGGTTACGCCAAAGGTCTCGCGGACGAGCGAGAGGCCGGAGCAGACAGGGGAGGAGGCGAGGTTCCCGCCTGCGCGGGATGACGGATATTCGGAGGGTGAGCGGACTGTGACATTTGCTTGTTTCGCGTGTTCCGCACGCCGGGATACCATCGCAACACGTTAGCGATAGAGGAGTAGGGACATGGGCAAGTACAAAGGCAACGTCGGCAATCTGATGCAGCATTGGACGCTCTGCGAGGCGCTGAGCATGGCGCAGAGCAACGGAGTGACGTCGTTGAACTACATCGACGCCCACGCGATGGCGCCGCTAGCCTGCGCCTGCGCCAACCCGGCCTTCGAGTTCCTCAGCGTACAGAAGCGTCTGCCCGGTCAGGGCTCGGTCTACGAGCAGGCGTGGCTGCGCCTGACCCGGCGGGACAGGGTCTACCCGAACAGCGCGGCGTTCGTCACCGCGGTGTGGCAAGGCCCGTTCTCGCTCTCGCTGTGCGAGTCGGACGCCGCGACCGTGCGCGAGCTCGCGGATTGGCGGTTCGGCCCTGAAGCGCAGGGCAATTCGCGAGTCGCGCGGGTGCATCCAGGCGACTGGCGGCAGAGGTTCGAGAAGGGGGTTCCCGCTCCTTCCCAAGTCGAGTTGCCGGATGATGCGCTGACGCTGGTGTCGTTCGATCCTGATATGTACGACAGGCGGTGTATGAATACGCGGAACGCCAGGCGCCTCTACCCGGAAGACCTCGAACTGACGCGGCGCGCTCTGGACGGGTTCGATGGCGGCGTCCTCATGCAGCTATCCACCTATACCAGCAAGAAGGAGAACCCACAGGGCGCCGTACTCTCTTCGATCAACGAGATACTGGTGAGAGGCGGGTTCTCGCTAGCCGCGGCGGTGTGGGCTAACGAGAAGATGATGTCGTTGGTCTACGCGCGCAATGTCGCGTGGTCGGCGGAGCTGGCGGGACTGCCGGGGCGGTTCGAGGAGTGGCTTGCGGGCACTACAAAGTTTGCGCGGTGATGTGTCGAATGAGCACGTATAAGGGCAACAAAGGCAACCTGATGCAGCATTGGACGCTGTGCGAGCTGCTGTGCATTGCACAGGACAGCGGAGCGACATCGTTGAACTATATCGACGCTCATGCAATGGGGCCGTTGGCGCGCGAGCGGACGGGACACAGCGTTGTGTTTGACCGTGTGCGTGCGGGGCTGCCTGGCCAGGGGTCGTGCTACGAGACGGCGTGGCACAGCCTAGATCCGAGCGGAACGGGCTATCCCAATAGCGCCGTGTTCGTCCGGGAAGTGTGGAAGGGCCAGGTTTCTATGCTGCTGTGCGAAACAGATGGGGCGACAGTCGCTAATCTCAAAGCTTGGGCGCAAGGTCACACAGGAGTAAAGATTATCGAGGGTGATTGGCGGGAGACGTTCAAGAAAGGGGTTCCCGGTCCCTCCCAAGTCGAGTTGCCGGATGATGCGCTGACGCTGATTTCATTCGACCCTGATATGTATGACAGGCGGCGACTTGATGAGCGGAACCCAAGGCATCTCTATCCCGGAGACCTCGAACTAACGCTGCGCGCCCTGGATGAAATCGATGGCGGCGTTCTCATACAGCTATCCACCTACGGCAGGGGGAATCGGGATCAGAACCCTCAGGGCGCAGTACTCTCTTCGGTCAACGAGATTCTCGTGAGAGGCGGATTCTCGCTGGCTGCGGTGGTGTGGACCAACAGGGACATGATGTCGCTGGTCTACGCGCGAAATGTCGGGTGGTCGGCGGAGCTTGCGGACTTGCCGGGGCGGTTCACGGAGTGGCTTGCGGGCGTTACAAAGTTACGCGGTGATGTGTCGAATGAGCACGTATAAGGGCAACGTCGGGAATCTGATGCAGCATTGGACGCTGTGCGAGCTGCTGAGCATTGCAGGCGAGAGTGAAGTAACGGGATTGAGCTTCATCGACGCTCATGCGATGGTGCCGCTGGCGAGGGAGCGGACGGGACACGGCGTTGTGTTCGACCGTGTGAGTCTCCCCCGAGTCTTAAAGGCAGCCGTGGAAACTCGTGCATGGTGGTGATATGACGCAATTCTTCCGCCGCCACTTGCCGTGGCTCCCCTACCGCGAGCCGCCGTCGGGAGCGATTGCGTTGATGGTGTGGCTGGTGAGCATTGTCGCCGCCGCTATGATCTATCTAGCTATTTGGGTAGGCTTGTCAACTCTCCCTGAAAGCGTTCTGACTCTCTGGGTGGGATTGCCGGTGACTTGCGTGTTGCTCGCGGTAGTCCCTTTCGGTATAGGACTCCTTTCGCCTTCGCTAGTTGCCGTCGTCATCCCTTTGGTTGGACAAGTTGCAGGGACGCTCCTCTGGCTCTTGACGCCGTGGCTCGGCTACAGCGACCTTGTGTACGACAGCATGACGCCGCTGTTTTGTCTATTCATCGGGGTCCCACTGTTCTTGGTCTACCTTCCGTTCTCCGTCGGAAGAGCGCTGCGTTGACTTATAGAGCGGTCGCGGAGCGGCTCACCACGAACTTTTGAGTGGCTCACCCCTAGGCCGGGCGGAACATTGGCAGGGTGACCTCTTCGGTTACGTCTTCGAAGGCGACTTCGACGGGCATGCCTACGGTGATGTTCTCCGGGGCGGGGTCGACACCTGTGAGGTTCGTGGGTATGCGGGGGCCCTCTTCGAGGTCGACCATGGCGACGACGAAGGGGACTTTGTCGCGGAAGGCGGGCACCGGGGCGCGATGGACTATGGCGAAGGTGTGGAGCGTCCCCTTGCCGCTGGCCTGCGTCCACTCGACGTTGCGGCCTCCGCAGCCGGGGCAGATGTCGCGGGGATAGAAGTAGGCCTTGGCGCAGTCGGTGCAGCGTCGGAGCCATAGCTCATGGGCTTGCGCCTTCTCCCAGTAGAAGTCGGACTCGGGTTGTTTGACGGGCAGCGGGCCTTGGTATGCGTCAGCCATCATTCCACCCCCAGGATGATTGTGCCGGTTGCGGATAGGGCGCCGCCGGTGCCGTTGACGAGGCTTAGCTCGAGGCCGGGGACCTGGCGCTCTCCGCACTCGCCCCGCAGCTGCCGGACGGCCTCGATGATGAGGAAGATGCCATACATGCCGGGGTGCGTGTAGGAGAGTCCGCCGCCGCTGGTGTTCATGGGAAAGCCCCCGCCGGGCGCGGTGCGCTGGCCGGCGACGAAGTCGGGCCCCTCGCCGGAGCTGCAGAAGCCGAGGGATTCGAGGGTGGCCAGGACGGTGTAGGTGAAGGAGTCGTAGATCATTGCGAGGCCGATATCGCCGTGGCCGACGCCGGCCATCTGCAGGGCGGCGGGGCCGGTGACGCGGGCGGGCGTGACCGTGAGGTCGGGCATCGTCGAGATGCCCGCGTGGTCGTGATGCTCCGCGTAGCCGAGTATGGGGACGGGCCGCTTGGGGAGGGAGCGGGCGCGCTCGGCGGACGTCACGACGACCGCGGCGCCCGCGTCAGTGACGAGGCAGCAGTCCAGGATGTGAAAGGGCCAGGATATCCACCGCGAGTTGTGGTAGTCGTCGAAGGTCATGGGGTCGCGCATGTAGGCTTTGGGGTTCATCTGGGCCCACTTACGGGTGGAGACGGCGATCTCGGCCATGGCCTCGCGGGCGCGCTCTTCGCCGTGCAGGTGCATGTAGCGCGTCGCGGCCATCGAGTAGTTGATGGGCATGCCGATCATGCCGTAGGGCATCTCGTACATGGCGGACGGCAGGTTGGGGTCGCGCGGAATGGGGGCGCGCGAGGAACGCCCGGCCTGGCCGTGAGTGATGAGCGCGACCTCGCAGAGCCCGTTTGCGATGGCGTTCGCCGCGTGTCCGACGTGGACCACAAACGACGCGCCTCCGACCGTCGTGGTGTCCGTGTAGCGCGGCGTTATGCCGAGGTAGTCGGCTAGGTCGTAGTTGGCGTACCCGGCGGTTAGCAGGCCGTCGACGTCGCCGAGGGTCAGTCCGGCGTCGGCGAGGGCGTTGCTCGCGGCCTCGGCGTGGTGGGCGAGCGCGGACTTGTGGGGCACGAGGCCGATCTCGTCGGACTCGGCGACGCCGACGATTGCGGCGGTCTTGGATTGGTTAGCCATGGGCGCCTCGTATCGGATATTGGGGGGAGTATAGCGGTCGGACGCGGCGCCGGGGCACAGTTGCCAGGGGCAGGGGTTCGCGGGATACTGCGTATAGCCGGTTCACGGGAGAGACGTTATGACAACCGCCATCAAGCTGAGGGCCATCGACGCCGACGCGCATGTCGTCGAGAGCGAGCACACCTGGGACTACCTGGACGAAGCGGACATGAAGTTCCGTCCTCAGCTCTTCTCGTCGCCTGATAACGAGAAGAGCCGCTACTGGGTGATCGACGGGAAGGTCGCGGGGTTGCGTCTCCCGACGCCGTCCGAGCGCGAGCTGAAGGCGATGTCGGAGCGGGCGGGGCGCGACCTGGTGACAGCGGCCGACGCCCGGCACCTGGACGACGTCGCCCTGCGCCTGCGCCACATGGACCAGCTGGGCATCGATGTCCAGATACTGCACAACACGCTGTGGATACGTGACGTGACGCGGCGGCCTGAGGTGGACCGCGCGCTGTGCAAGGCGTGGAACCGATGGATGGCCGAGGCGTGGAAGCAGTCCGACGGCCGCCTCCGCTGGTCCGCCGTCCTCCCTCTGACGGACCTGGACGAGGCCATCGACATGATGCCGTGGGCGAAAGAGAACGGGGCGGTGGGCGTGGTGATGAAGCCGTTCGAGGGCAGCCGGTTCATGCTCGACCCGTACTTCTTCCCGTACCTGGCGGCGGCGCAGGAGCAAGACCTGACGATCACCATCCACATCGCGAACGCGAACAACTCCTACGTGGAGGCGATGAGCTCGCCGTACGACCCGAGCGGGGGCTTGCCGACGTTCCGTATGCCGACGGTCCACGCGTGCAACGGGCTGATTCTGAGCGACGTTCCCAAGCGGTTCCCGGAGCTGCGCTGGGGGTTCATCGAGTCGTCGTGCCAGTGGGTCCCGTGGATCATGCACGAGACGTCGCGGCGGGCGAAGCAGTCGGGTTGGAAGATTCCCGACAACCCGTTCAAGGAGTACAACCTCTACGTCTCGGCGCAGACCGACGACGATTTCGAGTACGTGTTCAGCTACATCGGCGACGAGAACGTGGTCATCGGCACGGACTACGGGCACACGGACACGTCGAGCGAGGTGGACGCTATCGAGACGTTCAGGGCGCTCACCACGGTGAACGAGGAGTCCAAGCAGAAGGTGCTGGTGGACAACGCGCTGGCGCTGTACCACCTGTAGGCGGCGGATGGCCCCCTCCTCAGTCCTCCCCCGTCTGCGTCTGCGGGGGAGGAAGGGAGATAAGTCCTCTCCGCCGGACAGCCTCCTCCTCAGCCCTCCCCCGCAGACAGGGGAGGAGGTAAGCGGTCCACTTCCTGTAGGCGGGAGATACGTTCTCCGGCTATCCATAGTCGGCGTTGTGGCGCGCCTGCTGCTGAGCATAGCCGTCATCTCGTGCGGCGCGGCTGTCGATGACGGCGGCGCCGAGGGTCGTGACTCGTCCGGCGCCTCCTCGGGGTCGGCGTCCTCGGAGGGCGGCGCCTATGTGGGGACGGCTCGCGAGGGAAGCAGCGACGACCTGCACCGGCTCGACGCCGACGGCCGCACGCTCTGGCTCCGCGACATGAGCAGCGGCGCCGTCAGCGCGGTCGCCGCCGCGCGAGAGGGCGGGGTCTACGTGGGAGGCGCCCGCTGGGCGGGCGGGGGCCGTCTGTACAAGCTCGACGCTGATGGCAATACGCTCTGGTCCCGCGATACGGGCGACGGCCTCGTGACCTCAGTCGCCGCTGCGTCGGAGGGCGGAGCGTACGCAGGGGTCGTTTCCGAGGACGGGGCGCACCTGCGCCGGTACGACGCCGACGGCGACGAGCTATGGCTTCGCGACTTGGGCGACGGCCCGACGGCCTCGGTTGCGATTGCCACGGAAGGGGGCGTGTACGCGGGGGGCGGCGGCGTTCTGCGCAAGTACGACACCGACGGCAATGAGCTGTGGTTTCGTTACGTAGGCGATAGCTCGACGGTCTCGGTCGCGGCTGCGCCGAAAGGAGGCGTGTACGCGGGAGGAGGCGGCGTCCTTCGCAAGTACGACGCCGACGGCAGTGAGATGTGGATTCGCGACGTAGGGGACGGAGGAGCGGGCTTTGTCGCGGTGGGGCCGGAGGAGGGCGTGTACGCGGGAGGGGGCGGCGTCCTGCGCAAGTACGACGCCGACGGCAATGAGCTGTGGACTCGCGAGGCGGGCGACGGCGCCCTGAACGTGGTCGCGGCGGCGTCGGAAGGTGGCGTGTACGCGGGGGGCATGGGCGTCCTCCGCAAGTACGATTCCGAGGGCAGCGCGACGTGGACTCGCAACTGGCCCGGCGCTGCCGTCAATGCGGTTGCGGGGGAGTAGGGTCGCGGCATGGCGCGCCGGGAGGGTATCTGGGGGTTGGGGGTCCTACTGCTGGCCGTCGTCTTTTCGCTCGCGTGCGAGAGCGCGCCCCCTACGGCTACGCCGTCCCCTGCGCCGCCGCCCGTCCCCACCCTTACGCCGACCTCGCCGCCAGCGCCCACGCCGACATCAACGCCTACGCTCGTCCCTATAGCCACGCCAACCCCGACTCCGACACCCAGCTTGACTCCGACTCCGATGGCGACGCCCACGCCCACGCTGACGGCTACGCCTAGCCCGACGCCCAGGCCCACTCCGACGCCTTCCCCTACGCCGACTGCGCGGGAGCAAGCCATCGCGCAAGCGTCGTGGGCGAACCCCTTTATGGTCTACCTTCTGGGGGAACTCGCAAAAAATACGCCGGAGGCGTTCGACGCGTTCATGCTGCGGACCGGGGACAATCAGGAGGATGAGGAGTTCAAGAACATACTGAGGGACTACACGGAGTTGGCGGGCTCCGACGAACAGACTGCTCTGCGCATCCTCCGTATGCCGTTTCTGGAAGAGGTCGAGTGGCCCGATACCGCCGTGCTAGGCCTCCTCCGTGGACTCTTGCCACGGGATAAAGAGACCCTCGCCTGGATACTTGCGCATCCCACGTTGGAGGGCGGCATCACCGATGGGCAGGCGACGGACGTCTTCCTCCTGCGCCTGGAATGGAAGGACGCGGCCGCAGCGAGCGCCATACGGCGGCTGCCATGGGTGCGGGATGGCGTAGAGCTCGGAGGATGGGCTACTGAGGAAGGGAGGGTCATCGAGCTGGTTGAGATTGCCTTGGACCTCCCCCAGTCGTTTCAGGCGCTGACGGAGCGAGCGTGGATGCAGGACGGGATTACATCGCCGGAAAGATGGGTGCTCACACAGCTTTCCCGTGCGACGTCGTCCATCGACGAGGAAGTTGCGCATCTGGTCAGTATGCCTTTCCTCGACGCTGTTGGCCGGACTGACGCGGCTCTTGTTCGCACTCTGCTCAATGCGCTCCGGCGTCAGCCGCACTTTGTCACACAGACAGCGGCCCGCCCGGAGCTCGAGGGCGGCATCACGGACGCGCAGCGAGCGACAGTCGCGCTATTGACCCTCGAACTGTACGACCAGGAGGATGCGGAGGCGTTGCGCGAGCTCCCTTGGCTGAGGGATGGGCTCCAGCCTGTCGAGGAGGATGCGTTCTGGATACTCTGGGATACGGCCCAGAGTAATGAGGTCGGCGAGCTTTTCCGGCTCTTGCTAAGCAGGCCTTGGGCGCGGGACGACCTCACCCCGGTTGAAGCGCAGGTGGTGGTTAAACTTACGAGCATCTTCAGGACCCGATACTGGACCCCCTCCATGGATAGTTCTGCCGATTTCTCGCGGATTATGGGGATGCAGTTTCTCGACACAATCGAGAACGCAGATGTGGCCGTCGTGCGAGCCTTGGCCAGCCTGTCCGCCCGCGATCGTGGGGCGGTCCTCTCCCATCCTACTCTGGCCGGAGGCATCACTGATGATCTCCCGCCCGCTACTTTGGACTTGCTGGCGCTCGGAAGACGCGACCGGGACCTCGCCGCCACCTTCCGGGCGCTCCCGTGGATACAGGACGGAATTGACCGCTCGGAAGGAGAGTCGATCAGCGTTCTTGTGGAGGCGGCCCGGGAGCACCCCGCGCTACTCAACCTGCCCTGGATACAGGACGGGGCAGACCGTTCCGAAGCGGAAGCGGCGCGGATTCTTGCGCGGATCGTGGAGGAAGTCCCCTCGGCCCTCGATATGCCGTTCCTGCAGAGCTGGGACACGCTAGACCTTGCAGCCCTGCAAGCGCTGGATGCGCTTGCAGGAGCGCAGGACGGAGATTACCTCGACCAAGTCTTGGCCCACCCCTCGTTGAGCGGAGGCATCACTGACGACTGGACCAACATCGTCGCTTCCATTGGAATGATAGGCTCGCGCCCCGACCTGATCGATGTATTGCTGGACCCGGCGCAGGCGCTCATCCAGGAGCGCGTCGTAACGCTCCCGCTCAAAGGGGAGGTCCGGCTGTCGGTCATCTGGCCAGGGAAGACGGCGTCCGAGGCAGCGGAGTCCCCCGCGATGGACCTGCTGGAGCAGGTGGTCCGCTCGCAAGAGGCGTTCATGGGCGTGGCCTTCCCGCTGGACCACGCAATCCTGCTGGACGCCGACGCGCGGCGGTTCCCCCGCGCGTACCGCATAACCGGAATCATCGCTAGTCCTTACATAGAAGACCGGGGGCTCATTTCGCATGAGATGGCGCACACCTATTGGCGCGACGAGACGGCTTGGCTCAATGAGGGCGGAGCTAGCTTTTTGGACGTGGTTTCACTCCGTGATTATGACGGCACGCCTCTCCCGGACTCCGAGTTGCCATGCACGCTGTTCGACAACCTCTACGACCTCGAGCACTCGGACTTGGGATTCGATGCAATCTTCGGGTCGGGCTGCCCCTATTTCCTGGGGAGGGGGATATTCCGTGAGCTTTACGAACGTTTAGGCGACGAGGCGTACCAGCCGGGAATCGGGAACCTGTACATGGCGCTGCGCGACGACTCGTACGAGGACGCTTGCCCCGGAGACGACCGGTACGGGTGCTACGTGCGGACGGCGTTCACGGAGAGCGCGACTCCTGAGCAGGCGGCTATCGTGGAGGAGATTCTGGCGCGGAGGTACTACGGCTCGTCCTAAGGAGCCGTGGCCCGAAAGGTTCGCCACGGACCGATCCTCTCGTCAAGCGGACTCAGGCTCTTGGATGACGCCGAAGAGGTTGCCTTCCGGGTCTTCGCAGTAGGCGTGTGTGCCGACGCCGGGGATTTCGTTGGGGCCGGAGACGAGCTTGCCTCCGCTGGCGGCGATGGCCGCTAGGACGGCGTCGAGGGAGTCGACGAGGGCGGTGTTGATGACGCCCTGGGGGAAATAGCGGTGCATGATGGCGCCGTCGATGCCCACCCCTTGATCGGGCCGGGTCGTCACAAGCCAATAGGGTTGGATGTCGTTCCAGGTCTGGAACTGCCAGCCGAGGGCGCCGCGGTAGAAGTCGGCGAGCCTCGCGGGGTCTTCGCCAAGAATCTCGAAGTGGACGACTCTGGCCGTGGCCGTTGCCGACGCCTGCCGAGCGGCGATGGCGTCGGTCCGCGCGGCCATGATGAAGTCGTTCTTGTGCAGTCCGCCGAGGAAGTGAGTCCACCACGCGACGGTGGCCTTACCCCATTCGGTCGTGAGCTTGGGGTGGTGGCCTTGGGCCTCGGCCTCGGCGGCCACTGCATTGGAGAACGCCCAGGCTTTGGCGAATGTCTCAAAGGTGAAGGCGCGCTCCAGCCTGTCCATGCCGTCGTTGACGAGGGTCCATTCAGGGAGCTGGGCCTTCATGGCGGCGATCTCGTCGGGCGAGGGCAGGGTGGAGGTCGAGCTCATCGTTTCGCACTGTTCGTTGGCTAGGTCCGCCATCGTGTCCTCCGCAGCGGGGCTTGCGTAGAGTTTCGGCGCAGGGCCGGCCGGCTGCAATCTTGTCATGCCATAGGGTGGCATTGAGGCCGGAAGTGAGGCTTCGTGTACGCCTGGGTAAGCGTCCTCAGGCGTGAGAGGTCGCGAAAAAAGGCTCATTTAGGCTCATTTAGCACCACTTGTTCGAGTGCGAGGGCGGGGCGACCGTGGCGCCGGACGGGCCTCTGGAAACAGGGTAGGGGAGGATGGGGTGACCGGGCAATGGGCTGCTGTCCCTCTTCCTCGGTCCTCCCCCGCAGCCGGGACCTTTGCGTAACTCTTCCCACCCTCCCGCCCCGTAAGAAGTGGGGCACACTCCCCCGTATTCAGGCCGGTCCATGGTTCGACAGGCTCACCACGAACCAATTTTGAGGTTACGCAAAGGTCTCGGCAGCCGGGAGGAAGAACCAACTTCTCAATGCCATGAAGGGCTCGCTATTCGGTCCGGACTGCGGCGACGAATGAGTTGAACACATACGCGGCGTAGCTCGGCACGCCAATGACGACCGTCTCTCCGCTTATGGAGACTGAGCTTCCGAATGTTCCCCGGTACGGTTGAGGGGCCAGCTGCGGGTCGGGCGAGTGCAGCTCCGCCATCCCGGAGACGTTGCCCCATCCCTCGGCTGGCCTGGTGAACACATATGCCGAGCCGGAGCGGTTGAGGGAGTGAGCATGGAGGGGCGCGCCCACGACAATCGAGCCGCCGTCCATGCTCACCGCCAACGCGTACCCGAAATAGTCGTTTCGTCCGCCGTCGGACGCGGTCAGCGTGGCCGTTTCGGCGGCGTCCACCCATCCGGTCTCAGGCATAACGAACACGTAGACTGCTCCTTGGTCTTCACCGTAGGCGTCCTTTCCCGGAGCGCCCACAACGACCATGCTGCCGTCGTCACTAACGGCCATCGCGCTGCCGAAGTTGTCCTCATACGCTTCGTATGCGCCACCCGACGGCGTGAGCGACGCGGGTGGTGCGGCAGCCTCCCACAGGGGGCCTGGCCTGGTGAATACATAGACTGCGTGGGGCGCTCCGAAGAAGACGGCGCCGCCGTCCCCGCTGAGGGCGATCCCTGTGCCGTACCCGCCATGCGCCGCGCCCGCACCGGTCAGCTTGAGGGTCTCGATGGAGTCCCGCCATCCGCCGGTAGGCCTGGCGAACACGTATGCGCCGGGGATCCCTGCAATGGCGATGGTCTGCCCGTCGGCGCTGATGGCTGCGGCTTGTCCGAACCGTTGGTTTGGTCTCCCGTCGGACGCGGTGAGTGTGGCCACTTCCGGGGCGCCGGCGCCCCACCCCCCGGCGGGCCGGGTGAATACGTAGGCCGCTCCGGAATCGTAGCCGTGGGGAAGATTGTCCGGCGCGCCAACGACGATGGCGCTCCCGTCGGCGCTCACCGCTATCGACCGTCCGAACGAGCTCATCGTCTCGACCCAGTCCCTATCGTCGGGCACGGGGGGCCAATCGTTATCGTCCGGCGGCAACAGCACGGCTGCGGCGTCCTCGCCGAGGTCGGGCCATTCCTCGCCGGGGTGGGTGAAGACGTAGACGGCGCCGCCGTACTTCCGGTCGGTTCGTGTTAGGGAGTCTCCAACAGCGATGGTCCGTCCGTCTCTGCTGACGGCGACAGCAGTCCCGAACTGTCCGAGGAGACCTTGGGTCGGAGTGAGCGCCGCCAAACCTGCGGGGGGCGCGGGCATGGGAGTAGGCGTCCCGGCAGGCGCGTCCGCCGTGGTAGAGAGCGCGTACAAATGGTCGTCGCCCGACCCGAAGTAGACGACGCCGTCCGCAACGGCCGGTGTGGAAGCTACCTGTCCCCCCGTGCGGTATCGCCATAGGCCCTCGCCTGTAGCTATGTCGATGGCGTACAAGTGCTGGTCCCTGGAACCGACATATGCGACGCCGTCGACGATTGTTGGGGAGGAAGCGAAGTCGTTCACTAAAGACTGCCAGAGGAGGCTGCCGGTGGCGGCGTCCACTGCGTCGAGGGCGCCAGCACTGACGTACACGACGCCGTCGGCGACGACCAGCCGGGAGTCCGACGCGACTCCCTGCTCCGTTTGCCAAAGGAGATTTCCCGTGCCAGCGTCCAGCGCGTAGAGGCGCTCGCCGGAGCCGGTGTAGACCACGCCATTGGATACCGCGGGCGATTGATAGTGGCTGCGCGCCTCGACCGGGGAGCGCCAGCGGAGCACGCCCGTGGACGCGTCCACGGCGTAAAGATGGCCGTCAGTCGAGCGGAAGTAGACGGCGCCGTCGGCAACGGCGGGCGTGGAGCGTACGCCTCCGCCTGTCTCGTACCGCCAGCGGAGGTCTCCGGTGACGGCGTCGATCGCGTGCAGGCTCCTTCCCCATGAACCCACGTACACCACTCCGTCGACGACGGCCGGGATGGAGTAGTAGACGGGGCCAACGTCGTGGCACCAGAGAACGTTGCCGTCGACGGCATCCACAGCGAGCAGGCGGGAGCCGCCGCTCGCGTAGACGACGCCGTCCGCTTCCGTGAGCCATGCGTTGTCGCCGTCCATCGGGATTCGCCAGACGAGATTGCCCGTGGCGGAGTTCACTGCATAGAGGCGGCTGTCTCCCGCGCTGACGTACACGACGCCATCCGCTACGACAGGCGAGCCGAGAATGTAACTCGACGCTCGGAACCGCCAGAGGAGCCTCCCTTGCGCCAAGGGGGGCGGCGCGTCGGGGATGAAGTCGTCGATGCCGCAGGCGTCCGCGGCGTCGGCGAGTTCCGCCCACGCATGCAGGAACTCCGGCGAATGCTCTCCAAGCGTGACCCTTCCTCGCTGGCTATTGATGAAGATGGTGAAGCCGAGCGATTCCCATGCTCGCGGGATATACGACTGGTCATAGATGAAAGTGACGTATTGCTCCACGAGGGCACGGTTGAACACGCACCTCAGCTCGGACGGCGGCGGGAGGTAGCCCAACACCTCCTGCTGTGTCGTGAGGCGCACGGCCTCCTCGTCGGTCAGGCAGAGCAGGAAACGGAGTATGAGACCGATGCCCTCGCCTTCGTTTCCTAAGCCGAACTCGTTGCTCAGGATGAATCCCAGAGAGGCGGCACCGGAGTCTACGTAGGCCTGTCCGACGCATTGCCTGGCGTCGACGCCCAGCCCGCCCGCTGCGGCCACCAGGCCAACGCTGAGGTCGATAGCTGTCTCCTCCGCGAGGCAGCGGGTCGGAAAGCCGCCAGGCCACACCTCGCCGCCGAGCACGGCCCGAGCGAGGAGGTCGTCGTAAGCCTCGGCGCCGAGCTCGGCTCGGATGCACGGCTGCTCGGTTTCCGTGAAGGCGCCGACTACGTCGCGCCACAAAGCGCCTTCGCCGATTTCCAAGCCCATCGGCGGGGTAGGCGTTGGCGTTGGAGTAGGGGTTGGCGCGGGAGTGGGAGTCGGAGTCGCGGTTGGCGTCGGGGTAGGCGTTGCGGTGGGTGTGGCCGTTAGAGTTGCGGTTGGCGTTGGGACAGGCGTTGCAGTGGGTGTGGGAGTCGGGATTGGGGTGGGCGCGCTCCTAGGAGTTGGAGTGGGCGCCGCATTTGGAAGTGGGGTCGGCGTGGGCGCGCCGTCGCATGCAGACAGCAGACTGACGGCCATCAGGCATAGCAAGCCAGCCCATGCAGTCCCGTGAACGGTCCTTCGCAAATCACCCGGCGCGCGAAATGCAACAAGTGCGAACAAGTGCGGTGGATTCCCCCGTGTGCATGCGAGCCCATGACCGACGTCTGACAAGGCTAACGTATGTGTAGACGTCTGGTACTACGCTGCGGAGAGTGTGGCGGTTCTCGCTCCCCCTCCTCAGTCCTCCATGGATGCGAGGTAATCTCTCATGTGGCCTCGTCTCCCGTAGACGGGAGGGGGATTTTCGAGGCAGTAGCAACGGAAAGGTTCGATACTCGTGGGGGGGTAGGCCTCCGGTCTGCGGCAAGCAACGGCGCCTAAGGCCACTCATGTGGTCCAAGCCTCCGCGAGTGGGCCTGCGGGGGGGCTGTACACTTGCCGGGCGCCCGGCATATGCTCCCGCCGGTTGCCTGGATACGGCCTTGGGTAGGAGGTGAGTCGGGACGCTCCGAATGTCGAGTCGGAATCTGGGAAGGAGTTAAGTCGATGGCTGTGATCGATGCTGACACGCACGTGGACGAATGTGAAGAGACTTGGCAGTACATGCCTCCCGAAGACACGCGGTACAAGCCGGTCACGCTCGTTCCCACCGAAGACATGGACGCCAGCGCCCCCGCCCCTGGATACACGAGGCACTGGCTCATCGGCGGCAATCTGTCGATCCGTCGAATCCGCGATGATCGGCGGACCGGCACGACCCTCAACGCCCGCGAGCTAAGAGATGTTGAAACCCGTCTGCGGCACATGGACGACATGGGGGTGGACGTTCACGTCATGTACCCGACGTTGTTCCTCACCTATCTGACGAGCGATCCGCAGACCCAGGTTGCTATTTGCAAGAGCTACAACCGCTGGATGGCCGATAGGTCTTCTCAAAGCAAGGGGCGCCTCCGATGGGTGGCAGTCCTACCGATGTTGGACATGGAAGCCGCCGTAGAAGAGCTTGGGTGGGCGAGCGAGCACGGAGCCTGCGGGGTCTTCAAATTGGCGACAGAATTGGGCAGGCGAGCGACCGACCCCTATTTCTACCCTATCTATCAAGAGGCGAATGACCTTGGTCTTCCACTCTGTATGCACACTGGCTCAGGGGACCCGCCTCAAGGCGGCAACAGTGTGGGGTTCATTGGCGGCGACGGGGTCGGAAGCACCAACGTTGTAGATGCGTTCCACGCAATCATCTTCTCCGGCCTTGCTTACAAGTTCCCCAAGTTGAAGTTTGGCTTCATCGAGGCGGGATCATCTTGGATACCGTTCGTCCTTGACAGGCTCAGCGCCCGCCGGGAGCGTATGGCCTGGGCATTCAAATCGTTCAACTACTCAGACGACCTGAGCGAGCTCTTCCAGGAGCACCGCCTCTACGTGACCTGCCAATCGCAGGAGGACATCCCGTACCTCCTCCGGTTTGGAACTGAAGACCACTTGATGATTGGCACCGATTACTCTCATGCGGACCAGTCGGCTGAGATTGGGGCCATAGACATCCTGCGGCGCAGGGCTGATGAGGGAGAGTTCAGCCAGACTGCGAAACGGAAAATCCTCGAGGACAATCCAAAGGCCTTCTATGGTCTGTGACGGCCCCGGAGGGGTCTGTGACGGCCTTGGAGGCTACACTCGGCCAGGCCCGGTGAGTCTCGGAGGAGGCGCCGAAGCATGACTGATCCCATCGTTGAACGTCTCACGAGTTACGTGGCCGGCCTCGAATACGAGGACCTGCCCAGCGAGGTTGTGCACCAGGTCAAGCGGCTCGTGATCGATTCCATGGGTTGTGGGTTGGCGGCCGGCGACGCCGCTCCGGTGCGCGCGGCCCGAGATGTGGCCCTCGAGACGCACGGTTCGTCGCCGGCCACGCTGCTGGGGACCATCGTCACGACCACTCCAGACATGGCCGCCTTCGTGAATGGCGCGATGGTGCGCTATCTGGACTTCAACGACTCCTACAACGGCAAGGACATCGCCCACCCCTCCGACAACATCCCCGCAGTACTGGCTGCCGCGGAGGCGCATGGAGGGTCGGGCCGAGAGCTGATCGCGGCTGTCGCACTCGCCTACGAGGTGCAGGCTGCCTGGGCGGATAGCTTTCACCTCGCCTCAGGCGGCGCCTGGGACCAAGCCGCCTATGCCGCCATCTCCGCGCCGCTCGGGGCGGGCAAAGTGCTCGGTCTCACGGTGGAGCAGCTCGCGGAAGCACTGCGCATCTCCGTGGTCAGCAGTATGACGCTTGGCGAGGCCCGGCGCGGGACCATCTCCCACTGGAAGGCGGCGGCTGTCCCAAACGCGGGCAGGAACGGCGTCTTCGCAGCCATGCTCGCCCGGCGTGGGATGACGGGTCCACCGGAGGTGTTCACCGGCTCGCACGGGTTCTTCGCGGGGGTGACGGGCGCCCCCGTCGAGCTTGCTCCCTTGGCGCAGGAAGATGGCAATGACCGCGCGTTCCGGCTCATGGAGTCGCGCTTCAAGCGATTCCCTGCGGGCTTCGTCTCCCAGACGGCAATCGAAGGCGCGATGGAGGCGCGGGAGGCACTGGGCATCGCCGACGCGGACGACATCGACCACGTCCACATCCGGACGTTCGAGAGCGGCAAACGCATCATGGCGGGCGACCCCACTCGCTGGCGACCTGAGACGCGAGAGACCGCCGACCACAGCATTCCCTTTGTCGTCGCCTGCGCCCTTCGGTTCGGCACGCTCGAGCCCGCGCACTTCGAGGACGACGTTCTGCGCGACCCCGTGTTGCTGGACCTGATGCAGCGTATCGAGGTGGTGCAGGACCCGGAATGTGACGCGGCCTGGCCGGAGGCCATCCTCAACATCCTGACAGTCCAGACCTCGGACGGCCGCCGGCACACGGCGACCGTCCCCTACTACACCGGGCACTTCAAGAGGCCCATGAGCGACACCAACATCGAAGAAAAGTTCCGGCGGCTCACGACCGGCCTGCTCGACGAGTCCCGTCAGCAGACGGTGTTGGACCGCCTGTGGCGTCTCGACGAGGAGACCGACCTTGGTCGAGTTATGGCTTCGATGGCTATCGCGTAGGCATCACCCAGCCACGGATGCGCGGGCCGCCGTCTCGCAGACCGAGAAGGCGCCCACGGCATGTTGGCCTTATGTCCCACACCGCAACCGACGAAGTAGGCGGGCGGGGCGGCCCCTCTCTAACTCTCCCCCGCAGACGGTGGAGAGGACCTTCGGAGGGGAGATTGGGAAGGGCGAGGATCCCGCCTTCGCGGGAGTGACGGGTGAGGGGCGCGGGAATGGCGAGGAGGGGGCGCGTTGCTTGGGGGAAGGGGCGGCTGCTAGCATCGCCGCCATCCCCCCGCGGCCGCGCCATGGCCGGCTGCGGCTCCATGGAGCAGTGAATCGTGAGCCTTAGCGGCGCCCAGATTATCACTCGCGCCCTCCGCCTGGAGGGCGTCGACACCATCTTCACGGTCGCGGGAGACCATATCCTCCCGCTGCTGGACGTTCTCGACGACGAGGGGTTCCGGCTCATCGATTGCCGCCACGAGCAGGCCGCGGTCCACATGGCGGAGGGCTGGGCGCGAATGACGGGCAAGCTGGGCGTCGTAGCGGTGACGACTCCGGGGCACGCCAACGCGCTGCCGGGGCTCATCAATGCGATGTCCACGGAGAGCCCGTTGCTGAACATCGCGGGTTCCGCTGAGGTGAAGAACTACCACCGCGGAATCATGCAGGAGATCGATCAGGTGGGCATCGCGCGCACCGTCACCAAGGGCGCATGGCTGGCCCACGACCCGCGCCGTATCCCCGACCTGATGTCCACGGCCATCCGAACGGCGTTCGAGGGCAGGCGGGGACCGACGCACCTGACCGTGCCCGTGGACGTGCAGAGCGCGATCGTCGATGACGAGGAGACGCGCTTCTTCGAGGCGTCGTCGTACCGTCGCACGCAGCCCATCCAGGCGTCGCGGGCGGCCGTCGAGCAGGCGGTGGCGATGCTTCGCGCTGCGGAGCGTCCTGTCATCGTGGCGAGCACGCCGGCGGCGTACGGCGATTGGTCGTCGGTCTACGAGCGGTTCGTCGAGACGACGAAGCTGCCGTTTATGACCGAGGAGGCCGCGCGAGGGATCGTATCGGACGACCACCCGTACTGCTTCGGCTTCTTCGACCTGAGCCAGCACACGGCGGCGAACCTTATCCGCGAGGCGGACGTCGTGCTGTTCCTGGGCAAGCTGCTCGACTTCACGATCGGGTACGGACTCGGGCCGGTCGTCCCGAGCGACGCCAAGGTGATTCAGGTCGAGCCGGACCCGCTGCAAGTGGGCCGGAACCGGGGCGTCGACCTTTCGCTGGTGGGGGACGTGGGGCCGATCGTCGAGCAGCTAGCGGACGAGGCCGCGAGGGCGGAGTGGCCGGAGCTGCCGTGGCTGGAGCGGTTCAGGACGGCGATCGTCGAGCAGAAGGAGTACCTCGAACAGTACGTGACGGACGAGACGCCCTTGCGGTCGATGCTCGTCCACAGCGTCCTGGCCAAGCATCTGCGGCCCGACGACGTGCTGGTCTTCGACGGCGGCGACTACGCGTACTATGGGCGCGCGTACCTTCCGGCGAGGAGTCCGCGGAGCTGGTGGTACCTGCCGAACCTGGGCCTGCTCGGCCAGGCCGTTCCGATGTCGATTGCGGCCAAGCTGGCGAAGCCGGACTCACGGGTGTTCTGCATCACGGGCGACGGCGCGTTCGGGTTCAACGGCATGGAACTCGACACCGCCGTGCGCCACAAGCTCAAGGTGGTCTTTCTCGTTGGGAACGACGCGGCGTGGGGCATCGATAAGAACCTTCAGCTGGGCCTGTACGGCAAGGCCGTGATCACCGACCTGGCGCCCTCCCGGTACGACTTGGTCGCGCAGGGGTTGGGAGCGTACGGGGAGCTGGTCGAGCGTCCGGAGGAGCTGGAGCCTGCGCTGGAGCGGGCGCTGGCGGCGGACGGCCCGGCGCTGCTGAACATCATGGTTCGTAGTCAGATCAGCCCGAGGGCGCAAGCGGTGGTGGCGAGCCGGAAGTTCGGCGGAGGGCTGTAATTTTGCGTACGGATAGCAACCGTGCGATAGTCTAATGCCATGATTAGCGAGATAATAAGAGGGCGAACGAGGGACTGACGCAATGGCTGAGCTAGGGAACATCGTCGTTTACGGGGCCGGGGCCATTGGCGGACAGATTGCGGTGCGTTTGGCGAATGCGGGACTCGACCCGACGGTCGTCGAGCCGTGGGCGAAGCAGCGCGAGGCCATTCAAGCCGGCGGGCTCACGGTGCAGGAACAATCGGGCGGGGAGGAGCACGCCAGGCTGCGCGCCATAGCGCCCGACGAACTGTCGGCGCCCATCGGCCTGCTGCTGCTTTGCGTGAAGTCCTACGACACGATGGAGGCGCTGCGCGTAGTCAAGCCTTGGCTTGCTGACGACGGGCTCGTCGTGTCGATGCAGAACAGCATCAACGAGGAGTGGATCGCGCCGGAGGTGGGGGCGGAGCGGATCGTGGGGGGCGTCATCCTGATCAATGGGTCGTTCCTGGAGCCGGGGCGCGTGCAGGCGTCGTCTTCGGTCAGCCGGGCTACGGCTTCAGCCGAGCTTCCGGGGGTGTACGTGGGCGAGCACGCCGCGCCGGCAGGGGAGAAGGCGTCGCGCGTGGCCGAAGCGCTCAATCACGTTTGGCCGAGCCTCGCCATCGACGACTTGGCCCACGAGCGTTGGTCGAAGATGGTCAACAACACGATGCTGAACCCGGTCTCGGCGATCGGCGGCATGAGGTCCGCCGAGCTGCTTGCAAGCGCCGACGCCCGGAGAATCGCGGTGCGACTCGCGGCGGAGACGATGCGCGTGGCCGAGGCGGAGGGCCACCCGCTCACGACAATCATGGGCGAGTACGCGGCCGCCGACGTGTACGCGACTGCCAACGGCGAGTCGGACGTCGTCGAGCGGGCGCTGGGGGAGCGCGCCGCTCGCGTGAGCCCGGACGCGATGACGTCGATGTATCAAGACGTGCGGCGCGGCCGCAAGACGGAGGTCGACTACTTCAGCGGCCTCGTCTCGCGAAAGGGCGCGACGCACGGCATTGCCGCGCCATACTGCGACGCAGTCACGGAGCTCGTCCACCGCGTGGAATCGGGCGTGCTGACGCCCGGCGCCGCCGCTCTGCGCGAGGTCTTCTCCTTGGTTGGGAGGTAGAGGTTTGCGCGGCGTGCCGACGGGATTGCAACCGGACATCGGGGCCGCTCTCATGCCTGCACCGGTGAACTAAGGGATTGACAATATCCCAGACGGGCGTCTAGTATTATGCGTACATTCGCCCCTTGGCAGTACGCCACGCTCCCGGCAAGCGCCGGTGATTACGAGCGAGGCCGATTCCCTGGGGCTTTTCTTTTGCCTCGATTCAGGGCGAGGTAGGGGAAGGCCATGACGAAGGTAGCGATTCTCATAGACGGCGGCTATTTCTTGAAGCGCCTGCCTTCGGTACGGCGCGACGTTGACGCCAAGGACGCGGAGAGCGTGGCCAGGGCTATCGAGCAGTTGGTTCGCGGTCACCTGTCTCGGTTGAACCAGACCTACCAGGTCTCGTCCTACTGGAGCCTGCTGTACCGCTGCTTCTACTACGACGCGCTTCCGTATGCCAACAAGGGGCAACAACCTGTCACTGGGAAGTCGATAGACTACGCAAGGTCGGAAGTAGCGGTCTTCCGCGGCAACCTGTTTGATGTCCTGAAACAACGGCCCAACTTCGCGCTGCGGCTCGGGGAAGTGAAGAAACCGAGCAACAGTTCTTGGATTCTGAACCAGGGCGTGCAGAAGCGTCTCTTGGACGGCAGTATGCAGGCAGCCGACCTCACGGATACGGACTTTGCGCCCGACCTTCACCAGAAGGGCGTGGACATGCGAATCGGGCTGGACATCGCCACGATCACCTTGAAGAAGCAGGCGGACACCATCGTCCTCGTGTCCGGCGACAGCGATTTCGTGCCAGCGGCCAAACTTGCCCGGCGTGAGGGGGTTACGTTCATCCTCGACCCGCTGTGGCATAGCGTGTCCCCTGACTTGCTTGAACACATAGACAGACTGAGCAGCGGGTTCTACAACCCGAAGCGTGAGACCGGTGCGCTGCGTGAGACGGACGCTCTTTACAGCGTTGACAGCGGGGAGCCGTAGCTTTCAATGTACATGCACCCCTTTGGCAGTACGCCGCTCCCGGTGGGGCGGCGGTGATTCTGAGCGAAGCCGGTTCCTTGGGGCTTTCTTTTTCTCCTTCCTCCTCCCGTACTTGCGCCTTGCCGCTTGACATGCGCTCTTGGGGCGGCTTAGATAACGCGCGCTGCCGGGCTTCTGAGCCCCGGCTTCCCGGAGGTCCCCTTTGAGATACCGCGAGATGGGCGCTACAGGCGTTCGTGTGTCCGAGATTGGCTTCGGCTCCGGCGACAACGCGGGGCTGCTGGTGAAGGGCGAGCCGAAGGAGCAGCTGGACGCCATCGAGCGGGCGCTCGAGCTCGGCGTCAACTATTTCGATACGTCGCCCGACTACGGCAAGGGCCTGGCCGAGACGAACATCGGCAAGGCGATGCGCGAGATCGGCTTTCGGCCCGTCCTCACGACCAAGGTCGAGGTCATGCCTGACGAGCTCGACCACATCGCCGACGCGGTGGTCGAGTCGGTCGAGGACTCGCTCGAGCGGTTGCAGGTGGACCACGTGGACGTGGTGCAGATCCACAATCCGCCGGGCATCGAGACGGACACGACGGTGCCGGGGTGGATTCACCTGGGGCTGGACGACTACCTGGGCGCGGGCGGCGCGTTGGAAGGTCTGGAGCGTCTGCGGCGCGCGGGGAAGACCCGGTTCTTCGGATTCGCGAACGAAGACGCCGACGCGGACGCGGTGATGGCGCTCTTGGAGACGCGCGAGTTCCACATGCTCAACGTGTGGTACGACCTGCTGAACCCGACGGCCGGCCTGCCGACGCCGGACGGTCTGGACGTGCAGCACGATTATGGGCAGTTCCTAGTGCGGGCGCGCGAGCTGGGCGTGGGGACCGCAGTGATACGTCCGCTCGCGGGCGGCGTGCTCACGGACCACGCGGTCGGCGGGGGCGGACGGCATGCGCTCGCGGGCGGCGGGCTGTCGCGCAACGCGGATATGTACCAGGCGATGGTGCAGCGGGCGATGCCGTTCGCGTTCCTGTCGCGGCCCGGCCAGACGCTGTCCCAAGCCGCGTACCGGTTTATCCTTCAGGACGAAGCGGTCACGACGGTGCTGGGCGGGTTCTCCGAGCTTGCGCATCTGGAGGAGGCCGTCGGGTGCTCCGGCGCTTCGCCATTGAGCGAGGAAGACATGGCGCGGCTCGACATGGTGTGGCGCTCGAACGTGGGCAAGTGGGACGAGGAAGAGCAGTTTATATCGGGCCTCTAGGCCCTATTCAGCCGAGGAGGCATAGCTCATGGATATTCAGCTCAGTGTAGGAATGGCGTCGAACCCGAGGACCTGGCCGATCCACGACGGTCGCGTGAAGCCGGACGGCATACAGCTCATCCCCAGCCCCGTCCATCCGTCGGAGCTCTTCTGGCGCCAGCTCAAGTTCGGCGATTTCGACGTCTCCGAGATGTCGTTCTCGTCGCTCATCATGGCGCAGGCGGCGGGCGACGAGCGCTGGGTCGGGCTGCCGGTGTTCACGACGCGGCGCTTCTTCCACACGGGCGTGCTCATCCGCAAGGACGCGGGCATCCAGAGCCCGGCCGACCTGAAGGGCAAGCGCGTGGGCGTGCCGGAGTACCAGCAGACGGCGGCGCTGTGGACGCGCGGCGTGCTGCAGCACGAGTTCGGCGTCGAGCCGAAGGACATGGAGTTCTTCATGGAGCGCGTGCCGGAGCAGAGCCACGGCGGCGCGACGGGCTTCAAGCCTCCCAAGGGCGTCACGGTGAACCAGATCCCGTTGGAGAAGAGCATCGGCTCGATGATGCTGTCCGGAGAGCTGGATGCGACGCTGCTGTACATCGTCGACCCGAACTTGATCGACCGGAGCACTGCCGACCTCTGGCATCATCAGGACATCGCGTCCCTGTTCCCGGACGCGCGGGCCGAGGGCATCCGCTTCTACGGCAAGACGGGGCTGTACCCCATCAACCACGGCATGGTCGTGAAGCGCGAGATCGCGGAGAAGCACCCGTGGGTGCTGCTCAACCTGATGAAGGCGTTCAACCGGTCCAACGACATAGCCAACCGTGAGCGCGCCGAGCACGTCGACTACTACGTCGAGACGGGGCAGGTCCCGGCGGAGAGCGCCGCCGCGATGAAGCAGCCGCTCGTGCAGCACGGCATCCGCGCCAACAAGCTGGTGCTGGAAACAGCCGCGCAGTACTCGTTCGAGCAGGGGCTGACGCCCAAGCTGGCGAAGCTCGAGGAAGTGTTCGCGAAGAACACGATGGACCAGTAGGGGCCTCGGCGCCTAGGCCGGGTAGCGGGACTAGCAGATGCTCGAAGCAGCGGGCGAGGCGCTCGGACACCTCGCGAGCTGGCAGGTGATGCTCGCGCTGTTCGTGGGGGTCACTGTTGGCGTCCTGAACGGCGCGATGCCCGGCGGCGCGGTGCCGAGCCTGGTGGTGCTGCTGGGGTTCGCCTACGGGTTGGACCCCTTCATCGCGCTTCCGCTCGCCATAGGGATGGTGGCGACGGTCCCGACGGGGGACACGCTCCCCGCTGTGCTCCTCGGCATGCCCGGCTCCACGTCCGGGCAGGCGACGATCCTCGACGGCAATCCCCTCGCGCGCCAGGGCAAGGCGGGAGTCGCGCTGTCGGCGGCCTACTTCTCGTCCTTACTGGGCGGCGTGGTGGGCGCCGTGTTCCTCTTCGCCACGATTCCGATTGCGCGCACCGTGGTGAACCAGTTCAGCGCCGCGGAGTTCTTCACCCTGGGGCTCGTGGCGATTGCCGTCGTGGGCGTTGTCAGCAGCGGAGCGCTTTTGCGGGGGCTGATGGCCGGAGCGTTCGGGCTGCTGATTGCGAGCGTCGGCTTCGACGACTCGACGGGCGTCCAGCGCCTGACATTCGGGGCCGACTACCTGTGGGACGGCATCCACGTCGTACCGGTCGTCATTGGCCTCTTTGCCCTGCCTGAGTTCTTCGACATGGTCGTCGGCGACGTTGCGATTGCGCGGCAGACGCCCCAGAGCCAGGACTCCGCGAAACAGCGCATAGAGGGGATGCGGGAGGTGCTCAGGAACTGGCTGCTCGTGTTCCGGTCGGCGGCCATGGGCGTGTTCGTGGGCGTGCTGCCGGGCATCGGCGGCTCCCTCGCCCAGTGGCTCGCCTACGCGTCGGCGCGGCAGACGGTGCGCGGGGGCACGGAAACCTTCGGCACGGGCGACATCCGCGGCGTCATCGCGCCTGAGTCCGCCAACAACGCGGTCGACGGGGGACAGCTCGTCCCGACGCTGTTCTTCGGAGTACCCGGCTCCGTGGGCATGGCCATCTTCCTCGGTTTGCTGGTCATCCTTGGTCTGCAGCCTGGGCCGCAGATGCTCAACGAGAACCTCCCCCTCACGCTGACCATCGCCTTCTCGTTGGTGCTGGCGAATGTGTTCGCGACCGGCCTGGCGCTCGGTTTTACGCCGCTGCTGACGCGGATTGCCTTCGTACCGCCGAATGTCCTGGTCCCGATCGTGCTCGCGGTGATGACGATTGCGGCGTTTCAGGCGAATGTGTCTATCAACGACCTCGTCGTGATGCTGGCGTTCGGCGGTCTGGGCTACTTCATGAAGACCTACGGCTGGCCCCGCCCGCCCATCATCATCGCCATCATTCTCGGCGGCATCATCGAGCGGTTCTACGGCATCTCGATAGTAGCGTTTGGCCTCGGGGGCATCTTCACCCGGATTCCCGTCATCGCCATCCTCCTGATCGCGGTGGGGACGGGCGGCTACACCATCTGGATGCAGCGGAGCGTGACCCGGACGCGTGAGCGCCAGCAAGCCGAGATGGAGGCGCGGGGAGTCGCCACGATAACGCCTCCTGTCGGCGGCGAGGACAGCGTGGAAACGCCGCCTGTGCAGGAGCCGGGGACCGGCTTCGTGCGGATGCCGACCCTCGAGCAGTTGCGGCCCACGGCAAGCGGAGTATTCATCGGGGCGATCGCGATTGCGTTCGCGTATACGTTATGGCAGTCGTTCGATTGGACGGAGGAAGCGGCGCGGCTGCCGCGAGTGGTGACGATAGCGGGGCTCGCGCTCGTGGGGGTATACACGCTGCGGCACCTGGTCCAGCCTTCCAGGTCTCGCTCGCGCATCCTGGATATCGGCAGGACGGTGACCGGCGAAAGCCGCGGCGTGATGCTGCGCCGGACGGTGAAGGCGTTGGGGACCACGGTGGGGCTCGTGGCTGGAATCTGGATGATCGGTTTCCAGATAGCGGTGCCCGCGTACGTGTGGCTCTACCTGAAGGTCTTTGGGGGCGTCCGGTGGTGGGTGGCGACGTTGTGGGCCATCGCCTTCCTCGCCCTCATATACGGGTTCTTCGACCTCGTGATCCACATCGCGTGGATAGACCCGGTCCTGGAAGGCCTCCTCCCGGACGCTCTGCGAGGCAGAGAGTCGGTTACCGAGTTCTGGCGCAGCTTGAGCAGCTGAGCCCTGGCCGGTCGGCCGCTCTGGATTCCCGCCTGCGAGAGCATGACGGAGGGAGGCTGCGAGACTCCCGTCTCGTAGCTGTTCAGAGTTGATGAGTTTAGGTTCGTGGTGAGCCCTTCCCTGATTGGTTCGTGGTGAGCCTCTCGAACCACGCCGCCCCGCCAACCAACGCCCTCCTATCCCCCTCCTTACCAAGGAGGGGCTAGGGGTGGTTCCGCTGGCATTCGCCTCATCAACTCTGAACAGTTACCCCGTCTCCTCCGGTCCTCTCCACCGTCTGCGGGGGAGAGCTAGAGAGGGGGTCTGCGCGTCTGCCGGCCCAACCAACCCCAATGTCGCCACTGTGACATTTGCTCGTTGCGCAAACGACCCCTCGTTCCCTATCCTGCCTCCCATGCCCCAACCGCCCCGCGCCCTCCACACCCCGATGCCCCATCGGCGCCTGTCGGAAAGTGTCGCTTTGGTGTCGCAAACTGTCGCATTTGTGTTACAAAGTGTCGCATTTGCTGTCGCAAAATGGGGCGGAACTGTCGCGCCCGAAACCCCCAAACACGAGTAAATGACCATGAAAACCCGGCAAAATGCGACAGTTTCGAAAAAATCGGCGCTCAGCCCACTCGTAGACCTGGGCGCTTTACGAGTGCGCGACGGGCGCGATTTCGGGCGATTCGCGCCAAACCGGCCTACTGCGGCCCGCTTCCTGGTCTGCGGGAGAGAGTATCCAAACTCTCTCCCCCGTCTGCCAGACCTTTGCATAAATCGCAGGGAGAAGTTCTTAACCTCCTCCCCGTCTGCGGGGGAGGACTGAGGAGGGGGCGGCAGGCGTGGGGCGCCCCCTAAGCAACCCTGATGGGCAGGTGGGTGGGCAAGATCACGCTTGCCGGACCGTGTGGCCCTACAGGAGGCCTGTCGTGGACTAAAACCGCGTCGCCGTGCTAGCATCCACGCCGCGTTTTCAAGCGTAGTTCATTGTAGAAACTCGTAACTTGGGAGGACTGATGCGCATCCGTTTGCTTCAAGGAAAGATGATGTTGGGCCTTGTCGCGCTCGCGGCGTCGCTCGCGCTGCTCGTGACCGCGTGCGGCGGCGATGACCCGACTGCGACGCCCCGGCTGGCGGCGACAGCTACGCCGACAGCGATGGCCCCAGAGGCCCCCGCGGACCCGACGGCGACGCCGACGCCGTTGCCTCCCGGAGTGACCCCTCCTCCTCAGCCAACCGCAACGCCCGTGCCTCCCGCGACAGCTACCCCCACGCCCATCCCGGAGGAAGACCGCGTCGACTTCGGCGGTAAGACGGTGCGCATCACCGTGGGGTATGCGCCGGGCGGCGGTTTCGACACCTTCTCGCGCATATTCGCCAGCCACTTGAGCAACGCGCTGGAAGGCAACCCGAACGTGATCGTCACGAACAAGCCGGGGGCCAACACGTTGGTGGCGGTCAAGTCCGTAACGGGCAAGGACTACCGCGACAATCAGGCTGACATCGTCGTGGTGATCTCGACCCTGGTGCAGCAATCGATCCTCTCCGGCGTGGAAGGGTTCGACGCGGCGACGGACCTGAAGTACCTCGGCGCGCCCGACTTCACCCCAAGCGACCAGACATGGTGCATCCGGACGAATCTGCTGAACGACCCGAACAACGCGCTCGACGAGTTCTTCGCCGGAAACTTCACGCTCGGCCAGATCGGCCGCGTGGACACGTATGCGACTTCGAGCGAGTGGGCGGTGCAGGTCGGCTTCCCGTTCGAGCGGGCCTTCGGGTACACGGGCACGTCCGACATGAACGCGGCCTTCAACCGCGGCGAGATCGACGTAACGCCGACGTGCCGCGACTCCGAGGTGAGGAACAACCCCGAGTGGGCCGAGGGATACGCGACGCCGTTGTTCTACACGATTATGGAGCCTGCGTGGGTGACGGCGGGCAAGGCCGAGGGCAAGTGGCAGTGGGTTGACAAGATTGCCAATATCGCAGTCAGCGAGAAGGGCGCCAGCCAGGCCTACGTTGACGGCTTCAATGCCCTCATGGACTTGGCCGCGTCGAGCCGCATCTTCGGCATGCCGTCGCAGACTCCGCCGGAGGTCGTGGCGTCCGTGCGCGCGGCGTTCGAGCAAGTCGTATCGAGCGACGCTTTCGTCGCCGACATGAACGCTCGGAACTACGACGTCGGCCTGCGGACCGGCGACCAGTACCAGGCCCAGGTGGACGGCCTCGCCGTCCTTCCGGACGAGACGCTCGGAATCATCCGGGGCCTCTTCCCGCAGGAGTAAGCTAGACGCAAGTAGGGCTACGGAGTAAGTCGTGAAAGGGGCGCCCAGGCGGTGCCCCTTTCTGATAGACGCCGCTCGCAGGTAGACTGCGGCAAGACACGGAGGGCCGGATGTACGAACGCCAATGGCTTGATGTAGAGGACGCGCTGCGGGCCGTCGATGCGGTGCTCGCCGCGGCGGACGGCGAGGGCGCGGGGCCTGTCGCAGTCGCGGTGGTGGACGACAACGGCGACTTGACCGCGTATGCGCGGATGGACGGCGCGCCGGCCTTTCACCGGAAGCACGCCGTGCGGAAGGCTTTCACCGCCTCGCGGATGCGCTCGGACCTGGCGGAGTTCGCCGCATACCGGGCGGCCAACGGACTGGGCGCAGGGGACTTCGGCGAAGAGCTCGTCGCCGCTGCGCATGGCGGAGTCGTCGCGCGGGACGGTTCGGGGAACGTCGTGGGAGCGGTCGGCGTGCAGAGCTCGGACGACGAGCGGGACGAGCGTCTTGCCCGGCTGGGGCTGGCCGCGCTAGAGCGGGGCGAGGCATGAAGACGCGCAAGACGTTGGGGCTGGCTGAGTCGCGGGCGGCGCTGGCCGAAATGCTTCGGAAGGCCGGCGAGATGGGCGGGCGGCCCGTCGCCGTGGCCGTCGTGGACGACCGGGGCGAAGTGGTGTGTTTCGCGGCCGAGGCGGGAGTGAATGCGGCCCTCGCTCGGCAGAACGCGTTCAAGAAGGCGTACACGTCGGCCTGTATGCGTGTCGATACGCTGGCGTTCGGGGAGCGCGCAAGGGCGTCTGGGCAGGGCGTCGCCGGGTTCGGCAATCCGAGCTTTACCGTGGGGGGCGGCGGCGCGGTCGTCGTCGCGTCGGACGGGGCGATTCTCGGCGGCCTTGGCGTGAGCGGCCGGACGAGCGAGGAGGACGAGGAGATCGTCCAAGCCGGGAAGGCGCTGATCACGGCGCTCATAGCGGAGTCCCCTCTCCCAGCGGGAGAGGGCTAGGGTGAGGGAGAAACGTCGGCAAGGGGCTACGCCTGCCGAGAGATAAGAGAAAGAGGCGAATGGACTTCACGGGCAAAACGGTCATCGTGACGGGCGGGAGCGGGGCGATAGGGAGCGTTGTCGTCCGGAGGTTCGTCGAGGTGGGCGCGCGCGTCGTGGTCGCGGACCGTGTGCCGCCGCGAGGCGAGGACCTGAGCGCGCTGGGGGACCGGGCGGCGGCCTTCAGCTACCGCGAGACGGACGTGCTGAACGAGTGGTCGGTTCGCGGTCTGTTCGAGGAAGCGGCGGCCCAAGGCGGCCCGCACGTGCTGATCAACGTCGCCGGCGGGTTCCGGTTCGGGCCGTCCGTCGAGGAGATGGAAGAGGCGGACTGGGACGGCCTGCTCCAGCTCAATCTCAAATCGGCGTTCCTCACCATCAAGACGGCGCTGCCGTACATGAAGCGCCAGGGGTACGGACGCATCGTCAGCGTCGCCGCGCGCAGCGGCCTGAAAGGCGATCCGATGGTGGCGCACTACTCGGTGAGCAAGGGCGGCGTCATCCTGCTCACCCAGACGGTCGCCGAGGAGGTCAAGGACCACGACATCACGGTGAACGCGGTGCTGCCGAGCATCGTGAACACACCGGCGAACCGCGCCGCGATGCCGGATGCGGATGCGTCGCGATGGGTCCAGCCGGACGATCTGGCGAGCGTGATGCTGTTCCTGGCGTCGGAGGAGGCGAGGGCGGTCTCGGGCGCGGCGGTGCCCGTCTACTACAAGGCGTGAGCCCTCGACCTCTCCAGCAGACTGGTAGGGGAGCGACTTGGACGCAACGGAGGGGAGTCTATGGCGGACATCCAACGTACGAATCCTGAGGGTCTGGCGCCGCCGCCCGGCGGGCGGTTCGCGCACGTCGTCAAGTCGGGCAATCTGGTCTGGATAGCGGGGCAGACGTCTCGCGGGGCCGACGGCGCCGTTATCGGCAAGGGCGACACGCTCGCGCAGGCGCGGCAGGTCAACGCGAACCTCCGAACGGCCATCGAGTCAGTGGGCGGCAGCCTCTCGGACATCGTGAAGGTGACGATCTTCCTTACGCCCGATGCGGACGTGGAGGCGGCGCGCCAGGCCCAGAACGAGTACCGGGACGAGAACGCGCTTCCCGCCAGCTCGATGGTGTTCGTCCACGCGCTGGCCAACCCCGACTACCTCATCGAGGTCGAGGCGTTCGCCGTCGTCGACTAGCGGGCCGTCGCCGCCCAGTTGTCGCCGCTGTCGGCGGGTCTAGGACCCCACTTGCCGGCCTCGACCTGGGCGAGGAACTCGCCGACCGCCGCGTTGAATGCGGCGGGCTCCTCCAGGTTGCATGCGTGGCCGGTGTGCGGCAGAACGACGAGCCCGCAGCGCGGGACTGTCCGCCGCAGGAAGAGCGAGGGGTCGAGGCATGGGTCGTCTTCGTCGCCGCATATCACGAGGAGGGGGAGGTCCATCTTGGCGAGGTCGGCCTCGCGGGTGTAGATGCTTGGCCGCCGTCCCTGGAAGCCCCGGAGCGTGTTCGCGGAGCCTTGGGAGGAGTGGGCCCTGAAAAGATTGGCGAACCGCTGCCATCCGGCAGGGTCTTTCTCGCGGAACCTGATGCGGGTGGAGCCGGCGAGGTAGGCATCCATGCCCGACATCCCGCTCGCCTCCAGAAGCGCGGCGCGTTCCTCGGACTCGCGGAGGAAGACGTCGGGGTCGGCGCTGCCGGTGCCCACGCCCGCGGCGACGACGCTGAGACAGCGGTCGGGGTGCGCGAGGCCGAACTGGACCGCGGTGTAAGCGCCCATGGAGAGCCCGCAGACGTGGGCTTTGGCGATGCCGAGGTGGTCCAGCAGCTCGAGCAGCACTTGGACCTGGCGGTCGTAGGCGTAGTCCCGCCAATCGGCCGGGACCTCGGAGGGCGGATAGCCTTTGGCGTTGTATGCGATGGTCCGGTAGCGGCGGGAGAAGTAGCTGACCTGCATCTCCCAGCTCTCCATGCTCCCCGCGAACTCGTGACAGAACACCAGCGGTTCGCCGTCGCCCGCCTCGGCGTACTCGATCATGGCTCCGTCCAGCTTGGCGTTAGGCATCGAAAAACTCCCTCCGTAGATGGCCGCGATTCTATCGCGTGGGTGCGATACTGTGCCCGTTCCCGGAAACCGGAGGAGACCTGTGACGACAACGACGAACTACGGACTGATCCGCACCATGCAGGTGCGCAACGACAACGTGCCCGGCGTGCTTGGGGCGCTGGCGACGGCCATCGGCAGCGCGGGCGCGAACATCGGAAACATCCAGACGGTGCACATCAGCCAGAACCAAGTGGTGCGCGACATCGACATCTACGTAGAGAACGAGGCGCACCTGCTGGAGGTGCTGCGGGCGGTCGCTCACGTGGCGGGAGTCAGGGTCACGGAGACGCGCGACGAAGTGATGGACCTCCACCAAGGGGGCAAGATTGAGATTGTCAGCCGCCATCCGGTGGAGAGCATCGCGATGCTGCGCAAGGTGTACACGCCGGGCGTGGCGGAGGTCTGCCGCGCCATCCTGGATGAGCCCGTCCTGGCGAGGCGCTTCACGTCCATCGGGAATACGGTGGCGATCGTGACGGACGGGACCGCGGTGCTTGGGCTGGGGAACATAGGGCTCGCGGCTGCGATGCCGGTAATGGAGGGCAAGGCGGCGCTGCTGCAGCAGTTCGGCGGCGTGAACGGCGCGCCGCTGCTGATCGAGGCGTCGAGCCTGGATGAGTTCGTTCAGGCCGTCGTGAACGTCGCCCCCACGTACAGCGGCATCCACCTGGAAGATATCGCCTCGCCCCACTGTTTCGAGATTGTCGACAAGCTGCGGGGGCGTTTGGGCATTCCCGTCATGCAGGACGACCAAGACGGGACGGCGGCGGTGGTGCTGGGCGCGGTGATGACCGCGATGCGCTTGACCGGCAAGCGTCTCTCCGACGTCACGATTGGCCAGGTAGGGCTTGGCGCGGCGGGCCTGTCCATCGCAAAGCTGCTCATGCACGCCAGCGACCGACCGGTCCTCGGCGCCGACCTCAACGAAGACTGCCTGGTCCGCCACGAGAGGATAGGCGGGCGGCAGTCGTCGCTGGACGAAATCATGGCGACGGCGGACGTGGTCATCGCTACGACGGGAGTCCCTGGGCTGATCCCGCAGGAGTCGGTGCGCGACGGGCAGATAGTGTTCGCGCTCTCGAACCCCGACTGTGAGATTCTGCCGTCGGTCGCGCTGGAAGCGGGTGCCGCTCTCGCCGTGGACGGCACGTCGGTGAACAACGTCCTCGGTTATCCGGGGATATGGAGAGGAGCGCTGGGCGTCAGGGCGTCGGAAATCAACAGGGAGATGCTCATCGCCGTGGGTGAGGCCCTCTCTGCCGCGACGCCTCCCGGCGAGCTGAGTCCGAGCCCGCTGGACCTGAACGTCCACAGGCGAATCGCTTACGCGGTCGGCAAGGCAGCGGTGGAGTCAGGGGTAGGCGAGGCCGACGGCCTAACGCAGCTCGAATACTAGCGCGGTGTTGAGAGAGTAGGCGCCCGTTTGGTACCGTGTGCCGAGCCATGCGATTCGTCCGAGGACCCTTCCCGCCGACCGCCGATCTCGACGCCGCGCGGCGCACGCTGCTGGCCTACGAGGCCCCCAATGCGGCGCAGCGGGCCATCCGCGAGCGCATGCTCGCGTTCATCGACGCGCACCCCGAAGACGCGCACCTCCGTACGTGCCTCCCCGGCCACTTCACCGGCTCCGCCATCGTGCTGGACTCCGAGGGGCAGCGCGTCCTGCTCACGCACCACCGCAAATTCGAGTGCTGGCTGCAGCTCGGCGGGCACGCCGACGGCGACGCCAACCTCGCCGGCGTCGCGCTTCGGGAGGCGGTCGAAGAGAGCGGCATTGCCGACCTCGCCATCGACCCCACGCCGGTAGACCTCGACATTCACGTGATTCCGGCCCGCCCCGGCGAGCCCGAGCACCTGCACCTCGACGCGCGCTTCCTTCTCCGCGCCGGTCCCGGCGCCGTGCCGAGCATGAGCAGCGAGTCGCTCGATTTGCGCTGGTTCTCGCCCCACGACCTTGCGAGCATCGACATGGACGACTCGCTACGCCGTCTCCTCCGCATCGCGTTCGGCTAGGCCGTCGGCGCGGCGCTCAACGGGCCTAGAATTCTTCGTCGAAGGCGACTTCGCCTGTCACGGCGACCTGGTAGGCGGACACACGGCGTTCGAAGAAGTTCGATAGCTCCTGCACGTCCTGGAGCTCCATGAAGGTAAGGGGGTTGCGGGAGCCAAAGTGCTTGGGCATGTCCAGGTTCGTGAGGCGCTGGTCGGCGACGTATTCGAGGTACTCGCGCACCTCCTTAACGGTGAGGCCGACCACGCCGCCCTCCAGGAGGTCCTCGGCGAATTGGGTCTCGCAGTCCACGGCCTCTTCCATCATCCGGACCACCTGGGCCTTCATGTCGGCGTCGAAGAGGTCCGGGTACTCCTCGCGGACCTGTCTGACGACGGCGAGAGCGAAGCTCATGTGCGCGGACTCGTCGCGGAAGACCCAATTGGTGCCGGAGGCGAGGCCGTTCAGCAGTCCCTTGTAACGCATGAAGTAGACGTAGGCGAAGGCCGCATAGAAGAAGAGTCCCTCGATGCAGGTGGCGAAGCAGATGAGGTTCAGCAGGAACTGGCGCTTCTGCTCCATCGTGTCGAGGGTGTCGAGGTTATGGATGGAGTCGATCCACTTGAAGCCGAAATCCGCCTTCTTCTTGATGGACGGGACGGTGTCGATGGCGCGGAACATCTCATGCCGCTCGTCGAGGTCGGGGACGTAGGTGTCGAGGAGCGTCAGGTAGAACTGGACGTGGAGTGCCTCCTCGAAGAGCTGGCGGGAGAGATAGAGCCTCGCCTCGGGGGAGTTGATGTGCTTATAGAGGTTTAGCACGAGGTTATTGGCGACGATGGAGTCGCCGGTGGCGAAGAAGGCCACCAGCCGGCTGATGAGGTGGCGCTCAGGACCGGTGAGCTTGAGGTTCAGGTCCTTTATATCGCCGGAGAAGTCGACCTCGTCCACGGTCCACGTATTGCGTATCCCGTTCTTGTACATCTCATAGAAGTCGGGGTACTGCATGGGCCGGAGCGTGAGGTTCAGTCCTGGTTCGAGAATCATGTGCGGCTTCCTGCCTTTGGCTGCCTACTGTGCGTAACTAGAAACAATCCGTTTCCGTGCTGGCTATTGATGCGGCGGCGGTCCCGGAGGAGCTTGGGAAGATGGGGGCCGGAGGCGGTTGGAGGGCCTTTGCGCGCCCCGAACTGTTGGACGCGCGGGGCGCTGAGGGGGGAGCGGCTGCTACTCGCAGGCCTCGCAGGCTTCGGGGTTCTCCAGCGAGCAGGCGATAGCCTCTTCGTCTGTGTACTCCTCCGCCGCGGCGTTGACCGTCGTGGTCTGGAGGATCTTGGTCGCGGGGCGCGAGCGCAGGTAGTAGGTGGTCTTCAGGCCCGTCTTCCACGCGTAAAGGTACATGGAGGAGAGCTTGCCGATGGTGGGCGACGCCATGAAGAGGCTGAGCGACTGGCTCTGGTCGATGAACGGGCCGCGCGCCGCGGCCATGTCGATCAGCGCCTTCTGGGGCAGCTCCCATGCGGTCTGGTAGAGGTTGCGAATCTCCTCGGGAATCTCGGCGATGTGCTGGATGGAGCCCTCGCTGATCTTAATCTTGTTCCGAATCTCCTCGGTCCATAGGCCGAGCGCCTTGAGGTCTTCAACCAAGTAGTGGTTGATCTGGAGGAACTCCCCGGAGAGCGTCTCACGCTTGAACAGGTTGGAGACCTGGGGTTCGATGCACTCGTAGGCGCCGGAGATGGACGCGATAGTCGCGGTCGGCGCGATGGCGATGAGAAGCGAGTTGCGCAGGCCGAAGCGCTTGATGCGTTCCTTCAGCGCCGGCCATTCCGGCTTGGTCGGGGCGACGTTCCAGAGGTCGAACTGCAACTCGCCCTGGGCGGCGCGGGTGTCTTCGAAGGTCTCGTGGGCGCCGTGAGCTTCAGCGAGCTCGTTGGACGCGTCGAGGGCCGAGAAGTAGATCTCCTCTTGGATGCGGCCGCCGAGCTCGGCCGCCTCTTCGCAGCCGAAGGGCAGGCGCATCTTGAAGAGGACGTCCTGCAGCCCCATCACGCCGAGTCCGACCGGGCGCCACTTGCTGTTGGAGTAGGCGGAGGCGCCGGTGGGGTAGAAGTTGATGTCCACCACCCGGTCCAGGTAGCGCACCGCCGTCCGGGCGACGCGCCCCAGCCGCTCGAAGTCGAAGGCGCCCTCGTCGGTGACGAAGTGGCTGAGGTTGATGGAGCCGAGGTTGCAGACCGCGGTCTCCTCGTTGCTGGTGACCTCGAGGATCTCGGTGCAGAGGTTGGAGAGGTGAATGACGTTCTCCCTCCGCAGCGTCTGGTTGGACGTGCGGTTGGCGGTGTCCTTGAAGGTCATCCAGCCGTTGCCGGTCTGTGCGAGGGTGCGCATCATGCGGCCGTAGAGCTCGCGGGCGGACGCCTGCTTCTCGAACCGGCCTTCCGCCTCCGCCCGGGTGTAGATATGCTCGAACTCTTCGCCGTAGGTGTCGACGAGCTCGGGCAGCTTCTTCGGGTCGAACAAGGACCAGACGCCGTCCTTCTCCACACGCTTCATAAAGAGGTCTGGGATCCAGTTGGCGATGTTGAGGTTGTGCGCCCGGCGGGCCTCGTCGCCGGTGTTTTCGCGCAGGTCCAAGAAGTCCTCGATGTCAGCGTGCCACGACTCGACGTAGACGCAGGCAGCGCCCTTGCGCTTGCCGCCTTGGTTCACGGCGGCGACGGAGGAGTCGAGGGTCTTCAGCCAAGGAACGATGCCGTTGGAGCTGCCGTTGGTGCCGACTATCAGTGAGCCCTTGGAGCGGACGCGGGAGAAAGAGACGCCGATGCCGCCGGCGAACTTCGAGAGCTTGGCGATGTCGGTGTACCGGTTGTAGATGGCTTCAAGGTCGTCTTGGGGCGAGTCGAGGAGGTAGCAAGAGGACATCTGCGGGTGGCGGGTGCCCGAGTTGAAGAGGGTGGGGGAGCTTGGCATGTAGTCCAAGTTCGACATGAGATGGTAGAGGTCGATCGCCTCGCTGGGGCTCTCGGCCAGTCCGCAGGCCACCCGCAGGAAGAAGTGCTGGGGCGTCTCGATGGAGTAACGGCTCTCCGGGTGCTTCAGGAGGTAGCGGTCGTACAGCGTGCGGATGCTGAAGTACTCGAACTTCTGATTGCAGTCGGCTTGAATCGCGTCGTTCAGCTTGCGGGCGTTCTCGGCCACGAACTCGGCGACATGGTCGGCGATGAGTCCGAGGGAGTGCCCCGCCTTGACCGACTGAGAGAAGGAGTGGATGTCCTGGTTCTGGACCTCCTTATCGATGAAGACGCTCAACAGGCGAGCGGCCAGCTTGGAGTATTCAGGCTCCTCCGCTATCAGTGAGGCGGCAGTGCGGATGGAGAGCTCGTCCAGCTCGCGGGTGGTTGCGCCGTCGTACAAGCCGCTGATAGTGCGCGTGGCGACGCGCAGGGGGTCGACGCTGCCGAGTCCGCCGGCGGAACGCTCGACGGCGCGGACGATCTTCATGACATCGGCCGTCTCGAGTCCGCCGTTGCGCTTGCGGACGCGCATAGTGGTGGACGACGCGCCACCGGCGGGCGGCTGCAGGACAGGGCCCTGCTGGTCGGCCTGCTCGGTGGTTGGCGTGTAGGTCATTTCGGACCTCCGATGAGTGCTCCATAGTCCCGCCAACGGGCTAACGGAGACACGATATTTATCGAGGAGCGGGGCGCAGTATGGCCCTCATGTAGAGTCGTGTCAACGGACCGGAAACCCCATATGTGGGGAAAATCAGCCATGACCGTCCATATATTGTAGCAGGCCTACCCCTAGAGTTGTAGGCGCGCTAGGGCCGATGATGGCCGGCCAAACGCCGGATCCATAGGGCCCGTGCATGGATTCTTCACGCGTGGGTGGGCGCCGCGCAAGGGCCATTTGTCACTGGCCGCGGAACCGGGTTTCGGGGGCGCGTTGATCGCTCATCCGTCCTTCGAGGGGCCAGGACGGATGGCCCATTCTTTCCAGCCTGGGAGGCGCTGTGGACTATGGGGCGGCGGGCTTCTCGAAGACGACTTGGAGGTTCTCGGTGTTCCGGGTTAGGAAGCTGGCCTCGCAGGCCGCCAGGTAGTAGTCCCACGTCTTGATGAAGTGCTCGTCGTACCCCTGGCGACGGACCTCGTCGATGCGTTCCCAGAACGTTTCGCGCCACTGGCGGAGGGTGGCGGCGTAGTGGAGGCCGATGTCGCTGGCGCTCTTGACGATGAGGCCAGTGCGGGCGTTGGCCCGCTCCATCTCGGCGAGGGAAGGGAGCACGCCGCCGGGGAAGATGTACTTCTGAATCCAGTTCACGCCCTTCTTCTGGGACTCGAAGTAGCGGTCGGGGACCGTAATCACCTGCATGACGAGCTTGCCGCCGGGCGGGAGCAGGTCGGCGCTCTTCAGGAAGAAGGTCTCGAAGAACTCGGCCCCGACCGCCTCGAACATCTCGATCGAGATGATCTTGTCGAACGAGCCGGTCACGTCCCGGTAGTCGACGAAGTCGACATCGACGAGGCGGCTGAGGCCCGCCTGTTCGATTCGCTCGGAGGCGAGGATGAACTGCTCCTTGGAGATGGTGATGGTCGTGACGCGGCAGCCGTAGTTCTGGGCCGCGAACATCGCGAAGCCGCCCCATCCTGTCCCGATCTCCAAGACGTGGTCTTCGGCGGTGAGGCCGGCGAGCTCGCACATACGACGGTACTTGTTGCGCTGGGCGTCGGCGAGGGGTTGGCCCTCCGATTCGTAGACGGCGCTCGAGTAGGTGAGGGTCTCGTCGAGAAATAGACTGAAGAAGTCGTTGCCCATGTCGTAGTGGGCGTGGATATTGTCCTTGCTCTGGTCAACGGTGTTAGCTCGCGACCGGTGGATTCGCAGGTTGCCCCACTTAGAAATCAACTTGAGCGGGCCGCTGTTCAGGTCCACCGCCCTCCTGTTGAGGATGGCGAGCTGGATCAGTTGGACGAGGTCCGGGGAGTCGCAGATGCCGGCCTGGTACGCCTCGCCGAAGCCAATCTCCCCGCCCATGAGCAGTCTCCGATAGAAGGAATCGTCCTTGACCACGAGGACAGCTTGGGGGCCGGGGTTGCCCGTCTGGACGTCGCGGGACTCGCCTTGCGGAGTCTCGATCCTGAGAGAGCCCACCTTGATCTTGCTGGCCGCTGCGAAGAACGCACGGCGGGCAAGAGCATCGGCAATAGACGCGCCTGCGGACTTAGCAACTCTCACGGGATGGGCCAATGATGGGTCCGTTGCGCGGAGAGCCGGACTAGACCTCTCCGATAATGACCGTGGCGCTGATCCTACTCGAAATCATGCCGCGCACCCTCGCGCGGAAGGCTTCGTACAGGCGGGGCGGCAGGCTAATCGCGCCGGTCTGGCTCACGCCCTCAGGCCGGGGAATGCCGAACTTGTCGAGGACAGCCTCGCCAACCAGCCCGTAACCGGGCCCCCCAATCTTGTTCAGCGCACGGCGCGCGGTGGTGAGGGGGAGCGGGCCGACGGTGACGCCACGCCTCGCGGCGAGGTCGACGAACAGGTGGCCCGCGCGCCTCATGGTGCCGGCGGCCTCATAGAAATTCCGGACCAAGTCCCGTGCGACGCGGCTGAAGTCTACGTTGGCTTTGCTCATCCACTCCAGCGCCCGCGCTCCGAGTTGGGGAACGAGGCTCGTGCCGGGCATCTCGAACGTCTGGATGGTGTCAGCCACCATGCCGAGCATCTCGGGATTCTCCTCGACCTGGACGGCGGTCATGTCGCGGTACCAGACGGTGTGCAGCGTCTCCCGCCGCTTGACGGCTGAGACGCACTTGGCGGCGTAGGGAGCGTTGGCCCTGAGTATCTGGCTGATCATGCCGTGCCAGTTGTCGGTGAGGTACTCCTGGATGATGCCGTAGGTGGTCAGTTCGACGGGAGTGTGGCCGCAGCAGTGCTCGTAGTGGAGGCCCTGCACGTCGCGCATCGCCCGGAGGAGCTCCTCCTCGGAATGGCCGAGGGACTGGAGCATGTACTTGTAGGGCGTGTAGTGGGTGTGCTCGTCGGGGGTCCAGACGTTGTCGTTGAATCGGGCGAGCCAAGGAGCGTCGAACTGCTCGGCGCCCCTTTGGAAGACGGCGGAGTAGGAATCCGTAGCGCACTCCGTGAGCATCGCCAGCTTGAGGATGCCCACGAGGTCCTCTTCGGTTAACTCGTCTGGCAGATTGTCGACGACCTTACGGATATCGAGGTCGGCGCAGAACTCCTGCATCTCGGCGGTATTGACCATCGGCCCTGGGTGAGCCTCGATTTCGTCGACGAGGGCATCGAGCTTGGGCGCGGCGCTGGGCGGCAGGTAAAAGCCTGTCGAGGCGCTCATTTCAAGGTGCTCCTAACTGAGGAAGATCCCATTTGAAGGTTGGTGTGAAGAACGGACTGGCTGAGTAGGTCTACAGGCATCGGACAGGAGTCACTATATCCGCTGCGGATTGTCCTGTCTCACGTCAAGCAAGTTTCCTACAGTGTACCAGCCTATCTGATTGGGGCGGGCCTCGTCGAATGTAAGGAGGCCGCGAAGCGTTGTCAACGCCGAAGTCTACATGAATGCGGCGATTATGCTCTGTCAGACCCCTCGTTGCGGCATGGTGGGCTCGGGAGGCGGCGTGTTGCGCCGCGCCGGAGGGCCCGTCAACGTCAACTCGACGCAAGGCATGCGGTCGAAGATGCGACGGATCAGGTAGAACGGGCCCCACCAAGGCAGGCGCAAGGCGCGGTTGATACGGATCATCCGCAGCGTCCAGCCAATCGTCCGTCGCTGGCCGCCGGGCAGGCGGCTCCAATGCTCCACATAATTGATGATGAAGGGCATGCGCTCCCGCCGGTTTCGCACAACTCGCGCCAGCACGCGCGCCTCCATCCAGATGCCTCCCTCCACGGTGTAGAGGGTAAGGTTGGGGTTCGCGGACATATTCGCCACCCAGTCCCGCCTTCCAGGATAGCCGGAGAGATAAATCTTGTTCCGTCCATCCCAGTAGTAGGTGGTCTCCAGGACTCGCGGCCGGCCTGTTTTTCGTCCAACGTGGGACACGCGTATGACGAAGCTCGCATCCAGGATGCGCCGGAACGCGTCGTCGGGGGTCACGGTCAGCGTCCCCTGTCGGCGAGGGCCGGGAAGATGCGCCGAAGGAGCAGGATGGAGACGAGGCCGACGAGGGCCACGTAGGTGACGCCTTCGCGCGGGCCGATGAATTCGCCGATGACGCCCATCAGCAGCATGCCGGGCGCCTGCAGACCGATGCCGAGGACGATCGCGCCCATTGCTCGTCCGCGCTGGTCAGGCTCGACCGCCTCCATGGGGATGACCGGCTGCATGGTCGCGAACGCCGCGAGCCCGACGCCCGCGACGAACATCCACCCAAGGGCGAGCGGGTACCAGGGAGTCCAGGCGTAAGCGGTGGCGGCGAGCATGAGCAACCCGGAACCCAAGGTGTAGACATTCCCCTTCTTCGTCGGCTGCACGGACGCAATGACGGCGGCCCCCGCCAGCGCGCCCAAGCCAAGGGAGCTGAGCAAGAAGCCGTACTGGACCTCGCCGACGTGGATGATGTCCCGCGCGATCACCGGGACCATCTGAATGAATGGCCAGCCGAAGAAGTTGAAGGACGCCGTGACCAGCACCGCGCCTAAGACCGTCCGGCTGCGGCGCATGAGGAAGGCGGACGCCGCAATCTGCTCGAGCGCCGACCCCCTAGCCTGGGACCGGGTCTGCTGGGCCCGGACCCGCATGCTGAGGACGAGTAAGAGGGCGGCTGTCATCATAAGGGCAATGCCGACGTAGGCGCCGCCAAAGTCTGTGAACCGCACGAGGAGCGTGCCGAGGAGCGGCCCGACCATGTTCATACCGGTGACCAGTCCGGAGTCCAGAGCGACCGCGTTCGTTAGCGCGCTCCCGCGGAAAATATCGGCGAGCAGCGCCCGGCGGGCGGCATAGTCGATAGCCCATGACGTTCCCGTCACGAAGATCATGGCGAAGGCATGCCACGGCAGGGCCCAGTCCATGTAGAGGAGGATGAGCATCACGCCCGCGGCGGCGAGGTTGACGGATTGCGCTCCCCGCATGAGCAGGTGGCGCGGAAAACGGTCCGAAAGGCTCCCGGAGATGAGCCCGAAGAGGAACATCGGCGCGATGCGGCTGACGCCCACCAGGGCGACCTGCAGCTCGGAGCCGGTCAGCGTGAGCACGAACCAGGAGAGGACGGCGATCTCGGTGGCCCGGTACGTGTAGTAGAAGGCCCCAATGCTCCAGATGCGCCGGAACGTAGGGTCCCGCAGGGCGTCGAAAGTCCCGAATCGGGTGAGGAAGGAGAGGGTAAGAACGGACGTGCGCGCCATGATAAGCCCCGCCATTCTACGCGGGCCCTGCGCGGGCGCGCGAGATTGGGCTTTGGTTGCGCATTGGTTAGAACGAGTCTAGTGTTTGTTCAATCCCGCCGCTCCCTCCCCCCGTGGACAGGCCTGAAGGACCGCTCGTACACTCGTTAGAGTCCCTGGACGAGGAGTGTCGATGCTAAGGTCCGCTATCGTTGGCGCGGGTGTCGCCGCGGCGTGCATCCTGATTCCACTAGTGCATTTCTTTACCGCCATCCCTTCGGCCTTCATCGGAGGCTACATCGCAGGCGCCCGCTCGTCCTGCACGCCGGGGCAGGCGTTGGGCATCGCGCTGCTGATGGCGTGTATCTTGGCGCTCCCGATCTTCGGCGGCGCTCTCATCCTGCTCTTGGTCAGTCCGTCGGCTTTCCCGTCGTCATGGGTTGTCTCGCTGGGCCTAGCCCTGGTGGTCTGGTTCGGGCTCAGCGGCACGCTGGGGGCTGCTCTCGGCGGTGCGAGCGCCCGCCGCCAGACTCCGAGCTAGCCCCCCATCGAGCTCCGGCGAGGCTCAGCCGCGCTTGTCTTCCGATCCTCGTGGGAACCCCTTTGACCTGGCCCAAGGGAGGGCTTCGGCCGGTGTAGGGGAGGGAAATTGGCCGAATTTTGGTCATTCTCTTAGAAAAGTATTGACAATCTTGAAACCGTGGACGGATAGTACCCGAATGCTGCCGCAGGAGGCTGCCATGGGCAAGACAAAGAGACCATACGCACGGCTTCTCCGTGTTAGCACGACCCGGACCGACGGGGGTTGTCTGTTTGGGGCGACGCCCAAGGAAACTTGGGAGGGGTTCGTCTCGCCCGACCGGCAGAACCGCATAGCGATAGGCAACTACAGCATGCTCATAGACCACCCGGACGGCTGGGTGCTGGTCAACGCCGGACCGGGCGATAAGGCCCCCCTGTCTTGGGACGTCGCGCCGATGCGCAGCCGGTCGTCGCTTATCAGAGAGCTCAGGGAGCTCGGGCTCATGCCCAAGGACATCGCGGTCGTCATCTATACCCACATGCGCGACGAGCACGTGGGCGGTGGAACGCACATGACCTCGTCGGGCCGCGTCTTGCCGACCTTCCCCCGAGCGCGGTACATCGTCCATCGCGACGCCCTCGAAGATGCGATGCGACCGAACGAGCGCAGCGCGCGTCACTATCGGCCCGACGACCACCAGCCGCTCGCCGAGAGCGGCCAGCTGGAGGCCGTCGAGGGCACGACCGAGGTCTGCCCCGGCGTCTGGGTGGAGCCCGCGGCAGGGCCCACCCCTGGCCATCAGATCGTGATTTGTCAGAACGGGCAGTCCACCTACGCCTTCCTCGGCGCTCTCGTGCCAACGGCGATGCACCTGTGGTCCTGGGTCAACTCGGCTGCCGACTGGAACCCGGAGGCTACGGCGCGCACGAAGAACGAGGTGCGGCGCCAGGCCGGAGTCGAACGGTGGATGGTCGCGCCCGTAGGTCCCGACGAGTGGGTGCGCGCTAGCGATCTGGACAGCCTAGAGGCCTTCAGCATCGGCCGGACGCAGGTGTCGCGCAAGACGCAGCGGAAGGCGCCCGCGCCCGCTCCCACCCCGGAGCAGGTCGCTATTCCCGCTTAGGCGGGCCTCCAGCCGAGCTCCGCCAGCACGCGGAGGTCGTCGCTGCTGAGCGCGGCGCGTTCGAGCATGTCGGGTCGGCGCTCCAAGGTGCGCCGCAGCGCTTCGCGCCTGCGCCACTTGGCGATGGCTGCATGGTCGCCGGAGAGCAGCACGTCCGGTACGGGCGCGTCCGCGAAATCCGCCGGTCGCGTGTACTGGGGATGCTGCAGCAGTCCCGAGGTATGGGAATCATCGGCCAGCGCCTCGCCTCCATGTCCCAGCGCGCCCGGCAGGAGCCGCACGACGGCGTCGATGACGACCATCGCGGGAAGCTCGCCGCCGCTCAGCACGTAGTCGCCCACGCTCAGCTCCTCGGTCGCGAGGTGTTGGAGGATGCGCTCGTCGATGCCCTCGTAACGCCCGCAGATGAGGACGAAACGGTCGAGGCTCGCGAGACGTTCCGCGGCGCGCTGGTCGAACACTCGCCCCTGCGGGCTCATCACGATGACCGGCGTATCCGGCGCCGGCTCCAGCGCGCCAACGGCCTCGAAGAGCGGCGCGGGGCGCATGACCATGCCGGGGCCGCCGCCGAAGGGGGAGTCGTCGGTCGAGCGATGGCGGTCGTGGGTATAGACGCGCAGGTCGTGGGCGGCCACTGTGGCTAGTCCGGCTTGGATAGCCTTGCCAACGATGCCCGCCGAAAGGACGGGGCCGAACATCTCGGGAAAGACGGTGACGACGTCGATGCGCATGGGCGGCTAGTGGCCGCGGTCGGCGCCGGTGAGCTGGCCAAGGGCGTGGGGGAGCACCGGCGCGAGGACTTCGAGTCCTTCCTTCACGCCCTTCGGGCTGCCGGGCAAGTTGACGATGAGCGTGCGGCCCCGGACGCCTGCGATTCCCCGGCTGAGCATCGCCATCGGCGTCTTGGTGAGGCCGTAGGCGCGCATCGCCTCCGCAAACCCCGGCGCGAGCCGGTCGACGATCGCAAGGGTGGCCTCGGGAACGACGTCCCGGTCCGTAAGGCCCGTGCCGCCGGTGGTGACGATCAGGTCGAGAACTCCTTCGTCGGCCCACTCGGCGAGCGTCTGCTCGATGATCGGCTGATCGTCGGGCACGACGGCGTACTTCCGGCAGTCGTAGTCGGGGGCGGCGAGAGTCTCGCGGATAAGGGCGCCGCTCGTGTCCTCGCGCTCGCCCCTGGCCCCCGCGTCGCTGCTGGTAAGTACGCCGACGGTGTACATGGGGCTGATGATACCAGCCTACCCGATGCTTTCGAGCGTCCGCAGGGCCTTCTGGACGTGGCTGGACATCACTACCTCGTTATGGAAGCCCCCCCGAATCACCCCTCCGGTGTCGATGACGTAGGTGACGCGCGAGGTCCCCAAGCTGAAGCGGCGCTGGACGTCGTAGAGCCTGCGTATATCCCCCGTCGCGTCGCTTCCTAGACCGAAGGACGCCGCGCAGGCGTCGCCGAATCGCTTGAGCGTGTCGACGCCGTCGGTGCTGATGCCGACGACGACGGCGTTATGGGCGGCGATCTCGTCGTGGGCGTCGCGGAACCCCTTGGCTTCGACAGTGCAGCCATGGGTGAAGGCCCGCGGGTAGAAGTAGAGCACGACGTTCCGCCCCCGGTGCTCCGAGAGCGTGAACCGCTCGCCGGAACCGAGGGGGGCCGTGAAGTCGGGAGCCTGGGCGCCGATATCGAGCATCGCCTGGTAAAGATACTACGGACGGGCGGGCTTGGGGCGCCGTCCTTGCCCCCGGCGTAGTATCCACCCACTCTGGAGTGGCGAGGCCGTCCTTACCGATGTTTGCCGTACTGACGAAGCCCGTCGATTCCTCCTCGTCCGCGGCCTTCCGCATCCTGTTCGGGCTGCTTGGATTCGCTGCCGTGGTGCGGTTCGTCGCTATGGGGTGGGTCGGCGACATCTACATCGTGCCGGAGCACCACTTTACCTACTCAGGCTTCTGGTGGGTGAAGCCGTGGCCCGGTCTGGGTATGTATGCGCTCTTCGGGTTGGCGGCTCTGGGCAGCCTCGGGATTGCCTTAGGCCTCTGGTACAGGGCGTCGGCGGCGCTGTTCTTCCTGACGTTCACCTATATCGAGCTGATCGACAAGACGACGTACCTCAACCATTACTACTGGGTCAGTCTCATGTCGTTGCTGATTATCTTCCTGCCGTTGAACAGGAGGTGGTCGGTCGACGCGCTGCGCCATCCCGGCCTGCACGCTGGCCTGGTCGGTCTTGGGGTTGTGTGGCTGTTGCGGGCGCAGGTGGGAGTGGTCTACATGTTCGCGGGCATTGCGAAGCTCAATCCGGACTGGCTGCTTAACGCCATGCCGCTCCGCATCTGGCTGAACCAGAACAGCGCGCTCCCGGTGGTGGGGCCTCTGCTAGCGGAGCCGTGGGCGGCGTACGTGATGAGCTGGACGGGCGCCGCCTTCGACTTGACTATTGTCGGCTGGATGCTGTGGCGGCGTTCGCGGCCGTTCGCGTACCTCGTGCTGGTCGTGTTCCACTTGATCACCTGGGTGTTGTTCCCCATCGGGATGTTCCCATGGCTTATTGCGGCGGCGGCGCTGGTTTTCTTCTCCCCCCGCTGGCCCTCGAACGCCCTCGAGTGGGTGCGGGGCGCGTTACGCCCGAAGGCGCAGCTGACTGCCGCGCCCGCCGCGTCAGTTACCCCGACGCCGGATCGCTTCAGCCGGATGGCGCTCGTGGCATTGGCCGTGTTCGCTCTTGCACAGATCGCAATGCCACTCAGACACTGGGCGTATCCGGGAAACGTGCGGTGGAACGAGGACGGCTATCGCTTCGCTTGGCGCGTTCTCCTGACTGAGAAGACGAGCTTCGTGCTGTTCCACGTTTCCGACCCGGAGACCGGCCAAACCTGGTTGGTGAGCCCGGATGAGCACCTCATGCCTCAGCAGGTCGAGCGCATGTCAACGCAGCCGGACATGATTCTGCAGACGGCGCACATTGTGAGAGAGGACTTTCGCGAACGCGGCCACGAGGCCGTCGAGGTCTACGCCGACGCGTTCGCCTCCTTCAATGGCAGGGTGCGCCAGCGTTTCATAGACCCCGGAGTCGACTTGGCCGCCATCGCCCCGTCAATCTGGTCGAAGTGGTGGGTGACGCCGCTGGCCGCATCCGACTAGAGGAGACTGTCTCCGTCGTTGTCGCTGAAGCCGACCGAGATTCCAAGGAGGCTGACGACTTCGGTGTTGAGCGTGCGGCTCAGCTCCAAAAGGGCGTCGTAGACCGCCTGCGCCTCGGGGTCGCGGTCTTCGGCTGCACGGGCGAGGGGCTTCGGCAGCTCGCCAATCGCGGCCAGGACCGCCGCCAAGGAGTCCAACATGCGTTGGTCGGCCTCCTCGGAGAGCACGGCGACGAGGTCGCCTACCCCCAGACCGCCGGAGCCTGAGTAGACGTCCTCCATCCCTTCGATCTGCGCGCGCAGGTCCTCCGCCCAGTGGAGGGCTGGCCCTGCCGGTGCCGCCGATGGGTCCTGCTCGATGCCGTTCGCTCCCAAGGCTGGCCCAAGCTGTATCTGGGTCACCTCGCGCAGGAGGAACACCTGGGTCCGTACGAGCATTGCAACCGCCTCTGTAGGATCGATCCCCAGCGCCGCCTCGCCCTTGAAGATGTTCGCGTAGGAGCGCTCCCAGTCCTCGGATGTTTGACGGACCTCGGTTGCGGCCACGTCCGCCAAGGCAGCCGCATACGCGCAACGGCCCGCCTGGCGCTGCAGCGCCTCGTAAGCTCCGTCGGCGAAGAGCAAGTGCTCGATTGCGCCGAGTCCCCGTTGGGTGGCGGCCAGGGTCTGACGGATGTCTCGCGGCGAGACTGATTGCTCGCGAGCGGCTGTCCGCTCTATCCGCTCCTGATCGATGGGGAACCAATCGACGAAGGACTCCGACCGCCGCTCCATGACGGGGCCGAACCATGTGGCCGCTGTCGACTTCCATGCGGTCCGGGCGCGGCGCCAGGCCCGCTGCGCCTCTGCGAGACTCTCGGTCCCGGGTGCCGCGCAGAGGTCTTCCGTGGCGTTATTGAGGGCAGCCATTGCGGCGGCGGCCCTCTCGTAGCTTGGCGCGATCACGCCGTCTGTGAGGTCGGCGACCACGTCCGCTCGGGACGGCCCCGCCGCGCACGACGCGAGGAGGAGTGCGAGGGCCGCGAGAGTTGCGAGGCGTGGCGGCATCAGATCGACTCCAAGAAGAAGACTAAGGCGTCGCGCTCGTCCTTGCTCAGGCCGACGAACCCATCCTTGGACGCGGCTGCTTCCCCATCGTGCCAGAGGATGGCCTCGGCCAGGTTACGGGCCCGGCCGTCATGGAGGAACATGGTGTGGCCGTTCACCTCCTCCACGAGACCGATCCCCCAGAGAGGCGGGGTGCGCCATTCGACTCCCCTCGCTTCGAAATCGGGCCGGTTGTCAGACAGACCCTCTCCCATGTCGTGCAGCAGCAGATCGGTGTAAGGGTAGATCGTCTGTCCGCTCAGCGCGTCGATTGTGTGGTCGCCGGTGACGTGCATTGGAGTATGGCAGACCGAGCACCCCGTCGCCACGAAGAGCTCGGCGCCCTTCAGCACCGTTGGGTCGGCGGCGTTGCGCATCGCCGGGACCGCGAGGGTGCGGCTATACAGCGCCACCTTGTTCAGGCGGTCTTCCGTGAGTTCGGGCGAGCCTCCGCTCGGCGCGGAAGCGCACGCAGACTGCGGCGCCGGGCAATTCTCTTCCGGGAACAGGACCGACGTGATGCCGATGTCGCCGTTGAACGCCCCGGCCACTTGCTGTTCCACGCTCGGTTGGTTGGCCTTCCAGCCGAACCTGCCAAGCACGAACGATTGGCTGCGCACATCCCAGACCATGTTGGGCCTGCCTGATATGCCGTCGCCGTCGTGGTCTTCCGGGTCGGCGCGTGTGAGTATCGTTTCGGCGGGGACCGCTTCGAGGAGCCCCATGCCTATGATGGCAGGAGCCACGCGGGGGGAGATCATTACGCCGGGGCTCATCGGCCCGAACGCGAGGTCCTCGACCGAATAGGCCGGCCTGCGCAGCGAGTAGGGCGTCCCATCGGCATACGCGCCCTCGATCTCTTCGTAGCGCACCACCATGCGGCCCTCGGGTTTGGCGGAGATGATGGCGCGGTCTTGGAGCTGCCCTCCGTAGGCTGGCTCAGGACTAGGGCCGTCGGGTCCTGGAACGCTGAGCCGGAACAGCAGCCCGCGTTCGGGGTCGCCGTCGCCATCGGGCGGCTTGCCACGGCCGTCGTGGGAATGGCAGGAGGAGCAGGAGAGCGCATTGAACGTCGGCCCCAAGCCGTCGCGGGCGTCGGTGCTCGCAGGAGCAGTGACCCAATTCTGGTTGAAGAAGCTGTCGCCCACCTCGAAGATGCGACGCTGCTCGTTGGGCAGATTGCGCGCCGACAGTTCAAATGCGTTGCCGCCGTCGCTGAAGGCGGTCGTCTCGCCTCCGAGAAGCTCGTCGAATACCTCGGACGGGTCGATGCCGTCCGGGTTGGACGTACAGGCGGCGGCGAGCAGGAAGGCGACGGCGATGGGAGGGAGGAAGCCCCATCGCCGCCGCTCAGGACTCGGAAAGCGAGTCAGGATGCTGGAGTTAGCTGACACTGATAGTGATATCTATCTTATCGGCAGCCTCCACGATCGTGTCCGTTTGCGCTTCGAGCAATTCTATGGTTGTCAGCACCGATCGCCGGCCGGGGTCATCGTTCGAAACGCCCTCGCGGAGGTGCTGGTCGAACGGGCCGGCGATAGAGCCTGCGGCGGCGACGCTCCGACGAATCTCGTCCGCGAGCTGTTCCGCTAGCGCCTCGTCTTCTGCCGCGATGAGGTCCCTGACGCCCGCGCCGCTCACCGTGCCGTAGTCGCCCTCGTACACCATCTGTATCCCCCGTGCGTTGCCGACGATATCGTTCGTCGTGTTGTCGGAGAAGCAGGAGTGCTCGTCTTCCTGCGAGCGCTCCTCGTAGGCGACGGTCATGCGCTCGCCGGCGAGTTCGCCGCGGCTCATCTCGCCAATGCCGGTGATGATGTCGGTGATGGCGTCGTCCGCGTCCTTCGCGACGAACGCAGCCCGGAAGTTGCCGCCGCCGGGCGCCCAGGCGTCCACCATCTGTTGGAGGTGAGTGAGCAAGAGGTCCGAGGCTACCGCCAGGTAAGTGCTGCGTCGTTCTGCGTTGGAGTTGGTTGTGTAGTCCTCGATGGACCGGTCGCCGGGACCGTCGTCGTTCATGTCCTGGCCCCACAGAAGGAACTCGATGGCGTGCCAGCCGGTGGAGACGTTCTCCTCGCCGCCCTCCTCGTTCAGGGATGCGATCAGGTCTGCGTCGATGCTGGAGAAATCTTGGGGGTTGTTGATGATCCCCGCGTTCGAGTCGCCTTCCACATAGTCGATGTACGCCTCGTCCAGGGGCCAGGCGTTGAGCAGCCCCTCCGGGCCGTCTTCCTCGTTGTCTATTGGGCCGCTGTAGAACCTGAATACCTCCGTTGGGCCGTAGTCGTCGCGGGCGGTGAGCCAGGCCCGCTTTGCCGCTTCGAGCCGGGCCGCGCTCGGCTCGGCGAGGAACCGGTCGATCGCCTCGTCCATGCCCCTCGCGGACGCGAGGCTGGCTGAATACAGCGCATGGACTCCGGCGGCGTAGTTCTCGACAACCTCTTCCTTCAGGTCGTCGCTCGGCCCGCCTCCGGAGCAGGCGCCAAAGACCAAGGCTGCCGCCGCGCCCATCGCTATCACTCCCGCAAACTGTGTCTTCATATCACCTCTCCAAATGGTTTAGTTCGGTCCGGGCGCCGAGCGCGGTCTGCTCCCGACTGCCGTTCGAGTGTCCCGCCACGAGGAACGGCACGTTGAGCCTGAGTCCCGTCACGACTGCATCAGCGGGGTTGACCGGGATGCGCGTCAGCAGCCCTAGTGACGAGATGATGAAAGAGAATCGCAACTGGCCGTCCACGTTTTCGATGAGGACTTCCGTGAGGTCGCCGTCGACTAGCTCCGCTAGGAGCCAGGTCTCCAAGCAACGCGCGGGGCCGGCAGTGAGCGCTCGACCTACTTCATCCGCGTCGCCGGCGGGGATGTCGACGCTGAGTAGGCCGTCTTCGACCGTGGCGAACGTCACTCTGGCGCGCTCGCCGCCATCACGGGAGACTGCGGCGACCTTCGCTTGAAGCAGTCCCCGGCTTCTCAAGGCCGCCTCTCCAAAGGCCGCGCCGCCATGCCCTGTACGGGATCGAGGTCGGTCGAGCACTCTATGTCGCAGCCTTGGCTGAGGACGTCCAGCGTCTCGGCCAAACGCCCAGGGTCAGGTTCGAACTCGGCCCAGGCGGCGGCGAGCTCGCAGTCGGAAAGGCCGGCGCAGATGTACATGGACGGGCCTCCACTATGGAAGGGCTATCGATGTACTTAGTCTAGACTAACTTTTCACACTGTCAATACTAATATGATAGCGCTGTGTGCACAAAAGAAAACAGCCGCCAAGCTGGATGCCGGGCGGAGCGTTGCATTGCCCCGGTCCATACTGCACCCCAGGACTACTGGATGCGGGCGAGACCCATCACAAGAATCAACGCGCAGATGCCGACGCCTAGCCCGTAGTGGCTAGCGCGCCAGGCGCCGGCATGCCGCACGTCCCAGGGTTGAGTGGGCAGGACGCGCACCCCGACGGCCCATGGCTCGCGTGGAGATCGATGGTCCGCCTTGAAGGAGCGGGAGCCGTTGCGTCGCCCCGCGCGGGCTCGTCGAAGAGGCGCAGCTCGCCCTGTTTCGCCGGAGTCGGCTTGTGGCCGGGGAACCGCAGGAAGGGCAGGGCGCGCTTCAGCACGACGCCCATCGTCTGTAGCTCCTGGCTGCGTGTGATGGTGTGCTCGCGGCGCTGCCGGAGGATGCGCTGGGCGGCGGTCGGCCCCAGCCCGGGGACGCGCAGCAGCTCGTGCTCGGTCGCCTGGTTGACGTCGACGGGGAAGCGTTCGAGGTTGTTCGCCGCGATCATCAGCTTGGGGTCGGCGCGCAGCTCGAGGAAGCCGCTGGCGTCGAAAGCCGGTTTGAGCTCGTCCTCCCCGTAGCCGTAGATGCGCGACAGCCAATCGAGTTGGTAGAGGCGGTGCTCCCGCGCCCGCGGCGTGGCGGGATGCTCTTCCAGCGGCGTGTAGCGGACCGGCCGGAAGGCGGAGTAGTACACGCGCTTGAACCCGAAGTCGCCGTAGAGGCTGCGCATACGGGAGTAGATGTCCCAGTCCGACTCGTCAGCTGCGCCCACGACGAGCTGGGTCGCCTGGCCCACAGCGCCGCCGTAGGTCTCCTGCATCAGGTCGCTGATACGGCGCATGGGGGCGACGATGCCGTTGTCGAAGTCCTTCATGCGGCTCACGCGCTCCAGATGCTCGCGGGTAGGCGACTCCATGTTGATCGACAGCCGTGTGCCGAGGCGCTGGCCGGCCTCGATGAGCGCGTTATCGTTCGTGCCCGGCATCACCTTCAGGTGGATGTAGCCGTTGAACTTGTAGCGCGTCCGGACCGCCTCCACCACGTTCAGCAGGCGCTCCTGGGTGGCGTTGGGGTCCTTGAAGATGCCGGAGCTGAGGAAGAGGCCGTCGACGGTGTGGCGGCTGTGGAGCTCGTCGAACAGCTTCGCCAGCTCGTCCACCTTGAAGCCGTACCGCTTGCGCGGGACCCAGTACGAGTTGGGGCAGTAGTGACAGTCCATGATGCAGTGGTCAGTGAACATCACCCGCATCAGCGAGATGCGCTTCCCGTTGGGCATGGCGGCCCTATACACCCCTGCGTGGGGCGTGACGCCGCCCCGCGCGGAGATGCCATGCCAGTCCGGCCTCGGCGCGGCGCTGTCGAGCTTCGATGGCGGCGCGAGGATGTCGTCGCTGGCCATGCCGCCGAGGTGTTGCAGCTTCTCGTAAACGTCGGGCGTGCGCTGGATGAGCACGGCGGGCCTCCTGTAAAAGAACGTATGTTCCGAACATATACTAGACGATTGCGCAACATGCAAGCGCCGGATGACCCTCGTGCGATAGACTAAGGACTCGTTCGGGGTGTGGCGCAGTCCGGCAGCGCGCCTGCTTTGGGAGCAGGAGGCCCTGGGTTCAAATCCCAGCACCCCGACCAGCTTCTTCTTCTTGGGGTCCCAGCAGACCGCAGGTGATCAACTGCCCGAAGGCAGCTAGTAAGCGAATCGGGAGTTCATCGCTCGGACGACGACAGGCCCCCCATATCGAGCATACGGAGTTGCGGATAGCGCCGACGTTCTAACCCGGGCGTGCAGGCGGGCTATGCCGAGAGCAGATGCTGAATCAGCAGCGTGCAGATGGAAGCGACTCCGCACGCGCTTGCTAGAGCCGCCAAACCCATTGCCCTGACTCGGAAGCGATGAACCCTCCTATTCCCGCGTCCTACGTCGGAGCCTGAATCAATGTAAGCCCGTCTATCCCCGTGAAGTCGCGGTCGTGGCTTGCGAGCGGGCATCCGAGCCATAGCGCGGTTGCGGCTATCCAGGCGTCTGCTGTCTCTAGCTCGCGTCCCTTGCTCCTTTGATAGGCGCGCAGTTTCGCCGTGCGGTGAACCAGTTCCGCATCCGGCCAGACGACGGTATAGCGGCCCAGGTGGCCCGCCAGTTCACCCATCCTGCGCGTTCCCCAGTTGGCGTTGTAGGCCCCGAACCAGACCTCTTCTAGCGTCTGGAAGGAGACGAGTGCGTACAACCCCAGCAGGTGGTCTTCGTAATAACGGCAAGCGGCTTCGGGTCTTTCATTCAGCAGTACGGAAACCACTGAAGTATCCAGAACGATGAGGCGGACAGCCAGCGTGGTCGTTTATACGTCCCTGGCCTCGTGGATGACGCGGATGAACTCCAATATCTCTTCTTCGGAGATGTCCATCGGCGGGATTTCACCCGGCAGGAACGGCTTGGCCCTCGCCAGCGCCTCTTCTAACTCCTCGCGGGTGAACGGCTTGCTGTCTCTCGGTGGGATGACCTCCTCGACGTGGAAGACTTCGTACTCGTCGCTTTCGTTGAAGCGGGCTCTGCCCTTCACCGTGACGAATCGTGTCGCGTGCCGGAGCATCTCATCGCCGAGGCTAACGTCGAATCGCAAGGGGATATGGCGTTCGCCGGCGAAAGGCCGCACCGGATGGAGTTGTGCCGTGTGCTTCCGCCAGTTCACTTCCATGAGTACGCCGTGAGCGCGTGCTTCATGCCGGGCCGCCGGTCGTTTGGACCGGGCCGGCCCTGATCGCGGAATGCTCGCCCGCGGGATAGTCACTTTCCGGTTGCCGGATGCGCTGGACAAGCGCACGCTTCCCACGGACTCGGAAAGCCCCGTTCCGATGCTCTCCAAGTGATGAGCCACGTCTTGCGGGAGCGACGGGTCTCCGGGGCCTTCCCACCCCAGGATAGCCTCCAAGGCTTGCGGACCGTAATCAGGAACCGCAGAGTCAGCCTCGGCGGAGGGCTCGGCGAGGCCGAGGTCAATCACGAGCGAACCCGGCGATATTCCGAACACCTGCAATGCGCTCTGCTCCGCCACCCAATTGGGCGGGCGTCCCCCTCCCTTGGAGTTGCGGCCTCCGAGGCTTTCGGTCATTGCGCGTATAGCTTTCTGGACATGTCCTATCGTCGCTTGTAATTCCTTCCAGGACACCCCGCCATCAGCTTCAAACGCTATCTTGAAGTGGTTCGCGGCCACGCCTCCTCCCTCGGCTTTACGCTCGACTTGATTGCTTGCGGCGCGATTTTAGCACTGACGCCAACCGACTCCCCCCTCTTGCGCCATCAGCCCGCCCACCGGCACGAGGCGCTTGGCGACCGGGTCGACGGCCATGAACACGCCCTCTAGCGCGAGCGCGCCGAGAAGCGGCAGCGAGCTCTCCTCGTTGAATAGCACGAGCGTGATGACCTCGCGTCCCTCCACGCGGACCCACGTCTGACCGATGTCCATCTCCCGGACCTCGCCCTGCGCGAACGTGAACTGCTCCTTCCGCAACGACGCCACGCCAAGGCCGCGCAGCACGGACGCCGGCGCTGAGGTGATGGACGCGCCCGTGTCCACGAGCGCAATCGAGCGTCGCCCACTGCTCGCCGGCCGGGTCGCCGATGCCTATCTGCGCGTTGAACGTTCCCATCGCCCTACATCTCTCCCACGAAGCGGGTGTCTCCCTAATCCTAACGCCCTCGCCCATGACGGGATAGGACGCTTTGTCGCGGCATACGTTCACCCGCGCCCCAACTCTCTCCGCTGGAAGAGACCTTTGCATGCCTCCCCAAGCTCGCCTATCACAATATGACAACAGACGGTTGCGATATTGACGGTATGCCTGCTACGCTGACCTCCTCCCGGCAGTCGCCCTAGTCCGGCTGCTGGCCGAAGAAACTGGAACGGAACGGACACATTGACACGGCCTACGTAACGGCCTCGCCTGTGGTGAGGAACCTGTCTGGGCCTGTCCAAGGAGACCCGGAGGTGAAGGGTCTCCTGCGAGTGAAATGAGTCTAAATGAGACCAAATGAGACCCTTTTTACGGCGGACCCTGCCCCCGCCGCTCGTAAGTGGGCGGCAGCTGGGAGTGCAGCCGGAGTGACATTCGCGCTCATTCCGGCTCGCTGGGGTCACATTCGCGCTCGAAATGGGGTTATGCAAGGGCCCCAAGAGAAGGGACTGGCGGTATCCCCCGCAATGTCCCGCTCATGTCGTAGGATGCGGGCATCTCCTGAGCGGACCGAGAGGCAACCGGTGAGAGCGTGCGCATAGGGTCGGTCCCGTTATGGTCGGCGGTTCTCTTCCTCTATTTCCCCTCGATACTGATGGGACTGGGGCAGGGGATAGTCATTCCGGCGCTGCCCCTGATCGGGGAGAAATACGGCGTTCCCGGCGCCCTTGCCGTGCAGGTCCTCACGATACAGCTGCTCGGCAGGATGATTACGCTCATCCCCGCGGGAGCGCTGATCGACCGCTTCGGCGTCAAGCTGCCGATGGTCGGCGGCGCCCTCATGGCGGCCGTCAGCTCGCTCGTCGCCGCCTTCGCCCCCACCTTCGCGGTGATCGCCGCCGCTCAGCTGACCCTGGGCATGGGGAAGAGCATCTGGATGTTCGGGCGGGAGCTCTCTGCGGTGGACATGGTGCGCCGCGAGCAGCGCGGACGGCAGATGAGCGCATTGATGGGAATCGGCAGCACGGGCATGGCCTTCGGTCCGGCGCTCGGCGGCGTCCTGACCGACGCTGTCGGCGTGCGCGGCCTCTTTCTTACGCTCTCGGCGCTTTGTACTGTCGTGTTCTTCATCTCCCTGGCCCAACGAGACTCCTCGCGGCCGGCCACGGCTGAGCGGAGTCCGTTCTTCAATTTCAGGGCCGTCAATCAGATTCACCCCTTCTACCGGATGACGTTCCTCATCCTCTTCTTCGCGACGTTCGCGCAGATGCTGCGCTCCCAGGTCACGAACTCCATGCTCCCGCTCTACAGCCAGGGCGAGCTCGGCTATTCGGCGACCTTCACGGGCGTGCTGTTCACGCTCATGGGCCTGGCCACCTTCTCGATGATCGTGCCCACGGGGTTCATCTCCGACAAGCTTGGCCGGAAATGGGCGGCGGCGCCCGCCGCGGTGCTCACGACGGCGGGGTTCATCCTGTTCCCCATCAGCGGCAGCGTATGGGCGCTGGTCACCTCCGCGATGCTGCTCGGCCTAGCGAACGGCCTCGCGATGGGCGCAATGACCATCTATACGTACGACTTCGTCCCCCGCCACGTTCGGGCCCAGTTGCAGGCGATGCGCCGCACTGCGGGGGAGCTTGGCGCGGTGATGTCGCCGCCGATCGCCGGCCTCGTCGCGACGATGTTCTCGGCGGGCGCGTCGTTCTGGTTCTTCGCGCCGCTGCACGCGCTCTCCGCCGTCCTGCTGATCAGCGTCGCGAGGGAGAGCCTGCAAGGCCACCGCCGTCACGACGCTCCCACCACCGAGGAGATCGAGGCGGGCCACTCGTCGGGAGTGCGGTAGCACACGGGCGCTGTAGGGGTGTCCTCGTACCAATCTCCGCCGACAGCGCCCGCAAGATTGCCTATCCATGCCCCAAGGGCTTTACGACTGTAAGGGAAGGAGAGACGAGCAGTGAGGACGAGAGAGCACGGACGCTGGTTTTCTGAACGTATGGATGGGTTCGCACGGCGCAGCGCTGTGGATGAAGGCTGTCACAAGGACGCCGGAAATCTGCTTGCTGGACTGGTGGCGGAGACGACTAAGCCGGACGGACTGCCCTCTTACCTGCGGATTCCGCGAGGTCTCCCGGCGCAGACATCTAACAGACCACCCACAGTGTTGGCTCGAACCGGGAACGGGGGCATGGGTAGTGGTTGGCCACCCATACACATACGACAAGCCAGAGAGCACGCAAGACTCTTTGGACCGCCTATACCAAGCCCTATGAGAAGCGGGACAAGGCATTACACCCTGGCGTACTGGAGCCGCCCGACCTCGCGGTGCTTTTGCCCCTTATTCGCTCACGGCAGCCCGCCTATTTTCGAGGCAACGCCGGGTCTTGGGCAGCGCGAGGGACGGCGAATTCAACCTCGATCATCTGGAAGGTGGTCGATAGAGAAGGAGCCGGGCCTCCGTATTCGGCGAGGGTCCCCTTTTCATGCTTGGTGAGGGGCTCATTGTGGTAGGCGACGGCCTCCTCAATGGACATCCGCGGCTCAGGAAAAGGCTCCCCGTCCTCGAGCATCCCTTCGATGTGGAAGGCGATGGCCTCCCGAATCATTAGCTGCATCTCGTCCCACGTTTTGCCTGTGCTGATGCAGCCGGGCAGGTCGGGGACATAGGCGCAGTAGTTATTGGGCGTCTCTTCAAAGACCACCGCATACGTCTGCTTCATCGAGTGTCCTCCCTGAGTCCCGCTTGCCTCAGTATACTCCGCCATGTCTTTGGAGCTGCATCCTCGCTCGGATGGCCGGGGATGGTCACCTTGCCCGGTTTCGCAGGATGGCGGAACTGTCGATGGCTGCCCCGCGTACGCACGAGGCGCCAGCCGTCACGTTCCACGAGCCGGATGGCCTCCCTAACCGGTGGCATCGGTCCCGAGTGCCCCCTGCCGTGCGCTCCTAACTCGGAGCTGGCTATGAGTTTGCGGAGGCCGGGGAACCCTCATCGCCCTTCGGCGGCCCGCATCTCCACGACGTAGTCGGCGAAGGCCTCGGCTATCGAGAACTCCGGCGTCCAGTCGAGCATCGCCTTGGCGTTCGAGATGTCGAGCGGCGTGGTGGGGGAGGGTAGGGGCCCGGCCGCGGGCGCGATGCTCATCTTCAGGTCTGGCAGCACGGCGCGCACTGCGTCCGCCATCTCCTCGAACGACGTGATATAGCCGTTGCCCCCGTTGAATGCCGTGACGCCGGAGATGGGGATGCCTGCCGCGCGGCGGATGAGGCGCCCCAGGTCCTTGCCGTAGACGTACTCGAACGCGCGGCCGCGGATGGCGGGCACGACGAGCGGCTCGCCGGTAAACCCCGCCTCGACCAGGCTGTGGACGGTCATGCCTCCGCCGGAGCCGCCCCGGAAGTGGTTGTAGCCGAACACGTTGGACGGTCGCACGAACACGAGCTCGAAGCCGTAGTACGTCGCGTACGCCTCTGCGATGTGCTCGTTCGCTATCTTGGTGGCGGAGTAGGGATTGCCCGCGCCCCCGCGCGGGTAGTCCTCCGTTATCGGCGTTCCGGCCTCGGAGCGGCGGTCATAGACGCCGTAGGTGCTCACGTGGATGAACCGCTTCACGCCCGTGAGCCGCGCCGCCTCCAGCACATTGATCGTCCCCTGCACGTTGATCTGCATGCCGGTGTAGACCGGGCTGCCCACACTATTGCCGATGAGCCCCGCCGTGTGCACGACGACCTCCGGCGCGTGCCGCTGCATCGCCGTCACGAGCGCGGGCAGGTCCCGCAGGTCGCCCTGCACGGCCTCGTACGGCGCGCCGCTGAGTTTGACGTTCAGGTAGTTCGCGTCGGGACGGAGGTCGTAGAAGACGACGGGGTCTCCCTGGGCGATGGCCTCCCGCGCGTACGATGTGCCGACGAGTCCTGCTCCGGTAATCAGGCTGGTCATGGCTATTCCCCCTTCAGGTGATAGGGCCCTGTCCCTCCTGTCCTGTCATTCGCGGGTCAGAAGGACGTAGCTATCAGCGCCACGCTCATACTACCGAAGTCGCGCCCGCCTGGTGCGCTAGTGATGGCGCACGAGATTTGTGGTGCCTATTCCGCCGGCAAGGCGAGCGCCTCGCTGACAGCCTCCTCATCCAGGCCGTACACCTGGACCGCGGCGTCGGTGGTGATGTAGCCGTTGCGGAGGTCGCTTACGACGCGTCGGCGGTCGCGCTTCTTGGGGTCGCCGGCCCCGCCTGCGCTGCCGGTCTCCACCAGCACGACGTCGCCCTCCTCGAGCATCACGTTGGATATCAGGCCGACGTAGCGTCGCTCGTTCGGCGAGCCCGGATTGACGGTTACGGCGCCCGCGGCGCCGTCCAGTCCGCCCTCGACTCCGTGAGCGGGCGCGATGTTGCGGGGGCTTCCGCCTGCGTATCGGCTCGGCTGCTTGACGACGTACTCCCGCCGCATACCCAAGCCGCCTCGGAACTCTCCCGCCCCGCCCGAGTCGGTGATGAGGCTGAAGCCTTGGAGCTCGACGTCGAACTCGGACTCGAGAATCTCCACGCTGGTCAGCTTGCTCCCGCCCGCCCACGAGTGGCCGGTGCCTGTCCAGCCGTCGCCTCCCTGGAATGCGCCGTTGCCCGACATCATCAGCTCGTATTGGACGTACCGCCGTCCGCCGCCGACGGCGCCCATGACGACCATGCCGCTGCTCGCATTGTGGGCCACGGCAGGGCGTCCGGCGGCCTTGCTGATCGCCTCGAAGACAATGTCCTCGATAGTGGACAGCGTCATGGAGTAGAAGCCGATGGGCGTCGGGAATGCGGGGTTTACGACGGTCCCGTCGCGGAAGCGGCACTCGATGGCGCGGGCAAGGCCGAAGTTGTTGGGGATGCCGGGGTCGATCATCGCGATGGCGGCATAGTAGGCCATGCCGCGGATGAACGGCGGTCGGACGTTTATCGGCCCAAGACTCTGCTCATCGGTCCCGGAGAAGTCCAATGTGAGCCTATCCCCCTCCTTGATGGCGGCGACGTGGAGCCGAAGCTTGCGAGCGGGATCTACGATGTCGTCAGTGAACGCCTCGGCCTCGTAGACGCCGTCCTTCCACTGCTCGAACACCTGTCTCACCCGAGCCTCGGTGCGGAGCCCAAGCTGCTCGAACGCGCTCAGCACGACGGCCTGGCCGTAGTCGTCCATGAGAGCTTTCAGGCGCCGAGCGCCGATGCTCCACAACGCCCCCGCCTGGGCCCCAAGGTCTCCGAGCACCAGCTCTGGCGTGCGGCTGTTCGCCCGCAGGAACTGGTGTGTCTCCTTGAGCGGCTCGCGCTCCGACAGAAACTTGACGGGCATGATTTGCAGACCCTCGCCGAACACGTCTCTGGCCAGCGTGTTCCGCGAGCCGGGGGACTGCCCGCCGATGTCGCTCTTGTGACCCATCGAAGCGCAGAACGCGACCACGCTCCCTCCGTGGAAGACGGGCAGGACGACTACCATGTCGTTGGGGTGGGGGCAGCCGGAATAGTACGGATGGTTGATGAGGAAGCAGTCTCCGTCGCGCATCTCGTCGTACGAGTAGAACTGGAGGACGCCCTTGACGCACTCGGGGTAAGCGCCGAGGTGTGGGGGCAGGGGCGAGAACTGCCCGACGACGTTGCCTTCGCGGTCGGTGATGCCGGCGGAGAAATCGTGGGACTCGCGGATGATGGTGGAGAAGCCGGTGCGGAGAACGGCGGCCTGCATCTCCCGCACAATCCCGTCGAGCCGTGCGCGTATTACTTCCTGGGTGATGACGTCTGCTGTGTCCATGCCGCCTCCATTCAGTCTAGGGCTAAGGCCTGTTCGATCTCGGCGTCGCTGCGTCCGTATGCGGCCCGAGCGGACTCCGGCGTAACGTACCCGTTCCGAAGGTCGGAGGCCACCAATGCGAGAGGGCGTTTCGCAGGGTCGCCCGCCCCGCCGGAGCTGCCCGTGTCAATCCGGATGACGTCACCCTCGCTGAGCAGAAGGTTGGAGACGAGGCCCCGGTATTCGACCGCGGCGTCCGTGTCCGGGTTCACGGTGATGACGCCGGGGCGTCCGGGCAGCCCGCCTTCCACTCCGTGGGGAGGGTCGTTCTGGCGCGCCGTTCCTCCTGAGTACTTGCTCTCTCTCAGCACCTTGTACTCGCGCCGGATGCCTCCGCCGCCCCGGTTCGCCCCCGGCCCGCCGGAGTCCGGGATGATTGCGAAGCGCTGCAGCTCCACGTCGAACTCGGACTCTAGGATCTCGATGCTGGTGAACTTGGAGCCGCCTGCCCATGAATGGCCCGTGCCCGTAAAGCCGTCGCCGCCGATATGGGCGCCGTCTCCGGCGCGCAGCAGCTCGTACTGCACGTAGCGGGCGCGTCCGGTGCCCAACGTTCCGAGCACGACCATTGAGGACGCCGCATTGTGCGCGACGGCCGGCTTCCCCGCGGCCTTGCTCATTGCCTCGAAGACTACGTCCTCTACTGCGGCCATGGTGGTCGAATAGAAACCGACCGGACCAGGGAAGCGAGGGTCCAGGATGCTTCCCTCGCGGAAGCGGCACTCGACGGCGCGCGCCAGGCCGCCGTTGTTCGGCACGGTAGGGTCCATCATGGCAATCGCCGCGAAGTAGGCCATCCCGCGTATGAAGGGCGGGCGGACATTTATTGGCCCAAGGCTCTGGTCGCCAGAACCGGAGAAGTCGAGCGTGAGCCGGTCGCCTTGCTTGATTGCGGCGACGTGCAAACGGATGGTCTGCGTGGGGTCGACGATGTCGTCGACGAACGCTTCGGCTTCCGAGACGCCGTCCACCCACTCCGCGAAGCGGCTGCGGACGCGTCCCGCGATGCGCTGAATCATATCGCCGAAAGCGGCGGTGAGCGTCTCGCCGCCATGCTCATTCGCCAGAGCCTTCAGCCGCCCCGCGCCGATGCTTCTGAGCGCCCCGGCTTGGGCTGCGAGGTCGCCGATGACGAGCTCGGGCGTCCGGCTGTTCGCGTGGAGAAACTGCGCGACTTCCTTGACCATCGCGCCGCCACGTTGGAAGAGCACGGGCATGATCTGCAAGCCGTCGCCGAATACGTCGCGGGCGATCGTGTTCCGCGAGCCGGGAGACTGTCCCCCGATGTCGGCCTTGTGCCCCATTGAAGCGCAGAAGGCGATGATTTCGCCTTCATGGAAGACGGGCAGGACCACCACCATATCGTTGGGGTGCGGACAGCCCGAGTGGTAGGGGTCGTTCGCCAGGAAGCAATCGCCGTCTTGCATATCGGCGGGGGAGTAGAACTCGAGCACGCCCTGAACGCAGTCGGGATACGCGCCGAGGTGTGGAGGGAGCGGCGAGTACTGACCGATGACGTTGCCCTCGCGGTCTGTGATGCCGGCTGAGAAGTCGTGGGACTCCCGGATGATCGTGGAGAACCCGGTGCGGAGGACGGCGGCTTGCATCTCCCGCACAATTCCGTCGAGCCGGGCCCGTATGACTTCCTGCGTTATGACGTCGGTGCTCATGGCAGCCTCAGCGGCAGCGCTACGCTGTGCTAACGATCAGGTTTCGGTATTCGTCAACTACCGCGTGCTGACCGGGATAAACGACGGTCGTGCTATCCAGCTGCTCGATGATTGCCGGGCCTGGAATCTCGTGTCCTGGGTCTAGCAGGGTGCGGTCGTAGACGGGCGTCAGCGTCATACCGGAGGACCGGTCGTAATACACCTCCCGCTCCCCAATCTTGGCGGCGCCGACGGGAGCGTTGGCGCGACCGTACCGCTTCATCGAAAACTTCGGAACGCGCACGGTCGCACGGACCCGGTAGTTGACCGCTTCCACCGGCTCGCCCTTCACGCTATGGCCGAATAGCTGCTCGTGCGCTTGATCGAAGCGTTCCCTGAGTCCTACGAGCGCGGCATTGTCGAGGTCTACGCTGTGGCCCGCCGGGACGTTCAACTCATACCCTTGGCCTTGGTAACGAAGGTCGATGGAGAACGCGCACCTGATCGAGTCTTCCTCGAAACCGTCGTGCCGAAACTCGCTGACCGCTTGGTCTTGCAGGTCCGCGAAGATTGCGCCGAGGGTGGAGGCGTCCACCTCATCGAGCGGACGCAAGCGCGAGCGGACGAAGTCCCGCCGTGGGTCCGCCATGATCAGGCCCAGCGCGGAGCTCACTCCGGGCATCGGAGGAACCACGACCTTGCTCATGCCTAGGTCGGCCGCTAGCCGCCCGGCGTGGACGGGCCCAGCCCCGCCGAACGCGACGAGCACGAAGTTCCGCAGATCGTAGCCGCGCTCGGTCGACACCTCGCGTATGCCCTCTTCCATCTTGGCGTTGATGATGCGGACGATGCCTTCCGCCGTGCCCATAGGGTCGATGCCGAGCTCCTTGCCCATGTCGGCGATGGCCTCGTAAGCCTTCTGCTTATTGGTCTTGACCTTCCCTCCGAGAAGGTGCTCCGGATGGAGGTAGCCGAGGATGACGTTCGCGTCGGTGACCGTCGGCTGCGTTCCGCCCTTGTCGTACGCCACGGGGCCGGGGTCTGCCCCTGCGCTGTGAGGACCGACCTGCAGCGCGCCGCCCCCGTCGATCCAGGCGATAGTCCCGCCGCCCGCGCCGATGGTGTTGATCATCAGCATCGGCGTGCCTATCTCCCAGTCGCCGACGAGCACGGAAGTCTGTTCGAGCACATTGCCATTCTCGCCTAGGGCGATGTCGCTGCTGGTGCCGCCCATATCGAACGAGACCATGTTGGAGAACCCGGCTGATGCGGCGATCTGCATCCCGGCCTCCGAGCCGGCGCATGGCCCGGAGAGCAGCGTGGTGATGGGGATGACGCTCGTGATCTTCGCCACGCCCCCATTGCTCTGCATGATGTAGAGCTGCTCCGTGCCTACGCCGAGACCTCGCAGACGCTCGACCAGCTTGCTGAGATAGTCCGTCATCGCCGGAGCAAGCCGCGCGTTCGCGACGGTAGTGCTCAGCCGCGGGAACTCGCGGATCTGGGGGAGAATCTCGGAAGAGAGCGAAACGGAGCCGTCCGGGAACTCGTCCCTGATCATCTTCGCGAGCGCTTGCTCGTGCTCGCTGTTGAGGAACGAGAAGAGCAGGACGACCGCAATCGACTCCGCCCCCTTCTTCTTCAGACGCTTTACCGCCTCCCGTGCCTGTTCGACGTCGAGCGGCTTCTTGACGTTGCCCTGAAAGTCGACCCGCTCGACGACCTCCTCACGAAGCCATGGCTCGACCGGCGGGTTCTTCTCGACGTAGATGTCCGAGAGGTCGCTACCGAAGCGCGGGATGTGCCAGACGTCGTTCACGCCGGAGAATCCGCCGGTGATGAGCAGTCCCACGCGCGCGCCTTTATCCTGGACCAAGATGTTGGTGCCTACGGTGGTGCCGTGAGTGAATGAAGCGATGTCGCTAGTTTCGAGGCCGCCGGAGACGAGTTCGCCCATGCCGTCGATGATTGCTTGGGCGGGGTCGTGGGGCGTCGATGGAGTCTTGAGCACCTCGACTTCTCCCGAGTCGTGGTCGAGGATGACCATGTCCGTGAAGGTGCCCCCCGTGTCAACTGCAACGGTCTTCATCAGGTTGTGCGAGCCTCAGCCTCCCGCTCACCATGCTCACTAACGGGTCCGCGTTGTCCCATCATCACGCCTTGAGGCCGTAAAAGACCTGGGCGTTCGTTCGGAGAATGCCCTCTTTGTCCTTGAAGGACATGTCCTCCCGCTCGAGCAGCTCGCCAATCTCCTCGTTGATAGTGTCGTCGTTGACCTCATGCGGGAAGTCGGACGAGAACATGAAAGGCTCGCTGCCGACGGTCCCGACTGCGTAGCCGATGGCGTCCTCGTCGCCTTCGACGCCCACGAAGATACGGCGCTCCTTCACCAGGCGGATGATGTACTCAGCGATGCTTTCCCCATTGCGGAGCTGTAGGAACTCGGAACGAGGGTCTGCGGGGGTAAAGGCCTTGTGCGAGCCGTTGAACCGCTCCAATGCCAGCATGAACCAGGCCAAGCCGCCCTCCAGGAACCCCCAGCGCACGTTGGGGAAACGGTCGAACACTCCGTTGAAGAGCAGGCTCCCGAAGCTGATGGTGATTCCGAAGGGATGGCCCATGGCGTGGATGGGCGCCAAGAGGTTCAGGTTGTCCATGCCCAGACCCATGTGGCAGCCGCCGTGGAAGGCGACGGCGATTCCCAACCGGTCGGCTTCCTCGTAAACGGGCCAGTACACCTTCGCGCCCAGGTGGTTCGCCAGTCCGGTTGACGGCAGCATCACGCCCACCATGCCCAGCTCCTCTATGCAGCGGCGCATCTCGGCTACGGCAGCCGGCGGGTCTTGCATGGGCACGAGCCCCATGCCGAGCAAGCGGGGGGTGTGTCTAGTGAAGGTGTCGTACAACCAATCGTTGTAGGCCTGGCATGCCGCCCTGGCGTAATCCAGGTCAACTATGCGCCCGCAGGCGAGGCCGGCGGTGGGATAGAGCACCGCTCCCTCGATGCCCGCCCGGTCCTGAAAGTCGACCCAACGGTCGACGGGAGCGGGCATGAAGGAGCCCGGCGGGCGTATGGCCAGCCCCTCGTGTAGATGGTCTAGAGCGGGGAAGACTCGCCCTGAGCGTCTGAGGAATCCCGCGTACTCCTTGGGGAAGTACGTGACGATGGCCGCCTCGTCTTCCAGTACGTGTCCGTCTCCGTCGATGATTCCGATTCTCGATTGGACCGCCATGTGATTGCTCCTCGCGCTCTCGGCTCCTAGTTTGCGCTTGCGCCGTCGGGCCGAGAATAGGTCGCGGTTTGACAGGCGCCGGTGGCCCGCTTAGTTTAGCAACGCCTCGGTTAGCGCGGGCCTAATTCAAACAACCGTTAGGGTGGAGAAAAGAGGGATGCGCGTTCTCGTAACCGGCGGTCTTGGCGTGAACGGGTGCTGGGTCACCCGAGACCTGTTGGAGATGGGCCACGAGCCCGTCGTGTTCGACAACCGCCCCGACTTCACGCTGCTGCGGGACGTGAGCGGCGATTTCCCGTTCGTGGAAGGGGACATCACCAACCTCGACCAGCTCGTCTCGGTCTGCCGCGACCATCGGATCGAGCGCGTCTGCCACCTGGCCGCCCTCTACCCGGACGCTTGCAACGCGGACCCGGTGCTCGGCTTCCGGGTGAACGCGGTCGCCACCGTCAACGTCCTGGAGGCGGCGCGTCTCAACGGCATCCGGCGCGTCGTGTTCACCAGCTCCATCGGAGCGCTCTCCGAGGTGTCGGACGAGCACCTGGAGCCGAGCCTGATCCCCGTGGCCGAGGATGCGCCCGCCTATCCCGTAAGATCGGGGGTGTACAGCACGTCCAAGGTCGCCAGCGAGCTGATGGGCATCCAGTACAACCGCTTGTTCGGCGTCGAGTTCGCCGCCCTCCGGTTCGCCGCCATCTACGGCATCGGCAAACACGGCGCACGCCACGGCAGCCACAACGTCATCTGGGCGCAGCTCGTCGAGAACGCAATGGCCGGCAGACCATCGCGCTTTCCGGTCGGGGGAGACCAGCGTCTCGACCTCACCTACGCGCGGGATGTCGCGCAGTCGGTGGTGCGCGCCTGCTTTGCCCCGAAGATCGAAAGCCCCGTCTTTCATATTGGAAGCGGCCGCAGCTATACCTTGCGGGACTTCGCGGACGCCGTGAGGGCGGCGGTCCCGGACGCGCAGATCGAGATTGGCCCAGGACTTGACCCGCGCGGGATGGGCAGAGCCGCGTACTTCCTGATGGACATCACGCGCGCCCGCCGGGAGCTGGGCTACGAGCCGCGCTACCACCCCGAAGCAGCGGTGCGTGATTGGGTCGAGTGGACTGAGCGCCTCGAGCTCAAGCCCGAGGAAATCAAGTAGGAGTCCCCTTATGGACACATGCAAAGCGGCTGTATTCGTCGGCGCCGACAAGCCCCTGGAGATCCAAGAGTTCCCCGTCCTGCCCATGGAACCGGGCGGGGCGCTGGTCCGGATGCAGATGGCCGCCATCTGCGGGACCGACGTCCACGCGTCCCACCTGGAAGCGACCCCTGCGCCGACGATTTTCGGCCACGAGAACCTCGGCGTCCTCGCCGAGGTGTCGTCGGAGATATCGACCGACGTGCTGGGGCAGCCGCTGCGCCCCGGCGACCGCGTCATCTTCCGTGACGCCCCTTGCGGCAGGTGCTTCCGGTGCGCGCTGGGCGAGCCGTGCGAGAGGTCCCGCTCCTACGGCATGGCCCGGTCGGACCAGCCGCCGCATCTGCGGGGCGGGTTTGGCCAGTACCTCCAGCTCGCCGCCACGCCCTGGCTACTGCGCGTGCCCGACGACGTATCGAACGAGCGCGCGCTGCTGAGCGTCATCGGCAACCACACTGCCCTGAATGGCGTTGAGCGTATCGGCGGAATCAACGCGGCGGACACCGTCGTGGTGCAGGGCTCGGGTCCCATCGGCATGGGCGCGCTGAACCAATCGCTGCTGGGCGGCGCGGCCCGTGTCATCGTCATAGGCGCCCCGGAGGGCAGGCTCGCGCTGGCGAGGCGCCTCGGCGCGACCGACACCATCGACCTCGCCGACTTCCCGACGCCCGAGTCACGGGTGGAGCGCGTGAAGGAGATGACCGGCGGCCGTGGGCCGGACGTGGTGATTGAGGCCTCCGGCGGCCTGACGGCGTACCAGGAAGGCCTGGAGATGGTCCGGCTCGGCGGACGCTATCTGGTGATAGGGCAGTGGACCGACTACGGGCCGCTCCTATCCAACCCTTCGCTGCTCACCCACAAAGTGATTCGCGTCCAGGGTGTCTTCTCCGCGGGCCCGCGTCATATCATTCGGTCGCTGCAGTCGATGCGGACGATCGTCGACCGTCCCGTCGAGGAGCTGATCACGCATCGGTACGAGCTGGAAGACGTGAACGAAGGCTTCGAAGCCCACGAGCGGCTCGAAGCGATGGTCGCAGTGATACTGCCGAACGGCGAACCCGTTAGCTAGGAGGACGACGATGGCTAGGGACGGCTACAAGATTATCGACAGCGACATGCACATCATGGAGCCGCCTGACCTGTGGCAGCGCTACACGGACAAGAAGTACCGCGATTACGCGCAGGTGGGCGTTACGTCGCCGAACGTGCGTGACCTCCGCACGGTTCACCCGGACGGCAGGCCGTGGGGTTCCACGTCGGGGGTTGCACGTGACTCCGGCGGGCGCAACCCGAACCAGCCCGGCGGCCGCAACTACGAGCGAAACCAGAAGCTCTATGTCGGCCATGCGGAGCGCGGGTGGTCGACCGAGGTGCAGTTGGAGGCTATGGACGCGGAGGGGCTGGACGTCGCCGTGCTCTTCCCCACGCGCGGGCTCCACACTCTCGCCGAGCCCAACATGGATCCGCCGTTCGCGGCGGCGCTGGCGCGCGCCTACAACGACTGGATGTACGATTTCTGCGCCCCGAATCCCGACCGGCTTATCGGCGCGGCGATGGTCTCGCCCTTCGACATGGACGACGCGGTCGCGGAGGTGGAGCGCGCGGTGAAGGAGCTGGGCTTCCGCGCCGTCTTCATGCGCTCCAACAAGATGACGGAAAAGCCCTGGGATGACCCCTTCTTCGATCCCCTGTGGAGTGCGCTCGAAGAGTACGACGTAACTATCGGGTTCCACGAGTCCTCCTCATCCGGCGCGCGGCAGGTCGGCGACCACTTCTCGCCCAACGTCATGTTGCGGCGCGTCTTTGCCCAGCCTGTCGAGCAGATGATGGCGCTTGCCAGCTTCTGCGGCGGCGGCGTGCTGGAGCGCCACCCTCGCCTGCGCGCCGCCTTCCTGGAGGCGAACTGCGCATGGGCCCCGTGGCTCCTCTGGCGGCTCGACGAGGCGTACGAGCGCGAGGGCGACATATGCGTCCCCGAGCTGACGATGGCGCCCTCGGAGTACTTCAAGCGCCAGTGCTGGATCTCCGTCGAGCCCGACGAGGAGCCCGCCAAGTACGCCATCGACTGGGTCGGCAGCGACAAGATGGTCTTCTCGACGGACTACCCCCACGGCGATTCGAGGTATCCCGAAGCTGTTTCGAGCTTCCTGAAGATGGCCATCTCGAACGAGGACAAGCGCAAGGTTCTCTGGGACAATTGCGCGAGCCTGTACAATCTCGCAAGCGTGACGGCCGCCGTGTAACGCCCTTCCGTCATTCCCGCGAAGGCGGGAACCTCGCCCCCTCCTTCCCCGGTCTGCGGGGGAGGACCGAGGAGGGGGCCGCTGTTTAGGTGAAACGAAGAGACGAACGAGGAGGCAAGCATGACAACCGTAGGGACCGAGACCGCGCTGGACCAGTTCATCGCCAGGACCCGCGAGCTTTTTGCGAACGAGCCGGACGAAGAAAATCGCTGGACCCAGCTCACCCCCGTCCTCAACGACCTCTTAGCCGACCCGGATGTCCACGAGGCGTCGAAGCGGTGGCCCGTAAACATGTTTACCGACCGCGCCGAGAACCTCCTGTTCTACGAGGACCCTGATTACGGCTTCGCCGTCAACGGGCTGAAGCGCGACGCCTCATCCAGGCCCGTCCGGCCCCCGACGCAATCGAATTGGCGCGGCATCCACGACCACGCCCACATCTACACCCTTTACGGCGTGCTCTTGGGCCACGAGATGATCGAGCGCTACGTCCCCGTCGAGGGCGTCGAGCGCACGGACGACTACGTGAAGATCGAGCAGGTCGGCAACTTCGAGGTCGAGCCCGGCTCCGTCGACCTCGTGCGGCCTTACGAGATCCACGCGGAGCGCAGCCTTGGCGAGCAGACCGTCGCCATCATCATCCGCAGCCAGAAGTCCGGCGGCTTTCTCCAAGGGCGGTACAACGCCGAGACCGGCGAGTACTGGCAAGGCCTCGGCCCCCGCCAGCGCGAAGTCGAGATGTTCGCCTAGGGTTTGCCGAGCGAGGCAGCACAGGGCGGCCTGCGAGCCGCCCTCGCGCTTGTGCCCCGCCGTCGAGAGAGAAGTCATATGACATCCGCCGTCACTGAAATCATATTTGAGGTTAGCGAAGACGAAGTCGATGGCGGGTACTCGGCCAGCGCGCTGGGGTACGGAATACACACCGCCGGTGAAACGATCGAGGAGCTTCGCCGGAACGTCAAAGAGGCGGTCGAGTGCTACTTCGACCCTTCCATGGCGCGCCCGGGGCTGATTCGCCTTCACTTCGTCCGTGACGAAGTGCTGGCCTTGTGAGATTGCCCCGCGGTCTCAGCGGAGCGGACTTGGAGAATGCGCTCAGGCGTCTGGGCTACCAGGCCACCCGTCAACGCGGTTCCCATGTGCGAGTTACTACACAAGTCAATGGCGAACACCACGAAGTGATTCCTAGGCATCAACCCCTTAGGGTAAAGACCCTGTCGAGCATCCTGAAGAGCATTGCGGCCCATCACGAACTGACTGTCGAAGAACTCCTAGAGCAGCTTGGCGTCTGGCTCATCAGGAAGGCTCTCTAACCGCTCCCTATCCCCTGCCTCCGGGCGGACTGACGACTGGGCATTTGTGCGCTGGCCCTGGTTGCGGTAGGCTCGCGCCATCTCACATAGGAGGCGCCCTATGGTTATGCAAGGCACCGACATGAAAGTCGCCGAGACCCCCACCGGCGGTCTCGAGGACTTCCGAGTCCCCGATGCTTACGAGGAGTGGTTGGAGAACGAAGGGGTGATGGTCCACAAGACCTTCTACATCCCCAACTGGCATGAGATCGAGGTTGGTCCCTGGGAACGCAAGGGCGGCTCCGGCGCGGTCGTCCACATCGACAATGCGCTCCTGCCGAACGACCTCCACGTCGTGGACATCGTGCCCGGCGGCAAGTCCGAGCCCGAGCACCACATGTACGAGATCAACTTCTACATCGTCCAGGGCCGTGGCGCCACGACCGTCTGGATGGACGAGGACAGCAAGCAGACCTTTGAATGGAAGGCCGGCTCGCTCTTCACGGTCCCGCTGAACGCCTGGTACCAGCACTTCAATGGCTCGGGCGACGAGAAGGTGCGCTACACCGCCACGACCAACGCCCCGCCGATGATGCGCCTCTTCCGCGACACGGACTTCATGTTCAACAACGACTTCCAGTTCCGCTCCCGCTACTCCGACGACGAGACGTACTTCTCAGGCAACGGCACGCTCTACAACAAGCGCATCTGGGAGACCAACTTCATTCCCAACGCGCCGGACATGGCGCTCTACGGCTGGAAGGAGCGGGGCGCGGGCGGCATCAACGCCATGCTCCAGATGGGCAAGAACGACATGGGGAACCACATCTCGGAGTTCCCCATCGGCACCTACAAGAAGGCCCACCGCCACGGGCCGGGCGCGCACCTCTTCCTCCTCAGCGGCGACTCTGGCTTCTCTCTCCTCTGGACCAAGCCTGACCGCTCCGACATGATCAAGTGCGACTGGCAGCTCGGCACTATCGTCATCATTCCCGGCGAGGGCACCTACCACCAGCACTTCAACTCCGGCACGAAGCGGGCCCGCTACATGGCCCTGCGGGACGGCAGGGGCGGCTTCTACGCCCCCAACACGCAGGCCGGCGGCGACGTCAGCATCAAGGAAGGCGGCATCCAGGTCGAGTACGAGGACGAGGCGCGGGAGATCCACGAGATCTTCGAGAAGGAGCTCGCCAAGAATGGCGCCCAGTGCAACATGAAGACGTTCATCCCCTACTGCACCGGCGTCGCAGGCGTCACCGACGAGCGCAAGACCTAGGGTACGAGAGGGGAGGAGGCTCCCCCCTCCGTCATTCCCGCGCAGGCGGGAATCTCGTAGCGGCGCGACAGCGCCGTGGTCCCTCCCTCGTCTGTCGGGGAAGGACTGAGGAGGGGGCGCAGGGAAGGACGTGCAATGAAATATCAGGGAAAAGTCGAGTTCAAGACCCTTCCGACGACGGTCTGGGACACGGTGCTCGACATGGAACAGTTCGTCGCCTGCTTCCCCGGCATCGATAACGTCGTGATGATCGACGACCGGACGTTCGAGGGCGGCATGAAGGCGAGAGTGGGGCCGGTGTCCGGCGACTTCACCTTCCGCGCCCAGATAGTCGACGCCGAAGCCCCCGTGCGACTTCGTGCCGAAGTCGAAGGCGTCGACTCGCTCACCAAAAGCACCATGACCGCTGACATCACGATGGCGCTGGCCCCACTGGGCGAGGACCGCACGCAGCTCGATTACACTTCCGAAGTGAGAATCAAAGGACGGCTTGGAATCATCGGCGACATGGTCATCCGGGCGACTGGAGCCCAAGTGATCGAGGAGTTCTTCAACCGTCTGCGGGAACGGGTCGAGACCGCCCCCGCCTAGGAGCGTAGGACTCCGCCATGACGCAGAAGTCCACATACGACGTGATCGTCATCGGCGGCGGGTCCGCCGGGTGCGCCGCCGCCGCGCGCCTCAGCGAAGATCCTAGCCGCCACGTTTTGCTCCTGGAGGCGGGCCCCGACCCACAGCCTCAGCCTCCCGGCATCGCGGACGGCTCGCAGGCCGCCCGCGTCGTGCTCGAATCTCCCTATGTCATGTTGTACGAGACCGAGCGCGCGGGCGGCGACGGCGCCTTCTATAACGTGAGCGGCCGTGTCATGGGCGGCGGCTCGTCAGTGAACGCGATGGCCGTCGTCCGTCCCACCAGGCACGACCTCGACACCTGGGCGGCCCTCGGCAATCCCGGCTGGTCCTACGACGACTGCCTGCCCATCCTCAAGCGGCTCGAAACGGACGCCGACTTCGGCGACCAGGACATCCACGGCAACGATGGCCCGCTCTACGCCCAGCGGTCGTTCCGGATCGACCCTTCCGGGAAGAATACCGAAGCCGCCGAGCCCGTGCGGGCGTTCATCGACCGCGCCGTGAGCATGGGCATGCCCATCTGCCCCGACCTCAACGTGCAGGACCCCTTTGGCGTGTGCGGCTCCGCCTACAACATCAAAAACGGCGTCCGCCAGTCCACCGTCGTCGCCTACCTCGACCCTGCGCGGGGACGGGCCAACCTGGACATCGTCGCCGGCGCGCCGGTGCGCTCCCTCCGCATCGAGGGCGGGCGCGTCCGGGAGGTCCTTTACGAGCAGGGCGGCGAGATAGTGTCCGTCGCGGCAGATCGCGTCGTTCTGAGCGCGGGCGTCTACCACAGCCCCCAGGTGCTCACCCTCTCCGGCGTGGGCCGCGAGGAAGAGCTGCGGCGGCTGGGCATACGCGCCGTCAATGCGCTGGAAGGCGTCGGCGAGAACTACCAGGACCACGCGACCCTCACGATGACCTACGAAGGACGCTCCGACTTCGACCCGGACTGGGTCATTCCGCGCTTCCGGCTGATGTACAAGAGCGACCCGAGCTTGCCCTGCGGCAACTTCCACATCTTCCAGCGCCCGCCGACGGTCGTGTCGGGCATGAAACGCCTCATGCCGGTCTCCGCGAACCTCATTGAGCAGCGGGCGCGCGGACGCATACGATTCACGAGCGCCGACCCGAACGAGCTGCCCGAGGTCGAAGACGCCATGCTGAAGCACCCGGACGACCTCCGGGCCATGACCACGGCTATGGCGTTCGTCCACGACCTCATCAGCGACGAGTCGATGGAGGCCTACTACGGCCCCCTGCTCACGCCCACCCCCGACGAGGACTGGGCCGAGTTCGCCCGGAGCGCCCACGGCAGCTATCACCACGGCGTCGGCACGTGCATGATGGGCCCCGCGTCGGACCCCATGGCCGTCGTCGGCAACGATCTGCGGGTGCACGGCGTCGAGAATCTCTACGTCGCCGACGCCTCCATCATGCCGACCATCACCCACGCGAACACCAACGTAACCTCCATCATGATCGGCGAGCGAGTCTCCGACATCATCAAAGCTTCCTAACCCCCCTAACTCCCCCCAAATAGGTTCGTGGTGAGCCTGTCGAACCCCCCCCCCCCCCCCCCCCCGTCATTGCCTCGAAAATAGGGCTCCGCAGAGGTGGCGAGCCGTGCTCCGCCCCCCATTTTCGTCGGTTGTGGTGTGGGCCGACAGGCCCACATGAGAGATTGCCTCGAAAATAGACGCTCGCGCTGCCCACTCGCCGTCATCCCCGCGCAGGCGGGAAGGTGAATCCACATTTGAAGTGCAACACCTGTTCCTCGACGACCCCCGCCGGTGTCCGGTAGCCCAGGCACTTGCGCGGCGTATTGTTGTACGCCTGCCCGATCAGCGCAAACCGCTCATCCGACACCTCCCCCAGATTCGTCCCCCGCGGCAGGAACCGCCGCAGCCGGCCGATCGCGTTCTCCACTCCCCCCTTCTGCCACGGCGAGTACGTGTCGCAGAAGAACGTCTCGATGCCCAACCGGTGGAGCTCGTAGTGACGGGTGAACTCGGTCCCATTGTCGAAGGTCACCGTCTGGCGAAACTCCGGCGGCAACGGCCCCAGCATCCGGGCGATGGACTCCGCGATCGGCCCCGCCTCCTTCGACGGCGCACGCGCGAGGAGCAAGAGGCGCGAGGAGCGTTCCTGCAGGGCCAACACCACCTCTCCCGACCTCCCGAACTGCATCGTGTCCGCCTCCCAGTGCCCGAAGGTCCGCCGGTCGGCCGCCGCCGCCGGCCGCTCAGCAACGGGTCGGCGGAGGGGAATGAAGGAAACCGAGCTTCCCCCCCTGCGGCCCCGCCTCCCCCGCTTCCACTTCGCCCTCGGCAAGTAGCGCCGCCAATCATGGTTCTTGTGCCGCGCGGCCTGGGCGTAGACGAACCGGTAGATGCTCTCGTCCGAGGTCACCGTCCGGCCCTCCTCTCTGCGCATCTCATGGGCGACCTGCTCCGGCGACCACCCCCACTTCAGGCCCGCCAAGACCCGCTCCCGCAACCCCTCGTCCCGTTCCAGCCGCGCCCCCGTCCAGCGCCGCGCGCGGGCACGCTCCTGGGCCGGCGACGCTTGGTACCCGTCCGTTCGCAGTGCGTTCCGCTTCAGCTCCCGAGCCACGGTCGATGCCGCGCGATCCAGAGTTGTAGCGACTTGCCGGACCGAGGAGCCCTTGGCGCGTAAGCGGGCAATCTCACACCGTTCCTCAATGCCGAGCTGTCTGTATTCCATGGCAACACCCTAATCTGGTGTTGCACTTCGTTTGTGGATTCAGGGATTCCCGCGGAGGCGGGAATCCAGGTATCACCCCCCGCTCCCAAAGTGCTCCTACGCAGAGTGCGACACTTTGCCCTTGACGCTGCGCTGCGCCGCGCCGTAGCGTTGGCTCCGTCCCCTGCATGAGGACTACGGACGGAAGGCTGCGGTGGAAATCACTAGAGCGCACAAGATACGCCTTGATCCGACGCGGGAGCAGGAGCGGATATTCTCCCAGGCGGCGGGTAACGCGTGGTTCGTGTACAACCGCGTCCTCGGCGAGTGGCGGCGACAGTACGCCGAGCACAAGGCCGGAGAGCGCGAAACGTCTCCCCGCGTGCCGGTGCTGATGCGCGAGTTGAACGCAGTCAAGGCCGCCGAGTATCCCTGGCTCCTCCTGAGTCCGCCCGCAGTGGAGGACGCCTGCCTGCACGTGAAGGATGCGTTCGACAGGTTCTTCGAGCGGCAAGGGAGATACCCCCGGTTCAAGAGCAAGCGCCGGTCGCGCCGGTGCTTCACGGCGTCTAGGCGGGCGCGCGAAGTCCGCGTGGAGGGCCGCCGCATCAAGCTGGGAGGCTTTGGATGGATACGCATGCGGGAGCAGGTGCGTTTCGAGGGGGTGGTAAAGCGGGTGGTCGTCAGTGAGGAAGCGGGGCGCTGGTTCGCCGGCGTGAGCGTCACCGGCGAGGTCGACCCCACGCACTACGCCAACGCCGGCGGCAGCGAGAACCAAGCTATGGCCGTTGGCGGCGTGGACGCCGGATTGAGAACGCTGGCGACCGAGTCTGACGGAACGAAGCACGAGAACCCCCGCGCCTTGCGCAACGCGCAGCGCCGGCTGTCCCGTCGGCAAAAGGGAAGCGCGAACAGGGAGAAGGCGCGCAAGCGCGTAGCCTGCCTCCACTACCGCGTGAAGACGGTCCGCGAAAACGCCGTCCACAACGCGACGACCGCCATCGTGCGGAAGTACGATGTCATCGGCGTCGAGAGCCTCAACGTCAAGGGCATGGCCCGGAATCGCCGCTTGGCTCTGAGCGTGAGCGACGCTGCCATGAGCGAGGCGCTCCGCCAGCTGAAGTACAAGTCCGATTGGGCGGGCAAACGCATCGTGGAGGCTGACCGGTTCTACCCGTCGAGCAAGACCTGTTCGGCGTGTGGAAATATCAACGAGGATTTGGCTCTGCGAGACGAGCGGTGGACGTGCCCCCGATGCGGCGCGCCCCATGACAGAGACGTGAACGCCGCCGTGAACCTTCGGAAGTACGCGGCGCAAGCGGCTACCGCGATAGACGCGGGAAGTAACGCCTGTGGAGAGGATGGCGCTGGCCTTTGGAAAGCATGCTTCCCAAGGTGAAACCAGCCTCGATGAAGCAGGAAATCCTGGCATAGGATAGGAGTAACTCACTTGCATCAGGTGCGCACACTCCGCGAATGGCCAGGGTGTCTAGGCCAATGGTCGGCTTCCGGGATGAACCAGTCGGTGCGCACACTCCGCGAATGGCCAGGGTGTCTAGGGGCTACTGTCCGTAGGTCGTGGGCGGACAAGGTGCGCACACTCCGCGAACGGCCAGGGTGTCTAGGTCAACATCCGCAACATGGCGCGGGTGATCGGGTGCGCACACTCCGCGAATGGCCACCCTCCGTCATTCCCCGCGAAGGCGGGAACCTCGTAGCAGGGCGACAGCGGCGCGATTCCTCCCCCCCGTCATTCCCGCGAAGCCGGGAACCCCGCCCCCGGAATCCCTGCGGGTGGGAGGAGAATCCCCCGCCCGAACGGAGTAAGATACCCCACACGAAACGAGGAGGCGCCCCATGACAACCGAAACGCAGACGACCCCCAAGACTTCGACGTTTTCCATCAAAGGCCCTTATCTTTCCGCAGGCAGGATCAACATCGACTTGGCCCGCACCGACCTGCTGTGGCTGAGCCTCAAGGTCAACGCGGAGGGCGGCGAGAACGCCGTCCATGCGCACACCGACGAAGACCACTCGTTCGTCGTGCTCGAGGGCGAGGTCACCTTCTTCGACGAGACCGGCGCAGGGACCACCCTCGGCCAGTACGAGGGCATCATGATCCCCAAGGGCGCGTACTACCGCTACCTCAACACCGGCGGCCGCAACCTCTTCCTCCTCCGCGTCGGCGCCCAGATGCAGGCCAGCGGCGTGACCCGCGTAACGCCGGACGGCTCGGAGATTCAGGGTGATTCTCCGGAGAACCACCACATCGACCCCGTCGAGGTCGAGGGCAAGTTCTTCGGCGCCCCGTAACTACGGCCGCCGCCTGAACAACCGCTAGTCCTCCCAGACGGTGAGGACTAGCGGACCGCTCTTTCCACCGGGAGGTTAGTGGCGATCTCCTGTAAGTCCGCTGTAGGCCCCTATGAGGTGGAATTTGGTTCCGTAGTGAGCCTGTCGGACGGGGCTGCCAATCAGCCCCGACAAGCCCTCCCTCGTCTGCGGGGAAGAGCTAAGGAGGCCCCGGCGAGATTACCGCCCCGGATGTAGAATCCCGTCCATGATTATCGATGTCCACGGCCACTACACGACCGCCCCGCCTCAGCTCCGCGAGTGGCGCGCCCGCCAGATCGAGAGCGTCGGCCGACCGTTCATCGAGCCGCTATCGATTAGCGACGACCAGATACGCGAGACCATCGAGAACGGACAGCTCAGGCTGCAGCGCGAGCGCGGGACGGACGTGGCGCTCTTCTCGCCAACGGCGGGGGGAATGAGTCACCACTACGGCGACTTACGGACGAGCATGGAGTGGACGCGCGCCGTCAACGACCTCGTCCATCGCGTCTGCGACATGTTCCCGGACAACTTCATCGGCGTGTGCCAGCTTCCCCAGTCGCCGGGCGTGTCGCCGTCCGAGTGCGTCGCCGAGCTCGACCGCTGCGTCAACGAGCTCGGCTTCGTCGGCTGCAACCTCAACCCCGACCCGACCGACGGCTACTGGACCGGCCCGCCGCTGACCGACCGCTGGTGGTACGGACTCTACGAGCACATGGTCGACTTGGAAGTGCCGGCGATGATTCACGTGAGCATGTCCTGCAACCCCAACTTCCACGGGACGGGCGCCCACTACCTGAACGGCGACACCACGGCCTTCATGCAATTCCTGACATCGGACCTATTCACGGACTTCCCGACCCTCAAGTTCGTGCTGCCGCACGGCGGCGGGGCCGTTCCGTTCCACTGGGGCCGGTACCGCGGCATCGCCCAGGACATGGGCCGCCCCCCGCTCGACGAGCTGCTGCTCGGCAACCTCTACTTTGACACCTGCGTCTATCACCAGGAAGGGATCGACTTCCTAGTGCAAGTCATGGGAGCCTCCAACGTGATCTTCGCCTCCGAGATGATCGGCGCGGTGCGCGGCGTCGACGCCCGGACCGACCGCTACTTTGACGACACCAAGCCCTACGTCGACGCGGTCCCCGGCATCAGCGAAGCCGACAAGCGCAAGATATTCCAAGACAACGCGCTGGACGCCTACCCGCGCCTGCGCCCGCTCCTAAACGGCAGACTGAGCTAGGGGCGTCCCCTGCGGGAACCTCGCAGCCTCTTAGGCCAGCCTCCCACTTGACTAGGTTCGTCAGCTGAACGGCAGGTAGACCACCCTGTTCTCCCATTCATCGTCGAAGCCGTACTCGGTCGCCAATGTGATTTCCTCAATGGCCTCACCGATGGGGAATGTCCAATGGACGACGAAGACGCCCGGCATTGCAGCGCCGCTCCCGACAGCTCGTAAGCAAAGTCCGGCATTGTCTTGGCGTCGTGTGTCAGCAGAATGCGCCCTTCGCTGCTTTGCCCACTCCAAAATCGCGCGATCGGATGCCTCCGGCAGCATCGCATCCTGCATGCGGGCGATGTCCACGGCCGGGCTCCGGCGCCGCACTCAGCGGACTATGGCGGCGTTGAAGCCCTCGTCCGCAGCAAAGATGACCACGGGAAGGTTACTTCTGTGAGCGCGTCTTATCCGCCAGCGCTGCTTCCCGCCGTGCGAGAAGGCGTCGGCGAAGGCCTACCTGAGGAGGGTAGACTGCCTCCCACTTCGCCCTTGCCGACTCGGCCTCTTTATCCTGTGACCGCAAGTACTCATCGACCGCGCCCTTATGCCGTAGGTAGTAGGCGATGACGGCGTAGACATCGGCCAGGTCCAGTGCGTCGAAGTCCTCTGCGATTTGCTCTGGCGTAGCGCCCTGCTTGAACTGCCCGACGACCGCTTCCAACGTGACGCGCGTACGCCCCACGCGGGCCGTGCCGTGCTCGTCCCAGGCGATGGGCATGTCCAAAGGATGAGCGTCCTTCACGAAGACCAAGCCTGTCATCCCGTCTCTCCTCTCATGCCGCTGTGCATAGCATAGCACTCGAGCCCGCGCCCCGCCCTCCCATTTTCGTCATTGCTCCCTATGTTGCAGTGCTGTACAGTAATGCAGATCGTAGCGGGGGATATGCACGGTGACGACAGCGAGACCAAACAGAGATGCTCTCAGCGCAGCAATAGATGTTTATCGTGACGCTATGCGCCCTTTCATCATGCGCGAACTACGCAAGGTGCGCGGCACGAAACCGGAAGATGCAATCAGGCAAGCGCTCAGAGGAAACAACCTGGAACAATTCGTGAGAAGCCTACGCAAATCTGGAGGCATTGCCGAGGCGATAGATGTGAACGATTTTCCTCACATCGTAAGATTGAATCCCGATGCGTTCCGGTCCTACCGTGATAAGAACTCCAACTTTGTCAACAAGCTTGCGGACGTGCAGGAAGGCAGAAACGAGGATGCTCACCCGCCAAGCGGAGACTTTGATCGCTCTTGGTCCTTCACGCGTATTTCTATTATCGCGGAAGTGTTGGAGATAATCGGCGCTTCTGCACAGAAGGCTAAAGTGGAAGAAATCCGCGACACCTTGCTTACACCGCCGTCCGAAGCAGGTCCCATTCCACCACAAGAACCTGAACCGACACCCCCAAGTCCTGCACCGGAGGCTTCGCCATCTCCCCCCGAGCCTGAAGCCCCCCAGCCCGCGAGTGGTCACTCTCCGGTTGGAGCTGGGCAGCCGAACCTCCCCGGAGTGAAATGGACGGGAGGAGATGGACCTTTGGGAAGGCCCACTCGCATTCGTCATCGGCGCTGACCCTGTTGTGGGCCACATAACCCCAAGACTCGGCTAAGGAGTCGATCCTCCCCCCCCCGTCTGCGAGACCTTTGCGTAAACCTCAAACTGGTTCGTGGCGAGCCTGTCGGACCATGGACCGATTTGGAATACCGGGGAGCGCAGAGGGGCGACGCCCCTCTGCCGGGGATGTGGGGGTGTCCCCCACAACATGACGGGTGGGTGGGTGGGAAGAGTTACGCCCGCCGGATGCGGAATTGCTACGGCGGCGGAAGGGCTGACATTTGCCCCTTTCCCCAACACCCCTGCTCTCCCTACACTGGTCCCGAGCACGAGACACGCAGCCCTACAGCTCAGGGCTCGTGCTCAGGAGTAAATGAGACCAAATGAGACCAGATGGCTCTAAAATGTCCCTTCGTCCTCGGTCGCACACTCGTAGACCGGGAAAAGTTACGAGTGAGATGATGGGCACATCTTGCGGACAAAACGGGCCATTGCGGTTGCGCGATGCGCCGGTCCGGCGCCGATTCGACCTCATCGGCCCCCCACTTCTCCCACCGCGTCATTTTGCATCATGCGTCGTCTGCGGGGGAGGACTGAGGAGGGGGGCCATCGCCTGGGCGAAACAGCGCTGCCAGCGTCGCGAGGGTCATCACGCCGCCGAAGACGAGGAATCCTGTTCTCGCGGCGGAAACCACCTTCTCGGCGCTCGCCCCGTCTAGCCCTGGCGCGCCCAAACCCGAGGTGAAGAGCGATTCGGATGCGGCGACGCCTATGATCAGTCCGATGTAGCGGAAGGTCGGAATCAGGGCGGAGACCGTCCCGACGCGGTCCCGCGGGGCCGCGCTCATGATGACGCTCTGATTCGGCGTCTGGAAGAACGAGCCCCCAATACCCCCCACGGCCAGCATTCCCGCGATGACCGGGAGCGGCGTGCGCGGGTCCAGTCCCGCGAACAGGAAGAGCGTCGCCGCTGTCAGCCCAAGTCCGAGCGTCGTCGGGAACTTGGGGCCGATCCGGTCGGACAACCGCCCCGTGAACGGCGGAAGGAAGATGAATATGATGGGGTGGGCCAGCATGATGAGGCCGGCCGTCACGGGCGGCAGCCCCCGGGCGACGAGCAGGTAGAACGGCATCAGGAACGTCACGGCCATCATCGAAACGCCGGTCGTCAGCATCAGCCCGCTTGAGAAGGAGAGCGCCGGGTCACGGAACATTCGCAGATCGACCACCGGGCTCGCAGTTCGTAGCGAGCGAAGCGCGAAGGCCGTCATGGCGCCGGCGCTCAGCGGCAGCAGCAGGACAACCAGAGGCGACGTCCAGCCGGAGGCGGAGCCTCGGTTCAAGCCGAGGGCCATCAGGACCAGCGCTGCGAACAGGAGCGCGATTCCGATGAAGTCGGTCCGCCTATCGGCAGTCGCCCGCGCGTTGTGGAGAAAGCCTACGGCGAGGACGAATCCGGCGAACGCGAGGGGCGCTCGCACCCAGAAGATGGAGCGCCATCCCAGTGTTTCGAGGAGCAGCCCGCCGAGCGCCGGGCCCGCCATCAGCCCAAAACCGGCGACCGAGGCCATCAGCCCCAGCGCCTTGCCGCGCTCGCTGGCGGGAAAAGCGTTCGACACCAGCCCCAGCGAGAGAGAGACCATCATTGCCGCGCCGACGCCTTGCAGCGCTCGAAGCGCAATCAGCGCCAGGATGCCGGGCGCGGCGGCGGCGCTCGCCAGGCTGACGGTGTAGATGAGAGCCCCGCTTGCGAAGACGGTCTTGTTGCCGAGCTGGTCCCCTAGCCGGCCCATCGGCAGCGCCAGGCCGAGCACGACCAGCTGGTAGGAAAGGGCGATCCAGACGACCGTCGATGTGGACGCGCCGAACTCCTCGGTGAAGGAGGGGAGCGCGATGGCGACTATAGAGAAGTCGGACGTGCCAAGGAGCGTGCTCGTCGCCGAGGCGGCGAGCACTGCCCACTTCGAGCCAACGTCTATGCGTCTGGCGTCGGCTGCTATCGCCTACTCGCTCGGCGTCGGGAACATCTGGACCGGCGTCTGCCGGGGGCCCAAGCTCTCGTAGTACTCGTTCGTAGCGAGGACGAAGCGCCCCTGGTTGAACCCGCCCGACTTCTCGCTGCGGATGATGATGGCCACCGTACGCTCGCCCACCGTATTCTCCACGTGGATCTCGTACGGCTTCACCAGGTCGATCTCGCCCGGCCCGACCGGCTTGTCCTCAATCAGCTTGATCTCCGCGTAGTCCGGCCTGGAGCGGTCGTCGGTCCGCTCGTACCGCGCGATGCTCTCGTGGCCGTCCAGCACACCGTAGAGCGTGTAGATATGGGCGTGGTGATGGACGCGCTCTGCGCGCCGTCCCTGGCGGGCCTCTCCCTTCGTCAGGCCGTTCACCGCAAAGCCGAAGTCCGGGTCCTCGTAGAAGATCAGGTTCTCCGCCCTGCCGTCCTTCGGAACGCAGTCCGGCCAGGAGGCGGAGGCTTCGAGCACCGCGGGGTCGGCCAGCAGCTCGGCCAAGATCGGCGCAAGGGAGGTCCAGCGCTTCTCCATGTCCTGCTCCTTGGCGAAGAGATCGCGGGTCTGGGCGACGAACCGGTCGAGCGCGTTCTGAGTCCTTGTCTCTACGACCATGCCATCCTCCTTGGGAGTCCTGCTGCTAGCCGGAGTGTGCGCCGAAAGGCCGCGCAGGTCAAGCGTGCGGCCTCGCCCCGCCCGGCGTATGGTTGCTGGCGGCAGTGGCGCTAAATGAAGACAACGGCTACTTTGAGCGGGTGTCTAAGCGTAAGCATCCGGAGGCGAACAGGGAGGATTGGATAGAGAACGTTCTCCCCTCTCCGGCGGGAGTCGAGAGCGGAGACCAGCCCGAAGGACGAATCGCCCTAGTAGGCTTCATCCTCGAAGCGGGCAAATGGATGAGAGTAATCGTGGAGGAGGACGGAGAAACTATACACAATGCTTTCTTCGTATCAGACTATCGTCCGGAGCATGAGCGAGGCAGTGTGAGGTGACTATGGCGACGGAAATTGAGAAACGAGCCTTCGAAATAGAGTTCGTACCCGGGACGAACAGCTTAGCGCTGTTCTGGAAGGATGGCCCTGCCGACCACGGCGAAGAGGTCTGGCCGGGACTCGTCGTCGACTACGACGCTGACGGCAAGGCGACGGGCATCGAGATTATGGGAGGGGCACGCGAGTTCATCGCCGGATTGGCGGCAAAAGCCGCTTCCTCGGCCTGACGCTCCCCCGCACAAGTCCCGATGCGCATCGAGGAGGACGACCCCATGGACTTCTACCTGACTGACCGAGTGGCGATCGTGACGGGCGGAGCGCAAGGCCTGGGCCGCGCTTGCTGCCTGGAGATGGCGAAGCACGGCGCGGACATCGTCGTCGTTGCCCGCGAGCCGGAGGAGGTCACCTTTGGCCGGAGCCGCCCCCACGCGCCCGTCGACGATGTCGTGGCCGAAGTGCAAGCCCTCGGGCGGCGGGCAGTCGGCGTCACCGCCGACCTCCGCGAGAAGGACCATGTCGACGCGATGGTCGAGAAGGCGCTGGCGGAGTTCGGGAAGGCGGACATCCTCGTCAACGTCGTCGGCGGGAGCTGGGGCGAGACGTTCAAGGCCGGCCCGCTGATGGAGCTGACCGAGCACGACCTCCTGGAGGCGTACCGGGTCAACGTCGTGACGATGTTCCAGTGCAGCGTGGCCGTGGTCCCGATCATGAAGAGCCAGGGCAAGGGCTCGATCATCAACATCGCGTCCATCGCGGGGCGCTCGCCGAGTCCCGACTCGCCGGCCTACGGAGCGGCCAAGGCGGGCGTCATCAACATGACGCTGTCGATGGCCGCCGCCTGGGGCCCGGAGATACGGGTGAACGTCATCGCCGTGGGCGGCATCGAGACGCCGCACCGCCCCCGGTGGAGCGAGTCGTCCGCAGCCGCTTACGGCCCCGGCGGCATGTCGGCGATGGGCCGCCAGGGCAAGCCGGAGGAGCACGCCGGGACCGTCGTCTGGCTCGCGTCGGATTACGCCGGCTACATCACCGGCGAGGTGATCGACGCCAACGGCGGCGCAAGGCGCTAGCCTTCTTCCTCGCCCTGTCGAGCACGGTGCACTTGACTTGCCTAGCGTTCGTGACTAGCATTGACCACAGTTAAGTCGTTAATCGAGCTAGCAGAAACCCTGAGGATAATTGAACATAATGAAACGATTCGTAGTTTCGATTCTAGTGGTTGCTACAACTTGTGACGTTAAGTATTGCCGCTGCTGCAGCGGCTTCAGACGAAACACCACAACCTGTAGTGGTGGTCGAAATTAATGGAAATCAACATGTGGCTTCTGAAGGTGACATAATTACAGAAGGGGTGTCACGAGTACAGGGCCTTTGTCAACCTGACGGTGAGGTGCGACTGCACGCAAAACTCCCAGGCGAGTATACACAGTAGTATTACGGTACAAATGAATCAAGCGGCATGTGGTCTAGTTATTCAGGAAATCGTTCATGAGAAACTTTCCCCAAGCACTCAATCGGCACTTGCGCAGTCTGACATTATCTACTTGATTGAAACAGCGTCCAGAATGGAAGGAGACGCTAATGAGTCTGTTACAAGTACTTGGAATGATGTAATGTATCGTGATACAGGTACGCAAATCTCTTGGGTAAACATACTAAGCCAAAGCTGTAGTACAGCTTGGGTAGGGTGGGCGATAAACAGTTGCAACCATTTCAATGAGCTAGACACGCCTGCCACAGACTCGGTTTCAGCTAGCACCACAGGTGTATTTTCATGCGCAACCTTTTGGTGTGGCTCCGAAGATTGGGATCACTGGCATTCTTCAAGTGGATGGGGGGTTCCGGGGCAGGGAGAGTACGATTGGGACCATGGTTGCTCAGCTTCCCAAAAGTCGTTTCCTACCCTCACTATCCCTTGGCTACCGCCATTTCCGCTACTCCTCGATCTGGTGTGGCACTGCGAGGGAGACCGGCACATATTTTAGCTTTCGGTATCCTATCCCTTGAAGCCGCTTTGGTGGGGCGTAGCGGGAAGCCGGAGGATGGCATCGCCCCTGTCGAGTCTATCAGGTGCTTGGTATGGGCAGACGACTGGCGCAGTGGAGCGGGTACTCCGCTCTAGAGCGAAGGCTGTGGCTGCGATGGACGTTCAGCACGTCCATCGGGATGGGGCTTGGCACAAGCTTGGCCGAGGTCGTGAGTAGCGCCATAACGGACGAGCCCGGCTTGCACAACCTCCTCTCATTGCGCTGGCAGATAACGATGGGCTTTTGCATCGCCGCTCCCACGTTGCTCGCGCAGTACCTTACCCTGAGGACTTTTGTCCCCGGAGCGAGCCGGTGGATCGGGGCGGCGATGCCGGGAGCAGCCATCGGCGCCCCGATCGGCGCTTTTACCGGAATAGCAGTTGCGATACTGATGATTACTCTTGGCCAGGGGTGCCAAATCATCCCCTCAAACGCCTGCCTGCCAACCGTGACCTTTCTGACGCTTCCGGCTGGCGGAAGCGCGGCCGGCGCAGTGATGGGAGGCGCCATGGGAAAGCTGCTCAAGATGGGGAGCCCCGCCTACGCCGTGGCAATCCTAGCCCGATTGCGCCAATCCCGTCCCGATTGGGAAGGCCTGGAGACTCGCTTTGAGATGAGGTGGTCACAAGGATGGACGCGCCCTCTGGCGGGAGCTTGGGCTGCCGCAGGAGCAGTGTACTGGGCCCTTGCTCCATTACTAGGGGTATCTCTTTGGCGAAGGCGGCCTGATGGACGCCGCAGCGACCCCCGCCTCCATGCTGCTGGCGATGGCGACCGGCCTGGCGGCGGGCGCAGCAGCCGGCGCGCTCTCCGCCGCCCATTTCGCGCGGATTGCAGAACTCCAACCGGCCCCTGGCCGCTAGAAGCCGTACACCGCCCGCGCGTTCGAGTCCAGAATCTTGTCGACGATCCTGGGCTCGACCGAGCCCTGCTCCTTGAAGATGCGCATCGCCTCGATCTCCGAGGACTGGTCGGTGTGGCCGTAGTCCGTGCCGATCAGCAGGTTGTCCTCGCCCGCGTACTTCACCAGATAGCCGATGTCGTCGTCCGTCTGGCAGGTGACCCACACGCGGTTCTCGGCGAACAGGTCTTCGGGCGCGGAGTGGCCCTTGCGTCCGGGGAAGCGCCTGCCGAGGTCGTTGACGACGTAGGGAATCCACTGGGCCGCCGCCTCGACGAAAGCGATGCGCAGGTCGGGGAACAGCTGGGGCACGCCGGCGAGTATCCACGAATGGCAGGCCGCCACGGAGAACATCCGCATCGACGAGAACGGCGAGCCGCCGGGCCCCGTGTTCAGCAGCGCCTCTATCGCGGGGTTGCCGTTGCCAATGTGCACGGTCACGGCGAGGTTGAGCTTGCTCATCTCCTCGTAGAGAGGAAAGAAGTAGGGGTTCTGGAGCACGCCCTCCTCCTCGACGCCGCGCATGAACACGCCGTTGGCGCCGTGCTCGGCCGCCCAGTGCATCTCCTTGATGGCCTCGTCCATCACCGATAGCGGCAGGACGGCGGCCCAGCGAAGGCGCCCCTCGGACTGTGTCCAGATGTCGGCGAGCCAGCGGTTGTAGCCGCGGCAGAGCGCGACGCGGGTCTCGTCCTTCTGGGCGAGCTTGCGCAGGAAGATGGTGGGGTAGAGCATCTGGTAGTCGATGCCGAGCTCGTCCATGTGGCGGAGCCGGGCGCCCACGTCCTCCATGTGCTTGGAAGCGTCGGGCGTCTCGATATTGCGGCCGGAGTTCTTGGCGGAGGCGAGCATGTCGGGCGCAACCCGGTCCGGGTCCCAGTCTTTGCGCTTGCCGATGGGCTGGCGGACCGTGCCGCACAGCTTGCCGTCGATCTCCCAGTAGCGGATGTCGTTGCCGGAGTCGTCGGTCTTGGTGACGATGACGGGCCGCAAGTGGATGTCGGACGGGGGGATGAAGTCCCAAGTGCGCTCCGTCTCGACCACATGGGCGTCGGAATCAATGACTGCCATGACGAGCCTCCTTTTGCTTTCCGTCGTCGTCCCTGGATTATGAGCGCACGTTAGCACAAGCGGAGCGGGGCGGGTAGCGGTGTGCGGCGCCCTCTCTCAATCCTCCCCCGCAGATGAGGGAGAGGACCGCGTCGCTGTCGCGCCGCTGCGAGGTTCCCGCCTGCGCGGGAATGACGGAGGGGCTCCTCCGCGCGTCGCTGCGCTGTCGCGTTCCCTCCCGCAGACGGGAGGGGGTTTGGGATCGCTGCGCTGTCGCGCCGCTGCGAGGTTCCCGCCTTCGCGGGAATGACGGAAGGGGCTCCTCCGCGCGTCGCTGCGCTGTCGCGTTCCCTCCCGCAGACGGGAGGGGGTTGGGATCGTGGCGCTGTTGCGCCGCTGCGAGGTTCCCTGAATCCACAAACGAAGTGCAACACCAGATTAGGGTGTTGCCATGGAATACAGACAGCTCTGCATTGAGGAACGGTGTGAGATTGCCCGCTTACGCGCCAAGGGCTCCTCGGTCCGGCAAGTCGCTACAACTCTGGATCGCGCGGCATCGACCGTGGCTCGGGAGCTGAAGCGGAACGCGCTGCGAACGGACGGGTACCAAGCGTCGCCGGCCCAGGAGCGTGCCCGCGCGCGGCGCTGGACGGGGGCGCGGCTGGAACGGGACGAGGGGTTGCGGGAGCGGGTCTTGGCGGGCCTGAAGTGGGGGTGGTCGCCGGAGCAGGTCGCCCATGAGATGCGCAGAGAGGAGGGCCGGACGGTGACCTCGGACGAGAGCATCTACCGGTTCGTCTACGCCCAGGCCGCGCGGCACAAGGACCATGATTGGCGGCGCTACTTGCCGAGGGCGAAGTGGAAGCGGGGGAGGCGGGGCCGCAGGGGGGGAAGCTCGGTTTCCTTCATTCCCCTCCGCCGACCCGTTGCTGAGCGGCCTGCAGCGGCGGCCGACCGGCGGACCTTCGGGCACTGGGAGGCGGACACGATGCAGTTCGGGAGGTCGGGAGAGGTGGTGTTGGCCCTGCAGGAACGCTCCTCGCGCCTCTTGCTCCTCGCGCGTGCGCCGTCGAAGGAGGCGGGGCCGATCGCGGAGTCCATCGCCCGGATGCTGGGGCCGTTGCCGCCGGAGTTTCGCCAGACGGTGACCTTCGACAATGGGACCGAGTTCACCCGTCACTACGAGCTCCACCGGTTGGGCATCGAGACGTTCTTCTGCGACACGTACTCGCCGTGGCAGAAGGGGGGAGTGGAGAACGCGATCGGCCGGCTGCGGCGGTTCCTGCCGCGGGGGACGAATCTGGGGGAGGTGTCGGATGAGCGGTTTGCGCTGATCGGGCAGGCGTACAACAATACGCCGCGCAAGTGCCTGGGCTACCGGACACCGGCGAGGGTCGTCGAGGAGCAGGTGTTGCACTTCAAATGTGGATTCACCTTCCCGCCTTCGCGGGAATGACGGAGGGCGCCCGGGAATGACGGAAGGGGGGAGCCTCCCCTGCGCGTCGCTGCGCTGTCGCGTTCCCTTCCGCAGACGGGAGAGGGGGAGGGACCGCGGTGCTGTCGCGCCGCTGCGAGGTCCCGCCTTCGCGGGAATGACGGAGGGGGCTCCTCCGCGCGTCGCTGCGCTGTCGCGTTCCCTCCCGCAGACGGGAGGGGGTTGGGATCGCTGCGCTGTCGCGCCGCTGCGAGGTTCCCGCCTTCGCGCCGGGGGGAGGGATCGCTGCGCTGTCGCGCCGCTGCGAGGTTCCCGCCTTCGCGGGAATGACGGGTGAGGGAGCCGGAATGACGGAATGGGGAGGCATGGTTAGAACCAGACGTTCATGTTGGGGGGTTCCATGAAGGCGAGGGCGAGGGCGTCGGCTTTGTCGGGGGAGGGGACGCCTTGGCGGCGGAGAGTCGCCTTGCTTTCGAGGTGGATGCGCCCCGCCGACGAGATGTCGTAGCGCTGGGCGAGGAGCTGGCCCGCAAGGTCGTCGTCGGGCGGGAGGGACATCTGGCCCTCGCGGAGGCGGCGGGCCAGCTCCCAGAACGTCTCGGCCCGCATGTCGGCGAACTGGGCGGGACGGTAGGCCCTGCCGCCGCCCTCGACGCCGATGACGGGGACGCGGAGCTGCTTCAGGCGGTCGACGACGCCCCCGCCGACGCCTGTTTCGTCGACGAAGATGGCGGGGACGCGCAGGGTCTCGGCGAGCTCGCGGACCTCGTCGGCGAGGCGCATGGTGTCCTTCCGCTCGAAGGTGATGAGGCGCTCGACGCGGTCGCCGCGGCGGAGGCAGATGACGGACTTGTCGTTGCCGAACCGGGCGACGTCCACGCCCATGCGCCAGGGCTGGTTGAGGTGGGGGCCGTCGCTGGGCGGGATGAGGGGGGCCGCCTCCCCCGCGCTTCGCTGCGCTCGCGCGTCCCCTCCCGCAGACGGAACCACCCCTAGCCCCTCCTTGGTAAGGAGGGGGATGGGCTGCGAGGTTCCCGCCTGCGCGGGAATGACGGAAGGGGACTCGCGGCGCCAGCGTTCGATGGCCGCGTCCACGTGGGGGCGGGAGGTGAGGGAGTCTTCGAGGGCTTCGGGGAACTGGCCGAGGATCGACGCGATGTAGAGGGGGGAGTCCGGGCCCCACTCGCGGCGGCGCTCCTCCACGTCCTCGGGCGTGACGAGGCCGGGGAGGGCGTCGAGACGGCCCTCCTGGACGTTGGGGGAGTCGTAGGCGGAGATGGAGACGCGCTCGTAGAGGGGACTCTTGCCGTGGTGGGAGTCGTAGAACTCGCCGGTGAGGGAGAGGGGGTTGCCCAACAGAAGCATCTTCTTGGGGTTGAGGCGTTTGAGGGCCTCGAAGTAGGGCTGTTTGACGCCCTGGGCCTCGGTGACGATGACGAGGAGCTCCGGGGAGTGGAAGCCCTGGAGGTTGTGCTGGTTGTTGGAGGTGATGCAGAGGCCGACGCGGTCGGGGCCGGCGCGGTACTCGCCGACGCGGACGGAACCGGAGAGGCGGTGTTTGGCGGCGGCGTGGGCGGCGCGGAGCTCCTCCCAGACGATCTCCTTGACCTGGCGGAGGGTGGGACCGGTGACGATGACCTTGGCTTTGGGGCGCGTCTCGATCCACCAGAGGATAGCGCGAGCCGCGGCCCAGTCCTTGCCGGAGGAGTTGCATCCGACGACGGAGACGCGCCGTTTGTCGCTGACGAGGGCGCGGAGGAGCTCTTCCTGCTTGGCGTAGGGCGTCCCTGATCCGGAGAGGATGTCTTTGACGAAGCCGAGGGGGTCGTCGCGGTAGGGAGAGAGGTCGATGGGGGCGTCCTTGGGGCGTGAGGGCTTGATGGGGTCCTCCTCTCGTGGGTGGCGCCCGGTGGAACGAAAAGAGCCGCCGGGCCTTGCTGTGGCTCCGGCGGCTCGTCCGCTCGGGGGTTCGGTGTGTCGGGTGTATGTTGGCGTGTGACGTTATTATGACATAGGATTGTCTATGGCGTCAAGGGGGTGGGTGTCCTCCCCCGCGCAGACGGAACCACCCCTAGCCCCTCCTTGGTAAGGAGGGGACGGGAGGGGGAGGGGATCGCGCCGCTACAGGCATCCTGGATTCCCGCTTTCGCGGGAATGACGGGAGGGAGCGGGGGGCTCCGGCGCGACCTGAGAAGAGGGGCTATTATCGCCCCGCGTGGTCAGTTTTGCGATGCGTTCCCCGTATCGTCAGGGGCGCCTTGGCAAGTCGTCTGCCGAGAAGGCCTCGATTTCAGCCTCGTGGGCTTGTTTGAGGGCGGCTTGCAGGCGGGCGCGGTCCGGCCATCCTGCTTCGAAGTCTTGCCTAAGGGCTTCGTCGCGCCACTCGATGTTCGCGCTGTCCACCTTCCCGTCGATGTACTCGCCCCAGTTAGCGCCGACCGCCTCGCGGAGCTGACCTATGAGATTCTCTCGGGGAAGGGCCTCGCGCATGTTGTCGTAGTGCTCGTCGACCGTCATTCCAAGGTCGGCGGCGCCCTCCGTACACCGCACGATGTTCTCCTCACACGCCGCTCGCTGCTTATTCACAAAGGCGTCGATTGCCTCCAGGTCGGGGACGTACCCTCGGGCCAAAGCCTCGGCGTGGGCGGCGCTGTTCCTCACGGCGTTGATAACGGAAAGCCTGCGCCAATCGTCCGGGTCCATGCGGGCCGCGACCGAGGTCCTCCCGTGGGCGGCAATCAGCCTTCGCACCCAGCCGAGCTCCATGTCCACGCCGTTGACCGTTGCAACGATTGTTGAGTCCCCCGCAACTATCCCGGGCTCTCGACTCAGCCCTTCCCTGCCGACAGCCGCTCTCACAGCAATAAACAGCAGCGCCGCAGTCACAAGCGCGACTAAGGCCCAGGCCAAGAGTCGTCTGGTGAGCAAATGATTGATAGTCATCGTTACGTTCCTAATTTACCATGCCCTGCTCAAGGTAGTCTGGCGGGATAATAACGTTACGTCGGGCTGAGACATAAACCGATGAATTGCCGCTGTTTCACGATCCAGAGTAATCGTAGCCGCACCAGTGGTCGGAGCCAGAGTCGCTACACATATATGCGCTGCCGAAATCCGCGTTGGGGACGCTCCAACTTCCACCGAACGTTGAGTAGAAGGTGTCTAGCTCAAGCGACCAGATACAATACTCACCATCGTTAATGGGTTCCTCAGTGCACCCACCATCGCCAATGTCGGAGACGAGCATATCTTGCCAACTGTAGGTGATGGTAATCGCGCTACTATCTGAATGATTACTTGATGCTGAGCCCCAACTATCAAGGTAAGGAAAGTTTGCCGGCATCGACCAGTCAGTAACTACGAGGCTGAAATACTTGGTGTTACTGACTGAGTGAGCACTGGTCGGACCTCCCTGGGTGAAGACTATCACGACCAGGAAGGTTAGCAATAATAAGGTCAGTCGGAGGGACAGAGGCGTCAGTCGATTCATATGTCGTTCACCCCTCAATTCCGCTTCCTTCTACACAAGGTGTTACGACGGCGAATCAGTACCTCTTTAGCTGTCGTCTTGTGTTATAGAAAGGGGAGTCCTCCCCGCGACAGGCGACGAAAATAGGGTGAGGGAGCCGATACCTGGATTCCCGCTTTCGCGGGAATGACGGAAGGAAGGGAAACCTGCGCGCCGCCGCCTCTCCTCCCCCGCGCTTTGCTGCGAGGTTCCCGCCTGCGCGGGAATGACGGGTTGGGGCGCGGGAATGACGGAGGGGGAGGGGAGGGCTGTGACGAGTTAATCGCTCCTCCTGCAATGCCGAGGCAGGACGCCCCGGCTTCGTCCGGGCGGTGTAGGATTGGCGCGGCGGCGCACGAGGGAGCGGGAGGAGAGGCGATGCTGTTGCAAGACCGGGTGATCATTGTCACGGGGGCCGCGATGGGACTCGGCAGGAGCTATGCGGCGCGGTTGGCGAAGGAGGGGGCCAAGGTCGCTATCGCCGATATCGCGGACCTCTCGAAGACCGAGGCGCTCTGCAAGGCGGAGGGCGCGGAGGTGCTTCCGCTGCGAGTGGACGTGAGCTCGGAGGACGACACGCTGGCGATGGCGAGGCAGACCCACGAGCGGTTCGGCCGCATCGACGGCCTGCTGAATAACGCGGGCATCACAACGCGCCAGGGCCTGGAGACCAAGTCGATCATGGACCTGGACATGGGCATGTGGGACCGGGTGTTCGCGGTCAACACGCGGGGGACGTTCCTGGGCATCCGAGCGGTCTACCCGTACATGCGGGAGCAGCAGTCCGGGACCATCGTGAACGTGAGCTCCGGCAGCACGCTGCGGATAAGCCGGTCCGCCGACGCCACGAACGCGCAGTACGTGGCGTCGAAGGCCGCCATTACGGGCATCACGCGGGCCGTTGCGCGGGAACTGGGGCAGTACAACATCAACGTGGTCACCGTAGCGCCGGGGATGACGACCTCGGACACCGAGGACCCGCTGCCGGCCGAGGAGGCGCACTACGAGCCGGAAGCGTCGCTGCTGCGCCGGGGCGTGCCGGACGACCTAGCGGGCGTGATGGCGTTCCTCTTCACGGACGACGCGCGGTTCATATCCGGGCAGATGATCCTGGTGAACGGCGGCCGGGAGGTGTGGTGAGGGGGTGCGAGGTTCCCCGCCTGCGCGGGGATGACGGCCCCTTCCCGGCTTCCCCCGCAGACGGGGGAGGGCTGCGAGGTTCCCGCCTGCGCGGGAATGACGGAAGGGCGGCAATGACGGGGTGGGGCGGTAGTGACGGGGGTGGGGCGGGAGTGGCGGCGATTGGGAGGAGCTGAGGCATGGCGGACGTGACGCCGGGCGAGCTGCGGGGACTTGCGCGGATGGCGGGGCTGCGGCTGCTCGACGAGGACGTGGAGCCGCTCGCGCTTCAGCTCAACGGGCTGCTGGAGGGCCTGAACACGCTGGATGAGCATGACCTGCACGGTGTCGCGCCGCTTCCGGCATTGCAGTACCCAACCTCCGTGGAGGGCGCCGGCGAGCCGGGCCGTGGTCCGACGGGCTCACCACGAACCACTGGGGAAACGCCACGAACCGCTGGAATGAGCACGGATGCGCCGCTTGCTTACAAGTCGATAGGGGAGCTGTCGCAGCTACTGCGGACGCGGCAGGTGTCGTCCGCCGAGCTGACGGAGGCGTACCTTGAAAGGGTTGAGCGTCTCGATGGCGAGCTGAACGCATACATCACGGTAACGGCGGAGCTGGCCCGCGAGCAGGCGCGGCTGGCGGATGAGGCGCTCGCGCGCGGGGAGGGGAGGGGGCCGCTCACCGGCATCCCGCTCGCGCACAAGGATGAGTTCTTTACGAAAGGGATACTGACCACCTGCGGGTCGCGGGTGCTCGCGGAGTTCGCGCCGGAATACGACGCGGCGGTCATCGAGCGGCTGCACGAGGCCGGAGCGGTGATGCTGGGGAAGCTCAACATGACCGAATGGGCATCGCCGCTTACATGGGTATTTCCCTACGGCCAGCCGCGCAATCCCTGGGACCTGGAGCACGACGCCGGCGGCTCGAGCACGGGCTCCGGCAACGCGACGGCGGCGGGGCTGTGCGCGGGGTCAATCGGCGAGGATACGGGCGGCTCGATCCGGCGCCCCGCGTCGAATAACAGCGTGGTTGGGCTGCGTCCTTCCCTGGGGCGCGTCAGCACCTATGGCATGTTCGCGAGCAGCTGGAACCAGGACACAGCCGGACCGATTGCGCGCACCGTCGCGGATTGCGCGCTGCTGATGAACGCGATAGCCGGGCACGACCCGCGCGACCCCATGTCGGCCAACCTGCCGGTCCCGGACTACGCCGCCGCCCTCGACGGGAACGTGAAGGGCCTGCGGGTCGGACTCGTCAAGGAGGCGATCGACGCGCCGCACCTCGACCCGCGAATCAGGAGGCTGACGCTGGAAGCCGTGGGCGTCTTCGAATCGTTGGGGGCGGTCGTCAGCGAGGTCTCGATGCCGCTGATCACGCTCAGCGGATTTATCAACAACGCCCTCGGCTCGCCTCGGTCCGCGCTCCACTGGAAGCACCTGAACGAGGCGCCGGAGCAGTACGACACCGGCGTGCGCCGCTACACGATCCTCCCGGCGCTGCTGCCGGCGTCCAGCTACCAGCGCGCCCTGCAGATGCGCGCACTGCTCCGGGCGCAGACGCTCGACGCGCTGGACCGGTACGATGTGCTGCTGTCGCCGGGGTACGCCAACTTCCCCCCGCGCATCGCGGACACGAAGAGCGATCCCCGCTCGAAGGAGCAGGCGGTGGAGCAGATGCGGCGGTACGGGTTCCACACGCCGGCGAACTACGCGGGCGCGCCCGCCATGTCCGTGCCGATGGGGTTCTCGGAGGAGGGCTTGCCCATCGGCCTGCACGTCATGGCCAAGCGCTATGACGAAATGACGGTGTTCCGCGCGGCGCACGCGTACGAGCAGGCGACGCCGTGGCGCACGATGCGTCCGCCCTACGGCGACGATACGGCCCCCTAGGAGAAGTCTCATGCAAGTTCCCTACGGCATCATCGACGGCGACGGACACGTCACCGAGACCGAAGACCAGATACGCCCCTACATGGAGGAGCCCTACCGGTCGCGCGGCGGGCAGATACGGGCCGGGCACAGCTATTGGGACATCAACATGCGCGGGAGCCTCGGCTCCGTCGCCAAGGACGCTCAGACCTGGCTCGACGCCATGGACGAGGGCGGCATGGAGACCGCCATCCTCTACCCAACGTCCATCGGGTTCACCGCGGCGCTCATCTGGGAGCCGGACGTCGCCATCGCGGTCTGCCGGGCCTACAACGACTTCCTCTACGAAGAGTTCACGAACGTCAGCCCCCGGCTGAAGAGCGTTGCGCTCCTTCCCCTGCAAGACGTGGGCGAGGCGGTGAAGGAGCTGCGGCGGGCCGTCACGGAACGGGGACACGTCGGCGCGATGCTGTCGGCCATCGGCGCGCATCCGCCCCTCGGACGGAAGGAGTACTTCCCGCTGTACGAGGAGGCGCAGCGTCTGAACGTGATGCTGGCGGTCCATTCCTCTACGCAGGGCATTCATCACCTCGCCGCGGACGACTATCAGCGGTTCATCGAGGTCAACACGTTCTGCTTCCCGGTGGGGCTGTTCCGGCACCTGGTGAGCATGACGTTCGCCGGCATCCCGGAGCTGTTCCCGGACCTCCGCGTCGGCTGGATGGAGGCGGGCTGCGGGTGGGCGCCGTACTGGCTGGAACGCATGGACGAGAAGTGGCGGATACGCGGCGAGGAGGAGGCCCCGAACCTCAAGCGCTCGCCCACCGAGTACGTTCAGAACGGCAACTGGTTCTTCCACGCGGAGGCCGACGAGAAGATGATTCCCTATGCAGCGTCGGTCGTCGGCGGGGACAAGCTCTTCTTCGCGTCCGACTTCCCTCATTGGGACTCGGACTATCCGCATAACGTCCAGGAAATTCTGGCCCGCGAAGACATGAGCGAAGAGCTGAAGCGCAACGTTCTCCGCGAGAACGCGCTGCGCCTCTACGGGATGGCATGACATGGAACCGTTGAACTGGCGCAAGCGCATCGGCCTCATCACCACCAGCGGCCAGGTCGTCACCGAGCCGCGCTACTACCAGCTCGCTCCGCCCGGCGTGACGTTCCACACTTCGCGGATGCTCAATGCCGGCAGCGGGGTCGAGTCGCTCATCGAGATGGAGAAGAACGCGCCGCGCGCCATCGACGAGCTGGCCACCGCGGAGGTCGACGCCATCGCCTATTGCTGCACGGTCAGCGGCGCGCTTCGGGGCATCGACGAGGACCGCGAGTTCTGCCGGGACGTCCAGCGGCGCACCGGAATCCCGACCACGTCCACGATGCTGGCGTGCGTCGAGGCGTTGCAGCGCTTCGGGGCGGAGCGCGTCGTCCTGACGAGTCCCTACGTCGACAGTCACAACGAACACGAGGCCGCGTACCTGCGGGCCGCGGGCATCGACCCTATCGTCATGCGCGGCATGGGTCTTACCTCCGGCAAGCAGTACAACCGGGTGACCACGGACGAGATACTCCGGTTCTCGGTGGACGCGTGGGACGACTCCGCCGACGCGATGTTCATCAGCTGCATGAACTACGACGCTATCGGCGCGGCGGAAGCCATCGAGGAGGCCATCGGCAAGCCCGTCGTCACGTCCCACACCGCGACGCTCTGGCGGGCGCTGCGCCTCGCGGGCGTTCCGGACCCCATCCAAGGCGCCGGGCGCCTCCTCGCGGAGCCTCGCTAGGGCTTTACGAGTGCGTTGATCCCCTCCTCAATCCTTCCGCGGTGGGAGGAGGCGGGAATAAAAGGGACTTACGTACTACTCGACCCTAGCCCCGCCCTTGGTCATTGCGACGGCTTCGTGAGCTCAACGCGCACGGCTACCAGGATGCTGCAAATGAGCAGGTCAATCATGGCGCGCGCCACCTCGTCGTTGAGCCAGCGCAGGGTCATACCGACGATTGCTGCGATTATCAACAGATTGAGAACCAACCGTAGATAACGCATTTCAAACAGCTATCGCCAATTCCCCGGTGACTCAGTCTTCGGCTTGGCCCATCCGGCGGCCGAGGATATCCTCGGCGTGGGATACGTAGTAGCGCCAGCTTGCCATCATTCCCTCGTAGCCGCCCACAGAGCCGCGCTTGCGTCCGGTCTCCGGCCGCTCGCCGGGCTCCCGGAACTCGCTATCGGGGATCAGGCGTGGCGTCCCGATGAGGTACGCCTTGTACAGGGTCCGGCAGAGGGTCTCCAGGGCGAGCGCGTTCATGGAGCTGCGCTCGATGCAGTCGCCCGCCGCCGCGATGCCATGCCCCGCCATCAGCGCGGCGTCCTTGTTGCCCATGCACTCCGCGAAGGCCATGCCCTGTTCCGCCGTGCCGATGGTCTTGTTGTCGGGGTAGACCGGCACCCCTTGGCGGGCGAGCTCGGCTCCGCCTGAGCGGTAGGGACCGTACACGGGATAGATTTCCCTGCCGGTGATTCCGAGCAAGACGGAGTACTCCGGGTGCATGTGGACCACGCTCTTGACCTCGGGGCGCAGCTTGTAGATCCAGATGTGCAGGAAGCTCTCGCTCGGAGGCTGCAAGCCGTCGGGGCCGTCCACCATCTCGGCGTCGAAATCGACGGTAACGATGTCGCGGGGCTGGGTGTAGCGGAGGCCGACCTGGCCGGCGCCCTTGCCCTTGATCATCATTGTGTCCGTGCCCTCGATCCTGTAGCTGACGTGCCCGGTCGCGCCTTCCGTCATGTCGTAGGCGCCCATCACCCGGCATGCCTGAGCGAGATTCTCGGCAATCTCTAATTCCTTGTGGAAACCCATGTCTTCCTCCTTCACGCGGGTACTGTCTCACTTTCAAACTACAAACTCAAACTACAAACTCAAACTTCAGAGGCAGAGGCAGATGCAGAGGCAGAGGCGTCCCGGTCAGCCATGGGGTCCTCCTTAGTCCTTCCGCGTCTGCAACTGTAGGAGTCCTAAGTGTCCTCAGCCGTCCTCTCCGATATCGCACCCGTGCGCCCTCAACACCTCGGCGACCTCCGGCGGCGTCTCTTTGGGGCGCCGTACCCGTTGCATCCGTTGGTAGTAGGGCTCGGTCTCATCCCACTGCGGCAGGAGGAACGCGTCCACATCGAACTGCTCCTCGCCAGGATGCCGCTGGGCGATGTCCAACATAAAACCATATTGCAGGACCAGGAGGTCATGGAAACTCGACAGATCAGGCGGCGGAGCCTTCCCCGACCAGAACCGGTGGGTCCGCTCGAACGAATCGGCCACCTTCCCCCAGGTCGGTTCGGCGCCCTGGGAAACGAGTGGGCGCACCTTGCCGGGGTCCTGTTCACCGCAGACCAACTCAGCGAACTCCTCGACGGTCAGGTGGTCCTTCCAGTCCCTGGTCTCATACCCCCAGGCCCCGGCGATGATGACGACGAAGACCAGGACGGCGGCGTCAGCTAGGAGGATGCGGACCATATCTATGCCCTTATGCCCTTATGCCCTTATGCCCTTCCCTGAGCCGCCCTTCACCTGATGGCAGCGCCCTACTACACGTCTCCTGATGCTCCTCCTGCCGGTTCGTAGAGCATCATCGTCAGCTTGGGGCTCCAACCGTCATAGACCACCCCGTCTCCACGCAGGTGGAGGGTGAAAATGTACCGCACGCCGCGCTCGAACGACCCCGTCTTGGGCATGAGGATGAACGGCTCCTTGCCGTCATGCCATGTACCGGCCCACCGGCCATCCTCCCTGCGCAGTTGCGCGAAGTAGGTGCGGGTCCCCGCGTTGTTCCAAGACAAGCGCCACTTGCCGCCTGCGGTCACTGCTACCGTAACGTCCGGCAGCGGAGGGACGGGGAGAACAGCGGGCGTGGGAGTCGGCCCCGGCGTCGGGGTGGGTATGAAGTTCGTTCGGAGTTCTGTCACCTCGATCTCGCTCGTCTCGGACAGCAGCGGTATGCGGTACGCGTCATCGGAGAACACGATGCCCCTGATATCGCTGAACTCTCGCCCCGCCGTTGTCGCGCTTGTATCGCTGTCGCCAACCGCCCCCGTACAGGCGTCGCCGTCACAGGTGTATCCGTCCAGGATGATGCGGTCCCCGTCCGTACGCGTGCCGAAGTCGCGACCGGAATACAACAAACTCAGGAATATCCCCTCCGGTATGATGACTTCCTTCTCGGCGAGCGTGTGCGTATTGAGACTGTCGAAACGCGCATCGTAGGTTACGTAACTCTCTCCGTCCTGCTGTTCGTAGGAGCCAGTGGCGTTCACGGTCCCGAATCCTAGGCCGGCCTCGATGTTGTCGGCGCTGATGGTCGTTATCTTCCAGCTATAGGGATTGTTCCAAACGAGTTTCTTGGTCTCTCTGGTTTCGATGGACTTCCCTGATATAGCGACTGCACCACCATTCGTCTCGAAGATGGCCGTGAAGGGAGGCCAGTTGTGTGCGACGACGCACCGCGATCCCACGGGGCAGTTCGGGTGTGGCGTGGGCGCAGGCTGACCGGACACGCTCGGTATGGCCCCGCTCGGTCCGGCCCCGCCGCCCAACACCCACCATGAAAGGGCGATGATCGTGAGAACTACCCCGAGCACGGCTACGATCTGCGGCTTACGTCTCGTCATGATGTTCTCCCAGCCTTCCTAATTAAGTATATGCCTTATCATACCCATCTTTCGAGTGGGAATGTTGTCGAACATACCGGAGCCACTATCAAAGAACCCCAATGATTCCACATCCATGCCGTAGCTGATTTTCTGCTCGACATAGCCTTTGTTGAAAAGGGAGACTCGGTCGCCGAAAACGTGCAGTTGCCCCAACGTATCGCACCCGTCACCATCTTTGAACAGTTCGCCAGGGGGGATGGTGTCAACGGTGGTCCACTTGTTGAGGAGGATGTTGTACCCCTTGTAGATGGTGTGTTCATGCCTGTAGCCGAAATCCGGGAAAACCGACTCGAATGCGGCCACATCAACCTCAGGGTTCTCACTCGGACGCCCCGGCAATCTATCGAACGAGGGTTTACGCGCCCGCCACTCGATCCGCGTCACGTCGATAAAGGGCAGAATGTTCCTTATGGATACCTCGTAGTAGACCTTGCTTTCATGGTCGTAATCATCGTCCACGCAACCGAGATCGAGCCCATCTCCCATATGACGCTTAGCGACAAAGCTGAAGCGTGTTTGCGGAGTAGGTGTAGGCGTGGGAGTAGGCGTTGGCGTCGGTGTTGGCTCCGGCATGGTCACTCCGATAGTCCGGAACGATGGTCTGTCCACGCGGTGGAACGCGCCGTTCTCAATCCGCACCAGGATGGCGCCGGACCGCCACTTCTTGGTCTTCATCCACCGCGACACGGTCAGGTCGCCCGCCAAGATGGTCACGGAGGTTAGCGGCGCATACCGCAGGAGGCCGCTGCTGTCGGTCACGGAGACCGGGACCACGAGGTTGAACGGAGGCCGGACTGTGGCCCGTCGCGGCGCCGAGGGTCTCAGCCACCCGAAGGCGAACTCAACTCTATCACCGACGGAGGGTGAGCAAGCCCCTTCCATAGTTCTCACCCGCAGACGGTGCCTCCCGACCTCCTCGCAGACGGGAGGATGTGAATGCGCGGTTCCCACGTTCGCGGGAGAGGGGAAGGGGAGAGCCTTCCGCCGCCTTCCAAAAGGGCTATGGTAAGGACGGGCGCGTGGGGGAAGCGCCTCCACTAAGAATGATGTAGGAGTCATGGCCAGCCGATTCAGCGCGCTCCGGCATCGGGACTTCCGGCTCTATTGGGTCGGGTTCGTGGTCTCGGTGTCGGGGCAGCAGATGCAGTGGATGATCGAGGGATGGCTGATCTATCAGCTGTCCGGGTCGGCGCTGCTCCTTGGCGTCAACGGCGCCGCCCAGCTCGTGCCGTCGACGGCCCTGACGCTGTTCGGCGGCGCCCTGGCCGATAAGTTCGACCAGCGGAAGCTGCTCGTGACTGTGCAGATGCTGTTCATCGTCGTGCTGGGCGCCTTGGCCGCGATGGGCCTGCTTGGGCTCCTGACGGCCTGGCACGTAATCGCGGGAGGGTTCGTCCTCTCCACCATCGGAGCATTCGAGGGGCCGGCCCGTCAGGCTATGTTCCCGCACCTCGTGCCGCGCGACGCGATGCCCAGCGCGGTGGCGCTGAACGCCATGATCCATCCGGGGACCCGGGTCCTCGCGCCGATCCTAGGCGGACTGCTCAGCGCGGTGGTGTTCGATGCCTCGGCCTCGGCGAGCGTGGCGGGAGGAGCAATATTCGCCCTGGCCGCCTTTGCCGTCGCGGTCTACGCCGGGACGCTGCTCCGCGTCCGTCTTCCGGCGGTGACGCGAGCGCGCGGGCGGACCGTTCTGGGGGACATGGCCGACGGGGTGAAGTACATCTGGCGCCAGCGCATCTTCACGTTCCTGATAGGAATGGCCTACTACAACATGCTCTTCGGGATATCGATGTCGGTGCTGTTCCCCGTGTTCGCGAAGGACGTTCTGTCCGTAGGCCCGGAGGGGCTCGGCTTCATGTGGGGAGCGATGGGAGTGGGGAGCGTGGCGGGCGTGTTCGTAGCGTCGAGCTTTACACTTCCAACCCAGCAGCGGCCTCTGCTGGTGGGCGGGTCGCTGACGCTAGGGCTCTTCATGATCGCGTTCGCGCTGTCGACGTGGTACTGGGTGTCGCTCGCCCTGCTCTTCGTGATTGGGCTGGGGGCGTCCGCGTTCAACGTGGCGATACAGACCAACCTGCAGATGCTCGTCGCGAACGAGCTGCGGGGCCGGGTTATGGGGATATGGAGCATGGTGCACACGAGCGTGCGGCCCGCCGGCGAGATGCAGTTCGGGGCGATGGCGGCGCTCCTGTCCGCGCCGATTGCGTTCATAGTGAGCGGGGCTCTGATCATCGCGTTCGCGCTGGCGTACGTGGCCCCGAGCGGTCAGATACGGCGCCTGCGCGACCTTCGAGAAGCGGCGATGGCGCCGTCGGACGGGTAGGGGCTCCGCGAGCGGCGAGTGTTGGATAACGGGGCAGAGGGCGGGCGTGGTAAGGTGGGCCGCACTACGTAAGCGCATCGGAGGGACCCATGGCGACTGTTGATCTGAGGGAGGCTGCGCTTCCCGACAAAATGGACACGTGGGAAGCGAACGACCCGTACTTCGACTGGATACACAGCGAAGGGCTCAAGCGGATCGTCGATTACAAGTTCGAGGACCTGAACGAGGTGGAGCTGGGCGACTGGGAGCGCAAGGGCGGCAAGGGCGCCATCATCAACATTCCCAACGGCTTCCTGCCGAACGACGCCCACCTGGTGGAGATCAAGCCGGGCGGCAAGTCCGAGCCCGAGCGCCATATGTACGAAGAGGTGATGTACGTGGTGTCCGGCCGGGGCGCAACGAGCGTCTGGCTGGAGGAGGGGCAGAAGTCGACGTTCGAGTGGGCCGCGGGCAGTTTGCTCGTAATCCCGCTGAACACGGCGTACCAGCACTTCAACGGCAGCGGCGCCGAGCCCGCGCGCTACGTCTCGATGACGAATGCTCCGCCGGTCATGCGGATGTTCCGCAGCCACGAATTCGTGTTCAACAACCCGTTCACGTTCAACGACCGCTTCTCCGGCGACGACGAGGACTTCTTCAACGGTCAGGGCACGCTGTACCGGCGGAAGGGCACGAAGTTCGGGACCATGTGGAAGACGAACTTCGTGCCGAACGCGGACGTCATGAAGCTCTGGCAGTACCGCGACCGTGGCGCGGGGGGCATCAACACCCACTTCGACCTGGCGGGGAACGTGACCGGCGCGCACATCTCGGAGTTCCCGGTAGGCACGTACAAGAAGGGCCACCGCCACGGCCCCGGCGCGCACCTCGTCATCCTCGGCGGCGTCGGCTTCTCGGCGCTCTGGTGGGACAACGAGGCGAAGGAGTACGAGATTGCGCCGTGGAAGAAGGGCGGCATGGTCATCGTCCCCGCGGACGCGACGTACCATCAGCACTTCAACACCGGCCCTGAGCCGGCGCGCTACCTCGCTCTCCGGAGCGGCGACGGACAACCCGGCCAGTGGGGCGAGTCCAACGTCAGCATCAAGGAAGGCGGGATGCAGGTCGAGTACGAGGACGAGGCCCCGGAGATTCACGCGATCTTCGAGTCCGAGCTCCACAAGCACGGCGCTCCCTGCCGGATGAAGGCGTTCATTCCCTACTGCACCGGCGAGGTCGGGCCGACCAACGAGCGGGACACGTAGAGAACCCTCGCATGTAGGTTTCGTAGGAGAACCAAGCTCCCTTCCTGGCCTATCAGGAAGGGGGCTCTTTCTCAGCACTCCGATAGCTAACTTTCGCCTTGGGAGAATCCGAATATCCCGGCATGCGACTTCACCTCAGGCGTAGGCTGGCGCGTGACTGAGATTCCGCGTCCGGTCAACCGGTCAATGGCAGCCTTGATCTTCGCGACGTTCAGCACGGCAAACCGCCCATCCGCTTTAGCTTGAACGGCGAGCTCTCCTCGAACAAGGCCGAGCGCAACGCCTGGGTCCGGTTCTCCCCAATACTCCAACCAGTTGACCGAGAGGTAAGCATCCTGTGGCCGCAACTCAAAGGCCGAAGCCAGCGGCAAGCCATGATGGACACGGATGGGAGGACAATAGCGCGATATGTGGTCTCCGTCAGGAAGGGGGTCGTCCTTCACGCTAGACCCATCCTGAGTACGAAGGGCCGTAGGGCTTGCATCGTTTCGTCTTTGGGGAGGACACCACTGACCCTCTCACGCTCAGAGCCGGGGCGAGGTACTGCGGCGGCGGCGAACTGGATGTGGCCGTCATGGAGAAACCACATGGCGAGTATTCCATCAGCCGCCCTCCACTCTATCTGCAAGCGTCCGTCGGGGCTGACACCGATTCGGGGAGACTTCATGCCACGCTCGGCGATGAGGAATCGCGCGAGATGCCGCAGCGAGTCGATCTGCATAGCCGACTCGCTAGGGTCATCTTCGACGGCGCGCTCCAAGTAGCCAAGCCGGTCGGCAACCGCATCAAGCCCTTCCAGTCTGAGCTCGCGGATGATGTCGGTCGTGCTCGCAGTTGTCATGCCCGTTCCCTCGACGCGCCCCTTATAGCCCGACAGCACCCCACTCCGGGAGCTTGGCGCCTTCGCCGGAGAGAATCGTCTCGACGTCCGGTTTGCGCGGGACGGAGTCCTTGAAGGGACCGCCCTTGCCCTCGTAGCCGGGGTACCGGAACTCCTCGATGGGCAGGACGATGATTTCGTTTTCCTTGGGGTCGCGCCAGACGTTCATGGGCTCGCCGCCGTCCTCCACCACTCGCGCCTGCTGATCGAGCAGCCTGCGGTACATGATGAGGCCAACGTCGGTTACGCCAAGGTGCTCCGTGGTGCGGTCGCTGATCGAGCCCTGGATGACCCACGCACTGATGTCCTGCCCCATGACGTAGTCGCGTTTGATAGTGCCGTCGTCGAAGTACAGCGGCATGTCCTCGTAGACGGCCCCATCCGGCTCGGGTTCGCCTTCTTTGAGCTGGCGGTACTCGTAGCGGAAGTGCAGGGTGTGGGTGTCGTCGACGGGCACGCGGAACTGGAGGTTGCTCTGCACGCGGAGGATGTTGGGGAAGAGAACCGGATGGCCGATCCGCCAGTGGTCGTCGTCCTCGGTCTCGTCGCCGACCATGCGGCGCTTGATGACGCCGTAGCCGGTGAGCTCGAACCCGATCTTCTTGTGGTCGGCGCCACGCCAGGAGGTGCGGCGGTTCCACTCGTCGCGCTCCTCCGGCGGCTTGATGCGGTTCATCTGCCAGCCGCCCCAATAGCGGTGCAGCCACTGGAAATGCACGGGGTCGAGGGAGTTCTCCTGGCACTGGAGCCAATTGCAAGGGAGCAGGGTGGAGTAGACGTTCCTCACGCCGGGCCACACCATGATGTCCCAGCGGGGGAGCAGGGGGGCCGGATCGGGGCCCATGTAGGCGAAGACCAGCCCCCCAAGCTCCTGGACCTTGTACGCCTTGATGCGAACCTTGTCCTTGAACTTGGAGCCTTCCGGCTCCGACGGCTGGTCGACGCACTGGCCGGTCTCGTTGAATATCCAGCCGTGGTAAGCGCAGCGGATGCCGTTCTCCTCCGGAATGCCGTAGGAGAGGTTGGCCTTGCGGTGGGCGCACGACGGCTCGACGAGCCCAAGCGTCCCCTTGGCGTCGCGGTAGAGGACGAGGTCCTCGCCGAGGAGGCGGACCTCCTTGGTGGGGTTGTCCGCGTCCAGCTGGGCGCTGCCAGCGATGGGATGCCAGTAGCGGCGCATCAGTTCGCCCATGGGCGTGCCCGGCCCGACTTGGGTCAAGCGGTCGTTCATCTCCTTCGAAAGCATCGCCTTCCTCCTTGGGAGTCCGTCCAGTCAATCATACCAATACGCCAACCCATTGCCATTACGTCAGGGCGTCCACGAGCCATTCCTCCAGCAAGTCCCGCAGCTCGTTGGCGCATTCGCGCAGGCCGTGGCCCGCGCCGGGATAGGTCACGAGACGCTTTGGCCCCGGCGCCCACCCCAGAATCGTCTCGGCGTTGGCCAGGGGCAGGACGGCGTCGGCCTCGCCGTGGACCAGCAGCAAGGGCCTGCCGTTGAGGAGGACGGCGTCCTCGGCGCCCATCGTCTGGCTCGCGAGGGCGGCGACGGCCCGCGCGTGGGTCGTGTAGCGCGAAGCCGATAGCACGACGCCTCCGCCGAACGAGTGTCCGACGAGCGCGACGCGCGGGTAGCCAATGCTTGCCATGTGCCAGACCGCGACAAGAACGTCGAGGACCGACTCGTCGAGGTTGGCCGGACGGCGGTAGTCCACCCGAAGCCCCGCGATTCCACGGTCGGCGAGACGAACGGCCAGGTCCCGGTACAGGCCATTAGCAGGCCCGGCGAGTCCGCCGCGCGCTCCCGCCGCCCAGACCACGCCAACCTCGCCGTTGCGGCCGGGACGATGAAGGACGCACGAGACGTCGCCCCGTGTCGTCCGGAGCGTCAGCCCTTCGCCCGGCTCCCCGTCCGGAGCCGGCGTGTTCTGTGCGCCGATCAGCTCGATGGACATGCGCTCGTACAGCGGGAGCCTGGGGGAATCGTCCTGTCCAAACACGGCGGCATGGTACGAGGGCCGCGCGCGAGGAGTCCACCAACCGGCCCCGCTCCCAACCGGTCCGTGGTGAGCCTGTCGAACCACGCGCCCGCCAATCAACATGCCTAAATCCGCCTCACGTCTGCGACGCGTGATGCGAAATGACACGGCGGGAGCAGTTAGGGGCGGCGCCCGGTGAGAGCGGAATCGGCTCCGGTCCGGCGCATCGCACGACCGCAAGGGCTTGTTTTGTCCGGAGATGTCTCATCCAATCACTCGTAACCTTCCCCGGCCTACGAGTGCGCGGGGCTTCCTCATCGATAAAAGTGTGCCATTTCGTGCCATTTCGTGCCATTTACTCCTGGCGAGATCCCGGCGCCGTCGGCAGCGGGAGCCCCAGTGGAACCACCCCCTAGCCCCTCCTTGGTAAGGAGGGGAGGCCCTGGATTCCCGCCTTCGCGGGAATGACGGATACAGGCCGGTTTGGGCGCGAGTTTGCCCCGAACGGCCCGGAACGGCGCCCCGCCGCGCACTCGTAAGACCCCCATGTCTACGAGTGGGGTGAGGGCCGATTTTTCCAAAACTGTCGCATTTGTCGCATTTTCATAGTTTTTACTCGTGTCTGGGGGTTTCGGGCGCGACAGTTCCGCGCCGGTTTGCGACAGCAAATGCGACACTTTGCAACACAAATGCGACAGTTTGCGACACCAATGCGACACTTTCCGACAGGCGTCAGCCGGGGCATCGGGGTGTGGAGAGCGCGGGGCGGTTGGGGCATGGGAGGCAGGATAGGAAACGAGGGGTCGTTTGCGCAACGAGCAAATGTCACAATGGCGACGTGGGATGTCCTAAGCGCGAAAGCGGGAACTCAGAGTGGCGGGGCAGGCCCTGCCCCACGTGTTCTCTCTGAATGTCCGTCAATTCAGCGCCACGCCCGGGGGTTCGCCGACCTCTCCGCCCTCATACCGGCCTTCTCCAGCACGTGAATGGCCTTATCCACGTCTTCCGGGTGCACGGAGAGCTTCATCAGCGTCATCGAGCCGGGGGCATGCGCTGTCACCCGCTCGAACTCCTCGAACGAATCCACGCGGAGGGGCTGCAGCGACTCCGTCGTGTATTCGGCCCGCCGCCTGGCGGCCGGCCCGGTGTAGCGCTCGATGCGGCGCGGGTCCAATGTGCGCATCTGCAGCCGCATGCGGACGTTCTCCGTCAGCAGCAGATAGGAGCTTTCGTACGCGGCCGCCGTGGACTCGACCGCACTGGACTTGATTATGTCGAGCACAACATAGACGGGTCCTTTGGGCCTGCGAAAAAAACACACGGCACCAACCTCATAATTCTGCGGAATGGGACGCTTAACCTACGGCAGGCGGCGGGGATAGCCAACCCTGCGCGGGAATGACGGGGGGAGAGAGGGCGGCCCCCTCTGCCCCTCCCAACAGCCCCCAAGTTGACCTGAGCGGCGGCACCGTATCCTCGGCGCCGAGCAGCTCGATGGACATGCGCTCGTACAGCGGGAGTCTAGGGGAAATCGTCCTGTCCAAACACGGCAGCATGGTACGAGGGAGCGGGAGAGGAGTCCACCGGCTGCCGCCCGCGGGGCGGCCACGGCGGTATTGACAGTCATTGCCGGTTGTAACTACAATAATGTAATGACAGAGGACGAGCCGCTGCGGTGGGACTGGGACCCGGACAAGAACGAGGCGAACCGGCGGAATCACGGTCTCGGTTTTCAGACCGCAGCGCTTGTCTTCGATGATCCACTCGCCGCAACACGCGGCGACCCATATCCGTACGAACAGCGATGGCGAACGATAGGAATGGTGGGCACAGTGGCTATTACGGTCGTTCATACTTGGCCCGAAGCTGGTCCGGGAGATGCCTTCGGACGCATCATCAGCGCGCGAAAGGCGACCAGCCATGAGAGGAACGCTTATGAAGAAGGAGAGCGTTGAGCTGACGGAAGAGCAGATTGCTGAGATCAGGGCGCTGGAGGCCCTGCCCGATGACCGGATCGACACGACGGACATCCCCGAACTCCTCGATTGGTCGGATGCCCGGCGGGGCGTGTTCTACCGGCCCGTGAAGCGTCAGGTCACGCTGCGACTGGATGCAGATGTCGTCACCTGGTTCAAGGCCCACGCCCAAGGCGGGCGCGGCTACCAGACGGCCATGAACCGAGCGCTTCGTGAGCACGTACTCCGCGAGAGCGCACAGCCCTACGAGCGATAGGTTGACCCGGGGGCCCGGCGGCGGGAGACTTGAAGAGGGGGAGGAGATAGGTTTATGCCGACGCATTACTTCAAGTTTCGGTACGGAGACGATAGTTTGCTGGCGGCCGGTGAGAACCCGTGGCGTATGCCGCTCTACAAATGGCAGGCTGATGACTGCACGTACATGCGTCTCAGGAAGATGTACATGCCGTCGTTCTTCAAGTGGATGAGCCCTGATTGGGAAGGCGAAGAAGAAGGGGAGGAAGCGACATTCGCGGATGTCGAGCGAAAGTTCGGCAAGGTGCTCGAACGCGAGCCTGAGTCTCCCTCCTTGGAGATGGACCTCGTACAGAGCCGGCGCATGGACCAAGAAATAGCGGACGAGCTGGGCCAAGTAAGTCAAGCATCTCGGTTTACTATCATTCCATGTCCTTGATGCGCGCCTACTGGAGGAGTCGAGAATGGCAAGGAGTCGAAGATGACGACAGCAGTAGAGAACACGGCATTCGTTAGGCAGCTGGTCCAAGAGGTCGTGGAGCCGGCGGCGGACGCGCTGATGGAGACGCGGTACTTCTGCGACCTCCGGGCCGGGACGCTGACGATGCGCCGCCTGCAGGGGTACTCGCTCCAGCACACGTGGTTCAACCGAGCGCTGCTCAAGAGCGGGGCGGTCCGCATGATCAAGGCGTCCGACAACCCCAAGGCGTTCGCCGACATGGTCGCGGGAATCGTCGCGGAGCATGACCACCCGGACCTGTGCCAGCAGTTTGGGCTGGACATCGGGCTCACGGAACAGGACTTCGCCGACATGACGCCGGTCTTCGAGGTGCTCTGCCACACGAGCGTCATCGTGGCCTCGGCGCTGATCAGCGGGTCGCCGGTTGCCGGGCGGACGTCCGGGCTCACGAATGAGACGATGGTGCAGCGGTACTCGACGGAGCTGTTCAACTACCTCCAGGAAGCGCCCTACAGCATCCCCGTCGAAAAGCTGGAGTTCTTCCGCATCCACGGCATCGTGGACATCGACCACGCGGCGAGCGCGGGAGAGGCGGTCGCCGCCCTCATCCAGACCGACCGGGACCGCCAGCTCGTTTGGAACGCGGCGGAGACTCAGGTGAAGCTCAAGCTGGCGAAGTTCGAGGGCATCTACGACGCCTACGCGTAGGCGGGGAGGCGAGGGTCAAGTGGCCGAAGCGCTGAAGGCAGGAATCGCAGGGCTCGGGTTCGGGGCGACCGAGTTCATCCCGACCCTAGAGCGGCTCGCTGAGATCGAAATCGTCGCGGGCGCCGATCTGCGGGCAAACGCTCGCGAGGAGTTCACGCGCCGCTACGGGGGACGGGCGTACGACAACGTCGAGGAGCTGTGCGCGGACCCGGACGTCGGGGCGGTGTGGATAGCGACGCCAAATCACCTCCACGCCCAGAACGCCATCTCCGCGGCACAGAACGGGAAGCACATTCTCTCCCGCAAACCCCTCGGCATCACGATGGAGGAGTGCCAGGCCGTGCTCGACGCTGTGGACAAGGCGGGCGTCAAGCTGCTGGCCGGCGGCCAGACGCAAGGCACGAGCCCGCTGATCCGCGAGGCGCGCCGCATCATCAGATCGGGCGAGCTGGGGCCGCTGCGGGCGATAACGGTGCTGGCGTACACGGGTTGGATGCTCAGGCCGCGCATGCCCCAGGAAGTCGACGAGTCCATGGGGGGCGCCGTCGTCTGGCGTCAGGCGCCGCATCAGATCGAGACGGTGCGCTATCTCACCGGAGGCATGGTGAAGAGCGTACGCGCGATCACGGGCAATTGGCGGGCCGAGCGGCCCAAGGGCACGGGCTACTACGCTGCGCTGCTGGAGACGGAGGGCGGCGCGCCGGTGACGATGACCTATAACGCGTACGGCTACTTCGACTCCCTCGGACTCACGACGTGGGCCGAGGACAGGGGCGTCGATGGCCGCGCCAAGTCCCGCAAAGCGCTCGTCGCCGGAGAGGTCGACGAGGAGGCGGGCAAGGAGCTCACGCGGTTCGGGTCGGCCGGCGAAGGGAGCGTGGTGGGGGGCCAGGCCGGAAGGCCGTGGACTCCCGGCAACCTCGGCATCTTCATCATCTCGTGCCAGAACGGCGATATCCGCATGTCCGAGAAGGGCCTGATGGTCTACGACAACGACGGCCAGCGCGAGGTGGAGGTCTTCCAACCGGGAGGCGTCGGCATGACGCTGGACTCCGAAGTCCTCGAACTCTACAACGCGGTCAAGCATGGCGCGCCGTTGTTCCACGATGGGCGGTGGGGGATGGCGACGGCGGAGGTCCAGTGGGCGATTATCGAATCGTCGCGGCTTGGCCAAGAGGTCCGGCTGAAGCATCAGGTCCCCGTGCCGGAAGGCGAGTAGGGGACGAGGCCAATCGGGACAAGGAGCGAGGCAATGCAAGTCCGTAAGATCAGCGAGGTGCCGAAGGAGTCGGCGGCGGGACCGCTCTTCACGAGCGACGACGTGAGCCGTCAGCCGCTCGCGCCCGACAGCAACGACTTCAATATCAGCGTGGTGAGCTTCGGCGACGGGGTGAGGAACAAGTTCCACTACCACGAGAGCGACCAGATACTGATCGTGACCGAGGGCGCCGGGGTGGTCGTCACGGAGGGCGAGCGAGTGGAGGTCGGCGAGGGGGACGTGGTGTTCGCGCCTGCGGGCGAGAAGCACTGGCACGGAGCCCTGTCCGGCGGAGCGTTCGCCCACATCACCGTGACGCGAAAGGGCGGACAGACGACGCAGACGGAGGAGTAGCCGCGGCGGCTACTCGAGAGGGTGGTCGGCGTAGTCCACCTGGTAGCTCTCGGTCAAGGGTTCGCGGTCGGGGAGGGACTTGAGCTTTTCAATCTGCTCGGCATGGAAGCGGCCCCAGCCTCGGATAAGCGACGGGCGGCTCGACTCCTGCTTGAACTTTTCGAGCTGCTCGGCGTAGAAGGGATTAGCCTCGCCGGAGCGCATGGCGTCCTCGCTCTCCCAGAGGGAGACGAGCAAGCCCCTGCCCCCCTCTCCGCGCATGAGGTAGCAGCCTTCGTAGCCGGCCAGCTTGCGCATCTCGGGCACGACGGACCGCTCGAAGGCGCTCCGCGCGGCGGCGAGGTCGTCGTCGCTGGGGTCTACGTCAAACTGGGTCACCCGTGCATGCATGGCGAGCCTCCGGCGGGCAATCTACCACGTCGGGCGCAGGCGTGGTTGGCGAGGCTGGGGAGAGGCGCCTGTGGTGGGCGGCGTGGTTCGACAGGCTCACCTCGAACCAGTACAAAGAGCGAGTGTGAGTAACAGAGCAAGACGAGGTGATTTATGGACGTTGGGCTGATGGTGGAGGGGCAGCAGGACCTCGATTGGGAGCGGTGGCTGCATATCCTCCACCTAGCGGAGCGGCTCGGGTTCCCGTCGCTGTTCCGCTCCGACCACTACTTCATCAATGACCAGCTAGCCTCGCTGGAGACGTGGACGTCGCTCGCGGTCGCCGCTCGCGAGACGTCGACTATTCGGTTTGGGCCGCTGGTCGCGCCGGTGACGTTCCGCCACCCGGTGGACGTTGGCAGAATGGCCGCGCAGCTCGACCTGCTCAGCGGCGGGCGGTTCGTCATGGGGTTGGGCAACGGATGGCACGAGCCGGAGCACATTGCTTACGGCATCCCCTTTCCGGAACGGGCTGAGCGGTCGGCCAGGTTGGGGGAGGCCATCCGGCTGATGAAAGCGATGTGGGGACCGGGCCCAACGTCTTTCGACGGCAAGTACTACCAGCTGCGCGACGTGGACGTGCTGCCCAAGCCTGCTCCTGGGCGTCCGTGGCTGCTCATCGGCGGCGCCGGGCCCAAACGGACACTGCGGTACGTCGCTCAGTACGCGGACGAGTGGAACATGCCCAACGCTCCTTTGGAGACGGTTGCGGAGCGCATCGCAATCCTCGAATCGCACTGCGAAGCCCTTGGGCGCGACCCGGCGACGGTCAAGAAGACGATGATGACCTTCGCGCTCGTCGGCCCGGACGACGCGGCCATCGAGCGAAGCATGGCCCACGTGGGACGGCTGGCGAGCCTGGGGAGCTTCGCGGAGAAGAAGGCGGCAGCCCTCGAGCGCGGGCAGATCGTGGGTCAGGCGGAGGAGGTTGTCGAGCAGCTCGGCAAGCTGGCGGGCCTCGGCATCAGCGAGGTGCAGTTCCAGCACCTCGACTTCCACGACGACACTGTGCCGGAGTTCCTGGCGTCGGAGATTGCGCCGAGGGTGAAGGAGCTGTAAGGGAACCTCTGAACAAGTCGCTGAGTGATAGAGGCCTAGCCCTAGCCTGTTCGAGGCCTCCGGGCCTCCTCGTACCCCTCCTCATGCTCGGCGAGGGCTTCGGGGTCGCCTCGGAGCGCCGTCATGGTCTTGAGTAGGGCGAGCAGCTCTATGTGGGTGATCCCAACTGAGGTAGCTAAAACCGAGTGTCCGTCCAGAGTCACATGGGCCAACACTATAAGCTCCGGCTCCCACCAATGGGCCAGCTCCACCTCAGCCGGCGCCTCGTTGATAGTAATGGTCAATCGCCGCCGCTCTGCGCGGCTCATGCGCTCCAGGTTCCAGTCGCGGTGGACGTTGCCTCTTTGCAGATACTCCCGCCTCAGTTCCTGGGGGCCGTAACCCATCACGAGGCCGATGACCTGCCGCATTTCCCCCGAGAGGCGTCCTTCGGCGGACCTTCCGGCGACGTCGATGCCCTGACTCAGCTCCACCGCCCGCCGTCGCTGATTCGGCCCCTCGGCAACGTAGGTGAAGCTGACATGATCAACGCTGCGCCGGCCCCCTCCGGCTCCCCAGCCCACGCCCCGCAGGCGCAGCCCCAGGGGGCTGCCCTTGAGTCCGTAGACGGCGAAAGCCGCGCTTGCCAGCAAGCGCGGCATATCGATGCGCCCCTCGGCGTCTTCATAAGGAGCGCCGCCCGCGTGATATGCGGTTGCTCTCCCCCCGGTGGAGTGCTCCCCGCACCTCTGACAGAACGTGTCGTAGCTTCTCTCATCGTCGCTCAGGGGGGCGTAGCCGTACCATCCCCTTCCGGGGGGGCCGCTCGCTATCTCCCTCAGCCGGAGCAGTAGCCTATGGAGGAGGCCGCCGCCGCCGCTACGCCCCCGGCCCAGCTGCTGACGGAGCAATCCGAGGGCGCGAGCGGGGTCTCTTGCAATCTCGCCCGCATGGAAACCTTGCTCTATGAGCACGGTCCGTCCCATGCCCAATTGACTGCCGCACCTGTGACAGCGAGTATTGCGCGCCGTGTCGTGCATACGCCTCTCCTCCGGGGCAAAGTCTACTCCCCTAGCGGCTGGGCCCCAGGAGCGGAGGTTTGCTATTGACCGGCGACGACGCGGGCGCCAAGCTAACGGCGTTCGCTAGACGCTCATCGAGGAGGCTCTGCATGGCTGAGAGAGTTTGGGAGAAGTACCTGAGCGAGGCCGATCGGGAGCACGTCGCGGCCAGCGGGCATAAGACCCGGGGCTTCGGCTCGAGGCCCGCGCTGCTGATGATCGACCTCTACCGTTGGGTGTTCGGCGACCGTCCTCAGCCGTTGATGGAGGCGATCAAGGAGTGGCCGGGCAGCTGCGGACCTGCGGCTTGGGAGTCGCTTCCGCACATCCAGCGGCTGCTCGCGACCGCCCGCGAGGTAGGGATGCCCGTGGTCCACGTTACCGGGCTGCCCGAGGAGGATTCGGGCGTGCTCGGCTGGGCGAGCGCGGGCAGGAAGCGGGAGGGCCGCGCCGGGTACATGGGCGGCGACTCGAGGCGGAAGGGCAAGTACGACATCATCCCTGAGGTCGCGCCTATCGAGGGGGAGGTCATGCTTCGGAAGGCGTCCCCCAGCGCCTTCTGGGGCACGCCGGTCGCCGGGCATCTGACCGCTCTAGGCGTGGACACGGTCATCGTTGCGGGGGAGAGCACCAGCGGGTGCGTCCGCGCCTCGGTAGTCGACGGCTGCACGAACCGCTACCGCATGGTCATAGCCGAGGAGTGCGTGTTCGACCGGCATGAAGCGCCGCACGCCATCAACCTGTTCGACATGAACCAGAAGTACGCCGACGTGCTCGCGGTGGACGAGATCATCGACTGGATGCACAAGTGGCAAGCGCCCGAGGGTTTCGGGGTGGACGAGGAGTAGACGATGGGACGCCTCGACGACAGAGTGATCATCGTGACGGGGGGCGCGGCGGGCATCGGCAGGGCCTTCGCCGACGGCTTCGTCCGCGAGGGCGCCAAAGTCGTTCTCGCGGACATCAACGGGGCCGCTGCTGAAGGGTCCGCCGCCGAAATCAACGGCGGGGGCGGCGAGGCCCTGGCCCTGACCGTCGACGTATCGGACCAGGCGCAGACGGAGATGATGGCGGCGGAGACCATCGCCCGTTTCGGCAAGATCGACGGCCTGGTCAACAACGCGGCCATCGCTATCCGCGTACGGCACACCCGCGCGCCCCTCGAAGAGATACCCCTCGACGAATTCGACCGGATGCTCGCGGTGAACCTGAAGGGCGTTTTCCTGTCCTCGCGCGCCGTCGTGCCGCACATGAAAGCGCGCAGCTACGGCAAGATCGTGAACATGAGCTCGGGCACGTTCTTCAACGGCCGCGAGAACTTGGTCCACTACGTGGCGTCGAAGGGCGGCGTGATAGCGTTTACGCGGGTGCTGGCGCGGGAGGTCGGAGACTGGCATATCACGGTCAACTCCATCGCGCCCGGCCTGACCGCCAGCGAGACGGAGGAGCACGACATGGAGCAGTTCGCGGCGCGGATTCCGAACCGGGCCATCAAGCGCATCGAGATGCCGGAGGACCTGGTGGGCGCGGCGCTCTTCTTCATGTCGGCGGAGAGCGATTTCATATCCGGCCAGACGCTCGTCGTAGACGGCGGCGTCGCCGTGCATTAGGCGGCCCACCTCCGTCATTCCCGCGCAGGCGGGAATCCAGGCCCCGCAAGGGCGCCCTTTGGGGCGCGCCCTTGCCCCCGCGAACGTGGGGACGACGATAATGAGGAGTGACGCATGGGCAGACTCGACGAACGGGTAATCATCGTGACCGGCGGAGGGCAGGGCATCGGGCGCGCGTTCGCCATGCGGTTCGCCGAAGAGGGCGCGCGCGTCGTCATCGCCGACATCAACGGCCCCGCCGCCGAGAAGACTGCTGCCGAGATCGGCGAGGCGGGGGGCGAAGCGCTTGTGTCCGTCACCGACGTGTCCGACGCGGACGCCACGGAGGCGATGGCGCAGGCGGCAATCGAGAAGTGGGGGCGGATAGACGGGCTCGTGAATAATGCGGCGTTCTTCCAGCGCCCCCAGGTGACCAGAGGGCCTATCGAGGAGATCAGCCCCGATGAGTGGGACCGGGTGATGGCGGTGAACGTCCGAGGGCCGTTCCTCTGCTGCCGGGCAGTGCTGCCGCACATGAAGGCGCGGGGCTACGGGAAGATCGTCAACATCAGCTCGGGCACGTTCTTCTCTGGGCGCTCGACGACGCAGTACGTGGCGTCGAAAGGGGCCATAATCGGGATGACGCGGACGCTCGCGCGGGAGACGGGAGATTTCGGTATAACGGTGAACTCGATAGCGCCGGGCTCGACGGCAAGCGACCCCGAGCGCGACGAGTCGAGCTATCAGGGGCGCGTCCCGGACCGGGCGATCAAGCGCATCGAGCGTCCTGAGGACCTGGCGGGCGCGGGCGTCTTTCTGATGTCGTCGGACAGCGACTTCATGACCGGCCAGACGATGGTCGTCGACGGAGGCGCCGCGCTGAACTAGGAATAGTCTGAACAAGTCCAGTGGATGCGGCATCACCACGAGGAGAAACAGGCTGCGGTGACGGCTTGTTCAGAGGTTTCCTAGGCCGCAACACACAGGGGGAGGTCGTCGCTACGTCAGCGATGGCCTCCCCCTGTGCAACCATGCATGCGGCTTTTTTTGCGTTTCAGCCCGGCCGCCCATCCATGTATGGGGCCTTTTTTGTTGCCCGGAAAACCGAGCGACGGGTCTCCCCTCCGCTCAGCTACCCGATTCGTCGTGACCGCTATGCCAGCCCGAGCCGAACGTCATCCCACCGTCGCTGACTACCCAAACGCGCACATCCTCGGTGGTCACCCAGTTGCCCTCTGCGGTGGCCTCGAACATATCCGAGCCGAGCAAGTCTTTGAGGTCCCTTCCCACCATTTCCTTGTCGTAGTGGTCTACGACTTTGCCGTCGCTGTCGGCTATGAACACGAACCAATCCCCTTCAACAGTCTCGGCGCTGTTGTAGTATTCGATGGCCGCTGTCAGTCCGGCAAAATCGCTCTGCGGGCTGTTGAAGTATGCGACGGTCCCTTCCAGTCCTACCAAGCGAAACTTGCGGACGGCGGCTGCCACAGGTGGCCGTTCCCTTCCGCCATTCTCGCGTAGGTGCGAACCTCGCAGGATGCGCCCGACATCAGCTCCTTACGCCGGCCGCCTTCCGGCGCGTACCATGTTCGGGTGTTCGGGTGTGCACCATGGACTCCCTCCGGCAATGCCCTGGGAGCCATCCCCTGGGAGGAGAAGGCCCCTCAGCGATGTGTGTTTTCGCATTTCAATCGCCTTCTTGGTCGCAGGAAGCAGGCCACGGCCTGCTAAACGGCCCCGACCAAGAATGCGAAGACCCCCCTTCCGGCGGCCTATGCGCTTCGCCTTTACGAGTAAAATACTCCACCAAGAAGGCGTTTTACTGTATTCCGAGACCATGACGGACAAGGAGAGGAGATAACGATGGGAGAGATCGTTTGGGCGGCGGGCTCGGTGCACGCGCCCCAGTTGCTGACCAGACCGCCGCAGGAAGACCAGGCCCAGCTGCAGGCCGGCATCGACGCGATGGCCGTGCTAGGACAGGAGCTCGACGCCACGCAACCCGACGTGCTCGTGCTCATTGGGATAGACCATGTGGAAACGTTCTTTCCCGGCTCGGTCCCGGCGTTCGCCATCATCACCGGCCAGACGGCCACGGCGGAGTTCGCGGGCCACGAGTACGAGGTCCCCATCCACCAGGAGATCGCGCTCGACCTACTGAACGGGCTCGTCGAACAGGGCATCGATCTGGCTTACGCGCACGAAGCGCTGCTGGGGCACGCCTTCGCGACGCCGCTGGAGTACATCCACCAGGGCCGCGCCATCCCCATCGTGCCCATGTTCGTGAACGTCTACCTGCCGCCCCTGCCGACGGCGCAGCGGTGCGTGCAGGTGGGGGAGGCGATGCGCAAGGTCATCGAGCGCCGGCCGGAGAAGGTGGCGGTCCTCGCGAGCGGAGGTCTGTCGCACTACCCCGGCACGTGGAAGTACTTCTACCCCGAGTATGAGTTCGACCACTGGGTCATTCAAGAGCTGGAGGAGGGCAGGCCCGAGTCCTTGCTGGAGCTGACCGGCGAGCAGCTGGACGAGGTCGGGAACACCGAGCTGCTGCCCTGGCTGATCATGCTGGGCGCCACGGGAAACCAGCGCGGTGAGCTGCTGAGCTACCAGCCGACCTCCCATCACGGCCACGGCGTGATGCGCTTCATCCCGGACCGGGGCGGGCGCGGTCAGGAGCACCGGAACATACCCAAGTTCGGCGGGTTCGAGTTCAAGGGCCAGGGGTACGAGTTCTACAAGTACCCGACGCTGGAGACGTACCCGCTGAACAAGGCGCTGTTCGCCCTGCGGCGCGACGAGAGCCTGCGGCGGCGGTTCGTGCGTGACATGGACGGCGTCGCGGCTGAGCTGGGCGTTACGGGCGAGCAGGCGGCGGCGTTGCGGACGATGAGCACGGACGCCCTCGCGAAGGCGGGCGCACACGGCATCCTCGCGATCACCACGACGCTCACGCTCCAACGCAGCGCGAAAGAGGCGGGCATCGAGATCAGTTCGGTGGCGTAGGCAGAGGGTGCGCTCAATCCGCCTCCGACCGGAGCCGCTTTTGAGATGAGCCGATGACGAACGACGCGCGGCCCCGTTGTCCCTGGCCCGGCGACGAGCTCATGCGCCGCTACCACGATGACGAGTGGGGCGTCCCCACGCACGACGACCGCACGCTGTTCGAGTTCCTGGCGTTGGAGGCGGCGCAGGCGGGCCTCTCGTGGCGGACGATCCTGCATAAGCGGGAGGCGTTCGTTCGCGCGTTCGACGGATTCGACCCGGAGCGCGTCGCAGGCTTCGGCGATGCCGACATCGAACGGATGATGCAAGACGCGGGCATCGTGCGAAACCGTCTGAAGCTCCAGGCGATCGTGCACAACGCCCAACGGTTCGTCGAAGTGCAGCGCGAGTTCGGCAGCTTCGCCGCTTACCTTTGGGGGTTCTTCGACGACGCGCCGCTGCGTCGGCCGGGTGCGCTAACCGAGGAGATGGTCCCCGCGACAACGCCGGAGTCCGATGCCCTGTCCAAGGACCTGAAGCGTCGCGGGTTCAAGTTCGTCGGCTCGACCATCGTGTACGCGTACATGCAGTCGGTGGGGCTGGTGAATGACCACGTTACCGGCTGCTTCAGAGCGCCGAGCTAGCGCTCTCGCTGCTCGCGCAGGAACAGCACCGTCATCGGCACGCCCGCCGCGATGATGAGCACGAGCGCAGGCATGGCCGCGCGCGCGAAGAACGCCTCCGACGCCGCACTCCAGACCGAGGTCGCAAGGGTCCGGAAGCCGGTGGGGCTCAGGATGAGGGTCGCGGGCAGCTCCTTCATCGTCAGCAGGAAGACGAGTGCCGCGCCCGCAGCAATGCCCCGCGCCAGCAGCGGGAGCGTGACGAGCCGGAACGCCTGGAAGGACGTCTTACCCAGGCTCCGCGCCGCCTCCTCGACCCGCGGACTGACCTGGCGCAGCGCCGCCTGGGTCGAGCCCGCCGACGCCGGGATGAACAGCACGACGTAGGCGGCGACGAGCAGGAACGTCGTCTGATAGACCGGCCGGAGGACGGCGGAGCCGAAGAAGACGAACGCCAACGCCACCGCAAGCCCCGGCAGCGCGAAGCCCACGTAGGTCAGGCGTTCGAGGGCCGAGCTAACCCAGCCGGGATGGCGGACGCTCAGGACGGCGATAGGGATCGCGCCGATGGCGGCGGCGCCCGCGGCGAGGGCTGATACGTACACGGTGTTGAGGGTGTTCGTCCAGAGCAGGTCCAAGGGCTCGCCAGCCGTCACGCCCCGCACAACCCAATAGACCAGGATCCCCATCGGAGCGGCAAGGGACAAGATGACGACAGCCCCCGCATAGGCGGCTGCGGCCCACCTCCAACGGCCCAGGGATACAAGGGCGACGCCCCGTTGCGTTCCCGGCGTCACCCGATAGTAAGCGCCCGGGCCCCGGCTGCGGCTCTCCGCCACGAGGAGCGTCAGCGCGAGCGCCACCAGAGCCAGCGACAGCGCGGCGGCGACGCTCCGGTCGAACGCGGTCTCGTACTGGATGAAGATTGCCCAGGTGAACGTCTGATAGCGGAGGAGCGACACCGCGCCGAAGTCGCTGAGCGTGTAGAGAGCGACCAGCAGCGCTCCCGCGACGATGGCCGGCCGCAGCAGCGGCAAGGTCACCTGGAAGAATGTGGCGCCCGCGCTTCTACCGAGGCTGCGCGCAGCCTCCTCCATGGAGGGGTCCATGCGATGCAGGGCGGCCTTCACCGGCAGCATCACGTAGGGGAAGGAAAGCAGGGCGAGAGTCAGGGTTGCGCCGGGGAGTCCGAAGATCGACGGCAAGCGGTCGACGCCGAGGGGCTCCAGCCAGCCCTGGACCATGCCCTTCGGGCCAAGGGCAGTGACCACGAGGAGGGCAAAGACGTAGCTCGGTATGACAAGGGGCAGGGCGGTCAGGGTGGCGAAGAGCTTGCGGAAGGGCAGGTCCGTCCGCAGCGTCAGCCAGGCCAGAGAGACGCCAAGTACGAGGCATGAGCCGGTGACCAGGGCCATGAGGAGCACGGTGCGGAGCAGGATGCCAAGTGTGCGCATCGTGAGCAGCACATCGAGCGCGCCCACTCCCGAGTCGAGAGTGCGCACGAGGAGGTAGCCGGGCGGCAGCAGCATCAGCAGCCCGATGGCCGCGGCGGGTATCCAGATAAACGCCGGGGGAATCGGGCCTGCGCGCGAGCTTCCTGCTGCTATGGCTGGGTTTTGCACGATTGCAGCTTAGACCAAAACCGGCCCCGTCCCCCGGGAGGAAGGGGGGACGGGGCTGTAGGAAGCACTACGGGAGTCAAGCCCGCGCTAGGGCAGGGCCCCAAGCTCCCTGAGGATGTTGGTTGTGCCTTCGAGGTCGGCGAGGTCTGCAAGGGCGATATCCGGCCGGTTAATCTCGTCGATGGGCGTCAACAGCCGGTTGACGTTCACTCCATCGACCAGAGGATACTCGAAGGTCTGCCCCGCGAAGAACTGCTGAGCGACCGTGGACAGCAGGAAAGCGAGGAATCGCTCGGCGTTGTCCCTGTTCGAGGCAGTATCCAGGATGCCGGCGCCGGAGACCATGATCAGGCTCCCCGGTCCGCCCGCGGGAAGGTGGTAGTTCCTGGCGGCGAAGTCCTCGCCCTCCTCCGAGACGAACCGGTAGAGGTAGTAGTGATTGACGAGTCCGATGTCAATCTCGCCGGCAGCGACCGCGGCGACCTGAGGCGTGTTCTTCGGATAGATGGCGACATCGTTCTCGAGCATGCCCGATATCCATTCGCGGGTCTTCTCCTCTCCCCACAGCTCCCGCATCCCGGTGATCATGGTCAGCAGCGACCCATTGGTAGGGGCCCAGCCAAGGCGGCCTTTCCACTGGGGCTGCACGAGGTCGAACAAGTCGTTCGGGAGCTCATCCTCGGGCACGCGATCGGGGCTGTAGACGAGCACACGGGCCCTGCCGGAGACGCCAACCCAGCGGCCGCCGCTCGATCGCGCCCACTCAGGCGCCCGCTCCAGGATGCTGTCGGGGAGGGGAGCAAACATAGCTTCGACGGCTCCCAGGCCACCGGGGTCCTGAGCGTAGAAGACGTCGGCAGGGCTGTTCTCGCCCTCTTCGAGGAGGGTTGCGGCGAGGGATGCGGTGCCGCCGTACTTTACCTGCACGTCGATGCCCGTCGCATCGGCAAACTGACGGATGATGGGGTCGACGAGGCTCTCGCCGCGACCGGAGTAGATCACGAGAGAGCCGGGCGATTGGGGACTAGGCTCCACGCTGCCGCAGGCCGCCGCAAGCGCCAATGTGAAGATTGCTGCCGCCAAGAGGGGCAGCGGAATGAAGGGTGAGATGCGCATGAGTCATGTCTCCAAGTAAGGATGCACCACTGTAATACTTAGTGCGTACTAAGCACCACGCGCAGTGTAACCGATAGAATAGTAGTGTCAACTTAGGATTGGAAAGCGGAGGACGCTGCGATCAGCGCCCTCGGTGCGGCGGGGCCGCATACGCAGCCCTACGCTTACCCGCCGAAGTCTGCGGGCAGGAGGTTGGGGATGGAGTCCTTGATTGGGTAGACGGCGCCGCAGTGTGCGCAGGCGAGGGCGCCGTCGATAATCTCGTCGCCGTCCTCCCGCTCGACGGAGAGGTCGAGGGGAGTCTTGTCGGTCGGGCAGGCGAGGATATCGACGAGGTCTCGTTTCATGGTCAGCCTTTCAGTCCTTGCTCGACCAACAGCCGGAGCACGTCGGAGAGCAGGAAGACGATGATTCCAAGGATAACGGTCATGTTCACGTGGCCCAGAGCGTCGACCATGCCGCGAAAGCGACCTCGCGGGACCGCGTCGTCGCCGGGGCGTCTTCGCCGTCCGACAGCTAGGAAGAACATCCAAGCGGAAAGGGCCACTTTGACGGCAAGGACGGCGCCATAGGGGACGGTGGCGGTGGGCTCGGAGATACGGACGAAGAAGAGGACGGCGCCCGTGACGACGAGGACCCACATGGCGAGTAGGATCATCTGGCCAAACTCGACGCCGACGAACCTCGTTGCTTCCGGCAGGAGGGAGCCACTGCGAATGGCAGGGCGAAGCACGACCCAATAGAAGATGCCGCCGCCGACCCATACGACGGCGGCTATGGCATGGGCCCATCGGACGATAAGGAGAGCAGCGTCGGCCACGGGTCGGGATGCTAGGGGATTCACCGGGCATTAGGCAACGGGCCGAAACTGGTCGAGGCGTTGTGGAATCGGGACAATGCGCTGACTACAATCGCCTTGGAGGCAAACGATGGCTAACGTAACGCTGTACCACTGGGTTGGGTGAGGGACGTGCAAGACGGCGAGAACGGCGCTCTCGCAGGCGGGCATCGCCTACAGCGAACGGGACTTCTTCAAGCAGCGCTTCTCCAAAGAGGAGATCGAATCGCTGCTGGGAGGGGAGCCTCCCAGCGCGTTGTTCAATCCGAGGTCCGCAACCTTCAAGAAGAGCGGAATCGACCCCGAATCGCTTACAGAGGAGCGGATGCTGGAGCTGCTGGCGGAGGAGCCTCGCTACTGGCGAAGGCCGGTTGCGGTAATCGACGGCAAGCTCATGGCTGGGACCAACGCCAAGAAGCTCGGCGCGGCGCTCGGGTTCTAATTTTGCGTTCAGTCAGCAATTCTAAGCCCCTCCGTTGCCTGCTTGCGCTTCGCGAAGTAAGCAGGAGCACTTAGCCGTGCCAATACGTGTGCTTCCTCCCGATGTCGCCGCCCGCATCGCCGCCGGGGAGGTCATCGAACGGCCTGCGTCGGTCGTCAAGGAACTCGTCGAGAATTCGCTGGACGCGGGCGCGAGCGCGATAGAAATCGAGGTCCGGCACGGCGGGCTAGCCTCCATACGAGTTACCGATGACGGGTGCGGCATACCGTCTGACGAGACGGCGCTGGCCTTCGAGCGGCACGCCACGAGCAAGCTGAGGTCGGTCGATGACCTAGCGAGCATCGGCACGCTCGGATTCCGCGGGGAGGCGCTGGCCAGCATCGCGGCGGCCGCCAGTGTCCGATTGGTAACGCGTACTCCTGACTCCGACGTGGCAACGGAAGTCGAGCTGGAAGGCGGCCAGGTCGCGAGGCAACGGCCGGCGAGCGCCGCGCCAGGGACGACCATCGAGGTCGAGGCGCTATTCTCCACGATTCCCGCGCGTTTGAAGTTCATCAAGTCGTCGGCGGCGGAGACGGCGCGAGTGCGCCAGACTGTCGACCACCTGGCGATGGCCAACCCCGGCATACGTTTCACGCTCAAGACGGACGGGAAGACGCAGCTGTCGACGTCCGGCAACGGCAGCCTGCGCGACGTGGCGGCCGCCGTTCACGGCGGAGAGCTTTCGGAAGCGATGATCGAAGTGGCGTCGTCCGCCGGACCCTACCCCGTTCGGGGGCTCACGAGCGCGCCGGAACACAGCCGGGCGAACCGCACCGGGCTGAGCGTATTTGTGAACAATCGATGGGTGCAGAACCGGACAATCGGCGTGGCGATTGAGGAGTCGTACCGCGGCCTGCTGATGGAGGGCCGCTTCCCGATAGCTATCGTATTCGTCGATGTCCCGTCCGCTGAGGTCGACGTGAACGTCCACCCGAACAAGCGCGAGGTGAGGCTCGTGCGCGACGGGGACGCGTTCTCCAGCGTGCACAGGGCGGTGCGGGACGCGTTGCTAGGCGCATTTCCAGTTGCGGAGGCGCAGGGGCTAATCGCTGAGGCGGTGCCTGTCCCGGCGTTGCCGGCGTTGCCGGGATTCAACCTCACGCTGCCGCCTCGGCAAGAAGCGTTGGCTCCGCTGCCCGAACCGGGGCCCGCCGCTTCCGACGAGACTTCCGGCCAACCGACGCTCCATCCATCTCCCCTCTCGGGCCTGCGTATGTTGGGGCAGATATCGAACACCTACATCGTCGCCGGGGGGTCTGACGGCATGTACTTGATCGACCAGCACGCGGCGCATGAGTCGGTCCTGTACTACCGGCTGCTCCGGCAGTGGGAGGGGAGCGCCCCGGACGTGCAGCCCATGCTCGAACCGCTGCCGGTCGACCTGACGCCTGAGCAGCTAGACGCCGTCAGTGGCGCTCGCGGCGTCTTGGAGCGCTACGGCCTGGTGCTGGAGCCCTTTGGGGATGGCGCTTGGCTCGTGCGGGCCACGCCCGCCATGGCGCGGCGGGTCAATATCGCCAAGCTGATCAGCGAGGCGCTCGACGGATTTCGGACCGGTTCCGAGGGAACTGACACGCACCTAGCCGTGGCCGCCTCGATCGCGTGCCACAGCGCGGTGCGGGCGGGGCAGACGCTGGACCCGCAGGAGATGGACGCTCTTGGCGACGCGCTGGCGTCCGAGGGCAGCCCGCAGTATTGCCCGCACGGGCGGCCCGTGATCGTCCGTGTGTCCACGGGCTCGCTAGAGAAACAGTTTGGTAGGGCATGAGATGGCCTTGCCGGTGCTCATAGCCACACAGAACCGAGCAAAGGCGGCGCAGCTGCGCGAGCTGCTCACGGGGCTCGACCTCGAACTGACTGACGGCGCAGACGACGGCGATACGTTCGAGACCAGCGAGGACGGCCAATCCCACCTGGCTAACGCCGTCGAAAAGGCGGTTGCCGGGTCGCGGCACGCCGGAGAGGTCGCGGCTGCATCGGACGGCGGGCTGAGCATTCCCGCGCTCGGCGACGGCTGGTCCAGCCTGATCACCCGCCGGGGAACGGGCAAGGACGTGCCGGACGAGGAGCGGGCGCGGCGCTTGCTGCGGCGGATGCGGGACATCGAAGGCGAGCGGCGCGCGTGCCATTGGACGGAGTCGGTCGCTGTCGCGAAATCGGGGGAGCTAATCGGCGCCTGGGAGGCGAATGGATTGCGGGGCTACATCGCGCACGATTACGTTCCGCCGGAGGGCGGGACCAACGGGTTCTGGGTGAGCGGGCTCTGGGTAACGCAAACGGGGAAACGCCGCTGGCAGCTATCAGACGCCAATCTCGAAGCGCTGGGCGACCCGTGGGGCGCACTGGAGGCGCCTCTGCGGGACCTCCTCGGCAGACTAGGGGAGGCGGACGCGTCCGGCGATGCGCACGACTAGACCGTCGCGCTCGAGTGCCGCGAGGAGGTCCTCCACGGTTGTCGGAGCGCCCTCGGCCAGAGCCGCGACCTCCTCGATGGGCGCGCCGTCATCGCCGGGGTGGTCGCGGAGGAAGTCGACGATCCGGCCTCGGTAGTAGCGAGTCGAGCCTTCGAACTTCGATTGCTTGGGCGAGTAAGGGACGGACGCCTCGGCGAGCCGGCGGTCTGCGCCCGCCTGGAGGGTCGGGGCGGCTGCGCATAGCTCGCGCAGAGGGCAGAGCATGCAGCGAGGGCGGGCGGCTGTGCAGACGGTTGCGCCGATGTCCATGAGGCCCTGGTGCCAGTCGGATGGCGAGACGCCGCCGTCGCGGGGCGCCAGATCGGCGGCAAGCGGGCCAATCTCGCTGCGCGAGGGGGCTTCGACTCCATGCGCGACCCGGCTCAGGACGCGGTAGACGTTGGTGTCGAGGACGGGGACGGCGGCGCCGAAGGCGAAGCAGGCGACGGCGGAGGCGGTGTAGGGGCCGACGCCCGGCAGCGTCCGCAGCTCCTCGACGGTCTCGGGGAGACGGCCGCCATGCCGCTCGACGACCTCTCTGGCGAGCCGGTGCAAGCGCACTGCGCGACCGTTGTATCCCATGCCGACCCAGATGCGGATAACGTCGGCGGGCTGGGCTTCCGCGAGGATCGCGAGGGAAGGGAAGGCCTCGAGGAAAGCGAGGTATTTCGGGATAACGCGGTCGACTTGGGTCTGCTGGAGCATGACCTCGGAGACGAGGACTGCGTAGGGGTCGCGTGTGCGGCGCCAAGGGAGGTCGCGGGCGTTGGCGCGGTACCAGCGAGCGACCGCTTCGTGCAGATGAGGTGCGCTGAACATCGCTACGCCGCAAGGAGCGCGGCGATAATCTCGCGCAGCTGCTCGGCGGAGACCGGGCCATTGACCTTGCGCACGATTCGTCCGTCCGCGTCCAGGAAGTACTTCTCCGGCACGCCCCGCACACCGTAGGCCACTGCGGTGGCGCCGCTCTCGTCGAGGATGTTGGGGTAGGCGACGCCGAACCGTGCGAGGTGATTGGCGACGTCTCCGGCGTCGTCCCAGATGGCGAGCCCTACGAACTCTACGGGCATATCGGCGTATTCGCGGTAGACGTCGGCGAGGTCGGCGGCCTCGACGCGGCAGGAGACGCACCACGACGACCAGAAGTCGACCATCACCACTCTCCCGCGCAGGCCGTCGAGGTCCACGAGCTCGCCGGAGATGAGGTCGAGTCCGGCAAAGCCGGGCGCCGAGCGGACGGCGACGGTAATCTCGCCTGACTCGTCGTGCTCGAGCAGGCCGCCTGGGTTGCCGGCATTGTCCACTTGGCCCCAGACCAAGACCGCCAGGAGAGCGAAGAAGGGAGACATGGCGAGGAGAAACAGAGCCGCCCGGCGGCGGCCGGGGGAAGCCGGAGGCGTCGATGCTACCGGGGGTGAGGACATCCGGCTAAGGAACCTTGGGCAGCCTATGCGCGCGCATTGTCATGCCATAGAAGGCGGAACGCGGCGAATGGGGCCGAAAGCGAGGACCAGCGGACGCCTGGGGAAGCGTTCTCAGGCGTAAGGAAACGACGAAAAGGTCTCATTTAGTCTCATTTAGTCTCATCTTCCGAGTGCGGCGACTGTACTCTCCCCGCAGACGGGAGAAGGGGTGGGGCCATCCTCCCGCAAATGGGAGAGATGTGTCCGAGGCGATAGCGTAGGGAGGATAGATGGACTTAGCAATGGGCTGCTGTCAGCCGGGCCTCTCCCTGCCTTTCCCGCGGGCGGAGGACCGGGTTAGGCCTCCCTACGGGAAGACACGCTGAGGGGCGTTGATCGGCAAGCTCCGTAGTTCGACCATGCTCATCACGAACCTATGGGAACTCACGACGGGAGAGGGTTTCGGGGACGGATTTCGAGACGACTGAAAGGGGGGCTAAGGCCCCCCTTTCAAGGGTGGGGAGCTCGCGGACGGGGCTAGCCCTCGGCGCCGGACAGCTCGTGGGCGACGATGGACGCCTCGCCCAGTGTCATAACGGTCTCTCTCGAACTGCCCATCACGACCTCGTAGGTCGACGACATCACCCCTGACGTCGCGGACGTTGGCGAGCCGCCTTCGGAGACCTCGTAGACCTCAGCTTTGCCCTTGGGGCCTTCGATAGTGGTAATCAATTCTCGTTCCGCCATTGTCCTTACCTCCTGGTAGCGCCTCGTGGGGTTGAGCGTATCCGACTAGAACTTGCCCAAGGTGAAGACCCGGCGGGCGTTGTCCTCGAAGATGTTCTTCTTGTCCTCGGGGGTGAGCCACTCGATCTCATCGATGACCGGGGCAAGGTCGTCGGTCTGCTTGCCGGTCTTGGGGTCGATCGAGGTGCCGCTGCCGGGGTTCTCGGTGCCGAACATCACGCGGTCCGGGCCGCAAATCTTGAAGCAGTAGTCCAGCGCTTCCTTATTGTAGAGGTTCGTGTCGTAGTACATGCGGCGGAGGCTGGTGTCGAAGTCTTCGAGGTTGGGGTTGGCCTTCATGTCGTTGTTGCGCCGGACACGCCATCGGCCAATCTGGTAGGGGACGGAGCCGCCGCCGTGGGCGACGATGATCTTCAAGTCCGGGAAGGTGCTGAAGACCTTGCTGGAAGGCCGAGCGAGGTTCAAGACAGCCTGGGACTCGGTGGTGATGAAGTGGGCGGAGTAGGACTCGCGGGCGTCCTTGCAAGCCGCGGAGTGGATGAGGCCCACCGCGTCAAGCCGCACCATGGCCTCGTACAGGGGGAACCAGTACTCGTCGTCCATGGGAGGCGTGTAGGTCGTGCCCTCTCCGGGGTCAGGATTGACGAGGCAGCCGATGAAGCCGAGCTCGCTAATCGCTCGCTCCAGCTCGGGGATGGCGTGAGAGGAGTCGGGCTTGCCATCCATCTGCGGGAGGCCGGCGATGCCCTGGAAACGGTCGGGGTGGGCTTTCACTTGCGTGGCGATGATGTCGTTGTTGACTTCGGCGAACCAGGTGACGATGGACTCCGGCTTCTCCGAGTGCATCATCTGGAACGGGCGGGGGGACAGGAACTGCACATCCGTCCCGAACTTATCCATGATGTCGATGTTCTGCTGCGCGAACTGCTCGATGCGCTCGTCCGAGGCGCTGAAGGCGGCCTTGCCGTGGTAGCCGCGCCCTGAGAGCAGAATCGACTTGAAGGCGTAAAGCTCGGGCGGCGCAACCGTGTGCGCGTGCATGTCGATAATCTTCTGTCCGTTGAGCATTCTCTCCTCCTGGGTGTTCGACCCCGAAAACGCCGGTTGGACGGCTCTTGGGGGTTGGAGACGGGCCGTGGGGATACTGCGCGCCAGACGACCCAATCCGACGCGTTTCTACAGGCGAACAGGGGCGGTGTCAAGTGCGGAGGGGCGGTGGTAGAGTTGTGAGAGGAGGCATGCAATGGCCAAAAAAGCGAAGACCACGGCCGCGCAGGTCAAGCCTGACCTGAAGCAGCAGGCGGAGGAGGACCTGCCCCCTTGCGACATGCCGCCGGAGGCGCATATCCCCAACGCCGTCACCCGCGAGGCGATTCGGCGGGCGCAGACCGGCGAGGGGCTAACGGAGTACGCAAGCCTGGACGAGCTAAAGGCCAGGTTTGAGTAGGCTTCGTGTCAACTCTGAAAGCCAATTTGACAAGGACCTCCGGCTCGCCCATAGGCGGCGGAAGGACATAACCAAGCTTTGGGCAGTTGTGGAGGAGCTTCAGGCGAAGCGGCCTCTCGCTTTACGTTACAGGGCCCACCGGTTATCCGGCATGTGGGGCCTATGGGAATGTCATATAGAGCCCGACTGGCTGCTCATCTGGGAACAGAGGGATGATAGCCTCGTTCTCGTACGGACAGGGACGCATGCCGACCTGTTCGGGTAGCCCCGCGAGTGCCAGCGGAACCACCCCTAGCCCCTCCTTGGTAAGGAGGGGAATGACGGAGGGGGCGTTGGTTGGCGGGGCGGCGTGGTTCGACAGGCTCACCACGAACCAATCAGGGAAGGGCTCACCACGAACCTAAACTCATCAACTCTGAACAGTCACGCATCCTCCGCGCCGGCCCGTAGACGTAACTGTTCAGACTTCGTGAGTTCTTCTTGACCAGGGTATCGCCGAGAGACCAACTTTACCTCTGACTAAGGTCATATCCCCCGGCTCCGCAGGCATTCGCCTCATCAACTCTGAACAGTTACCCGTAGACCGGATGCTTGGCGCATTGGTGGCCAGCAGTAGTACACTTGCAGCGACAGTCACTCATGCAAGGCTTGGTTCCGACAATAGGACGGGCGCCGGGCATTCATTCTCTGGAGGTCATCGATGGCCAAGTTAGTTCTAGGAGCAGGCACTTCCCACAGCCCAATGCTCGCGCTGAACGCCGAGCAGTGGCCGAGGTACGCGCAGGGCGATCTGCGGCACCAAGAGCTCGTGTTCCCGCCGGAAGGGTGGGCGATGCCCTATGACGAGGGGCTTGCAAAAGTCCCGACGGCGATCCGGGAGAGGCCTCTGACGGAAGAGGCGTTCCAGCCCCAAGTCGATGCGTGTCAGCGGGGCATCGCCGAGCTCGCGAAGACCTTCGCCGAGGTCAACCCGGACATCACCATTATCGTCTCCGATGACCAGGATGAGTGGTTCTTCGAGGACAACATGCCGACGTTCTCCGTGTTCTGGGGCGACTCGGTCTCGATCAAGCCCCGCTCGCTGTCCGCCGGTTTTCGTGACCCGGACATCATGGAGTCGATAGCGAAAGGCTACGGGGACGTTGCGGTAGACGTGCCCGTAGCGTCGGACCTCGGCCGGCACGTCATCGAGTACATGATCGCCCACGACTTCGATGTCTCCCACTTCAACTACTTGAAGGAGAACTACGGCGGGAGCGTGGCGCGGCGCTACCCGAAAGAGCACGGCGAGCTGGACTCGGTGCGAAACACGGAGCCGCGGCCGCAGGGGCTGCCGCACGGGTTCGCATTCGTGGTGAAGCGGCTCTTCGACAACGAGCCCCGCACGATCCTGCCGGTCTTCGAGAACACCTGCTACCCGCCGAACCAGCCGACGCCCAAGCGCTCCTATGAGTTCGGGAAGGCCATCGCCGCGGCGGTGCGGGCATGGGACAGCGACAAGACCGTCGCAATCATCGCCTCGGGCGGGCTGAGCCACTTCGTGGTCGACGAGTGGCTGGACCGAACGGTGCTCGAAGCTCTGGAGAAGAAGGACGCGGAGACGTTGATGACGATTCCGCGAAACCATCTCTACTCGGCCGCGTCGGAGACGCAGAACTGGATCGTGGTCGGCGGCGCGATGGAGGACACGGCCCTCAACTTCGAGACCATCGAGTACGTGCCCGTGTACAGGACTCCGGCCGGGACCGGGGGCGGCTGGGCGTTCGGGCGCTGGCTGTAGACAGCGTTTCGCATAACGAACGGAAAGGGCCCGGTCGGATTCGACCGGGCCCTTTCTCATGCGCTCTGCACACCACCTTCTCGTGCGCCGTGCACACCAATTGAGCGGCGACGGCGTGGCGCCAGCAGCCAGGTCCCTCGGTTAGGGCTAGGGGGAGCTCGTCGGGGCCAGGCGGAACTTGAGCAGGGCGACGCCAAAGAACGCAACGGCGAAAGCGGCCAGCGCCGCCATGTTCAGGATGACGTCCGAGGGCGCGGCGCCGAACAGCATGAGCTTGTTGAAGGCGTCGTTCGCCCAGCCGTGGGGGGTGAGCTTTCCGAGGACCTGCAGCCACTCAGGGGCGATGAAAAGTGGCCACCAGCTCCCGCCAAGGGGGGCGAGCATGAGGGAGGCGAGGACGGCCACGGAACTGGCGCTGCGGACCGTCCTCACCATCGACGCCAGCATCACGCCGAACGCGGCTGACGCGAGCACCAGGAAAAGGGAGACCGCGATGACCGCAGCCGGGGAGCGTCCGAAGTCGATGGCGAAGACCAGGATTCCGACCGTCCAGAGCACGGCCAGCTGCATGAGGCCGCGGTAGACGCCGCTGAACAGTTTGCCGGTGATGATGGAGGAGCGGCGCACCCCGTTGGACATGAGGCGCTCCAACGTCTGGGTCTGGCGTTCGCGCGCGATGGACTCCGCCCCAAGAGCCGCGACGAAGAAGACGAACATCGTGAGGTAGCCGGGGAGCGTGAAGTTCGTGGCATTGAAGGGCTCTACGTCCCCCACCTGCTCAACGACGAATGAGGCAAGGGGTGGGCGCTCCGCGATCGCGAGGATTGCGCCGATATCGAGGGCGGCGGGGCCCTCCAGCGCAACGGCGCCGCGTGCGGCCAGGCTGATTGTCTCGACGCGGCCCGCTATCGCCTGGGCGAGGCCGTGGAGCGCAGCCTCCGCGCCAAGGGAGGCCTCACCGGTGATGACGTAGAGTTTCGCGCCTTCGCCCGCGGCAACGCGCTGGGTGAAGTCAATGGGGAAGAGCACGTAACCGGGAATCCCGCCCTCCTCGATCGCCAGGCCTGCCTCCTTTGCGCCCCACTCGTCCACGCCGGACTCGTCCGCAGCGGTCAGCGCGTCTATGAGCTGGCGAGAGAAACCGCTCTCTTCCTCCGTGACGACAGCGAACCGCAGCTGCTCGTCTTCCGGGCCAATGTCGCTCAGGGCAAGGGAGAAGCCCAGAATGAACAGCATGGGGAAGAGGAGCGCAAAGCCGAGTCCAAAGCGGTCCTTCAAGAAGAGCTTTGTGTCCTTCGACGCGAGGAGGAGGGATTGACGCATGAGGAGGCGCATCACTTGCCTCCGACCGACACGCGGAAGGCGAGGCGCGCTATCAGAAGGCCGACGACGGTGATCCCCCCTAGGACTGCTATCTCCAGCCCGTGGTCGGCGAGCGTCGCGGTTTCCGCGAAGATGCCCTCGAAAGCGTCGATAGCGTACTTGTTGAGGGTGAGGCGGCTTAGGACGTTGAGCGGACCGGAGTCGCCGACGGGGAAGAACGTCCCGCCGAAGACGGTCATGGCCATGGTGAAGAAAACGGCGCCCCAGGTGGCTTGCTCCTGCGAGCGGGCAACTGAGGCAATCACGAGTCCTATCGAGCTCACCGCAGCGGCCACGGCCAGCGCGAGGACGGCGCTCTGGGCGAACGCGACGAATCCCGCGACCCGCAAGACGACGAAGGCCAGGACAAGCAGTATGAGGGACTGGACGATTCCCCTGCCCACTCCCGCAAGGAACTTCCCGACGAACAGCTGGCCGACGCCGAGGCGCGTCGTCATCAAGCGTTCGAGGATGCCGATACGACGCTCCTCGATAAGGGACTGCGCGCCCATCGTGACGGAGAAGAGGAGGAACATCACGATGATGCCGGGCAGGAGACGGTCGAGGATGTCGGTCTCCTCCTCCTCGGCGGCGGACAAGGCGACGACGGTCACCGGCGGTTCCTCGCGCGCACCGGCCAGGAGCTCCCGGACGACCCTGTCGATCTCGCTGTCTGGGACGGCGTCGCTCACCAACGCGCCGACTGCGGAGCGGAGCTCGTACTCCGAGGCAAGATCGAGCATGACGCCCTGAAGGATGCTGGCCATGATCTGCCCTTCGTCCCCACCGCTCCCCCGCCGCTTGACGATGACCTCCGCAGGGGCGCCCGACTCGATGCTCGCGGTGAAGCCGGCGGGGACCACGAACCCGGTGAGGACCGCCGAACGGTCGAGGGCGTCATCGAGGTCGTGTTCAGAGTACCGTTCGACCGTGACCCCTTCGATGGCCTCTACCCGCTCGACGAGGCTCTTAGCAGCGGCCCCGCCGTCGAGGTCCGCGACGTGGGCTGTCCCATTGAAGGAGGGTTCGCCGCCGAATACGCCGAGCATGAGGGCGAACAGGGCGATGGGGAGGGCGATGCTAAAGGCGAGGTCGCCCCGGTCGGCGAGGAATCGCTTGACCTCCAGCACGGCAAGGTAAACGGGCCGCGCCATGCTAGTCGCGGAGACTCCTGCCGGTGAGGCTGAGGAAGACTTCTTCCAACGTCGTCTTGCCGGGGTCGCCGACCTGGGCTTTCAGCTCGGCGGGCGTGCCGATGGCGATAATCCGGCCGTTGTCCATGATGCCGATACGGTCGCAGAGGCGGTCCGCCTCTTCCATGTAGTGAGTCGTGTAGAGGACGGTCATGCCTTCGTCGCGGAGGGCCAGGACGGTGTCGAAGATGTGGTTCCTCGATTGGGGGTCGATGCCGACGGTTGGCTCGTCGAGAAAGAGGAGGCGCGGATTGGCCATCAGGGCGATGGCGATGTTGACGCGCCGCTTCATGCCGCCGGAGAACTTGGCCACAGCGTCCTTGCTCCGGTTCTCCAGGCCGACGCGTTCGAGAATCATCCGGGCTCGCTCCTTGGCGTCCCCGCCGGAGAGCCCAGACATCCTGCCGAAAAAGACGAGGTTATCGACGGCTGACAGCTCGGGGTAGAGGGCGATCTCCTGGGGGCAGACGCCGATGAGCTTACGTGCCTCGTCACTGTCGCGCGTCACCGAATACCCGCCAATAAGGACATCGCCGGAGTCGGGACTGAGAACAGTCGAGAGCATGCGTATCGTGGTGGTCTTACCGGCGCCGTTGGGGCCAAGAAGGCCAAATATCTCCTGGTTGCGGAGGGCGAACGATACGGAGTCCACGGCCTGGATGCCGTCGAACCGCTTACTCAGCTCGTCTGCTACGAGGACGTCTTGCATGCGTCGTATGGTAGCAGACGAGGGCTGCGTACTGGTGGAGGGCGGGGGCGGGAAAGGTTACACTAGCGGAGACGGCGGTGCGCCATGACAACCATCAACACGATAGAAGACCTGATGCAGGTCCTGGACGACCACCCCCAATGGCTGGAGGCGATGCGCGTCCGTCTCCTGACGCGGGAGCTCATAGACCTGCCCCGCGTGGTCGCAAACCTCGCCACGTCCACTGACCAGCGGTTCGACGCGGTAGACCAGCGGTTCGACGCGGTAGACCAGCGGTTCGAGGCCGTAGACCGGCGGTTCGACGCGGTAGACCAGCGGTTCGAGGCCGTAGACCAGCGGTTCGACGCCGTAGACCGGCGGTTCGATTCGGTGGACCGGCAGATCCAAGCGATACGGCAGGACATCGGGCCACTGAAGGCCGCCCATGCGCGGAATGCCGCCGAGCGAGATGCAGCCATTATTGCCGATGGAGTGGGGCTCAGACTCGTGCGGACGCTGAGTCGTGAAGAGATCGGCGCATTGTTGCGTCCCGAGGACATTGCCGGCATGCCCCGGAACGAGCGCGTCAGTTTCCTTCGCGCCGACATCATCATGGAGACGACCAATGTGACGGGGGAACTCTCCTACGTGGCCGTGGAAGTTTCCTTCACAATCGACGAAAGAGACACCACCAGGGCCATCCGCAACGCTGAACTGCTGACCCGTATCACGGGCCGTCAAGCCCGCGCCGCCGTTGCGGGACTGCGCCTCGACGACCGGGCGCGCGGCAGCATCGATGCGGGCGATGTTTTCTGGTGCGAGATCCCCGCCGAGTCATTCGAAGCGGAGTAGCCGCCCCAATCTCCTTCCGCCCCAATCCCCTTCGCTGATCCTTCGGCAAGCCCAAGGCGAACGGGCTGGCGCGCGACGGCCAGCCGCTTAGTGCTTGCGTCCGTCCGAGTACCAGGCGCCTGGGCGCTGGGCGCCGCCTGAGTCGACGGCCTTACCCCAGACCTGCGCCTTCGCCTCGACGCCGTCCCACTCCTTCAAGCGCGCCCCTGCGCCGGAGAGGATGGCCTCGACATCGGGCGTCTTGGGGACCACGCCGCGGAAGGGGCCGCCGATCTCGTCGTAGCCGGGGTACATGTAGAACTCGCAGGGGAGGACGATAGTCCCGGGGTCCTCGTTGTAAACGTTCTTGGGCGTGCCGCCATCCTCGACGATGTCCATCTGCTCGTTCAGCATACGGCGGAACATGATGACGCCCACGTCGGTCACTCCGAGCCGTTCGGTCGTGCGGTCGCTGACGGGGCCTTGGATGACCCAGGCCACCTGGTCCTGGGCGGCGACGTAGTCGCGGACGATGCGGCCATTCTCATCGAACAGGGGGCGGTCGTCGAAGGGGACCTCGGTCTGGGGAGCCTCGCCTTCGTTGTACTGACGATAGTTCGTGATGACGTGGAGCGTGTGCGTGTCGTCTACGGGGACGCGTATCTCCAAGCCATGGCTGACGCGGAGGATGTTCGGAAAGAGGATGGGGTGGCCGATGGCCCAATGGTCGTCGGTCTCCTGCTCGTCGCCGACGAGGCGGCGCTTGATGACGCCGTAGTCGGTAATCTCGAAGCCGATCCTGCGGTGGTCGGCGCCCCGCGCGCCCATGACGGAGTTCCAGGCGTCGCGCTCCTCTGGGGACTTCATGCGGTTCATCTGCCAGCCGCCCCAATAGCGATGCAGCCACTGGAAGTGCAGCGGGTCGAGGGAGTTCTCCTGGCACTGGAGCCAGTTGCAGGGGAGCATGACGGCCCAGTTGTCCTTGTGGCCTTCCCAGGCGAGGACGTCCCACTTGGGAAGGGCAGGGGCGGGCAGGGGGCCCATGTACACGAAGACCAGCCCGCCAAGCTCTTCGACGGGGTAGGACTTGATGCGGACCTTGTCCTTGAACTTGGAGCCTTCGGGCTCGGAGGGCTGATCAACGCACTGGCCATGCTCGTTGAATATCCAGCCGTGGTAGGCGCAGCGGAGTCCATTCTCTTCCGGGATGCCGTAGGAGAGGTTGGCCTTGCGGTGGGCGCAGGAAGGCTCAACGCAACCGACCGTCCCCTTGGCGTCGCGGTAGAGGACGAGGTCCTCGCCAAGCAGGCGGACCTCCTTGGTGGGGTTCTCGGCGTTCAGCTGGGCGCTGCCGGCGAGTGGGTGCCAGTAGCGGCGCATCAGCTCGCCCATCGGCGTGCCTGGGCCGACCTTCGTCAAGCGTTCGTTCTGTTCTTGGGTGAGCATGGCAGGGGCCTCCCGGCTGTTCTAAACCAGCATATTCTTGCACAATCAGGAGAACCGCAAGTACTCGACGCGGTTTTCCCACTCGCTCTCCAGGCTGGCTCCGACCGCCAGCTCCAAGGCTTCTATGACCTGCCCCAACGGAGGGTACTGGGGAATGAGGATAACACCTGGGACTGCTTCGCCGTTTGCTATACGGTGGTAAGCGAGACCGCGAATCGTCTTCTCGTCGTGCGAGAGGAGCACCCGTCCGTCGCCGGCAGCCCATTCCAGAACGACGGAATCGTCTGCGCCCCGCAGATCATGCTTCTGCACGGTGACGATGTCGATTTCAGGGTTGCGCCGCCGCAATCCGCGGATGATCTTCCGGTTGAAGTTCTCGTCAGCCGCGAAGCGAAGCACCTATGACGCCCGCTGCTTCGCTTTCTGCTGCTCCTCATAGCGGGCGCGCAGGCGGTCCCAGAAACCCGGGTCCGGATTGTTCGCTTCCATCTCCGCGTACGCCCTGGCCTCGGCTTCTTCCGCTTCGCGGAGGAACTCGTCCATCTCCTCCTTGTTCCGGAGGTAGTAGGCGATGACTGCGTAGACATCCGCGAGCTCGAGCGTTGGGTACTGGTCAACGATTTCTTCGGGAGTTTCGCCTATCGTGTACCGCCAGAGGACGTAGTGCAGGTGGACGCGCGTGCCGACGATGCGGGGAACGCCGTGCTCATCCCAGCCGATGCGCGAGTCCACCGGCGGCGCGTACTTCACGAACTTTATAAGTGCCATGGTTGCGTCCTCCAGCCCCGGCATTGTAGCAGGACGCCGGGGCCGGAGCCGCCCGCGCCTACGAGGTGGTCGAGGCCGTCTTGAACGTGAAGTCCGGGTCGGTGTAGACCTCGGGGGCCATTCGGGACTCCAGGCCGCGCTTGGCGAGATCTTCCTCGAAGAGGTCGCGGATCCATGGGTCTTCGTTCACGTACTCGATGTTCTCGCCCTCGGCGTTGCCTTGCTCGTCCTCTTCCTTGCCGAGGAACTGGACCGGGGGATGGAGGGCGAAGTAGCGGGCGGCCTTCTCCCCTAGGTTGAAGTGCTGGTGGAAGTACTGGTCGGGCGGGGTGAGAGCGCTGCCCTCGTGCCAGGGGTAGACGATCTTCTCGCCGCCCTTCTGCGGCCACATGACGGAGAAGCCCTCGCCGCCGGGGATGACGATGAGCCTGCCGGGGCCGTGGCGATGGGCCTTCTTGTAGGTGCCCGCCGGGAAGACGGACATATGGGCCGACATTTCGGAGCCGGGCACGTACATGGCGATGGAGGAGCCGCCCGCGCCGCGCCTGCCAGCGGCGGTGAGCTTGTCCCACGCCAGCAGGTCCGGCCAGAAGTTGCCGCTCCAGACGGTGGCGCCGACTGCGCCCCAGGCGCTGCCGAAGTTCTTCTCGATGTCCTTCGCCTCGGAGAAGAAGTCCTGGTCGGCGTTGTCCAGGATGCTCTTGCTGACGTGGGGGTTGTTCATGAAGAACTCAGGGTCGGGAATGGTGCTCATGGCGATGGGCAGATAGTTGAAGTAAAGGAGCCGCACCGGCGAGGCTCCCATGTTGCGGAGCTCCGCCCAAGAGTTCCTGGGAATGACGAAGACGCTCCGGTCCGAGAACTCGAAATCGCGCTTGGCGTTGCTGATCTCGCCCCAAACGGAGGCGAAACCGCGCCCTGACAATACGTAGACCATCTCCTCGACGCCGAGCTTGAACGGCCTCAGCGAGCCGCCGGCGGGTATCTCCTGGACACGCGCCTCGGTGACGCCGCCCATATCGGTGAAGCGTATGAAGGCGGTATCGCAGTCGCGGATGTCCCAGTGCTCCAGTTCGAGCGTCCTGAGGTCTTCGACGTAGCAGTCAGAGAGCACCGGGATGCCCTTGTCAGCCTGCTCCTCCAGCCAGTTGTCGTGCGTGAAATAGCTGCGGACCATTTCTCCTCCCTCTCTTGTCATTCACTAGTATGCGCGTGGGCTCTGCGCATGATACGGCTCTGCTACAAGGCGTGCACCTCGGTCAGCATCTCGTTCAGCTCCTGCATGAGACTTCCGCTGCGTGCGGTCAGGGGAGAGTGTAGCAGAGCGGGAGCCATTGGATTGGGGGCAAGCTAAGGCAGAGCGGCCCCCTTCTCAATTCTCAGTCCGGCGTGGGCCTGGGCGCAGGAAGTTGTCCGTTTGTCTGGAAAAAGTTGTCCACCTCATTTTTGCCAGGCGTGAAGAAGTTGTCCAACTCACATTTGCCAGGCGTGGGAAGTTGATCTTTTCGCTCGGCGCCAGGCGTAAAAAGTTGTCCAATTTGTACGGCGAGACGGGGGTTTTGGGAGGGTGTTTTCATGGCCGTGGCCTGCTTCCTGGGTCCGAAAAGTTGATCACTCAGAAATTTGTGTTGTCATCGGGGCGAGCGCGGTGGGCGGGCATGGACAGAGGGGTTGCCGCAGCAAGGGGACCGGGCGATGGGGAGGAGGGAGGTCTCGTCTTGGAGGAGAGGCATGGCAGGGGTTAATTTTACGAGGGGTTGGTGGTTTGAGGTAAGGGGCAAGTGTCGTGAGGGGAGGGGCGTGGGGCGTTGGTTGGCGGGCCTCGTGGTTCGACGGGCTCACCACGAACCTATTTGGGGTACTCACCATGAACCTATCTGGGGCGGCGGTTGGCAGGTGAAGGGGCGCGGGGAGGGGGCGAGAGATTTAGCGGATGCGGCCCCTGGCGGCGGTTTCCCAGACTGTCTCCAGCCTACCGCCGCGCACGGCGAAGAGGTGGGAGTGCAGGTTGACGGTGGTGTCGTTGTGGCCGGGGATGATTTCGAGCTTATCGCCGGCGCGCAGCTGGCGGGCGTCGCTGTCGGCGAGGGTTAGGACCATGTGCTCGTCCGATATGGACTTCGGCACGATGCCTTCCATGCCGGGAAACTGCGGCGGCCACTGGTCTGTCGAGACCGATTTCATGCCGGCGTCGAGGACGGCGCGGTCTTCGGCGACGCGGCTCATCACGGTCGCCAGAATCGTGCCGGAGACCTCGAAATCAGTGGTGGCGCGGCGGTACTGGGCGTCCATGAACACGTAGGAGCCGGCTTGCAGCTCCGTCATGCCGGGGTAGTTGCCGGTGATCTTGTACGTGCCCGTGCCGCCGCCCGTGACGATGTCCACGCCGATTCCCTGCCTGCGGAGCTGCTCGACGGTATCGAGAACGGGAGTCATAGCAGCCTCGTCTTTTATGGCGCGCTCCTGCGGGTCGGGGAGCGCTTGCAGGTGGCCCGCGTAGCCGTGAATGCCGCGAAACTCCAGGCCCGGCGCCGCCGCGACGGCCTTCGCAAGCGCGACGGCGGGCCCGCCGGGATCGACGCCGGTGCGGTTGTGGCCGGTGTTGATTTCGACCAGCACGCCCAGGGTCACGCCAAAAGCGCGGGCGGCCTCCGCCAGGTCATCGACGTTGCGGTGGTCGTCCACGATGACTTTGACGTCGGCGCGGCGAGCGAGGGACATGAGCCGCCGCAGCTTCGGCGCGCCCCATATCTGGTACGTAATCAGCACGTCGGCGACGCCGCCGTCGACCATCACCTCCGCCTCGCCGAGCTTCTGGCAGCAGACGCCGACGGCGCCGGCGTCGAGCTGCTTGCGGGCTATGGCGGGCGTCTTGTGGTGCTTGGCGTGAGGGCGCAGGTTGACGGGCCGCGTCGAGAAGTAGTCCGCCATGCGGCGGATGTTCCCCTCCATCACGTCGAGGTCGATGACGAACGCCGGGGTGTCGAGGTCCTCCTTGGGAGTCCCCGGCAGCCAAGTTGACGCGGCGTCCGTCATGGCCCCCCTCTCACTCTCCCGCGCACCCTGCATTCCCGCCTTCGCGGGAATGACGGAGGGGGTTATCTATAAGTGGCGAGCACCCGCTCGATATCGGAGTGGGCGACGCTGGGTCCGGCTTCCTGAGGAACGTACCGCTTGGGCACGCCGTTCACGAAGCCGCGGCTCGGCTCGATGGGCAACGCGATGGCGTCGTTGTCGGCGTCGGTCCTGAACACGTTCATGGGGTCCGCGCCGTCGGCAACGACCTGCATCTGCTCTTTGAGCAAGGCGCGGTAGAGGATGATGCCGCGGTCCGACTCGCCGAGCTTCTCCAGGTGACGCTTCGCAATGGGCCCTTGAGTGACCCACGCCATGTAGTCCTGGTTGAAGGTGATATCGACGATGAAGCGCCCTTCCGCATCCGTCAGCGGGACGTAGTAGTGAGGGACGGGATCCTGCTCGGGAACTTCGACGCCGGGCGCAGCCCTGAACGTGTAAATCGAGATGTGGCGGGTGTGCTCGTTGTCCACCGGAACACGAAACTGCATCGTTATTCTCTCAGGGGAGCCCACCTGGAGAATGTTCGGGAAGAGGATCGGGTGGCCGACCTTCCAGAGGTCATGGCCTTCCCCGAGGCCCTGCAGGACGCGGCGCTTGATGATGCCGTGCTTGAACACGTCGAACCGGATCTTCTCGTGGGACGGGGAGACGGGCCGGAGGTCGTCCTCGGGGACGCCGGCGCGCTTCTGGACGTAGTTGGTCATGTAGGAGTGCAGCCATTCCGTATGCACCGGGTCCAGCGAGTTCTCTTGGCATTGCAGCCAGTTGCAGGGGAGCTCGGAGATCGCGATGTCGCGGGCCACGTTCTCGGCGACCAGCGGCTCCCAGTGCGGGAGCAGCGGCGCGGGCGCCGGACCGAGGTAGGCGAACACGAGGCCGGCCATCTCCTGGACGGGGTAGCCGGCAATCTTGACCTTTTCCTTGAAGCGTCCGTCCGGGTGAATGGTCTCCTCGAAGGGCTGCTCGATGCACTGGCCGGTCTCGTCCATCATCCAGCCGTGGTACATGCACCGGAGGCCGTGCTCCTCGGGGATGCCGTAGGAGAGGTCGACGCGGCGGTGGGGGCAGAACCTGTCGATGAGTCCGAGTGTGCCGGACTTGTCGCGGTAGAGGACGAGGTCCTCGCCGAGAATGCGGACCGGCATCGCGGGGCGGGCGACCAGCTCGCCGGCAGCGGCGATGGGGTGCCAGTAACGGCGCATCAGCTCGCCCATCGGGGCGTCCTTCTCGACTCGGGTCAGCAGCTCATTGTCGGTAACGCTCAACATGGCATCCTCCTTGTACTCACCGAGAGGGGCGCATACTGCACCGAGTGGAGCGATGGTAGCAGCGGCGAGGAACATCGGCAACGTCCTTCACCCTGCGGTAACTGTTCAGAGTTGACGAGGCGAATGCCTGCGGAGAGCGTGGATAACGACCCTGGTCAGAGGTAAACCGTGCTATCGGTGAGACCGCTGGGCGAGACGGATCTCACGAAGTCTGAACAGTTACACCTTGCGCGCCGCCGCTTCTCCTCCCCTGCGCTTCGCGCGTCCCCTCCCGCAGGCGGGCGGGGGGATTTCGAGGCAATGGCGAGGAGTTACGGGAATGACGGATGGAAGGCGTGGGGTTGACGGCGCGCCCCCTTTCCGCGCCTGTCGGCCGGCTCCCTCAACCCAGCGGGGGCGCCTCGATAAGAATATCGGGGGAGTTGAAGTCCCAGCGCTCGACCTCCCACGAGAAACCCGGTGACGACGCGTGGACGTATCGGACCAGTCCGTGTTCGCGTCCAATCTTCACGACCACATCGCGCTCTATGCCATCGTCGTTGTACGTTCCGGCATACACGTCTACCTCAGCGTCTCGCAACACCTCCGAGTCTTGTTTCGTAACCGTGCTGAGGTCTCGAAGAGCGGCGAACGCATCGGTCTTATCCACGCCAATTACTGCTGCTTCAGACAGATCGTCAACTTGCTCCCATGTTCCATCGCACCGTTGCCCGTAGGCCTGCAGGCCAATCGCAACGCTGACGAATGGGCACGGACCGTCCGGGTAGACCTTGTCGGGCTCGTCCGCATACACCTTGGAAGTCTCCCATGAGATTCGCCTGCGATCTGGAAGCTGTAGTTCAGCCGTAAAATCCGACCGGAATTCTATTTCCACGTCCGTGCGTGAGAGATCCCGCCGGTCTCTCTCGTTGTTCCGAGTTTCTGAGAAGATGTTCCGGTAGCGGTACGATGACACCTCTGATTCAAAGTAGGTCTCGGAGTTGTCGACCGCCCGGGCCACTCGCTCTCCAAGAGACCCGTTGTTGTTCCCCCGTACGAGTACAACGGCGAATGCCATGCCGACGAGAGCGGCCGCGAGCAGTGATCCGGCTACGACAGATCGTTTCATGGCGCATTCGCTCCAAGACCCATCAGCCCAAGACCATGTCCCATCTTACATGCGGCCCCTGCTTCACCCTACTCCGGCGGCGGCCGGCCGCGTGTGCGCGTCTCCGGCCCGAACGCCGCCATGATGAGGGCGCTGGCGCCGAGCCAGGCGGCAGTCGTGAGGAATGCGGCGCCGAACCCCCAGGTGTCGACGATGGCGCTGGCCATCACCACAACCGGCGAAAGTAGGCGAACGGGAGCGTGGGGTGTGGCCTAGTGGCTACTCGGGGCGCTCAGGCATCCAACGTCGCCATTGTGACATTTGCTCGTTGCGCAAACGACCCCTCGTTCCCTATCCTGCTTCCCATGCCCCAACCGCCCCGCGCTCTCCACACCCTGATGCCCCGGCTGGCGCCTGTCGGAAAGTGTCGCAAACTGTCGCATTTGTGTTGCAAAGTGTCGCATTTGCTGTCGCAAAATGGGGCGGAACTGTCGCGCCCGAAACCCCCAAACACGAGTAAGCACCATGAAAAACCCGGCAAAATGCGACAGTTTCTGAAAAATCGGCGCTCACCCCACTCGTAGACCTACACTGGTTTACGCCCTGTCCCCCTCCCGTCCCCCTCCTTACCAAGGAGGGCTCAAGGAGATGTGTAACTTCCCCCTCCTTACCAAGGAGGGGCTAGGGGTGGTTCCACTCAGGAGTAAATGAGACCGAATGAGACCAAATGGCGCACTTTTTATCGATGGGGCAGCCCCGCGCACTCGTAGGCCGGGGAACGTTACGAGTGAGATGGACGAGACATCTTCGGACGAAACAAGCCCTTGGGGTCGCGCGATGCGCCGGACCGGAGCCGATTCCGGCCCCACCGTGTCATTTCGCATCATGCGTCGAAGACGGGAGGGCGCTGGGGGGCGTCCTGGGTTCCCGCCTGCGCGGAATGACGGAGAGGCGGGAATGACGGATACTCGGAGAGTTATGCAGAAGACTCTAAGATAGAGCGCGCTGCTACTCTGAGCACAACCATCCCACCGGAGAACCACATGCGCCTAGGCTACTTCATGATGCCCCTGCACCCGCCGGGGTCGGACCTGACCACAACGCTCCGCGACGACCTCGAGCAGATAGTCGCGCTCGACCGTCTCGGCTACGAGGAGGCTTGGATAGGCGAGCATTTCACGGCGGAGTGGGAGAATATCCCAGCGCCGGACCTCTTCATCGCCCAGGCGCTGAGCGTGACGGAGCAGATCAAGCTGGGCACAGGGGTGACGTGCATCCCCAACCACTCGCCTTTCCATCTGGCCCATCGCATCGCTCAGCTGGACCACATGGCGCGGGGGCGGTTCATGTGGGGCGTGGGCTCCGGAGGATTCATCGGCGACTTCCGGGTGGCGGGCGTCGATCCCGCCACGGGCGAACAGCGCGGGCTGACGCGGGAATCCGTAGACCTCGTGCTCAAGCTCTGGGAAGACCCGACGCCTGGGGCGTACAGCCACAAGCGCTGGGAGTTCAACGTCCCCGAGCCGGACGATGAGATCGGCTTGCGGGTGCACGTGAAGCCGTACCAGAAGCCGCACCCGCCCATTGCAATGGCCGGCATCTCGGTGAAGTCCGACACGCTGGAGCTCGCCGGGGAGCGGGGCTGGATCCCGATGAGCATCAATTTCGCGCCCAAGCGGGTGCTGAAGACGCACTGGACTTCCGTGGAGGAGGGCGCAGCGCGCTCGGGGCGGACCGCCGACAGAGCGGACTGGCGCATCGCCCGTGAGATCTTCGTAGCGGAGACGACCAAGGAGGCCCGGCGCGAGGCGCTGGAAGGCGTCTTCGCCCGGGACTTCGAGCAGTACTTCCGGTTGCTCATCCCAAAGGGCAGGGGGATGGGCATCCTCAAAGAGGACCCCGACATGCCGGACTCCGAGGTCACGTCTGAGTACATGCTCGACAACGTCTGGGTCGTCGGCAGCCCGGACGACGTGGTCGCCCAGCTGCAAGGGCTGTCGGAAGAGGTTGGCGGGTTCGGGGTGCTGCTGGCGATGGCGCACGAATGGAAACCGGAAGGGCCTTGGCGGGAGTCGATGCGGCTCCTCAAGGAGGAGGTCCTTCCCAGACTGAACAACGGAGCAACAGCATGACGTTTCAACCCGGAATCTTGAAAGAGCCGCCTCCCGTCGCCCGCTTCCTGACGTTTCATCTGATCCCCGACGAGAACCCGCTGGAGTCGGTCAGGGAGCTTGCGGAGGCGATGGGCGAGGATACGGTCGTCGGGTTTGGGCCGGCGATGCTGGCGCGGCTGGGTAAGAGCATCGCGGGTCTGCGCGAGCCGACGGCGATCAGCGGGGCTGGAGCGTCAATCCCGGCCAATCCCGCCGCTCTATGGCTGTGGCTGCGCGGAAGCGACCGCGGAGAGCTGGTGCGCCGGACGCACATCCTGACCGATGCGGTCGAGGAAGCGTTCGAGATGACCGGCGTAGCCGAGGCTTTCACCTACGACACGGGGCGCGACCTCTCCGGCTTCAAGGTCGGGACCGAAAATCCAAAGGGAGATGCGGCGGTGGAAGCGGCTTTGGTGTCGGGCCAGGGCGCCGGGCTTGACGGCTCCAGCTTCGCCGCGGTGCAGAGGTGGGTCCACGACCTGCCGAGGCTCGGCTCGTACTCGCCGAAAGAGCAGGACGGCTTCATCGGGCGGACGAAGGCGGAGGACGAGAAGATGGAGGGCGCCCCCGAGTCCGCGCACGTCAAGCGGACCGCCCAAGAGGGCTTCGACCCTCCCGCCTTCGTGCTGCGGCGGTCGATGCCGTGGAGCGACGAGGACCAGGAAGGGCTGATCTTCGTGGCGTTCGGGCGTTCGTTCGACGCGTTCGAGGCGCTCTTGCGGCGGATGTCCGGCGCCGAGGACGGGGTAGTGGACGGCCTGTTCCACTTCACGGAGCCCATCGCGACGAGCTACTTCTGGTGTCCTCCATACGAGGACGGACGGCTCGACCTGCGGGCTATCGAGCTCTAGGCCGAGCGGGGCTTCTCCCGGACGCCGCCCAGGAATAGCAAGGCCACGAGTATCGAGCCGACCATAGCGAACCAGGCGACCTGGTAGCCGGCGGCGTCGGCGAGGATGCCGAATATCGGCGGCGTAACGACTATCGCCGAGCGCTGAACGGTCGACGCGTACCCGATGGCCGTGCCGACCTGGCCCGGCGGCGCGAGCTCGGCGAGGAGCACGGAATGGATGCTCACCCAAGACGTCGCCGTCGCGCCGAGCCCTATCGCCACGAGCACCAGCGACCACGTCGGGGCGCCTTCAGGCAGCAGCGCGACCGCCGACAGCACCGCCGCCGTGGCGAGCCCGGCGATGAGCAGAACGGGCTTGCGCCGTCCCTTGCCGAGGGTGTCGCTGAGCACGCCCCAGCCGATGCGCATGACGATGCTGCTCACCTGGAGGATGGCGAGCATGCCGCCGGCCACGACCACCGGCACGCCCAGCTCATCGTTCAGGAAGAGGATGAAGTAGGTGAGGCTCGCGACCTGGACGCCGACGAGGGGGAAGCCGAACGCTATGGAGAACGAGATGTTCCGGTTGCGCATCACCGTTCCCATGCCGGAGACGAAGGACGCGCCGGAGTCCTTGCGCTCGGCGGCGGTGTCCTTGTCCCGGTAGAGCGCCAGAATGAGCAGCCCTCCGGCGGCGATGAACGCTCCTAGCGCAACGGCTGCGGTCCGCCAGCCGAAGGCCACGGCCAGCGGGGGCACGACGGCGGCGGCCAGCGCGGCGAGGATGGGGTTCCCCGCCTGCTTCACGCTCATGGCCGTTCCCCGGCGCAAGGGGCCGACCCAGTCGATGATGGCCTTCGTCCCGGCGGGATGTCCGACTGGCCTGAGCGAACCCATAGCGGCGGCGATGACGAGGACCAGGAGAAAGCTATTCGCGAAGTACAAGGTGGCGACGACGATGCCGCTCAACACCATCATGCCGCCGGCCATGCGGCGCACGCCGAAACGATCGATCAGCCATCCGAAGCCGGAGCTGGTGACGGTCGCGGCGGCGAAGATCGTGCCCGTGACGATGCCGACCTGAGTACGGCTGAGGTCGAAATCGTCTTGAATGAAGGGGTAGAAGGGGGTGAAACCCTGCCCGGACAGCGAGAAGCCGCCATGACTCAGGACTGCCAGCGCGGTGACGATGAGGGGATAGTGGCGGGCCTGGGCGATGCCGCGATAGGCCGACGGGGCCGGCGTTGGTTGCTTCTGCATTGCCCTCTTCCTAACTTTCCCTTGGCGGGGATAGGGAGCGAGTGATGCGGCTGATGATATCGGTAGTGGACACGCCGGGGGTGTAGGCGACCGTTCTAAAAATGCCCATCCCGATGGGGACTCCGTAGAGGCGGTCCAGCGTGTCGGGGTCGAAGTCGTCTCCGTGGACGACCAAGTCGATGCGGTGCTCTTCGATCCATGAATGGGTTACGACGAGGGGGGCGTCGGGGACGACTTCGTCGACGAACCGGCAGGCCCGCACACAAGCGATACGTTCATCCATCGTCATGATGGGCGTGCGCTTATAGCTTGCCACGGTCTCATCCGAGTGTACGCCGACGATGAGGCGGTCGCCCATCGCGCGGGCCTTCTCCAAGAAGGCGGCATGCCCGTAGTGGAAGAGGTCGGCCACCATATCCACATACACGCGCGTCATGCTGCCGCTGCTAGCTGTCGCCCTTGATGAAGTCTGCGACGCGCTCGCCCGATCATGATTGCCGTCACATTCGTGTTCGCGTGAGGGACGACCGGCATGATCGAGGCGTCCGCGACGTAGAGGTTCGAGAGACCGTGGACGCGGAGCTTGCTATCTACGACCGCCATATCGTCGGAGGCAGGGCCCATCATGCACGAGCCGACTCCGTGGTGGTAGCAGTCGTAGGTCGTGAGAGCGAAGGTCTCCCAATCATCGTCCTCGGCGGGCTGTAGGAGCGGGCCGGAGTAGTCGCGCAACGACTCGTGGTCGACGAGACCGTTGACGAAACGCATCGCCCTGAGCATCGCAGCGACATCGTCAGGGTGCTGTAGCAAGCCGTCGTCAATGAGGGGAAGCTCTTGCGGGTCTCGATTAGCGAGGTAGACGCGGCCCCGCGACCTCTGCTGTATCAGGTTTGCCGTGAATGGAATCATGGGACGCAGGCCTTCCACATTCACGGGCGGGCGCAGGTGGATGTGAAAGTCGGCGTTCGGCAGGGCGGGGTCGCTCTTATACGTGATGCGGAAGCCGGGGACAATCCAATCGGGATCGAACCCTTCGGCGCCGCGGAAGGTTAGGGTGACCGATGCGTGGTCCTGGTAGTTCTCACCCACGCCGGGCAGCGCATGGACAATCGGAACGCCGAGCTCGCGGAGATGCTCCGGTGGTCCGACGCCCGACAGCATGAGTATCTGCGGGCTGTGGTACACGCCGGCGCTGAGCACAACGAGGTCAGCCGCCACTATGTTCATCATCCCGTCGCGCTCATAGACGACCTCCCGGACCCGTCCGCCCTCGATGGCGAGCGTATGGACGTGAGCGTCCGCGGCGATGGCGAGGTTGGGGCACCCCCGCGCGGGGCCAAGATAGGCGACGCTTGCCGACTGGCGCAGGCCGTCCTTCACGTTCGAGGCGCGGAGCAGGACGCCCGCCGGGTTTGGGACGTTCCAGTCATCGCCCAAGGGCAGGCCGAGGCTCACAGCGCGGTCGATGACCGCCTTGACGAGGCCGCCCTCCACGGCGGCGGGATTCATGGGCCTCTCCACGTTGAGCGGGCCGTCGGAGCCGTGCTGGGGCCGATCGCCGAAGTCCTGGTCCGACTCGATGCGCTTGAGGATGGGCAGGCAGTCCTCGTAAGACCAGCCGGGGTTGCCTCGCTGGGACCAGCCGTCCAGGTCGTACTGGGTCGGATGTACGACGGCCATCATGTTCACGGACGAGCCGCCGCCCATCACTGTCCGCTCAGGGGGTAGTAAATGCTGCCGTCAGCCTTGCGCTCGGTGGGGTACATGACGACGTACGGCGATTCGAGGATTGCCCGGTTGCCCCTCGTCCCGTCCGTGATGATGTCGGGGAGGGGCAGGGGGTCGGGGCCGGCTTCCAAGAGCAGGACGCGTCGGCCTGGGTCCTCCGTCAGCCTCGCCGCGGCGGCGCACCCGGCCGAGCCTCCGCCGATCACGATAACGTCGTAGAACGTGCCGCTCACCATTGCGCTCTCCTCAGCCGGGTTCCCCTAAGGCGGTCTCGCCGGGGCGAGGATAGTAGAGGAATCCCCCAAGCACATCGGGCGAAAGGGTGGAGCGGGAGACCGGATTCGAACCGGCGACGTCTTGCTTGGAAGGCAAGAGCTCTACCACTGAGCTACTCCCGCTCGTGAAATCAGGCGTGCGCGCGCCTCGTCTCCAGCTCGGCGAGGAGGCGCTCCGCGGTCGCGGCAATCTCGCCGACGGCGGTGTCGAAGGCCTCGGCATTGCGTTGCGAGGGCTTGCGATAGCCGCTGATCTTCCGCACGAACTGGAGCGCGGCGGCCTCGATTTCATCGCTCGCGGCGCGATGATCCTCGTAGCGCAAGACCTTGATGCTTCTGCACATTGGCAACCTCCAATCTCGAACGCCCGGCCTCGAACGCCGCTCCGGCTGCGGATAGGCACGGATGGGTCCCCGCCTGCGCGGGAATGACGGATGGGCGCCTCCATTATAACGTCCGGCTCGCGGTCGCCTTTCTGCCGCCCCGATGGGTCTCGGCTCCGAAGATGGAGACCATGACGGCGCCCACGGCCAGCAAACCCACGACCGTAAGGAAGGCGGCGCGGAAGCTGACTGCATCCGCGAGCAAGCCGATGAACAGCGGCCCGAAAATCTGGCCCGCGCTCTGAAAGAACGACCACACGCCGAGGAAGGCCCCGCGCTTGTCGTCCGGGGCCAAGTCCATCGCGTACACCTGTATCGTGCCCGTGCCCAACGCCTCGGCGAGGCCGAAGACGAGGACCGAAGCGACGGCTGCGCTGAAGGTCGTCAGACCGGACATCATCCAGACGGCCACGGCCATGACGACTAGCCCGGCCAAGAGGATGCGCTTCCGTCCGTAGCGGTCGTTCGCGATGCCGGCGGGGATGGCCGCAACGAGGGCGAGGATCCCGGAGACGGCAATGAGGTTGCCGACCTGCAGCTCATCGAGGCCCGCGGCAATCGTGCCCTGCACGGGGAAGAAGGTCCTGAACACTCCGGTGCCGCCGACGACCAGGCTGACCGAGAACGTGCCGATTGCCAGCGCGAGGAAGGCCCGCGACCTGAACATGGAGAGGTCGATACGACGTCCTTTGCGCTCGGCGGGGGGCTTAGCGCGGGCCGTGCGAGAGTGGGACTCGCGTATCCAGATGACGGTAACGACGATCACGGCGGCCTTCATGGCCGCGATGAAGAGGAAGACCGCCGAAAGAGACACCGTCGCCGCGACCAAACCGGCCGCCCCCGGGCCTATCAGCAAGCCGATGCGGGAGGAGGTCTGCCTGAGCGCGATGGCGCGGCCCCGCGATGCGATCTCCGTCTCGTCGGCCATCAGCGCGTTCGACGACACCATCCAGACCGCGATGCCCGTGCCGCCCAGAATCTCCAGCAGGAAGAAGGGCCAGTAGGACTCGGAGAAGAACTGGCCGGTCAGCGACGTGATGTGGATGGCCGCGCCCAGGATGATGAACGGCTTCCGGCCAAAGCGGTCCGTCAGGTAGCCGGTGATGGCGCCGACGAACGTCCTCGGAGCGGCGCTGACCGCTGAGACCAACGCGACCAGAAGGAAGGAGTCGCTGACCGAGTAGGCGAAGAGCGGGCGCACGAGCCATAGGCCGCCCGTCCCGAACCCCCAGAAGAAGAACATGAGGAAGACGGGGAGCGTCCTCGGGTTGAGGAGATCGACGAAACGCGCGCGGGGCGCGGGGGAGGACATCGCGGGGATGGTAGCAGGTTAGGAAGGGGCGGCGGGGCGCACGTTAGTTCTGAAATTGCCTACCGCCTGGGCTGGCTGGCACAGATGTTTTGGACTTTGGACCAAAGAGAGGGACTCGCCGCGGCGCTACTAAGGCGGAGAGGCTTGGTCGGCTTAGGACCGGGCTGGCTCCCGCGCAGCCCCGTCCGCCTCGGCTAACGTCTCTTGCGGCTCCGCGCAATCCGGCAACGTCACCTCCAGGATGGTCCGACCGCCGAATACGCGGAGCGCGTCGCTCATGCGGCTGGGGATGGTCCGGTGACGGGGGTTGAGCATCCGGTGGACAACGTTGTTATCGACGCCCAGGCGCTCTGCAAAGCCGGCGCGGGTCATTCCGCTCGCTCGGAACGCCATCGCGAGGGCTGCCTTTGCCGCAGTGGTGACGGGGAGGGGGACGAGGCATTCCCCAGGTAACGGCGCGCTCGGCGCCGGAATTGGCTCGCCGTGATTGATGCACCCGGCGACCGCCTCCTCAAGCGCGTCCTCAGCCTCGAGGAGCGCCTCGGCCTCATCCGCCCCGGACGTGTGACACCACGGCACGTCCCGGAATGAGACGACGATCTCATCCTCCCCGTATCGACAGAGCTGCGCCGGATAGACAAACCGCATGTGCGACCTCCACCTGAGCCGCTATCGCAGGAAGTCCCGCCTCCCAAGCCCCAAGTCGCGGACCATTTGGGAGAGTAGGCCGGCTCCGATTTCCTTCCTGCGGTCTTTAACAATGGTCCGCCGATCTCCATAGTGTAAGAGAACGTGGCTGCCCTTGCCGCGCTCCGCGTCCACTTGAACTGCGACGCCCCGCTCCCGTCCGAGCCTCCGCGCTATGCGTATGAACTCGTTGCCGGTCACACGCCCATGGTACGACACTTCTGTCGAATTTACCAAGGATTCCCATCTCCCAGCGGAGAAGGCAGGGGCCCTGCCTCCGCTAGAATCAGACGATGGGAACTCCGCCAGGCAACGCCGACGATATTGGGCGGTGGGTGACGCGGCTCGATAGGGTCGGCTCGACCATGGACGTTGCTTGGGAGTTGGCGTCCCAAGGCGCGTCCCACGGCGCGGCGGTCGTCGCCAAGGCGCAGACGGCGGGCCGTGGACGTTTCGCCCGGCAGTGGGTCTCCGGCGAGGACGAATCGCTGCTGATATCGGTCCTACTAAATCCCGGCGCGCAGGCTGCGCCGTTGCTGAGCGCCATGGCTGCTCTCGCGGCGTCTGATGCGGCCAAGGAGGCTGCGGGGGTCGCCTGCGAGCTGAAGTGGCCGAACGACGTGCTGGCCGGCGGCCGGAAGCTCTGTGGCATTCTGATCGAAGTTCGCGCCGACACCGAGGGCGGCGTCTCGGCGGTGCTCGGCGTCGGCTTGAACGTCAACTTAGACCTCGCCGCGCGTCCCGAGCTGAGAGACGCGGCGACGAGCCTGGCGGAGCAGTCGGGCCTGCGCCTAGATATCCAAGAGGTGGAGGCCGTTTTCCTCGCCAAGCTCCGCGAGCGCTACCGGCAGTGCGTGGAAGACGGTCCCTCGACACTGGCGGACTGGGCAGCGCGGCTCTCGACCCTCGGACGGCAGGTGACGGTGCGCGAGCGGGACGGTGCGGTCACGGGAATGGCCGAGGGCGTCGACGAGACGGGGCGGCTCATCGTAAGGCTGGCGTCGGGAGCGCGGCGGGCGCTCTCGGAGGGAGACGTTACGCTCGCGGAGTCCCCTCCCTAACCTTCGCAGACCGAGACCTGTGCGCAAGGCGCGTCGCCGGGGAGCCGCGACATTTGCCCATTGCCCAGTCCCCCTTGCGCCCCCTACGATGGCGTGTCATCACACCTTGGCTCGAAGGACCCCAACCACGGGCGCCGACCCGGAGCAGCGGGCCATGCATCTACAAAATCATCTGAGCGATCAGCTTCTACCCAGACCCGCGAAGCAGGCCATAGCCATGAAAACGCCCCCAGAAAACCTGATCGTTCTCTGTTTTTCGGTAGGGTTCTTACTCGTAAGGCAATGTGCAACCGGTCAGCTTTTTACTCGTAAGGAAATGTGCAACCGGTCAGCTTTTTACTCGTAACGAAAAACCGGATGATTAGCTTTTCACCCCCTGGCGGACAGGCGGTGGCGCCTCCCACAAGGGTTCCAGGTGGGGGGCGGGAGAATTACGTCCCCCGCAGCAGCCGCTCCCATAGACAGCGCGGCTCCACATGATAGGATTCGCATCGAAGGGCAGGTACGCACGTTGGATTCGCAAGGAGGGCAGCCATGGTAGCCATTATTCGTACACGCGGGGACCGCTCTATCCGCGACTACATAGACCCTGAGCGCGGCACGGTCAGCCGCGAGCTCTACGTCAACCCTGACATCTTCGAGCAGGAGATGGAGCAGATATTCCAGCGATGCTGGCTGTTCCTCGGGCACGAGAGCCAGCTCCCCAATCCGGGCGACTTCGTCATCAGCCGCATGGGCACCGAAGAGGTGATCCTGGTGCGGGACCGGAAGGACAACCAGATCCGCGCCTTCCTCAATTCCTGCAGGCACCGGGGGATGAAGGTCGTCCGATACGACCAGGGCAACGCCCTCATCTTCACCTGCCCCTTCCACGCCTGGACCTACGACACCAAGGGGTGCTTGGTGGGAGCAGGATTCCAGCACTCACCCGAGGCCTACGCCGGAACGCTCCCCAAGCAGGACTGGGGCCTGGCCGAAGTGGCCCAGTTCAAGAACTTCTACGGCTCCCTCTGGGCGACCTGGGACCCGAAGGCCCCCTCGTTCGAGGAGTACCTCGGCCCCTTCACCGAGAGCCTCCGCCACTGCCTGCAGTCGAGCGACGGCGTGGACGGAGGGCTGGACATGTTCCCGCCGTTCCAGCGGCACCGCCTCCCCACGAACTGGAAGGTGCCCGGCTTCACCTCCGTCACCGACCTGACCCACACAGCGATGACCCACCGCTCGGCCGCCGCCGCCGGACTGCACCAGGACCGCGGGACAAAAGGCGGACGCGATCGGCGGCGTAAGTCCACCCCCTTCCCGATGAACAAGTACGCCATCGGCGACCACAACCTGGGGCACGGCGGCATGTGCACGCTCTACCACCAGCCCGGCGTGCCTGAGTACGAACCCGAGTGGTACGAGGAGGGCGTCGACGAATACTTCAGCGAGGCCCGCGACCGCAAGGCCAAATTGTTGGTGGACAAGACCATGGCGCCCCACGGGTGGGGCGGAGGGCACTTCGCCATCTTCCCCTGCGTCATGGTGGACAGCTGGCGGCTGCGATGGTGGAACCCGCACACCCCTGGAGTCGTGGAGCGATGGACGTTGTCCGGCGTGGACAAGACCGCGCCGAAGCACGTCAGGGACGCTGTCCGCCACTACTCAGAGCGCTTCAACGGCCCGGTCGGCTTCTTCGAGTCGGACGACATGGAGAACTGGAACTACGTCTACCCGGCCAGCCAGGGCGCAAGGGCGCGAAAGCTGGACTACTTCTTCGCCAACGGCCTCGGGCGCGGCGAGTACAACGACAGGATGCCTGGCGTCGTATTCAACGGCTCCTACACGGAAGAGGCCCAGCGCGCGCGCTTCAGCCGGTGGCTCGCCTTCATGGAGGCCGCCAGCTGGGACGACCTCTACCCCGTCAACAAGCAGGCCGGCCACCGCATCTGGTAGAGGAGAACCGTGACAGAATCAAAGAAGTACGTCTTGTCCGGCCCCAACGGGGCTGACATGTTCCGCAACCTGCCGGAGGGGACGAAGATCGCCACCATATACGGGGCCGCCGGGGAGATCACGGCGAACCCGCGCGACGGCGCGTATGTGCTCGTGCGGTTCACGGAGCATAAGGACCCCACCCTGGTCGGCGAGGAGGAGTACGTCTTCTTCAACGAGGTCCGCGAGGCGACGGAGTAGGACGGCAGATCGGACGTTCAACGAGCGCCGTCGTGCGGGCAGTTCGGCGGCGCTCGCTGCATACGAGGAAGGATAGCGATGGTTGATCTCTCAGGCGCAGACCGGCAGTCGCTGGAGGCCGTTCTCCTCAGGCACGAGTTGGAGCAGTTCCTCTACAAGGAGGCGCGCCTGCTCGACGAGCGCAGGCTCGATGAGTGGCTCGACCTGCTCGCCGAAGACCTCCACTACTGGATGCCGATGCGGCGCAACGTCAAGTTCGGCGACTGGGACATGGAGTTCACCGACATGGACTCGGAGATCAACTGGTTCGACGAGGGGAAGGACATCCTCGCCGGACGCATCCGGCAGATCAACACGGGCATCCACTGGCCGGAGGAGCCGGTCTCCCGGTTCGAGCACATCGTCTCCAACGTGGAGCTCGTGAGCGTCGAGGGGGACGAGGTCAGGGTCAACAGCAAGTTCTTCTGCTACCAGAACCGCCTCCAAGACGAGGTGAACCACTTCGTCGGACGCCGGGAAGACCTCCTGCGCCGCGACCCCGAAACCGGCTTCAAACTCGTGTTCCGCAAGCTCATCCTCGCCCAGAACGTCATGCTCCCCAAGGTGCTCAACACCTTTCTCTGATCGGAGAACCAACCATGGCTGCACGCATAGAGTGGAGGACCAAGGGCAAGGGCGACGACGCCCTGCTGTTCGTCGGCGAGTTCGGCGAGGACGACAACACCGTGCTGCGAACCTGGGACGCCGACTCCGCCCTGCTCACGGACTTCCTGAACGACATGGTCGGCTTGGATACGAAGGTCGTCGGCCTGGAGGTCGACGCGGACCAGCGCGACCCCGAACAGTGGGGCAGGCTCGTCCTCTCACGCGCGCCGAGCGGCGAGGTCCTGGACGTCAATCCCGAGCCGTACTGGGATGGCATCTACTACTGGTTCCGCTCCAGGGGCAACGACCCCCACAAGTGGCGCGGCCAACCCCGGTAACGCCCCCATGTTCCTGAACGACGAACAAGAGCAACTCGCGAACGACATCGCCGAGCGTCTCATCGCCCGCGGCGAGACCGTCGCCGTGGCCGAATCGACGACGGGCGGACTCGTCTCGGCGGCGCTCCTGGCCGTCGCAGGCGCATCCCGGTACTACGCCGGGGGCGGCGTCCTTTACACCCTCAATTCGCGCACCGCGCTCGCCGGCGTCCCGGCTGAAACGTACGCCAACTATCGCGGAACCACGCCGGAGATGCTCGCCACGCTCGCCGAAGCGATGCGCGAGCGCCTGGGAGCCGCCTGGTGCATCGCCGAGTCGGGTATCGCAGGGCCGACCGGCGGACGCTTCGGCGCGCCTGCAGGCCGCACGACGCTCGGCGTCGCGGGCCCAGTCACCCGCACCGAGGTCATCGAGACCGGCCTCTCCGATCGTCAGGCCAACATGACCGAGTTCGCCACCGGCGCCCTCCGCTACCTCCGCGGTGCCCTCCACGACGCCTGACAAGCGTCGTCATTTCCGCAACCACCTCCCGGCCTGATACAGGGGCGTCCCTAGAGGCCCGCCGCCGCGTTCACGTTCTTGCCTGTTGGGGAGAAGGGTAGGCGATGCGTTCCCGCCTTCGGTACAATGACAGACAGCAGGCTGCGGCGCGGCTGACCGCATCACTCCTCTCCGCATGCAGGAGACCCCTTCCGAGCCCTCCTCCGTAGACTGGGGGAGGGGATTTGTTGGGCTCCCGGCAGGTGGGAGAAGGATTCCGAGGCAATCCAGGGACGCGGCGGGATTCCAGCCCCATCCGCAGCCTGCTCAGGCGTCATGCCCAGCGTTAAGCAAATGAAGCTCTCTCAAGACCACTCTCCCGCGCGGCAGCGGCGCATCGTGAGCATCCGAGCGCGCCTCGAACGCTTCCTGGAGCGCCGGGGCTACTCGCCCGTTGGGACGCCCATGCTCGAATCGACCGACCTCTACCTCAAGAAGTCGGGCGGGGAGCTGGCGGCGCGTATGTACTCATTCACCGACCCGAGCGGACGGCGGGTGAGCCTCCGCCCCGAGTTCACGTCGTCCGTGGTGCAGGCCTTCGTCAACGGCTCACTGAAGGGGCCGCTTCCCCAGCGATGGGTGTACTCCGGGCCCGTGTTCCGGTACGAGGCCGGAAGCGGGGGCGGGGAGTTCGAGCAGCTTGGGGCCGAGCTCTTGGGCTCCGGCGGCGCAGCGGCGGACGCCGAGGTGCTGGCGCTGGCCGCCCAAGGGCTGACGGCGCTGGGCGTTACCGGGCACAAGCTCCGCATCGGGCACATGGGCGTCGTGGCATCGATGCTGGACTCGCTGGGCCTTTCGGAGCGGGCGTGCGTGTTCATGATGGGCAGCCTGGCGAGGCTGCGCTCCGGCGAGGAGTCGGCGGACGACGTGCGCCGCAAGGCCGTGCGCCTCGGCCTGCTCAGCCCCGAGAGCACGAAACGCCTTGCCAGGATCGCCCGTGAGATGCCCGCCGAGGACGCGTCCGAGATGGTCCACGGGTTTATCGGGGACGGCATGGACGGGGCCACCGGCCAGCGGACGCCCGAGGACATTCTCCGGCGCTATCTGAAGAAGCTGCGCGACGTGGGAGCGCCCGACGTTTTCGACCGGGCGTTGTCGTTGAGCATCGAGCTGGCCGGGATAGCGGGGGCGCCGAAGACGACGCGAGGCAAGCTGTCGAAGCTCGCGGCCAAGTTCCCGGTCCCTGAGAGCGTCCTGCAGCCGGTCGACGACGTGCTGGCTGCGCTGTCGCGGTACGACCTGCGCGGCGTGCCGGTGATCCTCGACCTCGCGGCGGCGAGAGGCATCGCCTACTACACGGGGGCGGTCTTCGACGTTGAGCACTCACGCGTCAAAGGGCTGCCGTCGCTGGGCGGGGGCGGACGTTACGACAGCCTCGTCGGCGCGCTCGGGGGCAGGAAGCCGACTCCCGCGATGGGTTTCGCGTTCGCCCTCGATAGGATCTCGCAACTGCTGCCGGCCGACTTCGCCGCCGATGAGGACGGCGGGCAAACGCGAGTGCTCGTGACCGCGCAGGAGACAGCGTTCGAGGAGGCCGTGGCCACGGCGGAGCGGCTGCGAGCGCAGGGCATTCCAGCGGAGCTCGACCTTGAAAGCAAGAGCGACGCCGAGGCCGCCAAGTACGCGCAGCAACGGGGCATCCAGACAATCATGCGAGTAGGACAGGACGGCCGTGTCGCAGAGCAATTCATCTAACGGCCCCCTTCCTAAGTTTCCCCCAGGGGAGATAGGGAGAGAGGGGCTGCGGCTCGTCATACCGAGCGATGGCGTCATGCACGACCAGACGCTCGATTTCCTGCGCGACAGCGGCATGAGCGTGCGCAGGCCGAGCGATCGCGGCTACACCGGCTCCATCCCTACAGTGAAGGGCGTGGAGATCGTGTTCCAGCGCACCGCCGACATATCAGCCCGCGTCGAGGCGGGGGACGCCGACATGGGGCTGGTCGGCTACGACCGGTTCGCCGAGGGACGCGTTGACAGCGGGGACAGCCTCCTCGTCATGGACGATCTCGGCTTCGGACGCTGCGCCCTCGTCGTCGCCGTGCCCGACGCCTGGGTGGACGTCGATTCGATGGCGGACCTGGCGGACCTCGCGGTCGAGTTCCAGGAGAGCGGGCGAGAACTGAGAGTCGCGACCAAGTACCCAACGCTCACCCGAGCCTTCCTCCACCGGCACGACGTGAACTACTTCGCCCTAGCGCTCCTGTCGGGGACCGTGGAGCCGGCGCCCTCCATCGGGTACGCCGACCTCATCGTGGACCTGACCGCGAGCGGGCAGACGCTACGCGAGAATCATCTGAAACAGATAGCCGACGGCACGGTCCTCGAATCCGAGGGGGCGCTCGTCGTGAACAGGCGGCTGCTCGTGCAGCATCCCGAGCGACTCGAAACAGCGCGCGACGTCATCGAGCGTATCGAGGCCAGCCGGCAGGCGGCTGGCTACTCGCGCGTGACCGCGAACATCGAGAGCGAGAGCGAGGAGGCCGTCGCCGCGCAGGTGATGCAGCGTGAAGAGGCCGTGGGACTGCACGGGCCGACCGTCGCCCGCGTCTACTCTCCGGATGGGCGCCGCCTCTACTCAGTGACCATCTTCATCGCCAAAAGAGCGCTGACGCCGGTGGTCGATCACCTGCGTTCCATCGGCGGAGCGTCCGTGACCGTATCGGACTCGGACTACGTGTTCGGTCAGGCCAGCAGGGCCTACGCCCGGCTGCTGAGCGAGCTCGGTCTCGCCTGATGCGCATCGTCAGAGGAATCGAGGCGGCCCTCGCTGAGCTGACCCGCGCGCCCGGCTACGAGGAGCCGCAGCTGCCGTCGGCCGCCGCCGAGCGCACCCTCGCAGTATTCGGCAAGCCGCTCATCGCGACGCAGGCCGTTCAGCAGATTGTCGACGACGTGCGCTCGGGCGGCGACGCGGCGGTGCGCGACTACGCGAGACGCATCGACGGCGCCGAGCTCGACGCCATCGAGATACCCCGGTCGGCATGGACCGCGGCGGCGAGCGAAATCGGCGATGAGCTGCGCGGTGCGCTGGAGACCGCCGCCGGACGCATCCGCGCGTACCACGAAGCGGCGATGCCGGCGGACTGGTCGGACGCGGAAGCCGGGTACGGTCTGCGGAGCGTGGCCATCGAGCGCGTGGGGCTGTACGCGCCGGGCGGGACGGCGGCATACCCGTCCGCGGTGCTGATGTCCGCGATCCCGGCCAAGACGGCCGGCGTCGCGGAGGTCGTACTCTGCACCCCCGGCCCCAGCCCGGCCACCCTTACGGCGGCGCATATTGCGGGAGTCGACCGGCTCTTCGGCATCGGGGGCGCACAGGCGATTGCAGCGATGGCCTTCGGGACAGAGAGCGTGCCGCGAGTCGATAAGATATGCGGGCCCGGCAACGTGTTCGTGTCCATCGCCAAGCGGATGGTCTACGGCCACGTTGACATCGACGGCCTCTACGGCCCGACGGAGACGGTGGTCGTCGCGGACGATACGGCGGACCCGGTCATTGTGGCGGCCGACCTGCTGGCGCAGGCGGAGCATGACGAGCTTGCGTCTCCCGTGCTCGTGGCGACGAGCGAGGCTGTCGCCGACGCGGTCTCGTCCGAGATCGAGCGTCAGCTTAGGCGTCTGGAGCGCGAGGCCATCGCGCGGGCGTCGGTCGAGCGCCAGGGCGTCGCGGTGGTGGTCGATAGCGTCGAGCAGGCGGTGCAGGTAGCCAACGCGTTCGCGCCGGAGCATCTCTGCTTGCTGGTCAACGAGCCGGAGCAGTACGTGGGGCAGGTGCGCAACGCGGGGGGCATTTTCGTAGGGGAGACCTCGCCGGAGGTTATGGGCGACTATGCGGCGGGGCCGAGCCATGTGATGCCGACGGGCGGCACGGCGCGGTTCGCTTCGAGTCTCGGCGTACACACGTTCCTCAAGCACGTCCCCGTCCTTAGACTGCCGGCGGGCGTGCTCAAGGAGATCGGCCCAGCGGCAGCGGCCATCGCCCGGGCCGAAGGGCTGACGGCCCATGCCAAGGCAGCCGAGCTGCGGCTGGAGGGAGGCGTATGACGGACCGGCGGGCATTCGATTTCGTTCAGCCTCATTGGCGGGACCTCGACCCCTACGAGGCAGCGGATCCGCCGGAACTGCTCGCCGCGCGCGCGGGCATGCCCGAGAGCGACCTCGTCAAGCTGAACGCGAACGAGAACCCCTACGGGCCGTCGCCCAAAGTTTTCGAGGCGTTGGCGGACATCCACCGAGTCCACATCTACCCGGACCCGGCGCAAGTCGCGATGCGGAAGGCTATCTCTGAGTATGTCAGCCTCGGCCCGGAGCATATCGTCGTCGGCAACGGGAGCGACGAGATTATCGACCTCGTATTCCGCGCGGTGCTGGCTCCGGGCGACGTCGTGGTCAACTCCGTGCCCACCTTCGGCATGTACGACGTGACCGCGCGCATCTGCGGCGCGTCGACGCTGGAGGTCGAGCGCGACGACGCGTTTCGACTGGACGTCGACCGCGTGCTGGACGCGGCGCAGGACGCCAAGATCATCGTATTGGCGTCGCCGAACAACCCGTCGGGCAACGCGACGCCCATCGCGGACATCGAGCGCCTGCTGGCTTCCCATTGCGTCGTGATCGTCGATGAGGCGTACGCCGAGTTCAATGCCGGGAGCGCCGTCCCCCTCGCAACGCAACACCCCAACCTGGTGGTGCTGCGGACGTTCAGCAAGTGGGCGGGCCTCGCGGGGCTCCGCGTCGGCTACGGGATCATGGACGCGGAGATGGCAGACGTCCTCATGCGCGGCAAGCCGCCCTACAACGTATCGCAGGCGGCGGAGGCTGCGCTCCTGGCCTCGCTGGCCGACAGGGCGCTACTGCTGGAGCGCGTCCGGCTCATCGTGCGGGAGCGGGAGCGCATGGCTGCCATACTGGACGAGCTGCCAGGCGTGGAGCCGCTGCCCTCCGAAGCGAACTTCATTCTCTGCCGGGTCCCGGAAGGGCGCGGAAAGTCGGCCTACGAAGGCCTCGCCGCCCGCGGAGTGTCGGTGCGATACTACTCGCGCGGCAAACTCGCCGACTTCCTGCGCATCAGCGTCGGCACGCCGGAGCAGACCGACCGGCTCATCGACGCTCTCCGCGCAGTCCTCTAGGATGCTATCAATATGCCTGAGCAGTCAGAAATGTACCCTTGCGCTTGCGGATGCGGCCGCGGCGTACGACGCAGGTTCGTTCAGGGACACTCCGCTAGACTCCGGGCCCTCATCCAAGACGAAATCGTAGACGCCACAAGCCCGCCCGACGTTGCCGCGATACTCCCCGCTGGCCACCCTGCTTGGGATGTTGGCATCACCGTCTCGGTGACCAACGCCTACGGCTCCTACGATGTTCCCTACGTTGGGGGCCTGCGCACGCGGCCGAGGACACGGAAGGCATAAGAATCATGCCCCGCACCGGCACATACAGCCGAACGACCGGCGAGACCGACGTGTCCGTTACGATTGGACTCGACGGGACGGGACAATCGTCGGTCTCCACCGGCAACGGGATGCTCGACCACTTGCTGAACCAGCTCAGCCGGCACGGCCTGATCGACCTCGACGTGAAAGCGAGCGGCGACAGCGCGCTGACCGGCTGGCACCACACCGTTGAGGACACTGGCATCGCCCTGGGCCGGGCCTTTTCCGCAGCCGTCGGCGACGGGACGGGCATCCGGCGGATGGGGCACGCCCTCGTCCCCCTCGACGAGGCGCTGGCCAGGGTCGCGCTGGACATCAGCGGACGTGGATACGCGGTCATCGACCTCGGCATCTCGGGGACGACCATCGCCGACCTGCCGGGGGACCTAGTGCGCCACTTCCTAGAATCATTCGCCGTCGAGGCGCGCGTCACGCTTCACGTGCGTGTATTGGAAGGCGTCAACGCCCACCATAAAGCGGAGGCGTCGTTCAAGGCGCTGGCCAAGGCGATGCGGGACGCCGTCGAGACCGACCCGCGCGCCGCCGGGCAAACCCCCAGCACCAAGGGGACGATAGGGTAGCAGCTAGCTCGCGGCAGGAAGCGCCCCAATCTCCGCCTCGTAGGCTTCGATAACGGGGTTCGCGAGGAGCTTGGCGCACATCTCGTCGACCTGACGGCGAGCGGACGAGTCGTCGGGGGCGTCTATCTCCAGGGTGAGGAACTTGCCGACGCGGACGTTCCGAACACTCTCGAACCCCAGCGATTTGAGGCTGCCGAGCACAGCGTTTCCCTGGGGGTCGTTGACGGTCGGCTTCAGCGTTACTTGGACTCGCGCGGCGAACCTCATTGGGCGGCTTCCGGAGACGGCGGACTGAAGTCGCCGCCTGGCCCGCAGTTGTTGTCGAGGAACATCGGCGCCTGGTTGCGATGGTCCGTGACGAATGCGTCTATGACCGTCTTGTCCGACAACTCGGCGGTGTGGGTCCAGCCCCAGGACGTGAGCGTCACGCTGCCCTCCGGGACGCCGGGGTAGGGGTGGACGACGTAGCAGCCGGGGTAGCCCGGCTGGCCCTCGACGAACGCTTGCAGGTCGGCGAGGTCGGACTCTTCGACGAGGCCGTGGTTGAACACGACCGCGCCTTGCTCCAGATTGCGGACGATGGCCTCGTCGGGGACCTGCTCCTCGTGAATCCCCCATGCTGCCGCGGTCTCCAAGCGCGGGCCGGAGGCGGGCGGCGTGGTCGTGTAGGTGATGGTTGTGTCCGACTCGATCAGGCCGCCGGGTTGGATGTCGACCTGCGTTCCGGTGAGCGGATCGCGCTCCTCCGCCGGAGGCTGGTCCGTCGCGCCGGGGACGGTTAGCCCGCCGATCCCGGGGAGTATGAGCCCCGCGATGAGGGCGAGGGCGATGGCGCTGCCGCCTATCAGGTAGAAGCGGCGCCTGCGACTGCGCTTGGACTCGGAGCGCCGCCTGCGCTGCTCGCGGGCGATGGTGCGCCTCGACGGCTTGCGGGGCTCCACTCTCGTAGCTGGGGCGCTCGCCGGCGCTCCGGCCTTGCCCTCGCCGAGAACGGCCTCGGTCGAGGGGGGTTGCTGAGACGCTTTCTCGTTGGCCAATCTGCTAACTCCTGCTCAATGTCGCGACCGGACTACGATAGCGATTGGCCGGTCAGTCTTCGATATGCTTCGAGGTACCGCTCGCGCGTCTTCTCGACGATGTCGTCGGGGAGGGTAGGGGCGGGGGGCGTGCGGTCCCAGTCCTTCTGGGTCAGCAGCCAGTCGCGGACGAACTGCTTATCGTAGTTGGGCTGTGACTTTCCGGGATTGTAGCCGGAGGCGTCCCAGAAGCGGCTCGAATCGGGCGTGAGCACCTCGTCGATGAGGATGACCTCGCCGTCGCGGATGCCGAACTCGAACTTGGTGTCCGCGATGATGATGCCGCGCTCAGCCGCCACGTCGTGGGCGTGCTGGAAGACGGCGAACGATAGCTCCTGGAGCGTGTGGGCGAGGTCTGCGCCCACCATCCCGCCCAGCTCCTCGATGCTCACCGGCTCGTCGTGACCGACCTCAGCCTTGGTGGTCGGCGTGAACATGAGCTCGGGCAGCTTGCTGCCGTCCACCAGTCCGGAGGCCATCGGCACACCGAACATCGTGCCCGTCGCGTTGTAGTCGACCAGCGCGGAGCCGGTGAGGTAGGCGCGGACGACGCACTCGGCGTCGATCCGCTCGGCGCGCTTCACCACCATCGCCTGCCGCGCGACCTCGTCCGGGAGGTCCTTCAGCTTGGGGTGGCCCGCAAGACCGCCGAGGGCGTCTTTGTCGTCGGCCAGGGAGATGAAGTGGTTGGGAACGATATGCCCGGTCTGGTCGAACCAGAATTTGGACATCCTGGACAGCACCCGGCCTTTGTCCGGGATGCCGTTCGGGAGCACGACGTCGAACGCCGATATACGGTCGGTCGCGACCATGAGCAGCATTCCATCGCCGAGGTCGAACGTGTCGCGGACCTTGCCGCGGTAGAGGATGTCGGGCAGGGGTGTTTCAAGCAGTGGCGGCATGGACGCCCTCCTTGGCCGTGAAGCCCAGACGACCGAACGTGGCGCCGACGTGACGCAGGTAATACCCGTAGTCGAAGAGGCCTTCGACCACTTCAGCGCCGAGCCGGGACGTGACGTCGGGGTCCGACCGAATAGCCTCTCTGAAGTCCTCCCCCCGGTCCCAAGCGGCCAGGGAGTGGCGTTGCACCAGCTCGTAGGCGCTCGTCCGGTCCAGTCCACTCTCGACGAGGGCCAGCAGAACGCGCTCGGAGAACACGATCCCTTTCGTCAGCTCCAGGTTCCGCATCATGTTGTCGGGGAAGACGCGCATCCCTTCGACGACTCTGGTGAACGTGTCGAGTATGTAGTCGACCGCGAGGGCGGAGTCCGGCAGGATCATGCGCTCCGCCGACGAGTGGGATATGTCCCGCTCGTGCCAGAGCGTAACGTTGTCCAAGGCCGTTACCGTATGCCCCCGCACGAGCCGGGCCAGCCCGCAGATACGCTCCGAGAGCTCCGGGTTGCGCTTGTGGGGCATCGACGACGACCCCGTGCTCACGAACCCTGGCGTGCCGAACGGCTCCTCCACCTCGCGCACTTCCGTCCGTTGGAGCGCGCGGACCTCCGTCGCGAACTTCTCCAGCGACGCCGCAAGCAGCGCGAGGGTCTGGACAAACTGGGCATGCCGGTCGCGTTGCAGTATCTGGTTCGAGACGGGCGCGGGCGCGAGGCCGATCTGCCGGCAGACCGACTCCTCGATCTGCGGGGGAATGCTTGCGTAGCTGCCCACCGGTCCCGATACCTTCCCTACCGCCACCATCTCCCGCGCCAGCGCCAGCCGCCGGCGGTGCCGGCGCATCTCATCCCACCACAGCGCCATCTTGAGGCCGAAGCTCATGGGCTCCGCGTGGACTCCATGCGAGCGCCCCATGCACGGCGTGGCGGAGAACTCCTCGGCCCTCGCCTGCAGCACGCCCATGCAGCGCTCGACCCCCGCGTCGATCTCGTCAACGGCCTGCACGAGCTGGAGGCTGAGCGCCGTATCCTTGACATCATTCGAGGTCAGGCCGTGATGGATCCAACGGCCCTCGGGGCCGAGGCTCGGCGTGACCGAGCGAGTGAACGAGACCACGTCGTGCTTGGTCTCCTCGAACCACTTGTCGTAGAGGGCCCGGTCGAACACGGCCCCGCGAATCTTCTCCGCGTCATCCTGGGGAACGACTCCCAGCTCGGCCCAGGCGACGGACGCCGCAATCTCGATGCGCAGCCAGAGGTCGAAGGCGTTGTCCTCCGACCAGATGGCCTTCATGTGCTCGCGCTCGTACCGGTAGTACATCAGGGGGACTCACGCCCGTAGGCTTCGACGTACTCGATCACCGCGTAGAAGTCGGTCAGCTCGGCGTGGGGGAGGTCGTTCTCCCGGCAGAAGCCGGTCAGCCAACCCCTGGCGAATACGAAGTCGGCGCGGACGGCGGGGCAGGCGTCGGAGGCGCTGTCGCCGGCGTAGACGACGTGTCCGCCGTTCTTGCGGTAGTCCTCAAGCACCCGGCACTTGCAGTTGCCGGGCCACCACTGGCAGCCCTCGTCGGCGTACTCGTAGCTGAACGCCGGAGCGCCGTCGACCTCGCTCGTTGTGACGGCGTGGTACGGAATATCGACGCCCTTCTCATCGAGCATCGCTTCCACGTAGTAGTCGAGGCCGTGGCTGACGATAGCGACCTCGACGCCGCGCCCGGCGCAGTGCTGGGCAAGCTCGGCGAACCCGGGTCGCAGTCCGGCCGCTTCGCGAACGTAGCGCCGCTGCTCGTCAACGGAGGCTGTCAGCTGGCGGAAGGCGATTTCTTGGTACTCGGCCAGCGATATCTCCTTGTCTACGTAGCGCTGGCGCACATACTGCCAGGGTACGGCGCCCGAAAGCGCGGCGTCGGGCTGGAAGCGCTCCAGCAGTAGCCGAGCGACGTTCTGGGCGGCAGCCGTTTCGTCAAAGTCGCAGAGGATGATCATCCGAGGGGCGCTGAAGGGCCGTTTACCGTTGGCGAAGCCGCTCCCGGTACTGCTCGACGGCCTCCCGTATCTTAGCATACTTCACGCCTAGGATTTCCGCCGCGAGCAGCGCCGCGTTCCGCGCTCCCCACGCCCCGACGGCGACGGTCGCCACCGGGATGCCGGGGGGCATCTGGACGATGGAGTAGAGGGCGTCCACGCCGCCAAGCTCGCTGGACGCGATGGGCACGCCGATGACGGGCAGGGTGGTGTGGGACGCGACGACGCCGGGCAAGGCCGCCGCGCCGCCCGCCGCCGCGATGAACACCTCGACCCCGGTGGAGGGCGCCGTCTTCACGTAGTCCTCGACCTTCTTGGGATTGCGGTGGGCGGACGCGACGATCAGCTCGGACTCGACGCCAAGCTCCTCGAGCGTCTTCTTGGTGTCTTCCATGACGGGCTGGTCCGTCGCGCTGCCAACGATGATGCCGACTTGAGGCACGGGAGGCTCCTGGCGGGTGGGTGAGGAGGCTGAAGGGTATTGGCGAAGCGTCTTGGCAGTCAACGGGCAAAGGCCGTGGCCGCCCCTCACTCCGCTGCGAAAGCCGCTATGTCCGAGCGGAGCTGCTTGCCCTCGAATTCGATGGCGGACGCGGCCTCGTAGGCGCGGCGGCGGGCCTCCGCCATCGTGGCGGCCCGGCCAACGACGGCAAGCACTCGGCCTCCGTTCGTTACGGTCGCGCCGTCCCGCTCGGCAGTCCCGGCGTGGAATACCACGCCGGATTCGTCCTCGGCGCCAAGGCCGTGGACCGGCTTGCCGATTTCGTAGTCGCCGGGGTAGCCGCCCGACGCCAGGACGACGCATACGGTCTGCTCGTCCGACCAGCGCAAGTCCAGGCGGTCGAGACCTCCGTCCAAGACAGCGTCTATCACGTCGAGGAGGTCGTTTTCGAGGCGGGGGAGGATAAGCTGCGCCTCGGGGTCCCCCAGGCGAGCGTTGAACTCGATGACGGAAGGGCCCTCGGGGGTAAGCATGAGTCCGCCATAGAGAGCGCCGGAGAAGGGAGCGCCTTGGGCTGCAAGCTCACAAATGACGGGCTCGATGCAGGTGAGCCTGATGCGCTCTTCGAGCTCCTCATTCCACCATGGGGGCGGGCTGTAGCCGCCTATGCCGCCGGTGTTCGGGCCGAGATCGCCGTCGAAGGCGCGCTTGTAGTCGCAGGCGGCGACTAGCGGGGTGACGTTGACGCCGTCGGTCAAGCAGAAGACGCTCACCTCCTGGCCCACCAGACAGTCCTCCAGCACGACCCGCGCGCCCGACGCTCCGAACGCGCCCTCTACCATCGCGTCGTCCACGGCGGCCAGCGCCTCCTCGACAGTCTGGGCGACGACGACGCCCTTCCCGGCGGCGAGGCCGTCGGCTTTCACGACGATGGGCGCGCCGTGAGACCGGACGTAGGCGCGCGCCTCGGCGGGGTCGTCGAACACCTCGAACGCGGCGGTCGGGACGCCCGCGGCGCGCATCGTCTGCTTGGAGAAGGACTTGCTGCCTTCGATGCGGGCGGCGGCCTGCCTGGGGCCGAAGACGCGCAGCCCCTCAGCCTCGAACCGGTCGACTACCCCCGCAACCAGGGGCGCTTCGGGGCCGACGATGGTCAGGTCGATGCCGTGCTCGCGCACTGCTGCGACAAGGGCGTCGAGATCGTCGATTCGAACGGGCAGATTGACGGCGAGTTGGGCGGACCCCGCGTTGCCGGGCGCCGCGAATAGCTCGGGGCGGCGCGGGCTCTGGGCGAGCTTCCACAGGATGGCGTGCTCGCGGGCGCCGCCCCCTATGACCAGGACCCTCACCGGGTCGATACCCTTACGCCGAGACTTTCCGGCACGTTCATTGCCTGGTTTCCTCCCCGCGCAGCATGAGCACCGCGATGAGCAAGGCAACGACGCCAATCACCGCGAGGAGGATCGGGACGAACAGGCCCCCTCCGCGCGTGATCGCTAGCGCGGGGCCGCCGAAGAGGAACGCCAGGCCAAGCGCGCCGAACGCCGTCCGGACCGCGCGCCGAAGGGCCCTCGTCATTCCCATTCAATCGTTCCCGGCGGCTTGCTCGTGATGTCGTAGACGACGCGGTTCACGCTCGGCGCCTCGTTCACGATGCGGTTCGATATGCGCGCCAGGGTCTCGTAGGGCAGGCGAGCCCAGTCGGCGGTCATCGCGTCCTCGCTGGTGACGGCGCGCAGAGCGACGACGTGCTGGTAGGTGCGCTGGTCGCCCATCACGCCCACGGTGCGTGTGTCGGTGAGGACGGCGAAACTCTGCCAGAGCTTGTCGTACAGGCCGTCTCCCTTGATCTCGTCCATCACGATCCAGTCAACGGCGCGCAGCACCTCGAGCTTCTCGTAGGTCACATCGCCGATGACGCGTATCGCGAGTCCGGGGCCGGGAAAGGGCTGGCGGTTGAGTATCTCGGGCGGCAGGCCCATCTCCGCTCCCGCGAGCCGCACCTCGTCCTTGAAGAGGTAGCGCAACGGCTCGACCAGCTTGAGCTTCATGCGCTCCGGCAGTCCTCCGACGTTGTGATGCGTCTTGATCTTGTGGGACGCCGTGGACTCGGAGGTCTGGCTCTCGATCACGTCGGGGTAGAGCGTGCCTTGCGCCAGGAAGTCGACCGTTCCCAGCGCGCCGGCCTGCTCCTCGAAGACGTTAATGAACTCCGCGCCGATGGTCTTGCGCTTCTGCTCGGGGTCGACGACCCCTGCGAGGGCGGTGAGGAAGCGCTCGGTTGCGTCGACGTAGACGAGGTTGAGGCCGATGTTGCGCTCGAAGACCTCGCGCACCCGTTCCGGCTCCTCGCGGCGGAGGAGCCCGTTGTTCACGAAGATGCAAATGAGCTGGTCGCCGATGGCCTCGTGGACGAGCTTCGCAGTCACCGCCGAGTCGACGCCGCCGGAGAGCGCGCAAATAACGTGGCCGTCCCCCACTTGGTCGCGTATGCGCTGGATGGCCTCGGAGGCGAAATTGCCGGCGGTCCAGCTCCCGGCCACGCCGCAGACCTCGTACGCGAAGTTGCGCAGCACTTGGACCCCTTGCGGGGTGTGCGCCACCTCTGGATGAAACTGGATTCCGTACATGCCGGCGTCGTTCGCCATCGCGGCGATGGGCGAGTTCTCGCTGTAGGCGATGGCTCGGAAGCCGGGTGGAAGAGAATCGATGCGATCACCGTGGCTCATCCAGACGGGCGTCTCGTCATCTAGGCCGTCCAACAGCAGGCTAGGGTCGTTCTTATGGATGACCGCGAACCCATACTCGCGCTCCGCCGCCCCGGCGACGCTGCCCCCGAGCTGGTGCGCGATGAGCTGCATCCCGTAGCAGATGCCGAGAACCGGGACGCCGGCGTCGAATATCCACGGCTGGGCGACGGGGGCGCCCTCCTCATAAACGGACGCGGGGCCGCCCGACAGGATGATGCCCTTGAGGTTCAGTCCTGCAACGGCATCACGCGGCGCGTCGGGCGCCACCAGCTCGCAGTAAACGTTCTGCTCGCGTACGCGGCGCGCAATGAGGCGGCTGTACTGGGAGCCGTAGTCGATGATGGCGATGGCTTCCGCGCCGACCTTGTCGGGCTCCGCTCCGTCGCGCCGTCCGCTGCGGGCGCCCTCGCGCTCCTGAGCGATGCCCAAGTAGGTGGAGACTTCAACGTCTCCGCTCGTGGCGACGCGGTGGGAGCTGTCGGCCCCGTGAGCGCTGTCAGAGGAAGGCGTTGGGGTGTTGTCGTCGGGCATTCCGTACTCTCGTTGAGGCGCCTGCGTGTTGGCTTACGCCCAAAGGCCGCTGCCCCTCCCTAGCCTCCGCCTGTGGGGATAGGGGATTCTCGAAGGGACAAGTAACGTAGCATCCGTCGCGAAGACGGTCAACGGAGAAGGACCGACTCGACGCTCTCGCAGCGCCAAGGCCCCGCCCCGGTGCTATACTCGCCGCGCCGCTTCGGACGGCTTCATCATGCCCCGTGTCCTCGATAACCCCAACAACCGCTCGGTCGCCTCGATCCTGCTGCGGGAGAGCGGTGTCGTCGCATATCCGACGGATACGGTCTACGGACTGGGCGCGGCGGCGTACAACTACTCGGCGGTCTCGACGATATTCGTCATCAAGGGACGCAGCCGGGACCAGGGTGTGCCCGTCCTCATAGCGTCCGAGTCCCAGCTTCGCGAGGTGGCGTCGGAGGTCTCGGACGGCGCATACGCTCTTGCGAAGGAGTTCTGGCCGGGCGCGCTGACCCTCGTCCTTCCCCGCCACCGAGACATGCCCGCTCTCGTGGCGGGCGGCGGCGACACCATCGCCGTCCGGCTCCCGGACCATCCTTGCCCGCAGACGCTGGTCCAAGCGCTGGGGGCGCCCATCACCGGCACGAGCGCGAACCGCCACGACGGCCCGGAACCGACCTCCGCCGACGAAGTGCAGCGACAGCTCGGCAATCGGCTGAGCCTCATCCTCGACGGCGGCCCGAGCCCCCGAGCGGTCCCTTCCACCATCGTCGACACCACCTCGACTCCGGCCAAGGTCGTTCGCTTGGGGGCGCTGACGCTCGAGGAGCTTCAGGCCGTCTGCGAGGTCGTCGGACCGGACCCGGTGGCCGCGGCGGGCTAGCGCGGAGATGACTCTGCCATTGTTTCCCGAGCTCCTCTCCGAGCGCCGGCCCATCGTCGAGCAGGCGCTGCGGGCGAGCCTCGATCTGCCCGCCGACCGCGGACTGCCGCTCTATCGCATGATGCGCTACCAGCTTGGGTGGGTCGATCAGATGGGCGAAGAGCGACCCGGCGAACAGCCACGCGTCCTCGGCGGTCTGTGCCTGGAAGCGCATGACGCTCTCTCGTCGTCTGCCATCGGGGACTCCCCGCTTGCCATAGGCGGCGCCGCGCCCGCGTCGGCAGCCGTCGAACTATTCGGCGAGTCGGTCCGAGTCCACGAGGATATGCAGACGGCGACCCAGCAACGGGCGGGGCAAGACGCCGTCTGGTGGGTGTGGGGCCCGGCGCAAGCGATCAACGTGGGAGACGGGCTGCACGCCGTCGCGCGGCTGACGCTCTTCCACGCTCAAGAGGCGCTTGGCATCCCCGCCACCCTCGCCGCGGTGGCCGCCCTCGACGCGGCCGCGCTCGACTACTACGAGGGGCAGTACCTGGACCTCCAGTTGCAGGAGCGTATCGACGTAACGGTCCAGCAGTACATGCGCATGGCGCGCGGCAAGCACGGGGCCATCTTCGGCGGCGCCATGGCCCTCGGCGCGATAGCCGCCGGAGCGAGCGATGAAATGGTCGGGGCATGGCGTGACGCAGGCGCAGCCGTCGGCATCGGCGCGCTTATCGCCGGCGAGGCGCGCGTCCTCTGGGGGAGAGGCGAGGACGCCGGGCGCGCGCTGAACAAGAGCAAGCTCTACCCGGTGGTCGTTGCGCTGGCGGAGGGGACACTCTCCCAGAAGCGGGAGCTGGGCGGCTATTATTTCAAGCGCGTCATGGAGCCGGGCGATCTGGACGGTATCCGTAACGTCCTGGAAGCCGCGGGCGCGCGGACCAAGACCGAGCAGGCCATGATCGACGCCAAGGCCCAGGCGTTGGACTCGCTGAGGGCCGCCGGCGCCTCGCCGGAAGCGATGGAGCGCTGGGCCTCGATAACCGACGCCTTGGTGAGCATCCAATGACCAAGATGACCATTCGCGACATCGACTGGCGGGGCAAGCGCGCCCTGGTCCGAGTCGACTTCAACGTGCCCTACGAACGCGGAACGACGCGCATCTCGGACGACATACGCATCCGCGAAGCGCTCCCGACCATCAGGCATCTGCGCGACGCGGGCGCCTCGGTCGTGCTCTGCACCCATCTGGGCCGTCCGGGAGGCAAGGCCAGCCCCGACTTGGAGCTTGGCCCCATCGCCGAACGCCTCTCCGAGCTGCTCGGCGCGCCCGCCGCCTACGTCCACGACGCGCCCGGCGACGAAGCCCGACGAGCCGCTGGCGCCCTGCGCCCCGGCGACGTCCTGCTCATCGAGAACGTCCGCTTCTGGCCGGGCGAGGAGGAGAACAACCCGGAGTTCGCAGCGGCCCTCGCCGCCCTCGCCGACGCTTACGTGAACGACGCGTTCGGGACCGCACACCGCGCCCACGCCTCGACGGAAGGCGTCGCGCGTCTCCTGCCCGCGGTTGCGGGGCTGCTCATGAAGAAGGAAGTCACGTTCTTAGGAGGCGTGCTGGAAAATCCCAAGCGCCCCCTCGCCGCACTTCTCGGAGGAGCGAAAGTCAGCGACAAGCTGAAGGTGCTCGACCGGCTCATCGGCCACGCCGACGAGCTGTTCGTCGGCGGCGGGATGGCCGCCACCTTCCTCAAGGCGCAGGGCCACGAGACCGGCGCCTCGCTCTTGGAGGAGGACTTGGTCGACTTCTGCGCCGAGACGCTCGCCAGAGCCGCGGCCGCCGGCACGACCCTCAATCTGCCGACCGACGTGGTAGTTGCCGAACGCATCGAGCCGGGCGTGGAAACCGCTGTCGCGGCGGCTGACCATGCGCCGCCTGGCATGATGATGCTGGACATCGGCCCCGCGACCGCCGAGGACTACGCCCAGCGCCTTTCCGCGATGGGCTCCGTCGTATGGAACGGGCCCATGGGCGTGTTCGAGGTCCCTCCGTTCGACCAAGGCACCAAAACGGTCGCGAGCGCCCTGGCCGATAGCGCCGCCGTCACCGTCATCGGCGGCGGCTCGACCGCCGATGCCGTGGCCCACCTAGGGCTGGCCGGCAAGATGTCTCACGTTTCCACGGGAGGCGGCGCGTCCCTCGAGTTCTTGGAGGGCAGGGAGCTCCCCGGCGTGGCCGCCCTCAACGACAAGTAACGGAGGCCCCCTTGCGAATCCCTCTCGTAGCAGGCAACTGGAAGATGAACCCCGCGACCGTCGCGGAAGCTGCGGCGCTGGCGATCGAGGTGTGGGAGGAGACAGAAGAGGCGTCGGACTGGCAAGTCGCCCGCGTCGTCTGCCCGCCCTTCGTCGCGCTGGCGGCGGTCGCCGACTCACTGCGCGGCTCCGGCATAGGAGTCGGCGCCCAGAACATCCACCCCGAGGCGAAGGGAGCCTTCACCGGCGAGACCTCCGCCTCCATGATTGCGGACCTCTGCGGCTACGTCATCCTCGGACATTCCGAGCGGCGGCATCTCCTCGGCGAGGGAGACGCGTTCATCAACGCCAAGGTGAAAGCCGCGCTAGGCGCGGGACTCACGCCCATCCTCTGCGTGGGCGAGACGCTCGACGAGCGGGAGGCGGGTAGGGCGGACGCCGTCGTCGAGGCGCAGCTGCGAGGCGGACTCGACGGCGTGGAGGCGGACGACATCGCCAAGCTCGTTGTCGCCTACGAGCCGGTATGGGCCATCGGGACAGGACGCGCCGCAACCTCGGAGACCGCCCAGGAGATGATCGCCTCGGCGCGGCGCCAGGTCGCCCGGCTTTCCGGCGCGGGCGTCGCGGACGAGGTCCCCGTGCTCTACGGCGGAAGCGTCAATCCGGGCAACGCGGACGAGCTTGCGGCGCAGCCCGACATCGACGGCGCCTTGGTCGGCGGCGCGAGCCTCGTCCCCGCGGATTTCGCGGCCATCGTCAGAGCGTTCGCCGCCGCCTAGCATGGCCGGCCCGACCGTCCTCTTCATCGTTGGGCCGACGGCGAGCGGCAAGACGGCCGCGTCGCTTGAGCTCGCCGCTCACGCGTCCATCGAAATCGTCAACGCCGACAGCAGGCTGGTCTACCGCGGCATGTCCATCGGCACGGCCAAGCCGACCCCCGCCGAGCAGGCGGCGGCGCCCCATCACCTCATCGACATCGCCGCTCCCGACGAGCCGTTCAGCCTGGCGGCGTTCCTCGCCCTCGCCCGCGCAGCCATCGCCGACGCCGCAGCTCGCGGCGCAACGCCGGTAGTAGTCGGGGGCGCGGGGCAGTACGTATGGGGACTCGCCGAGGGGTGGAGCGCCCCCGCCGTTCCCCCCGACCACGCGCTCCGGCAGGAGCTGGAAGCCATCGCGAAACGGGACGGCCCAACCGCCCTGCACGAGCGCCTGCGCGCCGTTGATCCCGATGCCGCCGACGCCATCGACCCTCGCAACGTCAGACGCATCGCCCGCGCCATCGAGGTTTGGCAAGCCACCGGCGCGCCGTTCTCGCGGCAGCGCGTGAAGGCGGACCCTGGATTCGCGCCCGTCGTCTTCGGCTTGCAGCCCGGACGGGAGGAGCTGCGCCGCCGCATCGACCAGCGAGTGGACTCCATGCTGGAGCGGGGCTGGCTCGACGAGGTGCGCGGCTTGCTCGACGCTGGCTACGGCCCCGAGCTGCCGTCGTTCTCCAGCGCGGGCTACCGGGAGATGGCGGCGCACATCGCGGGTGAGATCAGCCTCGACGAGGCGGCCGCGCGCACGAAGCACGCCACCCACCGGCTCGCCCGCGCTCAGGGCGCGTGGTTCAAGGCCAGCGACTCACGCATCGAGTGGTTCCACGACGCCAAATCGCTCGTCGCACGCGCCGTGGAGACCATCCGCGCTTGACGGCGGGCCTAAGGTCATGCACCCTGTCGGGCGGCCCACGAGGCCCAAAACGGACTACGAGAGCAGGTGAAATGGCAGGCTATCTCGACCCCAACGACCCCATTGTACAAGCGTTCGCTACACTCGGCACAACGCCCGTCAGCGATGCGCTGGACAGGCTCGGCCTCGGCGGGCAGTGCTTCGGCATCAAGCCCGTCGACCGCGACTTCACCCTGTGCGGCCGCGCCCACACCGTCCGCAACGAGCCCATGACCGCCGGTCACAAGGGCGAGAGCGTCGGCGACTATATCGACGAGGTCGCGCCCGGCGGCGTGGTCGTCATCGACAACGGCGGGCGCCTCGACGCCACCGTGTGGGGCGACATCCTCACCATCATGGCCGACCGCAACAACCTGGGTGGGACCGTCATCCACGGCGTCTGCCGCGACTCCAACCGGGCGCTCAAGCTCGACTACCCGATCTTCTCCCGCGGGACCTACATGCGCACCGGCAAGGACCGCGTCCGCGCCGACGCCTACCAGGAGCCCGTCTCCCTCGGCGAGGTCCGCGTCCTCCCAGGCGACCTCCTCATCGGCGACGGCGACGGCGTTCTCATCATCGCCAAGGAGCACGAGGAGGCCGTCCTCAAGGCGGCCCAGGAGATCGACGCCGCCGAGGAGCGCATCCGCAACGAGATCATGCAGGGCAGCCGCCTCGACGCCGCGCGCCAAAAGTTCCAGTACCACAGCCTCCAAAGCAGGGCGTAACCTCCCGTCATTCCCGCGCAAGCGGGAACCCAGGCAACCCCCTCCCGTCTGCGGGAGGGGACGCGCAAGCGCAGCGAAGCGCGGGGGAGGAGAGGCGGAGGCGCGTAGACTTCCCCCGCCATCCCCACGCTCCCTCCGTCATTCCCGCGCAGGCGGGAACCTCGCAGCGGCGCGACAGCGGCGCGATCCTTCCCCCTCCGTCATTCCCGCGCAGGCGGGAATCCAGGTATTGGCGCCTCCCTATTTTCGTCGGTTGTGGTGTGGGGCGAGCCTCACATGAGAGATAGCCTCGAAAATCCCCCTCCCGTCTACGGGAGGGGCCGCGCAAGCGCAGCGAAGCGCGGGGGAGGCTCTTCCGTCATTCCCGCGCAGGCGGGAAGGTGAATCCACATTTGAAGTGCAACACCTGTTCCTCGACGACCCCCGCCGGTGTCCGGTAGCCCAGGCACTTGCGCGGCGTATTGTTGTACGCCTGCCCGATCAGCGCAAACCGCTCATCCGACACCTCCCCCAGATTCGTCCCCCGCGGCAGGAACCGCCGCAGCCGGCCGATCGCGTTCTCCACTCCCCCCTTCTGCCACGGCGAGTACGTGTCGCAGAAGAACGTCTCGATGCCCAACCGGTGGAGCTCGTAGTGACGGGTGAACTCGGTCCCATTGTCGAAGGTCACCGTCTGGCGAAACTCCGGCGGCAACGGCCCCAGCATCCGGGCGATGGACTCCGCGATCGGCCCCGCCTCCTTCGACGGCGCACGCGCGAGGAGCAAGAGGCGCGAGGAGCGTTCCTGCAGGGCCAACACCACCTCTCCCGACCTCCCGAACTGCATCGTGTCCGCCTCCCAGTGCCCGAAGGTCCGCCGGTCGGCCGCCGCTGCAGGCCGCTCAGCAACGGGTCGGCGGAGGGGAATGAAGGAAACCGAGCTTCCCCCCCTGCGGCCCCGCCTCCCCCGCTTCCACTTCGCCCTCGGCAAGTAGCGCCGCCAATCATGGTCTTTGTGCCGCGCGGCCTGGGGCGTAGACGAACCGGTAGATGCTCTCGTCCGAGGTCACCGTCCGGCCCTCCTCTCTGCGCATCTCATGGGCGACCTGCTCCGGCGACCACCCCCACTTCAGGCCCGCCAAGACCCGCTCCCGCAACCCCTCGTCCCGTTCCAGCCGCGCCCCCGTCCAGCGCCGCGCGCGGGCACGCTCCTGGGCCGGCGACGCTTGGTACCCGTCCGTTCGCAGTGCGTTCCGCTTCAGCTCCCGAGCCACGGTCGATGCCGCGCGATCCAGAGTTGTAGCGACTTGCCGGACCGAGGAGCCCTTGGCGCGTAAGCGGGCAATCTCACACCGTTCCTCAATGCAGAGCTGTCTGTATTCCATGGCAACACCCTAATCTGGTGTTGCACTTCGTTTGTGGATTCAGGGAACCTCGCAGCGGCGCGACAGCGGCGCGATCCTTCCCCCTCCGTCATTCCCGCGTAGGCGGGAATCCAGGTATTGGCGCCTCCCTATTTTCGTCGGTTGTGGTGTGGGGCGAGCCTCACATGAGAGATTGCCTCGAAATCCCCCTCCCGTCTGCGGGAGGGGACGCACGAGCGTAGCGAGCGCAGGGGAGGAGAAGCGGCGGCTCGCAGACTTCCCCGTCACTCCCACACCTCCACTCCGCCCACCTGTGAGAACTATGACATCTGCCCGTTGCGCAAACGGACCCCCTTCTCCTACCCTGCCTCCCATGGCCCAACAGACCCGCCCTCTTGCCCCTCCGATGCCCGCGAGCCGCCTGTCGGAAAGTGTCGCATTACTGTCGCAAACCGTCGCATTTGTGTCGCAAAGTGTCGCATCACTGTCGCGGAATGTCGCGCGCTGTCGCGCCCGAAACCCCCTAACTAGGAGTAAATGACCATGAAAAACCGGGGAAATGCGACAGTTTTCTGAAAACATCGGCGCTCACCCCACCCGTAGACCTGGGCTGCCTTACGCCTGTTCCCCTCCTTACCAAGGAGGGGCTAGGGGAGGTTCCATCACGAGTAAAACGAGACCAAATGAGACCAAATGAGACCGTTTCTGAAAAATCGGCGCTCACCTCACTCCTAGGCCAGGGCGCTTTACGAGCGCGCGACGGGCGACATTCCGCGCCGTTTGGGGCACATTCGCGCCCAAACCGGCTCCCGCGGGCCGCTTTCCCCGTCTACAGGGGAGCGCTAGGGAGCGGGAGCCGAGGCAGGGGCGGCCCGCCATCCCCTCGAGAATCCCTCCCCCGCCGGAGCTTGACCGCGCGGCGCGCCCCCGTCTACCGTTGGCCCGACGCATCGACTACGGAGGGCGCTCTTCTATGCAGACTTCGATTCCTTGTGTGTTCATGCGCGGCGGCACGTCGCGGGGGCCGTACTTCCTCGCCTCGGACCTACCCAAAGACCCGGAAACGCGCGACAGCGTGCTCCTCGCCGTGATGGGCTCTCCCGACGACCGGCAGATCGACGGACTCGGCGGCGCCGACCCCCTCACGAGCAAGGTGGCTATCGTCGGGCCGCCCACCCGCGAGGACTGCGACGTCGACTACCTGTTCGCTCAGGTGGTCGTCAACGAGGCCGTGGTGGACGTGAGCCCCAACTGCGGCAACATGCTGGCCGGCATCGGCCCCTTCGCCATCGAGCACGGCCTCATCCCCGCGGGGGAGGGCGAGACCCTGGTCCGCATCCACATGGTCAACTCCGGCGACAAAGCCGTCGCGCGCGTTATGACTCCCGGTGGGCAGGTCGAGTACCAGGGCGACGCCCGGATCGACGGCGTCCCCGGCTCCTCCGCCCCAATCATGATTGACGTGGAGGACACCGCCGGGTCCTTCTGCGGCGCCCTCTTCCCCACCGGCAACCGCATCGACGTCATCGACGGCGTCGAGTGCTCGCTCATGGACAACGGCATGCCCGTCGTCGCTATGCGCGCTTCCGACCTGGGCAGGACCGGGTACGAGACGCGGGACGAGCTGAACGCGGACGCCGAGCTGAAGGAGCGCATCAAGAGTATCCGCCTCCAGGCCGGGCATCTGATGAACCTCGGCGACGTGACCGACAACGTCGTGCCCAAGATGTTCTTGCTCGCTCCCCCGGTGGCCGGCGGCGCGCTCTGCACACGGTCGTTCATCCCCAAGGTCGCTCACGCATCCATCGGGGTCCTCGCCGCCGTGACCATCGCGACCGCGGCCGTCTTCCCCGGCACGACCGCCTACGACTTCTCCATCATGCCCGATGGCGCGCGAAAGATGGTCGAGCTCGAACACCCCACCGGCTACTTCTCGGTCGAGCTGGAGGTCGGCGGCACGGAGTCCGAGCCGCGAATCGAACGCGCGGCGCTCCTGCGCACGGCCCGAAAGCTCATGGAGGGCGCGGTCTACATCCCGGCAACCGTCTGGGACGGCAAGCACTCCCTCGCGGAGGCCACGGCATAATGACGGAGCGCGAGATACGCACCATCGCCGGGCCTGATCCCAACCCCAAGAAGCCGGACGTCGTCCTCCCGCCCAACGCCTGCGACGCGCACTGTCACATCTTCGGGCCGGGCGACATCTTCCCGTATCACCCCGACCGCTCCTACACGCCCCCCGACGCGCCCAAGGAGACGCTCAAGGCTCTCCACGACCACCTTGGCGTCAGCCGGGCCGTCATCGTCCACGCAAGCTGCCACGGCGTGTACATGGACGCCACCCTCGACGCCATCGCATCGTCGGGCGGGAGCTACCGGGGCACCTCTATCGTCGACCCCGCAATCACGGACGCCGAGCTCGCCCGCTACCACGAGGGCGGCATCCGCGCCGTCCGCTTCAACTTCGTCAAGCACCTGGAAAGCGTTCCCGAGCCGGAGGTCGTCCGGCGCATGGCGGAGCGCATCGTATCCATGGGGTGGCACCTCGTCGTCCACCTCGACGCCGATGACATCGTCGAGCTATCCCCGCTGCTGCTCGGCCTGCCCGTGCCGTTCGTGATCGACCACATGGCCCGCGTGAAGGCGGGCGACGGGCTCGAACAGCCCGCCTTCCGGCAGCTCCTCAATCTCATGCAAAACGAGAAGGCCTGGGTGAAGATCTGCGGAGGCGAGCGCGTCTCGACCGACGGCCCGCCCTTCACCGACGCCGTTCCGTTCGCTCAGGCGCTCATCGCTGCGGCGCCGGACCGGGTGCTTTGGGGCACCGACTTTCCTCACCCCAACGTCCGCCACATGCCGAACGACGGCCACCTCGTCGACCTGTTCGCGCTCTACGCCCCGGACCCTGCCGTCCGGCAGCAGATTCTGGTGGACAACCCGGACACGCTCTACTTCTCCGATTGATTTTACGTTCGGCTAGCCCACACGCGGCAGACGGTAGACTGCTATCGGCCAGCGGAAGCACTGAGGAGCATGGCGCGGCTGTTATGTAAGGAATGCTGGAGAGACGGCGATGAAACTGGCCTACGCGGTGGTCTTCCTACAGGGCCGCAACAACTACGGCGCCTATGTTCCGGGCGTGCCGGGCTGCGTCAGCACCGGCAAGACCTGGGACGAGGTCCAAGCGATGGTCCGAGAGGCGCTCACCTCCCATATCGAGTTCATGTTAGAGGATGGCGGTCCACTCCCAGAGCCGAAGATGTCCCTCGAAGAGGCGATGGCCTATCACCTCGAACCCATCAGCGAGGACGTAATGGAGACCTACCGCGAGTTCGGCGACGCCGAGCCCGCGCTATCCACTACCTTCCAGGTGGTCGAGATTGAAGTCGCTGTCCCCCAAGTAGCCCAAGCGAGTTAACCCTGCCCGTCATAACTATGCAGCAGACTCCCCCCGGAGCCGCCCTCCCTAGGATGGAGCCATGCGAGTCTCCGTAGCGCAACGTCCGGCTCGCTCAGGCGCAAGTCCCCTCGCCCTGGCTCATGCCGCTTGGCTCGCTGTCAGCGTCCTCTTTCTCCTCGTGGGGCTTGGCGCTCCTGCGCTCGCTCAATCGCGCGGCGCGGATGTCGTCGAGATGGAAGCGATCATCAGCCCCATCACCGAGCGCTACCTGGCGCGGGCCATCGAAGGGGCCGAGCGCGGCGGCGCCGAGGTCATCGTCGTCGAGCTCGACACGCCCGGCGGACTGCTCGACTCGACGCGCGGCATGGTCGAGGACATCCTGGCTTCCCCCGTGCCCATCGTGGTCTACGTATCGCCGAGCGGCGGGCGGGCCGCGTCCGCGGGGACGTTCATCACGGCGGCCGCCCACATCGCCGTCATGGCCCCCGCCACGAACATCGGCGCCGCCAGTCCCATCGGCGGGCAGGGCGAGGAGCTCCCGGAGACCGTGAAAAACAAAATCTTCGAAGACGCCGCCGCCGAGATACGCGCCATCGCCGAGGTCCGCGGCCGCCCCGTCGCTCCCCTGGAAGCGACGGTGCTCGAGGCCAAGTCCTACACCGCGAGCGAGGCGCTGGAGCTCGGGATCATCGACCACGTCGCCGTCAGCGTGGACGAGCTGCTAGCCGTGGTCGACGGCGCCGAGGTCGTCGTGAGGGACGGCCAAGACGAGCGCGCCGTCACCCTGGTGACCGCCGGCCTGTTCCAGCGGCAGGTGCGGATGGGGCTGTTCGACCGCATCCTGTCCTACCTCGCGGACCCGAACATCTCCTTCCTGCTCATCTCACTGGGCAGCCTGGGGCTGTTCGTGGAGATTTGGAACCCCGGGCTCATCTTCCCCGGAGTCGGCGGGCTGATTGCCCTCATCGTCGGGCTGATGGCATTGGGGAGTCTGCCCGGCAACTGGGCTGGGATCGCGCTTATCCTGCTTGCGTTCGTCCTGTTCAGCGTCGAGTTCAACGTGGACGGATTCGGCGTATTCGGCGGGCTGGGCGTCGCAAGCATCGTGCTGGGCGCCATCCTGCTCTTCTGGCACTTTGGCACGCCGTCGCCGGTGCTGCCAACCGTCTCAGTAAGCCCGTGGGCCATCGCGCCTGTAGCGGGATTCCTAGGGCTGAGCGTGCTCATCTTCTCCCGTCAAGTGGGGCGGGCGCGCCGGGCGCAACGCGGGCTGCCCGTGCCGGAGCCCGTCAGTGTGGGCATGACCGGGCTGGTGTCCACGGTCCTTGCGCCGGAAGGCAAGGTCCGCGTGCGCGGCGAGACTTGGAACGCGAGGTCGTCGGACGGCGCGCGCATAGAGCGCGGGGCGTCTGTTATCGTGCGGAATGAGCACGGAGCGCTGCTGGAAGTGGAACGATTGGACTCCGTCCGGGAAGCAGAGTTTGACTCCGCCCCAGACGGGGAGAACGACAAGGAGTAAGTATGGCTACTTGGGGTCTGAATATCGTCAAACAGTATCAGCGTCTCGTGGTGTTCACCTTCGGCACGTACACCGGCCTGCGAGCGCCGGGCATCCGGTGGCTCTGGCCGATCATCAACAACGGCACGACGACCGTCGACCTCCGCGAGGTCCCCGTAGCCATCCCGCGTCAGACGAGCATAACCCGGGACAACGCCCCGATCGACATCGATTTCTTCGTCTACATGCGCGTGAGCGAAGAGCGGCCCCAGGACACGATCCTCAACATCAGCGATTTCGGCGCCGCCGCCCAAGCGCTGGCCATGACTACTCTCCGCGCCGTCGTTGGGGAGATGGACCTGGACGACGTCCTCTCCAAACGCGAGCGCATCAACTCTCAGCTCCAGGTCAAGCTCGACGAGGTGACCGCCAACTGGGGCGTGAAGGTCACGCGCGTGGAGATCAAAGAGGTCGAGCCCCCGCGCGATGTGCAGGACGCCATGAACCGCCAGCTGTCGGCGGAGCGCACGCGCCGGGCCTCCGTCACCGAGGCGGAAGGCGAGCGCGACGCCCAGATCAACCGCGCCGAGGGCGACCGGCAGGCGGCCATCCTCCGTGCCGAAGGCGCCAAGCAGGGCGCCATCCTCGAGGCGGAAGGCGACAAGGAAGCCGCCGTCCTCCGCGCCGAAGGCTTCGCCCTCGCCTTGGACCGCGTCAACGAGGTCGCTATGCTGGCCGACCCGCGCACCATGAGCCTCCAGTACTTCGACACCCTCAAGGACATCGGCGGGAGCCCATCGACGAAGTGGATATTCCCCATGGAGTTCACCTCCATGCTCGAACCGTTCCTGCGTGGGAGCCGCGCCGCCGCCGCTCCAGCGGACGAGGACGCGCCCTAGCGCATGGGCCGACCTCGGATGGACAGATCGCTGACGGCCTCGCCATGGCCTTGCTTCCTTGCAAGAGGTGCCGTGCTGATTAGCCTTGCGAGCTTCGTGCTGCTCGCGGGCTGCGGGAACCCAACGCCAACCCCGTCGCCCACCCCAACCCCCAGCGCGGCGCAGGTGCGCGACCGCGCCGCCGATGGGATGCGAAGCCTCTCGTCCGCGCATTTCACCGTCAATCACGAGGAGGGCGGCACGGACCTCGGGTTCGGCCTGCTGACGGAGGCCGAGGGCGACGGCCTCTTCCCCGACCGCGCGACGTTCGTGGCCAAGGCCGTTGCGGAGCAGTTCGGCGACATCACGCTGGAGTTCAACATCGTCCAAGTGGGTCCTGACACTTACCTCCAAGACCGCATCAGCAACCGCTGGCAGGTCCTTCCGCCCGGCACGCTGCTGATCAGCTTCGCCACAGTCAACGACGCCATCGCCGACGCCCTGGCGTCGATCACCGGCGCCGCCCTATCCGACGGCGGGTCCATTGACGGCGTGAGCGCACACCTCCTCACCGGGACAATCGACGCCTCCGCGCTTCGCGGTCTGGCGCCGACCGCGCCGACGGGAAGCGCGCTGGACCTCCAGGTCTGGATCGGGCGCGACGACTTCCTCGTGCGCCGGGTCTCGATGACCGGCGTTCTACTGGACGGCGACCCTCCTTCCATCACCCGAATCCTGGAGCTTTCCGGCTTCAACAACCCGGTCACGGTGGAGCCGCCAATCTAGAATGACTGCATGAAAACGCCCGCTGGGTCGACCCGCTACCTTCCCCCCGGCGCGGTGCTCGTCGTCGTCTGCGCAGGCGTATTCCTCGCTTCACTCGATCAGACCTCCGTGGTCACGGCGCTGCCCGCCATCATGGTGGACCTCGGCGTCACTATCGACCGCATCGACGATCTCGCGTGGGTCGTCACCGCCTACCTGCTTGGCTTCACCGTGGCGATGCCGCTGCTCGGCAGGGCAGGGGATGTCTACGGCTACCGCCTCCTCTACCTGGGCGCGACGCTGTTGTTCGGTCTCGGCTCGGTGCTCGTCGCGCTCTCGCCAAGCCTTGCTTGGCTGTTGGGCGCGCGCGTCGTGCAGGCGATGGGAGGCGGCGCGCTCGTGCCCGCGGCCATCGCCCTCGCGAGCGAGGGCCTGCCCATTGCGCGCCGGCCCATCGTCTTCGGCATCATCGGCGCCGCCGCCGAGACGGGAGGCGTGCTGGGCCCGCTGTACGGCGGGGCTATCGTGGAATGGCTCGGCTGGCGCTGGGTCTTCTGGACGAACCTTCCCGTAGTAGCAATCCTCGCCGTCGTCCTTGTCGCCGTGCCGGAAGTAACCCGCGTCCGCGAGCGACTGGACGTGACTGGCGGACTGCTCCTTGCGGGCGGCCTCACTCTCCTGACCATCGGCCTGGCGCAGCGCTCCCTGTTCGATGCCGACTCCGTCGCGCCATTCCTGCTCGCGGGCGGGGGTGTGGGCCTGCTCATCGCCCTGGCGTTCGTCGAGCGGCGCGCCGCCGCGCCCATAATCAGCAGAACGCTGTTCGCGGCGAGGAGTTTCGCGGCGGCCATGAGCTCGCAGCTGCTGGTCGGCGGAGCGCTGATCCTCGTCCTCGTCACCGTCCCTCTGATGACGGACACGGTGCTCGGCAAGCCCCCGCTGGAGGGTGGGCTTCGGCTGATGCGCTTCACCGGCGCCATCCCCTTCGGCGCGGTGCTGGGTGGCTACGCCGCGCGATGGATCGGCGTCCGCGCCCCGACCCTCGTCGGGCTGGCGATGGCGACCGCAGGTTTCCTGCTGATGTCCACTTGGGACGAGACCATCGCCGATCCCCGGCTCTCCCTGCATCTGGCGCTCGGGGGCTTCGGCTTCGGCCTGGTCATCGCTCCCCTGGTTGCCGCCGCCGTCGATTCGGCCGGCGACGAGTACCGCGCGACGGCAGCGGCGTGGATAACGGTGGCGCGGATGTTCGGCATGACCTTGGGCCTTGCCGCGCTCTCGGCGTGGGGGATGGGCCACTTCCAAGGACTCACCAGCGAGTTGGCCTTCCCGATACCTCTTCCCGGCGAGACGCCTGCCGCCTTCGACGCCCGCATAGCGGCCTACGAGGCCGGAATCACGGACGCCTCCTTCGATGTCTTCCGCTCCTTCTTCCGGGCCGGCGCCGTCCTGAGCGTTTTGGCCGCGGCTCCGGTACTTTGGCTCCATGTCCCATCGTCAGCCAGAGAGAAGGTCAGGAGTAGGTCTCCGCGGTCACGGGAGTAACGAAGAGTCACCCCATGCGGACGTGCTGCACCACCACGCCGAGGCCCGACGCTCGCGAAAGCCTCCCATCCGCAGTCATCAGAGGGAGGCCATAGGCGTCGGCCGTGGCGACGTAGAAAGCGTCATAGGCGCTCAAATTGTGTCGATGCCGCCAGGCCAGCGTCCCTAGGAAACGGTGAGATACACGGTCGACAGGCCAACTGGGCAAGTCATCGACGACCATCTGCGCCCGCGCCTCTTCGAGATGTCCCGTCAGCACTGCCCGCCGCAACACCGATAGGACTTCTGCGTCGATAAGCTCGGGCGCAACCAGCGAGGCGTCATCGAGAACATCGGCCACCGTCAGGCCAAGGGGCGTTCTGAGGAGGTACTCGACCGCGATGGAAGCGTCGACAACGTACCGGGTCACTCGGTCTCCGCATCGCGGAGGGAGCGTTCCTCCGCAAGCAGCGTCGACGCCTCTACCGCCATGTAGGTCGCAGGGCGTTCCGCCAGGCGCCTCTTCCATTCCGACCTCGCCAGCTCCTGCTCGACTGCCGCGAGCACTGCCGCGCTCATGGTGCAGTTGTTCTCGCGGGCATAGCGGCGCAGGCGCTCGTGGAGGGCGTCCGGCATATTTCTTACCTGTAGATTTGCCATAGCATGATTGTAGCATGAAATCTGCATGAAAACGAAACCCCGCTGGCTCGTCAATCGACGACCCCCAAGGCCGCCCCATACCGCCCGCTGCTGCGATAGAATCCGTCCGACCCATTTGTAGGAGGCGGCATGGCCACGCAGGCTACTGACATCAGTATCGACGACCTCGCAATCAACACGGTCCGCTTCCTCTCGATCGACGCGGTCCAGAAGGCCAACAGCGGCCACCCCGGCGCGCCGATGGGCGCCGCGCCCATGGCCTATGCGCTCTGGGACAGGTTCCTCAAGCACAACCCCGCCGACACCTCATGGCCCGACCGCGACCGGTTCGTCCTCTCCGCCGGGCACGCCTCCATGCTCCTTTACTCCCTGCTCTACCTCACCGGCTACCCCCTCTCCCTCGACGACATCCAACAGTTCCGCCAGTGGGGAAGCAAGACGCCGGGCCACCCCGAGTTCGGCCTGACTCCGGGTGCTGAGATCACGACCGGCCCCCTTGGTCAGGGCTTCGCCCACGGCGTGGGCATGGCTGTGGCCGAGCGCCTCCTCGCCGAGCACTACAACCGCCCCGGCCACGAAATCATCGACCACCGCGTCTACGGAATCGTCTCGGACGGCGACCTCATGGAGGGCGTCTCCTCCGAGGCCGCGTCCCTCGCAGGCACGCTCGGACTCGGCAAAATCGTCTATCTCTACGACGACAACAACATCTCCATAGAAGGCGACACCGACATCACGTTCAAGGAAGACGTCGCAGCCCGCTTCCGCGCCTACAACTGGCACGTCGTCGGCCCTATCGACGGCATGGACATCGCGGCCGTCGAGGCCGCGCTGCGCGAGGCCCAGGCCGAGCGCGACCGCCCCAGCCTCATCGTCGCCCAGACCACCATCGGCTACGGTAGCCCAAACAAGGCCAACACCGGCGGCGTACACGGCGAGCCCCTCGGCGCCGACGAGGTGGTCTTGACTCGCCAGCAGTTAGGCTGGACTCACGAGCCCTTCGTCGTCCCCCAAGAAGTCCTGGACCATATGCGGCTCGCCCTCGAACGCGGCGCAGCCGCCCAGGCCGATTGGGAGCGCCGTTACGCGGCATACCGCGCCGAGTACCCCGCCGAGGCGGCTCAGTTGGAGACCGACCTCAGTGGCAAGCTGCCCAACGGTTGGGCCGATGAGCTCGACTCCCTCTTCTCCAACGACGAGAAGCCGGTCGCGACCCGCGACGCGGGCAACCGCGTGATGAACGCCATCGCCAAGTGCGTTCACTCCCTCGTCGGCGGTTCCGCAGACCTGGCGCCCTCGACCAAAACGCTCCTCAAGGAGCATATGGACGTCGGCAATGGGCTCGCTCCCCACAACATGCACTTCGGCGTCCGCGAGCACGCCATGGGTGCCGTCGCCGGCGGGATGGCGCTGCACGGCGGCGTTATCCCCTACACCGCGACGTTCCTCATCTTCTCCGACTACATGCGCCCGCCCATGCGCCTCGCCGCGCTCATGGGCCTGCGCGTCGTCTACGTCTTCACTCACGACTCGATCGCCCTCGGCGAAGACGGTCCTACCCACCAGCCCGTCGAGCAGTTGTTGGGCCTGCGCAGCGTCCCCAACATGGTCGTCGTGCGTCCGGCGGAAGCCACCGAGACCGCGATGGCCTGGCGCGCGGCGCTGGAACGCGACACCGGCCCCACCGCGCTCCTCCTCACGAGGCAGGGCTTGCCCATCCTTGACCGCACGGAGTGCGGACCCGCCGAAGGCGTGCTCCGAGGCGCTTACGTCCTGTGGGAAGGCCCGGGGCCTGTGAGCGTCATCATCATCGGCACGGGCTCCGAAGTGCAGGTCGCGCTGGATGCGGCAAAGTCCCTCGCGGAGCGGGGAGTATCCGCGCGCGTGGTGTCCATGCCGTCGTGGGAGCTCTTCGACGCCCAGCCTCAGGAGTACCGTGACTCCGTGCTGCCGCCGTCGATCACCGCGCGGGTCTCCGTGGAGGCGGCCCGGACCTTGGGGTGGGAGCGCTACGTCGGCCCGGCGGGCGTCTCGATTGGCGTGGACACCTTCGGCGCGTCCTCTCCCTACCAGCGCATCTACCAGGAGTACGGCGTCACCGCCGAGCGCGTGGCGGAAGCCGCCCAGTCACTCGTGAAGGCGGCGTCGTGATGACCCAACGTACTCAACCTCCAGGCGCCGCCCTCGGGCCCCACGCCGAACCGGTGAACGACGCGCTGAACAGTCTCGCCGCTGGCAACGTCATGGCGCGCATCTGGGACCGCGACCACACCGTCTGGAAGGACGACCCCACGGAGATCGCCGACCGCCTCGGCTGGCTGACCGTCTCGCGGGACATGATGGAGAACGCCGGGGATCTCCGTGCGTTCGCCGACGAGGTTCGCGAGGCGGGGTTCAAGCAGGTCGTCCTTCTCGGAATGGGCGGCAGCAGCCTCGGCCCCGAGGTCATCCGTCAGTGCATCGGCAATACGCCGGGCTTCCCCAGGCTCACCGTGCTCGATTCGACCGTTCCGGCGCGAGTGCGAGCAGTCGACAGCTCCATCGACCCCCACAGGACGCTGTTCATCGTCTCCTCCAAGTCGGGCGGCACCATCGAGCCGAACTCGTTCTACAAACACTTCCGCGCTGTCGTGGAGGGCGCCGTCGGGCCCGAGAACGCCGGACTCCACTTCGTCGCCATAACCGACCCGGGCACGTCCCTCGCCGCTCTCGCGTCTCGCGACGGCTTCCGCCGCTTGTTCGAGAACCCGCCTGACATCGGCGGGCGGTACTCCGTTGGCTCCTACTTCGGCCTCGTCCCCGCCGCGTTGTCCGGCGTCGACTGCCACAAGCTCATCGAACGCATCACGCAGATGGCCTCCCGCTGCGAGGCGGGCGTGGGCGTCCGCAACAACCCCGGCGGCTGGCTCGGCGCGGCTATCGGCGCCATGGCCGTCGCTGGGCGCGACAAGCTCACGCTCATCGCCTCCCCCGCCATTGCGAGCTTCGGCCTATGGGTCGAGCAGCTGCTGGCCGAGAGCACCGGCAAAGAGGGCGTAGGCATCGTCCCCATCGCCGGCGAGCCTCTCCTCAACACCGACGCCTATGGCGACGATCGAACATTCGCCTACATGCGCCTCGTCGGCGACGAGAACGCGGAGACCGACGTGGCCGTTGAGCGCCTCACCGGCGTCGGCCACCCCGTCATAACCCTCGACCTAGACGACCTCTACGACATCGGGGCCGAGTTCTTCCGTTGGGAGTTCGCCACGGCGGTGGCGGGCCGCTTGCTGGGCATCCATCCATTCGACCAGCCGAACGTGCAAGCGGCCAAGGACGCGACCGACCGCGTGCTCGCCGCCTACGTCCTCGATGGCGCTCTGCCCGCCGCCCAGCCCGGCTCCGCCGCCAACCTGCTGGCGAAGGCCACTCCCGGCGATTATCTCTCCGTCACGGCATACGTAGAGGAGACCGGCGGCGTGACGAGGGCAATCGGGCTGCTCAGGCAACGCGCGATGCGCCGGCACAAGATCGCAACGACGCTGGGCTATGGCCCGCGCTTCCTCCATTCCACGGGGCAGCTCCACAAGGGCGGCCCGAACACCGGCCTCTTCCTCCAGCTCACGGCCGATGTCGAGACGGATGTGGATATCCCCGGAGAGGCGTTCAGCTTCGGCGCTCTCGCCGCTGCCCAGGCCTTGGGAGACTATCAAGCGCTCGAGGACGCCGGGCGCCGTGTCGTCACCGTGAATCTCGGCCCCGATGCTGAGTCCGGCGTCCTGCGCCTCCTCGGAACGATCTGATGCCGATGTGGTCCTCCACTCCAGCTGATTCAGATGCCCGCTTAGGAGGCGTGTAGTCGTGCCTCCCGCATCCACCATCGTCATCTTCGGCGGAACGGGCGACCTCGCCCGCCGCAAGCTCGCGCCCGCGCTCTGCAACCTGCTCCGCAAGGACCGGCTCCCTCGCAACGTGCAGTTCGTCGGCTTCGCCCGCGCCGACCTCGACGAGACGGCCTACCGCGAGCTGATGTGGAAAGGGGTTCGGGACCTCAGCGATCTGGACGTAGACCGCGACGAGTGGGAGGCCCTTGCCCCCCGATTGCACTACTCCCGGGGCGACGTGGGCGATCCAGCCTCCTATCGCGCGCTGGGCGGGAAGCTCCGAGAAATCGAGGGGTCGGACGAGGCCGATAGACTCTTCTACCTCTCGATAGCCCCCCATCTGCACGCCGCCGCCGCGACCGGCCTCTGCGACGCCGGTCTCACTTCCGAGGCCAACGGCTGGCGCCGCGTGGTCTTCGAGAAGCCCTTTGGGGAAGACGAGGAGTCGGCGCGACAGCTCAATCGGATGGTCCACGAAGTCTTCCGCGAAGACCAGGTCTATCGCATCGACCACTACCTCGGCAAAGAGACTGTCCAGAACCTCCTGGTCTTGCGGTTCGCCAACGCCATCTTCGAGCCCCTCTGGAACCGGAACTACGTGGACAACGTCCAGATTACCGTCGCGGAGTCCGTCGCCGTCGGCGACCGCGCCGGCTATTACGACTCGTCCGGCGTGGTTCGCGACATGGTGCAGAACCATCTCTTCCAGCTTATGTGCCTCGTCGCCATGGAGCCGCCGAGCTCGATGGACTCCGACGCTCTCCGTGACCGCCGCGCCGACGTGCTCCGCGCCGTGAGACGGTGGTCTCCTCACGAGTTCCGCCGCCACGCCGTCGCCGCCCAGTACGAGGGCTATCTCAGCGAGCCGGGCGTGGCTGAGAACTCCCGCACTCCCACCTACGCCGCCATGCGCCTGTACATCGACAATTGGCGCTGGCAGGGCGTTCCCTTCTACCTCCGGTCGGGCAAGGGCCTCGCCAAGAAAGTCTCGGAGATTGTCATCCAGTTCAAGGCGCCGCCTCTGTCCATGTTTCGTCGCATTGGCCAGCGCTTCGCCCCCAATTTCCTCTCCGTATGCGTTCAGCCTGACGAGGGAATACATCTGCGTTTCGACACGAAGACTCCCGACGCCGGACTCCTCACCGAGCCCGTGGACATGCAGTTCCACTACAACAAGCGCCACGGGGCAGTCGAGCTGCCCGACGCGTACGAGCGTCTCCTGGAAGACGCGATGGAAGGCGACGGAAGCCTCTTCATACGCGCCGACCAGATTGAGCAGGCGTGGAACATCGTCGACCCCCTCCTCCAATGCTGGGCGGACCCGAGGTCGGGCGAAATCGAGACGTACCCTCGCGGGTCTTGGGGCCCTCACGGCGCCGACCGCCTCCTATCCCGTGACAGCTTCCAGTGGCGCTCCATCTGCGGCCATGGTCTCTAGTCGGCGGCCTTCCGTCATCGCGCTTCTCTGACAACCAACGAACTTGGAATCGCAGCACCGAACGGATTCTCGGTACAAGGCGCACCGGGTCGTTGGACGCCGATGCTATGAGGTGTTGCAGCCCTCCTGAGGAAGGCGCGACTCCGATTTGCCTGCAGCGGCGCGTTCCCCTCCCCCCACAGCTGTGACACTTGCCCCTTACCCCAACCCTCCCGCCTGCGGTATGCTTACGACATGCTCCCTCTGTGGCGGTCCGCTCCCAAGCCCTCTGCCGTGTTCTATAACTCGCCGCCGCTCATAGAGAGAGCCAATGCCGAATTGCGTGTTTTCACATTTAATTCTGTTTCTTGATCGCGGGAAGCAGGCCGTGGCCTGCTAAACAGCCCCGATCAAGAAACAGAAAGTACCCCTTTCAGCGACACAAACTTCAGACCCTTACGAGTAAAAACCCCCATCAAGAAGCTGATTTACTTACCTCATTTCGACTCCTTAAAACCCAAGCCTGGGCGCCCGGCCCTTTACAACCGCGGCGCTCCGGCCTGCCGGACCTAACCGGCTGAGGAAGGAACGGACCATGCTCTTCATCGACAACGAGACCGTTCGCCGCGTGCTGACCATCGCCGACGCCATCGATTCGCAAGACGAGGCGTTCCGCGGACTCGTGGACGGCGCCGCCATACACCGGCCCCGCATCGACATGTACGTCCCCACCGGACGCGAGGACGACTACTATCGTTGGGGCACGATGGAGGGCGCCAGCCGCGACCTCGGCGTGTTCGCCATTCGCATGAAGTCCGACATCGTCTCGTGGCCGGAGGACGAGAACGGCAACTGGACCGAAGAGAAGTACTGCGTCGAGCCGGGGACCTTCTGCGGGCTCATCTTCCTCTTCAGCACCGTCAACGGCGAACCACTCGCAATCATCAACGACGGCGAGCTTCAGCACGCCCGTGTCGGCGCCGGCGGCGGGCTGGGCGTCCGCTACCTTTCGCGTCCGGACTCGAAGGTCGTGGGCATGATCGGTTCCGGCGGCATGGCGCGCACCTATCTGCGGGCCTTCTGCAACGAGCGCCCCATCGAGAAGGTGCGCGTCTACAGTCCGACCAAGAAGAACCGCGAGGCCTACGCGGCCGAGATGATGGACTCGCTCAACATCGACGTCGAGCCGGTCGACGACCCCGAGGCGGCCGTGCGCGGCGCGGATATCGTCTCCACCTGCACCGACGCCATGCGCCCGGTGATCAAAGGCGAATGGTTGGAGCCCGGCATGCACGTGACAAACCTCGGCGGGTACGAGCTCGACGAGACGGCCTTCGAACGGGCCAACGTGACCGTGCGCCAGGGCATCGGCGGCGCGAAACTGCAGGAGGACCCACGCATCCAGTACGGGCGCGGCCACAGTCCCGTGGCATTCGTGGCGGGAACGGAGGCCGAGATGGACCGTCTCCCTCCGTCCGGACTGCGGATGCGACAGTTCGGCTCGTCGTCGTCCTACCCCTCCTTCACCGACCTGGTGAACGGCGTGATTCCCGGACGGACGTCGCCGGACGAAATCACGCTCTACCTGAATGGCGGCAACCAGGGCTTGCAGTTCGCAGCGGTCGGCAAGGTCGTCTACGACAAAGCCCGCGAGCAGGGCCTCGGCCACGAAGTGCCTACCGGCATGTTCCTCCAGGACATCCGCGACTAGCCCAGGCGCTTCTCGTAATAGATGAGGGCAGGCATGCCTGCACCGAAGTTATGCCGCAGAAACGGCTGCGTGCGAACGCAGCCCAGCCGCTCGTAGAGGCGGACGGCGCTCACCATGCGCTCGGTGGTGTCGAGCAACATCCGTGACGCGCCGCGTACGGCGGCCATGCGCTCCAGGCGGGACACGAGTTCGGCGGCGATACCCTTGCTGCGTTCACCGGGGACGACGTACATGCGCTTGAGTTCGGCGGCGGAGGCGTCCAGCATCCTAATGCCGCCGCAGCCGACCGGCAGCCCGTTGCGGCGAACGAGCAGCATGTTCAGGTCCCTGTGCCCGGCCTCGCCGCGCCAGCCCGTCTCCTCGCGTGTATTGAAAGTCAGGAACTCCGCCTCGTACGCGGCGAGGAGCCTCGCGACCTCCGGAACGTCTGGCGAGGCCGATTCGAACGTGATGCCGCCTGGTATGACGCGCTTCTCGTAGCAGACGGCCCACGACTTCCCCACGTGCTCGCCGTACGGCGGTATGCGCGTGTAGCCGAGCGCCTCGTAGAAGCGCATCGCGCGGGTCTGGCGGTCGCCGGTCTCGAGCAGTATCCGCGACAGTCCTCGCTCCGCCGCCGCGCGCTCCAACCGCGCCATCAGCGCACGCGCCACTCCCGAGCCGCGCTCCTCAGGCCTGGCATAGATGCGCCTCAACTCGGCGGTCGCCGCGTCGAGGACGAGCACCCCGCCGCACGCCACGGGAACGCCGCGCCGCCGTGCGATGAGGAAGACGCCGATGAAGGCTGCTTTCAGATCAGCGCTCAGCGCGCCCGTGCCGACGGTCGTGCCCTGATACATATCCGCTACTTCCGCGTCGAGCATCGCCATCAGCGCCTCCGCGTCTGGCTCGCTCGGCGGGACTGATTCGAACGTAACGTCGTCTGTCATCATGCGCCTCCACGCACAAAAAGAGAGGGGCCGGTGCGCCGGCCCCTCTCTACGATTCCGCTAACCTTTGAGGTGGTTAGTCTTTCTCGTTCTCGAACTTGTAGTTCGGGTCGGTGTAGCACTCCGGCGGCATCTCGCTTCGGAGTCCTCGGTTGGCCAGCTCGGCCTGGAATCGCTCTCGGATCTCGGGCGCTTCCTGGTGGTACTCGAACTGGTCGCCGGAGCGGTCGATCTTCTCGCTCGTGAAACCGGTGAACTGAGGCAGGGGGTGGAAGGCGAGGTAGCGCCCCGGCTGCTGGCCCACGTTGAAGTGCTGGTGGAACCAGCGGTTCGGCGGCACGAAGATGCTGCCTTCATGCCAAGGAATGAACACTTTGTCGTGCCCTTCCGGCCACATGACCGAGAAGCCCTCGCCCGCCGGGATCACGATGACGTAGGCCGGACCGTGGCGGTGGCCCTTCTTATACGTCTTGGCGGGGAATACCGACATGTGGGCGGTCAGCTCGGAGCCGGGGTACTGCACGAACACCGTCGTGCCGCCCGCGCCGCGCCCCTTGAACGGGACGAGCCTGTCCCACGCGCGCATGTCCGGGAAGAAGTTGCCCACCCAGTACTGGCGGACCGCGCCGCGCCCGGATGGGTCGTTGTCCACCGCCAGCGCGTCGGAGTAGAACTCGTCGGACGAGGTCAGCTCCTCCTGAGGTTGGAGCGGGGTGTTGAAGAAGATGTTCGCGTCCTTGGCGGCGGACATCGCGATGGGCATGTTGTTGTAGTGGAGGAGCCGCGCGGGCTCGCCGCCGGACATGCTGGCGTACTCGACCCAGTAGTTGCCGGGGATGCGGAACATCGCGTGGTCGGTCCACTCGAAGCTGTGCTTCTCGCCGCCGTCCTTCCAGATGGTGGTGACGCCGCGCCCGCTGAGCACGTAAACGACATCCTCCAGCGTCATCTTGAAGGGGGGTATGGAGCCTCCGGCGGGCACCTCGGTGATGCGCGCCTCCGAGACGCCTTCCTGACCGGCGAGCTGCAAGAACGCCGCGTTGTGCCCGCGCTCCTTCCAGTAGCCAAGCTCGATAGTGCGCCCGTCCTCGATGTAGTAGTCGCGGTAGACGGGGATGCCCTGCGCCTCCATCCACGCGTCATAGAACTGCGGCCTGCGGATGTAGGTCTGCTGTGCCTGCGGGGGGGCCGTTGCCATGCGTCATCCTCCTGAGCGTTACGCCGCTACAACTCTACGGGAGCGGGCGAGGACGTGTCAAAGCGGGGGCATCGCGGTTCACGTATGCTGGCGTGCGCCATGACCACCACCGTCGGATTCACCGGGCTAGGGCGCATGGGCAAGCCCATGGCGCTGAACCTGCTCCGCGCAGGCTTCCAGGTTACTGTTGTGTCGCGCTCCCGGCCTCCCATCGAGGCGCTGGCCGCCGCGGGCGCGGGGGAGGCAGCGTCGCTCGCCGAGATCGCCGAGCGGGCGGACATCGTCTGCACGTGCTTGCCGGACATCGCGGCGTCGGAGGCGGTCTATCTTGGTCCGGACGGTCTGACGGCGCATGCGAGGGCAGGACAGGTCCTTGTCGAGCACAGCACGATAGCGCCATCGCTCGCGATCCGCGTGGGCGAGGCGGCATCGGCGCGCGGCGCGGGCTACCTGGACGCGCCCATCTCCGGCGGAGTGGAGCGAGCCGAGAACGGGACGCTCACAATCATGGCCGGTGGGCCGGACGGGGAGTTCGACGCGGCGCGCCCCGTTCTCGATGCGCTAGGCTCGTCGGTCCACCACGTCGGCCCGGTGGGGCAGGGCAGCGTCGTGAAGCTCACGAACCAGCTGCTGGTCGGCATCCACACGCTGGCGGCTTGCGAGGCGTTCACGTTCGGCACGTCGGCGGGCGCTGACGGACGGCAGCTGCTCGACGTGCTGGCCACCTCTTGGGGCGCGAGCAATATGCTTACGCGCAACGGTCCGATGCTCGTCTCCGGCGAGTACGGCGCCCTTGCGCCGGTTCGACTGCTGGCCAAAGACCTCGGGCTGATCGAGGAGGCCGCGGGCGACTTGGGCGTCTCGCTCCCCATCGTTCAGCGGACGCGGGCCCTGTTCGACGAGGCGATGGCCCGCGGGCTCGGCGAGAGCGACATCTCGGCGCTGGTGACAATGCTGGGACACGGCGGCAAGGCGAACTGAACGCTTCCTCCTCTCGTTCCCTCATGTGGTGAGGGCTGTCAGGCAGTCCCGCCCCGTGCATCTCTGAGGGCCGTAAGCATCCGCTCCGCGTTGATCGGCAGGCTCCTCATGCGGACGCCTGTGGCGTCGCGGATTGCGTTGGCGATTGCGGGCGCAACGCCGAGCAGCGGCGCCTCGCCGATGGCCTTGACGCGATAGGGCCCCGTCCCGCCCGTGGACGCAACGAGCACGGTCTCCATGGTGGGGAGGTCGGCCACGTTGGGCAGCTTGAAGTCCGCGAAGGAGAGCGTCGTGATTCTGCCCGAGTCCGCCAAGAGCTCCTCTTGGAGCGCGTAGCCGACGCCCATCACGACCGCGCCGTTTATCTGACCTTGGTGCGCAATCGGGTTGATGACCGTGCCCACGTCGTGGGCGCTCGTGAAATGAAGAAGCGTGACGTGGCCGGTCTCCGCGTCCACCTCGACCTCGGCTATCTGGGCCGCGAAGGACGTGTGCTCCGCCTGACCGATGACCTTCGAGTGCCCTCTCCCGCTGATGGCGCCGCCCGCGCCCGCAATCACGCTCGCCCACGAAACAGACTCGTCGGCGCCGGCCTTCGAGACGCGCCCTGGCTCACCAGTCCTTCGAGGGGCCAGCCGGTCTGGGCCGCGGCCGCCCGCAGCAGCTCGTCCAGCGCAGCCTCCGCAGCTTCATGGACCGCCGGGACCGCCATGCGCGTCGTCCGGCTGCCCGCGACGCCGGAGTCGAAGGGAACCGCGTCGGTGTCCCACACCTGCACGCCCACATCGCGAACGCCAACGCCAAGCACCTCGGCGGCGACCTGCGCGAACATCGTGTACGCTCCGGTCCCCGGCTCGAAGATCGGCGTTTTGACCACGACCGCGCAGTCTGCGTTGAGGGTTACTTCGGCGTAGGACTCGCCCCCGCCCGCGGGACGCGCGCACATGGCGATCCCTCTGCCGACATTCGGACGCTTCGGCCCGCCGTAGCCGCTCCGCTCAACTGCCGCTTGCAGCGTTTCCTCGGCGCGCACCTCGGCGAAGAGCTCGTCCATCGGCGTGCGCTGTCCATCATGCAGCACGTTCTTCAGGCGGAATTCCAGCGGGTCCATCCCCAAACCCCTGGCGACCTCGTCCAAGTGCGACTCAATCGCAAAGGAACCCTGCGCCTCGCCGGGGCCGCGCATGTACCCGCCGGGGGCGTTGTTCGTGTAGACGTGATACTGGTCGAAGCGAGCATTCGGGATGCGCCAATTGGCCGCGATGCGGTCGACGCCCGCCAGCGCTCCCAACGGCATCAGCCCGGCGTACGCGCCGCTGTCGAAGTACATCTCCTGGAGATGCGCCGTGAGCGCGCCGTCCTGCTTCACGCCGGTCTTGACACGCATAACGGCGGCGTGCTTCGGATTGCCCGCGCCCAGCTCCTCCGGCTGGTCCATGACCATCTTCACGGGGCGGCGGGTCTTGGCGGAGAGGAGATAGGCCAGCGGCTCATCGAAGGGCGCCGTCTTCGACCCGAAATCGCCCCCCACGTAGACGGGATGGACGACAATCGACTCCTCATCGACGCCCACGGCAGCGGCCAACGACTGCTTGAGGCCGAAAGGGGTCTTGTTCGAAGCCCAGACGTGCGCGCGCCCGTCCCCTTCAACCGAGACGACGCAAGAGCGCGGCTCGAAGAATGCGGGGTGCGTCCTGCCGCAGCGGTACTCATCCTCGAAGACGAAATCGGCCTCGGCAAACCCCGCGTCGATATCGCCCAGCCCGAAGCTCGCGCTGAAGAAGGTGTTGGACGGCCGCTCGGGCGGACGGCGAAACCCCTCGTAGCTTTCCATGCCGGGTGAATGAGGCGCGCGTCCTCGCGCATCGCCTCCAGGGCGTCGAGCACCGGCGGTATCTCCTCATACTCCACGACGATCAGCTCGACGGCCCGCTGAGCCGTTTCCTCGTCGGCGGCGGCTACGACTGCGACCTTCTCGCCTGCGAAGCGCACAAGGTCCTGCGCTAGGAGCGGCACGTCGCGGACCTGGCGCCCCTGCAGCCGGCCTGCGACGTCAGCCCCCGTGAGCACTGCGTGAACGCCGGGGAGCGCCTCGGCCCGGGAGGTGTCGATGGCTTCGATGCGAGCGGCAGGGTAGGGGCTGCGCAACGTCTTGGCCCACGCCTGGCGGACACACGTCGAAGGCGTACATCGCGCCCCCGGTCGTCTTGTCCGGCCCGTCCGTCCTGCCTGCGGCGCGGCCGATGACCCTGAAGTCCGCCACACCTAACCCTTGAACAAGGGGAACACCCTCAACGCGTTGTCGTGGACGAGCTTGCGCTTGTCGTCGTCGCTCAAGAAATCGATGGAGTCGATGACGGGAAGCATGTCGTCGGCTGGGCGTCCGGTGTCGGGGTTGAGCACGCCGGTGCCGCTGCCGGGCGACTCGGTGCCGAAGCACATTTGGTCGATGCCCTTGTGCTTCATCGCCGTCGCGAGGTAGTCCTTGTCGTAGGCGCAGGTGTCGAAGAAGAGGTTGTCCGCCCAGACGCGCTGCTCGTCCTCGTGAGCAGGCATGCCCTGATTGCCGATGCCGACCTGGCCCCCGCCCGCGATGCCGGACGACTGCGCCCGCGGTATGAAACGGCTGAGCGCTCCGCCGCAGTGACAGACGAGCACCTTGAGCGTGGGGAACCGGTCGAACACGTCGCTATGCTCCAGCAGCTGCGTCGCGAGCGCCTGCTCCGTCATGAAGTTGTACTGGTAGCTGTGCGGGATGATGGCGAGGCGCGGGTCGCGGGAAATGGAGGCGTGGACGATGAGAGGCGCCTGCAGCTCCGCCGATTTCTCGTAGAGCGGGAACCAGTAGGGATCGTTCATGCCGGGAACCCGCCGGTCGCCGCCGGGATCGGGGTTCAACGTCGCGGCGACGAACCCGAGCTCGTTCACGGCGCGCTCGAACTCGGTGAGGCAGCCCGTCGTGTCGTTGGCGTAGTCCGCGCCCACCTGCGGCAGCTGCGCGACGCCCACGAAACGGTCCGGGTACATCTCGCACGTCTGGTGGATGACGTCGTTCGTGACCTTCGTCCAATGCTCGACGAGGTGGGGCATCTCCCAGTGCATCATCGCGACCGGGCGCGGCGAGATGAACTGCACCTCAACGTTGCGCTCGTCCATCATGCCGAGGTGTCGCGCCTGAGCTTCCTCCATCGCCTTTTCCGGTATCTGCAACGAGCTGCCGACCGGCGTGCGGAGCGCAATCATGTTGTAGGCGTATGCCCGGAACTGCGCCGGCGTGGAGTGGTGCCCATGAACGTCGATGACCTTGATGCCGTGAAACATGACGCAACTCCCATGTGTGATGTGCGAGCGCAGTGTACCGTCCTCAGCCAGGCTCGTGGTGAGCTTGTCGAATCACGCCCCCTAGCGCCGCCTACCCCTCCGTGAGCGGCGCTACGCTGAACACGACCTGAAAGGGCTTGCAGTAGATGATCACCGAGCCGTAGTCGTCGGGCGAGACGCCGTCGGGAAAGGGGTAGTTCTGGTTGCCGATGTTGCCTTTGAGCTTACCCAGCTCCACATACTCTGCGCTGTGGACGTCGCCGCGGCTCTGGGGATCGGGGTGCATGGCGAGGAGCACGCGCAGGTCGGGCCCGTTCGTCACGCGGAAGTCCTCGAAGCGAAGGACGCGCGAGCCGTCGGGCAGCGCGTAAATGGTCGCGGAGCCCTCGCCCTTGTGGAAGCCGTCAGCGTCACGGAACATGCCGCGCTTAATCACGGACGCCATCGCGGCCTCTGTGATTTCAGGCATCACCTCGGCTATCCGCCCCATCGTCTCCGGCGGGATGTCCTTCATGACCACCTTCATCATCTCGGTCATCCCTCGCACCACATCCGCAAAATCATCCTGCGCTGCATTCTCCATCGCCGCCGCCATATCTTCAGGCGACACTCCCCACACCGGCTCCGCCAGCGCCATCGCCATCGCCGCCACCTCCTCCTGCGACATCCCCGCCAACGCGTCCACTATCATCTCCGCCACCACCTCAGGCGGCGTCTCCGCCTCCGGCATCGCCTCGGAGGCCTGCTCGTCCACCATCGCCATCGTCGCCATAGTCTGGTCCACCTGGGCGCGTGTCATACCCTCCGGCACGACCGCGCCCACGCTGTACGGGAACTCTTCGTCCACGGTCTTGCTGAGGAAGAGCGGCGAGCCAAGCCACCACGCAAGCGCCAGCACGGGAATCGCCACGATCACGCCTGCGATGAAGATGCCCCGGCGGCGCCTGCCGATGAATGTTCCGATGCTTCCCACAGTGCCTATCCCCTTCGCCCTACGGTATCAGCAGCACTTTGCCGGTCGTGCGGCGGCCTTCGAGCTCGCGGTGCGCGTTCGCGGCGTCCGACAGAGCGAACGTTGCGCCGACGCGGACGTTGAGCGCGCCCTCCGCTATCCAGCCGAATAGCTCGCCCGCGCGCCAGTCCAGCTCCTCGCGGGTGCGCGTGTAGCTTCCCAGCGTGGGGCGGGTGAGGAAGAGCGAGCCCTTTGCATTGAGCGTCTGCGGATCGACGGGCGGCACGCGTCCGCTCGACTGACCGAAGAGCGCCAGGTAGCCTCGCTCCGCGAGGCAGTCCAAGCTGCCGTCGAACGTGTCCTTGCCGACCGAGTCGTACACGACGTGCAGCCCCTCGCCATCCGTGATGCGCTCGACCTCCGCGACGAAGTCCTGCTCGGTGTAGAGGATCACCTCGTCCGCCCCGGCCCCGCGCGCCAGCTCCGCCTTCTCCTCGGTCGAGACGGTGCCAATGACCCGCGCGCCGCGCATCTTGGCGATCTGCGTGAGCAGCAAGCCGACGCCTCCTGCAGCCGCGTGTACGAGGCAGGCGCGCCCCGGCGCCAGCGGGAAGGTGGACGTGGCGAGGAAGTGGGCGGTCATGCCCTGGAGCAGAACGGCGGCGCCCGTCTGGTCGTCGACGCCGTCGGGCAGCTTGACGAGCCTGGCGGCGGCCACGCGGACCATCTCGGCGTACGACGACGCCGTCCCGCTGAAGGCGACGCGGTCGCCGGCAACGACGCTCGTCACGCCTTCGCCGACGGCTACTACCTCGCCCGCTCCCTCCTGTCCCGCCGTATGCGGAAGCGCGACCTTATACGCGCCTGTCCGCTGGTAAGTGTCGATGAAGTTGACGCCGCACGCGCCGAGCTTGACCACCGCCTCGCCCGGCCCGGCCTCCGGCTCAGCGACATCCTCGCACCGCAAGACCTCCGGCCCGCCGAACTCATGAAACCGGACTGCTTTCAACCTGCTCCTCCTTCGCTGCGGACTGCCCGGATTCTACTCCCGCAGGGTGGATGGAGGAGCAACGTTTTCTCGAAAGTGTCGCATTTGTCGGGTTTTTACGCCTGGCTGCGGGTCCGCGCGCGACAAATGCGCTCCGATTTGCGACATCGAATGCGACACTCTGCGACAGCAATGCGACACTTTGCGACATCAATGCGACACTTTGCGACAGGGGGCTCGCGGGGCATCGGAGGGGCGAGAGGGCGGGGTGTGCGGTCATGGGGGCAGGGTAGGGGAAGGGGGTTCGTTTGCACAACGGGCAAATGTCATGATTTCTTACGGGCGAGGCTTCCCCGCTGGCGCTTCGCCGGGATGGGAGAGGGGACCCGAAGGGATGAGGAGGGTAAGGCCAGCCTTGTGCTAGCATCATCGCATGCGCTTCCCTCGTTCCCCCGCCATCCTCCTCGCCGTCCTCACGCTCCTCTTCGCCGCCTGCGAATCCCCTGACCCGACTCCGACATCCACCTCTGCGCCCACGGCGACGCCTACTCCCGCGCCTACGCCAACGCCTACTCCCGAACCTACGCCCACGCCGGAGCTCGTTCCCACTCCCGAACCCACGCCCACGCCGGAGCTCGCCCCTACTCCCGAACCTACGCCCGCGCCGGAGCTCGCCCCCACTCCCGAACCCACGCCCACGCCGGAGCTCGTTCCCACTCCCGAACCCACGCCCGCGCCGGAGCTTGTTCCGACGCCTGAGATTCCTCCGGTGGGCGGCGGGTTTGCGCAAGCCGAATGTCCGTTCAGCAACGAGCCGTCCGCTGCCTCGTTGGAGGCGGAGTGCGGCTACCTCACCGTTCCCGCCGACTACGGCGACCCCGGCGCCGGAACGCTGGAGCTGGCCGTGGCCGTCTTTCCCGCCAGAGGCGAGCGCGCCGACGACGCGCCCATCGTCTTCCTCGACGGCGGCCCCGGCTCGAAGACGCTCGAAGCGATGGCGGTCACTTCCGGGGCGCTGCTGGAGTCGCTGCCCTCGGGCAGGGACATCGTCGTGCTCGACCAGCGCGGGGCGGGCTATTCGCACCCTTCGCTCGATTGTCCTGGGCTGCGTGAGCTCGGGCGCGACCTCATCGGCAAGACGCTCCCGCCCTCGGAGGAGTCCCGCCTCAGTTTGGAGGCGCTGGGCGCTTGCCGGGACCGGCTCGTGGGAGAGGGGGTAGACCTCTCGCTATTCGACACCGCCGCGAATGCAGCCGACGTCGACCGGTTGCGCGCCGCGCTCGGCCACGAGCAGTGGGACCTATACGGCGTGTCCTACGGGACGCGGCTGGCGCAGACGGTGATGCGCGACTTCCCCGGCGGCGTGCGCCGCGTGGTGCTCGATTCGGCCTACCCCCTGGAAGCCGACCTGTCCGCGAGCGTGCCTGCGAGCGCGGAGCGGGCGTTCCGCCTGCTCATCGAGTCATGCGCCATGGATGCCGCGTGCGACGCGAACTATCCGGACCTGGAAGGGATGCTGGTCCAGGCGTTCGACACGCTCACTGCCTCGCCGGAGCCGGGCGAGACGGCCTTGCCCCTCAGCGGAGAGACCGTCGCGTCGCTCATGACGGGCGGCCGATTGGCGTCGCTACTGTTCCAGGCCCTGTACCAGACGGAGATGGTCCCCTGGCTGCCGGAGGTCATCGCCGAGGCTGCGAAGGGGAACGCGGGGCCTGCGGACCTCCTGCTCTCCACGAGCCTCACGAACGCTGAGTTCAGCGCAACCGGCATGCACTACTCGATGCAGTGTCAGGACGAGGTGGCGTTCACGTCGGAGGCGGCCTTGGCCGCGAGCGTCGAGGCGAACCCGCTCTTCGCCAGGCTGATGGACAGCGGCGGGCAATACGCGCCGGACACGATTGAGACGTGCGTGCTCTGGGACGTGCAGCCGTCCGCGCCCGTGGAGAACGCGCCCGTCGTGAGCGACATTCCGACGCTCGTGCTCGCGGGCGAGTTCGACCCGATCACGCCGCCGCCGATGGGGATGGCGGTGGCCGGTAACCTCTCCAACGCGGCGTTCGTCGAGTTTCCCGCCGTCGGGCACGGCGCGCTCTTCTCGGGCGAATGCGCAGAGTCCGTCGTCGCGGCATTCTTCGCCGGAGAAGACGCGCCCGATGCGTCATGCGTGTCGGAGCATCCCGCGCCCGAGTGGGTCGCGCCGTTGGAGACGGTAACGCTCACGCCGTTCTACTCGGAGCTGCTCGGAGTACGGATTATGCGGCCTGAGGGGTGGGCCCCGCTGTCGGAGCTGACGCCCGGGGGATTTCTCAGGCACGAGATCGTGGGGCCCGCGCTGGTGCAGACGGTTGTCCCCGGGGTAACGGTGGACCAGTTCCTAGAGCAAGCGCTCTCTGGCGCGGCATCCCCGCCGGAGGAGCTGGGGAAAGTCTCCGTCAACGACCTGGAGTGGCGTCTCGTTGCGGTCGAATCGGACGGAGTCCTCGAGGTGATAGCGGCAGGCCAGGCGCCGCCCGGCTCCGGCGCGGCCGGTGTGCTGCTGGCGATAGCGTCAGGGCTGCCATACCAGCGGGACGCGCTGGTGGACCTGCTGCTCCTCCCCGTGCTGGAAGTATTTGGATCGAGGCAGCGAGCCCCATAACAGGGATACGTCAGGCCGTAGACTGCTGCACAGCAGCTACACGTTCGCAAAAACGCCGTCCGCCGCGCCGTCAGACCAGCAGCCGGTAGACCGGCGGTGTCAGCAGGCCGGCGAGGATCGGGAAGGGCAGATTCACCAGCATCCGGCTGGCGCTGAACGCGCCGCCCAGGAAGGGCAGCTCCCACATCATCGTCCTCGTCAGCGGGATCGTGTTCCACGCGGTGACGAACGCGGCCGACCGAGCCGACCCCAGCCCCCGATAAGAACACGGACCCCGCCAGCGGAATGACCACATACGGCCCGCCCGGCACGAGCGCCCCGACCGCCGTCCCGATGAGTATCCCGGTGAATCCCGACTCGTCGCCCATCCAGCGCGTGATCACGTCCTCCGGCAGAATGACTTGGGTCATTGCGGCAAGGGCCATCCCCAACACGAGCATCCGTGAGACCGAGCGGAGCAGCATCAGGCTCGTTCGGCTGCCCTGTCTGAGCCCGGCGAGCCCCTGCTTCCGCACGACGAGCGCGGCGGTCAGCGCCACGAGGCCCGCGAGCAGGTAGGTCGTCATTCGCCGTCCCCGCTCTCGCCGCGGCCGATCCTGGCCCGCGCCGACTCCTGCGCGCTCTTCGGCATCAGCCGGAAGACGAGCGGCACGAGGACGACCGAGACGAGGATGAGCCAGAGCGTCGCCAGCGTCCGCGAAAGCGCGAGCGGCACACCGAGGAAGGGCATCTCATAGACCAGGAGCCGGTTCGCCGTGAAGATGTTGCGGGCCGCGGTGAAGGCCGCGAGCGAGCTGATGCCAGCCCCGCCGTGAATCAGCGCCGCCGCAATCGGGTACATCACGTACGGCCCGCCGGGCGAAAGGACTCCCGCCGCCGCGCCGATAAGAATGCCTTTCAGCCCCGCATCGTCGCCCATCCAGCGACCGACCGTGCTCGGCGGGAACAGGACGGTCAGCAGGCCCGCGAGCAGGAATCCCAGGACCAGCGCCGGCCCGGCGCGCCTGATCAGGTCCGCCAAGCCCTCCACGCCGTCCAGCAGCCCATCGCCGCCACGCAGCGCAAACGCGGCCGCCGACACGACGGTCAGCAGCGAGACCATCGTGATGAGCGACGGGTCCCGCCACCAGGCTTTACGCTCTCGGGACTGACGCACGAAGCAGGCCCTTTCCGAGGGGCGGCGCTTACTGGATATCCATCCGGCTGAGGCGGCGCACCGTAAGCAGGTAGAAGATCACCGTCGCCAGCGCTGCGCCAACGAGTGCGGCGGGCAGCTCGATGGTGAGCTCTTCGCCGAACGCGGTGTCGTTGAGCCCGTGCGCCGTCCCGAAGATGTAGCTACGGATGCTGAGGTAGCGCGCGCCGTCGAGGAAGCTCGTAATCAGCGCCTCCCAGAGCAGCACGTAGATGAGTCCGAACCCCAGCGCGCGCGTCGTGATCAGGCCCGCCCAGGTGAACACGGAGGCGTAGGCGACGACGCCTACGACCACAGCCACTGCGGCGGCAACCGGAGCGGTCCCGTCTCCGTCCATCGTCGTGATAACCGCCGCGATGACGGCCATCAGCGGCGCGGCGACGACGATCGTCGCCACCAGCTTCGCAAGCACGATAGTCCAGCGCGGCACGGGCTTGGTGGTGAGCAGGCTGAGCGTCCGGTCCTCGACCTCGTTGCCGAACGCGCCAGTCGCCAGCACCATCACGGTTAGCGGGAGCGTGACCGAAATGACGAGTCCCCCGAGCACAGGGCCAATCAGCGCGCCGTCGCCCGCGTTCACGGAGACGAGGATGCTGGCGAACCCCAGCGGGAGCAGGGCGAGAACGATGAGCAGCGCGAGCTTGCGCCTCGTAACCGCCTGGCGCAGCGCCAGCATGAAGAGCGCCCCGGTCATCGCTGCACCACGTACGAGAACACGCTCTCCAGCGAATCGTCCAACGGCTCGATCCGGTACAGGCGGCTGCCGATGTCCTGCGCGAGCTTCGGGGCTATGCGCTGCAGCTCGGCAACGTTGCGAGTGAGCACCTCGATGCCGCCGTTCTCGTCCAGCGAAATGGACTCCACCGCGTCAAGCGCCACGAGCGCGGCGGCCATCTCCCGCTGCTTCGATGCGCCGATGCGCACCTGGAAGGGGCGTTCGTCCAGCTTCTCGCGTATCGCGTGGAAATCGCCTGCCGCCGCGAGTTTCCCGCTCACCACGAGCAGGATGCGGTCCGCCAGCGACTCGACCTCTTCGAGGATGTGGGAGGAGATGAGGATCGCCTTGCCCTGGGCCGAAAGCCGCGCGACAAAGTCGGCGAACTCGACGCGCTGGCGCGGGTCGGTCCCGTTCAGCGGCTCGTCCAGAATCAGCACCTCCGGCTCATGCACGATGGCCGCCGCGAGCCGGATGCGCTGCCGCATCCCGCGGGAGTACGTGCCGGTGAGGCGGTGCTGTGCGTCCTCGAGGTTCGCCCCGTGGATAGCCCGGTCTATCGCCGCAGCGTCGTCCACGCCCTGCAGACGCGCCGCCAGCCGCACGAACTCGCGCCCGGTCATGAATGGGTAGAGCACGTCGTGCTCCAGCATCACGCCAATGCGGCGGTAGAGCCGGATGTTGCCCCGCGCCTCCTCGCCGAGGACGCGCACGCTCCCGCGCGACGGCTTGACGAGGCCGCACATCATGCTCAACAGCGTCGTCTTGCCCGCGCCGTTCGGCCCCAGGATGCCGGTAACGCCCGGATAGACGTCGAAAGACGCTTCGTTGACCGCGACGACGCTGCCGTACCACTTGGAGACGCCCTGCACCTCGACGGCCGGGACGGAAGCGGTGGTCATAGCCGTATCCTCCGGTAGCGGTTCCAGAGCAGCAGGGCGGGGATGCCCGTCCAAAGGATGTACGCGCCGATGGGAAACGCGTCGTGCAGATCGGAAACGGCAGACGAGGACGGGGATCCCCCGTTCTCGCTGGCGCTGTCGAACACCATGCCGTTGATGTTCTCGGTAGCGCCGCTTAAGTTGAGCAGCGCGACGTAGGGCGCAAGGTCGCCGACCACCGAATCGTCGCATTCCTCAGAGCGCGAGGTGGTCTCGACGCCGTCACCGGAAATCGTGGTGGTGGTACTGGTGGCGCACACCTCGGAGGTCAGGCCGTCGCTGATGGAATTGAGCAGCAGCCACGCGGCGATGACGAACGCGGCGGCGTAGGCGCGTCGCGTCGTGAACGCGGCCACCGCAAGCGGCGCGACGGAGATGAACAGCGCGATGAGCGCGCCTACGAGCAGGATGCGCGGCACGTCCAGCCAGTTGTCGCGGACGTAGTCCACCGGCTCACTCGCCGTGAGGATGAGCCCCGCCTGCAGGACGATCTGTCCGGCGTAGACCAGCGCGAGCACGATGACGAAGAACGCGAGGAAGCGCGCAAGGACGTAGTCCGTGGACGTGAGCGGACGGACCAGGTAGAGCGGGAGCACGTTGTCGCGCCGGTCGGGGCACAGCAGCTCCGGGGCCATGATGGCACCGAAGATGATGAGGATAACGCTCACGATGGAGTAGTAGTCGCCGGGGCCGGGGATGAAGTCCGCGGCCCCATCGCCGGCGAGCGAGTCGATGAACGAGAGGATGATGACGAACACCACGGCAGGGGTCATCACCGCGATGAACAGGCCGACCGGCAGTATCTTGGCGCGGCCCCCGCGCCCGATGCCGAGCACGGTGCGGACGCCGTTCTCGAACACGGCGAAGCGCGCGCGGTTGCGCCCCTCGCGCTGGCCCGTGTAGTGCTGATATCCGAGGTCGAAGACCTCCGCTTCGCGCTCCCTCACGCCGGCCGGCTCCTGAAGATGTCCCTCACGACGGCCGACTCCGGAAGATGTCGGTGAGGGTGCGGCGCTCCGGCGAGAGGCGCCGCAGGCGCGCGCCGGACTCGACAGCGGCGTCGCGGATGAAATCGTAGTCGGCCTCCTGCGCGTGCTCGATGACGAGCGATTGCCCGTCGTCCGCCGTCTGCACGCCCTTCGCGGCGAGCGCGGCGGCGAACTCGTCCCGCCGGTCGGCGACCTCGACGAGCAGCGTCTCGGTCTCCTCGGTCAGCTTCGCGACCGCGCCTTCCTGCGCGAGCATGCCGGATTCGAGCACGATGACCGAATCGGCGGTGCGCTCGATGTCGCCCATGAGGTGGGTCGAAAGCATGACGCTGATGCCGAAAACGTTGGCGGTGCGGTGGATGAGGCGCAGCATCTCCTGCCGTCCATCGGGATCGAGGCCGGCGGTCGGCTCGTCGAGCAGCACGAGCACAGGGTCGTGGACGATGGCCTGGGCGAGTTTCACACGCTGCTTCATGCCGGTCGAGTACTCGCCGATGGAGCGGTAGCGTTCCTCGTCGAGGCCGACGTGGCGGAGCACGTCTGCGGCGCGGGTCCGCGCCTGGCTCGGCGGTATGCCGCTCACCTGCGCCATGTGCATCAGAAACTCGGAGGCGGTCATGCTCTTCGGCAGGCAGTCGTTCTCCGGCATGTAGCCGATGCGGGCGCGCCCATCCGTGGAGCGGTACGGCTCATCCCCGAGGAGCATCGCCGAGCCGGCAGTCGGCTGGATGAGGCCCAGGAAGAGCTTCATCGCGGTGCTCTTGCCCGCGCCGTTCGGCCCGAGCAGTCCCGTAACCCCCTCGTGCACGTCGAACGACACACCGTCGAGAGCGACGGTGCGTCCGTAGTGCTTCGTCAGGTCGCGGGCTTCGAGAAGGGCAGGCATGCAGGCAGAGTATACCCGCAGAGCGGGGCGGAATGAAGGCGATGGTATACTGCCTAAGCCGCCGCTTGTGAGGTGACGCGTGAAGAAAGGCGCCAGGCGCTTCAAGATAGACCTCGTACCGGGATTGAACCCCATCTCCTTCCCGATGACCCCTCTTCGTCCGGCCATCGGCGACATCTTGCCGCCGACGCTCCCGGCGGAATCCGTGGCCGGGTTCCAAGGCAAATGGGTGACTGCTCGGCGCGACGAGAGCGGGCAGTGGAAGGGCAATCTCACCGACCTCACCGGCGGCTTGGGTTACTGGGTAATGATGAGCGCGGCAGGGACAATCAGGGTAGAGATCCCTGCGGTAGACCACTACGCCCCTTTGCCATCCGTGCCCGTCCAGGCGGGGTGGAACTTACTTGGCGTGTACGATGCAGAGAAGCACGCGGCAGGTGAGCCTCCAGGCCCGATCGGGGAAGACCGTGGTAATGCCGACCGCTACTTCGAAGGTCTCGATTGGGAAGTGGCGTACACGCATGAGCCCCGGACGGACGAGTGGCGAAGGATAGTCAAGGGGCAGAACGGCAGCGGGGCAATCGTCACCGGCAAGGGCTACTGGGTATGGGTGAGGAGCCCGGCAGTGCTGACGCCATGCGGCGCGCTCGGGCCCGTGGGCGCAGCGGAAACGCAGACCGGCGCGGCACGCTAGCCAATGGACCCTGAGGCTCGTAGACGTCTGACGCACATCATCCAGTCCATTGACAGAATCAGCGAATACATTGCGGGCAGCGTCTTTGCGGACTACCAACGCGAAACGATGATGCGAGACGCGATTGAGCGCAGGGTCTTGATTATCGGAGAGGCCATCAACAGGCTCTATGCCATAGACCGGAGGCTGACCGAGCAAATCAACGACTACGTCGCCACCATCGACACGAGGAACGACCTCGCTCACGAATACGATAAGGAAAGCCTCGTCGAGGAAGTCTGGCACACCCTACAGGATTTCCACCCGGTTCTCCGACTGGAAGTCGAAGCCCTGTTGAGCCAGGCATAGCCCTCCGCTCTTACCAGACGGACTGTATCTGAGGGGAGGCGGCGATCACCGGGTCCCGCGTCACCACCGGCGCGCCGAGCGCGAGCGACTCGGCGGCGATCAATCGGTCGTGCATCTCGGGAATCTCCGGTAGCCGGTCGAGCATCTCCAACTGCGTCCTGCCCAGGTCGGAGAGGCTAAGAGTGTCCGACGCGTCAATCGCCTGCAGCAGGTCGGACGGTGGAAGAGGCTCGCCAAGCTTGACTGAGAGGTAATAGACCTCCGCCGCCACGATTGCGGGCACGACCAACAGCGCATTGCCCGTATCGGCCAAGTGAAACACTGCGGCCGCAGCGACGGAGAGCCGTGGGGACGACTTCATGTACCACCACAGAGAGTGGGCGTCCACCACGAATGCGGACAGGCTATCCTGATCGGCCCGTATCACAGGTCATCCGGGACGCGGGGCTCCCAGATCTTCTTGATTTCCTGGAAATCCTCCCACGTCGCGTCCGGCAGACGAGCGCCAAGCCCGCGGAGCGCTTTGAGCGAAGACTTGGGGACTGCAGCCTCAACGGGTACGAGCTTGGCGCAGGGCTTCCCGCGGCGGGTGATTATCACTTCGTCGCCCTCTTTCAAATCATGCAGGGCCTCGCTGACCTTGGCCTTGAATTCGCGTATACCGTATGACGTAGTCATCACTGCACTCTCCTAAGTAACCACATCGTAGCCCTTCTCCGCGCTCACTGCAAGCCCTTTATCAGGCCTACGGGTCACGTTCGGGCATAGCCATTTAGTCTTGAGTGACTACATTCTATCTCTCAACGAGCTCACATACAAGCCCTGCGCGTAGTCATATTGCGCCTGTCATGACCTCACAATGGCGTCGCGACGCGGGGCTCCACTTCATCCTAAGCGCCGCCTCCCCGCGCTATACTCCCTGCCATGCCTCGCCCACCCCGCTTCGTCATAGCGACGCCCATCTGCGACGGCCACGATGTCGCGGCGGCGGCGATCACCCGCATCCTCAGAAGCGAGGGCGCGGAGGCCGTCTACATCGGCTTCAACAAGAGCGCCTACCAGATCGCCAAGGCCGCGAGCGAGGAGGACGCCGCCGCCATCGCCGTCAGCACCTACAACGGCGGCCACATGACCTTTCTCGCCGAGGTGCTGAAACAGCAGGCGCGGCACGGCATCTCCCACGTTCCCCTCTTCGCCGGCGGAGGCGGGACCATCCTCGAACGGGAGGTCGAGCCGCTGCGCCGCCTTGGCGTCGCCAAGGTCTACCGACCCCCGCTCGACCTCACCGAAGCCGTGCGCGACATGGTCTCGATCACTGAGCGCGCGCCGGCCGGAGCAAGCGCCGACGGACCGGAATTCCGCGCTATTGCCGAACGCCTCAGCGACATCGAGTGGAGGGACGGCGCGGTCCGGCAGGCGCGCCACGAGCCTTCCCCACTCCGTGAGACGCTCCCCCGCGTGTGGGGCGTCGGCGGACGGGGCGGCGCGGGCAAGAGCACCCTCATCGACGAGCTCATCCTCCGCTTCCTCCGCTCGACCGGCGGCAATATCGCCGTCATCACCGCCGACCCGACGCTCGGGGACCGCCTGCGCATGATCCACTGCTACTCCCCCCGCGTATTCGTGCGCTCGGTGCGCGTCGGCCCCGGCGACTCCACGGAGGCGAAAGTCGCGCCCTTGATCGCCGAGCTTCGCGCCCACGACTTCGACCTCATCCTCGTCGAGTCCGTCGGCCTCGGCCAGAACGAGCTCGGGGTGGCGCCCGTCGTCGACGCCTCCGTCTTCTGCATGACCCCCGAGTACGGCAGCGACGTGCAGCTGGAGAAGGAAGCGCTGCTCCGCCAAGCCGAGGTCGTCGTGATGAACAAGCGGGACTTCCCGCAAGCCGAAGCGCGCGCGGCCCGCGTCCGGCGCTTCGTGCCGGAAGGACGCAGCTTCTTCCTGACCGAAGCCAAGCACTTCGGCGACCCCGGCGTCACGGCCCTGTTTATGGAGATTGCCCGCCGCTCGGGTCTGACGGCCTCGCCCTCGGACCTCCCTTCCGCGCCCGACGCACCGCCGGTGCCCTTCGCGCGGCGCGCCTACCTCGGCGCCATCGTCGACGCCCACGAGGCCTACTACGCCGAGGCTGAGGCCGAAGCCGCTCTCGCCGCGAACGGCGGCGCGGCGCGCGACTATCAAGCCGAGTACGACCGCCTCTGGCGGACCTACGGCTTCGACGGCGACCTGTCCGGCGCCACCGTTGACGACGGCGTCGCGTACCGCGAGGCCGACGGCAGGCCCGTGCCCGTCGCCCGCGAGACGACCACCGGCATATGGGTGCCCGTTCTCGGCATGCCCGACCGGGACGCGAGCCCCAAGCAGATTGTCCGCTACCTCCATAAGCAGAACGTCCCAGGACGTTTCCCCTTCACCGAGGGCGCCTACCCCCACCGCCGCAAGGACGAAGACCCCATCCGCATGTTCGCCGGCCTCGGCCTGCCGGAGACGACGAACCGCCGCTTCCATCTCCTCGCCGAAGGCCACGGCTCGCCGCGCCTATCGACGGCCTTCGATTCCCTCACCCTCTACGGCCTCGATTCCGACGAGCCGGGCGCCTTGGCGAAGGTCGGGGAGGGGGGCGTCGCCGTCGACACCATCGACGACATGCTCCGCCTCTACGACGGCTTCGACCTGGAGAGCACGTCGGTATCTCTCACGATGAACGGCCCCGCGCCCACGCTCATGGCGATGTACCTGGCGGCGGCGCGGCGGCGCGGGTTCGACTGGCGCAAGCTGCGCGGCACCATCCAGACCGACATCCTCAAAGAGGTCCAGGCCCAGAACGAGGCCCAGTTCCCCTTGGAGCCATCCCTCCGCCTCATCGGCGACATGATCGAGCACACGATGCGGGAGGCGCCGTCCTGGTACCCCATCTCCGTCTCCGGCTACCACATTGGCGAGGCGGGAGCGAACCCCATTCAAGAGCTCGCCTTCACCCTCGCCAACGGCCTCACCTACGTCGAGATTTTCAAGGCGCGTGGACTCCCCATCGAGGAGTTCACACGCCGCTTCTCCTTCTTCTTCACGTCCGGCTCCGAGCTCGAGTTCAACGTCTTGGGCCGCGTCGCCCGCCGCGTGTGGGCCGTCGCCCTCAAGCGCTACTACGGCGTGGAGGGGCCCGGCCTCGCCCTGCGCTTCCACAGCCAGACCTCCGGCCGCTCCCTCCAAGACTCCGAGCCGCTCCATAACCTCACCCGCGTCGCGCTCCAGGCCGAACACGCCCTCCACAACAACGCCAACTCACTCCACACCAACTCCTACAAGGAGACCTACACCACCCCCGAGGAGGACGACGTCCTACTCGCCATGGGCAGCCAGCAGATTCCCCTCGTCGAGAGCGGCGATTTCGCGTTCACCGAGAACCTTCACCAGGGCGCCTACGGCCTGTCGTACTTGGAGGACGAGGTCGAGCGGGCCGTCCACCGCATCTTCCGCGAGATCGACCGGCAAGGCGGCGTGATTCCGGCCATCGAGAACGAGTACTTCCGCACCGCCATCCAGGAGGAGGTCCAGCGCGAACGCAGCGCCATGCGCGAGGGCCGGCGGAAGGTCGTCGGCGTGAACTATCTCGCCGGAGACGGTTCGAGCAAGCCCCGCGGCGAGCTCGTCAACATCCCGCTGAAGGAGAAGCGCGCCCAGGCCGCGAGGACCCGCGCCTTCAAGCGCGAGCACGCCCGCCAGGCCAAGCCTGCCCTCCGCAGCCTCCAACGGGCCGCCGCCTCCGACGCCAACGTCTTCGAGTCCCTCCTCGATGCCGTCGAGCACGCCACCGTAGGCCAGATCACCCACGCCCTCTGGGAAGTCTGGGGCCGATTCAGGCCGAGCATGTAGGACAGAGGGATCTGAACAGAGCAAAGGAGACACATATACCTATTTTGCGTAGACCCACTAGCGGCTTCTCAAAGAATGGCCATCGGTTCTCCGTCTTCATTGACGGCACTCATGTCGCAGAAGTCGTAGGAAGCCCTATACGCCTCAGCAACGGCGACAAGCGCGTGAAATACTGGGACAGGTACAAGCAGGATTACCTGACTCCTGGCTGGCGTGGACATGCGTACACTGCTATCGCAGTGGCCGATATTGCCAAAGCATGGGAAGGACTGAGCTGGTATACCGCCAACATGGCATGGGAAGCAATCCAAGACATATACGAGGGGAGGCCCATCCGAGGTGAAGATCTATCTCCCTCGCTTGTCCCGTAGCACGTGTAACCCCAAAAGTGGATAGCCTTTGCGGTACGAGGTGAGGAATGTTCCAATGCTCGGTATGCCATCACACGGTAAGCCGCGAGGAACCCGTCGAGAAGATGTTTCACTTCGACGAGCGCTACTTGCTAGTCGAGCGCATCCCCGCTGTCGTGCGCGCCCGCTGCGGAGAGCCCACCTTCAGCCGCGAAACAACGGAGCGAACACGCCTGCTGGTGCGTAGCGGCGCCAAACCGGCGAAGTCCGTCTCAATGGAGGTACTGGACTTCGACTCGTAAGAACGCGCTACGCTGCCTACCTGCGGGTTACCCTTGCCTACGCAGATTGGGAGGGTAGTACACCATGCCGCTAGCTCTGTCCACGACCACCGGATCGAGCAGTACGCTCCCTTCCGAGGCGTCTATGGCGCACCTACAGCGGTTGAGCACATCGAGTCCCAGCAGCGACGGCAGGTCGGCCGTCTCTTCCTCTCCGGTATGGATGTCGAGCATGGTGGAGAAAGAGCGCCACTCAGCGGCAGCGTCATCGTACAGTCGAACCACCGCCGGCTCCCGCACGTAGGCGGTTACGCCGCCGACGCCGCTGACAGCAACTTGCTGATCCTGTGCAAGTTGGGCCGGTGCGATGCCAAGGGTCCGAGTTGCCTCTGCATTGAGTGTCGTTGTGTCCGCGCCTGTATCTACGAGGAAGCGCACCGCCGCTTCCACCCTCCATCGGGTTATCCTGACGAATTCCTCAACGTAGGGAGCAGGCACAATGTAGTCCGCTTCGAAATATCCCTCTATAGCCATCGGCGGAGACCAGGAATCATGTGGGGAGGATGCTTCTGAAAATGCCGCCGCGCTGGCTTGTCTCGGGGCACACCGGCTGCTTCCAAGAGGTTATGGAGTTTCTGCCACGTATCCGCTATCGCAACGACTTCCTCGCCGTACGCCGCAATCCAGCAGTCCCCGTGCTCCGCGAGGATGTGATCTTTGATGCTGTTCAGGTAGAGACCGTCGCGCCGCGACTGCTTGAGGTCAGCGAGCCACTGCGCCTGCTGCTCGCCCGTGGGCGGGTTCGCCATTAGGCGCGCGAACACATCGGGCGGAACGCCGGAGTCTGCTCCGGGGGGGATTTCCGGCTGGGCTTCCTGCTTCCGAGGCATTGCCGCCATGGACTTACCTTCCGCCATCTTATATGCAGAGGATGGTAGCACACCCCCACCCACGCCTTACCGCCCCTGCGGCGGAAGCCCGAACAGCGACCAGCCGGGGCGCAGCTCGAACTCATCGTGGTGCGAGACGAACCCCTCGCCACGGTCCGGCGCAAGGGCCAGCTTGATCGCCCACATCGAGAGCCCTTGCATGCCAACCTTCTCTTCGAGCTCAGCGAGGGAGAAGAAGCCCGCGTCCAGCGTCTCCACGCCGTCCCCGCGCGGCTCGCCCGAGACCAGCTCCAACCGGAACACGACATAGAGGTTGGCGTTCGGCCGGTCGGGCCTGCTCGACGAGTGCCGGAAGCCGAGGACCTCCCGCGCCGCCGCCACGACCCCCGCCTCTTCGAGCACCTCGCGCTCCACGGCGGCGGGTATCGCCTCGTCGTCCTCCACGTAACCGCCGGGTATCTGCCACGTCCCCCGGCCTGGGTTGAGCCCCCGCTGGATCAGGAGGGCCTTGCCGTCCCTGATGACCACGCCCCCGCAGCCGATCGACGCGTCGCCGAAGTGGAAGAAGCCGCACCCGTTCGCCGGACACGCGGGCCGCTCCCGGCCCCCCTCCATCTTCGTCCCGAGCGTCGACCCGCATCGCGGACAATACACAGGTGGACTCATTGCATCGGCCCCCTCCTCACTCCAGCGAGCGCCTCACCCCAGCGAGTGCCCCCTAACTCAGCGCGTGCCCCCTCACCCCAGCGAGTGATTAACCACCGGGACCATCGCCGACAGGTCCACGTGCGACTGCAAAGCCTCGTTCACCTGCGCCAGCGGGTACTGGTGCGTGATCATCTTCTCGATTGGAACGTCGATCCGCGACCGCATCAGCCGCATCGAGCGGATGATGTTCTCGACCTTCGAGCCGACGACTCCCGCCACCGTCAGGTCCTTCGCCGCGATGCGCGACGGGTCCATCTCGACGCTCGTCGGCAGGATGAGGCCGATCACCAGGTACTTCCCGCCGTAGCGCGCCATCTGGAGGCCCTCGTGCACCGACGTCCGCGCCCCCGACGCCTCGACGACTAGGTCAGGCCCGCCTCCCGTCATCTCGCGCACGCGCTCGATGCGCGACTCCGGCGTCGGGCAGTCCGCCAGATCGATCGTCTCGTCCGCCCCCAGCTCGCGGGCCAGCGCCAGCCGGTGCCAAGGCGCGCCGATCATGATGACCCGCGCCGCGCCGCGCGCTCTGGACTGCACGAGCGCCCCCATGCCGATGGGGCCGGAGCCCTGGATGACGACGGTGTCGCCGGGATCCGGCGCGTTGATCTTCCGCAGCCCGCTCATCGTCGTGTGGTTGCCGATTACGCTCATCAGCGCCCGCTCCGTCGACATGTCGTCGGGCACGCGGATGATGGCCGGGTTGGGGTCGAGAAGCAGGTACTGGCCGAACCCGCCGCGCAGCATCGTCCCCGAGGCCGGGTCCACGTGGGAGTTGCCGTAGTGGATGCTGTTCGTGCAGCGCAGCCCCATGAGGCAGTTGTAGCAATGGCCGCACGGCGCCGAGTGGAAGAGGACGCGGTCGCCCTCCCGCAGCGTCTCCCCAAGGATGTCCGTCTTTACGCTCGCCCCGAGCTTGGCGACCTCGCCGATGTTCTCGTGCCCCCAGATGATGGGGTAGGGAGCGCTCGGGTTGTACCAGTTATGCGCGTCCGTCCCGCAGACGGCCGCCATGTTCATCCGCACCAGGATGTTCTCCGGCCCCACGTCGGGCACGGGAAACTCCTGCAATTCGAGGGGCAGCTCCGCGCCCACGAACACCGCCGCCAAGCAGCTCTCCGCCATCACGCACACTCCCTGGGCCAAGGTGGCGGCAGTCTAGAGAGCAGACAAGTGAGCGTCAAACCGCCGCCCGCCATTGCTCCCTCTCGTCGCTGCTGCGCTCCCTCTCGTCTGCGGGAGGGACGCGCGCAGCGCGGGAGAAGAGACGCGCCAGCCCGCAGACGGCCCCCCGTACAGGGTCGCTCCACTATGCGACGTAGATGTATGCGACGTAAATGCGACACTTCGCGACAGCAAATGCAACACTTTGCGGCAGCAATGCGACACTTTGCGACAGGCGCCCTACAGGTGCTTGCAGGGGGATTGCTTCTGTGTAAGGGCTCACTAGGCCTCATTTGGTCGCATTTGGTCTCATTTCACCTTTGGACCAGAGCGATGTCCGTTTGGGGGAGAGGTCTGCCGTTTGGGGGCGTCGGGGACAGGGTAGGGGGTGGTTGGGGATGAGGGAAGGGGCAAGTGTCGCAGTCCTTTCCGCCGCATCAGCAATTTCGCATCACGCGTCGTCTGCAGGAGCGGATGCGCGTGGGAGTGCAGGCGAGGCGTATGGCAGGAAGAACGCTCGCCAAGCAGCAGTTACGCAAAGGTCCCGCAGACGGGGGAGAGGTCGGAAGGGATGGGACAACGAGAGCAGGGGAGGCGCTCCCCAAACCCCCTCCCGTCTATGGAAACCCCAGACTCCTGAGGGCGTCTTGGGAGCCGATGGCTACGCCCGTTCCCACCGGCCATGGCGCATGCACGGGAAAGCCAGGAAAGCCAAACACGTCATACCTGCTTCTCGCGACGACGCTGAGTATGATGCCGGCGACCCGCCCGTCCTCGTCTATCAACGGCCCGCCGCTGTCGCCTTCGACTACGTTCGCGTTGATCCCTATCTGGCCCGAGCCGGTCCTGACGCCGACGACCGTCCCCCAGGAGATGGAAGCGCGCCATCTGTGCTCTCCGTAACCGATCGCGAACACCAACGCTCCGGTCTCCGGCAGCCCCTCTGACAACTCCGCCGCTTGGAACGTGGTGGAGCAGCAGATAGACAGCAGGGCGGTGTCCTTGACGGGATCGTAGGTATGGACACTGGCATCGTACTCCCTCACGTTCCCCTCGTCCTCGGCGGTGACGGTTATTCCCTGCGTCTGCTCCTCGACCACGTGATAAGCGGTGACCACGTAGGTTACCCCTGTGTCCGGGTCGACGTGGGTGATCACCCTGAATCCACAAACGAACCCGCACCCCTGAATCCACAAACGAAGTGCAACACCAGATTAGGGTGTTGCCATGGAATACAGACAGCTCTGCATTGAGGAACGGTGTGAGATTGCCCGCTTACGCGCCAAGGGCTCCTCGGTCCGGCAAGTCGCTACAACTCTGGATCGCGCGGCATCGACCGTGGCTCGGGAGCTGAAGCGGAACGCACTGCGAACGGACGGGTACCAAGCGTCGCCGGCCCAGGAGCGTGCCCGCGCGCGGCGCTGGACGGGGGCGCGGCTGGAACGGGACGAGGAGTTGCGGGAGCGGGTCTTGGCGGGCCTGAAGTGGGGGTGGTCGCCGGAGCAGGTCGCCCATGAGATGCGCAGAGAGGAGGGCCGGACGGTGACCTCGGACGAGAGCATCTACCGGTTCGTCTACGCCCAGGCCGCGCGGCACAAGGACCATGATTGGCGGCGCTACTTGCCGAGGGCGAAGTGGAAGCGGGGGAGGCGGGGCCGCAGGGGGGGAAGCTCGGTTTCCTTCATTCCCCTCCGCCGACCCGTTGCTGAGCGGCCTGCAGCGGCGGCCGACCGGCGGACCTTCGGGCACTGGGAGGCGGACACGATGCAGTTCGGGAGGTCGGGAGAGGTGGTGTTGGCCCTGCAGGAACGCTCCTCGCGCCTCTTGCTCCTCGCGCGTGCGCCGTCGAAGGAGGCGGGGCCGATCGCGGAGTCCATCGCCCGGATGCTGGGGCCGTTGCCGCCGGAGTTTCGCCAGACGGTGACCTTCGACAATGGGACCGAGTTCACCCGTCACTACGAGCTCCACCGGTTGGGCATCGAGACGTTCTTCTGCGACACGTACTCGCCGTGGCAGAAGGGGGGAGTGGAGAACGCGATCGGCCGGCTGCGGCGGTTCCTGCCGCGGGGGACGAATCTGGGGGAGGTGTCGGATGAGCGGTTTGCGCTGATCGGGCAGGCGTACAACAATACGCCGCGCAAGTGCCTGGGCTACCGGACACCGGCGAGGGTCGTCGAGGAGCAGGTGTTGCACTTCAAATGTGGATTCACCTTCCCGCCTTCGCGGGAATGACGGGGGGGGGGGGGAGAACCTATCGGGGGTGGCGTGGCGAGGGAAGGGGTGTCGATACCTGGATTCCCGCCTGCGCGGGAATGACGGAGGGGAGCGACCCCCTCTCTAACTCTCCCCCGCAGACGGTGGAAAGGACTTTCTGAAGGAATGACGGAGGAGTGCTATAGTCTGCCCACCCTGGCACGGGAGGAGACTCATGCTTGCCGTAGGAACGAGCAACGGGTTCGCCGCACTGGAAAAGACCGCGGACTCCTGGCATGTCGTCAGGCGCGCGCTCGACGGGTCCCGCGTTGAGGCCGTGGGCCGCGCCGGCAGCGGGATTCTCGCCGCAACCGAGCAGGGCGTCTATGAAAGCAGCGACGATGGCGCGACGTGGAAGGCGACGCTCGACGGCGTCGACGTCCGCTCGCTCGCAGTCGCCATCGACGGCACCGTGTTCGCGGGCGCGGACAACGCGGTCCTCTATCGCCGCCGCCCCGCGGATGAGCAGTTCACCGAGGTGCTGAGCTTCAAGGACTTGCCGACGTATTGGTCGTGGACGTTCCCGGTTTCGCCTCATCTACCGAACGTGCGCGCCATCACCGTTTCGCCGACGGACGCGAAGCGCGTCTACGTGGGCGTCGAGGTGGGGGGCGTGATGGTGAGCGAGGACGGCGGGGAGACGTGGCGCGAGGCCCGCGAGAACATGCACCCGGACATCCACGGCCTGGCCGCGGCCCCCGGCGAGCAGGACCACATCTTCGCCGTGACCGGCGTCGGCTTCTTCCGCACGACCGACGGGGCCCAGTCGTGGCAGTCCCGCTGCGACGGCTTCGACCACCTCTACACGATCGCCATCGCGAACGACCCCACCGAGCCTGAGCGGCTCTTCGCGTCGGCCACGGCGGGCAGGCCCCGCAACTGGCGCACCCGTCCGGAGGGGGCCATCGCCAAGGTCTACCGGAGCGACAACGGCGGGGGCGATTGGGCGCCGTTGATGAGCGAGGGTCTCGTCCAGGCCATCGACGCTCTGGCCGTGGACGGGGAGGGCACCGTCTTCGCGGGCACGCACGGCGGGCAGGTGCTCGCGCGGGCTTCGGACGGGGAGGCGTGGAGCATCGCCGCCGAGGGGCTCGCGTCCGTCAACTGCATCGCGGAGCTGTAGGCGGGGCTAACGCCCGGCGTTCGGGGGCGAGGTTCCCGGCCTACGCGGGAATGACGGATGGGATTAGTCCTCCCCCGCAGATGGCGGAGTAGTGAGAGTCTAGGCGCGGCTGCCGCCGGTCGACGGGTAGAGCTGCAGGTTGATGCCGTTCGGGTCGCTGAAGTAGATGGTCTTCTGTCCTGCGCGGTCCGTCGGATGGGACGCGATGCCGCGCTCGGTCAGCCGCCGCTCGACGGTGTCGATGAACTCGGGAGTCGCCGTCACTGCGAGATGGTTCAGCGCTCCGACGGTGTCGCGGGTCGTTCCGGCGGTCCCGGCGGGCGCTTCGAAGAAGTCGAGCGTCCCCTCGCCGCCGAGGTTGAACGAGTAGTGCTTGTGGCCCGGCTCGTCGTTCACGACCGCGCGGATGGGGATGTCGAGCAGCTCGCCGTAGAAGCGGACCGTCTCGTCCATGTCCCTGGCCATCGCCGCTACGTGGTTCACTCCGCTGATTCCGCCCATGTCTCGCCTCCTTCGTCGTGCTGTGCGCTCCCTCCCCCCAATCCCCCTGCAGACAGGGGGACGGTGTAGAGCATTTTCCCACGTCTGCGGTGTTGTTGGCGGGCAGTCGGTTCTCCCTCACCCCGGTCCTCTCCCGCTGGGAGAGGGGGTTACTGGTCCATGGTCGTCTTTGCGAAGATCTCTTCCAGCTTCATCAGGCGGGGAGTGAGGCCCTGCTCGTTGGAGTACTGGGCGGCGGTTTCGAGGACCGTGCGGTTCGCCCGGATGCCGTGCTTGATCAGCGACTCGCGCAGGGCGGCGCCGGACTCCTTGGTGACGAGGCCGGCCCTCACGTAGTACTCCACGTGTTCGATGCGGCGGCGGTTCGTGAGCTCGTTCGCCGCTGCGTAGGCCTTGAGGATGTTGAGCGCGGCCCACGGGTGCTCCTCGGCGACCGAGCGCCGTATGACCATGCCGTGGTTGATGGGGTAGAGGCCCGTCTTGTTGAAGTAACGGAGCCCCTCGGCATCCGCGTCGGGGAAGAGGGGCTCGATGTCCGGGTGGTTATGGAGGTCCGCCGTGCTGCGGTCGACGAGGTTGGGGTCGCGCAGGTAGAGGAGGGTCGCCTGCAGCTCGCCGGAGAGCATCATGGAGCCGATGTTCTTCTCGATGGGTATCTGATTGATGGTCACGCCGGGGGGAGCTTTGAAGCCGGTCGAGCCGCCGTGGCTCACCTCGGGGACGCGCTCCATGAAGAAATCCATGTCCTTGGGCTCGACGCCGAACTCGTGCTGGAGGACGCCGCGCGTCCAGAGGGCGGCGGTCTGCTGATACTCGGGGACGCCCACGCGCTTGCCCTTCAGGTCGGCGGGGCTCTCGATGCCCGCGTCCTTTCTGACCAGGATGCCGGTGTGGAAGAAGCTGCGCGTCGTAAAGATGGGCAGGCCTATCCAGTTGGTGTCGCCGTGGGCCATGGCCATCATCAGGGAGGAGAAGGACATCTCGGACACGTCGAACTCGGCGAACTTCAACTGGCGCCAGAAGATTTCGGAGCCGTGGACGGACGTGGGAATGAACTCGATGCCGTCGGGCTTCACCTCGCCGGTCATGATCGGCCAGGTGCGGGGGTTGTTTGCGAGCGCGATGCTGAGTCTCAGGTCCATGTGGCGCCTCCGGGTTACGTCGTGTTTGGGTGGGACTATACGCGAAATGGCCGCTGGTCGGCGTCATTCCTGTAGGTGGGGCTCCCCTCCTCGGTCCTCCCCCCGTCTGCACCCCTGAATCCACAAACGAAGTGCAACACCAGATTAGGGTGTTGCCATGGAATACAGACAGCTCTGCATTGAGGAACGGTGTGAGATTGCCCGCTTACGCGCCAAGGGCTCCTCGGTCCGGCAAGTCGCTACAACTCTGGATCGCGCGGCATCGACCGTGGCTCGGGAGCTGAAGCGGAACGCACTGCGAACGGACGGGTACCAAGCGTCGCCGGCCCAGGAGCGTGCCCGCGCGCGGCGCTGGACGGGGGCGCGGCTGGAACGGGACGAGGGGTTGCGGGAGCGGGTCTTGGCGGGCCTGAAGTGGGGGTGGTCGCCGGAGCAGGTCGCCCATGAGATGCGCAGAGAGGAGGGCCGGACGGTGACCTCGGACGAGAGCATCTACCGGTTCGTCTACGCCCAGGCCGCGCGGCACAAAGACCATGATTGGCGGCGCTACTTGCCGAGGGCGAAGTGGAAGCGGGGGAGGCGGGGCCGCAGGGGGGGAAGCTCGGTTTCCTTCATCCCCCTCCGGAGGGCGCTCTCGGAACGGCCTGCAGCGGCGGCCGACCGGCGGACCTTCGGGCACTGGGAGGCGGACACGATGCAGTTCGGGAGGTCGGGAGAGGTGGTGTTGGCCCTGCAGGAACGCTCCTCGCGCCTCTTGCTCCTCGCGCGTGCGCCGTCGAAGGAGGCGGGGCCGATCGCGGAGTCCATCGCCCGGATGCTGGGGCCGTTGCCGCCGGAGTTTCGCCAGACGGTGACCTTCGACAATGGGACCGAGTTCACCCGTCACTACGAGCTCCACCGGTTGGGCATCGAGACGTTCTTCTGCGACACGTACTCGCCGTGGCAGAAGGGGGGAGTGGAGAACGCGATCGGCCGGCTGCGGCGGTTCCTGCCGCGGGGGACGAATCTGGGGGAGGTGTCGGATGAGCGGTTTGCGCTGATCGGGCAGGCGTACAACAATACGCCGCGCAAGTGCCTGGGCTACCGGACACCGGCGAGGGTCGTCGAGGAGCAGGTGTTGCACTTCAAATGTGGATTCACCGGTGGGGGTTTTCGTGGTTGGGGGCGGCTGGTATATGCTGGTGCCTACGCAATCCAAGGGAGGCAGCACGATGGCGCGCATTCGTCATATCGCTCTCGGAACGAACGACCCGGAGGCTACGGCCAAGTTCTATATGGAGGGTCTGGGTCTGAAGCAGGTGGGCAGGGTGGACTCGCCGACGGCGGAGGGCTACTACCTGAGCGACGGCCACGTGAACCTGGCCATCCTGAAGTGGCGGCAGGAGTGGGCCGCGGTGACGGAGGGCGGGACCAAGCTCACCGGCGTCCACCACATCGGATTCGGGGTCGACGACATGGACGCGGCGCAGGCCCAGGTGCTGGACGCGGGGGCCGTCGAGCACACGGAGCCGAAGATCCGCGAAGAGTACAACCGGCGCAGGCCGGACGAGACGGGCGGGGGCAACGTGGAGGTCAAGTTCACGGGCCCCGACGGCGTGACGTTCGACCTGTCGGTCCATGGGTGGGTGGGGACGAAGGACTAGCGCGAGGCGCTTGCCGGCGACCGGCGTATTAGGCGGGCTGGCACGTCTAGCTCGTAGCTTGCCGCCCTACGTAGTGGAGTACTGCGTGGGCAAGCAGTGCTGAACGCGACTCCCCTTCCCGGACCGCCGCTTCATCAGCGATGGCCAGCACGCGAGCAGGCATTGTGACGTTGATTCGTGTGGCCTTCCCGGACAGTTTCGAGAGATCAACGTCAACGAGCGCCCAGATACCGCCGGCATAGTCCGGGTTTGCCTGGTGTTCCACGAGGGGCTTCTGCTCAGGGATGGGCTCGCCGTCCATCAGTATTCCCTCGATATGGCAGGCGACCGCCTCTTGCGCAGCCTCAAAGACGCCATCCATGGTGTCGCTGCCTGAGAAGCAACCCGGGAGGTCCGGCACGGTCACCCCGTAAGAGCTTGATTCGTCCTTGTGGATAACGATTGGATATCGCATCACCGACTCCCCCAATCCCAGCCTGCTTGGCGGAAAATGTTTCGCAAAGTTCCGAGAGGCACATCCTTCAACGGGTGGCTGACTGTGATTCGCTCGGGCCTTTCGGGGTGTGTGAACTGGTGGTGGCTTCCTCGTATGTTCCTGAGCGCCCAGCCATCACGTCTCAGCCTGCGTATCACGGTCCTACTATCCATAGTATGTATGATACACACTAGGAAGGGGAGTGCGGGTAGTGAGCGTGCTGCCGCGCTAGTATCCGAACCAGGGCTCGTAGTTGCGCACGGTCTCGGTGAACCTGCGCGTGCCGGGGGGCCACATGATTCTCCACTGGGTCCCCTCGCGGACGAGCTCCTCGGTCGCCGCGCGGAGCTGGTCGTCGTCGAAGGTGACGAGCATGCCGATGACGACGTTCTTTCCGTAGTTGCGCTGGCTGCCGTAGTTCATCTCAGCGATCGTCTGGTCCCGCGATAGATCGTCGACGATTGCCCGCCAGGCGGAGTCGCCGATGACGGCGACCTCGGCGCGCCCGGCGGCGTCGAGCAGGCGGAAGGCCCTGTCGTAGTCGCCGTCCTGGGACGCCTGATAGAGCGCCTCGATCGTTCCTCGGGGGGAGAGGGCGATGGACGCGCCGCCGAAGGGGATGCTCGCCAGCTGGACGATGAGCAAGGCGAGCATCGCGAGGGCGACTCCCGATGTCCAGACCTCGATCTGGGATGCCCAGCGCACCCTTGCCCGCAGGCGCGACAGCGTCATGCGCTTGCCGTCCTTGCCCGGAGCCGGGCGGGGACCGGGGGCTTACGGGCGAAGAAGAAGAACACGGAGCCCATGGCGACCACCACGGCGATCGCCAGGAAGGCGCCGCGGTAGTCTCCGAAGCGGTCACTCATGGCGCCGGCGAAGGTGGGGCCGACGAGGGGCCCGAGCATTACCACGACGTTCGAATACCCCATAATCTTCCCGAAGTGCCGACGCCCGTAGAAATCGGCGCGGATCGCTATCATCAGCGGGCCGCGCGCCCCCCACGCCAGGCCGTGAATCAGCGCCGCCGCGCTGATGACGAAGCCGTTAGGGGCGACAACCAGTATACCCATTCCAATCGCGTGGCCCAACATACAGAACGCGGCGATGCGCGTTTTGTTGTAGCGGTCGCCGATGAACCCGCCGCCGACCTGCCCCACGATGCTCGTGACCGTGACGAGGGTCAGCATCGCCTGCGCGGAGGTCTCGCTCCACCCCAGCCCTTCCACCAAGTGCGGCACGAGGTGGACGAGCACCGTGAACACGGCGATCACCGCGATGCCATGTCCGAGAGCGACGTACCAGAACGCGCGGTCCCGCATCGCCTCACCCACCGTGAAATCGTTCTGGTCGCCCGGCTCCGTGGGCGTTGCGCCTGCGGTCCCCGGACCCTGGGCGCACGCGCCGTCCGGCAGCAGGCCGTGCTGCTCCGGGTAGCCCCGCAGCAGCTGAGCGAGCGGCATGCCGATGACGATCATTGCTACGCCCGTGGCGAACGCCGTCGGCCGCCAGCCGTGCGTCACCAGCGACCAAGCGACGATGGGGGACAGCACGCCCGCCAAGCCTATTCCCGTCGAGCTGAGGCCGAGGGCGAGCGCCCGCTTCCGCCTGAACCATCGTGTGATCACCGTTGCCAGCGTCAGCCAGCCAGCCAGATTCATTCCGAGCGACATCATCAGGATGATTGCAAGGAACAGCGGGAACGAGTTTGCGACAGGCAGCAACATGAAACCGCCGCCCAAGACCAGGACGCCCACGCGCGTCACCGAGCGGGGGCTGAACCGGTCCAGCAGCCAGCCGTGGGCCGGACTCAGAACGCCCCCCGCAAGCTGCGACGCGGAGAATGCGCTCGATATGGCGAATTTGCTCCAGCCGAAGTGCTCCTCGAACCGCAGCAGGTATTGCCCGAACGTGAAGCCGAACGCAGCGCCGGTGACCCCGTGGAACGCCACGCTGGAGACGACAATCCACCAGCCATAGAAAGGCCGTCGCGACCGGGTAGGGGGAGTCGTCGTCTGCAATTCCACAACCTCGAGGGGGTTAACGTCCATCGTAACACGCCCCTCTTCGGCCAAGCGGCAGCTGGGTTGCCGCGCTCTTCGCAGACGGACCCCCGGCCTCCCCCGCAGACGGGGGCTTTGCGTAACCCTGTTTTCTGGCGGGCGCAACTCTTCCCACCCATCATGTTGTGGGGGACACCCCCACACCCCCGTCATGTTGTGGGGGACACCCCCACACCCCCGGCCCGTCATGTTGTGGGGGGCATCCCCACGTCCCCGGCAGAGGGGCGTCGCCCCTCTGCGCTCCCCGGTATTCCAAGCCGGTCTATGGCCCGGCAGGCTCACCGCGAACCGGTTGAGGTTGCGCAAAGGTCTCGCAGACGGGGAGGGGAGGGACCGCGCCGCTGTCGCGCCGCTGCGAGGTTCCCGCCTGCGCGGGAATGACGGGAGGCGGAACCACCCCTGGCCCCTCCTTCGTAAGGAGGGGAACGGGAGGAGGCGAGGATCCTGAATCCACAAACGAAGTGCAACACCAGATTAGGGTGTTGCCATGGAATACAGACAGCTCTGCATTGAGGAACGGTGTGAGATTGCCCGCTTACGCGCCAAGGGCTCCTCGGTCCGGCAAGTCGCTACAACTCTGGATCGCGCGGCATCGACCGTGGCTCGGGAGCTGAAGCGGAACGCGCTGCGAACGGACGGGTACCAAGCGTCGCCGGCCCAGGAGCGTGCCCGCGCGCGGCGCTGGACGGGGGCGCGGCTGGAACGGGACGAGGGGTTGCGGGAGCGGGTCTTGGCGGGCCTGAAGTGGGGGTGGTCGCCGGAGCAGGTCGCCCATGAGATGCGCAGAGAGGAGGGCCGGACGGTGACCTCGGACGAGAGCATCTACCGGTTCGTCTACGCCCAGGCCGCGCGGCACAAGGACCATGATTGGCGGCGCTACTTGCCGAGGGCGAAGTGGAAGCGGGGGAGGCGGGGCCGCAGGGGGGGAAGCTCGGTTTCCTTCATTCCCCTCCGCCGACCCGTTGCTGAGCGGCCTGCAGCGGCGGCCGACCGGCGGACCTTCGGGCACTGGGAGGCGGACACGATGCAGTTCGGGAGGTCGGGAGAGGTGGTGTTGGCCCTGCAGGAACGCTCCTCGCGCCTCTTGCTCCTCGCGCGTGCGCCGTCGAAGGAGGCGGGGCCGATCGCGGAGTCCATCGCCCGGATGCTGGGGCCGTTGCCGCCGGAGTTTCGCCAGACGGTGACCTTCGACAATGGGACCGAGTTCACCCGTCACTACGAGCTCCACCGGTTGGGCATCGAGACGTTCTTCTGCGACACGTACTCGCCGTGGCAGAAGGGGGGAGTGGAGAACGCGATCGGCCGGCTGCGGCGGTTCCTGCCGCGGGGGACGAATCTGGGGGAGGTGTCGGATGAGCGGTTTGCGCTGATCGGGCAGGCGTACAACAATACGCCGCGCAAGTGCCTGGGCTACCGGACACCGGCGGGGGTCGTCGAGGAGCAGGTGTTGCACTTCAAATGTGGATTCACCTTCCCGCCTTCGCGGGAATGACGGGGGGGGGGGGGGGGGGTCCCGCAGAGGGGCGCGCGTTTAGCGGTGGGCGACCTTCATGTTCGCGACATCCGGCGTCGTCACTCCCAGGTCGCTCCAGCTGTCGCCGCCGTCTTTGCTCGTGAACAGGCGGCCTGAGCGGGTGGCCACGAACACGCGGCCGGCGGCCTCGGGGTCGACGGCTATCGCCTCGGGGAAGCCGCGGACCACCTCTTCTCCCGCGTGGAGCTCGTGCCAGGTCTCGCCGGCGTCGCGCGAGCGGATAAGGGCAGCCTCGGCACCGGACTCGCGGGCGCGCCACTGGCCGGGGTTGCCGTTGGCCACGGCCGAGTACATGACGGACGGGTCCGCCGGGTCGTACGCGAAGGGGACCGAGTACTCGTTGCGGAACTCAAGTGCGATTGGAATCCAGCTCTCTCCGCCATCGAGGCTTCGGTACAGACTGCGCCCGGGGGCCTTGCCGGACCGCATGCCCTCGCCGCCGCTGGATATGTAGATGTGGCTCGTGTCGCGGGGGTCGACGATGACGGCATGGACGTCCTCGTCGAGTCCGTTGTCGAGCAGGCGCCACGTCGCGCCGCCGTCGGTCGTCTTCAGCATGTAGCCCACCTGAAGGGCCGCGTAGATGGCGCCTGAATCGTTTGGGTCGACGGTGATGTCGCGCACGTGGGGCTCGACGATCGGGACGGGGTAGCCGACGCCCGCGACGCTTGGGAAGTTGCGGACCGACTCGATCTCGGTCCAAGTCGCTCCGCCGTCCACGCTCTTCCACATGCTGATGGGTTCGCCGCCGGCGTAGACGGTCTGCGGGTCGTGGGGGTCCACCGTGACGCAGCGGACCTTCCCCGGCGCAACCCTTCCGTAGGAGGGCTTGGACCAGTGCCCACCGCCGTCCTCGCTGCGCCACACGCCGTCTCCGCGCGTGCCGGCGAGGACGTGGCCAGGCTTGCCCGGCACGGCCTCGACCTCAGTGACTTCCCATCCTTTGAGGTCGTGGTGGGCGATGGCCCATGCCCCGCCGTCCTCCGCGACCGTCAACACTCCGTTACGCGTTCCCAGGTAAAGGACTGTTCCCATGCCGGAGCCTCCTCCCAAGCGTATCGGCGTGAGCGTACCGGAAACGGACGCGCGCCGCCATAAGGGGGCATTCCCGGCCCCTTCGCGCACGGCCCCCTCTCTAACTCTCCCCCTAGACGAGACCTTTGCGTATCTGCTGCTTGAGGGGTGTTCTTCTTGTCGCCTTCCCTGTCTGCACTCCCGCGCACCCTGGATTCCCGCTTTCGCGGGAATGACGGAAGGGGTCAGCCTTCGAAGACCAGCGACTTGACCACTACGGGGATCGCCTCCACGGACTCCAGCTGTTCGCCGAGGTCGATGAAGTTGAACTCGCCTACGGTGATGCCGTCGACGACGATGACGTCCTGCTCGACCTTGCGCTCGTTCTTGAGCATCGAGCCGATCAGCCCTGCGACATCCGCGCTCAGGACAATCGTCCAGGTGTGCTCGGTGAGGGGCGCCAGCGCGTCGTATATCGCATCGCACATCGCCTTGATCGAGTCGTAGGTCGGAATCACGGGGCCCAGCAGGGCGAGGGCTATCGGCTTGCCGATATCGTGGTGCGCGATGTCGAGCCGCTGGAATCCCTCTGAGATGGCGTGTTCCACCGACTCTTTGTTGATGTCGTTCGGGTCGGCCGGGAGGTAGGCTGGCACGACCTGGAGGTCGAGGTGCGGCAGCAGCTCCGGCTTCGATACGAACACGGTGCTGGACGACACCTGGACGGTGTACTGCGATGCGCCGATGACCGTCGCGCGGATGCGCTCCGCGCTGCCCGACAGGGGCACGCCCAAGGACGGCAGGCGTCTGCGCACGGCCGCGCCGAACAGGGGACCCAGGTCGCCGTAGTCCTGCTTGTCGTAGTCGTAGACGTACTCCGCTACGCCGCCGGAGAACCCGATGTCGTCGATCTGCTCCTTGAACTGCAGCGGACCAGAGATAATCAGCTCGGAGGCGAGGGGGGAGTAGTCCCCGCGTTCGAGGACTTCGAAGAGGAGGTCCGCCAGCTTCTCAGCGACCTTCTCCTTTTCCTCCTCCTCCATCCGCTTGCCGATCTCGACGTTCACGCCGACGCTGCGGGCGATGACTCGTCCCGCCTCCTCGACGCGCTCGACGACGCTGTCCGGGTCCCAAGCGATGAGGCGCGCGCCGATGTTGATGGCCATGGTCTCGACGACCTTGCCGTTCTGGACGATGGCGACCTTGGTCGTGCCGCCGCCCATGTCCACGTTCATCCCGGCGTTGACCTTGAGCGAGCGAACGACGGCGCCGGAGCCGTGCGCGCCCAGGATGCCCTCGAGGTTCGGGCCGGCGGTCGCGCAGACGAAGCGTCCGCCGGCCGCCGCGAGCATACGTACGATCGCCTCGGAGTTGTGCTTGCGGACGGCCTCGCCCGTGCAGATGACGGCGCCCGTGTCGATGTCGTCGGGCTCCAGCTCGGCCTCGGCGTAGCTGGCCTTCACGAACTCGCCGAGGGCGTCGGTGTCGATCGTGTCGGGGTTGGAATAGGGGGTAAGCAGGATAGGAGAGCGGTGGAGCACCTGGCGGAACACCACCTCGAACTCGCTCGACATTTCGGTGCTGCGGCGCCGCATGACGAGCTTGGAGAACATGAGGTGCGACGTCGACGAGCCGATGTCGATGCCGACGCTCGTCAGCCGCAGCCAGTCCGGGTTGATGGGGAAACCGTCGTCAGCGATAGAGCCGAAGACCACCTCGTCTTCCGCTCCGAAATGTCCGTGCTCCCAAGGATCGTCGTGCATGAGGCCGCCTTTCAGAATACGGACGCGCGTGGACAGAGCCGGGAGTAGTGGGACCTCGGCTCGCCTGAACGCCGCGCGACCGGGAATCCCGGCAATCTTATGCTCCGACGCGAGCAGCGGCAAGGCGGGGGGCCTAGTCCCAGGCTACCCCGCTACCTCGCCAGTCAATGACCCCTATGGTAACTGTTCAGACTTCGTGAGTTCTTCTTGACCAGGGTATCGCCGAGAGACCAACTTTACCTCTGACTAAGGTCATATCCCCCGGCTCCGCAGGCATTCGCCTCATCAACTCTGAACAGTTACCTATGGATGCCGATTATGCCGCACCACCCTAAGCGTATAGTACATAGGAGAACAATCGAGGACCGTGGAGGCCCGGCGCGATGAGTATGGTGATTCAGACAGAGAACCTGACGAAGGACTTCGGCAAGGTCCGGGCCGTTTCCAACGTGAATTTGGAGGTCAGGGAGGGCGAGGTCTTCGGCTACTTGGGGCCGAACGGGGCAGGCAAGTCCACGACCATACGGGTCTTGATGGACTACATCAGGGCGACGGCCGGCGCCGCCTCGGTCTTCGGGCTCGACTCTCGCGCTCATAGCCAGGAGATCAAGAGCCGGACGGCCTACCTCCCCGGCGACATCGCGCTATACGAACGCATGACGGGGAGGCAGCTCATCACCTACTTTGCCAATCTGAGCGGCGGAGTCGACTGGCTCCACGTCGAGCGCCTGTCCGACCGGCTGCGCTGCGAGCTGTACCAGCCGATCAGGTCGCTGTCGCGCGGCAACAAACAGAAGATCGGGCTCGTGCAGGCGTTCATGCACCGGACCGAGCTGATAATCATGGACGAGCCGTCCAGTGGCCTCGACCCCCTCATGCAGCAGGAATTCTACGCCATCGTGGAAGAGGTCAAGGCCGAGGGGAGGACCGTCTTCATCTCCTCTCATATCATGCCGGAGGTCGAGCGCATATGCGATCGCGTCGGGATAATCAGGCGGGGTGAGATCGTCGTGGTCGAGGACGTTGACGCCTTAAAGGAGCGGGCGTTCCACCAGATGGAGCTTCACTTCTCGCAGCCCGTTCCCAGTGAGGCTTTCGTCGATCTTCCGGGCGTCCAGGACGTTACCGTCGAGGGCAGCGTGGTCAAGTGCACCGTCGTGGGTTGGCCGGATGCGCTGATAAAGGCAGCGGGGCGGTTCGAGGTCACGAGGCTCGTCAGCCAGGAGCCGCATCTGGAGGATGTGTTCCTCTCATACTACGGGGATGGCGACTCCGATGCTTAGGAACGTGTTCTTGAAGAGCCTGTGGGACCAGCGCCGCTCGCTGGCGTGGTGGACCATTGCCCTGGCGGCGACCGCCATCCTAACCACCCTCTTCTATCCGAGTTTCAAGGACGCCACGGACCTTAACGAGCTGATGGGCAGCGAGGACTCCATCATGCGGGCCTTCGCCGGCAACATCGAGGACATCACGTCGCCGGAGGGATTCCTCAATAGTCAGCTGTACTTCCTGCTCTTCCCGGTTCTCCTAATCGTCTTCGGCATATCCGCCGGCAGCGGGGCCGTGGCCGGGGAGGAGGAGAGGGGCACTCTTAGCCTGCTCCTGTCTCACCCCGTGCGAAGGGTCACAATCGTCCTGCATAAGCTCAGCGCCATGATCGTGTCGATTCTGGCCCTCGCCTTCGTACTCTGGCTGGGAGTTGTGCTAGGGACCCTGATTGTAAGCATGGAGATCAGTCCGATCAGAGTCGCCGAGGTTACCCTGAGCTGCGCGCTGCTGGGCATAATCTTCGGAGGGTTTAGCCTGGCATTGGGGTGCGCGACCGGCAGGCGGGGGACGACGATAGGCATATCGGGAGCCGCATGCACTATGACCTACCTGCTCAACGCGCTGCGGCCGATGGTCGATGTGCTCGAACCAACGAGGTTCGTAACACCCTTCTACTACTACATCGAGGCGGACCCGCTGAGCAACGGCCTCGACCCGATACACGCCGGGGTCTTGGCGGCGGCGACCCTGCTGCTATCACTGGCGGCCGTCTTCACCTTCGAGCGTAGAGACCTCGTCACATAGCCATACGGCTCTCCTGCCAGCAGCACAAGAACAATCATTCCCCGCAAATGGCCTCGGTCATTGCTCTGGGGGCTTGACTTCCTACCGCCAGATTCATAACCTATAGATTATACAACTAGAAGGTTATAGACGAATGATCGCTGAAGGCCTCGACGCTACGCTTGCCGCGCTTGCCGACCCCACTAGGCGGGCGATCCTCGCGCGCCTGGCTTCAGGCGAAGCGTCGGTTAAAGAGCTAGCGGAGCCCTTCGAGATGAGCCAGCCGGCCATCTCGAAGCACCTCAAGGTGCTGGAGAGGGCGGGGCTTATCTCGCGTGGACGGGATGGGCAGCGGCGGCCATGCCGCATCGAGGCCAAGCCTCTCGCGGAGGTCGCCGACTACATCGAGCGGTACCGCGGCTTTTGGGAGGAAGGGTTCGGCCGCTTGGACGAGTACTTGCAGGAACTGAAGAAGGAAGAAAGAGAAGGAGGATCAGGGTGACTCAAGGGGATAGCGTGGAGATCGTCATAGAGCGCGTGTTCGATGCGCCGCGGGAGATGGTGTGGAAGGCGTGGACGGAGCCTGAGCACATCGCGCAGTGGTGGGGACCGCGGGGGTGCACGACACGCGTCGAGGAGTTCGACTTCCGCCCGGGAGGAACCTGGCGGTACGTCATGCTGACTCCCGACGGTTCCGAGATGCCGCAGAGTGGCGTCTTCCGCGAGATTGCCGCGCCGGAGACTATCGTGACATCGGCTGAGTTCGGGGTGGGCGCCGGTCTCACTCACGAGGTGGTCTTGACCTGGCGGTTCGAGGACTTTGGGGAGAAGACGAAGCTCACCATGCGTATAGCGCATCCATCGGCCGAAATCCGCCGCCAGCACGAGGAGGTGGGCGTGGTCATGGGTTGGAACTCGAACTTCGATAGCTTGGACGATTACCTAACGGCGCTTGCGGCGTAATCGGGCCACGGGGTTGCACCGAGCGAGGGGAGAGGACGCAGGCGTTCCTTGACGCTCTAGGTCATTGGTAGTAAAAACGGTCGCAGCCAGCGCCTGCCGTCCCTCTCGGCAGGCGCTTTCATCGAGAGGGAGAACTCGACCATGACCCAGCTCACCCCCAAGCCCGAGGTAAGGCAGGACCAGGAGCGCGTTTCCAAGGTCAGCGCCTATCAGACGTTCATCGACGGCGAGGGCGTTCCCAACATTACCGGCTTCGCGGTCGACGACGTGCGCGCGGTCGGGGTCGAGCCCTGGGCGCGGCTCGATTGCTTGGGCGCGTACATCAACCTCGACGGCAACGCCGGGACGAACGACTGCTACGTGGCCGAGATTCCCGCGGGCGGGAAGATGGCGCCGGAGAAGCACTTGTTCGAGGAGAACATCTACGTGCTGCGGGGCAGGGGAGCGACGCTCGTGGGCGACGACCCGAACAGCCGGACCTCGTTCGAGTGGAAGGAAGGCAGCGTCTTCTCGATTCCCCTCAACGTTTGGCATCAGCACCTGAACGGCTCCGGCTCCGAGTCTGCGCGGTTCTTGGCCGTCACGACGCTGCCGCTGGTCCTCAATTTCTTTCACAACCAGGACTTCATCTTCAGCAATCCCTTCGTATTCGAGGACCGCATGGGCGACTCGCGGCAGTTCCAGGGCGAGGGGTCCATGTACACGGGCGGCTCCGGCCGGGTGAACGTGTGGGAGACGAACTTCATTCCGGATATCGACTCCTTCACCACGTTCAGCTGGAAGGAGCGCGGCGCCGGCGGGTCGAGCGTGATGTTCGAACTGGCGGGCAACACCCAAGCCGCCCACGTTTCCCAGTTCCCGGTCGGCACCTACAAGAAGGCGCACCGCCACGGTCCCGGCGCCCACGTCGTCATCGTCTCCGGCGACGGCTACAGCCTCCTCTGGCCGCCGGAGGGCAGCGTGCCGGACGACGTCATCCGCGTCGATTGGAAGCGCGGCGGCCTCATCGTGCCTCCCAACAACTGGTTCCATCAGCACTTCAATGGAGGCGCCGCTCCCGCCCGCTACCTCGCCTTCCGCTGGGGGAGCCAGAAGTATGAGTTCGTGTTCGACCCCGGCGAATCGGATCTCAGCGAGAAGCTGGGCGGCGCGCAGATCGAATACGAGGACGAGGTTCCCTGGGTCCACGACACCTTCGCCGAGACGCTCACCAAGGCGGGCGCCGAGTCCAAGATGGCCGATTTCATCCCGCGCCTGCGCGGGTAGGGGCAACCATTTTGCCCTAGCGAAGCCTCCTAAGGGCAAGAGGGAAGACGCACTAGACGGCCTGGCGCACGGGAGTTAACCGAACGCAAAAAGTGCACTGGGAGCCTGGGGCGATGCCTCAGCCTAGGGCCAACGGGTTCGGCTCGGACGACGACGTGATCTCCCACCAGTTGCGGTCCAGGTCCGACATTACGAACCACGTCTCGCCGTCGTCCTCGCGCGGCTCGCCGAGTTCCGCCACGCCGTCGCGGAGCCGCCCCAGAGTGTCGTGGGCGGCGAGGACGTCGGCGCGGCTTGCGAGCTTGAGCGTGTAGCGGTTCACCGGGCGCAGGAGCGTCCGCGTCGCCGCGGGCAACACGACGATGTACCAGGGGGTGTCCGCCGCGCCGATGTAGGTTGCGACATTCCCGCCCCCCACGATCTGCAAGCCCAGGACTTCCGTGTAGAAGCGGCTGCTCGTCTCCTTGTCGTCGCACTGCATCGTGCCGTGGGAGAGGGCCTGCGGCACGTATCCACGGCCGGGGAAGCGATCGGGAGGCAGCGGGTCGCTCCAATGGCCCGCCGCAATCTGCCGCCCGTGCAGCGCCGCGCGCTGGTTGTAGTACTCGATCTCGATCGTGTTGCCGCCCGGCTCCTCGATGTATACGGAGTAGGCGAAATGGCTCGCGCGCGGCCCGTCGATGAGCGTGAGCCCGTACTCCGCTTGCCGCTCGCGGAGGTAGGCCGCCGCCGCGTCGATCTCCGTGTGGTCGGCGACGCGGTAGCCGTAGTGGTTCGCGTGGGGCTTGGACGGGGCGCCGGGGCCGCCCTCGTGCACTACGAGCCTCCACGGCGTGTTGGGGTGCTTCACCACCGCCGCGCCGCCGCTTCGCTCGACGACATCGGACGCGAGGAGATCCGTGAATACGGGCAGCGTCTCGTCGAGCGAGCGGCATTCGTAGTGGCCATAGGTCAGGGCCTCTGGACTGAGGAGCGCCATTGTCGTTTCCTTCCTGAAACCGGGCCTGAAGCCGGATTTGGCCGGAGCGGGGTTTGGCGCAATGGTAGCCTGTCCGACCACGCAGCCGCCATAACCTGTATTGTGGACCACGCCATGACCGAGCTCACCGAACGCCTCGAACTTGCCGTGCGCCTCGTCCGCGAGGCGGGCGCCCACGCGATGACCTACTACCAGGCCCAGGACATGGGCCTCGACTTCAAGCCCGACCGCTCGCCCGTCACGCGCGCGGACAAAGAGGGCGAGGAGCTCATCAGGCGCGCCCTCGACGCCGAATGCCCGGATGACGCCGTACTGGGCGAGGAGTGCGGGGAGAAGCAGGGCTCGTCCGGCTACAAGTGGCTCCTCGACCCCATCGACGGCACGGAGTCGTTCATACGGGGCGTGCCGCTGTTCGGCTGCATGGCGGCGCTCGAACAGGACGGCGAGGCGGTCGCGGGCGCCATCTGCTTCCCGGCCCTCGGCGAGATTGTCTATGCCGCGAGAGGGGAGGGCGCTTGGTGGGCGAACGGCATCGGCGCGCCCGCCGAGCCTCTGCAGCGCCTGCCGGCGCGGGTCTCGTCGGTGGCCGAGCTTGGGGGCGCGACGTTCTGCGCGACGGGACTCCACGATTTCGCCCACATCGGCAAGGCGGAGGGGTTCGCGCGGCTGCTTGGCGCTGTGGGTCGGGCGCGCGGCTGGTCCGACTGCTACGGGCACTACCTCGTCGCCACGGGCCGCGTCGACATCATGATCGACCCGCTAATGCACGTCTGGGACAACGCGCCGCTGCTGCCCATCATCGAGGAGGCCGGCGGGCGCTTCTCCGGCCTCGGCGGCGAGCACTCGATATACGCTCCCAACGCCATCTCAACGAACGGCCTTCTCCACGACGCCGTGCTGGCCCTGCTGGGGTAGGCGCTGATTACAGCAGCCTTCCGAGCCACCGCAACCGCACGAGCCAATGCCACGAGTCCAGCACCACGTCCACGGCGCGGTAGTTGTCCAGCCATCGCGCGCCGTGCAGGGTGTACTCGTGCGCCTCCTTCAGCACGGCGACCGGGACGAGCCATGCCAGCGACCGCCGCCACGTCAGCTCGTATCCCGGCGCGAAGAGGCGCGCGCCCGCCACGAACACGAACCAGAACTCGAACACGTTGGGGAATGCGAGCAGCACCCAGCGGTTGCCCAAAAACTCGAACGCCAGCACTCCCGCCATGCGGTATACGAACAGCGCTATGGCAATCGTTCGCGCAGGCCCTTGCCACCGCGTCGCGACCCATAGGAACGTCGCCATGTACGCGAGGTCCAGCCACTTGTCGAACGCCTGGTAGTTCCGAACGCCGCCCAGGTCGAGCAGGTTCATCATGAAGAGGTCGGACAGGTCTATGGCGATGGCGAACAGCGCGCCCGCGAACGCCCAGCGCAGGACGAGCAGCGCGCCCCCGACGCGCACGGCGGCGATGATCAGCTCCTCAGTGGTCATGGGCGGGAGGATACGTCAGGCGGGAGGGCAGGGGAGGCAAGCCGGGTAGTGGTCTTTGCGTGTGGCCCATCGTGGCGGTGGAATCCCGGTTGGTGGCGAGCCTGTCGAACCACGAGCGTGCCGTGGGCGCTCAAGCCGCTTTCCCGACGCAACGGGCGCGGACTGCGCTATCGTATGGGCACAGGAGGCGTGCAATGAGACTCGACCTATCACCGCTGGAGAACGCCATCGTCCAACTGGAAGAGGCGCTTCAGCTGTACGATTCAGATTTGGCGAGCCGCAATCCGCAGACGCCTCAACTGAAGAAGCATCTCAGGGCCGCGGTGGTGCAGGCTTTCGAGTTCACCTACGAACTCTCGTTCAAGATGACCAAGCGTTGCCTCGAATCCATGTCTCCCAACCCCGCCGAGATGCAGCACGCCACGTTCGACGGCGTGATCAGGCAAGCCTACGGAGAGGGCCTGCTCCTCTCCGAGCTCACGGTCTGGCGGGAGTACCGAAAGCATCGCCGCATAACCAGTCACACCTATGACGAGGACAAGGCCCAGGTGGTCGTCGAGTGTGTTCCCGGCTTCCTTCAGGACGCGCTCTACCTTCTCGCCCGGCTCCATGAGAGGAACGAGGCGGTTGACTAGCTCCATCGACATCTCCGCCAGGCATCTCGATATGGTCCGCCGCGTTCTGCGGACGCATCTGCCTCAGGGCGTGAAGGTCTGGGTCTTTGGCAGCCGGGCCTGCGGCGCTGCGAAACGCTCATCGGACCTCGACCTAGCGCTCGAAGGCCCCGCAAAGCTCGACCGGAAGCTCCTTGCCGCCCTGGAGGATGCCTTCGAGGACTCGGACCTCCCCTATACCGTCGACCTCGTCGACCTCAAGGCAATCGGCGGCGCGTTCGAGCAAATCGTCCTCGCACAGCGAGTCCCCCTTGCCATGGATGTCAGCGCAGGCTAAGCCGGGTCGGGAGCCTCCCCTGCGCTTGCCCGTCGCGTTTGCCCGTCGTAGGCTAGCCTCGCTAGGAGGGGCGCATGGACGAGCAGCGCAAACGTGAGCTGGCGGGCGAGATGAACGAGCTGGCCCAGCGCTTCTGGGCGGGCGAAGCGGAGATATGCCGCCGGTTCTGGGGCGAGCCGCGTTCCACCGACGAGCAGGCGCGATGGCTGCGCTTGCAGGTCTACAAGGAGATGTTCGGCTCCGGCCTCGCCGGGCACCCGGACGGCATCATCAGGGGTCTCATCGAAAGGCTTGCCCAGACCCTTCCGGAGGCGCAGACGAAAGCGCAGCGGGACGAGTTCGAGCGCGACATCCGCGTGCTGCGCGAGGAGTTCACCCACTACCGCCTCTTCGCCGACATCCTGGAGGACGCCGTCGGCGAACCCGTGCGCTTGGAGAAGCTGCGCGGCTGGCAGCTGGCGGAGGACGCCAAGCTCCAGCAGGTGCGCCAGTCCGCCCGCGAGGATATGGGGAGCGTCGGCGAGGCCGCCATCGGCTTCACCGAGGGCGGCGGGGCGTCGTTCTTCTACGAGGGCCGCAAGATCGGCGGCGACCCGCTCTCCGACCGGATTGCCGCCGCCTGCGCGATTGTCTTCGAGGACGAGACCGAGCACGGCGAGCACGGGGCGTCGGAGCTCGGCCACAGCCTGGACTCGGAGGAAGAGTGGGCCGAGGCGCGCGAGATCGTCGTGGCCATCTGCCAGCAGCGCCTCCGCATGCGCTACGAGATGTTCGGCCTTCCCGTAGACGAGGCGCGTATCGCCGAGATCACGGACGGGCGCATCGCGCCGCTCAACGTCTACGCCGCAGGCTAGACGCTCCGAAATCCGCCCAGGAGGGCGCCATGACCACCGCAACCGCCGACGACCTGAAGAGCCGGATCCGCGCCGTGGGGCAGTGCTTCTGGGCCGGCGAGGCCGAGATAGCCCGCAACTTCCTCACCGCGCCCCACGAGCCACTGGACCATGTCCACTGGATCCGCCACCAGTGCTACCGCGAGCTGCGCGGCCCCGGCCTGCTCGCCCGGCCCCACAGCCGCACGCAGTGGATCATCGACAACGTGCGCGACCGTCTTCCCGCCGCCGAGACCAGGGAGGGCAGGGACACTCTGGAGTACCAGCTGGAGGCGTTGCGCCAAGAGTTCACTCACTTCCGGCTCTTCGCCGACATCCTGGAGGACATCACCGGGCAGCCGGTGCTGATGAAGGACCTGGACGGCCTGCGCCTCCCCGGCGACGCTCGCATCGAGGCGATGCGGAGCCGCCTCATCGCCGAGGACGAACGCCTGGCCCACATCGCCTACAACTTCGCCGAGGGCGGCGGCGCGGGCATCTTCCACGCAGGCGCGGCGCTTGAGGCAGACGATCCGCTCCTGCTCCGCATCAAGTGGGCGTCGCGGACCGTCTACGACGACGAGGTCGGCCATGGCGAGCACGGCGCGGAGAGCGTCGAGAACGAGCTCGACGACCCAGAGGAGCTAGAGACTCTCCTGCGGATGCTGATGGAGATATGCACGGAGCGGCTGCGGATGCGCTCCGAGATGTATGGGCTGGAGCCGGACGAAGCGCGCATCGCCGAGATTGCAGCGGGCATGATCGACCCGCTTCCGGCGCTCTGATGGGGCGCTTCGAGGGCAAGACCGCGGTCGTCACCGGCTTCGGCTCAGGCATAGGTCAGGCCGCCGCCGTCCTCCTCGCCGCCGAGGGCGCAAGGGTCGTCGGCCTCTCCCGCAACGTCGAGGCGGGCGAGGCGACGCTCGCCGCGATACGCGAGTCGGGCGGGCAGGGGACGTTCGTGAGCACGGACATCCGGTCTTCGGAGGAGGTCGAACGGGCCTTCGAGCAGGCCGCCGCCCTCTACGGCGGGGTGGATATCTCAGTGAACGCCGCAGGCATCCGAGCCACGGGTTCCGTCGTGGACCTTCCGCCCGAGCGTTGGAGCGACACCCTCGACACCAACCTCACGGGCACGTTCCTCGTGGCGCGGGCCGCGGTGCTGGACATGAAGCGGCGCGGCAGCGGAGGCGTCATCATCAACGTCTCCGCGATATCCGGCTTCCGGGGGCCGGCGGGACGCGCCGCCTACGGGGCCGCCAAGGCCGGCGTCCACAACCTCACCGAGGCGATGGCCATCGACCACGCCCGCGACGGCATCCGCGTCAACTGCGTCGCTCCCGGTCCCACGGCCACCCCCATGGTTGGCGAGATCACCCCGGAGGTCGAGGCGGCGATGGCGAGGCGCGTGCCGCTGGGCAAGATAGGCGAGCCGGAGGACGTGGCGGAAGCCATCGCCTTCCTAGCCTCCGACGCAGCCAAGCACATCACCGGCGCGATTCTGCCGGTGACGGGCGGGGCGCATCTGAACGGGTAGGGCTTGTTGCCCTCGACGCCCAACCAGCCTCATTACCTAAGCGAGAGGCCCCGGCGCACTGCCGGGGCCTCTCTTGCTTGATTGGCCGGGGGCTAGCGCCCCGCTTACACCCGGGGATCGCCTACAAATGCTTTGTAGTGGCCGCCTTTGGAGACGGGGGCGAGGCCGGTTACGGCCTTTTGCCAGGAGTCGCCGCCGTCCTCGGACCAGAGGATTTCGCCGTGGGACGTGGCGGCGAACACCTGTACGGCGTCGGCGGACTCCTCCAGCGTCATCGCCTCGATGCTTGGGACGAGCTTGTCCTCGAGGCCGGGCGCGCTCAAGACTTCCCAGGTCTCGCCGGCGTCGCGGCTGCGGGAGACGCGCGTCTCGGCGGCGCCGTCGCGATGCCAGTTGCCGGGGCTCTTCTGGCCGGCCGTGATCAGCATGTAGGACGGGTCGCTCGGCTTGAAGACGAGCTGGTCCGGGTAGCCGCCAAACTCGCTCCCTCTACTAAACACGTTGTCCCAGCTGGCGCCATCGTCCCGCGACAGCCAGAGGCCCTCGCCGCCGGTCACGAACATCCGCTGAGGGTCCGACGGGTTCGACACCAGCCGGTGGACGTCGTTGTACATGCCGGGAATCTCGGTGAACGAGTCGCCGCCGTCGGCCGAGCGGTAGAGGCCGCCCTGCTCGATGCTGGCGTACACCGTGCTCGTGTCGCCGGGGCGGAAGCTGATGTGCTTCAGGTGCGCGACGTGGGGCGGGCCGGGGAACCGCCACTCGCCGGTCTCCTGGGCGTGGAGGGCGGGCTTCTCCGTCCAGGTCTGTCCTAGGTCGTCACTGATGAACAGGTGGGCCGGCTCCGTGCCCGCGAACACGCGCGTCTTGCCGTCGACCTCTGCGACGGAGAGGCTGTAGATGTCCTGCTCCGTGATGCCGTCGTCGCGCTTCGCCCAGGTGCGGCCGTCGTCCTCGCTGGCGTAGACGCCACCGTGCTCGACGCCGCAGAACCAGACGCCGCTGCGGGGGTCTTGGACGAGCGCGTGGATGTGCAGCCCTTCCAGCGTCCGCTCCGTGGCCGTCCATCCCGCGCTGCCGCGCACGATCCGCACGACTCCGTCGATCGTGCCGATGAGCGCCTCGTCGCTGGGCGCGTCCGCCGACAGCACCGTCGATCCGCCGCCGTGTGATACTGAGATAGTCATCGTCTGCTCCTCCTATTCGCGTTCGGCCCGTCTTTGGCCAGAGTATTGCTTGAGCCGGGCCCCTGCTTTAGTGGTCGATCTTCCGCTCTTCGAGGACCTCGACCTTGTACTCGGTGTCGTAGGCCTCGGGCATCTCGATCTGGTGCGTCAGCTCGATCTGCTCGTGAGTCTTGGTTGACTCGTTGATGGCGAGGCCGACCTCCAGCGTCGCCATGCCCCACGCGCCGCTGTGGAACACCGGGCGGTCGAGCCTGACGGCGTTGAAGAGCTCCTCGAGCTCCTGGTCGCGGTGCAGCGGGTCGGAGTCGACGATGAGCTCGCTCAGGCCGTCGTCCGTGTACTTGTACAGTCCCTCGGGACCCTGCCGCAGCTCGCCGAACTCGCAACTTACGATGACGATGCCCAGGTCGTTGGGCTTCCACTGCTCCGGCCCGCGCTCCCTGCGGAAGATCGCAGACTCCGCTTCGCCGCCGATGCGAAGCGACAGCTTCTCGGCGTCCTCGGGGCGCGTGCCCGCCGACATCGCCTTGCGGATGCTGTTCCGCTCGCTAGGCGTGTAGCGCGTGTTCGCGTCCCCCCACGACACGAGCTCCGAAGCCACGAAGTAGCCGTAGCCGTTGTGGATGGCGACGCCGGTGACGCCGTTCTCGAACTCAAGAAAGACGGCGTAGTAGCCGGGGATGGAGCGGTACTTCATCCACTGCCCGTAGGCCCCCCGCACGTTGCGCACCTTCCCGCCCGCGATGAGGCGGATGCTGTCGATCTGGTGCGGCGTCTGCCGGTACACGAGGCCGCCGCCCTGGTTCGGGTCGAGCTCGTCCGCCGTCCGAGGGCGGATCACCCAGTCGGTGTAGGCGATGGCGTTGACGGCTCCGAGCTGGCCCAGCTCGCCGGAGGCGACAATCTGGCGCATGAGGCGGACGTGGGGCTGGAAGCTCTGGGTGTGCCCCGCGACCAGCTTCACGCCGTTCTTCTCACAGGCCTCGACCATCTCCTCGGCCTGGCGTATGTCGAGGGCCATGGGCTTCTCGACAACCACGTGCTTGCCGTGGTTGGCGGCGAGGACGGTCATCGGGGCGTGGAACCGGTTGGGCGTCGAGATCCAGACGACTTCCACGTCCGGGTCGCGCACCAGGTCTTCAGCGCTCTCGTAGACGCGGGCCTCCTCGTAGCGCGCCTTGAACCGCGTGCGGACGTCCGGGTTGACGTCCGCGCCGGCGAACAGGTCGATGTAGGAGGCGCGCTCCATGGGCGGCAGCATCTCCGCCGCGCCGACTCCGATGCCGATCACTCCGAGTTTCAGTGGCTTTGCTTCAGTCGTGGTCATAACTCGCTCCCCTTATTCGTGCTCTTTCCGACTCGCTCGCGGACCGTCCCTTTCCGACCTCGCTCGCAGACGGCCCCCTCCCGACCTCCCCCGCAGACGGGGGAGGGGTTCCTTCCGGCTAGACCGAGATTGGCGAGAAGTTCCTCGCCTCTCCGTAACGCTCATGCACCGGGACCTGGCGCCGCATCTGAATCTCGCGGCCCTCCGCTCCCGACTGGACAATGCCCAGCACGACTTCCAGCGTCGCCAGCCCCCATTCGCCCGTGTGGAAGATGGGCCGGTCGTCGACAACGGCGTCGTATAGCTCTTCGAGCTCGGCCCTCCGGTAGCCGGGGCCCATATCGCGGTCGATCCGGAGGTCGATCTTGTGCGTGCCGCGGTCGTCATACAGGATCAGGCCTGCCGGGCCGTGGCGGATGTCGCCTCGCTCACAGCTTACGATGAGCAAGCCGAGGTCCTCGGGCACCCATAATTCTTCGTTCTCCGCCTTGAAGACCTCGCGCTCCTGCATCCCGCCGATGCGCAGCGCCTGCTTGTCGGCCGACTCGTCGCGGACGCCCTCCCGCATCTGCCGCCGCACCTCGACGCGCTCCTCGGCGGTGTAGCGCTGGCGGTCGTGGCCCCAGGTGACAAACTCCGCGCCCATCACGTAGCCGTAGCCGTTGTGGCACACCAGCGACGTCGCGCCGTCCTCGAACTCCAGGAACGCCGCGTAGTAGCCGGGGATGGAGCGCTCCGGCATCCACTGGCCGGTGGCGCCGCGGACGCTCTTCACCATGCCGCCGCCCAGCAGCCTGACGCTGTCGATCTGGTGCGGGAGCTGGCGCATGGGCAGCCCTCCGCCTTGGGCCATATCGAGCTCCTCCCAGGTGCGGGGCCGGAGCATCCAGTCCGTGTAGGCGAAGGCGTTGATTGCCCGCGCCCGGCCAATCTCTCCGGACTGGACGATCTTCCACATCGTTCGGACGGGCGGGGTGAACGACCGCGTATGCCCGGCCAGGAACTTCACGCCTGTCCGGTTCGCCGTCTCCACCATTTTCTCCGCGTCTTCGAGATTCAGCGCCATGGGCTTCTCGACGACGACGTGCTTCCCTGCCTCCATCGCCCGTATCGAGTGCTCCGCGTGGAACCGGTTGGGCGTCGACACCCAGACGGCCTCCACCTCCGGGTCCGCGAGCATCTCGTCGTAGTCGCCGTAGCCTTTCGCGTTGTAGCGCGCGCTGAACTGGTTGAGGGTCTCCTCGTTGATGTCGCATCCCGCGACCAGCTTGAGCTCGGGCATCGCCTCCATCGCCGGAAGCATCTCCGTCCCGCCGACGCCGATACCGACCATCGCCAGCCCCAGCCGCCTCTTACTCGCCATCTCTCCTCCGTGACGCAAGAAGGGCGCGCCCGTCGCCTGCATCGAGCCGCAAGCGCTGCCGCGCAACTCTCGGAACCCTACATCAACGGGGATGGCCCCTCAACCGCCGCGTCAGGCCCTGCCTCTCGCGAGCGGGCCTCACCATCTCTGCGCCTATCCAGTCCGCCAGCCGCTATCATCTCTTCCATGAACACTCCCCTCTTCTCCATCGGCGGAAGCTCAGGACTCGGCTGGCAGGCATTCCTCGACGTCTGCACGGCCTGTGAGGAGACGGGCTACTTCGCCTTCTACCCCTCCGACCACCTCATGACCGTTCAAGGAGGGAAGGGGCCCTCGCCCGACCGTCTCGACGCCCTCACGGCGATGGCCGCGGTCTCCGGCTACACCAAGACCCTCCGCCTCGGCGTCCTCGTCGCCAACAATCTCTTCCGCCATCCGGTGATGACCGCCAAGATATTCAACACCATCGACCACGCCTCGAACGGACGCGCCGAGCTCGGCCTGGGCGCCGGCTGGTCGGAGCCTGAGCATCGCGTACACGGCTTCCCGTTCCCGCCGCCCGCCGAGCGTATCGCCATGATGGACGAGGCGCTCTCCGTCGTCCGCGCCATCTGGACCGACGAGCCAGCCACTTTCCACGGCGAGCACTACAGCTTGCACGAGGCCCCGCAGATGCCGAAGCCCGTCCAGCAGCCGTATCCGCCCATCATCGTGGGGGGCATCAGCGGCCGGACGATGCGGGTCGCCGTCAAGCACGCGGACGATTGGGACCAGATAGCGCCCGTCCGCCAAGTCGCCCGCAACATCGAGCGATTTCGGGCGGTCGCCGCCGAGATGGGCCGCGACCTCACGAACATGCGCTTCTCCGTCCAAGTTCCCTTTGCGTTCGTATCGAGCAGGGCGGAGGCCGAAGCCGTCATAGACAACGCCGTGGCCAGCTTCAACTACGGCGCCCACAACGTTGCCCCCGGCTACGCCGACCTCCGGGAGCACGTCGCCGACTCACGCCTGCTCGGCTCGCCCGACGAAGTCGTCGAACAGGTGGGGCGGTGGGTCGAGGTGGGTGTCAACCACTTCATCCTGACCACGCCGCGCCCCTTCAACCGCGAGCCGTTGGAGACGTTCATGTCCGAAGTGGCCCCCGCGTTTTGAGTAAAGACGCCTGACCGCTCGCATGCCGTGGAGGCAGGATGCCGCCACTTGCGCGTCCGCAGCTATAGTGTATGATAGGTGTATGGCGCGCACCAACATCGACATCGACGATCAGGCGTGCGCAGAGGTCATGCGGCGCTACCAGCTCGCCACCAAGCGCGAGGCGATCAACTTCGCCCTGCGGACGTTGGCGGCCGAACCCGCGTCTCTCGACGAGGCCCGCGCCCTCCGGGGGATTGGTTGGGAGGGCGACCTCGACGCTCTGCGCTCCGGCCGTTCGTCATGGTCCTGATTGACACCTCGGCGTGGATAGAATTCCTCCGGAACACGGGTTCCATGGTTTGCGAGGCGGTTGACGAGTTGCTGGCGCACGAGGTCGCCACCTGCGATGCAGTGAGGATGGAAGTGCTCGCCGGGGCGCGGGACGAGTCGCACTTGCTGGGCCTTCGGCGACTTCTTGCGCGGGCTGCGGTGATCCCGACGCGGGCGACGGACTATGACGATGCCGCCGCACTCTATCGCCGTTGCCGGCGGCAGGGGGAGACAGTCCGAAAGCTGATTGACTGTCTCATCGCCTCCATAGCCGTACGCGCCGGCATCCCGGTCTTGCATAGCGACGCCGACTTCGAAGTGCTCGCTCGCCACACGGAGCTTGAGGTCTATACGCCCGAACGCGCACGAGGAAGCTGAGGCGGCTGTCTGCTTCAGAAATAAGAAAGCCTCCTATCCGTCATCCCGCGCAGGCGGAACCTCGTAGCGGCGCGACAGCTGCGAAGCGCGGGGGAGGAGAGCGGCGGCGCGCAGGCTTCCCCCTCCATCAAAGGGGGCGCTGCGACATTTGCCCCTTCCGCCAACGCTATCTCTCCTCCTACACTGACTCCCGATATCTACACCCCCGAGACCGGAAGCTCCTCTCCCCCCTCCTACGAGTGAAATGAGACTAAATGAGACCAAATGAGACCTTTTTTCAGCAGCCGCTTTCCCCTCACTCGTAAACCTCCCCCATTTGCGAGTGACGCCAACGCGCCATTTCACCCTCGAAGCGGAAGCGCCGGCGCCTCATTTGCGTCCAGCTGCGCCGTCGACGCGTCGCGTCTATCCCCGACGCGTCTCCAGACCTCTCCGCAATGCTCCCGGATGGCAGTGCAGTGCGGCGTAGCGGTGGCGAGTCCATTGAGGGGCCTACCGCGCCCTCGCAATCGCCCTAGGGACGGGCGACGCGCTATCATCCTCTGCGGCGCCACATACTCAGGAAGGCGCTCCATAGACATCAGGAGGCTACCCGTGGGCAAGGTGCTATTCAGCGTTGGCGGGAGTTCAGGGCTCGGCTGGGATGACTTTCTGGAGATATGCCAGACCTGCGATGAGCTCGGCTTCCACGGCTTCTACCCGTCGGACCATCTCATGCAGATCAATCCGGGCCGGGGCGCGACGCCCACGCGGCTCGAAGGGCTCACGGTCATGGCGGCGATGGCCGGCCACACCAAGCGCCTCCGTCTCGGGATGCTCGTCATCAACAACAACCTCCGCCACCCCGTTATGACCGCCAAGATCGTCAACACGATCGACCACGCCTCGGGCGGCCGCGCCGAGATGGGCATCGGCTCGGGCAACGTCAAGCACGAGTTCGACGTCCACGGGATGCCGTTCCCGCCCTTCGCTGAGCGCGCCGAGCGGCTGGACGAGGCGCTCTCCGTCATCAAGGCCATCTGGCAGGACGAGCCCGCCAGCTTCCAGGGCAAGTACTACAGCCTGGACGAGGCCCCCCAGATGCCCAAGCCCGTCCAGCAGCCGCACCCGCCCATCATCGTCGGCGGACGCGGCGATAGGACCCTCCGAATCGCCGCCAAGCACGCCGACGACTACAACCAGATCGCGCCGCTGGAGGAGGCGAAGGTCAACCTCGCCCGTATGCAGGCCGTGTGCGATGAGACCGAACGCGACTTCTCAGCCATGCGCCACTCGGTCCAGATTCAGATCAAGCTGACCGACGATAAGTCGGCGATAGAGGCAACCGTCGCGCGGGGCGCGAGCCTGGCCACCCAGCGCACCGACTACTACGCGAGCCCCGAGGACCAAGTGCGCGACAGCATGTTCCTGGGGTCGTCATCGGAGGTCGCCGAGCAGGTCGGCCGGTGGATCGAGGCCGGGGTGGACCACTTCATCCTGATGACGCCGCGCCCGTTCGACCGGGGGATGATGGAGCGCTTCGCCCAAGAGGTGGCGCCTCAGTTCGCAGGGTAGGGGCGGCGACTACTTGCTCTGCCCGATGCGCGCCACAACCGCGAACTCCGCCTCCGTCACCGGCGTGATGGAGAGCCGGTTGCCGCGCTTGAGCACGACCATGTCGGCCAAGGCCGGTTCTTCCCTGAGCTCGTCGGCGGTGACGATGTCGTTGAACTTGTGGTCGGCTTGGATGTCGACCATCCACCAGATGGGGTTGTCCGGCGTGCTCTTGGGGTCGGGGTGGTCCGAGTCCGGGTCCCAGGCCGTGTGGTCGGGGTACCCCTCGCGAACCACGGTTGCCGTCCCGACTACGCCGATAGGGTTCGCGCTCGAATGCCAGAATAGGATGCGGTCGCCCGGCTTGATTGCGTCCCGCAGCCAGTTGCGGACTTGGAAGTTGCGCACGCCGTCCCACTCGGAGACGCCGTCGGCAACCAGATCGTCGAAGGAGTAGGTGGTGGGCTCGGACTTGAACAGCCAATAGCTCGTCATCGCAGACCTCTTGGGTGGTCCGGCAGGCTGACCACGAGCCTATCTGATGGGCTCGTTCGATGAGCTCGCCGCGAACCGATTTGCAGAATCAGCCCCGAGTCGTGGGGGTTCCCCGAGTATAAACGACGCGCCCGGACTAGGAGGGGGCCGTCATTTCCGCGAAGGCGGAACCTCGCAGCGGCGCGGTCCTTCCCCTCCCCACCCAATCACGACACTTGCCCCTTCCCCCAACGCCCCTATCCCTCTACCATGACCGCCCCCGACCCTGTACGAGGACACCCCGGCTCCGCTGCGCAACCGCGCCCCGCGCCGCCGCTCCGGCCTCACGAGTAAAATTGCGCACTTTTGCGCGCCTTTGCGCACTTTTCACCCCTCCCACTCGTAAACCTGCGCATTTTACGAGTGAGGAGCAGCGCAAAAGGCAGGCGTTTTCGGCCCCGTTGTGAGTAATGACGGAGGGGGCGCGGAACGACGGAGGGCACGGCTCACTACCTCTGCGAGGGGCCTATTTTCGAAGCAATCTCTCATGTGGGCCTGTCGGCCCACGTCACAACCGACGAAAATGGGGGTGGAGCGGCCCCCTCTCTAACTCCCCTCCGTCTGCGGGGGAGAAGATTATTGGGGGAATGACGGAAGGAGTCCGAGGTGACGGTGTGAAGAAGAGCGGGTCGCAAGGCCGGCGGTCGACCCTGGTTCGAGCCGCGTTGCTGGCGGCGCTCGCGCTCGTAGCGGGCGCCGCTCCGGCGTACGCCCACGGACAGCACGAGCTCGAGGTCGAGCTGTTCAGGGGCGCGAAGGGGCCCTATGAGCTCTGGGTCACCGCCGTGCCCCTGGTCGGCTTCCTGGAAGTCGCGGTGACGTTCGAGCCGGATGCTCCGGACGCTGAGCTCGGCTACAGCCCGCGCGTCGTGGTGTCGGCGACGAGGGACGGCGTGCGGCTCGGCCCTAAGACCGCAACCCGCGCCTTTCTCGTCACGGCCAATGACTACTCGGCCACCTTCGACCCCGGCGGCGAGGGACAATGGGAGATCGTGATCAACATCGATTCCGAGCGCGGCCCCGAGACGCTCACGCTGCCGGTGACCGTAACCCAGGGGAGGGGCTTCCCCTGGACGGCGCTGATCGCCGGGCTGGGACTGGTCCTGCCTATCGTCTGGCTGGCGTGGGGGGCCGTCCGGCGCAAGGGCCGCGCCAAGCGGCGGAGAACATGAAACCGGAGCATACGATGAACAGACAACTAACAGCCCTCTGCGCGGTCCTCGTGGTCGCGCTGGGGCTCGCGGCATGCGGCGGCGGGAGCAAGGAGTCATTGACCTTCGACTTGTCGGTCGAGGGCGGAGCGTTGAGCGGCGAGAGCGACACGTTCGTCGTGAAGCAGGGCGACGACGTGACGCTCAACCTGTTCGCCGACGTGGACGGGGTGTTCCATGTCCACGGGTATGACTTCAGGGCCAGGATTTATGCGAACAGCCGCTCGACGCTCAGCTTTGTTGCCGACGCCACCGGCAGCTTCGTGATCGCTCTGCATCCGTCGGAAGTGGGCGAAGGCAGCGGGCATCAGGCAAGCGACGGAGACCACTCGGGCGGCGACATCGCCATCGCAACGCTGGAGGTCCGCCCCCGGTAGGGGGGGACTATGAGCCGGGGGAGGGCAATCGCGGCTATCGGGCCGCCGCTGCTGCTGGCGGCCGTGCCGAGCACTGCGTACGCCCACGGTTTCGGCGAACGCTATGACCTCCCCGTCCCGCTGTCGCTATACGTCATCGGGGCGGGGATGGCGGTCGCCCTGTCGTTCGTGGTGATCGTTCTGTTCGCGCGCGGCAGGGCAGGTGGGGACTATCCAAGGGCTAACCTATTGCGCCGATGGGCGGGCCGCTTGCTCGCGGATAGCCGCTTTCTCTTCGCCGTCAAGCTGGCGTCCGCCGCGGTATTCGTTACGTACCTGGTTGCCGGATTCGTAGGGAACCCGGACCCGAACCGCAACCTCGTGCCAACCATGACCTGGGTCGTCTTTTGGGTGGGACTGGCTTACGTCAGCGGACTCGTTGGGAACCTGTGGGCGCTGATCAACCCTTGGAAGATACTCTTCGGATGGGCGGAGGCCCTTTGGCGGCGGTCCATCGGCGGACGCCTGAGCCGGGGCGCGGAGTATCCGGCGGAGCTGGGCGCCTGGCCTGCAGTCGCATTGTTCCTCGTGTTCGCGTGGGCCGAGGTCGCGTGGCCCGACTCCGGCAGACCGTCGCGGGTCGCGACACTCGCGCTGGCCTACACGGGCGTCACCTTCGCCGGGATGTACGTCTACGGCAGGGACACGTGGCTGAAGCGCGGAGAGGCGTTCTCCATCGCGATGGCCTTCTTCGCGCGGCTCGCTCCCACGGAGGTCCGCGCGCCGGGCGGGCAGGGGCAGGTCGTGGACGACTACGAGGCTTACTCCAAGGCGTCGCCCGCGCAGCGGGAGTGGAACCTGCGCCCGTGGGGGAGCGGCTTGCTTACGGGCGAGAGGCTGACGTTCTCGGGCGCGGTGTTCCTGGCGCTGATGTTGTCGACGGTCTCGTTCGACGGCTTTTCCGAGACGCCGCTGTGGGCGTCGTTCCTCGCGGACTCGTTCGGGGCCTTCTCGTGGCTGGGGGTACACGCGTTCACCGGCATCAAGACCTTCGGCCTGCTGCTGGCGCCGGCGCTGCTGTTCGGAGCGTTTGCTCTGACGGCGCTGCTGGTGCGGCGCCTTGGCCGGTCCGAGGAGCCCGTCGGCGACCTCATAGGCCGGTTCGCCGTCTCGCTTGCGCCCATCGCCTTGGCGTATCACGTGGCCCACTTCCTGAGCTTCCTGCTCATCCAGGGCCAGCGCATCGTTCCCCTCGCGTCGGACCCGCTGGGCAAGGGGTGGGACCTATTCGGCACGGCCGGCTACGCCATCGACATCGGAATCGTGAACGCGCGCTTTGCGTGGATCGTGGGCGTGGCGGCCATCGTCATTGGACACATTGCCGCCGTGTACGCGGCGCACGTCATTGCCGGACGGACGTTTGCAAGCCACGCGCTCGCGCTGCGGTCGCAGCTTCCGATGATGGCGTTGATGACGGGCTACACGATGCTGAGCCTGTGGATCATCGCTCAGCCCATCGTAGCGGACTGACCCAGCCTAGTACTTCGAGGTCAGGCTCGGGACCATCTTCCCGGTAACCAGGTAGATAACCTGCTCGGCGATGTTCGTCGCCCGGTCGGCGATGCGCTCCAGGTCGTGGGCCGCCCACAGGAGGTATGTCGCCCGCTCGATCACCTTGGGGTCCCTGAGCATGAGCAACAGCAGCTCGTGATAGACCTGGTCATAGAGCGCGTCGACCTCGTCGTCGTCGGAGAGGACTCGATAGGCCATCTCGGTGTCGCGTTTCACCAGCGCGTCGAGGGAGGCGCGGAGCATTGCCGAGGACTTCTCCGCCATGCGGGGGATGTCCACGAGGGGTTTGACGGGGGGCTGATCGCCCATCATAAGGCTGATCTTGCCGATGCCCTCGGCATAGTCGCCGATGCGCTCCAGCTCCATCGAAATGTGAAGCGTGGTGATGAGCGTGCGCAGGTCGAAGGCGACGGGCTGCTGGCTGGCGATCAAGTCGACGACTCGCTCTTCCAGCTCGGTCCGCTTGCTGTCGATGGCGTCGTCCTCGCGGATGACCTGCCGCGACATGTCCAAGTCGCGGTCCTTGAGCGCCTCGACTGCCTTGGCAATCGCCTTCTCAACCATGCTTCCAAGACCGAGGAGGCTGTCTTGGAGCTGACGGAGTGACTGGTCGAACTCGGCACGGGGTGATCGCGCTTGATACATGATTGGGTCTCCCTCTAGCCAAATCTGCCGGTGATGTAGCCCTCAGTCCGCTCGTCCTTGGGGTTAGTGAAGATGTCGTGGGTGGAGCCGACTTCTACGAGATATCCCGCCCTGTCCTCGCCCATCGTCATGAACGCGGTCCAGTCGGACGCGCGCGCCGCCTGCTGCATATTGTGCGTTACGACGATGATTGTATAGTCGCGCTTCAATTCGCGCATGAGGTTCTCGATCGCGAGGGTTGAAATGGGATCGAGGGCCGAGGCGGGCTCGTCCATGAGAATGACGTCGGGCTGGACGGCGACGGCGCGAGCGATGCACAGGCGCTGCTGCTGCCCGCCGGAGAGAGTCAGGCCGCTGGCTTTGAGGCGGCCCTTCACCTCGTCCCAGAGGGAGGCTTTGCGGAGGGACATCTCCACGGCCTCATCCATGTTGCCCTTGAAGCCGTTGATGCGGAGTCCAAAGGCGACGTTGTCGTAGATGGACTTGGGGAAGGGGTTGGGCTTCTGGAACACCATGCCGACGCGGAGCCGAATCTCCGTGGGGTCGACGCTGGGGTGATAGATGTCCTCGCCGTTGAAGAGCACCTGGCCTTCTACGCGAGTGCCGGGCACGAGGTCGTTCATGCGGTTGAAGCAGCGCAACAAGGTGCTCTTGCCGGACCCCGATGGGCCGATGAGGGCGGTCACCGTGTTCCGCTGGACTTCCAGGTTGATGTCTCGCAGCGCCCGGAACGAGCCATAGTACATATCGAGGTTCGTGACGCTCAGCGTGGTGTCCGCGGCGGTGGCTGCCGTTGTGGTTGTCATTCCTCAGACCTCTTCTGTGTGCGGTTGCGAATGTAGATGGCCACGGCGTTCATGGAGAGCAGTACTCCTAGGAGGACAATGATGCCCGCGGCGGCGATGCCCCGGAATTCGGGCTTAGGCTGCTGCACCCAGTTGTATATCTGTACGGGCATCACCGAGAACTCGTCGAGCGGGTCGGTCGGGATGAACGTGAGGAAGACGAGCGCGCTGATGGCGATCATCGGGGCGGCCTCTCCGATGGCGCGCGACATGGCGAGGATCGTGCCGGTCAGTATGCCCGGGGTCGCCTGGGGCAGGACGATGTCCTTCACGGTCTGGAACTTGGTTGCGCCGAGGCCGTACGACGCCTCCCGGTAAGTCGAGGGAACGGCGCGTATCGCCTCCCGCGAGGCTATGATGACGATCGGCATGACGAGCAGCGACATCGTGAGCGCGCCCGCAATCACCGTTCGCCCCATCGATAGGATCTGTACGAAGACTGCGAGGCCGAGCAGTCCGTAGACGATGGACGGCACCCCTGCCAGGTTCGATATGTTGACCTCGATGATGCGAGTGAACCAGTTCTTAGGCGCGTACTCCTCCAGATAGACGGCCGCGCCGACGCCTACCGGGATAGTGAAGAGGGCGGTCAGCCCCATGATCCATATCGTTCCGAAGATTGCCGATTTCATGCCGGCCTGTTCCGGGAAACGGGATGGGTAGTCCGTGATGAAGTGGATGCTGAGCCAAGGGATGCCCTCCCATAGCACGCGCACTAGCAGGGCGGCCAGCCCGGCCAGCCCAAGGAAGATGGCGGCGATGAAAATGACGTAGGCGAACGCGCCAATCCGCTTGCGCACCTCAAGGCGAGGGTTTAGCAGGGCGGTGATTTCCGTCTTGGCCATATCAGTACTCCTCACGGAAGCGGCGGACCAGGAAGTGGCCGAGCACGTTCATGCCGAGGGTGAAGGCGAACAGGAGCAGGCCGACAGCGAAGATTGTGTTGTATTCCAGCGAGCCATGCGGGGTTTCGCCGTGCGCCAGCTGGACGATGAACGCAGTCATCGCCTGGATGCTTTCGATTGGGTTGAAAGTGAGCCGAGGCGTAGCGCCGGCGGCAAGCGTCACGAGCATCGTCTCGCCGATAGCGCGCGAGAACGCCAGGATGAACGAGGCGACGATGCCGGAGAGAGCGGCGGGCACGACGATTCGGAGGGAAACCTCCAGCCTCGTTCCGCCGAGAGCGTAGGCTGCGTGGCGGAGCGACCGGGGCACCGCGACCATCGCATCCTCGCTGAGCGACGAAACCATCGGAATGATCATCAGGCCCATCACCAGACCGGCGCTCAGCGCGTTGTATACGATCAGGTCCTCGCGGAAGACGCGGATCGGGATGCTCTGGAGGAGAGGCGTGATGAACGTGAGCGCGAAGTACCCGTATACGACAGTGGGGATGCCCGCGAGCACTTCCAAGATCGGCTTGATGGTGCGCCGCACTTTGTCCGGCGCGTACTCCGAGAGGTAGATCGCGATGGCCAACCCCGCGGGGACCGCCACAGCCGCCGCAATGGACGCGACGAGGAGCGTGCCGCTCACCAACGGCAGGACTCCGTAGTGCCGGTTGCCCTCTGCGTCTTTGAGGATGGGCGACCAGGTTGTGCCGAACAAGAAGTCCCAGGGGGCAATCTCGCCGAAGAATCCGAGCGATTGACTCAGCAGGCTCGCCACGATCCCGCCGGTTGTGATGACGGACATGACGGCGCAGGCGAAGAAGAGCCAATGAACGATGCGGCCCTGCAGCGCTCCGCGTTTGCGGTTGCGGTTCAGCTGCACGGCTTTGCGGCGCTGTCCGATTGGTGCTGCGAAGCCATCTCGTGCGGTAGTGTCCATCACTCATCCCCGGCTCGTCTAGTGCTGTCTTCGCTGTATTTGGGGCCGACGGCCACTTGCGCCGGCCGTCGGCCTCCTCCTCCTCCCTGGCCTCTGCTCTGTAGTGTTGCACGGGGGATGACAGGGGGCTGTGGCCAAACCGGGTCTTGCCCGGTGGGAGGAAGACCACAGCCCCCGGAAGACGTTTCGATTAGAGACCCGCGGCAGCCTTGTTGGCGGCGTAGACGCTGGGGTCGACGGGGACGTAGCCCTCCTCGCCGGTGAGCTGGTAGCCGTTGTCCATGTAGTACTCGACGAAGCCTCTGATCTCGGGTTTTTCGAGGCTCTTGACGTTGACGTAGATGAAGAGGGGGCGTGAGAGAGGGGTGTAGGAGCCGTCCTCGATGGCAGAGGGTTCAGGAGCGACGCAGCCGTCGCCGTCGTCGATGGCGATGACCTTGAGGCTGTCCTTGTTCTCCTGGTAGTAGGCGTAGCCGAAGTAGCCGAGAGAGCCGCGGTCGCCGGCGATGCCCCGGACGAGGACGTTGTCGTCGGCGGAAGCGGTGTAGTCGGCGCGGGAGACCTGGGACTCGCCGTTGATCTCTTCGGTGAAGTAGTCGAAGGTGCCGGAATCGGTGTCGGGGCCGTAGAGGCGTAGTCGCTGGTCGGGGAACCCTGCGCGGACGTCTTGCCAGTTGTTGATGGTGGACCCGGGCTTCCAGACTTCGTTGAGCTCGGCAACGGTGAGACATTCCACGAAGTTGTTGTCGGGGTGGACCATGACGGAGAGTCCGTCGGTGCCGACGCGCATCTCGATGAACTCGATGCCGTTGGCGGCGGCGGCTTCGGCCTCGGAGTCCTTGATGGGCCTGGAGGCGTTGGAGATGTCGGTCTCGCCGGCGGTGAAGCGTTTGAAGCCTCCGCCGGTGCCGGAGACGGCGACGTTGACCTGGACTTTAGGCTGACCCTTGCGGAACTCCTCGGCGACGGCCTGGGTGACGGGGAAGACGGTGGAAGAGCCGTCGATCTGGATCGTCCCGCTGAGCTCCTCGGTCGGAGCGGGCTGGCCGGCCGACCCCGTGGGCGTCGGGGTAGGGTCGCCGCACGCCGCAAAGACCGCGACGAGGGCCGCTGCAAAGAGGGCCAAGCCGTTCAATCGTAGATACCTGCTGGCAATCATCATTCCTCCTGTTCGTTGGTCCGCTCTAAACGTTACCGACGCGACGTTAACGCCCGACCGGAGCCTTCATTAATGGGCGGTTAACCCTTGTGTTCATGAGCCCGAAAGCGCGTTCACGAGTACTGTTGCCCAACGCTTAAGGGGATGTTAACAGTCTGAGCGCGGACAGCCCGAGGGCTGCGGCGCGCGCTCAGACCTCTGTCGGGGACCCGCTCACGTCCGGGACATTCGACTATTGGATGGCAGGCAGGCGTCGGATAGACTCGCTCATATCCGAAATCGAGGCGGTTCGAGTGACGAATATTATCGAAGCCCAGAATGTGTACAAGACCTACCATACCGGAGAGATTGAGGTGCATGCCCTGCAAGGCATCGGCCTGAACATCGGGAAGGGCCAGATGGTCGCGATCATGGGCCCGTCCGGCTCCGGCAAGACGACCCTGCTGAACACCTTCTCCGGCATCGATGACGTGACCAGTGGTCAAGTCACCATCGACGGCGCGTCGATCCACGACATGTCCGACAGGGAGCGTACGCAGTACCGCGCCCTGAACATGGGGTTCGTGTTCCAGTCCTACAACCTTCTGCCCGTGCTCACCGGCGCGGAGAACGTCGAGCTGCCGCTGCTGCTCGCGGGCGACGGCCAGTCAAAGGCCCGCGCCCGCGCCATGGAAGTGCTCGATATGGTGGAGCTTGCGGACCAGGCGAACAAGCGCCCGGCGGAGATGTCGGGCGGGCAGCAGCAGCGCGTCACCATCGCGCGCGCCCTCGTGAACGATCCCGCCATCGTGTGGGCGGACGAGCCGACCGGCGCGCTCGACAGCGAGACCGGCGCGCACATCATGGACCTGCTCTGCCGCCTCAACCGGGAGCGGGAACAGACGTTCGTGCTCGTTACGCACGACGACACGGTCGGCTCTCGCGCCGGACGCATGGTGCGGATGCGGGACGGGCAGATTGAAAGCGACGAGATGGTCTCGCCGGACGGTAAGGGGGCATAGGCGATGGAGAAGCTCTTCGGCATACCCATCGGCACGCTTACCGCCGCGCTTACCGTTGTGTTCCTCATCACCGCCGCTATAACGGCTTTGTTTGCGCTGCGTAATCCCGTCGTGCTGAAGATGGCGGTGCGGAACATCCCGCGGCGGCGCGCGCAGACCGTGCTCATCGTCGTCGGCCTGATGCTCGCGACGCTGCTCTTCTCCGCGTCCTTCGCTACCGGCGACACGCTGGCCCACTCGATTCGGGTCCAGACGGTTGAGCAGCTCGGCGAGCTGGATGAGACCGTCTTCTCGGAGACGAGGGCCGCCTCCGGGGCGCCGGAGTACATTCCGCTGGACGTGGCGGACGCCATTCGGGAGGCGCTGGCTGACGCGCCGGTGGATGTCGTCGCGCCCGTCATCGCCGTCAGGGTCCCGGCGGTGTCGCTCGAATCGGAGCGGAACGTGCCAAGGCTTCAGCTGCTGGCTCTCGACCCCGCTCAGACGGGTGTGCTCGGCGGCTACCGCGACGCGGACGGCAGAGAGCTGCCGCTCGACGCCCTCGGCCGGAACGAGACATACCTGAGCGAGTCGGCTGCCGATGACCTGCGCGCCGGGGCGGGTAGTGAAATCGCGCTCTTCTTCGACGAGACGCCGGTGACGGCGCGCGTGGCCGGAGTGTTTGCCGAGGGAGGGACGAACCCATCGTTCTCCCCCGTGGCGGTCATGCGTCTGAGCGCCTTGCAGGAAACTCTGGGCGAGCAGGGGAAGATCAACTACGTCTACATATCGAACGAGGGAGGCGATATCGCGGGCACCGGGCACACTGACGCCGTGCTGGAGGCATTCGCAGACCTGCGCGAGGAGCGCATGTTGGAATCCGAAAGCCTGAAGAAGGACGCCATCGAGCAAGCGGACGCCGTGGGCGGAGGGCTCGCGAGCATCTTCCTGCTGTTCGGCACCTTCTCCATCATGGCGGGGATACTGCTCATCGCGCTCATCTTCGTGATGCTGGCGGCGGAGCGGAAGAAGGAGCTGGGCATCGCGCGGGCAGTGGGCGCGCAGCGCGGGCATATCGTCCGGCTGTTCACGTTCGAAGGCGCCGTCTACTCCCTCGCGGCGGCGGCGGTCGGCAGCGTGCTGGGCGTCGCCGTCGGCGCCGTGATGGTCGGCGTCATGGCGGCTGCGCTGGGCAACGCCTTCGAGGACTTCGAGATCGCGTTTTCGTTTCGGTGGCAGAGCCTGCTGCTCGCGTACACGCTGGGAATGGTGGTGACGTACCTAGTGGTCATCGTCTCGGCCGGGAGGGTGAGCGCGCTCAACATCGTCCGGGCGGTGCGGGACATACCGGAGCCGCCGGGCGAAGGCCACGCCCTGCGCGAGTCGTGGAAGGCGGTGGGCCGCCCCTACGCAGAGGGCGCGAGGGCGCTGCGGCGTCTGCGTCCGCACCGCGCATTGCGATTGTGGCTCATCAGCGCCCCGTGCGCCATCGTCAAATTGGCGTGGGCGCTCTTCCTCGCGGGCTACCTCATGGCGCTCCTCGGAGTGGTGGTGACGAACGCAGGCATCGGGCAGGAGCAGATGGGCCCCTTCCTGCTCGGCGTATCCCTCGTCCTCGTTGGCGCTCCCCTCATGCTCAGACACATCGGCCTCCTGCCGGAGCGCATCGCCTACACGGCCGCCGGGGTACTGCTCGTTGCGCTCTGGATGATTCCGATAGACTTGGAAGCGCTCGGGCTGCCGAAGCTCAACGAAGGGATCGAGTTGTTCATCCTCTCCGGAGTGACCGTCGTGGTCGGCGCGGTCTGGGTGGTGATGTACAACTCGCCGCTCCTCGTGGGCGCGGTGACGGCGCTGGCGGGCAGGGGGCGCTCTCTCTCGCCCATCATTCGCACCGCGACGGCGTATCCGATGGCGAGCCGCTTCCGCACCGGCATGACGCTGGCCATGTTCTCGCTCGTCATCTTCACCCTGGCGGTCGTCGGCTTCATCAACGCGGCGTTTGCTTCGTCGCTGGACGACACCCGTAAGTTCTCCGGGGGCATCGACATCGCCGCCCGCGTCAGCTTCACCAATCCTATCGACGACCTTGGCGCGCGCATCGAGGAATCTCCTGCGCTGGACGCGAGCGAGTTCGCAGTCATCGGCGCTACGAGCGGGCTGCCCGTCCGCATCCGGCAGCAGGACACGGAACAGGAGCCGCAGGACTGGTTCGTTACAGGCATCGACCCAAGCTACGCGGAAGCCGTCACCTACGGGTTCGCCCTGCGGGACGAGCGTTACGCCGCCGACCGCGACATCTGGCGCGCGCTCGTGGAGGAGGAGAACGTCGTCGTCGTCAACGCGGCGATGGTCCCCGCCGCGTCGGACTTCGACACCGGGGAGCCGGAGCTCACCTTTCAGTTGGAGGGTTTCCAGCGGGACGGCGGCGAGCTGCCGGAGGTCTACCTGGAGGTGTACGACGCAGCCGAGGAGCAGATGGCGGAGCTGCGCGTGATAGGGGTCGTAGAGGACCAGGCGTTCTTCGCCCCCACCGTCATTACCGGCATCGGGACGTTGCAGCCGCTCGCGCCGGTGGAGCTCCCGTTCCTGAGCTACCAAATCGTGCTGCGCGACCCGTCGCGCGCGGAGGAGGTCGCGACGGCGCTCGAAGACGAGTTCCTGGAGCACGGGGTGCAGGCGGACTCGCTCGAGAAGACCGTGCGGGACCTCACCGCCCTGAACCTTACGTTCAACCGCCTCATCCAGGGCTTCATGGGTTTGGGCCTCGTGGTGGGCATCGCCGCCCTCGGCGTGATCGCGGCCCGCTCCGTTGTGGAGCGCCGGGTGCAGATCGGCGTGCTGCGCGCCATCGGCTTCCGACGTGGCATGGTGCAGCTCTCCTTCCTCATCGAGTCCTCGTTCATCGCGCTGTTGGGCATTGCGCTGGGTCTCGGCCTCGGTTTCGGGCTGTCGGCGAGCATCATCAAGGAGATAGGCGAGAGCATCGACGGGGTGTCGTACACCATTCCATGGGACACGATCATCCTCGTGGTGGTTGTTGCGTACGGCGCTTCGCTGCTCACGACGTATCTGCCGGCGCGGCAGGCGTCCAACATCTACCCCGCGGAAGCGCTCAGGATGGACGAGTAGGGGCTCCCCCCTGCCTCTGCAAGAGGGGCCGCGCCCGGCTCTCCTCTCGCGGACGGGAGGGAGTTTATCGTCCTCTCCTCCGCCTGCGGGGGAGACTGAGAGGGGCCGCGACATCTGCCCCTTCCCCCATCCCCCACCAACCCCTACCATGGACTCCGACAGACTACGCGCTGTCCCCTTCCGTTCCCCTCCTTGCCAAGGAGGGGCTAGGGGTGGTCCCACAGGGGGTCCGGCGCCCCCCACCAGCCCCGGAAATCCGGGGGGTCGAATTTCTTGAATTCTTGCATTCTTAACCCCCTTCCACCGCACCACGGCCTGGTAAACAGGATCAGAAAGTTCCGGGGAAAATAAGTTCTTGCCCCCCACTCCGCCGCCCGGCGACCGCGCCACGGCCACGTAAAGGCGGCTCCGAGTCGGCGTTGGCTAGTAGGGCTCTCTGTAGCAGAGGCCGGCTTCCGGCCCCTGACTCCCGCGGTACGCGTCTACGAACTCAATGAGCTGGTCGGCGTCGAAGCTCTCCAAGGGCAGCACCCGGCCCCAGACCGTCGCGACGACCTCGTAGGACATGTCGGAGTACGAGCCCGCCACGACGCACTGGTTGCCGGTCGTCCGTACGAGCTGGTTCACCGCACCTGCAAGCTCAGGATTCCCCGGCTGGTGCCAGATGGCCACGCCGCCGTGCTCCATGTTGTGGACCACTCGTTCGGGGACCAACGGCTCGCCCAAATACCCCCACCCGTGGTGCGGCAGGTCGAAATGATGCCCGGAGGTCGGCGGGATGCGCGCGGGAGCGCCGTCGACCTCGATGTCCTGGTTGTAGATATACGGCGGCTCGTGAGCGGCGGGCAGCAGCGGCACCCCGAACCCAGGCTCCGTCCCGCCGCCCCGCAGCAGCACGAACAGCGCGATCGCGGCCGCAATCACCACCGCGCCGCCGATGGCGTAAAGCGCCCCCCTCTTCTGCTTGCGCTTTTGGCCGTCAGCCCTGCGCTCTTGCGACGCTCGGGCGCGCCGCGATCCTTCTCTGCGGCGTTGCCGCGCATCAGATGTCATAGCGGAGTCCTGGAAGTTGTTAGATGGCGTTCTGGATACGCTCCAGCAGCTCGCCGAGCGTCAGCCAATAATAGACGATGAACGCCCCCGATATGAGGAGCATCACCGCGCTGATCGTCCCGACGTAGGGGAGGACCTTGCGCAGACCGCCGACCATGGCGGTCTTGAATACGGCCATGCCCACCGTGAGCGCGAGAATCACGAAGCCCATGCCCAGCCCGTACAGCAGGAACTGCAGCATTGAGTCGAGGAAGGTGTCTGCCGTGAACGTGCCGCCGATCACCGCTAGGAAGATGGGCAGCGTGCAGCTGAGCGAGGCCGTTCCGTAGCCCAGGCCGAACGTGAAGTACCCGCGGACGCTGTTGTTGTTCGCGTTCCCCACCCGGGCGGAGAGGCGCATAGCGAGGTTGTTGTACAGCTTGCCGCCGGAGAGGAGGTACGCCCCGGCGACGGTCAGAAGCACGCCTATCGTCAGTCCGACCCAGGGGAAGAAGTCCACCAGGCCGCGCGCCCCGAGTCCAATCGGGACTCCCACGGCCGCGAACATCAGAACGAACCCCGCCGTCACTGTCGCTCCGACGAGCAACGCGCGCTGGAGCCTCGCCGCCACGTTCTGGCCCTGGGCCTCCTGATCGCCCAGATACAGCCCAAGATAGGCAGGCAGCATCGCGAAGCCGCAGGGATTGACCGATGAGACCATGCCAGCGCTGAAGGCGAACCCCAGCGGGAAGATGTCGCCGACCCGGCTGAGGAAGTTTCCGGAGCTTGCCGACGCGGACTCGACATTCTCGGTCACTACGCCAAGCTCCGCGCCGGTGATGATGGCGCCCACGACCGCTATAGCCAGTGCGCCGACGAGCGCCGCAATCGGCCCTAGCAGCGTCCAGCGGAGAACGCGGTTCCCGGATATCGCTCCTTGCATCTGGTCCATCTCCTCCCTCAGCCTAGCAGCCCGCGTATCCGCTCCTCAATCGCAATGAGCGTCGGCGGAAGGCGTTACCAATGAGATGCGCGCTGAGGCGCGCCGGATGCCGGCGGGAGCGCCGCAGACGCCTAGACCGGCGGCGTCCGCCAGACGAGGCCCGCGCCGGGCGCGACCGACAGGCGCCAGGCCTGGGGCGTGTCTCGTCCTATCCGGCGCTCCACCTCCGGCGTCAGCTCCGCGTAGGCGAACGCCCCGTTTCGAAGCTCCAACACCAGCGTTCGCCGCAGCCCCGCATCAATCTCCCTGACCAGCTTCGCGTTACCGTTGGGGCCGGGTAGGGCGACCAGGTCCCTTGCCCGTGCCCCCGCCGTCACCTGCTCGCCTGCCGACAACCCCATGGCGGGCGCCTGCATTTCGATGCCCGCCGCGTCGATTGTGGCGATGCCGTCCTCCACGGTGCTGACTGTCCCGTGCAGGATGTTCCGCACGCCCACCAGTTCGCCGACCCTGGGCGACGACGGCCGCCCGAACACCTCGTCCCGCGGCCCCGACTGCAATATCACGCCGTCGTCCAGCACTACGAGCTGTTGTGCGAGCGCGTGCGCCTCCGCGAGGTCGTGCGTCACTAGCACTGTCGGAGCGCCGACGCGCGATTCCAGCTCCAAGAGCTGCTCGGTCAACGCGGTCCGCGTCGGGGCGTCGAGGGCCGAAAACGGTTCGTCGAGCAATAGGAAGGCGGGGTCCGAGGCCAGCGCGCGCCCCAGCGCGACCCGCTGCCGCTGACCGCCGGACAACTGTGACGGCCGCCTCGCTTCGAGCTCCCCCAGCCCAAGGAGCTCGACGAGCTCCGCCACCCGCGACTGAGCAGACTGCTTGGGGCCAGGGAACCCGTATCCCAGATTTCCGGCCACCGTGAGGTGGGGGAACAGCGCGTAGTCTTGGAAAACGAACCCTGCGCGCCGCTTCCGTGGCGGCAGGTCGACATTGGCTCCGCTGTCGAACAGCGGTTCGCCGTCGCTCCATATCCTGCCGCCCGTCGGCCTCGTCAGTCCGGCGATCGTGCGTAAAGTTAGGGTCTTTCCGGAGCCTGACGGCCCAAGAATTGCAGTCGTCGTCCCAGGCTCTACCCGCAGGTTGATTGCCACGCGGAACGCCCCAGCCTGAGTGTTGGCGCTGGCTTCTAACGCCATAGCAGACCCCTGCCGCGGGCTCCGAGGCCGACAGCGGCCAGCAGTCCGAGAGCGGCGAGCGTAAGCGTGACCGCGAGCGCCTGCGCCTCGCTGGTCTGGCCTGTCTGAACCGCCTCGTAGATGGCGATGGGCATCGTCCGCGTGCGCCCCGGAATGCTGCCGGCAATCATCAGCGTCGCGCCGAACTCGCCGATTGCCCGCGCCAGCGCCAGGGCGACGCCGGCCATCACGGCTCGCCACGCGACGGGAAGCGTTACCGTGAGGAATACGCTCAGCTCCGTCCGTCCCAGAGTCCGCGCCGCGTCCTCGAGGTTGGGGTCGACGGCCTCGAATCCCGCCTGCGCCGTCCGCACGAGAAAGGGGGTGGAGACGAGGAACGCCGCGAGTACGGCGCCGCTCCAACCGAACACGAAGCTGAACCCGAACGCCGAGTCGAGGACTGAGCCGATGGCCGAGTTCTTCCCGACGGCCTGGAGCAGGTAGTAGCCCAGCACCGTTGGGGGCAACACCATGGGGACCAGCACTGCGGTCGATAGCGCGTCTCTCAGCCAGCTCCGCTTACGGGAGAGCCACCAGGCCAACGGCACGCCCAGCAGCGCCGCGAACAAGGTGCTCGTGACGCCGATCTGGAGGCTGAGCCGAAGCGCGTCCCAGTCCACTACTCTTGTTCCTCTGCGCCGGCAAGAGGCGTGTAGCCGTAGCGCTTCCAAACCGGGCCTGAAGACGCATCTTGCAGGAACGCGATGAAGCGTCCGGCCAATTCTTCCTGCTCCGTCTCGGTCGTGGCGCCGGCCGTCACCACTAGGACGGAGCTGGCCTCGGCAGGCAATTCGTCGAGGCGCCGCAACATCTCCGACTGCGACGCGAGAGTCAATGATAGGGGCACGAAACCCACCTCCGCGTTGCCGCTGGTTACGAACTGGAGCGCCTGGGCGACGTTCTCGCCGTAGACGACCTTATCCGCTATACGGTCCCAGACGCCCGCGCCTTCTAAGTATCGTCGCGCCGCGGCCCCGTAGGGAGCAAGGTCGGGGTTCGCCAGCGCGATGTGCGTGACCATGTCCCCCAAAACGAGCGCGACGGGGTCAGTAGGCGCGCTTTCGAGCGTTGTAACCGCGACGAGCTCGCCCCTTGCAAGCTCCGCAACGCTCATCCTGTCCAAGAAGCCGTCGTTCGCGAGGTTGGTCGTGAAACGCCCATCCGCAGAGATGAACACGTCGATGGGCGCTCCCTGACGCACCTGTGCGGCAAGCGTCCCGGAAGCTCCGGTCACGATGGTCACGTCCGGCTCGAAGGCCTGGGCCAGTTCTTCGACGGCCGGGCGCAGGCTGGCGGCGGATCCGACTGTTAGAGTCGGCCTCTCGGGGCCGGACGCGACGCAAGCGGCCAAGCCGGCGAGCATGACCACGAGGAGCAGGCGGAGAATCATAGGCCTGGCGTGGACGTCTTTCTGGCCGTGGCGCGACAGGGCCTACACCGAGGCAAGGACCGCGTAGGCGTGACCCTTCACCTTTACGTTGTTGAGCGCCTCGGCGACCGTGCCGTGCTCGTTTATCACGAACGTCGTTCGCGCCATGCCCGTGTACGAGCGCCCATAGTTATTCCTCCCGACGCATACCCCGAACAGGATCACCTTCTCGCCGCGCAAGGAGCTCAGTCTGAGCTCCTCACCCGAGTCGGTCGTCGCGATGAAGTCCGGAGCAGCCTCTTCGGGCTTGATCATTGGGCTCTCACTAAGCCTTGACTAGCGCTTTAGGCGCGAGCTAATCGTAGACGACCGCAGGGCAGCAGCCAACCAGAGGATTCCCCAGCAATGCATAGGAGTGTCCGCAGTAATATCCAGGAGAATCTTCAGCAAATATCTGAGATACTACTGCAAAATGGCAGCAAAACGCCACCTAGTTGCTTGACTAACCTCTGCGCTACTGCTAGATTGACCCTGCGACCAGGGGAGAACGGGTCGCAGGGCCGCATCCTGTGAACAGGTGCGGCGGGCTCGGTGAACGGAGGGAGAGATGGCGAAGCTGGGACCGTACTCATACCCCGACATCAGGTTCGGGGACGCAGTGGAGATTGCAGGGCGCGTGCTCACCAAGTTCAAGGGAACGGTGAGCGTGAAGGGCCTTGCATGGGAGCTGGGGATGGCCGAGGGGAGCGGCACTCTGTTCGCGAAGGTCGCGGCCCTACGCGACTTTGGGCTCGTGGAAGGTCGTGGTGAGCTGAGGATTTCGCCGTTGGCGCAGCGCGTCCTCCACCCGGCCAATGCGGAGGAGGGCCAGGAGGCCAGGGCGGAAGCCTTCCAGCGAGTGGAGCTTCTCCGGCAGCTCTACACGCGCTTCGAAGGCGAGGCGCCGGACGATATGAGCTTGCTCGTAGGGATCGAAGAGATATCACGCGCGCCCCGAGACGAGATCGTCCGGCGAGCCCCCCTTATCCAAAAGCATTTGACGGACGCTATTCGCGTGCTCGGCAGGCCGGTCAAGGCAGATAAAAACGTAGAATATTCTGTTCCAGACCAGAGAATTGCTATGGCCCAGCCAGAGCCTATCGCCGCACCGCCTGCGGCCGAGCCTGATGGCAACGGCCTGCAGCTGGTGGCGGCCGGCCGCCGCCTCTCTGTTCCCCTTACGCCTCAGTACGTCGAGGTGGCGATTACGCTTCTGCGGACGCTGCAGGAAGAACTGACGGTGGAGGCCGGTCTGCCCGGTCCTGATGACGAGGAAGTCGACATAGACGACGAGACCGACGCCCATGCGGCTTCCACGTCAGCTGCTGAGATGGAGCTCGGACCCACCGACCAGCTGCAGATGTAGCTCGGCGTTTTTTCTCTCGATGAGCCGACGCGGTTTCATCCGAGGGCTGTATAGAAATGAGGATCGGATGGACATCAAAGGGAGTCTGATTGGAACTGTAGGGATCGCTGTAGTGGCCTTGACCGTGCTGGTCTTTCTCTATGCCGTGCCCTATGCCGTCTGACCGGCGGCGGCCATTTGCTGGCATCCCGGGAACGGCGCGTTCAGCGCGTAGGCCTGTGCATCGCCCTTGAATGGACAGAGTGGCGGAACCGAGCGCAAGCCTTGGCTGGAAGTTACCGGGGAACGATCTACCCGTCCCGTCCGATTGAGGAAACTGTAGAGAGTATCGGTCTTCTTGCCACGCCCTTTACTCCTCGCCGCCTAAGAACGCCTTGAGCCGGGCGGCGGACGCCAGACCCATTCCAGGCGCCTCAGCCACGTCGGCTGTCGTGGCTGCGCGGATGCCCGCGACACTCCCGAACCTCTTGATAAGCTCGCGCCGCTTCTTCGGGCCGATGCCCGGCGCCTGGTCGAGCTGAGAGCGTGTCGCCGCTTTCGAGCGTCGCTGCCGGTGGTACGTGATGGCGAACCGGTGGGCCTCGTCGCGCACGCGCTGGACCAGGTACAGCCCTTGCGACTGCCGCGGCAGGAGGACCGGCTCCGCCATGTGGGGGAGAAACACCTCCTCCTCGCGTTTCGCCAGCGAGCAAAGCGGGATGTCCGTGATTCCGAGCTCTAGGAAGACCTGCTGTACGGCGTTGAGGTGCCCCTTGCCGCCGTCGATGATGACGAGGCCCGGCACGAACCCGAAGGAGTCTTGCGGCTCGCGCCGCTCTCCCAAAGCCGCTGCGTCGTCCGCTAAGGCGCCGGTCTTGGCGAAGCGGCGGGCGCGGTAGCGTTGGGTCGGCGCTTCGGCGGCCAGCGGCGCGCCGGCTTGCTCGTCGCCGTCCGAGCGCAACGCGCCCTGGACCGAGGCGGCCTCGCGCCGGGCTTCGCCGAGCCTGCGGAAGCGCCGCCGCAGCATCTCCTGCATCGAGGCGTAGTCGTCCACGCCGTCCACCCCCCTGATCTGGAAGCGGCGGTAGTGAGCGTTCTTTGGCCGTCCGTGCTCGAACACGACCATGCTGCCCACCGAGTTCGAGCCCTGGATGTTAGAGATGTCGTAGCACTCGATGCGGTCGGGCAGCTCCGGCAGATTGAGCGCCTCCTGAAGCTCCGCCAAGGCCTGCAGGACTTTGTCCGATTCGTTCAGCCACTTGATGCGGCGTTGCGTTAGCGCCTCCAGCGCGTTCGCGGACGCCATCTCCATCAGCCTGCGCTTTGGGCCGCGCTGCGGACGCGCGATCGCCACGCGCCGGCCGCGCTTATCGCTGAGCCACTCCTCGATCGCCGCGGCGCTCTCCAAGTCGTGCTGCACGAGCAGCGTAGCCGGGACGTCGGTGGACGCCTCGTAGAACTGCTGGACGAAGTGCTCCAGTAGCAACGACTCTTCCTCCGCTTCGCCGCCCTCCATCAGGAAGTGGTCGCGGTCGATGAGCTTGCCGCGCCGCACCTTGAATAGCTCAACCCACGCCTCGCCTTTGTCGCAGGCGAGGGCGATAACGTCCGAGTCCTCCTTGCGGTCGGAGACGACTTTCTGGTTCTGCGAGACGGACTCGATTGCGCGGATCTGGTCGCGCAGTACGGCGGCGCGCTCGAACTCCAAGCGCTCCGACGCGTCCTCCATCTTCAACCGGATGCTCTTCTCGACTGCCTCCGAGTCGCCTTCGAGGAACTGGAGCACCTCGCCGATGACCTCACGGTATTCGCGCCGGTCGACGGCGCCGATGCACGGCCCGACGCATCGGCGGATGTAGTACTCCAGGCAAGGGCGCTCGTCACTGCCGGTGATCGCCTTCGTGCAGGAGCGGTAGGGGAAGAGCTTCTTGAGCAGGTCCATCGTCTTTCGCACCGAACCGGCGCTTGCGAAGGGCCCGAAGTAGCGCGCGCCGTCGGCCAGCACGCGACGCGTGAAGTAGACCTGGGGAAACTCTTCCGAGAGGTCAATCTTGATGTAGGGGTAAGTCTTATCGTCCTTGAGACGCGCGTTGTAGAAAGGCTTCTGCTGTTTGATGAGCAGGTTCTCCAGCAGCAGCGCCTCTTGGACCGACTCGGTGACGATGAACTCGAAATCGGCGATGCGCTGGACCATCGCCTGCACCTTCGGCTCCTTGCCGTAGGGCGTTTGGAAGTAGGAACGGACGCGATTCCGCAGGCTCGCGGCCTTGCCGACGTAGATGACCGCCCCGCTCTCGTCCTTCATCAGGTACACGCCGGGTTTGACCGGCAGCGCCCTCAGCCGGCCGGCAAAGTCCTTTGAGTTGGCCTCTTTGCGGACGCGGGTCGCCATAGCTGTTCCAGTCTATCGCGGGATCTCCTCAACTGAGGAGCGCCGTCTGTCCCGTCTGCGGGGGATAACTGAGGAAGTGGCCTAGGCGCCTAGGTCCGTCGCGAGCTTCAGAACGGCTAGGGTGGCTCCGACTATAGCCGTGATCGAGCCAATCATCGCCAGCTCGCGTCTCAGGCCACCGGCAGGAACCATCGCCGACGCCTGACGCGCCCGCCTCTGGGATACGACGGCCGACGACTGCCTGCGCTCGGCCGTGGCCACTGCGTGGGCCGGCGCCGCCTCGCTGGGGGTCTCCGCTACGCTGACGGGCGCCTCCTTGGGCGCCTCAACGGCTTCTTCCGGCTCGACCGGCGTCGCGTAAGCCGACTCAGCTAGGGACGGCCCCGTCGATCGGGCCTTGCGCCGCGCGCGTTCCCTGGCTTTCGCCTGGCTGGCGGCTGTTCTATTTCCGGCCTTCTTATTCGCCATTCGTCCTCTCTCGCTGGTCAAGCAGCCGCGCCGTTTCCACGATGACATCGGCGGTGTGGTCAATGTTCAGTAAGTCGGTGTTGAGCACCTGATGGTAATACTGTGGGTCCTCCGGGTCGACCTTGAAGAAGCGCTTATAGTAGGCGACTCGCGCACGGTCGTTCTCCAGAACGTGCCGCTCGGCCTCCACCGCGTTCAGGTTCTCCCGCTCCATGATGCGCTTCAAACGCTCTGCGTGAACGGACACCAGTCCCACATGCAGGGCGTCGGGATCGTCCCGCAGAATGATGTTCGCGCCCCGCCCCGCGATCACCACGTTCCCCGAGGACGCGATTTCCTTGATGACTGCGGACGTGACGTTCAGCAGGTTATCGTCGGACAGCGACTCGTCGCCCCCGGACTCCTCGCTCGGGAAGTCGCGGTACTCGCGGACGAGGAGAGCGTCGAGCCCGCCGCCGAAGTACGGGTCGGCTCCGCCCCCGGCAAGCGCGGAGCGCTCCAGGATGGTCTTGACGAATCCTGCGACTCGGTCGCCCAGGCGGGGAGGGCGCTCGGTGCGCTCCGCCACTGCTGCGACTGTCGTCCCGATTTTCTTCGCCGCCTCGGCCATGATCATCCGGTCGATGTAGTCGATGCCAAGCTTGCGGGCGACCTGCGCGCCGACCTCTATCGCGCCGCTGCCGATGAGTCCTGTCACCGTAATGACGGGCATTCCGTGCTCCTCCTACCTGCTGACCGTTGTGCGGTCCATGTCACGCAGCATATCAATCATACGGGCATCTTCGTCGTCGCCCGCTGGGGCGGCGAACCACGCATCGAGAATCTCGGTTGCTTCATCCGGCGAGGTGGCGCGGAGGCTCATAACCAGGGCGTTTGCATCGTTCCATCGCCGCGCCCCCTCTACAGTCTGTGCGTCGCCGCAGAGAGCAGCTCGCACACCGGGCACCTTGTTGGCCGCTATGCTAACGCCTGTCCCGGTATAGCAGAAGAGGACTCCCTGGTCGCAATGTCGTTGGGCAACGGCGGCGCCGACTTCGCGACCGACCGCGGGCCATTGGGCGTCGTGCCCTGCGGCGAGCGCGCCAGCCCGCGATATGTCGTGACCGCGCTTGCGCAGCTCGTCGATCACGTGATCGGTGATGTGGGTCGCCTCGTCACTGCCAACGGCGATTCTCATCTGTGCTTCGTGGCTACGCACGGGGGTGTGCTCGCTCGAATGTCTCACGGACTTGCCGGTCTGTCAGATGTGTGTAGACCTGCGTAGTTGAAATACTAGCATGTCCCAACAGCTCCTGGACATGCCGCAGCGGAGCGCCCCCGCGCAGCAGGTGCGTGGCGAAGCTATGGCGCAACGTATGTGGCGAGAGCCTGCGCCGGATTTCGCCACGGGCTCCGGCGCGCTTCAGGATCAGCCAGTACCCTTGCCGCGTCATTGCGCTGCCTCGCGCGTTGAGAAAGAGAGCCGTCGTCACCGGGCCCCGGCGTCTTGAGTGCGCGAGCAGCTGCGGACGAACGTCACTGACGTAGGAAGCCAGCTGATGAACGATGCCGGGATACACCGGCGCGAGGCGCTCCTTCGATCCCTTGCCGAGCACCCGTATCCAGCCCGAATCGAGGCTCAGCGCCGAGACCGAGAGCCCCTGCGGGCCGACGACCTCCGACACCCGCAGCCCGGCCGCGTAAGTCAGCTCCAGCATCACCCGGTCCCGCACGCCCTCGGGGCCGGGCCGGGCGCTCGCCGCCTTGAGCAAGCGCGCCACCTCCTGCTCCGTCAGCACGTCGGGCAGCGAGCGGGCAGGGCGGCGCGATTGCATGTGCTCCGCCGGGTTGGCGTCGATGACGCCCTCTTCCAGGAGGAACCGAAAGAACGAGCGCGAAGCCGCTGTCTTGCGGGCGAGGCTGGTCTCTGAGTAGCCGTGCTTTGCCAGCGTCAGCCGCGCGTTCTCCACGTCGCGCTGGGCGACTGCCGTCCAGCGTATGTCCGAACGCCCGCCGCCCAGAAGATGCTGAAGCTGAGTCAGGTCGGCCCTATAGGCCGCAATCGTATTGGCCGAGAGGCCGCGCTCCGCGCGAAGGTGGCTGAGGAACGCCTCGATCTGCTGGTCGGCTTCCCGGATGGTTTCCCTGACAGAGGTAGTCATAGTTCGACTATTCTAGGAAGCGCGCCTGCGGCTATGGCATGAGGTTGGCATGCCGGAAACGTCAGGTTGCGATAGCTTGCAAAGCCGCCCATGACCATCTCGCTCGACCCAAACGCATTCGGCTCGCCCCTGCTGCCCTGGGTGGGGCTGTTCACGATCGCAGGCGCGCTGGCCGGGGGCGGCATGTTCCTGCGCCAAGCCGGGGCGCTGGGGACGAGCAGGCGAACGTTGTACGGGACCGTGCTCGCAGCCCTGTTCTGGGGGCTGATCGGCGCGCGTCTGTTTCACGTCGTCGACTACTGGGACTTCTACACGAAAGCCCCGTTCCAGGCCTTCTACTTCTGGAACGGCGGGCTTTCGCTGTGGGGAGGGGCGCTCGTTGGGCTGGCCGCAGGCCTTTGGCGCGCCCGCCGCCGCGGACTGTCCGCCCCCCGAGTCGCCGACGCCGCCCTCGTCCCAGCCATGATTGGCTTTGCGATAGGGCGGGGTGGCGATCTGCTGGCGGGCGAGCGCGCCGCGTCTGGCTCATCGCTGCCTTGGGCCGTCGTTTACTCCAATGACCGCGCCGAAGCGTTTGCCGACGGCTCGAGTGTCCACCCCGTTGCGCTGTACGAGATACTCTTGGACCTAGCGATAGCCGCCGCCGTGGCGCGGTGGCGGGGCCGGCTGCCGGGAGGAGCGCTCATGCCCGCGGCACTGGCAAAGTGGGCGCTCGGGCGCTTCCTGATTGCATTCGTGCGCCTCGACCCTGCGCACCTTGGTCTACAGCAAGCGCAGTGGGTCGGGCTGATCGTCATGGCCGCCGTCGCGCTTTGGGCGTGGCGCTCGCGCTACCGGCTGCGGCCCTACGACGGCAGGTAGCTCGGGAAGCCGTAGAGCGCGACGCAGTTGTCATGCACGATCTTCCGCATGTCCTCCTGCGCCTCGGGACCGGCGAAATCGCGCTCGATGAACTCGCGGGACTTCGGCCACGTCGACGCGGCGTGGGGGTAGTCCGACGACCACATCACCCGGTCTACGCCGATGTCTCCCCGGTACTGGATTCCCACCTCGTCGTCGATGTAGGTGACGTACACCTGGCGGGCGAAGTACTCCGTCGGCTTCATGCTGAGGGGCGTCGAGAAGCCGCCGCGCCTGCTCGACCCGCGCCCCACTGTGCTGTTCACCCGGCCGAGCCAGAAGGGGACCCAGCCGACGCCGTACTCCGCGGAGATTACGTTGAGGGTGGGGAACCGCTCCAGCACCCCGGAGGCGATGATGACCGCGAGCGATTTCTGCACCTCGTGCGCCGCGATGATCGGCCGCAGGACGCGGTTCTCCCGCCCAAACTCGTACTTTGGCCGCTCCATGCCCGTCGGGGGATGGAGGCTGAGGGGCATCCCCAACTCCTCCGCCCGGCTCCAAAAGACATCGTACATGTCCAGGTGGTACGGCTGGTCCTCGGGCGGGGAGGCCCAGATCATGGCGCCGCTGAGTCCCATCTTGGCGCAGCGTTCGAGCTCCTCGGCGCCGAGCTTCGGGTCGTACAGCGACACCAGCGCCAGCCCCTTCAGCCGGTCCGGCGCGTAGCTGCAGTATTCAGCCAGCCAATCGTTGTACACGCGGAAGCACTCGCGTTGCAGGGCCGGGTCTTGCAGCCAGAAGAGCCGGAAGCCAAGGGTCGTATAGAGGACCTCGGCGGCCACGCCGTCGACGGCCATATCCTTCAATCGCTCCACCGGGTCCCACCCGCCTGGCCGGGCGTCGGCGTACCCGCCGGTCTTCATGAACTCGACCTTCTCGTCCTCGGTGCGGCTCTGGCCCGCCGCCACCCCGACGGCGAGATCGTGGGGCTGGTAGCCCTCGTAGACCCACCACGCCCCCGGAACTCCGTTGTACTCGTCCTCCACATGCGGCGCGCGGTCCCGGAACTGCGCGTCCATCCGCGTTGTCCACAGGTCCAACGGCTCACTCATGTGAGAGTCCGACGATATGTACCAAGCATTCGCCGTCGGGGCATTCGCCATCGGTTTCCTCCCATGCGTCAGTGCGCCCAACTATCCTCTCAGCCGCCCACGCCGTCAATCTCCCGCAAGCCGGTCATGCGGGCGCCTGGGCGCATCCCACTTCCGAACGCTACAATGTGTTGCGCCTGCTAGAAACCCCGAGCATCGCTATGAGCAACGAGCCGCAGCCTGTCGAGCAGACGGCCCCCGCCCAGGACCGTGTGCTCGCGTTGGGCATGGACCGGCGGCGGTTCATGGTGAAGGCCGCCGCCCTTGGGCTGACCGCGACCGCCATGCCCGCCTTCCTCGCCGCCTGCGCGCAGCTCGACGCGACTGCAACCGCTTCAACCCCCACGCCCGCGAGCACTCCCTTCCCCACGCCAACCCCGTTCCGTGAGGCAGCCGTTACGCCCTCCCCGACGCCCACGGCGACGCCGGTTTCGCCGACGCCGACCGCCATGTCTGCGCCTACGGCAACGCCGGCGCCCACGGCAACGCCAACCCCCACGCCCGCGCCCACGGCAACGCCGACGCCTACGGCAACGCCGACCCCCACGCCGACGCCTACTCCAACGCCGCTCCCACCCTTGCTGGCCGGCGAGGACGCCCGCGTTAGCCACTTGCTATGGCGCGCCGGGTTCGGCGCGTCGCAGGCGGAGCTGGCCCGCTTCCGCGGCATGGGACTGCAGGCGACGATCGATCACCTCGTCGATTTCGAGTCCGTCGACGACGAGCCGCTGGAAGCCCGCCTGGCCGAGCAGAATCTCGATTTGGAGGGCAAGCTCAATCACCTCCAGCGCTGGTGGCTCCAGCGCATGGCGTATACAGAGCGGCCTTTGCAAGAGAAGATCACTCTCTTCTGGCACGGCATCTTGACCAGCTCCTTCAAGAAGACCGGCGACGGACCGCAGATGCTGCAGCAGAACCAGCTCTTCCGTACGCAGGGCATGGGCCGGTACAGCGACATGCTGAAGGCCGTCTCACGCGACCCTGCGATGATGATCTATCTCGACAGCCGCTCCAATAAGAAGGCGGCCCCCAACGAGAACTACTCCCGCGAGCTCATGGAGCTCTTCAGCCTCGGCATCGGGCCCTACTCCGAGGACGACGTCCGCGAGTCGGCGAGGGCCTTCACCGGCTGGCAGCTGAAGCGCAAGACCGAGTTCTTCTTCAACGAGCGCCAGCACGACTTCGGCGATAAGACCTTCCTTGGGCAGACCGGCGATTTCGACGGCGACGACATCGTCGACATCATCATGGCCAAGCCCGCCGCCGCCGAGTACGTCTGCACGCGGCTATGGCGGTTCTTCGCATACGACGACCCCGAGCCCGCCGTCATCGCGCGCCTCAGCGCGATCTTCAAGTCCGACGATTTCTACTCCGACCGCGCCGCCGCCGCATTGGTGAAAGCGCCTGTCGAACTCGCCGCGGGCGCGGTGCGGTCCCTCGAGGTCAGCACCGACTTCGTCCCGCTCGACCCTATCATCGAGAAAATGGGCCAGGCGCTCTTCGTTCCGCCCAACGTGGCGGGCTGGCCGGGCGGCGTTACGTGGATAAACAGCTCAACCCTCCTCCAACGCGTGAACATGGCCAACGCTATCGCGACCGCCCGCCGCGGCCGCATGCGGTTCGATCCCAAACGGCTCGTGGAGGAGCACGCCGCCGCCGGGTCCGAGGGCATCGTCACCTTCTTCGGCGACCTGCTGCTCGGCCCCCGGCTGCGCCGGACCGAGCGCCAGCTCCTCGTCTCCTTCCTCGAGGGTCTGGACGACTCATCACTCAACGAGAAGCTGCGCAGCGTCGCCTTTCTGATGCTCGCGTCGCCGGACTTCCAGCTGGCATGAGGCTTGCGACGTGTTGATCAGCCGCAGGCAATTCCTCGCAGGGAGCATCGTCGTCGTGCCGGCGGCCGCGGTGATGCCTGCCGTCTTCAGCCGGGCCGTCGCAGCCTCGATTCACGAGCAACCGTCCTCCGACGCGCCGATGGGCAACCGGACCCTCGTCATCGTGCAGATGGCCGGCGGCAACGACGGCTTGAATACGATCGTTCCGGCCAACGACTCCGCCTACTACGAGCTGCGGCAGGACCTGGCCATCCAACCCGGAGACGTGCTCCCCATCGACGGCCAGGTGGGATTCCATCCCAGCCTCGCCTCATTCAAGGAGCTGTGGGACGAGGGAGTTCTCGCCGTTGTCGAGGGCGTCGGCTACCCGGACCCGAGCTTCTCGCATTTCGCGGCCATGGACATCTGGCAGACCGCAGACCCCGGCGGACGCGGCTTCGAGGGCTGGCTCGGCCGCTACCTCGAAGGCATCGCGGCTGAGCAGGCTGACCCTTTCCATTCCCTCGTCGTAGACTCCCGTATGCCGCGCGCGCTTTTCTCACGCGAGGTGAACGTGCCTCTCGTCGAAAGCGTCGACGCCTACCGGCTCCAGGCCGACCCGCGGAACGCCCATAGCTAGGCGGCCCGCACGGACGCGCTGCTCCGGCTCTACGCCTCTTCCCCGAACGCCACGCGCTTCGGCGCGCTCTTCGACAACACCCTGCAGGCCGCGGTCCGCAGCTCGGAGGCTGTGCAACGGGCCCACGAGCGCTACGCCCCCGCCGTCGATTACGGCGAGTCGCGGCTCGCGCAGGCGCTGCGCGTCATCGCCGAGGCCATCGACGCGGACCTGGGCGTGCGGGTGGGGCATGTGGGGATAGGCGGGTTCGACACCCACGCGTCGCAGGGGCCGAGGCACGAACTCCTGCTCGCCCAGACGGCCGACTCCATCAGACTCTTCTACCGCGACCTCCAAGCCCACGGTCGCAGCCAAGATGTTCTCGTCATGACCTGGTCCGAGTTCGGGAGGCGCGCCACCGGCAACGCCAGCGGCGGCACCGACCACGGCGCCGCCGGCCCGATGTTCCTTATCGGCGACCCGGTCGCGGGCGGCCTCTACGGCGAGCGTCCAAGCTTGAGGGACCTGGTGCGGAACAACCTCCGGTTCACGACCGACTTCCGCCAGGTCTACGCGTCGGCGTTGGAGGACTGGCTGGGCGCCCCTGCCGAGATCGTCCTCGGCGGGCGGTTCGAGCGCCTGTCGCTCTTCAAGGCGGCCGCCGTCTCGTCGCTGGCCGCTGTCTCGTCGTAGGAAGGCTAGAGCGCCAGGCGCGGCTGGGCCGTCGGCGCGTAGTCCTGGAGGGTGAGGCGCACTCGCTGCTGGCCGTTCCAGTGGTCGATTTCTATCGTGTAGACGATATCGACATGCTGGGTCCCGTCGAGCCAGTTCTGCCTGAACGCCACGATATCCCAGAGCGCTCCCCCTGAGCGGACGGTCAGCCTGAAGTGCTTGCCATCCGCTCCCATCGTCGCCGCCTTCACGACCTCGACGCCGCGCGCCATGAAGGTGGGGGCCGGGTTGCCCACGCCGTGCGGTTCGAGCTGGCGCAGCGCCTGAAACGTGCGCCCCATCAGCTCGCCCGGCTGCGCCTCCGCGTCCACGATGCCCTCACGGAGGGGCTGGGCTTCTCCAAGCTGTTCGGCCGCGATGGTCGTGAGCCGCTCGTTCAGCTCGGGCAGGACGCCCGCGTCGCAGGCGAATCCCGCCGCCTGGGCGTGACCGCCGTAGCGGATGAGCAGGTCGTCGCACCGGGTGAGCGCGTCGGCCCAATGGAAGCCGGGCGCGCTCCTGCAGCTTGCCATCACGCGGTCGCCGTCCATCCCGTACACCGCCGCCGGCGCGCCGAACTGTTCGGCGAGCTTGCCTGCTGCGAGACCCACGACGCCTGGGTTGAAGTCGGCCTCGCCTACCAGGATGAGCGGCGGGATGGCCGCCGGCACGAGCGCCGTGGCCCGCTCGACGGTCTCCTCCGTCAGCGCCTGCCGCTGCGAGTTGTACGAGTCGAGCTCCCGCACGAGCTCGGCGGCCCGGGCCTCGTCGTTCGTCAGCAGCAGCTCCAGCGCCGAGTTGGCATGATCGAGACGGCCCGCGGCGTTGATGCGCGGACCTATGGCGAAGCCGATTGTCTCCGCGCTGACGTGCTGAGGAGCGACCCGCGCCGCGTCCAGCAGGGCGAGCAGCCCCGACGAGCCGGTGCGCCGGAGGTCGAGGATGCCGCGGTGGACGATGTAGCGGTTCTCGCCGAACAGCGGCGCCATGTCCGTGATCGTGCCTATCGCCGCAAGCTCCATGAGGTCTTTGCCCCACGCGTCCCCGAACAGGGGCCGCAGGAGGGCCTGAGCGAGTTTGAGAGTCATGCCGACGCCGGTCAGGTGGTCGAACGCGTACCCGGAGTGCGGCGCATGGGGGTTGATGATTGCCGACGCATCGGGCAGGCGGGCTGCCGTCAGGTGGTGGTCCGTGATGATGGCGTCGATGCCCAACGAGCGGGCGTACGCGACCTGTTCGATGTCCGTGACTCCGCAGTCCACCGTCACGATCAGGCTCGCGCCCCGTTCGCGCAGCCGGTCGACCGCGCCGTGGTTGAGGCCGTGGCCCTCGCTCACTCGGTGGGGGATGTAGTGGAGGACGTTGAGCCCATACCGCCGGAGCGCCTTGACGAGCAGCGCCGTCCCCGTCACGCCGTCCGCGTCGAAGTCGCCGTACACCGCGACTGTCTCACCGCCGTCGCGGGCCAGTTCGAGGCGCCGGACGGTCTTCTCGATGTCCGGCAGCGTCCCCGGGTCTTCGAAGAGCGACTCGGCTACGTCGAGGAACTCGCGCGCCTCCTCTGCGCCTCGAACGCCGCGACGCCAAAGAAGGTGGCCGACGACGTAGGGAAGCGGGCCGAGAGGGGAGGGGTCGGTGGGGTCGGCGACGCGCCAAGAGCGCCGCTGACCGATGAGGGTTGGCTGAGTGTCGGTGGTCATTCGTCGGCACGCATCCTGTCAGGCGCGGCGTCGAATCAACAAGAGGGGGCACGGCGGGTTTCTGCCGGACATTGCGCCGTGGGTGGAGGAGCAAGAACTTTTTTTCGCAGGCCCCTTCAATTCTTGGAATCCTTGATTTACGTGGCCGTGATGCGGTCGGCGGGCGACGGGGCAGGGGGCAGAAACTGAAATTCCCCGGACGTTTCTGATCCTGTTTACTAGGCCGTGGTGCGGTGGAAGGGGGGTTAAGAATCCAAGAACCCACAAATTTCGGCCCCCCCGGTTTTGGGGCCCCCTCTCTAACTCTCCCCCGCAGACGGGGGCTTTGCGTAACCCTATTTTCCGGCGGGCGTAACTCTTCCCACCCACCCGCCCGTCATGTTGTGGGGGACACCCCCACGCCCCCCGGCAGAGGGGCGTCGCCCCTCTGCGCTCCCCGGTATTCCAGACTGGTTCATGGTTCGACAGGCTCATCACGAACCGATTGGGAAAGGGAGAACGATTGGGGAGGGCGGTCCTTGATCGCCCCTACGATTATGCAAAGGTCTCGCAGACGGGGGAGAGGTTTAGGGGAGGAGGCAGGGAGGGCGCGCCGACTCTTGCTTGTCGGAGTCCATGGTAGGGATCGGTTGGGGATGGGGGAAGGGGCAAGTGTCGCCGTGGGGGCTATCGCCGGTAGTCGGGGTTCTTGCCCTCCGCCTCGTCGCGGGCGCTTCACCATCGCCGACAGCAGGGCTCCCACGCTGAGACCGGAGCCGGCAGAGATGGCGACGAAGAGGATCAGGCCGATGCTGCGGGCAAGGCCGAAACCTTCCTCGTCCATCGCCCTATTGCGCCCGCCTGAATATGAGCGATGCGTTGTGTCCGCCGAAGCCAAGGTTGTTGCTCATCGCCGCCTTCACCACGCCCTTCTGAGCATGGTGCGCGGTGTAATCGAGGTCGCAGTCCGGGTCCGGGGTCTCCAGGTTGATGGTCGGCGGAATCGCGCTCTGCGAGACCGCCAAAGCCGCGATTGCCGCCTCGACGCCCCCGGCCGCGCCCAGCAGATGGCCGGTCATCGACTTCGTCGAGCTGATTTTGATCTTGTACGCCTCATCGCCGAAAACGGCCTTCATCGCCTCTGTTTCGAGGCGGTCGTTCATCGGCGTGCTCGTGCCGTGGGCGTTCACGTAGCTGATGTCGGTCGGCGTCATTTCGGCTTCGGCCAGCGCGGTCCTCATCGCCCGCGCCGCTCCCTCGCCTCCGGGCGGCGGCTGTGTGACGTGGTAGGCGTCCGAGGACGCGCCGTAGCCCGCCAGCTCAGCGATGGGAGTGATTCCCCGGCGAACGACGCTCTCCTCGCTCTCGATAACCAGCACCCCGGCGCCCTCGCCCATCACGAAGCCGTCGCGCTCCGCGTCGAAGGGCCGGCTCGCCGCCTGGGGGGCGTCGTTGCGCTTGGAGAGGGCCATGCACGCGTTGAACCCCGCGACCGCGATGGGACAGATAGGAGCCTCCGTGCCGCCGGCGATGGCGATGTCAATCTCGCCGCGCCGGATCATCTCCGATGCGATGCCGATGCCGTCCGCGCCGCTGGAACAAGCTGTGACGGTGCAGTAGTTGGGCCCCTTCGCGCCATAGATGATGGACACCTGGCCTGGCGCCATGTCCGCCAGCATCATCGGCACCAGGAACGGGTTCACCCGGTCGGGGCCCTTCTCGTTCAGCACGGCCCACTGCTCGGACAGGGTGATGATTCCGCCGATGCCGCTGCCGATGACTGAACCGACGCGCGTCGCATCGACGCTCCCGTCGCGCAGGTCGAGCTGCGCCTGCTCCAACGCCTGCGCCGTCGCCGCCACGGCGAACTGCGCGAACCGGTCCAGGCGGCGCGCTTGCTTGCGGTCCACGTACAGCGTCGGGTCGAAGCCGCGCGCCTCGCCCGCGATGGTCGTCTCGAAGCCCTCGGCGTCGAACGCTCCAATGGAGTCGATGCCCGACTTGCCCTTCAGCAGCGCTTTCCAGGTCGATTTCGTGTCGAGTCCAAGGGGAGTGACCGTGCCGATACCGGTGACGTAGACCTTCAAGAGAGCCTCCTCAAAGAGCGCTCTCGTCGCGGGTGAGCGCGCGTCGATTCTAGGCGCGGTCAGCGACCGCTACAAGCTCGCCGCGGACTGCCCCTTCTCTCTAGCAACGATGAAAGTGGCGGGTGGGGCGCCGATACCTGGATTCCCGCCTGCGCGGGAATGACGGAAGGGCCAGCGGGAGAGAGCCGCTTACGCCAGCAGCTCCTCCTCGTATTCGTCCCGGCGCATCAGCGCGTTGACGTTCCGCGCCGTATGGATGAACCCGATGTGGCTGAACGCTTGGGGGAAATTGCCCAGCGCCTCGCCCGTCTTCGGGTCGTGCATCTCGGCGAACAGCCCGAGATGGTTCGCCGTCTTGGACACGGTCTCGAAGTACGCCAGCGCCTCGTCCGTTTCTCCTATCGTGAGGAGGGCGCCGATCAGCCAGAAGGTGAGGATGTAGAAAGCGCCCTCCTCGCCTTCGAGGCCGTCGTCCGTCTCTTCGACCCGGTACCTCCGCACGAACGGCCCGTCGGCCAGCTCCTCCTGGATGCGGCGGACGGTTGATCGCAGGCGCGGGTCGTCGTAGGACAGAAAGCCAAGGAATGGGATCAGCAGCGCGCTGGCGTCGACCGCCTCCGAGTCGTACGCCTGGACGAAGCACTGCTTGGTCTCCGACCAGCCCCGCGCGAATATCTCATCGCGGAGGAGGTCTCGCTCGGCGCGCCAGCGCTCGATATTGCCGTCGAACCCGTGGCCCTCGGCGAGCCTTACAGCCCGGTCCAGCGCGACCCAACACATGACCTTCGAGTACACGAAGTGCTGCTCCGGCCCGCGCACCTCCCAGATGCCCCGGTCCGGCAGACGCCATGAGCCCGCGGCAAGGTCGGCCATGCGGGCGAGGAGCCCCCACGCGTTGTCCGAGAGGTTGCCTGTGTATCGGTGGAAGACCGCGAGGGTCAACGCCACCTCGCCGAACACGTCCAGCTGCCTATGGAAAGCGGCGTCGTTCCCTATCCGCACCGGGGCCGATCCTCGGTACCCTTCCAGATGGTCCAGCGCCGTCTCGGTCAACACGCTCTCCGGAGCGATGCCGTAGAGGATCTGCATCGAATCGAGCCCGAGCTGGCATTCGTGGACGGTCCATTCCAGGTACGCCTCCCCGTCGTGCGAGTCCCCGATGCGCTGGAGGATGCCCAGCGTCCAAGCGCTGTCCCGCAGCCACGAGAAGCGGTAGTCCCAGTTCCGCTCGCCCCCCAACGCTTCCGGCAGCGAGGTCGTCGCCGCGGCGACGACGGCGCCGGTCGGGTCGTAGATGAGCAACCGCAGCGTCAGATACGACCGCGCCACCTCGTCACGGAGATAGCCGTCGTACTGGAGCTTGGTCACGCTCGCCCGGTCCCGGCGGACGGCCCGGACCATCTTGTTTCGGCAGTCCATCGCGCCGATGGAGGGGAGACGGCGTAGGTCGTGGACGATGGCGATGTGCACGGTGTCGCCTTCGCTGACCGTGAACTCGGCGACCGCCCGCTGGCCTCCGTCCTCAGCGTCCACGATTTCGAACGGCAGGTCGGCGCTCAGCCCGAGGCGGCCGGTCTCGTGCTCGGCAATCACGCCGGAGCGGACGCGCGTGAGCCTCGTGTCGCCCCGCGCGTAGTCGAGCCGGGGCTGGAACGAGAGGCGCACCGTCGGCGAGCCGGAGAGGCACATGACGATGCGGATGATCTCGTGGGGTGCTTCCGGGTCGCGAGCCGGGGCGTGGGTCATGAAGTCGGAGACCTGCACGACGCCCGCCGCGCTCTCATACGTCGTTTCGAGGATGGTCGTATCAGGCACGTACCGCTGCGAGACCGATTGCGCGCCCTCCACGTCGATGGAGCAGCGGCCGCCCTTGGCGTCGTCCAGCAGGGCCGCGAACACGCTCGGCGAGTCGAAACGCGGGAAGCACGCCCAGTCGATAGACCCCTCGCGGCTGACCAAGGCGCACGAGTTCATGTCGCCGATGAGTCCGTAGTCGTGGATAGGGATGTATGGCACGAGTCTCGTCCCCTGCGGCTGGGGCCGGGCCGCTAGTCGAGCGAGACAGGCCGGAGGTAGAGCCGTCCCCCCCGGTCCTGTAGATAGCCGGCCTTCTCGTTCACGCCATGGCTGAACACGAGCAGCCAGCCCTCCTGCACCGCCTCGCGAAGGACCTGGCGCTTCACGAGCAGCGTCTCCTCGGGTTGGCGGTCGCTCGCCGCGATGCACGCGAGCTGAAGGTGGTAGGGCGTCGGCGCCAGGTCCCCCAGGAACGCGACGCGCTCGCCGCCGTGGGCGATGATGACGATCTGGTGGCCTTGGTACGGCCCGCTCGCCCTGCGCACTTGGAGGCCGGGCACGATGATCTCTTCGCCGTCCACGAGCTCCAGCTTGTCCTTGTTCTTCAACGGCATGAAGTCGTCGGGCGCGAAGCCGTTGATGCCCCGCTCGGTGGGCGAGACCGCCTCCTCCAACGCCTCGCGCTGCACGAAGTACGACGCCTTGGGGAACGTCGGCACGAGCTCGCCCCGCCGGTTCACCCGCGTGCACCCCCCGGTGTGCTCGAAGTGCAGACTCGTCAGCACGACGCCGTTGATGTCTTGCGGTGAAAGGCCGTGGACCCGCAGCTCAGAGAGGAGCTGGCTCGTCGAAAGGCCGTGGGCCTCCTTCTCGTCGATCGAGTGCTTGACGCCGACGCCGGTGTCGATGAGGTAGTTCTGCTCGCCGATGCGGACGAGCAGGCAGTTCAGCCCGAGCTTGACGCGGTTGCGCCGGTCGGCGGGCATCCAGTCCTGCCACTGGCTCTTGGGCGCCTGTCCGAACAGGACGCCGCCGTCCATCCTGATGGCCCCATCAGAGACTAGATGAAGTTCTGTTCTACCGCTCATGGCAGAACCTCGGTGAAAGATTAGGCAATCTATATCCAGGTGTAGCCCATGCGGGCCGGGGGCCGCCGCCTCCCGCGTCCTTCGCCCCCGGTCATAGGCATAATCGCCCGTCCGCGCCGGGACTCTGTGGGGTAGAGGCTCGGGTTGGATGCCGCATGGGACTCTAAAGACCGCCCCCGCGCCCTGTCAATGTCGTGCAAGGGGAAGGCTATAGCCCTTAGAATACGGAGTGCATCGTTGCTATGGCGGAAGCCGCAATGGATAGCGTAAGCCATCGCGCTAGTCTGGCGCGATGCCGTAAGGTTTCCGTCCGGGGCGCCATATGACGCGAGTTTTGGGACTGGACCACATCGTTCTCAAGTCGCCTGATGTCGAGCGCTCGCTCGCTTTCTATCAGGGTGTGCTCGGACTCGATGGCGACCGGGTCGAGGAGTGGCGCAGAGGAGAAGTGCGCTTCCCCTCGGTCCGCCTGACCACGCAGACGATTATCGACATCTTCCCATCGGACGCGCCGACGGCGGACCCTGGGGGTCAGCAGCTCGATCACTACTGCCTGGTCCTGGAGCCCGGCTCGCTGGACGAGACCCTTGCCAAGGCCGAGTCGTTCGGCCTATCCCCGGGCCCGAAGCAGTCGCGTTGGGGCGCGCAGGGCAGGGGAGAGTCGTCGTACCTCGTAGGCCCCGAGGGGGTAACCATCGAGCTCCGGCACTACCCGGCCTAGAGGGGCGAGGTTCCCGCCTGCGCGGGAATGACGGGATTGGGGGGGCTACGGGTAGGAGACGAGCCCCTCGATGACGTGGATCGGCTCCCGGTGGTGGACGACGCGCGGGTCCTCGACCGTCTCGGCGAGCGATGCGCCCGGAGGGACCATCGGGTACACGTTCTCCTCGGGCGAGACGTGGAAGTCGATCAGGTATGGGCCCGGGTGCTGGGCGGCCGTCGCGAGCGCCATGCCCACGTCGTGCTTGTCCGTCACCTTGCTCGCGGCGATCCCGTAGGCCTCCGCGAGCTTCACGTAGTCCGGGCTGCTCATGGCCACCGACTTGTAGTGGTGGTCGTAGAAGAGCTCCTGCCACTGGCGCACCATGCCCAGATAGCCGTTGTTCATGATGCAGAGCTTCACCGGCAGATGTTCCTGCGAGATGGTCGCCAGCTCTTGGAGCGTCATCTGGAAGCCGCCGTCGCCGCAGATGCCCCATACCGTGGAGCCCGGCCGCGCGATCTGTGCGCCGATGACGGCGGGCGTCTCGAATCCCATCACTCCCAGCCCGCCCGACGATACGAACGAGTTGACGGTCGGCATGAACATGAACTGAGCGGCCCACATCTGGTGCTGGCCCACGCCGGTCACGACCACCGGGTTGTCGCTGTGCTCGACGATCTTGTTCAGCTCGCGCAGCACGTATTGGGGCGTGACGACATCGACATCCGGGATGTCGATGCTGGGGTGGCCGTGCTCGAGGTTCCGCAGGCGGTCGAACCATATGCTGCGGGCGTCGCGCTGCACCAAGGGGAGGAGCGCGTCCAGCGTCAGCTTCACGTCGCCGGTCAGGCCGACGGCGGCGCGCACGTTCTTGTCGATCTGCGATTGCTCGATGTCGAGGTGAATGATGTCGGCGTTGGGCCCGAAAGTGCCCGGCTTGCCGATCACCCGGTCGTCGAACCGCATGCCGATGCCGAAGATGAGGTCCGCCTCGGTCGTCGCGATGTTGCTCCAGTACATACCGTGCATGCCCAGCATCCCGTAGCCGAGCTCGTGGTGGCGCGGGAACGCGGACGTGCCGTGCAGCGTATTGAGCACGGGGGCGTTCACCTTCTCGGCGAATGCCTGCAGCTCGTCCCACGCGGACGAGACGTGGACTCCGCGCCCCGCTATCAGCAGGGGACGCTCGGACTCGTTGATGAGGCGGGCCGCCTCGCGGATGAGCTCCTCGCCGGCGGGTCGGCGGGGCTTGGCCGCGTAGCCGCTCGCGGGGTATTCGAAATCGAAGGCCTCTGCTTGCACGTCCTTGGGCAAGTCGATGAGCACGGGGCCCGGCCGGCCCTCCTGAGCGACTTGAAAGGCCTCCTGGATGATTGGGCCGATGTCCTCCGGCTTCATCACCAAGAACGCCTTCTTCACCGCCGGCGTGGCCATGCCGACCGTGTCGCACTCCTGAAAGGCCTCGGTGCCCATAAAGGGACGCGCGACTTGCCCGGTGATGGCGACGATGGGCGTCGAGTCCATCTTCGCGGCGGTCAAGCCTGTCAGCAGGTTCGTCGCTCCCGGCCCGGACGTCGCGACGCAGACGCCGACGCGCCCCGTCAGCCGCGCGTAGGCCTCGGCCGCATGGGCTGCCGCCTGCTCGTGCCGCACCAAGACGTGCCGCAGCTGCGGATAGTGCCAGAGCGCGTCGTAGAAGGGCAGGATCGCCCCGCCGGGGTGGCCGAAAATAACCGCGACGCCTTCCCTGAGGAGGGATTCGCAAACCGCGCTGGCGCCGATCGTACGCATGATTGTTGTCCTATCGTGGCCGGTGTCCGGTGGTTAGCAAAAACAAGCCCCTCCATTCGAGGAACGGGCTGCGGGGTTTGGCCGGGCCTGACGAGCCCGTTTAGCAGGTCACGGCCTACTTAATCGTACCCATCGCGCGCGAGTAGTGTCAACGCGGCTGATATGTATCGAAGAGGCGGTTGCGCGACGGAACGGAATATGTGCGGGTTGTAGGACCATTATGGCCGGGACGCCATTATATACGTGCGGAATACGCGATATACGTGCGGAGTACGTGCATATATTCGGCGAATCATGGTAATATTGTAGTGCGAGGTGGGTGGACAGCCGGGAGGTGCGTCATGAAGACGAGGCTGTTCCTGATACTGGGAACGTTGGTTGGCTGCGCCGGGAGCGTCGTTGCGTGCGGCGAGGAGGCGCCGCCGCCCTCCACGGTCGCAATCGAGCTGGACGAATACACCGTCTCGGCAACGTCCTACAAGGCGGCTGCCGGTCATGTGACGTTCAACGTCCGAAACGTCGGCAGCCTCGAGCACGAGCTCATGGTGCTGCGGACGGATATGCCGGCGGACCGACTGCTCTATGCGGATGGCGCGGTGGTCCTCGAAAGGGCGGGCCGCTTGGCTGGCCAGGTTACGCCTGACGTGCACGGCGGCGAAACCGGCGATATGCCCGGAGACGAATCCATGCGTGGAGAAGAGACCGGCGGCATGGAGGACATGGAGCACGGAGGCCACTTCATCGGGCCGGATGGGACCGGACAAGGGGTCTTCGACCTCGAGCCCGGCTCCTACGTGCTGATCTGCAACATTCCGACACACTACCGCTTGGGCATGTACGCCGAGCTGGAAGTTTCCTGAAGCCTGTCTTGGCCGGGCGGGCGAGGCGCAGCGTTCGTCCGGCCAAGCTCTATCCCCTGTCCCAATGGCGGCTGTCTCTACCTCGCAGGGGCGGCGCGGGAAACAGGCCCCGGTAGAGCAGGGCGCTGGTACACTCGCTCCCCATGAGCTACGCCGCCGACCTGCACCTCCATTCCCGGTACGCCGGCGGGACCAGCCCCAACCTGTCGTTGGAAGCGATGGCGTGGTGGGCGGGCGTCAAAGGCGTCCGGCTCCTGGCGTGCGGCGACTTCACCCACCCTGAATGGCTCTGCGAGCTGAAAGACAAGCTCCGACCTGCCGCGGACGGCCTGTTCGACCTCACGCCGGAAGCCGTCCGCCCGTCGCCGGTCCGCCCGCCGGCCGATGGCGCCGCCGCGACTCCCCGGTTCGTCCTCGGCACGGAGGTCAGCTGCGTCTACCCGCAGGACGGCCGCGGCCGGCGGCTGCACCTGCTCGTGCTCGCCCCCGGCTTCGATGTCGTCGATGGCCTGTGCGCCGCCTTCTCGCCGCACGGCGCCCTCGCCTCCGATGGACGGCCAATGCTCAGCCTCTCGGGTCGCGATGTCGTCGAGGCCGCGCTATCCGTCAACCCGCGCTGCGAGGTGATCGCGGCCCACGCGTGGACGCCCTGGTACTCGGTCTACGGGTCCAGGGGCGGTTTCGACTCGCTCCAAGAGTGCTTCCGCGACATGACCCCGCATATTCACGCCATCGAGACCGGCTTATCGAGCGACCCGTCGATGAACTGGCGCGTGCCGGAGCTGGACGGACGGACCATCGTATCCTTCTCCGACGCTCACTCGGCCCCGAGGATGGCCCGCGAGCTGACGGTGTTTCCCGGCGAGCCGAGCTACGACGGCCTGCTCGAATCCCTGCGAGGCGGCAGGGTCGAGTGGACGGCCGAGTTCTACCCCCAAGAGGGCAAGTACCACTACGACGGCCACCGCAAGTGCGCCGTCTGTCAGCATCCCGCCGTGACTCTGGAGCGCGGCGATAGATGTCCCATTTGCAGCCGCAAGCTGACCCTCGGCGTCCTTCACCGCATGGAGGCGCTATCCAGGCGGCCCGCCCCGGAGCTCCCGCGAGCGGACGACGGCCTGCTCCGCGACCCGGACGGCGCGCGTCCGCCCTTCAGACGGCTGCTCCCCTTGGAAGAGGTCATCGCCGAGGCCTTGGGCCGCCGCGTCGCTGCGAAGGCCGTGCGCGCCGCCTACCTCAGCCTCATCGAGAACGTCGGCACGGAGCTCGACGTGCTGATTGCAGCGACGCCCGCCGCCATCGAGTCCGTCGCGGGCGAGCGCATAGCCGAGGGAGTGCTGCGCGCCCGCCTTGGCCAGGTCGAGGTGCGCCCCGGGTTCGACGGCGAATACGGGAAGGTGCGCCTTTGGCCCCTTAGCTCGTCTGTGTGAGAGGGCAGGGAAGGAGGGGAGGGGGCCGCACTGCGACATCTGCCCCTTTCCCCAACGTCCTTCCCCGCCTACCATGTCCCCCTCGCAGCCCATGCCCGATTCCGCGCCGGGCCGCCGTCCCAACTTACGAGTAAATGGCGCTAAATGGCACCAAATGGCACACTTTTCAAGCCTCTCCACTCGTAGACTCGTGCGATGTGCGAGTGGCTGCTTGCGCCATTTTCGGCCCGTTCCGGCCCTTTACGAGCGACAATCGCGTCGGACGGAGCATAAAGCGGGGCCGCAGGAGACGCCGCTTCGTAGAAATCAGCACTTTGACGTAAGCAGAGGTTGTATGGACGAGATAATCACCATGGAAGACATGGCAAAGGTCTACGAAGTCACCGACGAGCTCGGCATCGACCGGGAGGCCATCAACGTGGAGCTGGGCAAGGAAGACCCGGGCGCATGGGGCAGGGGAGACGGCGGAATGATGAAGCGGGACGTGATCGAAATCACGCTTCCCCTCACCACCCCGCTGGAGGACTGGCTGCCCGTATTGAAGTCCGGTCTGGCCCAGCTGGCGAAGGAGTGATGCGATGAGAACGACGACGCGGCTCCGCGAGCTGCTGACGGCCGACCGGATGCTGCTTGCGCCCTTCACCTACGACGGCTTCACCGCCAAGGTTGCCCAGGAGGCAGGGTTCGACGCCGTGTACATGTCCGGCTTTGGCACATCCATGTCAAAGGGCCTGCCGGACGTGGGCTTGCTCACCCAGACCGAGATGGTCCAGAACGCCGCCTATATCGCCGCTGCCGTCGACGTTCCCGTCATCGCCGACGCCGACACCGGCTACGGCAACGCGATCAATGTCCGCCGCACCATCCGCGAGTACGAGCGGGCAGGCGTCGCGGGCGTCCACGTCGAGGACCAGGTTGCTCCCAAGAAGTGCGGCTTCTTCGACGGCAAGGATGTCATTCCCCTCGACGAGGCCGCCGCCAAGGTCCGCGCCGCCGTCGAAGCGCGGGACGACGGCGATTTCGTCGTCATCGCTCGCACGGACGCCCTCGTCGTCAACGGCTGGGACGACGTAGCCAATCGCTGCAGGGCGTTCGTCGAGGCAGGGGCCGATCTCGTATTCGTCGACGGCATTCGCACCGCCGCCGACCTTCGGGAGTTCGCGGAGCGGCTTGGCGATCTCCCGCGCATGTACAACGGCGAGATTGTCCCCGCGGAGGTCGAGGAGCTCGGCTTCAAGCTGCAGATTCACCGCGGCCCCGTCTTCTCGCTCTACCCCATCGTGAAAGAGATGATGGTCGAGCTGCGCGAAAGCGGCCGCATCTCGGCGCTGGACCGCTACGGCTCCGGCGGCGAGCTGCGCATGTCCATAGCCAACGCCCTCGGCCTTGGCGAGATTACCGAGCTCGAACGGCGCTACGCCGCCGGGTAGGAGGCTTCCCTTGAGCGACATCACCCTCGAAGACGCGAACAAGGTCATCGCCGCAGCAATCGCCAAGTCGACGGAGCTCGGCTTCAACATGGCGGTTGCCGTCGTCGATTTGCAGACGAGCCTCGTGGCCTCCGCCCGCATGGACGGCACGAACCCCTTCACCCCCGACGTAGTGCGGGGCAAGGCCGTGGCCACCGCCGTTACCAAGGGCACGCCCAGCGGCGCCGCAGCGGCGCGCTTCCCGCAGGCGCTCCTCGACACCGTGCGCGACCTCTACGGCGGGCGGATAACCTGGGTGCAGGGCGCGGTGCCCCTCTACAAGGACGGCCGCTTGGTTGGCGCCGTCGGCGCAGGCGGCGGCCCGCCGGACAAGGACGAAGAGGTCGCTCAAGCAGGCGCCGACGCTCTCTAGGCGGTCGGGCAGCCTGGTTGCCGGACGCAGCGCCAAGCGTTTCAGCCGCCCTGCTCTGCGTATCCGTAGATTTCTCCGAGTAGCCTTGACAGTGAGGCTCCGTGGATGCGACGGTTCCCGGACTGGCAGCATGGACCGTCCGTGGGGCCCGTGCTGCCGAGTGGCGTTCGGCTGGGCAAGGAGAGGGGCCACGATGTTGACGTCCGAACAGAACGATTTGCTTACTCGGGTTGGCCCTGGGACGCAAGCCGGAGAGCTGCTCCGGCGATACTGGCACCCGATCGCGCTTGCTCGAGACCTGAGCGAGCAGCAGCCGACGAAGTTCGTTCGCGTGCTTGGCGAAGACTTGGTCCTGTTTCGAGATAAGTCCGGTAGGACGGGTCTGATAGCGGACAAGTGCGCGCACCGTAACGCATCGTTGGTGTACGGACGGGTGGAAGAACGCGGCATCTCCTGCGCGTACCACGGTTGGTTGTATGACTGCGAGGGGAACGTCATCGAGACGCCGCCTGAGCGCAACGACTCCATCATCAGAAACGTCAAAACGAAGGCGTACCCCACCCAGGTCCACCTGAACCTCATCTGGACGTACATGGGTCCGCACCCCGTCCCGCCGATGACCCGCTTCGACACGCTGTTCAGGGGGGGCGTGCACCGAAAGATCGTGTTGCATCCCCAGCTCGACTGCAATTGGTTCCAGGCGATGGAGAACTCAGTCGATCCGGCGCACCTCCAAGTGCTGCACCAGGAGTTCGCAGGCCGCGGCGGGCGCAAGCCTGCCAGCACGACCCGCGGTTTCACCGATGACGTTGAGATGTTCGATTTCTACCTGACCGAGTACGGCGTCATGAAGAAGCGCACGTATAAGAACGGGATGGTGGACGAGCATCCGCTCATCTTCCCCAACATACTGCGGCAGGGGTCGAGCACCCAGTTCCGAGTTCCGATAGACGACACGCACACCTATCACATTCATGTGGTGTGCCAGCATGCGAACGAGGGCGACGATTTGTCGGACGCCTTCGATCCGCCGATTGAGATTAAGGAACCGTACAAGCATCCCGCCGCCGCTTTGCATCCGGTGGCGAAGTTCACGATGCATCACGTCATCCCTCAAGACCACATGGCGTGGGAGACCCAAGGGCCAATCGCGGACCGCACTATCGAACACCTGAGCTATTCGGACCGGGGCATAGCCTTACTCCGGAAGCTGGTGTTCGATCAGCTGGCGGCACTGGAGCGCGGCGAGGACCCGATGGCCGTTCAACGCGACCCCGACCACCCGGTCATCGACACGAACCTCGACGACGGAATCATGCAGCAGCGGCGGGCCCGGGCCCCGGAGGTTAGGGACGGCATCGTGGAGAGGGCTGCTGCTCAGAGGTAAGGATAGTCAAGGCTAGACTGTCATCCATCACAGGGAGGACTTGGATATGACGAAACGTAGTTTGAGTTTGGCGGCCCTGCTGGCAGGCGTCTTTGCTTTGTTGGCGGCGGCTTGTGGAAGCGATCCGACAGCAACGCCGACACCGCGACCGACGCCTACTCCGGTCCCGACAGTGGCGATGGCTGACCCCACGCCGACGCCCGACCCGTTCGAGGCGGAGTGGGAGGCCCTCGTCGCCGCAGCTCGGGAAGAGGGCAAGCTGGACGCGTTCATCTGCTGTGCTCTCGGACGTGTGTTCGACGACCACATCGACGCGTTCCAGGAGAACTTCGGTGTCGAGATCACCAGCGCAACCGGCTCATCGCGTCAGCAGGCCGACCGCGTGCTCGCCGAGCGCGATGCCAACCTGTACAGCCTCGACGTGTGGACCGGCGGCATCAGCACCACCAACACGAGGCTGATCCCTGAAGGAGCGCTGACCGACCTGCGGCCTCTGCTCATTCACCCCGATGTGTTGGACGGGGACAACTGGTTCTTCGGCGACCTCTTCTGGGGCGACCCCGAGATGAAGTACATCGTTGGCTACGGCGGCAACGCATCCAACGCGCCCATCGCTTACAACACTGAGAAACTCACGGACCCGACGGTCATCCAGTCCTACCTCGACATCCTGAGGCCTGAGTTCGTTGGTCAAATCGTTATGCGCGACCCCCGCGAAGCGGGCACCGCGAACAATCACCCGTTCTTCTTCGACCAAGGCCTGGATGAGACGTACCTGCGGCCGCTGTTCCGCGACATGGAGGTCGTCATTGCGTCGGACGCCCGCCAGGCCGCCGAGTGGCTGGCCCAAGGCCGGTTCACGCTCTGCCTGTTCACCTGCGGGACCGAGGTTGAAGAGCTCAAGGACCAGGGACTGCCGGTCCAAGACCAGTTCCCGCATCCGCTGAAGGAAGGCGCGACCATCGGCACCGGCGGGAACAACATCTTCGTACTGGACCAGGCGCCGCACCCCAACGCCGCCAAGCTCTTCCTCAACTGGATGCTGGGCCCTGAAGGCCAGACGCTCTACCAGGCAGCCAACGGCGACAACTCTCAGCGGATCGACATCCCCAAGGACAACGTTGTTCCGGGCAACCTTCCGCAGGAAGGCATCGAGTACCTGGTGCCGAGCGCAGACCCCGCCCACCAGGGGAAGATCGTGACCGCTCTCGAATGGTTCCGAGCCGAATTGCCGATGCACGGATACCAATAGCCTAGTCGCTGAGAGCCGGGGTCCGGGACGCGCGTCCCGGACCCCGGCGAGGGACGAGGTGAGCTCATGTTGAGAACGTCGGCGCTCGTGTCTCGAAGCAAGGCTGCCTTCCATGGACAGTCTCGAACGGGCACGTTCGTTATGGCTCTCTTGATCATCGTGTTCGGGATATACATCCTGTATCCCGTCGTCCTCATCTTCATCAACAGCTTCAACGTCGCGGAACGCGTCAGGGACCCGTTCGTCTTCTCCTTGGACAATTGGCGGATGGCGTTCTCCGATCCGTCCCTCTTCGTAGCGCTGCGGAACACCTTCGTCGTCTACTTCTTGTACACGGGGATAAGCTTCCCTGTGGCTATCGCCATCGCCTGGCTCCTCGCCCGCACCAAGATGAAGTTCAGCTACGGCCTGGAATTCATGTTCTGGGTCTCGTTCATGTTGCCCGGCATCGCGGTGACCATCGGATGGACCTACCTGCTCGACCCGTTCATCGGCTTCATTAATCAGCTGCTCTGGAAGCTCCCGTTCTTGGACAAGGGCATCGACGGCGGCCCCTTCAACATCTACTCCGTGCCCGGAATCATCTGGGCGCATCTGATGGCCAACGCCATCTCCCAGAAGGTCATGCTGCTCACCCCCGCCTTCCGCAACATGGACCTCACCATGGAAGAGGCCGCGAGGGTCTCCGGCGCCTCCAACCTGCGCACCATGATAAGGGTCACGCTGCCGGTGATGATTCCCGCCCTCTCCGTCGTCTTCATGCTGAACATCGTCCGCATATTCCAGTCCTTCGAGGTCGAGCAGATCCTCGGCACGCCCATCAACTTCTACGTCTACTCGACGAAGATTTTCCAGTTCGTTCGCTACTTCGACCCGCCGGCGTACGGGCAGGCCACCGCTCTCGCCAGCCTCACGCTCATCATTATCGCCGTCGTGATCCCGCTCCAGCGGTGGCTGCTGAACCGCCGCCGCTACACGACGGTGACCGGCAACTTCAAGCCGGGGCTGATCGACCTCGGCCGGTGGCAGTGGGTCGCCTGGGGCTCGGTCGTGTTTCTCCTGGCCTTGCTGACGGTGATTCCGGTCCTCGTGCTCGTGGGCGGCAGTTTCATGACCCGCGTCGGCTGGTTCAACATCAACGACGTGTGGACCCTCAGCCACTGGCAGGACGTGCTCGGCGACCGCTTCTTTATCAAGGCGCTTCGCACCACCGTGGTCCTCAGCACGAGCACCGCGCTCATCTCCCCGATTCTCTTCTCGATCGTCGCCTACGTGCTCGTGCGAACGCGGTGGCCTGGGAGAGCGGTCCTCGACTCCCTCTTCTGGATGTCGGCGTCGATCCCCGGCATGCTCGCCGGACTCGGGCTGTTGTGGGTGTTCCTGGGAACCCCTGGCCTCATCGCCCTCTATGGAACGATCTTCGCGCTCCTGCTCGTGGTCATTCTCCAAGGCAAGCTGACCAGCACTCAGCTCATCAAGGGCGCTTATCTCCAGATGGGGTTGGACCTGGAAGAGGCGGCGCGCGTGGCGGGCGCGGGATGGTGGCGCACCTATGTCCGCATCTGGCTGCCCCTGATCATGCCGACGCTGGTGCTGATCGGGACGATCAATTTCGTGCTGGCTGCTCAGGCCACCGCGAGCATCATCCTCCTGGCGAGCAGGGGAACCACGACCCTATCCATCCTGGCGCTGGAGAAGATGACCCACGCCGACGGCACGCTGCTCGAGCAGGCCGGCATCGTCAGCTTGTTCATCGTGGGCATGACGGTCGTCGTCGCCCTGATCGCCCGCCGCTTTGGCCTCGTCCTTGGCGTCCGGCACGACGCGAGAGCCCCAGGGACGAAGGCCGCGCCCGCGGATGCCGCGCCGCAGAATATCTCGGCAGCGAACCAAACGAGCGGATTCCGCGGATAAGCGCGGAAGGGGGTCGGCGCCTGAAGGCGTGGGAATCGGACGCCGTGCGACGAGTGGCGCCCGCCTAGGGCGGCTCGCCCGAGCGAATCTTCTCCACGACGCGGCGGACGTACCACGCGTCCGGCGCGCTGAATGCCGCGTCCAGATAGTGCTCCAGATCGTCCAGGGCCAGCGTCCGGTCGCCCAGCTTGTAGAACAGCATTCCCCGGTCGCGCCAGTGTCCTGTCTCCTCCGGCTGCACTGCCATGAGCAGCCCCAAGGACGCGATGGCGTTCTCCGCGTCGTTTCGCTTCACCCAGATCGCGCTCAGGTTCCTGAGCATCCGCGCCAGGAACGCCCGGTTCGTCACGGGCGCCAAGAACGAGCGGTCCCAGCGCACCGTGTCGCTGATCTGTCTCAGGCGCTCCGCGCACTCAGCTTCCGACAGCAACACGCCGCGATAGAACGGGTCGATGAACAGCGAGCTCTCGTCCCCATGCCGCACCAAGAAATGGCCCGGCATCCCGACGCCGCGCAGCGGCAGCCCCAATCGATGCCCCACCTCGACGTACACGAGCGACAGCGTGATTGGGATGCCCAGCCGACGCCGTACCACCTCGTGCAACAGGCTATTCCGCGGGTCGTAGTAGTCAGCCTCGTTGCCCGCAAACCCGATGTGGTCGAACAAGTACTCGTTGAGCTCATTGATTGCCGTGAGCGGGTCGAGATCGGGGGAGACGCGTCCCCTCGCTCCTTGCGCCAAGGCGTCGAGTATGGCGATCTCGCGGTCCACGTCGAGCTCCCGGTCGAACGCCGCCGCGATGAGCAATGCGCCCCGGTCGAGGGGCAAGTCGTCGTACGCCGACGAAGTCAGCTCTCTGAGCGCCGTGGTTGCCGATTGCGCGTCCACGTCGCTAGTATACCCAGCGTTCCTTGGGCTGACCGCTGGTCCGCTCCCCTCTGATGGCCCCTCTACGATGCAAGCACTAGAAGGTCTACACGTCGTCGACCTCACGACGATAGTCTCAGGCCCATTTGCCGCGGCGATACTCGCCGACTTGGGGGCGGACGTCATCAAGGTCGAGCCCCCGGGCGGGGAGAACGCCCGCCGGTTCGACGGCGGCGACCCGGCGCTGATGATGGGATCCCTGACTCCGCACGTCATGAACCTGCAGCGCAACAAGCGCGGCATGGTGGTGGACCTGCGCAGCCCAGGCGGCAAAGAGGTGTTCGACGGCCTCGCGCGGTGGGCCGACGTGGTCATTGACAACTACCGCCCCGGCGTTACCGAGCGCCTCGGCGTGGACTATCCCTCCCTCAAAGCCGTGAACCCCCGCGTCATCGCCTGCTCCATAACAGGTTTCGGCCTGACGGGGCCGGGCCGCGATAGGGCCGCGCTGGACGCCACGGTGCAGGCCTACGCGGGCGTGATGGGCATGACGGGCGATCCGGAAGGTTCGCCCGTACGCGCCGGGCCGCTCTATAGCGACCTCTGTGCGGGCATGGCCGGCACCCTTGGCGTCCTCGCGGCCTTGGCTTCCAGGGAGCGCACCGGAGAGGGCCAGCATGTGGATATATCCATGCTGGACGTGCAGATGTCCCTCATCAACTACCACGCCGTCATGCACCTGATGTCCGGTATCCCTACTCCCCGCACCGGCAACGAGATGCAGCTCCACGTGCCCTACAACGCCTACCGCGCCACGGACGGGTGGATATTCATCGCCGTAAGCGTTGACCCGCATTGGAAGGCCCTCGTCGAGAAGATCAACTCGCCGGAGGTCGGGCTGGAGGGCGCCGCCCGCGCCGCCGCCGAGTCGCTCACCGACGGCGCGTTCGCCGGCCGTGCGGGGCGCATCGCCAATCGGGAGCGTATCAATGCCGCCATCGAGGCGGTCGTCGGCGCCGGCACGCGGGACGAGTGGGTCCGCAGCCTTACTGCCGCGGGCATCCCCGTCGCGCCCGTGAACACGCTGGACGAGTCCGTGCGAGACGCCCAGCTCCGGGCACGGGGCATGATTGTGGAGGTCGAACACCCGGAGGGGGGCGTCTACGAGGCCACCGGAAACCCTTTCAAACTGTCCGCCGCCGGTCCGGAGCGCTTCACGCCGCCCCCGACGCTCGGCCAGCACACGGCGGAGGTGCTGCGGGGCGTCCTCGGCTACGACGACGAGCGCATCGCCCGGCTCTACGCGGAAGGCAGCGTAGCTTAGCCGCTTGACACGCCCCGCCGCTGACCTGTCCAATCCCGTCATGATCATCGACAGGCCTAGCGAAACTCTCAACGACATCCGCCTCGCCGTCCGCGACGTCTGCAAGAAGTACGACGGGGCCTACTGGCGCGCCCTCGACGAGCAGGGCGCCTACCCCGAGGCGTTTGTCCGGGAGCTCACCGAGCTCGGCTGGCTCTCCGCCCTCATCCCCGAGGAGTACGGCGGCGGCGGCATGTCCGTCACCGAGGCCAGCGTGATTCTCGAAGAGATCAACCGCTCCGGCGGCGACTCCGCAGCTTGCCACGCTCAGATGTACATCATGGGCGTCATTCTGCGTTACGGCAGTGATGAGCAGAAGCAGCGCTACCTCCCCGGCATCGCCGCCGGCGAGCTGCGGCTGCAAGCTTTCGCCGTCACCGAGCCCAACGCCGGCTCCGAGACCACGCGTATCGAAACGACCGCCGTTCGCAAGGGCGATATGTACCTGGTGAACGGCCAGAAGATATTCATCTCGCGGGTCGCCCAGTCGGACCTGATGCTCCTGCTGGCCCGCACGACGCCCTACGACGAGCTGGAGAACAAGACCGAGGGACTCTCCGTATTCGTCGTGGACATGCGCGAGGCCGCCGGCCGCCTCGAAGCGCGTCCCATCGACATGACCTTCAACCGCCACACCAATCAGCTCTTCTTCGACGACCTCGAAGTCCCCGCCGAGAACCTCATCGGTGAAGAGGGCAAAGGCTTCCGCTACATCATCGACTCCTGGAATGCCGAGCGTATTCTCATCGCCGCCGAGGCCATCGGTGACGCCCGCTTCTTCATCGAGCGGGCCGCGGCCTACGGCAGCGGGCGCGTCGTCTTCGGACGGCCCATCGCGGCGAACCAAGGCGTGCAGCTGCCCATCGCCCACGCCTACGCCAACACCGAGGCAGCCGACCTCATGCGCTTCGACGCCGCCGCCAAGTTCGACCGGGGCGAACGCTGCGGCGCCGAGGCGAACATGGCGAAGCTCCTTGCCTCCGAGGCCGCATGGGAAGCGGCCAACGCCTGCCTCAACACCTTCGGCGGCTACGGCTTCGCCACGGAGTACGACATCGAGCGCAAGTTCCGCGAAACCCGCCTCTTCATGACAGCCCCCGTCAACAACAACCTCGTTCTCGCCTACCTAGGCCAGAATGTCCTCGGCATGCCCCGGTCGTACTGAGGGGGGCGGTATACTGCGAACGCGGGAGGTCGGATATGCGCAATAAGTTCCACATCGTGATTGATGAGAAGGCGTTCAAGGAAGGGTACTTCGCCCTCTGCGCGGAGTTGTACGGCCCCAAGGGCGAGGGCGCGACGCCGGAAGAGGCTGAGGCGGACCTCGTGCGCTCCATCAAGCTCTTCTTGGAGGGCCGCCGCGAAGAGGGCCTGCGTGATATGCGGCCGGAAGCATCGCTCACCACCGTAACTGTTGACGGGGCGCGCCAAGCCAAGGCCATACGGTTCGACGAGGACCTGATAATCGAACGCGCCAGACAGATTATCGAGGCGCGGAAGAAGGAAGCAGCCGGGGCCCCTCCACCGTGGAAAGGGACCATGCACAACGAGTTCACCGCCATTATCGAGTGGGGGGAAGAGTGGTATATAGCTGCCTGCCCTGAAGTGCCGGGGGCCAATGGGCAGGGCAAGACGGTTGACGACGCTCTCGACGATCTGGCGGAGGCCTGCGCGCTGATGCTTCTCGTCCAACGTGAAGAACGCCTGCGCGGTATGTTGCCCGAGGCTATTTCCAAGACGGTTACCGTGTCCATTGGTCAGTCCGCTCCAGTGGCATGAAGCGAGGCGACCTAGTGCAGCACATGCGCCGCCACGACTGCGGCTTGGACTATGAAGGCGGGAACCACTCGATCTGGCGGAACTCCCGCACAGGCGCTTGGGCGGCTGTGCCCCGCCACCAAGAGCTCGATAACAACAAGGTTGCCGACATTTGCAAACAGCTCGGCATACCCAGGCCCGCGCGATGAACACCGACGCCCTCGCCCGCTCCTGGCTGTACGTTCCGGCGCACAAGCCGCGCATGATCGCCAAGTCGATCGAGCTTCCCGCCGACGTGGTCATCTACGACTATGAGGACGCCGTGCCCCCCGCCGAGAAAGTCGCGGCGCGCGGTGTGCTGGCCGGCGCGTTGCCCGCGACGCCGCCTCCAAACTCCCCCCGTCGCTACGTTCGCGTGAACCACCCCCGCCATGGGCGCCTGTTCGCGGACGACCTCAGCGCCGCGCTCGCGCTCAACGTGGAGGGCATCGTCCTCCCCAAGGTGGAGGGCGCCGCCCAAGTGCAGGGCGTCAGCGCCGCGCTCCTGCACGAGGAGGAGCGCATGGGCATCGAGCCCGGCTCGACCCGCCTCTGCCTCCTCATCGAAAGCCCGCTCGGCGTCGTGAGGGCGCAGTCCATCTGCGCCGCAGACCCGCGCATCATCGCCGTGCAGTTCGGCGGCGAGGACTTCTCTCGCGAGATGGGCCTTCCCCTGGTCCGCACCGGCGAGGCGAAGGAGCTGCTCTACCAGCGCGCTGCCGTCGCGACTGCCGCCTCAGCAGCCGGCGCCCAGGCCATTGATGTCATCTGGACGGCCCTCGACGACCTCGACGGGCTCGCTGAGGAGTCCGCGCAGGCCAGGCGGCTCGGCTACACGTCCAAGGCGGCTATCCACCCGTCGCAGATCGAGCCCATCAACGCCGCGTTCAGCCCGACCGCCGAGGAGGTCGCCTACTCGCGCGAAGTCATCGCCGCGCTGGAGGAGGCCGTCGCCCAGGGGACGGGAGTAATCAACCACAAGGGCACCTTCCTCGAAGAGCCCGTCATAGCCCGCGCCCGCCGCACCATCGAGCTCGCTGAGCGGTTCGGGGTGGGGTAGGGGCATGGAACTCATCGTCGTCTTCCTCCTCGCCTACGCCGTCTACGGCGTTATATTCGGGGCCTTCTGCGCCTACCTAGCGAATGAGAAGGGGCGTGACGGCGTGGGTTGGTTCCTTCTGGGTCTAGTCTTTGGAGTTGTTGCGCTCATTGCCTTAGTGGGGGCGTCCCAGAAGCATGCTGCGCCATCGGCGGTCTACTCGGGTGGACGGCCCAGTGACAACATTCGCTTGTGCCCTTACTGCATTCAGGAAGTCCATCACTTGGCTACGGTATGTCCTCACTGCCAGCGGGACTTGCCGCAGGTGGAGCGCTGCTCCTTGGAAGATTGCGGCAAAATCATCAACCCTACGGATAGCCGTTGTGAGGATGCCGCAGGGAATCCTTACTGCGGCGACCTGCATCTGTGGACTAAGACAGCGGGAGTTTGCTCATATTGCGGCAAGGTCATTACTCCCGACGACAGCCGCTGTGAGAACAAGGCAGGGAACCTGTACTGTAGCCCTACCCATCGTCTTAGCGCTGCCCATCTTCTCGGCAGGAGGTGTTCGTACTTGCTATAAAATCATCACTGCTGAGGACGACAGGTGCGTAGACAATCAGGGGAATCCCTTCTGTAGTGAAGCCCATCGCGACCAGGGAGTCTTTGTGGCTAGGCGTCACTAAACCCGTGTCCCCCGCGCTCACGCCCCCGCGCCCTTGGTCGCGGCTTAGACAAGAGCCAACCCCAACCGATAGAGTACGAGCATCATTGGGGGAGGGGCGCTCATGACGCTCAAGGTTGGCTGGCAAGGCCGGTACCTGGAAGATTTCGAGGTCGGCGACATCTACCGCTCGTCCGTCGGCAGGACGCTGCTCGAGGCCGACAACACCTGGATGACGCTGCTCACCAACAACGACAACCAGATTCACTTCAACGTCGAGTACGCCAAGCACACCCAGTTCGAGCGCCCGCTGATGAATAGCCTCGTGACCCTCGCCATCGTTACCGGCCTGACCGTGCCCGACATCAGCCGCAACGGCATCAACCTCGGCTGGGACAAGGTGCGCCTCCCGCATCCGGTCTTCGCCGGCGACACCCTCTGGTCCGAGACGGAGGTGACCGCCGTCCGCGAGTCCAAGTCCGACCCCCGCCGCGGCATCGTCCACATCAAGACGCGCGGACTCCAGCAGAACGGCGTTGTCGTCATCGAGTTCGAGCGCGACGTGATGGTCTGGAAGCGCGAGCACGCCCCCAGCATCGGCGTGTTCCCGGAGCCCGCACAAACCAGCTAGGAGGCCGCGCTATGGCGACCGGAGTGACGACCGCGCTCGTGGACTACGCCCACTCCCTGAAGTACGAGGACATCCCGCCCGAGGTCCTGGAGCGTACGAAGCAGATGCTCCTGGACTTCCTAGGCGTCGCCTACGGCGGCTTGGCCGTCGGCGAATCCTCCGCGCCCATCATCGACGGCGTGCTGGATTTCGCCGCGGGCGCCCAAGGCCGGAGCGCCGTCGTCGGCAGGGCGGAGAAGCTCCCGGCCCACTACGCCGCCCTGCTCAATGCGACCTTCGCCCACAGCATGGACTTCGACGACACCCACCGCGAGGCTGTCATCCATATCGGCACGCCCCTGTTCGCCACCCTCCTGGCGCTGGCCGACGAGCATGAAGTGTCGGGCCAGGACTTTCTCACCGCCGCCGTCGCCGGTTATGACGTAACGGGCAAGGTGGGCAAGGCCCACGGCGGAGCGGTCCACGCGCGCGGCTTCCACCCTACGGCCACGACGGGCATCTTCGGCTGCGCCGCCGCCGGCGGCCGGCTCCTTGGCTACTCGGGCGGGCAGATTGCGAACGCCCTCGGCCTGAACGTCAGCCAGTCGGCGGGTTCCACGCAATTCCTGGAGAACGGGGCCTGGAATAAGCGCTTCCACACCGGCCTGACCGCCCACAACGCCATTCTGAGCCTCGTCATGGCCCGCCACGGCTACCTCGGCGCGACTTCGCCCATCGAAGGCGGCCACGGCTATTTTGCGCTCTACGCCAACGGCGCGGACGGCGCGGAGCGCTCCCTCGACGGCTTGGGCAGCGACTTCGAGGTTATGAACACCGCCGTCAAGCCGTACCCGTGCTGCCGGTACAGCCATGCGACCATCGATGCCGTCTCGGACATCGTCCTCGCCGAGTCCCTTGCGTCGTCGGACATCGAGGGCATCGACATCGCTATGGGCGAGACCGGCTTCGGCCTCGTCGCCGACCCCGCCGACGCCAAGCGCGTCCCCTCCAACGTCGTCGAGGGCCAGTTCAGCGTCTACTTCGCCGCCGCTGCCACCGCCAGCCGGGGCGCCTACGCCTGGGCCGACTACGACCGTCTCGCCGACCCCGAGGTCGTCCGCCTCATGCAGGGCGCCTCCGTGCGGCTCGTGGACGGCGTGGGCGCGGGCATGGAGACCTCCGTAACCGTTCGAGCCTCCGGCGGACGCGTCATCGAACGCTCCGTTTCGTACCCCAAGGGCGAGCCGGAGAACCCGATGTCGTGGGAGGAGATGCAGGCCAAGTTCACCGAATGGAGCGCGCCCGTCATCGGCGAGGACCGCGCCCGGAAAGTGATTGACCGAGTCTCCTCTCTGGAATCGCTATCCTCGATGCGCGACCTCACCGCCGGCCTAGGCGCCTGAAAATCCCTCCCCGTCTGTGGGGGAGGCTAGGAGGGGGCCATGACTGCTCGTCTGGAAGGCAAAGTCGCAATCGTCACCGGCGCGGCGAGTGGGCAGGGGCGCGTCGCCGCCCAGCTCTTCGCGGCCGAGGGCGCCGCGCTCGTCCTCGCCGATATCGACGCCGAAGGACTCGCCGAGACCGCCAACAGCATCGCCGGCGTGACTCCTGCCGCGTTGACCGTCATCGCCGACCTCACCGGCGAGTCGGACAACGAGCGTCTGGCCAACGCGGCCCTCGGCGCCCACGGCCGCATCGACGTCCTTTACAACGCCGCAGGGCTCGTGCGGTTCGGCTCTCTCCACGAGATCAGCCTCGATGACTGGCGGTTCGTCCTCGACCACGAGCTCACCATGGTCTTCCTGACCTGCAAGCATGTCCTGCCCGCCATGATGGGCGCGGGGGCGGGCAGCATCGTCAACATCTCGTCGGTTTCCGGTTATGCCGCCGGATCGAAGCGCCACCCCGCCCACGCGGCGGCCAAGGCCGCGATTGCGGGGCTCACGAAGCAGATCGCTGTCGAGTACGGCCCCCTCGGCATCCGCTGCAACGCCATCGCGCCGGGCTTCCTCGTCTACGCTGAAGGTCAGCGGCGTATCGCCGGTCAGAGCGGCGTCGGCCCGCCCGCCGACTCGGTCCCCCTGGGCCGCCACGTCACGCCCGAGGACACCGCCCGGTGCGCTCTCTACCTGGCCTCTGATGAGTCCGCCATGACCAACGGCCAGACCATCATTCTGGACGGCGGACGCTCCATAGCCTGAGGTAGCGCCCCATGCCCAACGACGAAGAGATCGACCGCCACCTAGCAAACCTCCGCGAGCGGTTCGGCGCGGGGCTCACCGACGAGCAAGTCGCCGTGGTGCGCGAGCGCGTGGCCGCGGCATTGCAGGCCGGCGAGGACATGCGCGCCGTTTCCCTGGACAACGCTGACGAGCCCTTCACCACCTTCACCCCGCGCCGCGCCGATGCTCGGAAATCCTCTCCCCCGTCTGCGGGGGAGAATGAGAGGGGGGCGAGCTGACTGACCTCCTCTACAGGCCGGTCCGCGACCTTGCCGAGCTCATTCGCGCCCGACAGGTCTCGCCCGTCGAGCTGACGGAGCTTGCGCTGGACCGGCTCGAACGCCACGGCCCGACGCTGAACGCGGTCGTGACCATCACACGGGAACGGGCGCTTCGTCAGGCCAAGCGCGCCGAGGAGGAGATTGCTCGCGGCAGCTATCGCGGGCCCCTCCACGGCATTCCCTACGGCGCCAAGGACCTCCTCGCCACGTCGGACGGCATCCCCACCAGCTGGGGCGCCGCGCCGTTCGCTGGACGCGCGTTCGACCGCGACGCGGCGATCGTCCGCAAGCTGGAGGAGGCCGGCGCGGTGCTCTGCGCCAAGCTCGCGATGATTGAGCTTGCGGGCGGCATGGGTTACCGCCAGCCTCACGCTTCCTTCACCGGCCCGCCGAAGAACCCCTGGGACGTTGGCCGCTGGACCGGCGGCTCGTCGAGCGGCTCGGGCGCCGCCGTCGCCGCGGGCCTCGTGCCCTTCGCCATCGGCTCCGAGACGTGGGGCTCGATCATCGGCCCCGCCGGGTTCTGTGGCCTCGCGGGACTCCGCCCCACCTACGGCCGCGTCAGTCGCCGGGGCGCGATGGCCCTGTGCTGGACGCTCGACAAGCTCGGCCCTCTCGCCCTGACCGCGGACGACGCCGGCCTCGTGCTCGCCGCCATCGCCGGCCCCGACCCGGAAGACCCGACGAGCCTCTCCGAGCCGTGGACATACGAGCCTACGCCCGCCGTGCGCCGCCCCAAGCTCGGGGTGGTCCGCTCAACCCTCGATTACGTGTCGGCCGAGGTGAAAGCCAACTTCGAGCGCTCGCTGGCCGAGCTGGAAGGCTTCGCCGACCTCGAAGAGACGGCCTTGCCCGACCTGCCGTACATCCCGGCGGGCCAGACGGTCCTCGGGGCCGAGGCCGCCAGCGCATTCGAAGAGTTCCTCCGCGAGGGCAGGGCGGATGAGCTGGCCGCGCCTGAGGACGCCTATATGTGGCAGGCGCGGTTCGCCATCCCCGCCGTCGACTACTTGCGCGCCCTCAGACTGCGCGGCGTCATGGCGAGGGCCGTCGACGAGGCGATGCGCCCTTACGACGCTCTGATCGCCCCCTCGCGCCAGATCGTCGCCTCGGAGATTGACAAGGAGATGCCCAGCTCTCAAGCCACCGACGTAATGGGCGCCGCGGGCAATCTGCTCGGCCTGCCTGGAGTCACCGTCCCGAACGGCCTAGCGTCCGGCCTGCCGACAGGCCTTCTCTTCCTAGGCCGCGCCCGCGACGAGAACCGCATCCTAGCCGCCGCCTGCCTCTACCAGTCCCACACCCCTTGGCACACGCGCCACCCGGAGGGATGGGACTAGCGGGCGAAGCGGCGTCTCTGAGGCGGGGAGGTTAGGATGCCGCTACCCCACGTCCTCCGCGGCCGATGCGCCGGCGATTTTGCCGAAGACTGAGCCTTGCATGAGGCCCGCTCCTCCCGCGTAGTTGTGGTAGAAGAGGCCGCCGACGATCTCGCCCGCCGCGTAGAGGCCCGGTATGGGGTTGTCCGTGGTGTCCATCACCTGGGCGCGCCGGTTGATCCGCAGGCCGCCGAACGTGAACGTGATGCCGCACGTCACCGCGTAGGCCTCGTAGGGCGGGGTGTCGATGGGCAACGCCCAGTTCGACTTCGCGGGCGCCACGCCCTCGGTGTGTACTCCGTCCAGCACCGTGGGGTTGTACTCGCCGGGCACGCAGGCCGCGTTGTACTCGGCGATGGTCCGGACGAGGCCGTCGCGGTCGATGTCCAGCTGGTTCGCCAGCCCCTCGATGGTGTCTGCCTCGCCCTTAGTCACCTGCTCGATGCGGTACTCGTCCCGCAGCAGGTGGAGCGTCTTCTGGTCGAATATCTGGTAGGCGACGCGCTCCGGCTGGAACAGGATCTGCTTGCCGTACTTGGCGTAGGTGTAGTTGCGGAAGTCCGCCCCCTCGTCGACGAATCGCTTGCCCTCGTGGTTGACGATCAGGCCGAACGGGTAGGAGTGCTTCTGGTAGAGGTCGGTAATCGCGCGGTTGCCGAAGGGCGGGGCGTTCAGGTCCCAGGCGACGGCGTGGCAGCCGCTGTAGTGGCCGAACGCTTGCGCGCCGACCTCGAACGCCATCCGGTGGCCGTCGCCCGTGTTGTAGCGGACGCCGCGCACCTTGGCCAGTTCCCACCCCGGTCCCAGGTACCGCGCGCGCATCTCCGGGTTGGCCTCGAACCCGCCGCACGCCAGCACGACGGCCTCCGCGTTCAGCGTCTGCCTGCCGTTCGGCGTGCGCGCCGTCACGCCGTCCACGCGGCCGGCCTCGTTCTGCTCCAGCCGCATCGCCGTATGGTCGTAGCGGATGTCGATCCCGCGCTCGATGGCGATCTCGAAGAGCTGGTCGGAAAGTCCTTTGCCGCCGCCGACCGCCTGTAGGCAGAGGCCCCCCCAGAAGCGGAATTTACCGTCCACCTTGAACGCCTGATGCGTCCACGACGGCACGAACCGGACGCCCTGCGCGTACATCCACTGCATCGTGGGGAATGACCGCCGCACCAGCGCGTCCGCCATTTCCTGGTCGGACAGTCCCTCGGTCACGCGCATCAGGTCCTCGAAGTATTTGGCCTCCGGGTACGAGCCGACCTCCATGACGGCGAGCTCGGCCTCGGAGAGGTCCGGCACGAGCTGGACCACGTCCTCGATGCCCTTGTAGGCGAACCGTATGGCGCCGCCGGTGAAATAGGTGTTGCCGCCGCGCATGGGTTCCGGCGCCTTTTCGAGGACGACCACGTCCTTGCCTGCCTCGCGGGCCGCGAGGGCGGCGCAGAGGGCTGCGTTGCCCGCTCCGATGATGATGACGTCTGCGTTGGTGTTGGTGTTGGCGTTGCTCATGGCGCGGTAGGGTAGCAGATTTTCGTTGGCGGATTCCCCCTCTCCCAACGGGAGAGGGTTGGGGTGAGGGAGAAACGTCTGGCCGCTACGCCAGATTCCGGCCTAGCCCAACCTGCCTCCTCGTTCCACTGCGACATCTGCCCCTTACCCCGGCGCTCCCGCTCCTCCTACAATGTCTACCAACGTCGACGGCGGAGGCGGGAACAGCCCACCTCTCTCGCCTGCGAGGAGAGTTCGCCCAGAGTGACGCCAAATGAGACCAAATGAGACCAAATGAGACCCTTTTTCATGGCGGCCCTGCCTTTGCCATTCGTGACGGGCGGGAGTTTACGAGTAACGCCCGATGTCTCATACGCGCCTATTTCCGGTCGCCAGAGTCACATCGGCGCTCATACGCAGCGCATCGGGAGGCGACGTGCAAGCGTTGACCTCCCGGCGTTTGACACGCCTAGGGGCGGCGCGTATGTTCGGCGTCGCCTGCCATCGAGCGGGCGGGAGGTAGACGCATGGCGGACCGGCTTCAGCTCAGTTTCATCTCGGCGCGCAACGAGCGCATCGGCAAGCTCCTCGACGGCGAGGTCAAGGTCGAGGGCGCTAGCCTGGTTTGGACGAACTCCGACCCGTCGGAGACGTTCTGGCGGCAGCTCAAGTTCCAAGAGTTCGAGGTCTGCGAGATGTCCTTCTCGTCGTTCCTCATCGCCAAGTCCCAGGGCGACTCCATGGTCGGCATCCCTGTCTTCCCCTCGCGCCGCTTCATGCACGCGATGCTCTCGGTCAACGTTGACTCGGGCGTCGAGACCGCGAACGACCTCTACGGCAAGCGCATCGGCGTCGGGGAGTACCAGCAGACGGCATCCCTCTGGACGCGCGGCGTCCTTCAGCACGACTTCGGCGTCGACCAGTTCAGCGTTGAGTGGTGGATGGAGCGCTCGGAGGAGCTGAGTCACGGCGGCGCCACCGGCTTCAAGCCCATGGACGGCATCAACTTCAACCGTATCCCCGAGGACAAGAGCCTCGCGACCATGCTCACCCGAGGCGAGCTCGACGCCGCCTCCATCGGCAGGGCCTTCTCCGCCGAGAAGAACGTTATCGACCGCTCGACCACGATCCGGCCCCGGCCCGAGGAGTTCGCGAAGGTCAAGCCCCTCTTCCCCGACTTTGTCGGCGAGGGCAAACGCTTCTTCGAGGCCCACGGCTACATCCCCGCCAACCACTGCTACGCCATCAGGGGCGACATCTACGAGAAATACCCGTGGCTCGCATTCAACCTCTACGCCGCGTTCGTCGCAGCCAAGGAAGCCTGGTACGCCGAGCTGTCGAGTAATGTGCCGAGCGACCTCATCTTCGGCTCCCAGTACATGGCGCAGACGCGCTCCATATTCGGCTCGGATCCCTTCACCTACGGCGTCAAGGGCAACGAGAAGATGATCAACACGATGATCGACTTCTCCCACGAGCAGGGCTTCATCCCTCGCAAGCCCGACATGGAGGAGCTTTTCGCGGCCCCGCTGCTCGACCTCTAGCCGGTGTAGCAGCGGATAATCCGTGAGGAGATAGGCGAACGTGGACGGCGCTCCCACCGTAAACGACTTTGCCGCGCGCCTGCTGGTGCTGACTCACGCCACATTCGAGAGCGCTGTCGATGGCCTGAGCGACGAGCAGCTCTGGTTTCGTCCCGCGTCCGACTCGAACTCGATCGCTTGGCTGGCGTGGCACTATAGCCGCTGGATGGACGGGATGACGGCCAAGGCCGTGGGCGAGGAACCGGCATGGACCGCCGGCGGCTGGCACGACCGGTTCGGTCTGACGGCGGACGCCAACGGCTTCGGCGACACGCCGGAGCAAGTGGGGGAGTTCAAGCCCGCCAAGGACCTCCTCATGGGCTACGCCCAAGCCGCCCACGACGCGAGCGTGCGGCGCGTGCAGTCCCTCACGCCCGACGACATCCTGCAGCCGTTCCAATACCATGCGCGGAGTTCCCAGCGCCCTCTCTGGCAGTCCCTGGCCAATACGGCTATGGACTTCACCCAGCACGTCGGCCAGATAGCCTACGTGCGCGGCCTCCTGAGCGGCTACGGCTGGCGCTAGGCCGTTTGACCGCGCCGCCGCCGCGTCCGTAGCATCTACCCATGCCTGATGCCGGACTGAGCCGAGCCCTCTTCGCCGACCTCTACGAGCTGACCATGGCCCAGGCCTACTGGCAGCACGACCGCACCGCTCCTGCGACGTTCAGCCTCTTCTTCCGAAGCTACCCGCCGGACCGCGCCTACGCCGTGTTCGCCGGGCTCGAAGAGGCCCTCGAACACCTCGAAGCGCTGCGCTTCACCGACGCCGACGTCTCCTACCTCCGCTCGCTTGGCCTGTTCGATACCGCCTTCCTCGACTGGCTGCCCTCGCTTCGCTTCACCGGCGAGGCGCGCGCCATGCGCGAAGGCGAGATTGTGTTCGCCGACGAGCCCGTGCTCGAGGTGACCGCGCCCGTGATCGAGGCGCAGATGGTCGAGACCGCCGTGATGAATGCCGTGAGCCTTCAGACCACGCTTGCCACTAAGGCGGCTCGCGTGCTGCACGCCGCTCAGGGCAGGGCTGTCGTGGAGTTCGCGGCGCGCCGCACACATGGATGGGAGGCCGCCGACCGCCTGGCGCGCGCCAGCTACATCGCCGGGTTCGCCGGCACGAGCAACGTCCTCGCCGCGGCGCGGTACGGCATGCCTCCCGTCGGCACCATGGCGCACTCGCTCATCACCAGCTTCCCCAGCGAGGCCGATTCGTTTGAGGCGTACGCGGACTCCTTCCCGGACACGGCCACCCTCTTGGTCGACACCTACGACACCATCAGGGGGACGCAGCGCGCCATCGAGACCGGCAAGCGCCTGCGCGAGCGGGGTCACGCTCTCCGAGCGATACGCCTCGATAGCGGCGACCTGCTCCAGCTATCCATCGAGTGCCGCAAGCTCCTCGACGACGCAGGTCTGCACGATGTCCAAGTCTTCGCCAGCGGCGGCCTCGACGAGTTCGAGATCGACGAGCTCGTCAGGGCGGGGGCTCCCATCGCCGGGTTCGGAGTCGGCACCAAGCTCGGCGTCTCCGCTGATGCGCCATGGACCGATTGGGTCTACAAGCTAGTCGAGTACGACGATCAGCCGGTGCTCAAGCTCAGCTCCGGCAAGGCAACGCTGGCGGGACGCAAACAGGTGTACCGCAAGTCAGCCTCCGACGGCGCTTACGAGGCCGACCTCATGGCATTGGCCCACGAGGACGCAGCGCCCGGAGACGGCAGGCCGCTGTTGGAAACTGTGATGGAGAGCGGCCGCCGCACGCGCCTCGCGCCTTCCCTCGACGAGATTCGCGAGCGGTTCGCCGCCGAGTTCGCGAGGCTGCCGGCTCCCTACAAGGCGCTCCGGTCGCCGGGCCGCTACCCCGTGCAGCACAGTTGGGCGTTGGACGAGCTGCAGTGGGGCGTCATGCAGAACGTGATGGCCAAGGAGCTCGGCGGGTCCTAGTCCGCGGCCAGGACCTCTTCCGTTGTGGTCAGCACGGCCCCGTTCACCTCCATGAGGTGTATCGCACGGTCGCCGTCGCCCGGGTCCAGGTCCACTGCGCCCACCGCGTCGGCCAGCAGGAATGTTTCGTAGCCGTTCGCCAGGGCGTCGATGACCGTGTTCAGCACGCAGTAGTCCGTAGCGAGGCCGCCCACGTAAACCCGGCCGATCCCTTTCGCCTTCAACTGCGCGTCGAGGTTCGAGTCCACGAACCCTGAGTAGGCGTCGGTGTCCGGACTCGCGCCCTTCTGCACGATGCTCGCGCCGCTAGGCAGCTCCAGGGCAGGGTGAAACTCCGCGCCGCGCGACCCCTGCACGCAGTGGTCCGGCCACTGGCCGCCCTCGGAAGTGAATGACGAATGTCCTGCGGGGTGCCAGTCCTGGGTGGCGAACACTTTGCCGCCGCTCTCGGAGAACGCTTTGCCCACCGCCGTCATCTTCCTCGCCACCGCCTCGCCGGATGGAACGGCCAGCGAGCCGCCGGGGCAGAAGTCGTTCTGCACGTCCACGATGATGAGCGCGTCGAGGTTGGTGATCTTCATTCCTCACCCCCTTCCGGGACTGTCCTTAATCCTACCCCCGCCGGCCGCAGCCGGTGCGCCTATTTCCTCTTACTTCTCCCAAGGGACCTCTTGCAGGTGAAAAGCGGCCTGACGACAGTTGCCATCCACCCGGCCCGGCCACTGGAGGGGACCGAGGAGAGGGCGGCAGGGCGCAGGCTAGGGGTGTGCTAAGATTCTTGCCGCTATGCAATTCACCAAGCTACAAGGCGCTGGCAACGACTACATTTACGTGGACGGCCTGCGCGAGCAGCGCGATTGGCCTGCGCTCGCCGTACGCGTCGCCGACCGTCACTTCGGCATAGGCGCCGACGGCCTTATCGTCGTTGCGCCCTCGGAGCGGGCCGCCGTGCGGATGCGCATATTCAACGCCGACGGCTCCGAGGGCGAGATGTGCGGCAACGGCATTCGCTGCTTCGCCAAGTTCGTGCTGGAACGCGAGATGGTGGCCGCTAACGGCAATGCGCTGGACGTGGAAACGGGCGCGGGTGTGCTGAGCATAGCGCCCCACTGGAGCGATGACCGCGTCGTTGGCGCGCGCGTGAACATGGGCGAACCGGTCCTCCGCGCCGCGGACGTGCCGGTCGACGTCTCGAAGATGGGTCCGAGCGACTACGCGGCGCTGGACCTTGACCTCGTCGCATCGCTTGGAGTGCGCCCGGATGAGCTGGCGTTCGACGCGCCGGTGACGGTGAACGGTGTTACGTTCGCGCTCACCGCGGTCTCGATGGGCAACCCCCACGTCACCGCGTTCATCGACGAGCCCGTTGGCAGCGTCGAATTGGACAGGATCGGGCCGCGCATGGAGCGCCACGAGGCGTACCCACGCCGGATCAACTTCCACCTTGCCAACGTCGTGACGCGGGACCACCTCATCTCGCGAACGTGGGAGCGCGGCTCCGGCCTCACCCTCGCCTGCGGCACCGGCGTCAGCTCCATCGTCGTCGCGGCGCGTCTGCACGGAATGGTGGACGACGAGGTGCGCGTCGAGGTGCCCGGCGGCGAGCTGACCATCACCTGGCCGGGGCATGGCCCCGTGTTCATGGACGGCGACGCCGTCGAGGTCTTCTCCGGCGATTTCCCCGACTGAGATTCGCGAGTGCATGTGAACGTTCAAATCCTCGTGGAGGGTCTTGATGCGCAGCAGACGCTGGCCTGCTTGAAGGAGGCGTTTACGGACGAAGTGTCTGTATCTCAAGCCACTGCGAGAAGCATTGCGTACAATGCGAGTCAGAGTTGGATGCCAAGGGTTGTGTACGCTTGCCAGCCAACAGGGGAATCGCTGGCGCTGTTCATCACGCTCAGCGGGGGGCAGTAGAGTATGTGCTCGAATTCGTCAGTCCCTCCAATGAGACTCTTCCCTCTCTCACCGAATATACGATGGGAGTGATTGAGCGGCGAATGAAACGGAGCAAGGGTAAAATCAAGCTCATAAAGGCGCGGCTCCAAGACGAAACTTCACTAGGGACTGCGGTAGAAGCCCATCCGTCACGATGGAGAGACCGCTTCAGCAGCTACGTAGTTGGCCGCGACCTTATCAACAAGATTGCCCTTGTCGCGGCGCTTGGGGTGCTGGTGTCAGTCTCTACCGACTTCGTCGGAGGGCTATGGACAGCCGCGGTGGGAATCGGCGTCTCCATCGGAGTGTCGCTCCTACAAGCGACGCTACAGGGGCGTAGCGATATTGAATGGAGAGTGCGATGACTCGCCAAAAGGGCGTACCGCTGGAGCGTGTCGTGACAGAAGGCATGGCGAGCTACTTCGAACGCAGGGGATTCAAAGCAAGCCGCTGGGAGGCATTGTCCTGGTGGGGCCGCCCCGATCTGCTGGTGTACTTGCCCGACGACCGTATTCTTCTGTTCGAAGTGAAAATGGGGCCAAAGGGCGACCACCTCCAAATGCTGTCTACCTATGCACAGCTCCAGCGCCTCAAGGAGGGTATTCAGCAGGCGCACCCGTCAGCAGAAGTCACAGAGGCTGTTGTCACGAATGAGATTGTGGGAGAGTACCTGGCTGACTCTTTCGAGAAGTCAGGGGTGCGAATCATCCAGATTCAGGATGAGAACGACAACCTGGATGAGAAACTCGCTCCACTGTTGTCAGCTTAGGTTCGCTCAACCCATCGGAGGACCCATGCAGCTTGCCAACCGTCTCGACCAGCTTCCGCCGTACCTCTTCCTCGAAATCAGCAGGAAGATTGCGGAGAAGCGCTCTCAAGGCGTCGACGTCATCAGCTTCGGCATCGGCGACCCCGACATCCCAACCCCCGAGCACATCCTCGGCGCGCTGAAGACGACTGCCGACGACCCTCCCAACCACCGCTACCCCGAGTCCGACGGCCTTCCCGAGATGCGCCAGGCCATCGGGCGTTGGTACGCCCGCCGATTCGGCGTTGAGCTCGGGGACAAGGAGATCGTCCCGCTCATCGGCGCCAAGGAAGGCATCGGCCATTTGGCCCTCTGCCTGATCGACCCCGGCGACACCGCCCTCGTGCCCGACCCCGCGTACCCTGTCTACTCCGTGGGCACGATGTTCGCGGGCGGCGTTTCCTACCGGATGCCCCTCTTGGAGTCAAACGGCTTTCGGCCCGACCTCTCGCTGATTCCCGAGGATGTCGCCCGCAAGGCGAAGGTGATGTGGATCAACTATCCCAACAACCCCACCGGAGGACTCGCCACCCAGGAGCTTTTCGAGGAGGTCGTCGCCTTCGCCAAGGAGTACGACGTCGCCGTCTGCCATGACGCCTGCTATTCCGAGGTCACCTTCGACGGCTACGTCGCGCCCAGCTTCCTGCAGACGCCGGGGGCCGTGGACGTGGGCATCGAGTTCCACTCGCTCTCCAAGACCTACAACATGACCGGCTGGCGCATCGGCATGGCCGTCGGCAACAGCGACCTCATCGACGCTCTCGTCCGCGTCAAGTCGAACCTCGACTCCGGCATTCCCCAGGCAGTTCAGTACATGGGCATCGAGGCTCTCGACAACACGACGCCCGAGTGGCAGGCCCAGAACAACGAGATATACCGCAGGCGCCGCGACCGCGTCGTCGACGTCCTAACGGCCATCGGGCTCACGGTGAACCGCCCCAAGTCCGGCTTCTACGTTTGGGCGCGCTGCCCCGACGGCTGGACCTCCGCCCAACTCGCCACCGAGCTGCTGGACCAGCACGCCGTCGTCGTCACTCCCGGCCGCGGCTACGGCGAGGCCGGCGAGGGCTACATTCGCCTATCCCTCACCACTCCTGACGACCGCGTCGAGGAGGGGCTGAAGCGGTTGGAGGGCTGGAAGCTGCCGGACAAGCCGGTGGGGTAGGGCGCGCAACCCCTTTCCCCCGCATAGCCTGGGCCGTACACTTGCCGTGCGCCAAGGCCATACATGCCTCGGCGCACAGGAGTAGGCGCCGATAGCAAGGCGACAAGAAACGGTCACAACAGCCCATCAGCCCGAGCAGGCCCTGCTCGTGGGCGTCGCGGTGAGGTCGCGCCGCTCGCACTGGACCCTCGCCGATTCCCTCGGCGAGCTGGCGCAGCTCGCAAGCACGGCGGGCGCGGAAGTCGTCGGCGCCCTCACTCAGAGCCTCGATGCTCAGTCCGTAACCTACGTGGGGAAGGGCAAGCTGGAGGAGATGAAGCTTCTCCGCCAGGCAGCGGCCTTCGACACGATTATCTGTGACGACGAGCTGACGCCCACCCAGCAGCGCAATCTAGAACGTGCGTTCGGAGAACAGGTAAAGGTCATCGACCGCACCGCGCTCATCCTGGACGTCTTCGCGCGCCACGCCAGGACCCGGGAAGGCAGTCTCCAGGTGGAGCTGGCCCAGGCCGAGTACCTCCTGCCGCGCCTGGCGGGCCAGTGGAGCCACTTGGAACGGCTTGGCGGCGGCATCGGCACGCGCGGTCCAGGCGAGACCCAGATAGAGACCGACCGGCGCCTGATTGGCCGGCGCATCGGCCGCATGAAGGCTGAATTGGAGAAGGTGCGCAGACACCGAGCACGCCACCGCGGCCAAAGGCTCAAGAGCGGCGTGCCGGTCGTCTCACTGGTCGGCTACACGAACGCCGGCAAGAGCAGTCTGATGAACGCCATCTCCACCGCAGGGGTGACTGCCCGCAACCAGCTTTTCTCCACGCTCGACCCGGTGACCCGCAGGGTGCGCCTGCCAGGGGGCGAAACGGCGCTCTTCACCGACACGGTCGGGTTCATACAGAAGCTTCCCACGACGCTCGTGGCGGCCTTCCGGGCCACGCTGGAGGAGGTGCAGGAGGCTACGGCGCTGGTCCATGTGGTCGATATCTCGCACCCGAACGCGGGCGAGCAGGCCGAGGTGGTCGAGCAGATTATCGAAGACCTTGGCCTGACCGCGAAGCCGCGCGTGCTCGCGCTCAACAAGGCCGATCTCCTGGACCCGGACGTAGAATCGAGCTTCCTAGAGGATGCGGGGAACGCGACTGCCGTCCTTACGTCGGCAGTGACGGGCCTGGGCTTGCAAGAGCTGCTGCTGGCGGTCGAGCGGGCGCTTGGAGCATGCGGCCCGCTCGCGGCTGAGCCGGCCCAAGTAGGATTGACACTAACAAGACCGAGGTGATGAACGGATGGCGGAAGGACTGTTCGAACTGCCCGTGAAACCATTCTTCGGCTGCGATGAAGACGGCTTTGTCGTAGCGGACGGTAGCCAGATGCGCACCGTCGGAGCCGTCCTGTCGATCGAGCCGCTGCTCAAACTGACCGTCGCCCCCGGCAACGTCTTCGAGCAGCGTCCGCTCCGCGTGACGGACCAAGACGTCCACAACGTTACGGTGGAATGCGAGGGCGGCGAGACCGTCTACCTGGACTTCTATGAGCTGAAGGCCCGCAAGCAAGGCCCCGACGGCGAGTTCGTCTACAGGGGCCCACTCGATGAGGGCAACGACGGCCTCGGCTTCATGTCCGCCCGGTAGTCCGGCCCAATCAAGCGCCGAACAGGGCCGTGTCTGGCCGACGGATGTAGGTTGAGTCGTCTCGGCGCATCAGACTGGCCTGATGGGGGTCGGTTTGGTCAGGCGGCGTAGAGGGCCGTGTTTGGTTGGCGAACGTAGGTTGAGTCGCCTTGGCCCCTCAGACGGGCCTGTAAGGAAGTCGGCTTGGCCAAGCGCCGCATAGAGCCGTGTTTGGCCGACGGATGCAGGTTGTTTAGTCGTCTCGGCGCCTCAGACGGGTCTGTATGGAAGTTTGGCTTGGTTAAGCGCCACATAGAACCGTGTTTGGCCGATAGATGTAGGTTGAGTCGTCTCAGCGCCTCAGACAGGCCTGTATGGAAGGTCGGTTGATCGAGCATCGTACAAGGCCGCGTCTAGTCGGGGGATGTAGGTTGAGTCGTCTTATGGCCTCAGACAGGGCCTGTAAGGGGTATTTTGGGAAGGCATGGCTGAATGGCCGTGATTGCGCCCTATTGACGTTATGTAAACTAAATGATTCACGAGTCGGCTTCGGGAGGATGACAGCCCCCGCCCTGCTCTGTCGCCCTCGTTGACTCCGACGGGCGCCTGCTTCAACGTTGCGGGGTCGTATACTTACCCATGAGGGCTGTAGCGTGGGCGCGACCACCGCAACGGCCCTCATCCTTTCCGGGAGCAAGCAATGAATCCGCGGCGCAAGACCATGCGGCTCGCGATAGCCGCCGTGGCGATAGCAATCTTCGCCGCGCTTGTCCCCGCATGCGCCGCCTCGGAAGAGACTAGCGAGGTCGAACAAGTGATCGAGCGCCTTCAAGCAGACTTCATCGACCGCGACGATGTCTCGGACGAGGAGCTCAGGCAGGCCGCCGTTCAGGGCATCCTCGACTACATCGACGACCCATACACCGCCTACCTCTCGCCCGAGCGCCACCAGGCCTTCCTCGAGTCGTTGCGCGGCGAGCCCTCGGACTTCGAAGGCATCGGCGCCAGCATCACCTACGAGGACAACCACATCGTCATCCTTGGCCCCTTGCCGGGCTCGCCGGCTGAGCGCGCCGGTCTACTGCCCGGCGACGTGGTTCTCGCGGTGGGCGGCAACTCGACCCGTGGCCTGACGCTCGAGGAGACCGTCGCCATGATTCGCGGTCCCAAGGGCGCCGAGGTCGTCCTCACCGTCTCCCGCGCCGGCGCCTCCCTGCCCTTCGACATCCCAATCGTCCGCGACACGATTTCCCTGAGCTCGGTCCTGCCCCGTCTCCAGGGCGAGGGCATCGGCTACATTCGGCTCGTTGGGTTCGACGCGGCCACACCGGAGGCTTTCCCTGCAGCCATCGCCGACCTGCGCGCCGACGGCGCCGAAGGACTCATCCTCGATTTGCGCAACAACGGCGGAGGGCTCGTGGAAGCCGCCATCGCCGTCGTCTCCGAGTTCGTCGAAGCTGGCGAGGTCGTCCGCTGGGTCGACGCCGCAGGCGAGGAAACCGTCGAGAGCGTCACCGGCGAAGGGACTGCCTACGACATGCCGCTCGTCGTGATTGTCAACGGCTACAGCGCCTCGGCGTCCGAGATCGTCGTAGGCGCGCTCCAAGACCACGAGCGCGCGCCCGCGGTTGGCGCGCGAACCTATGGCAAGGGCTCGGTGAACCTGCTCCACAGCTTGGACTCGGGCGCGGGCCTCTACATCACCATCGCCCGCTGGCTGACCCCGAATGGCCGCGAGATCGAGGGCGAAGGCCTTGATCCGGACATCCAAGTCGGCGATTCGCTGGACGTGCAAGCCCTCGCCCGCATCGGGGAGCTTAGCCGCGCTCTCTGCCGCGCCTACTCCGCCGAGACGGGCTCCTTGGGCGGCCAGGAACGGCTCGTCGAGTCGCTCGACAGCCTCTGTAACATCGAGCCGGACGCCCCGGAGCCGCCCTCGTCCGACGAGCAGCTCGCTGCCGCCGTCGCCGAGATCGAGAGGATGTTGGGGCGCTGATATGCCGTCGAAACGCAGTAAGAAAGCGAAGAAGAACGCTTCAGCGCTCCTCAAAACGGGCCAGCCCTACTTCAGGACGATCGCTGATAACCGCCGGGCCCGGTTCGACTACGACCTCATGGACCGCTTTGAGGCTGGCGTCGCGCTAACCGGCACGGAGATCAAGTCGGTGCGCGCGGGCCGCGTCAATATCCGCGACGCCTATGCTCAAGTGCGGAATGGCGAGATGTGGTTGCACAACCTCCACATCGCCCAGTGGGAGGCCGCCGGCCCTTGGGGCCACGAGCCCACCCGCTCACGCAAGCTCCTGCTGCACGCGGAGGAGATTCGCAAGCTTGGCCAGTCCGCCGGAGAGAAGGGCCTCACCATCGTGCCCCTGCGCGTCTACATCAAGGGCCACCACGCCAAGATCGAGATTGCCCTCGCCAAGGGTCGGAGGCGGTACGACAAGCGCCAGGCCATCATCCGACGCGAGACCGACCGGGAGATTGCCCGCGCCATCCGCCGCGAGGTCGACTAAGGCCGCGCCGCGCTCGCGAATATCCGTCATTCCCGCACAGGCGGGAACCTCGCAGCGGCGCGACAGCAGCGCGGTCCCCTTTCCCCTCCGCCCCCCACCGCGACATCTGCCCCTTCCCCCAGCATCCTCATCTCCCTACCATGTTTGTCTTGGATTTGTCGGAGGGTTCGCCTAAACCCGGCGCAGCCTAGCTGCCAGTCCAACTTACGAGTAAATTGCGCAGAATTGCACAGTTTTGCGCAATTCTTCCGCCATCCACTCGTAGGCCTGTGCATTTTACGAGTGAAGGCGAGCGCAAATTCGGCCGTTTGAGGCAAAATTCGCGCAAACCGAGAGCCCCTGGGGCTCCTCCACCGTCTCGTTGGGATCTGGGCTGCGGAGTCTCATTGGGTGTACAATGTAGGTCGCTGAGAACCTTGGGGATGCGTGGTTTCGACAGGGGATCAGCTTGGCAGGATTGCAGGCCGAGTTCGCCGCACACTCGCTAATCAGACGGCAAACAAATTGACTGCCGACGAACCAGTCGCTCTGGCTGCGTAAGTAACGCAACCACGTCCCGGAAGCCCGCCCCGACGGCTTCCGAAGGCGCTATATAGCCGGGGTGCTGCGACTCCGACGCCGCTGCGAGTCGCCTAAGATTTCGCGGCAGGCGGCTGGACGGCCCGCCGGTGGGCTTGTCCCGTGCGCCTCAATAAACACCGGCTAAGCCTGTAGCACATCTGCGCTGAGCGTCTTCTGGACGGGGAGTTCGACCCTCCCCCATCTCCACCACTACCCTGGCCAGGCTGTCTGATAACGCGCGCGTCTCGGATGCTGTGTCTGGCGCCTCGATGAGCACGGGCTGCGGCTGAAACCGGAGCGGGACGAGCTCCCTTCACTGCGGGCCGGCCCCCGTAACTGTTCAGAGTTCGTGAGATCCGTTTCGCCCAGCGGTCTCACCGATAGCACGGTTTACCTCTGGCCAGGTCATTATCCACGCTCTCCACAGCCATTCGCCTCATCAAGTGAGTTCTTCTTGACCAGGGTATCGCCGAGAGACCAACTTTACCTCTGACTAAGGTCATATCCCCCGGCTCCGTAGGCATTCGCCTCCTCAACTCTGAACAGTTACGGCCCCAGGTATAGATTGCATATATATGAAGCTAGAGTTATAATTGTGGGCTGAGCCCTTCATCGCCGCAAGGCTTCTTGAGCGAAGGCCCTCTTCTGGTTTGCGGACAAGCGGAGAAATGCGTATGACAACGAAGACCGAGACGAAGACAGCCCCGAACGCAGGCTTTTGCAAGGCCTCCCCTACGGGAGCGCACCACTGGGTCTTGGGCGCGCCAAGCGTGAAGATGGCGGGCGAGTGCAAGTACTGTCACGCCGCCCGCGAGTTCCGCCCGTTCGAAGAGAACATCGGCTTCAACAACAGCCCGAAGAGGCCCCGAAGCGCCGCTCAGACCGCCGGCGAGTAAGCTGGCGCGCGTCTTCTTAGCGCCCGTCCTCACGTACGAAGTCCGACAACCGCTCGCCGATCATGATGCATGTGACGTTCGTTGCCGCGTGTGGCACCGTCGGAATGATTGACGCGTCGGCCACGTAGAGATTGTCCATGCCGTGCATCTTCAGCCGGTTGTCGACCACCGCCATCGGGTCCGACGCCAAGCCCATCATGCAGGTGCCGGACCCGTGGTGGTGGCTGTCGTACGTCGACTGAGCGTACTCGGCCCAGTCCTCGTCCTCCGTTGGCAGCATCAGTTTGCCGTAGTACGGGCGCATCAGGTCGTGCTGCATGAAGTCGTGCATGAAGTGCATCACGTTCAGCATGTCCGCGACGTCGTCCGGGTGTTGCAGCATCCCGTCGTCGACCACCGGAAGCTCGCGGGGGTCCGTCGAGTTCAGGTAGATGCGGCCGCGAGACTTCTGCTCCACCAGGTTCATCGCCACCGGCATCATCGGCTTCAGCCCTTCGACTCCCACCGGCGCGCGCATGTAGATGTGGAAGTTGCCCACGGGCAGGCCGGGGCTGGTCTTGTACACCAGCTGGAAGCCCGCGACTACCCAGTCGGGCGAGAACTCGCCAATGCCCTCGAAGGTCATGTTGACCGCCGCGTGGTCCTGATAATTCTTGCCGACGCCTTCCAGCGGATGGACGACCTTCACCCCCAACCGTTCGAGCTCGTCGACGGGGCCGATGCCGGACAGCATCAGCACCTGCGGGCTGTGGTACGTGCCAGAGCTGAGAACGAAGGTGTCGGCGGACGCGGTGTGCGTCTCGCCGCCCTGCTCGTACTGCGCCTCCGTGACCCGCGTGCCGTCCGTCCTGAGCGCAATCACGTGCGCGTCCCCGACGATTGTCAGATTCGACCGCCCGCGGGCCATGCCGATATAGGCGACCGCCGTAGACTGGCGGATGCCGTCTTTCACGTTCGAAGCCGATGTCGAGAGGCCGAACCGAGTCGGCACGTTGCTGTCGGGCATGATGGGATAGCCCAGCCCGACGGCTCGGTCGACGAACGCTTGCATCGGCGGCGCGAGCTGCCCGTCGTCGATGGAGAGCTTTCGCTTCACCGTCAGCGGCCCGGCGTTTCCGTGGTGCGGCGCGTCGGGAAAGTCCTCGTCGGTCTCGATGCGCTTCAGCACCGGCAGACAGTCCTCATAGGACCAGCCGCGGTTGCCGAGCGACTCCCACCGGTCGAGGTCGTACTGCGTTGGCCGCGAGACGCCCATCATGTTGACGGACGATCCGCCCCCGAGGATGCGGCCGCTCAGCGGGTAGTACTCGCTGCCGTCGATTTTCCGCTTCGTCGGATACATCACGACGTAGTCGGACTCGAGGATAGGCCGGTTGCTCCCCTTCCCGTCTGCGATGATTTCCGGGAGCGGCTGCGGGTCCGGCCCCGCCTCCAGCAGCAGCACGCGCCGCTTGGGATCTTCGGACAGCCGCGAAGCTGCGACGCACCCCGCCGAGCCCCCGCCTATGATGATGACGTCGTAGAACTGGCCCTGCTGCATGTCTCGCTCCTCAGTTTGTACTGCTCGAAACTGGGCTCCCCTTCCCTACTCCCATCCGGCGGAAGAGCTTCTCTGCCGCTCTCCCGTCCACGGGATGGCTAGGAGAGGGCGCTCCCTACCGTCCCGCCTCGCGGACGAAGTCCGATAGGCGCTCGCCGATCATGATCGACGTGACGTTCGTGTTCGCATGGGTGACGGTCGGCATGATTGACGCGTCGGCCACGTAGAGATTGTCCATGCCGTGCATCTTCAGCCGGTTGTCGACGACGGCCATCGGGTCCGACTCCGGGCCCATCATGCACGTTCCAACGCCGTGGTGGTAGCAGTCGTAGGTGGACTGCGCGTACTCGATCCAGTCGTCCTCCGGCCCTGGCTGCATCAGCCTGCCGAAGTACGGGCGCATCACCGCGTCGCCCACGAAGTCTTGGATGAACTCCATGGCCGTCCGCATCGCCTTTGTATCGTCGGGGTGCTGGAGGAGACCGTCGTCGATCGTGGGCAGCTCGCGGGGGTCCGTGGACGTGATGTAGACGTGGCCGCGCGACTTCTGCTCGATCATGTTGGCTGCGAACGGCATCAGCGGCTTGAGCCCCTCCACCATCATCGGCGCCCGCATATACAGGTGGAAGTTGCCGTTCGGGAGACTGGGGTCGCTCTTGTAGATAAGCTGGAACCCGGACACCACCCAGTCGGGCGTGAAGTCGGATGAGCTCTCGAACACCATGTTGACCGCGGCGTGGTCCTGGTAGTTGTGGCCCACGCCCTTGAGCTCGTGAACGACCTCGATGCCCAGCGGCTCCAGGTCGGCCGCCGTGCCGATGCCGGAGAGCATGAGCACCTGTGGGCTGTGGTACACGCCTGCGCTCAGCACGAACGTGTCCGCCGCCGCCGTTCGTGTCTCGTTCCCCTGCGCGTACTCGACCTCCGTGACTCTTGCGCCGTCCGTCTTCAGCGAGACGACCGGGGCCTCGGCGATGACCGTCAGGTTCGGGCGGGAGCGCGCCGGCGCGAGGTATGCGACCGCCGTGGACTGCCGTTTGCCGTCCTTCACGTTGGAGGCCCCCCGCGAGATGCCGAAGGGATTGGGAATGTTCCTGTCCGGCAGTATTGGATAGCCCATGTCTCGCGCGCGCTGGACGAAAGCCTCCTGCGGCGCGTCCATCTGGTCGAACGAAAGCCGGCGCTTGACCGTCAGCGGCCCGGCGTTTCCGTGGTGCGGCGCGTCGGGAAAGTCCTCGTCGGTCTCGATGCGCTTCAGGACCGGCAGACAGTCCTCGTAGGACCAGCCGGGATTGCCCAGCGACTCCCAGCGGTCGAGGTCGTGCTGCGTGGGCCGGACGACGCCCATCATGTTGACCGACGACCCGCCGCCCAGCACGCGTCCGCTGATCGGGTAGTACTCGCTGCCGTCGATCTTGCGCTTCGTCGGATACATGATCACGTAGGGCGATTCCAGGATGGGCCGGTTGCTGCCCCTCCCGTCCGCGATGATGTCGGGTATGGGGTCCGGGTCGGGGCCTGCCTCCAGTAGCAGCACCCGCCGCTTGGGGTCCTCGGAGAGCCGCGTAGCGGCCACGCATCCGGCAGACCCTCCGCCCATCACGATGACGTCGTAAAAGCTGTTCTGTTGCATGTGCACACCTCTCGCTGCGCCTTTCGCCGACGCCCGCCGACGCGGGTGGAAGCATACTCTGTCGCGGCTGCAAGACCCAATCCTTGCCTCGCGGGGCTTGGGGCGGGATACTCGCGTTCCGGCTCACCGCCCGAGGAGATGGGAATGACAGAGATCCCCGACTGGTACACGGAATTCGCGGCCGCGGTCGTCGCCGCCCTGCCCCGGGACATAGACGAGGCCGCGGCCAAAGGCTGGACGCAAGATGCTTCCGGCCTGCGTGAGGCGCTTAGCGTTCTCGCCGCGGGAGGCGGGATAGGCTCCCTGAAGAACGACAAGTCGTTGGACGGCTGGGAGCTCGTGAGAGACGTCACTGAGCCGGAGTCCATCTCCGCCGACACGATCGAGATGGCCCCTTTCGCCGAGGGCATCGAGGACCTCATCGGCGAGCCGATGGTGGAGTGGATTATGGGGATGCCGGACCTCCTTGGCCAGCGTCACGCCGAGTACCTGCTGGACCACCAGGAACAGATCCCCGAAGAGTTCCAACGCTACTCGCTGGTGTTCCCCGGCACCATCTGGAGGAGTCAGGACCAAAACCACCAGGTGCCCTGCCTCACCTGCCGCCAGGGCGTCTGGGACCTCATCTTCGGCATCCTCGAAGGCGGCTTCGACTCCCGCGACCGCATGGTCCAGGCGCCGAGGTGAGGAGGGCAGTGCGGGGGGGGGGCATGGCGCGAGCGGCGGGAGGCTCCGCGCTGCGCGAAACCGGTCGGTAGGGTACGATTGCCGCGACACAGTTCGTCAGGAGGCGCTCATGCCGCGTGTAAGCTCGCTGGGACACATCGGCCTCTTCTGCAATGACCTGCCGGTCATGCGTGATTTCTACACCCGGGTGCTCGGGATGACGGTGACCGACGAGAACATGGAGCGCGGGATGGTGTTCCTTTCGGCAAGGCCCGGCGACGAGCACCACGAGCTCTTGCTCATGGGCGGACGCAACGGACCGGAGGACGCCAAGATCGTCCAACAGATCTCCTTCCACGTGGACAGCATCGACAGCGTGCGCGAGTTCCACCAGGGCTTCGAGGCTGATGGCGTGCCGGTCGATTCCGTCGTCACCCACGGCAACACGGCCAGCGTCTACTTCCGGGACCCTGAAGGCAACCGGCTGGAGGTCTACTACAGCCTGCCCGTCGAGTGGCCCCAGCCGTTCAGGGCCGAGATCGACCTTACCCAGAGCACTGAGCAGGTGCTCCAACAGATCCACGAGGCGACGTTCGGCGCTAAGAAATAGCTGTTTTTGCGGATGGATAGCTGCGGCGCGGCAGTCTACTGCCTAAGCGCCCAGCCCAACAGCCGCACCGCCAGGAGGAGTAATGACTGCCCAGAAAACCGCTACAAAGGTCTTCGATTTCCTGACCGACGAGATTCTCGCCGGGACAGGCGACATCGTCCTGCCCGGCTCCGACGACCTCTCCGGCGTGATCAAACGCTACGAGAGCGGCGGCGAGAACCGGATGCACAGCCACCCTACCGAAGACCACGCTTTCTACATTCTCGACGGCGAAGCGACGTTTCACTTGGAGAAGGACGAGAACGTCGTAGTCGTCGGCAAGAACCAGGCGGTCTTCCTGCCGAGAGGCGCCCGGTACTGGTTCCACAGTTCCGGCGCCTCCAAGCTCATCATCCTCCGCACTGGCACTCAGACCGGCTCCGATCGCATCATCGACGGCCGCACGGTGACGAGCCGCCGGACGGTCGAGGGCGCCGAGCGTGTGGAACCCAAGGAGCTGCCGTTCTAGCAGCGCCGTTTCGATAGAAGTTTTTGACTCTGGGCGGGGACCCAAGCCGCCCGAAGAGGAGGAGCCATGACAACAGAGCCGCGATACATAGAGCCCACGGGCAACAGGCGCGCTGGGTGGCATAGAGAGGGCGAGACCGGCACTAGCTACACCGTCCGCCTCGCGACGGCGTGGGAGAAGTTCCAGAAGGCCGAGGGCATCCCTGTCTTCAAAGGAGTCGGCGTGTACGACTCGCGAGAGCTGCCGAGGACCGAGTGGAAGCGCGTCGGCGGAAAAGGGACCTACATCCAGGTGACCGGCACGAACAACGCCACGGGCATGTTCGTGGTCGAAGTGCCCCCGCGCGGCGCCCTCCTCCCCCAGCGGCAGATGTATGAGGAGCGCTACATCGTCATGGAAGGCCGCGGCAGCACCGAGGTCTGGCGTAACGGCGACACCGCGATGACCGCCTTCGAATGGCAGCCCTGGAGCCTGTTCGCCATTCCGCTGAACGCAAACTTCCGCATCATCAACTCGTCTTCCTCCCCTGCCCTGCTGCTCGCCGTGAACTCCGCGCCGCGGACCATCAACGCCTTCCAGAACATGGACTTCGTGTTCAATTGCGAGTTCAACTTCGAGGACCGCCTCGGCGGCAACCTGGAGGACTACTGGAACCCCAACGACGAGATCGAGCCTCAGCCCGTCCGAGGACGGGCGATGGTCACGTCGAACCTCCTGCCCGACATCCAGAACGCCTACCTGCCCTTGGACAACAACCGCGGCCCCGGCTTCCGATGGGTCGCTCCCAATCAGGTAGGGAACACCATGATTCAAGGCTGGATCGCCGAGTACCCCAGCGGCCGTTACGCCAAGGCCCACGCCCACGCCTCCGGCGCCGTCCTCGTCTGCTGCAAGGGCCACGGCTTCTCGTGGACATGGCCGAGCGACGCGGGGCTGACGCCCTGGCAGGACGGGAAAGGCGACCTCGTCAAGATTCAGGAGTACGGCCCCGGCGGACTGATCAGCGCCGCGCCGGGACCGGCCAACTGGTTCCACCAGCACTTCGCCGTCGGCAAGGACCCGTTCCGCGTCTTCAACTACACCGGCCCCTACCCCGGCAACCCGGAGGCGGGCCGCAATCGCGCCAACGACTTCGCCGAGGAAGGCGAGATGATTCGTCAGCACGCCGACGTAACGGACGGCGGCAACGCCATCCCCTACCACCTCGAAGACCCCTACGTGCGTCGGCATTTCGAATCGAAGCTGACGGAGAATGGCGCCGTCTCGACGATGCCGGATATCGTGTACACCGAGGCTGGCGCGAACATGGAAGTGATGTCCGACTAGCATCCGCGAGGCGGCGGCAAGTGTGGGGAGCCGGCGCAGCCTCCTCCCCGCGCTGCCGCCACGCTGTCCTGGAACGAGCGATGCGACTAACGCGGCGGGAGCAGCTGGGGGGCGGCGCCCGGCCAGTCCGCAATCGGCGCCGGTCCGGCGCATCGCGCGACCGCAAGGGCTTGGTTTGTCCGACGATGTCTCATCCGTCTCACTCGTAACTTTCCCCGGCCTACGAGTGCGTGGGGGCTGCCTCTCGCAAACAGTGCGCCATTTGGTCTCATTTGGTCTCATTTTACTCCTGGCGGGACCACCCCTAGCCCCTCCTTGGTAAGGAGGGGGACAGGCGTAAGGCAGCCCAGGTCTACGGGTGGGGTGAGCGCCGATTTTTCCAAAACTGTCGCATTTTCATAGTTTTTACTCGTGTCTGGGGGTTTCGGGCGCGACAGTTCCGCCCCATTTTGCGACAGTAAATGCGACACTTTGCAACACAAATGCGACAGTTTGCGACACAAATCCGACACTTTCCGACAGGGGCCGGTGGTCCGACAGGCTCACCACTAACTGCGGTCCTGTTTCAACCTCAGGGGGCGTCGGGGCGTGGAGCATGCGGGCGATTGGGGCATGGGAGACAGGATAGGGAACAGCGGTCGGTTGCGCAACGGGCAAATGTCACTATGGCAACTTGGGATACGAGGGCGCTATCGCTCCGCTACGAGGGTTCCCGCCTTCGCGGGAGTGACGGAGAGGGGGCGTGGTCCTTTCGCCCGTCTGCGGGACCTTTGCGCAATCCTATTTTCTGGCGGGCGCAACTCTTCCCACCCACCCGCCCGTCATGTTGCGGGGGACACCCCCACGCCCCCGGCAGAGGGGCGTCGCCCCTCTGCGCTCCCCCGTATTCCAAAGCCGGTCCATGCTCGGACAGGCCCGCCACGAACCGGTTGAAGTTGTGCAAAGATCTCGTCTGCGGGAGAGAGTTAGAGAGAGGGTCTGCGCGTCTGGGGGCAGCCACACACCTCCCCCCGCGCGTAGCGCAGCGACGCGCGACCCCTCCCGCAGATGGGAGGGGTTTGAGGGCATCGGACACTTGTTCAGAGGTTCCCTAGGTGCTGCCGTAGACTCGTTCGGGAGTCACCAGGAGCACGGCGCGTTGCTGCTCCTTCATCGCGCCGGCGAAATCGTCCCACGCGCTGAGCGACCGGCCCGCCGCGACGTACGCGGCGCCCATCAGATCGAGCAGCTCCGCCTCGTCGGTGTCGCCGAAACCCTGCGCGGTCGCCGGCCCTTCGACGGTCACGTAGCGCCGCGTGTCCGGCTTGATGAGCGTGACGGCGCATCGCGTGCCGCGCCTGATATTCCTGACCTTGCTCGTGCCTTCACGCGAGACGAACGCCATCCGCCCATTGAGCGGTGCGGCGCTCACGACTGTCGATTGGGCCCGTCCGGACTGCCCGATGGTGGTCACGACGGCCATGTGGTTCTCTTCGAGGAACGGAAGCGCTTCGCTGAATTCCAACGGCTGCTCTCCTTAGCGCGACGGCGGCGCGCGGCGTATGGTGGCTGCCGCGAGCGTAACAGTGCAGTCGGCCAAGTTCCAGCACGCCTCCCCACGCATGAATGATTAGAGACGCGACCGAGCAAGATTTGCCCGCGATCGTGGCGATCTACAACGCCTCGATACCTGGGCGTATGGCCACTGCCGACCTCGTTCCTGTGACCGTCGCCTCCCGGAGGGCCTGGTTCCAAGCGCACACTGCCGACCGGCGGCCCATCTGGGTTGACGAGCGGGACGGCGCCGTCGCGGGGTGGCTTAGCCTGGGGGTGTTCTACCCGCGCGCTGCATGGGACGGTACCGCTGAGGTGAGCGTCTACGTCGATCCCAGCCGTCGACGCGAGGGGATCGCCGCCGGTCTGCTGAGGCATGCCACGGCGGTAGCGCCCGCGCTTGGCGTCCGAGCGCTAGCCGGTTTCGTCTTCGGACACAACGAGCCGAGTCTCGCGCTGTTCCACCGGGCGGGCTTCGCGGAATGGGGCAAGATGCCGGGAGTCACCGAGCTCGATGGAATCGTTCGAGACGTGATAATCGTGGGGCGGCACGTGCCTTAGCCCCCTGTAGCGCCCCTTCCAAGAGGGGGTCCCACATAACTAGGGCTGAGCGGGGAGCGGCGAAAAGGGCGGCTACTGCCAGAGCCCGAAAGTCAGGCCGTGCCCCGTGCCCGCCAAGGACCGATAGCACGGCAGGTAGTCAACCAGCGTCATCGAGCCGGGCGCCATCGCCCCTGCCACGGCGACCCAGTTCAGGGTCTCCGGCGTGCCGGGCGCCTTGTTCAGCCGCCCCTTCTCCAGCGAGGAGAGCACGTCGACGTCGACGCTCTCCAGCGCGCCGATGACCCGGCGGTCGAGCTCCTCGTCGATGACCTGATGGCTAAGGCCGCCGGACGCCATGACTGCGACGCGGGCGTCGGATTCCCAGGACTCGACCGCGCTTCGGAACGCCTGCCCCAGCGCATAGCAGCGGGCTGACGTCGCCTGGTATGGCAGGTACCGGCTCAGCATGAAAGGGACGACCGGCGTCGAGGTGCCGCCCTCGAGGATGTAGTCGTAGGCGAAAGCGAAGGCGTCGTCCAGCGCATGCCCTTCTCGGACGCCGTCGCTACAGCCGACATCGAACCCCGACTCGTTCAGCGCGTTGATGAGATGGTTGGCCAGCTCCGGCTGGCCGGGACGGTCCTTTATCGTCGGCTTGGGCCGCTCCGCGTTGGAGCGGAAACGGGCGTCCGGGTCGAACTCCCCCCGCTCGGCGACGGGGAGCGTCTCGGCGCGTAGGACGCCGAACACGGTCCGGCTCTCGTCCGGCCACACCCGGTGGGGGTTGCTGATGATTACCAGGACGTCCGGCTTGGCGTCCTTCACCGCGCCGCGCAGCCTCTCCAGTGCGGCATGCGCGGCTGCATGGCGTTCGCGCTGCTTCTCGATCAGCACCTGGTCTTTGATATCGGCAGGCGCTGACTTGAGCAGCTCTTGGTAGTCGAACCGGGGGTCGCGTGTATCTGCGTCGCCGAGGCGGGCCCAGCCCTCAGGCTGTGTTTGGATGGACGGTCCGTGCGAGCTGCCGACACCGAGAACCAGGCTTGCCATGACGGCCTCCTGAGCATGTATTCCGCGCTAGCATAGGCCCGCGCGGGCCCGGAGGCAAAGGCGATGCGAGCATTAGAGGCTGCGAGTGCTATCCTCCGCCTGCGGTCGGTGCGCCTATCGGCGCTGAAGGAGGCAGGTATGACGAATGAAACGCCAAGCGTTGTCCTAGGAGTGGGCGTGATTGGACTCGGCGGCGCGGCGGTCGCAATGGTCCCGAAATTCGCTTTCAATCCCCGGTTCAAGATGGTGGGCGCGGCGGACTTGGACGAAGAGATTCTCAGCAGGTTCGCCCAGGACTTCCCGGACGCCGTCACGTACACGAGCGCCGAGGAGCTGTGCAAGAACCCCAAGGTAGACCTCGTCTACATCGCCACCCCTAACAAACTGCATACCCAGCACTGCGAGCTGGCTATGTCCCACGGGAAGCATGTGCTGATCGAGAAGCCGATGACGGTCAACGTTGCCGAGGGGCAGGGGCTGGTGGAGTCGGCCAAGCGGAACGGAGTGCTGCTCGGCGTGAACGTGAAGCACAGCTTTGAGCCGAGGGTGCTGCGGCTCAGAGAGATGGTCCGCACGGGCGAGTTCGGCGAGCTGCGGATGATCAATCACTGGCGCTACCAGGACTGGCTGTACCGCCCGCGCTCCACCGAGGAGCGCACCCCAGGGCCCGGCGGAGGCATCCTCTGGCGCCAGGGCCCCCACCAGTTCGACATCATCCGCACCATCGCCGGCGGCATGGTCAGGAGCGTGCGAGGCATGGCCGCAGTCTGGGATCCCGCACGGAGCGTTCCGGGGGCGCATGCCGCCTACGTGGAGTTCGAGAGTGGCGTCGTCGCGACCGCCGTTTACAGCGGCTATGACCACTGGGACTCCGACGAATTCGTCCACGGCGTAGGTCGCGAGGGCATATTCCCGGACCCGAGCAAGTACGCCGCGGCCCGCCGTGAGCTGTCCGCGGCGCCTGGTCCCGGCTGGGAGGACGAAGCCGCGCGGGCCGAGCGCTATGGCTTGGGGCGCTCCGGCCGAGGCCTGGAGCCGCCCGGCCCCTCCAGGGCGGGCTGGCTGCTCGGCGGCCCGATGATTGCGAGCTTCGACAGGGCCGACGTTCGTCTGACTCCTGAGGGACTCGCCGTTTACGGCGACCAGGAGCGCACCGAGATACCGCTCGTCACCTACGAGGATGGCCGCGACGGGCGCGTCAACACGTTCTATGATGCTGTCGTAGGCGACCGTCCTCTACCCGCCGACGGCGCTTGGGGCAACGCCACGCTGGAGCTGCTGCTGGCGATCGAGGAGTCCGGCAGGCAGCGGAAAGAGATGTTCCTCGAACACCAGACGCCTACTATTGATTAGCCTGGCCCCGTACCAAAGGAGAACGCGGCGCTCTTTGTTTGACTCACGCCCAACGAGTCAATACAGTCTTTGCCATGATGAGGCGTCTTCAGGTCCTTCTCGATGAGGAGGAGTACTCAGCGGTTCGGAGCGTGGCGGAGCGGCAGCGGCTGACTGTCGCGGAGTGGGTCCGCCAGGCGTTGCGCGACGCCAGGGTTCGTCATGCCGAGTCCATCGAAGCTCGGCTGCGCGCCATCGAAAAGGCGGCGCGGTACGAGGCCCCGACAGCCGACATCAAGCAGATGCTGGAGGAGATTGCGGCTGGGCGAGAGGCTTCGTGATCTTCATCGACTCCAACGTGCCGATGTATTTGATCGGAGCCCCGCACCCCAATAAGGACCGTGCTCGCACCCTGCTGAGAGAGCTGGCGCGAGAAGGCGAACGCTTCGTTACCGACGTGGAGGTCTATCAAGAGATACTCCATCGGTACACGGCGATTCGTCGGCTCGAATTCATTGCTCCCGCATTCGAGAGCCTTGATGCGATTGCCCACGGAGTCCTGACCTTTGGCATGGCTGAGATACACGCCGCGAAAGAGTTCATCGAGTCCGTGGACGGCCTTTCCGCACGGGATGCCCTGCATGCGGCGGTAATGCGCAAGACCGGAGCGGAGCGCGTGCTGAGTTTCGACCACGGATTCGATAGCTGCCCCGGAGTGGCCCGGTTGAGCTAATCGCCGGTTGCGTCAGCCGGGTACATCACCAAGGAGAACGCCATGCTCTTTATAGACAACCCAACCGTGGAACGGCTGCTGCCGATGGCCGAGTGCATCGACTCCCAGGACCGCGCGTTCCGTGGCTTGCCCACGGGCGAATCGGTCCACCGTCCGCGCATCGACCTCTACATGCCGGCGGAGCGCCCGGACGGCTACTATCGATGGGGCACGATGGAGGGCGCGAGCCACGCCCTCGGCGTGTTCGCGATACGCATGAAGTCGGACATCCTCTACTGGCCGCGGGACGAGCAGGGCTTCTGGAAGGAGGAGAAGTACTCCGTGGAGCCGGGCCTCTACTGCGGGCTCATCTTCCTCTTCAGCACACGCAACGGCGAGCCCCTCGCCATCATCAACGACGGCATCCTTCAGCACATGCGAGTGGGCGGCGGAGCGGGGCTCGGCGTGAAATACCTCTCGCGCCCCGACTCGCAGACGGTGGGTATGATTGGCTCCGGCGGCATGGCGCGCACCTACCTGGAGGCATTCGCCGTGGTGCGGGACATCCGGCAGGTCAAGGTCTTCAGCCCCACCAAGGCTAACCGTGAGCGGTACGCCGAGGAGATGTCGGCGAAGCTGGAGATCGAGGTGAAGGCCGTAGACACCCCGGAGGCGGCCGTCGAGGGAGTGGACATCGTTTCCGCGTGCACGAACGCGATGGAGCCGGCGCTGAAGGGCGCATGGCTGGAGCCTGGCCAGCATGTGACCGACGTGCGAGGCGAGCTAGACGCGGAGGTTTTCACTCGCGCCGACGTGACGGTGAAGCAAGGGGTGGCGCACTCCCGCCCGCGTAGCGAGGACGTCCGCCACATGGGCGAGGGTTACAACCGGGGCGACTACATCGGCGGCACGGAGGAGCAGAAGCAGCGTTTGCCCAGCCGTCTCAGGGATTCGCGGGTGGGCGCCGGCGGGGACGACGACACCCCGACCTTCAACGACCTGGCCAGCGGGGAAGTCAAGCGCAGCTCGCGCGACGAGATTACGCTCTACCTCAACAGCGGCAACCAGGGACTCCAGTTCGCAGCCGTGGGCGGCGCGGTCTACCAGAAGGCGAAGGCCGATGGCGCCGGCCGCGAGCTCCCGACGGAGTGGTTCTTGCAGGACATCAGGGACTAGCAGTGGGGGCATCCGAAATATCCACAAGGATGGACAGGATGCACAGGGACGGGTATGTGACACGCGCCCCTACCGTAATGCGGTAGGGGCGCGCTACGATAGGCGTAGCAACGGCACGGAGGCTGGCGATTTCATGGGAACGTTCAGAGTTGAGATTGGGATTGGGAGTCGCGATCAGGAAGAATGGGCAACACTCGACGCGCTCGTGGATACCGGCGCGTCGATCACGTCCGCTCCGGCGTCGCTGCTGCGCGGGTTGGGCTTGGAGCCACGGTGGATCCAGGAGTTCAAGCTTGCCGATGGAGGAACGCGTGAGATGGAGGTGGGAGAAGCGCGGGTGCGTGTGGGCGGTCGCGAGATCACTACTCTGGTGATGTTCAACGATGAAGGATCGACTCCCCTGCTGGGCGCGCTTGCACTCGAAGGCGTGTTCATGGGCGTCGACCCTGTGGAGAAGAAACTCGTGCCGGTGGGTGGGTTGATGGCGTAATGGCGAAAATCCCCTCGAATAGGAGCAGAAATTCGAATGGATAATACGAGTCAGCGTGCAGTAGCGGTCGCGGCTGCTGCCGCGAACAGTGCGGCCAGAGCTGCCGCTAGTGTTTATGATGCCATTTGCGAAGACCCTGTAGTGCCGGCAGCCCGGCGGCGGCGCGGGCTCCTAGGACTAGGCAAGCGCTTGGCGGGTGACGCAAAGGCATCAACCTCGACCGTGCTGATATAGATCTCATCCTCGGCGTCAGTGACGACAAAACACTCTCTTTTGACTTCCGAATGCAGTCTGTTTCGGCCCTCGCTCAAAAAGCCATGACGCGCCCCGCTCCGCTGCGCTGTAAACCAATCGCATCAACGAACGATATCGCCCTTTGCCTCGCCCTCGACGCCGCTGCTCTCATCCGTGGAACCATTGAAACCGCCTTCAATGCTGCCAACCTAGCTCTTGCGGTCGAATGGGCAGAGGAAGGTAATGTCGCAGCCGACCATACAATTGCCACCCGCCTGATCATGGACACCCACACTCCCCTCGGCATTGCTTTGGGCTCAGCCGTACGCTCTCCGTATCTTCCTCGCTCAGCAGCCTGACCGCCCTTTCCCTGGAACATCCAAGCCAGCGCCATCTCCCCAAGCCTATGACGCCATCGTCCAGGCCGCCTCCTCAGAGGGGCTCCGCATCCTCGCCGCTACTCGCAGTGATACCGAGGCTGTTCGTCTAGACCCTACCCTCGGACCTGTAGTGTCGAACCTTGCCAGCGAAATTGCCGATATCGCCAGTAACGCCGCCGCAGAGGTGAGCGAGTGTAGAGGCAATGGCCTTGCCCCTACAATTATTGCCATCGCGGGCATCGCCAGCTCTGCGGCGAGCCTTGCAGCGGAAACTGCCGAGGCCTATCAAGTGGCTCGTAAGGCCATACTGCAGTAGAGCCACATCCCTTACGCTTAGAACCCGCCCACGTCTGCTGCGCCGGAGGGCGGAGTGTAATCGGTGTACGCCCACTCGGGCATCGTGCTCTCCAGGCCCTCCAGGCCGATCATGCGCTCGTACTCCTCGCGGATGGCGGGGTCCTGGTCCGGGTAGGCGATAGCCCTCCCGCCGTCCCGCGTGTCCTGGGCGCCGCCGTCGCGGGCGTCGGAGCCCGGAGCGCCGCCGCTGCGCAGGCCGGGCCCGTAGGGGCCGTCGAAGATGAGGAACCGGATGCCGTTTGGCGACGTTCCAAAGTGCTGGTGGAACCAGTCGCCGGTCATGGGGGCTGCGCTGATCATGCCGACGGGCTCATAGTCCTGGCGCTTCACCTCGTCCCCGTGCCCGCTCTCGAAGGGGTGCTCGCCCAGCCGGTCGGGCCATGTGACGCTGTAGCCCTTACCGCGAATACAGACCAGGATTGCGCCCGAGGAGTGCTTGTGGGCCTTGGAATACTGGCCGGTCTCATACTGGCCGATCTTCATGTAGAAATTTGCGCCGGCCATGTGGGGCTCGACGCGCCGGTAGCTGAACGAGCGGCGGTTGTCGCGCGGCAGGTGGCAGTTGACGATGTCCGGGATGACGTTGGTGCGGCGCATAGCCAGCCCCCGCACCGGGTCCGCAAAGATGTCGTCGACGGGCTTGAAGTAATCATCCTCGGCGTCGAACAAGCCGGTGAACTGGTGGTTGTTGTTGAGGACGAACTCGGGATCGCGGACGAGATTCACGATGTTGGGGGCGGTGGTCGCGGCGAGGAGGAGGGCGGGGCTGGAAGTCGCGTTGACCAGTCGGTGGGTCGCGTTCAGCGGAATGCCGAACAGGGAGCCCGCGCTCCATTCGAACGTCTGCTTCTTGTTGGGGTTGCTGTCCTGCCAGACCTCGGTGGACCCCCTACCCTCCGCGACGTAGTAGATCTCCTCGTACATGTGCTTCTCGGGGTTGAGCGCGCCGGCGCCGGGGACCTCGACCACGTACATGCCCCAGAGGTGCTCGGTGCCCAGGAGCTGAATGGCGACGCCGTTGCCGCCCAAACGCTTCCACGGCTTCAGGGGCAGGTCCTGGATTCGGTGGACGCCGATATCGCGATGGATCTCTATGCCCTGCGATTCGATGAATTGGTCGTATGGAGACTTCGGCGTCTTCCAGAACCCGAAGCCGGCCTTGTTCATGCCCTCCGGCTCTTGCCAATCGGCCAATGGGGCGTTCTTGGTAACCATTGATTTCCTCCTGATGCTGGCCCTTCCTGCTCCCCGAGTGTAGAACGAGGCAGGGGGACGGTCAACGCGGATGGCGCCCGCGGGCGTTGTGGCCGGCGCGCTTACCTCTTAGAATCCCCTCATCACAGACCCAAGCCGTGAGGAGGGTGGATATGTCCACAGCAAATCTGGAACGAATCATCGACGGCGACGGCCACATCATGGAGGACATCGTCGGCATTGTTTCGTACATGCCGGACGAGTTCAAAGGCAAGAGTTTCGGTGAGGCGAGATCGCAGCGTAACCCCTTCCCGCCCATCGACCACCTGCATTCGGCCAACCGCCACGTCACGCCTCCCGGGGCGTTTGCCAGCGTCGGCCCCGACGGCTGGATTGACTTCCTCGACGAGGTTGGCGTCGACTCCACGGTGCTCTACACCACCAGCGGCCTCGGCTTCGGGAAAATCGTGAGCCGCGACTGGGCCGTCATGCTCGCGCAGGCCTACAACAACTGGGTGTATGACACCTATATCTCTCGCGGCGATCGGTTCCAGGCGATGGGCCTGCTGCCGTTGCAGGAGCCGCAAGCGGCGGTGGAGGAGCTGCGCCGGATGGTGGAGGATTTGGGGTTCGTCGGGGCGATGCTCCCATCGACCGGCGCGCAGCAGCCGCACTTGGGCGATAGCAAATTCTGGCCTATCTACGCGGAGGCGGAGCGCCTCGGCTGCGCCCTGGGCATCCACGGCGGCGCCCACGAGGGGTTCCTCATGGACGACATGAGCCCCTACGCCCCCATCAACGCTCTCGGCCACCCAATGGGCCAGATGGTCGCTTTCGCCGGCATCGTCTTCAACGGCGTATTCGACAAGTACCCGGGGGTGCGCATCGGCTTCCTCGAGGCGGGCGCCGCCTGGCTGCTGACCTGCATGGAGCGGTTCAACGGCTCTTGGGCCTCCCATGTGCAGTACGACCCGCGCGGGCGCTTCCTCGACATCAGGGAGGGCGAACGCATGTCCGACTACATCTGCCGCCACGTCGAGGACGACCGGATTTTCGTGGGCGTCGAGGGTGACGAGCTGGCGCTGCCCGAGGCTGTCCGCCTCACGGGCAACAAGCCCTACCTCTTCTCATCCGACTACCCGCACGAGGTGGACGCGAACACCTGCAAGGCTGAACTCGACGAGCTCAGGGAGAACTCGGACCTCTCGCCCGAGGACAAGGAAGCCATCATGCACCGCAACGCGGGCCGGTTCTACCGGCTGGCGGCCAACTAAAGGAGCACCGGCATGACTACGGAAAACATCGAGCGCATCGTAGACGGCGACGGGCACCTGGTGGAGGACCACCAGGCGATCTGGGAACGGATGCCTGAGAGTTACCGCGACCGCAGCTTCGTGACGACACGGGGCCCCTTCCCGCCCAACGATCACCTGCACGCGGCTAACCGCCACTTCTTGCCGGAGGGCGCGTTCGCCCGCGTCGGCCGCGAGGGTTGGATCGACTTCTTGCAGGACGTGGGCGTGGACAAGACCGTCCTCTACACCTCCAACGGCCTCGCGTTCGGGCGGGTCGTGAGCAGGGACTGGGCTATCGAGCTCGCCCGCGCGTACAACAACTGGGTGTATGACGAGTACGTCAGCAAGGACTCCCGGTTCCAGGCGATGGGCCTCATCCCGCTTCAGGAACCGGCTGAAGCCGCTATCGAACTGCGCCGCATCGTTGAGGAGCTCGGCTTCGCGGGCGCGATGCTGCCGGGCACCGGCGCGCTCCAGCTGCAGAACCACCTTGGCGACCCCAAGTACTGGCCCATCTACGAGGAGGCGGACCGCCTGGGCTGCGCCATCGGCATCCACGGCGGCGTGCACGACCACATGGGCTTGGACGACATGAGCCCCTACGCGCCCGTGAACGCGCTCGGCCACCCGTTCGGCCAGATGGTGAACTTCGCCGGCATCGTGTTCAACGGGATCCTCGACAAGTATCCGAACGCCCGCTACGGCTTCCTCGAAGCAGGCTGCGCCTGGTTCATCGGCTGCCTCGAACGCTTCCAGCGCTCTTGGGACAGCCACATCCAGTACGACCCGAACAGCCGCTTCCTTCAGATGAAGAATGGCGAGTCCGTGACCGATTACATCCTCCGGCACGTCGACGAGGGCCGAGTGTACGTTGGTGTGGAGGGCGGCGAGCTGACGTTGCCCTTCGCCGTAAAGGTGGCTGGCAACAAGCCCTTCATCTTCTCGTCGGACTTTCCGCATGAGGTGAACCACGAGACGTGCAAGGAGGAGATTGCGGAGATCCGTGAGAACCCCGACCTGACCTCCGCGGACAAGGCCGCGATTCTCCACGCCAACTCGGAGCGCTTCTACGGGCTCAACTAGGCGTGGGCGGGGCGTTACTACGGCGGCACAGGAGGCGCGATGGCTGACCACGCAGCCCTTCAGGCGGGTGTGAATAACTTGGTAAGGCACTGCGTGGCAGTCGAGCGCGGCGAGTCTGTGCTGTTGCTGAACGAGCGCGGCGGCTTGGACGCCGAGCTGGCTGCGCTGCTCGAAGAGGCAATCGCCGAAGCCGGAGGCGTCCCGTACTCCCTCTGGGTGGGCTCGCTCGCCCGCGCCGAAGAGCTGCCTCGTCCGGTCGCAGGCGCGGTCCTGGGCGCGGACAAGCTGCTGCTGAACTGTAATCTGAACCGCGCGGTGCTGCTCGATCACCTTCGGGCCAATGGCGCGGCCGGGTTGGTGCGCATCAACAACCGCATCCGCGCGCCGGAAGGCATGACGACCGACCACGCGCAGTTCGACTGGCGCCTCGTGATGGCGCTGGCGCACCGCATCGAGGAACGCACAGGGCAGGCCTCCACCTACCGGGTGACCAGCCCGCGCGGCACGGATATGTCCGGGCGCGTTGCGTCGGCGAGCGAAGTGGCGGATGCCTTCTTCGTGCAGGACGCGGAGATGAGCCGTGCCGAACGCGTTTTCCCCGGCGAGGTGTATGCGCCCATTGGCAGCGCGGACGCAAACGGCACGATTGCGTTCGATCACCCGGGCATGGCTGACCGAGAGCAGTTTCACAATCCGATGTTGCTGCAAGTGCGGGACAACGTGTTGAAGAGTATCGAATGGCGGGAAGAGCCTGCGCGTCCGAACCAAAGGGACGACCCAACCGGCAACACGGTCTGGACGAGCGCGCAGCTGCAGCACTTGCTGGACGCCAGCGAGGCGCGCTACGGGACCGGGGCCGCCTACGCGGTGGACTCTTTCCACGGCGGCTTCCACCCCAAAGCCGCCAAGCGGCCCGGACAGCAGAGCAACCAGGACGTGATGCACTTCCACGTCGGCAGGACGCCGGCGCCTCTCTCCGCCTACGTCTCCGACCAAACGATAGAGCTGGATGGCCAGCCGTTCTGGGAGCATGGGCGCTCCACCCTGCTTCAGGAGCAGCACATCAGGGAGATGGCGAGAGAATACGGGGAGGAGATATAGATGGCGGACGTTCCCCTCAGCATCGCGCTGGAGCACTACGACAGGCACATGCCTTGGGTTGAGGGGACGGTGCGCCCCAACGGCATCGAACCCACCGTGCTGATCGTTGGGCAGGACGGCGCAGGCGGGAGACGGCACGAGCGCATGCTGCTGCACCGCGAGTTCGACGTCTGCGAGCTGTCGCTGGGCTCCTACGTCATGGCCAAGGCGCGGGGCGCGGCGCTTACGGCCATCCCCGTCTTCCCACGGCGGCTGTTCAGCCAGTCGCAGATGTACGTGAACACGCAGTCCGGCATCCGCGAGCCGAAAGACCTCATCGGCAGGCGCGTTGCACTGCGCTCGTTCCAGACGACCCTCTCCGTGCTTGCCAAGGGCGACCTCGGCAGTGAGTACGGCGTGCCGCTCGACGGCGTTACGTGGGTGACGACTGCCGACGAGCCTGTCGCGTTCGACCCTCCGCCCGGCGTGACGGTCGAGCGCATGGACGCGCAGCGCAAACTCGGCGACGCCCTCGTCGAGGGCGAGGTGGCCGCGTTCCTGTCGCCGCGTCCGCCCCAGCCGTATCTGGAGGGCGCGCCCGAAGTGGGGCGGCTGTTCGACGACCCGCGCGCCGAGGAGGTGCGCTACTACCAGCGCAATGGCTTCTACCCCATCATGCACGTGGTGGCGATGAAGTCGGAGGTCGCCGAGCAGCACCCGTGGGCGCCGGTGAGCCTGCTGGACGGTTTCGAGCAGGCGAAACAGCAATGGGCGCACTACATGGACGACCCTAACTGGAGCAGGCTCACGTGGGGACGGCACTACCTTGAAGAGGAGCGCCGCGTGCTCGGCCCGGACCCGTGGCCGGCAGGCGTCGCGGCGAACCGCGCCAACCTCGAGCGGTTCATCCGTTACGAGGTCGAGCAGGGCCTCATCCCGGAGCCGCTCGCCGTCGAGGACCTCTTCTTCGAGACGACGCTGGAGACCTAACGAATCGCTGCCGATACTGGCGGAACCCTGCACAGGGAGGAGAACGACATGACACAGACCATCACCTACACCGAGCAGCAGTTCATCGCCGACATCCGAGAGGCGTTCGCGGACCACCGTGACGCCGTGCAGCAGGCGCACACCGTCGCCGGACTGATGCGCCGCGCGTTCGAGAGCGGCTGGCCGGAGAACAGTGAGAAGTTCGGCGATGGCGATGGCACGTACGAGGTCTACCGCGACGCTGAGTACGGCCACCCCGGACCAGGCTTCGTCATCCTCACGTACCGACAGCCTCCGCAGCAGATCAAGCGCCCTGCCCCGCACGACCACGGCGTCTGCTGGGTCGCCTACGGCGTCAAGAGCGGCGGCAACACCCAGACGCGCTACGCCTACAGGCACGCGGGCGACGATGCGGAACTGCCGTCGTTCGAACTGGTGCAGACCATGGAGCAGGGACCGGGCGACGTGCATTACATCCTGCCCGGCGAGGTCCACAACGTGCAGGGCTCGATCACCGATGAGACGATCTACGCACGTATCACGAGCATGGACCTGGATAACGTGCAGCGCCATCGCTACGACGTGGAGAGCGGGCGCAGCGCGGTCTTCTCCTCCGCCACGACGGTAGCGCCGTAGGCATGGCAGTCTCCGTAGCGGTCGGGAACCGTCTCATCACGCGCCACTTGCTGAACGGGCGCATCGCTATCGACTGGCCGGAGGTGGAACTCGTGGACGCGGGCCCAGCGCCGGCGCCCATCTTCCCCGCGATGGTGACGACGCGTCCCTACGACGTGGGCGAGCTGACCATCGGCAACTTCATCGTAGCGAAGGACAACGGCGTGCGCCTCGTTGCGCTGCCCATCTTCCCCAACCTCTTCTTTCCGCTCACGGGCGTCACCGTGAACGATGGCGCGGGCATCGCCGAGATTGGCGACCTCGCGGGCAAGCGTGTCGGCGTGCCCCTGGGGTTCGCGTCGAACCCGGCTGTGTGGCTGCGCGGCATCCTCGCGCATCACCACGGCGTAGCCGCTGACAGCATCACGTGGGTCGAGGGCCAGAACGACTCGCTGCGCGGCGTGCCCTACCCCAAGCCGGAGCGCTTCTCTCGTGAGCAGATGGCGGACCTCGACGAGCGGCTCGCGGCTGGCGATCTCGACGCGCTCGTCGTCGCGGGCGGGAACGCGGCGCAGGCCGAGAACGTGCGGTTGCTCATCGACGACCCCTACCCGCTCTTGGAGAGCTACCACGCCGCTACAGGCGTCTTCCCCATCAACACGCTTCTCGTGATGAAGGAAGAGTCCGCCGCCGAGCACCCCGGACTCGCCGAAGCCGTGTGCAAGGCGATGGACGAGGCGACCGCCATCTACATGGCGGAGGAGCCGGACGACGCCGTCCATCAGGGCTTGCGTGTCGGCGACCTGCGCCGCATCGGCCTCTTCCCGCGAGCGCAGGGCCTCGACGTGCACGGCGCATCTGTCCGCGCCGTCGTGGACTACCTCTACGAGACGGACATAGTCCGCAAGCACTGGACGCTGGAGGAGCTGTTCGTGTGAGGCCTCTACAGCCCAACCATCCTGTCGTAGTCGGGATGGGCGCCGATCCACACCCAGATGAAGTCGTCTCCGTCCTCCACCGCAAGGGCGCGATAGGAGAGCCCGACCCTGGCTGACCAGAACCCGCCAACCTTCTTGAATCAGAGAGAAGGGTGTCGTGGATTCTCCTTGAGAAGACGAAAGTTGCGCCCCGCGACTCTCTGGGCTGCTTCGGGCAGCCGTTCAAAATGCCGCCAGAAGTCAGGTGTCGTGCGATGCACTACAGCTCTTTCAGTGTGCCTTCTCGCTCGGCTTCTTTGGCTTGAGACACGAGGAAGTCCAGCTTGCCTGCTTCCGAATCCGTCCCTATCTGCCGATCCCATTCTTCCCAGTCATACTCATTGAGCCAGCGCATTAGCTGGGCGTAGTCGGACTTAGTGAGGCTTATGATTGCCCGCTGAATCTCGGCTACACTCGACATAGTTCATTCTCCTCTGTACGGAAGTAACCGCCGCTCAGCCCTTACTTCACCAGCTTCACGTTAAGCCCTTCAGAGTAGAGTTGACAACTGCTCACCGCTGCTCAAGGGCAAAGGGTCTGCGCAGGCATCGCCGCTGGAGTCCTCGTGGAGTCCTGCGGCAGGTCAATCCTTACCCGACCATGAGGCCGGGTGCAACGGAACAGTTACGCGGAAGCCCATCGTAGCCCTTGCGTTGCGTTCAATCCTCACCGGACCACGACGGGGAAATCTTGCACGCGCGGCTCGCCCCCTACCCGCCGACCTCGCCCTTCAGCTCCCGCCAGGCGGCGCGGGCCTCGTCTACGGAGCCCTCGTCTTCGATGGTGGTGATGTCGCCGGGGTCGGTGTCGAGGGTTACGGCTTTGAGGACGCGGCGCATGATCTTGCCGCTGCGGGTCTTGGGGAGCATCTTCACGAAGTTGACCTCGCCGATGACGGCGAAGGAGCCGAGCTCCCTGCGCACGGTCTCGATGAGCTCGCCGCGCAGCTTGTCGCTGGACGTCCGTCCGTCCTTGAGCACGATGAAGGACGATATGACCTCGCCGCGCAGGTCGTCGGGGCGTCCGGTTACGCCCGCTTCCGCGACATCGTCGTGGCGGAGGAAGGCGGACTCGACCTCGATGGTGCCGATGCGGTGCGCAGCGATCTTGATGACCTCGTCGGCCCGGCCTGAGAACCACACGTAGCCGTCGTCGTCCAGCTCGGCGAGGTCGCCGGTGAAGTAGACGCCGTGGATGCGCTCCCAGTAGTCGGCGCCGTAGCGGGCGGGGTCGCCCCAGAGGGTTGGCGTGAGGTTCGGGAAGGGGCGCTTGAGGACGAGGATGCCCTTCTCTCCGGGCTCGCAAAGCCGGCCCTCGGGGGTCATCACGGCGAGGTCCATGCCGGGCAGCGGGATGCCCGCGGAGCCGGGCTTCTGGGGCAGCATGCCGATGCCGTAGGGGTTGCCGATAACCGGCGCGCCGGTCTCCGTCTGCCACCAGTTGTCGATGACGGGGACGCGGTCTTCGAGCACGCGCTTCTGGAGCCATTCCCACACGGCGGGGTTCAGCACCTCGCCGGCGCAGACGATGCGCTGCAGCGCGGAGATGTCGAAGCCCTTGGCCGGCTCCTCGCCGAACTTCATCAGGAGGCGGACGGCGGTAGGAGACGTGAAGACGCCGGTGATGCCGAACTCCTCGATGAGCTTCCAGAAGACGTCAGGGCCGGGGTAGTCGAGCGCGCCCTCGTACAGAATGGAGGTCGCGCCGAACAGCAGCGGGCCGTAGACGATGTAGCTGTGGCCGACGGCCCATCCGAGGTCGGAGGTCGCCCACCAAACGTCGTCGCCGTTGAGGTCGAAGCACCATCGCCCCTGGCTGTAGACGCCCACGGGATAGCCGCCGTGGGTGTGGACCGCGAGCTTCGGCGTGGCCGTCGTGCCGGACGTGGCGAGGATGTAGGCGGGGTCGTTGGCCTCCATCGGCTCGATCTCGCTGCTGTTCCCCGCGGCGCCTTCGAGGAACTCGCTCCACGACAGGTCGCGCCCGCTCTTCATGGGGACGCCCTCGTTGCGGAGCACGACGACCTGATGCTCGACGGTGTCGCAGCCGAGCTCGAGGGCGTCGTCGACGATGCGCTTGAGCTGGACCTGCGTCCCCTTGCGGTAGGCGACGTCGGCGCTGAACACGGCGCGGGAGCCGCTCGCCTTGATGCGGTCGGCGAGGGCCGGAGCGCCGAAGCCCGCGAATACGACGGAATGCACCGCGCCGATGCGGACCGTCGCCAGCATGAGCGCCACGGTCTCCAGGGAGTTGGGCATGTAGATGGTGAGGCGGTCGCCCTTGCCGAGTCCGAGTCCGCGGAGGGCGGCTGCGGCGCGCTCGACCTCGCGCTTGAGCTGGGCGTAGGTGATGATGCGGCGGTCGCCGAGCTCGTTGGCGTAGATGAAGGCGGCGTGCCCTCCCCTGCCTGCGCTGACCTGATGGTCGACGCACATGTAGGAGAGGTTGGTCTGCGCGCCGAGGAACCATCTGAACGAGGGATAGTCGGCCTCGAACACCTTGTCCCAGGTCTTGAGCCACGGCAGCTCGCGGGCCGCGCTGTCCCAGAAGGCATCCGGGTCCTCGACGCCGGCGCGCAGCCGGTTCTTGATGACGGGGTTGATCAGGTCCATCTCTCCTCCTCTACGCCGCCGGGCGACTGCCTTCCGCCCGCCGCCCAACTTTACTCTGTGCCCTTCCCTACTTCCTAGGCTAGTGCGCGCCCCCGGCAGAGCCATCCGCGCCCCCTCCGTCATTCCCGCGAAGGCGGGAACCTCGTAGCGGCGCGACAGCGCCGCGATCCCTCTCCCCCTCCTGTCCCCTCCCGTCCCCTCCTGTCCCCTCCCGTCCCCTCCTGTCCCCTCCCGTTCCCTCCTGTCCCCTCCCGTCCCCTCCCGTCCCCTCCGGTTCTCTCGCCCCGTCTGCGGGAGAGAGCTAGAGAGAGGGTCTCCCCGTCCGCCCGCCAACCAACCCCCTCCGCTCAGCGCCGCCCCCACTAGGTTCGTGGTGAGCCTGTCGAACCACGCCCCCCCTCGCAACCTCCCCCCCTCTGCCGACGCGCGGGGGTCGGCGGTTGTTTTCGGGGAGCAAATCACCTTCTTGGTGGGGTTTTTACTCGTAAAGGCGGAAGACTTGTGTCGCCGAAAGGGGTACTTTCGCCTTCTTGGTCGGGGCTGTTTAGCAGGCCACGGCCTGCTTCCCGCGACCAAGAATGCGAGCGAAATGTGTTTTCACGCATCGGAGAGCCGTGCGGGGGGTCTCGTGTCCCCCGATGCCTTTCCGCGATTTCCCGGTCCTGTCCGCGCCATAGGTGTTCCTCGTCCGATGATTTCTGAATGGTGAATCCACATTTGAAGTGCAACACCTGCTCCTCGACGACCCCCGCCGGTGTCCGGTAGCCCAGGCACTTGCGCGGCGTATTGTTGTACGCCTGCCCGATCAGCGCAAACCGCTCATCCGACACCTCCCCCAGATTCGTCCCCCGCGGCAGGAACCGCCGCAGCCGGCCGATCGCGTTCTCCACTCCCCCCTTCTGCCACGGCGAGTACGTGTCGCAGAAGAACGTCTCGATGCCCAACCGGTGGAGCTCGTAGTGACGGGTGAACTCGGTCCCATTGTCGAAGGTCACCGTCTGGCGAAACTCCGGCGGCAACGGCCCCAGCATCCGGGCGATGGACTCCGCGATCGGCCCCGCCTCCTTCGACGGCGCACGCGCGAGAAGCAAGAGGCGCGAGGAGCGTTCCTGCAGGGCCAACACCACCTCTCCCGACCTCCCGAACTGCATCGTGTCCGCCTCCCAGTGCCCGAAGGTCCGCCGGTCGGCCGCCGCTGCAGGCCGTTCCGAGAGCGCCCTCCGGAGGGGGATGAAGGAAACCGAGCTTCCCCCCCTGCGGCCCCGCCTCCCCCGCTTCCACTTCGCCCTCGGCAAGTAGCGCCGCCAATCATGGTCTTTGTGCCGCGCGGCCTGGGCGTAGACGAACCGGTAGATGCTCTCGTCCGAGGTCACCGTCCGGCCCTCCTCTCTGCGCATCTCATGGGCGACCTGCTCCGGCGACCACCCCCACTTCAGGCCCGCCAAGACCCGCTCCCGCAACCCCTCGTCCCGTTCCAGCCGCGCCCCCGTCCAGCGCCGCGCGCGGGCACGCTCCTGGGCCGGCGACGCTTGGTACCCGCCCGTTCGCAGCGCGTTCCGCTTCAGCTCCCGAGCCACGGTCGATGCCGCGCGATCCAGAGTTGTAGCGACTTGCCGGACCGAGGAGCCCTTGGCGCGTAAGCGGGCAATCTCACACCGTTCCTCAATGCAGAGCTGTCTGTATTCCATGGCAACACCCTAATCTGGTGTTGCACTTCGTTTGTGGATTCAGGGAACCTCGTAGCGGCGCAACAGCGCCACGATCCCCTCCCTTCGCGCCCTTGACGCGGCCTGCCCGGACGCCAAGAATGCGCGGCGAGCGAGGTGAGCCATGTCAGAAGCGAACAAGGCCGCCATCCGGCGGCTGTATAACCGGGTCTACAACGAGGGCGACATCGGCCTCATAGACGAGATGTACTCCCCCGAGGTCGAGCTGCACATCGCGGGCATCCCGGAGGACCCCTTCGGCCCCCGGCCCATCAAAGAGCTCGCGACGATGACGCGCACTGCCTTCCCCGCCGTCCACGTCACCATCGACGACCTCGTCGCGGCGGACGACAAGGTCGTGGCGAGCGTCTCGTTCAACGGGACGTTCCAAGGGACGTTCAACGGCCACTCGCCGCGCGCGAACCTCTCGTGGTGGCGGCGCATCGACATCTACCGGCTGGCGAAAGGCGTCATCGTCGAGCAGTGGGGCGACCGCGACGACTACACGACGCTCCAGCGCCTAGGCGTAGCAGTCCCCCACTTCGAGGACACCCGTCCGAACGCCCGCTCCGCCGGCCGCCTCTAGCGCAGCGGGGAGGGGACTCAGCGAGTGAGGTTACGTAAAACCTCGTAAGCGTCAGACAGGCGCCCTCCCCACTCGTCCAGCCAGCGAGGCGGGGCGTCTGCATCGAAGCTTAGCCATGAGGTGTCTCTGCCCCCCTGCCCTCCGTGCTGATAGGCAACACCCAAAGGATGCGTCATTAGAACGTGCTTCGGTATCGCCCAGCACTGAGCATCGAAGGGACTTATCCCCAAGCAGATCACGATGTCGTACTCCTGATCCCGTATCTGCTGGAACTTGAACACCCCTGATTCCCACAGCGTAGAGCCTTTGATTTCGGTGCGTAGACCCCCGATTACACGGTCCGCGTCTGAATTCGGCGCGGCGATGACATCGAATCCTTTGGCTGCGCACCACCCGGCGACGGGCTGTTCTACAATCTTGCCCTTTCTTCGTGACTGCTGCTGCCTAATCCAACCGAATGGGCTAGCGCGCCAGTCGTCCACCTTAGACACGTAATCCGATTCGAGAGACCCCGCGAGGCCAGCCAGTATTTGGACTTCAGGGTCAGTGATAAGCCGCTGTATCACAGCATTCCTTTGAGGGACGCGTGCGAAGCTACGTGTTCAGGCGTGAAGCCGACGCACTCGGGATTGCTGGACGCCAAGCGTCGCGCCATGATTCGGGCGGCGTCGGGGCTGCTGTCTACGAGCCAGTAGCGCCTTCCATTGCGCACGGCGGCCTCGCCTGTCGTGCCGGAGCCCGCAAAGAAGTCGAGCACCAACTCGCCGGGGTTAGAGTGAACGCGCACGATGCGTTCCAGGATGGCGAGCGGCTTCTGAGTGGGGTAGCCCGTGCGCTCGTGCCCGTTCGTGGGAACGATAGTCTGCCACCAAACATCGGTCGGCGTCTTACCCCGCGCCGCCTTCTCCGGCCCCACGAGTCCTGGCGCCATGTACGGAATACGGTCTACCGCCTCGTAGTTGAAGGTGTAGCAGCGAGGGTCTTTCACATACCAGAGCAGCGAGTCGTGCTTGGCCGGCCAACGGTCTTTCGGGCGTCCCCCATAGTCGTAGGCCCAGATAATCTCATTCATGAAGCAGTCGTGGCCGAAGAGCGCGTCCAGCAGCACCTTGCAGTAGTGAACCTCCCTGTAGTCGAGATGCAGGAAGAAGGAGCCGGAGGGCGAGAGGATACGACGCGCCTCCGTCAAGCGAGGCTCGATGAAATCCAGAAAGTCCTCGAATACGTCGGGGAACGAGAGCGCGCCGAGCTTGACCGTCCGGTATCGACGCCCTTGGAAGCCTATGCGATCGCCGGACGCGTCGTCGCGCTCCGTGCGCAGACGTTCGCGCCGCTGAGTTTTGCCGGTGTTGAACGGCGGGTCTATGTAGATGAGCGAGGCGGCGCCGTCCTTGATAGTAGGCAGGACATCAAGGTTGTCCCCCAGCACAATACGGTTCGCTGCTGCGCTCACCCTCCCTCTACCTACTCGACGATCCCGTACAGCCGCCCCGGGTTGTCCGTGAGGATCTTGTCCACCACTCGCGACTCCAGCAGGCCGCTGCCCTTCAGCGACTTCAGCGCCTCCAGCTCGCTCGACGTGTCCGAGTGGCCGTAGTCGGAGCCGATCATGAGGTTGTCCTCCGAGGCGTGCTCGAGGATGTACGGCAGGTCGTCGTTGGTCTGGCAGGCCACATACATGCGGTTGTCGCCGAGCACGTCGTCGCCAAGGCTCCACCCTTCCCGCTCCACACGGCGGTAGAGGTCGTTGAGGATGTAGGGGACCCAGTTCGCGGCGACCTCGATGAAGCCGAAGCGCAGGCCGGGGAAGCGCTGGGGAACGCGCTTGAAGAGAAGAGAGTGGAACGAGCTGATCACCGGGAGCTTGTTGCGCGCGAACGCGTCGCCGTCCGTGAGCTCGACGAACGCAGGATTGCCGCAGCCGGCGTGGACGGTGATCGGCAGGTCGTTCTCGACGCAGGCCTCGTACAGCGGGTCGAAGTACTCGTCCGTGAGGCGCCGATTGTTCTCGTAGCCGCGCATGAAGACGCCGACGGCGCCGTTGTCCTTACCGAAACGCAGCTGATCGGCGACCGCATCCATGGTGTCCAGGGGCGGGACGACGACCCATCGGAGACGCCCGCCGCTCTGCGCCCAAACGTCGGCCATCCAGCGGTTGTAGCTCTTCGCCAGCGCCACCTCCACGTCCGGCCGCTCCGTTATCCGAGTGAGGTAGATCGTCGGGTAGAGCACCTGCACGTCGACCCCCAGCTCGTCCATGTGCGCGAGCCGCGCGTCGATGTCGGCGAGGGAGCGGGTCTGGAACGTGGTCTCCGAGAAGCCGGACATCTTCTCGGACGGCGCGCCGGTCGCGCTGGTGCCGAAGGGGCGCTGGCGGGCCCGGCCGTCGATGACCCACATGGGGCGGTCCGGGCGGTCCGGGTTCTCGACCGCCTTGGGCTTGAACTCGATGTCCTGGGGGTCCAGGTACCCCCAGGTCTGTTCGCTTTCGATCACATGGCAGTCAGCATCGATTACGGGCATCGCTATCGCCTCCTGAGCTGATGGCGCAAGGTTACACCTTTCGAGCGCGCATCCCCACCCCCAACCTCTCCCCCACAGACGGGACTTTGCATAACCGTAGGGGCGGTCAAGGGCCGCCCTACCCAATCGTTCGCCCTTTCCCAATCGGTTCGTGGTGAGCCTGTCGAACCACGCCGCCTTCTTCCTCGCAGCCGAGGACCTATTCTTCCCTTCTCCCCCCAAGCAGGAAGGGGTTATTCTTCCTCTTCCCCTTCTGCAGGGGAGGATCGAGGTGCGGGCATGGTCAAGAGCGACGCGGGAACGGTCGAGGAGTACCTGGCGGAGCTGGTGCCCGAGCGTAGGGAGGCGGTGGCCGCCGTGCGCGAGGTGGTCCTCGATAACCTGCCGGAAGGGTACGAGGAATGCATGCAGTTCGGGATGATCGGGTACGTCGTGCCCCTGAGTCGGCGCCCGGACACGTACAACAAGCAGCCCCTGGCCCTCGCCGCGCTGGCCTCGCAGAAGCAGTACATGGCGCTCTACCTGAACAGCGTCTACGCGGACCCGGCCGCCCATGAGCGGTTCGTGGCCGCGTACCGGGCGAGCGGCAAGCGCCTCGACATGGGCAAGTCCTGCGTCCGCTTCAAGCGTCTCGCCGACCTCCCCCTCGACCTCATCGCCCGCACGATCGCGGGAACCAGCGTGGACGACTTCCTCTCGTTCTACGAGGCGTCGCGCAGCAAGGCCAAGCGCAGCTAAGCCGGCCCCTCCGACGATTCCTGGATTCCCGTCTGCACGGGAATGACGGGTGGGGTTTCCCGCAGACGGCCCCTTCTCTGACTCTCCCCCGTGTGCGGGGGAGAGGACCGCGTCGCTATCGCGCCGCTGCGAGGTTCCCGCCTTCGCGGGAATGACGGAATGGGGAGGCATGGTTAGAACCAGACGTTCATGTTGGGGGGTTCCATGAAGGCGAGGGCGAGGGCGTCGGCTTTGTCGGGGGAGGGGACGCCTTGGCGGCGGAGGGTCGCCTTGCTTTCGAGGTGGATGCGCCCCGCCGACGAGATGTCGTAGCGCTGCGCGAGGAGCTGGCCCGCAAGCTCGTCGTCGGGCGGGAGGGACATCTGCCCCTCGCGGAGGCGGCGGGCCAGCTCCCAGAACGTCTCGGCCCGCATGTCGGCGAACTGGGCGGGACGGTAGGCCCTGCCGCCGCCCTCGACGCCGATGACGGGGACGCGGAGCTGCTTCAGGCGGTCGACGACGCCCCCGCCGACGCCTGTTTCGTCGACGAAGATGGCGGGGACGCGCAGGGTCTCGGCGAGCTCGCGGACCTCGTCGGCGAGGCGCATGGTGTCCTTCCGCTCGAAGGTGATGAGGCGCTCGACGCGGTCGCCGCGGCGGAGGCAGATGACGGACTTGTCGTTGCCGAACCGGGCGACGTCCACGCCCATGCGCCAGGGCTGGTTGAGGTGGGGGCCGTCGCTGGGCGGGATGAGGGGGGCCGCCTCCCCCGCAGACGGGAGAGGAGAGGGATCGCTGCGCTGTCGCGCCGCTACGAGGTTCCCTGAATCCACAAACGAAGTGCAACACCAGATTAGGGTGTTGCCATGGAATACAGACAGCTCTGCATTGAGGAACGGTGTGAGATTGCCCGCTTACGCGCCAAGGGCTCCTCGGTCCGGCAAGTCGCTACAACTCTGGATCGCGCGGCATCGACCGTGGCTCGGGAGCTGAAGCGGAACGCGCTGCGAACGGACGGGTACCAAGCGTCGCCGGCCCAGGAGCGTGCCCGCGCGCGGCGCTGGACGGGGGCGCGGCTGGAACGGGACGAGGGGTTGCGGGAGCGGGTCTTGGCGGGCCTGAAGTGGGGGTGGTCGCCGGAGCAGGTCGCCCATGAGATGCGCAGAGAGGAGGGCCGGACGGTGACCTCGGACGAGAGCATCTACCGGTTCGTCTACGCCCAGGCCGCGCGGCACAAAGACCATGATTGGCGGCGCTACTTGCCGAGGGCGAAGTGGAAGCGGGGGAGGCGGGGCCGCAGGGGGGGAAGCTCGGTTTCCTTCATTCCCCTCCGCCGACCCGTTGCTGAGCGGCCTGCAGCGGCGGCCGACCGGCGGACCTTCGGGCACTGGGAGGCGGACACGATGCAGTTCGGGAGGTCGGGAGAGGTGGTGTTGGCCCTGCAGGAACGCTCCTCGCGCCTCTTGCTCCTCGCGCGTGCGCCGTCGAAGGAGGCGGGGCCGATCGCGGAGTCCATCGCCCGGATGCTGGGGCCGTTGCCGCCGGAGTTTCGCCAGACGGTGACCTTCGACAATGGGACCGAGTTCACCCGTCACTACGAGCTCCACCGGTTGGGCATCGAGACGTTCTTCTGCGACACGTACTCGCCGTGGCAGAAGGGGGGAGTGGAGAACGCGATCGGCCGGCTGCGGCGGTTCCTGCCGCGGGGGACGAATCTGGGGGAGGTGTCGGATGAGCGGTTTGCGCTGATCGGGCAGGCGTACAACAATACGCCGCGCAAGTGCCTGGGCTACCGGACACCGGCGGGGGTCGTCGAGGAGCAGGTGTTGCACTTCAAATGTGGATTCACCGTCTGGGCCCCACTCCTGGCGGCGCTCCTCCACGTCCTCGGGCGTGACGAGGCCGGGGAGCGCGTCGAGACGGCCCTCCTGGACGTTGGGGGAGTCGTAGGCGGAGATGGAGACGCGCTCGTAGAGGGGGCTCTTGCCGTGGTGGGAGTCGTAGAACTCGCCGGTGAGGCTGAGGGGGTTGCCCAACAGGAGCATCTTCTTGGGGTTGAGGCGTTTGAGCGCTTCGAAGTAGGGCTGCTTGACGCCTTGGGCCTCGGTGACGATGACGAGGAGCTCCGGGGAATGGAAGCCCTGCAGGTTGTGCTGGTTGTTGGAGGTGACGCAGAGGCCGACGCGGTCGGGGCCGGCGCGGTACTCGCCGACGCGGACGGCGCCGGAGAGCCGGTGTTTGGCGGCGGCGTGGGCGGCGCGCAGCTCCTCCCAGACGATCTCCTTGACCTGCCGGAGGGTGGGGCCGGTGACGATGACCTTGGCTTTGGGGCGTGTCTCGATCCACCAGAGGATGGCGCGGGCGGCGGCCCAGTCCTTGCCGGAGGAGTTGCATCCGACGACGGAGACGCGCCGTTTGTCGCTGACGAGGGCGCGGAGCAGCTCTTCCTGCTTGGCGTAGGGCGTCCCTGATCCGGAGAGGATGTCTTTGACGAACCCGAGGGGGTCGTCGCGGTAGGGTGAGAGGTCGATGGGGGCGTTCTTGGGGCGTGGGAGCTTGATGGGGTCCTCCTTTCGTGGGTGGCGCCCGGTGGAACGAAAAGAGCCGCCGGGCCTTGCTGTGGCTCCGGCGGCTCGTCCGCTCGGGGGTTCGGTGTGTCGGGTGTATGCTGGCGTGTGACGTTATTATGACATAGGATTGTCTATGGCGTCAAGGGGGTGGGTGTCCTCCCCCGCGCAGACGGAACCACCCCTAGCCCCTCCTTGGTAAGGAGGGGACGGGGTGGATTCCCGCCTGCGCGGGAATGACGGGAGGGGGCGCTGACTGGCGGCCCCGTGGTTCGACAAAGCTCACCACGAACCTATTGGGGAGCGGCGAACCTACCGCGGGCGGGGGTGGCGTGACGAGAGCGGCGCTGATATGACAATGGGCGCGCAGTAAGACGAAGCGCGGGCAAGGGGGCATTAGCCATGATGGACAGGAGGGACGCGAAACTCCGAGTTCTCTACGAAGTGCTCATAGGGGTAGCCAAGGCCCACGGCATCACCTACTACGGCGATATAGCACCTCTCGTGAATAGGGCAGCCGTGGGACTTGGCGACCCCCTGGGAGTCATCAGCAGGAGCGAAATCGAGGCTGGGAGACCTATGCTGTCCGCAGTAGTGGCCTCGGTAGATACTGATATCCCGGGCTGGGGCTTCTTTGAACTCGCGATTTCATTGGGACGCTTCGACGGAGCTAATGGGGATGCGTTTATAGAGGAAGAGTTACGCAAGGTGCATGACTACTGGGCGAACGCAGAGCACTGCTAAGTAGCCTCTGATTCAACCTCTTGCCCTTGCCACAGTGCCCTCGCTCTAACCCTCTCCCCTTGTAAGAATATGGGATCAGGAGGATTTCAATGGCAAAGCCACGCATCGCGGTGTTCTCGGGGCCGCGTTCGACGATTGCGAACACGCCGACGCTCGTGACGAGCAACAAGGGGCGCAGTGCGGACGAGCCGCAATTGGAAGGGGCGGTTCGACCACCTGGCGCCGCAGCGCCTGCACGAGCCGGTGCGGGTGCGCATCGAGAAGTTCAGCGCGCATCCGCTGGAGTCCGACGCCGCGGAGGTCTACCACGACGACGGCAAGCCGTACTACGAGGTGGAGCTGCGCCCGGAGGACGGCGCGTATCTCCTGCCCTACGTGGCGCGGCGCAACGACGGCTCAGCCGACGGCGCGCCCTTCGAGGACGCCGACCTGCGCGACGCCAGCATCGGCTACGGCGGGCGGCAGTCGTTCTTCCCGGATGCGTCGCGGCTGTTCGAGGAGATCGACCGTGGGCTGAGCGGGCGCGGCCACGACGGCGCGGCGAGCGAGCTGGACCGGCTCGCGGACTACGACTTCGTGCGCGTACTGCCTCCGGCGGGCTACACGAAGCAGGGCGAAACGGCGGGGCGTGACTTCTTTCCATACAGTCCGCGTCCCATCGGCAAGTTCCTGTCGAACGCGGCGATGGCCCGCGCCGTGAACATCGTGCAGCAGACGATCGACTCCGGGCGCTACGACGGCTTCATCTGGCTGGAGGGGAACCCGCACGTCGAGGAGACGCTCTACTGGCTGAGCCTCGTGCTGGACACTCCCCTGCCCTTCGTCGGCATATCGTCGCAGCGCGCGCACGGGACGCTCGCCAACGACGGCGACCGGAACATCGTGGACGCGGCGCGCTACATCGCGTCCGGCCTCGGCGAGGGGCTGGGGGCGGTGGGCATCGTGGACGAGCAGATATTCGCGGCGCGCACGTTCAAGAAGGGCGACGCGCGTCCGGGCGGCTACCGCGCGACGGGCGGACACGGCGGGGTGCTCGGCAGCGCGGGCGAGGAGGTGCGCGTCTGGTTCCGTCCCGCGTACCGGACGACCGGGTCGTCCGGAGTCGCGCTGAAGAGCCTGCCCGCCGAGGTCGTCTTCCAGGAGTATGGGGACAGCCCGGAGACGGCGAGCGTGCGCATCGAGGACGAGGACGGCTCGCTGCGCGGGGACGCCATCGCGCCGGTGCACATGGTGAAGTACGGCCACTACATGGCGGAGGAGGATACGGCGAACCCGGACGTGGAGGTCGACATCATGGCGCGCATCCAGCGCGGCATCGATCAAGAGTCGTCGCCGGACGCGGACAGCCCCAAGCTCCACGGGTTCGTGCTGGAAGGCGCGGCGGGCACCGGATCGGCGCTGCCGAGCCAGCTCGCGGCGCTCGCCATAGCGGTCTACAGCGGCATGCCCGTGGCGCGCGTGAGCCGGGGCGACCCGGAGGGCGCGATGCCGTCCAACCCGAACGATCTGACGATAGAGGGGAGCAACCTGGACGCGATCAAGGCGCGGGTGCTGCTGCGGGCGGCGATGCTGAAGCTGGGGCGGCTACCCAAAGCCCGCGACCCGCGCAACCCGACGCCCCAGGAGCGCGAGGCGTCGCTCGCGGCAATCGCGCGCTATCAGGAGCTATTCGACACGCACTAGGGAGAGGCTCCTTGGAGCGGTTGCCCGTCAGGCAGGCTGGTAGCGCGGACCTTGATCTCGCTCTCCCGGGCGCGCATCTGCGAAGCGTCTCGCCAAGCCTGCATCCGCAGCAGCATGTCCATATTTACGCCAAAGGCCTTCTCAATCCGCAGCGCCATCTCCGGCGATAGCGCGGCATTGCTGTTTAGCAGGTCCGATAGCGTCGCCCTGCGGACGCCCAGTATCCCGGCCGCTTTCGTCACGCTCAGGCCCAACTCTTCGGTGACCTCGGTGCGAATGAAGTCGCCCGGATGCGAGGGAGTCATGTTCACTTTGATACCGCCGGTAGCCATCAGTGGTAGTCCTCAAAGTCCTATGCAAGTCCGATGAACGTGCTTCGAGTTAGCGGCGGAAGAACGTCCTCAGCCGCGCAAGGAGCGATTCCTCTTCGCGCGGCTTGCTCATCTCGCGCTCGCGGGCCCGGCGCTCGCCCTCTGCGCGCCATTCGGACGCCATGCGCTCGTCGGCCGCCGGCTGGCGCTTCTTGCCGTGGAGGATCTCCCTGGCGCTGTCGCCGAGGCCCATGCGGTGCAGCCGGTCGGCAACGATCGATTTCCATTCTCTCGGGCCGGAGTGCATACGACGCCTCCATGTACCGCTACCCATCCCTCCCCAACCCTCCCCCGCGGACGGGAGCGGGAGAAGGCGAGGTTCCGCCTGCAGGGGGGTGGCGGGGAAGTTGCGCAGGCTACGAGGCGCCGAAGCGGGGGAAGGCTTCGCGGGCGACGGTCTCGAAGACGTTGGCGCGGTCCTGGTCGGTCAGCCAGTCGATGTCCTCGATGACGGGCTTGAGGTCGTCGAGCCAGAGGCCGGTGTTGGGGTCTTTCGAAGAGCCGGTGCCGGGCCGCTCGGTGCCGAACATGCAGCGGTCGGTCCCCACGATCTTGAAGAGCAGCTCGAGGCCCTCCTTGTTGTAGAGGACGGAGTCGAAGTAGAGCTTCTTGAGGCTCTCGTCGAACGGGACCACGTTCGGACGGCGCCAGCGGAGCGCCCTCCAGCGTCCGATCTGGTAAGGGATCGAGCCGCCGCCGTGGCACATGATGATCTTGAGGCTGGGGAAGTCGTCGTAGACGGTGGAGTCGCACAGGGAGACGGTCTGGATGCTCTCCTCGGTGATGAAGTGGCCGGTGTAGGACTCGCGGACGTTCTTGCAGGAGGCGGAGTGAACGAAGGCGGGGACGTCGTACTTCACCATGCGCTCGTAGAGGGGGTACCAGTACCGGTCGCCCATCGGCGGGGTGTCGTTGTCCATGCCCTCGGATGGGTCGGGGTTGATCATGATGCCGATGAAGCCGAGGTCGTTGACGCAGCGGTCGACCTCTTCAAGGACGACGTCGACCGGCTCGCCGTGCAGCTGGGGCAAGCCCGCGACACCCTGGTAGCGGTTGGGGTACATCTCGACGGTCTTGGCGATGAGGTCGTTGTTCGCTCTGCAGAAGGCCTCGACGAGGCTGCCGGGCTTCTCGGAGTGCATGAGCTGGAACGGCCGGGGCGACAGGAATTGCATGTCGGTGCCGACGGCGTCGAGGACGGTCTCGATGTGGTTGTCGACGGTGGCCTTGAGCTTCTCGTCGGGTATGCCGCCCCAATGGCTGTATGCGCCGCGGCTGGAGAGCAGTCCGGCCTTGTAGGCGTAGAGCTCGGGCGGGGCGTTCAGGTGTCCGTGGATGTCGATAATCATAAGCGTCTCCTCCGCTTCTCGGTGTGGTCGAGGCATACGGATGCTAGCACGTTGGAGACTTGGTAGGATTCCGGCCATCCCAAAAGGACGAGGAGAGGCGCAGATGCTGCTTGAAGGCAAGGTTGCGGTGGTGACGGGGAGCGGGCCGAATATCGGGGGCGAAATCGTCAGGACCCTCGCGAGCGAAGGCGCAAAGGTGGTATGCGTCGATTTCCTCGACGACCGAGCGGACGTGGCCGCGTCGTCGGTCCGTGAATTGGGCGGGGACGCGATCGGCGTCAGCGCGGACATCTCCTCGCCGACGGGCGTTGAAGAGGTCTTCCGGGCGACGGACGACGCCTATGGGCGCGTCGACATCCTCGTTAACAATGCCGCCGTCAACAACGAGGCGGGGATCCTGGACATCGACTACGAGAAATGGAAGTGGGTGCAGTCCGTCATCATGGACGGGACGATGCTGTGCAGTCAGCAGGCCGCCCGCCGGATGGTGGCGCAAGGCGAGGGCGGAGCCATCGTCAACACCGCTTCGACGACCGGGCACCGGGGGAAGGCGGGGTTCATCGCTTACTCAGCGTCGAAGGGCGCGGTGCTGCAGATGACGCGGACGATGGCGATCCAGCTGGCGCCGCACGGCATCCGCGTGAATTCGATCACGCCCACGCAGACGGGATCGAGCCGCGGCACGACGCCCGGCGGCAGCACTGCGCCGCGCGCCGCCAAGCCGAAGAACATTCCGCTCGGCAGGTGGGGCGAGCCGTCCGACCAGGCGCAGGCCGTGCTGTTCCTGGCGTCGCCGATGTCGGCCTACGTTACCGGCGAGAACATCAATGTCGACGGTGGACTGCTGGCGCTGTTCCCGTCGGAGCGCGGGCTGAGCGAGACGTAGGCTGGGGCTAGGCGCTAGGCATCCGGAACTAGCGGCTCCAGCTGGGCGATGAGCCAGGGCAGGTCCTTATGGATGGTGTCCCATACTACGTCGAGGTCAATCGCATAGTAGGCGTGAACGAGGCGATTTCGCATGCCGATGATTTTGGCCCAGGGGATAGCAGGGCCGGTCTGCTGAGTGCCGTCACTGACGTGCGAGGCCGCTTCACCGATGGTCTCGACCGCTTTGAATATCGCATACCTGTGTAGGATGCTCTCCCTGAATTGAGGGAACGACAGCCCTTCCGTGAAGTAGAGCGCCTCGTGGGCGTATGACCGCATGTCGGCCAGGTAATCCTCATCCTGACGCGGCATACACTACCCGTGCAGAATCCAGGATTCTCTTCCGGTGGAAGCGGTTGGCGCTCTGCTCCAAACCCCTCCATGAGATTAGGTTGACTTCGCGGCCGAGCAGTCCGGCGAGCTCACGCTCCATGTCGTCAAGGTCAAAGAGGGTGTGACGCGCCTCCGGCCCGAAGCGAGCAATCACGTCTACTGCGCTCTCAGGCCCGAATTCGTTGTCATCGCTCACGACGGAGCCGAAGAAGGCGAGCTTTGTGATTTGCCAGCGTTTGCAAAACGCCGCGAGTTCGGCTTTAGGCACGCGAATCTTGGGCTTCGTCATAGTCATGCCTCTTCCCTATTCTACTCCGGCTCGGCCCAGGGATTGTAGCTGCCGACGTGCCATAGCTGGCCCTCGGGGTCGCGGACGGAGAAGAGGCTTCCGCCGTAGAACTGCTCCTCGAGTTCCATGACGATGTTCGCGCCGGCGGCCTTCACTCGCTCGTAATGCGCCTCGATGTCGCTGACGACGATGAGGGCGCACTGGGTGAGGAGGGCGCCGGGGGCAGGGGCGACGACGATGTCGCCGGCGTCGTCCCGGTAGGAGCCGAGCATGACCATGCCGTTGCCGAGTTTCAGCTGGGCGTGGGCGACGCCGCCTGCGCCGTCCGGGACGACGAGATGGCGCTCGAACCCGAGGACGTCGCAGAGCCAGTCGATAGCGGCGAAGGCGTCGCGGTACCGCATGCCGGGGATGATGTTGGCTTTCAGGTCTGCCTGGTCCATCGGGGCCTCCTAGAGAGCGTTGGGACTGAACGGTCGACCCCATTTCTTGAGTTCCTGCGGGGGAACGATGAGAGTGGGGTCCGTCAGCCGGGTAAGTTTCCGACTCGGCGGACGCCAGGGCAAGACGCCCCTGTCACAACATCTCCGGCCGGCGCAGCTAGCCGCGCTCCTGACTGCGGTGCGTCTCGGGCACGAACGCGCCGAGGATGAACGAGGAGAGCATCCCGGCAACGCCGACGATTCCCAGGGCCAGGGTGAAGCCGGAGAGCGCCGTGCATAGCGAGAAGAGCGCGGGGTTGGTCGCGAATCCAGCCTGCGTAACGGTGCGTCCGACGGCGAAGAACCGCCCTCTGGCGCCGGCTGGCGCGAGGTCGGAGCCGATGACCTGCCAGGAGCCGGTGAGCAGGCTGTTCATCGTCTGCAGCACCACGAAGCCGACCACGAAGTAGGCGAACCCCAGCCCAGCGAAGGACGTCACGCCTAAGTAGGCCATCGCGGCGCCCAGTACGGCGAGGCCGGGGACGATGGTGACCTTCCGGCCAAAGCGGTCCATCAGGTACCCAGCGGACAACGTCAGGGGTATCCCCGCCCCCGCCATCAGGCTGCTGAGGATGCCGAGGGTCCTGGGGTCGGCGTCGTAGGCGTAGGAGGCGTAGACGAACACGGTGCTCCCCGCCACGACGCCGCCGCGCGCCGTCATGCCCAGCCACTGGGCGAGGAACATGATTGGTATCGGCCGGGCGAGGAGAGACTTCCACGAGAAGTCGCCGGGGGCTGGGGTCCCCTGTCCCCCGGCGCGGCGCGGGCGGGTCTCCGGCATGGTCTCTTTGGCGAAGAATCCGGGCATCATCGCCACGAGCGCGAACACGCCTTGCAGGACGAACGCGACCTGTAGGCCATAGGACACGGCCACAACGCCGCCGACCAACGGCCCAGCGAGCGTACCGACGTGCTGCACGCCGAGGAGACTCGTGATCATGCGGCCTCGGGAGGCGGACGCGTTGGTGTCGGCAATCATGGTGAGGCGGCTGAGGGTCCACATCTGGGTGCCCCACCCGCCGATGAAGCGATAGAGGAGCAGCTCTTCGAAGGAGCCGGCTGTGGCGGTGAGGAAGGCGGCGAGCGCGGTAATCGCCGGTCCTAGGATGAGGATGCGCCGCCGCCCAATCTTGTCGAGCAGGTAGCCGATGGGGACGCTGGCTATGAGCCCACCAAGCATGTTGGCCACGAACACGAGAGACGCTTGCCCCGGCCCCACCCCAAACGACTTGGCGAACTCGGGCACGACGGGGACGGTCGCCCCCATGCCGAACCCGAGGGCGATCGCGGGCAAGTGCAACTGGAGTATGAGCCGTAGGAGCGATCGCCTAGGGGCACCCGTACCGGCGGCGGGCGCCGGAGGTTGGTTGGATGGGGGTTGCGTCACCCCCGGAGCTTACACGTCAATCGAGGCTTCCGCCCCCGCTCGTCCAATCCAAGCGACAACGATACTCGTCACCACTGAACGAACATGGGCATGACGACGTGGACGTAGTCCGGGTCGTCGAGGGGGCGGATGACTCCGGGGCTGGAGGACGTGGTCATCTCCAAGGCGACCTTCTCCTTGCCGAGGACGGCCAGCACGTCGCTCAGGTAGCGGCTGTTGAAGGCAATCTTGGCCTCGGGGCCTTCGACATCGGCCTCGATGTCGCCGGTGTTATCGCCTACTTCCTCGGCTCGCGAGGAGATGGTGAGCTTGCCTGTCCCGCCGACGTCCGGCGCAATCTGCAGGCGGATGATGCCGGAGCCGTCCTTGGCGAAGATGGCGGCGGTGCGGGTGGCGCGCTGGAGCTCGCCAAGGTCGACGATCGCCCTCGTGGTGCGCTCTTGGGGAATGAGCTGGCTGTAGTTCGGGAACGTCCCCTGGATGAGCTGGGAGACGACCTCGACGTTCTTGAGGCGGAAGAGCGCCTGGCTGCGCTGAGTCGTAATCACGATGTCCACGGGGTCGTCGCCATCGATCAGGCGCTCGATCTCGGTGAGGGTGCGGGCGGGAATGATGACGGAGAGCTTGTCGCCCACCGGCTCCAAGAGCTCTGCGGTGCGAACGGCGAGGCGGAAGCCATCGGCGGCGGCCAGCGTAACCTTGGAGCCTTCCATCTCGACGTTGACGCCGGTGAGCACGGGGCGGGAGTCCTCGACGGCGGCGGCGAGCGCCACCTGGTGGATGGCCTCGCGCAGCGCCCTGCCGCTGATCTTGGTGGAGACGCCCTCGCCCACGGACGGGATGGGAGGGAACTCCTCGGCGGGGCCGCCGTTGATAGTGGACTGGAAGCGGTCGCCCTTCACCTCGATGCCTCGACCCGCGGAGTTCGTATTCACCTCGATGGTCTGGGGTCTGAGGGAGTTGACGAAGTCGGTGAGGAGACGGGCGGGAATGGTGACCGAGCCCTCGCCGACGATCTCGCCGCCGACCCAGGTGCTGATGGCGATCTCGAGGTTGGTGGCGGACAGCTTCAGTCTGCCCTCGTCGGTGGCGAGCAGCACGTGCTGGGTAATGGGCAGCGTGGTGCGGGTTGCGACGGCTCGCTGGACGATGCCGAGCCCGTGGCTGAGATTCTCCTGAAGGCAATTCAACTGCATGTAACGGACCTCAAGATGTTGTGGTTATTCGGACGTTGGAGCGCTCAGTATAGGCGCGGCAGGGAGAGGGGTCAACGCACAGACGAGCAAGGCCACGGCCTGCTAAAGAGGGCTTACTTTACAGAAAACGGAGGCATCAAGGGGCAAGAGACCCCTCGGCACGCCTTTCTCTCTATTCGACTAGAGCGCCGGTCCTCGTCTCCCGCAGACGAGACCTTTGCACGATTGTTCAACGCCGGGGACCCGGGGGCGAGGTTCCCGTCTGCGCGGGAATCCTTCACGTTGGGGCTGACGCCCCACACCACAAGCAACGAAAGTGAGGGGCGGACGCCTGGGGCGAGGGGCAGGAACCGCGCCGCTGTCGCGCCGCTACGAGGTTCCCGCCTACGCGGGAATGACGGGCAGGGGGCGCGGGGGTGACGGGGGAAGTCTGCGCGCTGCCGCCTCTCCTCCCCTGCGCTTTGCTGCGCCCGCGCGTCCCCTCCCGTAGACGGGAGGGGGTTTCCATGACGGAAGGCTAGTTGCAAAGGTCTCGCAGGCGGGGAGAGGCTTTTCGAGCGCCTATTTTTTCTCGAAACTGTCGCATTTGTCGGATTTTCCGTGGTATTCACTCCTAAGTGCGCGGTCCGCGCACGACAGTTTGCGACAGCAAATGCGACACTTTGCGACACAAATGCGACGGTTTGCGACAGTGATGCGACACTCTGCGACAGGCGGCTCGCGGGCATCGGAGGGGCAAGAGGGCGGGTCTGTTGGGCCATGAGAGGCAGGGTAGGAGAAGGGGTCCGTTTGCGCAACGGGCAGATGTCACACTTCTCAGGGGTGGACCGGGGAGAGGGGCTACTGGGTCGCCAGGAAGTCCACGATGGCGTCGAGGTCCGCGGGGGAGATGCTCGTGGCGAAGTCCTGGGGCATGAGGCCGTCCTCGTAGCCCTCGGTGACCACAGCGCTCGGGTTGAGGATGGACTCCCTGATGAAGTCCGCGCCCTTCGCGCCGGCACCCGTGAGGTCCGGGCCGACATCCTGCTTCATTGCAGGGACGGACGCGAGGGTGTGGCACGTCCCACACCCGTTCAGGATGAGCAGGCCCGCGCCGCCGGTCGCGCCCCCTCCGTTCGTGGGGGCGGGCGTGAAGGTGGGCGTAGGCTCGACGGTCGCGCCGGGGGGAGGCTCGCAGTCGGCGCCCGACGCGGCCTCGATCCGCCCGTCCTTGGCGATGAAGCACTCCGACGCTGCAACTGGCTCGCCGCCGCCGCACGCCGCAGTTAGGAACGCGAAGAGCATGGCGGTGACGGTTAGGATGGCGAGCGCTGCCGGGCGGCGAAGCACCACGTGATACCTCTAATTCTCGTCCTGGTCCGAGGCGGTTGTGATTTCTGTCACGTTGTAACACCGGCCTCGGCGTGCTGTCAAGGAACTCGCCGTCGTCCATAGGGACTCGTCCCACACCACGACCAGCGAAAACAGGCGGGTGAGGCTTGGGGCGAGGGGGGCAGGGATCGTGGCGCTGTCGCGCCGCTACGAGGTTCCCTGAATCCACAAACGAAGTGCAACACCAGATTAGGGTGTTGCCATGGAATACAGACAGCTCTGCATTGAGGAACGGTGTGAGATTGCCCGCTTACGCGCCAAGGGCTCCTCGGTCCGGCAAGTCGCTACAACTCTGGATCGCGCGGCATCGACCGTGGCTCGGGAGCTGAAGCGGAACGCACTGCGAACGGACGGGTACCAAGCGTCGCCGGCCCAGGAGCGTGCCCGCGCGCGGCGCTGGACGGGGGCGCGGCTGGAACGGGACGAGGGGTTGCGGGAGCGGGTCTTGGCGGGCCTGAAGTGGGGGTGGTCGCCGGAGCAGGTCGCCCATGAGATGCGCAGAGAGGAGGGCCGGACGGTGACCTCGGACGAGAGCATCTACCGGTTCGTCTACGCCCAGGCCGCGCGGCACAAAGACCATGATTGGCGGCGCTACTTGCCGAGGGCGAAGTGGAAGCGGGGGAGGCGGGGCCGCAGGGGGGGAAGCTCGGTTTCCTTCATTCCCCTCCGCCGACCCGTTGCTGAGCGGCCTGCAGCGGCGGCCGACCGGCGGACCTTCGGGCACTGGGAGGCGGACACGATGCAGTTCGGGAGGTCGGGAGAGGTGGTGTTGGCCCTGCAGGAACGCTCCTCGCGCCTCTTGCTCCTCGCGCGTGCGCCGTCGAAGGAGGCGGGGCCGATCGCGGAGTCCATCGCCCGGATGCTGGGGCCGTTGCCGCCGGAGTTTCGCCAGACGGTGACCTTCGACAATGGGACCGAGTTCACCCGTCACTACGAGCTCCACCGGTTGGGCATCGAGACGTTCTTCTGCGACACGTACTCGCCGTGGCAGAAGGGGGGAGTGGAGAACGCGATCGGCCGGCTGCGGCGGTTCCTGCCGCGGGGGACGAATCTGGGGGAGGTGTCGGATGAGCGGTTTGCGCTGATCGGGCAGGCGTACAACAATACGCCGCGCAAGTGCCTGGGCTACCGGACACCGGCGGGGGTCGTCGAGGAGCAGGTGTTGCACTTCAAATGTGGATTCACCTTCCCGCCTTCGCGGGAATGACGGATAGGGAGCGGAGCGCCTTATCGAGCCACGACGGATGGGCACTCCTCTTACTGGAAGACGCCGTGGGCCGGAAACGGTGAAGGCCCGGCGTCATCTCCCCTAACGCCAGGCCTCCGCACCGGGCCAACGTCTGCGCCAGCCAACGAGGGCTGGGCTAGCTCACTCTCTTGACCTCAAGGGTCTCCCCAGGAGCGAGCGCCACTCGCCGCACGTTGATCCCCAGCTTGAGGAGCCAGTAGCCAAGGGTGGCCTTGGACACCTCGAGCTCGGCGGCGGTGGCCGAGAGCCCATTCTCGTTGATCTTTTCCGGCAGCAAACGTTCGAGCGGCTGGTGGAAGCGCTCCTCCACCTGCTGCATCAGCCGAGTCTTTCGCGCCATGTCGACTCCCTTCCTCAAGCTACCCTCAGGCAGCTAGCGTTCGGGCCGATTCTATACCCATACCTGACCATCTTGTCAACACTCCGTCTATCCAAGAATATAGACATTGTTTAGGAAATGTTCAGAACACGCCTAAGAAGGCCCTTCCCTGCTATGATTCGAAATGCCGTGCGCCAGTCCGTTATGGGCTGGAAGGCAATTTCACTCTTTCGAACACGGGCCTCTGACCTTGCCAGACGAACTTATCGTCATCCTGACCGCAATGACCCCCATCGGCGAGCTACGCGCCTCGGCGCCCCTTGCAATCGTGTCCTACGACATGTGGTGGCTGAAGGCGTTCGGGCTGTCCGTGGCCGGGAACCTGCTGCCGATTCCGTTCCTCTTATATGGGCTGCGCACGGTGGGGGCGCGCATCGAGAGGCAGGAGAACGTGCTCGGCCGTCTCCTGCGCTGGCGGACGGAACGCATCGAGCGGACGTGGGGGGAGCGGGTCCGGCGCTACGGGTTCTTCGGCATCGTCCTGGTCGTCGCCATTCCCCTACCCTTCACCGGGGCATGGACCGGGACGCTCGCGGTGTGGGCGCTGGGCGAGCCCGCGCGGCGCGGTCTGCCGGCGATAGCGGTCGGCGTGCTAATTGCGGGCGCCATCGTGACGGCCCTAACGGTCGCGGGCGTGGAGCTGATCAGGCTGACGTAGGAGCCTCCCTCCCTAGCCCTCCCCACAGACGAGACCTTTGCGTAACTGCCCAACGCCCGGAATCCGGGGGCGAGGTTCCCGCCTGCGCGGGAATGACGGAAGGGAGCGACCCCCTCTCTAGCCCTCCCCCGCAGACGGGACCCTTGCGTAACCCTATTTTCTGGCGGGCGTAACTCTTCCCACCCACCCACCCGTCATGTTTGTGGGGGACACCCCCACGCCCCCGGCAGAGGGGCGGCGCCCCTCTGCGCTCCCCGTTCATATGGCTGGGACCGTCTAATCCTCTTCCTAACCTTGCTTCACGCGAGGCGGGGAGAGACGGAGCCCTCACGGGGGATTATGCAAAGGTCTCGCAGGCGGGAGAGGGAATCAGGCGCTAGCGCGCGGGGATTCGCACGGGCGGGGATGCTGGGACGCGGAGTAGAATCAGGGTAAGCGATGTGCAGGAGGCGGCATTGAACCTCTGGGATAAGACGAAACGCAACCACGGGCTGGAGCACGCAACGATCTCGTTGCTCCTGGCCCAGCTCCCCCACGACAAGCCGATGGCAGGCTACTCGATACCCGCCGGGTTTCTGGTGCTCGGAAACGTGACGGCCGAGCAGGTGGAAGAAACGGCGCACGAAGCGCTGCGGCGCATGAAGAGCGGCGAGGGCGACTTGGCGATCTCCCCGTTCTGCGGGACGAATATCGTGGTAGGGGCCGGGCTCGCGACCATCGCGTCCCTCGCGGGCTACCGGATGGCGGGGCGCGGGGTGGCCGGAGTCAGCCGGGCGTTCTCCAACACCGTCCTCGCTATCGTCGCCTCACGTCCGCTTGGCCGCCTCGTGCAGCAGCGCTACACCACATCGCCCGATGTCGAGGCGATGTCGATCGAGAGCATCACTCAGCACCAACTCGGCAAGGTGAGAGCGCACTGGGTGGCAACGAGCTTTCGCCTAGCGTCCGACCTTTAACGCCACGCCGGGCCTCAGGTCCAACCCCTAACGTCCGGTAAAGATGGGCTTCCGCTTCTCGACGAAAGCGACGTGCCCTTCGCGCCGGTCCTCGGTGAGGGCGAGCATCGCCGAGCAACGCTGCTCGTACTGGATCCCGCTGTCGACATCCACGTCCATCGCGACGTTGACGGCGTTCTTGATGCCGGCGAGGGAGAGCGGGGGCAGCTCGAGCAAGCGGTCCGCCCATGCGCGGGCTTCCGCCATCAGGCGATCCGGCGGGGCCGTCTCGTTCACCAAACCCCAGTTCAGGGCGGTGGGGGCGTCGATGAACTTGCCGAGGAGCATCATCTCCTTGGCCCTCGCCGGGCCGACGAGCCTGGGGAGCCGTTGGGTGCCGCCCGCCCCCGGGAGGATGCCGAGGGTGAGCTCCGGCAAGGCCATGCGGGCATCGGCGCTCGCGATGCGCAGGTCGCAGGCCATTGCCAGCTCGAGTCCTCCGCCCGCGGCAACGCCGTTTATGGCGGCGATGCTCACCTGGTTCAGCCGCTCCAATCTGCGGAAGGTGGGGGAGATGACGGAGGAGGTCCGCGCGAACGAGAGGTCGTCGATGTTCTCGGTGCGCTCCTTGATGTCGGCGCCGGCGCAGAAGGCGCGTCCGGCCCCGGTCACGATAAGGACGCGGACGTTGGGATTGGTCTCCATGTCGGTGACGAATTGCTGGAGCTCGGCGGCGAGCTCACGGCTTATGGCGTTGAGGCGGTGCTGCCGGTCGAGGGTGAGGATGCCGAGGGGTCCTTCGGTCTCGAATCGGATGGTGTTGTAGGTCATGGCGGTTTCCTTTTGTGTAAAGTCAGATTCTGTCTCCAAGGCGGCGGCGTAAGCAGGCCCGCTTGACCGTGCGGAAGGGCAACACTATATTCGAAAGACGCCCCAGTAGCTCAGGTGGATAGAGCGGCTGCCTTCTAAGCAGCGGGTCACGGGTTCGAATCCTGTCTGGGGCGCCAGATTTCTACGTTGCAGCAAGCACTGCCCTGCCCCCTACGCAGGCGGGTTGGCTCCGTGGGCGGCCCAGACTGCCTGCATGTCGTCGGCGATCGCCTGGGGCTGGCCGGTAAGGAACGGGAATCGAGGAGGGCTCGCGCCAGCCAGGCCCGGCCGGCCTCCCCCACGACCGACACGCGGCAGAGGCAGCATGCGGTTTCGGCCAGCGTCGCGAAGCACGCCTTTGGGGTCTCCGCCGTCGGCAACGGTCTTCAGGTCGTCCATGAAGCGCTTCCTGACCATGATGACGCCCCGATCACTCTCGCCAAGGTGCTCGTTCCAGCGGTCGGACACGACCCCCTGCCCGACCCACGCGACGAAGTCTTGGTTCATGACATGGCTCGTAATCCACCGGCCGGTCTGCTCGTCACGGATAGGAGCGTTCCAGTACGGGACGGCCGCTTGCTCAAAGGGGCGCTCGCCGGGAACCGGGTCGATGAACCAGCCGACGCTGAGGGTCGTCTCGTCGTCTATGGGCACGCGCCATTCGAAATGGCCGGTGTAGAGCGCATTGGGCCAGAGGCAGACGCGGCCTACCGTCCAGAGCTCGTTCTCCTCGTCGGTGTCGGCGCGGACGCGGCGGTAGCGAAAGCCGAACTCGAACTCGTCGAAGCCGACTCTGAGGTGAGCGGGCGACGCGCCGTCTTCACCATTCAGGCGCAGGGACCAGTTGGAATGGAGCCATTCGAAATGCACGGGGTCGATAGAGTTCTCCTGGCATTGGAGCCAGTTACAGGGAACGGTGGCGAAGACTATCTGCTTGTACCCACGGTCGTAGTAGCGGTCCCAGTCCCATAGCTCGGGCACAGGAGGCTCGCCGATGTAGGCCCAGAGCAAGCCTGCCTTGGCGCGGACGTGGCGCGCTTTGACCGTTATCTTGTCCTTGAACCCGGCGTCCGGGCGAGCCTTCTCTTCGAAGGGCTGCGCGAGGCAGCGCCCGGTCTCGTCGAACAGCCAGCCGTGGTAGCTACAGCGGAGGCCATGCTGCTCGACCCATCCATAGGAGAGGTCCGCGCGGCGGTGCGGGCAGTGCCGCTCGAGGAGGCCGTAGGCACCGGCCTTGTCTCTGTACAACACGAAGTCTTCACCCATGAGGCGGACGGGCTTGACGGGGGCGCCGTCCATCTCGGCGACGGCGGCGATGGGATGCCAGTAGCGGCGCATGAGCTCGCCCATAGGCGTGCCGGGGCCGACCTGCCGAAGTAGGTCATTCTCTTGGCGTGTCAGCATGCGCGTCTCCTCGGCTCCGGGGCTTGGCCCTTCCCGTTCGGCGGGGTCAGCGGGGGCCGCCACCGCTCCAGCGGACGGTATGACGCGGCGCTCCGTTTCGTCAACGGCTATGGGCGGGCGCGGCCCGCGCTGCGGACGCTCAATCGAGGGTCCGTGAGCGAGAGGGCGTCCTGCGTCGGGCGGGCTGGCGGCGGCTCTCCTCGTCCCGTGGCGGACGATCTCGAGGGACGCCGCCTGCGTTGCGCCGGATTGGACAACCCCGTACAGTGAGCAGAGGTCGGCTTGCGACGCAAGGAGAGAGAGTATGGCCATCTGGAGCAAGCTCCGGGGCGAATTCGTTGACATCGTCGAGTGGACGGACGATTCACAAGATACCCTCGTCTACCGTTTCCAACGGCACGCCAACGAGATCAAGTACGGCGCGCAGCTAGTGGTCCGCGAGGGGCAGAACGCAGCTTTCGTGAACCAAGGCAAGCTGGCCGACGTTTTCGAGCCCGGCAGGCACATCCTGGAAACCGACAACCTGCCTATCCTGTCAACCCTCCAGGGCTGGAAGTACGGCTTCTCGAGCCCATTCAAGGCGGAGGTCTACTTCGTAAGCACCAGGCGATTCACAGACCTCAAATGGGGCACCAAGAACCCCGTGATGCTTCGTGACCAGGATTTCGGGCTCGTGCGTCTGCGTGCGTTCGGCACCTACGCTATCCGCGTTCACGACACCGCCGTCTTGCTGCGAGAGCTCGTGGGCACCTCGGGCCACTACAGGACCGACGAGATCACGGATCAGTTGCGCAACGTCATCGTTTCGCGATTCGCCGACCTCCTGGGCGAAAGCAATATTCCCGCCTTGGACTTGGTCTCGAACTACGATGAGCTTGGCTCCTTTATGACCTCCAAGGTGAGGCCCGAGTTCAACGCCTACGGGCTCGAGCTCACGAAGCTCCTCGTCGAGAACATCTCGCTGCCTGCAGAGGTCGAGGCCGCCCTCGACAAGCGCACCAGCATAGGCGCGGTCGGCAACCTGAACGCGTTCTCCCAATTCCAAGCGGCAACGGCCATGGAGGCCGCCGCCAACAACCCCGGCACCGCAGGCGGCGCGGTCGGCTTAGGCATGGGCATGATGATGGGCGGTCAGATGGGCCAGGCCGCCACGCCACCGGCAGCACCGCCCGCCCCGCCACCCGTGCCCCAGCCGGCGCAATTCTTCGTGGCCGTCAACGGACAGCAGACGGGGCCATTCGACATGAACGCGCTGGCGATGCACATTCAACAGGGGCAGCTCACTCGCGACACCCTTGTGTGGCAAGCGGGCATGGCGCAATGGACGAGAGCAGCGGATGTCAACACGTTGGCCGCGCTGTTCGGCGCGGCGCCGCCTCCACTGCCGCCGCAGGTCCCGTAGGCGCGTCCGGAACACAGTCCCTGAACAGGAGCGCCATGACCGAAACGCAGGTTGAGCCCCAGCGCAATCAATTCTCGTGCGGGCAGTGCGGGTCGCTGCTCGAGTTCCAGCCGGGCGCAGGCGTGCTCGTCTGTCAACATTGTGGCGCCGAAACCCTCCTCCCCGAATCCGGAGAGGAGATCGAGGAACTGGACTTTCATGAGCGGCTGGCATCCTTGGAGGACGATGAGGAAGTCGAAGAGGCTCTCACTGTCGCCTGCCCAAGCTGCGGCGCGGAATTCGAGCGAGACGCAGGGCTTTCCTCCGAGGCGTGCCCCTTCTGCGGCGCCACCATCGTAGCGGCGGGCGGCTCCCACAAACAGATCAAGCCGCGCTCGCTGTTGCCATTCAAGGTGGAGCGCGCGAGCGCTCGGGCGTTGTTCCGCGAATGGGTTTCGAAGCTTTGGTTCGCTCCCAACGATTTCAAGAAGCGCGCCCGATTGGACACGGCGCTCTCCGGCATGTACGTCCCGCATTGGACCTATGACGCTGCGGTAACCACGGAGTACAGCGGCCAGCGCGGGACCTATTACTACGTACCGGTAGTGGTATCCACTGGCAAAGGCACGACCACGATCATGCAGCGGTATACGGCATGGGTCCCGGTGCAAGACGTGGTGCACAACGCGTTCGACGACCTCTTGGTGCTCGCGAGCCACTCCCTGCCCACCCAGTACATGGAGAAGTTGGAGCCGTGGGGACTTTCCGATCTCGTCCCGTTCCAAAGCGAATATATGAGCGGTTTCCGCGCCGAGAGCTACCAGGTGGGCCTCGAAGAAGGCTTCACCGAAGCCCGCAAGCAGATGGGCGGGCCGATACGCGACACCATCCGGAACGATATCGGCGGCGACGAGCAGATGGTCCAGTCGATGCACTCCGAGTTCAACAGCATCACCTTCAAACACATCCTGCTGCCCGTGTGGATCAGCGCGTACCGGTTCAGGAACAAGCCGTTCCGCTTCCTGATCAATGCTCGGACGGGAGAAGTGCAGGGTGAACGCCCCTGGAGTTGGATGAAGATAGCCTCGGCGGCAGGCGGAGTCGCGGCGCTGTTGGGGTCGGGCATCGCAGCTTTGGCGCTAACCCAGTAGACCCCGCCCACGAGCCGCCGCTGAGGTTGCGCTTACCCCGACTCTTGGAGCAACTGGGCCAACCCCAGTAAGATGGGCTCGACGCTGGTCTGATGGGCGTGTTCAACCGGGCATGCCAGGCGGAGTATGTTCGTCCCGTGGCAGGCGGCGGAGCCAATGGCGGCGCTAGTTGAGGAGGCCATCATGAGTGAGCTGGTGTTGGGAACAGACGAGGGCGTGTTCGCGTTCCATCCGGACAGCGGCAAGTTCCACGCGGAGGACGGCCCGAACACGCGGGCGATGCTCGCCGCAGCCGGCGACACCGTTTACGCCGTAACCGATGACGCCGCAGTCTGGCGCCGGAGCGGGCACAACCAGTGGGAGCAGGTGAACTCCCGGGCGGTCGAGGTCCAGCCCTGGACGCTGGGGGCCGACGCGCGCGTGCCGGGGCTCGTATGGCTGGGCGTGTCGCCCGCGATGGTGTATCGGAGCGACGACGGGGGAGAGAGCTGGACGGGATGCGATTCGTTCAACGAGATCCCCGGCCGCGAGACGTGGACGTTCCCGCCCCCTCCGCACATTCCACATGTGCGCTCGATCTTCCCCGACCCCGCGCAAGCAGGCGGGGTATACGTCGGCGTCGAGGAGGGCGGCGTGTTCCGCAGCGTCGACGACGGCGCGACGTGGGAGAGTCTGAACGAAGGGCTCTTCTTCGACGTTCACGAGGTGATGGCGGACCCCGATGCGCATCACCTCTACGCGACCACAGGGGCAGGGTTCCATCGCAGCGAGGATGGCGGCCAGAGCTGGCGGCTGGTGAAGGAAGGCCTAGACCGGCCATACACGATGCCCTTGGTTGCGGCGCCGGAGGACTCGGGTCTGCTGTACACGGCCGCCGCCGCAACTCCGCCGCCGGGATGGCGCACGAATGGCACGGCGAACGCCGCGATATACCGCAGCGAAGACGGCGGCATCCATTGGCTCCAGCTCGCGGAGGGCCTGCCGGTCTCCTTCGAGACGATGGTCCGGACGATGGTGGCCGGCCCCGGCGGCTCGCTGATAGCGGCTGCGGCCAGCGACCTCTACCTGAGCGAGGACCGTGGGGAGCACTGGAGCCTCGTGAAGTCCGACGTGCCCACCGTGAGGTCGATGGTGCTGGTGTAACGTCGCGGGGGCCAGTGCAGACCGGCCAACCGCTGGGAGACGATATCGACCCGCGAGCGCCGGTGGGCTGTCGCGGAGCGCCGGTAGGCTGTCGCGCGGGACTTGGCCGTCCCTGCGCCCCTACCCGCCTCGCTCAAACCCTCGCTGCCTCGGCTAGCCGGACGCCGTCTCGGCGCCGGTCTTGACCAGGGTCTCCTTTGCCACGAAGGCGAGCAGGACGCCGCCGATGAGGAGGATGGGGGCGTAGGCGATGAATGGAGCGACGGGGCCGACGCTGTTGACGAGCAGGCCGCCGAGCAGCGGCGCGCTCACCCCTCCCACCTCCGCCGCGGTGCGACGGAATGCTTGGAGGCGTCCGCGCACGTGGCCGGGGAGAACGTCGTAGGTGCTGGCGGCAAGGGAGCCGAGCGATAGCCCGTTCGCCAGCGCCATGACCCCAACCAGCAGCGACAGCAGCAGGAACGTGTCGGCGAAGGGCACGAGCAGGAAGGCAATGCCCGGCAGGAAGGTGCTGGGAACAGTGCCCCACTTCCGGCCCAATTTGTCGAGAACGATACCGGCGGGAAGGATCATCGCGAACACGACGCCGCCCGAAATTGAGAAGAGCACGCCGATCTCGGTCGACGACAGCCCCAGCTGCTCGTCGGCGTAGAGAGGCATGACGCTCTGGAGGGTGATGCGGAAGGTGAAACCGGCGAAGGTCGCGAACACGAACACCCAATAGCTGGCGCGCAGTCCGGGGTGAATCTCCTTGAACAGCGCGACCAAGTCGCGGACGCGGCGGCCCACTCCTCCGCCCGCAGCCGAAGGAGGAGCTGTGGCCGGGGCGCGCCGCCGCGCAGTGTCGTGGGCGAAGAGGCCAAGGGCCACGGCGAAGGACGTGACGACCGCGAAGCCGATAAAGGTGGCGCGGAATCCGAGGCCGTCGGCCAGCAGTCCTCCCGCGAGCGGGCCGATGGCGAGGGCCCCTGAGTGCATGCCGTGGAAGCCGCTGAGCACCCTACCCCGCTGGTCGTTCCGGACGAGGTCAATCCCGGCGATCTCCCTTCCCATCGCCCAGAGGCTGTCCCCTGTCCCCACCAAGAAGGTCGCGGCGAGGATGGGCAAGAACCATGGCGTACCCGCGCCAACGAGGGCGCCGACGAGGACGAGGGCGGGACCGCCGACCAAGAGCTTGCGTGAGCCAAAGCGATCGATGAGGACTCCCGCGCCGGGTATGCCGAAGAACCGGCCAAGGGCATAGGCGGTGACGACTTGGGCGGCGGTGCCCGGCGAAACGTCGAAATACTCGGCCAGGACCGGCGTGATGGGCAGGACCATCGCCCAGCCGGCGCCCGATATGAGCGTGCCGGTGTAGAGGTTCGCCAAGCCGCGGGCGGACGGATTCCGTAGGAGGCCTAGCCGCACCCTAACCCTCCCCCTCAGACGGGAGAGGGGATTTTCGAGGCAATCCCTCATGTGGGGCTAACGCTCCGCACCCCTGAATCCACAAACGAAGTGCAACACCAGATTAGGGTGTTGCCATGGAATACAGACAGCTCTGCATTGAGGAACGGTGTGAGATTGCCCGCTTACGCGCCAAGGGCTCCTCGGTCCGGCAAGTCGCTACAACTCTGGATCGCGCGGCATCGACCGTGGCTCGGGAGCTGAAGCGGAACGCACTGCGAACGGACGGGTACCAAGCGTCGCCGGCCCAGGAGCGTGCCCGCGCGCGGCGCTGGACGGGGGCGCGGCTGGAACGGGACGAGGAGTTGCGGGAGCGGGTCTTGGCGGGCCTGAAGTGGGGGTGGTCGCCGGAGCAGGTCGCCCATGAGATGCGCAGAGAGGAGGGCCGGACGGTGACCTCGGACGAGAGCATCTACCGGTTCGTCTACGCCCAGGCCGCGCGGCACAAAGACCATGATTGGCGGCGCTACTTGCCGAGGGCGAAGTGGAAGCGGGGGAGGCGGGGCCGCAGGGGGGGAAGCTCGGTTTCCTTCATTCCCCTCCGCCGACCCGTTGCTGAGCGGCCTGCAGCGGCGGCCGACCGGCGGACCTTCGGGCACTGGGAGGCGGACACGATGCAGTTCGGGAGGTCGGGAGAGGTGGTGTTGGCCCTGCAGGAACGCTCCTCGCGCCTCTTGCTCCTCGCGCGTGCGCCGTCGAAGGAGGCGGGGCCGATCGCGGAGTCCATCGCCCGGATGCTGGGGCCGTTGCCGCCGGAGTTTCGCCAGACGGTGACCTTCGACAATGGGACCGAGTTCACCCGTCACTACGAGCTCCACCGGTTGGGCATCGAGACGTTCTTCTGCGACACGTACTCGCCGTGGCAGAAGGGGGGAGTGGAGAACGCGATCGGCCGGCTGCGGCGGTTCCTGCCGCGGGGGACGAATCTGGGGGAGGTGTCGGATGAGCGGTTTGCGCTGATCGGGCAGGCGTACAACAATACGCCGCGCAAGTGCCTGGGCTACCGGACACCGGCGGGGGTCGTCGAGGAGCAGGTGTTGCACTTCAAATGTGGATTCACCGTGGCGAGGCTGCGGGCACTAGGATGCGGCCCCAATCATGCCGGCGACCTCGCTTGCGGTGCGCACTCTCGCCATGAACGGGAACATGCGGGTCATAAGCTGGTCGTGATTGTCCTGGTTCCCGGCTCGGCAGGCGTCGCTGACGATGACGAGGTTGAAGTCCATGTCGCGGGCGGAGTAGGCGGTGGAAACGATGCCGACGTCGGTCGCGCCTCCGCAGAGGATGATGGTGTCGATGCCGCGGGTGCGAAGGCTGAGCTCAAGGTGCGTCTGGTAGAAGGCGCTCCAACGGTGCTTGGCGATGAAGTAGTCGTCGGGGCGAGGGTCGAGCTCGGGGATGACCTGGGAGCTCCAGTCGCCCGCGTAAATCATGAGGTAGGGCTTGAAGGGCCTGTCCTCGGGATCGGGCCAGGGCGTCCCGCGGACGTCGGTGTCGTTGTAGAGGAGGGCCGAGTCCTTCCCGTCGTGGCGGTGGTCGGCGCGGGCGAAGTAGACGGGGATGCCGGCAGAGCGGGCGGCGTCGAGGACAGCGCGGCAGTTGTCGACCATGGGCTTGGCGGCGGCCCAGTCCTCCTCCGTGCCTGCGTGGAAGTAGGCGTTGAGCATGTCGAAGAAGAGGAGCGCGGTCTTATTGGGGTCGATCGAGGCGTAGCTCATGGCGGCCCTCCTGAGGAGGCTGGTTGTGGGGCCACTATACGCCCGTCCGGACTAGGCAGGCGGGGCGCGGCCCGCTCTCTAACTCTCCCCCGTAGACGGTGGAGTCTGCGCGCCGCCGCCTCTCCTCCCCCGCGGGTGGAACCACCCCTAGCCCCTCCTTCGTAAGGAGGGGAACGGGAGAGGCTTCTCGGTGACGAGGGGAAGTTTGCGCGCCGCCGCTTCTCCTCCCCCGCGGGTGGAACCACCCCTAGCCCCTCCTTCGTAAGGAGGGGAACGGGAGAGGCTTCTCGGTGACGCGGGGAAGTTTGCGCGCCGCCGCTTCTCCTCCCCCGCGCTTCGCTGCGCTCGCACGTCCCCTCCCGCAGACGGGAGGGGATTTTCAGAAGCAATGACGGCCCCCTCCCTAACCCTCCCCCGTCTGCGGGGGGAGGGGATTTCGAGGCAATGGCCGACGTCAGCGCGGGGGCTAGGCGGTCGGGGCTGCTTCCCAGGGCGGGGCCTCGGCCCACGGCTTCAGGAAGGCCTCGATCTCCTTGACGTGCGCGTCGCTCTGGCCCGCCTGGGAGGGCACGAACTTGGCCATGCGCGCGGGGTTGTTCATCGACGGCCAGTGCTCGAGCGGGAGGTTGATGCACTCGTTGATCTTGGGGTCGCGCACCGTGCCGAGCGGGTCGCCTCCGTCGGCTACGACGGTCATCTGCTCGGTGAGGAGCTTGCGGTAGAGGATGATGCCGCGGTCGGACTCGCCGAGGTGCTCGCGGTGTCTGGGGGCGATGCCGCCCTGGGTGATCCACGCGACGAAGTCCTGGTGGTTGACCAGGTCCTCGATCAGGCGTCCGTCAGGCTCGTACAGAGGGACGTTGAAGTAGGGGATGGTCTGCTGGGGCTCGACCTGCTGGCCGGGCGCGGCGCGGTAGAAGTACCAGGTGACGTGGAGGGTGTGCTCGTCGTCCACCGGCGTCCGGAACTGCATGGAGCAGCGCACCGAGCTGCCGACGAACAGGATCTGCGGGAACATCACCGGGTGGCCAACGGCCCAGTCGCCGTGGGACTCGTCGATGCCCTCGGTGATACGGCGCTTGACGATGCCGTAGTCGAAGACGTCGAACCCGATCTTCTGGTGCCGCTTGGGAAGGATGCCAACCTCGTCGGCCTTGGCCAGTCCAAGGCGCACGGCCTTGTCGTGCTGCTGGCGCACGCCCCAATAGCCGTGCAGCCATTCGAGGTGCACCGGGTCCAGGGAGTTCTCCATGCACTGGAGCCAGTTGCAGGGCAGCGGCGCAAGGGCGACCTCGCTCCAGCCGTCCTCCCAGGTAAAGGGCTCCCAGTTCGGAAGAAGGGGCGCGGGGGCCGGGCCCATGTACGCGAAGATCATGCCCGCCAGCGACTGCACGGGGTAGCCCGCAATCTTGACCTTCTCCTTAAAGCGCCCGTCCGGGTGGACCGTTTCCTCGAAGGGCTGCTCGATGCACTGGCCGGTCTCGTCCATCATCCAGCCGTGGTACATGCAGCGCAGGCCATGCTCCTCGGGGATGCCGTAGGAGAGGTCGACGCGGCGGTGGGGACAGAAGCGGTCGATGAGGCCGAGCGTGCCGGACTTGTCCTTGTAGAGGACGAGGTCCTCGCCGAGGAGGCGCACCGGCTTGGTGGGTTTGTCGTCGAGCTCGCCGACGGCGGCGATGGGATGCCAGTAGCGGCGCATGAGCTCGCCCATCGGCGTGCCGGCGCCCACCCTCGATAGCTTGTCGTTCTCCTGGATGTTGAGCATGGTCGGTCTCCTATTCAACGCTGACGGGCCGAATGGCGGGATTGTAGCACTGCTGCGCAAGCGTGGGCGCTGCTCCGAGCGCGAATGTCCCCGGATGTCCTCGCCCGCGCACTCGTGCGGCGGCAGGCGCTACGAGCACCGGGCGGCGCGTTCTTTCCTAACGGTCTCATTTGGTCTCATTTAGTCTCATTTCACTCGTAAGGCCTCCGCTCCAACCCTCCCCCCGGATGGCGGAGGGGATAAGGCTCCAGGCAGACATGGTAGGGGGAGCGGGGCGTTGGCGGAAGGGGCAAATGTCGCGGTGGGGGTTAGCGGTCGAGCGAGACTTGACGCGGACGGAATACAAGCTCATGGGGCTATCGCCCTCTCCGATGCGGAGAGGGCGATAGCCTGTTCAGAGCCTGCCTCAACTTGGTCGCTCAATAGGCGCTTAACTCCCATCTTTGGCAGGCTCTGAACAGGCTGCGTTACACTCTTTCTTTCTATGACAGTTGCGGTTGTCCCCCAATCTCCCATCGGCTAAACTCTTCTACTGTCAATCCCACTCACCATAGTGGGTTGCGGTTGTCCCCCAATCTCCCATCGGCTAAACTGCGTCGGCCCGGCTAGCCCATGATGAGGCTGGCCAGGCTGGCGTGGGGCGGCGAAAAAACGAAGTGCCTGTGTTTCAGAAGAGCGCGTACTGCTCTGGATTTCTGTTGGCTGGTCGGCGCACCGGCCCGTTGAAGCTGACGATGTTCTCGTACTGCTTGTCCGTGAAGTAGAGGATCTGCACATTGCCTGCCCGCGGTAGCGCGGATTGTACGCGGCGGGTGTAGACCTCCGCCTGCTCCTTCCCCGCGCAGAAGCGCATGTAGACGGAGAACTGACACATGCCGAACCCCTGGTCCAGCAGGAACTGGCGGAACTTGGTTGCCGCCCGCCGCTCTGATTTCGTCACCACCGGCAGGTCGAAGATCACCATCATCCACATGAGCCGGTACCCGGAGAGCACGGGCGCTCCTCATTCCGTCTCATGGGCCGAATCCGTCAGAGGCTTGCCGGGGAAGACGAGCGCCGGGCTCCGAGCTTCGTAGGATTGCGCCGTTGACTGCGCGGCACGCTCGATGCAGGTCTGCAAGGGAGTGGTCCCGCGTTCCGTGCGCATGTCCATGACGAGGACGCCCGCGAGGGCACGTTTTGTTTCGCTGGTAATCTCCTGATGCCCCGTCGCGGTCAGACGGACGACTGTAAAATCAACGACCGGCCTGAACGGCTCCATGAGGTCGTCCACGAGGCAGAAGGGGTTCGAGCGGTTGCTGTGGTGGATGCCGACGGAGGGATGAAGACCGGCCGCTGCGACGGCGCGGGCCACGGCGGCGCGGAGAACGGTGTAGCCGTAGTTGAGGAAAGCGTTGGCTCCTCCGGCGGAGCGGTCGCGGCGGAAACCGCTTCCGAAGAGCAGCGGCCAGTAGCGCCGCGCGGCTTGGGCTTCGATGTTGTCGGGGTCGCCCGAGCGCACGCGCGGGGCGAGCGCGGCGAGTCCTTCGCCGGAGGCTTGGCAGAGTTCGAGCACGTTCCGCTGCTGCTCTATTTTCGCTCTCACGATTGCTTGCCAGAGGCGCTTGCGGAGCGGTTGGGAGGCTTCCAGCTGGCAGCGCATGCGGAGCGCCTGGACGTAGTGGCCTTCCACCGGCCAGAGCCAGGCAACGGGGAGATAGTTGCTTCCGCAGAGCACCGCCGGAATACCGCGATTGGCGAGCTCCACAAGCAAATCGTTGGTATAGGTCAGGCCGTAGGCCGTGGCGTTGCAGAGCAGCACCGCGACATCGTCCAAAGGGATGCGTCCCTGCTCCGCTCCGTCCTTGGAGACAGTCAGGAACCCTCGGTGGCGGGCGAGGCTCTGCCCCTCGCTCGCCACTTCCACGACGCGGCCAATCATGGCGCGCGCGGCCCCGGGTCAAACACGCGGCCAATCTCATCGACGCCCACCCTCCGGAAGCCTTGCCGCTGTAGTTGCCCTGTTCTGTATTCGGTCTCTTTCATTGGATCCTTGGGGTCTTTCGACCGGCGAGCGACATTCGCTTCGTTATGCGCGTCCAATACGATGCGGACTCCCGTTTGGGCGTTGGTAATTTTCCGCACGCGCACGATGCGGCGATTCTCTCCCTCGCCCAGCGCGCCCATGTCGTCAATGTGCAGCCGCATGAGCCGTTTCGCCGTGGAGTCGGGCCTTCCAGACTTGTCCGTAGGGCGGAACTTCTCGATGGCGAATCCCGGCTGATTGAACTCGAACGTGGGCACGACAACGGTTCTCCAACTGCCGTCGCGCATCCTCCAGGCGTCGGCGAAGGCATTGTCGCCGCGTACATAGCCCTTGTAAGCCTTGCCTGCCTTATCCTTGATGGAGATGACACTCTGCTTTTCGACGACGCGCACGCGCCGGACGTAGTGCCGCTGCCCACGCAGCAGTACGCCATCGCTGCTTACGCGCTCGAAAAAGTGTGAACCCTCCAATCGCTTGCGCTCCTTCCTCTCTTCACGCGCTGCCTGCTCGCGGTTTTCTTTATCGAGCGCCGGTTTCTGCGCAACAACCTGGTCCCAGATTTTCAATAACGCCTCTTGCAACTTAGGGTCCCGCACGGATTCGAGGTCTTTGCGCTTGTCGACGCTCTCCAGCTTGATGCGTCTAACGACCTTGATGCTTCCTCCGTCCGGTTTTGGGTCATCTAGTAGACCGTAGGCCGTTGCCTTGTGCAGCTGGCCTGTAGTCTTTCCCGCCACGCCCCGCGTGCCGTGGTCGGGCTTGTAGGAAACGACTGTGCGGTCTATGAATCGCTTGACCTCGTTGCGATCGAATCCGTCCCACGGTTTCGGCGTGAGTTTGGCGAGCCGCTCTTCGGCTTGGTGTTGGGCGGAGGAAGCGGCCTGGTGGAAATCCTGGACGAGGCCCTGTGTAGTATTGGCGGCGACGAAGGCGTCTATCGCGTGATGGCGGTGGTCGTCCCGCGTCTTCCCTGCGCCTTCTCCCTTGCGAAGCATCCCCTCCAGCCCCCAGCCGCGCCTGAGCAGCGCAGTCATCCGTCCGGGGATGACGCGGACGAAGTTCTTTCCGGCGTTCTTCTCGTCGTAGAGATGGGCAAGGTATGCGCGGGCCGTTCGGGAGAGGTAGCGCGTCTCGTTCAGCTGGCGTTCGAGGAAGTCGCTTTGGTCGGCGAAGCGCACCATTGCGTCCGGCTGGAAGCGCCACTTCTTGTTGTCCGGCAGATGCTCGGCACGGGCGAGGATGGCGCAGTAGTCGTAGCCGGATGGGTTGTCGCCAAACGCATCGAAGGGCGCCCTGTCGTTCTTGAATCGGTTGGCGTCCTTCATGCAGAGGACCTTGTTGCTGATTGAATCGTCCAGCGTCCGGCGCGGCAGGATGTGGTCTATCTCGGTCTGTTCGGAGAGGGCCATCCTGCATGAGATAGGTTTGCCGGTATACGGGCAAAGGCGGGCTAGGCCAGATTCTTGCTCCTCCCATAGGCGAAGCCTGAGCATAGATTCAGAAGTCGGTTTGACCCCCATCTCCTCAAGAATCTTTCGGCGCTCCTTATTGGCATCCTCGTTCGCGTTCTGTTGCGTGACGTACTCCTCGCGCTGTTCCTTGTTGGACTTCAGGTCGCGGGCGAGTTCGACAACGATCTCAGCGGGTTTGCCGTAGACGTCAATGAGCAGATTGACAACGCGCCGGAGCTGGTTCAGCCCGATGTGGACGGTGGGATTCGGGAACCGGCCGTAACGTTTAGCCTCGTCCTGTTCGGAAGCGCGGGGGTCGGCGCCCACCACGTCGCGTTCGAGCACCACGCCGTAGTAGGGCAGCCGGTCATGCGCCTTGGCGTTGCGGAAGTCGGAGTGGTGCGGGTAACCGGCATCTACAACGGCTTCGTCGTACCGCCGCCCTTTCTTCAGGAACGGGAGCATCTTGCGGATGGCCTTCATACTGAGATGTGTATGGCCGTCGGGGAGCGTGACCTCCGCAACTTTGGCGGCTTGCGCTTCGCTCAGCCCCCATTCGGAGGCTGCCACCTGCCGGACGGCTTTGGGGTCTTCCATGTCGAGCAGGCGCGTCACGATGCCATCGCGCTCTTCCAACGAGAGGGTCAACCAGCGTTTGCCGAACAGTTCCGGTTTCGTCAAGCGGGCTGTCGCCTGATCACCCTGGAGTTTCTTGCGTCCGCCGCGGGCGAGGTTGAAGGAGACGCCGGGCGGCAGCCCCAAGTCCTTGGTAGGTTTCTTCAGGTCTATGTCCTTGCCCTCCCGCAGCCGTTCCAGGGCGCGCTTTCCGCTCGGCATCGTTCAGGAATCTCTCCGGCTCCGTTCCGACGCGGATGCGCAGGTTGTTGACCTCCTGCAGGACACGAAACTCCTGTGCAGACGGCATGGCCCGCGCCGCCCTCTGTTCACCCTCTACCAACAGACACCAACCGGGCGCTACGGGTTTGAGCGGGCGTTGGAAGAAGATGATGTCTTTCAACGAGTCCCACTGGTCGGGGCGGAGGGACTGATGCCGTTCCTGCGCCTTCCGTATCTCGTCGAACTCCTTCTCGTACATGGCGCGGTCGGGGTAGAGGCCAAGCCCCGGTCGGGCGCGCACGGGTTCGCGCTTCTCGTGGTGCAAGGCGAGGAACTCGCCCAGCGTTTTGGCGCTGCTCTCCCTGAGAGCAATGTCGAGAGCGCTCAGGTCTTCGCGGGACTTCTTCTCATCCTCTTTCGGCGGCGCCTTGCGGTTGGACTTGAAGCCGCGCCGCTGGTTGAGGTGAAAGAGCGCCCGTCCCAGGTCGTAGGGGCTGAGGCACTGTTCGAGCGCGCGCTTTCTGATCTCGTAGGGATCGAGTTTAGCGACCTTCCGGCGGGTTTCCGCATCCGGCGGCATGAGGCTGCAGGCGGTGAGCGCATCCAGCAGTCCGCTGCGCCGCTTCAGATAGCGGTCGCGGCGGCGGCGCTGGCCGCGCGGTATGCGCCGGTTTACGGCTAGGGATGCGCCAAGGGGGTCATCAGATCGGGAGCTCTCGCGCCCGTCCGGGAAGATGCGGACGCTCATGTCCAGGATGCAGCATGCCTTTCCGTTTTCGTCGAGGCGGACGGCAGCCCATCCTATGGAGTTTGTGCCGAGGTCTATGCCAAGCCGGTACTGCACGTTCTCTACTCCTTCACCCGCGTTTGCATCCAGGAATTGGCTAGGATACTATGCCTCGGTCAAAGGCTGCCAAACGGCTGTTCACCTTTTGGGAGATTGGGGGACTTAAGCCTTCGGGCACCGTTAACAAGCCTTAGGGCACCAAATCAGAGAGCAGGCTATGGCCTGCTCTTTGCATTTCCTTTACTTCACGCCTCACGACATGGCCCCATCACTCTCCGCGTATAATCCCGCTTATTCTGACTATCAGGAGGCGCGTTATGCCCCTCGACCCGCAGGCAGAGCAATCGCTGGCGCAGCGCGCAGGGGCGCCGCGACAGCACGAGGTGAGTCCGGCGGAGGCGCGGGCGATGCAGATGGCGCAGCCGCGCATCGCAGGGCCGGAGGTCGCGGCGGTGGAGGACCGGATGGCGCCGGGGCCGCACGGGGACGTTCCCGTGCGGGTGTACCGTCCCGCCGTGAGCAGCGGGGGGCGAGGTTCCCGCCTGCGCGGGAATGACGGAGAGGCCGGGAATGACGGGGGAGCGGAGAGCGGGGCGCCTCTGCCCGTGACGATGTGGTTTCACGGCGGCGGGTGGGTCGTGGGGAATATCGAGACGAACGACGCGACGTGCCGCGCGCTCGCCAATGGGTCAGGCAGCATCGTGATTTCCGTGGACTATCGCCTCGCGCCGGAGCACCGGTTCCCCATCCCGTTCGACGATTGCTATGCGGCGACGTGCTGGGCAGCGGAGGACGCGGCGTCGTTCGGCGGCGACCCGTCGAGGGTGGCGGTGGCCGGAGGGAGCGCGGGGGGCAATCTGGCGGCGGCGGTGGCGTTGCGGGCGCGGGACGAGGGCGGCCCCAAGCTCGCGCAGCAGACATTGGTCTACCCCGTGACCGACCGCGATTTCGAGCGGCCGTCGTACGTCGCGAACGGCAACGGGTACGGCCTGGACCTCGATACGATGGTCTACTTCTGGGACTGCTATCTGTCGAGCGAGGCCGACGCGTCGAACCCCTACGTGGCGCCGATGGCCGCGAGCGACCTGTCCGGGCTGCCCCCGGCGTTCGTGCTGACGGCGGAGTTCGACCCGCTGCGCGACGAGGGGGAGGAGTACGGGGAGCGGCTGCGGGCCGCAGGCGTGCCGACGACCGTGACACGGTACGACGGCATGATCCACGGGTTCTTCAACGCGGGCATACCGTTCGACCGCACATGGGACGCTATCGCCGAGACGGGGAGCGAGCTGCGGAAGGCGTTCGGCGCTGTCTAGCACGCCGGAACTCCAGGGGCCGGGGGCGAGGTTCCCGCCTGCGCGGGAATGCACGGAAGGGGTTATGCAAAGGTCTCATCCCCCGGGCATACCCCGGTTCTGGCCCATCCATAAAGCGCACTACGGCTGGGCGATCGTCGGGGCGTCATTCCTCGCGACGTTCGCGGAGGTGCCGGGGTTCGGGCCCGTGCTGGGCGTCTTCATCAAGCCGATAGAAGAGGAGCTGGGCTGGTCGCGCGCGACCATCGCGTGGGGATTTCTCATCGGCAGCGTGGCGGGGGCGGCGGCATCGACCATTACGGGACGCCTCGTGGACCGCTACGGCCCGCGAGTCGTGGTCGCCGCCGGGGGACTGGCAATCGCCATCGCGATGCTGGGGCTCTCGACGATCCAGGAGCCGTGGCAGTTCTGGGTGTACTTCGGCCTCGCGCGCGGCTCCGCGATAGCGGGAGTCGAAATCGGCGCGTCGGTGGCGGTCGCCAAGTGGTTCGTCCGCCAGCGAGGGCGCGCGCTGGCTTTCAAGGCGGTAGGCCAGCGCTCAGGACAGGCGGTGCTGCCGCTCCTCATCTTCTTCATCATGGCCGTATCGGACTGGCGGACGGCGTACGTGGCGCTGTCGGGTTTCGCGGCGATCGTCATCATCGCGCCGTCGCTCATCTTCCTGCGGAGGCAGCCGGAGGACCACGGTCTCCTCCCGGACGGCGCGCCGCCGGCGACCAGCATCCACGACTCCCCGGCCAAGGCGGCGGTCGTCGAGGAGTCCTGGACGCTGGCCGAGGCGCGGCGGACCAAGGCGTTCTGGCTCATCACGGTGTTTCTGATGTGTACGCCGTTCGTTCAAGGGGCGACGAACCTGCACATGGTGGCGAACTTCCAAGACCAGGGCCTGCCTGACGGCCAAGCCGTATCGATCGCATCGATCTTCGCGGCCACGTCGGCCTTGTCCATCGTCCCGATTGGGTTCGTGCTCGAGCGCGTCCACGTGCGGACCGGGGCGCTGGTCCAAGCAGTCCTAGTGCTGGCCTCGATGCTGCTTCTGCTCGTCGCCGATAACTATCCGCTGGCAATCGTGTGGGCGCTGATCTTTGGCGTGGGCGCGGGGATGCGGAACGTCGTCGAGGTCATGCTGGTGGCGAACTACTATGGCCGAGGGTCGCTGGGGGCTATCAAGGGCTTCACCGCGCCGTTCCGAGCGGTCAGCCCCATAGGCCCGGTCCTGGCAGGCTTCATCCGCGACGAGACCGGCAGCTACGCAGGGGCGTTCGCGCTGTTCGCGGGCGTGGCGGTGCTGATGTTCGTGCTGATGGTGTTCGCGGCGCAGCCGAGGAAAGCAGCGGTCGCCGGGGCTGTAGCAGGGCGGTAAGCGTGTTAGCGTAAGCGGCGCCAGCGACCGAAGGACAACGCAGCGCTCATCATGTCCCAACGGACGCTGGACGCCGGTAGAGGAGGAGCAGAGCCATGGCGACGTTTGGCGTGATAGACGCCGATACGCATGTGGACGAGAACGAGGCCACATGGAGGAGCCTGGAAGAGGCGGGCTCGAAGCACGTTCCGGCGTCCGTGTCGCTCGACGCGCGGGCGGAGTCCGCGGCGGCAGACCGCACAGAGCGGCCGGACCTGCAGACCAGGGGCGGTTTCGGCGGCCGGTGGTGGCTTATCGAGAACCGCCTGCAGCCCAGGGTAATCCGCGACGAGGAGCATCACCCCCTGCGGGAGCGGCGCGAGCTGGACGACGTGGCGGGGCGTCTGCAGGACATGGACAGGATGGGGGTAGAGGCGCAGGTGATCTTCCCGACCTTCTTCATCCGCTACGGACCTGAGAGTCCAGAGTCCGAGGCGGCGGTCACCGGGGCGTACAACCGCTGGCTGGCAGAGCGGTGCGCGATGAGCAACGGGCGGCTGCGATGGGCGGCGGTGCTGCCGCTGCTCGACCCGGACAAGGCGGTCGCGGAGCTGCGCTGGGCGAAGGAGCACGGGGCGTGCGCGATCTTCAAGCGAGGGTTCGACTTGGAGAAGCCCGTGAGCGACCCGCACTTCTTCCCGGTCTACGAGGAAGCTGATGCGTTGAACATGCCGCTGTGCATCCATACGGGCCATCCGCTTCCGGGGCGGGAGTGGGACAGGGGTTTCCCGGTGATGGCGGCGTTCATGGCGGTCGTCTCGGGAGGACTCCCCGGCAAGTTCCCGAACCTCAAGTTCGGGTTCATCGAAGCCGGGGCTGCGTGGGTTCCCTACGCGCTCTCCAATCTGGGCATGGCGCGCCGGTCGGTGGCGCTGCACGAGCGCCACCCAACGTTCGAGCTGCAGAAAGACCTCTTCCGAAGCGACCGGCTGTTCGTGACCTTGGACCCGGTGGACCAGGTGGAGCACCTGCTCGACTTCGGCATGGAGGACAACCTGATGGTCGGCACGGACTATTGCCACTCCGACCCATCGGCGAACCTCGCGGCCCTAGACGAGGTCGCGCAGTGGGCGAGCGAGGGACGTATCAGCGAGGAAGTCGCGCGGAAGATTCTGGAGACGAACGCGCGGCGCTTCTACGGGTTGTAATCCGCGACGAGAGCTTGGAGGGAGAGCATGTTGGAAAAGGTTGTGCTCGGACGGACAGGCTTGGAAGTAACCAAACTGGGATTCGGCGCGTTGGAGATGCGCGACATCGTCGAGAACGGCGGGCGGCTTCCGAGCGAGGAACACGCAGGGGTGGTGCTCAACGCGGTGCTCGACTCCGGAATCAACTTCATCGATACGGCGCCGGGCTACGGACGGAGCGAGGAGTTCATCGGCCGTTTCATCTCGGAGCGGCGCGACGAGTACTACATCGCGACGAAGTGCGGCCGTCCCCAGACCGGCGTCCCGCAGGCCAAGTCCGAGTGGTCACGCGAGGACATTCTGCGCTCCATCGACGAGAGCCTGGGGCGGCTCAAGATGGAGTACGTGGACATTTTTCAGCTCCACGGGCCAAGGGTTGCGGACGTGGAGGCGCACGACTGCGTCGCCACTCTCGAAGAGGTGAGGGCGTCGGGGAAGGCGCGGTTCATCGGCGTGTCGGCGACCCTGCCCGACATCGAGACGTTCGTCAGTTGGGGAGTGTTCGACACGTTCCAGATCGTGTACTCGGCATTGGAGCCGGAGCACGAGGAGACCATCAGTTCCGCGGAGGCCATGGGAGCAGGGACGATTATCAGGGGCGGGTCGGTCAAGGGCGCGCCGCTGCGCGAGCAGGGACGCGGCGGGGAGTTTCCGATCGTACGCCGCCGCTGGGTGGAGTCGGGCCTCGCCGACGTTCTCGAAGGGATGGACTTGGTGTCGACGATGTTCCGCTACTCCTTGGCGCATCCTTCGGCGCATACGTTCATCAACGGCACCAAGGACCTAGACCACCTGAAGGCGAATATCGAGGCGGCGGAGATGGGTCCGCTGGACGACGAACTGCAATCGGCGATCCGCGAGCGGGTGACGGCGGCGGTTGCAAGGGAGAGCGAGCAGTAGCGGCTACGCGGCCCCTCCCGGCCTCTCCCGCAGACTTGCGGCAGCCGCCTCTCGTTTACCATCCAAGCAATGCGTCGAGGGGAGGCTTATGGATACGCCAGGTAGGCAGGGAGCAGTCCCCTGCCTACCTGGGAATGGCGAGATAGCGCAAGCGGTTTGCCTATTGATTGAGGGTCGCTTGCGCTTCCGTCCAGGGCTGCTCGCCTGCCCATGTGCTAAGCACACGCTCGATGGTCGAGACGAGCTCGGGGGGCTCGCCCTGCTGGAGGGGCATGTAGCGCGTTATCCACGTTACGTCGGAGAGGGCTTGCCAGCGTTCCAGCGGCAGGTCTATGCGCTTATTCACGTCAGGGTCGCGCACGACGCCCATCGGCTCGCCGCCGTCCTCGACGATGCGGGCCTGCTCCTTCAGCACCTTGCGGTAGAGGATGACGCCGCGGTCGGACTCGCCGAGCTTCTCCTTTTCGCGCTCGGCGTTCGGCCCCTGGGTTATCCACGCGACGAAGTCTTGGTGGTTCACGAGGTCAGGGATGAGCGTGCCGTCCGGCTCGTAGAGGTTCACGTACCAGTACGGGACCCTCTCCTGTTTGGGCGGCTCCGCGCCCTCGGCGGCGCGGTAGAAGAACCAGGTGATGTGCATCGTGTGCGTGTCGTCCACCGGCACGCGGTACTGGAGGGTGCAGTTCACGACGCTGCCGACGAAGAGGACGTTCGGGAAGAGGACGGGGTGGCCGATCTTCCAGTCGTGGTCGTCCTCAGTCGTGCCCTCGACGACGCGGCGCTTGACGAGGCCGTAGTCGAAAACGTCGAATCCGATCTTCTGGTGCCTGCGCGGCACGGTGGGGAAGCTATCCGCCTCGGCGAGGCCGAGCCTGACCGCCTTGTCCTGCTGCTGCCGGACGCCCCAGTAGCCGTGCAGCCACTCCAGGTGCACCGGGTCCATGGAGTTCTCCATGCACTGCAGCCAATTGCACGGCAGCTCGACGATGCCGATGTCGCTCCAGCCGCCCTCCCACTCGAACGTCTCCCAGTGCGGGAGCAACGGCGCGGGCTGCGGGCCCATGTAGGCGAAGACCAGCCCGCCATAGGACTCGACCGGATAGCCGGCGATCTTCACCTTCTCCTTGAAGCGCCCGTCAGGGTGGACGGTCTCCTCGAACGGCTGCTCGATGCACTGGCCGGTCTCGTCCATCATCCAGCCGTGGTACATGCAGCGGAGGCCGTGCTCTTCCGGGATGCCGTAGGAGAGGTCGACCCGGCGGTGGGGGCAGAAGCGGTCGATGAGTCCGAGCGTGCCGGACTTGTCTTTATAGAGAACGAGGTCCTCGCCGAGGATGCGGACGGGCTTGGTGGGCTTGTCGTCGAGCTCGGCGGCTGCGGCGATGGGGTGCCAGTAGCGCCGGAACAACTCGCCCATCGGCGCACCGGGCATGACGCTCGTAAGGTCTTTGTTCTCCTGTGCGGTAAGCATGGGCCGGAACCTCCTTCGCCCCGCAGGGCGCTCGTCCACTCCACGGCGGTTGTATCTACCGCGATTGTAGCGCACGCATGCCTTTCTGCGCGCGAGTCCGCACGCTCCGTTCGCGAGGTTTACAGGCCGTCTTTGCGCGGAGGGCGACCGAGCGCCTGAGCGCCCCTAATCAAAATTCCGCCCGAATGTAATGCTCACCCCATGTCCATTTCGACGCATCGTAGTAGACAATCCAGCCGTCCGAAACCCACCACTGGGACCGTTCAAGGAGGCCGCACTATGGATGGTTTGAAGAGTTATATGGTCAGACTGGGTTCGCTCGAGCTCGGAACAGTCATCTTCTGGATGCTGTTCTGGCTCGCCAATGGACTGGCCAAGCTTATTCCCGGGACCCATATTGGCGTGAAGTTCGCGGAGAAGGGCGACATGAACCCCTTCACCGGCACGCTGGACAAGATGGGCTGGGGCACGGGCCTCGGCGAATTCGCCTTCTACTTCACGGGCGTTGTTGAACTGCTCGTCGGGCTCATCTTCACGTGGGCTCTCATCCAGTTCATCATGCGCACCGGTCCGGCAGCACGTCAGCCGTGGATCCTGTTCGGGCTGTTCGTCAGCGGCATCATCTTCGCCGTATTCGCGTTCTCGAACGTCGTTACGGCATCCCGCCCGACGCCGCTCATCTGGCACACCACGTACTTCGGCGTCGTTGGCGTGTCGTGGCTGGTGATCGTCGGACAGAGCATGTGGACGCGCGCAACCGGCGGCGACAGCAACTAGCCGTCGCTCGGGAGGAAGCCGCGTTCTTTCCGTGCGAACGAGAACGGAGGCCGCTCCTGGGGGGCGGCCTCCGTTGCGCATCAGGAACCTATCGGACCAAGGAGGCGTGAAAGCCGCCCTCCCCCGCTGCGTATGCGGTTGCTCTATAATCCGTCGGCCATGCACTGGTCCGACGTTGTTATCGAAAGTCTGCGCGAGCACGAGGTCTGGCACGCGACGTACGTGCCGGACGCCATCAACTGGCAGGTGCTCGCCAAGCTGGAAGCCGACCCTGCTTTCACCGTCGTGCCCGCGTCGCGGGAGGAGGAGGCAATCGGCATCGCTGGGGGCGTCTACGCAGGAGGCGGCCGCGCGGCGATGTTCATGCAGAGCAGCGGCTTCGGCAACACAATCAACGCGCTTGCCCAGCTGCTCACCGCCTACCGCATCCCTGTTCCTCTGTTCATTGGGATGCGCGGCGGGTTGAGCGAGTTCAACGAGGTACAGGTCCCATCCGCGCGTCCGATACCCGCGATCCTGGATACGCTGCACATCCAGCACTACGCCCCGCAGCGCGAGGACGAGGTCCGGAAGTACGTGGACGGCGCGATAGAGCTGTCGTACGCGAGCCGCATGCCCGTGGCCGTGCTCTGGTACGCGCAACTGGTAGGAGCGAAACGTGTTGCGTCCTGAAGGCATCGCCGCGCTGGTCCGCAGGCTTACGAACGAGCCGGTCATCGCCAACCTCGGCCCGGCGACGTTCGACCTGTACGCCGCGGGCGACCGGGACGCGAACCTCTACACCTGGGGCGCGATGGGGCTGGCGTCGTCCATCGGGCTGGGCGTGGCGCTGGCCGCGCCGGAACGCAAGGTGTTCGTCACGGACGGCGACGGCTCGCTGCTGATGAACCTCGGCTCGCTGGCGACGATAGCCCGTCAGGCGCCGCCGAACCTGGTGCACATCGTGTGGGACAACCGCATGTGGTACGAGACGGGCGGCCAGCCGACGCATACGTCCACGGGAACCGACCTCGCGGGGGTCGCGCTCGCGGCGGGCATACGGAACGTCGCGAAAGCGGGGACGGTCGAGGCGTTCGAGGAAGCGCTCGACCGGGCGATACGCGAGCCGGGGCCGTGGTTCATCCACGTGGACGTGGAGGAGACGGGCGAGCCTCGGATGCGCCCGCAGGTGGTGGTGGAAGAGAACCTCGTGAAGTTCCGCCGCACGTTTGCCGGCTAGCGACCGCCTTACACACTGACGGACGACCGATGATCGAGAACGCCGGCCACGCCCGGACGGAACGCGAAGAGCGCCCCGCCCTCCGGGCCGATCTCCTCGCCCGGCGTAGGCTGCCTGCTCGACGAAGTGACGTACGCGGCGCCGAGGTCGACGCCCCCAAAGCCGATGCTGGTTATCTTCCGCGCCGGGAACTCCACCCGCGCTATCTCGGCGCCATTGGGGTCGGACCGCACGACGGACCAGCCGCCCGACAGCGCAACCCATAGGCAACCCTCCGAATCGAGCGTAATCCCATCGGGCGAGCCGCCCTCCTCTCCCGAGAGGTCGATGAAGGCACGCCGGTTGGAGACCGCCCCGGAGTCGAGGTCGTAGTCGAACAGAGAGACGCGCCTTCCGCGGGTCTCGGCGACGTAGAGGAGCCGGTCGTCCGATGAGAAGGCCATGCCATTGGGCATCTCCAGGTCGGTCGCAAGCAGAGTAGCGTCGCCGCCCAGGCCTATCGAATGGAGCGAGCCGGTCCCGCCTTCGGGCGGGACGACTCCCGCCACCACGCGCCCACGCCGGTCGGCGACGACGTCGTTGAAGCGGGACTCCCCCTCGCCCGGCAGCCCGTCGATAAGGAGACGAACGGGACCGCCCGCCTGCGCCGCCGCCACGCGCGTGTGGTCCATAAACAGCAGCAACGAGCCGTCCGTCTGGAGGGTGAACGCATAGACCGAATGGCCCTCGACCACCGCCTCGACCGCGCCTGTCGCGGGATCTAGACGGCATACGCGCTGCGACCGGTTGTCAGTCCAGTAGAGGCGGCGGTCGTCGGGGTTCCAAAGCGGGTTCTCGCCGACGATGTCCGGGTTCTTGGCGGCGATTTCTACGTTTGGGGTTGCCATTGCGTACTCCCGGAGCTGCCTCCTCAATTCTTTCTCCGGCGCCGGAGAAAGCTGCTGTCCTTAGTGAGAGAGGAGGGTTGCACCGCGCCGGGAATAATAAGAGAGGGGCCCTCATCATGCGAGGGCCCCTCTCGGGTGCGACCTGCCGGCGCTGGGGACTAGGCGTCGAACGTCAGGAAGAACTCGTACGGGTGCGGGCGGAGGCGAATCTCGTCGACCTCGGCTCTCCTGAAGGCGATGTAGGCCTCAATCAGGTCAGGAGTGAATACGCCGCCTTTCAGGAGAAACTCGTTGTCGGCATCGAGGGCATCGAGAGACTCGGCGAGCGAGCCGGGAACCTGCTTCAGCTTGGCAAGCTCGTCTTCCGGCAGCTCGTAGAGGTTGGCGTCCAACGGGTCGCCCGGCGAGAGCTTCTTCTCGATTCCATCCAAGCCCGCCATGAGCATGGCCGCAAAGGCGAGGTAGGGGTTGCACGTGGGATCGGGCGGGCGGAACTCGACGCGCTTCGCCCGCGCGTCGGGGAAGTACATGGGAACGCGGGCCGCGGCGCTCCGGTTGCGGGCGGACATCGCGAGGATGGTCGGCGCTTCAAAGCCGGGGACAAGCCGCTTGTAGGAGTTCGAGGTCGGCGCGAGGATGGCCATGAGCGCCGAGCCGTGGGCGATGAGGCCGCCGATGTAGTTGAGCGCCATCTCGCTCAGCCCCGCGTACCCGTCGCCCGCGAAGAGCGGAACGCCGTCCTTCCAGATGGACTGGTGGGTGTGCATGCCGGTGCCGTTGTCGCCAAAGAGCGGCTTGGGCATGAACGTGGCGACCTTGCCGTGGCGCGCCGCGACGTTCTTGACGATGTACTTGTAAGCCATGATGGAGTCGGCCGTCTTGACCAGCGAGTCGAAACGTATGTCGATCTCGCCTTGGCCGGCCGTCGCGACCTCGTGGTGGTGTTTCTCGATGACCATGCCGAGCTTGGTCATCTCCCTGACCATCTCGTTCCGCATGTCGGTGAAGGTGTCGACGGGAGGCACAGGGAAGTATCCTTCCTTGTGCCGGGGTTTCATGCCAAGGTTGGGGCCGATTCCGCGAAGGTCTTCCTCTGAGCCGCTGCGCCAGATGCCCTCCTCGGAGTCCACCTCGTAGAAGGCGCTGTTCGCGGTCTGATCGAAGCGCACGGAGTCGAATACGAAGAACTCCGCCTCCGGGCCCCAGTAGGAGATGTCCCCGACCCCGGACTCCTTGAGGTACGCCTCAGCCTTCAAGGCGACGTTACGGGGGTCGCGGCTGTAGCTCTCGCTGGTGATTGGGTCGCGGACGGTGGCGATGACGGTGACCGTCCCTTGGATGAACGGGTCTACAGCCGCCGTCGCCGGGTCCGGGACCAGCAGCATGTCGGACTCGTTGATGACCTGGAAGCCGCGGATGCTCGAACCGTCGAAGCCGGTGCCGCGCGTAAACAGAGCGTCGTCGACTTCATTGATAGGCACGGTCACGTGCTGCCATGTGCCGGGCACGTCGGTAAACTTGATGTCCAGCGCATCGCATCCATTCTCGTTCATCAACTGTAGTACAGAGTCGCTTTCGGCCATTGTGATTCCTCCTTTAGCGCCGTGACGGGGGGGGGGCAAGTGTCCCCTGCTGCTCGTTTGGTCGCTCGTTACTGCTCAGTAATCTCGATGGTGTGGATCTTGTCGCCCTCGGTTCCCGCGGATTGCGGGTCGCGGAGACTGACGCTCATAAGCACGTCCATCCCGCCGGTCACCTGCCCAAAGACGGCGTGCCGTCCGTCCAGATGCGGGGTGGGGACGTGAGTAATGAAGAACTGGGAGCCGTTCGTATTCGGCCCCACGTTCGCCATGGAGAGAATCCCCGGCTTGTCGTGCTTCAGGTCGGAGTGGAACTCGTCCTCGAACCGGTAGCCTGGCCCGCCCCTTCCCGTACCCGTCGGGTCCCCTGCTTGGGCCATGAAGTCGGCGAGGACACGGTGAAAGGTGGTGTCATCGTAGAAGCCCTCGCGGGCGAGAAATACGAAGTTATTGACCGTGTTCGGGACCTTGTCGGCGAAGAGCTCCACAACGATATCGCCCTTCTCCGTCTTGAACGTCGCGGTGTAGCTCTTGCTTGGGTCGATAGTCAGCGCAGGCGGCGCGTCATACTGTTGCGGCATCTTTACTCCAGTGGCGTCAGGTTGCTGAGAGCCCTCTGCGCCGCCTCCACAACCGGGCAAGACAGCGGCAAGCCCCATGAGGGCCGCGAGCACGAGCATAGGAATCGGCCGGAAACTCATTGATGCGGCATCTTCATGTTGGTAGCGGGCCCTCCGAGGGTAAAGGGTAAGCGTTCGAACGAGGGCGCGACAAGCGGGGAGAGCGGTTTCCCAGCAAATCGTAACGGAATCGTAACGAGTCGAGAGCGGCTGCGAGGGCAGCGGCGCCTCGGGGCCGAAGGCCGGGGGCTCAGCCCAATCGATAGAACTCGACCGCCGCGCCGCCCAACACCTGCGCCAGCTGGGGCTCAGTCATGGGTCCTGCCGCCTCTATAGCCGCGTCGAGCGTCTGCCGGTAGCCGGCCGCCGCTGTGTGCTCGGGCCAGTCGCTGCCGAACATGACGCGCGAGTAGCCGAACAGGCGCACGATAGGCTCGACGAAGAGCTTGAGGTGGGCCACGTTCCAGTCCGGCTGAGTGTCGAGAGTGACTAGGCCGCTGAGCTTGACCGAGACGTTGCGCATGGGAGCCAGATTGAGGATGTAGACGCCCCACGGCTCACGCTCGCCCCGCGCGATGTAGGGCGAGCCGATGTGGGCTAGGGCTATCCTGAGGTCGGGAACCGCCTCGGCAAGCGCGCGCACCGATGGAATCTGCCTCGGCTCCACGATCACGTCGAGGCTGAGGCCGCGCTTGGCGACCTCGCGCAGACCGGCCACGACAGTGTCCTGCGCGAGCCAGTGGTTGTGGGTTTCGAGGTGGACCGGCAGGCAGACGCCGCGCAGCTTGGGGTGGCCGCTCAACTCGTCGAGAAGCGCGCCGAGGGCGGCTGATTCAACGTCCACCCAGACGGCGGCGCCCGCTACGAATCCGGCATCGGCCGCGAGGGCCAGCGCGGCGCGCGTCTCATCCAGCGACGGCTCCGGCTGCACGAGGACGGAGCGCTCAACACCGCTCTCCGCGAGGAGCGGCGCAAGCTCCGCGGGCCGGGCGGCGGACGCATGAAGGCGATGGTGGGAGTCGACGGTGGGCGGCAAGTTCATTGGTTGTTGATCGTTACCTGCGCGGCTAGGGGTGGGTCGAAGGCCGGGCTTCACATGATACCTGACGTCGCCGGTCGGGGGCCGGGTAACGCCAATGTGTTACAAGGCTCGCGCGCAAACCGAGCCGGTTATCCTGTTCGAGTCGCGCTTTGGGGCGGGTCCCGTCTGACTCGCGCGCAGGTAACGAATGGCAATCCACTCACCCCGTTCGAGTCATCTGAGCGGTCTCCAGCCTCCCTAATCAATGCGCCTACCATGCGCTAACCGAACCTTAAGCTTCGCTGGCAGGGGCGGCGATCTGCGGGATATAGAGTCTCCTCACAAGCGCTTATCCCGCAGTCATAGAGTGGTCTATAGTAATGACCCTTAGCGCGATTCAGAGGCATCTGGTAAGCGCATTAGGACAAGGCGCGGGTCAAACGGCGAGCGCCTGCAAGCAGGGTTAGTATGGCAGGGTTGCCACCGGTTACGATATAGCATAAGCTAGCTACCGCAGGCTCTCACGCAGACTCTGGTTTTCCATTCAAGGGGGAATAGATGCCGACATTCGACGTGCTCACATTGGGCGAGGCGCAGGCCAGCAGCGTCACCGGAAAGAGGGCTCAAATCCTGCGCGAGTATATGGGCTATATCGAGCGAGTGCCCGACGGCCAAGCCGGGAAGCTCCAGCCCGCCCAGGGGGAGACGACCAACGCACTCCGACGCAGACTCGGCGCAGCCGCGCTGACGCTAGGCAAGACGCTGACCATCCGCAAGGCCGAGGGGACGATTTACTTCTGGGTCGAGACCGGAAACGGCAGGCGGCGCGGCCGCAGGCCCCGGGTCGCAGCCGAGTAGCGACTTCACCGTCGCCCGATCCATGACGCCCTCTTAGCCCACCACACTCACCGGGCCGAGAGGGCGTCCTCTACGAATCCACGCGCATACCCAAGCTCCTTGACCGGCATTGAGAGGTCGGACAGCCAAGGCTCCCTTACTACATGGGCGCCCGTTTGCTATCGTTACAAGTGAGGGGCGATACGGCCACGCCATCTGAGCGAAGGCGCTTCCTCGGACCGCGATTGCGGGAGGCCGCGATTGCGGGAGGCCGCGATTGCGGGAGGCCGTGATTGTGGAGGGCCGTGATTGTGGGAGGGGCGATTGCGGGAGGTAAGAGTTGCGCGTAGCGATAGCAGCCGATCACGCCGGGTATTTCCTCAAGGGCGATGTCGCGGCGATGGCGCAGGCGTGCGGAAGCGAGGTGGTCGACCTTGGCCCTTACGCGATCGACCCCGATGACGACTACCCCGACTTCGCAGCCCTCGTAGCGCGGGCGGTCGCCAGCGGCGACGCCGACCGAGGCGTGATCGTATGCGGCAGCGGCGTAGGGGCCAGTGTCGCGGCGAACAAGGTCGTGGGCGTACGGGCCGCGATGTGCCACGACACCTACTCGGCGCATCAAGGCGTGGAGCACGACGACATGAACGTGCTCTGCCTTGGCGCCCGAATCATCGGCGCGGAACTGGCGCGCGAGCTTCTCGCCGCCTTCCTCAACGCTCGGTTCTCGGGCGACGAGCGTCATCTGCGCCGGCTCAACAAGGTCAAGGCCATCGAGGCCTCGCAGCTCACGGTCCAAGGTTAGGCAAGGAGGCGGACCATGGAGAACACTGTCCTACAGAACAAGGCCCTTGGGCAATCGACCTGGGTCGATTACATCCGGCGCGCGATGCTGACTACCGGTGAGCTGGGCAAACTCGTCCGTGAAGGCGTGACGGGCCTCACCTCCAACCCGACCATCTTCGAGAAGGCCGTCTCGGGCAGCGCCGACTACGATGATACGCTCAGCGAGCTAACCCGAGCCGGCAAGTCTCCAGCCGAGGTGTTCGAGGCGCTCACAATCGAGGATATCCAGGGCGCGGCCGACATTCTTCGAGGCGTCTACGACGAGACCAACGGCGTCGACGGATACGCATCCCTCGAAGTCCGCCCTACCCTCGCCAACGACACGGCGAGCACCGTGCGCGAGGCGCGGCGCCTGTGGGCGGCGCTCCGGCGTCCGAACGTGATGATCAAAGTCCCGGCGACCCCCGCGGGCATGCCGGCGATCCGAACGCTCATCGGCGAGGGCGTGAACGTCAACGTCACCCTGATTTTTTCGCTCGAAGCGTACAAGCAGGTGATGGACGCCTACATCGCCGGACTGGAGGCGCTCGTCGATAAGGGAATGAGCCCCTCGCGGGCGGCGTCGGTAGCGTCGTTCTTCGTGAGCCGGGTTGACACTGCTGTGGACTCGCTCCTCGGCGAGCGCGCGGACCTGCAGGGCAAGGCCGCGATAGCCAACGCTCAAGCGGCCTACGCGTTGTTCGAGGAGCGCTTCAGCCGCCCCGACTTCGTGGCGCTGGCGACCCGTGGCGCCCGTGTGCAACGACCGTTGTGGGCGAGCACCAGCACCAAGAATCCCAGTTACCCCGACACGTTATACGTGGACGCCCTCGTAGGCGCGAACTCGGTGAACACTATGCCGCCCGACACGTTGCAGGCCGTGCTGGACCATGGCGTCTCCACAACTGCCATCGCGGGGACCGGCGAGCAAGCCAACCGGACGCTGCGCGCGCTGGCCGAGGCGGGCGTGGACATGGAGGCGGTGACGGCGAAGCTGCTCGCCGACGGCGTCGACTCATTCGCCAAATCGTTCGGCGACGCGCTCGCGAGCATCGAGGCAAAGTGCGGCGAGCTCGTGGAAGCAGGGGGCTAGGACGGACCAGTAAAGAGGACCGCCGGCTCGTCCGGCGCGGAGGCAGCGATGGACATCGGCATGGTCGGCATGGGGCGTATGGGCGGCAGTATGGCGCAACGCCTCCACGAGGGCGGCCACCGCGTGGTGGCCTACGACCGCGACCCCGACACCCGCGGGGCCGCGGGCGAGCGGGGCCTGGACATCGCCGAGTCCCTCGAACAGCTCGTCGAGGTGCTCCCTCAGCCGCGCGTCGTATGGGTGATGGTGCCGTCAGGCAACCCGACGGAAGGCACGGTGTCCGCGCTCGCGGAGGTGTTGGAGGCCGGGGACATCCTCATCGAGGGCGGCAACTCCAACTACAACGACTCGATGCGGCGCGGAGCGCTCTTGCAGCACCGAGGCGTCCACATGATCGATGCGGGAGTCAGCGGCGGCATCTGGGGACTCGCCGAGGGCTACTGCCTGATGGTCGGCGGCGACGCGGACGCCGTCGCGATAGCCGAGCCCGCCTTTCGCACGCTGGCGCCATCGGCCGACACGGGCTACGCCCACGTCGGCCCGCTGGGCTCCGGCCACTTCACCAAGATGGTCCACAACGGCATCGAGTACGGGCTGATGCAGGCCTATGCCGAGGGCTTCGAGCTGATGAAGGCGAAAGAGATGTTCGGCCTGGACCTCTCCCAGATTGCCGAGGTATGGCGCCACGGGAGCGTCGTGCGCTCGTGGCTGCTCGATCTCACCGCCGACGCGCTCGCCGAGGACAGCGAGCTATCCGACATCGCGCCCTGGGTCGAGGACTCGGGCGAGGGGCGATGGGCCGTCGAGGAGTCCGTGGACCTCGCCGTTCCAATCCCCGTCATATCGATAGCCCTCCAGGCGCGGTTCCGCTCACGCGACGAGGCGCAGTTCGGGTTCAAGCTCCTCGCCGCGATGCGCAACCGGTTCGGCGGCCACGCCGTGCGCCGCCAGCCGTAGCCCGCATGACGCAGGTCAGGACCTACGACTCGCCCGCTCTGCTCGCGGAAGCCGCCGCTGCCCTGACCCTCGAGACCGCACTGGAGTCCGCGCGCGAGCGCGGGCGGTTTGTCTGGGGGCTATCCGGGGGAACCACCCCCGCGATGCTCTACGGCCTACTCGCCGAGGAGCCGTACTCCAGCCGTATGCCCTGGGCGTCGACCTACGTGTTCTGGGGCGATGAGCGCTGGACAGCCCCGGACCACCCGGACAACAACCAGCGCATGGCCCACGAGGCCCTTCTCTCTCACGTTCCCATTGACCCCGCCCACGTCATCCCCATCCCAACCACCGGCGTCACGCCGGACGAGTCCGCCACGATAACCGAGCGGCGTCTGCGCGACATCTTTGAAGTCGGCAGCCCCAGGCCGGACCTCTTGCTTCTGGGCATCGGCGACGATGGTCACACCGCCAGCCTCTTCCCCGGGGTCGATGCCCTATCGGAACAAACGCGCCTGTTCAGGGCAACGTGGGCGGCCCACCTCAACGTGTGGCGCATCACGGCCACGCTGCCGCTCATCAACGCGGTGCGGCGCGTCGTGTTTCTCGCGCAGGGGCAGTCCAAGGCCGGGCCCGTCGCCCACGCGCTCCACCCCCAGGCCGCAGCGCCGCCGCTCCCGGCGGCGCTCGTCCGCCCGGAGCAGGGAGAGCTCATCTGGCTTCTCGACCGCGACGCGGGGAGCGGTCTTAGCGGGCCTCCTCCCTCAGTGCGATAGGATTGAGGAAAGGGCGCGCAAGCCCCCTTCACAGGTTTATCAATATGTGCGGCATTTTTGGATACGTCGGCCCCCAAGACGCCACCCCGATCGTCCTCGACGGCCTCAGCCGTCTTGCCTATCGCGGGTACGACAGCGCAGGCGTCGCTGTCCTCGACGACGACGGGCGCATCGGTGTGCGAAAAGCCGCCGGCAAGCTCGACAACCTTCTCCGCTTGGTCGCGAGCGAGCCGCTGGGCGGACGCCAGGGCGTAGGGCATACTCGCTGGGCAACCCACGGCCCCCCGTCCGACGCCAACGCCCACCCCCATCTCGACGGCTCGGGCGAGGTCGTCGTCGTTCACAACGGGATCGTGGAGAACTACGTTGAGCTGAGGGCGCGGCTGGCGGCCAACGGCCACGAGTTTTCGTCCGCCACGGACACGGAGGTCATCCCGCACCTCGTCCAAGAGATGCTCGCCGACGGCGCCTCATTGGAAGAGGCGGTGAGGCTGGCCGCAAGACAGCTGCGCGGCGCTCACGCGATCGCGTGCATGCACGCGCGCACGCCCGATACGCTGGTCGCGGTCCGCGTCGGGAACGCAGGCGGGGTCTTGATCGGCGTCGGAGACGGTGAGACGTTCGTCGCAAGCGACCTCCCAGCCCTCGCTTCTCTCACGTCCACGGCCTCGTTCCTCGGGCCGGGCGAGCTTGCCGTCGTGCAGCCCGGCGAGTGCGGGCTGATGACGCTCGACGGCAAGCCGGTCGCCGACGCGCCCTACACCATCGCCATGAGTCCCGTCGCCACTGCCAAGGGGGGACGCAAGCACTTCATGCTCAAGGAGATACTGGAGCAGCCCGAGGCCGCGATGAGCGCGTTACGGGGGCGCCTCTCCTTCTCTCCCCAGCGCGTGGTCCTCGACGAGCTGCCGTTCTCGGACGCCGAGGCCACGGGCTTCACGCGGGCCGTCTTTCTCGGCATGGGCACGAGCGTCTACGCCAGTCAGGTCGGCGCGCGCTACCTGGAGGCGCTGGCGCGCATCCCCGCCTCCGCCGAGAACGCGGCCGAGTTCCGGCGCCCGGAGGCCATCGTCGACGAACACACGCTAGTGGTCGCCGTGACCCAGTCCGGCGAGACCGCCGACACGTTGGAGGCGATGCACGAGGCAAGAACCCGAGGCGCGCGCACGTTGGCGGTCACGAATGTCGAGGGGAGCCAGGCGTGGCGCGCGGCCGAGGCCGCCATCCTCACCCGCGCCGGCCCTGAGATCGGCGTCGCCTCGACCAAGACGATGGTGAGCTCGATGGCGGCGATGCACCTGCTGGCCTGCGCCTTGGGGCGCCGGCGGGGGGCGCTGGGGGAGGAGGAGGCTGCGCGGCGGGTGGAGGAGATATCCCGTCTCCCCGCTCTCCTTGGCGAGGCTATCGAACTCGCCGGAAATGCCGCCCGCCGGATTGCCGCGCGCTACGTCCGGTCACGCCGGTTCCTGTTCATCGGACGAGGCCTGCTGGAGCCCATCGCCCGCGAAGGGGCGCTGAAGCTGAAGGAGATCAGCTACATTCATGCGGAGGGGATGTCGGCGGCCGAGATCAAGCACGGCCCCATCGCACTCATCGACTCCGAGACGCCGGTGGTCGCCCTCGCTCCGGATAACGCGCTCTACGAGAAGGTGCTGCTCAACATGTCCCAGGTCCGCGCGCGGGGCGGCAGCATCATCGCCGTGGCCACGGCAGGCAACGAGAGCATCGCGCTCCACGCGGACGACGTCATCTGGACGCCGGAGTGTCCCGAGTTGCTCCAGCCGATAGTCGCGACTGTGGCGGTCCAGCTCCTCTCCTACGAAATGGCGGACTTCCTTGGCAATGACGTCGATCAGCCGCGCAACCTGGCGAAGAGCGTTACGGTCGAGTAGGCCGCGCAGGCGGCCCCCGCCTCACGGAATGCTAGGAAGAGGGAGAGGTCTCTTCCGGGGGAGAGGGGTCCTCTGCGGGAGAGTCGACGCGGCGGCGCGCCCTCCGCTGAGACGAACGCGATTGCGCACCCGAAGCCTCGTCGCCGGACGCGTCTCCCGGACGCCCGCCGTCAGATGACAAGGAGGCCGGACGCCGCCACCAGACCAAAGCCGCGACCGCGACCACCACGAGGACTACCGAGACCACGTGCGCGGTAGGAATCGGGCCGATCTTCCAGTTGTCGAATCGCAGAAACTCCAGCGCGGAACGTTCGAGGGGATACCAAATCAGGTAAAGCAGCAGAAGGTCGCCCCGACGTAGCCGGTGGGCGTAGCGACGGCCCACCCACAGCAGGACGCCCACCCCCAAGAAGCTCAGGAGCGACTCGTAGAGGAAAAGCGGGTGGAAGTGCGTATAGCCGAGATACTGGGCAGGCCGGTAGATCGAGTCGATCGGTATGCCCCAAGGCAAGTCGGTCGGCGGCCCGAACAACTCTTGGTTGAAGAAGTTTCCCCACCGGCCGATAGCCTGTCCGAGCAGGAAGGCGGGCGCGCCGATATCGAGCCACCGCAAGGCGCTCATACGCTGCGTGTGGCCGCGGCGGGCGCGGCGGTTCACCCACCACACGTAGGCTACAACCGCGAAGGCTGAGCCTGCAATCGCTCCGAAGATGCCGATGCCGCCCGATCGCAGAGCGAATATCTGGCCGGGGTCCTGGGAGTAGAACGACCACTCGTCGATCACATGGTAGAGCCGCGCTCCGACGAGGCCGAACACGGCCCCCAGCACAGCGATGTTCACGACGTGCTCAGGGTTTTCGCCTAGGCGTTTCGCCTCCCGCTGCGCAAGGACAACGCCGGCGGACAGCCCGGCGAGGATCATGATCGAGTAGAAGCGGACCTCGAAGCCGAAGAGGATGACGCCGCGAAAGGTGATGTCGAAGTCCATAGCGATGGTCAGCTCGCGGACCGCCCCGGCCTAGCTGCCGGAGGAGGCGCCGCTTTGAGATTGAGGCATTATAGGCGCAGCAGGGCGCGAAACGAACGGAGAAGCGGCCCTGGTGCGGGCCGCTTCTCCGTGCATCAGGATTGTGTACAGGCTAGGCAGCTTTACCAAGCCTGTACATCCGGGTGCTGCACACAGGACACTTGCCCTCCGTGGCCGGCCGCCCGTTCTTCATATAGACAGTGGTTGCTTCGGCAATGTCACGCTCAGCACGGCATTTCATACAGTAGCCCTTCACAGTGGCCCCTCCTCGGTTGACTTATCGGTCCTGCGCCAAGAAGGCCATCCTAGAGACGAGGCCGACACCGCGTCAATAGGAAATCCGCCGATGTTGCTGTCACGCTTTTCAAATTTAGGCCGCTGACTCAGCCGATATATGGTGGTTATCTATCATAAATCGTCGTATTACTTACGAAACACAGCATAACAGCGTACAATGCCTCCCCGTGGCTCTCTGCCCTTTTGACAGGCCACGGCCACGCTCCCTATAGTCCGAGAAGGCCCGGCGCATTCCGCCCCAACACGGGCGCACGAGGTAGAAAAATTGGGCGTCCTTTCATCCCAGCAAATCCGCGCCATGATCGAAAGCGCGTCCCCGCTCGTCTCTGACTTCGTGAGCCTGAGCGAGCAGCTGCAGCCGAACGGCTTCGACCTAACGCTCCGCTCCATCGCCGAGCTCACCGGCCCCGGCAAGATCGGCATCAGCAACGCCGAGCGCGTTCTGGCCCCGGCGCGGGACTTGGAATTCGACAGCTCAGGCTACGTCGAGCTGAAGCCCGGGGCGTACCTAGCCCGTCTCAACGAGACAGTCGCCCTGCCGGGCAACGTGACGGCCCTCGCCAAGCCTCGCTCGAGCATGCTGCGTAACGGCGTGGCCGTACACAACGCGGTATGGGACGCCGGCTATGTGGGCCGCTCGCAGGTGCAAGTGGTTGTCTACAACCCCCACGGCTTTACGCTCTCCAGGGACGCGCGCATCGTCCAAATGATGTTCATGACCCTCGACGCCGCGACGGACAACCCCTACGACGGCCTCTTCCAGGGGGAAGCGACGGCGCGCCGGACCGAGATACGCCCATGACCGTCTCGCGCTCGCCGGACGTCGTCATCGTGGGCGGCGGCGTCATCGGCTGCGGCATCGCGTATTTCCTCGCGGCGGACTTCGGTGTGAAGTGCCTCATCATCGAGCGAGACGCCGTTGCAAGCGGGGCGTCCGGGGGAGCTGCAGGCGAGCTGGGCGCCGTGGGCCGGCATCGGTACGCGGAGAGCTTCACCCGCTTCCTGCTCGACGGCATCCGTATGCACGAGCTCATGGCCCCTACCCTCATCGACAAGTCCGGCGTCGACTACCTCTTCTCCGACATCCCCCTGCTCCGCCCCGCATTCGACGAGACCGAGGCGGAGGACTTACGGGCGCAGATGGGCTGGCAGCACGACCTCGGCATCGAGGTCGAGTGGCTGGACGAATCCACGGTCCACGGCATGGGAACGTGGCTGTCCACGGACGCCGTCGGGGCGGCCTACACCGTCGAGAAGCAGTTGGAGGCGTACCCCTTCGCCATCGCGCTGGCCCAGGCCGCCGAGGGGCATGGGGTCGAAATCAGAACGGCGGAGGCTGTGGGAGTCCCCCGCGACGGCGACCGCGCGGCGGGCGTGACGCTGGCGAACGGCGAGCGAATCGACTCCGGCGCCGTGGTCGTCGCAAACGGCCCATGGTCGCAGCACACCGCCGAATGGCTGGGGATGGAGGTCCCCGTTGTCCCGCTGCGCGGGCAGATCGTTCACGTCTCGCCGCCCGCCGGCGTTGAGGCGCCGGGGCACGCCATCTTCCACGAGACGGGCTATCTGCTGCCGAAGGCGGGGGGCGATCTGCTCGTAGGAACGACTCAAGAGTTGGCCGGATTCGACCCCCACCCGACCATGGAGGCGCAGAACGGAATCATGGAGGCCGTAATCCGCCTTGCGCCGCAGGTCATCGACGCGCCAATCCGGGACCTCACCGCCTGCCTGCGACCGTACAGCAAGGACGAGATGCCCATCCTCGGCGCCGCGCCCGGACGCGAGTCGCTCTACCTTGCGACGGGCCACGGGTACAAGGGCGTCACCCTCGCGCTAGTCACCGGCAAGAGCATGGCGCAGCTGATAGCGACCGGAGAGTCCGAGACCGATCTGAGCGAGTTCTCGCCGTCGCGGTTCGCAGCGGCCACGTAGCGGCCATGCCTGCGTCCGACCTCACCAGCTGCTCCGCCGCCGAGCTTGCCGCGCTCATCCGTACGAAACAGGTCTCGCCCGTCGAAGTTACCGCGCACTTCCTCGAACGCATCGCGCGGTACGGCAACGAGTTGAACGCGTTCATCACGACCGTGCCGGAGATGGCGATGGCGCAGGCGCACCGCGCCGAGGCTGCGGTCATCGCAGGCGACCCTCTCGGGCCGCTCCACGGCGTGCCCATCGGGGTCAAGGACCTGGACGCAACCAAGGGCATCCGCACGACCTACGGCTCCATCCTCCACGGGGACAACGTCCCTGAGCGCGACGACATCGCCGTCGAGCGCATCAGAGCCGGCGGCGCAATCATTGTGGGAAAGACGAACACGCCGGACTTCGGGTGGAAGGGGACGACCGAGAGCACCGTCGGCGGGGTGTGTGCGAATCCGTGGGACACGTCCCGGACGTCCGGGGGATCGAGCGGAGGCTCGGCGTCGGCCTTGGCGGCCCGGCTCGCGCCCATCTGCAACGGCAGCGACGCGGGCGGCTCGATACGCATACCGGCCAGCTTCTGCGGAGTCTACGGGATCAAGCCGACCGCCGGACGCGTGCCCCACGACTACTCCCGCCGCCCAGGCTGGGAGCCGCTATTGCAGAACGGCCCGCTCGCCACGAGCGTCCGGGACGCCGCGATCCTGCTGAACGCGCTATCGGGACCGGACGGCCGCGACGCACGGGCGATACGGGAGTTCCCGCCGGACTTCACCGCGGCGGTGGAGAACCCATCGGTCGCCGGTCTCCGAATCGCGTGGAGCCCGGCGATGGACGATCAGCCGGTCGACCCGGAAGTGCGCGCGGCGGCGCAGGCCGGCGTCAGCGTATTCGAGGAGTTGGGCGCGGCGGTCGAGGAGGCGGCGCCCGCCGTCACAACCGACGATGCAATCTGGACGTTCGTCACCATCATGCTCACAGACCTCTCTTTGACGCTCGGTCCGGTGATCGAGGCCGGGCAAGGCGACTTCCTGCCGTCACGGCTGCTGAAGTGGTTGACCGACGCGGGCTCCTGGCCGGCCAAGCGCTACTCCCGCGCGCTGCATGACTTGGCATGGCACCGGCGCTGGTTCGACGAACTATTCGAGGAGTACGACCTCCTCGCGACGCCGACGATGGCCGTTCCCGCCTTCCCGATCGAGAAGAACCCGGAGGTCATCGACGGGCGGAAGGTGCACCCAGCTTGGGGCTTCACCCCGTTCTGCCTGCATGCGAACCTCACCGGCCGGCCCGCGGCGAGCATCCCGTGCGGCTTCACGGAGTCCGGCCTGCCTATCGGCCTCATGCTCGTCGGACGCCTCGGCGACGAGGAGACGGTCCTGCGCGCGTCCGCGGCGTTCGAGGCCGCTCGCCCGTGGGCGCATATCCGGCCGCCGGAGTTCGCCTGAACGTTCGTTGACCGCCTTCGCGGCTAGGAGTACGCTCCCTGCAAATGCGCCGTCGGAGGTGGGATATGCACCTGGACCACACGATCGTACCGTCCCACGACAAGGTTGGCTCGGCGAAGTTCTTCGCCCGGATGATGGGGGTGGAGTACACGGGCGAGCAAGGGCCGTTCGCGCCCGTGGAGATCGGCAGCCTCTCGTTCGATTTCGACGACCGCCGCGAGGTCGCCCACCACCACTACGCGTTCATGGTGAGCGATGAGGAGTTCGACGATATCTTCGGCAGGGTCAAGTCGGATGGGCTTCGTTACGGCAGCGGCCCGCGGCCGGAGAACCGCTACGACATGGAAATCAACACCCGCCGCGGGGGCCGGGGCGTGTACTTCGACGACCCCAACGGTCACAGCATCGAGCTGATGACCAAGTAACGCAGCGTAGCTTACCTAACGCAAAAGGTCCGAGGGCTAGCCCTTGGGCCTTTGCTTTGCCGCCGATATGGATGCGGGGCGACGGCCTAATGCCGCCACCCCGCTTACTACCCCTCCATTCCCACCTCTCGCAACGTCAAGGGGTTCGCCGCGAGACGCCTTCACGGCAGCGAGTGGAGGGCGCTTCCCTAATAACTACGAAGCTACTCGCCGGATGGTTCTACGTCAGGCAGCCGGCCTACGAGAACGATGTCCGAGCTGGGGACGTCCGCCCCCCCGTCGGGCTCAACGTTCACGCTCAACGACTGCATCCGTCCAGCGTTTCCTTGCAGCTCGATGCGTGCATAGCCGCCCTCGTCCACTTCGAAGACCGCGGCGCTGGACGACTGGCCCTCCCAGTCCCACCACCACGCTTGGTACGTCTGACCGGCATCGAGGGCCTGCAGGTGTACAGTGACGAGGACGCCGCCGCCCTCGGCATTGATGGCGATCATGCCTGCGGGGTCCTCGCCGTCGCCCGGCGCGGAGGCCGTCGGCGGGGCCAAGGGGATAGGCCTGAGCTGAGATACGACGACTCCGGGCCGGGCGAACGTGCTGCTGAGGTCCTCCAGCTCGCTCCGGTCGTCGTCCGCTCTAGGAGGCGCGGTGATCCTCCCTTCGAGGTCGGCGACCCGCTGCTGCTGTAGTGCAGAGAAGCTCGCGAGGGCGATGACCGCAATGAAGAGCGCGGCGGCAACGGCCCAGAACGCGCGAGGAGGCGCGCCGCGGGCGCCGCCGGACGCAGCAGCCGGCGCAGCCGGAGCGCTCCGGACCCGCGACATGAGTCGCTCGCGGATCGCGGCGCTGGGGACGGCGGCAGCGTGCGACCCGGCAAGCCGCGAAACGCCTTCGATATATCCGCTGAGGACCCGGCGGTAGCGAGGCTCGCGTTCGAGGGCGGCTTCCACCGTGAGCGCATCCTGTTCATCCAGGGCGTTCAGCGCATAGCCGGGCAGCAATTCCTCTATGGCGTCCATGGCGTCGTCCGAGTCGTTTCCCATCAGGCCTTCATCCCCGCCTGTCCCGTCATCATCTCCCTCAGCTTGATAAGTCCCAGACGCAAGCGCGTCTTCACGGTGCCCACCGGCGCGCCGGTCCGCTCCGCGATTTCCCGCTGGGTGGCTCCCTCCACGTACGCCATCACTACGGCGATCCGCTGGTCCTCCGGCAATGCCCTGATCGCTTCGCTTGCCGCGCCGAACAGTACGGCGTTTATCGCCTCGTCAGCCGTATCGCCGGAGGCGACCAGGCTCAGATCCGGGTCCTCGGGCGCTTTGTCGGCATCCATCACAGCCACCCGCCGGAGCTTGCGGAGCTCGTCGATCACCCGGTTGTGAGCCAGGTGCAGGAACCAGTGCCTGAACACGCCCTTATCGGGGTGGAAGCGGTCTGCCCGCGACCACAGCGAGATGAATATCTCCTGCGTCACGTCTTCGGCCGCGGCGTAGTCCTTCAGAATGCTGTAGCCCATGCTGAATACCGACTGGCCATAGCGGTTATACAGCTCTTCCAGAGCGCTTGCGTCTCCCGCGGAAACCCGCGCAACGAGATCAACGTCCGATTGGGAGGGTAGAGGTAGGACCACGCCTCTCACTGCCAGGCTGCCGCTGTGCGTGCTCATCACTCTTAAGTACGATGAAAGCGGGGCCTTGGATTCGTGGGGAACCTTTTACCACCCATCCCCAGGACAGTCCACCCAACGCGGAGCTCCGCCCCACTCCGTCATTCCCGCGCAGGTTTCGTCATTGCCTCGAAATCCCTCCCCGTCTGCGAGACCTTTGCATATCCCCCGGGAGGGTTCCGCCTCTCCCTGCCGCCCCGTGGGGAAGGTTAGGAAGAGGATTACCGGTGCCAACCATATGAACGGGGAGTGCAGAGGGGCTCTGCCCCTCTGCCGGGGGTGTGGGGGTGTCCCCCACAACATAACGGGCGGGTGGGTGGGAAGAGTTACGCCCGCCAGAAAATAGGGTTACGCAAAGGTCTCGTCTGCGGGGGAGGCTAGGAGGGGGCCGTCTGCGAAGGAAGGCGCTCCCCTCCGTCATTCCGCGCAGGCGGGGATCCAGAGTGGCCGATAGGCCACGCCCCAGGCGTCCCCCTCACCATTTCGTCGGCTGTGGTGAGGATCGCGGGGCCACGACACTTGCCCCTTCCCCCAATACCCCCATCCCCCTACCATGGTAACTTCAATGGTTGCCCTGCCCGGTCGGGGGAGAAGCCTAACCCCCAGACCCGGAACCCCGACGGCAGCCATGACCGCAACGCACATTTTTCCGGTGATCAACTTTTTAACCCCAGGAAGCGGGCCACGGCCATGAAAACACCCTCGAAAAAACCCGTCTCACCGTACAAATTGGACAATTTTTTACTCCTGGCGCCCAGCAAAACGGACAACTTCTCACGCCTGGCAAATCCGCAGTGATCAACTTTTTCACGCCTAGCAAAAATGCAGTGGACAACTTTTTCCGCACAAACGGACAACTTCCCCACCCATCATCGAGGCGCTACCCTTCCCGTCGTTGAAGGACTCGCCCCACGAAGGTGACGGCGCCGCACGGAGGTCAAATGGGCAGCCACAAGATTGCAGTCATACGCGGAGACGGCATCGGGCCGGAGGTTATCGAGGAAGGGACCAAGGTCCTCGCCTCCGCGCAACGCAGGTTCGGGGTCGAGCTGACCTACCGGGAGTTCCCCTGGGGCTCGGACTACTACTTCGAGCATGGACGGATGATGGACCCGGACGGTCTTGACCAGCTCTCGGGTTTCGACGCGGTCTTCTTCGGGGCCGTCGGCCACCCGGACATCCAAGACCACGTCACCCTCAACGGCCTGCTCCTGCCGATGCGGCGGGGTTTCGACCAGTACGTGTGCCAGCGCCCGAGCATCCTCTTTCCCGGCGTCGTCTCCCCCTTGCGGGGACGCGAGGCGGGGAACATCGACCTGGTCGTCATTCGCGAGAACACGGAGGGAGAATACGCAAACGTCGGCGGCTTCCAGTACAAGGGCTTCCCCGAGGAGGTCGCGGTGCAGACTGCGGTCTTCACCCGGCGCGGCATCGAGCGGGTTGTGCGTTACTCGTTCGAGCTGGCGCGGTCGCGCGACAAGAAGCGGCGCGTGGCCTCCATCACTAAGTCCAACGCCCAAGGCTACGGCATGGTGCTCTGGGATGAGGTGTTCGACCAAGTCGCGGCGGAGTACCCGGACATTCAGACCGAGTCTTTGCTCGTCGACGCGGCCTGCATGAACTTCATACGCCGCCCCGATTCGTTCGACGTGGTGGTGGCGAGCAATCTCTTCGGGGACATCCTGACGGACATCGGGGCGATGATTACGGGCAGCATGGGCCTCGCGCCCAGCGGGAACATCAACCCGGAGCGCCGGTTCCCGTCGGTGTTCGAGCCGGTTCACGGCAGCGCGCCGGACATCGCGGGCAAGGGCATATCCAACCCCATCGCGACAGTGTTCTCGGCGGCAATGATGCTTCGCCACCTCGGCGAGACCGCAGCCGCCGACGCCATCGACGCCGCCGTAGAGAGCGTTCTGCGCGATGGAGAGTCCCTCCCCGGCGACCTCGGCGGCAGCGCGTCGACCTCGGCAGTGGGCGACGCAATCGTCAGCGCGCTGGAGAACGCCTAGCCAGCCGCATGGCTCCCAACAGAGATAACCAATGGAACCAACCGGTCTCTTCTCATCTCCTCTTCCAGAGACTATTCGTAATCTGGTGACGCAGCACCACACGATTTATCCGAGAGTGCCGCCCCAGGGCATCTACTTTGAAGCACTGGCCGAGCGTGCATTCGACCTGTGTGGAGCACCAGGCGCTCATATCGCGCAGAACGCGCCAAATCAGCCTGAGCACGACCTCATCGTCGGGGAGTCACGAGTGTCATTGAAAACCGAGACGGGGAAAGGAACCAAGGAGCGCCGGATTCAAATCACCAAGCTCTGCACAACCGAACGTGACCCGTGGGAAGCCTCGAACCTGGTGGAGAGAGCGATGGCTCACCTCTCTCGGTACGACACGATCCTGATGCTTCGCGCCGTCTGGAGTCAAGAAGGAGACCGCATCCGTTACCAGTTGATTGAGATTCCGGTCCCGCTGCTCAAGAGAATGGGAGAGGTGGAGTTCGCCGCGGTTGGACGACGCGCCAGTCGGCGGAGCATAGGGGGAGACTGTGTAGACGAAGACGGTGATTTGCTCTTCCACATTCACTTCGACGGCTCAGACGGTAAATGCCAGATTAGGAACCTAGACCTCGACCGCTGCACTCAGCTCATGACATGGGAGCAGCGGCTTACGGGATAAGAGACCTGTTCACTCGCAACGGAGCGACTTTCTGAAAACTAGCCAGAACGCATGTTGCTTGCGGCTGTGATGCGCCTTCTTCCATCCCGGATCTACGATTGGACCCTTGCGCACCTTCAGAATGTAATCGCAAGCGCAGAACCCTGCAGCCTCAGCAGCCTCGACGAGTGCAACATGAGCCCACTGGAGCCGGTGATTGTGGACGTAGTCTACAATCTTGCAGAACAGGACGCCCTCGGGCCTGAGCACCCGGTACGCTTCCTTAGTGAACGGCGCGAACGTGTGAAAGAAGTTGTAGTCGTGAGATGCGCCGGCAGTTGCGCCAAGTCCGAAACGAGCGGTGAAGTCCTTCTGCCGATCCCTACCCTGGTTAGGCACATGGGGCGGGTCATAGACAACCACATCGAACGACTCGCCTCGGAACGGCATCGACTCGTTGTCGCCAATCACTAGGGGCCGACAGCGTCCATCTATATCAAGGCCCACCACCGGCCGGTTGCTGCCTCTCCAAAACCTCCCCGCATTCACCGTGGCGTCAAGAATGAGCTCGGGCGTCGTTCGTGGATAGAAGTCAAGCATCTCTTCAATCAGCGACGCGTCGTCGTCGAACCAAACCGACGGTAGTGGGCGGTAGGTAGTCTTGGCTTCGGCAGCACCCCCACCGATCGCCTGACGCAGTTGCTGTGCCATGGCCCGAGCCTATCGCTACTCGGCGGCCCGCGCCAAGGGGTAAATGTCGCAAAAGTACGAGTACGCAGGCTCGCCTAGCCAGCCGCCGCTACTCCTTGTAGGACGGGTCCTTGCGGTCGAGCGTGCGCAGGAGCCAAGGCCACGCAATGGAGCCGTCGTCGCCATCGAAGAGGTCGGCGGTTTTCTCTATAGCGGAGAGCGGAGCCTGGCGGATGGCCTGGCCGGTCGATTGGGCCAGCACTTGAATCTGGCAGGCGCGCTCGAGCTGCCACATGGTGTTCCACGCCTCAGCGACGGAGCCGCCGACGGTGAGCAAGCCGTGGTTCCGCAGAATCATCGCGTCCCTATCGCCGAGGTCCGTCACGAGCCTCTCGCGCTCGTCCGTATCGACGGCCAGGCCCTCGAACTCGTGGTAGGCGACGCGCTCGTGGAAGCGGTACGTGTCCTGCTGGAGCGGCAGCAGCCCTTCCTCCAACGCCGAGACCGCCATGCCGTAGGGCGTATGAGTGTGCATGACGCAGGTCACATCGTGCCTGGCGGAGTGGACCGCCGAGTGGATGATGTATCCGGGGACGTTGATCCGGTGGCTGCCCTCCTCGAGGACGTTCCCGTCCAGGTCAATCTTGACCAGGTTCGAGGCCGTGACTTCATCGTAGCCAAGGCCAAACTCGTTGATCAGGAACTGGTCGTCCGTGCCGGGGACGCGCGCGGTGATGTGGTTATAGACAAGTGTCGTCATGCCGAAATGGTCCGTGAGCCGGTAGGCGGCCGCCAGGTCCACGCGCGCCCGCCACTCCGTGTCCGAGTAGGCGTTGGTCTTCTTCGTCGTCATCGTCATTCTCCTCGCCATCCTCTCCTGACTACGGGGCCTCTGCGCTATCGCCTGGAGGCGCCGGAAGGCTGCGCCGCCCGAATTATACCGGCTACCGCCTCCACGCCGTGGCAGGCTTCTCGATCTCCCGCCCGTCGACGACGATGGCGTCCACCCGCTCGTTGAAGAAGCAGACCAGGCCGGCAATCTTGGTCGACTCCGGCGTGGTGTACTTGTAAGACCACGCCGCGTTCTCGACGAGCGCACCGCCGACCTGCAAGGAGTAGTAGCTCGCCTCGCCCTTGTAGGGACACCGGGATACAGTCTCGCTCGGGCGCAATAAGTCCATGCGGATGTCCGCCTTCGGCAGGTAGTAACGCAGCGGGTGGCCGGGCTCGATAAGGATGGCCGGAGCGCTGCTGTTGGCGACCTTCTCGCCGCCAACGACGACCTCGACGCGGCGGGCCGAATTCACGATATCGATTCGCTTGAAGGGGTCTCGCGCATGGACGAACACCTCCTCGTTCTCCTCGAACCAGGAGTCCATTGCATTCCACTTCAGCGAGACCATCCCCTTTAGGAAGGCAACGTCCTCGGCGGTTTGCGTGTACTCCCACACCGCGTCCTCGGCTACCCTGTCGCCGGCCTTCACGTCGGAGAGCGCCCTCTCGCCGCGGGCGTCGGACTCGGTGCGGCCGGCCGCGACGACGAGGTCCTGCCGTACGTCGTCCTTCGGGAAGTAGTAGACCGGCGGGCCGCCGCCCCTGAACAGGTTGGCGCGGGTCGAGTCCACGACTGGCTCCCCGGCGAAGAAGGCCCGCACGCGCTTCGGGCTCGTGATCCATCGCGGCTCCGGGGCCGCAATCAGCTTGTTCTGCTCGTCCAGGTAGTCCATCGCGCTCCTCCTCAGCCCGGCGCCTCCGCCGGCTGGGGTGACGCCATAAAACAGACGGCACGCTACTCTCTAGAGCAACGAGGGTCAACGCGCGGCCCTCCCCCCCAGCCTTCTCCGCGGACGAGGCGTTAAGAAGGGAACTAAGGCTTGCCTCAGTCCTCGAACGGAAGGCCGGTGTACTGCTCGGCCAGGCTGGCGGAGGCGGCCCGCGACGAGGTTACGTAGGCGAGCTGCGCGAGCTGGAGTCGGCGCTGCGTGCCGTCGGGGTCGTTTGGGAAGATGTGCAACATCGACGTCATCCACCATGAGAAGTGCATGACCTTCCACACCCGCGCCAGGCACGTCTTCGTGTAGCCGTCGAGGACTTCCGAGCCGCCACCCTCGAAGTATTCGAGCAGTCCGCGAGCAAGGACGCGAACATCAGCGACGGCCAGGTTCAGGCCTTTCGCGCCGGTGGGCGGGACGATGTGCGCGGCATCCCCGGCCAGGTAGAGACGGCCATGCTGCATCGGCTCCGCGACATAGCTGCGCATGGGAGTGACGCTCTTCTCGATGATCGGCCCCTCTTTCAGCGACCACCCAGGACTCTCGAAGCGGGCGTGCATCTCGTCCCAGATGCGCCGGTCCGGCCAGTTCTCGATGACATCGCCGGGGTCGCATTGGACGTAGAGGCGACTAAGCTCCGGCGAGCGGAGGCTGTGCAGCGCGAACCCGCGCGGGTGCGACGCGTAAATCAACTCCTCCGTGGACGGGGCCACGGCGGCGAGGATGCCCACCCAGCCGGAGGGGTAGTCGTGGACGTACTCGCGCAGGGCGCCTTTGGGAATCGCCTGCCGCGACACGCCGTGGAAGCCGTCGCAGCCGGCCACGAAATCGCAGGTCAGCTCACGCTCTTCGCCTTCGCAGCGGTAGCGCACCACGGAGCGCGCCGTCTCAACGCCCTCAACGGAGAGCGCCTCGGCCCCGAACAGCAGCGGGTCGCCGGCGGCGATCCGGGCGGCGACGAGGTCCTTGACCACCTCTTGCTGGCCGTACACCCAGATGGAGCGGCCAACCAGCTCGTCGAACGCGATGCGATGCCCCACGCCGTCGAACCGGAGTTCGATGCCGCGATGCTCCAGCCCTTCGCGGTCCAGGCGTCCGGCCAGGCCGAGCTCCCTGAACAGCTCGACCGTCCCCTGCTCTAGAACGCCCGCACGCACCCGCGCCTCGACGTACTCGCGGCTGTGCGATTCGAGAACAACGGACTCGATCCCGGTCCGGCGGAGGATGTGCGCAAGGGTAAGACCGGCGGGCCCCGCGCCGATGATGGCCACCTGGGTGCGTGTGCGCTCGGTCACGCGGGCACTATACCCCGCTCGACGTCTGGGTTCTAACGTGGCGAGGTCACGTCCCGCCGACAGCGCCAATCTCGAAGAGGCGGGCGACGGCGGGCTCGTCCATGTCCAGGATGCCGGAGAGGACGTAGGTGGTGTCCTCTCCGAGGTCGTGGAGGCGCGGGTCGATGGCTTGGGGCGTTTCGCTAAGCTGGAAGGGGACGCCCTCGACGACGCTCCCATCGGCGAAGCGCTGGTAGAAGCCGCGCACGGCCATCTGGGGGTCGCGGTCGATGATGTCCCCGACGTGCTGGACGGCGCCTGCGGGTACGCCCGCAGCCTGCAAGGCTTCCGCCGCCTCGTCCGGCGAGCGCTGACGAGTCCACGCCTCGATGGCGGCGTCGATGTCGTCGTGGCGGGCCGTCCTTCCAGCGGCGCTCGCCATGCCGCCATCCGCGAGCCAGTTCTCTCTGCCGATGAGACGGCAAAGCGCGGACCATTCGGCGGAGTCAAACACCGTGAGGGCGCACCATTGATCGTCTCCCGCGCAGGGGTACACGCCCTGGGGCGCATGGCGGGCCGAGCGGCTCCCCCTGCGAGCCGGCTCGACCCCCGAAGCGGAATTCTCCAAGAGCGCCGGGCCAAGAAAGTTGATGGACGATTCGAGCTGGCGCAGCTCGATGTGCTCGCCCTCGCCCGTGACGCTGCGCCGGTGGACGGCCGCGAGCAGGGCGATGAGGGCGTGGGATGCATTGCAGGTCGTGTCCGCGTAGGCGAAGCCCACGTCCGTAATATCGCGGTGGGGATAGCCGATGAGGCCGTCGAGCCCGGCGCGGGCCTGGAAGTAGGAGCCGAGACCCTTATAGAGCCGGTGCGGGCCCGTCTTGCCAAGCGCGGGCATGCTCATGGTGATGATGCGGGGGTTGATCTCCGCGAGGCTTTCGGGGGTAAAACCCCAGTTCGGCAGGACGTTCGGGCCAAAGTTGTCGACCACGATGTCGCTCTTCGCGACCAGCTTGGCGACGGCCTCGCGCGACTCCTCGAAGCTCATGTCGATGGCCAGGGAGCGCTTGCCGACATTGAGGTTGTTGAACCCGATCACTGAGTCGGGGCTCATGTTGCCCCGGTTCAGCGCGGCGCCCTTCTTGAACCGCTCGATCTTGATGACCTCGGCGCCATAGGCCGCGAGCCACTTGGTATGGAGCGGCCCGGCGATGACCCATGTGAAGTCGACGATCCGCAATCCCGCGAGAGGGGCGCAAGCCGATTCGGGAAGCCCAGGGCGAACGGGTCCCCTCTCCCTCGTCCGGTAACGGAGCTCATCGAGAATCTCCTCGTTGTGCTCGCCGAGCGCGGGCGCGGCCTTGCCTTCGGCGAGGCCTCCCGCGAACCGGTACGGGGGACCGGCGTCAGTCAGCATCGCGCTGGCGCGCTCGACCTTGCGGAAGAAGCCCTCGCCCGCTAACTGAGGGTCGCTCGTCAGCTCTCCGACGTTGTTGAAGGCCATGAGCATGATGCCGCGGTCCTGGGCCTCGTGCATGAGCGTGCGGGAGTCCATCGTGCGAAAGAAGCGGTCGAACGCCTCTTCCAATTCGAGCAGGCCCGCCATTCTGGCCTCGTTGGATGCCCAGCGCTCATCCCGCAGCACGGCGCCGTGGCCGTGGCTCTCCAACCAGTCGAGCAGCAACGGCCACTCGCGCTCCGAGCTCTGGCTCACGAGCTGAAAGCGCACGAGGCCGGTCTTGCACGACCATATGCGGCGGTACCGCTTGCCGCTCGATCCTTGGCCGTGGCCCGCGCGCTTGATGAGCATCTGCCTACCGACGTACATGGGCATCGCGTCGTACTGCATGAGCGCGATGCCCTCTTGCAGCGAGACGTCGACGGTCTGCCCGGCGCCGGTGGCGTCCCGCTGCGCGAGCGCCATCAGGACCCCCGCCGCGGCGTGGGCAGACGTCTGGTGGTAGGCGAACCCCTCGCCCATGCTGTTGGGCGGGTCCTCCGGGAAGCCCATGCGGTACATCAGCCCGCCTGTGGCCTGCGCCACCAAGTCCGAGGACTTCCAGCCTGCCCTCGGGCCCACGCTCCCGAAGCCCGAAATCGACGCTTGGATGAGAGCGGGGTTGAGCGCGCGGAGCGCTGCGGCGTCGAGGGGGAGCGCTTGCGAGCGGTCATCGACGAGCACGTCCGCCAACTCGACCAGCCGCTCGAGTTGGGCGCGGCCCTCGCCGGAGTCGGGGTCGAGACTCACGCCGCGCTTGCCGCGATGGAAGTGCAGGAAGCTCAGGCCGGCCGAACGCTCCGGCGAGCCGCCCGGAGGCTCGACCTTGACCACGTCGGCGCCGAGGTCCGCAAGCAGTTTCGTGCAGTACGCGCCCACCTCGGTCGAGAGGTCCAAGACGCGGATGCCGTCCAAGGGAGGCATGTCAGCGCCCTATCCTACGCTGAGCATCAGCACCCAGCCCGGAACGGCGTCGAATCCCAGCGCCACCAGGCAGTTCTCCAGGCCGGGAATCTGACGGTCGCCTGCGCGGCCCATGACCTGCATCGCGCCCTCGCGGACGTGGCCCATGCCATGGAGACGGCCCTCGCCCTGGCTGCCGCCGAACGTGGTGACGGGAAGCTCGCCGCCGAGCTTGATGCGGCCGCCGCGCGTGAACTCGTGCGCCTCGCCCTTCCCGCAGAAGCCGAGCCTCTCCAGCCATATCCAGACCACCGGGCTGAAGCCATCGTAGAGTTGCGCAGCCTGCACCGCCTCCCGCCCGACGCCCGACTCCTCGAAGATCGCGTCGCCTCGGTCGCGCGTGTTGGCGAAACCGGCGACGTACGCCGGCTTGTGGGGGAGCGCGGCCGCACGGTCGGCGGTTGTTAGTACGACGGCGCCCGCTCCGGTCACGGGGATGTCGTAGTCGTACAGGCACATCGGCTCGTATATCCAGCGCGATTCTATGTACTCGGCGAGGGTGAGCGGCCTGCCCCGCCAGTAGGCGTAGGGGTTGAGCTGGGCGTGCTCGCGCAGCGCGCCGACAACGTCGAACAACTCCTCTCGGGTCGCGCCGTAGTCGTACATATAGCGCTGCAGCCAGAGCGATATGCCGCCGATGCCGACCCCGTAGGGCGCGCTGAACTGCTCAGGCCCGCCCGCCGCCTCACGGTCCGAGGAGGCGTAGCGCACGCCCGGACGGTCGTACATCGCTCGAAGGCAGAGCACGTAGTTGGCGGTCCCCGTGGCCAGCGCCTGTATGCCGGCCACGATTCCGTCCGCTACGACGCCCCGATTAGCGTCGGACGCCCAGCGCATGTTGGTCAAGCCGAGCGCGCTCGCCATGTAACGTTCGCTGATCTCGTCTACACCGTCCCAATGCAGCGCCGAGGCGTTCGGCGCTTTCGGCGTGCCCGCGTAGCCGTCGATGTCCTGGGGCGTGAGCCCCGCGTCGGCTATCGCGTTCACTGCCGCCTCGACGGCGACCTCAGCGAGGCTCTTCTCGGATTTCCGGACCATCGGCGTGTAGCCGACGCCGACGATGGCCGTGCGGTTCCGCAGCGCCTTATCCATCGGCCTGCTCCATGGGCCTGAACTGAGGGACGGCGAGTCCGCCGCTCCGGTCCTCGAAGGCGACGCTCACCGGCATGCCGATCCGCGCGCCGCTAGGGTCGCAATCAATGAGGTTGGTCGTGAGCCGGAGCCCCGGCTGTTCGTCGAGCTCCACCTGCGCGATGAGGTACGGGGCATCGAAGCCTTTCATGTAGCTCTCCCGCATGACCGCGAAGCTGTAGAGAGTTCCCCGCCCGCTCAGCTCGACCCATTCGAGGGGCGCGCCTAGGCAGCGCGGGCAGACGGGGCGCGGCGGGAAGACGTAGCGATTGCAGTCCCGGCAGTGCGGCAGGCTCAAGACGCGCCGGGCAGCCGCGTCCCAATAGGGCTGCGTCTCGGCGTCCGGCACAGGCGCGGGCTTGGCGGATGGGTCTTGGTCGGCCATGGCGCTCCTAAAGCCCCCGGCTAAAGTCCATAGAAGGCCTTGGGGTTGTCATACAGGATTTTGTCCACCGCCGTTTGGGAGATGTCCCCGTTGTCGGCGCGCTGCTGCAAGAGCTTCTGGAACCCGAGCTCCTTGGACTGGTCCTGGTGGGTGTAGTCCGAGCCCGCGAGCAGATTGTCCTCGCTGATGTACTTCATGGCGTAGGGAAGATCCTCGTCGATCTGGACTGTGATGTAGATGCGGTTGGCCTTGAAGATATCGTCCGGAAGCTCGAAGGCGGGATCGCCGCCGATGTTCGAATCCTGGCTGCGGCCCAACCGTCGCCGCAGGTCGTAGTCGACGAACGGGACCCACGAGACGCCGGACTCGATACAGCCGAACCGGAGCTTGGGGAAGCGTTCGGGCGTCCGATGAAGGATGAGCGAGTAGATCCCGTGGATGGCGGGCATCCGGAGGCGAATGAACGAGCCGTAGGAGAGCTCGCGAGCGGGGGTGTAGTCGGGCGTGCCCGAGCCGAGGTGGAAGCACACCGGCATATCGAGACGCTCCGCCTCCTCGTAGAGGGGGAAGAAGTAGGGATCGACGCTCCACTTACCGGCTTCCAAATCGCCCTTCTTGAGCACGCCGCAAGCGCCGTGGTCCTTAGCGAAACGCAGCTCCTCCAACGCAGCGTCCATGTTGCGCGCCGGAGGCACGCACACCCAACGCAAGCGCCCGCGCGACTGCTCGCAGCGATCGGCCAGCCAGCGATTGTAGCTGCGGGTGATGACGAGCTCGGCCTCGGCGGAATCGGCCGGCTCGACGAGGAAGAGCGACGGGTAGATGACCTGCGTCTCAGTTCCCAGCTCATCCATGTGCCTAAGCCGGGTCTCGACATCGAGCAGCTCACGCGCTTCCAGCGGCGTCCCGCTCTTGCCGTTGTCGCGGATGCGGCGGTGTTTCCGCTTGCCGTCAACGAGCCAGTAGCGGACTGGCGGACGGTCCGGGTCCGGGTTGGACGGGAACTGGGTTACCGGCTTGTAAGCCGCGTCCTCCGGAGCGACGAACTCCCAAGTCGCATCGGTCTCGTCTACGTGCGTATCGCTATCGATGACTCGCAGTTGCTTTGCCATGGGCCGCCTCCGGGTGTGCGGGGAGTATAGCGAGTCGCACACCTAGAGCGCCTCCCCAAGGCAAGGCGCCCCCCTCCCCAATCCTCTACCTAAGAAGGAGGCTATGCAGACAAAGGAGGCAGCGGCGCACAGAAGAGCGGCCTAGCCTAGCGGGCGAGGCCGGGCCTTATGAGCTCCGCGACGGGCAGCACTACCTGGCGCGTGACCTCTTTGTCCGTCAGCCCCAACGCCTGCCCAACGATGAAGAGCTGCTCCATCGACGAGTCCTCGCTCGCGCTTCCGAGGCCGGAGTCGTCCTCGAGGACGGGGGCAGCCCCGGAAGCCCCGCCGAGCCTGCGCCGCAACAGCTCTTGGGCAAGGGACAGCTTGGCGGCGAAATCGGTCCTCAACGTCTGCTCTTCCACGGGTCACCTCCTGTAGGCGCTGCACCGTCAGGTTACAGGGGAAATGTTGCGCCCCCGTTACGCTCAGGTTGCAGCCCTGTTACGAATCTGCCGGCGACAATCTCCTGCCCTGTTGCTGTGGGGCAAGGTTCGCAACGTCTCCTCCTTCATCCGTAGGGGGAGAGCGTACACATCCTCCCCGACTGCGGGAAAGGACTGAGAGAGAGGCCTGCCAAGAGGGCCTGTAAGCCGGATTCTGTATCCCAGCGGACCGGGACGGTGGTCATCTATCTGGTCCTCCCGTTGCCGGAAGGAATCGTGCGGCCTACCCGGGGACGCGGTCGGGCGCCGTCCTCCGACGAATCGGAAGAGTCCCTCTATTTGGCCTTGCTCCGGGAGGGGCTTGCCAGCACCCCGGCTTGCGCCGGGGCCTGGTGCGCTCTTACCGCACCGTTTCACCCTTGCCTGTGGCCCGAGCTCGCTCGGGGCCCATCGGCGGTGTCGTCTCTGTGGCGCTTTCCGTCGCCTCGCGGCGCCTGGGCATTACCCAGCCCCCTGCCCGATGGAGTCCGGACTTTCCTCTCCGGCGCGAAACCGGAGCGACCACCCGGCCCTCTTGGCTCTCTCAGTATACCCTGTCGTTGCTCGCCGCCCCACGCAACTAAGCCTCTCACCGGTCACAAGCAGCACAGCGAAGGAACGGCGAGCAACGTTTCATAGGCGCAAGACGCCAAGGTCGGCCACCGGATAGCCTCGGCTCTACGCCAACGACACCTCGGCGTGACCGTCCTTCACCGTCACTTTCGCGACCACCGACCTGAGCAGCTCGCGGCGCTGGTCCTGCGCGAGACTGTCCCAATCGTCGATGAAACGGGCTGCGTTGGCTTCGAGAAGGGCTTGGGCCGAGGCCCTTTCCGAGGTCTGCTCAAGGCGCTCGTTGAGCGCTTGTTTGGCCGCTCGCAAACGATCTACGCCCGCGCGGAGCTGGCCGAGCGTCAGTCCCCCGCTCGCCGTGCGCTGAACGCCTTCCATGAAGCGCTTGTCCAATGCCCGCAGCCGCGCCGTGGACTGGGCCCTTTCGTGGGCCAGCCACGAACCGCTCTCGGCCCCATCCCCCCGCTCTCCGCTCAGCAGCTTCTCGCGGACGGCGCGCGCCACCTGCTCCTCGATGTCGTCCGCCCGCGTCGTGTGGTAGTCGCACTCGTTGCGGTTGATGCGCGACTGGCATTGGTAGTAGCGGTACTCGGCCCGGGCGCGCTGACCGTCCTTCCGCCGCCAGGCTTGCCGGCGAGTGACGCCCATCATGCGCTGGCCGCAATAGCCGCAGAAGACCACGCCTGAGAGCAGGAAGGGCGACCCGCGCGGGTTGCGCTTGGCGGGACTCCGCTCATGCATACGCTCCTGCGCCTGCCGGAACTCCCCGGGCGTGACGATGGGCTGATAGCTGCCCGGTATACGGAGGCCGAAACGCCGGTACGTGCCGATGTAGGCCGTGTTGCGGAGGATGTCGCGCACCGTCACCATGCTCCAACGCCGCCCCGTGCGCGTACGGAGGCCCCGGTCGTTCAGCATCGAGGCGACGGCCCGCACCCCGCCGCTGGACTCCAGGTACTGCTTGAAGATCAGCGCGACGACCTCGGCCTCCTCGGGGACGACCCTGAACGTGCCGTCGGCGATGATGCGGTAGCCGTAAGGCGGCTTGCCAAGGCCAAGGCCCTGGGCCGCCTTCGCCATCATGCCTTGCCGGATGCGCTCGCTCCTTCCCGCGGCGCTGCTCGACCCCCGGAGGGCATTCTGCAGCGGGTCCGGGAAGTCGAGGTCGTCGCACACCACTTGGCAGGAGAGGGCGTCGAGCTCCAGCAATCTGGCGACCTGCTGCTCCAACGAGCCGCCGAGACGCCCGGCGTCCGGCACGACCACGAGGTAGCCGAGGCCGCTGCCGCGGATGAACTCGATCATCGACCGCCAACCGACGCCACCCTCCTGGCCTTTCGGGTCGTCGTAGACGCCCACCCGGATATGCCGGCCCTCCTCGCAGTAGGCGGCGAACGCCCGGAAGAGCTCCGGGTAGGAGAGCGGGCCCTTCCCGGCGTTGGGGTCGAAGGTGAAGTAGCCGAGCGTTCGCATGGGTTACTCAGGCAGGAGTATCCGCCCGCAGTTGGGGCGCCTGCTTGGCTGGGACCCGGCCCGGACGTCCATCTGCATACGCATCGGCATGATCACTCAGGCAGGAGTATCCGCCCGCAGTTGGGGCACCTGCTTGGCTGGGACCCGGCCCGGACGTCCATCTGCATACGCATCGGCACGCCCACGCGGCAGGCGTCGCACGCGCCGTTGTGCATCCTTGCGACCGGGTGGCTGGGATGGCTCCTGCGCACTCGGTCGTACAGCGCGACCTCCGGCGGCGGTATCTGCGAGACGAGGTCTTCGCGGCGCAGTTCGAGCTCAAAGGCCTCTTCCTCCAGCCGCTTCCGCTCCGCAGTCATGGACTGTTGGCCGGCCTTCCAGGCCGCCGTCTGGGATTTGAGGCTGTTGGCGGTCCCGTCGCGCTTCCGCCGCGCTTCATCGACCTCGTCCAGAACGGCGAGAAGCGCATCCTCCTGCTCGCCACGGTGACGCTTGAGCATGTTCACGTCGGCTTGGAGGTCCTGGAGCTCTCGGGGGCTGGTGACGGCGCCGCCGTAGAGCTTTGCCTCCGCCGCCTCGACCTTCGCCGAGTAGCCGCCTATCGCATCGTCGAGCTCCCCCTGCTTCGAGAGGGCCAAGTCCATCTCGCCTTGATAGACGTGGAGCTGCCTGGCCAACGCGCGCAGCGCCCTATCGTCGCCGAGGAGCCCGGCAATCTCATCGAGCCGGGCGCGCCGCACGCCGAGCTCGCTGTCGACGGACTGCAGTTCTACGAGTTCGCGCGTGGCAGGCATGGCCGCCGCCTAGGAAGAGTTGGGGACGCCCCGGATTCTAGGAACCTCAAACCTAACATGTCAACAAAAAGCGGCTCCACTATCGGGGGAACTCAGCAGGGGCCGTTGGCTGGATGAAGTTCCCGGTTTGCGCGAAATAAGTTCCCAACTGCATTTTCGTTACGAGTAAGAGATTTCCCAGTTGCATTTTTGCTAGGCGTAAAAGGTTCCCGGTTTGTATGCTGGCCAGGCGTGAAAGTTCCCAGAAATCGCGGGGTGAGCCAGGGGTTTTAGAGGGGATTTTCATGGCCGTGGCCTGCTTCCAAGGTCTCAAAAGTTCCCAACCCGAGAATTTCTTGTTTTCGCACCCCCCACCGGTCCCGCCCTCCTCCCCGATCCTCTTGGCCCTGGCCCTCTTGGGCGTGGGCGGCGCCGCGATGCTTTCGGGCTCTCGCCGTGGGGCATCCACGATACGCGAGGGAGAGGGATTTGGGTAAGGGGCAAGTGTCATTCCCGCACAGGCGGGAACCTCGCCCGCCCCCCACGCTTTCCGGTATAGTCCCCGCTGTCATAGGTTCCATGGTGTATCCCTGCGCCCTTTATGGACGCAGCGCAGGACCATCGAGCACAGAGGGAGGGCCTTGCGCCCTCCTGTTGGTCCGCATGGGCACCTAGGAACCTATGACAAGTTTCCTCGCCTCTGTGCCGCAGGAGGGTTCCTCTTATGCCCGACGGGGCCGTGTACGACGCCGTAGCCGACCGGCTGCGGGATGGATTCCAACGCTTTCGTAACCGGCGAGACACGACAGAGGCCGATATTCGTCAACTGGTCATCGGGCCGGTCCTCACCGCCATAGGCTACTCGGACTCCTACCGCCGCCCGGAGCAGGGGGCGGGCAGGAACCGGCCGGACGAGATCTGCTACACCTCGGAGAGCGTGGACAGCTCCGGCCATGCCGCCCTCATCGTCGAGGCCAAGTCCTACGGCGCCAATTTCGACCGCGCCACCGGGGGACTCAGCGCGGCCTCCCCCGACCGCCAGATACAACGCTATCTCCGGCAGCACCCCGCCAGCGGCCCCAACACCATCGGGGTCCTCACCGACGGCATTCGCTGGCGCGTCTACGAGCGCACCGGCCCCGACACCTTCGACACCCACTTCCTCGACGAGTACAACTTCGCTGACGTCGCTGACGTCGCGGGCGCGTCGTCCATGCTGCCCGGCGATACCGCGGGCACGCTCCAGGAGTTCGTCGACCGCCTCTGCCGCGAGTGCGTCCTCGAACGCCACGGCGCACCACCGAGGCGGCAGACGCCCGATCTCGCCGCCCAGCTCTTCGCCGTGTTCGAGCGCGCGGACGGCGACCCCGATCCGGACGCCGTCCTGCTCCGCCTTCTTGGCGGCAAGGACGCCGAGACCCATTACGACCTCGACGACCACGTCCGCCTGGACGGCATCCGCGAAGACGCTCACGCCCGCGATTGGGACGCCTACGCCTACGCCCTCGGCGCGCCCCTGCAAACGGACGCCCCCAGCCTGGAAGGCAGGCGCGCCGTTACCGCCGCCGTCCGCTACTCCGACGACTCCCCAGGATTGAGCAGAGGGGACACCGCCCTGTGCGCCCGCACGTTCGCCCGCGTTGACGGCGCGGGAACGAGCGCCTTGCTCGCCTACCGCGTCGGTCCGGACGGCGCGACGGAGGCGCGGCTCGCCGTCTGCGCAAACGGCAGAGTCGCCATGACCGCCCTCTTCGACCCGGAGCTTCCGGCGCCGTCCGCGAAAGCGGCCATCGAGAGCGTGCTAGCCCTCCTCACCGAAACGCGAGACGCCCTTGCGGCTGACCGGCTGCTCACGCCGCTGGAGGTCGCGCCGCTCCGCCAACGGTTCTATGCGGACGTGTCCGCCTGGACGCGACGCGCCGCCGCCGGAAAAGTCCTCGTTGTGCGCGAGGCCGTTCTCCGCCACCTCATCCGCGTCATGTTCACTTGGATACTCAAAGAGGACGGCCTGATTCCCGCCGAACTGTTCGAACGGGGATTCGCAATCGCCCGGATGCGCGACGTGGACCGCTACCACCGGGACATTCTGCGCTTCCTCTTCCACGAACGGCTGAACGTGCCCGCTGACAAACGGGACCCACACGACGACAGGGTCATCGACGAAGTGATGGAAGACGCCCCGTTCCTGAACGGCTCCCTCTTCGAGAAGCAGGAGGGCGACGACGACATCGCCATCCCCGCTATCGACTATTGGAACGCCGATGAGACCCGCCCCGGCCTCTTCACCATCCTCTCCCGCTACCACTGGACGACGGACGAGCACCGCCCCGGCGAGAGTGACCAGACCCTTGATCCCGAGCTCCTGAGCAACCTCTTCGAGCGGCTCATTCTCGTGATCGAAGGAGACGAAGACGAGCCGCCAGACAAACAGCCGCGCGGCACGTACTACACGCCCGCCGACGTAACGGCGGAGATGGTGAAGGACGCCCTCGTTGCCGCGACGCGGCCCCACGCGCCTGCAAGCGTGACCGACGAGGAGCTGCTCGACCTGTTCGGCGACCCCGCCGCGCCGCTGCCCGATATGGGCCGTTCGGAGCAGGCAGCGCTCGCCGAGCGGGTCCACGCCCTGCGGATATTCGACCCCGCCGTCGGCTCCGGCGCGTTCCTCTTCGGCTGCCTCGCCGCGCTCCGGACCGCGCTCGAAAAGTTGGAGCCGGACAGCGCGGAGCCCACCCCTGGCATCATCAGAGAGCAGTTGCACGGGCAGGACATCCATCCCCTCGCCGCGCAGATCACCCGCCTGCGCCTCTTCATCGCTCTCAAAGCCGCCGACCGCAAGGCAAACCGGGAAGCCCCGCTCCCCAACCTCGAAGCCCGCATCGTCTGCGCCGACACCCTGGAAACATCCGCCGACCCCGACTGGCGGCCCGACCACCCCGGCCAGCTCGACACTGCCGACCCCGAGATCGTGACCGCCCTGACGGCGGTGGCCGAGAACCGGCGGGCATGGATGGACGCCCACGAGGAAGATGAGAAGCAGTACGTCCTGATGCAGGACGAAGCATCGCGGGGCCGCCTCCGGCATCTGCTCAACCGCATGGGCGAGCTGGCAAGCCCGGAGCTGCGGAGCTTCGCGGCGACGCCGATACTGCCCCCGCCGTCGCATCCGGCCGAAAGCCAGCACGCCCGCGCCGACGCCCGCCTCCTCTTCTACGAGACCTCGCGGCGCGGGTTCGACGTCGTCATCGGCAATCCGCCTTACGAGGCGTCCAGCAAGTCCAAGAACGCGTCGCAACTCATAGGGAAACGCTACCGGACGACGAACTGCGGCGACCTCTACACCCTCTTCTGTGAAGCCGCACTCGCCCTCGCCAACCCGGACGGCGGCGTCGTCACGATGATCGTTCCGCTTTCCATCGCGTTCGGCCAGCAGCAGCGCACGCTGCGAGAGGTGTTCGAGCGGCGCTGCGCGACTATCAACCTACGCCATTACGACCACATGCCGGACACTCTCTTTAACGCTAGTCCCACAGTCATTCAGCCAATGAACGGTCAAAGGACGACTATTCTGACCGGAATTCAGAATTCTTCTACGGGTACGACAATTCGGACTACTGGGTTGCAACATTGGCCTTCAAATGAGCGCAGGGACTGTCTCCAACAAAGAGGGAAGGTTATTGCGCCGAATCTTAGCGGAGTAGACGTCAATTTATCAGGACAGTGGGTCAAAACGCCAACCCTTGAGGTTGCCCAGATGGTGCAATCCATGTTCCTGCAAGAGAAGTCTATCAGGAGCTACGCGACGCCTGATGGATCCACGTTGGGTTTTCCCACTACCGCGTTGTACTTCATGGGGGTTATATCTCACAAAGCGGTTGAACCAAGAAACGAGCACCTGTTCACCGTCCGCGATGACGATGTAATGCGTTTGATTATGGCCGCGCTCAATGGGCACGTAGCACACGGATGGTGGTCGGTATTTGGTGACGGATGGCATGTCAAACATCGCCACATGACGCTGATGACCATCCCTGATGCTTGGATTGAGAACCCACAGCCCGCTATTGCTTTGGGGCAGCGTCTGATTGACGCTATCGAAGAATGCACAGTACGGAGAACCTACCGTAAACGAGAGTGGGCTAGCGTTAACTTCCATCTTAAGCCGAAACTCATCGAAGAAATCGACAAGCTCTACATCGAGGCGCTGGGGCTGCCGGTGGAGCCGCTGCTGACGCACCTGAAGATCATGCGCTCCAACCGGAGCTGGGACTTCAGCCCGCGATAGGCGGCTACTCCCAGCCGTGCGATGCATGCGGCTACTCGATGAGTTGCGGAATGCCGAGCGCCAGCGCGACCGCCGAGCCAATGACGATAGCCGCAAGGCCAACCACCATCCCCACGATCCATCTGATAAGGCGGTTCTCTACAGCAGCAATCGCCTCACCTAACCTCCGGTGTTGCTCGGCGTTCTCGAGCGCGAACTCGTGAAACCAGCGAGGGATGCTGTCGTCCGTTTGTGGTTGAGTTGCCATTTCGCCTCTTCCCGCCAGCTTCGATAGGAGCCTCCTTTCAAGTATAGCCTCTCCCAATGTCAACTTGAAACTGAGCGCCCGAGCGCCTCACCACGACACTTGCCCCTTCCCCCATCCCCAACTACCCCCTACCATGGACTCCGACAGACGACGCGCTGTCCCCCTCCTTACCAAGGAGGGGCTAGGGGTGGTTCCACAGGGGGTTCCGCACCCCCACCAGCTCCGGAAACCCGGTGCCCCGAAAATTAGTGGATTCTTGGATTCTTACCCCCCTTCCACCGCACCACGGCCTAGTAAACAGGTTCAGAAATGTCCGGGGACTTTCTGTTCCTGCCCCCCGCCCCCATCGCCCGTCGGCCGCGCCACCGCGCCTTAAACCTCTCCCCGTCTGCGGGGGAGGATCGTGGAGGGGGGCGGGGGGGCCGATTCCTGGATTCCCGCTTTCGCGGGAACGACGGAAGGGGCGGCTGCGAGGTTCCCGCCTACGCGGGAATGACGGATGGGGGCGCGGGAATGACGGGAGGCACCGCGGGCTAGCTGCGGAAGGGGTCTATGACGGCAACTCCTGTCGGCGCGAAGTGGCGAACGTTGCGGGTCGCCACGGTAAGGCCATGTTCGAGGGCCGTAGCCGCGATGAGCAGGTCGGGGTTATTGTGGCCAAGGGCGTCGGACAAGCGGCCCCAGCGTCGCGCCGAAGCCAGGTCTACCGGCAGAACGCGGTCGCCGTACAGCGCGAGCACACCGTCCAGCCAGGCGGACAGAGCGTGCGCGAACCCAGGGTTGAGGCGCTGCTGACGGGCTATCCCCCGCTCTACCTCGCCGATGGAGACCACGCTGAGATAGAGGTCCTGCGTCCGCTGGGCCGCTAACCAATCGGTGGCGCGTTCCCCCTTCCGCAGAGCCGACAGCACATCGGTGTCGATGAGATACATTACACGTCGAACGGTCGGGCCCGCAGCGGCAGCCGGTCAAACTCCTCGCCGTCCTGCGGGATAGCGAGAATCATCTCCGCGAGCGTCGGAGCCTTCGCCAGTTCCAGACGACGCAGACGCTCATACTCCTCGACGGCCACCACGACGACGACGGGGCTGCCGCGCCGAGTCACGCGCTGCGGCGCGCCGGCGAGCGCGGCGTCGACCACGGCGCTGAACCGGTTCTTGGCGTCTTGCAGCGCCCACTCAGCCATACCCTTCACCTGTCTAGATAGTCTGGCTAGATTATTGCGCCAGCTGGGAACCCCGTCAATAGCGAGTCCCCCGCTAGCGCCAGCGCCACTCGACGCCCAGCTCGGAGCCGAGGGCGTCGGCGACTGCGTGGGCGATCAGGGCCATGTCCAGGGGCGCCCTGAGCAGCTCCGACATCGACGTCATGGGGCGGTCCTCGATGCCGCAGGGGACGATGGACTCGTAGGCCGTCAGGTCGGTGTAGACGTTCAGGGCGAACCCGTGCGTCGCGACGCCCCGCGAGACGCGCACGCCGATCGCGGCAATCTTGCCGGCGGCCGTCCAGACTCCCGTCAGGCCCTCCTCGCAATGGGCCTCGATGCCCGACTCGCCGAGTCCGGCGATCAGCGCCCGTTCCAGAGCAAGAACGTACCGCTTCGGGCCGATGCCGAGCTCCGCCAGCCCAACGATGGGATAGCCGACGAGCTGCCCGGGGCCGTGGTACGTCACCTGCCCGCCCCGGTCGGTCTCGATGAGCGGAGCGTCGAGCTCCGAGAGGATGTGCCCGGGGAGCGAGCGGCGGCCCGCCGTGTACACGGGGGCGTGCCCTAGGAAGAGGAGCGTGTCGCCGATCTCTCCGTCGGCGCGCTGTTTGGCGAGGTCCCGCTGCAACTCCATCGCCCAGGCGTAGTCGATGCCTTCGCCCAACCAGTGGACCCAGCCCTCGCGGACCGCCCCGCTAGCGCCCTCGGGGACCGGCCCGTTAGTGATGAAAGAGCCGGACACCGGATACCGCCATGGCGATGCCGTACTGATCGCAGGCCGCCGCCACGTCCGCATCGCGGACCGACCCGCCGGGTTGGACCACGTACCGCACGCCGCTCATGGCCGCGCGGTCGATGTTGTCGCGGAACGGGATGAAGGCGTCGGACCCCATCGCGACGCCGGTCAGGCCATCGAGCCATTCCCGCCTCTGGGCGGGCGTGAGCCGCTGCGGAGTTTCGGCGAACGAGCCGCGCCACATCTCGTCCTCGGCGGGCGAAAGGTCGTCGCGGATGAAGCCGTCCACCGCGTTATCGCGCTCCGGCCGCCCCAATCCCTCGCGGAACTCGAGCGCGAGCGTCGCGGGGTGCTGGCGGAGGCACCAGATGTCGGCCTTATTGCACGCGAGCCGGGTGCAGTGGATGCGCGACTGCTGCCCTGCCCCATTCCCGATCACCTGCCCATCGAGCGCCAGGCACATGGAGTTCGACTGGGTGAATTTGAGCGTGACCAAGGCAACGGTCAGGTCGCGCTTGGCCGAGTCCGGGAGCGCGTTGCCGGCAGTCGTCACGTTCGCGAACTGCTCGGCCCACCCCGCGACGTCGTTCCGCCCCTGCTCCATACGGACTCCGAAAACGGTGCGCGTCTCCCGAGGCGGAGGCTCGTAGGAGGCGTCTACCTCCATCATGCAGTAGCGTCCGCCCTGCTTCTTCGACAGCAGCTCGACCGCTTCGCCGGTAAAGCCTGGCGCGATGACGCCGTCCGACACCTCGCGTCGGATGAGGCGCGCCGTCGATTCGTCGACCACGTCGGAGAGCGCGATCCAATCGCCGAACGAGGAGACGCGGTCGGCGCCCCGCGCCCGCGCATAGGCGGCCGCCAGCGGCGAGAGGTCCAGGTCAGCGACGAAATAGGCTTGCGCGAGGGCGTCGCTCAATGGCACGCCGACAGCGGCGCCGGCGGGGCTGACGTGCTTGAAGGACGCCGCGGCCGGCTGGCCCGTCGCGGCTTTCAGCTCGCGGACGAGCTGCCAGGAGTTCAGCGCGTCGAGCAGGTTGATGAACCCCGGCGACCCGTTGCGGACCTCGAACGGCAGCCCCCCCTCCTCGACGGACGCCTTCGCGGGAGTCTGATGCGGGTTCATGCCGTACCGGAGCGTCAGCTCGGACTCAGTCATAGTCCTCCAAGGACTTCCAGGGATGTCAATCGAGGGCCGTCCCCTCGTCGATTGCCTCCAGGCCCTCCTTGACGGTGCGGAGGAAGGCGCCCGCCTCGGCGCCGTCGCAGACGCGGTGGTCGAAGGCGAGGCAGAGGTTCATCATCGAGCGGACGGCGATAGCGTCGCCGCCGACGACCACGGGGCGCTTCACTATCGCCTCCGTGGAGAGAATCGCGGCCTGCGGGTGGTTGATGATGGGGACGGAGACAACAGAGCCCAGCGCCCCCGTGTTGTTGAGCGTGAACGTGCCTCCCTGCACATCCTCGATCTTCAGCGAGCCCGACCGCGCGGCGCCGATGAGCCGGTTGAGCTCCACAGCCAGCGCCGCGATTCCCAGCGCGTCGGCGTTCCGCAGGACAGGAACGATAAGGCCGGCTTCCGTAGACGAGGCGACGCCCAGGTGCACCCGGTGGTTCAGCGTGATGTGGTCGCCGTCCCAACGCGCATTCAAGCGGGGGTGCTCCCGCAGCGCGGCGGCGACGACCTTCGCGGCGAACGGCAGATAGGTCAGCGGCGCGCCGTGCGAGCGCTCGAACTCTGCACGGAGAGCGGCTCGCGCGCGGACGAGTCCAGAGACGTCCGCCTCCACCATCGACCACGCCGCCGGGATCTCCCGCGCCGACCTCGCCAGGTGCTCCGCGATGGTCTTGCGTATGGCCGTCAGCGGCAGCGTCGAGCTTGCCTCGCCCTGCGGCGCAGCAGGCGGAGCAGACGCCGCGTCCCCTGAGCCCTCCGCCGCCCGCAGCACGTCCTCCTTCGTGACGCGGCCCCCCGCGCCGCTCCCAACGAGCGCCGACGAGTCGACGCCGTACTGAGCGGCGAGCTTGGCCACGAGCGGCGATACGACGTGCCGCCGGTCGGGGCCCCCGGACGGCGGGGCGGCGGGAGCCTCGTGGGCCAGAGCAGCCTCCTGAACGGCGTCGGGCCTGCCCTGCCCGCCCTCCCCTGACCCGGTGGGGCCGACGCTGCGGTTCGAGTCCACGAACTCGAAATTCCTGCTGCTCCGCGCTCCGACCGGCGCGGCGGGCGATGGCCCGGCAACCGAAGCCCTCGACATTGACGGCGACGGCTCGACCGGGGCTTCGCCGTCAACGTCCATTTCGCAGATGGGCTGCCCCATCGGAACCGTGTCGCCCTCGGCGACCAGCGCCCTCACGAAAACGCCCCCGTAGGGCGACGGCGCTTCCATGCTCACCTTGTCCGTTATGACCTCGACAAGCGGATCGTACCGTTCGACGCGCTGGCCGGGCTCGACCAGCCACTTGCCGATCACGCCCTCCGTGACCGACTCGCCGACGTGTGGAAGCTCGACGATGGTGGTCATGGCTAGTAAGCGAGGAGCTCCCGCAGCTTGGCCGCGATCTTGTCCGCCGTCGGCATGTAGACGGCCTCCAGGGTTGGCGCAAAGGGCATGGCGGGGACCTCGGGGCCCGTGCACCGCATCACCGGCGCGTCCAAGCTGTCGAATGCGTTTTCGGCGATGAGCGCGCTCACCTCGGAGCCGACGCTCACGGCGGCGTTGTCCTCGTGAACGACCAACGCGCGGTTCGTCTTCCGCACCGACGCCAGTATCGTTTCCACGTCGATGGGGCGGACGGTCCGCAGGTCGACGACCTCGACGCTCGCCCCTTCGCCCTCGAGATCCTCCGCCGCTTGCAGCGAGTAGTGGAGCGTGAGCCCATAGGTGATGACGGTGGCGTCGGCGCCCTCGCGCTTCACGTCCGCCGAGCCGATGGGCACCACGTAGTCCTCTTCCGGGACCTCGCCGCGCACCGAGCGGTACGTCCGTTTGTGTTCGAGCACGATGACCGGGTCGTCGTCGCGGATGGCCGCCTTCAGCAAGCCCTTGGCGTCGTACGGCGTGGCGGGCGTCACGACCTTCAGGCCGGGCGTATGAGCGAAGTAGGACTCGACGCTCTGGGAGTGGTACAGCCCGCCTCTGACGTGCCCTCCGTAGGGCGAGCGCACGACCATCGGCGCGTGGAGCTTGCCTTTCGTGCCATAGCGCACGCGCGCGGCCTCCCCGATGAGCTGGTTCATGGCGGGCCATATGAAATCGGCGAACTGCATCTCCGCGATGGGGCGCATCCCGTGCATGGCGGCGCCCAACGCGACGCCCGCAATCGAGGCCTCGGCGAGCGGCGTGTCGATGACTCGCTGCTCCCCGAACTCCTCGATGAGGCCCTTCGTCGCCAGGAAGACGCCGCCCCGCCGGCCCACGTCCTCGCCCATGACGAACACGGAAGAGTCCCGCCGCATCTCTTCGAAAATGGCCTCGCGGACCGCCTCGATAACGCTGAGGATGGCCATTACCCGGCCCCTCTCCTCTGTCTTCCTCCTGAGGGGCTTGCTTCTGAGGGGCTTGCTTCTGAGGGGCTTCCCGCTAAGGGGCCCGCTCCCGAGGAGCCTCCCCCTGAGAGGGACGCGGCGCTCCCCGTCACGCCCTCGAATACGTCAGCCGCGTCCGGGAAGGGAGCGGCCTCGGCGGCGTCCGTCGCCGCGTCGACCTCATCCTTCGCCGCTTTCCGCAGCTCCGCGTCCTGCTCATCGGAGAGCAGGCCCATCGAGACGAGCAGCTTGCGCAGCTTTTCGATCGGGTCCCGCAGCCGCGCCTTCTCGATCTCCGCGCGGTCTCGGTAGACCGAGTCGTCGTCGTCGCTGGTGTGGGGCAGGTAACGCTCGACGTCGAACTCCACGAGGCTCGGCCCGCCCCCGGCGGCGGCGCGGCGCACGGCGGCGGCTACGGCGCGATAGGAGGCGGGGACATCCGTGCCGTCGACCGTCACGCCCGGCATGGCGTACCCGGCGGCGCGCTCCGAGACCCGTTCCACGGCCATCTGACGTGACTGACGGACCGAGATGGCGTATTTGTTGTTCTCGACGAGGAAGACCACCGGCAGCTTATGCACCGACGCGAAATTCATCGCCTCATGCACCTCGCCCTGGCTCGTGGCCCCTTCCCCGAAGGAACACGACACCACCGTGTTCTCGCCGCGGATCTTCGCCGCCAGCGCCCACCCAACGGCCTGCGGAACGCGCGCGCCTACGACGTTCGACGTGTTGATGAACCGCAGCTCCGGGGCGGCGCCGTGCTGCGGAAACTGGCGGGCGCCCGACAGTGGCTCGCCTTCCTTGGCGAGGAACCCCAGAAGCGACTGCTCCGGCGTGAGCCCGAGCGCGGTGGTCGCTGCGAGGTTGCGGTAGTACGGGAAGCAGAAGAAGTCCGGGGCGTGCTTGCGGAGCGCCCAGACTGTGGCGAGCTGCGCAGCCTCCTGGCCCTGGCTCGACGCCACGATGGCCGCCTTGCCCTGGCGGTTCATCATCCACACTCGCTCGTCCAGCGCGCGGACCAGCAGCATCAACGCATAGATGTCGAGCAGGTCCTCTTGCGTGAGCTCGTCCGGAACGTCCAATGGGGTCCCGTGATTAGCGATGGTGGCCACGCCTCGATTATCGGGCAGGGCGCGCCCTCGCGCCAAGTCTGCTGCGCCCCGCAATTTCGTTGACGCGGGTCGGCGGGGCTGGCTAAGGTGCGGGCCATGGGATACGCGAGCCCGTTGCGCCCCCGGCTGTCGGCCCTCCTCTGGCTGCTCGGAGGAGGCGCGCTGCTGGTCATCGCCGCCGTTGCGATGCTGTCCGGGGGCGGGGGGCCGGGCGCGGGCGCAGGAGAGCGGCGGACCAGCCGAGGCGCAGGATGGCGGCGAGCGGCGGGAGGGCTACGAGGAGCGGCTGGCCGCCCGGATCGCGCGCTACCGGAGCGCCCGCGCCGCTGGGGCAGGGGCGTCGGGACAAGCGGCGTCGGGACTGATATCGGGGTGGCAATCAAGGCTGGTCAAGAACGAAAATTTCGAGTTCACGGTGAGCGCGGACGGCCTGGACCCGGACTTCGAGTACCGGTATAGCTTCGACATCGGGGCCAGCAGCAGAGGAGGAGTAGGATTCAACCCGTCGTGCACCTACCAGTATGAGGTGGTCAGCGTCCCGCAGGGGAGTACGTCTCACGAGAGCGACCCGATAACCCTCCACGCCTGCATTCCAGGGACGTACACCGTAACGGTACGGCTCATCGAGTACAGCATCGGAGAGGACGAGGACTACACCCTCGATACGGACAGCCAGCGGGTCACGGTCACTGAACCTCCGACGCCAACCCCCACTCCTACGCCCACCTTCACTCCTACGCCGACAGCTACCTTCACTCCTACGCCGACAGCTACCTTCACTCCTACGCCGACAGCTACCTTCACTCCTACGCCGACAGCTACCTTCACTCCTACGCCGACCGACACACCTACGCCTACGCCGCTGCCCACGCCGCCCGCGCCTGCCGGGCTGACGGCGTCCGCTTCCGGGACGACCAGCATCAGGCTGAGCTGGGACTCGAAGAGCGGCATCGCCCGCTACGAAGTAGAACGCGGTCCCAGCCGGAACGGTTCGTGGCCCGAGTCCACGTCTGTTAGGGGGACTCGGCACACGGCGCGCGACCTGACGCCCGGCACGCGCTATTGGTTCCGGGTGAGCGCCTACGGCGACGGGACGACGTACGCGGCAGAATGGAGCAACCCTTCGTTCGACTCTGCGAGAACGCCGCTGCCAGGTCCGCCCGCGCCTAACGGGCTGACGGCGTCCGCGTCCGGGACGACCAGCATCAGGCTGAGCTGGAACTCGGAGAGCGGCATCGCCCGCTACGAAGTGGAACGCGGCCCTAGCCAGAACGGTCCGTGGGTCACCAAGTCTTCGTCCATCGCAGGCACGCGCACCGGATATACGGTGAGAGACCTGACGCCCGGCACGCGCTATTGGTTCCGGGTGAGCGCCTACGGCGACGGGACGACGTACGCGGCAGAATGGAGCAACCCTTCGTTCGACTCTGCGAGAACGCCGCTGCCAGGTCCGCCCGCGCCTAACGGGCTGACGGCGTCCGCGTCCGGGACGACCAGCATCAGGTTGAGCTGGGACTCGGAGAGCGGCATTGACCGCTACGAAGTGGAACGCGGCCCTAGCCAGAACGGTCCGTGGGTCACCAAGTCTTCGTCCATCGCAGGCACGCGCACCGGATATACGGTGAGAGACCTGACGCCCGACACACGCTATTGGTTCCGGGTGAGCGCCTACGGCGACGGGACGACGTACGCGGCGGAATGGAGCAACCCTTCGTTCGACTCTGCGAGGACCGATGCCGAGAACCGGCCCCCGGCCATAACTCGCGGCCCATCATCGGTGAGCTATGCGGAGAATCGCACCGATGCGGTAGGGGCCTATGCCGCACGCGACCCCGATGGCGACGACGTCGCATGGACGCTGGGAGGCCCCGACAGCGCAAGGTTCAGCATCGGGGCAAGCAGCGGAGATCTGACCTTCAGTAGCGCCCCGGACTTCGAGACCCCGCTGGATGTCGGGAGGAACAACGTCTACAACGTCACCGTCGTGGCGACAGATGACGGCTCCCCCCTGCGGTCTTCGAGCCGGCCTGTCGCCGTCACGGTCGCGAACGTCAACGAGCCTCCGGCTCCGGCTGTACAGATTGTCGATCAGATGCTGACCGTAGGGGACGGCCCTACGACCATCGACCTGTCGGGCAAGTTCAGCGATCAGGACGGCGATGCGTTGAGGTACTCCGCCGACTCATCACGGCCCGGCGTGGCGGAAGCGGGGGTGAGCGGCGGCAGCCTAGCGATCACGCCGGTCGAAGCGGGCAACGCCACGGTGACGGTGACGGCGCACGACCGCGTTTCCGGTGGCCTGAGCGCATCCCAGAGTATATCCGTCACGGTGCGGCATCCGGCGCTGCCCGCGGCCCCGCCTCCCGATGGACTCACGGTTCTCAGCGTCGGCTCTGACTATGTCGTCTTGGCTTGGTCTCCTGTTTCGGGAGCGAAAAAATATCAGCTTGAGCGCAAGCAGGCAGGCCCGGTTTGGACGAACATCGGCACTGTGCCTGCTGACCGTGAACCCCTGGAGGCAACTGTTGACAGGCTCGCCGCCAACCAAACTTACTCCTTCAGGGTGAGCACGGCCGGGGATGGCGGACGCTACTCCACTGAGTTCGGGATACCATCTGCTGAGGTCTCTGCTACGACGCTTGGCATTCCTGGCCTTGTCTTGGGCCTCGGAGCTCGTGGAGGCGTCGAGGAGTTCACGGTCTCTTGGTTACCTCCCTCTGTTGGCGTCGATCCGACTCGCTACGATGTCAGATACAAGTTCGGCCAAGACGGCGACACGAAGACTGAGAGCACGGTCGAAGCCACAGCTACCATCATGGCTCCTAAGGCGGACGGCTCTACTCGTTACTACATCGATGTGAGGGCGTGCAACGCTTTTGGGTGCGGGCCTTGGTCTTCGACCTCTGTCCTTCCGTTGGACCGATTGGCTTCTCCGGAGATCGACATCTACCCGCTGCCCAATCGGAAGGTGAGGGTCGCTTGGGACGCGATCCCTGACGCTGCTGACTACTCCGTTGTTGCTCGGAAGCTCGAAGGCTCCAGTGTAGACGCCTCTCACCCCATGGGATCTGTTTCTGGAACGAGCTTCGACGTTTCGCTTGACTCGGTTATGACCATCTCCAATCGCAGGGTTGGGATGGCGGACCTTGAGTCTGACGAGGTATTTGAGTTCGCTGTTCGGGCTAATCCTTCGTCGAGCGCAACTCGCGTAGCTAGCGAGTACAGCGACCCGGTTCAGGTGAGAGATATTCGGATGGTCATCACGAACGTCGCCGGTTCTGGTAGTCGCTTGAGGCTTACTTGGTCTCCGGTTGGCGGGCCAGACGTCCTTTACGAGTTCCAGTATCGGAAGCTCGACGGAGGCATCACCAACGCCGTCCCGAACGTCGCTATACCAGGGTTTGTTGCCGGATATCAGAGAAACATAGGATGGGAACGCTGGAGTCCGACTTCTGCTGAGCCCAGCGATTGGACAGAGTCTGGATCACACAATGGAAACGAAGGGGCTCATCTTGCGCTTAGGTTGGAAACCGAAGCAATCTACGGGTTCAGGATCACTTACGAGGACGGGAACGTGAAGGGGGTTGGCGCCTCGGAACATTTCGGATGGACCAGACCTCGTGATGAAAACTTCCCGACCCGGTACGGTCGGGTTACTACCTATCCGTTCTTCGGGCACTGGCCCTCCAGGTCGTTCGGTTGGGTCTTCTGCCGCGATTCATTCCCTAGTGCAGCTCGCTCCGATTGGAGAACGCTCATTCGAGACGCGGCTGCTCAGTGGAACGTGCCATCGCTCGTTTCTGTGTCGGAGTCTTCAGCGGCTTGTGAGACTAACGGCAATGTGCCCATGAACATGCTTGAGAGCCGCCATAACGGGGTGAACGAGATACTCATGGCGGACTTCTCTGCTGGCTCAGGCTTGAGGAGAAACCTCATTAAGGCACTCAATCCAACTCTGTCATGCGAAGATACCAAGTCGCCAGTTGGCAACGTTGTCGTATGTATCGTGAATCTCTTCGTCGAGACTTCATTCGACCCTCAGGGGACAATGCTGTGTGCTCTCGATGCTCCAGCTTGCGCAATCTCACTGCACTTGCAAAGCTTGACTAAAACGAACGCTGCTTCTCGTTTGGGAGGGAGAAATAGCGTCGATATCGTCATCAACAAGCAGCGGTTCGAAGCGGCGACCGGGGCTTTAGATAAACCTGACTCCGTCCGCTTCAACACTTGTGTCGGCTCAGGGGACTATCGGGCCTTTCAGATTATGGTCCACGAGGTCGGCCACGCCCTTGGCTTGGCGAGTCTCATCGACGACTACCCGATTGGACGCAACGCGTACACCGACTACCCGCATTCTGCTATCCCTTACTCAGTCCTCAACGACAAGGCGGACTATCCGAGCGAGGCTGACTGCTGGCCCTATCCGTTCGACGTCTTAGCATTACAGGCGCTTTACCAAGGAGTACCGCGATGAGTTCTCGTTCCCTATCGATCTGGCGGTTGAGCGTCATTGCGCTTGCCGTGCTCGTTGTGGCGGCGTGCAACGGGCCGGTCGAACCCACTGACATGCCTACAGCTACTTCACCTGTCGAAACTCCAACCGCGGAGCCGACGCCGACACTGACTCCAACTGCTGTGCTTGAAATGACTCCTGATTGGCTCGGAGCTGACCCTTGTTCTGGCAAAGACGTCTCGTGCGAGCCGAGGGAACTGGACCTCAACCTATTCCGTCGTTCCGGCGGCGGCGCTGCCTCGGGCGGCAGTTCGCTCAGCGTGTATCCATTGGAGGAGCTGCTTGAGAACGGCAGAGACCTTCAGGGGTCTCCCGCTCATATCGTAACTCGTGGGTCTGCTGTGCCCGGTTCGACCCGCTGTGACTGGCACGGCTATGCTAGCACTGCTGCTGAACGAGAGGCGGATTTACGCTTCTGGCTGGACGTGGACCCCGATGCTGCTTTGCCGACCCTTGCCGAGGCCGAGAAGGCGTTTGCGCATTCCTTAGAGACCCAAGACCCGCCCGTGGCCGCGAGGTTTCGTACGATCCTCTACGGAGGGCTCTCTGACTCCGACCGCTACATGAGTTGCGCTGTTGACTACCGGGCCTCGGAGTACATCTTGGGGGACGGTCCTGCCGCTATAACGATTGTCTACTATGGGGTAGCCGTCGCTAGCTCGTATGACGTACTCGAGGCCAAGAGGTTATGGGATGCTGAAGTCTTCGGACAGGAACCTCGACCAATCTCGACTGAGGAGGAGTACGAGTCCGGGCTTGTAGATGTGGCGCGAGAGACTACGACGACCGTAGCTTCGACATTCGGCGGTCGTGAGTCGGTCTTGTTCCTGGCTCCTATCGCCGACCAGCACTTCAGCATCGCCCTTGAGGGATGGATGATTATCGGGCAATGGGACTTGCAACAGGATGACAACGGCACTGTCAACGTTGTTCGCTACGGCGCGCTCGATGATGACCCCGAGCACACTCAGACACTCGCCAACCTCAAGAACCGCGTGACGACCGCGGCCGCCTCCGATGACCACGCCGGCAAGCGCATCGCCAACATTACCGGCCTCACTCAGTTCTACCGCGACATCGGCGCCTACGACGACATCACGCCCGGTGACGGCGTCGATAATCCGTTCACCCCCGCGCAACCGCCCCCGGCCTGCGGCCTCGCCGTGCCGGACCAGGCCACTAACCCCGGCCTCATGGCCGACTGCATGACGCTCCTCGCGGCGAAGGACACGCTGCGCGGAACGGCAATGCTGAACTGGAGCGTGAACACGCCCATCGCCGGCTGGGACGGCGTGACCGTGAGAGGGACGCCCAGCCGCGTCGCGGAGGTGGGCCTGCGGGGGCGCGGCCTGACGGGCGTGATACCGGCGCAGCTGGGGGACCTGACCAGCCTCACTCGCCTGCGTCTCGGAGTCAATCAGCTCACGGGGACGATACCGGCGCAGTTAGGCGAGCTGTCCGGCCTGCTCCTGCTGAATCTCAGCAACAATCAACTGTCGGGCGCGATACCGGCGGAGCTGGGGGGCTTGGCCAACCTGACCCACCTCACGCTCTTCAGCAATCTGCTGACCGGCGCGGTGCCCACGCAGTTGGGCAGCCTGGCCAACCTGCAAGCCCTGCACCTCTCCGACAACCGGCTGACGGGCGGGATACCGGCGGAGCTGGGGGGCCTGTCCAACCTCACGGACCTGTACCTCGACAGGAATCAGCTGACGGAGGCGATACCGTCTCAGCTGGGGCGCCTGACCAGCCTGCGGACCCTGTCGCTGGACAGCAATCAGCTAGCGGGCGCGATACCGGCGGAGCTGGGGGGCCTGTCCAACCTGACGCGTCTGTATCTCGACTACAACCGGCTCACGGGCGCGATACCGGCGGAGCTGGGGGGGGGGGGCCTGTCCAACCTGGAGTACCTGTCGCTGGACGCCAATCAGTTGACGGGCGCGATACCGTCGCAGCTGGGCAGCCTGACCAATCTGCAGACCTTGTGGCTCTCCGGCAACGGACTGACCGGCTGCATCCCTTCCGCCCTGAGGAGCGTCCCCGCCAACGACCTGGACAGGGCCGGCCTTCCCTACTGCGCGCCGGACAGCCCCCGTCGATGAGTCCCGGCGGACGCTGACGACGGGCGTCCTCGTCCTGGGGCTACAATGAACATCCACGGAGGCGCAGCCGCTTGGAGCAAGAGCGCGACGTACTCGTTCGTTTCCACGAAATCGGGCTGAAAGGCAAGAACCAGCCGATGTTCGTGGACCACCTCGTAACCAACCTCAAACGGGCCACGGCCGGGCTGGGCGTCGAGCGCGTCTGGGCAACGCGGATGATGGTGCGCATGCGCCTAGCGCCCGAGGCCGACTGGGACACGGTGCGGCGGCGCGCGCAGCAGGTGTTCGGCGCCGTGAAGCTCAGCCTCGCCCTGCGGGTCGAGCCCGAGTACGGCGAGATATCGCGGCGCGTGGCCGAGCTCGCGGCCTCCCGCTCCTTCTCCACCTTCCGCATCTCCGCCAACCGCGCCGACAAGAGCTTCCCCCTCACCTCCCAGGAGCTCAACGTGCGGCTCGGCGACGAGGTCCGCGCGGCCACCGGCGCCAAGGTCGATCTCTCGCATCCCGGCGTCAACCTGCGCGTCGAGGTGCAGCGCGGCGACGCGTTCGTCTACGCCGACGACTACCCCGGCGCCGGCGGGCTCCCCGTCGGCACTGCCGGCAAGGTCGCCGTCATGATGTCCGGCGGCATCGACTCCCCCGTGGCGGCGTGGCGCATGATGCGCCGGGGCTGCCGCGCCGTCCTCGTCCACTTCCACTCGTTTCCCCTCGTCGAGGGCCGCTCACGCGACAAAGCCAAAGAGCTCGCCGAGCGCCTCAACGCCTACCAATACGACACCAAGCTCTACCTCGTGCCGTTCGCGGACGTGCAGCGAGCGGTCATTCTGGAGGTCCCCGGCCCGCTGCGCGTGATCGCCTATCGCCGTTTCATGGTGCGCATCACGGAGGCCATCGCCCGAGCGGAGGACGCCCGCGCGCTCGTCACCGGCGAGAGCGTCGGGCAGGTCGGATCGCAGACGCTGCGAAACATCGCGACGGTGAGCGAGGTTGCGTCGCTGCCGGTGCTGCGGCCCCTCATCGGCATGGACAAGCAGGAGATCATCGACCAGGCCCGCGCCATCGACACCTTCGATACGTCTATCCAGCCGGACGAGGACTGCTGCACCCTGTTCGTCCCGCGCTCCCCCTCGACGGCCGTCAAGTCCAACGAGATAGCCGCCCAAGAGGCGAATCTCGACGTTGAGTCCCTAGTCCGACAAGCCGCGGCGGACGCCGAACTCTTCGAGTGGCGCGCGCCGGCCGTCTAGGGATAAGGGCCTCTTCTCACTCAGCGGCGTCCATCCTGCGCAGTGGCGCGCGCCGGCCGTTTAGCGAAAGGGGCCTCTTTTCACTCCGCGGCGTCCAGCCTGCTCAGCGGGCCGGGCCAGCCGAGGAGCCGGCGGTCCGCCGTCACGAGCCGGTGGCCCCCCAACGCGGTGGCGACGATGAGACGGTCGGCAGGGTCGGCGTGAAAGTCCGCCAGCTCATTGGCCCGGATTCCGATTTCGCCGTCAACGGGGATTTCGACGAGGCCATCCCGGAGCAGCGATTGACGCCATAAGCCGATGTCAGTCAGCATGGCAAGCCTGCCCTTTTGGTGCAGCATAGCGACTTCCCAGAACGTGATCGCGGATACGTCAGCCTCGTTTGCAGCCCAAGCGTATTCTATGGCCCGGCGAGTCCGGCGGCCCAGCTTAGGGTCATCGAACGCTAGCCAGACCAACACCTGGGTGTCGAGTAGCATCATGGGTTCAGCACTCGGTCCGGGTTGGCCTCAGCTTCCCATTCCACGTCGATGGGAGAGATGATGTCGCCAAGGATCCGAATCTGGTCCCGATAGCGCCCGAATGGGGCCTTAGGCTTCTCCCTATACGGCGCCAGCCGCGAGACAGGACGGCCGTTCTTGGTGATGACGATCTCCTCGCCGCTCTCCGCGACCTCATCCATGAGCTTGAGGCACTTCGCCTTGAACTCCGACGCCTTGATGGTCCGTACGCCTGCGGCCTTGCCGCTTTCCGCTTCCATGGCTCCTCCTTACGCGGTCAGGCGTCCAGTATAACCTGGTCATGACTATAGTCACATTGTCCCTCCTCACTCCTCCCCAGCCTCAGACCACCTAGCCGAGCCGTAACCCTCGACCGCTGATTGCCCCTCTCCCACAGACGAGCGAGGGGACGACCGGAAGCCGCCCCTTCCGCTCCGTTTGACTGGCCCGCGCGCCGGTGGTAGAAGCGGACTCGCCCCCATCGGGCCGCCCCCACCGGGCTGAAGGAGAGAACGCTCATGTCACGTGAGATTGACGAGGTCAAGCGAGAAGTAGCCATCGCCAACCGGGTGCTCGCCGAGATGGGCCTTGCCACCCACATCCTTGCATCGCTCGGGCATGCGAGCCTGCGCGTCCCCAATCAGCCGGACCTCTTCGTGGTGAAGGGCCGGGGCTACGCCACCGACGCGCTCCACGTCGTCAGGCCCGAGGAGATGATCGTCGTCGACCTCGACGGCAACTTCGTCGACGGCCCCAAGGGCACGTCCCAGTGCTACGAGGTCAAGATGCACTCCTGCATCTACCGCGAGCGGCCCGAGGTGATGTCCATAGTGCACACGCACCCCCGCTACACCAACGTCCTCGGTCTGAACGACGTGAAGCTCAAGCCCATGTCCAACGAGGGCCATCAGCTCGTGCGCAACGATATCCCCGTCTTCCCCCACTCCAAGCTCATCATCACCGAGGAGGACGGCATGCAGGTCGTGAACGCGATGGGCGCGAGCAACGTCGTGCTCCTTCGTGGACACGGCGCCGTAACCGCGGGCAGGAACCTCGAAGCATCGGTGATGAGCATGCTGCACCTCGAAGAGCAGTCCCGTCTGAACTGGGTCGCGCTTGCGGCGTTCGGCCCGGACTACAAGGGCATCCCCGCGGAGAACATGGACGAGGCCGCCGCCGGCTCGGCCGCCATGCGCCAAGCCCCGCACCTGGCCGTGCCCCTCGCCAACATGCCCCCCGTCCTGGTCGGCGGCGTCTGGAAGTACTACACGGACCTCGTAAGCAAGGACTTGTAGGGAGAGGGGATAGAGGGGCCGAGGCACCCCATCTACTGGGGTGGTGCTACAACTCTTGCTGGTAAGGATGTAAGATTTCCTTGCATCCTTACAGTAAGGAGACGGCCATGCTCGCCAAGCTCACCTCCAAGAACCAGATAACCCTGCCCAAGGCCATCATCGCCGCTTTCGAGGGCACAGAGTACTTTGACGTCACCGCGGAGGAGGGCTGCATCATGCTCGCCCCTGTGCGAGTAACCCCTGCCAGGGCTCCATCGCTCGCTGACGCCCAGGCCCTGATAGAGAAGATGAAGGAGTTGCAGCTTCCCCTAGACACCACCGACCCGGAAGTGTGGCTCCGCCGGATGGACCCCGCCCACGCCGATGCCGCGCGGGAGAAGATGGACCGGCTGGGCATCACCAAGCAGGATATCGCTGACGCCATCGAATGGGCGCGCCGGGGCTGATGCCGCCGCCGAGATTCGTGCTAGACACCCGCCGTGCGCTTCCACCGCGGGCATCTGGTTTGGCTGCGCGAGGCATGGCAGGCGAACCCTATGGCGACCTCTCGCGGTTCTATGCCGAGTCGAACTCAGACTTATCTATGCCAAGGTCGCGGATGATTGTGCGGACGGTTCCGGTGGCTAAGTCCTTGCTCCCCCAGTTGGGGATAGTCGTGCGCGCCCCGTGAGTCCTACCCCTCCAAACCTCATGGCTCCCCTTAGCCTGCCGGTCGAACACACACCCAAAGGCGAGCAACTTGCGAGTTAGTTCGCTGTACTTCAAACAGCGACCGTCAACAGACCGGCATCGCGCTCCGCGTCGACTGGAGCAGGAAGCTCTTCATCATGGTCGCGATACGATTCCACAAATGCACAGGCGACGCTTTGGAGGTTCTCGAACGCCTCCTCTGCCGTCTCCCCCCACGCTCGGCATCCGGGCAACGCCGGGACCTCCGCCAGGTACATCCAACCGTTCTCCTCACGAGGCTTCGTCATCGTGTACGAGAACGTGTACTGCTGTCCTTTCATGGCGAATCCTCCTGGTTCCCAGGCTATGCCAATATCCCTTGATCCTCAACGGCATTCCACGCACGCCCACCCCCTCCCCCCACAACCCTCTATACTTGCCGTCCATGAACGACAAGATTCTCGTCAGCGTCGAGGACGGCATCGGCACGATCGTCCTCAACCGCCCGGCCCAGCACAACGCCATCGACTTCGAGATGTGGGGCGCGCTGCGGGACGCCGCCTCGGGGCTGGCGGGGGACGACGGCGTGAAGGTCGTCATCCTGCGGGGCGCCGGGGAACGGGCGTTCTCGGCGGGCGCCGACATCAAGGACTTCCCCGCTCACCGCAGCACCAGCGCCCTCGCCGAGGAGTACGCCGCCGCGTTCGAGGGGGCGCTCGACGCCATCGAGCAGATGCCCAAGCCGACGATATCGATGATCCGCGGCATCTGCGTCGGCGGCGGGTGCGAGTTGTCGATGGCGACGGACCTGCGCATTGCGGCTGCCGGCAGCGTGTTCGCGGTGCCCGTCGCCAAGATCGGCGTGCTCGTCGGCTACAACGAGATGCGCCGGCTCGTCCAGCTCGTCGGTCCGGGCCACGCGGCCAACCTGCTGCTCACGGCCCGGCGCATCGACGACCAGGAAGCGCTGCGGATCGGGCTCATCACGGAGGTCGCGCCTGCCGAGGACCTCGTCGAGCACACCTACGGCTTGGCCCGCGAGATGGCCTCCTACGCCCCGCTCACCCAGTCGGGCCACAAGCGCATCATCCGGACCGTCCTCCGTAACCCCGCCCTTGCGGACCTCACCGAAGAGGAGCGCCGGCTGCCCCTCTCCATCTTCGACACCGACGACGGCATGGAGGGCTACCGCGCCTTCGTCGAGAAGCGTCCGCCGCGCTTCACGGGCCGCTAGTCATGGCGCCCATGCCCCTGGACGGCATGACCGTCCTCGATTGCACCCAGGTCATGGCCGGCCCCTTCTGCACGCTGCTCTTGGCCGACATGGGAGCGAATGTCATCAAGATCGAAAAGCCCGGCGGCGACGACTCCCGGCGCATGGGCCCGCCCTTCATCAACGGCGAGTCCGCCGCCTTCCTCGGCATCAACCGCAACAAGCGCAGCGTCGTCCTCGACTTCAAGCGCGACCTCGATCGGCGGGTGTTCGTGGGCATGGCGAGGCACGCCGACGTCGTCGCCGAGAACTTCAAGCCGGGGACGATGGACCGGCTTGGGCTCGGTCCCGACACGCTGAGACAGGGCCATCCAGAGCTCATCTACGTGTCGGTGTCCGGGTTCGGGCAGACGGGGCCCTACAGCGGGCGGCCCGGCTACGACCTGGTGGCCCAGGGCATGTCCGGGATGATGAGCGTCACCGGCTACCCGGACTCGCCGCCGGTGAAGATCAGCGTGCCCCTGGCCGACCTGAGCGCAGGCATGTTCGCGGCCTACGGCGTGCTGTCGGCCTACATCCATCGCCTCAAGACCGGCGAGGGCCAGGTCGTCGACACGTCGCTGCTGGAGTCGGCAATCGCGCTGACGGTGTGGGAGGCGGCGGAGCTATGGGGGTCGGGCGCGACGCCGGGGCCCAAGGGCTCGGCGCACCGTCTCGTCGCTCCCTACCAGGCCATCGAAAGCGCCGACGGCTATTTCAACCTTGGAGTAGCCAACCAGGCGAACTACGAGCGGCTATGCGCGGCCCTAGAGCGCCCCGACCTGCTCGCCGACGAGCGTTTCGCGAGCAACCCGCAGCGCGTCCGGCACTACGAGGACCTGGCCGAGGCCATCCAGACCACGACGCGCGGCAACACCTCCGCCGAATGGCTCGCCATCCTCGAGCGCGCCGGCGTGCCCGCGGGCCCCATCTACGATATGGCGGAGGTCTTCCAAGACGAGCACGTGCTGGCCCGCGGCATGGTCCAGGAGCTGGAGCACCCCATAGCGGGCCTCGTGCGTCACCTGGGCATCCCGGTCAAGCTCTCGGCAACCCCCGGCGAAATCCGCCTCCCCGCCCCCACCCTCGGCCAGCACACCGAAAGCGTCCTCCGCGCCTACGGGGTATCAGAGGGGGATCTCGCCCGCGTCGTCGGCGAGGTAGGATACAGGTGACCGGCACCCATCCGATTACAGAGCAATCTATGCAATTGTCGACCAATTGGCTACGGCTCATAGCTGTAATAGCGTTCGCATCCATCCTAGTCCTCGCGGCCTGCGAATCGGACGCCGACCGCATCCGATCTATCAACGATTCTGACCGAACGAGACGGCCTCCAGCGCCCCAACCCCCACGCCTACACCCCTCAGCGCTAAGATAGATGCCGCAGACACTCAGGACGGCGATTGTATCGATTCCACGCTTGGACACGGCGTAACAATCGAATCAGTCGTGATAGTCCCGTGCTCCGGGTCTTGGCAATACCGGGTTGTGAGTTCTTTCGCCGTCGCCGACTCTTCGGAGTACCCTGGCGAAGATTACTTCAGCCGATTAGCTCGCGAACAATGCGACCGGCGCTTTACAGAATTCCTCTACCCCCTGCGTGAGTCGTGGGCAACAGGAGACAGGACCGTCTCCTGCCTTCAACCGAGCTTTGGTTTGTCCACCGACAACCCTGCCAAGCTAGACCGCTTGGTTTCCTCGTCTCACTTAGATGTCGGGGAATGCTACAACGAGGCGCCTGAAACCGACGGCCTACTGGTCGAAATCGTGGATTGCCCTGGCGATTGGGAGTATCGGGTTTTGAGTTCTTTCGCTGTCGCCGACTCTCCAGAGTACCCTGGCGAAGATTACTTCAGCCGATTAGCTCGCGAACAATGCGACCGGCGCTTTACAGAATTCCTCTACCCCCTGCGTGAGTCGTGGGCAACAGGAGACAGGACCGTCTCCTGCCTTCAACAAAGCTTTGGTTTGTCCACCGACAACCCTGCCAAGCTAGACCGCTTGATTTCCCCCGTCTCACCTAGATGTCGGTGAATGCTACAACGAGGCGCCTGAAACCGGCGGCCTACTGGTCGAACTAGTGGGCTGCTCTGGCGATTGGGAGTTACAGATAGTGGATGTCTTTTCCGTTCCTCCTAGCGACGCGTTCCCTGGATACGCTTACTTCCAAGACCAAGCGAACTCTAATTGCCCCACACCTTCGGACTACTTCTACACTCCCAACCGTCAGACGTGGGGATTGGGAGACCGCGAGGTCACCTGCGTCAGGACGCCTTGACTTCAATTCCCCGCGCGGCCCCCGTCCCTACAGTGCCTGATAAATCTGTATGAGATTTCCGCACGTATCCTCTAGCATAGCCTGGATGACCGGGCCTGCCCGCACCGGCTCCATGGCGAACACGACGCCCAGCCCTTTCAACCGCTCGTACTCTTGCTGGATGTCCTCGACGGCGAACGCCGCATGGGGTATGCCCTGCTCGAAGAGCGCCTGCTGGTAGCTCCTAGCCGCAGGGTTGTCGTTGGGTTCGAGTAGGAGTTCGACCCCGTCCGGCTCTTCAGGCGAGACGACCGTCAGCCATTTGAACTGCCCTACCGGGAAGTCCTGTTTCTTCACGAATCCCAATACCTCGGTGTAGAACGCGGCGGCCTTCTCCTGGTCGTCCACGTGGATGCTGGTCAGGTTGATCCTCATTCCGGCTCCTCCTCATGAGGTGGTCGCTTCACCCCAACTCCTTGGGAGTGGGCGGGCGTCTACCACCCCTATCTGCTCATCAGTCGCCATTGTGACATTTGCCCGTTGCGCAATCGAACCCCCGTTCCCTACCCTATCTCCCATGGCCCAACAGACCAGCCCCCTCGCCCCTCCGATGCCCGCGAGCCGCCTGTCGCAAAGTGTCGCATCTGTGTCGCAAAGTGTCGCATTTGCTGTCGCAAAGTGTCGCATTACTGTCGCGAAACGGAGCCGCACTGTCGCGCCCGAAACGCGCGCTCAGGAGTGAAATAGCATGGAAAACCAGGAAAATGCGACAGATTCGAGAAAAGCGGCGCCGAGCTCCTCGAAGACTCCAGTCCCACGGTCAGGGGCGCCGCGGTGCGCTCCGCCCTCTCCAATGCCATCAAGGTCGGAGATGACCGCGACCTCCGCCGCCAGCTCGAGCTGATCGAGAACACCCAGGCGATGGCGAGGCAGCAGCGATGAGAAACGCCGTCCGCTCCCTCCACCGCTACTACGCCTGTCTCGTGGCCCAGGCCGCCCTCGAGCCCGTCGCCGACGACTACGCCGAGCGCTGGGAAGTCGCCATCGAGCAGGGCGAGCCGCCGCCCGACCTCGAGGACCTCTTCCTGGCCGCCACGTCCGCCGGCGTCCCCATCCTCAGCCCGCTCCCTATCGCCGGCTACCTCCGGCAGTGCGCGCGGGACCAAGGCGTCCCCGCCCCGGAGCGCATTGTCCAGGCCATCGCCCACGCCCAAGCCGAGCTCGACATCAGCAACATGGACAAGACCTGCCGCTGCCCCGGCCGCCGTCCTCTCATCGAATTCCTCCTGACGCCGCCCCGCTAAGCAAGCGGCGCGCGCGCTTGCTATCCTAGGCGGCGCTCAGGAACACACCACTATCAGGGAGAGGTCGATGACCACTGCGCCTCGTGTCGTTGGTATGCCGGTGCCCCGCGTCGATGGACGCGACAAGGTCACCGGGTCGGCAAACTACGGAGCGGACTTTGATCTGCCCGGCACGCTCTGGGCCAAGACGGTCCGCAGCCCCTACCCCCACGCTCGCATTGCGTCCATCGACACGGTCGCGGCCAAGGCGCTGCCGGGCGTCCATGCCGTGCTCACGGGCGCCGACCTCCCCGCGAACATGCGTTGGGGCCGCCGCATCGTCGATGTCCCCGTCCTCGCGCAGGGCGAGGTGAAATTCGTCGGCGAGCAGGTCGCGGCGGTCGTCGCCGACGACGAGGAGATCGCCCAGCGCGCGGTGAACCTGGTCGAGGTCGAATACGAGGAGCTGCCCGCCGTCACCGACCCCGAGGAGGCGATGAAGAACGACCTCCTCGTCAACCCCGACATGCACGGCTTCAAGGGACTGCTCTACGAGGTCCCGGAGCCCACGAACGTCGTCGTGCACTGGGAATGGGTGAACGGCGACGTCGAGGCCGGCATGAAGGAAGCGGACCTGGTCGTCGTGAACAGGTACACGACCCCGTCGCAGCACCAGACCTACATGGAAGCGCACAACGCGACGGTGCAGGCGCATCCCGACGGAACAGCCGAGGTCTGGACGCCGGGCAAGGCCCCCTACGCCGTGCGCACCCAGATATCCGGCCCCCTCGGCGTCGAGCCTGAGAGCATCGTCTTCCACCCCGTGACCATCGGCGGCGACTTCGGCGGCAAGGGCTCGCCCATGAACGTGGCGTTGGGCTATCTGCTGTCCAGGGAGACCGGCGGCAGGCCCGTGCGGATGGTGTTCGACTACAGCGAGGAGTTCCTCGCGGCCAACCCCCGCCACTACTCGATCCTCACGATGCGCACGGGGGTGAAGCGGGACGGGACGATCACGGCCCACGACGTGAGCATCGTGTTCGACAGCGGCGCCTACGCCGGGTTCAAGCCGGCGGGGCACTTGGGCGGAGCGAAGGCCGCGGGCGGCCCCTACCGCACCAAGAACGCGCGCGTCGTCGAGGACATGGTCTACACCCACAATACGCCATGCGGGCACATGCGAGGCCCTGGCGAGCCCCAAGCGGTCTTCGCCTTGGAGTCGCACATCGACGAGGTCTCGAAGGCCATCGGCATGGACCCCGTCGACTTTCGGCTGATGAATCTCGTGAACGACGGCGAGCCGACCGCGCTCGGCGACGTGTTCGTGGAGAACCGCGCCGCCGCCACGCTCAGGGCGGCCATCGAGGCTTCCGGCTACGGCGGCGCCAAGAGCAATGGCGTGGGGCGCGGGGTGTCGATCGGCGAGCGTCCCCCCGGCGGGGGCAGGATCAACTCCCAGGTAACGCTGGAGGCCGACGGCTCCGTCGTCATCACCACGCCCCTCTTCGAGCAGGGCGCGGGCGCCTACACCGTCCTCCAGCAGGTCGTCGCCGAGGACATGGGCCTGCCGGCCGACGCGGTGCGCATCGAAATCGCGGACACCGGCCTGTTCGACATGGACCAGGGCGTGGGCGGCAGCCGCGTCACGAACCTTGGGACCATCGCCACCCACGACGCCGTGGGGCAGGCGCAGGGCGAGCTGTTCAAGCTCGCCGCCGAGCTGCAGAACTGGCCGGAGGAGAAGCTCGCGGTCCAGGGTCAGATGCTCGTGCGGACGGACACCGGCGAGTCGCAGCCGTGGAGCGGCCTCATCGCCCGCGTCGGCGCCCCGGTGGTAGGCCGCGCGTCCGCGTCGGGCGGCTACGAGAACCCCGTCACCGGCTACTGCGCCCAGGTCGCGGAGGTGGAGGTGGACGGCGAGACCGGCCAGATCACGCTGACCAAGCTCACGACCGCCCACGACACGGGAACGATCATCAATCCCATCGGCCACCAGGGACAGATCAATGGCGGCGCAATCATGGGGGTCGGCTTTGGCCTGCAAGAAGAGCTGGTCCGCGATGGCGGGTTCGTCTCGACCCTCTCGTTCGCCGACTACAAGATACCGAACATCGCGGACATACCCGAGCTGACGACGGTCATCCTGGACGAGCCCGCCCAAGGCGTCGGGCCGTACAACATCAAGGCCATCGGCGAGAGCCCAAACGCGCCGACTGCGGCGGCCATCGCCAACGCCATCGCCGATGCGAGCGGTGCCCGCTTGCGGGACCTGCCCGCGACCGCCGAGAAACTCTACGAGGCGCTGCGGGTCTCGCGATAGGGGGGCTTGCCTCTATGGAGACCTTTGCGTATCCGTCATTCCCGCGCAGGCGGGAATCCAGGATGCACGGGAGTGCAGAGGGGCAACCCCCTCTGCCGGGGGTGGGGGGGGTCCCCCACAACATAACGGGTGGGCGGGTGGGAGTTGCGTCCGCCGGAGATAAAGTTACGCAAAAGTCTCCTATGGGGAGGGACTCGATGAAGCCCATCAACGAGATCGCTCAGACCCTTGGGCTCGCTCCGAAGCACCTCATGCCGTTCGGCGACAACAAGGCCAAGGTCTCCCTCGACGCGCTCTTGCCCGCGTCCGAGCAGAACGGCAAGCTCATCGTCGTCACCAGCGTCAACCCGACGCCCGCGGGCGAGGGCAAGACCACCACGACCATCGGCCTCACCCAGGGGCTTGCGAAGATCGGCAAGAACGCCGTCGCGACCATCCGCCAGCCTTCCCTCGGGCCTATCTTCGGCATCAAGGGCGGCGCCGCCGGGGGCGGCAAGTCCCGCGTCATCCCCGAGGACGAAATCAATATCCACTTCACCGGCGACATGCACGCCGTGAGCGCCGCCCACAACCTCCTCGCCGCCATCGCCGACAACGCCATTCAGCGCGGCCTCGTCCCCGGCGCGGCTCCCCAGGACATCACCTGGCGCCGCGTCCTCGATGTCAGCGACCGCGCGCTGCGGAGCATCCTCTCCGGCCTCGGAGGCTCTGCCAACGCCCCCCTCCACGAGACCGGGTTCGACATCGTCGCGGCCTCGGAGGTCATGGTCGTCCTCGCGCTCTCCTCCAGCCTCGCCGACCTCCGCGCCCGCCTCAGCCGCATGACCGTCGCCGACGGCAGAGGCGGGCGGCGGGTGACGGCGGACGACGTGGGCGCCGTCGGCTCGCTCATGGCGCTGCTCCGGCACGCGCTCCTGCCGAATCTCGTCCAGACCACCGAGGGCCAGCCGGCCTTCGTGCACACGGGGCCGTTCGGAAACATCGCCCACGGGTGCAGCTCGGTGATTGCCGACCGGCTGGCCCTCGGCTATGCCGATTACGTCATCACCGAGGCGGGGTTCGGCGCCGACCTGGGCTTCGAGAAGTTCATGCACATCAAGTGCCGGACGAGCGGGCTGCGCCCCAGCGCCGCCGTGCTCGTCGGAACCGTGCGCGCCCTCAGGTCCCACGGCGGCGCCCCGGCCTCCGCCCTCGACCGCCCGGACCCCTTCGCCGTCCGCATCGGCGCGGAGAACCTCGTCCACATGATCAAAGTCATCAAGTCCTTCGGCCTTCCCGTCGTCGTCGCCATCAACAGCTTCCCGTCGGACACCCCGGAAGAGGTCGTAATCATGCAGGACGTGGCCATCGAGGCGGGCGCGGCGGCGGCGGTGACCTGCACGGGTTTCACGGAGGGCGGCGAGGGCGCGGCCAACCTCGCGGAGGCGGTCGTCCGCGCCGCCGAGGGCTCCCCGCCCCGCATCTCCTACCTCTACCCCCTCGATGCCCCCATACGCGACAAGGTGCGCGCCCTCGCCACGAACGTCTACGGCGCCGCCGACGTGCGATGGAGCCCGGGCGCCGGTCGGCGCGCCGACCGCTTCCAGGAGCACGGGCTGGGAAAGCTGCCCATCTGCATGGCCAAGACCCACGCCTCCCTCTCCCACGACCCCTCCCTCAAGAACAGGCCGAGCGGCTACACCTTCGAGATATCCGACATCCGGGCGTCCACCGGCGCGGGCTTCGTCTACCCCATCGCCGGGTCGATTATGACCATGCCCGGCCTCCCCAAGACCCCCCGCACGCTCGACGTGGACGACCATGGCGCCATCATTGGATTCTGACCCGCCGAGCGCATTGCTCCGAAATCCTCTCCCCCGTCTGGAGACCTTTGCGCAACCTCAACTGGTTCGTGGTGAGCCCGTCGGACCATGGACCGGCTTGGAATACCGGGGAGCGCAGAGGGGCGTCGCTCCTCTGCCGGGGGGCGTGGGGGTGTCCCCCACAACATGATGGGCCGGGGGCGTGGGGGTGTCCCCCACAACATGACGGGCGAGCGGGTGGGAAGAGTTACGCCCGCCAGAAAATAAGGTTACGCAAAGGTCTCGTCTGCGGGGAGAGTTAGAGAGAGGGCCGCCCCGCCCGCCTATTTTCGTCGGTTGTGGTGTGGGACGGGAGGCCGCGCGCGTTGCTCCGTTCGCCGTTCAGTTATAGAGTGCGCGCACACCTGATTAGCGCCTGGAGGTAAGACATGCTGAGCGCAGCAGCAAACGACCGCCTCACGAGGGTTGGGCCCGGCACGCCGATGGGCGAGCTCATGCGCCGCTACTGGCATCCCATCGCCGCCGTCGTACAGCTCGACGATAAGCCCACGATGCCCGTCCGCCTCCTCGGCGAGGACCTCGTCCTCTACAAGGACAAGTCCGGAATCTTCGGCCTCATAGACCGCTTCTGCCCCCACCGCCGCGTCGACCTCTCCTACGGTATCCCGGAGGAGCACGGCCTCCGCTGCATGTACCACGGCTGGATGATGGACGAGACCGGCCAGTGCATCGAGCAGCCTTTCGAGGAGACCGTTCACCCCGACGGACGCTTCAAGGAAAAGGTCAAGATTGTCGGCTACCCCGTCGAAGAGCTCGGCGGGCTGCTCTGGGGTTACATGGGCCCGCAACCCGCGCCGCTGCTCCCGCGATGGGACCTCTTTGTCTGGGACGGCGTCCTCAAGGACATCGGGACCTGCCTCCTCCCGTGCAATTGGCTCCAGTGCATGGAGAACTCCCTCGACCCCGTCCACCTGGAGTGGCTCCACGTCTACTGGGGCAACCACCAGCTCAAAGAGGCCGGGTTCGAGCACGAGCTGCCGACCACGTTGCACACCAAGATCAAGTTCGAGGCGTTCGAGCACGGCATCATCAAGCGCCGCACCTACACGAACACCACCGAGGACGACCCTGAATGGAAGGTCGGCCACCCCATCGTGTTCCCGAACTGGCTGCGGGTCGGGACGGGCTTCCAGATGCGCGTCCCGGTGGACGACACCCACACGATGCACATCCACTACAACATCTACGCCCCGCCCCCAGGCGTGACCGCGCCCAAGCAGGACGTCATCCCGCACTACGAGGTGCCCTTGCAAACGGAAGACGGGCGCTTCCCGATCGACTTCACCATCGGCCAGGACCAGATGGCCTGGGTGACGCAGGGCCCCATCGCCAAGCGCCCGCTGGAGAAGCTCGGCGAGTCCGACCGCGGCATCATCCTCTACCGGAAGATGCTGATGGACGAGATGGACAAAGTGGCGGCGGGGGATGAGCCGATCAACGTCTTCCGCGACCCCGCCAAGAACGACATCATCGAGCTGTTCCAAGAGCACACGCCTGGCATTCGGATGACTCCGCCGCGCGAGCCCCTGCCGGGCATGATAGACCCCGTGACCGGGCAGGTGTCAGTGGCGCCGACCGGCAGGTACGCGCCCATGGGCCTGCAGGCGCGAACGATCTACCGCAAAGCCGCCGAGGAGGCGGGCGTCGCGCTGGCGTAAGCTGACCGAACGCAAAACCGCCGAAATCCTCTCCGCCGTCTGCCGGGGGAGAGTTAGAGAGGGGGCCGCCCCGCCCGCCTACTTTCGTGGCTTGTGGTGTTGGAAGCAGGCCAACATGAGGGATTGCCTCGAAAGTAGGCATCCGCCCATCTCCGTCATTCCCGCGCAGGCGGGAATCCAGGAAACTTCCTCCCGTCAGCGGGAGGGGACGCGCAAGCGCAGCGAAGCGCGGGGGAGGAAGGCGGCGGCGCGCAGACTTCCCCCGTCCCCCGCGCCCCCTTCCGTCATTCCCGCGAAGGCGGGAAGGTGAATCCACATTTGAAGTGCAACACCTGCTCCTCGACGACCCCCGCCGGTGTCCGGTAGCCCAGGCACTTGCGCGGCGTATTGTTGTACGCCTGCCCGATCAGCGCAAACCGCTCATCCGACACCTCCCCCAGATTCGTCCCCCGCGGCAGGAACCGCCGCAGCCGGCCGATCGCGTTCTCCACTCCCCCCTTCTGCCACGGCGAGTACGTGTCGCAGAAGAACGTCTCGATGCCCAACCGGTGAAGCTCGTAGTGACGGGTGAACTCGGTCCCATTGTCGAAGGTCACCGTCTGGCGAAACTCCGGCGGCAACGGCCCCAGCATCCGGGCGATGGACTCCGCGATCGGCCCCGCCTCCTTCGACGGCGCACGCGCGAGAAGCAAGAGGCGCGAGGAGCGTTCCTGCAGGGCCAACACCACCTCTCCCGACCTCCCGAACTGCATCGTGTCCGCCTCCCAGTGCCCGAAGGTCCGCCGGTCGGCCGCCACCGCAGGCCGCTCAGCAACGGGTCGGCGGAGGGGAATGAAGGAAACCGAGCTTCCCCCCCTGCGGCCACGCCTTCCCCGCTTCCACTTCGCCCTCGGCAAGTAGCGCCGCCAATCATGGTCCTTGTGCCGCGCGGCCTGGGCGTAGACGAACCGGTAGATGCTCTCGTCCGAGGTCACCGTCCGGCCTTCCTCTCTGCGCATCTCATGGGCGACCTGCTCCGGCGACCACCCCCACTTCAGGCCCGCCAAGACCCGCTCCCGCAACCCCTCGTCCCGTTCCAGCCGCGCCCCCGTCCAGCGCCGCGCGCGGGCACGCTCCTGGGCCGGCGACGCTTGGTACCCGCCCGTTCGCAGCGCGTTCCGCTTCAGCTCCCGAGCCACGGTCGATGCCGCGCGATCCAGAGTTGTAGCGACTTGCCGGACCGAGGAGCCCTTGGCGCGTAAGCGGGCAATCTCACACCGTTCCTCAATGCAGAGCTGTCTGTATTCCATGGCAACACCCTAATCTGGTGTTGCACTTCGTTTGTGGATTCAGGACCTCGCAGCGGCGCGACAGCAGCGCGGTCCCCCCCTGTCACCCCGCGCCCCCCTCCGTCATTCCCGCGTAGGCGGGAACCTCGCAGCGGCGCAACAGCGGCGCGGCCCCTCCCCCTTCCGTCATTCCCGCGTAGGCGGGAATCCAGGTATCGCCCCCCTGTTGTCGTCGGTTGTTGTGTGGGCGAGCCCCACATGAGGGATTGCCTCGAAAATAGCGCCCCCGCTCTGCCTACCTGTTAGAAGAGTGACATCTGCCCGTTGCGCAAACGGACCTCCCTTCCTTACCCTGCCTCTGACGGCCCAGCCGCCCTCTTGGTGCTCTGAGGCCCCGGCGAGCCAATAGGCGGTTACGCAAAGGTCTCGTCTGCGGGAGAAGCCCCTTTTCCTCCTCCCCCGTCTGCGAGGCCTTTGCGTAACCTCAAACTGGTTCGTGGTGAGCCTGTCGAACCATGAACCGGCTTGGAATATTGGGGAGCGCAGAGGGGCGTTGCCCTCTGCCGGGGGCGTGGGGGTGTCCCCCACAACATAACGGGTGGGTGGGAAGATTTACGCCCGCCAGAAAAATAGGTTACGCAAAAGGTCCCGTCTGCGGGAGCGAGGGAGAGTGAAAGGGAGTGGAGCTACGGTGCGGTTTTCGCGCGGGCGCGGTGGACTCGGTAGCGCTCGTCCGGATTCAGGATGCGTTTGCGCATGCGGATGCTCTTGGGGGTGACCTCGACCAGCTCGTCCTCGTTGACGAAGCCCAGCGCCTCTTCCAGGCTGAACTTCACGGCGGGCGCGAGGCGCTCGACGATCTCCTGAGTCGCGGAGCGCGTGTTGGTCATCTTGCGCTCCTTGCAAATGTTCAGGTCCATGTCCCGCTCGCGGTTGTGGCGGCCCACGATCATGCCTTGATAGACGAGCGTCTGGGGTTCGACGAACGTCTCTCCCCGCTCCTGAGCGTTCTGGAGGCCGTACGTCACGGCCACGCCCGACTCGGCGGATACGACCGCGCCGGCGCGGGCGGACTTCACCACTCCCGCCACGGGCTCCATGCCAATGAACTCGGTGCTCAATTGGCCGTTCCCGCGCGTGGCCCGCAGGAAGAAGCTCTGGAAGCCGATCAGGCCGCGCGTCGGAAGCCGGAACTGGAGGCGCACGTTCCCCGAACCGTCGCTCTGCATGTCCGCCATCTGGGCGAGCCGGGAGGACAGCTCCTCGGTGACGGGGCCAATGTAGTCGTCCCTTGTTTCGAGGAAGAGCAGCTCGTAGGGCTCGTGCATCTTGCCTTCGATGAGCTTGGTGACGGCCTCGGGGCGCGACACCTGGAACTCCACGCCCTCGCGCCGCATCTTCTCGATGAGCACGGAGAGGTGGAGCTCTCCACGGCCGCTCACGAGGAACTCGTCCGCGCTCCCCGTGCGCTCCACTCGGAGCGCCACGTTCGTTTGCAGCTCGCGCTGGAGCCGGTCCCACAGCATGCGCGAGGTGGCGTATTGCCCCTCGCGGCCCGAGAACGGCGACGTGTTGACGCTGAAGGTCATACGCACCGTCGGCTCCTCGACCTTCATGCGCTCCAGCGGCTCCGGCGCAGCTGGGGACGCCACGGTGTCGCCGATGCGGACGTCGCGCAAGCCGGACAACGCAACGATCTCGCCGGCGGAGGCCGATTCGATCTCGCGGCGCGCGAGGTCGCGGAACGTGAACAGACGCTCCACGCGGTAGACGGGAGCGTTGTCGCCGTGGCCGATCAGCACGACCTGCTCGCCCTTGGCGATACGTCCTCGCGACACCCGGCCGACCGCAATCTGGCCGAGGTGGTTGTCGTACTCCAGCGCGGCCACGAGCAGCTGCAGGGGAGCCTCGGGGTCGGCCAGCGGGGGCGGCACGCGGTCGACGATGGCGTCGAACAGGGGGCGCATGTCCGTGCGCGCGTCCCCTTCGTCGGCGAGCGCGTACTGTTCCCGAGCGGACGTGTAGAGCACCGGAAAGTCGAGCTGGTCGGGGTCGGTCGCCAGCTCGAGGAACAGGTCCTGCACCGCCGACAGAGCGGCGGCCGGGTCAGCGGTTGGGCGATCGACCTTATTGATGACGAGAACGGGGCGCAGTCCCTGCTGGAGCGCGATGCGGAGGACGTACCGCGTCTGGGGCATCGGCCCCTCGACGGCGTCGACGACCAGCAAGCAGCCGTCGGCCATGTTTACGACGCGCTCGACCTCGCCGCTGAAGTCGGCGTGGCCCGGCGTGTCGATGATGTTGACCGTAACCTCGCCGTACTTGATCCCGGTGTTCTTGGCCAGGATGGTGATGCCGCGCTCCCGCTCCTGGGGGTCGGAGTCCATAATCAGGTCGGGCGCGTGCTGATCGGGACGAAAGACGCGGCTATAGCGCAGCATCGCATCGACGAGGCTCGTCTTGCCGTGGTCGACGTGGGCCACGATGGCGATATTGCGTAGGTGGGTCTGGGGCGCTTCAGTCATATGCCATCCGGCGCTTTACATGCGGCGGCGTCCGCCTCGGCGGACGCCACTCTTCCCTGTCCAAGCGCAGTGAGCTTTCGTTACGAGGGTTGCGTCATTAGGATACTCCAGCAGCGAGCCGCACGCGCAGCCCATGCCTATTCTGGCGAGGAAGCGCATGCCGGAAAGGGGACTCATCCCCGGTCCGTTCGCCCCTAGTCTCTCGAAGTGATGACGGGCCGGACAAGCCCATCAGACCGCCCGTTAGACCGCCCATCAGACCAATAGTAGAGTGGCGCCCCCGGGGAGACTCGAACTCCCGCCCCCGGCTCCGGAGGCCGGTGCTCTATCCACTGAGCTACGGGGGCCTGGGGCTAGTATAGCCGAGCCGGGCGGACTCGCCAGCCGGCCCTACCGCTCGCGAGCGTCTTTATAGAGAGATGACAGAGTCCCAGCTAAGGGCAGGAAACTGGCCGCAAGCGCACGAAAAGCACTTGACACTCGAAAAGCCGAATCCCTATGATACCCCCAGTTTTGCTATGGACTCGATGGTGGTCGGCTCCTTCGTCACGGGAGCTACCCCAAGATGACCACGTCGGACGATTTTGGAAAGGGGGTTCAATGAACCGCTTCTTCACTGCAAAGAGTATGGCCCTGGTGCTCCTCGTGACTATTATTTCTCTACTGGCGGCCGCTTGTACCGGCGACGACGGTGCTAAAGGCGACACCGGCCCAGCGGGCTCCGCTGGCGCTGACGGCGCAGCCGGATCCGCGGGTCCGGTAGGCCCTGCTGGCGCGCGCGGACCAGCCGGGTCCGCTGGTCCCGCCGGACCTGCTGGCGCTGACGGCGCGCAAGGCCCAGAAGGCGCGCAAGGCGCTGTCGGCGCGCGCGGCGCAGGCGGCGCAGCTGGTGCGCGCGGCGCAACCGGTGCTGCGGGTGGAGCCGGTACTACAGGCGAAGCCGGTGCCGTAGGCGCACGCGGATTCGCGGGTTCCCCCGGTCTGCCCGGGTCTCCGGGTGTTCCAGGTGAACCGGGCGCCGATGGCGAGTCGTCCCACGCCAATATCGCGCTGAGCCCCGACCTTGTCGGCCCCGACGTTCCCCTCACGCTGAGCGTCACTCTCACCGGCTTTAAGGGTGGGGAGGCCTCTGACGGCATGATGGACGACGGCATGATGGATGACGGCATGATGGATGACGGCTCCATGATGGACGACGACTCCGGGGAGACTGTCGACCTCACCTTGGTGTTCGGTGACGGCTCCTCTATGGTCTTGGAGAGTGTCACCGTCAACGCGGGTGGTATGGCCTCCGCCGAGATCTCTCACCCGGGCCTTGCATCTGGTCTCTACAGTGTCAACGCTACCGGCAGCCATGGCAGCAAGGACAGCGTTGGGCTCTACGTCAAGTAGGGCTGGGTAGGTAAGTCAGCTAGCGAGAAGCCCCGGGCACGCCCGGGGCTTCTTCGTTAAGCTCGACAGGGAGGAAGCCCCACTATCTCCTCCCCCGTCCGCTGGAGAAGCCCCACGGCCCGACTCTGCGGGGGAGCCCCCCCATGATTCTCCGTTACGCGTTATGCAGGTGACCGGCCTTGTGTTATCCCTGTGCTCAGAACAGCGGACCGTCTACAGGAAACCGCGATATCTGCCTCTTCCCCAACGCCTTCATCCCCCCTACCATGCCTGTGCCTCGCCTGTCGAAAGGCCTTGGCACCCCCCCCCCCCGCGCGGCCCCGGCTATGGCATCCCTTGCTTCATCGCCTGCCTGTGGAGGTAAGGATCGGGGAGTATAGGGGGAGGCGCAACAGCCTCCGCTCACGAGCAAACGTCGCCGAACGTCGCACCCCTTTTGCCCCCCTACTCGTAGCGCCAAGACCGGGGTCCTGCGGCGAGGCGCGCCGGACGTAGCCCGGCATGACAGCTACTTCCAATCCCCTCCGGCGCAGACAGGGAGGGGCTGAGGGGAGGACTTCTGCGAGAGGAAGGAGACAGGCGTCTATTCGAGCAACGAGACGCTTAGCCGGAAGAGCCGTCGGCGGGGGCGGCGGACGCAACCCGCGTGATGCTCACTCGCTTCACACGGCGGCCAATCGTGGAGACGACCCTGACCAGCAGCCCGCTCTCCTCGACAACGTCCCCAGCCGCCGGGATGTTCCCGATACGGCTGAACAGGAACCCGCCGACGGTGTCGAACCCATCGGCGGCGACTGCGGCCCCGAACGCCTCGTTGAAGTCGTCCACGGACATCCTTGCGTCGATCACGGCCTCGCCGTTGGGAAGCCACTCGATATCCGGCTGGTCCATATCGAACTCGTCCTGTATCTCTCCGACGATCTCTTCGAGCAGGTCCTCGACCGTGACGATGCCGGAGACTCCCCCGTATTCATCGACAACGACGGCCATATGGACACGGCGCTCTTGGAACTCGCTTAACATCTCGTCGACGCGCTTGCTCTCGGGAACGAAGAACGCAGGCCTGACGAGGTCGCTGAGGACAGGCATGGCGACTCCATTCATGGTGGCGGCGAGGAGATCGCGGCTGTAGAGGATGCCGACGATATTGTCGGGGTTGTCTTCGTAGACAGGCAGACGGCTATGGCCGCTGTCCAGGATGCGGACTGCCGCGCGGTCGACGGAGGTCCGGAGATCGACGCTCACGACGTCCACGCGGGGAACCATGATCTCCCGCACGGGTGTCTGATCGAGATGGAGGATGGCGCGAATCATCTCGCGCTCGTGGCGGTCGAGGGGCTCCTGGGCTATCTCATCCTCCACGCCCAGAGACGAGTCGGGGGCGTGGAAATGTCCGTTGGCGCCGGCATCGGCCTCCTGCTCGGCTCCGGCGAAACGAAGTCCCGAGCGGGAGAAGCGGCGCACGGGGAGGAGCGGCCAGAGGATGGCCTGGGCAGCGGTGCCAAAGGTCACGAGGCTCTGCAGCGGGAGGCGCTCCACCACGCGCTCGACCAGAGGAGCGAGGAGCAGCAGGACGATCCACAACCCGGCAAGGACGCCGGCGACGGCGGCCCAGTGAAGGTCGAATGCTCTCGTGAGCAGGCCGAGGGCCGAGACGGAAGCGGTTGCCGCGCTGAGGAGGAGCAAGAGCCAGATGAGGCCCTCATACGCGTACCGCTCGGTGCGAAGACGCCTTACAGCGGCCTCCCGAACGCCTCGCGCCGAGAGAGAGTCCCGCACCGCGCCGCGCCGCAGCAACGGCAGGGCCGCGGAGGCGGCGTGCAGGCCGAGAAAGCCCAGCACCGAGCCCGCCAGTAAGATTGCCAGCGCCGTACTACCGCTATCCAAGGGGAATCCCCCCCTCGCCCGCCGCGACCGCCTTGCGTGGCTTCACACGCATCGGCTTCGCCGGCACTCCGGCCACCCTTCCTCCGGGCGGCACGTCCCTGTTCACCACAGCGCCGGCCGCGGTCACGGCCCAATCGCCGATCCTCACCGGCGCAATCAGCAGGCTGTCGCTGCCGATAAAGGCCCCCTCGCCAATCTCCGTGACGTGCTTGGCGACACCATCGTAGTTGCACGTCACAACCCCGGCGCCGATGTTCGCCCTGGCGCCAACCACTGCGTCGCCCACGTAGCTGAAGTGGCCAACGTGGGCGCCGGCGCCTATCCGGCTTGCCTTAATCTCCACATGGGACCCCACATAGGCGTCATCGTCCAGGACCGTTCCGGGCCTTACGTGGGAGAACGGGCCAACGTTAACCCGCTCCCCGAGCGACGCTCCGTCGATGACGGCCGCGTCCACTCGGGAGTCCGCGCCCACCACGGAGTCGCGCACCTGAGCGTTCGGGCCGACGACCGCACCCGAGGCGATGCGCGACCGGCCTCGGACGGACGTATTCGGATGGAGCGTCACGTCCGGGGCGAGTTCGGCCATCGCGTCGAGGTAGGCCGTCGCCGGGTCCACCAAGGTGGCGCCCTGCGCCATAGCGGCCTGACGGAGCCGGGACTGAGCCGCGCCCTCGACGCGGGCCAAGTCCTCGCGGGTGTTCACGCTGAGCGCCTCGTTGACGTCGTAGGTCACGTGCGCCTCGACGCGCTTGCCGTCCGCCACCGCCATCGATACGAGGTCGGTCAGGCGGCGCTCGCCGGAGGCGTGGACCTTCAGCTTTCCTATGGCGGGCCGCAGCCAGTCCACGTCGAACGCATAGGCCCCCACGTTGACCTCGACGGCGACCGAGCGGGGCGCGGGCCCCTCGCCCGCCTCTATTATCCCGATGGGTTTGCGGCGGGCGCCGCGTTCGAGACGGCCCACGTCTTGGAGCGACGCGGTCGGCACGGAGCAGCTGAGCAGCGTTACCGTCGCCCTGCGCCTCTCGTGAAGCGCGGCGAGCTCCAGCACCGTCCCGGGCGAGATGAGCGGGGCGTCGCCGTTCACGACGAGAACGTGCTTGGCCGAGAGGGGAAGCATGATGAGCGCCGTAGCAAGGGCGTGGCCGGTGCCAAGAGGGACCGGTTGATCGACGCACTCCACGCCGCCGTCAAGGAGAGAGGCCACCTCCCAGCGGCTGTCGGGGGAGGTCACGACGATGGTCGCGGAGGAGCCCATGGCCGACGCCGCCCGGACCGCGTGGGCCACGAGAGGCATGCCCGCCACCGGGTGAAGGACTTTGGGTCGGGAAGACTTCATCCGAGTCCCCCTACCCGCCGCCAGGACGATCGATGCCCAAGCGTCCATCTGCTACTCAGGGCTTGGCAGCCCGTTCGAGCTAGTGCGTCTCCTAAAACAAACGAGGCGGCCACAGCGAACTCCAAATGGAATTCGACCGACCACCTCGACGCGTTACATAGCCATTTGCACTGTTGTGGGATGGTACGGACGTAGGGAGGGGAGTGTCAAGCGTCCCCTGGCCCTCTCCAGGAGACGGAGAAGTAGCTAGGGGGCAAAACCTCTATGCTAGAATCTATCGGCTGGGGAGAGATGGCTGAGCGGTTTAAGGCGGCGGTCTCGAAAACCGTTGTGGGGGCTTCCTCCACCGTGGGTTCGAATCCCACTCTCTCCGCCATCATGGAGAGGTGCCGGAGCGGCCGAACGGGCACGACTGGAAATCGTGTAGGGGTTAACAGCCTCTCGCGGGTTCGAATCCCGCCCTCTCCGCCATCCCATCGGCCGCCAGCGCTGGGAGTCCTACGGGGACGCGACGGTCGAGCGATACGCCGAGTGGCTGACGTTCGCGGAGGACCGGGCCTACGAGGGGATGTTCAGCTACAAGGCGGAGCCTGCGGGAGCCGTTCGATAGCGTCACCCCTCATAGTTCTCTCGTTCCCCTGCAGTCTGGATACCTGGGGCATCCCCAAAACCTCCCACGGTAACCTGTGCGCATGACCATCAGCTCACCACATCCAGACGCGGGGCAGACGGGGGCGTTTCTCATCTCCGTCTTGGACAACGCCGCGGCAGCGTCCGCCAAGCTGGTCAGCTCCCGGGCCGAAACCAGCTTTATCTGGCGGTCCTGCGGGAGCTTTTGTACGAACTCCCAAACACTCTTTGTGAACCCTCCGGTGCAAGCCAGAATCGCATCGTCCGCGCGAAAGGCGACCATACTGCCCAATAGCTCCCTGGCGATTGCCGGTCCAACCGGGGAGCTGTGGGCCTTGCACTGGACCACGGTAGTCCTGCCGTCTTTCCTGAGGATGAGGTCAACCCCTTGGTCTCCTGAGGTTGGAGTCCGTTCGACCCGGTAGCCGAGTTGCCTGAACAAGGCGCCTAGTTCCTCCTCGAATTCAATTCCGCCGAGAGACATCCAGTGCTCCCACACCTTCTGCGCTGTGCCCTCTCAGCCTCCTCGGCCTGCTCGGCCTTCCGCCGAGCCTCCTCTTGCTTAAGTTGGTCCTTCCGCACTGCTTCGTTGTGCAGCCTTAGCGCTTCTTCATACTGTTCGATTCTAGACAAGACGGAGCTTCTCAACAGACGAGCCTTCTTGAAGGCCGTTACCATTGACTTGATTGAGTCTCTTACGAAGAAGGTCGCCCCTACTATGCCAAAATAACCAAGCAGGAAGGGCCATATCAGCCACCCGGCTTCGCTGGATGGCACCCCCAACCACTCCGGGATACGGGACGTGACCCACACGAGCCCGCCGAAACCCAACAATCCTATTCCACACGAAGCGTGATTAATCAGGCTACCCGTGCGCCATCTAGCTGATCCCTGTAGAGCCGGTATTCGTCCTCTGATATTCCGAAGTCTTCCGCTTCCGGCTGTACACTGCGGACAACTACCGGAGCGCGGGCAACTACCGGAAGGCAGTGAACGCACACTCCAACATCCCGTTCCCCGTGGATCTCCGCCCACCGAATAGCCCACTCTTTGGTGGAGAAAGGTCCTACCCATGGCAGCAGCAGGTTCGCCTGATGGCACGGCTCTAGGTGAACCCTTGCCTGGCTAGCGGGTTCCTCGATTTCGACGTAGTAGTTCAACCCATCCCGCCGGGATGGCGCATCAGGGCGTAGTGGATGGGAGTCCCCTTCTGAACAACTACGCTGTACTCCACGACCCGGAGGCCCACCGAATCATACTGGCTCACCGAGTTCGTGAACTCCTCTATGTTGCCATCAGAGACGATGACGTATTCCATCGTTACCTCCAGCTACAGGTATCACCCCGTTTTCTTCAAGCTCCTGCCAAACCGCAAGGCAATCCTCTCCATGCTCTCATACAAGGCAGAGAGACCCGCAATGCTGTCGCCACCATCTCTTCATCAGCACCCTGCCCGCCTCCCGCTGGCTGGGGCTACCGCCTCCAACTTGAAGGCAATGGCCGCACTGCCCAAGGTCCCGTGCTTCCCTGAGAACACCGCCCATCTGGTCGCCGCGCCTATGCTGGGGAACAGCCCGACCCATTTGCCGGGGGCAGGGGCATTGCCTTGTGCTATCCTCGGTAAAGGGTCGGTTTCGCATTGACATCGATGCTCACTCTCAGAGCCTCGTCTGCTCTCCTTGACAACTCGCTCCGATCTGCTTGTTCGCTGTCTATCACTTCTCACTCAAGAGGCTCTAGTTCGTCTTCTCGAAGCCCTTGGACGTCGCCTGCATCATTAGCAGGGTTGTCATCTAGCATAATTGTGTAGATGTAGTGTGGAGTCGGAAGTATACTTGAAGCAGGGTCAACCGACGCGGTATCAATGTTCCTTCTTAGTGCTAGTACTCCTGTCTTGCCTTTGTGCTCACCTCTCGTAACTCGAACGCGTTGACCTATCTCAAACATAGGTACCTCCTAACTAAGCATCGCGGTCTTCGATCCCTCGTAATTTAGCCTGAGGGAGTTTCGAGTAGCGGTCAGCTATTTCTTTCGGTTGAGTGATGCGGTCGTGGGCAATCAGGTTTAGGAACTCAAAGAGCGATTGCACTGTCCCGCTGTCATCTTCGAAATCGATTTGACCAGGATGAACGGCCTCGTTGCCCGTAACGCGCAAGGTGTCGAGGGCTTGTTGAATTCTGACTGGAAGGCCGTTCTGCACAAGCTTGGCTATGTCATCATTTAGGTCTTTGTGATTTATGTTCGCTTCTTGGCAGAGGCGTGACACAAGCATTTCTGCACAGAGTCGGAGGAGCGCCGCAGCGCTTCTAGGTGACAGTGAACCTACGTCTCGCGCCTCGTCGTAGAGGGAGATGATGTCTTCTCCAAGGTCTTCGTTTGGTCTTGGGCCGATAGCTGAGCGAGGCCATATTTGTTCTTCGCTATACCACTGTATATTCCCATCACAGTGAGTACAGGTACTGCATTCTACTGAAGGGCCTCTTCGAAGGTCGCTTAGGGTCGACCATTCTTGTCTCGCATAAACGCTACAATGAGGACAGTGGAACGCGTTCTTTCCGTAACCAGGCATTACATATTTGTCAGTCATTGCTTTACCAACGGTTCGCATCTATCTTTCTAAAACTTTATGTTAGGAGGACAGATTTGTCTAATATTTGGACTCGTGCTCTTCCATCCAATTACTTCTGCCAATCTCATACTGATCGGAGGAAGAGCGTTGCTATCGTGCATGACAACGCGGGATATCCTCCGTTCGTCGTATGGGTTGGGCGTGCCCGAACGCTAATCAGGCACGCCCTGCAAGGATTATACAGCGCGATGGGCTGGCGTTCCCTGTATGGTCCTGCTGAATCGCCGGTCTGAGGCTGGTAGAGCTGAGCACAATCTTTGGAGAGCCGGAGAGAGCGTCAGGGCCGAGTCACTCGTAGGTTCGGACTTCGATTGGGTTTCGTTCGAAACTGACCCAGTCCCCTATCCTCTCCGCTCAGTCGCGAAACTGAGAGCTGTCGCCTCCAGAGAGTTTCCGTCCGCGGGCCTGAGGGGAGCCGGACAGAATCCCGCCCTCAGTGACAGTCTCCCCTACCCGCCTAACTCTCGATGTGTCAGAATGCCGCTCGCCCTTCAAGGAGATTGTCGTGCGCCTCATTTCGGTAAACGTCGCCAAGCCGCAGGTCTTGGCCGGGACAGCCCGGGGCGACGTGCTGTCCGCTATCAACAAGCGCCCGGTAATCGGGCCCGTGGTCGTGCGCCAACTGAACGTCGACGGCGACGCTCAGGCTGACCCCGAAAACCACGGCGGCCCTGACGCGGCGGTGTACGTCTACGCATTGGAGGACTACGTCTACTGGCGGGAGCAACTCGACCGCGAGCTCGACTACGGATCGTTCGGCGAGAACTTCACTGTCGAGGGCGCCTCATCAGATGTCATGTGCTTTGGGGACATCTGGCAAGTCGGGAACGCAATCTTGCAAGTGACGGAGCCCCGGTCCCCCTGCTACAAGCTGGAGCACAAGATGGGCATACGCAACTTCGCCGCCAAGTTCCGCCGGACGGGACGTGTCGGCTTCTACAACCGGGTCCTCCAAGAGGGGGCCGTTCGAGCAGGCGACAATGCGAGAGTCATCGAGCGCCACCCCGCTGGCCTCTCCATCAAGCTCATCAGCGACGTCCGTCACTCCACCCACGTCAGCCGCGAGGATGCGGAGCGTCTGCTGGCTGTCGAGGACCTCCCCGCGGTCCATCGAGGCTTCGCGGTCAAACGCCTCGCGAAAATCCGACGGGCAGAAGCCGGGGCGCGGTGAACGACATCGAACGGGACCTCCCCTACTGGGCGGCATTCTCCCGCGTGCCGACCGTTGGCCGCGTCCGCATCGGACTGCTGGAAGAGCGGTTCGGCTCGCTGGAAGCGGCATGGCAAGCGACGACGGGAGAGCTCGCCACGGCGGGCCTGACGTCGGGCGTGGTCCAAGCAATCGATCAGGTGCGGCGGGTCATCGATCCCCAGGAAGAGCTTGAATCGGCTTGGAGCGCGGGCGCGACCGTGCTCACCTGGCACAGCGCCGGGTACCCACGCCTGCTGCGGGAGATTGACGACCCGCCGCCGATCCTCTACGTGAAGGGGTCGCTCGAACCCGATGAGGAAGAACGGGTGACCGTGGTGGGGACTCGGGGGCCGACCGCGTACGGCAAGGAAGCGGCCGGTCATCTGGCGGGAGACCTGGCCAAGTCCGGCATTGCAGTCGTCAGCGGCCTCGCGCGAGGAATCGACGGAGCTGCCCACCGCGCGGCATTGGACGCCGGAGGCCGAACAATCGCGGTGATGGGCTCGGGGCTGGACATCATCTACCCGCCGGAGCACTCTCGCCTCGTCGATCGAATCATCGAGAGCGGAGCAATCCTGTCGGAGCACCCCCTAGGGTCGAAACCTGAAGCGCGCCACTTTCCGCGCCGTAACCGTCTGCTCAGCGGGTTGAGCCTGGGCACGCTTGTGATAGAAGCTGGCGAGGGCAGCGGCACCCTCTCGACTGTCCGGTTCGCCCTCGAGCAGAACCGGGAGGTGCTATGCGTGCCCGGGAGCATCTATTCGCCGGCCAGCCGCCTTACCAACCGGCTCATTCAGGAAGGAGCGAAGCTCGTCGCCGCCGTCGAGGACATTCTGGAGGAACTGCGCCTTGGCGGAGCTCCCCGGCAGGAGCCGATGCCAGGCCTATCTGTCGCGGATACGGAGGACGAGGCGCAGTTGATCGAGGCATTGGGCCATGAGCCCCTGCACATCGACGAGCTCAGCCGGCAGACGGGTATGCCGGTGACGCGGGTCACCAGTACGCTCGCCATGATGGAGATGAAGGGCACAGCCCTACAGGTAGGAAGGATGAATTACATACGGACCAGGGAAGCGTCGGCCCAGCGTCGGTCTTGACAAAAAGCTTCCCGATGGCCCTATTGTGAGATATGGCAACAACAACTACGAAGAAGCGAGCTAGCAGCAGCCGGGCCAAGACCGCGGCTGCCAAGACGACACCGAGCAGGGGAGCGCACAGGCGGCGCCTGGTAGTGGTCGAGTCCCCGGCCAAGGCGAGGACCGTCAATCGGTTCCTGGGCAGGGACTACAACGTCATGGCGTCGATGGGGCACGTCCGCGACCTCCCCCAGTTCCGGCTCGGGGTGAACACTGAGCGGGACTTCGAGCCGCACTACGAGGCGCCCAAGGACAAGCGCAAGCTCATCGACGAGATCAAGACCGCCGGCGAGAACGCGGAGATCATCTACCTGGCGACCGACCCCGACCGAGAGGGCGAGGCAATAGCCTGGCACGTCCTGGAAGCGGCCGGGTGGAAGGGGAAGCCGGTGCGGCGCGTCGTCTTTCACTCCATCACTGAGGAAGCCGTCAGGGAAGCCTTCGAGCACGAGCGAGACATCGACATGGAGCTGGTCAACGCCCAGCAGGCGCGCAGAATCGAGGACCGGCTGGTCGGCTTCAAGCTCAGCCCCCTGTTGAGGCCCCTCGTCGGCCAAGAGCTCAACCGCCTCGCCAAGAGCAACGCCCCCGAGGCATTGGCCCTCGACATGTCCACGCTCTCCGCCGGGCGCGTGCAGTCCGTCGCCCTGCGGCTGGTCGCGGAGCGGGACAACGAGATCGACGCCTTCGTCCAGGTCGAGTACTGGTCCATCGACGCGAGCCTGAGACCGGAGGGCGCCGCCCCATTCTCGGCCCGCCTCCACAGCCGGCTGGGAGAGAAGAAACAGATCGAGCTGCCGAATGAGGCCGCCGCCAACACAGTGCTCCACGACCTCGATGGGGCTCGCTACCAGGTGGCGTCCGTCACGCAGCGCGAGATAAAGGAGCGCCCCAGGCCCCCGTTCATCACGAGCACTTTGCAACAGGAGGCCTCTGGCCGTCTTCGTTTCCAGGCGACGAAGACAATGTCCGTCGCCCAGCAGCTGTACGAGGGGATAGCGGTCGGGCCCGAGGGCTTGGTCGGCCTCATCACCTACATGCGGACGGACTCGCCCCAAGTCGCGCCCAGCGCAATCAGTGAGACTCGTCGGCACATCGAAGAGCGGTGGGGGAAGGACTACCTTCCCAAGTCGCCAAGACCCTACCGGACGCGCTCGAAGGTCGCGCAGGAGGCGCACGAGGCCATCCGGCCCACCTCGATCGCGCGGACGCCGGAGTCCGTCCGCCCCTACCTCACGTCGGACCAAGCCCGGCTCTACGAGCTGGTCTGGAACCGGATGGTCGCGAGCCAGATGGCCGACGCCGTGCTCGATAGGACCGAGGTCGCAATCAACGCGGACACGGTCGCGGCTGACCACCCCGGCTATCTGTTCCGCGTCTCAGGGACCGTCATGCGGTTCCCCGGCTTCCAAGCCCTCTACAGGGAGGAGCTGGACGAGTCGACGGACGAGTCGGACGAAGGCGATTCACGCCGTTCGCTGCCGCAGCTGAGACAGGACCAATCGCTCGGGTGCGAGGGGCTCACGCCTGAGCAGCACTTCACGCAGCCGCCCCGGCGATTCACGGAGGCCAGCCTGGTGCGAACGCTCGAAGAGCAGGGCATCGGACGGCCCAGCACGTACGCCGCCACGATCAACACCATCATCAGCAGGAAATACATCACTCGTGAGCGCCGAACGCTCAAGTCCACCCAGCTCGGCCAGCTGGTCTGCAAGCAGCTGATTGAACATTTCCCCGACATCATGGACATCCGGTTCACCGAGCGAATGGAAGACCAGTTGGATGACGTGGCCAACGGAAAGCAGGAGTGGGTAGCGCTGCTGCGCGCGTTCTACGGACCGTTCAGCGAGGGCCTGGATAGAGCGTGGGACGCGGTTAGAGAAGCGGGCGCCGAGGCGGTCAGCGAGCCCGGCGTCGAGGCCTGCAGCTCCTGCGGCAAGCCGATGGTCATCAAGGTCGGCAGGTTCGGGCCGTTCCTCGCCTGCACCGGCTACCCGGCGTGCAAGAACACGAAAGACATCGCAAGGAGCGGCGAGGACGCGCTCGGCGAGCAGGACGAGGAACCGACCGGGGAGGTCTGCGAGACCTGCGGCAAGCCGATGATAGTCAAGCGCGGACGCTTCGGACCGTTCCTGGCCTGCACCGACTACCCGACGTGCAAGACGAGGAAGAACATCCGCAAGGAGGCAGGCGTTCCTTGTCCGAAGTGCGAAGGGGCGCTGGTGGAACGCCGGAGCAGACGCGGGGTGTTCTACGGCTGCGGCAACTATCCGAAGTGCAAGTTCACGGTGAACTCGCTCCCTCTGCCCCAGCCGTGTCCTGAGTGCGACGGATTGCTGGTGGCCGCGGCCAACGGCCAATCGCGCTGCACGAACTGCGCCTGGCGCGGCCCGATACCCGAACCGGCGCCGGCGGGCGTCGCGTAGGCCCCGCCATGGAGCGCGCCGGCTCCTCTACGACGAGCAGCCTCTCTCCCTCCCTCACTGAAAGAGGACCGAGCGGGGAAGAAGGGCCGCTGTTCGCCGAGTACGAACGGCATCTGAGCGCGGCGCGCGCCTTGTCGAGCGCCACTGTCCGCAACTACGTGGCCGACCTGCTCCCCTTCGCGGAGTACCTGGACTCCCAGGAAATCGGCCTCGGCGCCGACGCTCAAACCCTCGAGAAATTCGTCCTCCGCAATGGCGCAACCGAGGTTCCACGAGAGTACCGAGGCCTCGTCCGCGATTACGTGGCGTGGCTGCTCGAACGCCGCACCGTCGCGAGCGGACGGACGGCAGGTCGGCGCGGCCATAGCCGTGCAAGCGTCCACCGGATGCTCGCTTCGCTCCGGGCGTTCATCCGCTACCTCGTGGAGCGCGAGATGCTGCCCGACGCCCCGATCTGGCGCCCCGGCTCAACGCTCATGGGCCGGCTCACTCCCAAGCCCACGCAGCGGCTGCCCGATCTCGTATCCGCCCAGGAGGCCGCCCGGCTTGTCGAGTCGCCTACCGAGCTCGGCGAGGACGAGGAACGCCTCCGGGACGCCGCCCTCCTCGAGGTCCTCTACGGATGCGGCCTTCGGGTCAGCGAGGCGTCCAACCTCGACCGGGACAACGTCTCGATGGGCGAGCGGACCGTGCGCGTGTGGGGCAAAGGCTCGAAGGAGCGGCAGACGCCGCTCGGGGCTAGAGCTCACGCCGCGCTCGGCGCCTACCTGAACGCCTCTCCCGGACACAGCGGGCCGCTCTTCCTGAACGCCCGCGGCAACCGGCTCAGCGCCCGCTCGATCCAGCGCATCGTCCATACGTACGCGCAGCGGGCCGGACTTCGGGACGACGTGCATCCGCACACGCTCCGCCACAGCTACGCCACCCATCTCCTTGACGGCGGGGCCGACCTCCGCGTGGTGCAGGAGCTGCTCGGTCACTCCACGCCCAGCGCAACGCAGGTGTACACTCACGTAAGCCAGAGCGAAGCGCGCCGCGTATACATGAAGGCCCATCCACTGGCCAACGGTTCGGACGCCCTGAACGACGGACCGGAATCCGACATCGAGAGCTAGAGCCCGCTTATGACCATCCTCGTAGTCAACGGGCCCAACCTGAACCTGTTGGGCCAGCGAGAGCCCGCCATCTACGGCAGCGGGACCCTAGCGGATATCGAAAGCGCCGTCCGTTCCCGCGCCGCCGAGCTAGGCGCATCCATCGACTTCTTCCAGTCCAATTCGGAAGGGGGCCTGATCGATTACCTGCAGGCGAACGCGCCGGCGGCCACGGGCGTCATACTGAACGGGGCGGGCTACACCCACACGAGCGTAGCCCTGCGGGACTGCATCGCCGCCCTGTCAGCGCCGGTCGTGGAGGTGCATCTCTCGAACATCCACGCCCGCGAGGAGTTCCGGCGCACCTCGCTCACAGCGCCTGTCGCGCGGGGAATCATCAGCGGGCTCGGCGCGCGCGGCTATCTGCTGGCCCTCGAATACTTGGTCGCCGAAGAGAGAGCATTATGACTACGATGGACCGGATGGCGCGCCTCCGCGCCAAGATGGCTGAGAACGGCTTGGACGCCATGCTCATCCTCAACACGGAGCGCTCCCCTAGCAGAAACGTCGCCTACTTCTCAGGGTTCCGAGGTACTCACGGCTACCTCTGGATCACCCCCGGCGACGCGCTCCTCGCCACCGACTCGCGCTACACCGAGCAAGCCGCTGAGCAGGCCCCGGACTACCGCATCGTCCGCATCGTCCCCGGCTCGTCGTGGTGGAAGGACGCGGTGTCGAGCTCCGGCGCCAAACGGATCGGCATCGAAGACGACTCCGTTACCGTCGCCCTCTCCAACAACCTCAGCGAGCAAATCAAAGACCTCTCGCCACAACCCGAGCTCCTACCCACGGGCCAGATGGCCGACCATCTTCGCGCCATCAAGGACCATCAAGAGCTCGAGCTGCTCGTGAAGGCGATCGACTTGGCTGACGAGGCTATCGAGACCGTCGGAGCGCGTCTACGCCCCGGAATGACGGAGCGCGCCATCTCTTGGGACCTCGAGCGCGCCATGCGCGAGCTCGGCGCGGACGGCATCTCCTTCGACACCATCGTGGCCTCCGGGCCCAACGGCGCGAAAGCACACCACAAACCCACCGAACGCAGACTGGAGGTCGGCGACGGCGTCGTAATCGACATGGGGGCGCTCTACGGGGGCTACTGCAGCGACATCACCCGGACGTTCGTCTTGGGCGAGGCCAGCGAGCAGTTCAGGAAGGTGTACGACATCGTCCTGGCGGCCCAGGAGACCGCGGAGGCCACCGCAACGGCGGGCATGTCGGGCGCGGAGGTCGACGGCCTTGCCCGTGCCGTCATCGAGGAAGCCGGGTACGGCGGCGACTTCGGCCACAGCCTTGGCCATGGCATCGGCATCGCGGTGCACGAGCTGCCCGGCGTCGGGCCTAGCTCGTCCGGCGTCATCGAGAACGGCATGGTCTTTAGCGTGGAGCCCGGCATCTACCTCACGGGGTGGGGCGGCGTCCGCATCGAGGACCTCGTCGTAATGGAAAACGGACGGCCCCGCGTGCTCACCAAGGCGCACAAGCGGGACCTGGTGGAGATATAGAACAAGCATGAGGAGCTGCCACATATGGTGATGGATTTCGGAGACCTCCGGCGCGGCGCGACAATCGAGATGGACGGTGTGCCGTTCAAGGTTGAGGAGTACTACCAGCAGAAGATGCAGCAGCGCGCGCCCGTCTACCACATCAAGATGCGCAACCTGCTCACCGGCCAGCTGCTCGATAAGACCTTCTCCGGCTACGGGATCAAGCTGACCAAGGCCCCCGTCGAGAACCGGGACTGCACCTTCCTCTTCGAGGCCGATGGCGTCTACACCTTCATGGACACGACGTCTTACGACCAATACGAAGTCGAAAAGGACGTTGTCGGAGACTCCACCGACTACCTGGTGGACCAAACGGACTGCGAGCTCGTCTTCTACCGGGACAAGCCCATCATGGTCGAAATGCCGACGACCGTCGACCTCCTCGTTGCCGAGACGCCTCCCGGCTACAAAGGTGACACCGCTTCCGGGGGCGGCAAGCCCGCGACCCTGGAGACCGGCATCCGCGTAACCGTGCCCATGTTCGTGGGCACAGGCGACAAGGTTCGCGTGGACACGCGAACGGGCGACTACGTCACCCGCGTCACCGGCTAGGAGCGGCCCCACGCGCCGCCCCATCACCCCGCCCCATCACCCCGACAGAGCGCATAGGCCCGGAGCAGAACGAGACAACCCCGCAAACCGATGGACGCCGCCACGAACACATCCAGCGTTGGCCTGTCCGACCTCCGGCGCACCGTCGTCGTCGGCACGACCGGTTCGGGCAAGAGCGCCACGGCGGCGCGGCTCGCGACCGTCCTTGGAGCGCCGCTCGTGGAGCTGGACGCCATTAACTGGCAGCCCAACTGGGTCGCGCTGACCGACACCGACGTCCCCCTCTTCCGGTCTCGGGTAAGAGAAGCGGTGCGCGGCGGCGCATGGGTCGTGGACGGCAACTACGGCGCCGCTCGGGACCTCATCTGGCCCAAGGCCACCGCCGTCGTCTGGCTCGACTACTCCTTTGGGCTTGTTTTCTGGCGCCTCCTTCGCCGCACCCTCCGGAGGTCGCTGCGCCGCGAAACGCTATGGGCTGGCAACCGGGAGACTCTGGGCAGGGCCCTATCCCGCGACTCAATCCTTCTGTGGGCGTTCAAGTCCCACTGGCGACGCCGTCGCACCTTCCGCAGGCTCTTTGCCGAGCCGGAGCAGGCCCACCTTCGCCCGTTCCACATGCGGCGGCCATCCGGCGCCGAGCGATGGCTCCGCAGCGTAGCAAGCTCCGCCGCAACGGAGCTCCGGAGCGCGCCGCGATGACGGAACGCAACCGCGTGCTCCTCTACTCCGTCTCCCAGCTTGCCGAGTACCTCAAGGCGGTCCTCGAACACGACCCTCGCCTGAGCGATATCTGGGTGACGGGCGAGGTCTCGAACGTCTTTGCGTCGAGCGCCGGCCATCGTTACTTCACCGTCAAGGACGCGGGCGGCCAGGTCCGAGCCGTCCTCTTCAGCGGCAACTTCGGCGCGGAGCACGTCGTCAACGGCGCTCAGGTCAACCTCCATGGCCGCGTCTCCTACTATCCCGTGCGCGGCGACGTACAGCTCTACGCGGACACCGTCGTCCCCGCCGGCGCGGGCCTCCTCGCCGCCGAGTTCGAACGGCTCAAGGCAATGCTCGAGGCGGAGGGCCTCTTCGACCCCGCGCGCAAACGTCCGCTTCCCCCCTTCCCGCGCAGGATTGGCGTCGTCACCTCCGCGCAGGGCGCGGTCATCCACGACATCACGAACATCCTGAGCGCTCGCTATCCCCTCGGGGAGCTCGTCCTCTGCGCGGCGACCGTCCAAGGCGACGAGGCGCCCTTCGAGATTGTCGACGCCATCCGCACGCTGGACCGCGAACCGGGCGTCGACGTAATCATCGTGGCGCGGGGCGGCGGGTCGATGGAGGACATGTGGGCCTTCAACACCGAAGAGGTGGCGCGGGCCATCTACGCCAGCCGAGCCCCCATCGTGAGCGGCGTCGGCCACGAGTCCGACGTCTCCATCGCCGACTACGTCGCGGACCTGCGCGCTCCGACCCCCTCGGCTGCCGCGGCCGTCGTCGCCCCCGACGCCGCAGCCCTCGCCCAGGAGGTCGCCAGGCTTGCCGGACGCTCCCACAACGCCATCGCGCACTACCTCACACGGCAGGCGCGCCAAGTCGAGGCTTTCGTGAGCCAGATGCGCCGGCGGCTCCCGGACGTGCCGACTCAGCGCCAGCGGGTCGACGATATCCTAGAGCGAGCGCGCATAGGCCTCGGCTCCATGATTCGGCTCCGCCGTGAGCAAGTTTCCAGTCTGGAGAAGGCGCTGGCCGCCCTCAACCCCACGTCTGTCCTCGAACGCGGCTTCGCGGTCGTCACGAAAGCCGACGGTAAGGCCGTTGTCGGCGTCGGCGACGTGAGCAGGGGTGATATCGTGCGGACTACCCTTAAGGATGGGCGTTTCGACGCGCAGGTGCAATGACCGAAAACAACCAAAACAGGCCCACGTTCGAAGAAGCCGTCACCCAGCTCCGCGAGACCGTCCAAGCGTTGGAGGAAGGGAACGTATCGCTGGAGGAGGCCACCCGTCTTTTCGAGCGCGGCATGACCCTGGCCAAGACGTGCAACGAGCTCCTCTCCGCAGCCGAGCTGCAGGTCACCCGCCTCCAGCGCGCCTTTGGCGAGCAGATGACGATGATTCAGTCCACCCAGCCGCAGGAAAACGGCGGGAACGGCCAGTGATGCTCCGCGGCGACTTCCACATACACACCAGCTTCTCCCACGACTGCCTCACGCCCCCGGAGTCGTTGGCGAAACGGTGCGCCGAGGTCGGACTAACGTGCATCGCGGTGACGGACCACAACTCCATCGAGGGCGGGCGCGCTGTCAAGGGACTGGCCCCGTTCCAGGTAATCGTCGGCGCCGAGATTAAGTCGACCGCAGGGGAAATCACGGGCCTCTTCCTCGAGGAGGCTGTCCCCCCTGGCCTGGAGCCCATCGCGACCGCCAAGCGCATCAAGGACCAGGGCGCTCTGGTCTCGATACCCCACCCCTTCACCGGCATGGGACGCTCCGCCCTCGACCGCTCGACCGCCATCGAGCTGCTGCCCTACGTGGACATCGTCGAGGGCTTCAACGCCCGTACGATGCGGGCGAGCGACAATGCGGCCGCGGTGCAGTTCGCAAAGGGCCACGGCCTGCCCATGACAGCCGTGAGCGACGCGCACACGACCCGTGAGCTAGGTCGGACCTACACCGAGTTCCCCGAGTTCGACGGTACGCCGGAAGGCTTCCGCCGGGCGCTGATCGAGGCGCGGCTCGTTGCGGTCCCGGCCGGAGCGTTCGTTCACGTCTACACGACCCTCAATAAGCTGACCCGGCGCTTCCGCAAGCGGTAGGGCCGACCGGTGGCGACCTCGTGACCCTCAATCTCGGATGGTTCTCAGCCGGACGCGGCCCCGGCTCACGGGCGATGTTCGAGCACGCCCTCGCCGCAATCGACGACGGCTCTCTGAATGCGTCTGTCCAGTTCCTCTTCATGCATCGCGAGCGCGGAGAGGCCGAGGCAAGCGATCAGTTCATGGAGCTTGCGGAGTCGCGCGGCATCCCGGTAGTGACTCTGTCGTCGAAGCGCTTCCGGGACGAGCACGGCGGCGACTTCGCAGGCCACCGTGACGAGTACGACGAGCGCGTGCTCGAAGCGCTCCGGCCGTTCGACCCGAACGTATGCGTCCTGGCAGGTTACCTGCTCATCCTGAGCCCAGGGCTCGTGCGCCGCTACCCCTTCATCAACCTGCACCCCTCCCTTCCCGGCGGGCCGATCGGCCTATGGCAGCAAGTGGTCTGGCGGCTGATCGCGGAGCGCGCCGAGGAGACCGGGGCGATGACCTTTCTGGTGACTGAAGAGCTGGACGGCGGCCCGCCGGTCTCGTTCGCGCGCGTGTCCCTCAAAGGCCCGCAATTCGATCCGCTCTGGGCCGCGGTCGAAGGCAGCGAAATCGTGCTCCTCCAAGAGGGGGAAGGCGAATCGCTGCCTCTCTTCCAAGCCATCCGCCAAGCCGAAATCGCCCTAGAGGCGCCGCTGCTCACCGAGACCCTCCGCCGGTTGGCCGACGGCCGACTCGCCCTGCCCGGCGGGTCCGGCGCCGCCGCTGCGCCCGCAATCGACCTCACTCCGACCGGCAAAGACACGGACGGCACTGCCGCGCCGACGACATGAGCGAGAGGGGGACCTCCGTCATTCCCGCGCAGGCGGGAACCCAGGAACCCCACGTCGCCATTGCGACATTTGCCCGTTGCGCAAACGACCCCTCGTTCCCTACCCTGCCTTCCATGGCCCAACCGCCCCGCACACTCGCCCCTCCGATGCCCCCGCGAGCCACCTGTCGCAAAGTGTCGGATTGTGTCGCATTACTGTCGCAAAGTGTCGCATTCGCTGTCGCAAAGTGTCGCGGAACTGTCGCGCCCGGACCCCCCAAACACGAGTAAAAACTATGAAAATGCGACAAATGCGACAGTTTCTGAAAAACCGGCGCTCACCCCACCCGTAGACCGGGGCTGCCTTACGCCTGTTCCCCTCCTTACCAAGGAGGGGCTAGGGGTGGTCCCGCCAGGAGTAAATGCGACCAAATGAGACCAAATGAGACTCTTTTTTGCGAGAGGCAGCCCCCGCGCACTCGTAGGCCGGGGAAAGTCACGAGTGCGATGCATGTGCCATCGTCGGACAAAACAAGCCCTTGGGGTCGCGCGATGCGCCGGACCAGCGCCGATTCCGGTCTCACCGGGGCGCCGCCCCCAGCTGCTCCCACCTGTCATTCCGCATCATGCGTCGCAGACGGGGGAGGGGGAGGGATTGCGCCGCTGTCGCTCCTGCGAGGTTCCCGCCTTCGCGGAAATAACGGAAGGGGTTATGCAAAGGTCTCGTCTGCGGGGGAGAGTTAGAGAGAGGGGGCCGCGACATTTGCCCCTTCCCCCACCCCCAACCAACCCCTACCATGGACTCCGACAAGCGAAGAGCCGACGCACTCCCCCGGCCTGCTCCATAGACCCCAAAGCCACGCAAACCGGGGGGGGGGCGAGAAATTGTGGATTCTTGGATTCTTAACCCCCTTCCATGGCGCCACGGCCTAGTAAACAGGTTCAGAAAGTTCCGGGGAAAATAAGTTCTTGCCCCCCCGCCCCGTCACCCGTCGACCGCGCCACGGCCAGGTAAATCAAAGATTCCAAGAATTGAAGAAGCCTGCAAAAATGTTCCTGCTCCCCCACAGAAGGCGACCTTTGCATAACCCATGTCTGGTCCTCTACGAGACCTTTGCGTGAACCTCAAACTGGTTCGTGGTGAGCCGGTCGAACCATTGACCAGTTTTGGAATACTGGGGAGCGCAGAGGGACGACGCCCCTCTGCCGGGGGCGTGGGGGTGTCCCCCCCAGCATGACGGGCGGGCGGGCGGGAAGAGCTACGCCCGCCCAAGTAAAAGGTTACGCAAAGGTCTCGCCTGCGGGGAAGAGTTAGAGAGGGGGCTCCCCTTCCGTCATTCCCGCGAAGGCGGAATCCTCGCCTCCTCCACCCGTGAAGGACCAGACCGCTTCGGCCACAGGAGCACTGAGTGACTGGATCGTTAGACCAGCGAGCAGAGACGGCGGAGCGCGAGCCAAGCGCCGCTAGGGTCAAGCCGCTAGGCTCGCTCGCGTTCACTGAATTCCGGTTGGTCCTCATCAGCTTCGTCGTCGGCTTCATCGCCTTCCAGATGCGGCAGATCACCAATCTCTACGTCATCTGGGACATCACCAACTCCCCTCTCAGCCTTGGACTTCTCGGCTTCTTTCAATTCGGGCCGATGCTTCTCCTCGTATTCATCGGAGGCTCGATAGCCGACATCGTGGACCGCCGGACTCTGCTGATCCTTACGCAGTCGGGCAACTTCTTGCTGGCCGGCGTGCTTGCGGCGCTCATGCTGACGGACAGCATCCAAGTGTGGCACATCTATGGGACCACCTTGGTCACGTCTGCGGTGAACACGTTCGAAGGCCCCGCGCGAATGGCGATGCTCCCTCGCCTCGTGCCCCGCACCCACCTCATGAACGCAATCACGTTGAACCAAGCCGCCCGCCACGCCGCGATGCTCATCGGGCCGGCAATAGGAGGTCTGCTGATTGGTCTGGTCGGCGCGGGCTGGACCTACGCCACGGTCTGCTTCGTTTTCATCCCCACAGTCGGCGCGCTGTTCCTGGTCAAGGCGATGCCGCCCGGCGACGCGGGAGGCCGGAGGCGTATGGACGTGAAGTCGATGCTAGAGGGCTTCCGGTTCGTCTTCGGCTCCCAGGTGATACTTGCCATGATCCTGCTGGATATCGTCGCGATGCTGTTCACGAACCACCGGGGGCTCATGCCGGTGTTTGCGGACATCTTGGACGCCGGTTCCTTCGGCTACGGCCTGCTCTTCTCCGCGCCCGCGGCGGGATTTCTAGTGGGCTCCGCCGCGCTCCTGATTGCAGGAGACTTCAAGCGCAAGGGGTTCGTGGTGGCGGGCTCGTACGCCGCTTATCTGGCATCGATGGCGGTCTTCGCTCTGTCGCGCAACTATCTCCTTTCGCTGGCGGCGCTGACGCTGGTGGGAGCCACGGACGGGATAGGCGCGGTCATGCGCTCCACTATCCTCCAGATGGCGGTGCCCGACGACATTCGCGGCCGCGCGACTGCAGTGCTCCAGCTCTCGAACCGCGGCGGGCCGTCGTTGGGTCAGGTGATCCTTGGGGCAATGGCGGCTGCGATCCTGGCGCCCAACGCGCTCCTCGTGGGAGTCGCCATCGGCGCCGCAACGTTAGTCTTGACGATGCTCACGGTGCGCGGCATGGTCCGATACCAAGGCTGAGCGCATCAGGACCAAAACCAGCGGAACAGGCCGTTACGCGCTGCGTGGGGCATTGGGACGTCCGCGCTATGCTATGATTGAGCCCTCGTCAGCTCGCATTGACGATGGCCTGGCGGTCGCGTCCGCCGGCTGGGCCAAGCGTGGGGATATAGCTCAACTGGGAGAGCGCTGCGTTCGCAATGCAGAGGTTGGGGGTTCGAGTCCCCCTATCTCCACCATTCCCAAGGTTGCGGGGAGGCGATTCTGACGACACCAGCTTCTCAGAACCCCCGTTACGAGGCGCACGAAAACCCGCCTTTCCTGGCCTCCCTCGGTTACGGCTTGCAGTTCAGCCTGATCGCTTCCGCGACTCTGCTGGTGACGCCGGTCATCGTGGCCAAGGCATCAGGGAGGGACGAGTCTTACCTGACGTGGATGGTCTTCGCCTCTCTGGTCGTCGTTGGCCTGGCGACGTTGCTGCAGGTGCGGCGGCTCGGGCCCGTCGGCGCCGGAGCCGTTCTTCCCCTGTTCACGGCGGCCTTTTCCATCCCATTCTGCATCAACGCGGTGGTGGACGGCGGGCCGGCGACGCTGACGACGCTGGTCATCGCCTCGGCGGTGTTCCAGGTAATCATCTCCAAGTGGCTCTTCATCCTGCGGCGAATCGTCACGCCAACCGTCAGCGGTACGGTAATGATGATTCTCTCCATCACCCTGGCTTCTGTCGTTTTTGGCCTGCTCGACGAATCGTCGGTGGAAGAGCCCGTGGCGGCGCCTTTGACCGCGCTCGCGACTCTCATCGTCGTCGCCGCCCTCACCCTCCGCGGCTCTGCGATATGGCGTCTCTGGGCGCCGATGATCGGCATAACCGTCGGCTGCGTCGTTGCAGCCGCGTTCAGCATCTTCAACATCGGCAGGGTGACGGAGGCAAGCTGGGTGGGGCTCCCCAGCGAGTGGCCGGGGTTGGGAGTCGACTTCGGCATCCCGTTCTGGACACTGCTCCCAGCGTTTCTGTTCTTGGGCGTCATCATCTCCATCCAAGTGAACGGAGAAGCCATAGCCTTGCAGCGAGTCTCGCGGCGTGAGGTCCAAGCAATCGACTTTCGGGAGGTGCAGGGGGCGCTGGCCGGCGCGGGCGCCGGCAATCTGCTTGCCGGCGTCGCGGGCGCGGTGCCCAACGCCGTCAATCCGGGCATCGTCTCGTTCACCCAGGTCACCGGCGTCGCGTCCCGCAGAGTCGGATACTGCATCGGCGGCATCTTCATCGCGCTGGCGTTTCTGCCCAAGGCGTCCGGGCTGCTGAGCAGCATACCCGGCCCCGTCATGACCGGATATCTCATCTTGGTTACAGGAACTCTGTTCGTTGAAGGCGCGCGAACGGTTATCCAGACCGAGCAGAGCAGGCAAAAGCTTCTGATCGCGGGAGTTTCCTTCTGGATAGGCGCAGCTTTCCAGTTCGATCTGTTCACCCTGCCAAACCTTGGCTCGGTATGAGGAACGCTGCTGGAAAGCGGCGTAACAACCGGGGGGTTGGCCGCGGTGGTAATGATTCTGTTCTTGGAGCTTACCAGCCAGCGGCGTATGCGCTTCGAGTCGCAGCTCCACGTCGACGCCCTGCCCGACCTCTTCGAGTTCATCGCCAAGTTCGCCGATGACAGACACTGGGATACGGAGATGAAGGAGCGGCTGAGCGCCGTCGCGGAAGAGACCCTCCTCACACTGGCCCCGCTGGACCTGGAAAGCGACGATGACGACCACGATGGACGGCGACTGGTCGTCGTGGCGTCGAGCGAGGGCCCGGTAGCAGACATCGAGTTCATCGGCGGCGGAGACGACGAGAACCTCGAGGACCGAATCCGGCAGCTCCAGCAGCACGACGAGGAAACCCCCATGGAGAACGAAATCTCGCTGCGGCTGCTGCGGCGCTACGCCTCGTCCGTACGGCACCAGCAGTTCCACGACACCGACATCATTACGGTCCGCGTCGGCCCTCCCGGCACGAGATAGCCGATAGCGCTAGGAGAAGCGTCCATGGCCGAGCAAGCCACCTTCGGCGATTTCGTCCTCGGTTTGGAGGGGCTCGGCATTCTGCGCGCCTGGATGGTGGACCCGGCTGCCGTCAAGGCCGGAGCGCGGAGGATCGTCGAGACCGCCGGGCGTCTGGAAGAGGAGCCTTGGTCGAACCCGATCGTCGCGGACGAACGGACAATCACCGCCGGATATGCCGAAATGGGCCGCCGTCTACGACAACCCAGGCAACCCCGTGGTGCTCGCCGAGGAGCCCGTCGTACGCGAGCTCGTCGCGCGTTACCTGGCCGGCGCAGCGCTCGACGCAGCCTGCGGCTCCGGGAGGCATACCGCCTACCTGGCCTCGTTGGGCCATCGGGTGACCGGCATCGACGCCACGCCCGAGATGTTGGGCCTGGCCAAGGCGAAGGCCCCCACTGCGCGGTTCGAGACTGCCGATCTGACGGCGATTCCCTTGCCGGACGGGACGATGGACCTGGCCGTCTGCGCCCTGGCCCTGACCCACTGCGCCGACCTGGGGCCGCCCGTCAGAGAGCTCGCGCGGGTGGTGCGGCCCGGCGGGCGCGTGGTTATCTCCGACGTCCACCCCTTCCCGGTGATGCTCGGCGCCCAGGGCAGTTACCGGCGCAACCAGATCGAGCACGGGTTCGTCCGAAACTACATCCACCTGCCATCGGACTATCTGACCGCGTTCCGCGCGGCGGGACTCGGAGTCGTCCAATGCCTGGAGCCTCTGTGGGGGGAGCAGGAAATCGCCGCAATCAGATTCGCCGCAGAGATGCCCGACCTGGTGGAAGCCGCCGTCAAGGGCTTGCCCATCGTGATCGTGTGGGAGCTGGAGAAGCCGCCCCTGGCTGCGGCGGAGTAACCCCGACTGAAGACTTCGGGAGGAGGGCGGATGGAGCTCAGCAGCCAGGAGCAGAAGCGCTTGGAGCTACTCGAAGAGGGTTTGTGGCGCGCCGATTATTGGTCGAGGACAGAGCAGGGCTGGCGGCTTAGGTTCCACCAGGGAACGCCCATCCCAAGTTGATCGGGCGTCCCCTGTGAGGCGCGCTTTGCATCCGCCCCCACCGTGTGGGGGCGGATGTGCCCACCCCCTTGGAGAGCGTCGCTACATCTTGAGACCCATCGTGGGCTTGTCGAAGGTGAACTCCCCGGCCTTCTTGAGCCAAGGACGGCTCCATATCTCGTCCGTGTAGTCCGAGTCCATGCGCTCAATGGCCTCCGGCAGAGGTTGGCCATAGACCCGTGCGAGCGTCTCGCCGAGCACCTTCCGCCGCGTCTCGGACGGCAGCTCGCTCAGGGTTAGCTCGATCGTGTCGTCGGTGTAGGGCCAGATGCCGCCAGCGTGCGGGTAGTCGTTGGCGTAGACGAAGTTGTCGGCGCCCCACCGCTGCATCAGATAGCCCCCGACGCCGTCCTGCATGAAGGTCGAGTACACCTGGCGGCTGAAGTACTCGCTGGGCAACAGCTCGATCCCGATGTTCCTGCCCCTGCCAAACTTCCGGTCGAGGTCTTCGAGGTAGAACGGGATCCACCCCACCTCGAACTCGGCGAGGACAATCTTGAGCCGTGGGTGACGCTGTAGCGCGCCGGAGAGAATCATCTCGGCCATGGCCTTCATGGCGACGGCCTTGTGGCCGTAGGCCTGGCGCGTGATGACTCCAAACCGGTCCTCGTCGGACCGCGTGACGTAGGCGCCGAACCCCGTGTTGATGTGCCAGCCTATGGGCATGTCCATCTCTTCGGCAGCCGACCAAAACCGCTCGTAGTGGTCGCCGGTGAAAGGCAACCCGTCGGGAGGGGCTATCCAGGTCGCGACACCCTTGAGTCCGCCGTCTTTGGCCCGCTGCATCTCCCTGATGGCGTAATCGATGTCCCAAAGCCCGATAAGGGCTTGTCCCCAGAGCCGGTCGGGCGCTTCCTTGCAGAAGTCCATCATCCAGTCGTTGTAGACCTGCTCCCCGGCCTGGCCGAGCGGCAGGTCCACCGGCTCGAAGAAGAACTGCTCGAAGACGCCCTTGGCGAGCGTGGGGTAGAGCACCTCGGCGCTGATTCCGTCGGCGGCCATGTCCTTCAGCCGCTCCTTGGAATCCCAGCCGCCCGCACGCGAGTGATTATGTCGGCCGTACTCGATGCGGGGAAAGCGGAGCGCGCGGTCGCGGTATTTGAGCGGCATCTCCTTCTCCCACAGGTCCGGCGGCTCGGACACGTGCGAGTCTCCCGATATGCGGATCTCCTGGTCGCTGGCGGCAGGCATTGTCATAGCGTCCTCCTCGCCTACTGTGCGCTTGCAATCGTACTACTCGCGCTTCAGGGCCGTAAGCATGGTCCGGCCCAGAATGTTCTCCTTGTCCCGCTCGGTGATGCCATCGAGGCTCGTGACGGCCCCCACGTAGTTGGGCAGCTTCATGAACTCCCCATGGGGATAGTCGGAGCCGTAGAAGAAGTTCTCGCTGCCCATCATCTGAACGAGCGCGGGAATGTGCTCGGAGGACTCGATGGCGGTGAAGCAGTGTTGCTTGATCAACTCGCTGGGCAGATTGGGCGTGCGCGAGCAGTTGCCCTGGATGTGGAAGGAGCGGTCGCAACCCATCATCGCGTAAGGCAGCCATCCCGCGCCGGCCTCGAAGAAGCAGAACCGGAGGTTCGGAAACATGTCGAACACGCCGCCAATCGACAGTGCGGCGACTGTCATGCTGTATTCGAGACCGAAACCGACGTAAACGCCCACGTGGAGCCGCCGCATCCGGTCGGCGCCGATGATGGGGTACCGCGGCGCGTGGTCCACCAGCGACCCGGCGCAGCTCTGGGGGATATGGTGGACGAAGATGGGAACGTCGAGTTCGTTGATCGTGTCCCAGAAGGGGTACAGTTCCATGCAGTCGAAGTTCTGGCCCATCCAGTTGGAGGGAATCTGGATCGCCTCGATGCCCAGCTCCCTCACGACGCGCACGGCCTCCCTCCGCGACTCTTCCAGATCGTCGAACGGGAGAATCGCGGATGCGATGAACCGGTCGGGGTATTGCCGCTGTATGGCGCCGACCGCGTTGTTGTAGGCCTTGATCATCGCGATGCGGACCGGCAACGGTCGGTCGTCGCCCCTCGGGAGCGCCGCCGTAGAGATGGCCGAACGGCCCATGGGGAATCAGCACCTGCGTATCGACGCCGAGCTCTTCGTCGAGGACCCTCACGCGCTCTTCCGGGTCGCGAAGCGGGACTCGCTTGGCCTCGGCTCCGGAACCGAACCCGCGCGACGAAGGAGGCTCGGCCCAGAGCCGCGCCTCCCTGGCGTACATATCGCGGGCCTGTGAGGTCAGCCCATCGGGGAGAAGGCCGCGCAGCGAGTCGAGGTCTACCCTGGGAACGATGTGGCTGTCGCAATCAACGATCCGGGTCGCGGTTCTCGTAGCCATGGCGTTTTCCCCTTGTGGCGCTCGTTCGCGTACTGTTCAGCAGTCTCCTAGTGGTGAACGCTCATGCGCAAGCCTCGCCAGCGCGCGATGAACACCAGCACGGTCGTGAAGAACGTGATGATGAGGCTGACGATGCTCGCCTCTTCCAGATAGTCCCCTGTCGCATAGTCCAGAGCGACGAGCGACAGCGTCATCGTCTCCCGCCCCGCAAGCAGCACAACGCTAGACGTGGCCCCGGCGGCTGATACGAAGTTGATCATCGCGAGCATTATCAGCGTCGGCATCAACACCGGAATCATGACGCGCGTGAACGTTCGCGTCCAGCTTGCGCCGGAAACGCGGGCGGCCTCCTCTATCTCAGAGCCCACCTGCAGAAGCACGCCCTTACTGATATTCACGCCCACCGTATTGCCTTGAAGGAGGACGACGATGATGAGCGCGAATATCGTCCCGAACAAAAAGCTGAGGCCGGGCGTGCCCAGGAAGATGAGCAGCAGACCAAGGCCCGCCAGGATGCCCGGAATCGCGGCTGACGCCCAAATCATCAAATCGAGGTAGATGCGTCCCGCCCACCTCGTTCGGACGAGTATGTAAGCGAGCAACAAGAAGAGGATCGGGCTCCCAAACGCGGCGGCGATGGAGATGGTCAGCGTCGTCCTGAGGCCGACCCAGAAGAAGTTGTCGGCCAGCACGAAGTCCCAATGCTTCATGCTGAACAGAGGGTCGATATTGAAATAACCAATGCGGTTCATGAAGCCGCCCACCGCCAGCGTCGCGGCGGGGAGAATCGTCAGGGCAATGAGCAGCGCCGCCATGAGTCCGAAGACGATCCACTTCATCTTTCCCAGGTCGAGGAGTCCGGGCTTGAACTGTCCGGTAATCGTCGTGTAGCGGCGGCGCTGGCTCACCCACCGCTGCACCGGGATGACCAGCGCCACGACTAGCAGCGTGAGGCTCGCCAGGACTGTCGCCTGCCCATAGAGCGGCGGGTTGTTCGCGTTGACGAGCTCGTAGATCAAGGTGGAGTAGACGAAGAAGCCGATGGGCGTCCCCAACAGGTACTCGATCTCGAACCCAGAAAGGATGCGCAGCAGCTGCAATGAAAAGACGAGCACCATCGGAGAGACCATGAGCGGCAGCGTGATTCGCACCATCGTTCGGAGGTTGCCGGCCCCCCCTACCCTGGCCTGCTCCTCTAGGCGTGCGTCCATATTGCGGAACGCCGGAGTCAGCAACATGACCTTGGTCGATATGCCATTCGCCATGAGGTGGGCCCATATGATTCCGGGTACGCTGAAGATGTTGAAGGGACCCTCCTCGACGAATGGGAGGTACTCCAGCACCTTGTTCAAGAGGCCGATGGAAGGGTCCATCAGCATGATCCAGGAGAGGGTCGTCGCAAGCCCCGGCATCATGAACGACACCCAGAATACGACCTCCAGGGTGTTGCTCCATGGGATGTTCGTACGAGCGAGGGTCCACGAAATGACCGTAGCGACGGGAAAGCTGACGGCCACGACCAAGAACCAGACCATCAACGTATTGCCCAACGCCCGGAAGACGCGCGGCTCCTCCCAGGCCACCATCCAGTTGTCGAGGCCCCACACGCGGCTCCCGAACCAGATGTACTCGGACGTGTTGAAGCTGAGGCCCAGGATCAGCAGTATCGGATAGATCAGGAAGAATCCGAGCGCCACGAGGAGAACGGCCATGAAGTACGTGCTGCACCTGGGCCGCCCGATCCCGACAGATGTTATCGCCCTTCCGACTCCTACGCTGGCCATCTGCTGATGGGCCATCCGGCCTTTCGGCCGGATGGCCCAATCTCCTTTGTCGGGTTTATCGGATGCCTACGAGTTCCTCGTAGACCCCTGCCGCGAACTCGTATATCTCCAAGGATGGTGAATCCACATTTGAAGTGCAACACCTGTTCCTCGACGACCCCCGCCGGTGTCCGGTAGCCCAGGCACTTGCGCGGCGTATTGTTGTACGCCTGCCCGATCAGCGCAAACCGCTCATCCGACACCTCCCCCAGATTCGTCCCCCGCGGCAGGAACCGCCGCAGCCGGCCGATCGCGTTCTCCACTCCCCCCTTCTGCCACGGCGAGTACGTGTCGCAGAAGAACGTCTCGATGCCCAACCGGTGAAGCTCGTAGTGACGGGTGAACTCGGTCCCATTGTCGAAGGTCACCGTCTGGCGAAACTCCGGCGGCAACGGCCCCAGCATCCGGGCGATGGACTCCGCGATCGGCCCCGCCTCCTTCGACGGCGCACGCGCGAGAAGCAAGAGGCGCGAGGAGCGTTCCTGCAGGGCCAACACCACCTCTCCCGACCTCCCGAACTGCATCGTGTCCGCCTCCCAGTGCCCGAAGGTCCGCCGGTCGGCCGCCACCGCAGGCCGCTCAGCAACGGGTCGGCGGAGGGGAATGAAGGAAACCGAGCTTCCCCCCCTGCGGCCACGCCTTCCCCGCTTCCACTTCGCCCTCGGCAAGTAGCGCCGCCAATCATGGTCCTTGTGCCGCGCGGCCTGGGCGTAGACGAACCGGTAGATGCTCTCGTCCGAGGTCACCGTCCGGCCTTCCTCTCTGCGCATCTCATGGGCGACCTGCTCCGGCGACCACCCCCACTTCAGGCCCGCCAAGACCCGCTCCCGCAACCCCTCGTCCCGTTCCAGCCGCGCCCCCGTCCAGCGCCGCGCGCGGGCACGCTCCTGGGCCGGCGACGCTTGGTACCCGCCCGTTCGCAGCGCGTTCCGCTTCAGCTCCCGAGCCACGGTCGATGCCGCGCGATCCAGAGCTGTAGCGACTTGCCGGACCGAGGAGCCCTTGGCGCGTAAGCGGGCAATCTCACACCGTTCCTCAATGCAGAGCTGTCTGTATTCCATGGCAACACCCTAATCTGGTGTTGCACTTCGTTTGTGGATTCAGGGAACCTCGTAGCGGCGCGACAGCGCCGCGATCCCTCCCTCCCACGCCCCAAGCGTCGCCGCCCCCCTATTTTCGTCGGTTATGGTGTGGGGCGTTAGTCTTACATGAGGGATTGCTTCGAAAGTCCTCTCCACCGTCTGCGGGGGAGGCGTCTGCGGGGGAGGACTGAGGAGGCGGATCCCTCGTCTGCGGGAAAGGTGCGGAGAAGGATTGAGGAGAGGCAGCCATGAGCACGTTGATAAGCGACCGTCAGCCTCGAATCTCGGCGGACTCCCACATGTCGGAGCCGCCGGACCTCTGGGAAACGCGGCTTCCTGAGAGATTCCGCGACTACGCCATCCACATCCGGCACGAGTACGGCGTCGGCTTCTACGCGAGGGTCGGCGGGTACGAGCCCGGCCCGCGCCTCGAAGACATGGCCCGTGATGGCGTCGTCGCCGAGGTCCTATACCCCACGTTCGGCAAGGACATGTACGACAAAGAAAGGCCTCCCGAGGCGGCGGAAGCCTGCGCCCGTGTGTACAACGACTGGATGATCGAGTTCTGCCGGGAGTCTCCTGAGCGGCTTTGGGGCCAGCCCGAGATCCCTCTCTGGAACATCGACAACGCCATCCAGGAGCTCGAACGTTGCCGGAAGGCAGGCCTCGTCGGCGCGACCGTCTGGATGGTCCCGCCTCGTGACATCCCATTCAGCTCCGATCACTACGAGCGGTTCTGGGCGGCGGCGCAGGACATGGAGGCCCCCGTCAGCATGCACATCAACACCGGGTTCGGCTCCTACGACGCCGACGCCCGCGAAGCCGGACGTGGCAGAGACCGTCTCGCCTCGCTCAAGCGCAGCGCCAGCGGCCATAAGCAGGTCACCGCCGAGACGCTAACGGACATCATCTGCTCGGGCGTGCTGGAGCGTCACCCCAGGCTGAAGATCATCGTGGCTGAAGTGGAAGTCGGGTGGATCCCCTTCTGGCTGACGGAGATGGACAAACGTTCCAGGCGTCAGTCCCTGGCGCTGAAGCCGAGCGAATACTTCTACCGCCAGTGCTATTCCACGTTCACGGAAGACGAGGTGGGAGGCCGCTTGTTGGAGTGGTATGGAGAGAACAGCTTCATGTGGTCCACGGACTACCCGCATGTGGGCACGGGCAACATCTGGCTGTTCTCGGACGAAGTGATCGAACGGACGCTGGGCCATTTGAAGCCGGCCGCGCAGGCCAAGGTGCTGGCCGGGAACGTGGCCCGGCTCTACGGCAAGCCGGTCCCCGGACCCATGCCCGAGCCGCCCGTAGACCCCGCCCTCGAAGAGTGGCGCAAGACCCGCACTCTGGCCGACGGCTAAAATACCCCCCCCCCCCCCCCCAACTCCCTCCCGTCTGCGGGAGGGGTCGCGCGAGCGCAGCGAAGCGCGGGGGAGGAGAAGCGACGGCGCGCAGATTTCCCCCTTACTCGCCTACCTGTGAGAACTATGACATCTGCCCGTTGCGCAAACGACTCCTCCGACCCCGACCACACAAAGGGCAACTTCTTCATCATCGTCCAGTAACCCGGACGGGCGACAACCGAACGGGAGCTCCCCGTGCATCCCGAACGAGTAAGCGGCCCATCCCCATTTAGGGGAAGGGCCGCTTAGCTTCCTGTTTCTCAATCGTCCGGCTATGCGCGGAAAGTGATGTGGGGTCTACTGGCGTGTCGTCCAGTTCCCGGCGTGAATGCTTTCGATGATCGAGTTCATCACGTCGAACATGAACTTGGCCGCATCGGGGCGTCCATCCTCGCGGCCGATGGTGGCCGCCGAATAGCCGACGCCGCTCACCATGACCTGTATCTTGCCGTCAGCCTCCGGCGGCGCCTGCCCGCCTATCACGGGCACACGAAGGCCCGAACACACGTCGGCGTATATCTCCGGCGTCACGTTGGTCAGGTCGATGAGCGCGGCGCCGGCATCCTCGATGCGGTGCGCCCACTTGGTGATGTACTCGTGGACCTCCGGTCCGCCCTGGACCCCGCGAGCTGCTCCTTGCGTGGGAAAGCCGATCTGCGGATATGCGTACAGGCCCGCCTCGCGGACGGCCTGCACCTCGTCGATGAGCTCCTCCTCGCGCGTTCGGATGTCGATCTTGACCATGTCCACGCCCGCTTCCTCTTTGAAGCGCTTGGCCGCGGCGGCCACGGCCTCGACGCCGGCTGCTGAGGGCACGGTGGGCATGTCCGCGCTCACAATCGCCCGCTCTCTGCCTCGCACGACCGACCGCGCAAAAGGAATCATGTCATCCACGGTGCACTCGTCGACGTGGTCGTGTCCGAGCATGTTCCGGCCCAGGCTATCGCCGACCGAGAGCAGGTCCACTCCTGCCCGCTCGCAGATCTTGGTCATCTGGAACTCGTAAACGACAGCCGCCGCAATCTTCCGGCCGTTGCGCTTCATCTCGTGCAGGTCTTCTACCGTAAGCACCGCCATAGGTGTTGACTCCCTTTCTGTCAGCCGCTCATGTGAGCGTTGAGTGCCTCTTCCGCAATCGGACTATAGACCGCGGGGCTGAGAAGGCATGAACCGCAAGGTGAAGACCACCACCAGCAGCGCCGCAGCGCCCATCGCCGCTATGTACCAGAACATGGACTCGAAGCCCCAGGCTTGCACTACGGCCCCGACCATGAACGGGGCGGCGCCCCTGAAGACGAAATTGCTCCCGTCGAGCACGCCTAACATCGTCCCTTCGATATTCCGTCCGTGGGCGATGTCGAGGGCCCACGTCTGCACCAGCGGGTTCACCACGAAGTTGAACGCCCCCATCGTCGCAATCAGCACCGTCAGGAGAATGCCGGAGCCCGCCACGGCGATGAGCACGGCTATCACCACCTTCGCGGCCAGCACCATGACGACAACCGGCTGGCGTCCTATGCGGTCGGACAGGAAGCCGAAGGCCGGGTTGGTGCCGATGCCGACGAGGGTCAGCAGCGAGAGGTGGAGCCCTACCTGAAAGGTGCTCATGCCCACGCTCTCCTTCAGGTAGAGCGGGATCCAAAACAGTATGCCGCCTTGACCGAGGCCGGCGATCCCCTTGATCAGGATCAGGAGCGTGAGCGTTCTGCCGCTGTCCTGGAAGAGCGCCTTGACCTCAGCGAACTGGCCCGCGAAAGAGCGCGACGGCCCTTTCGAGCGCGCCCCAAGCTCCTGGAACACCTGGGAGCGCCGCAGGGCCAGCCAGAGGAACACCACGAGCGCCAGCGCGAGCGGAAAGGCTAAGACGAAAAGCTGCTGCCATATGAAGAACCCTAGCAGCCAACCGGCGGCCAGCGGCCCTATCGTGTCGCCTACGCCGCCCGCCGAGCGATCGACCGAAATCATGAACCCGCGGCGGCGCGGGTATATCTGCGACAGAAGGCCGCGCGCGGTGGGGTGCCAGATTGCTCCGGCTATCGAAGTCGCCGCCATTGCGGCGAGGATCACCATGAGGGTGGGGGCCTGCGCTATGAGGAAATAGCCCAGACCCATCGAAGACAGGCTCAGGTAGAGAATCGCGAGCCGACGATGCCGGAGACGGTCGACCAAGACACCGCCCACCGTCGAGGACACTCCGCTGCTGACGTTGCGCACCGCGCCGATCAGGCCGGCCGTCAGCGGGGAGAGCCCCAACGCTACGTATATCTCGGGAAGCACCACGAGGAACGCATGGCCGTAGAGGTGCTGGAGCGTATGGCTCCCGATGACGGCGCCCGTGGCGACATGGTCGCGTGTGCCTGGCTCAGTCGAGACTACCCTTGTCGCCGCCATTCTCCCCTCCCCGGCCGGAACGGCCGCCCCATCCTCTCAACGAGAGGCCTCATTCTAACTACAGAACTCCGCTTGCTCCTCGCCGCATCCGGGGCGGCGCGTTCACGGGAGCGGCAGACCGACCCAGCCGCCTTGGGCAAGGGACAGAGAGGACGCCTCCAGGAACTCCATGTTCTTGACGCCGTCGTAGAAGGTCTCGTTCCCTGCTACATCCTCCCCGCGCACGAGGCGCACGAAGTCTTCTTCCGCATGCCAGGTCTCTTCGTACTCCGCCGGCGTCGGGAGAGGGGCCAGCTCCTTGTCGCCCTCGCGAGCGCCCAGCAGCTCTCCCCTCCGTGGATAGACCAGCGTTCCCTCTTCCCCGTATACCTCGATTCGCTCCTCGCCAAAGAGCGTGACGCCGCTCTGGATGCAGGCGATAGTCACGTCCTCCGCCATCTCGGCGATGACCGTCAAGGCGTCCGGCATTTCTATGCCGATGAGCTCGCCGTCCGGCCCGTCGGCCCGCTGCCTCGTGAAGGTGCGCCCCCAGGCCAGGACTCGCTCGGGATCGCCGAACAGGAGGCGGAGGACTTCCCAGTCGAGTCCGAGGTGCAGGGGGTTGATCGCGCCGAACGAGCGGTGGTCTTGACGGCGCTGTAAAGGGGCCGAGCTATCGGCATAGTCGGAGACCATATAGTAGGAGAAGACCTGTCGGACCCTGCCAACGTAACCGGCGTCCAGAAGATGCTTCATGTACAAACGCGACCTCTCGTAGGAGGTCGCCGGGACCAATCGGGCCTTGAGGCCCGTCTCTTCGGCCTTGCGCAACATCTGCCGGGCTTCGAGGAGGCTCGTGGCCATGCGCGTCTGGCACAGGACGTGCTTGCCCGCGTCGAGCGCGCCGATGACGACCTCGTGATGGAGGCGGGGCAACGTTCCGACCACGACCGCATCGACGTCTTCCCTCGCCACCAGCTCACGCCAACTTCCCGCCGCGGCGGGGATGCCGAGCTCCTCAGCGGCCCGCTCCGAGCTTTCGAGGCTGCTGTTGGCGACAGCCGTGATTTCCACGCCCTCTACCGAGCGCAGGTTGGGGAGCATGCGGCGGCGCGTGAACCCCCCGGCCCCGACGATGCCGATACGGACCGTTTCAGACATGCTCCTCCCAAGCGGGCTGACCCCCTCCCTAACCCTCCCCCATAGACGGGAGAGGGGACCAGGAGGGCTATTTTCGAAGCAAGCCGCCCTAGCCAGCTCAGCGGCAGGCTGCCTCGATCTCTTGCTACTCGTGCCCCAGCCTGGACCTGCCGGCAAAGTGGAACGGCTTTTCGGCCACCATGGCGGAGCGCTCCTCCTGTCCCATGTTGAACAGCCGCAGCCCCTCTTCCTTGCTCAGGCCAGCGATGTTGTCGGAAGTGATGCGGATGATCCCGTTATCCTCGGGGGCGCGGATGATCCCGATCGGGTCCTGCCCCTCCTTCACCCTCACCATCTGCTCCCTCCAGACCCGGCGGTTCATGATGAGTCCCTCATCGGTAATCCCCAGATGCCACTGCTCCCAGTCCGGGAGGTAGTGCCGCTCGGCGGGTCCCTGGGTCTGCTGGGCCACCTCGTCTTCCCAGATGTTGCCCTGGCGCCACGGGTGGCCGTAGTTCCAGTAGGAGCCCACCTGCTGCGCCCAATCGTCCGGCAACCCCCGAGCCCTGCCGATGCTCGGCAACGGGCTGTTCATTGCATCAATGGCGGCCTGGCCCTCCTTGGAGATCTTCCCGTCCACGAAGGGGAAGAAGTCGACCGTGAACCAGCGGGTGTTGTAGTCGTCCACCGGCATCGCCCACTTCATGCTGCCCGCGTTGTCTTGGTTGCAGCGCTGGGTGGGCCAGACGGTATGCGTCTCGTGGTACATGTACTGGCCCTGACGCCCGGACATCTCCTTCAGCACCTTCATGCGCGTTCCCCACGGGGTGCGCTCGTACTTCATGGGCGTCGCAAGCTGGCCGTCCGCTCCCCAGTACATCGACCCGACTTTCGGCGGGTCCCTGAACCAGCCGTGGGCGATTTCGCCGTGCCATGGGTCCATGTTGTTGTCGTGCAGCGCCTGAAATACGTTGCACCGCTCGGTGTAGCCCCCGTTTCCGGTGACGCGGACTCCATCATCGCTGAAGAGCTGGTGATACCGAGGGAAGAGCGGCTGCAGGTCGGGCGGCCCCATGTAGGCGAAGATCAGGCCCGCCACTTCGAAGCACGGGTAGGAGAGGTGCTGCACCTTCTCGGCGAACCGGCTGCCGGGGGGCTCGCCGGGCATCTCGACCACAACGCCGTCGCCGTTGTAGAGCCAGCCGTGGTAGAGGCACCGGATGCAATCGCCCTCCACGCGACCATAGCTGAGAGAGGCGCCGCGATGGCTGCAGTGCTCGCCCATGAGGTGCGGCTTGCCCTGGGAGTCGCGGAACAGGATGAGGTGCTCTCCGAGCGCGGTTACACGCACGGGGTTGTTCACGCCGCGGTTGCTGCCGCCGCCCACGTTTGCGGAGATCTCCACCGGGAGCCAGTAGCGACGGAAGACGTCGCCGGACGGCGTTCCCGGTCCCACCTGAATCATCTCGAGCTCTTCGTCGTTCCTCAAGACGCCACCTCCTATTCGGGACTGCAGAACAGGGACATCCAACCTAGAGGCCTGCATACCACTTTCCCTCGGTTGGGTCAATCGTGGCGGCCCTCCTCCCCGCGCTTCGCTGCGCTTGCGCGTCCCTGAATCCACAAACGAAGTGCAACACCAGATTAGGGTGTTGCCATGGAATACAGACAGCTCTGCATTGAGGAACGGTGTGAGATTGCCCGCTTACGCGCCAAGGGCTCCTCGGTCCGGCAAGTCGCTACAACTCTGGATCGCGCGGCATCGACCGTGGCTCGGGAGCTGAAGCGGAACGCACTGCGAACGGACGGGTACCAAGCGTCGCCGGCCCAGGAGCGTGCCCGCGCGCGGCGCTGGACGGGGGCGCGGCTGGAACGGGACGAGGGGTTGCGGGAGCGGGTCTTGGCGGGCCTGAAGTGGGGGTGGTCGCCGGAGCAGGTCGCCCATGAGATGCGCAGAGAGGAGGGCCGGACGGTGACCTCGGACGAGAGCATCTACCGGTTCGTCTACGCCCAGGCCGCGCGGCACAAAGACCATGATTGGCGGCGCTACTTGCCGAGGGCGAAGTGGAAGCGGGGGAGGCGGGGCCGCAGGGGGGGAAGCTCGGTTTCCTTCATCCCCCTCCGGAGGGCGCTCTCGGAACGGCCTGCGGCGGCGGCCGACCGGCGGACCTTCGGGCACTGGGAGGCGGACACGATGCAGTTCGGGAGGTCGGGAGAGGTGGTGTTGGCCCTGCAGGAACGCTCCTCGCGCCTCTTGCTTCTCGCGCGTGCGCCGTCGAAGGAGGCGGGGCCGATCGCGGAGTCCATCGCCCGGATGCTGGGGCCGTTGCCGCCGGAGTTTCGCCAGACGGTGACCTTCGACAATGGGACCGAGTTCACCCGTCACTACGAGCTCCACCGGTTGGGCATCGAGACGTTCTTCTGCGACACGTACTCGCCGTGGCAGAAGGGGGGAGTGGAGAACGCGATCGGCCGGCTGCGGCGGTTCCTGCCGCGGGGGACGAATCTGGGGGAGGTGTCGGATGAGCGGTTTGCGCTGATCGGGCAGGCGTACAACAATACGCCGCGCAAGTGCCTGGGCTACCGGACACCGGCGGGGGTCGTCGAGGAACAGGTGTTGCACTTCAAATGTGGATTCACCGTTTTCCTGAGCTGGATATGCTCAGCCAACATTGCCCAGCGGTCCAGTAGAGCTGTTAGCGGTCGGTACGAAGGGCATCTGTTCGGGACTTCCAACCGGCCAAACATCAGATATTCGTTACCGAATAAGATTGCGGTTGGCTTCTCCAAAAGCCTTGTGATGAATCTCAGCCATAGGAGGTAGACACATGACATCAATCACGGAGAGAACACGCATTAGAGAGGGTAGAACGCCTAGTGGAAACCCCCTTAACAATACTGGCCATCCTGACTATACCGCTGCTAATAAGTCCGCTATGGCACGAGGACATAGGCGCTCCAGGCCAGTTCTCACCCCTGCCCTCTGCGCTCCCCGCGCACCCTGGATTCCCGCCTTCGCGGGAATCCCTCATGTGGGGCTACGCCCCACACCATAACCGACGAAAATAGGGGGGCGGGGCGGCCCCCTCTCTAACTCCCCCCCGCAGACGGTGGAGAGGACTTTCGAGGCAATCCCTGAACTTGGGTGTGCGTAACTGTTCAGAGTTGATGAGGCGAGTGCCAGCGGAACCACCCCTAGCCCCTCCTTGGTAAGGAGGGGAATGACGGAGGGGGCGTTGGTTGGCGGGGCGGCGTGGTTCGACAGGCTCACCACGAACCAATCAGGGAAGGGCTCACCACGAACCTAAACTCATCAACTCTGAACAGCTACGGGTGTGCGTCCCTGGGTATCGGTTTCCGTCACGATGGGCTATAATGTCGCGGCACGCGCTAATTAGCGCACCAAGGTTTGATACAAGAACGGACCGGCCTCTCACCCTCTCTTCTTGTTCGCCCCCGGTGATTCGCCCGTGTTCTCACTCTAATTTAGGGAGTCCGTTCTCGTATGGCCCTTGCTTATCCGTCCGCCCGCCCGCGCCCGTCCAACCGCACCCCACACCAGACCGTTTGCGATGACTGCAGTATGCCGGCCACGCTCTCTTTCCGGCCCACCCAGGGCAAGCCGGTGTATTGCCGCTCATGCTTCAAGGCCCGCCGTCAGGGGACTTCCCCTGCGGTCGGCGCCGACCTTGTCCAGGCCATCCGTCCGCGTCCCGTAAGTGAGCAAGCCGTTGAGGGCATCCTGACCGGCGACGCCACGTTTTCCGGGATGTCCCTGAACCCAGCCACCAAGACGGCGATTTCCCGGATGAACATATCCAGGCTCACGCCCATCCAGGAGAAGGCTATCCCTGAGCTCCTAGCGAGACGCGACCTGATCGGCCAGGCGCGCACCGGCTCCGGTAAGACGCTGGCATTCGCGGCGCCTTTGGCGGAGATATGCGACCCGTTGGTCCGGCAAGTGCAGGCCATTGTGCTGGTCCCCACCCGGGAACTGGCCATGCAAGTGGCCGGAGTCATCGAAGCCCTGGCTTCCCCGCAGAAAATCCGTGTGACGCTGCTGTATGGCGGGCGGTCTCTGAAGCCGGAATATGCAGCGTTGAGGAACGGAACCCAAGTCGTCATCGGCACTCCGGGCCGGACGCTGGACCATCTGCGGCAGAGGACGCTGGACCTCAGCTCCGTGCGATTCCTGGTGCTGGACGAAGCGGACGAAATGCTGGACAGGGGGTTGGGCCCCGACGTTGAAGCCATCATAGGCCGGACGCCCAAGGAGCGGCAGACGGCGCTCTTCTCCGCAACGATGCCGGAGTGGGTGTCCCAGACCGCCTCGAAGCACCTGCGCAATCCTGTAACGGTGGAGGTGGACGCGGGCCTGCAGGCCCCTCCCGCCGTGGAGCACCTGGTCTACACCATCGAGAAGAGCGACAAGCTCGAGGCGCTGCGGACTCTGCTGGACCAGCGGGAAGATGCCCCGGTGATCGTGTTTGGCAAGACCAAGCGCGGCGTCAAGCAATTGGCCCAAAAGCTGGATTCCTTGGGCTATCCGGTTGGAGCGCTCCAGGGAAATCTCAGCCAGGGCGCGCGCGAACGGGTTGTGAGGGATTTCCGTTCCGGCGCGGCGCCGGTCCTGGTGGCAACCAACGTGGCCGCCAGAGGTCTGGACTTCGAGGGTATCGGCCAAGTTATCAACTATGACCTGCCGGACTCGGAGCAACTGTTCACCCACCGCGTTGGACGGACCGGCCGCATGGGGCGCTCCGGCGAGGCGGTGACGTTCATCACGGCGGACGAAGAACGGAAGTGGCACGAGATCGAGCGCGGCCTAGGCCGCCGGTTCGTCCGCAAGCCCTGGCAGCCGGTCCGTAAGGCCAGGCCGCTCCTCTAGCGGCGTCCGCTTCATACGCTTCGCGTCTGTTAGCACCCTCTCGCTGAGGGCGGAGCCGGAGGCGATGACGGGCGTCAACCCCAGACTTGGCGGGCGGTCTCGGCGACGATGCGGAGTTTGGCGTTCTGCTGTTCGATGGTGAGGTTGTTGCCCACGATGGACGTGCCGAAGCCGCACTGGGGGCTTATCGCTAGCTGCTCGCGGGGGAAGCAGCGGGCCGCCTCGGCAATCCTGGCCGCTAGCTCGGAGGGGGTTTCGGGGCGGGGGGACTTGGTGGTGACTAGGCCGAGCACGACGGTCTTGTCGTCGGGGACGGCGCGCAGGGGCTCGAAGGAGCCTGAGCGCTCGTCGTCGTACTCCAGCATGAGGCGTTGGGCGTTCACGCGGCGGAGGACCGGCTCCACGAGCCTGTCGTAGCCGCCTTCGGCCAGCCAACGGCTGCCCTGGTTGCCGCGTCAGAGGTGGAAAGCGAACACCGCCTCGGGGAAGCCGTCCATCACTGCGTTGTCCAGCTCGACGCCCTGGGCGATCCAGTCCTCCGCGGTCCAGCCCCGGGCCTGGTAGAAGGCCGCCCACGCCGGGTCCAGCACGAGGGGGTAGTGGGGAGCGTCGAGCTGGATATAGGTTGCGCCCAGCCTGATCAGCTCCTCGATCTCCTCGCGGACGATCCGGGCCACATCGGCCAGGAACGCGTCGAGCGTGGGGTAGGCCTCGGCGGACTTCGCCGGCGACCAGAAGTTGGCGAAGAGGCTAGGACTCGGCAGCGTCACCTTCGCTATGCGGGCCGTCCTGCCGCGCAGGTACGCGAACTCCTCCGCCGACAGGTGGCGCTTGCGCCGGAGGGGCCCGACGACGCCGAGGGCCGAGGGGCGCTCCTTGCGCAAGTCCCCTACCCGCTCGCCGCCTCGCCAATCGCCCCAGAGGAAGGCGTCGATATCGAACTCGCCGAAGCCTTCGACGGCCTCGGGCATCTGGCTCTGGAACGAGAGCCTGCGCATCTCGCCGTCGGTGACGATCTCGAGTCCGGCGTCTTCCTGGGCGGCGACGGCCTGGTCGACGGCGGCGTCCTCGATGCGCTTGAACTCCGAGGGGGCGATCCGTTCAGCGGCAAGGTCATCGCGGGCGGCGAGGAGCTCCGGCGGTCTGATCAGGCTGCCGACGACGTCGGCATGGGGCAGGTGTGGCATGGCGGGGAGTTTCGCACATCCGGGGGGGCTGGGCCTCAGTACTTCCCCGCGCGGATCAGCTCGCCCTGGTCGCCTGTGGGGCTGCGACTTCGATTTCAACCATCTCAATGATCGGGGGCAAACCGGGGACTGCGTCCGCGAAGAGGGCGAGGGTTTCCTCGTCGCTCTCGGCAAGGAGTTGATTGTGATAGGCCAACGCCTGCTCGATGGACCTCTTCGGCTCCGGGACCGGGGCACCGTCCTCCATCAAGAACTCGATGTGGAACGTGAGAGCTTCCCGGATCATCGCCTGCATCTCGTCCCAGGTCTTGCCGACGCTGATGCATCCCGGCACGTCGGGAACATAGGCAGCGTAGTTGTTGGGGGTCTGCTCGAAAACTACCGCGTAGGTCAGCTTCATGGTTCTCTCCCAAGGAGACCTGCTTGCTCCTGGATACTCCGCCACGTGCCCGGCGGTAAATCCTCTCTCATGTGGCCGGGAATAGTGACCTTGCCGGGTTTCTGCGGGTGACGGAAGTGCCGGTGGCTGCCCCTCGTGCGCACATGATACCAGCCCTCTCGCTCCACGAGCCGGATGGCCTCCCTAACTTTTGGCACGCCCAGGCTCCGCGAGCAGACCGTCCCTCCTGCGCTCTCTAGGAACCGTGAGTCTACTACGAGCGCGTTCAGAGGACCGCCATCCTGGTCCTCATCCGCAGACGGGGGATAAGGGCGCGAGGTTCCCGCCTGCGCGGGAATGACGGATGGGGAGTCTCCGCAGACGGAAGGGGAATTTTCGAGGAATGACGGGAGGGGGGCGCGGGTCTATACTCGGCGCTACTCGGACCCAGGAGGCTAGCGATGAGCGCAAATATCGAGCTGGTCATTGACGCCGATGGTCATATTCAAGAGGACGACAACGGCATCAGGCAGTTCTTGCCGAGCGACTTCCACAAGGACCGTATGCAGAGCATGTTTCCGCCGTTCGATCACTTCCATCGCTTTCACCTGATCGAGCCGGACCCGGAGCGCGCCAAACGGGGGGTGGTCGGGCCTGCCGAATGGGTGGATTTCCTGGACGACGTGGGCATCGACACCACCGTGCTCTATCCGACGCGCGGGCTCGCCTACGGGAAGATCACCAGCATCGACTGGGCAATCGCCGCCACGCGAGCGTACAACGACTGGCTCCACGCGACCTACTGCAGCCAAGACCCTCGTTTCAAGGGCATGGCCCTGATTCCGATGCAGGACCCCGCAGCCGCCGTGGATGAGCTCCGCCGAGCCGTGACCGAGCTGGGAATGGTGGGCGCGATGCTGCCGTCGCGGGGGCTGAGCACGCACCTGGGCGCCAAGTGCTACTGGCCGGTGTACGAGGAGGCCAGCCGGCTGGGCTGCGCGGTGGCGGTCCACGGCGGGTGTCACGACGGGATGGGCTTCGACGACCTGAACCGCTACGCCCCTATCCATGCGATGGGGCATCCGATAGGGGTGATGATCGGGATGGCCAGCATCGTCTTCAACGGCGTGCTCGACCGGTTCCCCGGCCTCAGGATAAGCTTTCTCGAAGGCGGGGTGGGATGGTTTCTGATGGCGATGGAGCGGTTCGACCGCTCCCACGTCACCCACATCGAGCACGATCCGGGAGGCGAGTACGGCCCGCACGGGGACGAAACGCCCAGCGAGTACATTCTGCGGCACATCCGCGACGGCCGGCTGTTCATCGGGTGCGAGGGAGAGGAGCCGGCGCTCGGCTTCGCGGCGACGCGCTACAGCCCGGAGGCCTTCCTGTATTCGAGCGACTTTCCGCACGAGGTCACGACGGAGATGTGCAAGCGGGAGATCCAAGAGGTGCGGGAGAGCGAGGAGCTAACGGACGTCGCCAAGGAGGCGATACTGAGCCGGAACGCGCAGCGGTACTACCGACTGTAGGGCGCGCCCCCTCTCTAGCTCTCCCCCGCAGACGGGGGGAGAGGACTTTCGGAATTCTTCCCCCGCAGGCAGGGGGCGCCCTGGATTCCCGCGTTCGCGGGAATGACGGAAGGGGGCGCGGGAATGACGGAGAGGGCTGCGGGGTTCCCGCCTTCGCGGGAATGACGGGGGAAGCGAGGTGACGCTGATGGAGACGTGCAAGGCCGCCGTAGTGACCGGGTTCGGCGAAGCGACCGAGGTCCGGGACATCCCGATGCCCGACCTGGAGCCGGGAGGTCTGCTGCTCCAAGTCGAGGCCGCGACGCTGTGCGGGACCGACGTGCACATGTGGCACGGGGGGCCTGCGCGCATGCTCCCGTACATACCGGGGCACGAGACGTCGGGCCGCATCGTGGCCATGAACGGAGCGCGGTGGGACGTTCAGGGCAGAGCTCTCCAAGAAGGCGACCGGATCATCTCCGCCTACCGCTTCTGCGGCCACTGCTTCTACTGCTCCGTGGCGAACCAGCCGACGCTGTGCTCGGACAGCATCCGGTTCGGACGCGCGCGGGCCGACGAGCCGCCCTACCTGCTGGGCGGCTGCGCGGAGTATCACTACATTCCTCCGGGCACGGCGATCGTCTCCGTCCCGGATCAGGTCACGGCGCCTCAGGCCGCGTCCGCCGCGTGCGCGCTGCGGACCGTGATGCACGGGTTCGAGCGGCTGGGCGCGCTGCGGAGCCACGATACGGTCGTCGTCCAGGGGTCGGGACCCGTCGGCCTCTACGCGTCGGCGGTGGCCCGCGACCGGGGCGCAGGCCGCGTGCTGGTGATCGGCGCGCCGAGGGCGAGGTTGGAAGTCGCTGAGGCGTGGGGCGCGGACGAAACGCTTGATATCACAGAGGTCCCCGAGGCGGCCGACCGTCACGCGTGGGTGCTGGACCGGACCTCCGGGCGGGGGGCGGACGTCGCTATCCAGTGCGTTGCCGCGTCGGTCATCCCGGAGGGGCTGGGGTTCCTGCGGCCAGGAGGGCGGTACCTGTCCATCGGAGGCGGGGGCGGGCCGATTTCGCTGCCGGGATTCGGTCAGCAGGTCACGATCCTCAGCGTGCGGTCGGGGGAGGGGCGTCACTACCACCAGGCGCTGGAGTTCCTGCGGACGCGGCAGGCGTCGACGCCGTTCGAGCGGCTGCTCTCAGGGACTTACGCGCTCGACGGGACGGGTGAGGCCCTGCACGCGATGGCCGACTTCCGCGAGGTCAAGGCGGTCATTCTTCCTCACGGGGCATAAGGGGCGCAGCCCCGGCGGTTTTGGGCCAGCCTTGCGAGAGCCGGGAGTCTAGGGCGAGCCAGAAGAGAACCTGTACCCGCCGCGGCACAAGACGCTCCGGTTTCCCTCTGCGGTCTAGTAGAGTCAGGAGAGCCCAGCCGCTTCGATAGCCCGGGCGTGGGGGAAGCGATGCCGGAACCAACGGATGATCAATGGCGCGACCTGTACATGACGTTCGACGATTACTGCCGAGCGGCGCCGTGGCAATGGCTGAGCAACGCCGACATCTTAGGCATCGAGCACCTGTCCGGCGAGTTCATGGGCTATTGCGTCGTCATGGGGCAGGCAGGGTTCGAGTACGGCCTGGCGGTATATGTCGGGGACGTGGGATTGGCGGGGTACCTTGCGCTGATGACAGACGAGGTCGCGCCCGAGTCAGATGAAGTCTTGGAACAGACCAACGCCCTGTCGGTCATGCTTGCCGACAGAGAATTCTTGGACACGGCAGACCTCGCCACCATCCGCAGATTGGGCCTCAAGTACAGAGGGAAAGGCAGGTGGCCTCTGTTCTACAGCACCAGACCCGGCTACACGCCGTGGCGCCTGGAGGCGGATGAAGCGGTCTTCTTGACGATAGCGTTGAAGAACGTGATGGACGTCGCTTCCAGAATCGCAAGCGGCGAGCTGGACCTGTACTCGGGGAGAGACCCCGGCACGATGCTGACCCGTCTCTACCGGAACGGCGCTTGGCGGGACCACTGGGAAACGTTCAGGCTGCCGCCTGCGCCGCCGCCAGTCGCCGACTATCCCGACGTGGAGAGACTCCGGCGACTGACCGAATCAAAGCCCAAGGCGCCATGGACCTGGGAGCTAGGCGTCTTCTATGTGCACACGCCGGTCCAGGAAGGGAAGGGACAGCGACCTTACTACCCAACCATGACGCTTCTCGTTGATGGAGACTCCACGTTAATCCTGGGCTTGAATGTTCTCGAGGAAGTTCCATCGACCAAAGAGCGCCAGGACGCCTTGGTCGAGCTGCTGGAGGCCGAGGACATGCTGCCGGAAGCGCTGGCCGTAGATTCAGCGCGCACAGCCCAGCTCGTGGAATCGGTCGCGGAGTCACTTGGCGTCGAGCTATCAGTAGGAGCAACACCGGCGCTCGACGAAGCGAAACTGTCGCTGATGATGTTCGCGGAGGAGTAACGTGCGGGAGGCGCACCTCCCCCCGCAGACGCGGGAAGCGGAAGTGGCAGGCAGTCCGGTATCGATACCGGCGGCTCGCGCGCGGAGACTGCGGCTCAGGGCCGGACGGGCGTCGGCTTCCGCGAAGTCAAGGCGGTCATTCTTCCTCACGGGGCATAGAGGCTCACGGGGCATAGGGCGGGGCTGAGGCCGAGCCAAAGAGAATGGCGCCAGGCCCGCTTTGACGCGGCTGTGAAGGGATGCTATACCCAGTCCGTACACATTTGGAGGCGTACGCCATGACAACCCAGCTGCAAGTCGTTGACGGAGACGGACATTTGGTGACGGATATCGCGGCGGTGGCCAGCCGCATGCCGCAGGAGTACCTGAACCGGGCCGGGGGCAGCAGCCTCGGCAGTATCTTTCCACCCATCGACCACCTCCACGCTGCTCAGCCGGTCGCAACGCCTCCCGGCTCGTTTCCCAAGATCGGGGTCGAGGAATGGCTGATGTTCATGGACGAGGTCGGCATCGACTGCGCGGCGTTGTTCCCAACCGGCGGGCTGTCCTATGGGCGCATCGTCAATCGGGACTGGGCCATCGCCGTGTGCCGGGCTTACAACGACTGGCTGCACGACACCTACGTCAAGAGCAGCCCTCGGTTCGTGGGTCTTGCCCTCATACCTATGCAGGAGCCTGAGGAGGCGGCTGCGGAGCTCCGCCGGGCGGTGGAGGAGCTTGGGATGGCGGGCGCGATGCTCCCGACCAGAGGCCTTCCGAACCACCTAGGCGCCAAGGAATATTGGCCCGTCTATGAGGAGGCGGACCGGCTCGGCTGCTGCCTCGCGATCCATGGCGGCTCGCACAGCGGCATGGGTTTCGACCACCTGAATGTGTACGCGCCTGTCCACGCGATGGGCCATCCGGTGGGGCTGATGACCGCCTTCGCCGGCGTCGTCTTCAACGGCGTCCTGGACCGCTACCCCAATGCGCGTTGGGGCTTCCTCGAAGGCGGCGTCGCCTGGTTCATGCTCTGCATGGAACGGTTCGACCGCTCCTACGAGACCCATATCGACCTCGACCCTCGCGGGGAGCTACTACAGCTGCGGGAGGGCGAACGCGTAAGCGACTACATCCTGCGCCACATCCACGACGGCCGACTGTTCGTCGGATGCGAAGGCACCGAGCCGCTCATCACCGAGGCGCTGCGTCTGACCAGCGGGAAGTGCTTTGTCTTCTCGTCGGACTTTCCACACGAGGTCAACGCCGACATCTGCAAGCATGAGCTTGGGGAGATCTTCGGCAACACGAGGATCACCGGCGAGGAGCGAGCAGGGGTGCTGTCGGAAAACGCCCGCGCACTTTACGGACGTCCCGTCGCCGCCGGCCTCGAAGGTCGCTAGCCGCGTCGCGAGATTGGCGGCTCGCGAGTGGGACGGGCTCAACGGGACAGCCGACATTCCGAACGGGTGGCGCCGGGATTGGTCAACTGAAGCCGCTCATCGAATCTTGGGAAGACCCCAACGCCCAAACCATCATCGGCGATGTAGAGCGTGTGGGAGGTCAGCGCGGGCTTCATAGACTCAAAAGAGTGGGGCATACTACCTTCTTTCTACGAATCAGGCGATGCGACGCTTCAGCCTCAATAGCATGCTCGTGCTAATCGCTGTCATCTCCAGCCTGTTGGTGGTTGCGTGCAACACGGACGCCACGCCAACGCCCCTCCCGACACCCACTCCTCTCCCATGCCCCCGAGCCCTCCCAGCGCTCCCGACGCTATCGGGGAGGTCATCAGTATCTTCGATACTCCCAGCGTCCATCTTGAACGCAGCCACTTCCTACCTGACTTGCCCATCTCCACTACTGCTGTGCTTAGCGGTTTCCTAGAGGGCGAGGAGATTGACCTTACGCTCGTAGCTAGCGATGGCGTGTTGACATCCATGGGAACGGCCACTGCCAACGCTGGCGGCATAGCATCCCTAGACATCAGGCACGATGGCCTGCCCGCAGGCACATACGCCGTTATAGCCGTCGGCGACCAGGGCAGCAAGGACGCCACCGGGTTCTACGTCAAGTGAGCCCCTCGGTGCGTCGCCTGCGCCCGCTTACGCACACCACTGGCGTATCGCCAACCGCGCATCATCGCCGCCTTCGTTGAGGAGATGAGCGAGTTCCTCAAGACCAGCGAGCTGACCGAGACCAAGGCATTCGTCGGATCCTTCGTCAAGGAAATCGTGGTCAAGCCCGGCAGGGCCACCATCGTCTACTCCATACCCACGCCGGACGACAGTCCTATAGGCGGAGCGGACGTTGTAGAGGTCGCTCTGAACGGGCGGGTTCGCAGTTCGGTACGTCATGGTGGGCCAGACTGGACGGTAGGCAGCACCATCTTTGAGACGTGGCTGGGAGGGCTGTGAGCCTACCGAGGTCCTCGGCCCAAGTAGTATGGCGTGACAGGGCGGAGGAACGCGCGAGGAGCATGGCGGCCCCGTACCTCTCTTTCAGTTCTGTCAAACCGTCTCGTAGTGGTAGAATGTCAGGTGTTGAAGTATGCCATCGAGAGGGGAAACTATGAGGGACGGGGAGATGTCGGCACTCACGCATGAAGAAGGAGCCGCACCGCCCGCCCGCCGTCCCGCCGAAGAGACGGCCCGCCTCGGCGACGAGATATACGAGCGAGACATCCGGCGGAAAGTCGAAGATGTCCACCACGGAGAAATCGTCGCCATCGATGTCGATAGCGGGGACTACGCCATTGCCGACAGCATCATGGCCGCAGCGAAGGGACTCCAAGCGCGGCGCCTGGGGGCCGATGTCTGGTTGGTACGAGTCGGGTATCGGGCACTGCATCACTTCGGGGGCCGCCCCTTGCGGAAAGCCGAGTGATTGAGGGCATGGTGAACGCTGCTTACGAAGCCGTCGTAACCCTTCCCCTGCGAGGCCCAGAGGGACAGGCGCGGGAAATCGAGGCAGTGGTGGACACCGGCTTCACTGGGTTTCTGACCTTGCCGACGGTGCTGGTGACGGAGTTGGGACTAGCGTTCGTGGGCCAAGGCCGGGCGATGCTGGCCAACGGCAGCGAGGATGTTTTTGACGTATGGGACGTCACGGTGCTCTGGGACGGCCAGCCGAGATACGTCGTAGCAGATGAGGCCGATACCACCCCGCTCGTGGGCATGTCTCTGCTCGACAGCCATAGCTTGTACGTGGAAGTCTTGAACGGCGGCCGCGTCGTCATACAGCCCGCTAGGGACTCCTAGGACGAATCCCTGACGTGGGCCGGGCAGGACTTGAACCCGCAGCCAGGCGATTATGAGTCGCCCGCTCTAACTAACCGCGCTATCGGCCCACGGAGCATGGGGACGCGGCCTCGGTGGTGAGGCTAGACAACCGATTGGGCAGGACGGGGTCCCTAGTCCCGCTCGTCCTGCAGGAACCATTCGGTGGGGAGCTCCCGGCCTATGCCTGCGGCCTTCGCCAGCTCGTAGGCCCGGAATGCAACGGCTGCGAACTGCAGTCCGGAGCCCGGCACGTTGTAGTAGCAAGTCAGCTGATCGTCGCTCGAACGTCCGGCGACCTTTCCGGACACCAAGTCGGCCAGGGTCGGCGCGTCGCTGCGGTCGACTCCACGGTACGAGCTGTCGAAGTGGCCCGCGGGCAGTCCGACGTAGTCCTCGTCTCCTCCGACGAAGAACCCCTCGGCGCCGCCGTTGTTATGCCGCACGACGACGTCGAACTTCTCGACCGATGCAGGCGGCAGCTCTTTCGGCAAGACGGGCGTCACGTGCATCCCCGGCGTGAGGTACTGCGGATGGATGACGGGCTGCGCCGAGTCGGTACACCCGGCTACGATGTCCACTCCCTCGGTGACCTGATCGGGGCTGTCCACCGCGACGACGTTGATGTCCAGTTTGTCGCTCATCTCCGCCGCGTACGCCTCGCGGTGCGCGCGCGTGGGGCTGTACACCCGACAGTAGTCGATCTTGCGCACCTTCGCGAACGCTTCCAGGTAGGTCCTCGCCATCCCGCCGGAGCCGAACATGCCAACCGACCGCGCGTTCTCCCGGGCCATGTAATTCGCCGCGACGCCGGCCGTCGCGCCGACGCGCATGTGCTGGATGTGGCCGTCGTTCAGGATGGCCAGCAGCTCCGCGTTCCAGACGCTGAACAGCAGGATGAGGCCGCAGTACTTGCCGGGCGTGACGCTATACTTGTCGAGCGTTTGGCCGTCCGCCTCCCAGGGGAAGTGCATGATGTCGGACTTGAATCGGAGCGCGAACACGCCCAGGCGCCGGCTCGCGCCCTGCAAGGAGCCAAAGACGTAGAACTTCTCGTCGCCGATGGGAACCCAAACGTCCCAGCGGCCTCCGGGGGGCGCGACGACGGCCTCCTTGTCCGCGAGGTCCTTATAGGCCGTGTCCAGGTAGTCGAGGCAGTCGTCCATCGATAGGACGCGCCGCGCGTCGTCTGTGTTGATGAGTAGCGTCACCGTTCACCTCCTATAACGTCGCTAGTGCAGACAGGGGCCGATACCTGGATTCCCGCCTTCGCGGGAATGACGGAGGGGAGGGATCGCGGCGCTATCGCGCCGCTACGAGGTTCCCGCCTGCGCGGGAATGACGGAGGGCGGCCCCCTCTCTCACTCTCCCCCACAGACGGGGGAGAGGGTTTTCGAGGGAATGACGGAGGGGCTTTATGCACGCCCGGATCTTCTCCTACACCCCAGCCCCGTCTCTACACATTGAAGAAGCGTATCGCATTTCCGCCCAGCACGGCGGCCTTGTCGTCGTCCGTCAGGCCGGGGTAATGGGCAAGCTCGTCAATCTCCTCTTCGGCCTTGAGCGCATCCACCTCGTGGGGATAGTCGGAGGCGTAGGCGAACGGCGTCGGCCCGACACGCTCGACCAAGTGGCCGAGCGTTCCCTCGCTGCCCTCGCAACCGATCAGCACGCGCCCGCTCTTGACCCATGCTTCGGCGTCGAGGCCGGAATCGCGCGGCCGGTACTCGTCCTCGCGGGCGATGCGGTCCAACACGAACGCCAGCCAGCCGGCGCCGCCTTCCATGAACCCCACCTTGAGGTCGGGGAAGCGGTCGATGGCGCCCTGGCGGAAGAACGATACGAAGTTGATGATCAGCGGCAACGGGTGATGAAGGATGTGCGAGGCGCCGTTGTCGGTGAAGCCCTCCATGCCCAGGTTGAGGTTCGAGCCGCCGTGGAGCGCGAGCACGCAGCCGAGGCGCTGGGCCTCCTCGTACACAGGCCAGTACATCTCGTGGCCGAGGTTCACCGGCAGCCCTCGCGTGGGCAACATCGCCCCCGGCAGTCCCAGGTCCTCCACGGCGCGGCGGAGCTCCTTCACTGCCTCGGTCACGTTCTGCATCGGGACCAGCGCCATGGGGTGCAGCCGGTCGCTGACGAGCCGGTACTTCGCGTGAACGTAATCGTTGAATCCCTGACACACCGCAACCGCGTATTCCGGGTTCTGGATAATGCCCACGGCGAGCCCGGCGGTCGTGAACATGACGGCCTTCTCGATATCCGCGCGCTCCAGGAACGCCACCCAGTCTTCTCCGGAGCCCATGCGGTGCTCGCTCGCGTTCACTCGCTCGCGCCCGGCCGCTCCCGACCGTCGAGCCTGCGGCATGTGCATCCCGTCCAGACCGGGGAACAGCCGGTCGATGTTGCGGCCCCCTCGGATGGACGACCTGAAAGGCTCCGGCATGAAGTCGAGCATCTCCGGGCCGGCCTCAATGATGTGGCCGTCGCAGTCGACGACCGGAAAACCGCGCTTCGCCATCTCGTTCCTCCTCCGGCCAGCAACGCCTGGCCCACGCCTACAATACGGCTGCTCTCGCCGGCACTATACGCCGTTCTCGCTCATTGCGCCCAGGGGGAGTCCGGGAGCCGCAGAGCGGAGTTGTTAGCATCGGACCCGCGCGAGGGATCTTCAGTCCATTTATCCGACGTGCCGCTCCCGCGGATCAATCGCGTCGCGTAGCGAATCACCCAGTAGATTGAGGGCCAACACCAACAAGACTATGGCTAGGCCCGGGAAAACGGATAGCCACCAACCATCCCGGATGTACCCTCGACCTTCGGAGACCATCAGCCCCCATGAAGGCGTGGGGGGAGGTATCCCAGCGCCCAGGAAACTAAGACCGGCCTCAAGGATGATTACCCAGCTTAGCTGGAGCGTCGCCAATACCACTAGAGGGTTAACGACGTTCGGGAAAATATGTCTCACGATAATACGTGTGCTGGAACCCCCTGCGATCTTCGCGAGCGCTACGAACTCTCGCTCCTTCAAACTGAGGACTTCTCCCCGAATAAGGCGAGCGAATCGTGCCCACATGGCCAGGGCTAACACGACGATAACGACTGTTAATCCCGGACCGAACAGCACGGCGAACATCACGCTCAGGCTCTTCAGGTCATCCGTGACCTCCGCCCAGGCGAGCCGGGTGCAGGCGTCGATCACGCACACCAGGTAGGAGCGCCGTCTGGCGCCCACGAGCAGGTCCTTGCTCAGGTGGTGGCAGTCCAGGTGGCCCAGCTCCCGGCCCGGGTCTTGATGATCTGGCGCTTGGACTGCTCCATCGGCGTGGTCAACCGGTCCAGACCGTGGCGCTTGCTGATGGCGTAGATCGTGGAGGGCGCCGGGGTGTGGGACTTCAACTTCGGCTTGAGTATGGCATAGGTCTCATAGCGGTTGGCGCCCTCGCGCCGCAGCTTGAGCACCCATCCAGTCTGGTGGGCCGGACTTGACGAAATCAAGAACCGAGGCCGATTCCGAGGTCACACCATCGTTCGGCATGGGGATGGTGTACGTCAGAACGGCCTCGTCTCCGTTGACCTTGATGCCCTCCACGAAGTTGCGGATGAGCGCCTTGCACTCGGGGATAGTCCCTTCCTCCAGGAAGGCTCGGAAGTCCGCTACATACTCCTTGATCTCCTCCGTGGTCGGCAGCTCCACCCTGCGCTGTTCAAGCTGGCGCTCGGCATCATCTCGCGCAGCCTCCAGCTGCTCCTCGCGGTGCCTCAGAGACAGGATGCGGGGCGACAGGACCTCCAACGTCAGCTCGCTGGTCTCGATGGCCTCGTAGAGCTTCTCAAGCCGCTTCCGCACGTCTCCTAGCTCCGCCTCGATGACCTCCAGCCTGCCGGACAGCTCTCCGGCCATGGCGTCGATCTCCTCAGCCACCATCGTTACAAGCTCGACGATGGTCTCCTCAGTCAGGATCCGCTCTCTGATCTTCTCGACGACGAACGCCTCCAGCCTGGGAGCGTTCAGGTAGCGGGCGCTGCACGTCCCTGCGCCCTCCGTGAACAGGGTGCCGCAGATGTAGTAGGCGAACTGGCCGCTCTTGGCTCCCTGGGCTCTGTAGGGCCTGCCGCACACACCGCACTTGAGCAAACCGCTCAGCAGGAACTTGCTTCCCACTCTAGCGGGCCTCTGCACCTTCGGCGCACGCTCCCGCATGGCTTCCTGAACGGCGTCGAACATCTCCCTCGACACCAGCGCGGGCCACGCCCCCTCAACCCTCACCGGGTCCTGGGCCTTCTCTCCCTTGCTGGTTTTGCCCCAGACGGCGGCGCCGGTGTAGGCTTCATTGGTGAGCAGGTAGTGGAGTCCGCCTTTGTTCCAGCGTTTGCCCCTGTTGGTGATGCCCCGGCCGTTCAGGGTCTTGCATATCTCCTTGAGGCCGTTGCCACTGAGCGAGCTCTCGAACATCTCCTTCACTACCGGAGCGGCGGCCGGGTCAACCTCCAACGTGGGACGCTCCTTCGCCCCGTCGCTGACCTTGACCCGCTTGTAGCCGAAGGGGGCAATGGAGGCAAGGAAGAAGCCCCGTGACGCGGCCTCCCGCATACCCCGGACAACCTCCTGCGCCAAATTCTCGCTGTAGAATTCGTCCACGCTCTCGATGATGGCCTCCATGAGCTTCCCGGTCGGGGAGTCGTCGGCGTGCTCGGTGATGGACACAACCCTGATGCCCTTGCGCCGTAGCATCGACTTGAAGGCGACTGCGTGCTCCCGCTTGCGGGTGAAGCGGCTGAACTTCCAGACGAGGATGACCTCAAAGGGGGCCTTCGGCTGGCTGCCCTGCTCGATCATCTCCCTGAACTGGGGCCGGTCCGCCACGCGGCCGCTCTCGGCCTCGTCCACGTACTCGCGGGCGACGGAGTAGCCGTTGGCCTTGGCGTAGTCCCTGAGCGCCCTCAGCTGGGCGGACACGGACAGGTCCACGTCCTGCCGCTCGCTGGACACCCTGGCGTACAGGGCCGCCGGGGTGAGCGGCTGTAGTTGCTTCTTCATGGCGATTCCTCCTTGGTCTCTTGGTCTGGTCTATCGCGGCTGATTCGGGCCGCGCGTCTCTTCTCCAACGACCGCCACTGCCGGGTCTGCGGTATCTGCGGCGGTCACGTGCAACCGCTGTCCGATGGCTCCCAGGGCGGCGTCCATCTGGTCGATCCGTGACCGGTGCTGAACGTCCAGCACCCTGTCCACCTGCGGCATGTGCCATCCCAGGCGACGGGCCAGCTCAGCCTTGCCGACGCCCTGGTCTCTCATCCCCTGGTACAGCATCACCTTCACCGAAGTCAGCGTTGGCAGTGCGGCGTAGGTCTCGCCTCGTGATGGCGTGGGAATGTCCTTGCGGTCATGGATACGGGCCGCTATCGCCTCTTCCAGCGCGTGGACGGCGCGGGCGATCGCCTCCTCCCGGTCGTCTCCGAAGGTGGTCAGCTCCGGGAAGTCGGGGGAGGTCACCAACACGGTCCCGTCATCATCTTCAAGCGTTATCGGATAGGCAAGCATCAGTCCAACCCCAAGTCTTTCTTGATCTTCTCTACGAGTCTGCGTCCAAGCTCCTTGCCGCCTCCGTGCATCGGAAGTTGGCTGGTGCGGTCTCCGAGCCGGATGGTGAGATGCCCGCTGCCTCCCTTGTGGGTGTGGAAGGTGCAGCCCTGCCTTCTCAGCCAGCGTCGAAGCTCTCGTGCGTTCATCCCTTCATATCATGCACAACATTTGCGTTGTTGTCAACATCCGCGTTGTCCTTGCACAAATCGACCCGGGCTTGCGCACAGGCCCCCCTCAGAAGGCGCGGGATTCGCGGTGTCGCTTGGGGTGCTCTACCCGTGTACAGGAGAATGCGGGGGGCGGCAAGTTGCAGGGCGGGCGATTCCATAGCTGAAATCGGGGTGAACGGCGCTGCCTGCTACATCGGAGCAAGCAATCCGATTCCGTAGCTCCTTCCACTCCTATAGGACAGCCTCAGCTACGAGAGTGGACAAAGTGCCGGTCGGCGAGTCGGGCGGAAGTGGACAAAATGCCGGTGGGGTTTGCGGGCGTGAATTGAGAGCATGGTCTGAAGGCTCGGCGCCGGTTCCCGTGAGCCGCTCAGTCTGCGTCCTCGCCCTCCGCCGGCGGCTCCGGCGCAGCCCCGGACCGGAGCGCCCGACGCCGCAGGTGAGCGCGGGCGATCATTCGGGCCAGGATGCGAAGCCCGCGCCGCACCGCCTCCTGCTGCTCGGCGGAGTGCGCCGTCGCCCGGCGATTGTTCGATGGTCTCCGCGCCAACTCTTTCCCTCTCTGCGGTTTGCCGCGACTCATCGGATCGCGGCTCTCGCAAGAGAGTGTGCACAATCGCAACGCGGAATAAGACCTCCCATAGCTCTGCGCACGGATGCGGGGCGCTATAGGCTCTCTTTTTTTCGGCCCCTTCCGCGCAGTACTGGGGGTGTACAGGAGTTTGAGTTTGGTAACAGAATGGCGAGAGGCGTGAGTTCGTAGCTGAAACAGGGGTAAATCACCCCTCTACAGGACATAAAAGAGTGAACACTTTTAGAAAGGGTGCGTTCCGGACGGCATTGACATCGCCAAACGTGGGGAATGACATCCGCAGGCCCGTGGGAGCGGCGGCTCAATGACATTAGGCCCCGGAAAAGGCGATTGAAGTGGGGGTGCGTTACGTCCCGTTAAGACGGAGACGAAGACCGGGGTGACGTGCCTGCGGCACTGGCGATCACCCGGACGGGATACGCAGACCTAGCTATTTATGAGATAATTGGCATTAAAGAGAGGTGCGTATGATGCTCGGCTTGCGGCGGGCCGGTCGCCGATGCGCAGGGTTCTTCCTTCTCGGCGTGCTGGCCGTTGTTTCGCTCTCGGCATGTGGTCCCACGCCCCAGGCCACACCGTTGCCCGACTTGGTAATAGAGATTGAGGCTCGGTTGAAATCGAATCCCGATATCGTGTATGGAGACGGTTGCATAGCCTCCAGCAGCGCGCGCTTGTCGCCTCACGTCGGAGAAGTAACCGCCCACGTCAGGAACGTTGGAGGTGGAGATGCGGGAAGTTTCACTGTTCAACTGAACAACTTCAACGCAGAAACGGTGGACGGCCTGAAAGCCGGGGCATCTACGACGGTCGTGCTCTCCGAGAGTGCTCGCAGTGAGAACGTCGCCGTCGTAGATGCCGGTTCCTCTATCGACGAGAGCGACGAGTCCAACAACACCGCCGAGGCGTTCATTCCAGTCCCTACCATCGCCCCGTTTCCAACCTGCACACCTGAGTCCCGCTGACGATGGCGTTCCGCAAGCCCCGGACAGACAGGGAGAGGTGGTGAGGGCCAAGGCTTCCCCTACAGCATGTGGGGGAGCGTGAAGTGGCGGGTGGCGTTGTCGGACCGCAGGGTGTTCCACGTCAACCATTCTTGTCTTGCCGGTCGCGCGACAATCATTTTTGCCGGGGTCGGTGCGGGCTGCTGCTGTGTGGCTAATCGAGTGCGACGGCTACCCCTCAGGGAGTAGTCACTTCTGGCATCCGAGCGAGCAATTCAGGGGCTGGAGATCATCAAGGCAGGCCCCTACCTCAGCACAAACCACCACAGGAGAACGCTGCCGATCAGCAGCGCCAACAGCACGAAGACGGTCGCGCGTACTGCGATGAACAGATCATTCGTCTCCTTGTGCGCGGCGACCTCCTTCTGGTACGCCCTCTCAAGCTCCTGATACGGCCGTCTGCCGGCGGATGCGGACTCCCTGGCCTCATCCCGCTCCCGCTCCAAGTCGGATGCTCTAAGCTTCAACTCCGACACGGTTTGCTCCAACTCCCGCACGGTCTGCTGAAGCTCGTCCTCCCTGGCGATGGCCCGGCGCAGCAGCTCCGCGTCGCTCAGATACTCCGGCCCCAGCATCCGTACGAACACCCGGCGGCCCTCCCGGACAACCTCGATCTCTCCCATCCTGATCTTCCGGTTCAGGGTCGAGAGGGATATCTCCATCTCCTCAGCCGCCTCCGCTTTCGTCACCCAGCGGACAGGCTCATCCATCGCTGTTCACCCTCCTATCGGCTGACACGTCAGCGGTTGTATCGGGGGTACAAAATGTACTCGGACGCGTTCTTTATTTTAGCACAGCTTCCCATTTTGCCCCCTGACATGTCAGGCGACATGTCAACCCCATTTCGTAGCTAAAACAGGGTGATTTCGGTGTCGGCAGACCTCGACAATCACCCTGCCGGACGCATTTTGCAACTCCCAGCCAGCATAGAGGGGAGATAGGGACGCATCGTCCCTATCTCCCCCTACAGGACGGGGACGCATCCGGTGATAGAGCGAGTCCCACTGGTAGGCTCTCAGCTCGGACAGGGACCGTCGGGGGGACTCCGGTTCCCACAGTGGACGCCAGGAACAGCCAAGTATCCCTGTGCTGGACAGAACGGGGATGCAGGACACGAGGATGGGCAGGGACATCCGGCTCATCCGGGCGGCGGTGCGCACGTAGGTGTCCTCGACGTCCTCCGTGTCCACGACGAATAGAGTAGTGGGGAACGGCGGCTGGTCGTCTTCATGCTCGGGCGACCAGTAGTAGCTCGTGTAGGGGCTCAGACGGGCGATGACTCCCCTGGGGTGACGGGCGCGAAGCTCGTACTCGAAGTAGAACGGCACGTGAAGGCCCCCGGCGATCACCTTCCCCACGGCGGTCCGGTGCGATGGCGGAACCGCCCCAGTTGTAGGCCCGGTCGGACCTGGCGGTGGGGACGGACCACAAGAGCTCGCTGTCGGGGTCTGCCCTGGCCTCGGCCTCCAGCTTCGAGAGGAACCACGTGATGCCGTCGGCGTGCTTCGTCTGCCGAGCCCACGTCTCGATGCGGTGGCCCACGTGCCGTCTGCGGCCCTGTGTGTCGGTGGTGAGGGCCGTGCTCCAGATGCCCCGTGTGGTGGGCAGCTGGGCGCGGTCCCTGTGGGTGACGTAGCGAATGCCCTCGGCGGACAGCGCGTAGCGGGTGTCTCCGCGTTGTCCTCGACGCTCGACAAGGCCCCAGGTGTTCACGAGGCTGTGCATCATCTGGCTTACGCGCCCCTCGGAGACGCCGAGCCAATTGGCCAGGTGCTCGCGGGGGATCATCGGGTGGTCGGTCACTAGGTCGAGCGTCCGCTTCTCGGAGGGGCTGAGGCCGAAGGCCGGCGCAGCCCGCGCCATCCGCTCGGGACGGGGCAGCGACGCCCGCTTCCGCTCCGGCGACTGAGTGCGAGGCCCTCCGCCGGGGCTGGCGCCGGAGATCACGCCCTTCAGCGAGAAGAACCTGCTGCCTATCACCCACGAGGTGCAACACCAGAGGCGAAGGTCCCGTCTTTCGAGGGCGTCCCTGGACTCCACGCCGACGTAGCAGTCGCGGATGTTCCGCTCCTCGCAGAACCTCGTCGTCAGTCTCTCCTCCCAGACGCTGGGCACCAGGATCAGAACGGTGTCGGGGCGGCGCGTATAGTCGTACTCCGCTATGGCTCTCAGCCTGTCGTAGAGCGACCGGCACCGCAGGGCGAGCCCCTGGCGCACGATGCCGAAGCTGCGGCCGTCGTGGAGGGTGATGGTGGCGTCGAAGCGTCCTCGTCGGTGGAACTCCACGTGGGACCGAAGCCCGTCGATGCCGGGTGACAGTGAGGCTGCGAGGCGGTAGACGGCGGCAACCGCGTCCATCCTGCGGATGAGCAGCATCAGCCATTCCCTGGACAAGGGGTAGGCCCGCACGAAGTCCGAGGGCGTCGCAAAGCCGGGCACCTGGGCGGCTTCGCCGATGCCCTTTGCCGTCAGGTAGTATCTCTGGCTCGAAGGCAGGTGGGCGGTCCCGTGACTTACCCTCCCGACGATGCCGTCAGCTAGCAGGCCGGTCAGGGCGCGGTGGACCGTCGCGTGGGCCTCGCCTAGGATGCGTGCCAACTCCGCCGAATCGACGAACGGCGTCCGGCTGAGGGAGTCGAGCAACTGTCGTTCGGAGAGGGGCATATCCGGGTCCCCGTTTCGCGCTGTGCCGTATTCGGGCAATTGCTCTAGATTGCAGTTGTCCAACTATCAATTGTCGCGGGGGAAAGCGTCGTATGTAATGCCTTGCAAGCCATTGTGTCGAATCCAATCTTGTGGTAGGGCGAAGGGGCCAGCAGGCTCGGCTGTGGCTAGTCAACGGGAGCGTGGCTTGGGCAGCGCGATGCAGAGCCCGGGGTGAAGCTCCGGGGCAGACTGGAGGGGGAATACCCGCATCAACTCCAGATATAGTCGAAGCAGACTAGGTGCAGGTCTTCCCGTGTGAGGGGTGTGTGGGCGTCTGATCCGGATGACCCGGCGTCGGCCTCCACAGCATCCATTGAAAGCACATATCCAATGACTGGCACGATGTCCTGGTCCCGCTGGAACTGCTCGTAAACCCGTCGCAGGTCTCGGATGGCCGTGTGAGTCATTGGAAACCGTAGTCTCTGCATCGCCTCCCTGACCTCGGCTCGCAGGACTGCCGGGCTGTTCAGGTACCCCCGCAGCAACGTTATGACTGTTTGTTGCAGTGGGTCTAGGATTCGTGGGGCTGCCTCCACCGCCTGCTGCTCACGGACAGAGCCGAGTATGTCGTCAATCACCCTGTCCTGGATGGCAAAAACATCGCAGTCGCCTACCACTCGCGGCGTGTCCGGCGAGCAGGCGATGAGATTGGCGATAAGGAACCTGTTGTCGAGCACGCGGCCTCTGTCGATATCGTAGTAGCGCCAGAAGTGCCGTCGGTCCTCGCCTCTCGGTCCGGGCGCGGTGAAGTAGAAGAACATCCCCTTCTCCCCGTCGCGCGCCAAGCCGGAGTGGATGCCGTCCGGCAGCTCTTCAAGCATCTCACGCGCCCCGGTGTCCAGTAGACCCCGCAGCTGCTGGAGCAAGAACTCGTTGCTAGCCAGTTCAGTGAACTGCTCCTGCTCCTCTATCACCGCGCCATCCTCGTTCATAATGCGGCGCAGGGTGTTGAAGTTCCTGGGGTGAACCGTCTCACCCAGGACCGACGCATCGAGGAACCCGGTGCGGTCGATGTCGGTGATCTTGCGGTTCAGACTCTCCACCAGGCCGAGGAGCTTCTCCAAGCCTGCCTCCGGGAACATGTTGTTCACCCACAATAGCGGGTGCCTTGACCCGATGCGGTCGATACGCCCCGCCCTCTGAACCATGCGGGTGGGGTTCCAGTGCAGGTCGTAGTTGACCAAGACGCCGCAGTCCTGGAGGTTTTGGCCTTCGGACAGGACGTCCGTTGAGATGAGGATGTCCACCTCTGCGTCGAAGCCAACCAGGTCTGGCCGTTTGTTGGATTGGGGGGCAAAGGCCTGTATGAGCCGGGACCGCTCCGCTGGCGAAGCGCCGCCGTCCATGCGGCGAATCGACGGCTCCCCCGCGTCCTTGCGGAAGTCTTCGCCGCTGTCGCCGCCCAGCTCTCGGTAGAGGTAGCGAGCCGTGTCCCGGTAGTAGGTGAACACGATGACCTTTCGGCCCTTCAGGTCCTCCGACAGCAACTGTTTGAGAGTATGAAGCTTGGCGTCCTGGTCCGAGGTGATGCCGCCGACCAACCGCCACAGTTGGGTCAGGGAGTCCACGTCATGCTGGAGCGCGTCGTGCAGCCTTCTCAGGTCATACTGGCTGGTATCCAACGGCTCAAGGCTTTCCAGCACATCGCGGGCCTCGTCGCTGGCGTCCATCTCGTCAGCCCGGCTGACCGGAGCGCCGTCGTCGTCCTCGTCCTCGCGGGCGAGGTACCGCATGGCCTTCTGGAAGGAGGAGCTGTCAAGGAGCTTGCCGTCCAGCACGTAGCTCTCGAAGGTCTTGGTGAACTCCAAGGCGCGCCGCACGCTGATGCGGAAGGCGTCCACGCTGGACTCGAAGCGCTTCAGGTAGCGGCTCCTGAAGATGCCGGCTAGCGCTTCCTCCCGGCCCTGCTCGAACTCGTCCCGCTTGACGCCGGCCTTCTTGTACGTCTCAAGTTGGTAGGGCGCAAGGTAGAGGCCTTCAACGGCCTCCACAACCTTGTCGTAGATTCCGGAATAGGTGGATTCCAAGTCGTACCGCACCGTCTTGAGCCGGCGCTCCGGCCAGCTGATGCGCTCACCCCGGATCATGGCCTCCGGGTATGTCTTGCGCACGAAGGCGCGGGTGCGGCGGATGACCACCTCCTCCAGCAGGTTGAAGAGCGCGACGCCGGTCTCGTGGTCGGCAACGTTGCGGCGGGCGTTCAGGAAGAAGCGGTACAGGTCGCCGATGCCGGCACCGGAGAAGTAGCTGCGGTCGCCCCCGGTTATCAGCGTCAACTGGTTGTACAGGTCGAAGATGGTGTTGTTGATGGGTGTCGCCGTTAGCAGGATGAGCTTCTTACGGCCGCCGTCCCGCCCCCTGCCTCCGTTGGCGCTGATGATGCGCTCCAGGTTCTCGTAACGTTGGGTTGTGCGGTTACGGAAGTTGTGGGACTCGTCGATAAGGATGACGTCGGCGTCGCCGATTGAAGACTGTTCATAACCCGCCTGGCCCAACTCCTCCTGGGAGACGATGGCTCCGGCGATAGTGGCGTCTCGAAGTTCGTCGGTCCACATCTGGCGAAGGGATGCCGGGCAGATGACCAGCGCCTTCTGCCGCAAGTGATAGGCATAGTCCTCCAGCAGCTTCTTCCCGATCCAGGTCTTGCCCAGGCCCACCGAGTCCCCAATCAGAACGCCGTCGTAACGGGCAAGGACCCGGCGTGCCTTCTTTACCGCGTCTTCCTGGAACTCCGACAGCTCCACAGCCGACTTGCCGTGCTCGGTCTCGGGAGACCCGAGGTCATCCTTGAAGTACTCGAAGAGGGCCTTCATGTACACCTGGTAGGGGGTGTACTCCACCTGGCCGAACTTGGAGGCATCCAGAAGCTCGATGAGTTGGTCCTTGAAGTCGCTCGACTCCTCCCAGCGTTCCCGAAACCAGCGGTCGAGCTCGGTGATGGCCTGGGGCCTACGCCACTCATCAACTCGCGGCGAAGCTCCATCTCCTCTCGCCCATCTACAGGAGCCGGGCTTATCCTCAACATCTCCTCTTCGGTGAGGGTCGTCTTGTGGGAGAGGTTGAGCTCCCTGTTGGTGGTGAGTCCGGCACCGGTGAAGTTGCTGGAGCCGACGATGGCTGCCACTGACTGGAATCGGTCCGCGCCGCCCATCGGAAGGTCGCCGTAGAAGATGTAGCTCTTGGCATGGAGGAACCCCTGTTGGTAGGCCCGGACGCCCACCATGTCGCGGCGCAGGAAGGCGATCAGGTCCTCTACTGCCCGGAGGGTCGCCTCGTTGAAGGGAGCGGCGTTCAGTTCCTGAACCAGACGTGAGGCGGCCCGAGGCCGCAGCCCGATGCTCTCGCCGTCCCGCGGCTCGTCCCCCAGTAGCAGGCGGAAGCTTCCCAGCCCTTGCAGACCCTCTTGCAGCAGGACGAATCCACGCACGTTAAAGTAAGCGGTGGCGATGTCCAGCGACTTGCCACCGTGCCCCGCCAGAATCTCGCCGAGCACTTCCGCCATGCGGTGGTTCTGGTTGTCTATGACGTAGGGGATGTACATGGCGCTCAGGCAGGTATGTACACCGGACGGGCATGGGTGATGTCCTTGCTGGTTACGGCCCGCGCCTGCGACGGCGATACTGTGGCGATGGCAGCCGTGTCGCCGTCGCAGGTCAGGAACTCCACCACGTAGGCCTCTCCATCCGGGTGCATATGCACGACAATGCCGACGTCACCAGGCCTCAGCTCTTCACTTTCGTCCCCGGTAAGGTCGGTGGTTAGTACGACCTGCTCATGCTCTCTGAACATCTCTTCACCTCTCTCATGGTGCATACTGAATGCCCCAACCCTCCATCTCATTCCGAATGCTCTCTACGTCAGCTTTGCTAACTCCATATAGGCGAAAAGTAAGTTGGTTTGCAAACTCGGTAATATGATGACGCTTCTCTATTAACCGCCCAATGTTATGCTCAGATACTCCTTCACTGATCTTGCTTGAAAGATTCTCGATTTCAGCAGCACAGAGGTCTAGGCCTAGTAAGAGGGCCGCCGCCCGCTCCCCTTCTTCCATTGAATTAAGACTTTCCAACAGGTCGCTAAACATCGATCTGACTCCAAAGGTCGCTCACATTTCGTTTTATAGTTAGATTCAATCCATTGACCGCTATCTGTGTTTCCTCTGAGTTATTGAAAATCACCCGCATCGAAGGAGCTCTGTGAAGGAGGACATGATGGCTAGCACAGAGCAAGCAGAGATTGGTGGGACTATCGGAACCGCCGCTTGAGACAAACTCAATATGGTGAACATCCAGTATTCTATCTGCTAGAGCCTCAGGTAGCTCATTGTGAGACAAACACCCAACTACTTGGCACTTGCTCTCCCAAGCTCTAAGTACAAGCTGTCTGAGTGCAGGGTCCCGTTCCCACGAGGTGTAACCTCGCCTCCGCCGGGCGACATCTTTGACCTTTGCAAGCCGTATAGCTTCCCTTCGAACTTTCTTCCCTTCTGTAGTTTCTAAATAACCACCACTCCGCGTACGCAAGCGAACTTGCATCCCCAGGACCGACTTGTTCGACAGTGACTAGCATCGGCGCGTTCCAGTGGATCCACGTCTTAATCCATCTGACGAGCTCTCTCCCACCGATATAAGGATTCGCTGGATGCCTACGAAAACGTCCTGTAACAGTTTTCCCGTCCAATAGTGTCACCGCGCAGTCGCTATCGACGGTTGGCAAGTAGTCCAACTGAGCAGGCCTGAATCGAACCATCGTTCCGGTATGGTGAACGAGAGCCCCTTCCAGTTCTTGAACGCCGATTAAGAAACTCATGTTTCCTTCTCTCCCTGCAAACTCCAGGTCAACCGTCTTACCCATTCCCTAACTCTTACTGTTTCTGCCAGTTTACGGTCAGGCGGTCTTGGAAGTCGGCGCAGATGACTTATCTTCACTTGTGGGAAACTCCGCTGCTGTGCATCGCGATTCGCCCTGATGTGTAGCCAGGCAAGTAGGTCAGAATTTAGCAAGGCTACTAGAGTACCGTCCGGAAGCCCGGTTACTCCATAGCACGCAAGAACACTATTCCTAAAGTAAGTAGGGTCTCGGTGCAATGCAGCTATCGGACGAGATGCGGTTTGTCTCAGTACAATAGGACACTGTTTATACCGCTCTCGAGGTCCAATTCGAAAGTATGTCCCATCTTTCTGGGTAGTATCCAAGCGGAGGAATATCCGTGGCGCACGAACGTAATAAGGGGTTATGTCACGACCTTCTCGTATAGGTACATTCGCAGGCATTACCAGTATGAACACCAGAGTCGCCAAACACTTCTTTATCAAATGAGGGCAGATCCTGCAGATACTCAAACAGATCGAGCAGTTCGGGGTTAGTGGTCGTATCGATTGAAGCGTCACCTTTTGCATTGATGGTCCATGGGTCTTGATGTGGCAAATCATTGAATAGAGTAGGCTTGCGCTCAAAAATGACAGTAATAGAGGGTTCGGTCACACCCTCAAAGGCGTTCTCGCCGTGGTATGGGCACGGTTCTTGCGTCACTCCTATGCCAGCAATGTACTCGCGGACACTTGCATATCCTTCAAGATCCGCAACCTGTGCGGGTATAATCAGCCCAAGAAAACCGGTTTCTTGGAGAAGAGAAGCATTTCTTTCAAGGAATAGCCCGTGTGTCGAAAGCCAGCCGCCATTTCCAGAGGAATAAGTGTTCTTGAAGTATCTTACAGTCCTTTCCGCTACAGAAACACGCTGGCGCCCTGAATAGGAAAGCCAAGGCGGATTGCCCACCACGGCGTCAAAGCCCTGATCGTCCTTGCGCTTCCATGTCCCACGTCCAAGGTCAACGAACGCCTCCGGGAACTCCAGGTCCCAGTGGAAGAAACGATTCCCTGCACCTGTCTTCCTTCCCTTGGTAATGGCCTCCTGGTAGTCAGGTGACAACCCTGTTCCGCCGGAGCGTATCTGCTCGATAAGGTTGGGCCCGGCCAGCGTCAAATACTCCCTCGCCTTCGCGTTCCCGAAGTGCCGGCTCACCCAGATGTCCAAGGCGGCCTTATAGGGGGCCTGCGCTCGCTCGAAGTCGGCGTAGAGGCTGTGGCTGCGCTCGGCCTGCTCCACCGTGGCGTCAGGAATGCGGCGCAACTGCTCGATTGATGCCGTGGCTGAGAGCAGGCCCTGGAAGGGGCCGCCGAACAGGGTGGCAGTGTGCCCCTTGGTCTGCTTGGCAAGCTCAGCTTCTATCTCCTGCACCGTCGTCCCGATGAGGGAGTTGCCGCACTTGAGGTGGTGGTCCAGGAACGAGAGCGGCGCCCCGATGGTGAAGCAGTCCAGCCACAGAGACACCTTGGACAACTCCACTGCCATGGGGTTCAGGTCGACGCCGTAGGCGCACCGCTTGAGCACATGGCGCTTCAGCAGGTTGATGTCGGTAAGGCGGCCGGTGTCTACGGCGACTCCCTGCCTCTCCATTTCGGCGATGATGGCCTCGCGGGTGTCTTGCAGGAACTTGGTAACTGGATTCCAGGGGAAGGCTCGCAGGAAACCCTCGCGCTCCCCCAGGATGCGGTCGCAGATGAAGTCCACTGCCTCTACGAGGAAGTGGCCGGAGCCCATAGCCGGGTCGAGCACCTTCAGGTCGAACAACTCGTCAACCAGGCTGGCGTAGGTGTTAGCCACCTTGGCCGGGTCGTCGGCCTTCATTCCCTGCCTTCTGAACCCCTCAGCCCTGTCCAAAGCTTTCCTGTAGTCCTGCTGAGCATCCCGGAACTTGGAGCGCAGCTTGTCGAACTTCTCCGCTAGAACCGGGCCTACCGTATTCTTGACGATGTACTTCACGATGTGGTCGGGCGTGTAGTAGGAGCCGGAGGCCTTCCGCTCCTGCCGGTCATTCTCCAGGTATACGTCGCCTGGTTGGTACACTCGCTCTTGGGCGTTGCGGCCTCGTCCCAAGGTCAGCACCCTCTTCTTGGACTTGACTGCCTCCTGATAGGGAATTACCTCCTCGGTCTTCTTCCCCTTGACCACCGCCATCTTTTCCTGGGCGATGCGCACCTTGAACTCCAGTAGCCCCTCGTAGATGGAACCCAACTGCCGGACGCCCAGGGACTTGTAGTCGATGAACACCAAGTCCTGACGCTTGTCGTCTAGGTCCCGGGCCAGCAAGTCCAGCCCCAGCGCCAGATATCGGTCGGTTATCTTGTGCGAGGCTAGGAACCGGGCGGTCTCAGCCTCCTGGGTGTAGTCGGCTGAATCGGGATTCGTGATGAACAGCCCCCCATTGTAGAGGGGTACGTTCAGGTCACGGTTGCCACGGTCGATAACGGAGAACAGGTCCAGAAGGCGATCGTACAGCTCAGTGGCGTCCGCCGAAGCTCGGTACGCCTTGCGCAACTGGTCCGGTACAGCATCTCCTATAGGACCGGCCTTGTCTGCTATGTCCGCCTTCAGCTTGGTGAGGCTCCGCTCCCAGTAGCCGCGAACCTCCTTCACCGGCAGCAGGTCGCGGGACTCTGCGTACAGGAGGAAGAGCAGCCGGTAGAGCAGAGTCAGCGTGCCGTTGAAGACTTGGCGGCGGAACGCTTCGTCTGGCTCGCGCTTCAGAGAAAGCTGCTCCGAAATGGGCAACAGTGAAGCCTGGTGGGAACCTGCCAGTCCAATTTGCCCCTTGAGATGCTCGATGAATCCGGTGGCGAAGTGGGGAAACACCTGCTCGAACACCCGCTCCTTCAGACGTTCGCCAAGGCCCTTGGCGTAGCTTTCACTCTCGTCCAGCAGCCTATCCAGGAAGCTCAACTCCCCGGCCTGACCATCCCGCTGGAATTTCCTCGTGACGAAGGCGTTCAGGCGGAAGAAGAGCCAGAAATACCGGAACGACTCGTTGGGATCGGCCATAGCCAGCGTTTCATCCAGGTCGATCTCGTAGTAGTTGGTGGACCGGGAATGCGTTCTCGCCGAATAGAGACGCCACAGCTTGCCATTGGTAACGATGGCCCACGGTGCTTCATCGGATTCGAGGACGGAGACTACGCGAGCGCCGGGGTTCTCGTCGGGCACCTGGGCGTCGCGGGCCTCGTCTCTGCCGTCGAGGTACCGATTCCAAGCGTAGGCCAAACAAACGGCGACAGGCTTCTCAGGGTTGTGAGGGGCATAAAGACGGTAGTCGGGTTCGTCTCTACCGGCAGCCTTCACGGGCTTGAACCCCAACGTGTCCAGAGCCGACTCCACGGGGAGTTGGGCAACTCCGCCGTCGTCATCCGTGTTGGCCTGCTGCCGCAACTGGGGGAGCAATTCTCGCAGGCGGTGGTACGCGTCCTCCGGCCGCTCCCTCCACTCAGGGAGCTCGGGTAGCCGCTCGTTCAGGTAGTAATCGGAGAACAGAGCACGGTTGTTAAAGAACGGTTCCGACCACTCGGCCACTGCGTACGCGGAGAGGAGCTTGTCGTACTGGGCATCGGCATCCGGCTCGGTATAGGTGAATCGGCGCAGAACCCGAAGCTGGACCTGAGAGGGATTGTGGCGGTTGACCGTGAGGATGCGGGGCCGCACCGACACTTGACGGGCCGCCATGGGCGATGCTGGCGTCCCGGGCAGAGAGCGCTGCAACAGCACAAAGTCCAGGCGTTCGTAATCGTCGGTCAGGACCAGCAGATAGTTTCCGGCGCGGTTCCTCAGCGCACGAGCCAGTCCCTGCGTCGCCGCAATGGTCACGGACGTGAGCTCAATCAGGTACGAGTCCATCGGCTCTGCGCCGTCGTCATGTACGGCGATGCGTTCGATATGCTTGATCTGGCGCGAGAGCGACCCGGCGGTGATCCCCATCGCCGACACGCTCTGAGGCTGGCGGCTGTCCGTGCGGTAGCCAAGGGCAGCGAAGAAGGCGGCCACGCCGTCTCGCGTCGCCAGGGTCTGGACGTCGGCTACGGATATGTTCCTGTCGTCAGTCATGGGTGCTCACGCTGTCCGGCTCATGCCATCGGCGACCATCGCGCTTACAGGTTGCGCCATCCACGCGGGCATAACCGCCCGTGACGCGGCCAACTCTCGCATGTCTTCGGCAGAGAGCCTGCATTCAAGTGCTCGCAGGTTGTCCTCCACCGCTCCGGGACCCAGCCAGGCCAGTGCGCGAACTGCCTCGCCCGCCGGTCGGTGCGGCGCCGTCAATTGCCAACGAGGGGCATGTCGTAGTTCGACCGTCAACCCGCCGAGTTTCAGCTTGCGGTTGGGCCCAGAGGTCAAATAAACGGACCGTATCGGCACCTGCGTCGTGAGTCCGAGAGCGTTTGCCGCCATGTCGCCACAGGGTACAATTGTATCGCCCCAAAGCGCGGACAGCGACGCAAATACCTTCTCAACGGCGGGCGGTCGAGAACCGAAGCGGGACTGGATGGGCCGGACGTAGACGCCTTGGCAGACCCGCACAAGCTCTCCCTTGCGGGCAAGCCGGGACAGCGCCTGGTCGACAGCAGCTCTGCTGCCCATGTGCAACAAAGCGCTTGGGCACACCAACGCACCCTCCGACGACTCGGCGGCGTGGCTCATGATCTGAGATGGAAGGCTTGGCACCGAGAAAACCTCTGTAATAGAATGTCAGAACTATAGCGCAACGACTGACTGGACGCAAGCTACCTATGGCTCTGAACACATTGCTTCGCAAACGCTTTGACCACAAACTCGTAGCAGTATAGGCTGCCGCCGCTGGCGTTGCAGGAACTAGAACTATGGGAATCACACTGACAGGATGAAGGGACGCAGCTATTGAAACTGAATAGTAGATCCAGCTTATCCAGCTTCCTAAGATGCTTGGCCGAATCCGCTCCCGAAATGCTAAAGAAGGGAGAACCGGAGTTTGATTCCACGCTAATCTCCTTCTGGTTTGGTAAAGAGTTGGCTGCTAGGTTCTGGTCAGCTCTGAATGAAATAAGGTTAGAACTGGTTCCTCGACACGCAAGAGACATGGATATTCTCAATGCATTTTGGGACGACTTGGCCTGCCAAGTGGCTGCCAGCCCTCAGGTCTATCTTGAACGGAAGGAAGCGTTGGGCGACCTCATCGACCAGTTCGGTGACCGCTGGAAGAAACCCCTCTCTACGTTCGAAGTGATATATTCGGTCGAATATCTGGCAGTAGGGCAAGACCCAATTACACTTCTCGGGGTGGATTTCTTTGCTCCCACTGATGAGGCCCTAGAGGAAAGATCTATACCTAAGGCTGAGGTCGCAAGATGGAGTAAGCATGAACGAATCGTTACTCTGGCGACAGCCAGAGTGGAGGCTGCTGGGATTGATATCGCTTTTGAAGCAGGAAGAGATCAAGTAGTTGATGCAATCATCTTGATGCAAGCGTCAGCTCTACGTGGACTGGCTGGAAGAACCCTTACGGACGAATTACTCCAATGGAAGCTGTCTGGATGGTACCTTTCGAGGCCGGTTACCGTCGGAGAGCCATCCGATACGTGGCTCTGGGGATTCCATCGACAGTTTGGCCCAGTGGTTGATGATTTAGGCAACTACATACGACAGGGCATTGAGGGGCTTAAGCTGCAACTGCTCAGTGACCTTCCAGAGGATATCCGTGAGCGAATTCTTCGGTCAATGTATTGGATCGCACACAGTGCTGTACACGAGGCAGACGACCATAAGTTCGTGGACCTATGCACTACACTGGAAATCCTACTTCTTCCTGAGGGCCAGAGTGTAACGAGAAAGGGTGCCGTTATCGCCCTGCGATACAACCTGCTGGGAGGGGATCTGAATCCTCCAGCGGTGAAGCGGATGTACGATCGCCGAAACGACGTGATCCATGGCAATCGATTACCTGTGGTCGGGCCGCAGGACACTTGGCATCTCAGGTTGGTTTGCTATGCGGCTGTTCGCCTGATTATTGATGCCTCAGCCAAGCAGACAGACAAATTGACACTCCAAGACTTGATTGGCACGCTGGAGACAGAGGAGAGCCTCACCGTTTTTGTTGATCGGGCAGAGAAGGGCATATACGAGGGTTCTTCGTTGCTGCAGATTCTAAAGGAAGCACGGAACAGGCTAAAGCAGCTAAGGCGAGTCGGCAAGTAGCGGGCAGTGGTTGGGAACGCATTACTCCTCGGGCCATGAGTTTCCCCCGCAGGCTGGGCCGGCATGGGGATGAGCCCGCGTACATCTTCAACGAGCCTCGCGTCGGCTACGGCATGGCGAAAGGCAAGGCACCGAGAGAGGCAGAGCATCGAGAGTAGCGGCCACCGTCACCGCTCACGGCGGCCTCTACTCGACAGGGTAGAACAAAGGCTCGACTACACCACCAGCCTGAACCTCAACGTGAAAGTTCTTGATTTTATCAAGTCTGGTGGGCCGGGCAGGACTTGAACCCGCGACCAGGCGATTATGAGTCGCCCGCTCTGACCAACTGAGCTACCGGCCCCCGGAACATTATGCGCCAGCCCCGGCGCGAGCGCGCGCTACTCCGACTCCGGGCCAAGCTGACGCAACTCGCCGATGATCCGGTCAACCGTGATGCCCGCGTTCTCCAGCAGCTGGCTGGCCATGTCCTCCGGCCTTTCAGCGAGCGCTTGCAACAGGTGCCCGGTACCGACGACGCGCTGGCCGGAGGTGCGAGCCATACGGGCGCCTTGCTCGATGACTTGCTGGCAGCGGCGGGTCATGCCCGAGCCGCCCGTGAGAAGCGTCCCCCGCCTGCTGATGGAGTTCTCGATCTCCCGCTTCATCGACGCTGGGTCGCCACGGAGGTTCACGATGACCCGCGCAGAGTGCGAGCGGGGGTCGCGAATCAGGCCAAGGAGCAGGTGCTCGGTGCCCATGTGGGAATGCTCGAAGCGTTGGGCCTCTTCCTGCATGAACGAGAGCGCCCGCCAAGCGTTCGGGGTGAACCGGCCCGGCAGTCCACGGAGTCCGGTCCCGCTGACCCGGGCGGGCTGCGTCCTTATCGCCGGCTCATTCACCCAGCCGGGGAAGAGGCGGCGCAGGTCGACGACGCCGATGAAGAGGGCCCCAAGGGAGGCCGCGAGCACCATGCGGGCCGGCGGCCCCATCAGGAATTCAGGAAGGCCCAGGAAGGGCGGGGACCCGAACCGCTGCATCGGCGTAATCAGTAAGGCCAGCATCGGAGCGGCGACGAGCAGGTACAGCAACCAGGCAAATCGCCGGGTGAAGTACTTGGCTTGCCGAACGCCGATGAGCATGGCGCCGCCAGTCGCCGCGCCGAGGCCCACGGTGATAAGGGTGGCGATATAGGCGTTGCGAGGACTGAGTCCGCTTGGGAGGGGTCCATGGCCCAACGATGAGCCTGTCCGGTCAGCGAACCAGGCGGCCAGCAGAGCTAGCCCCCAGATGAGAGCGGACATCAGCACCACGTAGAGCGCCTGCCATGAGGTAGATCGTTCAGACATATTGTGTAAACCAAGGCGGCGGGCCGCCGGGGGTAGATTCCAGAAGATTCTACTATCGTAACCTACCGTCCGTAACCCAGCTTAGGGAACACGTTATGCAGTTATGCACGCCCTTTACGGCGGCTTAGGCCGCCCTGCCCTGGCAGCCGCGCGACGACGGCGATAACATGACGGACTGGCGGACGCCGCCCATCACTGTCGCAGGAGCCCAACGCCCAGATGACCGAGAAACAGGCTAGCCGAATAGAGAAAGACACCATGGGGGAGATGGAAGTGCCCGCGGAGGCGTATTGGGGGGCATCCACCCAGCGCGCCGTCCTCAACTTCCCCATCAGCGACATGCGCTACCCCGCCGACTTCATCCATATGCTCGGACGAATCAAGCGCGCCGCGGCCCAGACGAACGCAAGCCTCGGGCTGCTGGACCGGGAGGTCGCCGACGCCATCAGCGCAGCCGCCGGGGAGGTCATCGACGGCACCTGGGACGAGCATTTCGTCGTCGACCTCTTCCAGACGGGGTCGGGCACCTCGACGAACACCAACGCCAACGAGGTCATCGCCAGACGGGCGCGCGAGCTTGCGCCCGGCGTGAACGTCCACCCCAACGACCACGTCAACATGGCGCAGTCGTCCAACGACGTCATCCCCACCGCCAGCCACCTGACCGCCGCTCGGGTGCTGCGGAATGAGCTGGTCCCTGCCCTAGAGATGGCGCGAGACGCGCTTGCCGCCAAGTCCGAGGAGTTCTGGGAGATCATCAAGACGGGCCGCACACACCTCCAAGACGCGACCCCTATCCGGTTGGGGCAGGAGTTCGCCGGATACGCGAGCCAGATGGAGCTTGCGATTGCCCGGCTGCAGCCGCACGCCGACGCGCTCTGCGAGGTCGCGCTCGGCGGGACGGCCGTCGGCACCGGCATCAACGCCCACGAGGAGTTTGCGGCTCGGACCTGCGCCTTCCTGTCCGACGAGCTGGGCCTGCCGGTCAGAGAGACGGAGCACCACTTCCAAGCGCAAGGCACACAGGACACGATGCTCGCGGCCAGCGGCGCCGTCCGCGGGGCCGCGGTCTCGCTGCAGAAGATCGCGAACGACCTGCGCTGGCTGTCGTCCGGGCCGCGCGCCGGGATTGCCGAGCTCGATCTGCCGACGGTCCAGCCGGGCTCATCCATCATGCCGGGCAAGGTGAACCCGGTGATTCCGGAGTCGGTCGTGCAGGTGGTCTGCCAGGTCATCGGCAATGACGCCGCCGTCGCCGCCGCGGCCCAGGGCGGCTACTTGGAGCTCAACACTTACTGGCCCGTGGCCGCGTACAACCTGCATCAGGCCGTCACGTTGCTCGCGTCGGCCACGGAGAACTTCGTGGTCCAGTGCCTGCGCGGCATCAAGGCGACGAGCAAGGGGCCGGATATGGTCGAGCAGGGCCTGATGATGGCGACGGGCCTCACTCCGGCCATCGGCTACGACAAGGCGACGGCCATCGCGAAGGCGGCCGCGGCCCAGGGAGTCACGATCCGCGAGCTCGCCAAGGCCGAGGCCGGACTGAGCGACGAACAGCTGCAAGACCTCCTCGATCCCGCACGCATGACCGCGCCGGGCATCGTCGAGGGCGCATCGGGAGGCGGGGGGTAGTCCCTCCCTCGCTCCTCTCCCGCAGACGGGGGAGGAGGAAGTGAGGTTCCCGGCTGTGCGGGAATGACGGCAGAGATACGAGGACGGAGACTGGAGTTGCGACCGGAGGGTAGAGTTATGGATTTCGGCATCCAGATACGCGAGTACAGGCCCCAGAAGATCGCGGCGATACGCGCCAAGACGACCATCGACAAGGTCACCCCAAAGGTCGCTCTGCTGCTGCAGGAGACCGCCGACTACCTCGATTCTGTCGGGGTGACGCCCACAGGGCCCGGCGTCGGCGTGTACTACGAGGTGGGCAGCTTCCTCGTCGACGTCCAGGTGGGCTATCCGGTGGACGTGGAGGTCGAGGGCAACGAGCGGGTGCGGGCGGACGAGCTGCCCGGCGGCCGGTGCGCGGTCGCGGTCTACAAAGGCCCGCACAAGGACATCGCCGACGCCCACCGCGCCGTCCACAGCTGGATGCATACGAACGACGTGCAATCGACCGGCGAGCCGGCCCGCGAGGTCTACATCACCGACCTCCGCAACCTGGCCGACGGAGAGGACTGCGAGGCGGAGTCAGTCTGGCCCGTCGTCCACGAGACTCGCGCGGAGAAGCGCCGGCAGCAGCGACAGAAGGCTTAGGAAAGGCATTCGGAGCAGCAATGGACCACGCAACGCGGAAACACATCGACGACCACCTCGAAGAGACCATCGACGAGCTGAAGCGGCTCGCCGCGCAGCCGAGCGTCAGCGCGCAACGGTTGGGCGTCCGCGAGTGCGGCGAGATGGTCGTCGGGATGCTCCGCGACGCCGGGTTCGAGGCCGACCTCGTGCCGACCGCCGACCCCGACTATCCCGGCGTCATCGCCGAGGCGAAGGGCGCGTCGGATAAGACGCTCCTCTTCTATAACCACTACGACGTGCAGCCCCCCGACCCGCTCGACGAGTGGGAGACGCCACCCTTCGAGCCCACGGAGCGCGACGGCTACATCTACGGGCGCGGCATCTCGGACGATAAGGGCCCCATCGTCGCCAGGCTGGCCGCGGTGCGGGCGCTTCGCGACTCCAAGGGGGAGCTGCCCGTCACCATTCGGTGGTGCCTGGAGGGCGCCGAAGAGATCGGCAGCCTCGGCTTCCAGGAGTTCGTCGAGGCGAACGCGGAGCGCATCGCGTCGGACGTCTGCATCTGGGAGGGCGGCGGCGTGAACTGGGACGGCCGTCCCATGGTGATGCTCGGCGTGAAGGGACTGCTGTACGTCGAGCTGGAATGCCGCTCGGCGAGCACCGACTCCCACTCGTCCTACGCGCCCGTGGTTCCGAACCCCGCCTGGCGGCTGGTCTGGGCGCTCAACACGCTCAAGGACTCCGGCGAGCGCATCGCGCTGCGCGGCTTCTACGACCGCGTGCGGCCCGCGCTCCAGCAGGAGGTCGCGGCAATCGAAGGGCTGCCGGACACATCGCGCGAGTTCCTGCACAACCTGGGCGTCGAGATGGCCGTCGGGGAAGCGTCGGGGTACGAGTTCCGGCGGCGACTCATCATGGACCCGACCGCGAACATTGCCGGGTTCGGCGCCGGGTACACCGGCGAGGGCGCGAAGACGATCCTTCCCGCGGTGGCGCGCGCGAAGCTCGACTTCCGGCTCGTCCCCAACCAGGACCCGGACGAGGTCCTCGCGAGCCTGCGGCAGCACCTCGACGAGCACGGCTTCAGCGATATCGACGTGAAGGTCCATAGCTCCGAGCACCCGGCGCGAACGCCGATAGACGATCCGTTCGTCAAGCAGGTCGTCGACTCGGCACGGCGCGTATACGACAGCGAGCCGTACATCATGCCGAGCATGACCGGCACGGGACCGCAGCACCCCATCCAGCATATTCTGGGAGTGCCCGTCGCCTCCTGCGGCATCGACTATCCCGGCAACCGCATCCACGCGCCCAACGAGAACATCCGCCGCGATTACTTCCGGCTGGGCATCCTCCATACCGCCGAGCTTATCGAGGAGCTTGGAGGCTGAGCGCGCCAGCAGCCGGGCGAGCGTTGGCCCGCCGGCCATGATGGGCGCCGCACAATGAAATCGCTCGTCCTCGCCCCTTTCTCATCGGACGGCATCGCGCGCCTTCAAAGGCTCGGCGCCGTGACCCATGAGCCGTGGACCGAAACGCAAGCCCTCTGGGACCCGGAAGAACTGGGCGCGCGCGTGGAGGCGGAAGGCTTCGACGCGCTCGTGGTCGAGGCCGATTTCGTGTTCGAGGAGCTGTTCATCGCCGCGCCGAGGCTCAGAATCGTCGCCGTGTGCCGAGGGGCGCTCAATCAAGTGGACATGGACGCCGCGACGGAACAGGGCGTGGCCGTCGTCCACACGCCCGGCAGGAACGCGGAGGCGGTGGCCGAGCTGGTAATCGGGCAGATGCTCGCTCTGGCCCGGCATACGGCAGAGGCGGAGCGATACGTTCGTGAGGGCCGATGGTCCGACCCGACAGACGCTTACACCCGGTTCCAAGGACGCGAGCTGGCCGGCGCGACGCTCGGGGTCGTCGGTCTCGGCGCCATCGGCGGGGCCGTAGCGCGCCTCGCGGCGGGAATCGGCATGCGGACGCTGGCCCATGACCCCTACGTGGCGCAGGCGGACGGGGTGGAGCTCGTGGAACTCGACGATCTGCTGAGGGCCGCCGACTTCGTCTCCCTGCACGTGCCGGACACCGACTCGACCGCCCGAATGCTCAACGCCGACCGCATCGCGGCCATGAAGCGCGGCGCGTTCCTGGTGAACGTGACCTCGCCCTACGTGGTCGATCAGCAAGCCCTCGCCGAGGCGCTCGCGGCGTGCCGTCTGGCGGGGGCCGCGCTCGACGTGCACGAGGCGCACCCCATCCCGCCCGATTCGCCGTTCCTCGGTCTGCCCAACGTGCTGCTCACCCCTCACATCGGCGGCGCGACGCGCGAGACAATCGAGCGTCACTCAGCGATGGCAGTGGAGGACCTAGAGCGTTTCGCCGCAGGGATAGAGCCCGCGCGCTTGGCGAACCCCGACGTGTGGGGCCAGCGGCGCTAGTCGAGGCGGTAGAGCTTCGCGCAGTTGTCCCAGAGGACTTTGCGGCGGGTCTCGTCCGGGAGGTCGACCTCGAAGAACTCGTCCATCGCGTAGGGGAAGGGGCTGTCGGGGTGCGGGTAGTCGGTCGAGATGACCATGAAATCGTCGCCGTAACGCGCCATGACGTCCTTGGCCATCGTCTCGTCGGCCTCCATGGAAATCAGGCACTGGCGCAGGAAATACTCGCTGGGCTTGAGCGGCAGGAGGTTCTCGCGGTACTTCTCCTGCTGATCGTCGAGGCGGTAGAGAAGCCAAGGCAGCCACGAGCAGTTCGCCTCTAGGAAGGCGACGCGCAGGGCGGGATGGCGCTCCAGGACTCCCGTGACCGTCAGGCCGGCGAGCGCGGACATCATCTGGGTTGGGAAGCTGAGCGCGTGGGTCATTGTGCGGGCCGCAGGGTGACGCAGGTACTTGCGGCTGATGTCCTCCCGCCCCGGCGCGGTCGAGGTCCCGTGCAGGCAGACCGCCGTCCCCAGACGCTCGATCTCGCTCCATAGGGGCTCGACCTCCGGGTCATAGAGGAGGCGTCCGTTCACGGGCTCGGGGTGGACCGTCACGCCGACGAACCCCAGTTCGTCGACGGCCCGCCGCGCCTCCTCGATGGCGAGGTCGATGGCCTGCAACGGAAGGAGCGCGATGCCCTTCAGGCGCTCGGGGTCGGTTTTGCAGTAGTCGCGCATCCAGTCGTTGTAGGCGCGGCAGAGGGCGGCGGCATACTCAGGGTCTAGGTCGTCGAGGCCGAGAATCCAGGTCCCGCCGTTCGTGCGAAAGAGCGCCGCGACATCGACGCCTTCGATGTCCATCGCTTCCAGGGTGGTCCGCGCGTCGAAGCCGTGGGCGAACGCTTTGACCTGGAACGGCGTCTTCTCCTTCTTCTCCTTCAAAGCCGCGTTGGCGTGAGCGAAGTCCGGCCACTCGTTCCAGATGGGGAAGACTTGGTCCTCAATGACCCAAGTGTCGACGCCGGTCACGTCGCTGCGCCGCATCACCGGCATACGCGACCTGAACGGCCCGTCCAGGAAGTCCTCGAAAAGGGAGGCCGGCTCGATGACGTGGATGTCGCTGTCGAGGATGCGGAAGCCGTTCTTCACAGGGATATCTTACTCTCCCCGCCAGGCGCGGCGGGAAGGTGTAAGCTCCCCGAGTGCTCGGCATTGTCTTTACGCTTATCTCCTCCGCGCTGTTCGGCGTAACGACCGTCCTTCTGCGGCGTGGGACCGTCGCGGGCTCCGCGGGCCAGGGGCTCGTGATAACCGTAATCGGCGGAGTCCCGTTGTTCCTCATCGCGGCGCTGGTGAGCGGTCAGCTCTTCTCCACCGGCGACATCACCGGCCGGGGGTACGCGGCCCTGGCGGCTGCCGGAGTCATTCACTTCCTCATCGGGAGGTACTGCACGTTCCGGGCCTACGCCGCAATCGGCGCGAACCGAAGCTCTCCGGTGCTTCAAGGGACAGCGCTCCTCTCCGTGCTCTTCGCGCTCACGTTTCTCGACGAGGCGATGACGCCCCTGAAAGCCGTCGGGATTGGGCTCATCTTTATCGGGTCCGCTTTGGCCGCGAGCAGCCCGGCGCCCCAGCGGGCGCCCGCGGGAGCGTCCGAGGACGCTGACGCCCCCGCCCGGCTCCTGGAGGGCTACGGCTTCGCCGCGCTTGGCACGCTGATGTTCGGCGTAAGCCCCATCCTGATCCGCTTCGCCCTGGAAGACAGCGGCGGGTTGGGCGTGCTCGGAGGACTGGTCTCCTATGCCGCGGCGGCGGCTATTCTGGCGCCTATCGCACTGTGCAGCGGGCAGGCGTCCGGCGCACTGAACCTCGACCGCCGCACGCAAGCCTGGTTCCTCAGCGGCGGACTCACCATCTTCCTCGGACACATGTTCCGATTCCTCGCCCTGAGCCTCGCGCCCGTCACCATCGTCATACCGCTGCTCAGGTCCCAGGCGATCTTCGCTCTGGCGCTCGGGTACGTGGTGAACCGGCGCTACGAAAGCTTCCACCCGCGTACGCTCGCCGGAGTCGCAGCGGCCGTGGCAGGCTCGTCGGCGCTGGTGGCGTGATGGACGGCGCGACGCTCGTCCTGGACCTCGGCAGCAGCCGAATGCGCTGCTCGAGCGTTGCGGACTCGCATCCGGTCCGGCCGGTCGAGATTGCGTCGGCCCCCTACCCCATCATCGGCGCGGGTAGCGGCGGACTGGCGCGGAGCTTCAATCCGCGCCTCCTGCGGACGCGGCTGTTCGACGTGCTCGCGAAGGCCGCCCGCGAGGTGGGGCCGGGAAACGTCGAGACAATCGCGGTTGTCGGGCAAAGGTGCGCGGCCTGTTTCTTCGACACGGAGCTTCGGACGGTGTACGCCGGGCCGCAAACCGACATACGCGCGGTCTTCGAGGGCGGCGCGATAGATGAGGAGCACGGCCCGCTCGTGCACGCGACAGCCGGTCATCTGCCGTCGCTGATGCTCGTCCCCGCCAAGCTCCGCTGGTGGCGGACGCACCGTCCGCGCGCGGCAAGCCGCATCGCCAAAGCGTCGGGGCTGGACGCGTGGGCTGCGCTTCAGCTCACCGGCTCGCTGGCCGAGACGCCCCACGGGCTAGCCGAGCTTGGCCTGCTCGACGTGTCGGCGCGAGCGCCCGCGACCGGGCTGCTCGATACGCTGGGCATACCCATGGACATCCTGCCTTGTCTGCTGCCGCTAGGCGCTGCGGCGGGCCGTCTGACGCGCGACGCCGCCGACGCGACGGGCCTCTCCTCGACGGTTGAGGTGCGCCTGGCGGGGCCCGACGCGCAGGCCGCGGCGGTTGGGAGCGGCGCCGTATCGGATGGCTCGGCGTCAGTCCCGGCAGGATGGAGCGCGCCCGCGCAGGTGACGACGGCGGCCTCGACCTTCGACCCGCGACGGCGCACGTGGACGACGCTCCACTCCGTGGACGGGCGGTGGGTGGTCGAGGGGAACCCCGGCGACACGGGGGGCGCCGTCGATATCATTCGCCGTCTGCTCGGACCGCGCGTGACGCCCGCGCGGTTCGATGCGCTCGCGGCCAACGCGCCGGAGACCACGCGCGTCGTCGCGGCGTTCCTCGGCCCACGGGCGCTCGACCTGTCGAACCCCGGTATGACGATGGGGGGTCTGCTGTCGCCGGTTCCCATCACTCAGGAAGGCCTCGATTCCGGCACGGTCGCCCGCGCGGCGCTGGAGAACGTGGCGTTCGCTATCCGCGAGAGCTTGTCCTTGGCCCGCGAGGTGGTCGGGCAGGCTTACCACCAACAGATTAGAGAGGGGGGCGAGGTTCCCGCCTTCGCGGGAATGACGGAGGGGAGCGGCCCCCTCTCTAGCTCTCCCCCGCAGACGGGAGAGAGAACCCCCTCTCTAGCTCTCCCCCGCAGATGGGGGAGAGAACCGGAGCCGGCGGACGCGGTGGCGTTGTCGGGGGGAATGGCGGAGAGCAGCGTCTTTCCCGGCCTCTTGGCGGACGTGCTCGGCGAGCCGGTGCGGATCCATCGCAAGGCGACGGCCATCGGCGCGGTGATGATCGCGACGACTCCGCCCCTGGAGCTGGCGGCGCGGTCGGCGGCGCTCGCGGCGGAGGGCGAATTCGTCGAGCCTGGGGAAGGCTCCCTGGAAGCGAACGAGCTCTACGAGCGCTGGCTGCGTCTGTGCGCCAAGCTCGATGGGCTGGCGGGGGAGCTGTAGATGGACCCGCAGCTCGCCGCCTTCCCGCGCCGCCGCGTCATCTGGGCGCAGTACTTCATGTCGTTCTCGTGGAGCCTCGGCCTCTGGGCGGCCGTGCCCGTCATTCCCATCCTCTCGCTACAGCTCAACGAGAACCTCGCGATGGCAGGGTTGGTCGTCTCGATAGGCGGCGCGGGGCGGTTCTTCGTGAGTTACATCACCGGGCCCCTGCTGGACAGGTTCGGGCGCCGGGGCATCGGGGGCATCGGCGTGTTCATCCGCATGGTGTTCTCCTTCCTGGAGGGCCTGTCGCCGACCTATTTCTCGCTCCTGGCCTTCCGGTTCGGCTCCGGCATCGGCACGTCGGTCTGGGGCACGGCGCAGCAGACCATCACGGCGGACGTTTCGACACCCCAGGACCGCGGCCGCATCAGCGGGCGCAAGCAGGGGTTCGCGCAGTTCGGCGGCATCATCGGGCCGATAGTGGGCGGCGCGGCGTGGGCCCTGACCGACGACATCCGCGTGCCGTTCTTCATCAACGGCTTCAGCAAGATGGCCTGCCTCCTGGTGATGATCTTCATCATGGTCGAAACGCGGCAACTTTCGGCGCTCGCCACGCCCGCCTCGCCGACCCCCGCCAGAGAAACGGCGCGTCTTGCGAGGCCTAGCCTCATCGTCCGCTTGGGCGGCGTGCCGTCGGCCATAGCCGCCCTGGCCGCGACGGGATTTCTGTACGTGTTGATCGGGACGTTCGCGGTGAACCTGATGCGCTCGACGGTGCAGGACCTCATACTGCCGGTCTACGTGGAGCAGGCGCTCGGGCTGGCGGAATCACAGCTGGGCATCGTAATCGCGGCGATGGGCATCGGCGGGCTGCTGACGTCGTTCGGCGGAGGGTGGGCGACGGACCGGTGGGGGGTGCAAGCCGTGCTCGTGCCCGGCGCGCTGCTAGCGGCGGCCGGCCTGACGCTGACGGCGCAGGGCCCCGGTCTCGCAGGCATGGTGCTTCTGGCGATGGCGCTCGGCGGGGCCGCAAGCCTCGTCATGGTCGGCACGCACGCCTTCTCCATCGACGTCTCGCCACGCGGGGCGCGAGGGAGGTTCTTTGGTCAGACGCAGGCCGCGGGGCACCTGGCGACGTTCGTCGGCCCCTTCGCCGTCGGCGGCATCGCGGACCTCTTCGGGCTGGCGACGGCGTTCTACGTCATCGGCGCGGTCTTCCTCTTCATGGCGCCCGTCGGCGTCGCCATGGGGATCGTCGGCCCGCGCGTGCGGGCGCGGCAGGCGGAGGAGGCTGAGCGGCCGCTATCCTAGAGCGAACTTCAGACAAGGCCCGCCACGAACCATCCCTCCGCGGCTGCTATCCTTAGGCGGATGACCAACGCCGACGACACACGCTATGAGCAGCAGCGGCGCGAGGTGCTCGACGCGGCGCGGGCGATGCACCGCAACGGGCTCGTCGTGGCGTCGTCGGGGAACGTCAGCGCGCGCATACCCGGCGATGCCGAGCTGCTCGCCATCACGACCGCCGGCAAGGACTACGAGTCGATGGGGCTGGAGCAGGTCGTCGTCGTCGATTTCGACGGCGAGCCGGTCGAAGGGGACGGACTGCCATCCACGGAAATGCTGCTGCACGTGGCCATCTACCGGGCGCGGCCCGACGTGCGCGCGGTGATGCACACTCATTCGGTGTACGCGAGCGCCCTAGCCGTGGCAGGGCAGCCGCTCCCGCCGCTGATCGACGAGATGGTGGTGCTCCTTGGCGACAGCATCCAGGTGTCGGAGTACACGTTCCCCGGCACGGAGGAGATCGGCGACGCCGTCGTGGCGGCGTTGGGCGAGCGCAACGCGGCGCTCATCCGGAACCACGGATTGGTCGGCGTCGGGGGAAGCGTCGGGCAGGCGTTGAACGTGTGTCTGCTCGCCGAGCGCATCGCCCACATCTATACGGCGGCGAAGGCGCTCGGCAACGCCTCGCCGCTCCCGGAGGACGCGGTGGCGACGGAGATGGAGCTATTGAGGATGCGCAGGGAGGCGGAGCAACGGGGACGAGGCAATAGATGAAGGTGCCCTCATTCCTGCTGCGGCGGCTGTACGTGAAGGGGAGCCTGCGAGCGACGGCGGACGGGTTCGCGTTCGAGCTGCGAAACCAGCTGGGTTCGGGGTACGCGAAACGCCTGCTCCCGCTCACGCTCGACGGCGACGATCTCGATATGTCCGCGACGACGTTCGAGATCGAGGGGAAGAAGGCCACGTTCGACGCCGTATCCGGCGATACGCCCTTCACCCTCGCGATGAACAAGACGACGATAGTGGCCTACTCCGGGGGCGCAATTGCGCCGGGGCCGCACAAGGTGGGGATGCGGTTCGAGGTGGCCGGCCTCGGCGAGCTGGGCTTCGACTTCACCGACAACGCCGCTCCCGGCTGACGCGATGACCACACAACAGACCGGCGGGCAGCGCCAACTGACAGTGGCCGTCACCGGCGCCGCCGGGTACATCGGCAAGCGCCTCGTGGAACGTCTCCTGCAGAAGGAGGGCATCCGCCGCATCGTAGGCGTGGATATCCGGCCCTCGGTGATCGAGGACGTCCGCTACACCCACGTCCAACAGGACATCCGCGCTCCCCTCGGCGCCGTGTTCGAAAACGCCGGCGTGGAGGTTGCCGCGCATCTCGCGTTCGTCCTGCGCCAGACGCGCAAGCGGGAGGAGGGCTGGGGCGTCAACGTCGGCGGCGCAGCCAACCTGCTCAAGGCGTGCGAGTCGGCCAACGTGCGGCGCGTCGTGCTCATGTCGAGCGCGACTGTCTACGGCCCCCGGCCCGGCAATCCCGACGCGCTTACGGAAGAGGCGGCGCTCCATCCGCCGAGGGGGTTCGCCTATGCGGAAGACAAGGCGGCGTGCGAGGCGCGCTTCCTGCGGTTCCGGCAGCAGGGGGACGACCGCGAGGTCTCGATCCTCCGGGGGTGCGTCGTGATGGGGCCGAACGCGAGCAACTTCATCACGAGCGCGCTGGACAAGCCTCTGCTGATCGGCGTGCGGGGCGCGGACCCGCCGATGCAGTTCGTCCACGAGGACGACCTCATCGAGCTGCTTGCGCGGTTCGTGACGGAGTCTCATCCCGGCGTCTACAACGTCGCCGCGCCGGGAGGCGTGCGGTGGTCGGAGGTCGTGGCGATGGCGGGCAAGCGAATGCTCTCCCTACCCGCCCCCCTCGCCTACGGGCTGACCAACCTGGCGTGGACGGCCCGAGCGCAGAGCGAGGCGCCCGCAGTCGGCCTCGACTTCATACGATGGCCGTGGACCGTCAGCACGGCCAAACTTGAAGCCGAGCTAGGCCACCGATTCGCACACTCATCCCGCGCGGCGCTGGAGTCGTACCTGCGGCTTTAGGACTCGCCGCCCTCTCTCGGAAGCGCGCGCCAGACGCGCTCGGCGAGCAGCGGCATGTCGACTGCGCCGGACCCGGCTCCCGCGCGGATGAGGGCGTCGACGACGGCGTTGGTCACGGCCACGGGCGCGGCCACCGTCGGCAGTTCGCCGATGCCCTTGATGCCCAGCGGGTTGGTCGGCGAGGGCGTCTGCTGGTTCTCCAGTTGGAACGTCGGCAACGACTCCGCGATGGGGATGCCGTACGACATGAAGCTGCCGGTCTGCGGATAGCCCGCTGCCGTGTAGAGCATCCCCTCGCTCAGCGCCTGCCCGATGCCCTGCGCGATGCCGCCTTGGATCTGCCCGCGCACAATGACCGGGTTAATCATCGGCCCGCAGTCGTGCACCGCCGCGTAGTCCGTGAGGCGCACGTCGCCGGTGCCCTCGTCCAGCTCCACGACCGCCACGTGCGCAGCGAACCCGAACGGGTTGGCGGGCAGCTCCCACTCCAGTTCCACGGTGATGCCGTTCGCGGGGATCTTACCGCCTGCGGCATCCAGCTGTTGTTTCACTTCCAAGAGCGCCATATAGGCCGCGTTGCCGCCCACGGCGAGGCCCCGGCTCGACGTGGTGCCGCCGCCCGACGCGAGTTCGTCCGTGTCGCCGTGGTGCAACTCCACCGCCTCCGGAGGCACGCCGAGCGTGTCCGCCGCTATCTGCGAGAACGACGTGGCCGTGCCCTGTCCGTGCGGGGATACGTCCGTGACGATGACGACGCGCCCGTCCGGCGTCATCTCGACGCGGGCGAGGCTCTTCCGCACGTTCGCCTTGCCGCCCGAGGCCTTAGTGACCGTTGCGACGCCGACGCCGGTACGGAACGGGCCGCTCTCGGATGCCTGCCGCTCGCGGAGCGCGCCGTACCCGGCCATGTCGAGCGCGCGGTCGAACGCGGCGTCAAAGTTGCCGGAGTCGTAGACTAGGCCGGTGGCCGTCTGGTAGGGGAAGGCGTCGGCAGGGATGAAGTTGCGTCGGCGTATCTCGGCGGGGTCCATGCCGAGCTGCCGCGCAGCGTCGTCCATGATGCGCTCGATGGGCACGGCGGCCTCCGGTCCGCCCGCGCCGCGGTACGGGCCGGTGGGCGGCCGGTTGGTCGTCACGCCGAGGCATTCCACGTCCATCGCGGGGATGGCGTACGGCCCGGCGACGCGCTGCACTGCGTTGCCGAGCGGCCCGCCGCTGGACGTGAGGAAGTACGCGCCCATGTCAGCAATCATGCGGATGCGGACGCCAAGGACCGCGCCGTCTGTCCGCACGGCGGCCTGCACGTCCGCCGTGAAGCCGCGACCGTGCGACGCGAGCGTGCTCTCCGAGCGCTGCTCCGTCCACTTGACCGGCGCGCCGAGCTGCACAGCCGCGTACGCCGTCGCCACCTCCTCCGGCCACACCTCGATCTTCCGCCCGAAACCGCCGCCTACGTCCGGGGTGATGACGCGCACGTCCAGATCGCCGGGGAGCAGCATCGCGAGGAACGTCTTCACGCGGTGCGGCACCTGTGTGGACGTCCACACCGTGAGCCGTCCGCTCTCTGCGTCCGGCGCGGCCACGATGCCCCGGCACTCCATCGGCATCGCGACGAGGCGCGGTATCTCGTAGGTCGCCTCGACGATCTCATCCGCCGTCTCGAACGCGCGGGCGACGTCGCCCGCGCCCGCCGACGTGCGCATCACAACGTTCGTGCCGATGTCCGGGTGCAGCGGGCTGGCGTCCGCCGCCGATATGCGCGGGTCGAGCAGGGGCGGGAGCGGCTCATAGTCGACGACGATGCGGTCGCGCGCGTCGAAGGCTGCTGCCTTGGTCGACGCCACGACGATGGCGACGGGCTGGCCGACATAGCAGACGCGGCCGCGCGCCAGCACGGGGTGCTCGGGCACCGGCGTCTCGCCCATGCCCTCGCGGCGTATCGCGCCGATGTCAGGCACGACGCCGTCCAGGTCCGCGCCGGTGTAGACGGCGGCGACGCCCGGACTCGCCAGCGCGCCGGCGGCGTCCACGGAGCGGATGCGGGCGTGCGGCTCCGTGCTGCGAAGCACGGCGGCGTGGAGCATCCCGTCCAACTGGATGTCATCGACGAACTGCCCACTGCCGCGCAGCAGCCGGTCGTCCTCCATGCGGGCCATGCCCTGACCGCGATAGGTGGTCATGGCTACTCCACCGGCAACACCGGAATGTGAAGCTGTACGTAGGTGCCGGGAATCTGCTGCCAGCAGATGAACCGCAGGTCTTCGTCATGCGGGTTGAGCGTCTCGTGTCTGCTCCCCGCGGGGATACACGTGAAGTCGCCCGCCTGCACGGTGACCCGCTGCTCGCCGATGACCTCGACCCCCTGCCCTGCGATGTAGTAGCGAACGGCGTCGCCGGACGTTTGTGGGGTGCCATGGTCGGTCTTTCCCGGCACGTTCTCCATGAAGAGCTGGAACGAGTAGATGTCGAACCCAAGCTCCGGGGAGATGATGTGGTGTCTGCCGGGGCCCCATTCCATAATCGGAGCGTCGGCGGCTTTGACGTAGAGGCGCTTCTGCTCCCGCCTACGCTGCACCTCGAGCGCGACGCGTCCGAACACCATCTGCTCTTCGAGGTACCGCAGGTAGAGCGGCCACGGCTCGAGCTTGGAGAGCTCGGCATCCGAGAGGTCGCTGACCTCGGGCGCCTTGTTCGGCGCCGTGAAGTGGACGAACGGCGTCGCGACCTGCCGGTAGGTGCCGGGGAACTGCTGCGCGGCCAGGAAGACGAGCGGCTCCGGGTGAGGGTTCTCGGTGCCGTGCCAGATATTGGCCGGGACGTGGCAGAAGTCGCCGACCCCCACGTCGAAGCGAACGTCCTCGATGAGCTCCTGGCCGGACCCTTTGACGTAGTACTTCAACGCGTCGCCATGGGTGTGATAGCGCTCGGAGCCGCCGGCGCGCCCCGACGTGAAGACGTGGAGGTTGTGGACGTTGAAGCCGAGCTCCGGCCCAACGATCATGCGCTGGTTGGGCCCGGCCCCTTGCACGTCGGCCTCCGCTGCCGGTACGTGGACGCGGCCCGCCTTGCGCCGTTTGTCCAGCGCGAGCGCCGCACGCCCGAAGTTGACCTGCTTCTCCATGTAGAGCGCGTAGAGCTCCTCGGGCGAGAGCTCCCCAAGCTCCTCAGGCAGTACGCCGTCGGTCGTCATCCTCTCCTCCGCCTCGTGTCTAGTGGTTTGCGTGAGGCTAGGCGCGCCGACAAGGGGTGTCAACATCAGGACATGGCCGCGCCTTGACACCGTTCCGGCCTCGTCACTAGCATCCGCCACACTATGGCAGACGACGCCCAAACCAAGGCCCTTCGTGAGCAGGTCGCTCTCGCGAACCGCCTGCTGCACCACTATGGCCTCGGCTCCTACCAAGGACACGTGAGCGCGCGCGTGCCGGACTCCGATCTCGTCCTCATCCGTGCGACACCGGCCGTCAGCCTGGAGCGCGTCGAAGGCGACGACCTCATGCTCATCGACCTCGACGGCAACGTCGTGCAGGCCAGAGAGCGCTATCCGGGGCGCGTCGGCTCGTGGGCGCTGCACACCGAGATATACAAGGCGCGGCCCGAGGTGAACGCCGTCACGCACACGCACCAGAAGTGGTGCACCGTGTTCGGCCTCGCCGGACGCGACGTGCTGCCCGTCATCCACCCCCCGACGGCGTCCGTCGCGGCGGAGCGGTGGCCGGTCTACACCGGCACGCCGGACGCGATCGACTCGCCGGAGAAGGGTGCTGCGGTCGCCGCCTTGCTGGGCGGGAACGTGGCGTGCCACCTGAAGGGACATGGGATGGTCTTCGTGGGCACGACGGTCTCGAAGTCCATGCTGGCGGCAGCCGACGCGGAGGAGCAAGCCGAGGTGACGTGGCGGGCGATGCTGGCGGGCAGGCCGGAGGCCATCGAGGAGCGCTACCTCGCCGACGACGCCGCGAAGCGCTGGGAGCCGCCCCGCCCCGACGTGCGCGACGGCGTCGCCCGCGGCGAGTGGGGCAACCAGGAGTGGCTGGACGAGCACCGCGACGCATCCTACGTCCGCCACCCGGGGCTATGACCATTCCCTCGGCCATTCCCGCCCACCTCCGTCATTTGTATGTTGCAGAAGCGGGAATCCAGTGAGCGGCGCAGAGAGCCGCTCGTAGTGTGAGGGAGTGCAGAGGGGCGCGCCCCTCTGCCGGGGATGTGGGGGTATCCCCACAGGCGTTCGGGCGGGTGGGTGGGAAGAACAACGTTGCGCCAAGCGCGGAGTGTAGGAGGCGAACCGATGGACAACGACGCGCTGGCAGCCCTACGCGAGACGGTCGCCGTCTCCCACCGCCTCCTCTACCTCACCGGCCTCGGCACGACGCGCGGCCACACCAGCGCGCGCATCCCCGATACCGACACCTTCTTCATCAAGCCGTGGCCCCACATCCAGATGCACCGCGTCCGCGCCGAGGACCTCATCGCGATGGACTTCGACGGCAACATCGTCGGCGCGGGCGACCGCAAGATCACCAAGGTCAGCGAGTGGCCCATCCACGCCGAGATCTACCGCACGCACACGGACGTCGGCTCCATCATCCACACGCACCAGAAGTGGGCGACGATGATGGGAGTCGCGGGCGCGACCATCCTCCCGCTCCTCGACCCCGAGCTCGCGACCGCCGTCGCCCACGAGCCCGTCATGTTCGACGAGGACAAGGCGCTGATACGCAGCGTGGAGCAGGGCAAGACGGTCGCCGCGCGGATGCAGGGCGCGAACGCCTGCCACCTGCAGAACCACGGCATGGTCTTCTCCGGCCCGAACGTCGAGACCGCCACGATAGACGCCATCGCAATCGAGCACCTGGCCGAGATGACGTGGCGCGCGCAGCTCATCGGCGCGCCCGAGGCGATGCCCTCGCTCGTCCTCCAGCCGTCGCTCAACCGCCGCGCCCGCGGCGAAGTCTCCGAAGCGTGGGAGCACTACTGGAAATGGGTCGACGCCAACCCGGAGTCGCTCCGGCCAAGGTCAGCGGATATCTAGGGGAAACCTAAGCCGCAACCGTCTGGCAAGTACAGGTTCTCTGCCCCTACTCGCGTGGTTGACTACGTCCCCGCCTTTTTACAAAATCGCCTACCTGATCCAGCGGACCGATTCGGTCGCCCGCATCCTGAGGGGTAAGCCCGCCCTTGAAGTACTCTGGAGTAATATTCCTAAGGATAACTATTCTTTCTGCTTCAGGCAGACGATTTATGAACGGCCACAATAACATCAGTTCATTGGCTACACGTGAAAGGTCCTGCTCTCGCCGCCGGTGATGCCCTGACTGCTTAAGGGCGTAGGTTGCGAGTATCAATGACGAAAACACAATGCTATAGCGTCCAATGGTTGTGGCGATAGACAGCCCTACATCAGCAGACGTCCAAATATAATACAAAAAAATTCCTATTGCGACAAAGATTGAAAGGCCGAGCGCACTTACGCCAATCCAACGCCAAAAATTGGCGGCAGAGTTCTGTTCGTCACGCAATTGTTGGTAATGCACTGCCGTACTAGCATCGGCCACTTCTTCAAGCATAGTTCTGGCTAGCTCTTGCTGGTCCGCTATTTCGCTCTTGTTCGTTTCCAGCCATTCTTGATATTCTTCATGACGACGGGTTTGCGATTCCTCTCGCTGGGCCTGAGATGCCAAAAACTCTTCATCGCGTGTGTTTTCGGATCTTCGGAAAGTATCGTGGAGGTCTATAAGTTCCTGGTGTAGGCGCAGGGCAGAGTCTCTCGACTCTTTCAGTAAAGCATCAGCTGTTTCTCTTATACTAGACAACGATTGATTTGTATTGCTTTCTGCCTCAGAAACGCGTTGGTTCATTGTCGCCTCGGACTGGGCGGCGAGATGCTGGAAGTGGTCGATGGCTTCTTGCACCTGCTTACGGGCATCGGATATCTGAGAACGGATAGAATCCATGTTCTCTGTGAGCATAGCCCTTGAAGACGTTACCTCACTGTCGAATTGCTCGGCTGCCTTCCGAAGCACTTCCGGAGTGGTTCGAATAGGTAAGACAGGAAGTCCTACTGCAGCGATTAGAAGATTATCAATATGATTATTTATAGATGGATAGTCTGGCTCATCAGATAATGGAATAGCAGCAACTTCATTAGTTGCATTTAGGAAGCGGCGAGACGGCTACGCGAGTTCATTAAGGATTTGTTCCGATACTAGATTCCGGTTCGCCAGTGTTAACCTGCTGAGTACATTCTTCCCCACTGCATCTAGCCGATCAACGAGGCCTATCACGCGGTAATGCTTCCATTCCCGAGTCATCAGTTCGGGCAGCATCTCTACAGACTGCCTCAGATTTGATACAGCTTCCGAGTCACGTACCCTATCGTCGAATTCGCTCATGTTCTTTTTGCCTCAAACTAGGCTTCGCAGCAACGTATCATTGTAATGCGATAATAGTTTGGAACTGGCTAAGTACAGTACTATCGCCTCGCAAGAGCCCCCCCTACTGCCCTAGCGCGTTCGCGGGAGGGCGGCGTTCGCGCGAGTCTGCCAGCCGGGGCCGTCGGGCGAACCCGCGCCACACGGGCGTCGGAGTCGAGAGCAATGCCTCTGTTAATCGCCTCTTCCTCTTCCGGGGTCGGGCTGATGTGTCCGGGCTTAAGTGACGGCATGGCTGTCGCTTCCTCGCAAGCGTACAAACGATTCTACCACATACGGAGCGTCTCGCCCCATCTCTACATCATCCTGTGCATCGAAGCTGGGGGTGATCTTGTGACACGAGCCCCTTACCCGAACGCCACCTGTCCGCGTACGCTGTTCCGTACGCCTGAGTTCACCGCAGGCTGCTCCATGCACTGAAGCAGGCTTGGAGGTGGAATGAGCACGAATGAGCCTAAATGAGCCTTAAACAACAGAACAGGGCGTCTTCAACCCCTATAAGCGCTCGCTGGCAGGCGCTTCTCCCCGCCGGGGCTAGGAGTGGAATGGCGCTAAATGTCCCACAATGTCTCAGGTGCAAACGCGCCCATCCTGTGCATCCCTGTGAGCTATCGGGGTCAGCCCCCGTTGTGCGACGCCTTCCGCACGTCCTTGCGGACCTTCCCGTCGGCGGTGAAGAGCTGCGGCCACTGCGCGCGGAGCCCGGCGGCCTGCTCCTGCGTCGCGCGCGCCACGGGCGGGAACGTCGCGAGCCGATCGTACGGACGGCACGCGTCGATGATCATGCGGTTGTTATAGTAGCGCGGCCCCTCGTCTCCGGCGTACGCCATCGGGTCGAGCGACGTGCTCCACATCCGCTTCACGATGTCGACATCCTCCGTCACTTCCGTGCGCGTGCAGAGCGCCCACAGCACCTCGTTCGTGTCCGTGGGGTCGATGTCGTCGTCGACAACGATGACGAACCGGTTGGCGTACGCCCCCGCGTGTACGGCGGTCGTCGCGTGCCCCACCTGCTTCGCGTGGCCGGGGTACATCTGCTTGATGGAGATGACGTTCAGGAAGCGCCCCCCGCCGGCCTCATGCGACCACGCGCCAACGATGCCCGGCACCCCCGCGCGCTCCAACTCGTTCCAGAGCATCGCCGCGCGCAGCGGGCTGCGGAAGTACGTGTTGTCGTTCGGGGGCTTGCCCGGCAGGCAGCCCATCACGATGGGGTTGTTCCGCCAGTTGATGGACTTCACGTTGATGATGGGCATGTCGCGCTCGCCGCTGGCGTAGTAGCCCGTCCACTCGCCGAACGGCCCCTCCTGGTGGAACTGGTCCGGCGGGATCTCGCCCTCGATGACGATCTCGGACGTCGCGGGGACGGGCAGACCGGTGAGCGGCGCGGCAATCACGTCCAGCGGCTCGTTGCGGATGCCGCCCGCGACCGCGAACTCGTCCTCGCCGTAGTCGACCTCCAGCCCGCCGAGCAGCAGCAGCAGCGGGTCCTGCCCGAACGACACCGCGACCGGGCACGACTCGCCCTTCGCCCAGTACTTCTCGCGGATCATGCGTCCGTGCTTGCCGGGCGAGATCATGATGCCGAGCGTGTTCTTGTCATGCACCTGCACGCGGTACGTGCCCGCGTTCACCCAGCCGGTGTCCGGGTCGCGCATGATGACGATGTTGCCGGTGCCCAGAAAGTTGCCGCCGTCCTCGGAGTGCCAGAACGGCGCGGGGAACTGCGTCACGTCCACCTCGCCGTCCTCCTGACGGTTGTCGAGCACCGGCCCGTCCTCAACCTGCCTCGGCGCGATGGGCGTGAATTCCTTGAGGCGGTCGCGCCACGTCTTGACGAACTCCTGCCGCGTCAGCTCGGTCGGGAGGTCGAGGCTCAGGCAGATGCGCGGGAGCGACGTGAGGACATTCGAGATGAGCCGGTAGCCCTCCGGGTGGCCCTTGATCTTCTCGAAGAGCAGGGCGGGGTTCTCCATGTCCCACTGGTAGAGGTCGGTGAGCCCGCCGATCTCCAGGTTGGGGTCGGCGCCCTCGATGCGGGTCAGCTCGCCCATCTCCTCGATGCGCGCGATCCACTCACGCAGGTCCTGCACTGGCATGTCGGCCTCCTTAGCTGCCCAGCTCCGCCGCAATGTTCCGGCTGAACTCGACGCGGGTCTCTTCCGCCTTGCGCTTCACTACCGTGTTCCCGAGCGTCGCAAGTCTACCGAACAGGTTGAAGTCAAGCTCGTAGCTGACCTCGGTCCGGTCCGCCGACGGCTCACTTAACTCGAGCGCGAGCCTATTGATGCGGAGCCTGTTGCCCATGCGGTCCTTCCCTCCGCCCGAGACGACGATGCGCCGCCCCTGCTCGACCTCGTCGACGGCCATGTCGATGTCCATAGCGACTTGGAAAGGGCCAACCTTCTGGACCAACCGCGCCCTGTACGTGGAGTCGCCGGTCGTCTCGATGCTCTCGCAGCCGGGCAGACAGCGGGCCACGCGCGGCAGGTCCCAGAAGAACGCCCACGTCTCATCCGCCGAGGCGCTCACGGCGAAATTGTCCGCTAGCTCCACTAGCCCTTGCCCCGGGCGGCGGCCTCGACCGACCGCAGTATGCCCGCATACCCGGTGCAACGGCAGATGTTGCCGCCCATGTACCGGATGATCTCCTCCCGGCTTGGGCTGGGGTTCTCGTCGAGGAGCGCCTTCGCGAGGAGAATCATCCCCGGCGTGCAGTAGCCGCACTGCAGCCCGAAGTTGTCGACGAAGGCTTGCTGTATCGGGTGCAGGCCATCGGCCGGCGTGAGGCCCTCGATCGTCACGACGTCATGCCCATAGGCCTGGCCCGCCAGAAGACTGCACGAGCTCGCGGCGCGACCGTCGAGGAGGACGGTGCAGGCCCCGCAGACGCCGCTATGACAGTATTCCTTGGTCCCCTTCAAGCCGAGACAGTCGCGGAGCAGGTCGAGCAGCGTCGTGGACGGGGGAACGTCCATGCTGCGGGCAGCGCCGTTCACCGTGAGCTCTAGGCGCACGCCTACTCCTTCCCCGCCGCGTCCAGCGCTCCCAACACCTTGTACGGGAGCAGCGGAATGTCGTGGAACAGGACGCCCGTCGCGTCGTACACCGCGTTCACGACAGCGCCGGGCAGGATAACGGCGCCGATCTCGCCCATGCCCTTAGCGCCGAAGGGGCCCCCCTCGAAGGGGTGATCGACCAGCTCGGACGCGTAGCTGGGCATCGTTTCCATGGTGGGGAGCGGATAGTCCAAGAGCGCGGAGTTGATGAGCTGGCCGCCGTCGTCCCAGACCATCTGCTCGAAGAGCGTAGGCCCGAGCTCCTGACCGACCCCTCCCTCCAGCTGCGTTTCGATGGAGTGCGGGTTCACGGCAGTGCCCGTGGTTGCGGCCGCAGCGGCCTTGACCAAACGCACTTGCCCAGTCTCCGTATCGACCTCCACCTCCGCCGCACACGATGCGAACGTCCAGAATGTCGAGGCAATCGGATAGTCTTTGCCGTCCGGCGCGCGGTACGTGCCGCCAACGACGCACTCCCCGGTCGCGGCCAACGGCTCCCCAACATGGCGAACGAGCTCCGACAGGCTGACGCCGGCGCCGTCCCCATCCGGCCCAACGACGCCCTCGCCGCTGACCGTCAGCTCGGAAGCCTCGCGTTCGAGCAGATGCGAGGCGGCCTCGACGATCTGCTGCTTGACCTTTCCAGCGGCTTCGACGACCGCGACGCCCATGTGGTACGTCGACCGACTCGCCGTCGTCGAGCTGTCGACGGGGACGCGGCCGGTGTCGCTGTGGACGATTCGTATCGAGTCGAGACCGACTCCCAGCGCGTCGCCTGCTATCTGCGCCATCGCGGTGTCGGACCCCTGGCCGATGTTCACCGTCCCGATGCGCGTCTCGAAGACGCCATCCTCGCCGAGGACGATCTCGGCGCTGTTCTCGGACATCTGCCGCGGGGGAGTGAGCGTGTACTTGATGGTGCAGGAGACTCCGCGCCCGCGCAGCGTCTTGCCGTCCGGCGAGGGAGCGAGCGGTTCGCCCCAGCCAATCGCCGCGGCTGCTCTGTCGAGGCACTCGTGGGCGTGCGCCGACCGCAGGTAGTCGCCCGTGATGTGGATATCGCCGTCTCGGACCAGATTCTTTCGCCGTATTTCGAGGCGGTCGATGCCGAGGTCCCGCGCGATGCGGTCGAGCTGGGCCTCGTAGGACATGGTGTGTTGCGTCGTCGGAAGGCCGCGATACGGCGCGGACGGAGGCTTGTTCGTGTAGACGGCGTAGCAGTCGGCGCGCGCGTGGGGGACCTTGTAAGGGCCGGTCGCCACCTTGAGGGTATTGTTCGCGCTGCGGGCGCCGCTGATGGCGTACGCCCCGACGTCCACGTAGAAGGTGTTGTGCCGCGCCACGATCGTGCCGTCGCGCTTCACGCCTGTTCTCATGCGGTTGGCGTAGGCGGGGCGGAGGTAGGTCAGGAACGTCTCCTCTTGGGTGAAGACGTAGCGCACCGGCCTGCCGGCAAGCTTGGCTGCCGCTGTGATGACGCACTCGATGCGGTCCCTGCTCTTGCTGCCGAACCCGCCGCCGACGTACGGCACGATGACCCGCGCGGGCATCTTGAAGATGCGCTCAAGCTCGCGGCTGAGTGGGAAGGGCGACTGGCAGTTCGTCCAGACCGTAATCCGACCGTCGTCGACCTGGGAGATCACTGCATGCAGGTCGAGCGCGCAATGCTGGACGGGCGGCGCTGAGAACTCGTCCTCGTAGATGAGATCAGCCTCCGCAAACCCCTGCTCCACGTCGCCGCGCGCCAGCGTCGCCCGGTGACAGATGTTCGTGCCTTCCACCGGACGCAGCTCCGGCGCGATGGGGAAGAACTCCTCGTGGACGCGCGATGCTCCTTCCGCCAGCGCAGCGCTCACGTCCATCACGGCAGGAAGCTCGTCGTATTCGACATCCACCTGCTCGGCGCCCGCCTCCGCTGTGGCGATGTCTTCCGCGACCACGACGGCCACGATATCGCCGTGGTGTCTGACCTTGTCCATCGCCACGAGAGGAGCGTCCCGGTAGACGAACCCATACATCTTCTCGATGTCCGGATCGGCCCAAATCTCGTCGCGGGTCAGAACGCAGATGACGCCCGGCAGCGCGCGGGCGGCGGACGCGTCGATGGAAACGATACGCGCGTGGGGCAATGGACTGCGGACGACTTTCGCGTGCGCCATGCCCGGCACGACGAGGTCGCCCATGTACTCGGTCCGCCCCGCCGCCTTCTCAGCGGCTTCGAGGGTCGGCATCGAGGTTCCGACGAGACGCGTTACTCTTGGGCCCGTTGCAGCGCACATGTCAGTGCTCGCTCCACCAACACTTTCGTGATCCTACGCTTGTACCAGACCGGCCCCCGTAGGTCTTCGATGGGGTCGGTCTCCTCGGCGGCGGCGGCGGCGGCCTCCGCCACCCGCGCCGGGGACGGGACATCCCCGACAAGTCCGGCGAGGGCCTGAGCGACAACAGGCACTGGCCCCGTAGCGCCCATGACGACGCGAGCCGCGCTGCATACTCCGGAAGAGGCATCCACCGTCACCAACGCGGACGCGTTCGCAACCGGCTTGTTCTCCGGAGAGCCAACGGTGAACTTGAGATGGCTCCCGCCGGAGCCGGGCGCCGGACGCGGCGCATCGATTCCCGCCACCAGCTCCCCCGGACGCAGGACCGTCTCGTACGGTCCCAGGTAGAACTCCTCGATCGGCGCCGCGCGGCTGCCCTCGGGCCCTGCGATGCGGACCGAGGCCCCGAGCGCCGTCAATGCGGTGGGCGTGTCCGTCTGCGGCTCGCCGTAAGCCACCGCTCCGCCGACGGTCGCGACGTTCCTGACGCGCACGTTGGCGACCTGCGACGCGGCCTCCGCCAGAAGCCCGTAGTCGCGCCGGATGTCGGGATCCAGCTCCAGCGTGCGGATTCGCGTGAGCGCGCCAATGCGCAGGCTGCCGTTCTGCTCGATTCCGTTCAGCTCCTCGACGCCCCCCAAATCAACGACGTACTCCGGTCGTACGACGCCGAGCTCCAGCATTACGACCGCGGCGCTGCCCCCGCCGAGGACGAGGGATCTGTCCGCGTGTTCGGCCAGGAACTTGGTCGCTTCAGCGACGGTGGCGGGCCGGACGTACTCGAAGGGCTGCATAGTGTTAGGCCGACTTCCGGATGACATCCTCGGCAAAGCTGAGGAGGTACTCCTTGCGCGCTTCGAGCGTCTTCGGCAGGTTGTAGAAGGTCATGCCCACGTAGCTGACGCCTTGCTCCGTGAGCCGGTCGAACTGCTCCAGACAGTCGCCGCTATTCCCGGCCACCGCCCAGTCGTCGACCTTGGAATCGCTGTCTATGTTGATCCGCACCATCGTGTCCTCCTGCATGTTCCAGGTGCTGTACATGCGGTAAGAGGACTCGGCGACGGCCTGCGCCTCGGCGATAGCGCTTGGACGGTCCTTGGCGAAAGCCACGCCCCGCGAGACGGTCACGCGTCCGGCCGGCTGGCCGCTCGCCTCGCGCTCCTCTCGATAGACGCCGATGAGCGCCGGAAGGTCGTCAAACCCAACCTGAGGAGCGATGTAGCAGGCGTCGGCGATACGAGCCGAGCGACGGACAGCGCCGTCGCTCTGGCAAGCTATCCAGATGGGGGGATGCGGCTGCTGGACTGGCAGGAACCCCATGCGGGCCTCGTGGACGCTCCAGTAGCGGCCCTCGTGGTTGACCTCCTCGCCGGACCACAGCTTCTTCATCAGCTCGATGGACTCGGTGAGGCGCGGCGCGCGGTCCTTCCTGGTCGCGCCGACGGCCTCGAGCTCGGCCTCCCGGTACCCGATGCCGACCCCGAGCGTGAATCTCCCGTGACATAGGTGATCGAGCGTAGCCGCATCCTCGGCGATCTGCACCGGATTGTGGAGAGGCAGCAGGATGATGCCGGTGAGCAGGCGCATGTCGCCCGTCTCGGGCGCGAGGCGCGCAAGCACTTGGAACGGCTGAGGCCAGATCGTGGGGTGCGAGACCCAGTGCTGCGGCATCGTCACCGCCGAGAACCCGGCATCTCGCGCAACGTGACAAATCTCCACTAGTTCGTCGATCTGCTCATAAAGCGGACGTTCGCGGTCAGTCAGGAAAGACCGCAGGTAGAGGCCGAATTCCATGGGCTAGAGCCTACCAGAGCAGCGCGCGACGTGGCGAGACGGGAGGATCGGTCAGGCGGACGGAGGCGTCACGAACGCGCACGCCGGCCCGGCTGCCCGGCTGAGCCGTTGATCGAGCGTTACGAGCGGGCAGTCGAGTGCTTCCGCGAGCGCCACGTACCAAGCGTCGTAGCTGGTCAGGTTACTTCGCAGCGCCCAGACCCGGTCGGCGTACGGGGCGAAGGAGAACAGCTCCAGGCTAAACTCGGAGAATTCCTCTCGCGCTTTCATGGCGTCCGATGACGTGACCTCACCCGCCAACTCCATATGCCTGATACCGTTGTAGACTTCTGCGGGCATCATGTGAGTGCTGAGTAGCCGCCGATTCCGAAGCTGTCGGTTCACCCATTCACCGTCAGGATTCCTGCCGGTCACAACGGATATGAACGCTGAAGCGTCAACGACGATCATGTGCCTTGTCGGCATCCAGCGTTGCCAGGATGGTCTCTCTGGAGACTCCTCTGCCTGACGCATTCACGCGCTGGCGTATCCGGTCGAGCAGCATCTCGTGCGAAGGCTTCGACACGATTTCCTCTAACGTCTCGTGGAGGAACTGCTGCATGGACTGATGCCTCAGCGCGGCGCGCGCGGCCAACTGGTTGCGCACCTCTTCGCTCACATTCCTGATGGTGATCTGCACCGCCATGCCGTCCCTCCTAAGCGAAGATGCAATCATAATGCCAGCATTGCAAGCATTATGCAAGCATTCTCACTCCAGCAGGAACGCCCGCACCGTAGCCGCATAAGCCTCCGGTTGTTCCAGATGCACCCAGTGCCCCCCGCCTGGAATCTCGACAAGGCGACAGTCCGGGATTGCCGCCTCCATGCGGACCGCCACGTCGTGCCGGAGCAGTGTGCTGTCCGCCCCCCGAACGATGAGCGTTCGAACCCCGACCCGCGGCAGATAGTCCCACACGTCAGGCCGGTCGTACTGACTCACCACGTCGCGGCTGCGCTTCCAGGTGTAGCCCCCGTCGTCCACCGGCTTCGCCAGCGCAGCGACATCCCGCCGCAGCTCCTCCTCGCTCGCGTTCGGCTGGCGGGAGCGCAAGCGCTCTACGACCGCGTCGAAATCAGGGTAGTCGTCGGACTCGCCCTTGTACCGCGAAATCATGGCGACGGAGCCGGGGTTGTAGGAGTCCGGGTCCATGTCCGTGATGACGAGCTTCGATGCAATACCCGGATGCTCGGCGATGCACATCCACGCGTTCTTGCTGCCCGCTGAATGGCCAATCAGCGTGACCCCGGCCAGCCCGAGGCGCTCCACGACCTCCTTCGTCTCCGCGACGTAGTCGGCGAGGCGGTACGTCTCCGCGCGCGGGCTGTCGCCGTGCCCCCGGTGGTCGAGCGCGACGACGTGGAAGTCATCGCAAACCGACTCCGCGAAGGCGGCCCAGAGCGCGGCGGAGTCCTGCAGCCCGTGAAGAAGCAGCAGCGGCGGCGCGTCCGGGTTCCCCCAGTCGCGGTAGTGCAGGTCGAGGCCGCGGGCTTTCACGGTGCGGGATGTTGGGGGCGTGGTCATGGTGGTTCTCCAGAGCCCAGGCGGGGCTGACAGCGAGGGTAGGAAGCGTGCGGATTCGCGTCAACTGCCGTGGGCATCTGGTAGTATGCGCGCTGCCAAAGCCGTCTGATGTCCGTGCGCCTCGGCGCTGCATGAACCCCATCAGGCAATGAGGGGGGCCGACACGCCCCCTTGTCGGTTCATGTGGGAACTAGGCGGCTTTGGCAAAAGTGCCTCATCTCATTGCTGCAAGGGGGTTCCTCGTGTCGCTAGACCAGAGAAAAGAGAAACAGGCCCAAGCCGTAGCAAGGGAGGTGGTCGAAGGCTCTCGCGTGGAGTCTGAGAGCGACTACCAAGCGGTGTTGGTGAGCGGCGGGAAGATCAACCATCTGCTCCACTTCTTCGTCGGGGTGTTCACCTGCGGAGGGTGGTGGATTGTGTGGATATTCCTCACTCTCACCGGGGGCGAGAAACGCTACATCGTTCGCACGGACGACTACGGCAACACGCGGGTGGAAAAGGGTAAGGATCTAGCTAAGGGAATCATTGCAGCCGCTGCTGGCGGCGCTGTCCTCGTGCTTGTTTTCCTCATAATCATTTCTGCCGTGACCGATTCCTCGCCTACTTCCACGCCGACGCTGGCGCCCACTTCCACGCCGACGCTGACGCCCACTTCCACGCCGACACTGATGCCTACTCCAGCGCCGGCCTCGGTGACGCTTTCGGGAAAGGGGCAGGACATTCGAGTAGTAAACCTCACGTCAGGTACGTATGTTCTAGAGATGATGGTCACGGATAACGACGACTGTTCCTTTGGTTCGTGCGTCCCAAGCGGTTTTGTGGTGGAAGTAGGGTCAATCTCAGGAGGCTACGACCTTGTGGCGAACGAGATAGCCTCAGCCCGGACAGGTAAAGAAGTCCTAGTGATTGGCGACGATGTGGTTAGCGACGGTCTGTTTCAGGTTCCACCCGGAGATATACTTATACAGGTAACAGCGGAGGGCTCTCGGACAGTAAAGTTTCAAGGGAGCTAGGGGTAGTCTGAACAAGTCCCGTGGATGCGGCATCGCCACGAGGAGAAGCAGGCTGCGGTGACGGCTTGTTCAGAGGTTTCCTAGCTGAACTGCGCGGCTGATTCTCTCTGCGCCGTCGGCGGGATGCTATACTCATAATCATCTCCGATTCGCCGGACGCAGGCGCGGGGGGGGGGGGGGGTAACAGTGGCGACACAACCAAGACAGGACGACTCTGAACCCCTCGAAGGCGAGGCGCTCGTGCGCGCGATGGTGGGAGACGAGAAACTCGTCGAAGAGACGAACGAGGCGTGGCGGGAGGCCAGGGCGGGCAAACCGGGAAAGCGCGTCCGCGCAAGTGATATCGACACTTGGCTGAACGACCCATCCGGGCCTCGACCCATTTGATCTGTTCTTTCTAAAGAGCGCGCAGAATACTTTTCTGGTCGGCTTGACCCCTCGACACTATGGACAAGCCATGACAGTAATCCGCAGCCTCATGAATGACCCCTATCCGGACGGGCGCACCAAGATTGCTCTGCCTTTCCCCTTTCCCTACGGCTCTATCGGACACCGCGCGGGCGGCTTCTTCATCACCTACGAGTTCGAGAACGCCGCAACCATACGCATCCTCGCCATCGGCTGGGCTAACCCCGACTACTACGCCTAACGCTCCTCCTCCCTTGCCCTCCCCCGCCCGCGCCGATAGCATCGCCCGCGATGAGACCCTTCCGCCTCCACGAACCCACCACCGTTGAAGAAGCCGTTGGGCTGCTCACGGAGCTCGGCGGTGCCGCAAAACTCTACGCGGGCGGCACCGAGCTGCTGCTGGCCATGAAAACGGGCCTGCTCCAATATGACGCGCTCGTCAACGTCAAAAGCATTCCGGGGCTGGACCGGATTGCGGCGGAGGGCGACGAGCTCGTCATCGGTGCGGCGGCGACGCACAGCGACATCGAGCACGACGCGCTCGTTCAGGACCGCCTGCCCCTGCTGGCCGAGGTCGAGCACAGCGTCGCGAATGTGCGTGTGCGGAACGTGGGAACGCTCGCCGGCAACCTCTGTTTCGCCGAGCCGCACTCGGACCCCGCCACCCTACTGCTGGTCTTGGAAGCATCCGCCACGGTCGCCGGTCCGTCGGGCGTACGCCAAGCGGCCGTGGCCGATTTGCAGACAGGCCCCTACGAGACCTCGCTGGCCGATGACGAGTTGCTCGTCGATGTCCGCATCCCGCTTCCGCCGAGCGACATGCGCGCAGCCTATATGAAGTTCGGCTATCACCACAGGCCAACCTTGGGCGTTGCGGCGGCGCTCTCCGTTCGAGACGGCGTCCTCGCCGACGTGCGGCTTGCCCTCGGGTGCGTCTCGCCGGTCGCTTCACGGCTCACGCGCTCCGAGGACGTGCTCAGGGGCGCCGGCGTCAGCGCGTTGACCGAGGGGTCGGCGACGCTCAGAGAGGCGGGCCGTCTCGCGGCGGAAGGCGTGGAAGCGGTCACTGATCTGCACGGCTCCGCGGAGTACAAAGAGCATCTGACGAGCGTGTTCATGGAGCGCGTGCTCCTAGCAGCCCTATCGAAGAACGGAGGCGGTTAGGTGAGCGAGCCAACACTTCCTCCCCTCATCCTGGGGGAGGACAGAGGAGGGGGGAGCGTCAGCGTCGCATTCGAGCTGAACGGGAAGCCGGTCGAGGCGGCAGTCGAGCCGCAGACCGCGCTCATCGACATGCTCCGCGACAAGTTCGAGTTGCGCGGCGCGAAGCGTTCCTGTGACCTGCAAGTGTGCGGCGCCTGCACCGTCCTGCTCGACGGCAAGGCCGTGAGCTCCTGCACCGTGCCCGCCTTCGAGGCGCGGAACAAGGCGGTCCTGACTATAGAAGGACTCGCCGCAGACGAGGACGCCCGTCCGCTGACCGAGGCGTTCGTCGATAACGCCGCGTTCCAGTGCGGGTATTGCACGCCCGGAATGCTGCTCACCGCGAAATCGCTCTTGGACGCGCGCCCCGAAGCTTCCGAGGACGAGATCAAAGACTACATGCGCGGCAACCTCTGCCGCTGCACCGGGTACAAGAAGATCGTCGAAGCTGTGCTGCAAGCAGCGGAAGGTGGACGATGACTAGCTCGCCGAATACAGGACAGTCCGCGCGCGGCTTCCGGACCGTCGGCCAAGCGGTCCGCCGCGTGGACTCGGATGAAAAGCTCTCCGGACGCGCGCAGTTCACCGGGGACATCCAGATTGCGGGGATGGCCTACGCCAAGCTCGTTACGAGCCCGCTGCCGCACGCGCGGATACTGAGCGTGGACGCGAGCAAGGCCCGCGCGCTGCCGGGCGTCTACGCCGTGCTCACCAGCGCCGAGCTGGTCGGCATGGAGACGCACTTCGGCTCCGACAAGAAGGACCGGCCCGTCGTCGCCATCGACAAGGTTCGCTTCCAAGGAGAGCCGGTCGCCGCCGTCGCAGCCGTCGACTTGGCTACGGCCGAGGCGGCGGTCGAGTTGGTGGACGTGGAGTACGAGGAGCTCCCCACGGTGATGGGACTGGAGACCGCGCTCGATCCCTCCAGCGCCGCCATCCACGACTCCAACCTCTGCCACGAGTACGGCTACGAGTGGGGGGACGTCGATACGGCGTTCCGCGGCTGCGACCACGTATTTGAGGACACTTTCACCTTCCCGATGGTCTACCACTATGCGATGGAGCCTCATGCCTGCATCGCCAGTTACGAGCCGGACCGTATCCGGCTCTGGACGTCGGCCCAGCATCCGTTCCTGGTCAGGGCCGAGATTGCGCGGCTGTTCCGGCGTCAGCTCGACCAGGTGCAGGTCGTCTCCCCGTTCGTTGGCGGCGGCTATGGCAGCAAGTCGTACACGAAGATAGAGCCGGTCGTCACAGCGTTGAGCAGGGAGGCGGGGAGGCCGGTGAGGCTGGCCTTGACCGTCGAGGAGGCGATGCGCACCGTTCGCCGCCACGCCGCCAAGGCGACGATTCGGACGGGCGTCATGCGAGACGGCTCGATTGTCGCGCGCGAGTGCGTCGCCTACGTGGACACGGGCGGCTACACGGACAACGGCGTCCGCGTGACGGAACGCATCGCGGACCGCATGCCCGGCCCCTACAAGCTGGCGCACGTCCGGACAAAGTCCTACGGCGTTTTCACGAATAGCACGCCTGCTGGCTCCTACAGGTCCATCGGCGGGCCGCAGGCAGTTTGGGCGGGCGAGTCCCAGATCGACATCATCGCCGCCGCCCTCGGTATGGACCCGGTCAAGCTGCGCATCAAGAACCTTGTCCCGCAGGGTGAAGAGGTCCGGCGCGGCAAGCGGCCCATCGAGGGCAGCCTGGAACCCTCCCTCCGCCTGGTCGCCGAAGAGTTCGGCTGGTCGTCGTACACGCCCGCTCCCACGCCGCCGGGCGTGAAACGCGGCATCGGATTCGCATGCAGCGTCACCAACTCAGGGGCCAGCCCCACCTCGACGTCTTTGGCCCGCCTGCATGCCGACGGCAGCGCGACCATCTACATCGGCAGCGCCGAGATGGGACAAGGGTCCCGCTCCGCTATGGCCCAGATCGCCGCCGAGGAGATGCGCATCCCCTACGAGAAGGTCCACGTCATCGGATCGGACACGGACGCGGTCCCGTTCGACCGCTCAACAGGCTCCAGCAGGTCGACGACGCTCATGGGCCTGGCGGTCCACGACGCTGCGGTCGATATACGCGAGCAGGTGCTCACGCTGGCGGCCGAGTACTTCGAGACCTTCCCCGAGCAGCTAGAGGCGGAAGACGAGAAGGTGACGTTCAAAGGCGAGACCGTCACGTTCGCGGCGCTGGTCCGGGATATGTTCGGCGGCTCCGGGGGCGAGTTGATCGGCAGAGGGTACGTCACGCCCAAGCACCCGAGCGGTAGGCTCCGCATGGACCCGGTCTTCTGGGAGGTCAGCATCGGCGCGGCCGAGGTGGAAGTGGACACCGCGACCGGCGAGTTGCGGCTGCTCCGCTACTACTCAGCCTCCGACCCCGGCAAAGCCATCAACCCGAAGCAGGTCGAGGGACAGGACGAAGGCGCCGCGATGCAGGCCATCGGCCACACGCTCTTCGAGGAGATGCTCTACGAGGATGGCCAGCTCCTCAACCCCAACCTCATCGACTATCGAGTGCCCATATTCACCGACTTGCCGGAGGTCTTTGAGACCGTGCTCATCGAGAACGGCGACGGCCCCGGCCCCTACGGAGCGAAGGGCGTCGGAGAGGGCGGCATCGTCGCCGTGGCGCCCGCCGTCGCCAATGCCCTCTTCAACGCCACCGGCGTTCGCGTCAAGGACCTCCCTCTCACTCCCGAGCGCATCTGGCGAGCGCTGCGCGACCACTAGTCTTACCCCACCCGCCATCCCCGCGCCCCACCCGCCATCCCCGCGCCCCACCCGCCATCCCCGCGCCCCACCCGCCATCCCCCCGCGCCCCACCCCCTCACGCCCTCCCCCTCCGGTCCTCTCGCCCGTCTGCGGGAGAGAGTTAGAGAGAGGGTCTGCGTGTCTGCCGGCCAACCACCCCCCTCCTCCATGTGACACTTGCCCGTTGCGCAAACGACCTCCTCCTCCCTACTGTGTCTCTCATGGCCCAACAGACCCGCCCTCTCGCCCCTCCGATGCCCCCCGCGAGCCACCTGTCGGAAAGTGTCGGATTTGCTGTAGGGAAACAGAGTAGCGCTGTAGGGCCTGAAACCCCCAAACACGAGTAATGCCATGGAAATCCGACAAAATGCGACAGTTTCTGAAAAATCGGCGCTCACCCCACTCGTAGACCTCCACTGGTTTACGCCCTGTCCCCCTCCCGTCCCCCTCCTTACCAAAGGAGGGGCTAGGGGTGGTTCCACTGGGGCTCCCGCCAGGAGTAAATGGCACGAAATGGCACGAAATGGCACACTTTTTATCGATGAGGAATCCCCGTGCGCTCGTAAGCCGGGGAAAGTTACGAGTGAGATGGGTGAGACTTACTCGGACAGAACAAGCCCTTGCGGTCGCGCGATGCGCCGGACCGGAGCCGATTCCGGCCTGACCGGACGCCGCCCCCATCCTTGACATGACGGGGCGCTCTAGCCTATTGTTGACCTAATCAATCGACAATTACTGAAAGGCTGTCGCTAGGGCCCTTCCCTTGCACGTTACATGACCAATCGCACCGTCGAAGAAATCGCTGAGGAGTCGTACAAGTACGGGTGGACGACCGACGTTGAAGAGGAGTCCCCCCCACCCGGCCTCAGCGAGGACATCGTCCGCTGGATATCGGCCAAGAAGGGCGAGCCCGAGTGGCTGCTCGATTGGCGGCTCAGGGCGTACCGCCACTTTATGAAGCTCCTCGATGAGGAGCGGACGCCCACCTGGGCGAACGTTAGCTATCCGCCCATCGACTACCAGGCCATCTACTACTACGCCGCCCCCAAGCCCAAGCTGGATTTGGAGAGCCTCGACCAAGTCGATGAGGAGATCCTCCGCACTTACGAGAAGCTCGGCATTCCGTTGGAAGAGCAGAAGCGGCTGGCCGGCGTCGCCGTCGACGCCATCTTCGACAGCGTAAGCGTGGCCACCACCGCCAAGGACACGCTGGCCAAGTACGGCGTCATCTTCTCTTCCGTCTCGGAAGCGGTGAAGGACTACCCGGAGCTGGTGCGGAAATACCTCGGCTCCGTGGTGCCCTACTCCGACAATTTCTACGCGGCGCTCAACTCGGCGGTCTTCTCGGACGGCTCCTTCGTCTACATCCCGCCGGGCGTTCGCTGCCCGCTTGAGCTATCGACCTACTTCCGCATCAACGCGGAAGGGTCCGGACAGTTCGAGCGCACGCTGATCATCGCCGACAAGGGCTCCTACGTGAGCTATCTGGAAGGATGCTCGGCGCCGATGCGTGACACCAACCAGTTGCACGCGGCGGTCGTCGAGCTCGTCGCGCTGGACGACGCCGAGATCAAATACTCGACGATCCAGAACTGGTACCCCGGCGACGAGAACGGCAAGGGCGGCATCTTCAACTTCGTCACCAAGCGCGGCAAGTGCGCGGGCGCGAGGTCGAAGATTTCGTGGACACAGGTTGAGACCGGCTCCGCCATCACGTGGAAGTACCCCAGCGTGCTGCTGCAAGGCGACGGCTCCACCGGCGAGTTCTACTCGGTGGCGCTCACGAAGGGCCGTCAGCAGGCGGACACCGGCACGAAGATGACCCACATCGGCAAGAACACGTCGAGCCGGATCATCTCCAAGGGCATCTCCGCCGGCCACGGAAACAACACCTACCGCGGCCTCGTAAAGGTGCTGCCAAACGCGCGCGGCGCGGTCAATTTCACCCAGTGCGACTCGCTGCTCATAGGCGATCAGTGCGGCGCGCACACGGTCCCGTACATCGAGGTCGAGAATAGGTCGGCGAGCGTCGAGCATGAGGCGTCGACCACGAAGGTGAGCGAGGACCAGATCTTCTACTGCCAGCAGCGCGGACTGAGCCGCGAGGACGCGCAGTCGGTCATCGTCAACGGGTTCGTGCGCGAGGTCGTGCGCCGCCTGCCGCTGGAGTTCGCCGTGGAGGCGAACCGCCTGCTGGATATGAACCTCGAAGGGACGGTCGGCTGATGCTGGAAATCCGAGGACTGCGCGCCGAAGTCGGCGGAGTCGAAATCCTGAAGGGAATCGACCTCTCCATCGGCGACGGCGAAACACACGCAATCATGGGGCCGAACGGCTCCGGCAAGAGCACCTTGGCTTACGTCCTAGCCGGCAGGCCGGGCTACGAGGTCACGGCGGGCACGGCGACGTTCGACGGCGCCGACCTCCTGGCACTGGCGGCGGAAGAGCGCGCGCGCAGAGGACTGTTCCTGTCGTTCCAGCACCCCATCGAGATTCCCGGCGTGCGGATGGACCACTTCCTCCGCGCCGGCTACAACGAGCTCATGAAGAGCAAGGGCGGCGAGGAGCTCGACCCGCTCAAGTTCGACCGCCTCATCCGCGCCAAGGTAAAGATTGTCGATATGGACCCGGCCCTCACCAAGCGGTCGGTGAACGAGGGCTTCTCGGGCGGTGAGAAGAAGCGGAACGAGGTGCTCCAGATGGCCGTGCTCGAGCCCCGGCTGCGCATCCTCGACGAAATCGACTCCGGTCTCGACGTGGACGCTCTGCGCGAGGTGTCGGCAGGCATCACGGAGCTAACGGGGCCCACCGCATCAACCGTCATCATCACCCACTACGAGCGGGTGCTCTCCTATCTGGAGCCGGACTACGTCCACATCCTCATCGATGGGCGGATCGTGCGCTCGGGCGATAAGTCGCTCGCCGCCGAGATCGAGTCCCGGGGTTACGACTGGCTCGATTCCGCCGTCAGCGCGTAGCCTCCGATGACCCAGCTCTCCGAGTCCACGGCCCGCTACCTGGAGCAGTCCCAGGCGTTCGAACGCAACGGCGCGTCGATTGACCCGGCATGGCTCCGCGACGCCAGACGGGCCGCCCTCGCCGATTTCCAACGCCTCGGCTTCCCAACGGCGCGCCGCGGCAACGAGGCGTGGAAGTACACCAACCCCCGCCCCATCGCCGAGGCTCCCTTCACCCTGGCCCAAGGCTCCCCCAGCGCGACGATCAATCTCGCCGCCTACGAGCTCCCCTGCCCTCGCGTACATCAGGTCGTGTTCGTCGACGGCAGATACGAGCCCGGCCTGTCCACGGAGCCGCCGAGCGAGGCCGCCCTTCGCAGCGACGTTATCGGCCACCCCGGCGACGGGCCGATTGTCGGCCGGCTGGCCGACGCCATCGAGTACCGGGTGCCGGTCGTCCGGGAGCATCTCGGACAGCTGGCCTCCACCGCCGAGAGCGGGTTCACGGCGCTCAACACCGCATTCCTTCACGATGGAGCGTTCGTCCAGATACCCGACGGCGTATCAGCGCGCGAGCCGATCTATCTGCTTTTCATCTCCACGGGCGCCCAGAACATGGCGACCCACCCCCGCGTGCTCGTCGTCGCCGGACGCGACAGCAGCGCGACGATCCTAGAAAGCTTCGAGAGCCTCGATGGAGGCTCGTACCTCACGAATGCGGTCACAGAGGTCGTCGCGGGGCCCGGCTCGGACCTGCGCCTCTACAAGCTGCAGCGTGAGAGCGAGTCCGGCTACCACGTCTCGACGACCCAAATCGAGCAGTCGAGGGACAGCCGCGTCGCGTCCGTCACCGTCGACCTCGGGGGCAAGCTCGTCCGGCGCGACCTCAACTTGACCCTCGCCGAGTCCGGCGCAAGCGTGGGCCTGTTCGGCCTGTACTACGGCGACGGCAGCCGGCATGTGGACAATCACACGTTCGTCGATCACGCCGTTCCCGGCGCCTCCTCCAACGAGGTCTACAAGGGCATTTTGGGCGACGAATCGCACGGCGTGTTCGTTGGGCGCGTGCTCGTCCGGCCCGACGCTCAGCACACCGAGGCGCATCAGGTGAACAAGAACCTCTTACTGTCCGACGGCGCCGAGATTGACACCCAGCCCAAGCTGGAGATATTCGCCGACGATGTTGTCTGCACCCACGGCGCGGCCGTCGGTCAAATCGACGGAGAGGCGCTCTTTTACCTCAAGAGCCGGGGCATCGGGGAAGACGCGGCGCGTCGGCTCTTGGTGCAAGGGTTCGTGGCCGAAGTAGCGGAAGCAATCGAGGACGACGCGGTCCGCCAGTACATCGACTCGGCAGTCGCCGAGCGCTTGGGCGAGGGCGCGTGATGTACGACATCCAGCGTGTTCGCGAAGACTTCCCCATTCTGGAGCGAAAGGTCAACGGCGTTCCGCTCGTCTATCTCGACAACGCCGCTACGTCCCAGAAGCCGGCGTCGGTGATCAAGGCGCTCGTCGATTACTACGAGGGCTATAACGCGAACGTCCACCGGGGAGCGCACACGCTCGCAATGGAAGCGACAATCGCCTACGAGGAAGCCCGCGAGAAGGTCGCCCGCTTCATCAACGCTCCCTCCCCCGAGAACATCGTCTTCGTGCGGAACACAACCGAGGCGATCAATCTCGTGGCCCACACATGGGCTATGGACAACCTCGGCGAGGGCGACCGGATCGTGGCGACGGAGATGGAGCACCACTCCAACTTAGTGCCCTGGCAGCATGTCGCACGGGTCAAGGGCGGCGAGCTCAAGCTCATGGCCGTCGGCGCCGACTACACGCTGGACTTGTCCGACCTGGACGACCTCCTCGCGCCGAGCGCCAGGCTCGTCGCGCTCACCCACGTATCGAACGTGCTGGGGACGATTACGCCCGTGAAGCAGGTCGCCGCCGCCGCGCACGAGGCGGGCGCGCGCGTGCTGGTCGATGGCGCGCAGAGCGTCCCCCACATGCCGGTTGACGTACAAGACATCGGGTGCGACTTCTTCGCGTTCTCCGGCCACAAGATGCTTGGCCCCACGGGCATCGGCGCTCTCTACATCTCGCCGGACGTCATCGACGAGGTCCAGCCGTTCCTACGAGGCGGCGAGATGGTCCTCGAAGTGACCTACGACGACGCCAGCTGGGCCCCGGCCCCAATGAAGTACGAGGCCGGCACGCCCAACATCGCCGACGCAATTGCCCTCGGCGCGGCGGTCGACTATCTCACGTGCCTCGGCATGGAGAACGTGCGCGAGCACGAGACCGCCATCACCCGCTACGCGCTGGAGCGCTTCAAGGAGCTGGAAGACGTCGAGACCTACGGACCTACGGACCTTTCCGTGCGGGGAGGCGTCGTCTCCTTCTACATGAGCGAGGTCCACCCGCACGACATCAGCCAGGTCCTCGACAGCTACGGAGTCGCGATCAGGGCGGGCCATCACTGCGCGATGCCCCTCGTTCGCAGCAAGCTCCACGTTCCGGCGACGGCGCGGGCCAGCTTCTATCTTTACAATACCGAGGAAGAGGTCGACGTGCTCATCGCCGGCCTCAAGCAGACGATGGAGTACTTCAGCGATGCAGATGCCCGAAGGGCTCGCTGACCTCTACCAAGAGGTCATCCTCGACCACTACAAGCGTCCGCGCCATCAGGGCGTCCTCGAACACCCCGACCTGCGGTCCGAAGGCTTCAACCCCTTCTGCGGCGACCAGGTCATCCTCACCCTCGGCCTCGACGACGAGGGCCGCATCGACGATGCGGCGTTCGAGGGCCAAGGCTGCTCCATTAGCCAAGCGTCGGCCTCGATGCTGACTGACCACCTTGCGGGCATGACGCTGGACGAGGCAGAGGCGCTCGTCCGCACGTTCAAGGGCGTCATGCAGGGCGCAGAGCTGAGCGAGGAGCAGGAGGAGAACCTCGGCGAGATTGTCGCGCTCCAAGGCGTGCGCGAGTTCCCCATCCGCATCAAGTGCGCCCTACTCGGCTGGACTACGCTCCAAGACGCAATCGCCGAGTACCGACGAGAGCACGCAGGTTAGGTCACGACGGCTCATCGTTCCGCGCCTAGAGTTAGTTACAAGCAGCGTCGCCGCTTCAATGACCAGCTAGCTCCTCCCACTCGTACCCGCGCCTGCCACAGTTCTTCCCGCCCAGCCCTACTCATCCTCCACGACCACCGCCGTGCCGTAGGCCAGGAGCTCCGACGCGCCGGACATCACCATGGAGGTGGCGAAGCGGATGCCGACGACGGCGTTTGCTCCCCGCGCCTCCGCCTCGGCGACCATCCGCTGCGTCGCTTGGGCGCGGGATTCCGTCAGCAGCTTGGTGTACTCGGATATTTCCCCTCCCACGATGTTGCGGAGCCCGGCCATGATGTCGCGCCCCACGTGCCTCGCGCGGACGGTGTTCCCTTGCACTAGGCCCTTCACCTCGGTTACCCGCTTGCCGTCCAGCTGGTCCGTCGTCGTAAGAATCATCTTTCTTCCTCCTCGAATCGCTCACGTTTCCGCTCGGCAATTCTATCCCGCACGACTACACTCACGAGCAGCAGCAGGCCCGCCAGAATGGCAAGCACTGCGACCCGAATCAGCACGGGCACGCCCTCGTAACCAAGGAAGTCGCCAATCCCTCTGACCATGTCGTCCAGCGCATACCCAATCAGAATGGCGGCGCCGCCGGCTAAGAGGACCCACGCAACCTTCTCCATGCCAACCTCCTGTCAAACCAGCTCCACCTCGGTAGCGCCATCTCCCCCGCGCTCTCGCGGCGCGAAAGCGTAGTTGCCCACCGCGCTGTTGCCGGCCAAGTGGCGCCAGACGGCTTGGCGCAGCGCGCCCGTGCCCTTGCCGTGGACGATTCTCACGTTGGACAACCCCTGGGCCACCGCTGCGTCGAGGAGCCTATCGAGCTCCTCCAGCGCCTCGTGGACACGCGCGCCCCGAAGATCGATCTCCTCGCTCACCCTCGGCGTCGATTGCGGATAAGCGAGGCTGATACTCGAACGGCCCTCACGCTCCGCGACGGGCTCCCCAGACCTCCGCAGCCGGGACGCGTCCAGCTTGAGACGCGCCGAGCCGACCTGCACCTCGATGCGCTCCGAAGCGTCCGCTTCCGTGAGTACGACGCCCGTGAAACCGAGCGAGCCTATCTCGACCGTCTCGCCCACCTGGAGCTTGGCCTTCCGACGCGACGGCGACGGGCTCCTGCCCCAGACTCTCGACCTGATGGAGCGCTGCACGTCGGCAACATCCTCCGACGCCTGCTCGATGACGCGCGGGGGTGGCGGCTCGCCTCTGAAAGTCTGCCATTCCGCCGCTGACGCGGCCTGCCTCAGCTTTCCTTTAACGCGCTTGGCCTCCGCCAGCAGTTCCGCCCGCGCCTCTTCGACGACCGCCGCCTGCGCCGCCTCCAGCTCCTCGATCTTTCGCTCGAGCTCGACCGACAGCCGCGCGGCCTTGGCGCGCTCAGTCTCTGCCTCATCGAGCTTCCCGCGGGCGCTATATCGCTCTTGCTGAATGCTCGCGAGGAGACTCTCCACCTCGCGGTGACGCGGGTCGAGATAGCGGTGCGCCGCCTCGATGACGCCTGGGTCCAGACCGATGCTGGCGGCGATGTCCATCGCGTAGCTGCGGCCCGGCAGGCCCATCGTCAGCTTGTAGGTGGGCCTCAGCGTCAGGGGATGAAGCTCGACGCTTGCGTTCTCGACTCCTTCCTGCTCGTCCGCGAACCCCGCCAGCGAACGGTGGTGCGTCGTCACGACCGTCGGCGCCCCCCGCTCGACGAGACGCGCGACGACCGCCTTCGCCAGCGCCGAGCCCTCCTCAGGATCGGTCGACGCGCCTAGCTCGTCCAGCAGCACCAGCGAGTTGGGCGTCGCGTGGGCCAAAACGCCGGCGATCGCCGTAACGTGCGAGCCGAATGATGAGACCGCGCGCTCGATGCTCTGCTGATCGCCGATATCGGCGTACACTCCATCGAAGAGCGGGAGCTTGGTGGCGGGATCGCACGGCGGCATCATGCCGCTCTGCCGCATCAGCGCCATCAGGCCGAGGGTCTTCAGCGCCACCGTCTTGCCGCCGGTATTGGGCCCGGTCACGATCAGCACACTCACCGGCGGCCGCAGCGCGAGCGTTACCGGCACGGCAGCGGCCCCCAGCAAGGGGTGACGGCCCTCAACGAGGTCAACGTGGTCCGCGTGCTCCGACAGCGTGACTCCGTCGTAGGTCCTCGCGTACCGGGCCTTCGCGAGCGCCGCGTCCAGCCGCGCGGTAATCTCCATGGCCCGCAACGCCTCGACGGCCCGGCGCGACACGCTCGCCGACAGCTGCCGCAGGATGCGGACCTCCTCTTCCTGCTCCGCCGCTGCCGCCTCCCGCCAGCGGTTCGTCTTGGACACGTTGGCCAGCGGCTCGATGAAGAGGGTGGCGCCGGAGTCCGAGACCCCGTGGACGATGCCGGGAATCTTGCCCTTGAATTCGGCCTTGATCGGCAGCACGAGGCGGTCGCCGCGCACCGTGAAAAGCCGGTCTTGGAGCGCTTCCGCGGCGGCATCCGAATCCATGACGGCCTGGATGCTGCTGGACGCCGACTGGTAGGCGTCGCGGCTCTCGCGCCGGAGCTGGCGCAGCATGGGAGTGGCGTCGTCCTTCAGCTCGCCGAAGGGTGTGAGCTTCCCCCGAATCTCGCGTTCGAGCGGACGCAGGTCAGCGATGTTCCGGGTGAGGTTGCGCAGCAGCGGCGTCTTGCCCCGCTCCGAGCCGCCCAGCGCCTTCGCTTTCCTGACCAGGTCGAGGGCGTCAGCAACGGCAATCAGCTCGTCCCCCGCGAGTACGCCGTGCATCGCCGCTCGTTCGAGAAGAGGCCGCGGGTCACGAGAGAGCGTCAGATCGGCACCCCCGTCGACCAGCCGCGCGGCCTCCGCCGTCTCCTGCTGGAGCTCGGCGACCGCCGCCGCATCGTACGACGGCCTCAAGCCAAGCGCTCGCTCCCGCGACATAGGAGACCGGGTATGCTCCGCGAGCGCCTCGCGCACTTTCGGGAACTCCAAGAGCTCTATGGAGCGCTCGCGTAGCTCAGGCCCTGTCAGGGAGGCGTGGATTGCGTCTGGAAGGTCGGTCATCCAAAGCGATTCTACAGGGGCCGGTGAGCCTGTGGTACGCCCTCCCGCCGCATGGTAGACTGAGCTATTGCGCCGTGACCGCCAAGGCCGTGACGCAAAAGCGGAACCTGGGGTTGCTGTGCGGGTCATTGGTCTTACGGGAGGAATCGGCACAGGCAAGACTGAAGCAGCCAACGTCCTTGCGGGACTAGGCGCAGCTATCATCGATGCCGACGCCGAGGGACACCGGGCTTACGCCAAAGGCTCCATCGGCTGGAGGCGGATCGTAGAAATCTTCAGCAGCGAAATACTAGACGACGACGGTGGAGTCGACCGCGCGCGGCTCGGCGCCCTCGTTTTCGCAAAGCCCCAGGCCCTCGCCTGGCTGAACGCCGCTATCCATCCCCTCATCCGTCAAAGGGTTAGCCAGGCTATCGAGGAGCACCGCAACTCAGGTCGCGGGGTAGTGGTTCTCGACGCCGCGCTCCTCTACCAAGCGGGCTGGGACGACCTGACGGACGAAGTATGGGCGGTGTCCGCGTCGCCCGCGGCCGTCGTCGAACGGCTGAGGGGTCGCGGGCTGTCGCCGGACGACATACAGCCCAGGCTCGAGGCCCAGGGGCAGACCGAGCTCCTCCTCGCGAGGGCGGACGCGCTCATCGACAACTCAGGCTCGCTCGACGACCTCGGCATACGCATACGGCAGTTGTGGGAAGAGAGAATCTTATCTAAGGGCAGTGCAATCCATGGCAGAGCAGACTAGCCAGCTTTATCAGCAACATAGCATCGAGGAATACTTCATCGAGGAGGAGCCGTTCTACCTGGCTGTCGCCGACGAAATCGACATTTTCGAGGCGGCCTACGCCCAGCGCGTTCCCATCCTCCTCAAGGGACCCACCGGCTCAGGCAAGACCCGGTTCGTCGAATACATGTCCTGGCGCCTGAACGACGCCCGGAAACGCGATGGCCGGGGGCATCAGGTATCCCCGCTAGTCACAGTCGCCTGCCACGAAGACCTCACTGCCAGCGACCTCGTCGGACGCTACCTCCTGGAGCCGGATGGCACCCGCTGGATCGACGGGCCCCTCACGCGGGCGGTCAAGCACGGCGGCATCTGTTATCTGGACGAGGTCGTCGAAGCGCGGAAGGACACCACCGTCCTCATTCACCCGCTATCCGACCACCGGCGACTGCTGCACATCGAGAAGATCGGCGAGGTCCTGGGGGCTCACCCGAACTTCCTCCTCGTCATTTCCTACAATCCGGGCTACCAGAGCGCCCTGAAGGACCTGAAGCACTCGACCCGTCAGCGCTTCGTGGCCATCGAGTTCGACTTCCCCCCGAGGGACCTGGAAGGCCCCATCATTGAGCACGAGAGCGGGGTGGACCGATTGACGGCCCAGCAGCTCGCCCTCCTCGGCGAGAAGATCCGCAATCTCGTCGGGCAGGGCTTGCAGGAGGGCGTCAGCACGCGGCTGCTCATCTACGCCGGCAAGCTCATGGAGCAGGGCATATCGCCACGGCGGTCCTGCGAGGTTGCCGTGGTGTGGGGCCTCACCGACGACCACGACATCCAGGCAAGCGTGATGGAGATCGTCACCTCAATCTTCCCCTAGGGAACGACCTGTTGCAGACCACCACTATCCCAGCGGAGGCGTCCGCGTTGATTGAGGCCATCCGGCAAGCCTTGGCAGACCGGGAGCCATTGTTCAATGCCGTCGACGGCGCCCGCCCGGCAGCAGTCCTCGTTCCACTCCAGTATCACGACGGCGATTGGCAGGTGATCCTAAACGTCCGCTCGCAGCACGTCGGGCTTCATCAAGGCGAGATCGCCTTCCCCGGCGGCAAGCTGGAAACGGCCGACCGGGACATGCTCTCCTGCGCCCTCCGCGAGACCTGGGAGGAGATGGGAATCAGCCCCGGCGACGTGGACGTCCTCGGCCCGCTGGACGCCATCCTGACGCGCACCAACTACATCGTCTGGCCGTCGGTTGGCGTCATCCCCCACCCCTACGCTTACACGGTTGACGAAGGGGAAGTCGCCGAGGTTATCGAGATACCACTAACCCATCTGTTGAGCGAGTCCGCGGTCCGGCGTGAGGCCCGGCTTGGCCCAGGCGGCGAGCTGGTCGAGCGGGTCGCATACGCCCACGGCGAGCACTTGGTGTTCGGGGCGACCGCTTGGATACTCACTCAGTTGGTGGACATTGCGCAGGGACTAACGCGCGCTAACGGCCTGCGCGGCGACAAGGAGCGGGTGTGACCAACGAGCACGATAACGTCATTGAAGAGCTGAAGAAGCACCCCTCGGCGCTCATATCCGCCTACGAGGCCGCGGTCGAGCCCGTAGCCGCCGTCGTCGGTCCCGCGCCGGCCCTTCGCTGGGCGCAAGAGGGCGTGCGCATCGCCCAGCAGGGCCCCCGCGCTTGGGAGGCCGCCGCCGAGTACTTCAAGGCGTCGCCTGCCGTCGTGCAGGTCATCGGCTTTCCACAACTCGAGCGCTGGGTCGAGAGCGGCATCGAGCTCACTGTCGACGCGCCGGTCATCGCCGCGTCCTACTTCCGCGCGAGCCCGCGAGTCCTGCCGACCCTCGCGCCAAGGCACATCGCCGGATGGGCTGCGCTGGGACGCGGGCTCTCGAAGGGCACATGGAAATCGTCCAGCCTTGCAGCCCGGTTCTTCGACGTCAGCGACGATCTCGTCCAGCAAGTCAGCTTCCATGAGATGCAGCTGTTCGTCTCGCTCGTGCAGACCCTGGCGAACCGCTCTTACGACCTCGCGGCTGAGGCCCTCGTCCTCGGACAGCGGGTGCTCCCTGCCGTCAGCGAGCGCGAGGAGCTGATATCGCTCGCGACCGTGCTCGCGGAGACGAGCTGGCGCGAGGTGCGCGGCTCGTTCGAAGCGGCCACGCGCGTCGGCGCCAGCTTGGACCGTCGCCTCCGGCCTCGCTACTTCGCACTCGCGGAGAGGCTCGCCCGCCAGGGACTCGGCAACGTGTCGAGTTTCATGGTGGAGAGCGCCCAGTCCCTCGCGAGACTCCCCCAGGACCAGCAGATGATCGTCCTGGAGCGCGCGGAAGACCTTGCCGATACGTCGGCCGAGGCGGTCAGCGCCTTCCTCCGCACTGCTCCCCAGGTCCTTGACCGTATCAGCCCTGCCCAGCTCGACACCTGGTTCGGCCGTGGCGTCGAATACCTGCGCGACAACCCCGACGGCGGAGTCGCCTACTTCAAGCTGGAGTCCGCCCGCGCCGAAACCCTCATCGACCAGCTGTCTTCCAGCATCGAGCTGGAGAAGGTCCATGGCCTGCTCCGCATGTACGCCAATGCCCTGGCCGGGACCGATGTCGAGCTGCAACCCGCGGACGACATCACTCACCGGAACATCGGCTGGGTCTCCGTCGAGCTCGCCACCACGGACGGCAAGAGCATCTTCCTCCCCGCGATGGTGGACCTGCGCGACACCAAGAAGGAAAACTTCGCCTGGCTGAAGGTCGTCACGACCCACCAGGTGGGACACTTGGAGTTCGAGAGCTTCAAGTTCGACTTCCACGCGCCCTCAAACAGCTTCAGCGACTACCGCGAGGGGCTGGCCGAGGCCCTCGGCGCGGAGCCTGGCTCGACGGAGATAGCCTCCTTCTTCGACCTGTTTCCCGTCCGCGCCATGGCCGCCGACGTCTTCTCGATTGTCGAGGACGCCCGCGTAGACCACCAGCTGACAACCCAGTACCGCGGCCTCGCTCAGGACTATGCCCAAGTGCAGAACGAGGCGCTCGCGAACCGCGGGCCAATCGAGATGATGCCGGCCCAGCAGTCGCTGGTCGAGATGCTCATTCGTCTCAGCCTGCATCAGACGTCGAACGCCCGCGTGCCCACGAAATACGTCCGGCACGCCGAGCAGCTCGCGGGACTCCTCAAGACCGTCCAGAACCGCGATACCAGCGTCGAAGACTCCTCGGAAGCGGCGCTGCGGATGTACTACGCCCTCTCCCAAGTGCCCAACGAGCTCATTCCCCTCGACGATTGGGAAGAGGTCGACCTCACCCGCGCCCGGTTCGAAGAGCCTGACCTCCAGGAAATCATTGAGCGCCTCCGCGCCGAGGCCGAACAGATGCAGGAAGAGGCTGCCGGCGACGACTACGAGTCCCCGGAGGATGTCGAATACCGGGGCGATTTCAAGCCGGAGATGGTCCAGCTCCTCGCACAGATGCGCGGTCAGGCGGAACCCGGCGACGACGAAGGCGCTGAGGGCGCCCAGGGCATATCACAGGCCGAGCTCGAACAGGCCCTGCGCGACTCGACGGAGGTCGACCTAGGCGACGACGCCGAAGTAACGACGGTCGCCGCAAACATGATGAAGGAGATGGGCGCGGACGCCCCCCAGAACCCCGCGGGTTCCGGCTACAACCAGATTCCCCACGTCGATGAGGAGGGCGGCCCGCTCGAACCACGCGAGCCCCGCTCCTACGCCTACGACGAATGGGACTTCCGGGCCAATGACTACCGCCCCCGCTGGTGCATCGTGCAGGAGCGCATCGCCGTGGCGGGCGAGCCCGGGTTCTACGCCGACACCTTGCACTCCTACGCCGGACTCGTCGACCAGATCAAGCGCCAGTTCGAATCGGTCCGGCCGGAGATGTACCGCAAGGTCAAGCGTCTTCCGGAGGGCGAGGACATCGACCTCGACGCCGGCATCGAAGCGATGATCGACCTCCGCAACCACATGACCCCGGACGAGCGCATCTACTGGCGCCGCAACAAAGACGAGCGCGATGTCGGCGTCGTCTTTCTCCTCGATATGAGCGCGTCGACCGCTGAGGCCGTCGAGGAAAGCTCCAGAGACGCCGACTGGAACGCGCCGGGCGATCCCGTCGCCTACACCGCCTGGCTGCGCGCCCGCCGCGGCGAGACAGCCCGGCGCCCCTACAAGCGCATCATCGACGTGGAGAAGGAGTCGATGGTCCTCCTCATGAACGCTTTGGAGACTATCGGCGACCGCTACGGCGTCTATGGTTTCTCCGGCTTCGGCCGCGAGAACGTCGAGTTCTACGTCATCAAGGAGGTCGAGGAGCACCTCACCGACCGCGTGAAACGGCGCCTCGACAAAGTCGCCCCCCTCCACGCGACCCGCATGGGCCCCGCCATCCGCCACGCGACGACCAAGCTCGCCAATATCGACGCCAAGACGAAATTCATGTTCGTCATCAGCGACGGCCGTCCCCAAGACCGCGGCTACTCTCGCGAGGGCGTCGAGAAGGAATACGCGGTCCAAGACACCCGCATGGCGCTGATGGAGGCCCGTCAGTACGACATCACCCCCTTCTGCCTCACCGTCGACCGCAACGGCCACGACTACCTCCGCACCATGACCGGCGACCTGAACTACGAAGTCCTCCCCGACATCCTCGAGCTCCCCCGCCGCCTCCCCCAACTCTACAAGAAAATCACGCTCTAGCACGGGGGGTGATATAGGAGTATAGGGGCTGCTCCCGTGAGCGGGTACTAGAAGTTCAATGAGCTTGTTGCGACAGAGGTATGATTCATGGATGTGAACTCGCTAGCCGGTCTAGGCGAAGGCCTCACAAAACCTGCAACCGTACTGATTGAGAAGGTATCAGCTGCAGTAGGTGGGCTTTACAGGCCACACCAGATACGTGCCATCGCACAGGCTGAAGCAGACGCAGCACTGATTCGTGCTGAATCAGAGGTTGAAATAACTGCTCTCCATCAAAGAGGATTTCTTCGTTGGGTAGAAGAAATTGCTGACCAACAATTCAATATGGAAGAGATCACCTATAAAGCACTGCCATTAGTTGCTGAAAATGCTTCTCCTGGCGATATGGAAAATGACTGGATTAGGAACTTCTTTGCCAAGTGCAGAGGAATCTCCGATAGTGATATGCAGGATATGTGGGCACGTATCCTTGCAGGTGAAGCAAACCGCCAAGGTTCATTCTCCAGAAAAACAGTGAATTTAATGGAAGATTTAGGCAGTGCCGATGTTGCAGTGTTCAATGATTTTTGTAGCTTTGCATGGAGTTTAGGAGGGTTTATAAGTCCAGTGGTATTGGACATGGACGATGAAATGTATAGAAAAAACGGCGTAACCTATGACTCTTCGATGCAACTTGAGTCGCTCGGATTGGTCTATATCCATGACATTACAACAATGGACCTTACAGGTTTAACGCAATCCATTAGACTCCACTACTTTAACAGGCCTCTGGAATTGCGTTTATCAGAAGAAGCTAACAACAGAATCCCCGTGTCCCATATCCTCTTCACGCAAGCCGGAATGGAATTGTCTAGAATCTGCAATGCCAAACCCATACTAGGCTTCTATGAATTCGCCAGCGCCAAATGGGAGGCAGAGAGCAAGGTAGTGTCAATCCGCCGCTTTCCTGAGCCCCCTGTATCATAAAGCAAGCCTCCCTCTGTCCCATCTGCTAACATCCGCCCGGCATGGACTTTGAACTCGAATGGACGCCTGAGCAGGAGACCTTCCGCGAGGAGGTCAGGTCCTGGCTCCACGGCAACGTCCCGCGCATCCCCGACCACGCCGACCCTGCCAAGCTGACGCGCGCAGAGTACGAGCACCAGCGCGACTTCGGACGCAGGCTCGGCGCGAAGGGCTGGCTCTACCCCACTATGCCCGCCGAGTACGGCGGGGGCGGCCTCTCCATGGAGCTGGCCATGATCCTGGAGGAAGAGCTCGACCGCTATAACATGCCGCTGCCCCCCTACTACGACACCGGCGGCAAGCTCGGCTCCATGGCCATCCTCGTTTGGGGCGACGACGACCAGAAGGCCTACTTCCTCCCCAGGATTCTGCGGGGCGAGGTCCGCACGTGGCAGCTGCTCACCGAGCCTGAGTCCGGCTCCGACCTCGCCAGCGTCAAGACCACCGCCGCCCGCGACGGCGACGAGTACGTCGTCAGCGGCACGAAGATATTCGTGGGAAGCAACCACGGCGCCGAGTACTCGTGGACGATCGTCGTCACGGACCCCGATGGCGACCGCCACAACAACCTCGGCTGGCTCATGATTCCCATGGACTTGCCCGGAATCACCGTCGAGCCGATGGACCTCCTTTTCGTCGGCGGCGAGCGCGGCGCCGCCAGCGGCGTGAAGAACACCATCTTCTTCGACAACGTCCGCGTGCCTGCCTTCAACCTCGTCGGCGGCGAGAACAACGGCTGGAAGGTCGCCGGAACGCACCTCGAAATCGAGCACGGGTTGCTCCGCAGCGCGGTGCGCGAGGACCCGCTGACCGAGCGCGTATTCGAGTATGCGCGGACGACGCGGCGCGGCGGCGTACGCCTCGCCGACGACCCTGACGTGCAGGACCGGGTCGTCGACTTCTACATCGACTCGGAGGTCTCTCGCCTGCTGCATCTCCGAAACTACGCTTGGCGCGGGCAAGGCAAGCAGCTCACCTACGAGGGCCCCCAAGCCTACCTTTACCAGAAGCGCAGCCAGCTCACGAAAGCCCGCGCCGTGCTCGACATCATGGGGCCGCAGGCGCTAGTCGCCGAACCCGACCAGTGGGCTGTCGCGGACGGACATATCGAAGCGCACCAGCGCGCATCGATCGTCGACCAGCACCCAGGCGGCACTGCCGAGATCCAGCGCGTTATCATCGCACGCCGCCTGGGCATCGGCCGCGACGCCCGCGAAGAGCCGGGAAAGCTCCGCTAACGGCGATGGACCTCCTCCTCAACGAGCAGCAGCGCATGCTGCAAGCCACCGTCCAGGACCTGCTGCGCCGCGACCTCCCCAAGAACGTGCTCGCCTCGTTCGATGCTGGCGCGGACAACGTCGGCTCCGGCTGGAGCGCCATCGCATCCACCGGCCTTCTCGGGAGCCTCATACCCGATGAGTACGGCGGAGTGGGCGGGACATTCTGTGACGCGGGCGTCGTATTCGAAGAGCTGGGCAAGGGCCCCGTGCCGGGCCCCGCTTTCTCGTCCGGGGTGCTCGCCGCGCTCGCACTCGTGGAAGGCGGCAGCGACGAGCAGAAGGCGGCCCACCTGCCGGCGATCGCTGAAGGCCGGGAGGCGTTTGCCGCTGCAATCACCGGCCCCGGCTGCGGATGGGATCCCACCCTCGTCGATTTCGACGCCGTCGACGGCAAGCTGAGCGGCGTGAGTCTGAACGTGTTGGACGCCGATGCCGCAACCCACTTCCTGGTCGCAGCGCGGACCAGCGGAGACACGGGCGTAGTCCTCGCAATCCTCCCGGCCGATGCGCCCGGCGTCTCCGCGAGGCCCATCTCCGGCATGGCTACCGGCCTCGGCGAGCTACGGCTCGACAACGTCCTTGTCGACGACTACGCCATGCTCGACGGCGGCACCGACGGCTGGCGCGCGTTCGATCGGGCCGTGCTCCGGGCCACTGCCGTACTCAGCGCCTACCAGGTGGGGGGGCTCAACCGCGTCTTCGAGTTGTGCCTCGCCTACAGCCAAACGCGCCGCCAGTTCCAGCAGCCCATTGGCCGCTTCCAGCGCGTGCAGGACCACATCATCGACATCATCAACCATCTCGACGCCGCCCGGTGGGCCACGAACGAAGCCCTCTGGAAGCTCGACACCGGACGGCCTCCCGAGGCGAGTGTCCACATGGCCGCCGCCTTGGCGAGCGAGGGGTACTACCTCGCCTGCAACGCCGCCCACGACGTTCACGCGGGCGTCGGCATCGTGCGCGAGTACGGCCTCACCCTCCACACCAAGATGTCGCGCACACTCTACGGCCATCTCGGCAGCCCCCAATTCCACCGGCGCCGGATCGCCAAGGCCCTCGACCTCTAGTCGCGGGACGCCTCACGTGCTCTCTCCCTATCGCGTCATCGACCTCGCCGACGACCGGGGCATATTCTGCGGACGAGTCCTCGCCGACCTCGGCGCGGAGGTCATCAAGATCGAGCCTCCCGCCGGAGACCCCGCCAGGCGCGTCGGCCCGTTCTACAAAGACGAGCCGGGCATCGAGAACAGCCTCTATTGGCAGCTCTACGCGGCGAACAAGAAGAGCGCCGCGCTGGACGTCGAGCAGCCGGACGGCAGGGCTGCGCTGCTCCGGCTCGTGGCGACCGCCGACTTCCTCGTCGAATCGTTCAGGCCGGGCTACCTCGACGCCCTCGGACTCGGCTTCGACGACCTGCGCCGCCTCAATCCACGGCTGGTCTACGTCTCCATCACGCCCTTCGGTCAGGACGGCCCCTACCGGGATTTCCTCGCCACAGATCTGACCGGTGCGGCCCTCAGCGGGTTCGCCTACCTCACCGGCGACGCGGACCGGCCTCCCCTGCGCGTCAGCGTGCCCCAGTTCTGGACGCTCGGCGGCGCGGCGGGCGCGGCGGGCGCGATGGTCGCGCACGCGGACCGCCTCCGCACAGGCCGCGGCCAGCACATCGACGTCTCCTGCCAGCAGGCGCTGACCCGCACCCTCTCCCACGCCCCCCAGTTCTGGGATATGAACCAGATCATCCTCCAGCGCTCGGGGCCCTTCCGCCCCATCGGCAACGGCCGCGCGCTCCGGGTGAACTTCGAATGCGCCGACGGCTACGTGAACTACATCCAGCCCGGCGGCGCGACCGGCGGACGCGCGATGGCCGCCCTTAGCGCATGGATGGATGAGGAGGGTGAAGGCCATCGCCTTCTGCGCGACACGGACTTCGGCGCCTACGGCTTCGGCCAGCTCCCGGACGAGGTCCTCGACGCCATGAGCGTGACCCTCGAAGCCTTCTTCAAGCCCCGGACGAAGCGCCACCTATCCGAACAAGCCATAGCGCGCCGCGTGCTCCTCTTCCCGGTGAACGACCCCGCGGACATCTGCTCGTACCCCCAGCTCGCCGCACGCGGCTTCTTCCGCGAGACGGAAGCGCCGGACGGCGGCGCGCTGACGAACCTTGGCCCGTGGATCAGGTCTAGCGAGCGGCCCATAGCCCTGCGCCGCGCGCCAAGGCTTGGCGAGCACACCGATGAGGCTTTGGCCGCTGCGGGCCTATCGCCGGACGAGGTCGGCGCCCTGCGAGCGTCAGGAGTAGCCGCATGAGCGGACCCTTTGAGGGCCTGCGTGTCCTGGACTTCTGTTGGGTCGTCATTGGGCCGATGACTACGCGCTATTTCAGCGACTTCGGCGCGACGGTGCTGCGAGTCGAGTCCTCGCTGCGCCCGGACGTCATCCGCCACGGCCTGCCCTTCGCCGAAGGTAAGCCCGGCCTGAACCGCAGCGGCTACTGGGCGAACTACAACAGCGGCAAGCTTGGCCTCGGCTTGAACATGGCCGACGAGCGGGCTAGGAAACTGGCCTTCCGCCTCGCTACGGAGTGGGCGGACGTCGCCGCCGAGAACTTCACGCCAGGCACGGTGGAGAAGTGGGGCCTCGGCTACGAGGAGATCAGCAAGCGGAATCCGGGCGTCGTGATGTTCAGCGCGTCCATGCTCGGGCGCGGCGGCCCCCACGACTCTCAACCTGGCTTCGGGCCGGTGCTCACCGCGCTCTCCGGCCACACCAACTTCACCGGCTGGCCCGACCGAGTGCCCGTCAGCCCTTACGGCGCCTACACCGACTTCCTCATCCCGCACATCGCCTTCTCCGCCGTCGCCGCCGCGCTGGACCACAAGCTGCGCACGGGGCGCGGCCAGCACCTCGACCTCTCTCAGTTGGAGGCGGCCCTCTACTTCGCTGGCCCTCCCGTTCTCGATTACACCGCCAATCAACGAGTCCAGCAACGCGACGGCAACCGCGACCCCGCGATGGCGCCCCACGCCATTTACCGATGCGCGGGCGACGACCGTTGGTGCGCCATCGCCTGCGAGAACGACGCGCAGTGGCAAGCCCTCGCCGGCCTCATCGGCCGTCCCGCCCTCGGCGCCGACTCCCGGCTCGCCCGCTTCGAAGGCCGCAAAGCGCGCGAGGCCGAGCTCGACGCCGCAATCGAGTCATGGACGTCCGCCCTCTCCCCCGACGAAGTCATGCGCCGCTGCCAGGCTGCGGGCGTCCCCGCCGGCGCCGTCCGCGACTCCCGCGACCTCTTCACCGACCCTCAGCACCAGAGCCGGGGCCACTTCGTCTTCATGGACCACCCCGAGATGGGCCGCTACGCCTCGGACGCCAACTGCTTCGCCCTGTCCGACGCATCCGCCGAGTACCGCCCCTCCCCCCTCCTCGGCGAGCACACCGAGCAAGTCATGCGCGAAATCCTCGGCATGCCCCCCGAGGAATACCGCGCCCTAGCGGAAGACGGAGTTTTCGACTAGGGCCTGTTCACACTTATGGGTCCGCTGTGGTATCCTGGCGTGCATGGAAATTACAGAAGCTCAGTACGAACGCATCGCCCCGTATCTTCCCGTGCAACGGGGTAACGTGAGTCTGTCGAACCTCCAAGTGCTCAACGCCATCCTCTACGTCGCCGAGCAGGGCTGCAAGTGGCGGGGGCTGCCGCCTCGATTCGGCAAGTGGCACACCATCTACACGCGGATGAGCCGCTGGTCCAAGAACGGGGTGCTCGACCGGGTCTTCGAGCGCCTCCAGCGGGAACAGATCGTGCGCGTCAAGCTGGAAGCGTTCTCAATGGACAGCACCATCGTCAAGGTCCATCCCGACGGTACAGGCGCGCTAAAAAAACGGACCTCAGTCTATCGGCAAGTCCCGCGGCGGATGGACCACCAAGATTCATATGGTTGCCGCGGATGCTCGAACGGCCGTGACGTTCTCCCTCTCCCCAGGACAGGCCCACGATGCGCCGGAAGGGCGGAAGTTGCTCGAGCGCCTGGGGGCGCAGGACCGGGACCTCTCCCTGCTGATGGACCGGGCATACGAGGGCAATGAGACCCGCCAGCTGGCGTTGGCCCTGGGGTTCACGCCGGTGGTTCCGCCTCTGAGCCGTCGTGTTCACCCCTGGGAGTACGACCGGGAGCTGTACAAGAGGCGGAATGAGATCGAACGGCTGTTCCGGCGGTTGAAGGGCTTTCGCCGCATCTTCTCCCGATTCGACAAACTCGACGCGCTCTTCCTCGGCTTCATCCTATTCGCCCTCATTCTCGATGCGCTCCACTAGTGTGAACAGGCCCTAGCCGGTGCGCGACGCAAGCCAGCTGCCGACAGCGTCCAGGTTCCGCTCGGTCCATCGCGTGTTCAGGCGAATGCTCTCCAGCGTCTGCTGAATGGTCCGGGTCGCCGACGGCGCCGGGTGGGTCTCGAAGAACTCGCGCACCTCGGCCTCACGCTCGGCGCTGGAGAACCCTGACCCGATCGACACCAAGCGCATGATTGCGAATCCGCCCTTGCCATAGCGCCGGTCGAGCTCGTCCCACCGCTCCTTCAGAAAGTCCCAGGCGAGGTCGCGTCCCTCGGTGTTTCCGGCCGCCTGCACGATGACGAGCGGGGTATCCTGCGAACGCACCTCGTCGCCCATCGACCGCTCCAGCAGGTCCGACATCAGCTCCCGGCTCCGCGTCCGTGTCAGGGCGCCCAGGATGCGCACCTTCTCCTCGTGAAGAGTAGCTTCCCGATACAACCGCCACAGCTCGTCATACACCGCCTCATCCGCCTGCTGCGCCGCAAGCCCGAACACGATGCTGCGGATGTCCGGGTGGAGCGGAGCAGCGCCGGAGGCGTGACCGCTGAACCGGCCAAGCGCCTCAGCGAGCGTCCCTTCGTCGCCGTACGCGCCGAACTGACCGACGACGATGGTGCGGCGCAGCGACTCCAAGTGGCCGTCGCCAGGCTGCTCGTCCCACCCCACTTCCCCGGCGATGCGGGCGAACAGCGACCGCGCGTACCGGCGGTAGCCGTCGAGCTCAGGGGTCCCCGCGAGCAGGTTTTCCAGCCCTTTCAGGTTGGCGGCCAAGTCTCCCCAGACGATGGCGTCCGTCTCTCCAACGAACGACTCGGCAAGCGCGAGGAACACGGTCGCAGGCAGGCGGCCCGACTTCACCAACGCATAAGCGTCGTTCTGCAAGCCGAGCCGGTCTACCGGCGGCAGCTCCTGCGCGGCGATCGCTTCCCCGAGCCTTACCCACTCAGCCTCGCCATACGAGACCCGATAGAAGCCGGTCTGACCGGCATTGAGCTTCAGCCAGCCATCGCCCGGCCGCGCATCGAGGACGCCCGCGGCGTCCGACAGCACGCTCTTGGAAAGCTCCGGAAAAGCCGCGCCGCCCGCGGAGACGGGGACGGGCCACAGCGTCGAGTCGCCGCCTGTCTCCAGCAGGTGGTCGTACAGGAACCGGCTCTGGGACACCGTCACAGGAGCATCGGCGTCCGACCTATCTATCTCCGCCTGCAAGACGGGGTACCCAACCTGCTTGATCCAAGCCTCCATCAGCTCGGTCACCGGCACGCCCGAACCTGAGCCGTCGGCTATGGCCGCTTCGTTGATCGACTCCCATAGGTGCATGCCCCGAGCGTTGCCATAAGAGTGCTGACTCAGATAACCGTGGAGGCCGCGACGGAAAGTCTCAGCCCCGACGTAGTCCTCCAGCATCCGAAGGACGGAGCCTCCCTTGCTGTAGCTGATGGCGTCGAATAACTCGCGTATCTCCGCGGGGTCGTCGACGTTCGCCTCGATGGGGTGCGAGTTCCGCAAACCGTCCAACCCCAGCGCCGCGTTCGTGTCGTGGGAAACGAACTGCGTCCACATCTGCCACTCGGGATAGAGATGATCCACCGTCTTATCACCCATCCATGACGCGAACGACTCGTTCAGCCAGAGGTCGTCCCACCACTCCATCGTTACGAGGTCGCCGAACCACATATGGGCCATCTCGTGAGCGACGACCTCGAGGATGCGCTGTTTCACCTGCGCCGCCGAGCCCTGGGGGTCGTAGAGCAGCGCGGTCTCCCTGTAGGTGATGGCGCCCCAATTCTCCATGGCTCCGGCGGCGAAGTCGGGTACGGCGATGTGGTCCATCTTCGGCAGCGGATACGTGATTCCGAAGTAATCGTTCATGTAGGCAAGGGCGTTGACACTGCTCTCCAACGCAAAGGCGCCGAGCTGCTCCTTCCCCCGCGTCGCCCAGACCCGGACCAGCGTCCCGTCCACCGCCGTGTCCTGCACGCACGCCATGTCCCCGACGATGAACGCGAGGAGGTATGTGGACATCCGAGGTGTGGACTCGAACCGCACCGCCTTCCTTCCACCGGACGCGGGCTCCTCTCCGGCGATGGGCATGTTCGATATTGCTTGGAGCTCCGATGGCACGACCAGCGTCACCTCGAATGACGCCTTCACGGAAGGCTCGTCCCAGCAGGGCAGCGCTCGCCTGGCGTCAGTCGCCTCGAACTGCGTCGTCGCCAGGTGTCGCTCTGAGCCGTCATCCGCCGTATAGCTGCTGTGGTAGAACCCCCTTAACTGATCGTTGAGGGTCCCGGTGAACTCGATATGCAGCGTCGCCGCCCCTGCCTGCACGTCGCCGGGAAATCCCAGTGTGACGCGCTCGCTCCCCTCGTCGTACTCGATCCGGTTGGCGACGAGCTCTCCGCCCTGGGGAGACTCAACCCTCGCCGACGACACGCTGAGCTCCGCCGCGTTCAACACAATCTCGGCCGTCGCCTCCTGCACCGACACCTCGACCGACTCGCGTCCGGCGAAGGTGAAGGTTTCCAGGTCCGGCTCCAGCGTCACGCGGTAGTGCTCGGGGCGGACCGTGGCGGGCAATCGGAAGGATGAAGCAGTGGTCATGCGTAGGAACCTCACGAGGTGATGGCGCTGGACGGAAGCTGAAGCGGCCCGCCGCGCGGCGACAGGATACCAGTGCGAGGGCGTGTGTAGGGGCGGGGGTGCAGTCCAGGCTGAGCTGGCCGAACCGTCTGCTTGGAGCCCGACCCAGCCGAATCGAGACCGGCGTTATCTGCAAGCGGGAGTCATTGATAACCCCTTGGGCTTGCGGTACTACTATCGAAGTGTACTAGCGCGCCTTCAGTCTAGGAGTATTACGAAGGGAGCATTATGAAAACGAAACGTAGCATCGGGTCAGCGATAGTCTTCGTGGCCGTCGTGGCGGCTCTTCTTCTGGTCGTGCGGACGCTCTATGCCGCTTTGGAGGAAAAGAGTTCCGAGTCGGTTGCTTAGAGCGCACGACACTCCGATACCGAGCAATAGCTGATGTCTTCTCGGCTCATTGATGGAGTCGCAGTTGCGGCTTTAGTGCTTGCCGCCGTCGTCGGAACGATCCTGGTGCTTGTCCAGGACGCGCCTGCTCCAACCAAGGACGACCCGGAGGCGTACACCAAGGCCTTCGTGCTAGGAGCCATCGACCGCTATGAGCGCGACGGCAGGCAAGCGACTCTCGACTACTACAACTCCGCCGAGAGCGTCGACGGCGAGTGGTACGTGTTCATCATCAACCAGGGAGACGGCCTCACCATCGCTCATCACAATCCGAAGTACCTAGGCAGGGACCCAGCCTCCGCGTGGACCCCACCGGCTATTTCTACGGCGACGACCTGCTAGGGGTCACCGAGGAGGGCCGCTGGGTCGATTACGTCCTGCTGAACCCGGAGACAGGCGAGGAACAGCAAAAGCACACCTGGGCAGTTCGCCACGACGGGCTGCTGTTCGCCTCCGGCTGGTACGAGAAGTAAGGCGGCCGCGAAGAGTGGCGGAAACGGTGGGTGGTCAGTCCGGGAACCACCTGACGCAGCCAGGCCCGCCGATACTACGGAGCTTCGCCTTGGGCCCGTTCGTCTCGCGCAGCGCCGATGACCCGCGCCCTCCGCCTGACGCCGAAGACGATGAGGCCCGTTGGCGCCCCCTATCGCAAGGATGCGCAGGATGACAAAGACCATCTATCTGGCCAACTCTTACGGGTTTCCCGCCCAGCAGAAGACAACGCTCTTGCCGCCAATAGCATCGGCGCTGGAAGAGCTTGGGCTGGAAGTCTGGGAACCGTTCGCTCGGAACAATCAAGTCGACTTCTTGGAAACAGGCTGGGCGCACCGAATCGGCCAAAAGGACTTCGAGGACGTCGCGGCGGCGGACGCTATCTTCGCCGTAGTCAACGGCGTTCCGCCGGACGAGGGCGTGATGGTGGAGCTGGGCATGGCGATAGCTCTGGGGAAGCCCACGTTCTTGTTCCGAGACGATTTTCGTCGTGTCACCGACAGCGAGCAGTACCCGCTGAATCTGATGCTGTTTACCGGGCTGCCCAGAGAGGATTGGCAAGACTACTATTACACCTCAGTGGAGGAGATAACCTCTCCGAAGAAGGCGCTGGCGCGATGGAGCAAGCGCCCTTAGGCTCTCTCGGACCGAAGCTCGACTATGCCCAACCCAACGTTCATCATCGGCGGGCCCGGCAGTGGGAAGACCGAGGAGATTGTCTCCCGGCTGGCCGCTCGGTACGAGGCCGACCCGTTCTCGGAGACGCTCGCGCTCGCGCCAACCATGCGTCACGGCGACCAGTTCCGCCGGCGGCTCGTCACTCGATGCGGAGTGGCCCTACGGCTCCGCGTGGAGACGATCGCTCAATTCAGCCGGGGGTTGATTCCCAGCATACGTGTCCCGTCCTACATGCTCGTCGAGGAGCTCCTTGCACGGGTGACTCAGCGCGAGGTCGAACGCGGGCCTGCTGCCTATTTCAGGCCCATCGCGGAGACCGCAGGGTTCGGCGGCCTCGTGAGCGACGCCGTCCGGGAACTGCTGGCGGAGGCAATCGACCCGCAGACGCTGAGTGAAGCCGCGCGGAAGGTCGGCGAGCCCAGTCTGACAGCATTGAGCGCCATCTTCACCGCCTACGCCTCCGAGCTCGAACAGCGCAGCTGGCTGCACCCCGCGCACGCCCCCATCGCGGCGGCCAGCGCCCTGAAAGCCGGCGCCAACGCGCCCAGCTTGGTCGTGGCTGACAGCTTCCACCTCTTCCGGGGGACGGAGGCCGCGCTTCTCGAAGCTCTCGCCGAACGCTCGGAGCTCGTCATCGCTATCGACCCGAACTCCGGAGCGCGGGCCCTACACGACTACGAGCGGCTCCGCGCGCGTTTCCCCGGCGCCGAGGTCCAAGATCTGGCCGACCGCGCGGCGCCACACCCCCTGACCGTAACCGCAGGCGGCGCCGCAGACCGGGAAGACCAGCTGCGCGCCATCGCCCGGCAGATCAAGCAGCGCCTCACCGACAACCCCGCCCTCCGCCCGTCCGACTGCGCTGTCGCGTTCAGGCAGGCTTCCCCCTACCTCAGCATTGCGCGGCAAGTGTTCGCCGAGTACGACCTGCCGCTCGACCCCGCCGCAGGCGAACGCCTCAGCGCCCGTCCCCTCGGCGTCTGGCTCAGACGCCTGCTACGCCTTGCCCAAGACGGCTGGCGTCTGAGCGACCTCGTCGCGGTGCTTTCGAGCGGTTTCGTCGACCTCCAGCGATGGGGGCTATCCTCCGGCGGCGTAGCGAGGTTCGCCCGGAAAGGACGAGAGAACAACTTTTGGGCCGGGCCCGACAAGCTGCAAGACATCGTGAGCGCCCTAGGAGCCGAGGCCGATGCGGACGAAACGTCCGGCCCAGCCCGCGAGATGCTGCGCCGGACCGCCGCCGGAATGGCCGGCGCCATCGAAGAACTGAGCGCCTTGCTCGAATCGCCTCCGGCGTCCGCAGCCGACCATGCCCGGCGCCTCGACGCTGGGCTGTTCGGCGCGAACGGCATCGTTCCCCCGTCATCCCGAGACCTGCCCGGTGTCGACACGGAGACCGACGTTCTCCGAGGCTATCTCAGAGACCTCGCCGCCGCGCAGGAGACGCTTGGCGGTGGAATCGAGCCGTTCGGAGCGTTCGTCGCGCGCCTCAAACGGGAGGCCGACGCGCCTGCCGTGCTCCTGCGGGAAGCCGGCGGCGTACTCCTCGCGCCGATGCACACCCTTCACGGCCTGCGTTTCGAGTTCGTCGCACTCGGCGGGCTGATCGAGGGAGAGTTCCCCGCGCAACGCACCGGCATTTCCCTGCTCGACGACGGCGCCAGAGACGCGCTGAACAGGGCCGGCCTGGCCCTCCCTCCGGCGCCAAGACTGGCGGAGGACGAGCTGTGGGAATCCGCGCGAACGCGGGCGGACGGCGCGCTCGCCTTGTGGAAGACCCGCCTCGACGACCGCGGACGGCCCGCAGCCGCCTCGTACTACTTCGATTCGCTGACCTTCGGTCAGGCTGCACAGACGCACGATGAGCCGCGGGCCACCGCGCCCGAGCAGGCCGCCTCGCTCCGCGAGCTCGCCATCGCCTGCGCCCGGCAGTGGCCCCGCGAACGGCGCCGCCCTCGGGACTCTGCGGCGTGGGCCGTCGTCAGGCTGGCCGCGGCCAACGAGCAACGTCGGCGTTCTTGGGGCAACGCCGGTGTGTACGAGGGCCGTCTCGACGGCGGCCTCGTACCCCGGCTTACTGGCAGCGACGCCGTCTGGAGCGCCTCGCGACTCGAGTCCTACCGGACCTGCTCGTTCCAGTTCTTCAGCCAATACGCCCTGCGCCTCCGGGAGCTGGACCAGGAGATGGACGCCGCCGACGCCGCGACCCGCGGGACCGTCATCCATGAGGTCTTGCAGGACGCCCTGGCCCCTTTGATCAAGCGCGGCCTGCCCCTGAAGCCGGGCACGCTGGCGGAAGCAATCGCCCGTCTGCGGGCCAACGGCCCCGGCATCTGGAACGCCGCGCCCGGAAAGTACGGCTTCGGCCGCGCAGCCCTCTGGCGCCTTCAAGCCCGGACCGCCTTTCAGGAGATGGAGGTCCTCTTGGCGAGGGAGGCCGAGGAGAGCGAACGCCACGGCGTCGCCCGAATCATCGGCGCCGAAAAGAAGATCGAGGCGAACTTGCCCCTCGATCCCCCGCTGAGTGTGAACGCCACACTGGACCGGCTAGACGAGGGCGACGGCCTGGTGGTCATCGCCGATTACAAATCGGGGCGGGATATACCGCAGACCCACGTGATGGACGGGCGCCGCGTTCAGCTCCAGCTCTACGCTCACCTGGCTCGGGAGCAGGCCCAGGCCGAGCGCGTCATCGCCCGCTACGCCTGGCTCAATCCGAACCATCGCCGCTGGGAGCTGGACTCCTCCAGGGACGACGACCGGAAGGCACTGGCGGACGTGGTCGAAATCGCCAAAGGCGTGCGCGACGCCGTGGAATCGGGCGACTTCCGCGTCAACCCGCAGGTCCCGTGTCCCACCTACTGCGCGTTCCAGCACATCTGCCGCGTGAACGAATTCAGCCGGCGGAAGCAATGGAGCTGACCCCCCAGCAACAGGAGGTCGTCGCCGTTCGAGGCAGCGACGTCTTCGTCGACGCCGGCGCGGGGAGCGGAAAGACGCGCGTGCTCGTCGACCGGTACGTCGGGCTTCTCAGTGAATGCAGCATCCCGGAGATTGCCGCAGTCACGTTCACCGACGCGGCGGCGACCGAGATGCGCGAGCGCGTCCGCCGCGAGGTGCTTACGCGCCCGGAGCTCGCCGAGCGACGCGCCTCCCTCGATGAAGCCGTCATCGGCACGATCCACTCGCTCTGCCGCCGGCTGTTGCGGGACAACCCCGTGGAATCGGCCATCGACCCCGCCGCCCGCGTCCTCTCCGACGACGAGGCGGAGTCCGAGCTCCTCACCGCCTGCGTCGACGCCCTCGAGGAGGCCGCCGGCGCCGACGACCGCCGGGCCCTGGCGCTGCACGAGATCGGCGTGTTTCCGCTCACCACTCAGCTGCCTCTCATGGTCGCGCGGCGGGATGAGGTCGCGGAGGCGTACCGCGCCATGCCTGGCGACGGGCCGGAGGAGTGGGCTGCGCACGTCCGAGGGCTCCTGGACCCTCTGGCCCAAGCGGCAGTCGAAGGAGCTCGCCCGGAGCTTGCCGAGTGGGTCTCGTGGCTCAAAGACGCCCACGCCGGGCCGGGAGAGGACGCGCTCTCCGAGCGATTGCGGAGCACCCTATCAGCCCTAGGCGACCCGGAGGAGGGCGGGTGGAAGGACTTGCTAGAGCGCCTCAACAACGCTCGCGGGCATATCAATCTCCAAGGCGGCAGCGCCAAGAATTGGGCCGCGGACCTCAAAGACGTCAAAGCCGCGATGGATGCCATCCGCGGCATAGCGGGCCGCCTGAGAGACGTCCCCCAGTGGAACGAGCACGACGCCCCAGCTCTCGAAGCACTGGCCTCCCTGCGCCTCCTCTTCGATGACGCATGCGCCCGGTACGCCGCACGCAAGAAGGAGCTGGCGGCCCTCGATTACCTAGACCTGGAGCTCAAGGCGACCGAGCTGCTCCGAGCGCATCCGGAGGTAGCCGCTTCTTACCGGGCGCGGTTCCGCCATCTGATGGTGGATGAGCTGCAAGACACCAACCCCGCCCAGGTCGCTCTGCTCGACCTCCTGTCGCGAGACGGAAACTCCACCTCGCCCAGCCCCGAGCACTTCCTCGTCGGCGACGTCAAGCAGGCCATCTACCGCTTCCGGGGGAGCGACGTGCGCCACTTCACCCGCCTCCGTGCTGAGATGCAATCCACCGGCGCGGTCTTATCGCTCAGCCAGTCGTTCCGCGCCCACGATTCGCTGGTGGAGACGTTCAACGTCATCTTCCGTTGCGTGTTCGATGATCCGCGCGAGGACTTCGAAGCGCCGATGCAGACGATGACCGGACGCGGGCCGGACGCGCCCCCCGGGCCCCACCTCGTGCTCATGCCCATTTCCGACCGGACAGCCCACGGCGATAGAACGGCAGATGACGAGCGCCGTCAAACGGAAGCCGACGCCGTCGCCCTGGAAATCAAATCGCTCTTGGATAGCCGCGCCCCCGTGTGGGACCGGAACGAGCAGAAGTTCCGTCCGGCGCAGGCGTCCGACGTGACTATTCTTCTCCGCCGGTTGTCGAACGTTCACCTCTTCGAGATAGCCTTGGAGAGCCACGGGGTCCCCTACCGGACTCCGGCGGGCGCAGGCTTCTTCACCCGGCAGGAGGTCCGAGACCTCACCAATCTCCTGGGATGGCTGGCCGAGCCCGACGACTCCATCGCGCTGGTCGGCGCCTTGCGCTCGCCTCTCTTCATGATCGACGACCAATCGCTGCTCGCCGTCCGCTCCCAGGGCGGCAACCTGTTGGAGGCGCTCCGTGACCCGCCGGAGGGCGTCCTCGACCAGTCACGCCCTCTCTGCGTCCAGGCAGCCGGTGTGCTCGACGCTCTTCGGCGTGACGCGCCCACTGCCGCCGCGGACGCGCTCATCGAAAAGGCCCTCGCCCTCACCGGGTTCGAGGCGGCTTGGGCGCCGCTGCAAGGCGGCGAGCAGGCCCTTGCCAACATACGAAAATTCGTCGGCCTCGCCCGCACCCTGGCCGACCACTCGCTGGACGAGTTCGTCACCTACGTGCGCCGACGGCGGGACGAGCTCGACGCTCGCGAGGGGCAGGCGGTCCTGGACGCGTCCGACGCGGTGCGTCTGATGACGATCCATGGCGCCAAAGGCCTCGAGTTCCCAATCGTTTTCGTGCCGGAGGCCCACCTGCCGTCGCGGGAAACCTACGAGTACGTTCGGTGGCGCAGTGCGGAGGGCATATCCGCAACCCTCGCCAGGGAGATCGGGGAAAGCGCTCGTCCGCGGCCAGGGTTCTACGCCTATCTCTTCGCCCGTGACCGCACTGAGGAAGCCGCCGAGCACAAGCGTCTCTTCTATGTCGCGGCAACGCGCGCCGCCGATGCACTCTATGTCAGCGGGGACGAGTCGCGCGGCGGCGACGGCTGGCTCGGCGCCGCCATCGAAGCGTTGGGAACGGCCTCGCGCGACGGCGTGGAGGTACGGGCTCCGCTGACCGTTGGAGCGGGCGGCACGGCCCGCAGGCCGCCGCCCAGAGCCGTCGAGCCGCCTCCGCCCGATGAGGAAGAGGACTTCATGCCCCCTCTCGTCGCCCGTCCGCGCGTCATCCCCTTGCGTTCGAGCACGCCGGTGACAGCCCTCCGCCCTCCGGCGGCGCCTAACGGGTTCGCCGGTCACGGAGACGGCCTCGGCCTCGTTCGCGGGAGCCTCGCGCACAAGGCCATCGAAGTCTGGTTCACGACGGGAGAACGGCCCACGCTGGCCGAGCTCTCCCGGAGGCTGGATGCCGGACTGGACGAGCAAGCGGTCGAGCGCATTGTCGCTGACGTTGACGCGATGCTGGGCTTGCTCGATGCAAGCAGTCTCGCCGCCATCCTGCGCGACCCGGCCACGCGCGCGCACTTCGAGCTTCCCTTCTCGTGGGACTGGGACGGCGTGCCGGTGCACGGAACGATTGACCTGGCGTACCAGACCGCTGGGAGCTGGCGCGTGCTCGATTTCAAGACCGACCAAGTCCAGGGCAAGACCTTTGCCGAAGCGGCCGAGCCCTATCTACCGCAGCTCGCGCTCTACGCTTCCGCTCTGCAAAAGGCGACCGGCCGGCGTCCGGGCGCGAGCCTGCTGTTCCTGCGGACCGGAGACATCTACACGCCCACAGACGCAGACTTGGACGGAGCCCTGGCGGCCACCCGAACGCGAATCGACGCCGGACAGCTCCTCGAAACCCCACCCTCCCCAGCCTTCGAAGACGCCCCAACCCCCCGCCTCGACCTCTAGGGGACGATCGAAAAGAGTCGCGGGCGTAGTAGGTTGGGTCAGGCGTTTACACCCTTCTAGGGCCTCCAGTCCACGCATATCCAAGAGCGCGAGGTTTGGGTCGCCGGTCTCGGTTAGCTCCCGATGGCGGACCTCGACCATCTCGCGAAGCACCGCACGCTGGAGGTCCGAGATGCCCCCTGCGTTTGCAACCACTTCGCGCAAATCGTATGACTTCAAGCCGCCGCAATACAGGTCGGAGACGATAGGCCGGAGCACGTCCCGAACGGCGTCCAGGTTGGGCTGATCGAGCTCGATTCCTATCTCCGGGCTCAGCTCCTCCAGGTAGAACTGAGCGCGGAAAAGGTGCTCCACGAAGTACCATCTCGAGAACCAGGAATTGGAACCCCAATGCTCTTCACATCGGGCGCTACAGGAGATGTCTTCCAAGGTATCAACGAAATCGACCAGTAGCTGACGGTCTGCGTCCCTCAGCCTCTGGCGGAGCGGCGCAAGAACAGCCGTTTGCTCCGATAGGGGGATGTCGTAGTACTCTCGAGAATGCCGTTGCACCAAATAGTAGAAAAACGCAGTATCCCAGAGATAACGGTCCTCGAGAGAGAGATTTAGGCGCCAGAGCAGCTCGTCGCGCCAGGTAGTTTCTTCGGTTTCCACGAGGAAATTCTCAAAGTACGATTGGAGTGGCGGAGGGATGAGAGACAGCTTGCCTGCGGTGACTGTCAAGAGATGCGTCTCTATATAATCGAACGTGGGCCTGTGCAGCTCTGCGAACTTGTTCTGCGCGAGCAGGTCCCATGGATCACCGTCGCCTGAATACCCTCCGATCATTATGTCTCTGAGGAACCTGTAGAACGGACGCCAGTCCTCCCAAACGCTTTCCCTTCCCTGGTCGTCTGCCTCCTTGAGTTCCAGCATAAACCTCGCAACGTCTTGCTTGAAGGTGAACGGATTCATCTCGCCGCATTCTTCAGGGAAACCATCCCAGTGCTCCCAAAAAATATGCATCACCTCACCCATGACCGTAGTCGGCTTGACGACACGGCCAATCTCGATATGGCGGCCATCGCGTCTCGCGTGAATAGGCTTATCCCGTAAGACATCGACGCTCAGGTCCGACAGCATCCATGTTTGGGCCCGCTCCGTGAGGCCGTACAGCAAACTGACGGCATTGAGCTTATCAACCGTCCAAGCGTCATTGGGGGATTCCGGTCCCTGAGTCAGTATCTCGGTTATTTGCCTTTCTCGCGATTGCAACTGGTTAACCGGACTCGTCTCAACTCCATCGAGATTTACTGCAACTCCCTCGAACCGATACGAGGCGCCGGGCAGAAGCCCATCGAACGTCCTGCACTTCGACGGACTCTCATCCGACGTAACCACTCCTACACGGTCCGAAAGAGTGATGCGGTACTCGGTCTCCGGAGGATTGAGGTCGCTCACGATGGCCAGCTTAAAGCTTTCCTCTGTCACCTCCATCGGGCCATATACCCTCGGCGCATGGGCCAGGGTTGCGACAGTCGTCTCGGCCGCTCTCCATGTACCATCGCCCAACCAGAACACCACGCGGTACTTATAGCGCTCGTTCGGGTTGAGCCCCTCGTCCAGGTACGAGATCTGAGCAGCCGGGAACTCGCCCAGCCGCTCGCCGTCCCTGTACAGAAAGAGGCGGACGACGCGCCCAGGCCCGTATGACCAGAGCACCACCATCTCCGTAGGCGACTGCGGAACGGCCTCGAGCGCGAATGTCGGCGGCCCCGTGTCCGCCGGGGCGACCGTCGGCGGAGGCTCGGGCGGCGGCGCTGCCGTGGGCGTGCATATTCCCGAGGGGGAGTTCGGGTCGCCGGTTTCGAGTATCTCCTGCTGACGAACCTCGACCATCTGGTACAGCGCGGCGCGCTGTAGCTCGGAGACGCCCTCGGCGTCGGCGACGATTTCGCGCATGTCGTTCACGCCCAATGAACCGCAGTACAAGCCCACGACCATCGGTCTGAGGACATCTCGAACGGCATCGAGGTTCGGTTGCTCGAGCTCGATTCCAATGTCGGGGCTCAGCTCGTTCAAGTAGAACAGGGCGCGGACTAGGTGCTGTTCGACGTGCCACCTCCAGAAGTCAAAACTGGAGCTCCACAGCTCCACACACCCGACACTGCAGGTAAGGTCTTCCAAGGTATTGACGAATTCGACCAACCGTTGGCGGTCCGCATCTCTCATCAGCTGCCGAAGCGGTCCGGGGATGGCCGTTCTCTCGGTCGACTCCACTTGTCCGTACTCCGGTGAGTGGTGCGCTATAGCGTGATAATCGAATATCGAGTCCCAGAGGTAACGGTCTTCAGGGGAGAGGCTCGCGCGCCAGAGCAGCTGGTCGCGCCAAGTGGTCTCTTCGGATTCGTCGAGGAAGTTCTCAAAGAATCTCCTCAGTTGCGGCGGGATGAGTGATAGCCTCCCCGCAGTGATTGCCGGAATACCTGCATCCGGTCCGTGAAACAATGAAGCCCACAGGTCGTCGAATTTATTCTGGGCAAGCAGCTTCCACGGGTCATCGGCGCCCGAATAGTTGTCCGTCATCCTGCCGACGAGGTAATTGTAGAACGGGCGCCATTCCTCCATAGCCATCTGCCGGCCAAGGGCATCCGCCTCCTTGAAATCGAGCATGAAGCGAGCGACGTCTTGCCTGAATGTGTGGAGGTTCATTACGCCGCAATCTTCCGGGAAGCCGTCCCAATGTTCCCAGTAGCCATGCATCATCTCGTGAATGAGAGTGGCCAGTTTGCCGGTACGGCCGACCCCTACACGGCTGCTCCCGTAACCCGCGTAGCCGGGTTCATTTCTCAAAACATTGACGCGAATATCAGACAACATCCAGGTCCGGGCGCGGTCGGTGAGTCCATACAGGGAGCTAACGGCATTGAGCCGGTCGATTGTCCAAGGGTCGTGACTCGTCGTTGGGTATTGGGTATAAAAGTCGCGGGTTGCTCGCTCCCCTATGCCTCTTCGCGTAACTAGCCTTGTCTCGACTCCGTCGTAGTTTATCGCGGCCGCTTCGAAGCGATACTCTGCATCGGGACGGAGTCCCTCAAATGTCCTACACCGCGACGTGTCCGGGCCTGAAATAGAGGATACCCCCGTGTCGTGTGAGAGGAGAGTGATTCGGTACTCGGTCTCCGGCGGATTGAGCGTGTCTATTACGGCTAGCTCAAAGCTCCGCGGAGTCAGGTTCCAGGGCCCGACGATGATTGGGGCATACGCCAGGGTTGCCGCCGCCGCCTCAGCCTCTTTCAGCAAGCCGCCGTCCAGCCGAAAGGTCGCGCGATACGCATAGCGCGTGTTCGGACTGAGCCCCCCTTCCACGTACGAGCTCTGATCACCAGACAGTGTGGCCACCAACTCGCCGTCTCTGTACAGATCGAGGCTATTCACCCTCTCCGTCTCGTACGACCAGGTCACCTCCATCTCCGTAGGCGACTGCGGAACAGCTTCGAGCACGGGCGTCGGAATCGGCGTGGGCGCCGGGGTTGCTGTTGCGGTGGGCGTCGGAGTTGCCGCCGCTGTAGGCGTCGGAGTTGCCGTCGCCGTAGGCGTCGGAGTTGCCGTCGCCGTGGGCGTCAGAGTTGCCGTCGCCGTGGGCGTCAGAGTTGCCGTCGCCATGGGCGTCGGAGTTGCCGTCGCCGTAGGCGTCGGAGTTGCTGTCGCCGTGGGCGTCGGTGTCGGCTCGGGAGTCGGAGTCGGCGTGGGGGCCAGGGTTGCTGTCGCCGTGGGCGTAGGAGTCGGCTTGGGAGTCGGCGTAGACGTGGGCGCCGGGGTTGCCGTGGGCTCGGCAGTCGGCGTGGGGATTGCCGTGGGCGTGGGACTCTCCGCCGGCATCGGCGTGGGAGTGGGGCCCGCGCACGCCGCCAGCGATAGAGCCGCTGTCAAGCCAATCAGTCCTACACCGACCTGCCGACAGCAAGCGTTTGAGGGCCTTATCAGGTAGCGGAAACGTCACGCCGAGTAGCCAACTCCTGCCTCAATAGGCCGCTCCCTACCCATTGAAGCGCCGGGGAAAACAGAGGGGCCGCGCTTGGAGCGGCGACCCCTCTTGCTTAGCTTGCTTCGCCCTGGTCACTTCACTGAGGTCTGATCACCAGCACCGGCCCGGCGCTGTGCCGGATCACGCGGTCCGTTACGCTGCCCATGAGCCAACGGCCCACGCCCGAGCGGCCATGCGTGGCCATCACCACGAGCTGCTCGCCGCCCTCCCCGACCTCGTCGATGATCACACTCCCCGGATTGCCCTCGACAATCTTCCCCTCAACATCCGCGATGCCCGCCGCTCTGACCTCGGCCACTTTGCTGTCGACGTAGCCCTGGGCCTCGGCCTGGATGCTCGCGGCGAAGGCGTCGCTCTGGATCGTGGGGACGTAGTCTGCAAACGCCTCGCCGTAAGCCATAGGCGAGACCACACGGAGCACCGTTATCCCGCACCCAATCGCTTTGGCCATCTCCACCCCGTGGGGAACAGCGGAGTCTGAGATCGGCGAGCCGTCCACGGGCAGGAGCACTCTGCGGAGTTTCGGGGAAGATGACGTCACGTCCCCTTCCTGGGCGCGAATCACCAGCGTCGCATGGCGGCCGTGCCGCACCACCCGGTCCGTCACGCTGCCCATCAGCCACCTGCCCACGCCCGAACGACCGTGCGTCGACATAGCGATGAGCGTTTGCTCGTCCTTGTCGGCTTCTTCCGCAATCATATCCGCGGGCTCACCCTCCTTGAGCACGATCTCCACCTTGAGACCCTGCGCCCTGGCCGGCCCCGCCGCCTCGTCCAGCTGCCTCTCGGAATCCGCGCGGACTCTCCCCCGAAGCTCCGCCAACTGCCCAGGGGTCGGCGTCGATCCGACGTCCGAGCTACGGTCAGGCAATCCCGAAGCCCCTATGACCCGCGTATCGGTATCGGACCAAGCCGTAAGGCTAATCAGGTCCGCAGGGAATGAGTTGACCGAGTTCAGGAGGACCAGCGTCGCCCCTGTCGACTCCGCAATGAGCCGCGCATACGGCAATACCTGGAGCGCGAGCGTCGAACCATCGAGCGGCACCACAACGCGAGAATACATATGAGCAACCTCCTAGCCTGGGGATGGTGGAATTGCGCGCCGGACTTACCCCTGACCCACCAGACGCCGGCGCTCGGCAGCATCCGCGCCGCCCTCGACGCCCCGCTGGTTGAGGATGGGGCTGTACTTGCTGGCCATCCCCTGGCGCTCGTACACGCTGCCGCCGGTGCCGGTGCCGCCGGCGTCGTTCGGATTGATCTTCGCGGCGAGCTCCCTGGGGTACTCGGTGACCATGCCGTGGTACCGGTTCTCCTCCGCCGTGCGGAAGGTGTTCAAAGGGTCGCCGCCGTCCTCGACAATCTTGATGTTGTCTTCCAGCATCTGCCGAAACATGATGATGCCCTTGTCTGAGCGGCCAAGGTGCTCGCCCGTCCGGTCGGCGATGTCGCCCTGGGTGATCCACGCAGCCAGGTCTTGCGCCGAGTTCGAGTCGAGCAGGATGTACTGCGGCTGTTGCTTCTCGTCCAGCTCGATGACCGGCGGCTGGAAGAACGGGATGTCCTCGAACCGCTGCTCCGGCGCGCCCTCCTCCTTCTGGTGGCACATCACCCACCAGTGAGCGGTGTGGGTGTCGTCGATGGGCACTCGGATCTGCACCGCGGGGCCCGTCATGCCCCACTTCTCCCGGTCGAACCCGTCCCCGCCCTGCCGCAGGTAGTACGGGAAAATGATCGGATGCCCTTCGCGCCACGAGGTGTCGTCCTCGGACCCGCCTTGCATGACTCGGCGCTTGTAGATGCCGTACTCGAACTCCGTGAACGCAATCTTCTCGTGCGTGCGAATCGTCCGCTGCCGCTCCGTCTCGTCGCGGACCTCCGAGATGAAATTCGACCAGTAGCCGTGCAGCCATTCGAGGTGGACGGGGTCCAACGAGTTCTCCTGGCACTGGAGCCAGTTGCAAGTGAGCACCGCGACCCCGATGTCCCGGATCACGTCGTCGATTGCGAAAACGTCCCAGTTCGGGACAAGGGGGGCAGGCGTGGGACCCATGTAGGCGAACACCAGGCCCGCCTTGACCTCCACCGGGTACGCCTTCATCTTGATCTTGTCCTTGAAGCGGGCCTCGGGGTCCTCCGTCTCCTCGTAGGGCTGCTCGGTGCACTGACCGGTCTCGTCGTAGAGCCAACCGTGGTAGGGGCAGCGCAGGCCGTGCTCCTCGGGGATGCCGTAGATCATGTTCATGCGGCGGTGCGCGCAGTGCGGCTCCATCAGCCCGAATGTGCCGGAGCGGTCCTTATAGAGGATGAGGTCTTCCCCGAGGAGGCGGACCTTCATCGTCCACTTGTCGTTCATCTGCGAGACGGCGGCGATCGGGTGCCAGTACCGGCGCATGAGCTCGCCCATGGGCGAGCCGGGGCCGACTCGGGTGTAGCGGTCGTTTGCTTCCTGGGTCAGCATCGTTGTCCTCCGTAGTCCTCATGCCTGTCGGGGCTAGTCTATATCACCTTCGCTCGCTCAACGCTCCCCTACCCGCCTATGCCCGGTAGTCGGACGAGCTTGGCAGGGTACGTTCCTGGAACGGACGGTTCGCCTCCGCCAGCAAGCGCGGGAACTCCGTCGTCCGGCAGTTATGCCAATCGTCGAGCTCCCGCTCCCAGTCCGCGCCGGGCGGCAGGATGGTCGCGCAAGAGCGGACGTTGTACATCTCCGGATGCTGCGACCCCGGCGGCGGGACCCCGTGCTCATGGAATGCCCGCGCCGCCCGAATCATCGTTCGCCGCGCGCGGATGATGCTGGCGTCCGTCGTGCCGAGGTGCTCCCGCGTGCGGTCCATGATCGGCCCCATGCTATGGAGCACGGCCGAGTCCTGCAGGCGGACCGTCGGGATGCCCGTCATGTTCTTGGTCTTCTTCACGTCCTCGTTCATGAGGAAATCGCTGTCGGGCGCGGCCTGCGGCCACCACTTCGCGAAGAAGTTGCCGTGCTGCTCCGTCTTCATCGGCCCGACCCCGAGCGAGAGCGCGCCGGGCTCCTCGGACAGCGCTCCTCTCGGCCGTTCGCGCCCCGGCATCTCGCCTACGGGACGCCACCACACCCCCATGTGCAGCGTGTGATAGTCGTCGATGGGCGTGTACATAGAGAGCGGCACGACGCCGTCCTGCGCCGGGAACATACCGTAGACCGGGAACAGGAACTGCGTCGTTCTCCAGTACACGTTCCCATCCAGCTCGGCGCGCTCCGCGCCGTAGGTAAACCCGTACTCCTTGTCCACGATGTGGAACTTGGCCCGCTTGTCGTTGTGGTACAGCCCGTAGCGCGGGGAGTCGTTCGGGTCCAGCCGCGTGTGGAGGAAATAGACGTGGGTCGAGTCCAGCTCGCCCTCCAGCGCCTGCATCCAGTTGCATTGGTAGACGATCTTCTGCGCATGGCTGACGTTTTCGAGCGGGACCTTCCCCCACTCGAACTCCGGGAGCGCCGGCGGACTGTCTTGGTCGGGCCCCATGTATATCCAGGTGACGCCGCCGTAGTCGGCGCCCCGGTACGCCTTGGTCTTCACCTTGCTCTTGAAGTTGCTCTCCACGGGCTCGTTCGGCATGTCGATGCATTGCCCCGACGCATCGAACGTCCACCCGTGGTAGGCGCACCGGAGGCCCGACCCCTCGACCCGGCCGAAGAACAAGCCTGCGCCTCGATGCGGACAATTGGCCTCAACGAAAGCCGGCGTGCCGCTTGCGTCCCGCCAAACGATGAGGTCTTCGCCAAGCAGCCGGACCCGCTGCGGCTGACCTTCGGCCTCGTACTCCCAGGAGTAGCCGACCGGCAGCCAGTACTGCCGCATCAGCTCGCCCATCGGCGTGCCCCGGCCTACGCGGCACAGTACGTTGGTGTCTTCAGCAGAGAGCATGTCCGCCTCCCTCAGTCAGCGTCTTACGACCGGCCAACGACTCACGCCGCCAGCATACGCCATCTTTCAAGACTGATGGCGCCATTCGCCGGCCTCTATGCCCTCCTCGGTAGGTAGAGGCGGGGGAAGCGGCCCGCGGGAGCCGGTTTGGCGCGAATTTGCCCCGAACTGCCCGCAATCTCGCCTGTCGCGCACTCGTAGAATGCCCGTGCCTACGAGTGGGGTGAGCGCCGATATTTCAGAAACGGTCTCATTTGGTCTCATTTGGTCTCATTTTCATAGTTTTTACTCGTGTTTAGGGGGCTTCGCGCGCGACAGTTCCGCGACACTTTAAGACAGCAAATGCGTCACTTTGCGACAGGGGCCGGTGGGGGCGTCGAGGGGGCGGGGCGGTTGGACCATAAGCGCGAGGGTAGCGGACGGAGGGGCGATGGCGTAAGAGGCAAGTGTCACGGTCATCCTCCGCAGATGGGGGAGATTAGGAGGGGGAGCGGGGGTTGGTTGGCCGACGGACGCGCAGACCCTCTCTTCTAACTCTCTCCCGTAGACGGGACCTTTGCGTAACCCTATTTTCTGGCGGGCGTAACTCTTCCCGCCCACCCGCCCGTCATGTCGTGGGGGACACCCCCACACCCCCGGCAGAGGGCGACGCCCCTCTGCGCTCCCCGATATTCCAGGCCGGTCCGTGGTTCGACAAGCTCACCACGAACCAGTTTGAGGTTTACGCAAAGGTCTCGCAGACGGGAGAGAGGACCGGAGGGGGCGGGGGAGAGGCCTTCGCGGGAATGACGGAAGGAGGGAGTTAGTAGGAGTAGAGCAGCGTTCGTATGTACGGGTCCGTGGACTCGGTGAGCTCCTGGTACGTTCCTGTGGCGATGATTCGGCCCTCCTGCATCACCGCAATGCGGTCCGCTATGTCCCGAGCGTCGTGGATGCTGTGCGTCACGTACAGAGTAGTGGCGCCGACTTCCGCGTGAAGGCGGCGTATCTCGGAGCGCATCTTGGGCCTGCTTATGGGATCGAGGCTGCTGAGCGGCTCGTCCATCAGGAACGTCTTGGTGTTCGTGACCATCGCCCGCGCGAGCGCCACACGCTGGCGCTCTCCGCCCGATAGCTCGCTGGGCTTGCGCGGAAACAGCTCCTCCCTCAGCCCGACGCGGTTGGCCACTCCCCGCACGCGATCGACGATCTGTTCCTTGCTCCAGCTGCGGATCTTGAGGGGGAAGCTCAGATTGGAGTAGCCCTGCTCATCCATCACCCGAAGGTGAGGCCAGAGGGCCAGGCTTTGGAAGATCAATTGGACCGGCCTGCGTCCGACCTCGACGTCGTTCATATACACGCCGCCGATGTAGATTTCGCCTTGGGTGGGCTCCTCCAAGCCGGCGACTAGGCGCAGCAGGCTGGTCTTCCCCGAACCTGACTCGCCCATAATCGCGACAAACTCGCCTGGGGCGACCCGCAAATCGTCTACATCCACCGCGAGCCTCTCGGCCTTGGGGTACCGCAACTGGAGCCGCAGCACGCGCACGCCGCTCGTCCCGCCCTCTATATGCGGGGCTTCTACCCGGCGGAGATCAGCCTTCTGATGGTCTTGGCGGGTTCCCTTGAACATAGGCGCTCATGCTACCGCATCTTGACGCCGAGGCTGAACCCCGCCCCGGTTGTGCGGCCGGCGCATCCTGCCTAAGCTATCGGGGGCTGTCCCCACGGAGCGGCGAGCCGGCGCCCGCTCCCTTCCGTCAACGAGTCTAGGAGGCACCCCCATGGATATCTCGGAGAACGTCCTCGAAAGCGGCATGCGCGTCTGGTTTGCTCGGCCTGAGAGCAGCGAGCCCCTGCCCCTCATGGTTATGATGCACGAGCGCTACGGCCCTGTGGAGCACAACTTCAACGTGATGCAGCGCATGGCCGAATACGGCTACGTGGCCTGCTTCCCCGACTTCTTCCACCGCTACGAAGGCGACCGCGGACCCCTCGAACGCTCCGAGGACAGGTGTGACCCCACCGACGCCCAGTACATCGCCGATCTCGACGAGACCCTCGCATTCATGCGCGCTCAGACCTTCGTCGACTCCGCCAAGGTCGGCATCGTGGGCTTCTGCCAGAGCGGACGCGTCCCCATGGTCTACGCCGCGGGCGGCCGGGACGTGACCGCGATCGCCTTCTTCCACGGCGGCATCTATCCCCGAGACTACGAGCCCACCTTCGAAGGCCAGGAGAGCGCGACCACGTTCCTGCCCCGCGTGAACGTCCCACTCCTAGCCGGGTTCGGTCAGAACGACTTCCTCGTCCCGATGGACAACATCCGCCGGTTCCGCGGCGAGCTCGAATCCCTCGGCAAACGCGCGCGCGTCCACGTCTTTGGGGACACCCCCCACGGCTGGATGAACACCACCAAGCCCAAGGACTACCGCCCGGAAGCCACCGAAACAACCTGGGGCCTCATAACCGAGTTCTTCTCCGAAGCCTTCGAGGGCCGCCTCACCCCCGCCCCAAGCGTCGAGTTCCACGCGAACCAGTCCATCGATTTCGACTTCTCGACCTAGGAGGGATTGGCCTGGACTCACCCGCCTGCGGATGAGTCCAGAGGGGGCGTCCCTACCTCGCCCTCGCCGCGAGCTCCGCGTTCTCGGATACGGCAGTGCCCTCCGGGTCCTCCCACGCAAGCTGGCCGCCGAGTCCGTGCTCGATATTCCACGTCGTAACGTCGAAGCACTTGCCCGTAACCTCGCCGGCGGCGTCCTGCTGCGCAAGGAAGAGCGCCAGCGGGACCATGTGGTCGGACCGTAGCGGCAGCGGCGCGTTCCTGTTCCCCATGCCAAGCTCTCTGCGCGCTATGTTCTGCTCGTCGAAGCCCGTCGTCCGCGTGTGCCCCGGAATCATCACGTTCACCGCCACGTTCTGCTCCCGTATCTCGTCGGCCAGATAGAACATCAGGGTGAGGAGAGCGGCCTTGGTGGACTGGTACGGCATCTCGCGGCTGTTCGGACGCAGCGCGCGATAGGCCCCTCCGTAGGAATGGCTCAACGCTCCGCTGCTTATGACGGAGATGACGCTGCCGGACCGCTGCTCCAACATCGGCTTGATGAACCGCCGCGTGACCTTGAGCGCGCCGAACACGTTGACCGCAAACGCCCGCTCCCAGTCCTCGTCGCTCGTCTCCAGCGTTGTAATCCGGCCCGTCGGCGGGAACAGGATGCGCTGCCGCATCGCCGCGTCGTTGATGAGCACGTCGCACGTCCCCCACTTGGCCAGCGTCTCCTCGTACGCCGCGTCGATCTGCGCGTCGTTCGTCACGTCGACCGTCGCCACGATGACGTCGTCCGTCCGGCCTCTCAGCTCGTCGAGGAACGCCGTGTCCTTGTCCCCGGAGAAGCCGGTCGGCTCCCAAGAGATGTCCATCGCGACGACCTTGGCCCCTGCCGCCAGAAACCCTTGCGTGAAAGCCCGGCCCATTCCGCGCGCCGCGCCCGTGATCGCCACCACCTTGCCTTCCAAGTCCGACATGTCCCCTCCTGGAGATGTCGCCGCACGCGGGCATCGAGCGCCCCGCGTACGGCGGAGGATGCGCCAATCATACTCCGCGCGCCGCTGGGAACGCTCGACCGCTGCGCCCGTTCGGGTATGGTGAATGGGCACAACGGCCCGTAGGCGGTGGCGGTGAAGATGCTGAGAAGAGGAAATCGGCCCAGGTCCTCTGGGCTTGAAGGCCGCCTCCTACAGGGGCCTGACCAGCGCAGGCGGGAGCTGCTCCAAGCCGCCCGCGTCTTCCGCGAGATGATCGACGGGTTCCGCACGCTGCACTTCGTGGGCCCGTGCGTAACCGTGTTCGGCTCCGCCCGCGTCACGGAAGAGAGCCCCTTCTACGGGATGGGCATGGAGGTTGGCGGCGCGCTCGCGGAGGCCGGTTTCACCGTGATGACCGGCGGCGGCCCCGGCGTCATGGAGGCCGTCAGCCGGGGCGCGAAGGAGGCCGGCGGCCGCACCGTCGGCTGCACGATAAACCTCGACGAAGGCGTCAACTCCTATCTCGACACGCGCAAGGAGTTCAACTACTTCTTCGTCCGCAAGGTGATGCTTGTGAAGTACTCCTACGGCTTCATCGTGCTCCCGGGAGGACTCGGCACGCTCGACGAGGTGTTCGAGACCGCCACCCTCGTGCAGACCGGCAAGATCGAGGACTTCCCCATCGTCCTCATGGGCGCGGCCTTCTGGAAACCCATGCTCGATTTCATGGAGCAGACGCTCGTGGCCGAAGAGATGATCGACCCCAAGGACTTCTCCGCCTTCACGGTAACCGACGACGCAGGCGAAGCCGCCGCCCTCATCCGCGACGCAGCCGTCCGTCGCCACGGCGAAGGTTTCACCGATCTCCTCCGGCGCAGTAGACTGCTACTGGAGTAGCTGCCGTCGAGCGCGCATTCCGCAACGTCCCCGGCTGTTCTGTTCAATGTATAACTGACGCCGGAGGCTCATTTCCTCAAATGGCGACCCACACGGGACCGGAAGAGCGAAGAAAATCGCTTGCGGGCTACCTCTCCCGGACTATCCTCGCGCGGCTCCGCCGGCAGTCTGGCGCCCCCGATGCGCGGTCAGCCGCGCAGGCGAGAAGCAGTCGGCGAATCATGCCATAGAGGCCCAAGCGCAACAGACAGCGTACCGCTCTAGGATTGAGGACTTGCGCGCCTACGCCGACCTCGATGAGATCATCGTGCAGCCCGACTCCGAGCAGGACTTCTGGGCCTTCATCGAATCGGTCCCTGTCACTCCCAAAGCGGAAGTAGTGCTGATGGAGAATGGCAACTTCCGCGCTGTCTGGGAGGATTCCAAAGAGGGCCATCTTGCGGTCCAATTCACCGGATGCCAGCGCGGAGAGTACGTGATCTTCAAGCGCCGCTCCGCCGCCTCGGATGTCTCCAGAGTAGCGGGTGTCGATACCTTGGAGGGAATCCGGCGGCAGATGCGAGCCTTCGACTTCATGCCCTCGGCCTATGTATGAGCAACGGCGACCTACCTGAGAATGCCAATGTCGTTCGTTATGCGAGGCCGAGCGCAATCCGCGAAGATGGACGTGTGGACGGCTCGGTCTTCGACTGCGTCAGTCCGACACTGGCCTGTCCGTGAACTGGCTCGAAAGTTTCCATGGACTCGCTAAAACTCAGCAGCTTGACGAAGTGAGGCGGCTCTCGCGCCTAGCAATGAGGGAGCAGGGACGCCTTGCCGAGTTGAACGTCGGCGCTACGAAGCGCCATGCCCATGAGCGCCTCACTGCTATCCGGTTCGTCCACGCGCCTTTGCCGGAGGAGGGCGTATACCCAGCCGACTTCTCCCACAGCGAAATCATCGGACTGCCCTCTGGGGACGCCCCTGAAGCAGCATTGATTGGGGATATGATGGCCGAGTGTGTGAGCGCTGCCCACCCGGCCGTCGGTAGCGGGGTCGGGCCGCCCGGCGCATAACGGCCACAAGGCGCCCCTGGCGCCTCGCGCGCATTCGATTACAATCCAACCCGCTCGTAGAATACGGCAGCATATCGTCTGAAACATCTCGTCTGAAGAAAGCGCGCCCTCGTAAAGAACGAGCGCGGCGCAGGAGGGCAACCATGGTCTCGATCATTCATTCGCGCGGCGACCGGTCGCTCCGTGACCTTGTGGACCTCGACGAGGGGCTCATCTCTCGCGAGATATACGTCAACGAGGCAATCTACCAGCAAGAGCTGGAGCAGGTCTTCGCCCGCGCCTGGCTCTTCCTCGGCCACGAGAGCCAGGTCCCGAACCCCGGCGATTTCGTCATCTCCCGCATGGGCGAGGAGGAGATCATCATTGTCAGGGACCGCAAGAACGTTATACACGCCTTCCTCAACACCTGCCGCCACCGCGGCATGAGAGTCTGCCGCTACGACGACGGCAACACCCTCGTATTCACCTGCCCGTTCCACGGCTGGAGCTACGACACCGACGGCCGTCTCGTCGGCGTGCCGCACCATAAGCAGGCCTACCACGAGGAGCTCGACAAGAGCTCGTGGGGACTGCACGAGGTCGCCCAGCTCTCCAACTACTATGGCTCGCTCTGGGCCACGTGGGACCGCAAGGCCCCGTCCTTCGAGGACTACCTCGGCGTCTTCGCTCCCACTGTCCGGTGGTGCTTCGAGAGCAGCGGCGGCGAGGACAACGGCGTCGAGCTGTTCAACCCCGCCACCAAGTGGCGCATCCCCACCAACTGGAAGTTCCCCGGCTTCAGCTTCGACGGCGACAGCGCCCACGGAGCGATGACCCACCGCTCCGTCAACGTCGCGGCCATCGGGCCGCAGGGCGATCTCCAAGGAGGAAGCCGCAGCGGAATGAGGGCCCCCTTCCCTTCCACCTCCTACGAGATGATGCTCCCCGAGCTCGGCCACGGAGGCCACAACTACATGTACGAGCTACCCGGCACGCCGGAGTACATGGACACTTGGCAGACGGAGCCCCCCGAGGTGGACGAATACTACCGCGAGCAACGCGAGAAGAAGCAGGCCAGGTACAAGGACGTCCACCTGCACGCGGGCAACGGCGGCACCGCCCTCGTCTGGCCCAACGTCAACATTCAGCCTCACCGCATCCTTATCTGGCACCCCCACGGCGTCGGCGTCACCGAGAGCTGGCGGCAGTACCCCGTGGACAAGAACGCGCCCAAGGTGGTGAAGGACGCTCAGCGGCGCTACATGATGCGCTACGGCGGCCCCACCGGCGTCACCGAGTCCGACGACATGGAGAACTGGAACTACGCTTTCCCGGCCAGCCTCGGCACCATCGCCCAGCGCCTTCCCTACAACTTCACCATGGGCTTAGGCCACGAACACACCGACGAGCGTTTCCCCGGCATGACGTTCAACTTCCGCATCGCCGAGGCGAACCAGCGCGCCCGTCTCCGGCGCTGGATCGAGTTCATGGAAGCCGGCAGCTGGGACGAGATCTACCCCGTCCACCCAAAGAAGAACACAGAGCGCTGATCACGCCTGGGCCGGAGGAGGAAAGGGAAGGGCATGACAAACTCCAAGAACGCGCCGCGCATCGTCTTCGGCTTGGCCCTGCTTGTCGTAGGCGGCCTCTTCCTCGCCGCCAACCTGACTGACTTCGACTTCGCGCTTGCCGACTGGTGGCCGGGCATCATCATCGCCCTCGGCCTCGTGAGCGTTCTCCAGGGCCCGGCCTCGCGCTTGTGGGGGTTCGGAAGCATCATCGTGGGCGTAGCGCTCCTGCTCAACACGCTGGACATCGTGTCCTGGGACATCGGACGATACTGGCCCGTGCTCCTGCTCATCATCGGCGGGCTGATCATCTTCGGTGGGATGCATCACAGGAGAGGCGTCAGCGCGAGCGCGGGCGCGTCCGGCATATCTGAGAACCCCGACCTCGAAGTCTCCTGCGTCTTCGGCGGCAGCGAACAGCAGGTGACGAGCCAGAACTTCCGCGGCGGTAGAGTCAGCGCCACGTTCGGCGGGGCCAACATCGACATGCGCCGCGCAGCCCTCGCCAAGGGTGAAGCCGTCCTCTACGTTACAACGCTGTTCGGCGGCATCGAACTCCATGTGCCTGACGATTGGGCAGTCAACGTCCAAACCTCCAACATGTTCGGAGGCGCGAGTGACAAACGCGCCAAGCCGGCCGACCCCAAGGAGCGGCTCACCATCACCGGCTCCTGCACCTTCGGCGGCATAACTATCAAGTCCTGACGCGCCACCCAGAGGAGCAACGTAATGACTACCGGCAACCAGGAACAAAAGGGCGAAGACCTCATCAACGTCAACGACACCGTCATCCTCACCAACCTCCCCGTAGGGCAACTGGTGCAGTTGCGCGACGGCGCGACGGCCGAAGTCACCGCCAATCCCCGCGACGGCGGGTGGGTGCGCGTCCGGTTCATCGAGTCCCCCGCCAACCCGGTGCTGACCGGCACGGAAGACATGGCCTTCGCCACCGACGTTGTCGGCGTCCTCGACACCCCCGGCGTGCAGCGCCTAGCCGCGTCCGATGCAGCCGCCGGGCCCGCCGCCAGCGGCAACCTCGCCCAGACCGTGACCATCGCCGCGCCGGAGGCCACCCTCGAACGCCTCCTGCTCGAGCGCGAGATCGAGCGCTTCCTCTATCGCGAGGCCGAGCTCCTCGACGACCGCCGCTTCAACGACTGGATAGAGCTCATCGCCGAGGACATCCACTACCACATGCCCGTCCGGCGCAACGTCAAGTTCGGCCAGCAACACCGCGAGAACTCCAGCTCCGACGCCGAAATATCGTGGTTCGACGAAGGCAAGCGCACCCTCGCCGGGCGCGTCCGGCAGATCAACACCGGCTTGCACTGGGCCGAGGAGCCCTTCTCCCGCGTGCGCCACGTCATCAGCAACATCCAGGTCGGCGCGCTGCAAGGGGACGAAGTCCCCGTCAGGAGCAACTTCTTCGTCTGGACCAACCGCCTCCACGACGAGGTCAACGTATTCGTCGGCACGCGCCACGACGTGCTCCGCCGCGACCCCGGCACCGGCTGGAAGATCGCCCGCCGCCTCATCCTCCTCGACCAGAACGTCCTTCTCTCGAAGGTCATCACGACGTTCTTCTAGCCGATGTCCCCCTCCGCGGAATGGCGCTCCTTTGGCGAGTTCGATGTAGTCCTCGTGGTGGACGACGCGGGCGCGGTGCGTCAGGCCATGACCGCCGGCCCCGCCGTCCTGCATGACTTCCTGACGGACATGCGCCGCATCCCCACGATGCGCGGCGACCACGAAGTCGCAGGCGAGCGCCGCAACCCCGAGCCTTGGGGCGCCCTCGTCATGTCCCGCGCCGAGAACGGCGAGATCATCGACATGGACCCCGAGCTCTTCTGGGCCGGCGTCTACACTTGGTTCCGCTCTCGCGGCGTCGACTACGACACCCCTTTGACCTACCTCAAAGAGGACCCCCCGCCCCTCTTCCGTTCGCCCTGAGCCTGTCGATGAGCCACTCCCTCCACCCCAGGAGAGCATACAGAGGGGGCCCCAATTCCCTACCGCCCGGTAGGTCGGCGCCCGATAATGGAAATGGCATATCTCCCCCTACCAGGAGGAGCCTCTATGACTAAGCTGTTGAAGTCGGCAACGCTCATAGCCGCGGTCGCGGCGCTGGGCTTGCTGGTCGGCGCGTGCAGCGACGACAGCCCCGTGAAGGTGGGCTCCATCATGGACTTCACCGGCGACCTCGCCGAGTACGGCCCACCCATGGACGACGCCGTAATCCTCGCCGCCAAACATTTCAACGAAGCCGGAGGTGTGCTCGGCGGACGCCAGATCGAAATCATCTCAGAGGACGGCGGCACCAGCGACGTTATCGCCGTCGACGCCGCCCGCAAGCTCGTCGATGTCGAAGGCGTCTCCGCCATCGTCGGCCCCCTCGCCAGCGGCATTACTATCGCCGTTGCAAACGCCGTCGCTATTCCGAACCAGGTCCCCGAGATATCCTCGTCCGCCACCGCCCCCTCCATCACCGCCCTAAACGACAACAACTTCCTCTTCCGCACGGCCCCGTCAGACTCCTTCCAAGGCGTCATCCTCGCGGAGCTCGCTCACAGTCTCGGCTACGAGAGCGCGGGCGTGCTGTTCATCAACAACGCCTACGGGCAGGGACTCGCCGACCAGTTCAAGGAGTCCTTCACCGCGATGGGAGGGCAAGTGACCAAGGTCGCCCACGAGTCCGGCCAGCCTTCCTACGCCTCCGAGCTCGCCAAGGCCACCGCCAACAACCCCGACGTGATTGTCGCCGTCAGCTACCCGGTTAGCGCGGGCGTCTACGTCCGCGAGGCCATCGAGAGCGGCGTCGCCGACACATTCCTCTTCGTCGACGGCACCAAGTCCGAAGACCTGATAACCGCCGTCGGGGCCCAGAACATCAATGGCATGTACGGCACGGCGCCGGAAGCCGTCGAGGGCGTTGCCTCCAAGCAGTTCGACGACGACTACAGCGCCGAGTACGGCGTTACCGCCCTCCCCTTCATCCGCGAGACCTACGATGCGGCCGTCATCATCGGCCTCGCCGTCGAGGCCGCAGGCTCCGACGATCCCGTAGCCATCCGCGACGCAATGCGCGCCGTCTCCGGCCCGCCCGGCACGGAAGTCGGTCCCGGAGCGGACGAAATCAAGCGTGCGCTCGATCTGCTGCGCGACGGCCAGCAAATCAACTACCAGGGCGCCTCCGGCCCCGTGGACCTCGACGAGAACGGCGACGTCGCCGGCGCAATGGGCATCTGGAGAATCCAGGGCGGCGAACTCATCACCGACAGGGTAGTAACCACTTTCGGCAGCGACCTCCCAACTTCCTAGCAGCCGTCGACAGGAACAGCGCAAGAGGGGCTCGTCTTTGGACGAGCCCCTTGCGATTCCTCCCTCCATTACTGTCCCTCCTCCGTCATTGCCTCGCAACCCCTCCCGGGTCTGCGAGACCTTTGCGTAACCCTCAACTGGTTCCTAGTGAGCCTGTCGAACCATGAACCGGCTTGGAATACCGGGGAGCGCAGAGGGGCGACGCCCCTCTGCTGGGGGCGTGGGGGTGTCCCCACAACATGACGGGCGGGTGGGTGGGAAGGAGTTACGCCCGTCAGAAAATAGGGTTACGCAAAGGTCTCGTCCGTGGGGGAGGCAGGGAGGGGCCAGTCACCCCCGCGAACGAGGGAGCCGCCTCCTCCGCAGACGCGATATCTCCGGCGTGATGCCGTCGGGGGCGTACAGCAGCGCCAGCACAATCAGGACCCCGATGGCGAACAACCGCACGTTCGGCGAGCCAACAGCGATGGTCGTTCCCAACACGTTGAAGTCCGGCAGGAACTGCGACCCGCTCCATATCCCCCACACCACGAACGCGCCAGCGATGGGACCGTACAGCCGTCCGCTGCCCCCCGTCACCAGCATCGCCCAGATGATGAAGGTGCCCAGGAGCGGCATGAATGAAATGGGCGAGATGGCCCGAAGGTTGAACGCGTACAGAGCTCCCCCGATGGCCATGATTACTGCCCCCAGCACGAACGCCTGCAGCTTGAACCGAAAAACATTCTTCCCACAAGCCGCCGCCGTCACTTCGTCCTCGCGGATGGCGCGCAGCACTCGGCCCCACGGCGAATGCGCCAGCGACCGCACCACCAGAAACAGCGCCCCCAGCACAACGGCCACCACCACCACATAGACGCGCTCGTAGTCCCGTGGCGCAACGATGTCCCCGAACACCTGCGGAATCGTATACAGGCCTTTGCTCCCGTTGCTCAGCCAGCGTTCGTTTAGGAACACTAGCCGCACGCTCTCCGCGATTCCCAGCGTCGCTATCGCCAGGTAGTCGTCGCGCAGCCGGATGGTGATCGCGCCAAACCACGAGCGCAACGGCGGCGGCCACGAGCGAGGCCCCTATCAGCGCAGCGACGAACCACAGGTCGAGCGGGCCGATCACCGGCAGCGAGTCGAGCCGCCGCGCCAAGTCGCCCGCGAACAGGTAATTGTCAACCTGCGCCGACTGCGGAGGGGGAATCGTAAGCAGCGCCGCCGTGTACGCGCCGAGGGCGAAGAACCTGGCCACGCCGATATTGAACAGGCCCGTGTAGCCCCAGTGCACGTTGAGTCCCAGCGTGAACACGGAGTAGATGCCGGCGAGTATGACGAAACCGATGAGGAACTCGATCATCGGTCCTTGCTCCCCAGTATCCCGCGCGGCCTGAACAGCAGCACAACCACCATGACGGCGAACGCTATCGCCGGTTTGTACGTCGTCAGCGCCCAGGCCGTGGACACTTCCATGGAGACGCCAATCAGCAGGGCGCCGACGAATGCCCCGTACGGGTTGCCGATGCCGCCGACGACCACCGCGGCAAACAACGGCACGAGCAGCTGGAAACCGCTGGAGGGCTTCAGCTGCGACGTCGCGTTGAAGATGACCAGCAGCACGCCTGCCGCTCCCGCCAGCGCTCCGGCGATGCCCCACGCCCACAAGCAGCACACGGTCCGTGTCTATGCCGCTAGCGCGCGAGACCCGGGTTGTCGGAGGTCGCCCGCATCGCCTTTCCGCCCTTCGTGCGCGTGAGCAGCAGATGCAGCGCAATCACGAGCAGCAACGCGGCGCCGGCCACGAACAGATGGTTTGGCGCGATGCTGATCTCTCCGGACAGTGCGCTGACGTCCACGGGTAGAGCGTCGAAGTTCACCGGCAGCCCCCCGATATCGGCGGGCAGGGAGCTGATGTCCGACGGCAGCGATAGGTGCGCGCGCGTCTCGTTCGGGTAGTAGCGCACCGGCGTGCCCCAGACCATCTGCACAAAGCCGCGTATGGCAATGGCGATGCCGAGGGAGATGATTTCCATCGTCACGAGATGCGCGCGCCGTACTCGCAGCCTGCGGAACACGAGCACGTCCATCCCCACGGCGAGCGCCGCTACCGCGGCCATGCTTATCGGTATCGCGATCAGCAGCGGAAATCCGAAAGTGAACGGCCCCAGCCCCGTATGCTCCGGCAGAACACTGACGAGCAGGAAGAACGTGACGTACGCCCCCAGCGTCATCATGTCCCCCTGCGCGATGTTGGCGAAGCGCAGCACCCCGAATACGAGCGTGATGCCAACCGCGCCGAGCGCCAGGACGCTGCCGAGGAAGATGCCATTCACCGCGAGCCCAATCTGACTCAGCGCGAGCGCGACAAACACCATGGCGAGCGCCGCCTGAGCCGCGCGGCTCAGGCGCGTCAACGTTCGCCTCTCGAACCTGCGTTTCGTTAGCAGGGCCACGTTCCCTGCCTCACTCGCGCCCCAGGTAAAGCCGTCCAATTTGAGGGTCGTCGGCCAGCTCGGACCCGGCCCTTTCCAGCCGGACCTCTCCCATCGCAAACACATAGCCCCGGTGGGACATCGCTAGCGCCTTCCTCGCGTTCTGTTCCACCATGAGGATTGCGACTCCTGTCGCGTTGATGTCGCGTATCTTCTGAAGCACCGTCTCCACCAGCAGCGGAGATAGGCCCGCCGAGGGCTCGTCCAACAGGAGCAGCTTCGGGTCGAGCATCAACGCGCGGGCGATTGTCATCATCTGCCGCTGCCCGCCCGACAGGCTGCCGGCCTTCGCGCTCCGCTTCTCCGCAAGGTCGGGAAACAGCGCGAACATGGCGTCGGTCCGCCGCTGCGTGTCCCCGCTCCGGAGGAAGCCGTCCATCTCCAGGTTCTCGGTTACGGTGAGGGAGGGAAACACGTTGTCCGTTTGCGGGACGTAGGAGAGGCCCCTGAGGACGCGCTGATCCGCCCGCAGGCCGTTGATGCGCTCTCCGTCGAACAGGACATCACCGGCCATGACCCTCGCCATGCCCGCGAAAGCCTTCATCAGCGTGGACTTGCCGCACCCGTTCGGGCCGACCACGGTGACGATCTCGCCCCGCTCTACGGTCAGGTCGACGCCATGGAGTATCTCCATGTCGCCGTAACCCGCTCGAACGCCCGGCCGCCTCGATAAGTGGAATGTCCTACCCCCCGAGGTATGCGCTGATGACCCGCTCGTCCTGGCGCACTTGCGCCGGCGGTCCCTCGGTGAGCTTGGACCCCTCGCTCATCACGATGACCGGGTCGCACAGGCGCATCATCAGGTCCATGTTGTGCTCGATAATCAGGAACGTTACGCCAAGGTCGCGGCGCGCCGCCTCGATCCCGCCGACGAGCCGCTCCATGAGGACAGGATTCACGCCCGCGCCTGGCTCGTCGAGCAGCACGAGGCTGGGCCTCGCCATCAGCGTCCTGCCCAGTTCGAGCAGCTTCTTCTGTCCGCCGGAGATGCTTCCGGCAGGCAAGTCCCCCACCTCCGCGAGGCCGACGAACTCCAGCACGTCCCGCGCCTGCGCGGCGACCGACTCCTCCTCCCGCCTGACCACCCACCTCGCAAGGAGCGACGGCCACATTCGCTCTCCCGTCTGGTCCGCCGGCACGATCATGAGGTTCTCCATGACGCTCATCGCCTTGAGCTCGCGCGGAATCTGAAAGGTCCGCACGATCCCCTTCCTGAAAACGGCGTGCACGGGCAGGCCATCGATCCGCTCGCCGCGGAAGAGCACCTCTCCCGACGTGGGCTTGTGGAACCCGGAGACCAGATTGAACAGCGTTGTCTTGCCCGCCCCGTTCGGCCCGATGAGTCCGGTTATCGAACCCTCCTCGACCTCCATTGAGCACCGGTCGACGGCCCGAACGCCGTCGAAATGCATCGCTAGGTCTCGAATCTCCAAGAGGGGCGTTGACATAGACAACAGGCGCGCTTCCTCCGGCAAGTCGCACGCTAGATTATCCGCAACCGCCCGGAGTTGAGAAGGCGGACGCCCTATCTCCACGGGTTGACGGGGCGGTTCTCGGCCCTGCGCTGGGCGCCCCCAACCTCTCTTGCCTTGGTCCTCCTCCGGGGAAGTCCCTCCGCGTGCTCATCACATCGGTCCTTGATGAAGTGGGACTATGTGAATGTGGGCTATGGTATAAAGCCCTTATGAGAGTCCTACTGATTGCCGTAGCCGCATCCCTATCGCTATTGGGCTGCGCTCAAGAAGCAGGCCAGCAAGGGCCTATTGGAGAGCAAGGCCCACAGGGGCCGGCCGGAGAACAAGGACCGGCTGGTCCACCAGGCGCGGCAGGCCTACAGGGGCCGGTCGGAGAACAAGGACCAGTTGGTCCACGGGGCGCGGCAGGCCCGCAGGGGCCGGTCGGAGAACAAGGGCCGCCAGGGCAGGCAGGCCCGCAAAGCACCGGAAGCTCCGACGATTCTCCCGGCGCTTCAGGTTTGGTAGGTCCGCAGGGGCCGGCAGGCCAACAGGGATCACGAGGCCCGGCAGGGCCGCAGGTTTGGTAGGTCCGCAGGGGCCGGCTGGGCCACAGGGGCCGACTGGGCCACAGGGGCCGACTGGGCTGCAAGGCTCCACAGGTTCGCGAGGCCCGGCGGGCCCACAAGGGCCGAGGGGCCCTCAAGGTGCAACAAGCGTCGTAGAGGGCCCGGGCTTGCCGGAGCAGTTTTTCGTGCTCCCGAACCTGAATTCTATTATGAACGCCTTGCCAGTAACCGAGTGGCGCTCTTCAGGGTCCGCACGGTATGAGGGCCTCTCAGGGAACATCCTGTTCGTCATAGAAGCAGCGGGGCCGCTTACTCAATTGAGGGTTCTGACGGACCTCAAGAGTTTGGCTTATGCAGCGAGCGCTCATCTACTCGAAGCTGTCGGGTACGACACCTCCATCGCGCTGGAGATGGCCACGAATCTCGCCCAGATAGGCCGCAGCGTCCGAAAAGCCTGTATCACCGGCGAGGGCCTTATTGTGAAGGCCGAGGAGTGGACCGGCAGCGGATACCCCCAGTACGAGTGGATCACCTATGTCCTGACGCAAATGGACTCGGAGTGGGAGCAGAACCCGTCGCTCACCCGCTGCGAGGTTTCCTAGCGGCCTATCCCGGCGGGTCGCGCGGCTTACGGCTTGGAGGCTATGCACTCCCCGAAGCCGACGGCCCCCGCGAGCCTAGTAGAGGTGAGGCTGGACCGAGGCGGCGACCGATAGCTCGATGTCCAGAATTGCCTGGGACATGGCCTGACCGATGAGGTCCAGCTTGCGCACCTGCTCGATGCGCTCGGACGCGCTGTCCAGCTCCTGCTTGGACAAGAGTCGCTCGAAGATGCCGCAGGCTTCCGCTAAGGCGATAATCACCACGTCGCGCGGATACGGGATCTCGTCGCTGAACAACACTCCCATGATGCGCAGCTTCACCTCGCGCTCCGCCTCCCCTTGGACGGCCGGATAGCGCCTGGACTTGAAGACCCACAGGAAGCGGTCATCCCGGCGTTCGAGGATGCCGTGCTCGACCAGCCGGTCGAGCACCCCTTCGCGGATTTCCTCGGCGCGGTTCGCTGTTCGCTCCACCCAGAAACGGGCGTCGCGCCCTTCTTCCGCTGCGATTTCGGCTAGTGTCGGATCGAGCAGACTGTCGCCGGTGGGGGTAGCGTCGATGAGGACCAGCTTCTCCAGGTCGGTGTCGATGCGGTTCTCCAGCGCCAAGTCCATCAGCACGCCGCCGGCGAGCGCGTAGTTCAGCGACCAGTACGGCACGGGCGCGAACGACCCATCCTCGTCGTTGAGCAGGAGCAGGATGATCTCCTCGGCGAATCTCAGCATGATGATTACTCTCTCCCTTAGACCAGCGCGGACCCGGTCGTCGCCACGCCGGGAATGCGGCCATTATGGCCTACGCAGCGGCGGAGCCGCAACGCCCACCGGAAGCCGGAAGGCGCTCAACGCGCCTAATCCCGCCGCATCCGCGCGCTGCAAGGCTTTGACTCCCAAACCCGAACGTACTAGATTCTCAGACGTTCGGCCCCCAATTTTAAAGAACGCTCCTTGGGAGATGGACGTCATGCGAACCCTATCTGCAAAGTGGTTAGTCCCTCTCATATTGCTGGTGCTGGCGGCGTCACTGACGGCAGCTTGCGATGGCGACGATGAGGAGGACACCTTCAAGATAGGGGTGATGGAATCCGCCACCGGCCCCGGAGAGACCTACGGGACCGTGGCCATCCAGGCCAAGCAGATGGCCGTGGACGAGATCAACGAGGCGGGCGGCATCAACGGAAGGATGCTCGAGCTCGTCGTCGAAGACTCGAAGTGCAACGCCCAAGACTCGATCACGGCGTACAACAAGCTCACCGACGTAGACGGCGTGAAGATCATCCTCGGCACCTCCTGCAGCGGCGCCATGCTAGGCGCCGCGCCTCTGGCCGAACGGGAGGGCGTTGTCCTCTTCTCGGGCTTGGCGACCAACCCGGACATCGCCAACGCCGGCGACTACATATTCCGGACATCGATGAGCGATGCCCAGCTCGGCGTCGACACCGGCAACGTCATGTGGGCTGACGGCGTCCGCACCCTGGCGACCATCACCGAGACGACCGACTACGCCCAAGGCGTGCTGCAGAGTACGGTCGCGCAATTCGAGAATCGGGGCGGCCAGGTGGTGGCCCAAGAGCGATACACCTCCGACGCCACGGACTTCAGGAGCCAGCTGACCAAGCTCCTCAGCGCGAATCCGGACGCCGTCCACATCGCAGCGCAGTCCGAGTTCGCCGGCGGCACGGTCGTCAAGCAGATTCGCGAGCTGGGCTACGAAGGCCGACTCTATTCCGAGGTCGTGCCCGTTGGGGCGACAGCCCTCGAAGTGGCGGGCGACGCGGCCACGGGCCTGAAGGCCATCATCGCCGACCTCGACCCGGGCAACGCTAGCGCCCAGGAAGTCCTCTCCAACTTCAGGGAACGTTACGACTACATCACCCTGCCTTGGTACCTCGGCTCCGCCTACGACGACGTCTACATCGCCGCCGAGTGCTTGAAGAAGACCGACGACGACCAGGACGCGGACGGGTTCAGAGACTGCCTGTACGAGATCACCTGGAGCGGAAGCATCGGAGAGAACTACAGCTTCGACGAGCAGGGCGAGGTTGTCGGTCTCACCAATCTGGTCGTAGAGGTCCTACCGGCAGCCGAGAGGACCGACGCCAACTATGGCTACGAGGTCTTGGGCGGCGCCCCGGCCGGGTAGCGCGCCGCTCCCTAGTCCTCCCGCGCCTGCCTGCGAGGGAGGGAACCGGACGGGGGAGGAGGTCAGACAAGCCTCCCCCGTCTGCGAGACCTTCGCATAACCCCGGGAGGGCTCCGTCTCTCCCTGCCGTCTCGTGGGGTAAGGTTAGGAAGAGGATTAATCGGTTCCAACCATCCCAACCATATGAACGGGGAGCGCAGAGGGGCGACGCCCCTCTGCCGGGGGCGTGGGGGTGTCCCCCGCAACATGACGGGCGGGGGGGTGGGAAGAATTACGCCCGCCAGAAAATAGGGTTACGCAAAGGTCTCGTCTGCGGGGGAGGAAACCGGACGGGAAGGGTTTGTCTAACCTCCTCCCCCGTCTGCGGGGGAGGATTGAGGAGGGGGTTTCCACTTGCTTAGACGCCTCAGTAGCCGGGCCCGGCTGGCGGGAGGCTTCCCGTCCTCGGGCTCCCAGCTTCTGGCCGTGGTGCTGGCCGTACTGGTCGTCGCCTACATCGCCTGGAAGACCAGTCAGTCCCCGGACCAAGCCTTGCAGTTCGCCTTCAACGGCCTGTCCGTGGGCGCCGTGTACGCTCTGCTGGCGATGGGGTTCACCCTCGTCTACAGCACCGTCTGGTTCTTCGATATGTACTACGGCGCGGCTGCCGCTATGGGCGCATACGGCGTCTTCTATCTGAGGTCTCAGCAAGTCCTGGGCGGCCAGTACGAGGTCAACAACCTCTACGTCAACATCGTGTTTGCCGCGGTGATCGCCGGAGTGACCGCCTGGGCCCTCCACGTTGCCCTCTACCCGAGGCTCCGGCGCCGTTTCAATCACGCCGCTCTGCTCACTGGCGGGGGTCTCCTGGCTGCGGGCGCAGGCGCTTACATAGGCGTTGTCCTCTCCTTTCCGGACAACCTGAACGTCGTGCTCAGTCCGGCGATCGGAGTGCTGGTTGCGGCGGCGGCGGGCCTGACGCTCCACCGGGGCTATCGACGCCTTTCGGCGGGCGGCGGCCTCGCGCCGCTCTTCCTCATCGCTCCGGCGGCAGCGGTCTTGGGAGCCTATTGCGGAGTCCTTATTGGGGACGCGCCCGGGTCGAAGCTCTACCTGAGCTGGGGAGTGTCGTGCCTGCTGGCGGGGTCGGTCGGCCTGGCTCTCTATAGGGGCCTGTACACGCGCATGCGCCGGCAAGCCAGGTCGCCGCTGGTTATGCTGGTCGCCTCTCTCGGCGTCCTGCTGAGCATCACCGCGTTCACCAGCATCGTCTTCCAGAGCGCGCCCCGCCCGCTTCCCGAGGCTTTCGGCAGCGACCCCTGGACCATCGGCGGAGCGTTCATCAAGGGATTCAACGTCTTCACCGTAGGCGTCGCCCTCGTCGGATTCGTGGCCTTGCTGCTCCTACTCAAGAAGACCACCTTCGGCAAGCAGGTGCGCGCCATCGGCGACGACGAAGAGGTGGCGAAGGTAGTGGGGATAAACACGACCGTCGTCATCGCCGTGGTGTTCTTCATCGGCGCGGTGTACGCGGCTCTGGCCGGCCTACTGAGCGGCCACGACACCGCGATTCAGCCCAGGATGGGCCTACTGTTGTTGCTGAAGGGCTGGATATCCTCCGTAGTCGGAGGCATCGGGAACCTCTACGGCGCGCTCGTCGGCGGGTTCGCCTTGGGCATGGTCGAGCAATTCGGCATCTGGGACCTGGCCGGCGCGTGGAAGGACGCCATCTCCTTCATGCTCCTGATCCTCTTCCTCTCGTTCTGGCCCCAAGGTCTGTTGCCGAGGAAGTAGGCATGGAATCGCAGCTCAATAAAGGTCTGAGCAGACTGGCGCGTAACCCTCGCGAGCTCCTGCGGTCCGGCAAGGGCAACGTGGAGGTGTGGGCGAACCTGCTCGTCATCACATGGGCAATCGCTTTCATGCTATGGCAAGGCGTCGGGTTCGCCGTAACCGTGGGCACGGTCTTCGCCATCTGGGCGATACTGGCCGTCAGCCTGAACCTGGTCGTCGGGTTCACCGGCCTGCTGTCGGTGGGACACATCGGCTTCTTCGGCATCGGCGCCTACACGATGGCTATCCTCAGCTCGGACCCGGCTTACGAGCAGCTGCGCACCGAGGCCATCCCCACCTACGGCTGGCCCTTCTTCGCCGCGCTCCCGGTCAGCGTGCTCGTGGCCGGGCTCGTCGCTCTCGCCGCGGGGGGCGTGTTCAACCGGTTCCGCGACGACATCTTCGTTCTCGTCTCCTTCGGTTTCGCCATCATCTCGTTCAACGTGTTCTTGAACTGGGGAAGCGTCACCCGGGGGGCCTTCGGCATTCACCAGATTCCCAGGCCGCAGATAGGCGCGTGGGTGTTCGACGGCGAGTGGGAGTTCCTGTTCCTAGTCCTAACCTTCCTCGCCCTCGTTACGCTGATTTCCTGGCTCATCGTGACTTCTTCGTTCGGAAGAGTGCTTACCGCTATCCGGGAGGACGAGCAGGCCATCGAGGTCTTCGGTTACCAGGCGACGCATTACAAGCTGGCGGTATGGGTCGTCTCCGCCATGATGGCGGGGTTGGCGGGCGGCCTCTTCAGCAGTTGGACCAGCTTCATCGACCCCAACTCCTTCATCCTGCTCGAGTCGATCCTTCTCGTGTCCATCGTGATTCTCGGAGGGTTGGCTTCGATCTGGGGCTCCCTTCTCGGCGCGATGGCCTTCGTACTGCTGGAGGAGGGGATGCGCTTCCTGCCCTTCCTGCCTCCGGAGTACGTGGGCCAAGCGCGTCAGGTCGTCCTCGGCTTGCTCCTGGTGCTGCTGATGCTGTTCCGGCCGCAAGGACTGGTGGGGAGGTACAGGCTATGAGCGCTGCCGGCGCCGGCGGCCCCGGACCCTTCGCCCTGGAGACGGATGTCCTTTCGAAACGCTTCGGCGCCGTCCAGGCTATCGACCGGCTCAGCCTCTCCATTCCACGGGGGAAGACGACCAGCATCGTCGGCCCCAACGGGTCGGGCAAATCGACTCTGGTCAACCTCCTGAGCGGAACGTTGCCCCTCGACGGAGGGATGGTCATCATCGACGGCGTCGGCCTGAGGGTCGTGAAGGCCCACGAGGCGCCCGGCCACGGCCTGACCCGCACCTTCCAAGAGGTGAGGCTCTTCGACCAGATCAGCGTGTGGGACAACATCATGGTCGTCCTGACCGAACGCCGGCTCTTCCCCGCCATGTTGGAGCGGACGAAGTCCGCCCATCGAGAGAAGGCGCAGCAGGTCCTGGAGAAGGTCGGGATGTGGGAGAAGCGGCGCTCCCTTGCCATGGACCTGTCCTACGGTCAGCGCAAGCTGCTGGAGATCGGCCGGGCCATAGCGTTGGACGTCGACACCTACCTGTTCGACGAGCCGTTCGCCGGACTCTTCCCCCACATGATCGAGCCGGTCAAGGAGATAATGCGGGAGTTGCGGGCCGATGGCCGCACCCTGATCTTTATCTCCCACAACATGGACATCGTCCGGGAGCTGCCCGACCGCATCGTCGTGCTGGACAGCGGGACCCTGCTGGCCGAAGGGGACGTGAACGAGGTGCTGAGCAGCGAAGAGGTGATCGAGGCTTATCTGGGGACCTAGCCCCTGCTACGAGCGCGCGCTCCCGACGGGCCGCGGCGGTGACTGTCATGCTTCTAGAACTTGTCGACATATCGGTGCGTTACGGGGCCGTAGTGGCCTTGGATAAGGTGTCCGTGGGAGTGGAGAAGGGCGAAGTCGTTGCGGTGATGGGCCCCAACGGAGCGGGAAAGTCCACCGTCCTCAAAGCCGTCATGGGGCTGGCCCCCGTGGTCGGCGGAAGCATCTACTGGCGCGAGAGCCCGCTGGCGGCGGCCACCCACGAGATTGTCAAGGAGGGCATCGCCTTCGTGCCTCAGGGAAGGCGGGTGTTCACCCACCTGACCATCGAAGAGAACCTCGATATGGGCTGCCTGCACCTCGACGACAGGGCGGAGAAAGAGCGCCGCTTGGAATCGATCATGGAGCTCTTCCCCGTCCTGCGCCAGAAGCGCCGTGACATGGCTAGCCAGATGTCCGGCGGGCAGCAGCAGATGCTGGCCTTGGGCCGCGGGCTCATGGCCGCTCCGGAGCTGCTCCTGCTCGACGAGCCTACTCTGGGACTGGCGCCCATCATCGTGACGGAGGTCTTCCAGAAAATCGCCGAGATCAGCGAGAGGCTCCAGACCACCATCCTCATCGTCGAGCACAACATCAAAGGCGTCCTGAGCATCGTCGACCGGGCTTACGTGCTGGACAAGGGCCATGTCGCGCACAACGGCTCCCCCGAGTCCATCAGGGAGACCAACATCCTCACCGATGTCTTCCTCGGCAGAGTCAACCCAGGCTAGCCTCCCTTCCGCCCCCGCGTAGTCTGCCTATTGAATCCGAGCGAAGACGGCGCCACACTGCCCTTCACAGTCCTAACCGGTCGCACAGCCCAAGGCCAAATTACGGAGGTCTCGCCATGTTGAGCGCGGCGGACAACGAAATGCTGACTCGCGTGGGCAAGGGAACCCCGATGGGCGACCTCATGCGCCGCTACTGGCTCCCCGTCATGCCCATCGAGGAGCTGGGCGGACCCGACTGCGACCCTCAGCGATTCCGGCTGCTGGGCGAGGACCTCATCTTCTTTCGCGACTCGAACGGCGATGTCGGCGTCTTCGCCGAAACGTGCCCCCACCGGGGAGCGTCGCTCTTCTACGGCCGCAACGAGCAGAGCGGCATACGCTGCGTGTACCACGGCTGGAAGTTCGATGTCTCCGGCCAGTGCGTGGACATGCCCAACGAGCCCGAGGAGAGCAATTTCAAGCACAAGGCGAGAGCGTGGGCGTACCGCGGCGCCGTCCACGGCGGCGTGGTCTGGGCCTACCTCGGCGACGGCGACCCGCCGGGGCTCCCGCAGTTCGAGTGGGCGCTCGTCCCCGAGGAGCAGCGCAACTTCGCCCTCGCCCAACGCTCGTGCAACTGGATGCAGGGCCTGGAAGGCGACATCGACACCAGCCACCTCTTCTTCCTCCACGGCAGGCTGGACCCGGATGACCCCGGCTCCATCGGGACCTGGCGCCGCGACAAGCATCCGAAGCTGGAGGTCGTCCCCACGAAATACGGCGTCGTTTACGGCGCGAACCGCGAGGAGAACCCCGAAACGACGTACTGGCGCATAACCCAGTTCCTCTTCCCCATATTCGCCTTCTTTCCCGCCAGCGCCGACGGTACGGTGCCCGGCCACATCTGGGTCCCGATGGACGACCACCACACGATGGCATGGACGGTCTCGTGGCATCCCACGAAGAACATCGCGGAGAGCACGAGGTTCGGCGTCCTCGGCGAGGCAACCCATCCCGCGGGCGACCTGCTGCCCGACGCGGCGGGCCCGCTGGGGCGCTTCCGCCCCCGCGCCAACCGCTCCAACGACTACGAGATCGACCGCCGCGCGCAACGCGCCGCCAGTTTCACCGGCATCGCCACCGTCTTCCTGCAAGACCAGGCCATCACGGAGAGCATGGGCCCCATCCAGAACCGGACCATCGAGCACTTGGGGCGCTCCGACGGGATGATTATCCAGGTGCGCCGTCGGCTGCTCGGCGCGGCGAAGGCGCTGCTGTACGACAACGTCACGCCCCCGTGCGTCGAGAACCCGGACTGGTATCGCGTCCGCTCCGCCATCGGCACGCTCCCCAAGGGCGAGTCTTGGTACGAGCGCATGCACGACTGGCTCTACGCGGAGGTGAACGAGCCCCCCGCCCTGGAGCTCGCCGTCCCCCGCTAGAAGGAGCTTTGCACAACCGCTCCCGTCATTCCCGCGCAGCGGGAACCCAGGCATCCCATGTCTCCATAGTGACATTTGCCCGTTGCGCAGACGGCCCCTCGTTCCCTACCCTGTCTCCCATGGCCCAACCACCCTGCACGCTCGCCCCTCCGATGCCCCCGCGAGCCACCTGTCGCAAAGTGTCGGATTGTGTCGCATTACTGTCGCAAAGTGTCGCATTCGCTGTCGCAAACCGGCGCGGAACTGTCGCGCCCGGACCCCCCAAACACGAGTAAAAACTATGAAAATGCGACAAATGCGACAGTTTCTGAAAAATCGGCGCTCCCACCCGCAGACCGGGGCTGCTTTACGCCTGTTCCCCTCCTTACCAAGGAGGGGCTAGGGGTGGTCCCGCCAGGAGTAAATGCGACCAAATGAGACCAAATGAGACCCTTTTTTGCGAGAGGCAGCCCCCGCGCACTCGTAGGCCGGGGAAAGTCACGAGTGCGATGCATGTGCCATCGTCGGACAAAACAAGCCCTTGGGGTCGCGCGATGCGCCGGACCAGCGCCGATTCCGGTCTCACCGGGGCGCCGCCCCCAGCTGCTCCCACCATGTCATTCCGCATCATGCGTCGCAGACGGGGGAGGATTGAGGAGGGGGCAGTACACGTAGTGGACACCCTCAACGAGGCTTTCGGGCGTGGGGTGGGCAGAATCCCACCTGCCGATTCAGCTACGCAAAAGGGTCCGTCCACTACAGAGGCAGGGAGGGGGCCTGCCGTCGCCGCCCAATGCATCCGCCCGCGCTTGGGGTTCGTAGTAGGTAGAGACAGCCGGTATTGGAGGCTCCCCATGCTCGTTCGATTCCTCGCCGCGGTCGCTATGCTGTTCGCACTACTGGTGGGTTGCGGGAGCAGTGACCCCACTCCCACTCCGGGCGGCTCCTTCGGCAGTGACCGCATGGACAGCACGACAACGCTTCCTCAACCTACGGCAACGCCTGCGCCGGCTGCCGCCGCGCCTGTCGCGACTCCCGCTTCTCAGGACTCGGAGGATGCCGCTGGTTTGCAGACAGCCCCCGTGCCCCAGGGCCGCATCATCGTCCACACCGCGCAGATGACGTTGGTGGTCGACGACGTGGCCTCCACCGTGGACCGCATCGCGAACGTGGCCGGCGAGCTGGGCGGTTGGGTGGTCAGCTCGGACCGCTCATCCAGGCATACCGGCGCCAGCGCCATCCGAGTCCCCGCCCAGCTCCTGGAAGAAGCCCTCCGGCGGCTGGAAACCCTGGCCATCGACGTCGAGTCGCGCGCAATCTCCAGCCAGGACGTCACCGACGACTACGTCGACACCCAGTCCCGCCTGACCAGCCTGCGCGCCACCGAGCAGCGGCTCCTCTCGTTCCTCGAAAGGGCCAATAATGTGGAAGACGCCTTGAGCGTCCAGAAAGAGCTCGCCGACCTCCAGCTCCGGATCGAGGAGGCCGAGGGACGGCTCAACTACCTCGGCCAGACTTCCGCCTTCTCCCTGATCGAGGTCACGGTGAAGCTCGCCGCCGTTGAAATCGCCGTCGACCCCGGCCCCGACAGCTCGGTCCGTGTGGGGCAGCCCAAGCGCTTCCGGGCGTCTTTCGTCCCCCCGACCGGCATCGACGACTTCTCGTTCGTCTGGGACTTCGGCGACGGCTCGACCACCGCGGGCGGCGGCAGCGCCCTCAGGCCCGACGGGACCACAGTAACCGCCACCGTCAACCACGTTTACGACGATGACGCCGATTCTCCCTACATCGTCACCGTCAACCTCACCGGCACAGGCGACGGCGGGCTGGCCGAAGGCTCTGCATCCTTGCTCGTGTCCGTTCGCCGCGTCCCCACCATCGAGGTCTTCGCCGGCGACGACCAGACGGTCGAGGAAGGCGGCAAGGTGGACTACACCGCCTCATTCACCAGGCACGCGGAGCTATGGGACTACGAGTACCGCTGGGACTTCGGCGGCGGGTCCCCTACCGTTGCGGGCAAGCTGGAGGAAGACGTCACCCGCGTTGAAGTCGCCCACGCCTTCGCCGACCACCGGCCCGCTCCGTACGACGCCACGCTCACCATCAGCGCCATGAGCGACGCGGGCCGGGTGTCGGGCTCCGATACGTTCTACGTGCAGGTTACGGAGTCGGAGGGCTTCCTCATCGGGGGTTGGAACGTCCTCGGGACCTTCAAAGCGGCGGTGCGCGCCCTCACGGCGGTGATTCAGGTGGCGATATTGGGAGCCATCTGGGTGGGCGTCTTCATCCCGGTGATTGCGGTGGTATGGGGCGTCATCTACGTCGCAAACCGCGGCAGATTCTTCCGGCGCCACCGCAGCCGTGTAGAAACGGTCAAGAGCCAGGCGGCCAGCAGCGGCGATGCCCCTGAGCTTGATGGACCGGAGTAGGCCCGCCAACGTTGGCGCCGCCCGCGACACGCCGCTCGTGACGCTAGAGGTCCGTCCGGTACAGGTAGCGGGTGTCCCAGAGCCCATACAGGGTGGGCGTGACGTTGCCGAAGACGTTCCGGACCGCGCTCAGCCGCTCGGAGAGCGTCGTGTAGATGACGGGCACGTTCTCGGCGGCGACCTCTTGGGCGCGGTGGTAGTACCCGATGCGCTTCTCGTGGTCCAGCTCGCGGCTGCCTTCGATGTAGAGTTCGTCGATTTCGGCCTCCCACTCCGTCTCTGGCTGCGGCTGATTGGGGCGCCACAGGTGCAGGCCTTCGCCGCTGTGCCAGAAGCTGATGCCGCTATAGGGGTCCGGACCGCCGGTGAACCCGATAATCATGGCTTCCCAATCGTAGGATTCCGTCAGCTGAGAGACAAGGTCGCCGAACTCGACCAGTTGGTAGTCCACCTTGAGGCCGACCTTCTCCATCTCCTGATAGACGAGCGCGCCGACCCTTTCGCGCACGCTGTTGCCGGCGTTGGTCACCAGCGAGAACTCAATCTCGTTGCCTTCGCCGTCCTCCCGTACCCCGTCTCCGTTGGTGTCCTTCCAGCCGATGCCGTCCAGGATTTCATTGGCCTTGTCTATGTCGTACTCGTACCTTCGAACATCCGGGTTGTGGAAGTCGCCCGCGGCCGGACTTATAGAGGACCACTGCGGGTAGCCAAGGCCATGCTGCACGTCCTCGATGATTGTGTCCTTGTCGATGACATGCGCAACGGCCTGACGGAACTCCTTGTTCCGGAACCACCCCAGCTTCTCGGGCGCGAGGTAGGGCTCGCCATTCGAGTCCATGCCGGGGTTCATGTTGAACCCCAAGAACGTCGTCCCGAAAGCGGGGCCCCGCTTGTATATCGTGAAGTTTCCCTGCTCCTGCAGCGGTTCGAGCTCGGCGAACTCCTCGCCCAGCACCCCATGAGAGTCCGACTCGCCCGACAGAAACTTCGCGAGCTCCGCCTCCAAGTCAGGGACTATGACGTGAACGACTTCGTCCAAGTACGGCAGACTGTTGCCCGCGTCGTCCTCCAGCCAGTAGTCCGGGTTGCGACGCATGACCACGCGCTCGCCGGGCTCGTAGCTTCCGATGGTGAAGGGGCCGGCGCCGATGATCTCCGCCGGGTCCGTGTCGATGTCCCACGTCGAGACGAAGGTCCCGTCGTCCACGTGCTTCTCCAGCACATGCTTCGGGTAAATCGCCGTTCCCATGGAGCGAAGGAACGGGGCGAACGGCGCAGGGAGGACGCATTCGACCGTGTAGTCGTCCAACGCCCTGACCGTCATCGGCTCCTCTTCCCATTCGCCCGTCTGCTCGTTCAAGAAGCGAAAGTGGAACGCCGGGCGGCTGCTGGCCGGAATGTCGTGGTTGTAGATAATCCGGTTGAAGGTGAAGTCCACGTCGTGGGCGGTGAAGGGCTCCCCATCGTGCCAAGTCACGTCCCTGCGAAGGTGGAAAGTCCAAGTCAGGCCATCGTCCGACCGCTCCCAGGACTCCGCCAGCGCCGGCTCCACCTCGTCCGTCAGCCACGAAGTCTCAGTCAGGCCATCGAAGAGGTACCCCAAGACGCCCGACGACGAAGCATCGTTCGCTATGGCGAGGTTGAAGGTAAGCGGCTCGGAAACGGTCGCAAACGTAAGCGCGCCGCCGCGTCTCCCGATGGCGTACTCGAACTGCTCGGCGTTCTCCCTGAGCTGGTCGAGAGTCGTGAGTTGGGGCGGAGCCGCCGGCCTCGGTATGGGCGTCGGTGTGGGCCGAGGCGTGGGAGTGGGCGTGGGCGACGTCCCGCTCGAACAGGCCGCCGCCATGAGCGTGAGCGCAGCAAAGAGCAGGATAAGAGCCCACCGAAGCGCAAACTTGTATGCCACTGATGCCTTCTTGAAAGAGAATTCGGCGTCGGACCAATGCGGAACCGAGCAGGCACAGGGCAGCTTAAGCGACCAAACAGCGGCTGCTATGCGAGCGCTGCCCCCCAGACCTTTGCGGCGGTGTTGACGACCAGCCTGAGTTTCTTGCGCTCGTCATCCTCGGTCAAGGGATTCCCCTGCAACGTGGAGGCGAAGCCGCATTGTGGGCTGAGAGCGAGGTCCTCCAACGCGACGAAGCGCGACGCGTCTTCGATGCGCCGCAGGAGCAGGTCTTCGGACTCCAGCGCCGCGGCTTTTGTCGTCACCAATCCGAGCGTGACCGTCTTACCTTTCGGCATGAAGCGCAGTGGGTCGAACGAGCCGGCCCGTTCGCTGTCGTACTCCAGCAGGAACGTGTCCACGTCCAGTCGCCCAAACACCTGCTCAGCGATTCGATCGTAGCCGCCGGATGTATGCCATCCGCCCCCGCCGGAGTTGCCTCGACAGAAGTGCATCGCCAGCGTCACATTCGGACTATGGAGTCCCTTCAGGCAGGCGTTATCCGCCTCGATGTCCTCGCTCAGCGCCTTGTCGGGGTCGACGCCGATGGCCCTCCACTGCTCGCATCGTTCTTCCGATATGTAGTCGGGATAGTGGGGATTGTCCAGTTGAACGTACGGGACGCCCTCCTCGAGCAGCGCCTCGATCTCCGCTCGAATGATTCCGACCACGTCGTCCAAGAGGGCCTGGCGGTCGCGGTACGCCTTGTCTGTGACGCCCGGCTTGTAGCCGCGGGCGACTATGTATGAAGCGGCAGGCATCGTGACTTTGAAGGGAGCGCCGTCCGCATGGGCCTCGAGAAACTCTCGCTCATGCGCAGTCAGCTGCCGCCTCCGACCGAGCTTCTCGCCGACCACACGGCCCGTCGAACCGGATGGGACAACCGCCCGCTCCACGACTCCCCCCATGGCCGGGCGGTCTACAGGAGGGCTTCCCGGCACGAACCCATCGACCGCGTCGCTGAAGTCGCTTGCCCAACCGCCCCGCCGGAGTTCGCCGTCGCTCAGGACCGGGATGCCCGACTCAAGCTGTATCTCCAACACGCGGAGAATCGCAGCGTCTTCGACAGCCCGCAGCTCCTCCGGCGTTATCTTGCCTTCGGCGAAGTCCTGCCGCGCCTGATGTACCTCGGGCGGACGAAGGAAGCTGCCAATATGGTCTGCTCGGAACCTAGTCGCCATTGCCGTCCTCCTAGACCTTGGAAGCTCGTTCTTCCGAATAGTACTCCAGTTCCGCCAACAGCAAGCAGGACTGCGCTATAGTGACCGGCACAGCGCGAGCAGTCGAAGAGCGGAGAGGGGGCGCATGATGGCGACCGTAATCGATGCCGATACCCATGTTGTCGAGTCGGAAGCAGTCTGGGAGTTCTTCGACGAGGAGCGCTCGCACCTAAAACCCGTGCTCGTAGGCTCCCCCGAGCCGTCCACGGGCCGCCTGCGCAATCGGTGGGTGATCGGCCGGAGGCTGATTCCCCAACCTGCCGGGCCGGGCGGCCACAACGCCCAAGCCCCGCCCGCAGCGGCTGAAGACCTAGCCAACCCATTCTGGGGCGGGAAGTCGCTCCAAGACCTGCCTTATCGGCTCAGTGCGGCGGACGACATGAGCGTGGACGTGCAGGTGATCTACCCAACCCTCTTCATCGTGTACCTGACCGGCGACCCCGAGCTGGAGCTCGGACTGTGCCGCGCGTACAACCGGTTCATGGCCGACGTTTGGTCGAGGTCCGACGACCGCCTGCGTTGGATACTCGTGCCTCCGCTCCACTCCATCGACGGCGCCATCGAGGAGCTGCACTACGGCGCTGAGCACGGAGCGGTCGGCGTCCTCTTTCGCGGGATGGAAGGCAGCCGCTCCATCTCCGACCCCTATTTCTTCCCGGTCTACGACGAGGCCCAACGACTTGGTCTGCCTATCTGCATCCACACTGGCGCGGGCAACCCCGCGCTCACCGAGGCATTCGACACAACAATCGTCCACTCTTTCCCTCAACAACGCTTGCTGCCGCTCATCGGCTTCCAGGATCTCGTCGTCCACCGCGTCCCTGAGAAGTTTCCCGACCTGCGCATCGGCTTCATCGAGGCGAGCGCGTCCTGGGTCCCTTACCTGCTTCACTACTTGAAGCACCGCGTGAGGGACGGCAGCGACCGTTGGGAAGGCAAGGTCTTGGAGGAGTACCGGCTGTTCGTAGCGTGCGAAGCGGATGAGGATATCCCGTACCTTGCCGGTTGCATCCCCGAAGACCAGCTGCTCCTAGGGTCGGACTGGGGCCACACCGACCCCTCGTCGAACTACTCGATCGTTGATCAGATAAGGTCCCGCGAGGACATAGACCCTGACTTGGTCGAGAAGATCCTCTGCCATAACCCGCGGAGCTTCTACCGAATGTAGACGTTGGCCGGGGGACGGTTTGGGAGAAGCGCAGGAACGTGGCTGACCGATTTCAGGTAATCATCGTAGGCGGTGGTCCGGTCGGTGCCGCCCTTGCGGTTGAGCTGGGCCTTCGGGGGATCAAGTGCGCGTTAATCGAGCGCCGCCTCGAGCCGCAGCAGATTCCCAAGGGCCAGAACCTTACCCAACGAACGCTCGAGCACTTCTACTTCTGGGGCATCGTCGACGAGTTGCGCGCGGCGCGAGTCATGCCAAACAACTACCCCATCGGCGGAGTAACGGCGTATAAGCACCTGATGAGCGAGCACTGGTACGTGCCGCCCGGACGCGAGGTGGTGCAGTCGTACTACTACGAGGCAAACGATCGTCTGCCTCAGTACAAAATGGAGGCCGTACTCCGCAAGAAGATGGCGATGCTGCCGAGCGTTGCCCCCTTCTTCGGATGGACCGCCCGGCAGATCGAGCAAGACGCAAACGGCGTGCGGGTCGTTGTCGCCGAAACGAAACGCGACGACGAAGCGCGGTACGATTGGGGGGGATTTACTGGGCCGGATACCCCTTCTCCCGAAGCGTCCGGCGAAACGCTCGTCCTCGAGGGGGACTACGTGGTCGGCTGCGACGGGTCGCGCTCCCTGGCGCGCGAGCAGGCCGGAATCCGGCGCGGAGGCTCGGACTTCGACCAACCAATGCTGCTGGCGGTGTTCAAGTCGAAGGAGCTCCACGAAGCATTCAAGCGATTCCCAGAGGTGACGACATACCGCGCGCTGGACCCGGAGCTGCAAGGCTATTGGATGTTCTTCGGACGAGTCGACGTCGGCGAGGGCTGGTTCTTCCACGCTCCGGTGCCTGTGGGGACCACGACAGAGAATTACGACTTTCAAGCGCTGCTCAATCGGGCGGCAGGCTTCGAGTTCAACGCCGAGTTCGAGCACGTCGGCTTCTGGGACCTCAAGGTGGCGGTGGCGGACGAGTACCAAGCCGGGCGTGTGTTCATTGCCGGCGACGCCGCACACAGCCACCCGCCCTATGGCGGCTTCGGCCTGAACAACGGGATCGAGGACGCAGTAAACCTCGGCTGGAAGCTCTGCGCCGTACTGAACGGTTGGGGAGGCGAACGTCTATTGGACTCATACAGCGAGGAACGACGCCCCATCTTCTGGGAGACCGGCGAGGACTTCATCGCCGCCGGCATCAGGTCAGACCGGGAGTTCCTGGAACGTTACAGCCCTGAACGCGACCTCGAAGAGTTTGAGCAGGCTTGGAAGGAGATGGCGAGCAGATCGCGGGTCGGCGTCTACGAGCCGCACTACGAAGGGTCATCGGTCGTTTGGGGTCCGCCGGGCGGAGTATGCAGCGCGCACGGTAGACATACCTTCATCGCGCAACCGGGGCATCACCTCCCCCCGAGCGTCCTATCGTCAGGTCGCGGAGTGCAAGAGGAACTCGGGGCCGACTTCACGTTGCTGGCGTTCGGCGACGTCGATGAGGCAGTCAACGCGTTCGAGCGCGCAGCACAGTCGCTCTCCGTTCCGCTGAAGGTGGCGCGCGATAGCTTCGAGGACAGTCGAGCGGAGTACGGAGCACAGTTAGTCCTCGTCCGTCCCGACCAATACGTCGTCTGGACCGGAAATGGGCCGCCCTCGGACGCAACTGGTCTGCTGAACAAAGTTGTCGGACGCTGGTAGCCTCGAGGCCAATCTGGGCGGACGCTCCGTGGAGCCTTCCGCGCTCCTTACCTGAGCCTTATGCCGCCCGGACCGGGACTGCGATTGCGCCCCTGTAGATGCCCCTGACGCTGCCGACAGCCAGGCTAACCACCACTACGGCTAGGAACCCCACTCCCAGCACCCAGAGTACGCTCGGGGCGCCGAATTCGTCTGCTGCAAACCCATTGACGAGGTTCACTAACGCCATCGTTCCACCGACGTTAATCTGGTTAAGTCCGGTAATCCGTCCGCGCATGCCTTCGGGAGCAAGGGACTGCACCATCGCGCTGCCTACTGCCATGAAAGCCGCCTGAGAACCGCCCATCACCGCCGTACCCAGCAGCGCCGTGGTAGTGCTGCTCGATACGGCCAGCACGACGAGGGCGACCCCGCTGAACGCTCCCGCTATGAGCAGCAGCCTCCCCCGGCCGGATGCGCTCTGTAGCCCTGCGATACCGATTATGCCCACGAGCGCGCCAGCGCCGACACCCATCATCAGATAGCTGGTCCCGGCGCCGGTGTCGCCCAGAACGTCACGAGCTAGGACGGGAAGCATCGATTCAAACGACATCGTCATCGAGCAGTGCAGCGCTATGAGAATGAACAGCGCCCGGAGCTGCGGGTCGGACCAAGCGTAGCGCGCAGCCACCCACAGGCTAGCTCCTATCCTCGCGCCGCTCCTGAGCTCGCCGGTCGACCGCGTGCGGACGGCGAGGATGCCTGCGATGCCGACGACATAGAACGCGGTGCTGGCGAGGAACGCGGCGCTCGGGCCGTAGAGCAGCAACGGGGGTGCGATTAGCCCAGGCCCGACCAAACGCGACCCCTGGAGCGACACCTGGTTCATCGCGATGGCGTTGAGCCAGTGCTCCCGCGCCACCAAGTTCGGAATCAGCGTCTGCGTCGCCGTCATCTGGAACGTGCGAAAGCTGCCGTTGAGCAGGGATAGCACAACGATGTGCCAGACGACCAGCACGTCCGCGAACGCAAGCGCCGTTAGCACCACAGCGTGCCCGAGCTGAAACCCGTAGGCCGTGGCTAGCACGGTCCTACGGTCAAAGCGGTCCGCCATATACCCTGCTAGCGGCGGCATGATGAATCGGGGCGCCATGGCCGCAAACGTCGTGATTCCCACGAGCGCCGACGATCCCGTCATCTCTAGGACGAGCGCGCCGCGAGCGACAATCAAGGCCCAATAAGCCGATTGACCGCCCAGGCTGCCGAGCCAGACCCACCGAAAGTCCCGGTACTGCAACGCAACGCCGTACCGGTGCAGAATGGCCCTGACTGTCGTGTGATTCATGGCCTCGATTGAAAGGAAGACGGGGCTTGCTTGCCCGTTGACCCCCGTACGTCCTCTTCGGTTCAGGTCATCTTACGCGTACCGGCAGCATCTCAACACAGAACCCGCCAGCGGAATCGCTGGCGGGTTCTCATCTATTCCTGCCGCAGCCTACTCGATCGGAACAAGTTCCGATGAGTAGTTGCACCACGCCTGCTCACCGTCCGGCCCGCAGAAGACCGCCGGCGCGACCGCCAGCTCCTCATTCGTGACCGCATCATGCAGACGGAACGAGACTGCCGTCCATTCCCCGAAGAACAGGAAGTCCGACGCAGTCCCCCGGAGACCACGCTCAAAGGCCACTACGAATGCTCCGTGAACGTTCGCGAACAACCCGCCTAGGTCTTCGTCGTAGCCCACGTCAAGCACCGAGGTGATGTCGGTCACCAGTTCCTCGGCACCCCACACCATCCGAATCTTGACTTCCTGGCCCGCATCAAGCCCCGCGGCGACGAACCAAATCCCATGGTCCCGTACGCGGCCCTCAGGGAATTTGATGAAGGTCGGGTGCACCTGGAATACGACGCTGGGCCCGTCCGCATCCTCGGCCTGGGCCTGCGGCGCTCCGCTCACCGGAAACACGGGCTGCAATGCCGCCCCCGCGACGGCGAACGCCAGCACTACGGCGGCGATGATTATCAGTCTCCTCGGGCGCAACCACGAAGCGGTCAATTCCTTGCTCATAGAGGGGCCTCCTGCATTTCATTCATCCCACGGGGAGTTGTGAGGCGCTGCACAGTCCCAACTCGCGCCCCGCGTGCCGCCCGCTTGGGCATTCTAAACTTCCATCCGCTAACTCTCTCACGGTATCATGCCCTCCCCGCGACGGGAGCCCCAGCCGGCGCCGTCACCCCTGCCCGGGCGCGCATGTCCTGCCTAATTCCAATGCGCTTCGCGAACTCCCGCATCGGCAAGGCCACCCCCATTGTTAGGACCATAATGACCAGCGCCACAATGCCCGCCGACTCCGTCTGCGAAACGTCCGCCGAACCCCATTCCAGGGCGATGAGCGAGAGCGTCTTCGTGCCGATGGCGGCAAGCAGGACGATGTTGGACGTCGTATTTGCCGCGGAGATGAAGTTGAGCATTCCAATCAGCACCATCGTCGGCATCAGCACCGGTATCACGACCTTGAAGTAGGTGGTGAACCACCCTGCTCCCGACACCCGGGACGCCTCTTCCAAGTCTGCGCCTAGCTGCACGAGCACGCCCTTGAAGATGTTCGTCCCCGTGGTGTTGCCGGAGATGATGACAACCAGCACGAGCGCCCAGAGTGAGCCGTAGAGCCATGTGAGGCCCGGCACGCTCAGGAATAGTATCAGCAACCCTAACCCTGACAGGATGCCAGGGAATGCGGCCGACACCCAGATGATGGAGTCCAGCGTCGACCTCAGCCGCCACTTGCTGCGCACGATGAGGTAGGCAATCACCGAGAAGAGCAGTGGGCTTGCGATGCCCGCCACAACAGCGAGAATCAGCGTATTCCGCGTTCCGCTGAAGAACACGTCGTCGGTAAACACCCGCACCCAGTGGTCAAACGTCCACGTCGGCGTCGCGTTGAAGAAGCCGACGTGGTTCATAAAGCTGCCCACGACCAGCACGAGGATGGGGAGCGCAGTGAGCAGCGCCAGCAGCAAGGCGATGGCGGCGAAGAACGGCCACTTCAAGCGTCCCAAATCAATGAGGCCGGGCTTGAAGCTGCCGGTTATCGTCGTGTAGTGCCGCCTGCGCGTTACCCACCGCTGCAAGGGAAAGATCATCCCGATGATGAGCAGGGTGATGCTCCCTATAACGACCGCGCCTCCGTAGTTCAGCCCCTGCACTTCCCGCCAGATGAGCGTGGAGTAGACATAGAAGCCCCACCGCTGGCCAAGCAGCAGCTCTGTCTCGAATCCCTGAAAGATGCGGATGAGTTGCAGCGAAAACACCAAGACAATCGGCGACGCCATAACGGGCAGCGTCACCTTGGCCAGTGTGCCGAACTTCGACGCGCCGGAGACGCGGCCCGCCTCCTCGAGCGCCTGGTCCATATTGCGGAACGCCGGCGTGAAGAGAATGACCTTGTACGCGATGCCGTCCGCCATCAGCCGGGCAAACACGATGCCCTCGAGGCTGAAGATGTTGAACGGGCCCTCGTCGATGAACGGCAGCGTCTCGAGCAAAACGTTGAAGAAGCCGATCTGGGGCTGGAGCATCATCATCCACCCCAGCGTGCTGGCAATGCCGGGGAACATAAAGGCGATCCAGAACAGGAACTCGAGCCCATGCGAGAAGGGAATCCGCGTGCGGGCCAGTATCAGCGAAATGGCTATCCCCGCCGGGAACGAGATAATCATCACGAAGAACCAGACGAGGAACGAGTTCCACAGCGCCGCGGGCATCCGTCCGTCCCACGCGTGCCGCCAGTTGTCGAGACCCCACTGCCACGGCCCGATGAACACATCCGGCGCTGCGTTCATGCTGAACAGGTAGAGGATCAGCATCGGCACGATGAGGTAGACGCTGAGCGAAAGGACGACCAGCAGCATTATGAGCGTGCCGAACTCCGCCCTCAGGAATCTCCTGAGAGAGGTGCGCCGCACGCTGGCAGTTTGCAGTGTCATGAGCTCCCCCGGTCTTCGCCTCGAGCGTTTCCTCTCTTAGGGGTCAACAGACGGTCCGTTGGAGCGGCCAAAAGGCTGACCGCTCCAACAGTCCACCATTCGTCTACGGCGTGAAGATAATGCCGAGCTCGTCGTAGAGCGCAATCATGTTGTTGCGAGATTCGTCGCTGACATCCGAGTACTCCTGGGTGCCCGAGTCGATGATGAACACCGCGTCTCGATCGACCAGCTCTTGCAGCTGCGCCAGTCTCGCCCACTCCTGATCGGAGACCTTGCCCTGGCCCGCATCCGCGCGCAGTTTCGGGCTCGGGTTGAGGGCGCGGGTGTAGTTGATGTCGGTCTCCATCCCGTCCTGGCTGTACCACCAGTTGATGTACAGCTGGGCCGCCTTGGGATGCGGAGCTTGGTCAATCACCGAACCGGTGCCGCCCACTTCCGCCGACATTCCCTCCTGCATGACAACGTCGGCGGTAATCTCCGCTAAGGGCAGGCCGGCTACCCAAAGCGGCCGGGCCTCCCTGTCGCAGCCAAGGGCGAAGGTCACGGCGCCGCGCGCCAGCAGTTCTGCGCACTGCCGGTAATCCGAAAAGTCCAAGACGTGGTTGCCCACGTGGGCAAGCCGCATGACCGCTTCGAGCCACTCAGGCCCAAGCCCCAGGTGCGCGCGCACCCGGGCGGTGGCGCCGCTTCCCTGGGTCGCCAGTCCTGTCGTGACGATCTCGCCCGCCCACTTCGGGTCGATGAGGTCCTGCCACGACGTAATCTGGGCCGCTTCAGCGGCGCTCAGCCTATTCGTGTTGTACCAAAGCCTATCGAAGTTATCGATGCTTATCGCATCGGCCATCGAATACAGGTTCTCAGGGTCGCTCCACCAGACCTTGTGCGAAAGGTGCCAGGTCTCGGGAGTCCGGTTCAAAATCGTGGGGTCGACGATCAAGGGCTCGACAGGCACCAGCGCCCCGGCTTGGATCATTCGCCGGGTCGAGGAGACGCCGCCATGTTGGAAGTCCGCGGTGTACCGCCCCCGGGAGCGCTCCGCTAGGATGCGGGTGGTGTTGGAGTTCCCGCTGCCGGTGCTCGCGATTACCCTAATATCAAACTTCTTCTGGAACTCCCCCAGGACATCCCGAAGATGCCGGGAGTCGGTCCCGCCCAAGCTGAGGACGAGTTCTCCCTCGGCCTGAGCGTCGGCGATCAGCTGCTCCCACTTAGCCGGGAAAGACTCGTCCGGCGTCGCCGTGGGCGCCGGCGTCGGCGCCGCCGTCGGCGTTGGCGGAGGCGTGACGCCCGGCGGGAGCGCCGTAGGCGTAGCCGTGGGAGCCGCGGGCGTCGCCGTCGGGGTGGCCGTCGGAACGGGCGTAGCCGTGGGGGCGGCCGTGGGCGTCGGATCCTCCGAACCGCACGCAGCGAGCGCGCCCATTAGCCCTAGAGCGACCAGAACCAACCAGAATCGCGCAAAGCCGCTTCGCTTATTCATATTCGGGCCTCCCTCTCAGTCGAGATCTGAAACTTGTTGTTGACTTCTCTAAACGGAGCCCTTCAGGAAACCCGAGGCGCTCCACCGGCGGATCGGCGCTTATGTCTAACCTTCCAACGTTCTGACTCCGGACAGGCCAACACATTGACGCGAGGCCGTATGCCCGAAACGTTGGCGGCGAGTCTAGGTAGCCATAGAAAGAGTGTCAACCCTCACTTACCCGCGCACACTTACACACGCGCGGGTAAGTAGGACAGGCGCGCCCCCCAGCGGGCTCCTGCCGGGCGCGGCGTCGGGTCTCACAGGAGTAGCTGAGTACCTGTATGGCGCTTCGCGAGCTACGCAAAGGCCGCCACGTGCTTGTAGGGGGCGAGCTGGGCGTTCAGCACATTCGCGCTACTGCGGCCAGGGGCGCCTCGTGGCGCTTCCCTGGCCGCAGCAGCAGACTATCGCCCTCTATGGCGTGTAGATCACGTCAAGCTCGTCGTAGAGCGCGGTCATATAAGCGAGCGTCTCTGCCCGGGCTACCTCGAAATCCTGGCTGCCCTGGTCGATAATCGCCACGGCGTCTCTATCGACCAACCCCTGAAGCGGCGCCACTCTTGCCCATTCAGCGTCAGAGACTTTGCCCTGCCCGACGTCGGCCCGCAACTTTGGACTGGGGGCCAGGTTGCGAGTGTAGTTGATGTCGGTCTCCATTCCGTCCTGGCTGTACCACCAGTTCACAAAGAGCTGGGCGGCCCTGGGGTTGGGAGCCTGGTCAATCACAGACCCGGTCCCCCGGACCTCCACCGACAGTCCCTCATCCATGACGATGGAGTCCGTGATCGACGCCACCGGCAGGCCGGACGCGTGCAAGGGACGAACCTCCCTGTCGCAGCCGAAGGCGAAGGTCACGGCGCCGCGAGCCAACAGCTCAGCGCAGCCTCGGTAGTCCGAGAAGTCCAATAGGTGGTTATCAACTGCGGCGTTCCTCGTGATCTTGTCCCAGAAGTCTCGGCCGAGAGCCAAGTGGATGCGGACGCGGGTGGTCACGCCGCTGCCCTGCGTCGCGTATCCCGCCATGACGATCTCCCCCGCCCACTTCGGGTCGGTGAGCTGCCAGAAGGACGTGATCTGGGCCGCCTCCTCGGGGCTCAGCCGGTCGGTGTTGTACCAGACGTTCTCCAGGTTATCGATGGACAGATCAGAGGCCATCGAGTAGAGATTGTCGACATCGGTCCACCACACCTTTTGCGAAAGGTGCCAGGTCTCGGGAGTCCGGTTCAGGATGGTGGGTTCGATGATCAAGGGTTCGACGGGCACCAGCGCCCCGGCCTGGGCCATTCGCTGCGTCGAGGAGGTGCCGCCAAAGTTGAAATCGGCTGTGTAACGCCCCCGGGAGCGCTCGGCCAGAATGCGGGTGGTATTGGCGCTCCCACTGCCGGTGCTGGCTATTATCCTGATATCAAACTTCTTCTGGAACTCCGCCAGCGTGTCCCGAATGTGCCGGGAGTCGCTCCCGCCCAAGCTGAAGACGATCTCCCCCTCGGCCTGAGCGTCGGCGATCAGCTGCTCCCACTTAGCCGGGAAGGACTCGTCCGGCGTCGCCGTGGGCGCCGGCGTCGCCGTGGGAGCCGCCGTCGGCGTCGGGGGAGGAGTGACGCCCGGCGGGAGCGGCGTGGGCGTTGCCGTGGGCGCCGCTGTAGGGGTGGCCGTCGGAACGGCCGTCGCCGTGGGAACGGGCGTCGGCGTCGGGTCTTCCGACCCGCACGCGGCGAGCGCGCCCATGAGCCCTAGCGCGACCACAACCAGCCAGTATCGCGCGAAGCCGCTTCGCTTACTCATATCCGGGCCTCCCTCTCACTTGAGATCGGAATCTGTTTGTTGACTCTCCAACGAAACGCTCCCGGGCTCCAAGGCGCTTCATCACGGGTTGGCGCCATGCCAACCCAATAGCGTGTCGGTTCCAGATTTCGGTCAGCGCGATAGCGCGAAAACCACATAGCTTACCCGTTGACGGGAGTCTAGGTAGCCGTTGGAGGAGTGTCAACCCACGATGCTCAGCCCAACTCAAGCGCGGGTAATGGGGGCTGGCGCGCTAAGCGGACCAGGGTAAGGAGCGCATGTACCCCACAGCATCGGGCCCACAGGCGCGCAAGCCACCCGCGCAGGCAACGTCTGGGTTGAAATTAGGCCTAGAGTGGGTTAGGTTCCCACCAAGCTCGTCGGTCTCTTTCGAGACGTGGAGGTAACCATGGCCCCACAGGCGCCCGAACTAATCATTGACTACCATGAGGGTTTCGAGATAGCCCCCCACTACCAGTGGGCGCGGTCCCTCGGTCTGCCGATCCACCGCGGTTACTATGTCGAGGACGGCCGGACCGTCGAGCTCGGCTGGTGGGAGGAGCGTAACTGCTACGCGGCGTTCGTCATGCTCAGCGGGCAGGAGGGCACCGGCGAGACCCGCATCACCGAGATTCCGCCAGGCGAATCGCTCCCTCCACTGAAGTTCGCTCTGGATGAGCTGGTGTACGTCCTCTCAGGCCGCGGCTTCACCACCATCTGGGATGGAAGCTCGTCCAAGATGTTCGAGTGGAACGACCGCAGTCTCTTCCTATTGCCGCGCAACCAGACGCACCAGCTGAGCAACGCGCAGGGCGCGGAGCCCGTGCGGCTGTTGCACTACAACTTCCTCCCCACGGCGCTCGCGGGCATCCCCTACCCTGAGCTTTTCTTCAACAACGACAGCTTCCTCCCCATCAAGGAGCAAAGCATCGAGGCGGACCTCTACTCCGCGGCCACGTCCGCGCCCAGCTCCACCTCCAGCATTCTATGGTGGGGCAACTTCTTCCCGGACATGGCGGCTTGGGAGAAACTCCGCCACCAAGGCAACCGAGGCGCCGGCGCGGCGGGGGTTGCGATGCAGTACCCCCATTCCCCCCACTTCTCTCACATGTCGGTTATCCCGACGCAGAAGTACAAGAAGGCCCACCGTCATGGACCGGGCTTCGCCATCGTCATCCCCGCGGGCGAAGGCTTCTCCATCATGTGGAAAGAGGGAATGGATAAGGTAATCGTCCCATGGCATGAGGCGAGCATCTTCATTCCGCCGAGCCGCTGGTTCCACCAGCACTTCAACACGGGGAATATCCCCGCGCGCTACCTGGCGCTGCACCCGCCCGTGCAGTTTGCGTACGACGAGAAGGTCGAGGACCGAGCGCAAAATCAGATCGAGTACGTCGACGAGGAACCCTGGATGCGGGAGATGTTCGAGGCGGAGCTGGCCAAGCACAGCCTCGAATCCTTGATGCCCGACGAGGCCTACCGGGACCGCGACTACCAGTGGGCTGCGGCGCTGGGGGCGAAGTAGGCATCCTCGGCAAGGGCCAAAGCGGCGCCGCGCCACTACGAAACCACAATTCCGCATATCGGAGGAGAAGCCATGACAACAGACGCAACTTTGCCGATGAACACGGGGAGGGACAGGTCCTACTCCGCGTACGATCGGTGGCTCGCCGAACAAGACGTCCCAGTGCACACCGGATATTACGTCCAAGACGCCCGCCTCTTGGAACGCGGCTGGTGGTCCCTCAGAGGATGTCCGGCAGCTGTCCTGAACCTCGCCGGCCATCAGGGCGTCACTGAGGCCCACGTCCTGGAGATTCCTCCCGGAGAGACCATCCCCCCCTTCCGCATGGCCCTCGAAGACGTCGTCTACGTGATGGAGGGGCAAGGAATCGCCACCGTATGGGCTGAAGGCCACCCCAAGGTGAGCTTCGAATGGCAGAAGCATAGCCTCTTCCGCATCCCTACGAACTACTACTACCAGCTCAGCAACCTGCGGGGAGACCAGCCGGCCCTGACGATGCACGTCAGCTACCTCCCCCTGGCCATGACGACAAACGCCAATGTGAAGTACATCTTCGACAACCCGCTCGTTGACAGCTCTGAGTTGTACGGCGACGAGTCCGGCTTCTACGCCCATGAAGCCAGGGCCTTGGAACGGTCGGACGGGCGCACGGAATGGCACGGCAACTTCTTCCCGGACCTGACGGTCTGGGACAAGCTAAGCGCCTACGGCGGTCCGGACAGACAGGCCTACTCCGGCGGAATCGTCTTCCCCAACTCCTCCCATCGCCCAGGGCTCATGGTGCTGCCGTCGAGGCGCTACCGGGCGGCCCACCGGCACGGGCCGGGCGTCACCATCATCGGCGTCCAGGAAGCAACCGGCTTCGTCGTGATGTGGCCGCCGGACGGCAGCGACTACATCGTAGCGCCCTGGCAAGAGGGCGCCGTATTCGTACCGCCGAACATGTGGTACCACCAGCATGTCAATTCAGGCGGCGTCGAGAACCGGCAGCTCCGCATCTTCCCGCCCCGGCCCATCATGAACTACACCTTCATCGACCCCAAGCAATACATCCCCTTTATCGAGGAGGATCCCTGGGTCAGGGAGAAGTTCGAGGATGAGCTGACCAGGAACGGCCTTACCTCTCTCATGCCGGCCGAGGCCTACACTGACCCCGACTTCAAGTGGGACGCCGATTGGCTGAGCAAGGAGTGACCTACCGGCAGACGGTCTCTCGATAGGGCCCGCTGCGACCGGCCAACAACGCCGTCCATTGAGAGGGGCGAAATGCTATTCCTCAGCAATCAGGACATCGACGGTCTACTGGGCATCGAGGAGGCCATCAGCCTGATCGAGCAGGCCTATCAGGACATGGCCGACGGCTGCGCGGCGCAGTTCCCGGAAGGCGGGCGCATGGACGTGGTCTCGCCATCGCCTGGCCCCGAGGACGACCGCCGTTTCACGTGGGGCGCGATGGCTGGCGTCGTGCCCAGGTTCGGGATGTTCGCGCTTCGGATGAAGTTCGACATCCACTACACGATGTCCTACCCGGACGGCCATACGACATCCGAGAAGTATTGCCGCGAGCCGGGATCGTTCTGCGGCCTGATCATGCTCGCGCGCGTCGACAACGCCGAGCCCGTCGCCATCATGAACGACGGCATCCTGCAGCACATCCGCGTGGGCGCGACGGCGGGAATCGCCGCCAAGCGCCTATCGCGGGCCGGGAGCCGGGTCGTCGGCATGCTCGGCTCCGGCGGCATGGCGAGGACGTACAGCGCCGCGTACTGCGCCGTCCGCTCCATTGAGCGCATCAACGTCTACAGCCCCACAATCGCCAACCGGGATCGCTTTGCCGCCGAGATGACGCAGGAGCTTGGTATCCCCGTCGTCGCCGTCGAATCCCCCTACGAAGCAGTTGAAGGAGCGGACATCGTGGCGGACTGTACAGACGCCTCGTCCCTGATCTTTGAAGACTCGAGCTGGCTCAAACGAGGCATGCACGTCGCCACGTTCGGCGCAAACAGGCTGGGCCAAGCGGTTGTGACGGAAGCCGACGTCGCAGTGCGACACTTCAGCGGCCCCGTTGGCGTGTACGCGGACCCCTCGATGGAGGACCAGGCCACGGCGTCCTGGGCGCTCCGTAACCCAGCTGCGGTGCGGTTCGACGAGTTGCCGCTGCTTACTGAGGTAATGGCTGGGCAGACTCCTGCTAGAGCGTCTGACGAACAGATAACGTGCTTCTACAACGTTGGCGGAAGCGCGCTTCAGTTCGCCGCCGTCTGCCCGCGCATCTACGAAATTGCGCGCGAGCGCGGTCTCGGCGTCGAAGTGCCAACGGAGATGTTCCTTCAGGACATCCGAGACTGACTAGCCGGTGAACCTTGGTCGGTTCGGAGCGCTCATCCGTCAGGGAGTTCGGCCCACGCCGTGGCTGGAAGCGCGCGCAAGTGTCATCCCCAAGATTAGGAGGTTGATTGATGAAGGCAATGGTCATCGACGCCGATACGCACGTCGACGAGTCCGAAGCCACCTGGCAAGCGCTGAAAGGCGATCTGGCCAAATACCTGCCGGTCACCGTCGAGCCGCCTGAGGACGAGGTAGCCCGCGCTGGCCTGGACGCCTCCGATGCGCGCTGGTGGCTCGTAGAAGGCAGACTCCAAAGCCGCAAGATCCGCGACGAGCGTCACCCTCTCCGCGAGTACCGGGAGCTGGAAGATATCCAAGGCCGCCTGTCCGATATGGACCGCATGGGAGTCGACCTTCAGGTGCTGTTCCCCACTTTCTTCATTCGTTACGGCACGAGCAACCCGGAGGCGGAATCAGCGCTGGCGTCAACGTACAACCGCTGGATTGCCGAGCGGTGCGCCCAGAGCGGCGGTCGGCTTCGGTGGGCGGCGGTGCTTCCGTGGCTCGACGTTGAGCGGGGCATAGAGGAGATGCGCTGGGCGAAGGAACACGGAGCGTGCGGAGTCTTCAAGCGGGGCCAGGACTTGGGCAAGCAGGCAAGCGACCCGCATTTCTTCCCGTTCTACGAGGAGGCAGGCGCCCTCGACCTGGCGCTCTGCGTTCACACCGGCAACCCTCCGCTGCCGGGGGGCGACGGGGACCGCGGATTCCCCATCATCAAGGCCTTCATGTCTCTGCTGGTCTCCGGCATACCCGACAGGTTCCCCAAGCTCCGCTTCGGCTTCATTGAGGCAGGCGCTTCTTGGATACCCTACGCCCTGGCCCAGTTGGGGGCCATGCAGCGGCAGAAGGAGATGGGGGACAGGCGTCGCCGCCGCCTCGGCGCCGTGCTGAAAGAAGACCTCTTCCGAGCAAATCGGCTGTTCGTGACAGTAGACGCCATCGATAGAGTCGAGCACCTCCTACCCTTCGGGGTTGAGGACAGCCTGATGATTGGCACCGACTACAGTCACTCCGACCCATCGGCCAACCTGGCTGCCCTGCAAGAGGTTGAGACCTGGGTTAATGAGGGCAGGATCAGCGAGGCCGTGGCCCGCAAGATTCTGGAGGACAACCCTCGGGCGTTCTACGGCCTGTAACCGAGAGAGCCGGGGGGCGCTGCCGTAGTTGCAGAGCACCTGGAGGGATTGCTCGCTGACAAGAGAAGGGCCTCGGAAATCCGAGGCCCTTCTTTCATAGCGTCACTCCGGCTATTACTGGTCCAGCCAGGCGTTCTCGAAGATGCGGTGGTACATCTTGTTCGTGCCGCGCCATCCAACGTTCTTGACCTCAGGACGGGCGACGATGCCGTTGCCCCAGACAGGGCTGGTGATGCGGTAGGCATTGTCGGCGGCGTATATCTGAAGCTCCTTGGCCGCTTCGGGACGGTCCCCGCCACTAGCGCCCCAGAGCCGCTCGACGATGTCGTCGAGTGTGGCGTCCGGGTTCAGCGAGAGGGTGTTCGCAGGCTGCTGCTCGCTCCAGAAGTAGGTGGCTGCGAGGTCGTCCATATCGAAGCTGTTGGTCCACCCGAAGTACAGGTCATCCCAAGCGCGCTGCGCGCCGAGCCCCAGGAAGGGACCATACTCCATCATGTTGAATTCCGCGTTGATGCCCACCGAGCGCAGCATCGTGAGCACGGTTTCGGCCACCTCCTGCCACGGCGAGCCGTACTGTGCAGTCCACACGACGGTGGTGTCGAAGCCGTCCGGGTAGCCCGCCGCGGCCAGCAGCTCCTTGGCCATCTCCGGGTTGTACTGAACGTATGGCTGGACCTCTTCGGGGTAGTCGCCCAATCCGAGCGTCTCTGGGTCCAGTGGCCAGCCTTGCAGCACCGGGAGACCGTCGCCCCGAAGTGCTGTGGCGATGATTGCGTCGCGGTCGAGCGCCATCGACATGGCCCGCCGCACGTTGATGTCGTTCCACGGCTCCTTGTCGAGCCGCATACGGACCTCCATGTGGAAGAGACTGGGGCAGGACTTCGTGAAGTAGTCCGGGTTCCGTCGGTTGAACTCTTCCAGGACGCGCGGGCCTGCCGCGGGGAAGACATTGATCTGGCCCCCACGTAGGGCGGCGATTCTGGTTGCCCCGTCAGCGATGACGTGGGCCTCCACGAAGTCCGCGTAGGGCAGACCTTCCTTGAAGTAGTCAGGGTTGCGCTCGAACGTGACCTTGGTGCCGGTCTCATGCTCGGCGAACATGAACGGCCCGGTGCCCACCCAAGACTGAGCGGGGTCGTTCAGCATCTCCTCACCGGAGGCCTCGGGAGCGACAATCCAACCCTGCCGGTTGCCGCTCGGGAAGCCCTTGATGAAGTCGAACGGCTGGTCGAGGTAGACGCGCACGGTGGAATCATCGACCGCCTCGGCGCGGTTGAAGAAGACCTGGTTGACGTACGAGCCGCCCGCGAGTCCTTCGGCGTAACGCTCGTTGAGCGTGTAGACCACGTCGTCCGCGGTGAGGTCACGCCCGTTCAGCGGCGGCTTGTTGTGCCACTTCACTCCCTCACGAATCTTGAACTCGAGAGTCGTCGGATCAACGAAGTCCCAGCTCTCCGCAATCTCGCCATCGAGCGTGATCTGGCAGCTGTCGCCCGTATGCGCCGTAGGCGAATAGAGCGGATTGAACACCAGTTCCGCTATCTTGCGGGTTGGGTCCCAGAACCGTGTCCGGCCCCACGGGTCCCAGCCCGGAGGGTCGCTCCGAATCCAGTACGAAAGCGTGCCGCCGTACTCAGGACCGGGAGTAGGCGTCGGCTCAGCGGTGGGAGTGGCCGTCGGCTCGGGAGTCGGCGTTGACCCAGGGGGCGGACTCGTCGCCGTTGGGGTAGCCGTGGGGTCTTCCGACGAGCACGCGGCAAGCGCCGCCAGGCTGGTCATCACGAGGGCGAACAGCGCAAGCCCTCTAAGTATCCGTCCTATGGCCATGTCTTCCTCCCAAGCCACGGGGCATACAGCCGTAGAGCGGCGCTCAGCGCCGCACCAATGTCCAAGGGTTTCTACGCTCTTGGACGCAGCCTGTCAATGGCTCCGGCCTGCCCGTAACTGTTCAGACTTCGTGAGTTCTTCTTGACCAGGGTATCGCCGATAGCACGGTTTACCTCTGACCAGAGTCGTTATCCAGGCTCTCCGCAGGCATTCGCCTCATCAACTCTGAACAGTTACGCCTGCCCGGCCCCTCCCACCCTGAGCCTGCCGAATGGTCTTACGAACGGACATCTGCCCCTTACCCCAACGGCCCCCGGCGCGTATCCTGATTTCCTCATCATGTCCACCCTCGCCCCGCCCCGACACCCCAGCCCTGGCCGCGTCAGCTCCAACGCCGGCGCCCCCGGAAACGCCCCCCAAGGAACATGTTGCTACCGTGTTTTTTCATTTCTGTCGGCGCCTTGATCGCGGGAAGCAGGCCGTGGCCTGCTAAACACCCCCGATCAAGAAACAGAAAACCCCCTTCCGACGACACAATTTCTTCAACCCTTACGAGTAAAAATCCCATCAAGAAGCTGATTTACTCCACCCTCCCTAACCCCCCTGCAGACTGACGCGAGGGCGGGCCGGGGGTTTACACTCCCGTCTTCCTAGGCTAGGTTCACGACGGGCGCAGCAATGGCTACGAGGATGACGTGGGCACACTTCTAGAGATAACCGACCTCCGCACTCACTTCTTCACGAATGCGGGTGTCGTGAAGGCTGTCGACGGGGTCTCGTTTGACCTCCAGGAGGGCGAGTCGCTGGCGCTGGTGGGAGAGAGCGGGTGCGGCAAGAGCATCACGGCTCTCTCCATCATGCGGCTGATTCCCAGTCCGCCGGGGCGAATCGTCAGCGGAACAATAGAGTTTCTGGGCGACAACCTGCTCGCCCAGACCGAGGAGACCATGCGCGACATCCGGGGCAACCGGATAGGCATGGTCTTCCAGGAGCCGATGACATCGCTGAACCCGGTGCTCACGATCGGGCGACAGCTAACTGAGGCCGTACAAAGGCATCTCGGCCTCAGCTCGGAAGCCGCCTCAGACCGAGCCGCCGAGCTGCTCACGCTAGTAGGCATATCGGACGCCAAGAGACGGCTCAGCAGCTATCCGCACGAATTCTCCGGCGGCATGCGGCAGCGGGTGATGATTGCCATGGCCCTCAGCTGCAGCCCGAAACTGCTCATCGCCGACGAGCCGACAACGGCGCTCGACGTCACGATTCAGGCCCAGATACTGGAGCTGATCCAAGACGTGCAGCGTGAGATGGGCATAGCCGTCATCATCATCACTCACAACCTCGGCGTCGTAGCACGCTACGTCGACCGCATCAACGTTATGTACGCGGGGCGCATCATCGAGCGCGGAACCCTGCATGAAATCTTCGACAGTCCTCGCCACCCGTACACCCAAGGGCTACTTGCCTCGGTGCCGCGGCTGGACAGGCCGAAGGGCGCGCGCCTTGTGCCCATCGAGGGCATGCCCCCCGATCTGAGCAGCCTGCCGGACGGGTGCGCATTCCGTGACCGCTGCTCTTCCGCCATCGAACGATGCGCCATCGATGTCCCAAGCATGCTTCTTGTCCGAGGCGAAAGCGGCGGTCATCGTGTGGCTTGCTGGGCCGCGGACACCGTTCAGGCGGCGCGGGCGTAGGCGGCGGCGATGACCGTGAATGCGCCTGCGGCTGAACAGCCATTGGTTGAGATAGACAGGGTCAAGAAGTACTTCCCCGTCACTCAGGGCTTGATATTTAAAAGGCGCGTCGGCGAGATCAAGGCCGTCGACGATGTTTCCCTGACCATTCAACGAGGGGAGACTCTCGGGCTCGTTGGCGAAAGTGGTTCGGGGAAGAGCACGCTCGGCAGGTGCATCCTCCAATTGCACCAACAGACAGAGGGCTCCGTGCGCTTCGACGGCGTTGAGTTGAGCACGCTCAGCGGGACCGAGCTCCGGCAAACGCGCAGGCGCATAAACGCAATCTTCCAAGACCCGTATTCATCCCTCAGCCCCCGGATGACCGCCGCCGGGATCATAGGGGAACCGATTAGCGTCCACGGCCTAGCGGCGAGTAAGGCGCAGGAGCGGGAGCGCGTGCAGGAGCTGCTGCAGACGGTCGGCCTCAATCCCTACATGGCCAGCCGGTTCCCCCACGAGTTCTCAGGCGGACAACGTCAGCGCATCGGTATAGCGCGGGCGATTGCGGCAGAGGCTGAGTTCATCGTTGCCGACGAGCCGGTGTCGGCGCTCGACGTATCCATCCAGGCCCAGATCATCAACCTCATGCAGGAGCTCCAGGAGCAGCTTGGCCTCACATATCTGCTCATCGCGCATGACCTGTCTGTCGTCCGCCACATCTCGGACCGTGTCGCGGTGATGTACCTCGGTAAGCTGATGGAGGTGTCCTCCTGCGACGATCTGTACGAAGACCCCCAGCACCCGTACACGAAAGCGTTGTTGTCAGCGGTGCCCGTGCCAGACCCGAACGTCGAGGCGAAACGCGAGCGCATCGTGTTGCAGGGGGACATCCCCAGTCCACAGAACCCGCCCTCGGGTTGCGTGTTCCATACCAGGTGCCCCGTCGCTGTGGACGAGTGCCGCGTGACCATCCCGCAGTTGAAGCAGACGGGAAACGGCCACTGGGCGGCATGTCTGCGGGTGGGCCCGGACGCTATCTAGGCAGGCGTCGGCCGGCGAGGTCCATCGCCTCCTCCACCCAAGCCGCGTCGAATGCCAGGAGCGAGGGCGCGTCGTCAGTCAGGACGTAGTACCCATCGCCGCCGGGAACCTGAACGCCAATAGCGTAGACGGTGCTGAACACGCTTCTGTTCTCCAAGGGGGTAGGCAGCTCGTAGCTCAAACGGATGAAGACATCGGGAGACGCGAGGCCGAGGTCATCGAGCGATTGGTCGCTTGGCCACGGCAAGAGCTGAAGGGTGTTCGGCCCGCCCATGATGCCCATCAGTTCCTCGCGTTCAGCCCCACCGAGGTCGCGGGCCGTATCGCCAACCACGACTCGGGCTGAAGGCTTGCCATCCACCGAGGAGAGGCCCAGCAGGAACGTCGCCGCGCCGTCGGCGTTCTCTACCTCGAACACTCTGACCAACGTAGGATCGGTCCGATAGAACCAGTACGGCCTCGGCGGTTCCGAAACGAGCCGGGCAAGAGCGTCCCCCCACGGAGCGTTGACGATGGCCACTCCCGATTGGCCGTCTACCTGGGCATAGTAATGTCGGCCGTCGGGCGTGTTCGCGCCCAGCCTAACGGTCACACGGTCTCCATTGCCGAGTCCAACGGAGACCGTCGACGGCGCATCGAGGCCGTAGCTGCTGAGGTTCTCGGGCTCGGGAAGAACGCGGTCAATCTCCGGTCCCGTCAGGAGCAGCACGATGCCTCCCCAGCGGTCCAGATTGACCGGCAGCAGCGGCTCCGCCGCGAAGAACCAGCCTTCCTGTCGGCGAGCGAATGCGGCCCTTCCTTGGTCCGTTTCGACCGTCACGGTCCCAATCTGGTCTTGGTCAACGGCGTAGAGGCGCAGTGCGGACGAAGGTGGAGCGCTCTCCTCCTCACCGCGAAACCAGATAACCCAGGCAGTCGTGGCAACAGCCGCGACGAGCACGAGAAGGACAAGCCTGAAGACAGCACCCCTCATCTAGCATTCCCTACCGTCGTCGCCACCACGCAACCACACCGGCCGCCGCCAGCGCCGCCGGGACCAGGAACCAGCTCACATAACGCACGAAGTTGAACTCCGGGGTCGTAAGAACGAGCGGACGAAAGACCTCCTGCTTCGGCCGCACGGAGATGAGCGCCGCATCCTGAAGCAGCCAGTTGACCGTGTTGAGGAAGAAGCTGCTGTTGTCCAAGTCGTTGAAGTGGCGGTTGCTCGCGAAGTCAACATCTCCGAGAACGGCAAGCGTCGTGCGGACCGCCTCGGGTTCGAATTCCTCGGTGAGGCCATCAGCGACGGACGATGACGCCTGCACGAGGACATGCACGCTGTGAGGTCCGAGCGTGTCCCGGCCTTCCGCGAACTCCCCGCCCGCGCCAGTCGACACCCATGACGCCGCAGAGCTCGTCACGAGCGGCCCGAAGCGCACGGGGACTGACTCCCCGCGCTCGATGCGGGAAGCGACATCCTGGGTCACACGGAACGCGGCGGCGCCGGGATAAAGCGTCGCACCGAGCGGCTCCACTATGGCGCGCCCCTCCGTGATCGACGTCTGGCCCAGGTACTGGTCTCGCTGCGCCACGAGCGTCCGAGCGTCGCCGGCTGCGGAGCGTTCGGGGTCTACGACTGTCCCCTCAATCGTCTCCAGGCCCCAGGCCTCGAGCAGGCCGCGCATCGACCGGCGAACGCCGCCGAACGGCTCGAGCATGAACACCGCGCGGCCTCCATCCGCCAGCCATCGCACTATCACTCGCTCTTCGTCCAGGCTGATCGGGGCGTCCGGCGCGGCGATGATCAGCAGGGAAGCGTCGTCCGGCATAACATTGCTCACGGACAGATCGAGCGCCTCCACCGCATAGCCGTCAGCCCGCAGACCTGCGGCCGCCAAGCCGAGCCCCGGACCCAAAGCCCGTAGGTCGTTGATGGCGCGCTCCCCATGCCCCTGCAGAACGTAGACCTTATGCTGGCGCGTTCTCGTAACCGTGAGCACAGCGGTAACGAGCTGCTGCTCCGAGACTCCACGCGAGCCGACCGACGCGCGGAGTCCGGTCGACGACGACGAGAACAACAACACCGGCGACCCGGTGACTCCCAGCTCCAGAGCGACCGACGGCTCGAGTTGGGGGTCAACGAAGCGGTAGGAGAGGCGACCGCCTGAGAGTCTCGCAAACTGACGCAGGTAGCCCTCGGCGGCGGCCTCGAACCTAATGTCGCCTTCGTCGCTCGTGACAATGAAGCCCGTGACTTGTACGTCTTCAGCCAGAGCGCCGAGCACTTTGGCCGTTTGCGGCGATAGCTCGAACTGACGCGTCGCGGTGAGGTCCCAGCTGGCGTCAGTGGCGGAAGCCATCACGTTCAGTGTCGCCACGATGGCCGCAGCGGAAGCGACGCTCGCAAGGCTCACCCACGAGAGGCGGCCGCGGCGTCCCGTAATGGCTCCAGCCACATAGCTAAGTGAAGCAAGGACCGAGAGGGCGAGCAGCGACGCGCCCACCGCCAATGTCGCGACGGCGAAGCTCCGAATCTCAGGCGCCCAGATGACCAGCAGCAGTCCGCCGCCCGCTCCTATCCCGCCGAGTCCTGCAAGCAGCAGACCCCAGCCTCGCAGCCTTTCTTGGAAACGCCTGAACACGGCGGCTACGCGCTCCACACCAGCATCACCGCCAACGTCTCGACTCCAAGCTGAGCGTCGTGACGAAAAGGAAGAAGGCGATGAATGTCGCGAAGTAGGTGACGTTCCGCAGCTCGACAACCCCAGCGACAAACGCCGTGTAGTGCGCAGGGAGCGAGATGCCCGCTAGCAAGGCGGATGAGACCCCGGAAACCAGGCCTGCCGCCTGGCTAGCGAGAGTCAGGAATAGCAAAGCCACCGCAGCCATGACTCCGGCGACAATCTGGTTGCTGGTGAGCGATGAGGTGAAGAGTCCGAGCGAAGCGGCTGCCGAGCCGTACAGCAACAGGCCAAGGTAGCCGGTGAACAACGGCCCCACATCCGGCGTCGCGAACCACATCAGCAAGCCCACGTAGACCACAGTCGGGACCACTATGCCGAGCAGCATCGCCACGAGCGCCGTGAACTTCCCAATCACGATCTCCCAGTCCCGCAGCGGCGAGGTCAGCAGTAACTCCAGTGTGCCAAGCTTCTGCTCCTCCGCGAGGAGGCGCATGCTCGCAATCGGAGCCCAGAGAATCAGCGCAAACGTGATGGGCGTCAGTACGCCACGCAGCGACGCCTCCGGCAACGGCTCCGCGATGCCCGCGACGAAGAAATGGCCGGTCAGCGCCAGAAACGCCGCGCTCACGATGTACGCCATCGGCGAGGCGTAGTACGTCCGCGTCTCTTTCCAAGCGAGGGTGATTGTGTTACGCACTCTCGCGCTCCCCACGTTCTCTGGTGACCTGTAGGAATACCTCTTCGAGGTCTACGGTGGCGCGCGCGAGTCGGCGCAACCCGAGGCCGGCGCCAATCAACGCGCTGGCGATGGTCTCCGCTAGGTCCTCGCGCGGCGCGCCGGTCATCTCGAACGAATGCACGTTATCCTCAGTCGAGCCTACGCAGTCAACCGACCAGACGCCATCCGCATTCTTGAGAACACTCGTCGCCTGGTCTTGCGGTCCGCGGACCTGCACGCTGAAGCGCTGCGCGTCTCGCAGCTCCGTTGCGATTTCACGAGGACGGCCCTGCGCGGCGACTGCGCCCTCGTGCAGAATCACGACGCGCTCGCAGAGGCTGCTCGCTTCAGAAAGCTGGTGCGTGCTCAGCAAGATCGTGTGCCGTTCGCCGAGGCGCCTGATGAGGTCACGCGCATCCACTACTTGCAGGGGGTCGATGCTCACCGTCGGTTCATCGAGGACCAAGACTTCCGGCTCGTGGAGGACGGCAAGAGCGAATCCCAACCGCTGCCGGTACCCTTTGGACAGCTTGCCGACCAGCGTATCCCGATAGGCAGTCAGGCCAAACGTTTCGAGAACACGGTCGGCGGCGCGGCGAAGGCTCGCTGCTTCCATGGCGCGCACGCGGCCGAAGAACTGCAAGGACGCCGCGACGGTTATGTCCGCGTAGAGCGGCGCTGATTCAGGCAAGTAGCCGATGTGACGCCGCGCCTCGAGGGAGTCGGCGGCGAGGTCGTAACCAGCCACACGGACAGTTCCGCTGGTCGGCGGCATATAGCCGGTGAGAATGCGCATCGTCGTGGTCTTGCCCGCTCCGTTCGTGCCCAGCAGACCAACGGTCTCGCCTCTCCCAACGGAGAAGGAGACATTGTCTATAGCAAGGAAGTCGCCGTAGAACTTAGTGAGCCCTACGGCCTCAATCATCTGGTCAGTCACGCGCTGCTCCCCAAACGCCGCAGTCAAACCGTCGGCCTCGCCCTAAAGCCTACCGGATTTGATTACTGCTTCGCCGCCGCCGTAGACTCACTGTGCAGGGACGAGTAACTGGAGCCGACGCGCTTGTACCGATTCATCGTCCGACGTGTGCTGTTAGCAATCGTCACTCTATTCGTGGTCAGCGTGGCCACGTTCTTCATGCTGCGGCTCATCCCTGGCGACATCGTCGACCTGATGGTCTCGGACTTCGGCTACGCGGCAGACCGTGGCGCTATTCTCGCTCAGCTCGGCCTCGACAAGCCGGTGTATACCCAGTTCGTAGACTGGTTTGGCGGTCTATTCGTTGGCAACCTGGGCGACTCGCTCTGGACGAGCAGACCGGTCACCCACGAGCTTGCCAGGCGCTACCCGGTCACCCTCGAGCTCTCCCTAATCGCATTAGTCGTGAGCACGGCGGTAGCTATCCCCATCGGCATCGTCACTGCGGTGCGCCAGGACACCTGGGCCGATTATCTACTGCGCTCCGTGTCAATCGGACTCGTCGCCGTCCCTATCCTATGGATCGGTACGGTTGTCGTCTCGCTTCCGGCTCTATTCTTCGGCTGGGCGCCCCCGCTTAGCTACGTACCGTTTACAGAGGACCCAATCGGGAACCTCAGTGTCATGGTTCTCCCCGGGGTCATCGTCGGGATCCCGCTGCTCGGCGGGACGATCCGCATGACGCGAGCGATGATGTTGGAAGTCGTGCGGCAGGACTACATCCGCACCGCTTGGGCCAAGGGCTTGCAGCCGCAGACGATCTGGTACCGGCATGCCGTGCGCAACGCCTTGATTCCGGTGCTGTCGCTCATCGGGCTTCAGATCCCGTTCCTACTGGGCGGCACCGTTATCATAGAGCAGATTTTCAACCTGCCCGGCATGGGCGTGTACCTCCTGCAGTCTCTTCAGCAGCGGGACTACGTCCCTGCTCAGACAATCGTACTGGTGTTCGCCGCCGGCACGGTGCTCATCAATCTAATCGTCGACCTGCTCTACAGCGTCCTCGACCCTAGAATCAGGTACGCCTAGCGATGGCTATCGAAGCGGCACGAGAGCACGAGAACCCTCTCCGGCGCGTCTTCCGGTTGAGCGCCCGCGGCGGCTTCACCGGGCTGGTGGCGCGCCTCTTCACGGAGAAGCCCCTTGGGGCGATCGGGGCAATCATCGTTCTCATCATGCTCATAATGGCGATGTTCGCCAACTGGATCGCCCCCTACCCGTTCGACGAGCCGCACTTCTCGGATTCACTCCAGGGTTCGAGCCTGACCTACTTTCTCGGCACCGACTTCCTCGGACGCGATCTCTTCAGCCGTCTCGTGCATGGCGCGCGGGTGTCGATTGTCGTCGCCCTCGGTTCGGTAGCCCTTGGGAGCGTCCTTGCGGCGCTCATCGGCATCACGAGCGGATACATGGGCGGGAAGTACGACACGATAGTGCAGCGGCTCGTCGACGCATGGATGAGCGTCCCACCCCTCCTCCTGCTGCTGTTCGTCATGTCGATTCTGGGCCCCAGCCCCCTCAACGTTACTCTCGTCTTGGGGCTCGTCGCGATACGCGAAAGCCGCGTGCTCCGCGGGTCGGTGCTTGCACTAAAGGAGCAACCGTTCGTCGAGGCGGCGCGCGTCAATGGGGCGACGACGCTGCGCATCTTGGTCCGGCACATCCTGCCGAACGTCATGGTCCCAATCATTATCCTGGCGAGTCTCCGGCTGGGGCAGGTGATTCTGATCGAGGCTTCCCTGAGCTTTCTTGGCTATGGGGTGCCGAAGCCTTTCCCCTCTTGGGGACGTATGCTCAGCTCCGAGTCCCGCGAGTATATGGAAATCGCGCCGTGGCTGGCCATCTGGCCTGGGGTATTCCTCAGCCTGACCGTCTTCGGCTGGAACGTGCTGGGCGACGCGCTACGCGACCTGCTCGACCCCCGGCTGCGCGGGGCCGGCGGAAACTATCGGTCCAACTCCTAGCGTCAGCCAACCGACCGGGACTACTCGAGGTGTGGCATGCCGGACATCGCAATAATCGGTCTCGGCTCGCTGGGCGTCGCCTTGGGCCGCTCGATAAAGGCCTCGCTCCCTGGCGCCCGGATCGCCGGTTTCGATCCCAACAAGACGGCGTCAAAACGCGCCTCCGAAGCCGGGACTGTAGACGAAGTAAGCTCGAATATGGCCCAGGCTGTAGCCGGAGCGCAACTGATCGTCCTTGCGACGCCGTTGGCTGCGGCGCAAGACGTCTTGCGCATACTTGGTCAGTTCGCGCCCGCAGACAGTGTCGTGACGGACACCTGCCCCCTGAAGACTCCCGTCCTCCGGTGGGCGGATGAGTTCCTCCCGTCAAGCGTCCATTTCGTGGGGGGGCATCCCCTCTTCAGGCAGCTCAATGCTGACGAGGTCTCGCTACAGGGAGTCGACTACTGCATAATCCCTGGCCTAGCCGCATCTTCAGAGGCAATCGACGCAGTCACCGGGCTTGCGAATGCCTCGGGCGCGAGGCCCTTCTACATCGACGCGGCTGAACACGATAGCTTCGTAATCGCGACGGAGTACTTGCCCCGGCTCGCGGCTGGCGCGGCGGTGGACGCCGCCTCGACTGCCGTCGTTTGGCGGGACGCCCGGCGCTTCCAAAGCGCAGGGTTTGAGAGCGCCATCGGCGAGGCAAAACTCGACCTGGAGGAGCTCGCCATCGCGTTCGAACACGCCCCCGAATCGCTCATTGCGTGGACGGACCGACTGACCTCTGCGCTAGCGAGTCTCCGCTCGGCGATGGAGAGCAACGCCAACGCCGCACAGGCGGCCGAGCTTCTCAAGGAGCTTGCGGAGGCGCGGCGCGGTCGGCTGAGTCCCACTGCATTCGACGGTGGGCCCGTATTGGAGCGGCAGGGTTTCTCGTCGCTCTTGCTCGGCGACTGGTTCGCGAATCGCACGAGGCCTGGACGACGCTAGAAGCCCGGGGCGACTGCGCGGGTCCGTTCGAGCTGTTCGGACACCCATGTGAGGGTTTCAGAGTCGAGTTGAAGCTCGATCTGTTGAGCGTCGCCGGTCGTACGAAGCCAGGATTCCAAGGCGCGCTCTTCCAGTAGCTGACGAACGACAGGGTCGAGCTCCCGTGAGGGGTCACGCCCGCTGATCACGTAGAGCACTAACGCCTGGTCTTCCTGCCGGAAAGGCGGCGACATCTCGAAGAGAGGCAGCGACCAGAGGAGGTCGGCGGCGGCGGGAGGCAGCGCGCCGTAGGGCAACCAGCCAAGGTCGCTGGGCCCCGCGCGCGAGTGCCTGCGTACAATCTCCTCGAAGGCGACCCCTCCGAGCGCCTCGCTCCGAACGCGCTCCGCAGTCTGGATATCCGGGACCGCCAGCACATGCAGATGGACCTGCGGCTGGGGGTCGGGAATCTGGCGGCCTAGCGCGTGTGCGGTTTTGCGGCGCAGTAGCTCCCCCTCCGCGAGCCTCTCCAGCTGCGCGATGCTCAGCCTCCGCAAGTCGACGTACTGACGCTTGCGCTCCTCGAATTGAGCGCGCTCGGCTTCGTCGAGGTCCGATGAGTCCAGGTGAGGAGCGAGCTCAGCGATCAGTTCGGCCTCGATGTCCGCCTCGTCCACTGTGACGCCGATTGCTCCGGCTGTCTGGCGCAGCACCTCGTCGCCGGTCAACCGGGCGGCCGCGTCAAAGACTTCGAGCGTCGAATCGAACGGCGCGCGCGAAAGGGCCGCGTCAATCTGCTGTGCGCGGAGCACGTCCACGAGCTCGGCCCGAGAGATTGCGACCCCGTTCACTCGGGCGAACCACTCCTGGTTCGGAAAAACGAAGACGACGAGAAAGCCGATAATCGGCCCGAGGGTAAGCGCGCCTACGCCAAGAATCACGACCAGCAGCGAGCGGCGGGCCGAACGCCCTTTCAGGCGCAGCGCCCGCCGCCGCCCGGCTTGCTCGTTGAAAGACGCTATCGCCCTAGACGCCGTAGAGTGCAGCTGGGTTGTCGCGCAGGATTCTCTCGGCTGTCGCCGAGGAGATGTCGTCCCGCGTTCGCATCTGAGTGACCACGTGCACCTGCGCCGACGGGTCCGCCGCGAGGCGGTCGGTCGTTCCGGGGGTGTGGTGCCCGTAGTCGGTGCCAACGACGAGGTGCTCCTCGCCGATGTAGTTCATGAGGTACGGGAGATCTTCTTCCACCTCGTACGATATCCACATGTTGTACTTATCGAACAGGCGTGGGCCCCAGAAGTCTCCGTCCGCGCGCAACGTGCCGCGGAGCTGGTACATCGCGAACGGCACCCACGAAGCTCCCGTCTCGATGAATCCCCACCGGAGGTCCGGGAAGATCTCGGGAATCTTGTTCGACACCAGATTCCGGAAAGCGACGACCGGCGGAATCCGACCGTGCGTGAACGTGTGGCTCCGGCTCACGTCGATGAGATAGTTGAGCGCCGGGGCGCCCTGGCCTTGGTGGATGCAGATAGGCAGACCCAGCGACTGGGCCTCCTCGTACACCGGGAAGAAGTAGGGGTCGTCCAGAGTCTTGTCTCCTTCGATGCCCCGGAAGAAGACGCCGCATGCGCCATGCTCCTTGCCGAACCGGAGCTCCTGGACCGAGGCGTCGATGTCGCGCAGCGGGGGAATGACGACGTACCTAATCTTGTCCTCGGCCTTGGCCCAAACGTCGGCGAGGAACCGGTTATAGGCTTTGCAGAGCTCAACCTCGTAGTGGGCGTCGTGGGTCAGGTACGCAAGAAAGAGCGTCGGGTAGACCACTTGGGCGTCGACGTTGGTGGCTTGCATGTCCTCGAACCGCATCGTCAGGTCGAGCAGCTCGCGAGCCTTCCGATCCACCCTGTCGCGCACGTTCGACTGCTCGGTGGGGGTTACGAGGAAGTTTCCACCCCTGCCGGCAGGCCGAGGATAGATCTGGCCGTCGATCAACCACATACGGTCGACCCTGCCGTAGAGGGTGTCGTCGGGCACCTGCACGACAACCGGGCGGCGGCTGTGCCACGCCGGATCGAGATGGTCCCACATCTCCGGCGGTTCGGCGATGTGCGTGTCAGCGTCTAAAACGAGCGCCATGCTGTCACCTCCCTGGCCGGTCGCGGTTTACGCCGCGCGACCTTGGCAGAGTATGTTCCCGGCTCGCGCGACGGTCAAGACGCGCTGTCCCGCGAGTAAGCACGCGAACCAAGCCTCCCCCGGACTCGTTCGCCACGAACGGAACTACGATTGGCCGTTCCCCTTTGCTGAGAGCGCCTGAAGCACGCGTTCAGCCGTTAGCGGCAGCTCGACGATGGGCGCCCGGATAGCGTCGGCGACGGCGTTAGCGATAGCACCGGCTGTCGGGATGGTGGGAATCTCGCCGATGGACTTGGCGTGGAAGGGTCCGAGCGCCTGCCCGTAATCAGGGACATTGACTGTGACCAGCTCCGGTATGTCTTGGACCGTGGGCATCTTGTAGTCCGCAAAGTTGGGCGTCGTCACGCGACCGTCCTCGACAATGAGCTCTTCCATCAACGCATAGCCCGCGCCCTGGACAATCGCGCCGTTGATCTGGCCTTGGTGGCCCGTCTCGTTGATGATCGTCCCCACGTCCTGCGCGGTGACGAGGCGTTTCAAGACCACCTGGCCGGTCTCTTTATCGACTTCGACCTCCGCCATCTGCACGCATACGCCAGGGTCGGGTGTGCGCGGCGCCTGCATCGTGACCGTGGCGACCGCCAGGGGTTCGTCTTCGCGAATCAGCTCCGCGGCCAAGCTCTCGACCGAGATGAAGCGTCCATCCGCAGACTGCCAGCCTCCCGGCGCGGCGACCCCCTGATTGTCGGGCGACGCGGACGGCTGCGCCGGGCGCCACTCGACCGGCTCGCTCCCGAGCGCCCGCGCGGCGAGCGGCGCCAGCTGGTCCTTCACCTGGTCACACGCCGCCAGCGCGGCCGTGCCGGAGCTGTTGGTCGTCTTGCTGCCGCCGGCCTCGACGTCGATGGGAAATGCGTCGGTGTCCGACCGGACGACACGGACCCGGTGGAGCGGCACGCCGAAGCTCTCAGCGACGACCGCGGCAACGACCGTGAGTCCGCCGGTGCCATTGTCAGGCAGTGAGGTCTTGGCGGTGACGGTGCCGTCCGGGTTGACCCGTATCAACGAGGAGGCCCGGCCTGCGCCATGGCCCCGGTCCGCCATCCCAACTCCATGGCCCACGAGCTTGCCGCGTCCCCTCTCACGAGAACCCGCGCGCGTGCGGTCGCTCCAGCCAAAGGCGCGGGCGGCCTCATCCAAAACGCTAGCGGCCAGGTGCGGCGCGCCGCTCGGCGCCGTGGGCGGCGCATTGCGCTTCCTGATTTCGATGGGATCAATCCCGAGCTCCGAGGCGATGAGGTCCAAGTGGGCCTCGATGGCAAAGAGCGCTTGGGGTGAGCCGGGGGCCCGCATGTACCCGCACGGAACGCGATTGGTATAGGCGGCGAAGGCCTCGATGCGCATGTTGGGAATGTCGTAGAAACTGCCCACCCGCTGCGCTCCACCGAGGAGTCCATTCGCAGAGGAGTTCTGGCCGGTGTACGCGCCGCGATTCATGATGACCGTGGCGTCGTGGGCGACGATCTTTCCGTCCCGCTTCAAACCTGTACGGAGCTTTACGATGAACGCGTGCTTCGGGGACACGGCGGTCAGGTCCTCGGTCGCGCTGTTCACGAACTTGACCGGCCTGCCGAGCATCCGCGACAAGTGGTAAGCAACGGGAGCGTCGCCCGTAGCGCTCTTGCTGCCGAAGTCCGCGCCGATAGCGACAGGGTGAAGCCGGATGTCCTCTTCAGGGCGATCGAGCAGCCTACCCAGTTCGGCCCTCGTCGTGTAGGGCACCTTGTTCGACGCCCACACTTCCACGCGCTCAGGCTGTCCGTCAGCCTCCGGCGAGATGTCCACGAGCCAGGCAGTCGGCTCCAGATACCCCTGGTGCGATAACTGCGTGACGAACCGGCGCTCTACGACCACCTCGGCATCCCTGAAGCCTTGTTCGAGGTCGCCAATCTCCCAAACAGCGTGGCCGCAGAGGTTCGGCACGTCCGAGGGGACCTCCGGGAACCCGATGTAGCTTCCGGTCTGCTCATGAATCACCGGCGCTCCGGCCTGCATCGCCTCGACGGAGTCGAAGACGGCAGGCAGCTCCTCGTATTCCACCTCGACCAGCTGGGCCGCCGCTTCAGCAATCTCACGACTCTCCGCCGCGACAGCCGCCACCTTGTCTCCGACAAACCGGACCTTGTCGTCGCAGAGCAGCGGAATGTCTTTGATATTCCTGCCGGTACGGTTGTTCGGGATGTCGGCCGCAGTGACAACGGCGAGCACTCCGGGCATGGCGCGCGCCCGGGAAGCGTCGATAGAGAGGATCCGCGCATGAGGGAGCGGGCTCCGGACGTTCTTGGCCCACACCGTCCCCGGCGGGACGACGTCGGCGGTATAGGCTGCGGCGCCATTGACCTTGTCGACTCCCTCGACGCGGGGAATCGGCCTTCCAATGATTGTGAACGCGGGCGCGGGCGCGGTTGTCACGGTTCCCTCCCAGCTCGTACGACTGCTGTCTGGTCAGAGTGGTCGGAGTCTACCCCGCACCCGACTCTGACGCCATGGACGCCCGGCTCGCTCTTCGGTCCTCCCCTCCGTGAGGAGCAAGGGCATTTTCTTGCAGGCTCCTTCGATTCTTGGAATCTTTGATTTACGTGGCCGTGGCGCGGTCGACGGGCGACGGGGCGGGGGCAGAAACAGAAATTCCCCGGACGTTTCTGATCCTGTTTACTAGGCCGTGGTGCGGTGGAAGGGGCCTAAGAATCCAAGAAACTAAGAATTTTCGCCCCCCCGGTTTTTCGCGGCTTTGGTTGGGGGTGCGGGACCCCCTGTGGAACCACCCCGTTCCCCTCCTTGGTAAGGAGGGGAACGGAGGGGAACAGCGCGTAGTCTGTCGAAGTCCATGGTAGGGGTTGGCGGGGGATGGGGGAAGGGGCAAGTGTCGCGGCAGCTCCCTCTCTAACTCTCCCCCGCAGACGAGGGAGAGGACTTTCGAAGCAATCCCCCTCATGTGAGGCTCCCCCACACCACAACCGACGAAAATAGGGGGGCGCCGATACCTGGATTCCCGCCTACGCGGGAATGACGGAGGGGGGTGCGGGAAATGACGGGAGGGAGCGGAGGAGTGACGGGGGGAAGTCTGCGCGCGGGCGCCTCTCCATCCCCCGCGCTTCGCTGCGCTGGCGCGTCCCCTCCCGCAGGCGGGAGGGGGGTTTTCGAGGCAATGACGGAACTGGGCTATCCCGCAGACGGGCGAAGAAGCCCAATGGTCAGGCCGGGGATCTCAGGAAGGACCTGACCGCCTCGTCGTGCTGTTCGGGTTGTTCCCACTGCGGCCAGTGGGCCGCGTTCGTTATCAGGCGGTACTGCGCACCCGGAATCACGCTCGCCAGGTACTCGCCGACCTCCGGGCCGGCACCGCGATTCCGGTCGGTCCAAAGTACCAAGACCGGCGGCTCGAGGGTGGCCGCGACCTCCTCCTCGTAGTGCATCAGGCGAGGCCTCGGCGCATCGATTCCGTAGACTCTGGCCATCGACCTGCGAATCTCCGGCACCGCGTACATGCGGTATTGGACCTCGATCAGCTCCTCGGTGAGGTGGTCGGGGTTGGCGACGAGGTACTCCATCCGACTTCGGACCGTTTCGCGGCTGAAGCTCGTCACGGAGTCCCGGCAGACCTGTATCAGGAGGTTGCCCTCGGGCGTATCGGGGAACTCACGCTTGAAGTTGACGTAGTACGAACCCGAGTTCAGTACGAGCTTGCCGCACCGCTCGGGGTGATGGAGGCCGATATAGAACGCGATGCCCGCGCCCATGGACTCGCCCTCTATGTGCGCCCAAGCCAAGCCGAGCGCGTCCATGAAGTCCACGACCGCCTCCGCCTGGCGCTCGACCCGATGCTCGGCGTCGTAAGGCTCCAGCGACGAATATCCGTGATAGAGCGCGTCGATCGCGTAGACGTGGAAGTCGCGGGCCAGGCTCATGATGTTCCTGGCGAACATCTCGGCGCTGCCGCCGACTCCATGGATCAGAATCAAGGGGTCGCCGGAGCCAGCCTCTATCACACGCGTCCTGTATCGAGCGCCGGACACGACGCGCACAGTGGCCCCCAGTAGGCCAACCCAGAGAGACGGCCGCGAAGGCGGGGCTTGAAACTCGCTCATGCTACGACTCCCGGTTAGAGCGCCAACCCTTCGAGCAGGTTTCGCATTATAGGCTCTCGATGGTCTGCGGGGCGGATGCCCCATCCCCTGCCTCCTCACAGAGGAGGCCTTTGCGTAACCCCATTTTTTCGGCGGACGTAACTCTTCCCACCCACCCACCCGTCATGTTGTGGGGGACACCCCCACACCCGCGGCAGAGGGGCGTCGCCCCTCTGCGCTCCCCGGTATCCAAGCCGGTCCATGGTCCGACAGGCCCACCACGAACCAGTTGGGCGTGGCCAGCGCGGAGGGCGTGGCCTGTCGGCCACCGTGGGTTCCCGCTTCCGCGGGAATGACGGGTGGGGGCGCGGGGGGAATGACGGGGGGCTCAGGCGGGGCGGGGGCCTGCGAGGATTTCGCCGCCCTCGATGCGGATGTCATAGGCGACTACCGGCTCCTCCGCTGGGGGGTTCCTCACCTCTCCGGTGCGGAGGTCGAAAGCGCCCTCGTGGATGGGGCACTCGACCTCGCAGTACTCCTGGTACAGGTAGCCGTCGGCGAGGAAGCCGTCGGCATGCGAGCAGAATCCATCGAGCGCGAAATACTCGTCACCGACGCGCGCCAGGAGTACATACTCCCTGCCTACCCTGATCGTGCGCATCTGGCCGGGAGCAAGGTCTCCGACCTGCGCGAGCCTGGTGAACTCTGTGAGCATGTGCGCCTTCCTCACTTTGCACAGGCTATTCTAGCAGGCGTGACAGCCCATCCGTGGGGGCTTTGCGCAACTGTGTCTTCCTCAATCCTCCCCCGCAGACGAGACCTTTGCGTAGCCTTTACTTTGCAGCGGGCGTAACTCTTCCCGCCCACCCGCCCGTCATGCTGTTGGGGGACACCCCCACGCCCCCGGCAGAGGGGCGTCGCCCCTCTGCGCTCCCCAGTATTCCAAGCCGGTCCATGGTCCGACAGGCTCACCACGAACCGATTGGGAGAGGCGAACGATTGGGGAGAGGCGCTGATACCTGGGTTCCCGCCTGCGCGGGAATCTCTCATGTGGGGCTAACGGCCCACACCATAACCGACGAAAATAGGGGTTGAGCACCGGCTACATCACCTCTGCGAAGCCCTATTTTCGAGGCAATCTCTCATGTGGGCCTGTCGGCCTACACCATAACCGACGAAAATCGGGGTTGAACACGGGGCGAGGGGGAGGGATCGCGGCGCTGTCGCGCCGCTACGAGGTTCCCGCCTGCGCGGGAATGACGGATTAGGGGGCGGAGCGCCTATTTCGCGGGAATGACGGAAGGGGTTATGCAAAGGTCGCGCAGCCGGGAGAGAAAAGGGGAATCCCTCTCGCGACGAACTCGCGACGAAAATCTACGGGATGCGCCCTTCATGGGCCGCGCTTCTTTCAATAGTGACGGGGGTGTGGTTGAATAGCGCCAGCTTGAGTCGCCGGAATGTGCGGGAGGTCTTCCATGGTCCAGCTCACGTCAGAAATGAAGAGGCTCGTGGACTCGGAGAGAGGCACGATCAGCAGGGAGATATTCTGGGACCAGAACATCTACGACCAGGAGATGGAGCAGGTGTTCGCCCGCTCGTGGCTGTTCGTGGGGCATGAGTCCCAAATCCCGAACCCAGGGGACTTCATCCTAGGACGCATGGGAGAAGAGGCGGTCATCGTGAGTCACGGGCGGGACGAGAAGGTACACGTGTTCCTGAACTCGTGCCGGCACCGGGGGAACCGCGTCTGCCGGTACGAACAGGGGAACTCGTTCACGCACATGTGCTCGTTCCACGGGTGGACGTACGACTCGACGGGCGCGCTGGTCGCGCTGCCGTACCACGAGAACGGGTACGACGAAATGGACAAGAGCGAGTGGGGGCTGCTGCAGGCGCGGGTGGAGGTGTTCCACGGCTCCATCTGGGCCACGTGGGACAAGACCGCGCCCAGTTTCCACGAATACCTCGGCGGGGCGGACATGTACCTCGCCTCGGGGCTGTTGCACACCGACGGGTCGGACAATGGCGCGGAGGTGCTCGGGGGCGTCGTCAAGTGGCGGCTGGGATGCAACTGGAAAGTGCCATGCCCGGACACCGACACGACGCATGGGTGGATAACGCACCGGTCGACCGCGCTGGCGTTGGGCGTCGGGGCCACGGGCAACCCGGTGCGTCCGAGGGAAGACCGCTCGCTCTCCGTCGGGCAGGTGCGGAGCCGTTACACGGTCTCGTTTCCCGAGGGGCACACGATGGGAGTAACGATACCGAAAGAAAGCGACCCCGGTTGGGAAGAATCGGGAACATGGAACGAAAGGCCCGCCGTTCGTGAGTACCTGCGGGAGAAGTTCGAGCTGCGCAAGAAGCGTCTGGGTCTCATGGCCCATCTGTCGGTGGGGCCGGCGATCTTCCCCAACGAGGGCTGGCTCGGGCGCGTGGTCCGCATCATGCACCCGCAGGGTCCGGCGATGACGGAGATATGGACGTACTTCTTCGTGGACAAGGACGCCCCCCAAGAGGTGAAGACCGAGCTCGCGGCCTACTACGAGCTGTACTACGGTCCGGGCGGGGTTACGCAACAGGACGACATGGAGAACTGGTACGCGCTGACGATCGCCAGTAAGGGGCCGGTCGCGCAAAAGCTAGACCTGAACTACCAGATGCGTATCTCGGAGCCGCCGCTCCACGGGCCGACGGAGTTCGGCCTGCCGGGGCTGTTCGCGCACAATTACAGCGACGAGAACCACCGCCGCTACTACCAGCGCTGGGCCGAGGTTATGCAGGCCAAGGACTGGGGCGAGATGGCGCCGACGATGTCCGCAGCGGCAGCGGGCAACGGTAAGTAGGGGGCGCCATGACCAGCTTGCCATCCTACGAGGAATTGCTGCTGCGGATAGAGGTGGAGAATTTCCTCTACATGGAAGCCGATCTGCTGGACGAGCACCATTACGAGGAGTGGCTGGACCTGTTCACGGAGGACGCCCGCTACCATGCGCCTATGAAGCGGAACGTCTCTTCCAGTGAGATGGACAAGGCGCTGACTCGGGAGTCGGTGGAGATGTCCTGGTTCGACGAGGGGAAGAACACGCTGACAAAGCGCGTCGCCCAGATACGGACGGGCGTGCACTGGGCGGAGGAGCCGCTGTCGCGCGTCTCGCATTTCGTGTCCAACGTGCGCTTGCTGGACTCGAGCCCCGGCCAGGTCGGGGCGGGAGAGATACGCGTCAAGTCCCGGTTCTTGGTCCACCGCAACCGCTTAGAGGACGAGGAGAACACCTGGTTCGGCAGTAGGGTGGATACGCTGCGACGGGTGGACGGAGCGTGGAAGATCTCGCGAAGGGAGATCTATCTCGACCAGAACGTGCTGCTCTCCAAGAACTTGACGAACTTCTTCTAAACGTCAATCGAGCGAAGGAGCCCCTGCCGTCCGCTCCGGCGTCCTGCGCTTGCGCTTGTCGGGTGTGCCCTCCGCATCGGCGTCTTTGGCGCTGGGGCGCCATACCAGACGCTGATGAGGCGGCTGGCGCGACTTCGGGCGGCGCCCGGGCCGCAAGCTCGAATGCTTCCATCTGCTAAGGCGTATGCTCGGCGGGCCGCACGGCCCGGAGAGGCCGCGCTGCAAGGGGGGGCAAGTGCAACTGGAGTACAAAATCGCAATCATCACCGGCTCCGGCCGGAACATCGGCGAGGGCATAGCCAAGCGGTTCACCGATGAGGGGGCGAAGGTCGCAGTCGTCGACATCCTCGATGAACGGACGCAGGCGGTGGCCGCGGCGATCAATGCGCTCCACCCAGGCGCCGCGTTGCCCGTCAGGTGCGACGTCACCGATAGCGAGGACGTCCAGGCGATGGTAGCCAAAGTAATCGGCGAATGGGGGCGCGTGGACGTGCTCGTGAACAACGTTGGCGTTGTCGACCGGACGAACATTCTCGAGCTGCCCGAGAGCGAATGGCACCGGGTCATCGGCGTCTCGCTGACGAGCCTGTTCCTGGTGACGAAGTACGTGGCGGCCAAGATGGCGGAGCAGGGTCAGGGCGGGCGCATCATCAACATCAACTCGACTTCAGGACATCAAGGGCGCTCCAACGCCACCGCGTACCCCGCGGCCAAGGCGGGCGGTCTGCACCTCAGCAGGTCATTGGCGATGCAGCTGGCGCCGCACAACATCCGCGTCAACGCCGTGACTCCCAACCGTGTGCTGACGGAGGCGGAGCCCGGCGCGCCCGCGCGGGCAACGAGCGTCGACAATCTCATCGGCAGGCAGGTCACGCCCGCGGACGTTGCGGCGGCATGCGTCTTCTTTGCGGGCCCGGACGCGGACGCCATCACCGGCGCGGACCTGTACGTGGACGGCGGGGTGCTGGCGGGGTAGCAAGGAGTGAAAATCCCCAACTCTGACCAGGCGTATGTAGAGCGTGCGAAGGTCGCCGAATACTTGCTCACGGAGGAAGCGAAGAGCGGGTTCTTCCTGAGATTCGGGTTCACGATTGAAGACTGGCGGGTCCTAGCGGAGGCGCTGGCATCGCACGCACAGACGCATGACACCGCATACCCAGCTGGAGCCTACAGATGATCAAGGAGCACGAGCGAGTCGTACTAACGGAAGACCTGCCCGCCGATGGGCTGAGATTGGGCGACGTGGGAGTCGTCGTTCACGTCGCTGCCGACGCGCAGAGCTACGCCGTCGAATTCATCGCGCTGGACGGCCACACAATCGATGTCATTCCGCTTGCGGCGGCCCAGATCCGACCCATCCACGAGCAAGAAATCGCCAATGCCCGCGCACTCTGACCATCCCCCTCTCTAACTCTCCCCCGCAGACGGGGGAGAGAACCAGACGCTCCCCGCAGACTGAGGGCGGGCTACGCGGCGTGTGCGCGCCTACGCGGAACGGGCGGGCGGCGTGGGCGTTGCAGGCTCGGTGAGGACGACGTCGATCCGGTGCCAGCCGGTTGCGCCCGATGGCAGGTTGGACCTGCGGACCTCGTCCTGGCGCGTTCCGGCGCCGTCGGTGGCGCGCACCAATAGCGTTGGGTTGCCGGGCATCGGGCCCGGCCAGCTGACGCGCCATATCACCCAGGCGTAGTCGGACAAGGCAGGCTCGAACTCGGCGTCCCGCCAGGTGGCGCCGTCGTCAAGGCTGACCTCGACACGGGAGATTCCCCTGGTCCCAGCGAACGCAACCCCGCCGACCTCGACCTCCGTAACCGACAAGCGAGCGTTATCGGTGGGAACGTCGAACCGCGACATCGTCTTAATAATGGCGGTGTCTTGCCAGCCTCGCCTCTGCCAATAGCCGCGGAAGCCGGAATCAACGGGTTCGATCCTGTCCAGCCATTTCACGTTTTCCATGCCGTACAGCCCCGGCACGATGATCCGCGCGGGAAACCCGTGCCCGTCAGGCAGCGGTTCGCCGTTCATGTTGTAAGCGACAATCACCTCGTCCCGGCGAGCGATGTCCAGGGGAAAGCTGTCGAAGTAGCCATCGTGCGCATAGAACGCAATCCGCTCGGTCCCCTCGGTTAGCTTCGCCTCGTCCAAGATGTGCTTGAGCGGCACGCCCTTCCACAGCGCGTTGCTAATCAGGTCTCCGCCTATGGGGTTACTGATGCACGTGAGCGTCACGTACTCCTCGATGGCGGGCATCGCGAGCAGCTCGTCGTAGGTGATCTTCATGGGGTTGCCGACGCGGTCTCCCTCCACCCTGAGAGTCCACGTCCCGACGTCGATGTTGGACACCACCGCCGACTTGGACACGAGGTAGAACTCGTCGTTGGGCGTCACCGGCGTCGAAAGCTTGCCCTTGGGGCGCGACACGGAGGGGGCCAGCCTGCCGAGATTGGTGAGCACGGTCTGCACCGCTATGCCGCCCACCACCGCAAGCGCGGCGAAGACCCCCGCTTTCTGAAGGAAATTACGCCGGCTCGCGTTGTACCGCATTCCCCCAGCGCGATCGGCGAGGGCGAGCATCTGGGTCATCGTCAGCGCGAACACGAAAACGGCGAACAGCAGCGCCGACGAGTAGGTAAGCGCCCCGTCCGCAACGTTGCTTCCGAAGAAGCCTCCGCCCAAAAGCGGCGTGAGCGCCAGCGCCAGCACCGCCCACACGCCAAGGGCGAGGTAGACGGCGCGCTTGACGAGGCCCTCCTGCTGCGCCGCGTCCTCCACGTACTTGGCGTAGGCCACGCCAATCAGACCGCCAACCCCAATCTGTCCGAGGAAGACCAAGACGTAAAGCAGCCGCTTCGCATTGAACAACAGCTTCTCGATGAAGAAGTCGAAGACCGGAGCAGGCAGCAGCCTCGTGAACCAGTCCGCCATGAGCTCCGTTATGACCATCGCGTCGAGCGTGAGGCGCAGCGCGACCAGCACGACGGTCATCAGCAAAGCGCCAACGGCGCCTGCGACAAGTCCTTCACGCGCACCCGGCAAATCTGACGTCGTTCGCTCCAAGCGCCGCCCCTCCCCCTAGTCGCCACGCTCAATTACAACTCCGGCCCCATTCGCGCCTATCCGGGACCCGTCCTCTTCCGGCCTACTACGTCTGCCGGAAGGCGCCTCAGACCTAACTCACCCCAGAGCGGCGAAAGCACGCTTAGGGTTGACGGACAGAATCTTGTCAATGGTGCCCGCGCTCAGGTCTCCCCGCCGGTCGAGCTCCTCAGCGAGGTGGTCCTCCCGGAACGCGTCTCCGTGCGGGAAGTCGCTTGCGGTGACGAGAAAGTCGTCGCCTAGCCGGTCCACCACATACGAAAGGTCATCGCCCACAGCGCACGAGACGAAGATCCGGTCGCCCAGCCAGTCGTCGACCCTGGCCGTATTGCGGCCGCGAAGGCCTTTCATAATCCACGGCGCCCAGTCGCACCCAATCTCCAGGATGACGACGCGCAGATTCGGGAGCTGGTCCATCGCTCCGCAGTTCATCAGCTGCCAGAACCCGTAGATCACTTGGTTGAGCCCCGCGCTGTAGGGGTTGTTCTGAGGAAACTGCTGCCGGTCCGGGCGAGGGTACGGCTCCATCATGTGGCGGAGCGTCGGCGACGTGCTGCCGGTGTGGAGCAGAATCGGAAGCTCTTGCCGCGCGGCCTCCTCGTAGACCGGCATGAACGCAGGATTGCTCAGGGGCATATCCCACGGAACTCCGTGAGTGTATATCCCAGCCGCGCCTCCCATCTGCTTCACACGTCGAATCTCAGCGACGGCGGCGTCCGGGAGTCTGTAAGGGATTACGGCGGCGTACCAAAGCCGTCCTTCCGACTTGCCGCACTGGGTCGACATGAACGTGTTCCAGCTCCGCGCTAGGGCCGCCTCGAGCTCGGGGTTTTCAGCGACGGGCCCTTGCCAAACAGTCGGGAACACGATCTGCTTGTCGATGCCGGCCTCAGCCATGGCGGCGATGCGCCCTTCTATGTCAGTGAGCTCTTGCACCCCTAGGGAAGCGCCTTTCTGCTGAGCGCGATCCATCACCGTGGGCGTGCCGCCGTACAGTCGAATCTTGTAGTCAATCACCCAAGCGGCGTTGTGAAAACCGAACACCGTGTCATCAGGAAACTGCACGGGGAACGGGCGCTGCCTCTCGAACGCAGAGTCCAGGTAGGTCCACGTCTCGAGCCCCTCTTCCACATGAGCGTCGCAATCTATGACTGCCATCGTTCCTCCTATTGACGGCTACCGCGAGCCTTCCTGCTTAGCTCTTCCATACACCCAGCAGTGAGCGCCAAGCGACGCTAGTAGTCAACCGCCGCCTTTTCAGTAGGGGCCACTCTACACTCCCCATCGAACACTGCCTTCCCGTCATCGCAGCCCTCTCCCACGATCTCAGGAGGCTTCGCTCCCTTGCGGCGCCAACAGGGTCAGCGCGCGGACTGCGCCGCCGGCGCGAGCGCGCCGCGGAAGAACTGCAGCAGCAGACTCCAAGCCTCGGCTGCGGGCTCCGGAGTCCAGCGCACCGGGTTGAACGAGTCGTTGAACGCGTGAGGCGCTCCCTGGAAGCGGTAGAACGTGTGCTGAATCCCCAGCCTATTGAGCTCGGCGTCCACCTCGTCCACATCCGCCGGACTCGGATTCTGGTCCTCGCTGCCAAAGAATCCCGCCAGCGGACAGCGGATGTCCGCCGCGAACGAGAGCGGCGGAGGGTCCCCGCCCCTGCCCCGATTCATGTCCGTCCCGTAGAAGATCGCGGAGGCCGCGAATTCATCGCTAATCCCCGCCATGTAGAGGGACAGCCGACCGCCCAAGCAGAAGCCCGTGATGCCCACGGGCGACTCCCCGACCTCCGGCAAGTCGCGCAAGTAAGCCAACGCCGCAAGCGTGTCCCGCCTAAGCTCCTCAAATCCCGTAGCCCGGCCCCTGAGCCTCGCTTCTTCAGGTCGGCGTGGATCATCGAACGGGATGGAACTGAACTCGTGGACGGTCATTTCGGTGTTCCGATGGTAGAGATACGGCGCTATTGCCGCGAAACCCTCGGATGCGAGGTCGTCACAGAACTTGCGCACGCCCTCATCGACGCCGTAGGTGTGCATCCCGACGACTACGCCGGGAAAAGGCCCCCCGCCGCTTGGCAGGGCCAAATACGATTCCATCGGGCTCCCGTCCACGTCGATCGAGGCCCATTTCGAAGCCATGACTGCTCCCTTCAAGCCATCGAGGCTGGCAAGCCCGCATCCGTCCTCCGGCGCTTGGCCGCGTCCGGTCGCGCCACGAGGAGCATGGAGGCATGATAGCGTGCGACGGGCTGCGAGGCGCGCGTCATTGCGCAGCCGGACGCGCCGGGCTATCTTTCCGTCTATGCCAAACCTCGTTCGTCAGTACCAACAGCAAGCAAGCCACGTATCCACGCCGCCTACCGGACCAAGTCGCGGAGCGACCCCTCCGGCCCGATTGCAGCCAGCTATTCGGAACGGGCCTGTGAGCACCGCCCTCCCCTGTGGATACGCCAGCGAAGGACAGGGAGTCACCCCCCTGGCCGCCGCGCTGGAATCCGGCGCGATGCTCGATCAGAGCTTCGACCTCACTCTGTCCAAGATGGGCGACGCTCATGCGGTCGTGGCCGGACTGGCGTCGGGCGTCATCGTCTTCGGGAATCTCGCTGCTCCCGCGCTGGTGATCGCGGTCGCAGCGGGAAGAGCCGACCTCGTCTTCCTGGCCGGCGGCGTCAATCAGCAGTTCCTCGTCGGCGCCCCAGGCATGACGCTCGATGAGCTCCGCGGTCAGCCCTTGGGAATGAGCCACCCAGGCGACCTTACCGACTTCCTTGGGCAGCTCACCATGGACCGCGTGCTCGGCCAATCCAGTGAGCTTCGCGCCACCGGCGGCAGTCAGCCTCGCCTGCAGGCCCTGTTGACCGGCGAGATTGCCGCGACGCCCCTCTCTCCGCCAACCGCCATTCAGGCCAAGCACGCCGGGTGTCCCTGGCTATACGACTACGCGGAGATGGACTTGAACTTCGCCATCGGCGGCATTGCGGCCCCGCGAGCGCTCATCGAGACACAGCCGGAGCTCGTCAAACGCTTCTTGCGCGGATACATGGAAGGCCAGCGCCGCTACAAGCAGGACCGAGATTTCGGCGTCGCCGTACACATGAAATACGGCGAAACGACCAGGGTAATTGCGGAGGAGACGTACGACGTAACCCATGAAGGCTTCCGGGACCTTCCCGATCCCGCCACCGAGGGCATGCGGATGCTCGTCGACTTCTGGAAGGGCTCCGGCCTTATCCCCGAAGCATTCGACGTCTCGAGCGTTGTTGACTCGGGACCCATCACTGACGTCTGCGACGAGCGCGATTCCCACGGCTCCTGACGCTAGACGGCCCATTCAGCACGGGCGCGTCGCCGTCACCCTTCGGAATCTGTAGGTTGCCGCCTTAGAGGAGCACCGGCTTTCCGCCAGCGTCCTCGGGGACGGTCGACTTCGAGACCTTCGCTGACTCGGCCGCCGAGTCCCTCAGCAGGGTGGTGCAGCACTCCCATCTCCAGGGATCAAGACCGAGCGCGTCCTCACGGACGACGCACCCCAGGCCAGCGGGCGGTCGCTTCCTCGCCACCTTGCCGTTTTTCGTGGGCTGGGCCATTCTTTCCCCATGGGGATGTTCTTTTCGAGCAGGCAGACCATCAGGAAGCAGGTCGCCAATCGTTACGGCGGCACGTTCGTCAAGACCAGTGAGGGCCATATGGTCGTCGTCAGCGGCATGTCCCACTGGGAGGTCATCTTCGACAACGAATCGCCCGACGGCCCGCCAATGCCGTTGCTCGGTGCGCGCCCGGCTACGCGCATCGGCATCCCCTTCGTGTCCCGCGATGGTTTCACATGGGAGCTGAAGAGGCGCGGCATGCTGGGTGATGTCATCTACAAGGAGCGCCAGCGGCTGGCCCGCAACCACGAACACACGTGGGAGGAGGCGTTCGAAAAGGTCAGGCCGCGGTTGACAACGCCCGGCCTCGTCCTTGGGTATGGGGACTTCGATTACGAGTTCAGCATTGAAACGAGCGACCCGGACAAGATGCGCCGGCTCTTGGCGGACGCCACATATCGAAAGAACATCCAGGAACAGCCTACCCTCTTACTCACAGCCGCGCGGGAGGATGAATGGCTGGCATCGATTGTGGAAAAGCCTAACAGGGACATTGGAATCCTCTACGTCCACCGCTCCGAGCTGCTGAAGAAGGAGAATCACATCCGGGACCTGTACGACCTCTTGAGCAAGACGATCGAGCGGCTGGTTGCCATCGGCTCCGCTGAGCCCGTTCGCCCCAGCCTCCTTGGCGTTTCGGGACGGCTACAAATCGAGGCCCCCTGAGGATGGCTCCCTATCTCAGGGCTGAGCAGTTGGAGGAGCTTGTCTGGCGCGAGGTGAAGAGCATCCTGAAGGATGTGCGTTTCGCAGTGCATCATGCTGGGCATCCCGCTCTCGCATCAGCATTCGCGCACGCCGATGACCTCGAGCCGGATGCCGAGCGTGTCGGCGATGCCATCCGCCACCGCCTCATGATCGAAGCCAGCGGGCACCGCGAGCGCGTTCCTATTGTGGTCGACGATGCTGAGGCCCGTCTGGACCTTGCAGTCTTCAGGCCTGGGACCCACAGAGAGCCGGTAGTCCCTGAACGAGACCCTTTCGACGTTGTCCGCAGCAATCGCTTCGGCCGTCTTCCAATACAGCCAGCGCGTCTCCACGGCAACGCGCTCCGTAGGCTCATCGATGACGACGCTGACCGTCGATGGAAACAGGATGAGCAGGGAGAGACCTGCAAGGGTGAGCGCTATCCCACCGGTGCGCCACAGGCGGCTAACAAGCAGCGGCTCACGGGCCGGAAAGACCTGACTGCTGCTTGCCACGAGCGCGAACCCGGCGGCGCCGAGCACGAAGCCGATGCCGGCCGTGATCCAGACCTCCAGGGCGCGGCCGTCCGTGTTCGCGAACACCGTGACGCCCGCGCTGGGACCTCTGGCGAACGCGTCGAAGAGAAGGTTCTGCCAGGCGAGCGCCCAGGCTACGCTCCACCCAGTAATCAGTGCGATGCCTGGGAGCCATATGCGCAGGAACATGCCCAATCGGCGTGCTATGGGCTGGACAGTCTGGCGATGCGACCCGCTGCGCTGGTCATTCCGATTCCGGCAGCGGTAGTAGCTCTCCTGCACCCTCGCAGTACGCGGCATCCCGATCGAGGCCGCAAAGGACCCAGTTGGCGGTCGCCACGACTTGCCCCGTATCCAGATCGGAGAGCTCAACGGCAACCGGCCCGGAGGTTGCCGTCATCTCGGTGCTCAGGAAATCCCGTCCCTCCCGGCCATCCACGACCAGAGCGCCAGCGAACGATCCCGTTTCATCGGCCTGGGGCAGAGCAAGGCCGGCGAGCGTGGGAGTGGCCGTCTTGCCACGGACATTGAAGGACAGTTCGAACCACTGGCCCGGCTGGAGACCCGATGCATAGACCCAGATGCCGCTGTCGCGCGCCCGCCCGTCAGGCCATAGGAGAACGGGCGGGTCGATCCTGAGCTCCCCCAGCGGGTACGGCGTCGCTGTCGGCGGAACGGTCGGCGTCGGAGTCGCAGTCGGCGTCGGAGTCGCGGTCGGCGTCGACGAGCAAGCGCCGACCACGCCCCAGGCGGCAAGCAACGATATGATCCAAACTATCGTTCCGAGTCGAGTCAAGCTCTTCATTTGGCTACTCCCTCTGTGATGTCACATCGACCGTCCAACGGGAACGATGGCGGGCGCCTGGGCGGCGCGCGCCTCGCCGACCGCACGCATGCCGTGCCGCACGCCGAAGCGCAGGCCTATCGTCCTCACCGCGAGCGCTCCGGCCACTGAGATTATGACGATGAAGATGCTGATGATGCTCGCAACCTCGCGCCCCTCGCCGCCTTGTCCCGCCTGAATCAGCGCAAGGATGGAGAGCGTCCAGGTATCGCGGGAGGCGAGCAGAATGACCGAACTGGTCGCTGTGGCGGCCGCGGTGAAGTTCATCACCGCCAAGAGAACGAGCATGGGCATGAGCAGCGGGATCCAAATCCTGAAGTACGTCCTGACCCACCCAGCCCCGGCGACCCGCGCGGCGTCCTCCATGTCCTGCCCAACCTGGACAAAGACGCCCTTCATGATATTCACGCCCGTGGTATTCCCGGAAATGATTACGACGAGGAACAGTATCCAGATGGTGCCGTAGAGGAGGTTCAGCCCGGGGGTGCCAAGGACCACCAATAGCAGCCCCAGCCCGGAGAGTATGCCCGGGATCGCTCCGGAACCCCAGATGATCATGTCCAGCGCCGTACGTCCCGGTAGGCGCGTTCGCACCAATATGTAGGCGAGAAGCGAGAAGAGGAGCGGACTCCCAACGGCTGCCATGAAGCCGAGCATGAGGGTGGTCCTGAGCGCTGATAGGAACGCCCTGTCGCTCAGCACTAACGTCCAGTGGTCTAGGGTGAATCCCAGCTGGAAGTATCCAATCCTATTCATGAGGCCCGCGACGAACAGCACTGCGACGGGCATGATCGTGAGCAGCAGCAGCAGCGTGCCAATGAGGACAAACAAGACCAGGTTCCAGGGGCCCAGGTCGATGAGGCCGGCCCTGAAGCTCCCCGTGATGGTCGTATACCGGCGTCGCTGGAGGATCCAGCGCTGGAGGGGGATGATGAAAGCAATGACGATCAACGTCAGGCTCGCCAGTGCGGTCGCCTCGCCATAGTTGGGAATCTCGGTGCGCACGAGCGCAAAGATTTTGGTGGAGTAGACGAAGAACCCGATGGGCAGCCCAAGGAGCCACTCGGTCTCGAAGGACTGGAAGACGCGGAGCAGTTGCAAGGCAAAGATGAGCGTGATGGGGGAGATCATCAAGGGCAACGTGACGCGAATCATGGTGCGGATGTTGTTGGCGCCGCTAATGCGCGCGGCCTCCTCCATAGCGGCGTCCATGTTCCGGAAGGCCGGCGTGAGCAGCATGACCTTGACGGCGATGCCGTTGCCCATCAGGCCGACCCACACGATGCCGGCAACACTGAAGATGTTGAACGGTCCCTGCTCGATGAACGGGAGCTTGACAAGCGCCTGGTTGATGAAACCGATGGACGGGTCCAGCAGCGTCATCCACGCGATGGTTACGGGAAGGCCCGGCACCATGTAGGCGATCCAGAACATGAATTCCAGCGTGTGGCTGAAGGGGACCCGCGTCCGCGCAAGCACCCACGAGATGACTATCCCAATGGGAAAACTGATCAGAACCGTCAGACCCCAGATGAGCAGCGAGTTCAGTATGGGCCGTAGCAACCTGCTGGGCTCGTCGTACGCTGCCCGCCAGTGATCCAGACCCCAGCGGCGCGGCTCGACGAACATGTCATCGACGGCGTTGAAGCTATTGATCAGCAGGATGAGGATCGGCCAGATCAGGTAGAAGCCCAGCAGAGGCAGCACGGCCGCCATAACAAAGTGGCCCGTGCCGGGCCGGAATCGTGGGCGGCTACGAGCCAGGCCGACACGCCCCATAACTCTGTCCACCATCGCTAGTCTCCTAGACTGCGCCGTCCAAGCCGGTAGACCGGCTGACCGGGTCCCGCCTGAGCTTCAGACCATCGCAGCCAACGACCTCCTCAGCCACCCCACCAGCAACCGATCACTTCCGCCACGACGCGCGTCGGCCTGGGTGAGGGCCTCCTTAGAGCCTATAAAGGCTCGCCGCACTGTTCCACAGGACCTGCTTCGTGTCCTCCTCGGAGACGCCGCGGAAGCAGCGCTCGATGGTCTCCTGCGTCCCCGGCCACGTGGACGTCGTCAGCGGGAGATTGGTAGACCACAGAACGCGGTCCATTCCGACATACGGGGCGAACCCGGCCACGGCGTCGAACCACGAGGTGAAGTAGCACTGGCGATGGAACATCTGAGAGGGGGTCAGCTCGTATCCCTCACGTTCAAGGCCATCGTGCTCGAACTGATGGTCGGCCCACTCCAGGTAGAGCATGCCCCAGCTGAGCGCGCTCTCCGCCAAGACCACACGCAGCTTCGGGTGCCGGAGCAGCATCCGCGAGAACAGGAGCAGGGAAAGGACGAACACGCTGGAGACGGGCTTCGTCACCGCGTCGAGCGCTTCGGCCATGACGGGCGCCATCGCCGAGGACCCGGGGTATTGCAGCCCGGGCGCCGATCCAGAATGGAGGCACAGGGGCACGTCCAGCTCCTCGCAGACGGCCCATACCACGTCGTACTCGGGGCCGGCAACGTGGGGGACGTTGCGCAGGTCCATTGGCACCGCGGGGAAGACAACTCCGCGGTGCCCCATCCCGACGGCCCTGCGGATCTCCGCCACCGTGGCCTCGGGCGGCCAGATGGGGACGATGCACTGCGGGATAAAACGGCCGCTGGCGCCCGCCCACTCCTCGATCAGCCAATCGTTGTAGACCTGCACGCAGGCGAGCTCGAGCTCGGAGTCCTGCAGCCTCCCGAACGCCTCTCCGGCCATCCCTGCCACGGTCGGGAAGAGCACCGAATAGTCGACGCCCGCAGCGTCCATGACTTTGAGCCGCTCGGACGGCTCATACGCCGCTGGCGGGACCTCGTCCCATCGGGCCGGCTCGGTGTTGCGGTCGGGCATCAGGGCGCCCGCCCGGGCAGCATGCCCGCCAAGGAGCACCTGCCCGTCGACCATCCACTGTTCCGCGCCTTCGGGAGTCCGCGCCAGGTGTGGAACGCGGTCACCCCACTGGTGCTTGGAGAGCCGGGCGGACCAGAGGTCCGGTGGCTCTTGGACGTGGTCGTCCGTGCTGATCAGCGGGTATCTCGGCGCCAAGGGACCTCCCTGCAATGGTCCCCTATGCGGGGACCGTTTCCTTGATCTGGTACACACGAAGGGCGTTCTCGTAGAGCAGCTTCCGCCGGTCGTCCTCGGGCACCCCCTCGAGCACCTTCTCAATCGCATCCCAGGAGTTGGGGTAGTACGAGGCCACATGAGGGTAGTCCGCTTCCCACATGAGGTTGGCAACGCCGATCTCATCGCGGAGCTTGATGCCCTCCGACTCGAACCAGAAGTTCACGTAGACCTGCCGGTGCACGATGTCGCTGGGACGGGTGCTCATGCCCTCGGTCCATAGATGGCGGCGCTCCCACTCGTGGTCGCAAGCCGCCGTCACGTAGTTGAGCCCGCCGATTCCGGCCTCCGCAAACACAATCTTCAGGCGGGGGAAGCGGTCTGTCACCCCCGAAAAGATGAGCTGCGGCATGATCTGCGCAGGCGTGACCGCCGACGTGCTAGTAGACGCCGAGTGGGCCTGACGCGGCGAGTAGCCGCTCCACTCCTTGGAGCTCCTCCCCGCGTTGATCCCCGCCGAGCCGTGGAAGTGGACGGGCATGCCCAGCTCCTGGCAAACATCCCAGACCGGGTCCCAATAGGGGTCGGTGAGGTGGGGAAGCGACCCCGGCGTCCGTCCGGGAAAGTTGATCCCGCGGTGGCCGTCCTCCACCGCCCGTTGGATCTCGCCCGCCATGGTCTGGGGGCTGCTCAAGAACGGGAGAGCCGCTAGCGGCAGGTACCGGTCGCTTACCCGCACCCAGTCGGAGAGGATGTCGTTGTAAGCCCGTACGGTGTCCAGCTCGTACTCGACGTCCCCATGTTGGTAGTAGCTGCCTCCCGGCGGGTTGGGGAAGAGCACCTCTGCGTCAACCCTATCGATATCAAGGGCCTTGAGCCGCTCGTGGGGGTCGTAGGCCATCTTGGGCACTTCCTCCCACCGATTGGGCCAGTGTGGGAACGGGTCGCCCATCACAGCGGGGCAGTTGCAAACCTGGCCGCGCGGAGGGTTGTCGTATATGGCCCAGCCGTCAACGCGTTCCCCATCGTGCTCATACTCCGCGACGTGCGGGATGCGGTCTCCCCACTTGCTGACCGACATCCGTGACGTGAAGTCCTCACGACCGAAGGCCGCGTGCGAGTCAGCGCTAATCAGTCCGAACTTAATCTCCATCGTGTTCCTTTGCGCGCCCAGGATCGGCTGGCTTCCTATGTAGCGGTCAGTTACGCACCTCTCCCGCCCAGCCCGTCTCCTCGAGGAATGTCTCGACGATGAATTGTCGTGCGGCCTCCTGTTCCTCGCCGCTGTACTTGGGGTCGCCGTCTCGGAACACGTAGTTCTTTCCGGGCGTCCGCGCATAGGAAGGGTCGACGTTGCCGATCGGGACGTCGTTCCTGAGCGACGTCCGCGTGATACCGGGCTCGATCGCATTGATGCGCGTCTGCACGTCTTGAGAGAGCCACCAGTTCACGAACAGCTTCTGTGCGTTCGGGTTGGGACCATCTTCGAAGGCCACGATGCAGCAACCCGACCCGCGGGCTTCCATCCAGCCCGTTTCCGACTGCAAGTCTCGCGAGTTGATGGGGAGACCCGCCTCCTTCAGCTCCAGCAAGTCGCCTGATGGAGACCCTCCGCTCGTGGTAACCTGGACCGGGTATACCCCTTGCGCCAACCAGTCGTCCACGAGCCTGTCATCGTCCGTGAATGTCACCAGCCCCTCATTGAAGTAGGCCGTAATCCACTCCGGCCCTAGCTCCGGCATGAAATAGGCCCGAATCATCCCGCCGAGTCGGCCTGGGTCGTGCCAGGACCGGTCGCCGAGCAGCCCTCTCCACTTCGGGTCTTCAACGAACTCCCACAGGTCCTCTACGGTGTTTGCTTCCTCTTCGCTGATCTTGTCGGTGTTGTACCAGAACCGGTATCCGTCGTTCACGCGCGCCGTATAGATGAACGAGTGGTCTCCGGCTCCTTCGACGAACCAGTCAGCGAACCAGAACTGACCGTCGTGCCAGATCGACTCGTCCGCCACCGCTGGGTCAATCAGCAAAGGCGGGATGGAGACGGTCGACCCCGCAGGCACGAGTCTCCGGGAGGTCGAAGCGACGCTGATCAAGCCGATGTCGACCAGCTTCTTTCCAGCTTGCCGCTCCGCCAGGATCCGGTCCGCCAGGTAGGCTCCTCTTCCCGTCTGGGCCTTGTACTCGATGTCGAAAGTCTCCTGGAAAAGGTCCAGCAGGTCGCGGTACTCACCCAAAGGACCGACCGACATCAGCAGCTCGCCCTCTTCTTGGGCGGCGGCGACAAGCTGTGCCCACTCCTGCTCGAAGGTCAGTTCCCCGGTTGGCTGCTCCTCCGGCGGCTGTTCCGGGGCAGGCGTGGCCGTGGGGTCATCGCTACCGCAGGCAGCGGCCAGCAAGAGGAGGAGTAGGGATGCGCCAATGGCCAGACACATCGTTCCCCGAGTCACGTGGGTCGACCAACCCTTTCGGTCATGCTGACCCTGTTCTTCCGAGCGAATGGCAAGCATGGTCGCCTCCTTCAGTCGGTCGGTCGTGCGCGATGCTAAGACCAGCCAACTTCGATGTCAACGCAGCGCCCTATGGGAAGGTGGACAGAACTCGCAATGCGGCCAGCTCGGCTAGGAGCCCGGGAGCGCGGCGGCCTCCTGATCGAAGAAGCTCATGTAGTCGAGCTGAGTGGGAGTGACGCCCATCTGATGGGCGAACAGCATCATCGCTTCCAGGGCGCGCACATTGTTTCGGATGTTGTAGGCCCAGTAGTCATCTCCCATGAGCGCACGCTGATCGTCGATGAAAGAGGCAACCCACGAAATCGCCAGGATTTCCGGATCCGTCCCGTAGAGCCGGTCGAAAGCGACGTCGCGGGCGTGGCGATAGGCTTTCAGCAGGGCCACCGGCGCTTCTGGATGCTGGTCGACGAACTTCTGTGTCAGGGAGACAACGTGGCTGATCGGGAAGATGCCCGTACGCTTCCAGTAATCTTGCTCCTCCGTCCTATAGTCAGGGAAGAGCCGGCGGACTCGCGGGTCCCTCCGGCTGATAGATGGCAAAACGTTCGGTTCGATGACCGCGTCCAAATCCCCCTCAACCAGCATGGTGTCGAGCTTCACGTCGAGGGGCCCTGTGACCCCCGCCAGGCTCTCTACCTCGATGCCGGGGCCCCAACTCTTCGCCGAAGCGCCTCCCATTACCCAGTGAACCTTGGTGAAATCGACTCCGTAGTGGTTTAGCAGAGCACCCCGTGCCCAGATGCCGGCGGTGCCGCTGACGTAGACACGTTTGCCCTCCAGGTCCTTCGGGGACTCGATCCCCGCCCTGCCGTTCACGAAGATGTAGGACAAGCGAAACTTGCGGTTGGGGAATGCGGGGATCGACACGAACGGGTGATCGCCCTTCCCCTTGGTCTGCATGAGGCCGCCGAAGCTGGCGTCCCACGCGTCGATGTGCTCCCAGCCGCGATAGTCGGAGATCTCGAGGTCGAAGCCCTCAACCTTCACCGCGCCATCGACGAACGGCCGGTTGGTGTCGATCTCAGGCTCTCGCAAGCCCAGGCGAAGCTTGGGGCTGGCCATCTTGATCTCCCTAGCGAAGCGCGGTCGTGAGTCGTTCCACTAGCTTCGCGATCACGTGTAGGGGTTGGCGTTGGCGGCAGTATACGCGCGAGGGGACGGCGGGGCGTGTGCTCCGGCTCATCGGCTCGATCAGGGCTCCCGGTTGCCCAACCGACCGTTTGACTCGAAAGGATGATGGGAGCATGCTTCCAGCGTTACGATGGCGCATATGGGGAGGTAGCCATGGATTTGGATCACACGGTCGTCCCGGTTAAGGACAAGGAAGAGGCGAGCAAGCTCATGGCGCGCGTGATGGGCTGGGATTTTCTGGGCGTTCGCGGCTCTCAAGGACACGTTCGGGTGAACGACACCTTGGTGATGCGGTTCGACGACAAGGGGTCGGACAGCGAGCACCGAAGCCAGCACTTCGCGTTTTGCGTCGGGGCCGAAGAGTTCGACGGGATCCTAGAGCGCATCGTCGCTGAGGGCCTGAAGTACGGCACGAGCACCCGTGACATGAACATGCAGACAAACGAGCTGAACGGTGGTCGCCGGACCTTTTTCACCGACCCCAACGGGCACAGCTTCGAGCTGATGACCGCCGCGTCGCCACCCAGTCTTGAATGACGGGTACATCAGTCCTCTTTAGGGAGTTGAGGAAGAGAGGGGCAGCATGGCGAATAATATCTCGGACATCGACGCGCTCAAGACGTACCTCGAGGAGAAGAACCTCACGCTCGTGATGGACCGGCAACAGGAAGGCCAGCGGGCGAAGGTGCAGATGCCGTTCCAGTGGAAGTGGGAGGATATCGAGCCTGCCGTTGCGGCGTCGGGCGAGCTAGTCCGCCTGGCTGAGAATTTCGAGGATAAGGACGGCGTCCTTCGGCGTGACACCCATTTCCATAACCCCAAGAACTCGCCGAACGCGAATTTCCCCCTGCGCTTGGGCATCCAGTACGTCGGGCCCGGCGAGCAGGCGATCTCCCACCGCCACAGCGCCCAAGCCACCCGGTTCGTCATCAAGGGCGCGCCGGACGCCTACACGCTGGTGAACGGGGAGCCGTTCCCCCTGAACAATGGGGACCTCGTCATCACGCCCCACCTCAACTTCCACGGCCACATCAACAACTCGGACACCTACGTGCTGTGGCTCGACGGTCTGCACGGCGCGGGCGTCGGAGCGACGTTCACCGAGGAGTGGCCGGAGGTCAAGGAGGACTTGGAGATCGACCGGGTCAGCGAGTCACAACTGATCTGGGGGAGCAATCTCGGCATTCCTGGTCCCCGCGGAGCGGCGCGGCCCTACCGCGAAATCGTCCATCCGGCGGGGCCTCAGGTCAAGAACGACGAGTCCCACGTGCATCCGCCCGGTTTCCGGTACGCCTGGGACCAGACCTCGGCGGCGCTAGGAAGGATGAAGCAGAAGGAGGGTGAGCCGGACCCCTTCGACTGCTACACCTTGACGTACAGAAATCCGCTGACCGGCGGTCCGACTCTCCCCACCGCGGCCTGGGAGATGACGATGCTGACCCCCAACTTCAAGGGCCGCGATCACCGGCACAACAGTTCGGTGATCTACTACTGCTTCGAGGGAAACGGGGTGCTCGTCGTCGAAGGCGAGCGGCTCGAGTGGTCCAAGGGCGACTTCATCGAGCTTCCCGCGTGGATGGCCCACCACCACGAGAACCCGAACTGGGAAGACGCGTTCATCGCCGGCTGGACCGATTGGCCCCTTCAGCGGCTCACGGGCAACTTCTACTACGAGGAGCTCTAGGCCGGGGACACGGCGCTGGCCGTCGAGCGCGTTGCCTCGCACACAACGTAGCTCTATAGTCCGCGTAACGTAATCGAACGTAATCGAACGTAATCCGGATGTTGAGGAGTTGACCGATGTCATACGTAGCAACTGATCTGCACGGGATATGCGGCATGATGCCGGCGTTCGCCACCGCCGACGCCGGCGACATGACGGCGACCGCGACCGTCGACGTCGCCAACCTCCAGGCGGGCCTCGACCGGGCCATCAAGGACGGCGTGCACATGTTCGCCACCACGGGGACGTTCGGCCAGGTCTGGAACCTGCTCGAGGACGAGTGGCGCACGCTGGTCACCGCCAGCATCGAGGCGGTGGACGACCGCGTCCCGCTGATGCTCGGCGTCACGGCGGCGAACCCGCGCCTCGTCGTCCAGAAGATGAACTTTGTGCGCGAAGCGGGCGGCCAAGGCGTCTTGTTGGGCGTGCCGTACTACTACCATCTGCCGGTCCGCGACGTGGTGGCCTTCTACCAGCGGATCTCGGCGCTGTTCCCGGACCTGTCCATCATGATCTATCACAACCCCACGAACCACCGCGTCCACATCCCGGTGGCGGCGTTCAAGGAGCTCGTCAAGCTCCCGAACATCGTGGCGATGAAGGACAGCCACCGCAACCCGACGGAGTTCCAGCGGCTGCACGACATCATCCACGGCAAGATCGCCCACTTCTGCAATCAGACGCAGCTTTACCCCTACTACATGATGGGCGCGTCCGGCTGCTGGTCGCACTCGATCTGGTCGGGGCCGTGGCCTGTTCTCGCGGCCTACAACGCCGTCGCCGACGGCGATAACCAGAAGGCCGCTGCGATCCTCGCCGACATGAGCGCGGGCAGGGGCGGCGGCGACGGCGACGCTGGTCGCGCGGGCCACGAGTCGTACGAGTACGCCGGGTACATCAACATGGGCGCGCCGCGGCCGCCTTTCTCGTGGATCTGCGAGGACCCCGAGGAAGGCCCGAAGAACGAGGCCAAGGCACGCAAGCAGGCAGAGCACTGGCTGGCGCTCTGCGAGAAGTACCGCCCCGAGGTGGAGGCGAAGCGAGCCGTGAGCGTCTAGCGCGCCAACACCCCCCATTCGCGGACAGCCAGCCCACCCCGCGGTACGAGCGCAAGCCCAGACCGCCGGGGGGCTTCGCTTCACCGTTCCCGATGATCCCTGCCGGGGATGAGCTGGTGGCCTAGTGGCGTCCCGCCGCTATCTTTGCCCTGTCAACAAATACGCGGCAGGGGGCGACGGCCGGCCCCCTGCGCCACTGCCGAACTCGGCTAGCGTGTCCGGACGAATTTTTGGAGCCGCGCGCCCTGTAGGACCTCGGAGACATACATCGCACCCTGGGAATCAACGTAGATCCCGTGTGGAGCCGTGAATTTCCCCGGATCGTGGCTAGCCTCTCCTCCCCACCGCCAGAGCACGTTTCCCTGGAGGTCGAGGATGCTCACTCGGGCGCCTAGCTCGGCCACGTACATGACGTCTTCGTTGTCGATGTATATCTTGCAGGGCTGCATGAAGTCCGGCCAAGTCTCGAGGTGCTCACCCTTGGGCGTGAAGACCTGGATGCGGTTGTTGGCCCGGTCGCAAACGTAGACCTTGCCCTTGTGCTCCCAGACGGCGTGAACCAGATTGAATTGGCCCGGACCTTCGCCCGGCTCGCCCCACGAAAACAGCAGCGCGCCATCCGCGCTGTACTTGTGGACGCGGGAGTTGCGATAGCCGTCTGAAACGTAGAACTCGCCATTGGGAGACAGACCTACGTTGGTTGGATGGTGAAACGGAGGCCCTGCGTACTTTACGGTCGGGCTCTCCTCGGTATAGCCCGTGTCGGACGGCTTCCCGCGATCCCCCAAGGTGAATACATGCCGCCCGTCCCCGGTGAACTTGAGAACGAGCTGGGAGCCGCGGTCGGTCAGATAGACCATGTCGTCGGGACCGATGCAGATGCCGTGGGCGTCCTCGAAGATACCGTAGCCCCACGAGTGCAGCAGCTTGCCGGAACTGTCGTATATCCGATAGGGCGGATTGGCGCTGCGGGTGAACACATGGACGCGGTCCTGCGAATCGACCGCAACGTCGCCCACCAGACCCCAAATCCAGTTCGGTTTGAGCTCTCCCCAATCCGGGACCAGCTCGTAGGTACGCTCGCCCGCATCGATGCTGACCATTGGCTCCTCCACCGGAACTTCTGCCGCAAGTATACGGGCTCCTCGACACCTCCGAGAAGGGCGCCGCCGAGAAGTAGGAGGTCGACGCATTCAATGTACGCATCCTCTGGAAGGTGTGGAGGCTGACCGCCGGCCTCACCCTCGTAGGCCGGGCCCTCAGCACGGCCCTCAGGCGCCCAACTCACGCGCCCGTGCTGCGCCGGACCGCGCAGAGCCCCATCACTCTTCCCACACCTCATTGTCGGTCGACCCGCACCCCTGCGCTTCTTGTATCCCCCCACGTCTGTCGAGAATAGCTGTCATTCAGGGTCTCCCGACCTTGGCTTGACATAGTACCTGGGAGCGAACATCATCCACGAATGCCGCTTCTGCGCTGCAGGAGAAGAGAGAAGGCGCTGCCGGGCGTTCATGGAGAGTTGCATGAGCTCTCCAGCTAGTCCCCCCGAACCGGCAACCGGGCGGGTGAGCTGAATGACGACGAACCTCCAAAGGCAAGTACGCAATCGCAGGAGTTGGCAACAGCCCTCTCGGCAAAGTGCCGGATATGGGGCCTCTCGACCTCTTCGTCGTCGCGGCGAAGCGAGCAATCGAGGATGCTGGAATCTCCAAGGACGAGATCGACGGCATCATCACCCGAGGACCGGATGACATCAATGTCCATCACCAGCGGGTAGGCCAGCTGCTCGGTCTGAACGTCAACTTCAGTACAAGCACGGACAACGGCGGCGCGAGTCAGATACTGAACGTCGCCATGGCCTGCATGGCCATCGACGCGGGGATGTGTACGACGGTCCTGTGCGGGTACGGCCGGGACGCTTGGTCACGTACGCATAGGAACGAGACTGCGAGGATGCGCGTGGCAACGACCGACTCTTCGCTTGCCAGGCAGGAGTTCGGTCCAGAGTTCGGATTATTCGGAGCACCCGCCAACTACGCGTTGGCAGCCCGCCGGCACATGCAACTGTTCGGCACGACGAAAGAACAGCTCGGCGCCATTGCAATCGCCTTCCGTGAGCATGCCGCCAGGAACCCAGAGGCGTTCGTCCGCGATCCATTGACGATGGAGGACTACCTGTCCGCTCGGCCAATTGTCGACCCGCTCAGTTTCTTCGACTACAGCATCTTTGCAGATGCCGCCGGGGCGGTCATCGTCACGTCGCTCGAACGCGCGCGTTCACTGAGACGACCGCCTGCCCGCGTCCCGGGTTTGGATTCGGGAACAACCTACGGGGGTGGCACCACAGCGAGAACATGGTCGACACCGGCGCTAAGCGAGCCGGCGAGACCGCCTATCGAATGGCGGGGGTGAGTCCGGACGATATCGACGGCGCGCAGATCTACGATTGTTTCACGCACATGGTCTTGCTCCAGTTGGAGGACTATGGCTTCTGCAAGAAGGGGGAGGGTGGCCCATTCGCCGCCAGCGGCGCGCTAACCCTTCAAGGCCGACTGCCGACCAACACGTCAGGGGGGCAACTGTCTGAGGCGCACGCAGAGGGTATGCTTCAGGTCGTCGAAGGGGTGCGGCAGATCCGTCACGACTACGGCCCGGCCCGCCGGGGGAGACCGTCGCTGACCGTTTCCAGCAGTCGGTGTCGGTGTTGCGCCGCGAACGAGACTTCTCGGCGTTTCCCGCCGCCCGGCGAGCCGTCCTTGAGCGGGTGACCCGCTTCTTCGAGTCCGACAGCGTTGCGGTGCGGCAGTACGTTCGGCGCTTCCTGCACGGCAAAGCCTACGTTATCGGCGAACTGAACGACGCCGGGTCTCTGATAGGGGCGGGCGCGGCGTTGGTGTCCTCGGCCAACCTAACGCAAGGCGGCCTCACCGCCAACCTCGAGCTGGGCATGGTGCATTACCAGCCCAACGTCGTCGGCATGGCCCTCGGCTGGCACCAGCGGCTCTGGGACGAGGCGCAGGACTTCCGCGAGGAGCTGTTGGAGCTGCTACGTCCGCCGTCCCAGGAGAGTGACCCGCAGACCGTTTTCCTACGCGCCCTGCTAGAGCTTTACGAGGGCGAGCTGGAAGACGATGGGCCTCTACCCGATCTGCATACGCTTACCGCTTTCCAGCGGGACGGGCTGGCGCGGGCGAAACGCATCCTGGACCGCTACGGCGGTGTGCTCTACGCCGATGGTGTGGGCATGGGCAAGACCGAGATAGGCGTCCAGTTCATCCGCGAGCACACCCGTGACCTGGGCCAGCATGTGCTGGTCATCTCCCCAGCTCAGCTTCGAGACCGCCTGTGGGAGCAGCGCCTGGCCGAGGAGAACCTACCGGGAACCGTGGTTTCCTACCAGCAGTTGGCCCAGGACCGGCAACTGTCCTCTGACGGAGGGCGAAGGGTCCTGCCGGTGAACAAGGACGTGTACCGGTTCGTCATCATCGACGAGGCGCACGCATACCGCAACGTGGACAACACCTGGTATGCGGCGCTGGACCGGCTTATGGGAGGAACGTCGAAGAAGTTGCTGCTCCTGACCGCGACCCCGGTCAATAACTCCCTATGGGATCTGCACAACCTCTTCCTGCTGTTCGGTCGGCACGATGGGGCCTTCAACGCCGAACCACTGCGGATTCCCAGCCTGCGGAAGTTCTTCGCCGAGTCCGGCGCATCCAAGTCCGAGAACCTATCTGAGGCAAAGCTGTTCCCGTTGATAGACGCCCTGACGGTACGGCGGGACAGGGCCTTCATCAAGGAGCGGTACCGCAACGAGCGGTTCGCGGACGGAACGCCGGTGCAGTTCCCTGAGCCGGAGTTGCACGAGCGTCGCTATGACCTGGACACCGCGCACCCTGGCATCGTGCAGTTCATCTATGACAGGCTGGATCCTAAGAAGACGGATAGCCTGAAGATGGCGCGGTACCGCCTGTCTTCCTATAGAGTGGACAAGGAGGGCGAATCGGCGGCGGAAGAAGCGCTGGCTGGCCTGATGCAGTCGCAGCTTCTGAAACGCTTCGAGTCGTCGTGGTACGCGGCCCTGCAGACCGTGACCAGGATGAGGGACGGCAACGATGTGATGCTTCAGGTCATCGCGGAGCGGGGAGTCGTGCCGCCACCGGACGTAATCAGAGATCTTGTCGGCGATGTTGACCAAGACGACACTTTCCTTGCCACCGACGTCATCGACGACGCGTTGGCCGGGTCGGAGGGTGGCGTCCCCGCAGACATGTTCAATGACCAGTTCCTGGCCGACTTGGAGAAAGACAAGGACATTCTCGCGGAGATGGCGGAACTGTTGGCGGGCTTGAAGAACGGCCCGGACCCCAAGCTGGACGCGCTCCAAGACGTAATGACCGCCACGCCGTCGAAGAAGGTCGCTGTCTTCACCGCGTTCCAGGACACGGCGGCCTACCTGAAGCAGTGCATAGAGCGTCAGCCAGACCTGCTGGGGAGCCGTGAATGGACTGTGGCCATTGGCTCCGAGACCAGCGCCGACGCCCGCACCAGGGAACTCGAGCGGTTCTGCCCGGAGTCCGTGACCGGCGAGCAGGGCTTCGTCCCTCAAGCGGGCGAGGTCGACGTCATCCTGAGCACCGACATCCTCTCCGAGGGGCAAAACTTGCAGCAGGCACAGGCGGTGCTGTCCTTCGACATGCCCTGGAACCCACAGCGCGTGGTGCAGCGCAACGGTCGCATCATCCGCCTGCGCAGCCCCCACGAAACCGCGTACCTCTACACTCTGCTTCCCAAGCAAGGGGACTTGATACGGTTGCTAGACCTGGAAGCCAAGCTACAGGCGAAGATCATGGCGGCCAACGCATCGGTGGGCATGGAGACCCCAGTGTTAGCCGATGTGGAAACGGAGTCGCAGGTGTACGCAGACCTGACCACGTTCGTCGAACGTCTCGCCAGTGGGGACGCCACCCTGCTGGACGAGCAGGAGAACGGTGGGGAGACCGGCTCGGCGTTCGCGGGTGAGCTCTTTCGTTCTTACCTCCGCCGCGCTGCGGAGGAGGGTGAGATTGACAGGCTCAGGGACCTGCCTTGGGGCATCGGTGCCGCTTTCGTGCAGCGTTCGCCGACACTGGCAGAACCGGCGGTATTCTTCGCCTGTCGAACGCGCAGGGATGAGCGCTACTGGCGCGTCGTGGGGCAATCGGGAGAGGTACTGAACAGGGAAGACCTGCCGATGCTGCGACTGATAGACCCACGCGAGCAGCCTGGCTGTTCCCTCCCCGACGGCCTAGACTTGGAGCGTCTGTTTACCATAGCCGCCGCCGACATTTGTGCGGTTCACAATGCTCTGCTCGACCCCGAAGCCAGGTTCGCAGCATTGCCAGCCAGCCAGCGTTGGGCGCTGGACGTGCTGCGGTCGCCGGATGCTCCCGCCGGTGACGAGTACGACGAGGCTGACCAAGCCCTCTCGGTCGGCAGGAACAACCTGGTGCGCCGCGAGCTCTCGAAGTTCCGCCGTGAGCACGAGGGAGGTGGCATGAGCGTAGCTGACTGCGCCCGACGTATCGTCGAAGTCGTCGCGCGGTTCGGCCTGCGCCCGGTCGAGGCCTCGCAAGCGCCGGAGCCGATTGGCGAGGACGACTTGGGAGTCGTGTGCTATCAGGTGGTGCTACCGGCGTAGAAGAGGTCAAAGATGTACACTATTTTGCATATTTCAGATCTCCATCGAACGAGAGGAAGCTCAATCTCGAATGACGAGCTCTTGTCTAGTCTTGTCGCTGACTTTGAGCGCAGTGCGCGGGAAGTGCCCAGTGTATCGCGACCTGACGCTATTGTAGTAAGCGGCGATTTGGTGGAGGGGTTGCCTTTGGAGTCAGACACTTATCCTGAAGGTCTCAAGGCGCAATACCAAGAAGCTATTGAGTTGCTTGTTACCCTGTCTGATGAGTTGCTCGGCGGAGATCGTTCTCGCGTCGTTATCATCCCTGGGAATCACGATGTGGATTGGAACTGCGCGCGGATGGCATTCGAGATTGAAGGCCACGAATCAATGGACCCGCGCTCGTTCATAAGGGACCCGGATTCGATATTCCGATGGTCGTGGTCAAATCGACAGATATTTCGATTGGTTAATTCTCAGTTGTACCAACAGAGGTTCAAGTACTTCAATGATATGTACAAGACATTCTACAAGCATGCTCCTCTTGCTTATCCGGTAGACCCAGAACGACCATGGAATCTTTTCAACCTGGATAACGGCAATATCTTGGTTAGTGCCTTCAACTCTTGCATTATCAATGACTGTTTCTCTGATCTGGGACACATATCCTCTGCTGACTTGGCGGAGTGTCACTTAGCAATCAGGCGTGTTGGGCAACAGGGATGTCTTCCAGTAGCTGTTTGGCATCATGGCGTCGGAGGCCCGCCATTGGCATCGGATTACATTGACCCCGCAACAGTTAAGCTGATGATTGACAAGGGGTTCCGTTTAGGATTGCATGGTCACAGACACGATTCCACGCATTCTCCGCTCGACCTCTTCGTATCCACCAAGGAGACAATGGCGGTGATTGGGGCGGGGGCCTTCAGCGTGGGGCTAAGTGTCCTTCCCCACGGTGTTAACTGTCGTTACAACGTCATACAGATTGACAGGGAAAATAGGAAGGGTCAAGTACATGTGCGCGAGATGAATCAACCGAATATATGGGGACCTGGTCAATTGTTTGAATCTGGCGGACAATCTCATGTTAGTTTCGATTGGACACCGAGTTCGTTTGAATCGGTTGACCAGGGCCGGTCAGGCGGCACCGCTATCGCTACGGCGGATGAGATAGAGCGCCTAGTGAAATCTGGACGGTTGGATAGCGCGCGGCAGCTTCTCGCTGATGACGTAACCATGCCTGCGACGTACAAGAGACGATTGATGGCAAAGGTATTCAGAGAAGCTGAAGCCTGGACAGACTTGAAGCATCTATTGGAGCACCCTGAGAACGACGAAGAGTTGGCAATGTACACCCTGGCAGCAGAACGAAGCGGGGACTTCACAGGGGTTGAAGAGGTCTTAAATGCCAGTATGACTAGCGGTGAGATTAGTGTTCAACTGGCTGCCGGACTGCAACAGAGGGTCTCAGCGCTTTCAAAGTTTAGGAGGTGAGGTCATGGCAACCGCAATTCCCTATCATGTGGAGATCAATAGGATAATTGAGCTTCTAGCATCTCGGATTTATCAAACTCCTTTAGCCTTGCTTCGGGAGAACTGCCAAAACGCGTACGATGCGATTCTGGAACGGATGTGGTCGGACCCCCAGTTCACAGATCCTAAAGTGATTGTAGAAATAACAGAAGGAGAGATTCGGATTAGCGACAATGGAATCGGAATGAGCCCACAGGACTTGGACTCCCACTACTGGCGGGCTGGATCAAGTGGCAAAAACAACCCAGAATCGAGAGCGGCGGGAGTAGTAGGTACGTTTGGGATCGGAGCGATGGCCAACTTCGGCGTGGCTTCGGAGCTCACTGTCATTACAGAGTCATCTAAGACGGGACAGCGGACGAAGAGCAGCGTCAAACGGGAAGAGCTATCGGCAACAGAACCTTGCATCTCAATCGAAGATGTGCCCTCTGAAGGGCATCCCGGTACTTCTGTTGTAATTGTCGTTGATAAGGATATTCGGATCGACATAGACGAGGCGATTGCCTACATTAGTGAAGCTATAGAGCACGTTCCCATCCCTGTTATCGTCAATGGAAGCATAGCCAGCAAGCACGCGTTCATCGATGCTCTCCCTCACTCACGGATCACAGAACCAATAACACTGGGTCAGCGAGTGCAGATTGCCGGTGCTATCGAGGCATCTGTAGAGTTGTCTACTGGACCCAACGGGGAGCCATGGGTACGTCTCACTGACATCAGTGACGGGTCGGACAGCATTTCCGGCGAGGTCATTCTTGCACAGGACCAGCATCAGATTCATGCCTATCGAAGTGGCTTCAGTCTTGCAACAGCAGGAATCCAGTCGCACTTTGGACTCGGTGGCGTGGCAAACTTGTCGTCTTTGACTCCTACCGCCGGACGAGAAGCTCTCACGACTTCGAGCATTCAGTTCCTTCAGACTCTAGTCACAGGATTGGAACGGCTGATTGCGGAACATGTGGGCACTCTGGCAGCTTCAGATAACAGTACTAGGTTCATGCAGTGGGTCAGAGCTAATTCCCGGTTTGATCTGTGCAACTACATTACGGTTCAACTGGAACCGAATACCAGAAATGAAGCGCTCAGCACATTTGATCGGTCCAGGGATACCCGAACATGGAATCTCTACAGTGGCCGGGATCAGTCGATTATTGATAGTTTCGCGACTGACGAGCAACCCCTTATTGTGCTGTCAGCCTCTCGGCCCAGGCGGGACTGCCAAGAGGGTTACTTGCAGAAATATTCGAACGTGATCCCTGTGTCCGACCAGCCAACCGTTATTGAACAGACTCCCGAATCCAAATGGTCCCTTGGCGAATCTGCGCTGGCATTCAGGCTAGGTGCGATTTTGGAATCGGACTACTTCGTACCCTCAGTGATCAGGTATGGGAGAATCTCTCATGGGCTGCCGTTAATAGTTGACGTCTCCAAGAAGCCGGTCATGATAACACTCGACAGCCATAGCTCTACCATCGCACCGATCCTCCAATTGTATGAGACTGACTATGAAGCATTGACTGGGTTTGTAAAGGACTTTATACGCAATGCAATATTCCAAAAAATATCGAGACTTGTGCCAAGCAGTACTCGGGATGGAGCCGCCGCATTCCTGAAGTCAATTCGTCGCCCACGGGATTTGTTCGAATACGAACATGCGGACTTGGGTACGCTTAGCGAGATCTGGCACGAATACGTGGAAGGAAGAATAACGATGGTTGAAGCAGCCCGTCAATCTGCTTCAATTGTGAGATCAACTGTGCAAGTTCTTGAGCCAGCTTCAGCAGCAACTGTAGAAGAGGTGCTTTCGGATGTCATTGCGAACGACAGAATTATGGCCGGCCTTGATCCTGAGGACGAACTCACGGCACTTCCCGCCATTACAAGGCCAGACATAGAGTCTGGCGCTAAGCTCCTACTTGTCGGTGACGATGAAGACCCATTTCGAGGATACAGCGGGTTCTTGGCTCTTACAGACCGAGTACGCCGAGAGAACACTGATTTCTTCTTGCAACCCCATAGAACGGAAATCGTTTGGGGCGGTCAAAAGGCACTGTACATATTCCAACACCATTCAGGTGAGTTCAGTCTGTACTATGAGTTGCAAGGCAATGAACTGCTGCCTGGCGGACCAAGAGGTTTCCGGATTCCGACATGCACAATCGTCGTCAAGAATCAAGTCTATATTCCTATCCCAGATTCGGTGCTTGCGGGCTTCAAGGTTGGACCGAATGGACGAAAGAGCTTTGAAGTGCGATGTGACTTGCTATTCCCTGAACCTCCATAACCAGTATTGCTCATTACACATGCTTGTCGCTTAGCATCGACTCCACGTTAGCTAAGGCAGAATGGGCCTTCCGTAGACGCTTCCGAGGCCCACTAGTACCGTGTCAGTGTGAAACCGATGGATAGATATGCCGAAGCTTGTTCCGGGCATCGGTGGTAGAGAATCTCCAATCGATGGCTGCCCCAGCCTGATTTCGTTCGGTCTCCAAGGCTGCAATTTCCCGTTTGAGCGACCCCTCATCTTCAATGCGGCGATTCAAACATTGGTTGCTGAAGACGCTGAACTCGATCTCTGCCATGTTGAGCCAACTCCCATGCTTGGGGGTATAGTGAAACTCCAGCCGTTGGATCACCCGCCTGGCCTCCTTGGGCTCAAAGGTCTGGTACAGGGAGGCGGGTCTATGGGTGTTCAGGTTGTCCAGCACCACTCGGACCTTCTCCGCTTCAGGGTAAGCAGCATCCGCCAGCCAGCGCATCTGATGGGCGAAGTCTTCCATGGTGCGGCGCCCGGTCACTGCCACGTGCCTCCAGCCCGCCAACGGCTCACAAATCATAAACAAGTTCCGGGTCCCGTTGCGCTGGTACTCGTAATCAACCGCTCCCGCCGTCCCGCCTTGGCCGGGATGGGCTCCCGCTTCTCCGACACCAACTGCTTGGAGGTCTCGTCGAAACAGGCTACGGGCCGCTTGGGGTCATAGGGTTCCGCGTAGAGGTCCAGTACGTCCTCCATGCAGGCTACGAACTCGGCGCTCACCTTGGGGATGCACCACTCCTTCTTCCGCCACGGCTTGAGTTCGTTTTTTTCAACACCTGCCTGACCGTCTCCCGAGAGATGGAGCCGGTCAGCCCCAGTTCCACCGCCTGGTCGGCAAGCAATCGCAACGTCCAGCGGGCGTGTCCTTCCGGGGGCGCGCTGCAGGCCACGGCCACCAGGTGGGCTTCCTGCTTTCCATCCAGTTTGCGCCGTTGCCCCGGCCGCGGCAGGTCATCAAGGGCGCGCTTCAACCCGCCTTCCACGAAACGCTGCCGCACCCGGCCCACCGTGGCGGGACCCACCATCAGAGCTTCCGCCACCTGCTGGTCGGTAAGGCCTTCATCGGCTTTACACAAAATCAAAGACCGCTTCACTTTACGTCCCGAGGATTTGCCGCGCCGGGTAATACCCAACAAATGTTCCCGCTCTTCTTGGGTTAAGTTCACTCGATATAACTTGGTAGGCATTCCCACCACTCTCCACAATGAAAGAATGCCCTCAATTATACACTTTCTTATATTTATCAAAAATAGCCGGACACGGTACTAGTAGGCTTCCAGTTGAACCAGTCGCCACTCCCCACAGCGCCTTTGCACTCCCTTTGCTAGGCAGTACCGAGAGGACTCGGTAGACCCTCGCCCTACCACAAAACCACCTCGTATACAAGGGCTTGCAGGGCCTTACCCTCGACGAATTTACTCTCCACAATAAGATGTTGGGCTATAGCTGAATGGAGCAGTCGATTGATTGTCGCGGAAGGACTCAAACGCTGAACGGCACGGGACAGGCCGGACCGCGCCTTCACAGAGCGGTCCGGGACTACGTGCGCGCCTACGCGTCGCTGCATGGACGGCGCAAGACAGCCGAGCATCTCGGCGTGTCCCGCCACACCCTGTGGCGGTTCCTCGAACGGGGCCACGTGGGACGCTCCGTGCCCTCCGCCGTCCTGAATAACGTCGGCGGGAGCGTCCGCGCGATTGAAGCGGCCACATTGGAGATCATCATCGACCTAGAGGGCCTGCGGCCGGACCCTGCGCTGCGTTCTCTGCGCCAGGGTCTTGAGGAGGCGCTCCTGCTGCTCTGCGCCACGCCCCTGACCACCGTGGATGAGCTGTCCCGCTTCGGGCGTGTTCCCGCCTCCACGCTCCGAGACCGGTTGGAGAAGCTGACCGAGCGGGGACTCGTGGACTCCGTGCCGCACCACCTGAGCGTCCTGGGGACTCGCCACCAGCGCCGGTACTTCCCCACCGAGAAAGGCGTCACCGCAGCAGGCGCAGCCACGAAAGGCCGGGCACACATGCTGCGGGCTTACCCTGTGTCGAAGCAGTGGTTTCGGCTGCTGGCCGAGCGACTGGACGCCGTGGCGGTGCTCTACTGCGTCGCCGCCATGGCCGCCGACGCCGACCCGCACAGTGACTCCGTGCGCGTGGACCACTACCGCCACGGTCCCTACGACATGCTGCTCACCCTGTCCGGGGGCCGCTCCCTCGGCCTGATTCGCCAGGGACCGTCGCTGCCCACCTCCAGGCTCCGCTATCGCCTGAGGAGCATCGAGCGGCTGGACAGTAGCGACAGTCCCTTCGTCACCCTCGTGCTGACCCATGCAGACCAGGCCACCCGCAGGACCATCCGCTCTCTGGGCGACCCGCCGGAGCACCTCAGGACCTTCGTGGCGACGGAGGGGGAGCTCCTGGCCGGAGACCACACGGGAGTCGTTTGGCAGCAGTGCGGGAGCGGCTTGGGCGACGATCTACCCGTGCGCATCGACGCCGACGCATCCCTGGCGGGCATACTGGCCTTGGCGGAGCGCCTGCTGGACTCGTCCTATTCCTTCCTGGGCAAAAGCCCGAAGCCGAATCCCAGCGCCCTCTATCCCTCCGGCGTCCATGCCGCCATGCCGGAGCCGTCGCAGCAACTCAAACCGGCCCTCTCCGTGCAGCTGACCCGCGCAGAGAAGGACGCCCTCGACCTGCTGGCCGCCTGGCCCCTGTGCACCCGCGAGCAACTGGCAGGACTGATGGGCGGCGTCACCCTACGCCGGGTCAATCAGGTGCTCCGTTCCCTGGGCCAGCACAGTCTGGTGCGAGCGGACGGACCCCTCCACATGCTCACCGACGAGGGATTGACGTACCTCGCCCGCAGGGACCGTGCCGCCGTGGGGCTGACCCTCGACCGCTGGAGCGCCGAGCCTCTGTACCTGAACTCCGAAGCCTATGCCGGGACCGCTGTGCGCGCCCTCGCCTCCCAGCTTCGGCATCACGCCGGCGTCGTCAACTTTGCCTCCGCCCTGTCCACTGAGGTCGACCGCTCCCCGGACCACGACCTGTTCGACCTGCTGCCCACCTCACGATCAAGCATCGGCTACCGCTACGACTGGACCACCTACGTCATTCATCCCGACGCTTCCTTCACCCTGGAGTACAAAGGCCGGTGGCGTCCCCTCCTGCTGGAGTTCGAGCGGAGGGCCACGACGCCGAAGCGTGCTCGCTCCCGCCTGAAGTCCTACCAGCGATACTTCCAGAGCGGGTGGGCGGAGCGAGACCACGAAGGACGCCTGCCCCGGGTGCTCTTCGTCTTCGAGTCCCCAGGCAGCGAGAACGCCTTCCTCGACATCGCCGACACGGTGAAGGGAGTACCCATCATCACATCCAACGCAGAGACCACTGCCGAGCAGGGCATCCTGGGTGAAGCATGGATTCTTCCCCCGCCACATTCCCTCGACAGAAGGCCGTTGTCCGCCCTAGACCAGGTGCCAAAATGACCACCACGCCGTTCCGACTACTTCCTGTAGGGGCTGTCCCAGCATGGCTGCTGGGACCATTTTGCGACAACTTGCCACCCATCATGCCCCTTGTGCCCTCCCGACTGCAATCTGGTGCAGATCTGACACGTCAGGGGAGGTTCCGTCCACCTCAGTTCTCCATTGCACTTCAGCTTTGGCTCCTAGCTATGACCTCTCCATGCAGCACCTTGATGACCAGGCCCATGATGGCCACCGGAGCATGTTCCACCACCGGCCCCAATCCGTTCCCACAATTTCCTATAGGGAGACAAAAGGGCATTCCGCCACCTACGGTGTCAGCCCCCAACAGGCCGAAACGTGACAATTGTTGCAGCGCCCGGACCCGCGACGACTCCACCCTCATTGGGGTTGCGGGCCAGTGTCACGATAGTGTATAGTAAGACAATACACTATAACAGGAGACAAGAGGAGTGACCACCCCCAGGCGATCCAAGACCATCACCTTCTCCCTGCCCCCGGAGATGGAGGCGCAGGTGCGCCAGGTGATGAAGGAGGACGACCTCTCCGTGAGCGAGCTGCTCAGACAGGGTATACGCCTGCTCATGGAGGAGCGGGAGTGGCGAAGACGGGAGCGGCTGGAACGGCTGCGCTCCCGCATTACTACCGAGCAGGATGAGACAGGGCGGAGAGAACGATGAACGACCGACTCGATCTGATACCGGCCGCCCTCTACGCCAGGGTCTCCAGCGACCGCCAGGACGTGGACCTGTCCGTGGCCGCCCAGCTGCGGGCGCTCAGGGACTATGCCGAGAAGAACGGCTACCACGTCGCCCGCGAGTACATCGACGAGGCCGAGAGCGGACTGATAGCGGATAGGCCGCAGTTCAGGAAGATGCTGGACGAGGCCGCCAAGCCCGAGGCCCCCTTCAAGGAGATATTGGTCTGGAAGTTCAGCCGCTTCACCAGGAAGCGGGAGCACGCCGTCGCCTTCAAGTCCATGCTCAGGAAGAAAGGCATCAGAGTCGTCTCCATACACCGAGCACGCCGACGACTCTCCCACGGGCAAGCTCATGGAGGCCATCATAGAGTCAGTGGACGAATTCTACAGCGAAAATCTTGCCCAGGAGGTTGTTAGGGGGATGCGGGAGGCCGCCTCTCGCGGCTTCTGGGTCGCCAGTCGCGTGCCCTACGGCTACCGCAAGCTCATGGTGCAGGACGGGGCCAAGAAAAGGCCCACCCTGGAACCCGACTCTGCCACATCCCCGGTGGTGCAGCGCATCTTCGGGATGGCCGAGGCAGGCAGGGGAATCCTGGACATCACCCGCACTCTCAACAACGAGGGCATCGCCAACCCCACCGGCAGGCTCTGGTCCAAGAACGGGGTCCACATCATCCTCCGAAACCAAGCCTACACGGGGACTCTGGTGTGGGGTGCCGACGCCAAGGACAAGGCGGACCCGGTGCGGGTGGAGAAGGCCTTCCCCGCCGTCGTCTCCAAGGCCCAGTTCAAGCGGGTGAACCGGAAGCTGCGCTCCCGCGCTCCCAAGCGGAGCCACCCCCGCAGGGTGGGGAGCACCTACCTCCTCAGCGGGCTTGTCCGTTGCAAAGCGTGTAACCGCGCCCTCTCCGGCCAGGACGCCAAGAGCGGCAGGTTCGCCTACTACGTCTGTCAGTCGGTGATGAAGCGGGGCAGTGGGGCCTGCGACGCCCCCAGGCTCAACGCCCGGCGCTTCGAGGAGATGGTGGTGGGGAAGATTCGAGAGAACGTGCTCACCGAGTCCAACATCCGTGAGTTGGTGAAGCTGGTGGACGAGGAGATGGACAGCATCGCCCGTGAGCAGCGGCAGAAGCTGGAGACCATAGAGTCGGAGCTTGTGGACGTGAAGCGCAGGCTGGAACGGCTCTACGATCTGGCGGAGACCACCGACCTGGACATCGAGGACTTCAAGCCCCGTATCCGCGACCACAGAGAGCGGCAGGAGAGGCTGGAGGCGTCTGCGGCGGAGGCGAGGACGGTCCTCTCCCAGCGCAGGGAGGTCCTAGACGACGTGGGGACCATCACGGCCTACGCTCAGGACATGAGCGTGTTCCTGAACGAGAGCGAGCTGACGGAGCGCAGGGCCTTCATCGAGAGCTTCGTCAAGGAGATCGTCGTACAGCCCGGCAACGCCCTGCTACGCTACACGATTCCGATGCCGGAGGATTCTCCGATAGGGGACAGCGACGCCGAGGAACTGGCTCTGCACGCGCCGGTTCTGTCTACCGTCAAGTCTGGTGGAGCCGAGGGGACTCGAACCCCTGACCCCCTGCTTGCAAAGCAGGTGCTCTCCCAACTGAGCTACGGCCCCACGAAGGAATCCAACCGTCCTCAGTATACCGTGGGCGGCGCCGTCAGCCTGCCTTGGACGCAAGCCCTCGCGCGTCTCGCGCTGCGCTCGCCTAGTGCCGCCAGCCTAGTGTCGCTTGAGAAACGCGAGCAGCTCGCGGGCGATAGCCTCGGGCTGCTCGGGCAGCATCGCGTGGCTCGCGTTGGGCAGATCGACGACTTCGACCCGGTCCGCTCCGAGCTGCTCACGCAGCACGTAGCCGTTCTCGGGAGTGGCCATCGGGTCGTCCAGCCCTTGAATGACGAGCACCGGCGCTGACCCGGCGTGGCCCCATTCAGCATAGGGGACCGAGTCGCGCGCGTCCCATTGCATCTTCTTCGTCTCCGGTGACCAGCCGTCGAGCCAGACCGAAGGGTCGCGGCCCGGCGAGAAGAACACGTGCTGAATATCGGCGAGACGATCCTCCTCGGACCGGTCAAGCTCGAAGATGCGCATGAGGGCCGCGCCGGTCTCCGGCGCAGGTGGGACCTGTCCCCCGGCGGCAATCAACGTGACGCTGCGGACCAGTTCCGGACGGTCGGCAGCAAGGCAACGCACGATGCGGTTGCCGTATGCGTGGCCCACGAGATGGGCCAGCCCGCCGGATAGATGTTCGATGGCCCGCGCCATGTCGTCCGCGAAATCGCGCAGCGTCAGTCCATCCACGGCGGGGGAGCTGCCGTCAGTGCCGCGAGGACTTACGCCGGCGGCCTGATAGCCTGCGGCCTCGAGGTCGCCCATCAGGACGTCGAAATCGCCGATGCCGCGCCCCAAGGAGGACACGAGGACCACCAAGTCTCCGCTGCCCCTCACCTCAACTTCAATCTCGCCGTCCTTGACCTCTACTCGCAACGTTTTCTCCTTGGATTAGCCTGCCCTCAGTATATCGCGGCTGCCTCCTTGAAGGCTCTTGCGCGCCCGATGGCCTGCCTGTCAATCCGCAGGTCGGCGAGGGGGCGCCCCCTACCCTGCCCTGGGACGCAGGCCCGGCAGCGATAGGCCCTCCAAGGTCTCGGACACGATGCCGAAACGCTCGAACGGCGGCATGAAGTACGCTCCCGCGATGCGGCCGGCGACCGCCAAGAGCAGCTCGCGGCTGATTGCTATGCCCTCCGCCGCCGCGCCCTCGCCCGCCCTCTCGATGCGGTCCAACACGCCCGCCGGCACGACGATGCCCGGCGCCTCGTTGTGCAAGAAGCGAGCGTGACGGACGCTGCGGAGAGGCAACACCCCCATGATAACCGGCAGCGGTAAGCCCCCCAGTGTTGTCTCTACCCGCTCCACGTCCTCCGGCGCATAGACGGGCTGCGTCAGCAGGAAATGCGCCCCCGCCGCGACCTTCCGCTCCAGCGCCCGCAGCTCGCGGTCCAGGTCCGGCGCATTGAGGTTCAGCGCCGCCCCGATGAAGAAGGACGTCGGCGAGTCCAGCTCACGACCGTTCGCGTCAAAGCCCCGGTTGAACCCGGCCATGAGCCGGATCAGGCCGGACGCCGTCACGTCGCTCACCGCCGTCGCCTGGGGATAATCGCCGGTGATCGGCACGTCGCCCATCACAGTGAACACGTTGCGGATGCCCAGCGCGTGCGCGCCCAGCAAGTCCGAGTGCAGCGCGAGGAGGTTCCGGTGGCGAATCGCCAGGTGCATGATCGTCTCGACTCCCAAACGCGACTGCACCAAGCTGCCGGTGGCCAGCGCGCTCATGCGTCCCTGCGCCATGGGGCTGTCCGCCACGTTCACTGCGTCGATATGCCCCGCGATCCCGCGCAGCTTATCCAGAGTCGCTCCGATGTCGAACCCGCGCGGCGGGGAAAGCTCCACCGTCACGACGAATTCGCCTCGCCCCAAACGCTCCGCCAGCCCCGTCGGCGGGCTAGGCTCGGGCTCAGGCTTCGAGGCAGGCGCGGCGGCGAACCGCGGCGCTACGCGAACCCGGGACGGCGAGACACCGCGAATCGCGTCCCGCACGGCGGCGATATGCTCCGGCGTCGTTCCGCAGCAGCCTCCCAAGACCACCGCGCCCGACCTAGCCGCCTCGCGGGCAACCTCCGCCATGTAGTCCGGCGCCGCCATATACCGGAGCCGGCCTCCCACGTAGGCGGGCAGGCCGGCGTTCGGTTGCGCAGCGAGCGGCAGACCTGTCGTTTCCGCCATCCGTTCGACGACACTCCTGACCAAGTCCGGGCCCACGCTGCAATTGGCGCCGACCGCAAGCACGTCCTCGCCCGAAAGCGCGGCCGCGGCCTCCTCGGGCGAGTCGCCGTTCGGCGTAAGGCCGTCGTCGTTGAACGTCAGCTGGGCGATGACCGGCAGCCCCGCGGCGGCATTGACCGCGGCGACAGCCAGTTTGAGCTGCGCCAGCGACGTGAACGTTTCGAGGAGGAGGAGGTCGGCTCCGGCGTCGGCCAGCACGGCCGCCTGCTCGGCGAACACGTTGTGCGCCGCGGCGGAGCCGAGAGCGTCCGCCCCGAGCGTGTCCGGCACAAGCGGGCCCATCGCGCCGGCCACCCAGACCTGCTGCCCATGCAGGCGCGCCGCCTCTTTCGCAAGCGCGACGCCCGCGCGGTTCAGCTCCTCGACGCGCAACGCCAAGCCGTGGGCCGCGAGCTTGGACGCATTCGCGCCGAACGTGTTGGTCTCGATCAACTCCGACCCGGCGCCTAGATAGTCCAGGTGAATCGACCTGACGGCGTCCGGCCTGTCGATGTTGGCGAGCTCCAGCGGCCCCGCGGTGATGCCGTGGGCATAGAGCTGCGTGCCCATTGCGCCGTCGGAGAGCAGCGGGCCGCGCGATAAGCGTTCGAGTAGCGAGGAAGTCATGGAAAGAAAGCCCGAGCGGATTGTAGCAGCCGCATTGCCCTGCCCCGTTTGTCACGGCCTCAGCCGGAGGCTATGCTGGCGCGCGTTTCCGCAGCGTCTCTCCACATGACAGGCCCCGATCTCACGCTCATCAACTGGCTGCTGGCCTCCACGCCCGTGGCGCTATTGGTCGTGACGATTATCCTCCTCAACTGGAGCGCGCCACGGGCCGGAGCGGCGGCCTGGGCGCTCGCCCTAGCGCTGGGCCTCCTCATCTTCGGCGCCTCACGCGACCACGTGGCCATCGCCAGCGCCAAGGGCCTCAGCCTGGCGGTGTTCGTCCTAACCATCGTTTGGGCGTCCGTCTACATGTTCAACATGGTCGACAAGCTGAAGGGCATCGACGCCATCGGCCGCGCCATGGCGAGGCTGGCCGACGACCGCCTCACCCAAGCATTGCTCATCGGCTGGGGCTTCTCCAGCTTCATCCAGGGCATCACCGGCTTCGGCGTGCCCATCGCCGTCTCCGCTCCGCTGCTCATCATGCTCGGCTTCTCCCCCGCGAGAGCCGCGGGCATGGCCTTGGTGGGCCACGGATGGGCCGTCACCTTCGGGTCGATGGGCTCTTCCTACTACACGATCCAACTGGTCACCGGCATCGAGGGCGACGTCATCGCCCCGCACATGGCGCTGCTGTTCGCGCCCGTCATCGTCGTCAGCGGCTCGCTCGTCGCCCACATCTACGGCGGGCTCGCCGCAGTCAGACGGAGCCTGCCCCTCGTAATAGTGACGGGGTCGATCATGGCTGCCGCCATGTACGGGCTAGCGCTGGCCGGCGCGCCGCAGATCGCGTCGAGCGTGCCCGCCGTCCTGGGCATGGTCGCGATTGCCGTCGTCTCCCGCACGCCTCTCTTTCGGAAGGAGGCTATCCCAGCCGGAGCTGCGCCCTCCGTGAGCGGCGACAACACCAAGCCGATGCCGTTCTGGCTGGCGTTCATGCCCTACATGCTGCTGATCACACTGAGCGTCATCTCCCAGATTGGCCCCATCAAGGAAGCCGTGTCCGGCATCCGCTGGGGGCTCGACTATCCCGGGTTCGTTACCGGCGAAGGGTTTTCCGTCCCTGCCGTCAGCAGCTACGCGCCGATACGGTTGCTGAACCATCCCGCGCCGCTGATCACGTTCTCCGTGCTCATCAGCGCGGGCCTCTACGTCCTCGCTGGACGATGGCGCCGCGGCGTCGCCTGGGAAGCGATGAAGCTGACCTACTCCCAGAGCTTGGGGACGACCGTCGGCGTCGCGACAATGGTGATGATGGCCGTGGTCATGGCCGACTCGGGCATGACGGTCCTCCTTGCCCAAGGCATCGCCAACGTTTCGGGCCCGGTCTTCCCGCTCGTGTCGCCGTTCATCGGCCTGCTCGGCTCGTTTATGAGCGGGAGCAATACGAACTCGAACGTCATGTTCGGACTGCTCCAGCTGGAAACGGCCCGCGCGCTCGGCATCGGCCCCGTGACCATATCGAGCATCCAATCGATCGGCGCGTCGGTGGGCAGCCCCATGGCGCCGGCCAAGGTGCTCGTCGGCGCCGCCGTCGTCGGACTGGCCGGCAAGGAGCGGGACATCTTCAGGATCGTCATCCCGTACATCCTCGCCCTCGTGCTCCTCGCCGGAGTCGAGGCGATCATCATCATCGAGCTGCTGCCGAGACTGTCGAGGTGACCGTGCTGTCCACCGAAATGAAACGCAAGCTGCGCCACGTTGTCCTAGCCGGGACGGTCATCAGCTTTCCCCTGCTCTATCTGGGCCCCGTCACATTGGAGAACGCGGTCGTCACCGTCGCGGGCCTGGCCGTGGCCGGCGCAACCGCCGCCCTCGCATGGCTCGTTTTCTAGAGACGGCCGCTCGCCTTTCCCGTAACGCTCCTCCCCCGCGTTTCGCGCGACCCCTCCCGCAGGCGGGAGGGGTATTAGGGCATTTTCTTGCAGGCTCCTTCAATTCTTGGGATCTTTGATTTACGTGGCCGTGGCGCGGTCGACGGGCGACGGGGGCGGGGGGCAGAAACAGAAATCCCCCGGACGTTTCTGATCCTGTTTACTAGGCCGTGGTGCGGTGGAAGGGGCCTAAGAATCCAAGAAACTAAGAATTTTCGCCCCCCCGGTTTTTCGCGGCTTTGGTGGGGGTGCGGGACCCCCTGTGGAACCACCCCTAGCCCCTCCTTGGTAAGGAGGGGAACGGGAGGGGGACAGCGCGTAGTCTGTCGGAAGTCCATGGTAGGGGTTGGTTGGGGATGGGGGAAGGGGCAAGTGTCGCGACAGGCCCCTCTCTAACTCTCCCCCGCAGACGAGACCTTTGCGTAACCCCATGTTGAGGCGGAGGAGCCCGAGCGTTTGTGGCGGGCGGCGTGGTTCGACAGGCTCACCACGAGCCTATTGGGGCGAGCGTTGGTGCTGGAAGGAGCGTCGATACCTGGCATACGGGGGAGACCCTCTCTCTAGCTCTCTCCCGCAGACGAGACCCTTGCGTAACTGCTGATCGGGGGCATTCTTCATTGCCAATCCGGCCCCGTCTGCACTCCCCCGCGCTCTGGATTCCCGCCTTCGCGGGAATGACGGAACCTTCGCGGGCAGATGGGGGAGAGGCCGGAAGGGAGGGGGCACGGAACGATGGAAGGAGGCTCGGATAGAATGGCCTCCTAACACTAAGCGCCCACCAGCGAGCATCGAGCATGACCTCATCCCAACGACCCCAACGCACGTCCCAGGGCCACTTCGGCAAGCTCGCCGAGGCCTATCGCGCCAGCAAGACGCACGCCCAGGCAAACGGCCTGGCATCAGCTGCCGACTACCTGAGCGACCGGCGGTACGGAACCGCCGTCGACATAGGCGCAGGGCCGGGCTTCACAGCCTTCGCCGTCGCCGACCACTGCGAGCGGGTCATAGCCACTGACGTGACGCCGGAGATGCTGGAGCAGGCGCGCTCGCTCCGGGCCGAGCGCGGGGCCCCAGGGACGGAGATGATGCTCGCAACGGCCGAGCGCCTGCCTTACGCGGCCGGCTCGATTGACCTCGTGACCTGCCGCACCGCCGCGCACCACTTCTTGGATGTCGGAGCATGGCTCGAGGAGGTCGCGCGCGTCCTCGCTCCGGGCGGCGAACTCATCCTGATCGACACCGTATCGCCGAACGACGCGGAGGCCTCGGCCTGGATGCACGAGATTGAGGTCTGGCGCGACCCATCCCACGCGAGGAACCTCACCACCGCCGACTGGACCGACGGCGCCGCCCGCGCCGGACTGCGCGTCGACCAAACGGCTCTATCGCGGGTCGACCTCGAGTACCCCGACTGGACCGAACGAGCAGGCATGGACGAAAAGGAGGCAGGGCGACTCGGCGAGGCGCTCCGGAGCGCCCCAGCCGCCGCCAAGGCGGCGTTCGGAATCGAGCCCCACGACGACGGAACCCTCGACTTCTACTGGCCCGTGCTGACGATGAAAGCGGTCAAGTCGTAAGCTAATGGGCTAGAGGGATGCGCCATGACGACAACCAACGCGGACAACGAGAACAATGGGACCGATAAGGAACCCCTGCCTGTAAGCCTCTTCTTCATCTACGAGGACCAGGCCCAGCAGACAGTAGACGCCGCTCTTCAATATAGAGCGAAAGCGAGCGAGAGCGGGCGGGCCGCCCTGAACGCCGCCATCGATAACTTGGGAATCAGCATCGACGGGTTCAGAAAAGTGAGCATGGCCCCTCCCGATCAGCTCGCCGGTCCCATCCATGCCGCCTGCTCCTACGGGAACAATAAGCTCGCCGCCGCCGTTGTCAGAGTCTGGGCGGAATGCCGAAGCGACCTGGCCGACGCAGTGATGGCTCACCTCTCGGAGCTGGGCGACACGTTCGAGCACCCTCCTCCCAAGCGCGAATTTTTCGAGCAAACGTTGGGCTGGTCGGCCTTCGCCAAAAAACGTGACGCCATCGCCGAGAAAGGCGCTTTCGATTCGCGCGACGTCGAGTTGATGCTCTGCTGTCTCACCGGCAACCATCCCTTGGACGATTACGACATCAAATCGCCTCTCCTCGACGAGTGGATCGGGGAGCTGCGCGCTCTTCCCTCGGACGCGCCGGAGTGGGACGAAGTCCCCCTCTTCACAACTGCCGCCCTCGACATGCTCCGGGACAACCGCGAGGCGCTCATCAAAGAGGCGAAGCGGGGCCTTAGCGACGCCATATCGGAGATAAGGACCTCCTACGCCGAAGAGTTGAGCTACCTCGACGTGGGCCTGGGCCACTGGGAGGACGACGCCGCAGAGCGGCAGGACCTCACCACAAACGCGTTGGAACTGGCTTATGAATTGATGGACGCTCTGCACGCCTACTCCGAGGCACGCCCCCAGGCGCCCACCCGCCACCTGGAACTTGCCCGAGCCCACGGAGCGGACGGAGCTCGAAGAGACGGTCTACAGGCTCGTTGGCGCTTGGGATGAACTAATGAACTCTCCCGTCGCGGATGACGCAGCCGACCTCCTGACCGACCCGCATGGGCCGAACGGCGCGGATGACCCTCCGGCAGCATCGCAGGAAGAATATGCCGCCTTGCAGAGACAGGTCGGCAATTGGCAGCAGAAGTACGAGAAAGCCCAGGCGGCTTTGAATAACAGGACGAAGGAACGGGACCAGGCGCGCGTAGACGTTGAGAATCTCCGAGGCTACGTCTCGAAACTGGAGCGCGAACGCAGGGGAGACGGGCCGCCCTCCGCCGACGCCGGCGACACGGAGCCGACGGATGCGGCCGAGGATGAATCGCCTCACATAGGCAACGTCCGCGACGCCATCGCCGCCGCAAGGGGCGCCTTCCCCGACACCCTCGCCATCGCCCTCAACGCAGCCTCGAACGAGAACACGCCCTTCCAGCGCCCCCACGAGGTCTACGCGGCCCTCCGGTGGCTGGCGACCGAGTACCACGAGCTGCGGACGAACCCGCAAGGCGCCGACCCTCGTGAATTCGATAGGCGGCTCAAAGAAGCCTGCTCGGGATGGTCGTATACCCCCAAGCAATCAGACACCGCCAAGAACAAGTACACAGATGAGTACGAGACTACGATGGACGGGAAGGTGTACACCCTAGACCCGCACATCGGCGACGGTCTGAAGGGCGACCCGCAGCGGATGATTCGGATCGCCTTCGCCTGGGACGGCGACATCGAGAAAGTGGTCGTCGGCTACGTCGGGCCGCACCAGCGGACGCAAGCAAGCTAATCGGCGCCCCGGAGCGACCGTTGCGCGGCGGCGACGCCCGCGCCGGCCTGCGTCTCGTACCCCTGCTGGGCCATCGCGTCCTCCAACGCGCCGAGGACCGTCAGGACGTTGGGCGCCGTACTGTTGTGGCCCATCAGCCCGATGCGCCACACTTTGCCCGCAAGCGGCCCAAGACCGCCGCTCAGCTCGACGCCGTGGACCTCCAGCAGGTGCTTGCGCGCTTGCGCTTCGTTGACGCCCTCGGGCGCGACGACTGCCGTGATCGACGGCAGACTCACGTCCACGTCGGCCACGACGCTCAAGCCCATCGCCGCCGCGCCGGCCCGCAGCGCCGCAGCGCTCCGCAAGTGCCGCTCCCACCGGGCTTCCAGGCCCTCCTCGACGATGAGGCGGAGCGCCTCCCGCAACGCGTAGATCATCGAGATCGGCGCCGTGTGATGGTAGGCCCGGCGGTCCCAGTAGCTGCCCAGCTCCGTGAGGTCCAAGTAGAAGCTCCTCACCTTGGTCGATCTGGCTTGGACAACTTCCATAGCGCGGGGGCTCATTGTCAGCGGCGCGAGACCGGGAGGAGCGCCCACGCACTTCTGCGTGCAGCTGTAGCACACGTCGACGCCCCACTCGTCGGTCCGAAGCTCGACGCCCCCTAGGGAGGTCACGGCGTCCACGACCAGCAACGCGCCCGCCTCGTGGGCGGCGTCGGCAATCTCCTTCAACGGAGTCAAGACGCCCGTGGAGGTCTCCGCGTGGACGACCCCCACGGCCTTGACGTTGCTCAGGCCCGCCAACGCCTCGCGCACGCGGGCGGGGTCGACCGGCTTGCCGAACTCGTGCTCGACCGGAACGACGTTCGCGCCGCTGCGCGATGCAATCTCGCCGAGCCTCTGCCCGAAGTAGCCGTTTATGGCCATGACGAACGTGTCGCCCGGCTCGATGATGTTGACAATCGCCGCTTCCATGCCGGCGGTGCCCGTGCCCGAGATCGGCAGCGTTACCGGGTTCTCGGTCTGGAAAACATACCGCAGCATGTTCCGGACATCGTCCATCGCTCCTAGGAAGTTGGGGTCGAGGTGCCCGAGCAACGACGAGCTCATCGCCCGCAGCACGCGCGGGTCCACGTTGCTGGGACCCGCCCCCATGAGTAGTCGATAGGGCGGAACAAACTCAGAGCTAGTGGGCATCATGCAGCTTCTCGACATTGAGGGATTTGGCGGCGGGGTTTTACCGGCCTCGTAGCGCCCGCTGCCCGGTAGCGCCGCATTATAGCAACGCGAGAGTCCCGCCACACGCGCCCCCGCTCGCGTCCTATCCCCCGACGGTAGGAACGCAAGGCCCGGCAGGCGGGGGCGGCCTTCGAGCTGGAAGACGGGAAGAACGACCCTCGCCAGGCGGAATTGGCCGGCCATTCTTGAACAAATCTTAGAAATCATACTACATATTGGGGCGCATGATTATTTTCATCCCGCCAGTCGTGCTAATCCTCAAAAACGAGTCTATCGCCTTGCGCAGAAGACCAAACCGAACGCGCTAAAAGCCGTTGAAATGCTATGAAAAAGCATTGTATTTGTCTTAGATAATGACTAATGTCTCGTTGTCCGGCGCGGTCGGACCCACAACCCCGGAGACAAGTCACATTCACCCCATGCAGCCTGTCAGTGACATTCAACACGAGCCGGTCATGACCAGCCAGGTCATCGACGGCCTGAACGTGCGCGCAGGCGGCGCCTATGTCGATTGCACCATCGGCGACGGCGGGCACACCGCCGCGATCCTCGACGCTTCCGCTCCCGGCGGGCGGGTCCTCGGCCTCGACGCCGACCCCGAAGCGGTCGCCCATTCGACCCGCCGCTTGCAGCCCTACGGCAGCCGAATCGTCATATCCAACGCCAATTTCGGCGCCGTTGCGTCTCAGGCCCGCGCCTACGGGTTCGTTCCGGCGGACGGCCTCCTGTTCGACCTCGGCCTCTCATCCCGGCAACTGGATGCCGAAGAGCGGGGCTTCAGCTTCCGCCGCTCCGCTCCCCTCGACATGCGGTTTACTCCGGAGGGCCCCACCGCCGGAGACCTCGTGAACGGCCTGCCCGAGTCGGAGCTCGCCGACCTTCTCTACGAGCTGGGCGAGGAGCGCCGCTCGCGCCGCATCGCCCGCGCAATCGTCGCGGCCAGGCCCGTCAATGACGCCGTCGAGCTCGCCGAGATCGTCGCACGGGCGTCCGGCTACCGCCGCGGGCGGACCCACCCAGCCACGCGGACGTTCCAGGCCCTCCGCATGGCGGCCAACGACGAGCTGGGGAATCTCCGGCTCGGCCTCAGCCAAGCAGCCGAGGTCCTCCGCTCGAGCGGACGCCTCGTAACCATCGCCTATCACTCTCTCGAAGACCGAGAGATCAAGCGCTTCATGGCCGGCGGCGAGGTCCGCCCCGTCAATAAGCGCGTTTTGAAACCGGACGCAGAGGAGGTCGCTCGGAACCGGCGCAGCCGGAGCGCGCGGATGCGCGTCGCCGAGCGGCTGTAGACGGAGGACGCGCATGACGCTTGCACGCCGCGCTCCGCCGAGCGCAGCACTGAGGGCACAGACGTAATCGGGACGGAAGTCAAGCCTTCGCAACGGAGGCATGGGGCCTGGAACGGCCTTACTTTAGGGGGTTCACACAATGATGGAATTGTTTAGCAACGAGCAGAAAGCGCAGATGGACGGCCTCGCGCAGGTCAAGGTGATAGGAGTGGGCGGCGGCGGCTCGAACGCAGTCAACCGCATGTTCCGCGAGCGCGTTCCCGGCGTCGAATACGTCGCCGTCAACACGGACTCACAGCACCTGCTCCGGCTCGACATCCCTGTCAAGATCCGCATCGGCGACAAGCTCACCCGCGGACTCGGCGTCGGCGGCGACCCTGAGATCGGACGCGCCGCCGCGGAGGAATCGCGCGAGGAGATCTACGAGGCCGTTCGCAACGCCGACATGGTGTTCATCGCCTGCGGCATGGGCGGGGGGACTGGCACCGGCGCCGCGCCCGTCGTCGCTGAGGTCGCCCGAGAGACCGGCGCCCTCACCATCGGCGTCGTCACCAAGCCCTTCGGCTTCGAGGGCCGGCGCCGCTCTCAGAACGCCGACGACGGCCTCGTCCGCCTCCAGGAGAAGGCCGACACGGTCATCGTCATCCCGAACGACCGGCTCGCCAGCACGTGCGACGAGTCAATCACGGCGGACAACGCTTTCAAGATGGCGGACGATGTCCTCCGGCAGGGCGTGCAGTCCATCGCCGAGCTCGTCACGGTTCCCGGCGAGATCAACCTGGACTTCGCCGACGTCAAGACGATCATGAGCGGCACCGGCCCCGCGTGGATGGCTATCGGCACCGCCGAGGGCGAGGACCGCGCAATCAACGCCGCCAAGGCCGCGATCAACAGCCCCATGCTCGACGTGAACATATCCGGCGCCCGCGGCGTGCTCTTCAACATCACCGGCGGGAGCGACGTGACCCTCAAGGAGGTCCAGCTGGCCGCGGATGTCATAGCCCGCACCGTGGACCCCGAAGCCAACATCATCTTCGGCATGGTCACCGACCTGAAGATGGAGGACCAGATCCGCGTGACCATCATCGCTACCGGCCTCCCCGACATGGACACCACCGAGGACCTGCACGACGATGAGCTCTCCGAGTTCCTGAAGAACGCTCTCAGCGAGGACGGCGGTATCGAGCTGCCTTCCTTCCTCAAGACAACCAAGTTCTAGTCAACTGACCGATCCCCGGCCTGCGGGGAAGCCTCCTCCCCTCCCGGCAGGCGTCTGGCCCCTTCCCCGACTCTCGGACCCGAGTCTCCAAAGACCGGGTCCGGGGGCGGCGGGGCGGACCACAACCTACATTCGATGCCCGGCTATCCCCCATAGACGGGCAGACCCCTGGGACAGATCCTCCCCAGACTGTCCCATCAGTCTCCTCCGGACCCCTTCCGACGCGCCAAGAGGGAGTGGGTCAAGCACCGGGCCCCGAAGGATTTTCCTGAGGGGCCTTTCCCTTTCTTCCCCGCCTGACCTCCTCCCCGTCTGCCCGAGACCTCTGCACAACCTCAACGGGTTCGTGGTGAGCCTGTTGAATCATGAACCGGCTTGGAATACCGGGGAGTGCAGAGGGGGTTCCCCTCTGCCGGGGCGTGGGGGTGCACACCTTATGGGGCGGGAGGGTGGGAAGAGTCACGCAGAGGTCTCGTCTGCGGAGGAGAAATGAGGAGAGCGTGGCGACCCAATCACACAAGATGTAGTGGGCATGGTCAGCGAATAAGGCCCATTTTGTTAAAATGCCGAGATTGCCTCTTGACTTTCCTCGCGGCAAGCTGGAAGAATCCCTGTTGTCGAGCAAATAGGGCTGTATCTGGTAGCCCCTGCGCCTTAACATCCTATATATTGTTGCCGAGAGACACGGAACGCTAGCCGCCCGTTAGCATAAGGCCGGCTGGCGAGGTGGTGCGTCAGCCATGCGTTGCCCTCATTGCGGAGCCCCCGAAACACGAGTGACCGACTCCAGGGACACCGGGCACGAGATCCGGAGAAGGCGGGAGTGCGCCCAATGCGGGATCCGCTTCACGACCTACGAGCGAGTCCAGCACGCCGCTCTCCAAGTCGTGAAGCGCGACAACCGCCGTGAAGAGTTCGACAAGGAGAAGCTCCTTCGCAGCGTCCGTCTGGCCTGTGTGAAGCGCCCGCTCCCCAGCGGGGCCTTGGAGAAGCTGGTCCAAGACATCGAGACCGACCTTCACAGGCTTGGCAAGACCGAAGTGCCCACGGCGGTAATCGGAGAGACCGCCCTCGCCCGGCTCCGCGCCATCGACCCCGTCGCCTACGTGCGCTACGCGAGCGTTTACCGGGACTTCGACACCTTGGACGGCTTCGTGAAGGAGATACAGGAGTTCCAGGCGACCGAGCCCGTGGACACGGGAAGGTCGAGTCAGCTGGAGCTCATCCCGAACGAGTACGTGATTCCGTCCAAGCGGTCCGGTCGCCGTGGCCGTCGGCCCAGCATGACCAGCCCGCTTATCGAGGAGCCTCTCAGCGCTCCCGAGCCTGCCGCGTCCAACTAGCCCTCAGACCCAGCTTCCGTTCCTGACCGGCTCCGGCCATCCGGCCGAGCCAAAATCGCCGTTCGATTTTTGTTGGGAGGCAACCCGAATGTCGATTGACTCTGTCCGCTGGATCCTTGATGTCGGCCTGCCCGCCGGACCCTATCGAAACATCGACGCCCTCAGCGCGGAGCGAGTCCCGCGCACGCCCGGCCCCGTCGGCCTGCGTGAGGCCTTGATGCTCGGACGCACCCTCGTCACCTGCGACCAAGAGTTCCGAGGGCCTTGGCAGCTCAACATCGAGCATCCCGGAGTCATCGTCCTCGCAAGCGCCACCCACGACGCAATCGACTTGGAGCGCAACCTCAGCCATATCGAGTTCATCGCAGCCAAGCTGGACAAGCCGCGAGGCCTTGCGCGATGCAGGTTTGTCGTCCGGCCGGACTGCGAAGTCCGCGAGATTCTGCCGAACGGCCGAGAAATCGAGATAGAGACTTGGAGGATTGTCCGTTTCCCAACGCCGCAAACGCTAAGGCCCGCGACGCAAACATAGACAACTATGAGGAGTCCGCCGCTAAACACGCACTCAAACCTCGATGCGTCGGGGTAACCGGAACGCTTAGCTCCCCTGAGCGTTCCTCGGTCTCCCTCCTCCTCAGGCCCCTCTCGACGCGCCACGGGAGTGGGCCAACGGGCCCCGCCGGAATCATCCGGCGGGGCCCGCCCTATTTCTGCGGACACGCTCCGCGGACTCGGCCTGTATACTGACTATCGCCCTCCAGCGATATGAACAGACGCCCACGCATCGCAATAACCCTCGGCGACCCCGTCGGCATCGGCCCGGAGGTCGCCGCCAAAGCCCTCTCCCGCGCCGACCTCTGGCATGACGTCGAGCCATTCGTCGTGGGCTCGCCCGATGTCCTCGACAAGGCCTTCGCGCTGATCGACTCCGGCCTGCGCGCCCAGCAAGTCGAGGACCCGTCCGCAACGGCGTCTCCCGGCCGCGTCGGAGTCATCTCCTCCCACGACGACTCCGGCCTGGCCGAGCTGCCTTACGGCCAGGTGTCGCCAATGGCGGGCGCCGCGGCGGTCGCTTGGGCCTCCGCCGCCGGCCGGCTCGCCCTCGACGGGGCCGTCGACGCCATCACGACCGCGCCGATCAGCAAGGAGGCGGCCAGCCTCGCGGGGCACGCGGACTTCGGGCATCAGGAGATATACCAGCGCCTCGCGGGCGCTCCCCGCGTGCTCACCATGCTCGTGACCACCGGCCTCCGCGTGGTGCACCTCACCACCCACCACTCCGTCCGCGTCGCCACCGACTACGTGACCCGCGACAGCGTTCTGGAAGCCCTCCGCCTCACCCACGACTTCTTCGTAGGCCGGGGCTTCCCGCAGCCGCGCATCGGCGTGGCCGCCCTCAATCCCCACGGCGGCGAGTCCGGCCTGATCGGGACCGAGGAGATCGACGCGATACGCCCCGCCGTGGACGACGCCAACGCCGACGGCATCGCCGCCATCGGCCCCGTCCCCGCCGACACCGTGTTCGCGCAGGCCGTCGATGGCCGCTACGACGCCGTCCTCGCCATGTACCACGACCAGGGCCACATCGCCGTCAAGATGCACGACTGGGCGGCCAGCCTCACGCTGAACATCGGCCTCCCCTTCCTGCGCACCTCCGTAGACCACGGCACGGCGTTCGACATCGCCGGCAAGGGAATAGCGGACGCGACCGGCATGGTCGAGGCCGTCCGCTACGCCGCCGAAGTCGCCCGCTCCCGCCGGCTCCCCGGCGCCCCCTAGCCCCTGAATCCTCGTGGTATAATCCCAACGCGCCGGCAGCCTTAGCCGGCGCTTCCTTATCTGAGGTCTAACGATGCGCGCTTCCTTCATAGGCGGCGGAGTCATGGCGGAGGCGATGCTCAGTAGAGCCATCGCCTCCGGCTTGTGCGACACGAGCGAAATCCTCGTCTCCGAGCCCATCGAACCGCGACGGCGCGAGCTCGCCGAGCGGTACGGCGTCCCCGTCGCCGCCGACAACGCGACCGCCGCCGCTTCCGGCGGCCTCCTCGTGCTCGCCGTGAAGCCCCAGCACATCGCTCACGTTTACGAGGACCTCCACGGCAAGCTCGACGCCGACCAGACCGTCATGTCCATCGCGGCGGGCGTGCCCGTGGCCTCGATTGCACAGGGACTCGGCCACGACAAGATAATCCGCGTCATGCCCAACACGCCCGCCCAGATCGGCGCGGGCATGTCCGTCTGGACCGCAACCCCCCAGACGCCGAGCGACGCCTGCGACAACGCCGCCCGGCTGCTTGCGACCCTTGGCCGCGAATGGCGCGTCGATAGCGAGGACTACCTCGACATGGCCACCGCCGTCTCCGGCAGCGGGCCCGCCTACGTCTTCGCGTTCATCGAGGCCCTCACTGAGGCCGGCGTATTCGTCGGCATGCCCCGGGACATGGCCCAGACCTTGGCGATCGAGACCGCCGTCGGTGCATCCAGGCTCGCCCAGGAGTCTGGACAGAACCCCGCGCTCCTCCGCGAGATGGTCACCTCTCCCGGCGGCACGACGGCCTCCGCCCTGCGCCAGCTCGAGCGCGGACGTTTCAAGGCCACCATCATCGACGCCGTCGACGCCGCTTTCAGGCGCTCTCGCGAACTGGGAGGCAAGGCTTGATCCGGTCCCTCGTCTTTCTGCTCATCGATATCCTCTGGGTCGCTCTGCTCGCCCAGGTCATCCTCTCCTGGCTCATCGTCGCGGGCGTCCGGAACGACATCGTCATCCGGCTCTACCGGAGCGTCACCCAGCTCCTCGATCCCATCATGCGCCCGCTAAGGCGCGTGATTCCGACGATCGGCATGGTCGACATCACGCCCCTCGTCGCCTTCATCCTGCTGGCGGTCCTTCGCCAAGTCCTCTACAGGATCCTCTAACCCCCTCAGCGGACGGAAGGCGCAACCCTCCCCTCCCTTCCCAACCTCTCCCCCGTCTGCGGGGGAGATTGAGAGGGGGCGGGGAGACCGAGAGGGGACACCGCCTATAATGGGCCTCCGCCATGGCTCCAGCCGTCGTCTCCGACTCCAACGTATCCCTCCCCGCCGGCCTCGTGAGCGGCTTGCCGCTCTTCCTCGCGCCCCTCGAAGTCCGTATCGGCGGCCAGGTCTACGCCGACGGCATCGACATCACCGCCGGACGGTTCTACGAGCTCATCGCCACGAGCTCCGACCTCCCCACCACCTCCGCCCCCCGCCCCGGCGCCTTCCTCGACGCCTTCGAGAAGGCGAGCTCCGTCTCCAACGAGATCGTCTGCGTGACCCTCTCCGCCGAGCTCAGCGCGACCTACAAGTCCGCCGCCGAAGCCGTCGCCCTTGCCAAGACCCAATTCCCCGACCTCGACATCACCCTCATCGACTCCCGCAGCGCAGGCACCGCTCAGGGGCTCATCGTCCTCGACGCCGCCCGGGCCGCCGCCGCGGGAGCGCCGCGCGAGGAGGTCGTCTCCCGCATCGAGATGCGGATGTCGGACACGATGCTCCTCGGCTATATCGGCTCCATGCGCCACCTCTGGCGGAGCGGACGCGTCCCCCGCGTCGCCATGTGGGCGGGCAAGCTCCTCAGCGTGAAGCCCGTCCTCCAGCTCGCCGACGGCGCCATCGGCATGGTCGAGCGGCCCCGCACCGAAGCCAAGGCGATGAGACGGCTCGCCGCCCTCGCGGAGAAACACCTCGCCGGACGGCGCGGACGCATCGCCGTCATGCACGCCGCCGCTCCGGACAAAGCCGACCTCTTCGCCGATTCCCTCCGCGCAACCCTCGACATCGAGGAGCTTTTCGTCACCGAGTTCACTCCCGTCATCGGCGTCCACACCGGCCCCGGCCTCGTCGGCTGCGCCCTCCACCCCGTGTGATACGCTCCCCTCATCCCCTCCCCTGCAAGAGGTCTAACCATGGTCACCATGAGAGTCGAGTCCGGCGACATCGCCCAGTTCGCCGCCGACGCCATCGTCGTCAACCTGTTCGAGGGCGTCACCTCTCCCGGCGGCGGCACGGGCGCCGTCGACCAGGCGATGGACGGCGCCATTTCCGCCCTCATCGCTGACAAGGAGATTGCGGGCAAGCAGGGCGAGATCGCCACGCTCCACACCCTCGGCAAGCTCCCCGCCAAGCGCGTCGTTGTCGTCGGCCTCGGCAAGCGCGAGAAGTTCAACCTCGACACCGTCCGCTCCGTCTCCGGCGACGCCGCCCGACACCTGCGGCGCATCGGCGCCAAGAGGGCCGCCGCCATCACCCACGGCGCCGGCATCGGCGGACTCGACGCCGGCGAGTCGGCCCAGGCAATGGCCGAAGGCGCCCTCCTCGGCCTCTACGAGTTCAAGCGCTACCGGACCAAACGGAACGGCGACTCTGACGATGACGACAAGCAGCTCGACGAGCTCGTCCTCGTCGAGCGGGACCAGGCCCGCGTCCCCACCCTGACCGCCGGCCTCGCCAAGGGCGCCCTGCTCGCCGAGTGCGCCGCCGTCGCCCGCAACCTCGTCAACGAGCCCGCCAACGTCGTCAACCCCGCCCGCATGGCCGAGGTCGCCGCCGAGGTCGCCAAGGACGCCGGCTTAGACATCACGGTCCTTGGCCGCGAGGACATGGTCCAGCACGAGATGGGCGCCATGCTCGCCGTCACCGCGGGCAGCGCCAACGAGCCCCGCCTCATCATCATGGAGTACCGCGGCGACCCCGCCCATCCCGAGAACAACGTCGCCCTCGTCGGCAAGGGCATCACCTTCGACTCCGGCGGCATCTCCATCAAGGGCGCTTCCGGCATGTGGGAGATGAAGGGCGACATGAGCGGCGGCGCCTCCGTCATCGGCGCCATGAAGGGCGTCGCAGCCCTCGGACCCAAGATCAACGTCTTCGGCGTCGTCCCCGCCGTCGAGAACATGCCCTCCGGCACTGCCCAGCGCCCCGGCGACATCATCCGCGCCATGAACGGCAAGACCATCGAGGTCGACAACACCGACGCCGAGGGACGGCTCATCCTGGCCGACGCCATCTCCTACGTGAAGCAGATCAAGGACGCCCGCCGCGTCGTCGATATCGCCACCCTCACCGGCGCCGTCGTCGTCGCCCTCGGACACGTCGCCAGCGGCGTTATGGGCACGTCCCAAGAGCTCGTCGACGCCGTCCTCGCCGCCTCGAAAGCCACCGGCGAGAAGATGTGGCAGCTCCCCCTGTTCGACGAATACAAGCGCCAGAACCGCTCCGACTACGCTGACGTGAAGAACACCGGCGGACGCCCCGCGGGAAGCATCACCGCCGCCCTCTTCATCGGCGAGTTCACCGAGGGCGTCGAATGGGCGCACCTCGACATCGCCGGCACCTTCATGTCCGAGCGCGCCGGCGGCCACGTAGTAAAAGGCGCCACCGGCGTCCCCACCCGCACCCTCGTCCGCCTCGTCGAAGACCTTGCCGCCAGGAGCTAGCGCGCCCCACGCCCCCTCCCGTCATTCCCGCGCAGGCGGGAACTTCGCAGCCCTTCCCTCCCCGTCGTTCCCGCGCAGGCGGGAACCCAGGAATCCAACAGGTTCGTGTTGAGCCTGTCGGACCACCCCTCTACCGTCTGCGGGGAAGGGCTAGGGAGGGGGCCGCCTACAGGGTAGCAGCCCCGTCATTCCCGCGCAGACGGGAACCTCGCAGCCCTACCCTCCCCGTCATTCCCGCGCAGACGGGAACCCATGGATCTCCCTCAACAATCCTCTCTCCCGTCTGCGGGGGGAGAGCTAGAGAGAGGGCCGCCTGCGGGAATCCAGGCAACAAGAGGCGCGGCATCACCTAAAGCCCACGCAAATGTGCGCCACTTGCCCATTACACGAATCACCCCTCACAAGGTATAAGACGGAGAACCCCCTGCCGCCTTTGGGAACGACTTGCCCCTCTTCCCTGAAGAACTCGCCGACCTAGTCCAGCACCTCGCCTCGCGCCCAAGACACGAGGCCGTCCGCGTTGGCGTAACGCGCCTTCTCGTCGACGGCCTCGGCGCCCGCAACGAGGACGTGCTCTTCGAGCAGCGGATCCCAGAGGTGCGCGGCCGCATAGACGCCCTCGTCGGACGGACAATCTTCGAGTTCAAGACCGACCTCCGCCGGGAGCGCGCCGACGCCGAGGCGCAGCTAGCCCGCTACTTAGGCCAGCGCGAAGACGAGACCGGCAAGCGCTACGTCGGCATCGCCACCGACGGCGCAACATTCATCTCCTACGAACTCAATGACGGAGTACTGCAGCAGCTCCAGGAGCGCCGCGCCGCCGTGGAAGAGGCCCGCGCACTCCTTCTCTGGCTCTCTTCCGCCGTCTCCGTTACAGAGGACGCCGCCCCCGACCCAGACGCCGTCCGCGCGCTCCTCGGCAGAGAAAGCCACGCCTGGCTGCGCGCGCGAAGCGACATGCGCCGGATGTACACACAGGTCGGTGCAGATCCCGAGGCGCGCACGAAGCGCGCCCTCTGGAGCCAGCTCCTCGCCCGTGTCTACGGCTCCCCTGTGGACGACGACGACCTCTTCTTCCAGCACACCTACCTCACCGTCATCGCCAAGACGATGGCCGCGCACGTCCTCGGCATCCGCGACGCCAGGCCCGCCGACCTGCTATCGGGGCATCTCTTCGAGCAGGCCGGCATCTTCGGTGCGGCAGAATCGGACTTTTTTGACTGGGTGCTGCGGGCGGACGGCGGAGACGGGCTGGTGGAGCTCATAGCTCTGCAGGTGGGGACCTTCCGCCTCGCAGATGTAAGGACTGACGTGCTTAAGGGGCTATACGAGTCGCTGATAGACCCTGACCAGCGGCATGTGCTGGGCGAGTACTACACCCCCGACTGGCTGGCGGAACGCATCTGCGCGGCGGCGGTGCGCGACCCGCTGAACGAGCGCGTCGTGGATCCGGCTTGCGGTTCCGGCGCGTTCCTGTTCCACGCTGTCCGCCGCTGTCTCGCGGCGGCGGACGCGGCGGGCATGAGCAATACCGACGCCATCGCCCTTTGCTGCGACCGCGTCCTCGGCATAGACGTTCACCCCGTCGCGGTCCAGATTGCCCGCGTAACTTACCTGCTCGCGCTTGGAGAACGGCTCCGTATGGAGCGGGAGTTTGTCGCGCTCCCGGTCTACCTTGGCGACTCGCTCCAGTGGAATACGGAGCCATTCTTGGCGGACCGTGATGTGCTGATAGAAGCGCCGCCCGACGATGAGACTGGCGCGAGGGGAGAGACTCTCCACTTCCCTGGGACCATTGCACGCGACCCCGCGCTGTTCGACCGAGTGATAAGCCAGATGCTCGATATGAGCGAGGAGGATTCTCCACAACCTGCCGCCGACCTGGAGGCGTGGTTGGGGCGTCAAGGCATAACGGACGACCGGACACAGGTGATACTGACGGAGACGTACGAGCGGTTGGCGGAGCTGCGGAGGCAGGGGCGCAACCACATCTGGGGATTTGCGGCGCGCAACCTCGTCCGTCCCGTCTGGCTTTCTCAACAAGACCAGCGCCCGCACGTGCTCATTGGCAATCCCCCCTGGCTCGCCTACCGCTACATGGATGAGGAAACGCAAAGGCGGTTCCGATTGGAGTGCCAGGCTCTCCATCTCTGGCAAGGGGGAAATGTCGCTACGCACCAAGACCACTCCGCCTACTTCTATGTACGCTGCGTGGAGCTGTACCTGCGACCTGGCGGACGGGTTGCGTTCGTGATGCCCTATGCGGCGATGAGTCGCCAAGCATTCGCTGGCTTCCGCGGTGGAGCGTACCCGCGTCCCACGAACGGCGCGGGAAGGAGCCGAAGCAGGAGAACGAACGGAGCGAGCACGCTGACGACGCTCAAGTTCACCGAGGCGTGGGCGCTGCCGGACGCCGTTCAACCCCTATTCCCCGTGCCCTCTTGCGTCCTGTTCGCAGAACGCGGCGCGACGCCATCGGGCGTTCAAGGCGCAACCGTATGGGAGGCATCAGGAACACTACCGAAGCGGGACGCGACTACCACTGAGTCAGAGAGGGCGCTCGTTTGGAGCATGACCGACTGGCCGCAACCCGCTGCGGAGAACGAGACCGCGTCGGCTTATCAAAACGTCTTCCACCAGGGAGCAACGATGGTGCCACGTCTGCTTTGCGTCGTGGAACGCCCAATCCTGTCAACGGCAGGTGTTGCGGCAGGTGCGCTCCTCGTTGAGAGCCGCCGTTCAAATCAGGAGAAAGCGCCGTGGAAGAACCTGTCGCCTCTCAGGGGCAACATAGAAGGAACATTCCTACGCCCGCTTTATCTGGGCGAATCGATTGCGCCATTCCGCTCGCTCAGCCCAGTGGAGGCAGTGATTCCATGGGATCCGGCCCACGGGGTACTGAACGCGAGGGCGGCAGCATCGTGTGGCTTCCCGTACCTCGCCCAGTGGATGCGGCAGGCCGAAGCACTATGGGAGGAGCACAAGCGAGGAAGAGCGCGAACCCAAGATCTCAAACTCATTGAGAACTGGGACTATTACGGCAAACTCCTTGCGCAACTGCCTCCTTCGGGGCTGCGCGTGGTCTATGCAGCATCCGGCACACAGCCGGCGGCGGCAGTGGTCTCCAACGCAGAAGCAATAGTAGAGCACGCCCTGTACTGGACTACCCCTTCCAGTCTTGACGAGGCTCACTACCTGCTATCCGTACTCAATAGCGAAACAGCCCGCGCGCGAGCGGAATACTTACAGTCACGTGGACAGTGGGGCGCGCGCCATTTCGACCGCTACATGCTCACCCTTCCCATCCCGCGTTTCGACGCGGAGACCCCGCTCCATCTAGAGCTGGCGTCGGAGGCGGAGCAGGCGGAGCGCATCGCGGCAAACGTTGAGCTGGCGGAAGGCATGAATTTCATCACGGCGCGCCGGATCATCCGCGCCGCGCTCACGGTGGACGGCGTCGCGGGGCGCATCAACGCGAGGGTCAGCCAGCTTCTAGGATAGCCCCCGTCATTCCCGCGCAGGCGGGAAGGTGAATCCACATTTGAAGTGCAACACCTGCTCCTCGACGACCCCCGCCGGTGTCCGGTAGCCCAGGCACTTGCGCGGCGTATTGTTGTACGCCTGCCCGATCAGCGCAAACCGCTCATCCGACACCTCCCCCAGATTCGTCCCCCGCGGCAGGAACCGCCGCAGCCGGCCGATCGCGTTCTCCACTCCCCCCTTCTGCCACGGCGAGTACGTGTCGCAGAAGAACGTCTCGATGCCCAACCGGTGAAGCTCGTAGTGACGGGTGAACTCGGTCCCATTGTCGAAGGTCACCGTCTGGCGAAACTCCGGCGGCAACGGCCCCAGCATCCGGGCGATGGACTCCGCGATCGGCCCCGCCTCCTTCGACGGCGCACGCGCGAGAAGCAAGAGGCGCGAGGAGCGTTCCTGCAGGGCCAACACCACCTCTCCCGACCTCCCGAACTGCATCGTGTCCGCCTCCCAGTGCCCGAAGGTCCGCCGGTCGGCCGCCGCCGCCGGCCGCTCAGCAACGGGTCGGCGGAGGGGAATGAAGGAAACCGAGCTTCCCCCCCTGCGGCCCCGCCTCCCCCGCTTCCACTTCGCCCTCGGCAAGTAGCGCCGCCAATCATGGTCTTTGTGCCGCGCGGCCTGGGCGTAGACGAACCGGTAGATGCTCTCGTCCGAGGTCACCGTCCGGCCCTCCTCTCTGCGCATCTCATGGGCGACCTGCTCCGGCGACCACCCCCACTTCAGGCCCGCCAAGACCCGCTCCCGCAACCCCTCGTCCCGTTCCAGCCGCGCCCCCGTCCAGCGCCGCGCGCGGGCACGCTCCTGGGCCGGCGACGCTTGGTACCCGTCCGTTCGCAGTGCGTTCCGCTTCAGCTCCCGAGCCACGGTCAATGCCGCGCGATCCAGAGTTGTAGCGACTTGCCGGACCGAGGAGCCCTTGGCGCGTAAGCGGGCAATCTCACACCGTTCCTCAATGCAGAGCTGTCTGTATTCCATGGCAACACCCTAATCTGGTGTTGCACTTCGTTTGTGGATTCAGGGAACCTCGCCTCCTTCCCCCCAACAAACCCCTCTGCTATCTGCTCCGGCCTCTCCACCGTCTGCGGGGGAGACCGAGAGGGGGCAGTCTGCGAGAGGGCTTGCGCGAGGCCACTCGTCACAACAACGACACTTGCCAGTTGCGCAATCATCATTCCGTCTCCTACCCTGTCCTGAACACCCCGGCCCCCGGCGGCAGACCCGCCCCCGGACGACCGGCCTCATGCAGAGGAGGAATGAGCCCAAATGAGCCTAAATGAGCCTTACAGGACAGAAATCACCCTTTCACCCCGCCAATCTGCCGCTCTCCCCTACATCGCCTCGGAGCCCACGCTCACCGAAGGCGCACTCGCCGCCCGCATAGCCAAGAGCACCTTGACCCGGTGGATGCGCGACTCCGCCTTCCGCGCCGAGGTCGAACGCATCCGCCAGAACATCGCCGACCTCGCCTACTCCGAGATCGAAGGCGCCACCCTCAAAGGCGTCTTCCGCATCGTCCAACTCCTCGATCACACCGACCCCAACGTGCGGCTGAGGGCTGGCAAGGCCATCCTCTCCACCGCCATCGCCGTCCGCCGCGACAAAGACCTCCTCCACCGCCTAGACACCCTCGACAACGCCATCGCCCTCCTGAAGGTCCAGCAATGAGAAAACCGCCCGCTCCCTCGAACGCTACCTCGCCTGCCAGGTCGCCCAGATCGCCCTCAGACCCATCGCCGAAGACTACGTCGAACGCTGGAAACTCTCGCTCCAACAGCTCTACACCCTTCCCGACCCCGAAGAACTCATCGAGGCCGCCGCCGCCGCGCGGGTCCCCACCCTTTCCAATGGGCCCCTCATCTACTACGTCTACCAGTGCGCAGACGATAACCGCATCCCCGACCCCGACCGCATCGTTCAGGCCATCGTCCACAGCTACCCCGAAAACAACCTCATGAGCTACGGCAAGACCTGCCGCTGCCCCGCCCAAATGCCCCTCATCTCGCGCCACGGCTCCTATGACGAGCAGCGGGACGTTTGACCCCTCACACCCCACGCCCGTAAAATCAGACTTTCGCGGTGGGCGTGGTCGAGGGGTTAAGACGCCAGGTTGTGGCCCTGGAGATCGAGGGTTCGATTCCCTCCGCTCACCCCAGCCTTACTCTGCGCTCGCCGTTGCTCACCCTGGACAACGGGCTCGCCGGCAACGCCGCCCTGGCCGGAGTCCGCGTTATGGAGGTCAACGCGCCATGAAGGTCTACACCTACTCGGAAGCCCGCCAGCAGCTCGCCTCCCTCTTGGACGCCGCCCAGCGCGAGGGCGCGGTTCGTATCCGACGCAAGGACGGACGCTCGTTCATCATCCAGCCGGAGTCTTCCACCACATCGCCCCTCGATGTCCAAGGCGTGAGCCTCGGCATATCCACACCTGAGATTGTCTCGCTGGTCCGTGAGGGCCGTGAGCGCTACGGCTGACCCGCCGCTTTCCCGCCGCAACGCCTTCGCTTAGAATCCCGCGCGTCGGCGCAAAGCATTACGGACCGGCGCCGCAAGGAGGACGGACCATGGGCAGGCTCGACGACAAAATTGCGGTCATCGTGGGCGGCGGCAGGAACATCGGCCGGGCAACGTCCAAGCTCTTCGCGTCGGAGGGCGCCAAGATCGCCATCTTCGACATGGACGAGGACCGCGCCGCGGGCGTCACCGAGGAGATTGCCGAGCAGGGCAGCGAGTGCATGTTCGTCACCGGCGAGGTCCAGAAGGTCGGCGACGTCCGGAACATGATCGCCAAGGTCGTAGAGCACTACGGCCGCATCGATGTCCTCGTCAACTGCGCCGCCATCTCCGACCGCTCCCCCATGCTCGAGCTCGACGACGACGAATATCAGCGGATCATCGACGTGACCATGACCGGCACCTACTTCACGTGCAAGTACGTCGCCGAGCAGATGGTCAAGCAGGGCAGCGGCGGCGCCGTCGTCAACTTCTCCTCCGGCTCCGCCTTCCAGGGCAACACCCGCCGCGTCGCCTACGACATGGCCAAGGGCGCCATCGTCACCCTCACCATGGATATGGCCGCCCAGCTCGCCCAGTACGGCATCCGCACCAACTGCATCGCTCCGGGCATCACCGGCTCCCAGGTCGGCGGGCAGATCGCCTTCGAGGACCGGAGCACGAACAACCTCGTCGGCGGACGCGCCGGATACCCCGAGGAACAAGCCAGCGTCGCCCTCTTCCTCGCCAGCGACGGCTCCCGCCACCTCTATGGTCAGACCCTCCGAAACGACGGCGGAGGCTCGGTCATCTGACGAGCGGCGCGAACAACAAACGACACGACACCTAGGAGAATCCCCATGGCGGAAGGCTACGAAAAGGTTGCAGCCCGCGGCGACGTCAAACCGAACGAGTTGAAGCTCGTCCAGGTCGGCGAGACGCAAGTCATCCTCACCGAGCTGGAAGGCGAGGTCATCGCCTTCGACAACATGTGCACCCACGAAGAGTGCGACCTCATCTACGGCGCCATCGACGAGGAGAACGAGATTGAGTGCGACTGCCACGGCACGCGCTTCAACGTGCTCACCGGCGCGGTCATGGCCCCTCCGGCCGAGATACCCCTCCCCATCTACACCGTCAGCGTAGACGGCGACGACATCTCCGTCGGCCCCCGCAAGAACTAGCCCTCTCTGCCGTCTGCACAGGGAATCGAAGCCTTACCTCCTCCCTCGTCTGCGGGGGAAGATTGAGGAGGGGGCTACGCCGACCCGAGCGCGACGCTCACAACCTGGCGTTCGAGCCTGAGCGCCAGGTCCGTCGCTATATCGAGGTTGCGGCTCCGGCCAAGCGCCACGACGAACGCCACCCCCAGCACCCTGCCCACGGCGAAATCGACGATTGTCGACCCCAGCGTCCCGTTCGGCACGACGTGGACTGCGAAGAGCGCGGCGGACTTGCCGTGGAAGCCCGACACTTCCAGCTCCTCGGCGTCGACTAGCTCATGTCCGTTATCCCGGATCAGCCCGACGTTCGCCAGGAACTCCTTGATGAACACTTCGTCTATCCACCGCGCGACGGCGTCCGCATCCGTAAACAGATGCGCCACCATCCCCGCCGTGACCACGTCCCCCTCGGCCGCGTTCGGCAAGCGGGCGGGCGCGACCTCGCGCACGTAGCCGGTGATGCGGCCCATCTCCCCAATGGAGGCTGCCGTCTGACCGGGGAAGCCGTGCTCAGCCATCGTCGCGTTGTCGAGCTCGCCCTCGCGCCCGACGCCGAACCCGGCAAGCTCCCGCGGCAAGCCCTGAGGCGGCAGCGGCATCCACTGCAGGTCCGCCTCCGTCACCGCGTCCGTCGCGCGGCGGAACGCCTCCGCCCGCTGCCGCTCGCCCTCGTTCAACTCGACTCCCCAGCCCGCCCCGCGCGGACTGACAAGAGCCTACCAGGCGCCCGCCGCCGGAGAAATGCGCGCCGCCTCGGTAGTACAATCTAAAGAGCCGCCCGTAGCTCAGCGGATAGAGCATCGGTCTTCGGAACCGAGTGTCGTGGGTTCGATTCCCTCCGGGCGGGCCAATCTGTGAACTGGTCTCCTCGTCTACCTCAGGCCAGCACGAGGCCGCGACCCCTATCGCGCCTAACGGCTGTACCCTGAATCGTCCGCGGGAACATACGGAACGCTCATGAGCAGCGATTCCAACACGTCGGCGAAGTCTTTGAACGCGGTCAAATGGCCAAGGTCGCCCCGTAGCTCCTCCGTAAGGTCGCGCAGGCTCCACAGGTCTTGGGCGTAGCCGCTGCGAGACTCGCGAGAATCGCCTAGTGCGCTGTACCTGTCCGCCGTAAGCGCCACGACCGCGCCGAACAGCAGCAGCTGGTCCTCGTGCGGATGGACGATCTCCCCGCTGCCTATGAGGTCGCTGCTCTGGCTCCAAGCGCGTCCGCTCCCTGGCTCGACCCACCGCAGTTCTACCTGCCCCAGCCCACCCTTCTGCCGGAAATCGTCGTGCAGTTCCAACTCGTAGAACACGGTCGTGACCGCTCCTGAGTACACCTCGGCAAACTCTTTCCGGTCCTGTGTGAACGAAGCATCGGACGTTACGCGGTTCTCGTAGCCGATGATGCGCCACGCCTTCACCGCGTCCGGGTTCCAGACCACCTGGGCGCGCGTCTGATCGGCGACAGGCGAGGCGAGCGCGAGCCAGTTTTCGCGGCGGAAGGTCGAACGGGCCTGCTCCACGTCGAACAGATAGCGGTACCAGCCATTCCCGTGCTGCGCGAGCTGTTCCAGCAGATGGTCGTTGTAGTTCTGGATGCCAACGCCCACGGTGATGAGTCGCAGCGGGTTCGCGCCATCAGACGCGGACGTGGCTTCCAGGATGGCGAACGGATCGGTGGCGTCCACGTTCGCCACGCCATCGGACATCAGGACGATGTAGTTGAGCGCCTCCGGACGTTCCCGCCGCATCCCGTCCGCCAGCCGCACGCCCAAGTTCAACCCGGCCTGGACATTGGTGCTGGCGTTCGGCGCAAGTCGGGCGATGGAGTCGGCAACGGCGCGGTCGTCCGGCGAAGCGTGCTTGACCGTGAGATAGTCCAGCACGTCGGTCGTGAAATGCACCACCGATATCCGGTCGTCCGCGTCCAGGCTCCGTCGGATGGCCTCAGCAGCCTCGCGGGCGATGGCCACTCTATTGCCCTCCTTCATCGAACCGGAGGCGTCGAGCACCAGCGTGACGTTGAGCGGAGCGTCCGTGACCGCTTCCGGCGCTTGGAACGCTATCCGCGCCATGTGCCTTCCCTCATCCAGCGGGTGCGCCAACAGGTCGGAGGAGATGGCGAACCGGTCGCCGGCGGAGGAAGCGGCGTAGCCGTAATCGAAGGCGTTCACCCATTCCTCGGCCCGCACCGACGCCGGGTCCACCTGGTAGCCCGACTTGACCCAGTTCAACGCCAGCTGGAATGAAGTGCGGTCGGTGTCCAGGCTGAAGGTGGAGACGCCGTCCTCTCTCGCGTCCGTGAGCGGCTGCCGGTCGTAGTCTTGGAACGTGGTTGCTCCCGGCTGGCCGGACGAGGACCTCTGCTCCAGCTGAGGCGTAGCGCCGCCTGGGACCAGCGCACCTGGCGGAAGCGGTGTCTGCCCTAGGAGTCCCTCAAACCGCCCTAGTGCCCCTGCCGACCCTGGTTCCCCCGGCGCCCCTGGCGAACCCGTCAGCCCCGGCGAACCTGCGAGGCCTTGCGGTCCTTGCGACGCCTGCGGCGTCGGCGTTGGCCACGCTATTACCCCTGGCGGCAGCGGCAGCGGCGTCGGCGTCGCGTGCGGCCTAGGGGTCGGCGGAACCGCAGTTGCCGTAAGTCCCACGACGCCATCGGATCCAGCAATCCCACTGGGGCCAACAGGGCCACTGGGGGCAGCCGGCACAACTCCGCCGCTGCTGCCGACCACAAACCACACCGCGCCCGAGGCCGCCACGACGGCCACCGCCGCTGCCGTCGCCGCAACCGCCGCCGCCCCACGGAACCCCCCCGCCGGAAAGGCCTGATCGCGGAGCCCGGCCCAGAGAGGCCGTGGCGTCTGGTCTCCCAACCGACCTTCCAGCCAGACCCATAGGTCCGGCGTCGGAGGAACATTGTCCGCGCCGGAGGCGAAATGCGCCTCCAGCAGCCGCTCCATCTCCCGGTCGTTCGAATCGTTAGCATTCATCACTTACCCCTGCTGCGCGTCGCCCAATCGCTGCCGCAACGCCCGATGCGCCCGGTGCAGCCGCGACTTCACGGTCCCCTCGCTTACGCCGGATGCCCGAGACACCTCCGGCACTGTCATGCCTGCGAAGTAGCGCAACACCACGACCTGCCGGTGCTCCGGGCTCAGCCCTCCGATTGCCTGCTGCAATGTCTGCCGCTCCAACTTGGACTCGACCGAGGCCGCGGGGCGTTCCGCGTCGTCGGCCAACCCGAGTCCTTCGATAGGTGTGGTCTCGACCGACCGCTTGCGCCGATGCGCCATCACCGCGTTGACCAAGATGCGCATTAGCCACGGCTTGAACGGACTCCCGCGCCTGAACCCGCGTATCCCCTTCCACGCCGACAAGAAGGCCTCCTGCGCCAGCTCCTCGGCCAGCGCGCGGTTGCCGGTCATGTTGTAGGCCGTGCCGAACACAACGCCCTGGTGCCGCTCCACCAGATAGCGGAATGCATCGCGGTCGCCGCGCTGGCAACGCTGGACGGCCTCGTTCTCGGTCATGCCTGCTCCACGGACTCGGCTCCTATGGGGGATGCTTAGCGCTCTCTACCGGATACTATGCGCGCTCTGGCCGAATCGTTCCCTCGGGGCCGCACAGAACGGAGGACAGCTCCGAGCGAGGTCTGCCGCTGGGCCAAGGAAGGCAGAATCAGCAACACCGTGGGGCCTCATATTCTGGAGACTACTCGACGGCGCTCTACGGTCTGTAGTCTTCCTCTCCGCCCCCAGTTGCGGAGAAAGATTGGGGAGGGAAGCTGCAAGCGAACGCCCTCACCCAACCGCAAACACGCGGCACTTACCGTCGGCTCCGACGTTGGCCAGCAGCCGGCTGTCCGGGGCCCACGCCAGGCCGTAGACGCCCTTGATAGGCAGAGCGACGGGCGCCTCGAACTGCAGCGTCTCGTAGGACGCTATCGCCACCCGACGCTCCGCCGACATCGCCACCCATGCGCCGTCCGGCGACACGGCCATGCTCAGCGGCGCGCCCGAGCCCAACACAACTTGCCGGCGCTCGCTCCAGTCCTCCGTTGACCACTCGATGACCTTGCCCTCGAGGCCGACCGACAGCAGCGACCGATGCTCGCGGGATACGGTCAGCGACCCCACCGCCTCGCGGTGGCCAGTCAGCGTATGCGCGAGGGAGCCGTCGCCGACATCCCAGACGAGCACGTCGCCGCCCATGCCGGCGGACGCTACATGGGAGCCGGACGGCGCGTAAGTCACAGAGGTCACGCCGCCTCCGTGCCCCCGCAGCACCGTCGGCTTGGCGTCGCCGTCGAGCGGCCACAGCCGCACCGTCTTGTCGTACGAGACCGATGCAAGCTGCGCCCCGCCCAGAGACAGCGCGATGGCCGCTACGACGTTCGTATGCCCCGTCAGCGTCCGCGCGCACTCCCCGGACGCGGCATCCCACATGCGGACGGTCCTGTCGGTCGATCCGCTCCATAGCGAGCCGCCGCCGGACGCGAACGCGAGGCTGTTCACGCTCGCGCCGTGGCCGTGCAGCTCGCTCGTCATCCTCCAGTCGCCCGTGCTCCAGAGTCGGAGAGCGCCCTTCATCCCGCCCGTCGCCAGCACGTCTCCGCCGGGCGAGAACGCCACGGCGGCTCCATGCCGATCCGACGCTTGGACTTCCGCGATTTGTTCCAGCCTGCTCATGCGCTCGCCCTCCCTGCTCCGTTCTCGATGAACCGCCGGAGCCACCCTCGATGTGCCGAGACCAGCGGCGCTGTTTCGAGGTGGTGCAGTTTCAACCGGCCCATCCGCTCGGTGCGGACCAAACCAGCCGCTTCCAACACGGCCAGATGCTTCATCACCCCGAACCGAGACATCCCCGCGCCATCGGCCAGCTCGCCCAACGTCAGCCCGTCCCGCCCCAGCAGCTTGTCGAGCAGCCTGCGGCGGCTTGGGTCCGCTAGCGCTTTGAAAACCTCGTCCATTCGATAAAAATACGTGACCGATTGGTCACTCGTCAACGCGCCGCCGATGCCGACGCGCCGGATACGAGACCGCTCCCCCGAAAGGCGTCCGCCGTCAGCTACCTCAGTCCGTCCGGCTGGGGTTAGAATCGCGCCGCGGCGCAATCGCAAGACTCGTCTCGATTACGGTCGGCCCCGAAATCGTCGACCACTATTGGGCAGTCACTTACATCAGGGCCATCAGCGGTATCCTCTACACAACTGGAATCAAGCCCATGGAAGGGTCAAGTTGAACCCTGTCGTCGACACAGCCGAACTGAGGACCGAGGCTTGCCCTGAATTCATACTCATGCCGCAAGAGGACGATGAACAAGACTAATGCGCCCTACACTGGCCAAAGCGTTCTCCGCTCCGAGGACGACCGCCTCCTGCGCGGCGGGGGCCTCTTCACCGCCGACATCCAGCTCCCGGGGACGCTGCACCTCGCCATCGTCCGCAGCCCCCACGCCCATGCCGGGATCGAGCGCATCGACGCCTCCGCCGCTCTCGCTATGCCCGGCGTCGTTGGCGCGCTCACCGGGGACGACCTCGATGGCGTCGGCCTTCTGGAGAGCGTCGGCAGGCCCGGCATGGACATCAAGAAAGGCGGCGCTCACCCCGCCCTCGCCTTGGGCCGAGCGCTGTACGCGGGCCAGCCCGTCGCCGCCGTCGCCGCGGAGACTGCCGCGAAAGCCGCTGACGCAGCCGCGCGAGTCGACGTCGCCTATGAGCCCATCGAGGCCGTGAACGACCTCGAACGCGCCGCCGCTGGAGGCTACCCGCCTCTTCACCCGGTGATGGGAAACAACGTCTGCGCTTACCAGCGCGCCGGTGCGGGCGACGTGGACGGAGCGTTCGCGGCGGCGGACAAGGTCGTCTCCGGCGCCTTCGTCGTCCCCCGGCTCGCGCCGATGGCCATGGAAGGCCGCGCCTGCATCGCCAGCTTCGACCAAGTCTCCGGCGACCTCACGTTTTGGTCGTCGAACCAGTCCGCCCACGACACCCAGCACCACATTGAAGAAGTGATCGAGGTCCCCGGGCGCATCCGCGTCTTCGCGCCTGACGTGGGCGGCGGGTTCGGCCACAAACACCACGTCTACCCCGAGGAGGTCGCCGCCATCGTCCTCTCGATGCGCCTCGGCAGGCCGGTGAAGTGGGTGGAGGAGCGCAGCGAGAACATCCACTCCTCCCATGCGCGCGGCCTCCAAGCGTCCTTGCAGGCGGCGGTCCGCGCCGACGGCAAGGTCCTTGGCCTCAAGGCCCGCTTCTACTCAGACATGGGCGCGTACTGGATCAGCGGCGCCTTCACGTCGCCCGACAATGCGGCCAAGCGCATCACCGGCCCCTACGACATCCCTGCCTACGACGGCGAGCAGTTCTGCCTCATGACGAACCGCCCGCCCATGACCGCCTACCGCGGCGCAGGCCAGCCGGAGGGCACATTCTGTATGGAGCGGCTGCTGGACATGATTGCGGACGAGCTGGGCCTCGACCCTGTCGAGACGCGGCGACGCAATCTCATTCCGCCACGGAGCTTCCCCTACACCACCGTCTCCGGCGTCCCCTACGTCGACGGCGATTACGAGCCCGTGCTCGACAAGGCGTTGGAGGCCGCGGGGTACGACAGCCTGCTCGCCAGGCGCGACCGCGAGAGAAGCGAAGGACGCCTCGTCGGTCTGGGCATCGCGCTCTCCACCAAGGGCTCCGGCGGCACGGGCGGCGAGGCCGCGCGCTCCAGCGCAGCCAAGATCATCGTCGGGCCGGACGGTCGCGTGACCCTCTTCACCGACATCTCTCCCCACGGCCAAGGCAACGCCACCACCTTCGCCCAGATCACCGCCGACGCGCTTGGCGTGTCGATAGACGACGTCGCCGTCCAGTGGGGCGACACCGATCTCATCGAGCCCTTTGGGCCCGGCGCGGGGACGTACGCCAGCCGCGGCCTCGTCATCGGCGGACACGCCGTTCACCAGGCCGCCGAGCAGACGCGCAGCGCCCTCCTTGACACCGCGTCCCATATCCTCGAAACCGACCGCAACGACATCGAAATCGCCAACGGCGCCGTCCGTTCACGCGCCGACGCCTCGCGCTCGGCGCCGATCGGACGGGTGGCGGCCTTGGCCGGCGCGCCCGGCGACGGGTTCGAGCACTACTCCACGTTCACGCTCCCGCCCGGCAGCTTCGCCTTCGCCGCCCATATCGCCTACGTCGAAATCGACCGCGAAACGGGCGCCATCGACGTGCGGGACTTCGTCGCCGTCCACGACGTGGGGAACCTCATCAACCCTATGATCGTCGAGGGGCAGATCCACGGCGGCGTTGTCCAAGGGTTCGGCGAGGCGATGCTCGAAGGCGTCTCCTACGCCGAGGACGGACGACCGAACGAGTGGTCGTTCATGGACTACCCGATGCCCCTCGCCGAGGACCTCCCGCGCCTGACCGTCGAGACCCACGCCACCGAGGCGCGCAATGGCGCGTTGGGCGTCCGCGGCATCGGAGAGATGCCCTCCGTCGCCAGCCCTGCGGCGCTATCCAACGCTGTCCACGACGCCCTCCGCCAGATCGCGGCGCCCTCCGTGGATATTCCCCTAACCCAGGAGCGCGTCTGGCGGGCGATCCAACAGGCCGACGCCGCCGGCTAAGGCGCTGCGCCGCCCTGCGCTACCGGCTCAGGACCAGGCGTCAAGGCGTGGGGCTGTCCGGCGCGCAGTACGGAAGGCCGGCCCTGTCCAGGTCGTTGGCGGGGACGCTCCTCAGGGCGGAAGGGATGGCAGCCGGTCAGTCCGTTGCCGGAGAGCCACAGGGTCTGCAGGCTGGTCAGGTTGCCCAGCTGCGCCGGTATCGCGCCCGTGAGCTGGTTGGCGTCGAGCGACAGGTACTCCAGGTTGGACAGGCCCCCCCCCCCCAGCTCCGCCGGTATCGCGCCCGTGAGCCGGTTGTAGTCGAGATACAGACGCGTCAGGTTGGACAGGCCCCCCAGCTCCGCCGGTATCGCGCCCGCCAGCTGATTGCTGTCCAGCGACAGGGTCCGCAGGCTGGTCAGGCGCCCCAGCTGAGACGGTATCGCCTCCGTCAGCTGATTCCTGTCGAGGTACAGGTCCGTGAGGTTGGACAGGCCCCCCAGCTCCGCCGGTATCCCGCCCGTCAGCCGGTTGTCGGAGAGGTGCAGGGCTTGCAGGTTGGCCAGGCTGCCCAACTGCGTGGGCGCCGCGCCGGTCAGCAGATTGCCGAAGAGCGTGAGGTGGGTCAGGTTGGCCAAGCCCCCCAGCTCCGCCGGTATCGCGCCCGTCAGTTGATTGTTGCTGAGATTCAGCAGGAGCAGGCCGGACAGCTCGCCTAACTGCGCCGGTATCGTCCCCGTGAGCTGATTGACTCCGAGACGCAGGCGAGTGAGGCTGGTCAGGTCCCCCAGTTCCGCCGGCACCTCGCCCGTCAGGCCGCGCTCCCGCAGGCCCACCTCCGCGACGCGGCTGGGCGTCCCTCTCACGGTCACGCCGTCCCAATTGGCGATGGGCGTGTCCACGCCCCAGTTGAGCGTTGCCGTTCCGCGCAGCGTGTCCTTGGCCGCGAGCAGGGTCATGCAGTCGGCCATGAGGCCGGGGTTGCCGGCCTGGTCCGGCACGGCGAGCCCGCACGGCGGCGGGGGTTGGGCGGGGTCATCGGGGAGGCTGGGGACGCGGGCCGCGGTGTAGTAGTCGCGCAGCTCGTTGGCATTGGTGACGAGGGCTGGCAAGTCCTCGTCGGCGCCGATGCGCCCTTCGTACTCGGTGACTCGGGCTTGGTGCGCCGTCGTCACCGCCTGGGTGAAAGCGGGCAGCTCCATCTCGAGCGTGGCACGATGGGTCTGGTAATCGTCGGGCCGGAGCCTCCGCCACAGGTCCCGGCTGGGATGGACGGCGATGACCGTGCCGTCATCCTTCCGTTGGACATCCCACCGGGGCCCTAGCCGCCATGCTAGAGACGAAAGGTCATGAGGCGGACTAAGGGGCACGACGTGCTCCCGACCGGCATATATGGGTGCGAAGTCAGCTTCGAAGACTTGCCTGAGTGCTTCTACACCCTCTTGCCAGGTCCGGTTCTCGTCAGCATAGTCCCCCTTGACGTAAGGGAGAATGAAAAAGATCACACTCAGACTGGATGGCCCTGACCCTAGGATGTAGGAGTTCACGCGCATGTCGATGTAACATTTGAACGAGTAGGTATCCACCGGGATGCCGAATGTTCTCCTTGCCAAGTAATCTTGTGGGCGAAAGAGGTCGCCGGTAGTGCAGCGCACAGTATTTGGAAGGTAGGTGCCTCGCACTACAAGATGGGAAACCTCAAGCGACGATTCATCTCCTAGCATCTCGCGGATGCTCGTGGGCTCATCGCCCAAGTATATGCTATGGCTCGCCACACTCCCGCCAATCCGTGGTGCGTCCAGTTCGCACGGATCAACGGGAAAGTTGGGCACCTGCGTGCAGGGTGGTATCTCCTGATCACTGGACGTTGCGTCCAGGGGAGGTTTAGGCGGCAGTGCAGGCGCCAAGGTTGGCGTAGGCATCGGGGAGGATGTGGGGGTAGTGGCGGGCGTAGGAGTGGAGGTCGGCGTAGGCGTCGACTGTCCACTGCAGGCAGCGAGTGCAAGCGCGACAAGCAAAACGGCGGGCATTGCAGTGCGGGAAAACACGACTGAAGCCCTCATCGCCGCGACTGGTAGAGGGCCATCGAAGCGACGATGTCGTACGCCTGCGGCTCGCAGTCTCTGTCTGGATCTTCATAGCTCATCACCGAGTGCTCCGTGTTGATGGGATGGCGGTTGAAATCGAACCCGGTCCTGTTACCGATGCCGAAGGCATGGCCTGCTTCATGGATGACCAGTTCGTGGAGCCTGGTACAGCCAGGAGCCCCGCCGACCTGGGCTTTCCAATAGTTCGCTCCGCGGGAGGCGTTCACGAGTATGGCGCCGCTGCGTATTCTTTGGATGCCCGGCGTCTCCCAGCTCCTCGACCTCCAGCATCCAGGAGGCGGGGCATCACCAAAGAGGTTACACGCCCGCCCAATTCTATCGTTCGATACGAACTTCACCTCAAACCGACCATCTTCGCTTGGGATTTCAGTAATAACCTCAGTTCCCGGAATCAGGGGGTGCGTACAGTTCTCGCCTCCAGGAGGACGGTAGCTTGTAGCCGTTACGATGTTGTGTCCACCCCTGTCCCAGATGACTGTGCTTTCCCACTTTTCTATGGCATCCTCGATGTCTCGCGCTATTGCGACGGCATTCCGATCGGGCGTTGTGAGGTTCGCCGAAATGGTCCCAGTGCATACCACATAGCGAAACTCGTGGCTGCCTTGCGCATTCTTGCGCTGATAGCCGTGGAAGGGGGCCGTGGCCACGGTCCCGCCGCCAAGCGGTGAGTCGGTGGGGAATACGAGAGTGGGATTACCCTGGTACCAGAAGGAATCGCTCACAACCGTTGACCGCACCTGTATACGGTAGAGGGTCTCTTCGGTCAGTTCTCCCAGGCTGGCCTGTTTCACGGTGTCCTCGCCTATCGTTTGGTCTGTTATCGTCAGATTCGCGTCTGTCGGCGTTTGCCAACTTCCATGCGTACATACCCCTAGCGAGTCGCATGTCTCTCCAGCGTAGCGCACACCATATCCGGTTGCCCCTTCAACGGGCTCCCATCGCAGCGTGATCTTGTCGTCGCTGTCGAGATCCCCGTTGGCCCGCAGCTCGGCAGGGGGGTCAGGCAGGTCTCCATCCAAGACGCGTACGAGCGCGACGGAGGGGTTCCCTAATGCATATCTGGTGTCGTCGGGCGCCACCTCCGCCTTTATGTTCTCGTTGTGCTCATCCTCAGTGTCATCCACCGTCCGGACGGTGAAATCCGCAGTGGTGTGTTCGGCTTGGATGGTAATGCTTCGCGTTAGCGACTCGCCAGGGTGAAGAAAGGCCCCTTGCCGCGTTTCAGCGAGGCGCACTCGCACCGCAAGATCCGTCGCCGGCGCAGGGTCCGCCTCCAACCTGAACGTGACGTCGTCGCCCTCATCAATGACGATATCGGTATCTGGATGCCGCGCGATGGTTATCACGGGCACGTCGTTGTCCTCGACGGTTACGGTCGCGGAGGAGGGGCTGCCCACCACGTAGCCCGTGCCCGGGTCAATCCTCACGGTGACGCTTCCGTTCTGTTCGTCTATCTCGTCATTATCAGTTGGCAAGGCGAGTGAAACGCTCGCGTCATCCGCGCCAACGCTCGCGTCATCCGGGCCAATAGTTATAGTGACTGGCGGTCCGTCCTCAAGGAATAGCCCATCCTCAATCGTATTGAGACGCACTACCAGGACCCCCGCCGGAGCGGAGCTTGCAGTCAGCGTGAACTCGACATCCTCCCCCTCAGTGACCGGCGAGGTCCCCGCCGTGATCGTTATCGTGGGCAGTGGCGGCGGCGTAACCGTGATATCGAAGGTGAGGGGTGCGGTGTCTCTGTCGGCGTCGGTCGCTGTTAACGTGAAAGTCGCTGCCGCCGGAAGCGATACCGTAGGTGTGCCGCAAAGTGTGCGGATAGCTCGGCAGGGCCCGTTGCCGTCGGCGTCGAATTCCAAGCCGGCGGGCAGGTCCGGCGTCAAATCGTAAGTCAGCGTCCCGTTCCCACCGGTCGCCGACGGCAGGGTCAGCGGCGTAATCGGCGAGTTCTGCGTGTAACTCTGGGGGTCCACCGCTGCGTCGCCGAATGTTGGCGTCAGGTCTTCTTCCTCCACGGTGATGTCGAACGTCAGCTCAGCCTTGCTTCCGTCGCTGGCCGTCGCCGTCCACGCGTACCGCGTCCGCTCCATCGACACGCTGGGCGTGCCGGAGACCCGGCGGGCGCTGCGGCTCACCCCATCCGGCAAGTCTGGGGGATTCAGAGCGTAGCCGCTCACCGTGCAGTGAGAGGCCACCCTCGCCTCCGGCAGCGTGAATGTCGTAATCGGCGTGTTCTGCATCCACGTCATGCCGGAGACGGAATCGTTGAACCTCGGATTGCAGGGAGGAGGACTGACGGTGATGTAGAACGTCAGCTCAGCCTTGCTTCCGTCGCTGGCCGTCGCCGTCCACGCGTACCGCGTCCGCCCCATCGACACGCTGGGCGTGCCGGAGACCCGGCGGGCGCTGCGGCTCACCCCATCCGGCAAGTCTGGGGGATTCAGAGCGTAGCCGCTCACCATGCAGTGAGAGGCCACGAACGCCTGCGGCAGCGTGAACGTCGAGATTCGCGTGTTCTGCATCCACGTCATGCCGGAGACGGAATCGTCGAACCTCGGATTGCAGGGAGCCGCCCTGACGGCGAGGTAGAACGTCAGCTCAGCCTTGCTTCCGTCGCTGGCCGTCGCCGTCCACGCGTACCGCGTCCGCTCCATCGACACGCTGGGCGTGCCGGAGACCCGGCGGGCGCTGCGGCTCACCCCATCCGGCAAGTCTGGGGGATTCAGAGCGTAGCCGCTCACCGTGCAGTGAGAGGCCACCCTCGCCTCCGGCAGCGTGAATGTCGTAATCGGCGTGTTCTGCATCCACGTCATGCCGGAGACGGAATCGTTGAACCTCGGATTGCAGGGAGGAGGACTGACGGTGATGTAGAACGTCAGCTCAGCCTTGCTTCCGTCGCTGGCCGTCGCCGTCCACGCGTACCGCGTCCGCCCCATCGACACGCTGGGCGTGCCGGAGACCCGGCGGGCGCTGCGGCTCACCCCATCCGGCAAGTCTGGGGGATTCAGAGCGTAGCCGCTCACCATGCAGTGAGAGGCCACGAACGCCTGCGGCAGCGTGAACGTCGAGATTCGCGTGTTCTGCGTCCACGTCATGCCGGAGACGGAATCGTCGAACCTCGGATTGCAGGGAGCCGCCCTGACGGCGAGGTAGAACGTCAGCTCAGCCTTGCTTCCGTCGCTGGCCGTCGCCGTCCACGCGTACCGCGTCCGCTCCATCGACACGCTGGGCGTGCCGGAGACCCGGCGGGCGCTGCGGCTCACCCCATCCGGCAAGTCTGGGGGATTCAGAGCGTAGCCGCTCACCGTGCAGTGAGAGGCCACGAACGCTTCCGGCAGCGTGAATGTCGAGATTCGCGTGTTCTGCGTCCACGTCATGCCGGAGACGGAATCGTTGAACGTCAGCGAGCCGCAGCGGACCGTGATGTCGAATTCCTCCGAATCGGGGTCGCCGTCGTCGTCCCTGACCCGGTAGGTGACGGTGTAGTCGCCCTCCGTGGTGGGGGCGCCCGTGATGCGACGACTCGAATTGTTGAAGGTCAAGCCGTTGGGCAGACCGCTGGCCGAGTACCTCAACGGCGGGTTGCCGCCGGTCGCGGGGTCCAGCCGAAGATTTACGCTCTCCGCGACCTTGTACGTCCGGTCGTCGACGGGCGGCAGCACCGGGACGAGGTCGGGATCAACCGTAATTTCCCAAGGATCCGTTTCGAGGAGGTACTCCTCGTCCTCTCCGATGCTGTACTCGTACAGCCGCACCGTCACGGTGTACGTGCCTGGGATGCAGGCGTGGAGGGTTATCGGGTCGCTCTCGTGAGACGTACTCCCCTGCGGGACGCTGACCGCCTCGGAGGTGAAGCTGCACATCGAGTCGAACCCGATACCCCCGCTGCCGCCGGTCGTGATGAGAAAGCTGTACCGGTACTCGAAGTCCGGGTCCAGGCCGTCCGCGCTCACCGTGAAATCGAAACTCTCGTCTTCCGTCAGCCTTGATTGCCACCCCGATATCAGCCCCGACGCCGCTTGCCCCGACGCCCCGGCCCCGGCGGCGCGGGCGCTCCGGTAGCGCGCGATCCGGGCGGCCAGCCGCTCCTCGTAGCCCTCCCGCCGCTCGCCGCCATCCTGCGCCTCGGCTGGTCCGCCGCTCTCCTGCGCCCGGGCCGGCCCCCCGCCTCCTCCGAGCAGCCAGAGGAGGGCCGATAGCCGGGGGCGCAACGGGCTCGCGCGTCTCATGGCCCGCACCTTAGCCAGCCCCGCCGACCCGCGTCAAACGCGGAGAGGGTTGCAAAAAAACGCCCGCAGGCTCACCATAAACCCATGAAAGTCGGAGAATTCGAACTCAAGGAACCGCTCCCTGAGCTTCGCGACCCGCACCTGATCGCGACGCTCACCCCTTGGATCGATGCGGGAAGCGTCGGCTCCCTCAGCATCGAGCGCCTCGAACGCTACATGTCGGCCGAGGAGCTCGGCGGACTCTCCACCCCCGGCAGGTACTTCGATTTCACCCGCTACCGCCCCGTGGTCTACTACCAAGACGGTCAGCGCAAGATGCGGGTCCCCAACGCCGACCTGCGCTGGGCGGCGGGGGCGCAGGGCCACGACTTCATCTTCCTGCACATGCTGGAGCCCCACTCCAACGCCGAGGAGTATATCGACGCGGTCTCCGAGGTCATCGAGCGGCTCGCGGTCAAGCGCTTCTGCCGCATCGGCGCGATGTACGACGCCGTCCCCCACACCCGACCGCTCCTCGTGATGGGAAGCCTCAACGGCGAGCCGCTGGAGAACGTCGAGGGCATCGAGGGCAACCGGCGCCGGCCCTATCAGGGGCCAACCTCCATCATGAACATGGTGGGCGACCGGCTGAGTAATAAGGGCATCGACAACATGATGCTCATGTGCCGTCTGCCCCACTACGTCGAGCTCGAAGCCGATTTCGCCGGGCGCACCAAGATGCTCCAGGTCCTCAGCACCCTCTACGACTTCCCCGCGGAGTACTACACGAGCCAGCGGGACACCCAGCAATACGAGCGCGTCAGCGCCGAGATGCAGCGCAACCCCAAGGTCAAGTCTCTCGTCGAGCGCCTCGAATCGGACTACGACACCCGCCGCGGCAGGCGCAGGCCCAACCCCCCTCCCGCAGCCGACCTCCCGCCCTTGCCTCCGTCCGTCGAAGAGTTCCTCGGCAAGCTCACCGGCCCCGACGACGAAGAGAGCAAGTAAACCCGAGTCAGCTCCTCCATTCGGGTTCGTGATTATCGTGCTTACCCTTGCTTCTCGCCGGTATTTCCATAGGCGAGGCTTCGGCGGACCTACAGGGGATATCCACACGCCCTCAGAATGAAACTAACTCGCATATCAGCCCTGATTGCCCTGGTCGCCCTCATCGCCGGCGTGGCGGCAGCCGCCATCCTGCTGCTCGACTCCCCGTCCCCCGCCCAGACGGCGACGGAGGCCTTGCGGAAAAGTTCCGCCACAGTCCGGGCAGACCTGCTGGCGGATGTCAGCCCCCAGAGGCCGCTCGTGCTCACCTTGGAGTTGTTCCAAAAGGGCGGTTACCAAACAATCGAAGATAGGTATATCACCATCTACCCGGAACGGGTGATATCCAGGACCGTCCTAACGCCTGACAGTGATGGGCGGTTGGCGAGCGCTACCGAGAAGATCTCGACGCTCGACGGCCAACCCCCCGTCCGGGGCGAATTTCTCGGTATCTTCTCCGGCGATGGACCCGTTGGAAGTACAACCGAAGATGCCCCGACGCCCCCGTCCAACCCTTCGCCGGGAGACCAGTCCCAGAGCGCAGACCCATCCCTAGGCCCAACGGGACACACCGGAGCTGAGAGCGAGCTGGATCTCGCAGGATGGCTGAATGCCCAATTACAGCTCCCCTCCGTCATCCAAGAAAGAGGTTACACATACGCTGGCAGGTTCTCGTTGAACGGCCAACCGAGTATCCGCTACGAACGCCGATCAGTCATAAGCGCCCTCCCCAACGGACAGGTCTTCGACCCGCCGGTCGTGTTGCTCCTGGTGATCGAGTTCGTCGAGGCCAATCCGCTTCTTGGCCAGGAGAGCCATTACACTATCCTCGACAGCGGCGAGCTCGTCCTAGACCGCCAAACAACAACCCTCTCGGAGGTTGCCGAGGAAGTAGCCGGGAACTAGCGACCCGCATCCCCCTCCGCACCTACTCTCCATTGGGCTGATCACGAACAAATGAGTCGGAAATGATTTCTCGCATCCCGGCCTCCCGCGCCGGCGCGCCTAGGGGCTGACATCGCAACGCGCCGCGCGCCTTCAGGACACCCCTTCTACGGCTGGGTCATCGTCGCCGCCCTCGGCGTCTCGGGCGGCGTCAGCATGTTCATGGGCGCCGGCAACTTCGGGCTGTTCGTTGCGCCCATGGGCGAGGAGCTGGGCATCGGCAATGGCTACTTCGGCTGGGCGCTCTCCGCGCGTCTCCTCGGATTCGCCGCGTCCGGGCCCATCATCGGACGCCTCATCGATCGCCGCGGCTCCCGCGTCCCTCTGGCTGTCGCCGGCCTCCTCTTCGGCGGGAGCGCCGCCGCTCTGGGCCTCATAGAGGCGGGCTGGCAGATGATCGGCCTGACGCTGTTCGCCGGAATCATGGGCTTCTGGGGCAGCAGCACCCTCTACCTCGGCATCCCCATCGCCAAGTGGTTCGTCCGCAAGCGCGGACGCGCCATGTCCCTGTTCTTCGCCGGCATCCCCCTCGGCATCGGCATCGCAAGCCCACTGACTCAGCTGCTTATCGACGCCGTCGGCTGGCGCGACGCCTGGATCATCCTGGGCGCCACAGGCGGCGTCAGCATCGCCGCCATATCCCTCATCTTCGTCCGTAACACGCCCGGCGACCTCGGCCTCCTGCCGGACGGCGCGCCCGCCGAGCCAGGCTCTCCCGGCGCCGGCGCGCGCGGCGAATATCCCTGGACCGTCGCCGAGGCGCTCCGGACCGGCGCGTTCTGGCGAATCAGCATCGCCTACGGCATCCTGATGGCGGCCATGGGCACGATCGGCATCTTCTGGGTGCCCTTCCTCCGCTCCCTCGACGTCGCTCCCCAAGTCGCCGCCATGGCTTTTGCGACGCAGGCTTTCACCCAAGTCATCTCCTCCGGCCTTGTGGCCCCGTGGATCGATCGCGTCCAGCCGCGCTACATCGCGGTGGCCGGATTCGCGAGCGTCGTGGCCGCAATGTTGGTCGCGGCCAACGCCTCTACGGCGTGGCACGGATTCGCGGGCGCGCTCCTCGCGGGCGTCGGCTTGGGCGCGGCGATGCTCATGCAGGTTCACATATGGCCCGCCTACTTCGGACGAGAGCGCCTCGGCGCGATCAGAGGCGCCGCCACCCCGCTCACCCTCGCCATGACGGCCCTGGGAGCGCCTATCCTCGGCGTGCTCTTCGACGTCGCCGGCTTCACGGCCGGCTGGCTGACCGCTGCAGCCGGGCTCCTCGTCGGCCTGACGCTCCTGCTCCTCTCGCCCAAGCCGTCCGCGCGGCGGCGGCCGGAGGCTGCGTAGGGCCGACCAAGGATAATTCTCAGCCCCCCTAAATGGGCCGACGCCCCCTAACTACCTAACTCCCCCCTTCCGGACTAGGAACGCCCGAACCGCCCCGGATCGAACAACGAAATATCGTGGCGCGACTCCCCGCGCTCGGCGAGGTCCGCCATGATCTCGCCCACCGTGCTGCAGAACTTGAATCCGTGGCCGGAGAACCCCGCCGCGAATGACACCTGCGGGTACGTCTCGTGCTTGCCGATGATGAAGTGCTTGTCCGGCGAGTTCGTGAACATGCAGACGGCGTGCTTCAGCAGCGGTCCCGCCGCCTCCGGGAAGCAGTGCTCCGTAAACTCGCGGAGCATCTCCTCGTCCGCTGCCCGGTGGCTCCGGTCCAGCGCGTCGGGGTCGGTGTGCTCGCCGTGATGGTCGAACTTGCCCACCTTGTACCCAGGAACGCCAAACGACGGGAAGCCGTAGTACTCCTCGCCCCGCCACGTCACGATGAACACCGGGAAGCGCGACGGCTCGAACAGCTCCGGCTTGCGCGGCTCGAACCACGCCATGACCTGCCGCTCCGGGACCGCGACCCCGTCGAGTTCCGGCAGCAGCTTGCCGGCCCACGCGCCCGCCGTCAGCACGAGCGCGCCCGCCTCGTACTCTCCGCGGTCCGTCCGCACGCGCACGCCGGACGCCGTCGGCGACCAGTCCAGGACCTGCTCGCCCTCATGCACCTCCGCCCCCATCTCGCGGGCGGCGGCGACATGCCCCTCGACGCAACGCTCCGGCGCGAGGAAGCCGCCATCCGGCTGCACGACGGCCATCCACTCGCCGGGCAGCCGGTAGCCGGGAAAGCGCTCCGCGACCTCGGCGGCGGACAGCGCCTCGTGAGGCACGTCCTGCTCGATGCACGAGCGGAGCGTGCTCTCGAAAGCCGCTGTCCCCGGCGCGCCCGCATGGACCGACCCGGTGACGTGCAGCGCCTGCTCGCCCGTGCGCTCTTCCAGCTCGCGCCATAGCTCGTAGGCGCGCCTCCCGATGGGCACGTACTCCGGGCCTTCGTGGAACGCCAGGCGAATGATCCGGGTGAGGCCGTGCGAAGAGCCCATCTCGTGCGGCACGCTGAACCGCTCCAGTCCAAGCACGCGCAGCCCTCGGCTCGCGAGCTGATAGACCGTCGCGCTCCCCATTCCTCCGACGCCGACGACTATCACGTCATGAATCCGTTGGCTCGTCACGAACGTACCTCCATATGAATACGGACGCGTCCCGGCATATTGCCGCCCGTGAGCGGAGGATGCTAGCATGCTTCTATCCGCGCGCGATGCAATGACCGCCGCGCGGTTTTTTTGCATACGGACTTAGGGAGGAACTGCTCATGTCTTGGGCGAGAAAATGGACCGGACTCTTTGCGATGAGCGCCGCGCTGCTCGTGGTCCTCGTCGCTTGCGGCGGCGACGACCCAACCGCGACGCCCAGACCCGCCGCTACTGCTACCCCGACCTCGACCTCAGCCCCGGACTCCACGGGCCCGGCCGCGACCCCCACCCCGCTGCCGCCGGGCGTCACGGCTCCGGCCCCAACGCCCACTGCGGCGCCGACATCGACGCCGACGCCCATCCCGCCCCCTCCCGGCTTCGACGCTGAGGCGTACTTCTCCGGTCAAACGGTCAAGATCATCGTCGGTTTCGCGCCGGGCGGCGGCTATGACGCCTACTCTCGACTCCTTGGCCAGGCCGTCGAGCGGCTGATGCCCGGCAACCCCAAGGTCATCGTGACGAACCTCCCCGGCGGCGGCGGGCTCCGCGGCCTTCAGGAAACGATGCGCTCCAAGCCGGACGGCCTCACCATCCACCCGATGGCCCCGCGTCACCCGGCCGCCGAAGCCGCGGGCGAAGACCGCGAGGACTTCGACATCAACACCGTCAACCTCATCGGCACACCCGCCTTCAACGACAACCACCTCGCCATGTGCGTGCGCCGCGACGTAGCGACCTCCTGGGAAGAGGTCCTCGCCTTGGGCCGGCCCATCACCACCGGCACCTCCTCGGCCGGCGGCGACATGATTGGCGGACAGTTCGTCGAGGCGCTCGGCGGGCCCATCAAGGTCATCTTCGGCTACGAGGGCACCTCCGAGGTCCTCGCCGCAATCGACCGCGATGAGCTGGACGCCACGACTAGGTGCGACTTCGAGTACATCTCCAATCTCTACCCCGAGTGGTACGAGGGCCGCGAGCTGGTGCCGCTCTTCTGGCAACGCGCCCCCGTATCCCAGGAGTTCCTGGACCGTATGGGCACCGGCCTCCAGTCCGATGAGATCCCGCACCTGTTTGACATCGTCGATTCGACCGAGGAGCAGCAGGGCGCACTCCTGCTCGCCCAGAGCCTCGAATCCTTGTCACGCATGTTCGTTATGGCGCCCAACACGCCCGAGGAAGTCGTGCTGACGTGGCAGCGCGTGTTTAGGGAGATCGTCGAAGACCCCGAGTTCATCGAGAAGGCCACCCTTGCGGAGCGCCCCGTCAAGTACGGCGACCCCGCAATCCTGATCGAGAACATCGAGAAGGCCAAGGACTTCACCCCCGAGGCAAGGTCCTTGTTCGCCAGCCTCTACGGCGTGCAATAGTCCTCGCCGCAGCGAGACGACACAGAATGGGCGGGCCGATGCGGCCCGCCCATTCTCACGCTCCCACCATCGCCCCAACACTCCCTATCGTATTGACGGCCCGTAACGCCCCGCGTAGCTTTAGCGCCCGCTATCCCCATGACCAGCCGCCTCCCCATAACCGCCGCGTCCGTAGTCGTAGTCGCGGCCCTCGTCTGGGCCTACTCGCAGGCGGTCGACGCCGCGTTCTTCGGCGCCGCTCTGGACGGCGCGCAGCGGCTCTTCAGTCCGGGGCCCATGATTGCGTTCGTAATCATGATTCCCATCGCCCTCGCCTCCGGGCTCATGCCGGGCGGCGGACTCCCGTTCCTCATCGTCGTGCTGTCCTTCGCCACCGAGCTCGACCCGTTCATCGCGCTGCCGGTCGTTATCGGCTACATGGCCGCCAACGACCTCACCGAGCCTATACCGTCGATTCTCCTTGGCATCCCCGGTGCCCGCTCATCCCAGGCGACCATCCTCGACGGCTACCCTCTGGCCAGGAAGGGCTATGCCGGATACGCCCTCGGCGCGTCATACACGTCGTCGCTCATTGGAGGCGTCGTTGGGGGCGTCGCGCTTTTCGCGGTCATACCGTTCGCACGGGAGCTGCTTCGCCTCTTCGGTTCGCCGGAGTTCTTCCTCCTATCGCTGCTGGGCATAGCCGCCGTCGGCATCGTCAGCGCCGGGGCCGTCGTCAAGGGACTGCTCACCGCCGTGCTTGGCCTGCTCATCGGCCTGATCGGCTTCACCAACATCGCGCAAGCCGAACGCGTCGCCTTCGGGATCGACTACCTCTACGACGGCATCCATATCGTCCCTGTTGTCGTCGGGCTGTTCGCCATTCCCGAAATCGCCGACCTCGTTATCAGCAACACCCCCGTGGCCAAAGAACGGTTGAGCGAAATGCTGAAGGAGGGCAACAAGGACGTTTACAAGGGCATGCGCGAGGCGCTCCGCCACAAATGGCTCATCACTCGCTCATCGCTCATCGGCGTCTTCATCGGGGCCATGCCCGGCCTCGGCCCCACTCCGGCCCATTGGCTCGCCTACGCTCAAGCCCGGCAGACGGAGCCGGGGGCCAAATCGACATTCGGAACGGGCGATATCCGCGGCGTCATCGCCCCGGAGGCGTCGAATAACTCCACGGACGGCGGCGTGCTCATGCCAACGCTGCTGTTCGCGATTCCGGGAAGCGCGCCTATGGCCATCGTCCTCGGCTTCCTATTCATCGTGGGCATACAGCCGGGCCCCCAGATGGTCGACCCCGATAAGCACCTCAACCTCACGCTCTCTTTCGTCTACGTCATCGTGCTGGCCAACCTCCTCGTCGTCCCCATCGTCCTGCGCTTCTCGCCGGTGCTCACCAAAGTGGCCGCCGTCCCGCCCCTCGTCCTGGCGCCCCTCGTCATCGGCATCGTCATGCTCTCCGCCTTCCAGGCCAACCTTGACATCGCCGACCTCGCGGTCGTCCTCGCCTTCTCGGCGCTTGGCATGTTCATGAAGGCTTACGCATGGCCTCGCCCGCCGATCCTCATCGCCATCGTCTTGGCGCAGCCTCTCGAAAAGTTCATGAGCATCTCCATCCAGGCGCGGGGAATATCCATGGTCTGGCAGCCGGCCTTCATCGGCATCCTCATCGTCGTTGGGCTGGCCGTCTACTTCTCGCTGCGCGTCCAACGAGACGCTCAGCGGCTGCAAGAGCAGGCCGAGACCGAGCCGGAAGCCGGCGACGCCGGAACGGCGGTCTCGCAATGACCTCCGCCCCCCGCAACCCGGCGAACGACCCCGGACCGACCCACCGTCAGGTGTCTTGGACCTCTCCGGAAATCATCGGCGAGCTCATCCTGCTGGGGCTGATCGCTGTTCTCGTCATCGTCTTCCTCTTCCAGGTCGTGGCCCTCCCTGTCGGGCAAGACTGCGCCGACGGCCGCAGCACTCCCGTTGCGCCCATATCCTGCTTCCTCTTTCAGAGCGCCCCCGACCTCGCTGAACGTTTCTCGATACCCAACCTGCGCCTCCCCGGACGCTGGCTGCCGCTCATCGCAATCGGTATCGGAACGCCGCTCTGGTTCATCCGCCTCTACACCGTCATCCGTCGGCGCAAGGCCATGGAAGAAGGCATGATCATGGACCTTGGTTTCCGCTTGGGCGAGGACCCTGAAGGAGAGAAGCGCCGCGCTTTCCTCTACTTCGCAACGCTCATCCTCCTTGCCGTCGCAGTGTGGGTGGTCGGTTTCCACGCGGGTCTGCCTCTATGGGTTATGGGGTACTTGGTCTTCTGGACGCGCATGAGATGGTATTTCGCGCTCCCTATCGGCATCGCGTTCGAAGCGTTCATCGTCGGCGTCCTCGACCTCACCCTCGATATCTTCTGGTTCGAGCCCCTGTTCTTCCGCTGGATCAGCCTCGAATACCCCGTAAACGAGTGGTTCACGAGGGTCTTCTAGCCCAGGGGAAACGCCCCTCGCCCAACGGCCCCCTCTCCCGCCCGCCGTCTGGCCCACTCGCCTGCTCAGTGCTAGACTCGCTCGCGCCCCAGGGCCGCGCCCGGAAGGCGGCCCACGCCGAGGAGGACCCATGGCGACTCGACAACGTGTCCCGTATGACGACATGCGCGGCTACCTGAAGCTTCTCGAAGACAACGGAATGCTCAAGCGCATCACCGCCGAAGTCGACCTCGATGGCGAGCTCGGCGCCATCGCCTACCGCGACCTCGTCCGCGACGGCCCCGCGCTCTGGTTCGAGAACATCAAGGACTACCCCGGCATGCCCCTCGTCGCCAACGTCATGTACCGCGAGGACCAGCTCGCCATCGCCCTCAACGGCGACCCCGATTGGGCCGCTCTCCGCGACATCATCCACGAGGGGATGCAGAGCCGGATGCCCACCAACGAGGTCCCGTCCGGTCCTGTCAAGGACGTAAAGATCATGGGCGAGGACGTCGACCTCGACGTGCTGCCCACCCCGCTCTGGCATGAGGAGGACGGCGGGCGCTACATCGGCACCACCGCCGGATTCGTCACCCGCGACCCCGCCACCGGCAACCTCAACATGGGCCAGTACCGCTCCATGATCATCGACAAGAACACCACCACCGTCGAAATCATGGGCGACTGGGAAGTCGGCGCGAAACCCCCGCAGGGCTCGAACTACGGCGGCGCCGGCGACCGCAACGGCGCAACCCACGTCCTGGAGAACGAGGCCAACGGCCTGCCGACTCCCTGCGCCATCGTTCTCGGCATGGACCCCCTCCTCACGCTCTCATGCGGCACCGCCGTCCCCCACGACGAGAACGGCCACGGCGAGTACGAGGCCGCGGGCGCTTGGGCCGGACGGCCCGTCGACCTCGTGAAGTGCGAGACCAGCGACCTCAGAGTGCCCGCGAACGCGGAGATCGTCCTCGAAGGCGAGGTCGTCCCTTATGAGCGCGTCAACGACGGCCCCCACGGCGAGTCCACCGGCTTCTACAACCAGCACCCCTCGACCTTCATGGTCAAGATTAAGGCCATCACCCACCGCAAAGACCCCATCAGCTTCGGCCTCACCTGCGGACGCATCGAGGACTACCCCCGCCCCCTCATGCGCTCCAACACCCTGCTCGACGTGCTGGTCGCCAAGTCCGGCCTCACGAACATCGAGGAAGTGTTCTTCCCCGACGCCGGGCGCTCCGGCTTCCTGATCATTCGCGCCCGGATCACGAGCCCCGAACAGCCCAAGCAGATCATCGACGCCGCCTACGAGTACATGCGCTACCGCTGGGTGATCGTCGTTGACGAGGACTGCAACGTGCGGGACTGGAACGACGTGCTCTGGCGCATCATCTCCTCCGTGGTCCCGGACCGCGACATGTACCGGGGCCGCGAGTACGTCTTTAGCACGCCGCACCCCGGCTCCGTCGAGTTCGTCCCGCCTACCTACGGCATGGCCTTCGACGCCACCTTCCCCTTCAAGGAGTATGAGCACCCCCGCCCCGGCGTCGCACAGCCCAGCATGAAGATGATGGAACACGTAGCCTCACGCTGGAAGGAGCTCGGCCTTAGCTAGCGCGAAACCCCCTCTCCCGGCGGGAGAGGGCTGGGGTGAGGGAGAAACGTCCGCCCTCCATCCACGCCGCTCCTCCACGACTACACAAGGACAACAGCAGTGGCGCGCTGCGGGGGGAGAATCGAGGAGCGGCGCGCGAAAGAGAGGGACTTATGAAAGGAAATCAGAACGCACGGCTGACCATCGCGGACGGCTTCCGCCTCGGCATCGGGCTCTGGCTGGCCGGTCTGGTGATCATGACCGTCCCCGTACTGCTTATTCTGGTATTCGGCCTGGCCGTGGGAACATAATCATCCTAGGACGCAGCGCGATTTCGGCGCGCGCGCCGGCGCGCGTAACGACGAAAGGCGACTAAGACATAGAAGGAGAAGCGGAGTGACAACCTCAGCCAAGCGCGACCCCGTCCCATACAAGAGCATGCGCGAGTACATGATGATCCTGGAGGAGCGCGGCCTCCTGCAGCGCGTCGCCGCCCCCGTCAACCTCGACTACGAGGTCGGCGCCATCAGCTACCGGGACCTCACCAGGACCGGCCCCGGCCTGCTGTTCGACAACATCATAGACAACCCAGACAAGCAGCTGGCCACCAACATCATGTACTCCCTGGACCAGCTCTCCATCGCCTTCAACGGCCCGAAGGACTGGGTGAAGCTGCACGACATCGTGAAGGAGGGCATGACCGACCGCCTCCCCTGCGTGAAGGTCGACGACGGCCCCGTGAAAGAGGTCAAAGTCTTTGGCGAGGACATCGACCTCGCCGAGGTGCCGACCCCCCTCTGGCACGAGCTCGACGCAGGCCGCTACATCGCCACCACCGCCGGCGTCGTCACCGTCGACCCCAAGACCGGCGCCCACAACATGGGCCAGTACCGCTCCATGATCATCGACCGCAATCACACCACCGTGAAGATCCAGGGCGACTTCAAGGTCGGCGCCGCTCCGCCCAAAGGCTCCTCCTACGGCGGCGAGGGCGACCGCAACGGCGCGGTGCACGTCCTCGAGAACGAGGCCGAGGGCAAGAACACTCCCTGCGCCATCGCCATCGGCATGGACCCCCTTCTCGTCCTCGCCGCCGGCACCGCGGTCCCCGAGAACGCCGGCGGCCTGTCCGAGTACGAGGCCGCGGGCGCCTGGGCCGGGAGGCCCGTCGAGCTCGTGAAGTGCGAGACCATCGACGTCTGGGTCCCCGCCGAGTCCGAGTACATCCTCGAAGGCGAGATCCTCGCGGGCGAACGCCACTTCGACGGCCCCCACGGCGAGTCCTCCGGCTTCTACAACAAGAACTACGCGGCGTTCGTGTTCCGGGTGAACGCGATCACCCACCGCAGGGACCCCATCAACTTCGGCCTCATCTGCGGCCGCATCGAGGACTACCCCCGCCCCCTCATGCGCTCCGGCTCCATCCTCCAAACCCTCGTGAGCAAGTCGGGACTCACCAACGTCAAAGAAGTCCACTTCCCCGATGCCGGCGCGGGCGGCGTCATCATCATCCGCGCCAAGATCGAGAAGGAGGGGCAGGCGAAAGAGATCATCGACGCCGCCTACGCCCACCTCCGTTACCGCTGGGTCGTCGTCGTCGACGAGGACTGCGACGTCCGGGACTGGAACGACGTGTGGTGGAGGGTCGTCTCGTTCTGCGAGCCCGCCAATCACGCCCACATGGGCGCTGACATGCCCAGGCACCTCGGCCGCCCCGGCGAGATGGACTTCGTTCCCCCCAGCCGCGGCATGGGCCTGGACGCCACCCGCGAGCACAAGATCACCGAGTACCCCGTCCCCCCGCCCTCCAAGCCCACGATGGAGATCCTCGACAAAGTCGGCGAACGCTGGGACGAGCTCGGCCTGCCGTAACCCTATTTGCCTCCTCCCTCGATGTGAGACCTTTTGCATCACCCCCCGGGAAGGCTCCGTCTCTCCCTGCCCCCGTAGGGTAAGGTTAGGAAGGGGATTAAACGGTCCCAACCATATGAACGGGGAGCGCAGAGGGGCGTCGCCCCGCCTGCCGGGGTTGTGGGGGTGTCCCCCACAACATGACCTGCCGGGGGGTGTGGGGGTGTCCCCCACAACATGACCTGCCGGGGGGTGTGGGGGTGTCCCCCACAACATGACCTGCCGGGGGGTGTGGGGGTGTCCCCCACAACATGACCTGCCGGGGGTGTGGGGGTGTCCCCCACAACATGACGGGCCGGGGGCGTGGGGGTGTCCCCCACAACATGACGGGCGGGTGGGTGGGAAGAGTCACGCCCGCCGGAAAATAGGGCTACGCAAAAGTCTCGATGTGGGGAAGGACTGAGGAGGGGGTAGCCCTGGCGGAGGCGCCTCTCTCTCCTGAGGCGGAGCAGGCAAAAGCGCATGCGCAGAATCATCGTCGGCATCAGCGGCTCGTCCGCGCCCATCTACGGCATCTACACGCTCAGAACGCTCCGGGACATCCCGGACATCGAGACGCACCTCATCCTGTCCGAGGGCGCCCACCTCTCGATCAAGTACGAGGCCCCTCAGTGGGCTATCCCCGACATCGAGGCGATGGCCGATGTCGTGCACGACCCCCGCAACATGGCCGCCAGCGTTTCGAGCGGCTCCTTCAAGACCGACGGCATGGTGGTCGTCCCCTGCTCCATGAAGACCCTCGCCGGCATCGCCAGCTCCTACAACAACGACCTCATCACCCGCGCCGCCGACGTCTGCCTCAAGGAGCGCCGACGCCTCGTCGTCGTCGCGCGGGAGACCCCCCTGCACCGCGGCCACCTGCTCAACATGCTCTCCGTCACCGACATGGGCGGCGTTATCCTCCCGCCCATACCCGGCTTCTACTCCGGCCCCCAGACCATCGACGACATCGTCAACCACACCGTCGGCAAGGTCCTCGACCTGCTCGGCATCGAGAACAACCAGTTCAAGCGCTGGGAGGGCAAGGACCCCTCCGGCGACTAGCGCGGGACCCCCTATGTCCGACGACATCGGCAAAGAGCTCCCCGACGACCTCTTCGACGCCCTCTGGAACGAGGACGTGACCGGCCGGCGCGGGCGCGCCATCCTCATCACGACCGCCGACTCCAACGGCTGGCCCCACCCCGCCCTCCTCTCCTTCCGCGAGGTCGGCGCGCGCGACCGCAACACCATCCGCCTCATCACCTACGACGGCAGCACTACCACCACGAACATGCGCGAGAACGGCAAGGTCACCGTCGTCTTCATCGACGAGCGCATGACCTACTACGTGAAGGGCGCTGCCAAGGAGGTCCCCGCTCATCTCGCCGGCGCAGACCCGCACTTCGCTATCATGGACGTGCGCATCACCCAGGTGCTGCGCGACTTCACCGGCGAGGACGAGGCCGGCGCCTACATCACCTCGGGCATCACCTTCCACAACCCGTGGACGGGCGGACGCCCCGCTCAGGAGGCTTAGCCAGCGAGGCGCCGCCCATGAGAGTCACGGCCCATGAGAGTCACGGAATGAAAATCACGGAATGAAAATCACGGAAGTCCTCGCGGCCACAGCCGTCATACCCCTGCGCAACGTCACTTCCTTTTCGACGAGGACCGTTAGCGAACGCCACTACACCCTGGTGAAAGTGCGGACCCACGAAGGGTTCGAAGGCGTCGGCTTCTGCTACTGCGGCAACGGCGCCGGCTGGGTCGTCACCACCCTCGTCCGCGACCTCCTCGCCAAACAAGTGGTGGGGCGCGATTCCCACGACACCGACGGCATCTGGGACGCCATGTACCGCGACGCCCTCCTCATGGGCCGCCGCGGCGCCGTCCTCCGCGCCATGAGCGCCATCGACATCGCCCTATGGGACCTCAACGCCAAGGCTGCCCGCCTCCCCCTCTACCGTTACCTTGGCTCCCCCTACCGGGGCACGGTCCCCGCCTACGCCAGCGGCGGCTACTACCTGGACGGCAAGACTCCTGAGCATCTCGCGGAAGAGTGCGCCAACTACGTGGACATGGGCTTTCGCGCCGTCAAGATCAAAGTGGGCCGCGTCAGCCCCCGCGAGGACGCCGCACGCATCGCAGCCGTCCGCCGCGCCATCGGCGGCGACATCGAGTTCTTCACCGACGCCAACAACGCCTGGAACGACGCGACCACCGCCATCCGCGCCATACGCCTCTGGGAAGATTACGACCTCGGCTGGGTCGAGGAGCCCACGATGCCCGACGAAATGGAGGCGAGCGCGGCCGTCGCAGCCCGCGTGCGCGTCCCGATTGCCACGGGCGAGATACACCAAACGCGATGGGACTTCATGGACATCGTCGACGGCCAAGCCGCATCCATCATCCAGCCGGACGCCGGCGTCTGCGGCGGCATCACCGAGTTCCGGCGCATCGCCGCTTACGCAGCCGCCCACGGCGTCACCGTCGCGCCTCACTGGCTCGCCGACGTCCACGTCCACCTCGTGGCCGCAACCCCCAACGCGACCTACGTCGAGTTCTTCACCGACACCGAGGTCCTGAACATCATGGAGATATTCAGCAATCGCCTCGAGTTCAAGGGCGGCGGCCTCGAGCTGCCCCAAGGGCCCGGCCACGGCGTCATTTTGAACGAAGAAGCCCTGGAGCGTTTCGCAAGAGACGGCTGGGCCTAACCAAGGAGCGCGCCCCGTGATTACGAAGTTCTCGGTCCTCTACGTCGGCTTCACCGAGCTCGACAACGTCGGTCTGGGCGGCACGCCGCCCGATGAGCGTCGGCTCTCGAACGAGCAGATCGTCAAGGCCTACCCCATGTCCCTCGACGTGGCCAAACACATGGACGAGCTGGGCTACTACGCGCTCTGGGGCGCCGAGCACCACTTCCAACGCGAAGGCTACGAGGTCATCCCCAACCTCATCCTCTGGGGAACGTACGTCGCCGCCCACACCAACCGCCTCAAGCTCGGCTGCGCCTTCAACGTCAGCCCCGTGTGGCACCCCATCCGCCTCGCGGAGGACTTCGCCCTCGCCGACATCCTCACCGACGGCCGCGTCATTTTCGGCGTGGGCCGCGGCTACCAGACGCGCGAGGTCGAGACCCTCGGCGCCCCCCTGCTCGACCCCGACGCTAACCGGGCGCTGTTCGAAGAGCAGATGGAGGTCATCACCAAGGCCTTCAGCCAGGAGTCCTTCAGCCACCACGGCAAGCACTACACCATCCCCGCCCCGGTCCCCTTCAGGAGCTACCAGCCCACGGAGGTCACCCTCGTCCCGCGCCCCATCCACCAGCCCGTCGAGATCTGGCAGGCCATCGCCAGCGGCAGGTCCATCCCCTACATGGCCAAGAACGGCATCAAGGGCATGATCACCCAGAACGGCGAGAAGCTGGCCCGCGAGATATTCCACACCTACCAGGACGAAGCCGCCAAGGCCGGACGCAACCTCGCGCTCGGCGAGGACCTCATCCTCGGGGTCGCCATGTACATCGCCCCAACACCCGCCGAGGCCATAGAAGCGGTGCGCCCCTACCACGACGAGGCCTACAAATGGTTCGCGCCTTTCGGGTTCGTCCGTTACACCGACGAAGAGGGCCGGCCTTGGGGCACGCCCGGCGCTCCCGCCGCCAGGGTGCCGGCCATCGAAGACGGCGTGCATCAGCGCGCATGGCTATGCGGCCCCTCGGAGCTCGTGCTGGAAGAGCTCAAGGCCTACGAAGCCGAATTCCCCGGCCTCGACCAAGTGATGTTCCGTTGGCCCGAAGGCATGCCCGCCGAGGAGTTCAAAGAACAGCTCTCCCGCTTCGCCAAAGAGGTCATGCCCCACTTCGGAAACGGCTAGCCCCCTGCCGTCATTCCCACGCCCTTCCGTCATTGCCTCGAAAATCCCCCTCCCGTCTGCGGGAGGGGACGCGCAAGCGCAGCGAAGCGCGGGGAGGAGAAGCGGCGGCGCGCAGACCTCCCCCGTCACCCCCGCCCCAACCCGTCACTCCCGCCCCCCTTCCGTCATTCCCGCGAAGGCGGGAAGGTGAATCCACATTTGAAGTGCAACACCTGCTCCTCGACGACCCCCGCCGGTGTCCGGTAGCCCAGGCACTTGCGCGGCGTATTGTTGTACGCCTGCCCGATCAGCGCAAACCGCTCATCCGACACCTCCCCCAGATTCGTCCCCCGCGGCAGGAACCGCCGCAGCCGGCCGATCGCGTTCTCCACTCCCCCCTTCTGCCACGGCGAGTACGTGTCGCAGAAGAACGTCTCGATGCCCAACCGGTGGAGCTCGTAGTGACGGGTGAACTCGGTCCCATTGTCGAAGGTCACCGTCTGGCGAAACTCCGGCGGCAACGGCCCCAGCATCCGGGCGATGGACTCCGCGATCGGCCCCGCCTCCTTCGACGGCGCACGCGCGAGGAGCAAGAGGCGCGAGGAGCGTTCCTGCAGGGCCAACACCACCTCTCCCGACCTCCCGAACTGCATCGTGTCCGCCTCCCAGTGCCCGAAGGTCCGCCGGTCGGCCGCCGCTGCAGGCCGCTCAGCAACGGGTCGGCGGAGGGGAATGAAGGAAACCGAGCTTCCCCCCCTGCGGCCCCGCCTCCCCCGCTTCCACTTCGCCCTCGGCAAGTAGCGCCGCCAATCATGGTCCTTGTGCCGCGCGGCCTGGGCGTAGACGAACCGGTAGATGCTCTCGTCCGAGGTCACCGTCCGGCCCTCCTCTCTGCGCATCTCATGGGCGACCTGCTCCGGCGACCACCCCCACTTCAGGCCCGCCAAGACCCGCTCCCGCAACCCCTCGTCCCGTTCCAGCCGCGCCCCCGTCCAGCGCCGCGCGCGGGCACGCTCCTGGGCCGGCGACGCTTGGTACCCGTCCGTTCGCAGTGCGTTCCGCTTCAGCTCCCGAGCCACGGTCAATGCCGCGCGATCCAGAGTTGTAGCGACTTGCCGGACCGAGGAGCCCTTGGCGCGTAAGCGGGCAATCTCACACCGTTCCTCAATGCAGAGCTGTCTGTATTCCATGGCAACACCCTAATCTGGTGTTGCACTTCGTTTGTGGATTCAGGGCCTTCCGTGGAACTGTGACATTTGCCCATTGCGCCAATGTCACAAACCCGTCATCATGGACGCAGACCCACCGACCCCCACCCCCACCCCGTGAGCGGACGAGCCGCCCGGCACACCAGCCAGGCGGCTCTTTGCCATGCGTCGAGGAAGGCCAACGCCCATGCTCGCCCAATACAAGAACCACCCCGTCCGATTCGTCAAAGAGGTCCTCCACGACGCCGGCAAGCCCTACGACAAGCAGGAAGCCATCCTCGACGCCCTCGCCCGCCACTCCCGCGTCTCCGTCGCCGCCTGCAACTCGTCCGGCAAGGACTGGGCCGCCGCCCGCGCCGTCCTCTGGTGGCTCCACACCCGCCCCCACGCCAAGGCCGTCGTCACCGGCCCCACCCAACGCCAGATCAAAGACATCGTCTGGCGCGAGCTCCGGTTCGCCCTCGACGCCGCGGACGGACGCCTCCCCGGCAAGCTCACCGCCGACAAATACGAGATCGACGGCGACCGCTTCGCCATCGCCTTCGCCTCCAACTCCCAGCACAACCTGCAAGGGTTCCACTCCCCGAACCTGCTCGTCGTCGTCACGGAGGCCCAAGGGATGAAGCAGCCCTACTTCGAAGCGCTCAAGCGCCTCAACCCCAAGAAGGTCCTCCTCCTCGGCAACCCCCTCTCCCACGAGGGCGAGCTGTACGAGTCCTTCCACTCCAAGTCCGCCCTCTACCACCGGATAGCCATCTCCGCCTTGGACTCCCCGAACTTCCGCCGCAAGCGATTCCACATCCCCGGCCTCGTGACGCCCGAGGACGTGGAATACCGCCGCCGCGACTGGGGAGAAGACTCGCCGCTCTACATCGCGTCCGTCCTGGGCCGATTCCCCGACGCCCTCGAAGACTCGCTCACCACCCGCCACCACGTAGACCGCGCCGTCGCCCGCTGGCGCGGCGAACCCGTCCCCCTCCCTTCCCCCTCCGACATGCCCGCGTCCCCATCCGATATGGCCGCGTCCCCCTCCGTCCCCCTCCTTATGGAAGGAGGGGCTAGGGGAGGTTCCCCATCCGCCAACTCCAACCGGCCCTATCGGATGGGCGTCGACGTCGCCCGCTTCGGCGGTGCCGAGTCCGTCATCTGCATCCGCCGAGGCCAACGCGTCGAGCACCTCATCCCCCTCAAACGCGGCCTCGACACCATGCAGGTGGCCGACGAGGTCAAGGCGTGGGCGGACGCCCTCCGCATCCCCGCCGTCTTCGTGGACGAGAACGGGGTTGGCGGGGGCGTCGTCGATAGGCTCGGCGTCCTCGGCGTCCCCGTCATCGGCGTGGAGGCCGGCGGCAAGGCGAAACGCCCCTCCCAGTTCGTGGACCTCCGCGCGGAGATATTCTGGGAGATCGCCCGCCTCTTCCGCGAGGACGCCATCGACATCCCGGACGACGCGGTCCTGGCCGGCCAGCTCCTCGCCCTGCGGTACGACATATCGAGCACGGGTCGAATCCGGTTGGAGAGCAAGACCAGCCTCCGCAGACGCGGCGTCAAGTCCCCCGACCGCGCCGACGCCTTGGCCCTCGCCTTCATGGAGCCCCCCTCCCTCCAGATCTATGTATAACCACCCCCGTCATTCCCGCGAAGGCGGGAACCTCGCCCCCTCTCCGTCATTCCACCGTCTGCGGGGAAAGCAAAACATCCCCTCCCGCCATCTGCGGGAAAGGCCGGGAGGGGGCCGCCGGTGCTAAGATACCCGCCAGTTGGACTCTGGAGGTAGGCGATGGCATATGACCTGCTCATCAAGGGTGGACTCCTCGTCGACGGGACCGGGGCCGCCCCGCGCAAGGCGGATGTAGGGATAACCGGTGGCCGCATCGCGGACATCGGCGAGCTCGACGGTCCCGCGGCGCGCGTTATCGACGCCGGCGGCCACGTCGTCGCCCCCGGGTTCATCGACCACCACACCCACTACGACGGCCAGGTGACGTTCGACCCGCTCTGCACCTTCTCCTGCTACAACGGCGTCACGACGGTCGTCAGCGGCAACTGCTCGCTCACCCTCGCCCCCGTCAGGCCCGGCGACGAGACCGCGCTCGCGGGGATGCTCGCGAAGGTCGAGGCCATCCCCTACGACGTGCTCATCAACGGCGTGCCGTGGGGCTGGACCACCTTCGGCGACTATCTGGCGTCGCTCGACAACCGCTTGGGCATCAACTTCGGCGCGATGCTCGGCCACTCGGCCGCCCGCCGGTGGGTGATGGGCGAGGATGCCCACGACCGCGAGGCCACCGGCGAGGAGATCGAAGCTATCCAAGGCGTCGTGCGCGAGAGCCTGGAAGCCGGCGCCCTCGGCGTATCGTTCGACCGCAACCCCCGCCATGTGGGCTTGGACGGCAGGCCGCTCCCCGCGAACGTCGCCGGCATCGATGAGCTCTACGCCATCGCCGGCACGCTCAAGGAGCTTGGCACAGGCGTCATCCAAGTTGGCGACCCGCTCAACCAAGAGCTCAGCGACGAGATATGCACGAAGATAGCGGAGGCTGCTGGCCAGCCGGTGACATATCTGTCCATCGTCCAGAGCACCCTCAAACCCGAGCAATGGAAGGAGCACCTCGCCCACCTCGACGATGTGGCGGCGCGGGGCACGGCCCGCATCTATCCTCAGATCAACCCCCGCCCCGGACTCCGGTTCTTCCAGATGGACAGCGCAGAGTTCTTCAACTTCATGCCCACCTGGAAGCGGATCATGAACAGCCCCCGGGAAGAGTGCATCGCCGCCTTCGCCGACGCCGGGCTCCGGCCCCAGCTGGCGCGCGAGGTCGGCGAGCACCGGAGCAACACCGCGCTCGGCTTCTCGGGGCGCTGGGACCATGTCGTCGTCGTGAAGCCGGTCCGGGAGAAGAACAGAGCGCTGGCAGGCAGGACCATCGCCGAGATTGCGGCGGAGCGCGCCGAGGAGCCCCTCGACACGTTCCTCGACCTAACCGTCGAGGAGGGCCTCAAGACGTGGTTCGCGCGCAACCAGCAGAACAACGACGACGAAGCCATGTCCGCCATCCTGAACGATGAGCACACGCTCATCGGCCTGTCGGACTCGGGCGCGCACGTCGTGCGGGAGGGCGGCTACGGCTACGCGGTCCACTTCCTCAGCTACTGGGTGCGCGACAAAGCCATCATGCCGATCGAGGAGGGGGTGCGCCGTCTGACGTCGTTCCCCGCGGACATCTTCGGCGTCCCCGGCCGGGGACGGCTGACCCCCGGCAGCAAGGCGGACGTCGTCGTGCTCGACTACGACAACCTCGGCCTCGACGACTCCGAGGAAGCCTACGACCTGCCCGGCGGCTCGATGCGGCTGAAGCAGGTGGCGCACGGCATCCCCTACACCATCGTCAACGGCGAAGTGCTCGTCGAAAACGGCGTCCACACCGGAGCTCTGCCGGGACACGTGGTGCGGAACCACTACTACGAGGCCGCCAAAGGGAACGGGGCCAAGCAGAACGGCGCGACGGTCTAGGTTTGTCTTGGGTCTGGATCGCACTGGGCGGATCGGCGGTCGGCGCCCTCGTCAGCATCTTCGATAAGACCGTCATCTACCGCTACGCGGCCACCGCACGCACGCTGCCGCTGCTCATCGGCATCGCGCAGACGGTGGTGGGCGTCGTGCTCATGACGGTGATGGTGGCGCTTGGCGTGCCCGATACTGCGACGGTCGGCTTGGTCCTCTGGGCGCTGGCGTCCGGCGTGTTGTTCGGCATTGGCGGCCAGTTCCTCATGCACGTCCTGTTCGCGGAGGAGGTCTCGCGCACCATCCCGGTGTTCCAAAGCGCCCCGATCTTCACCGCGGTCTTCGCCTTCTTCTTCCTCGGCGAGAATCTTGGGCCGGTCGAGTGGCTGGCAATCTTGGCGGTCGTGGGCGGCGCGGTGTCGTTGTCGCTGCGTATCGACTCGGTGGACCGGCGGCTCTTCCTCCACCGTTCGTTCATGCTGCTGATGGTCGGCAGCGCGCTCCACGGCGGCGCTCACATCATGGGGAAGGTGGCGGTCGACGAGATGCCGGTGCTCTTCACGCATGCGCTCCGGTCGCTATCGCTTGGGGCCGTGTTCCTGTTGTTCAACCTGCGTCCAGGACCCTGGCGCGACGTCTCTAATTTCGTCCGCGAGCGCAGCCCCGCGCTCAGGTTCGTGGCGATGAACGAGCTGATCATCGCGACTGCGGGGCTGCTATTGCTGCTATGGGCCTTATCGCTGGGCCCCGCCGCGCTGGTCACGGCGTTGAGCGGCACCCGGGCGTTCTTCCTCGTGGCCTACAGCACGGCGCTCGCGCTGGTCTGGAAAGGCGCGCTCGGCGAGGTTACGACGCGCGGCGCCATCGTGACCAAGATGGCGTCGACGGCGCTGATTGTCAGCGGCACTGCGGCTATCGCCCTGCGGAGCGGGTAACCGGCATGTCCTGGGTGGTGGTCGCGCTGGCGGGAGCGGTGGTCGCCGCGCTTGTCAGCATCCTCGACAAAACGATCATCCACCGCTACGCCGGCACGCCGTACACGCAGCCGCTCGCGATTGGCGTCACCCTGCCGCTCATTGGGCTCACCCTCCTCGTATTCGTTGGCGTCCCCCCGTCTGCCACGCTCGAATCCGTGCTTTGGGCGCTGATCTCCGGCATGTTCTACGGCCTCGGCACACAGGCGCTGATGTACGTGCTCTACACCCAGGAAGTCTCCCGGGCCATACCCGTCTACCAGACGTATCCCATCTTCACTGCGCTCATCGCCTTCCTCTTCCTCGGCGAACGCCTAGACGCCGTCGAGTGGCTGGCCATCCTCGCCGTCGTTGGAGGCGCGGCGCTGCTCTCCATCCCACCGGACGCACCCGGTCGGCGAAGGTTCCTGCCGGACAGAGCGTTCTTCCTCCTGATGATTGGCAGCGCGATGGAGGGCAGCTCCTACGTGTTCGGCAAGTCGGCGGTGAACGAGTTGCCGGTGCTGCCCGCGCACGCGTTCCGCTTGCTCGCCATCAGCGGCGTTCTGCTTGCGTTCAATCTGCGCCCCCGTCCTCTCGCAGACCTGCTGTCTTTCGTGCGGCAGCGCAGCCCCGCGCTCCGGTACATCGCCTTCAACCAGTTCGTCGTCGCCAACGCGGCTCTGCTCTTGCTCCTCTGGGCGCTCTCGCTAGGCCCAACCGCGCTCGTAACTGCGCTCTCCAGCTTGCGGACCTTCTTCCTCGTCGCCTACGCCATAGCCCTCTCCCTGATATGGCGCGGCGCCTTGGGCGAACGCACGACGCGCGGCGCCATCGCCGTCAAACTAAGCTCGACGTCGCTCATCGTTGCAGGCGTCGCGGCTATAGCCCTGCGGAGCGCGTGAGCCCCTTCGTGCGACAATCACCCTTCCCATGACCAGCCCTTCGTCACGCGCACGCCTGAGACTCTACCCGTCCTTCCGCGGATGGTGGATCGTCGGCGTGTCGTTCCTCGCGCTGTTCACCCACGGCGCGGCCACGAGCTACCTCTTCGGCCTGCTCGTCGTGCCGATGGAGAACGACCTCGGATGGAGCCGCACGACTCTCGTCGGCGCGCTCACCGTGGCGACGTTCGTCTCCGCTGGCCTGGGCCTCGTCCTCGGCCCGTTGTTCGACAGGCGCGGCGCGCGGCTCGGCATGACGCTCAGCGCGCTCTTCGGCGGCGCTTGCCTCATCGGCCTCGCGTTCGTGGGAGCGCCTTGGCAGTACTACCTGCTGCTCGGCATCGGCGGCGGCGCGGCGCGGACGGGGCTGGAGGTCGTCGGGCCGCGAACGGCCATCGCCAACTGGTTCGTGCGCCGCCGGGCGGCGGCGTTCGCCTGGTCCAGCGGGGGACGCGCCGCGTTCGGCTTCACGATGGTCCCCGTGTTCGCCATCCTCATCGAGCAGACCTCGTGGCGCGCGGGATGGGCCGTCCTGGGCGCCGTCGAGCTCGTCGTGCTCGCGCCCTTGGCCTGGCTCATCGTCCGCCGCAGACCGGAGGACGTCGGGCAGCTCCCCGACGGAACCACCCCTAGCCCCTCCTTGGTAAGGAGGGGGACCGGAGGAGGAGGGGCGGGTCTTTCGCCGGCGCCCCAACCCCCTCCTCCTGGGGCGGGAACGCAGACCGAGGAGAGCTGGACGCTGCGGGAGGCCGTCCGCACCCGCACACTATGGCTCATCGTCATATCCCTCATGCTCACCGGCTTCCCGGCCACCGGCGTCATCGCCAACATGGTGCCCTACTTCATCGACGAGGGGCTCTCGCTCTCGTTCGCGTCGAGCGCGTTCGCCTTCTTCGGGTTCGGCGCCATGTTCGGGCGTCCGTTCTGGGGCTACCTCGCCGGACGCTTCGGCGTCCACCCCAGCCTCACGCTCTGGGGGTTCGCCTACAGCCTCGTCATCGCGCTCTACGTCGTGGCGAGCACGCCCGCGACGCTCTTCGCAGCCGCGTGGCCCATCGGCCTCGTCATCGGAGGGGCGCAGCAGCTCCAGTCCCAGACGTGGCCGGACTACTTCGGACGGCGTCACGTCGGCTCGATCACCGGCCTCACCGTCCTGCTCGTCACTCCGTCGATGGCGCTCGGCCCGCTCGTCGCCGCGGCCGCGTTCGACCTCATGGGGAGCTACATCCCCGTGCTCAGCGCCTACGCCGTAGGCGCCTTCGTCGCCGGCTTCTTCTTCTTCCTCGCCCGCCGGCCGGTGAGGCTCGCCCGGCGGCCGGTGAGGCGCTAGGGGCCCGATTGGCGACGGCGCCTGGCCAGGATGGCCAGCGTCAGCGGGAAGGCGATCACCACGACGCCTATCGCCACGACGATGATGATGGGGGACTGCCCAAGGATGGCGTCGAGGGTGTGGGTCAGCCATTCGAGGAGCTCGCTGTCCGTTGGCTCGGAGTGGTGGGCGAGAATAGTGAGGGAAGGCGCCATCTAAGCCTCCGCTCCGCGCGTCAGCGGACGGACGGGGCGGAAGCGCGACGAGACGTCCCTCTCGCGGAGCGACCACGAGGCCGCCGACGCGACGCCGAGCGCAACAACCGACCCGAGCCAAACGGCATCGTAGGAGTCCCAAGCGGTGAACGCCCACCCAGCGACAGCGACGGCCCCCGCGCCGGCAATCATGTGGACCATCGTCAGCAGGCCCGCAATCGTGCCCGCTTTGCGGACCCCGTAGACCTCGGCGGCGAGGGCGCTAGTCTGCGGGACCGTCGCCAGCCAGGAGCTTCCGGCGATGGCGGCGAACGTCCACAGGCCTATCGAGGTCGGCAGCACGAGCAGAGAGAGGAACCCAATGCCGCGCACCGCATAGATGACCGTCAGCGCGTTCTTGCGCATCATCCTGTCCGAGAATATCCCCAGACCGAGCACGCCGAGCATGTTCATCAGGCTGAGGAGGCCGAAGGCGAGGGCGGCGGTCGTCACGGGAATCCCCTCGGACTTGGCGAACTGGACGAAATGGACCGAGATGATGGCGGTCGTCATGCCGCAGACGATGTAGGTGAGGGTCAGCAGCCACATGGGCGCGGACCGATAGGCGTGCTTCCAGTTGTCAACCGCGAGCGGCCCCTCGGGCATGAGCGCGGGCTTCGAGCCGCCGCCGGACTGAGCGAGGTCGCCGTCCGGAAGAGCGCCGACCTCGTGAGGACGGTTGCGGGCGACGAACACGAACAGCGGGAACGCGAGCACGAGCATTATCCCGGCGAGCGCTATGAGCGCTACGCGCCAGTCCGTGAGGACCATGAGATAGGCCGCGAAGGGCACCAGCATCATCGCGCCCGCGGAGCCGCCCGCCGTCAGCATGCTCAAAGCGGTCCCGCGGCGGCGTATGAACCAGCGCGAAATGAGCGGGACGACAGGCGTGAACTGAGCGCCCGCGACCGCGAAGGACGCGAAGGCGCCGTAGAAGAAGGCCAGCACCCAGATATTTCCGGCGAAAGACATCGCCAAGGTGCTCATGCCCAGGACCACGACGCTCAGTCCCATCACGACTCGCGCGCCGTGCCTATCGGCCAAGGCCCCCACTAACGGCTGGGCAATGCCATTGACCACCCAGCCCGCCGACGCAACCGCGGAGATTGCAGCCACCGATACGCCGAACTCCTCGGTCCAGGACGGCACGAAGAGGCCGTAGCTCTGCCGGAAGCCGGCGGAGACGAAGACCATGAAGAACACGGCGCCCACCACGTACCAACCGTAGAAGACGCCCCCGCTGTTCTTGGCGCTGGATGACGACAACGAGGCCTCGCTGAGGGAAACCGCCGGAGTATACCGGCGACTCCCATCCTACCCGTCCGAAGTCACGATGGGAGCGGTTGTGAGCGGCGCCCGGTGAGGCCGGGACCGGCTGCTTTTCTCGAAATCTGTCGCATTTTCCTGGTTTTCCATGCTATTTCACTCCTGAGTGTGGGTTTCGGGCGCGACAATGCAGCTCCGTTTCGCGATGCGAATGCGACACTTTGCGACAGCGAATGCGACACTTTGCGACACAGATGCGACACTTTGCGACAGGCGGCTCGCGGGTATCGGAGGGGCGAGAGTGCAGGTCTGTTGGGCCATGAGGACAGGGTAGGGAACGGGGGTTCGTTCGCGCAACGGGCAAATGTCACGGCGGAGACGGATGGGGAGGGACCGCGCCGCTGCCGCGCCGCTGCGAGGTTCCCGCCTGCGCGGGAACCCAGGTATCGGCCCCCCTTCCCCCCGCCGACGCTGCGGACGTGGCCTAACGGCCACCCTGGATTCCCGTTTTCACGGGAATGACGGTAAGACCCCCGTCATTGCTTCGAAAGTCCTCTCCACCGTCTGCGGGGGAGAGCTAGAGAGAGGGTCTGCGCGTCCGCCCGCCGCCAACGCCCTCAGGACATCAGCCCCCTGAGGCTAGTATTGGAATCCCGAGCCCCAGCAGGCGACGGAGCCGTCCCGCTTCACCCCGCAGTTGTAGAAGGCCCCGGCGCTGACGGAGGCGAACTCCCCGGCCGGCGGCGTGGCTGCGCCCCAATTGTCATAGCCCCAGCAGGCGACGGAGCCGTCCACCTTCACCCCGCAGGTGTGGGGGGAGTCGTTGCCCGCGTAGATCGAGGAGGTGGAATGCAAAGCGGAGAACCCAGCGCTGACGGAGGCGAACTCTCCGGCCGGCGGCGTGGCTGCGCCGGCGCCGTTATTGCCCCAGCAGGCGACGGAGCCGTCCCGCTTCACTCCGCAGGCGTGGATAGACCCGGCGCTGACGGAGTCGAACTCCCCGGCCGGCGGCGTGAACTGGCCTTGATTGTACTGCCTAGGGAGGGCGCCCCAGCAGGCGACGGAGCCGTCCAGCTTCACCCCGCAGGTGTAGCTATACCCGGTGCTGACGGAGGCGAACTCCCCGGCCGGCGGCGTGGCGGCGCCGCCGGAGATGTCGCCCCAGCAGGCGACGGAGCCGTCCAGCTTCAACCCGCAGGTGTGGAGGTCCCCGGCGCTGACGGAAACGAACTCCCCTCCCGTTACGCACAACTCCCCAAGCGGCCCCAGCATTGAAACCGGTAAGGATAACGAGCTCACGTTGGGAGCGCACTTGCCGCCGGCGGTCAGGTTGTTGGCGCCGGACAAGTTCAAGACTTGCAGGCTTTCGAGGCTGTCCAGCTCCGGCGCCAGCTCCCCCGTCAATCCTGCATCGGCCAAGCTCAAGGCTGCGACGCGGCCATTGGCGTCTACGGAAACGCCTTGCCACTCGCCGATGGGCCCCCGGCTCAGCCAGTTAGGAAGGTCCGGCTGGCCCCAGGCATTATGCAGGGCAATCAGCGCCGCGGTGTCGCCGGGATGGTTTTCGGGAGCGCGGGAATGACGGGGGGGGGGGATCGCGGCGCTGCCGCGCCGCTACGAGGTTCCCTGAATCCACAAACGAAGTGCAACACCAGATTAGGGTGTTGCCATGGAATACAGACAGCTCTGCATTGAGGAACGGTGTGAGATTGCCCGCTTACGCGCCAAGGGCTCCTCGGTCCGGCAAGTCGCTACAACTCTGGATCGCGCGGCATCGACCGTGGCTCGGGAGCTGAAGCGGAACGCGCTGCGAACGGACGGGTACCAAGCGTCGCCGGCCCAGGAGCGTGCCCGCGCGCGGCGCTGGACGGGGGCGCGGCTGGAACGGGACGAGGGGTTGCGGGAGCGGGTCTTGGCGGGCCTGAAGTGGGGGTGGTCGCCGGAGCAGGTCGCCCATGAGATGCGCAGAGAGGAAGGCCGGACGGTGACCTCGGACGAGAGCATCTACCGGTTCGTCTACGCCCAGGCCGCGCGGCACAAGGACCATGATTGGCGGCGCTACTTGCCGAGGGCGAAGTGGAAGCGGGGAAGGCGGGGCCGCAGGGGGGGAAGCTCGGTTTCCTTCATCCCCCTCCGGAGGGCGCTCTCGGAACGGCCTGCAGCGGCGGCCGACCGGCGGACCTTCGGGCACTGGGAGGCGGACACGATGCAGTTGGCCCTGCAGGAACGCTCCTCGCGCCTCTTGCTCCTCGCGCGTGCGCCGTCGAAGGAGGCGGGGCCGATCGCGGAGTCCATCGCCCGGATGCTGGGGCCGTTGCCGCCGGAGTTTCGCCAGACGGTGACCTTCGACAATGGGACCGAGTTCACCCGTCACTACGAGCTCCACCGGTTGGGCATCGAGACGTTCTTCTGCGACACGTACTCGCCGTGGCAGAAGGGGGGAGTGGAGAACGCGATCGGCCGGCTGCGGCGGTTCCTGCCGCGGGGGACGAATCTGGGGGAGGTGTCGGATGAGCGGTTTGCGCTGATCGGGCAGGCGTACAACAATACGCCGCGCAAGTGCCTGGGCTACCGGACACCGGCGGGGGTCGTCGAGGAGCAGGTGTTGCACTTCAAATGTGGATTCACCTCCCCGCTTTCGCGGGGATGACGGGAGGGGGGGTTCGCGGCGCTGCCGCGCCGCTGCGAGGTTCCCGCCTGCGCGGGAATGACGGACGGGGGGCACGGGGATGTCCCCTGTTCCGGCGGCCTGCGAGTGCTACAATCCCGCCATCGAGCCCGCATTCGTTGCGAACGCAGGAGGACCTCCATGCTGAACCAGCAAGAGAACGAACGCCTGACTCAGGTCGGAGCGGGTACGCCCATGGGCGAACTCATGCGCCGCTACTGGCAGCCCGTCGCAGCGACTGCCGAGCTCGACGACAAGCCCACCAAGACCGTCCGACTCCTCGGCGAGGACCTGGTGCTGTACCGCGACAAGTCCGGGACCTACGGCCTCATCAATCGCTTCTGCCCCCACCGCCGCGTCGACCTCTCCTACGGCATCCCCGAGGAGCACGGCCTCCGCTGCATGTACCACGGCTGGATGATGGACGAGACCGGCCAGTGCATCGAACAACCCTTCGAGGAGACGGTCCACCCCGACGGACGCTTCAAGGAGAAGGTCAAGATCGCGGGCTACCCCGTCGAGGAGATGGGCGGCCTTATCTTCGCGTACCTCGGCCCGCAGCCGGCGCCCTTCCTCCCGAAGTGGGACCCCTTTCAGTGGGACGACGCCGTCCACGACGTCGGCATCACAATCCTGGACTGCAACTGGCTCCAGTGCATGGAGAACTCGCTCGACCCCGTCCACGTCGAGTGGCTGCACCGGTTCTACACGAACTATCAGCAAGCGATATCGACCGACCTGCTGGCGACCATGCCCCCGCGCATCCCCCACCAGGAGATCGGCTTCAACGTCTTCGAGCACGGCATCATCAAGCGCCGCGTCCTCGAGGGCTACACCAAGGAGGCCGACGACTGGAAGATCGGCCATCCCATCCTCTTCCCGCAGATCCTGTACGTCGGCGGGTTCCAGTCCAAGACGCTCCAGTACCGCGTGCCCATCGACGACGAGCACACGCTGCACTTTATCTACTACTCCTGGCGAGTAGCGCCCGGCCAGCCCGTCCCCAAGCAGGACCGGATCCCCTACAAGTACGTGCCGTGCAAGGACGAGCTCGGCCGGTTCGACACGACGTTCACCGTTGACCAGGACAAGATGGCGTGGGAGACGCAAGGCCCGATCGCGAAGCGCCACCTAGAGCGGCTCGGCAAGTCGGACGTGGGGATCATCCTGTACCGCAAGCTCCTCAATGAGCAAGCCAAGATCGTGGCGGACGGCGGCGACCCGATGAACACGTTCCACACGAAGGAAGCCGCTGAGAACATCAACATCCCGACCGAGCACATGGCGCTGGGCCGGGACCAGGTCCCGCGGATCAAGTTCATTCCTCTGGAAGCCGGCGTCAGCGGCGCGGAGGCGGACATCGAGTACGCCGTCGAGTCGTGGTACGTGAACGAGAAGGCGGGAGCGAGCAGCTAGTCCGGCCTGATTCTGAAAAGCCGCTTGAGGAGCGCCCAGCGCAGCCTGCCCCAAGAGTCCTCGGCGGCGCGAATGACGGGGAGCGGCACACGGCCCGGCCCGTAGCGGCGCAAGAGGTAGGCGTGGGCGATGACGTCTATCTCCTTCGACTGCTCGGGGACCTCCGCGGCGAGGGACGAGGCGTACTCGGCGGCGGTCTGCTCCGGGCGCGGCGGCATACCCAGCATCGAGCCGAGCCTGGACATCTTCGCGAAGATCTCCTCCGAGCGGGCGAGCCGGCCAAGGCCCCACCACCACTTATACCAGAGGACCAGGGGCGCGAAGACTGCGAAGACCGCGAAGAGGCCCCCCAGCGCCACCAGCCACCTGTTCGACCGCGGCCCGTCCCCAAGTTCCACATAGAAGTCCTCTTCTTCCTCATCCTCGAGGAGCTCGCCGATATCGCCGGGGTCGGGGCTCTCCGTGAGAATCGGCGGAGCGCCGACGCCGCCCCCGAACTCGATAGCGTCGGGGGGCGTCGGCTCGAAGGGTATCCAACCATATTCGGGGAAGTAGGCCTCGACCCAGCTATGGTAGTGCAGCTCCAGCACCTCGTACGCGCCCCGGGTGTGGTTGTACCGGCCGCTCGCGTAGCCGAGCACGTACCGCGCGGGCACGCCGGCGGCCCTCAGCAAAACGGCCATGGACGACGCGTAGTAGTCGCAGTAGCCCTCTTGGAGGTCGAACAGGAAGTAGTCAACGCCGTCCTGATCGGAGGGCGGCGCGTCGATATCCAGGTTGTAGGGGTAACGCAGGACGTAGTTGCGGACGGCAATCGCCTTGTCGTAGTCGTTGTCGACGTCCTCGACGATGTCGCCGGCCAGGTCCCGCACCCGCTGGGGAAGCGAGCGGGGGATCTGCAGATAGGTCTGCTCGATCCACTCGGGGTAGTCCGTTCCCGCGACTCGCAGCTGGCTTGGGACTGCGCTGGATTCGAGCCCCGTGCTCCGGTAGTTGAGGTTCACGCGCGTCGGGAAGTATTCGCGTCCCTCGGAGAACAACACCTGGAAGACGTCCGATGGAGAGTCGGGGCTAACGAGCGCATCCGCGGGCTCGTCGAACCTCACCGGCAGGCCGCCGGTGAAGAGCGTATCGGTCGCGGCGGAAATCCTGAAGTTGTGAGTCGCGGCTACGCGCTCGATGTCGTCGACTTCCGGCAAGCTCTCGTGCGGCGCGAAATCGGCGTCGACGGTGTCCCAGCCCTCGCTCGTGTAGCTGGTGTAGGTGCGGGCCCGCCAGTAGGTCGGGGGGCCGCCGGTCACCCTGAAGAGAAGGCTATCAGTCAAGTTGGGGTTGCCCCTGAACAGGGTGTTGGTGTCGAAGGTGATGGTGTGATACGAGCCTCGCGCGGGAAGGCCGAGGAAGAGACGGTTGAAATGCCTTTTGACCTGCGCACTGACATCCTCCAAGCGCGCCGCTGTTCCCTCCAGAGGCGCCAGGGCCGGCGAGGGGAGCGCCGCCGCAAAGAGGGTGACGACAAGTCCAAAGGCGAGCACGATGCCCGACTGCGCCAGGACGGTTTGCGGGTCAAAGCTGGTCCGCCGGGCGCGCCAGCCTATCATCCGGCGGACGGTGTCCAGGTGAATGATGAGGAGGACGCTCGTGACCATGAAAATCCCCAGCGACCAGCCGGCGTCCCCCGCGATGTTGCCCAACGCCATGGAAAGCACGATGCCGCCAAGGACCACGGTGACCCAGCCGTGGGCGCGGCGCAGCGCAAGCCAGACTCCAAGGTAGCTGAGCGCCCAAACGATCAACGTCAGGAACATGGCGAACTCGATGAGCCCGCTCCTAGCCTCCTCGGTCGGCACGGCGGCGAACCAACCGGCCAAGTCCTCGAAGACGTTCATCACGCGGGCGACTGCGGTGGACCCACCGGCAATAGCAGTGCCCGCGATGGCCGTTACGAGCAGTCCGGCCGCCGTCGCCACGGAGTGGGCGCGCAGCGCAGACCACCCCATCCTGTGGAAGAGATAACCGGCCCCGCCGCCAAGGAAGGCAACGACCGTGAGAGGAATCATCCCTCTCACCCAATTTGCCTGCTGCAGCGGCAGCGCGACGGAGAGGGGGACCAAGGCGACGAGGGTCAGCGTCAGGCCGTTGCCGCCGATGAACTGCTCCCAGATCGAGAGCGCCCGGACCCTGCCGACGAAGGCCGTCATGGCCTCGCCACCATCTCGGGCAACAGACTTGTGACGCTGTGGCCGAGCGCGCGATAGTCCAGCCGCTTCTCGATCTCGTCGCCCATGTGGATGACATAGGCGGAGAGGTCTGTCCCAGGGAGCCGGTACTGCTCGCCACGGGCGGGCGGGCTGCCGGCGAAACTGCTCGCCTCGATCAGGATGGGGACGACGGCGGCCCCCGCCGCTTGCAGCGCCATCGCGGCGGTCCCCGTCGCGTCGACAGACGCCGAGGTGATGAGGACTACGCTCGCGCCCGGCGTCAACTCGAATTGGGCCGCGGAGGCAGCCTCGGTGATCGACCCCGATCCGCCAGGCTCGATCAACGCGAGCGCCTGGAGAATGCGCCCGAGCTGAAAGAAGCCCGTCCCGGGCTTGATCACGAGCTTCTCCTGGCCCACGAGGACCGCCCCCACCGTCCTGCCGGTATCGAGGAAGCGCCTGGCGATGGATGCGGCAATCGTCACGCCGTACTCGACGGTGCTCTCGGGGCCGTCTCCAACCTGGACGCGCTCGTCGAGGTCCAACACCACCCATACCGCGTCCGCCGGTCCCGACGGCTCGCGCTCGAATTCCTTGGTCATCAGCCTGCCCGTGTGGGCGGTGGCGGGCCAGTGGATGCGGCTCATGCCGTCCCCGGCGCTATATTCACGCACCCCGAACGCGAGGGGGCTCGGCATGAAGGTGCGGCCCAGCGCCACTCCCTCCGTCCAACCCCGCCCCGATGGAACGAAGAAACCGGGCAGCTCGACGACGGCCGGGTAGATGAGCGCGGTCTGTTGATGCCCCAAGCGCATCGTCCGTCCGAACAGGCCGAAAGGGTCGCGGCTCGTAATCTGCAGCTCGCCAAAGTGATAGACCCCGCGGCGCTCGACGTGCTTGGAGGTCGTCCATGTGGCTGCGCCAAAGGGCCAGAGCGTCGCGATGCGTCCGATACGTCCAAAGGGCCTGGTGTCGTGCTGGACTTCGAGGAGGAGCTTGGGCCACCAGTGCGCATTGCGCAGCGTGATGCGTTCTTCGAGGCTGTCGCCGACTTGCAGGAAAGGCGTCAGCCGCCGCACTCCGCCCTCGATGCGCCGCGCCGCGAGCACGCTGACGAAGAAACCCAGAATCGGCACCGCGACCAAGCCGAATAGAAGCCGGTAGAAGAGCGCGGAGCCCGTGGCAAGGGCGAACAGCAGAAGCGCAAGCCCCAACGACGCCCACAGAATCCTGACCTTCACGCCGCCTCCTTCCGCTGTCCGAAGCCCTAGGCTCAGGCTATCGGGGAGGCGCCGGGCACGGGCGTCTGCTCGAGAACCTCCGCGATCGCGTCCGCCGCGTTGGCGCCTTGGATGCGGGCTGCGGAGCTGAGAATCACCCTGTGCCCAAGAGCCGGATACGCAAGCTCCTTCACGTCGTCCGGCAGAACGTAATCGCGGTCCGTCATAATCGCTTTCGCTTGCGAAAGCCGGTACATGGCGAGCGAGCCCCTGGGCGACGCGCCAAGGTAGAGGTTCGGGTGGTCCCGTGTGGCCGCGGAGATCGAGACGATGTAGTCCCGGACATCCTCCGAGACGTGGACCTCCTTCACCGCGGCTTGGAGGGAGGACAACTCCTCCTGATCGACAACCTCCTCGATCTCGTCGATGGGGTGCTTGTAGCGCTGCGCCTCCAGCACCTCCATCTCTTGCGCTTTGTCCGGGTACCCGAGGTGCAGGCGCACCAAGAAGCGGTCCAGCTCCGTTTCCGGCAGCGGGAACGTGCCTTCGTACTCGATGGGGTTCTGGGTCGCCATGACGATGAATGGCTCCGGCATCGGATGGGGGACTCCGTCCACGGTTACCTGGCGCTCTTCCATCGCTTCCAACAAGGCGGCCTGAGTCTTGGGCGACGCCCGGTTGATCTCGTCCGCCAGCACGACCTGAGCGGAGATAGGTCCCTCCCGGTACTCGAACTCTCCGTTCTTCTGGTTGAAGACGGAGACGCCGGTGATGTCCGCGGGCAGCAAATCGGGCGTGAACTGGATGCGGCGGAACTTCCCGCCGACGGACTTCGCGATGCTGCGCGCCAGCATGGTCTTCCCCACGCCGGGCACGTCCTCTATCAGCAAGTGACCCTGACACATCAGCGTCATTACGGCGAGCTGCCCTTCCTGACCTTTGCCGAGAATCACTTTGCCCAGGTTGTCGAGCAAGCGATCGGCAATCTCCTTGGCCTCAGTCACATTGAGCGTGCTCCTGGAAATGGCCAAGCCCTCCTCCTTAATCAGCGCCAAAAGCGCATCGAGCGCAAATGCCATCGCAAGCCGGGGTCGTAGGCGCCCATCCCCAGCCGCAAGTTTTGGCATGGTATGAGCGCCGGGAGGGACAGTCAAACGGAGCGCGCAGCCAAGCTCCACTGTCAAAGTTGCCTCGATTCCGCAGGGGGAAGGTCCGCGAGGCACGGGCGCGCCTGCGGTTTGACCTCCAAGCATCACGGAAGCTATTCTGTTAAGCAGGTTTAAGTAGACAATTCCAGATTTCATAAGATTTCTATAGGTTCAGAGATTCGCAATGGCCGCTAACGCCGAGACCGCCGCCAAACAGCAATGGCTCACGATGGGACTGGCGCGGGCGCTTCTTGGCATCAACGAAGCGACGCTCCGGCAGTGGGCCGACAACGGCCTCGTGCGGGCGTTCCGAACGCCGGGCGGGCATCGCCGCTTCTCGGCGGCCGACGTTCAAGCGCTCATCGACAGCGCGTCCAAACCCGGAGCACCGGTCCTTCTGGCCAACGACCACTCGGTCCTGCCACGCGTCCGGCGCCGCGTGAACACCGCCAAGCCCCGCCAGCCGACCTGGATGACCAAGTTCGACAACCAAGCCCACGAACAGATGCGAGAGCTGGGCCACGCCTTTTTCGACCTCTGCGCATCCTACGTGGACAACGCCGACAGGCGCGCGCTGACGGCGGCGGGCAAGCTCGGGTGCTGCTACGGGGAGGCTGCGGCGGGCAGCGGACTGACCCTCAAAGAGGCTGTGGAAGCATTCGTCTTCTTCCGCGGCGCGACCGTTAGCGCTATCAGGCCCACGTTGGTCCGCCAGGCGCACGCCCCCGAGGAGATTTTCACGGCGATGGAGCACGTTGGACGGCTCACAGACCAAGTGCTCATAGGACTCACGAGCGCATACCAGGGAGAACAAGATTGACAACATCCACTGCCGCCGTCCCCGACCTGCTTGACCGGCAAATCCTCAATCTCATCCAGTCCCGCTTCCCGCTGGACCCGCGCCCCTACGCCAGGATTGCGGAGGAGGCAGGCTCCACGGAAGGCGAGGTCATGGAACGAATCACGCGCCTCGAAAAGGCCAACGTGGTCCGCCAGATCAGCGCAATCTTCGACACGCGCCGGCTGGGCTACAAGACGACGCTCGTCGCATTCCGGTGCCCCGAAGAGACGCTGGACAAAGCCGCGCAGCACATCAACCGGCATCCGGGGGTGAGCCACAACTACGCGCGCAACGGCTACTTCAATCTATGGTTCACGATCGCCGTTCCGCCTCACGAGGAGATCGAGACCGTCGTGAACGCGATGGCGGAGGAGACCGGCGCGCTCTCCGCCCGGCTGATGCCCACCATTCGCTTCTTCAAGATCGGTGTGAACTTCGACATGGTCAAGGAGGAGGGCGCCGCCTACGAGTACTTCTCGCCCGACGGCTACGGACGGAGCGGGTCGGCGGTGAAGAAGAAGCCCGAACTGAACGAGGCTTGGAACCGCGCCGAGGAACTCTCGGCCCGCGACATCGCGTTCATCCGCGAGCTGCAGGAGGACCTCCCCGTCATCCAGGCGCCGTTCGACGATATGGCCGCACGGCTGGGCGTGAGCGTTCCCGATCTGTTCGCGTGGGCTGACGAGGCCGTCGAGCGACAGATCATGCGCCGCTTCAGCGCGGTGCTGCACCACCGCAGGGCGGGGTTCCGGGCCAACGCGATGGCCGTTTGGAAGGTCCCGGAGGAGCAGGCCGTGGAGGTTGGGCTCAAGATGGCGGAGAGTCCGTGGGTGTCCCACTGCTACCAACGGCCCACGTTCCCTGACTGGGAGTACACGCACTTCACGATGATCCACGCGACCAGTGAGCAGACCTGCGAAGAGGTAGCCGTCGACATCTCGAAGCACACCGGCATCGATGACTACGTGCTCCTCTATAGCACACGCGAGTACAAGAAGACCCGCGTCCGCTATTTCGTCGAGGACGAATACCCAAGCCAGCCGTGAGCCGTTACTACCCCGCATACCTGGACATCGCCGGCCGCCGCGCTGTCGTGATCGGCGGCGGGACAATCGCCGAGCGCAAGGTCCAACAGCTGCTGGCGTCGGGCGCCGACGTCATGTTGGTGAGCCCTGACGCGACGCCGGAGGTCGAACTGCTCGCCGCCGAAGGCCGGGTGCGTTGGGTCAAGCGGCCGTACGTCACCGGCGACCTGGCGGGCGCATGGATCGCCGTCGCAGCCACGGACGACGAGGCCGTTAACCGGGCCGCGAACGAAGAGGCCGAGCGCGAGAAGACGCTCCTGAACGTGGTGGACGACGCCGAGCTCTGCGGGTTCATCGCGCCGTCGGTCGTCGAGCGAGGCCCGGTGACGATCGCTGTATCCACCGCGGGGACAAGCCCGGCGCTCGCGCGGAAGCTTCGCGAGCTGATCGGCGGCGCGCAGAACCCGCCGCACTACGACCACGAGCCGTTCTGCCGATGCATCGAATGGGCCGACGCTGCGAGCGTGCTCACCGAAGTCCGCGCAGAGCTCAAGGCGAGGCAGCAGCCGGCGACCCCCGAGGCCTGGCAAGCCGCGATGGACGCCGAGCTGCTGGACCTCGTCCTCGCGGGCAAGCAGGACGAAGCCAAGCAGCGGCTGCGCGCGGCCTTGATGTCCGGAGGCGGGGCTTAAGATGCGTATCGTCCTGACCGGCCTCAGCCATCACACCGCTCCCCTGGGAACCCGCGAGGCGCTCTGCCTCACAGCCGAGGCGCTGCCGTCCGCGCTCGAAACGCTCGAGGAGCATCTGGAGCACGGCGTAATCGTATCCACCTGCAACCGCACCGAGGTCTACACCATCGCCCGCGACGCGGAGCACGGCGCAACCGCGCTCGAACGGTTCATCGGCGCGCAATTCGACGTCGACGTCAAGGACATACGCAGCTGCCTCTACACATTGGAGCAGGACGACGCCGTCCACCACCTCTTCCGAGTTACCTCCGGACTCGACTCCCAGATACTGGGCGAGTCCGAGATTCTCGGTCAGGTCAGGGAGGCGTTCAGTGCGGCAACGCGACAGGGCGTCGCCCACGGGGCCCTCGCACACCTCTTCCACAGCGCCATCCGCACGGGGAAGCGCGCGCGCACGGAGACAGCGATCGGCCGCAACGCGCTATCCGTAAGCCGGGCGTGCGTCGAACTAGCCAAGCGCGCGACTGGACCGCTGGAGCAGAAGCGCGCCCTCATCCTGGGCGTGGGCGAGGCTTCGAGGCTGGCCGGCGTTGCGCTGAGGGACGCGGGAGCCAGCGCAATCACGGTCGCGAATCGCACGCCGTCGAACGCCGTGGACCTGTCGCTCGAGCTGAACGCCGAGCTGAGGAGCCTCGATGACCTCCGCGCGCTGCTAGCCGAGGCGGACATCGTGGTGACTGCCACCGCCGCCCCCGATTTCATCCTCTCCCGCCAGCTAATCGAAGAGGCGATGCAACGCCGCGTCGGGAGGCCCCTGATGATCATGGACATCGCCGTCCCGCGGGACGTGGAGGCGTCGGCGGGTTCAATCCCCGACGTTCGCGTCTATACGCTGGACGACCTCGAGGCCATCGCCGAGGCGAACCGCCGTGAGCGCGAGGCCGAGGCCAAGCGCGTCGAGGAAATCGTCGCCGAGGAGGTGGCGCGCTTCCACTCGTGGTGGAACGCGCGGGCCGTGACGCCGACCATCGCGGCGATACGCCATCAGGCTGAGGAGCTGCGGGCCGATGAGGTAACGAAGACGACAGACCGCATGGGCCTGACGCCCCACGACGCCGAGCGCATCGAGCAGATGACCAAGTCCCTCGTGAAGAAGCTGTTGCACGAGCCGACCAAGTCGCTCCACTCGCGCAACGACGAATCGTTCACCCTGTCGGCCCGCCGTCTCTTCGGGTTGGACGAGTAGCGCGGGGGACAGTCCATGCCTGGGACAATCACGCTCGGCGCCAGAGGGAGCAAGCTCGCGCTCGTCCAGGCCCGCACGGTGGCCGCCGCGCTGACAGCCATCGCTCCTGACCTCAACATACGCATCGAGACGATACGCTCAGCCGGCGACGAGCAGCCGGAGACTCCGATTCAATCGCTGGGCATCGGCGCGTTCACGTCGGCCATCGAGCGCGCCTTGCTCGACCGCCGCATCGACATCGCCGTCCACAGCCTGAAGGACCTGCCGACCGAACAGCCGCAAGGACTGATCGCCGTGCCGGTGACGCAGCGCGAGGACGCGCGGGACGTGCTCGTCAACCGCTGGAACAAGACGCTCCTCGAACTCCCGCAGGGGGCGCGCATCGGCACGAGCAGTCCACGCCGCGCAGCGCAACTGACCCACGGCAGGAAGGACGTCGCCTTCCTGCCGATTCGCGGCAACGTGGAGACACGCCTGGCGAAATCGGAAGGCGACGACTACGACGGCGTAGTCCTGGCCGCAGCGGGAGTCAGGCGACTGGGCATGACTGAGCACGTCGCCGAATATCTCTCTCCTCACGTCTGCACACCGGCGCCCGGGCAGGCGGCGCTCGCCGCCGAGGCGCGGACCGAGGACAGCGAGCTGCTCTCGCTCGTCCGCGAGATCGTACACGGCCCGACTGCGGCGGCCGTCGAGGCAGAGCGCTGGGTGCTGCGGGCCGCCGGCAGCGGCTGCGGAGTGCCGCTGGGCGCGTTCGCCGAGGTAGAAGGCGCCCAGATGCGTCTGTTCGCGACGGCCACACCCGCAGACGGCTCAATGAGCTACCGGGTCGAGGTGACGGGGGACGCGTCGGACCCAGAAGTCTTGGGCAAGACCGCGTACCAGGGACTGCTGGAGCAGGGCGCGGGCGCCCTATTCGATACGCAAGGCGAGGCGTCGGGCTGATGGCGGGCGTCGTCTATCTCGTCGGCGCGGGGCCGGGCGACCCGGGCCTCATCACCACGAAGGGCGCCGACTTGCTTCGGCGGGCCGACGTGGTCGTTCACGACCGGCTCGTCTCACCGGAGCTGCTGGCGCTGGCGGAGCGGGCCGAGCTCGTCTACGTGGGCAAGGAGCCGGATACTCCCAGCGCCTTCCAAGCCTTCATCAACGAGAAGCTCGCGGCGGCGGCCAAAGAGGGCAAGACGATCGTCCGGCTCAAGGGCGGCGATCCGTTCGTCTTCGGGCGCGGCGGCGAGGAGGCGCTCGCGCTTGCCGAGGCGGGCGTCCGGTTCGAGGTGGTGCCGGGCGTCACGTCGGCCATCGCCGTGCCCGCCTACTCCGGGACGCCGGTGACCCACCGCGGAGTCTCAGCCTCCTTCACCGTCGTGACCGGCTCCGAGGACCCATCGAAGCCCGAGTCTTCGCTGGACTGGGGGGCGCTCGCGAGGACTCCGGGGACGCTCGTCGTGCTGATGGGCTGGCGCAGCCTGCCGTCCATCGTCGATGCACTGATAGCCGAGGGCCGCTCGCCGGATACGCCGGTATCAGCGACGCAGTGGGGCACGCTGCCGCGCCAGCGAACGGTCGACGGCTCGCTCGCCGATATCGTGGCGAAGGGCAACGCGGCCGGGCTGAGTTCGCCCGTGGTGACGGTCATCGGCGACGTGGCGGCGCTTCGGCCAGCGATCCGCTGGTTCGACAAAGCGCCCCTCTCCGGCAAGCGCGTGCTGGTCACCCGCTCCCGCACACAGGCGAGCGTCCTCAGTGTCCTGCTCGCCGAGCAAGGGGCCGAGGCGGTCGAGCTGCCGACGATAGAGATCCAACCTATCGAGGACACCACTAAGTTGGACGCGGCGCTGGCGGAGCTGGGTAACGTCGATTGGGTGGTCTTCACCAGCACGAACGGGGTCGACGCCGTATTCGAGCGGCTCGCGGCCAGCGGCAAAGACGCGCGCGCCTTTGCAGGAGCCAAGGCCGCCGCGATTGGACCGGCGACGGCGGCGGCGCTGGCGTCCCGCGGCATCGTCGCGGACCTCGTGCCCGACACCTATACGACGATGGCCGTGGCCGAGGCGTTTCGGTCGCGCGGCGTCAGCGGCGCACGGGTGCTCTTGCCTCGGGCGGACATCGCTGGGAGCGCTCTCTCGGACGGCCTGCGGGAGCTGGGGGCCGAGCTAATCGAGGTCGACGCCTACCGCACCGTGACCCCGGCAGATGCGCCCGAGCGGGCCGGGGAGACCCTTGCCTCTGGTACGATAGACGCCGTCACGTTCACGAGCTCCTCGACCGTGCGAAACTTGGTCGGCCTGCTCGACCGAGACCCTGCGTTGGTCAATGCCTGCAAGGTCATCTCCATCGGGCCGGCGACCAGCCAAGCGGCGCGGGAGCTTGGGGTCCGAGTGGACATCGAGGCCGCCGAGCACACGGTGGCGGGAGTTGTGAGAGCGGCACTGGAGCTGATGGGCGATGAACGAGCTACTCCATAGGCGCATGGCGGCAGGAGCGCAGTTCCCAGCGGTCCGGTCCCGGCGGCTCCGGCGCACGGCGGCCCTGCGCAACCTCGTCCGCGAGACGACTCTATCGCCGAGCGACTTCGTCTATCCGCTCTTCGTCACCCATGGCCGCGACGTGCGCATGCCCATCGCCCCGATGCCGGGACAGGCCCAACTATCCCTCGACCATCTCCTCGAAGAAGCGGCGGAGGCGGAGCAGCTCGGCATTCGGGCCGTCCTGCTCTTCGGCCTGCCCGCCCGGAAGGATGCCCTCGGTACGGAGGCCTACGACCCAAACGGCATCATCCAAGAGGCGGCGGCGGCCCTGAAATACGCGCTCCCGGACATCGCCATCATCACCGACGTTTGCCTATGTGAGTATACGGACCACGGACACTGCGGCGTGCTGCTGGACGACGGGACCGTCGACAATGACGCGACGCTCGACCTGCTGGCGAAGACGGCCGTTTCCCATGCGGACGCGGGCGCCGATATCGTCGCGCCGTCCGCAATGATGGACGGTCAGGTGGCGGCCCTGCGCGAGGCGCTGGACGCGAACGGTAGCTCGCACGTCCCGGTGATGGCCTACGCATCGAAGATGGCGTCGGCGTTCTACGGGCCGTTTCGGGTTGCGGCTGAGTCGTCGCCGAGGATGGGCGACCGCAGGGCGTACCAGATGGACGGCGCGAACGCCCGCGAGGCCATGCGCGAGCTCGCTCAGGACGCTGCCGAGGGGGCCGACGTGCTCATGGTCAAACCCGCCCTCGCCTACCTCGACGTGATCGCGCGGGCCCGCGACGCGTTCGACCTGCCCATCGCCGCCTACAACGTCTCCGGCGAGTACGCAATGGTCAAAGCAGCGGCGGAGAACGGCTGGCTCGACGAGGAAGCCGCCATGTTCGAGATGCTGACGAGCATCAAGCGCGCGGGCGCCGACCTCATCATCACCTACTTCGCCAAGGACGCCGCGCGGCTCCTTCGCGAGCGTCGTTGACCGCATCGGAGAGCTCGGTGACCACTAACGCCAGCGCCAAACAGTACGTCATCGCTAAGCTCGTCGAGCGAGGGGCGGCGGTGTTCGAGCCGGTTGGGGGAAGAGCGGACGTCGATCTCGCGGTCAGGACGGGCGATGGACAGTACGTCGAGGTCGTGATACGGGAGCCGTCGGCAGCTGACAAGCCCCGCTCCTTCGTGATGCGCCGGTTCAGGCCGCGGCCGCACCTGTTCATCATTGGCGTCACGGACGGGGGCGTCGCGGACGGGCCGGAGGCATGGCTCGTGCCCTCGACGGCGTTCGAGCGTTTCGCGGCAGGCGCTCCGGGCGAGCCGGAGTGGAACCTCGGCCTCGACGACTCGGCCGGCGAGCCCTTGAGCGACCGCCTCGCCGTCTACCGCGAGCGCTGGGCGCTCATCGCCGACTACTCGAAGTTCCGATCGACGTTGGGCGGCCCCCTCGCGCTCCAAGTCCGGATTGCGATGGGTTAGGGCGCCAGTGAAGCTCGACAGGTCCGAACAGCTCTTCTCGCGCTCCCGGAAGCTCATCCCCGGCGGCGTGAACAGCCCCGTGCGCTCCTTCGGCGCGGTCGGGGGGACGCCGCCGTTCCTTGCGCGCGGAGAGGGCGCCCGTGTATGGGATGTCGACGGCAACGAGTATGTCGATTTCCTCGGCTCGTGGGGGCCTCTGGCGCTGGGCCACGCGCATCCGGCAGTGGTCGAGGCGGTCAAGACAGCGGCTGAGAGCGGCACGAGCTTCGGAGCGCCGACCGAGCGGGAGCTGGAGCTCGCCGAGCTCGTCTGCCGCGCCATCCCATCAATCGAGATGATGCGGCTCGTCAGCTCGGGCACCGAGGCGGCGATGAGCGCCGTGCGCGCAGCCCGCGCTTATACGGGCCGACCCAAGATCATCAAGTTCAACGGCAACTACCATGGCCACGCGGACGGCTTGCTCGTGAAGGCGGGCTCCGGCGCCGCGACCCACGGCGTGCCCACCAGCGCCGGAGTCCCGGCGGGATACGCCGCCGAGACTCTCGTGGCGGAGTACAACGACCTCGCGTCGGTCGAGTCCCTCCTCGACGCGAACGTTAACCAGGTGGCGGCCGTCATCGTGGAGCCGGTGGCGGGCAACATGGGCGTCGCGGCGCCTGCCGACGGCTTCCTCGAAGGGCTCCGCAGACTGTGCGACGACAACGGCGCGCTGCTGATATTCGACGAGGTCATCACCGGATTCAGGGTCGGCTTCGGCGGCGCGCAGGCGCGGTACAGGGTCGCCGCCGACCTGACGTGCTTGGGCAAAATCATCGGCGGCGGGCTGCCGGTGGGGGCCTACGGCGGCAGGTCCGAGGTGATGCAGATGATCGCCCCGTTGGGACCGGCCTATCAGGCAGGGACGCTCTCGGGCAATCCCCTAGCCGTCGCCGCCGGCCTCGCTTGCCTGCGGGAGCTGGGCAAGCCGGGCATCTACGAGACGCTGGAAGCGCTCGGCGCGGAGTTCGAGGCGGGTCTGCTCGCGGGGGGCGCCGCGGCGGGCGTCCCGCTCACCGTGAACCGCGTCGGCTCCATGCTGACGGCGTTCTTCACCGAGGGCCCCGTCACGACTTGGGAGGAGGCCGCCGTCGCCGACACCGGCAGTTACGCCCGCTACTTCCATGGACTGCTGGAGCGCGGCGTATACATTGCGCCCTCCCAGTTCGAGGCTGCTTTCGTCTCGCTGGCCCACACGCCCGGCGACCTCGCGTTCGCGGCGGCACAGGCGCGCGAGGCCTTGGCGGCCCTGTGAGGGAGCGCCCGTTCCGCAAGAATGCCGCGAACGGCGCCGCGCGCCGGTTGCGTTTCGCGACGGGAGGCCGCTATATTGCCGCCTGAACAGCATCCCCGTGCGCCGCTCCGGAAGTCAGCGCAAACAGCGCCCGTGAAGACACGAATCATCCCAACCTGCATCCTCACGGGAGCAGTAATCGCACTGAGTTTTCTGGCAGGGTGCGAGTCCGGGCCGACGCCGACGCCGGCGACCGCGATCGATGGGGTGCTGGACGTGGAGATGCGCAACTACCTCTACGAACCGGAGGCGCTGCAGTTCGAGACAGGCGAGACGGTGGAGTTCCGGCTGCTGTCCGTGGACGAATCACACACGTTCACCGTGCGCGACCTAGGAATCAACTGGGTCGTGCCGAAGGAGGAGGAGCCGCAGGCGCAGACCTTCACGTTCGATAGGGCGGGGACGTTCAGGCTCGTCTGCATCATCCCCGGCCACGAAGGTTCGGGGATGGTAGGCACGATTACGGTTGTGGAGTAACCTCACACACGCATAGTTGCCGGGAAAGGAGCATAGCATGGAGATATATTACGACCTGGTGCGCTACGGCCACATCTTCAGCGGGATCCTGTGGATAGGCATCCTGTACTTCTACAACTTCATCCAAGCGATCGCGCTGCCACGTATGGCGCCTGAAGGAAGGCCCCACTACCAGACGTCCATCCTGCCCTTCTCGCTGAACGTCTTCCGCTGGGCGGCGCTCTCGACGCTGGTCTTCGGCCTGCTCTACATCATTGGCCAGGAAATCGAACGACCAGGCGATCAGTCCTACCTTCTCGAGACTGCCGCAGGGAAGTCCATCCTCATCGGCGGAATCCTGGGCATCATCATGGCCTACAACGTCTGGATGATTATCTGGCCGAATCAGCAAAAGATCATCGCCGCCGTAAAGGACACGATGGAGAACGGAACGGCCGCTCCGGCGGACCAGCCCAAGTGGGCGCGCACGGCGCTGCTTGCTTCCCGCACCAACACCATGCTCTCCATCCCCATGCTCTTCTTCATGGTGGGCGCGAGGAACCTGCCGAGCCTCTGGAGCTAGCCGGCGAGCCGCGAGAAAGAGAGGAGACAGAACATGAAGAACCCACTCACCACCGTCAAGGGGACGCTGACATCCGGCGTCATCATCACCATCGTCTTGGTCGCGCTCGTCCGCATCTACGTCGCGCTCTAGCCCGACGGCAAGACCGGAATGCAGAAGAGCGGGAGCCTAACGGCTCCCGCTCTCTCGTTAACCCGCGATACGCCTGCCGCTGCGCCCTACACTCCTAGCAGCCGCTCCCTAATCACGGCATCCGAGGCCATGTCGACCATGGTCCACGCCATCGCGACGGCACCGTCGTACAGCGCCTGGTCAGCAGCGGGCGTGGCGCACGCAGCCGCGAACTCGGGCTGGTGGTTCACGGCGGGAAGCGAGTCGATGCCGATCGCCGGATGGATCGCCGGAAGCGCCAGCGAAACGTTGCCCATGTCGGTCGAGACCGGCGTCGCGGGGCTCGGCTCGCCGGGCGCGGGAAAGCGTCGGCCCAGCACCTCGGCGTTGCGTTGGTACAGCGCCGCCAGCGGCAGGTCGTGCTCCAGATGAGCGAAAGGCTTGGCGCCGCCCAGCACCTCCAGCGTGGCGCCGGTAGCGAGCGCGCCTGCCTCGAAGCAGCGCATCACTTTCTCGTAGACGTCGGTCAGCTCCTCCAGCGTGATAGCGCGCACGGCGTACTCGGCGGAGGTATACGCGGGGACGATATTGAATGCGTCGCCACCCCGCGTCACGATGCCGTGGACCCGGTCCGTCGACCGGATGTGCTGGCGCAGCAGGCCAATCGAGGTCTGCGCGATGGTGAGGGCGTCGGCGGCGTTGATCCCCTGCTCCGGGAAGCCGGAGGCGTGCGCCGCCTTACCGTGATAGCGCACCTCGAAGAAGGACGCGGCCACTATCGGCCAGACCGCAACGTCCCACGGCGCGGGGTGCGTCATCATCGCCGCGTGGGCGCTGTCGAAAGCCCCGTGCTCCAGCAGGTGTATCTTTCCGCCTGAGCGCAGCACCTCCTCGGCGGGCGTGCCGAGTACCGTGACGGTCAGGCCGGCGGCGTCCGCGACTGCGCCCGCGCCGATGCCCGCGCCGACGGCAGTCGCGGCGATAACGTTGTGCCCGCAGGCGTGGCCTATGCCGGGAAGAGCATCGTACTCGGCGCAGACGACGACGTGCAGCGGGCCCGAGCCCTTCGTGCCCCGAAAGGCCGTGGGCAGCCCGCAGACGCCGCGCTCGACAGCGAAGCCGGCCGCGTCAAGCGCCTCCGCCAGCCAGCCCGAGGCCTTCTCTTCCTCGTACCCCAACTCAGGGCTCGCATGGATCCGGCGGCTCAACGCGACCAGGTCGTCGCGAGATGCGTCGATAGCCGCCCGCGCGCCATCCTTTGCGTCCGCCATTTAGTCGTCGTGGCCCTTGTACAGCAGCTGGAGACGATGGCCGTCGGGATCGTCAAAGTAGACGCACGTCGGGTCGCCCCGGCGTCCCTCCACCACGATGCCCTCGGCCTCGAGCCTTGCCTTGGTCTCCTCATAGCCGGCGGGCTCCATGCGCAGCGCCATGTGGTTCATCTCGCGCCCTCCGGCGACGTCGGCGCCCATACGGCGGGCGTCAAACAGGGCAATCTGGTTCTGGTCTCCACACCAGAGGAAGGACTGCCAATCGCTCTCGTGCGCAACGCTCATGCCGAGAAGGTCGATGTAGAAGCGCTTGGAGCGCTCAAGATCGCTCACCCACAGCACGACATGGTCTATCCCGGTAGTCTTGATCTGCAGCTTCTCGGCCTCCTGCACCATGACGCGCCTCCATTCTCCGTCCGCTTAGTGCGGTCCTGTACCTTCACCTCTCGTCGTACGCGCACAGATTACCACCCCCGCTTCTTCCGCACGCAGCCTACGTGGTGCATAATCCGCGTATCCACCTTGGGCGTTCACCCTGGCGCATGGGAGGCGGCAATGGTCTCTATACAGGAACGGTATGAGCCTTGGACCCTGACTCCGTTCGAGAAGTGGGTCTCCGATGAAGGCCTGGCGGTCCACACTCAACAGCTCGTGGAGGACATCCACACGGTGGGCGTTGAGCCGTGGGGGCGGACTGGCACGAACGCCGCGCTCCTCGACCTCACCGCCGACCCGTTGGATGGCGCTTTGGTGAACAACCAGGGCACCATCCGGTTCGTATGCGAGATTCCGCCGGGCGGCAAGTTCAACCTGGAACGGCACATGTACGAGGAGATCTTCTTCGTCGTGAAGGGGCGGGGCGCGACATCGGTGTGGTACGAGGGCCAGCCGAAGCACACCTTCGAGTGGCAGACCGGCAGCGTCTTCTCCATCCCCCTCAATTCTTGGCACGAGCTCTACAACGCCAGTGGCGACGAGACCGTGCGGCTGTACGGCGCAACCAACGCCCCGACGGCGTTCAACCTCTACGGCAGCCCCGAGTTCATCTTCGACTGCCCCATGACGTTCCCCGATCGGTTCGACCCGATGGACGAGCTGTACTTCAGCGGCAAGTCCTCGAAGCTCGAGCACCGGTTCATGGAGACGAACTTCATCCCCAACGTGAACAACGTCATGCTCGACCGTTGGACCGCCCGCGGGCCGGGGGCCAACATGATGATCAACATGGCCAACGGCCACTTCATCTGCCACCTCTCCGAGTTCCCCGCAGGCACCTACAAGAAGGCCCACACCGGCGAGGCGAACCGCAAGAAGGCGAGCCTCGTCTCGGACGTGGCGTACCTCTTCCTCAGCGGGGAGGGCTACGACCTGCAATGGCCGGAGGGCGTCCATCCATCGCCCGGGACCGAGTGGGAGCAGCTCGACTATCGGGCGGGAACCCTGATGTCTCCGGGCACGGGCTACCACCAGCACTTCAACTGCAGCGCGGAGCCCATCCGCTACCTCGTCCTGCGCTACGGCAACCCCCGGTTCGCGGGGTACGTCGGCACGCGGTACAAGGAGACAGGCGGGCCGCAAGTGCAGTTCAAGGAGGAGGACGCCGCAATCCGGGCGCACTTCGAGGAGGAGCTCGCCAAGCGGGGCGCGGCTTCCAACATGGAAGGCTACACCGACGAGCCCTAGCGGCGCGGCGCGCATGAAAGAGGCTTTCCGAGACAAGACGAGAGACAACCTGGCTTATGCCTTGAACCTGTTGGGCGTCAGAGCGGAGCTGGCCGAACGCGGCAGGGCCGAGGAACAGATCCACAGCTCCTGGCGGCGTTCGCTGGGGGTCATCGACATCCTCGAAGGGCCGATCAGGTGGATAAACGTAACCAAGAGAGACGGCTCGCAGCATAGCCCGCCCCAGTGGTGGATCATCCTATGCATACCGGATGAGCGGCCTCCCTCCATTCACGATACGATTGAAATAAGCACCGTCAGAAGAAAGCTATTTCCCCTGTTCGGGAAAGTGGTCGACGTGACGTGGACAGGCGATGACCAGGGCGCCGGGCTGGCTGGGACGCTCTCCCGCGATCCAACGGTGAAGAAGCTGTCCGCGAGGGTTGGCAACCTGGAAGTCCGCAGCTACTCCGAAGAGTTTCAGGGGTGGACGCTGCAGGTGGACAGGCGCCTGAGGCCAATGCCTCAGGACTGGAAGACCATAACGACAATCGCTGAGCATCTCCTGTCGGCGCCCCGCGGACTCTAGGCGCGCCCCCCTAGTGGCGCAGCCAGGCGTCATCGTCCTCGGAGCGCAGGTCGCCAAGCTCGACGCGGGCCTCTTCGATGAGCTCCTCGACCTCCGCGCCGGCGACCCCGGCGTCCCGCAGGGAGACGCGCATTATCTCCAGAGCCGCCTCGAGCTCGGGCCAAACGACGGCGTCCGCGCCCACGTCGTGCAACGCTTGGACCTCCTCTTCCCACGCGGCGCGGCCCACGATGTGGATGCCGGGATTCAGCCGCCTGGCGTGCTGCACGGTGACGAGGTTGGATACGTGGTCCGGCGCCGCCGCGATGAGCAGCTTGGCGTGCTCCACTCCCGCCGCGACGAGCGCGGGCTCGCTGGCCGAGTCGCCGTAGAGCAGATAGCCGTGCGGGCCTACCTGCATCTCCATCCTAGCCGGGTCGAGCTCGATAGCTATGTGGGGAATCTTCTGCCGGTCCAGGTCCCCCGCAATCAGCGAGCCTACTCTGCCAAAGCCCGCGATGATCACATGGCCCCGGAAGCGCGGGGCGCGTTCCCTCGCCGACTCGGCAAGCGCCTCCCCCGCCAGGTAACGCCTGAACCGGCGCGACCTGGCCTGCAAGAGGTCGAGCGCGCGTGACCCGACGGTGATGAAGGCGGGCGTCACGCCCATCGTCACGACGGCGGCCGTGACCGTCAGCGGGAGGAGCGAGTCGTCGACAATCCCCATCGTGGTCGCCGCGCCGGCGACGATGAAGCTGAATTCGCCGATCTGAATCATCAGGAAGCCGGTGCGCAAGGCCGTGTTGGGCAGGTAGCCCAGCGCGCGCACCAGTCCGCTGACCAGCACGAGCTTCACCACGATGGACGCGGCGATGAACAGCGCGACCTCGCCCGCATGGTCGACTAGAAACTCGAAGTCCGTCAGCATGCCGAGGGAGACGAAGAAGAAGCCCGCGAAGATGTCCCGCAGCGGGATGACCTCGGAAAGGGCGCGGCGCCCCGCCCAGTCCGAATCGCTGATGACGAGTCCCGCGACGAAAGCTCCCAGCGCAGCCGACAGTCCGGCCCACTCCGTGAGCATGGCGGCGCCCAGGGTTGCGGCCAGGACTGTTACGACGAACGTCTCGCGCGCGCCGAGGAGCGCCACCCGCTTCAGCAGCCAAGGCACGAACAAGCCGACCAGCAGGATGAGGCCAAGCACCGCGGCCGCCTTCGCCGCGCTGAGCGCGAGCTCTACAGCCAGCGAGCCGCCCTCCTCGCCAAGCGCCGCCAGCACCGCCATCATCGGGACAAAGGCGAGGTCCTGCACGAGGAGCATCCCCGTCGCCATGCGTCCGTGCAGCGCGCCGAGCTCGCCACGGTCGTTCAGCGTCTTGAGCGCCACCATCGTGCTGCTCAACGAGAGCGCCATGCCCGCGACGAGGGACTGGCGAGGTCCCCAGCCGAGCGCCGCCCCTATCCCGTAGCCGACGCCGACGGTGAGAATGATCTGCGCCGCGCTTGCCGCCAGCACCCGCCAGCCTACGCGGCGAAGGTCCGAAATCGACACCTCCACGCCGACGGCGAAGAGCAGGAGGATCACGCCCAGCTCGGCAAGGGTCTGGACATCCCCGATGTTGGTCACGAGGCCGAGCGCCTGCGGACCGACGACCGCGCCGACGGCCAGGTAGCCGACGAGCGCGGGCAGCCGCGCCAGACGAGCGGCGAGCCCGCCAAGCGCGGCTGCTATGAAGATGACGACGATGTCGTCGAAGAGGTCTGTCCCGAACTCCATGACGCCCCCGAACGAGTATAGCCAAGTCAGCCCAGGGGCCGCCGTCTATGCGGCTGCGAACCTACGCAGGCTGCGCCGCTTCCGCCAGCTCGATGAGCATGAAGTAGCCGTGCTGAGGGTCCGTGATGAGCGCGAACGTGCCTACGGTCGGGATGAATTGGGGGATTATCTCGATACGCCCGCCCAGCTCTTTCACCCGTTCCAAGACAGACTCCAAACGCTCGACCACGAAGTAGACGGTCCAGTTCGGCGGGACTTCGCCCCATTCGGGCCGGATGGCCAGCATCCCGCCTGCGGGAGCGCCCCCGTTGTGGAAGACGTCATACTCCCCGCCGGGCATCGGGAGCGTCTCCCGCGTCCAGCCGAAAAGGCCCTCGTAGAAGGCGGCCGCGGCGTCAGTGTCATTGGTATAGAGCTCAGCCCAGGTGAAGGCGCCGGGCTCGGTCATGACCTCCGCGCCTATGTGCTGCCGGGGCTGCCACACGGACACCACCGCGCCGGTAGGGTCTTGGATGACGGCCATGCGGCCGGCGTCGAACACGTCCATCGGCTGCACGAAGACATTCCCGCCGAGCTCGACGGTCTTCGCGGCGATTGCGTCGGCGTCCGCGACGGTCACGTACGCGTTCCAGCAGGTGACCATGCCCTGCTCCCGCATGTCCGGCGTCATCTGGAACATGGCGGCGGCGTTCTTGCCGTTCTTCGTGAGCATGGTGTAGACCATGTCGTCGCCGACGGGATTATCGATGGGCTCCCACCCGAACAATCCCGTGTAAAAGGCCCGTGCGCCCTCCGCGTCGGCGGTGGTCAGGTCCACCCAGCTGAACATTCCCGGCTCGTGCTTGGTTATCTCTGGCATGACTGCTCCCTTGCGTGATTACCCTAGATGATTCCTCATGGACCGGCTGCGCCGCAAGGGGCTCGTGTCAATGGCGGGGGGGGGGGGAACGCTCCGCCCGCCAACCAACGCCCCCGTCTCCCTCCGTCATCCCCGCGCAGGTGGAAGTTCTGAACCTCCTCCCCGTCTGTGCCGCATGATGCGAAATGACAGGGTGAGGCCGGAATCGGCGCCGGTCCGGCGCATCGCACGACCGCAAAGGCTTGTTTTGTCCGAGGATGGCACATGCATCGCACTCGTAACTTTCCCCGGCCTACGAGTGGACGAGGGCTGCCTCTCGCAAAAAAGGGGCTCAATTGGTCTCATTTACTCCTGGCGGAACCACCCCTAGCCCCTCCTTGATAAGGAGGGGAGGCCTGGATTCCCGCCTCCGCGGGAATGACGGACCCATGTCTACGAGTGGGATGAGCGCCGATTTTTCAAAACTGTGGCATTTGTCGCATTTTCGTGGCATTTACTCGTGTTTGGGGATTTCGGGCGCGACAGTTCCGCGACACTTTGCGACAGCAAATGCGTCACTTTGCGACAGTAATGCGACACAATGCGACACTTTGCGACAGGGGTCGGCGGGGCATCGGGGCGTGGAGGGCGCCGGGCGGTTGGGGCATAGGAGACAGGGTAGGGAACGAGGGGTCGTTTGCGCAACGGGCAAATGTCACAGTGGAGACATGAGATACCTGGGTTCCCGCCTGCGCGGGAATGACGGAGGGGGACGGGAATCCCTCATGCGGGGCTGTCGCCCCACACCACAACCAACGAAAGTGGGCGGGCGGGGCGGCCCCCTCTCAGTCTCCCCCGTCTGCGGGGGAGAGGTGGGAAGGGAGGAGGGGGCGAGGTTCCCGCCTTCGCGGGAATGACGGAAAGGGGGGCGGGAATGACGGGAGGGGTTATGCAAAGGTCTCGCCGACGAGGAGCGGGGCTGCGAGGGCTAAGGGAGGACGCCCCGCTCCTTCAGGCTGACGAACCCGTCGCGGCCGATCACGACGTGGTCGAGCAGCTCGATATCCAGCGTCTTGGCGGCCCCCGCCAACTCCCTGGTGACGGCGATGTCCTCGGGGCTGGGCTCCGGGTCTCCCGACGGGTGATTGTGGACGACGATGACGCCGGGCGCGTTTCGACGGACGGCTTCGCGGAAGACCTCGGCGGTGCGGATGGAGGTCGAGTTCACGGAGCCGACGAACACGTCCGGCCACGCGAGCACGTGGTTCTTCGTGTCCATCACCAGAACGCGGAAGTGCTCCTTGTCCAGGAAGGCCATCTCCGCCGTGACCAGCCGCGCCACGTCCTGGGGCGAGTGGACGGTGGGCCTGTCCGTGCCGCGCAAGCCGGATACGCGCTTGCCGAGCTCGATAGCGGCCAGGAGCTGCGACGCCTTGGCCTCGCCGAAACCGTGGAACTCGCATAGCTCGGCGTGGGAGGCCCGGGCAAGGCCGTCGAGTCCGCCTGCCTGAGCCAGCAGCCGCGATGAGAGGTTCAGAACGCTCTCGGCGCGCGTGCCGGTGCGGAGGAGGATGGCGAGCAGCTCCGCGTTGCTCAGGGACGACGCGCCTGCGTCGCGGAGGCGCTCGCGCGGGCGCTCCCCGTTCGGCATATCGCGGATGAGCGTCGGGCGGTAGTCGAGCTCGCGGAGAACGCGGGGCGGGCTTGGAGAGTCCGATATGGTAGTCATGGGCCTATCATTCACCCCAAGAAGCGCACCGCGCCATAGGGCGTTGTCACTTATGCCTGAACGATCAATGAAGGGGCCGGAACGGTCCATGGAGGGAGAGCAAGCACATTGGCGGGCGTTCCGGCGGGAGCGCCCGGTCAGCATCGACACGCCGGGGCCGGGACAGGAGTCGGTCTGGGACTACCCCCGTCCGCCGCGCGTCGAACCCGCCCCCGAGCGATTGCGGGTGGAGTTCGCAGGCGTGACGATTGCGGAAACGGCGCGCGGGCTGCGCGTGATCGAGACGGCAGGCCCGCCGGTCTACTACTTCCCCCCGGATGACGTGAAGCGTCAGTTCCTAACCCCGATGCGCCATACGACGCTCTGCGAGTGGAAGGGGACGGCCCGCTACTTCACTCTGGGCGTGCGCGGACGGGAATCGGAGGCCGCGGCGTGGGCCTATCCCGACCCCGGCACCGGATACGAGGCAATCGCCGGATACGTCGGCTTCCACGCGGGACGCGTCGACGCCTGCTACGTGGCCGATGAGCGCGCGCGGCCGCAGCCCGGCGACTACTACGGCGGGTGGGCGACGTCGAAGATAGCCGGCCCATTCAAGGGCGGCCCCGGCACGGAGCGCTGGTAGCGCCTATATCTCGCAGCCGGCAGTTGCGCGTCCAAGCAGACGGGCGGTAACGTGAGGGGCAGCGGGAGGCCGCCACGCCCCGCAAACGAAATATGGAGGCCCCATGCCAAGCGCAAAGGTAACGTACAACGGTCAGGTCATCGCTGAGAGCGACAAGACGGTCATCATCGAGGGGAACCATTACTTCCCGCCCGCCGACGTGCGGCTGGAGTACTTCTCCGAGAACGAGAGCCAGACCACCTGCCCCTGGAAGGGAGTGGCCAACTACTTCGACCTCGATGTCGACGGGAAGGAGTCCGCCGGCGCGGCGTGGACCTACCGCGAGCCCAGCAACGCCGCCGCCCGCATCAAGGACTACGTGGCGTTCTACCCCCGCAAGGTCGACTCGATCGATTGACCCGCCTCGGCGCGACCGGCGCCGGAGACCTTTGCGCAACTGCGCCGTCTGCGAGATCTCTGCATAACTGCCCAACGCCCGGGATTCGGGGGCGAGATTCCCGCCTGCGCGGGAATGACAGCCCCCTCGTAGGAGGCTTCCCCGATGCCCGACTTCTTCGAGACGCTGTACGCGCAGCGCGCCATCCGCAGGTTCAAGCCCGATCCTGTGCCGCGGGAGACGATCGAGCAGGTGATCGAGGCGGCTACGCGCGCGCCGTCGGGCGGGAACCGGCAGCCCTGGGCGTTCGTCGTCGTTACGGAGCAGGCGAAGAAGGACCAGATCGCGCAGTGGTATCACGAAGGGTGGGTCGCCCTATACGAGTCCGACAGCTCCCGCCCGCGCAACGCCGTCTACCGATCCGCCGAGCACCTTGCAGAGCATCTGGCCGAGACGCCTGTCCTCATCTTCCCGTGCATCTCGGCCCGCGAAGGGCAGGCGCCCGCTTTCTCGACCGGCTCGTCGATCTACCCGGCCGCGCAGAACCTGATGCTGGCGGCGACGGCGCTCGGCCTCGGTACCGTCATCACGACATTCCATCTCCGCCGCGAGGCCGAGCTGAAGGCGCTCCTCGGCATCCCCGGCGGCTACGCGACATCCTGCATGATCCCGATGGGGTGGCCCGCCGAGAGCGAGCGATTCGGAGGGGGGCGCCGCAAGCCCGTGTCCGAGATCACGCACTACGAGACGTGGACGGCGTAGGCATCCGCGAGACGCTATCGAACGGTATGGAAGGAGCAGAACATGGAACTCGGCGCCTTTTCGATCAGCCTGGCCGTACAGGACATTGAAGCTTCGAGGGTTTTCTACGAGCAGCTCGGATTCGAGGTTGTCGGAGGCGATCCTGCACAGAACTGGCAGATCCTCAGGAACGGCGGCCACACCATAGGCCTCTTCCAGGGGATGTTCGAGAAGAACATACTGACCTTCAATCCAGGTTGGGATGACAAAGCCCGCGCGCTCGACACCTTCACGGACGTGCGCGAGCTGCAGAGGCGGCTAAAGGCTAAAGGCGTGCCGCTGGTCAGTGAAGCAGACGAGAACAGCACCGGGCCGGCCAGCTTCGTGGCTTTGGACCCGGACGGCAATCCAATCCTGGTGGACCAACACGTCTGATTAGGGCGGCCGGCGGAGGCCCTCGCCTCAGACTTCCAGCCAGCCCTTGCCTTTGAGGGCGCCCCGGGCGTAGGCGACTTGGCCCCCGTGGTGAATCGACTCGACGATGATGCCGGGCAGCCGTTCGGATAGGGGAACGAGGTCCGTTCCACGCACCGGCGGGACCATGCGGGTGAGATCGGCCTCGGTGAGGGAGTCGAGGAAGGCGTCGGTGTTGGCTCGGACGGCCTTGTAGTAGGAGGCCAGCGTCTCGACGTCCGGGGCCGCGAACGCGTCGACCTGCTCGTTGGTGTCGCCGTTGCCCCGGTAGGCGGGGTCGGGGGCCATGCCGAAGCGCTCGTGCCAGCCGTCGCTAACCCAGAGAGTCTCCCTCTCGGTGATGGTGGAGACGGCGTAGTCCTGCACGCGGGTGAGGTGCCACATGAGCCAGCCGATGGGGTTGGACTCGGGAGCGGGGCGCGCCCGCAAGTCCTCCGGCGAAAGCCCCTCGATAGCCGCGAGCATGTACCGCTCGTTCCTGTCCAACGCGTCCTTGATGACTTGGCCCACAGACATCGCCCGTCCCTCCTTTGGTTCCCCTCGCTCCTTCTCCGCAGAAGGGGGACAGGGAATACAAAATCCTTCCTCGCAGACGGAAGAGAAAAGTCCTCCTCGGGGTTACATAAGGCCCCTTGGAAAGAGAGGGACGGCTCGTGAGAGGCCGCCCCTCGCATACGCTCGAATGGGACGGAGAGCTACTTCACTGCGACGGTGGCGCCGGCTTCCTCGAGCTTCTTCTTCGTGTCCTCGGCGTCGTCCTTCGCGATGCTCTCGCGGATAGCGACCGGAGCGGACTCGACGAGGTCCTTGGCCTCGCGGAGGCCCAGGCTGGTCAGCTCGCGGACGACCTTGATGACGTTGATCTTGTTCGCGCCGATGTCCTGTAGCGTGACCGTGAACTCGAACTGTTCCTCGGCGGCGCTGTCGTCGCCACCGGCAGCCGGAGCGGCTGCGACTGCGACCGCGGGCGCCGCGCTCACGCCAAACTCTTCCTCGAGCGCCTTCACGAGGTCCGCGAGCTCGAGCACCGTGAGCGACTTGATCGACTCGATCAGCTCTTCTTTCGTTGCCATTCCCTTCCTCCTCCTGACTTTGACCCTTGATTTGTTGACTGATTCCTAGCCCGTTGTTAGCCGGCGGCGCCGAGCTGCTCGGCCCGGCGCTGCAACACGATAGCGAGTCCACGCGCGGGGCCGGCCAGAACGGTCACGAGACCCGAAATCGGGGCGTTCATCTGGCCCAGCAGCATCGCAAGCAGCTGCTCCTTGCCGGGAAGCGCCGCGATGGCCAGGACCTGCGCTTCGGTGATGAGAGCGCCGTCCATCACGCCCTTGCGGACCTTCAGCTCCGAGCGCGTTTGTCTGACGTACTCGTCCACCGCCTTGGCCGCCGCGACCGGCTCGCCGTAACCGATCACCACGCCCGTCGCGCCGTCCAAGATGTCCTTGAAAGGCGCGAGGCCCGCCTGCTCGGCGGCCAGCGCCGCGATGCGGTTCTTGACCACCTTGTACTCGACGCCGACCTCTCGAAGACGACGCCGGAGCTCGGTCATCTGGTTCACGCTGAGTCCGGAGAAGTCGGTGGCGATGGCGATGGAAGCCCTGCCAAGCCGTTCGGCCAGGTCGGCCACCGCTTCTCGTTTCGCTTCAGTTGGCACTGTTCACCTCAATAAGAAAACCCGCCTCCGAAGACGCGGGTCCTGGCCCAGGCCGACCTGGGACGATCAGGGCGCCTCGGTGGGCCCTCTTCGGCTTAACCCCGGCGTGCTCCGGGGACCCACGGTCTTCGGCGGGACTATTCCGTTTCGCTGATTCTACTCGACTCGCATCGCCATCGTCGACCCGATATCCAGCGGCACGCTCGGCCCCATAGTCGTGGTGAGGTGCGCCGTCTTGACGAACTGGCCCTTCACCGCCGCCGGACGCAGCCGGTTGATCGTGTCAACGACAGACGCCATGTTCTCCAGCAGCTTGTCGTCCTCGAAACTGGCCTTGCCGACGGGGGAGTGGATGATTGCGGTGCGGTCCATCCGAAGCTCGACACGCCCCTTCTTGGCCTCCCTGACGGCTTGGGGAATGTCCTGGGACTGCACGACGGTGTTGGTGCGCGGGTTGGGCATGAGGCCGCGCCGACCGAGGATGCGCCCCAGTTTGCCGATCTTGCCCATCATGTCCGGCGTCGCGATGGAAACGTCGAAATCGAGGAAGCCGCCCTCGATACGCTCGATAAGGTCGTCGGCCCCGACGACTTCAGCGCCCGCTTCCGAGGCCGCCCGCGCCGCCTCGCCGGTCACGAACACTGCGACCCGAACCTCTTTGCCCAGACCGTTCGGCAGCATGGCGACGCCGCGCAGCTGCTGGTCCGCGTGGCGCGGGTCCGCGTTGGTGCGGATGTGAAGCTCAACGGTCTCGTCGAACTTGACGGCGGCCGCCTGCCTCAACATGCCGATGGCCTCCGATGGCTCGTAGCGCTTCTCGCGGTCGACGAGGCCGACCGCCTCGCGGTGGCGTTTTCCGTGCTTGACCATCGTTACTCTCCCTCCACCGCGACGCCCATGCTGCGGGCCGTGCCCTCGATAATCTTGACCGCGGCGTCGATGTCCGTCGCGTTCAGGTCCTTCTGCTTGGCCTCCGCTATCTCGCGAAGAGCAGAGCGGGAGATCACGCCGACCTGCTCATGCCGCGGGCTCACGGAGCCTTTGTCGATGCTCAAGGCCTTGCGGACGAGCTCGGCCGCGGGAGGCGTCTTGATGATGAACGTGAACGAGGCGTCCTCGAACACGGTGATCTCCGCCGGGATGATCGTCCCGGCCTGACTCGCAGTCCGCGCGTTGTATTCCTTCACGAACTGCATGATGTTGATCCCATGCTGACCTAGCGCCGGACCTACCGGAGGCGCAGGGGTCGCGCTCCCAGCCGGCAACTGTAACCGAAGCACTGCGCGAACTCTCTTGGCCACTACGCCCTCTCCACCTGTAAGAAATCAAGCTCAACCGGCGTCTCGCGTCCGAAGAAGGACACCAAGACGCGCACCTTGCCCTTGTCCTCGTCCACCGCGTCCACGGAGCCGATGAACTCGGCGAACGGCCCGCCGGTAATGCGGACCATCTGCCCTGGAGCCAGACCGACCTTGATGCGGGGAGTGGGCTCCTCCATCCGGTTCAGGATCTGGTCCACCTCCCGCGGCTCCAATGGCACCGGCTTGGGACGCCGCTCCCGCTCGTCCTCCGACGATACGAAACCCGTAACCCCCGGCGTGTTGCGGACGACGTACCAGCTCTGATCGTCCATCTGCATCTGAATGAGGATGTAGCCGGGGAAGATTTTGCGCTGAACGGACTTGCGCTTCCCATCCTTGATCTCGACCTCTTCCTCAGTGGGCACGACAACCTTGAAGATCTTGTCCTTCACGTCCATGGACTCGATGCGGAGCTCCAGGTTGCGCTTCACGCGGTCTTCTTGGCCCGAGTACGTATGGACGATGTACCAATGGGACTCGGTTTCCGTGGTCGTGGCTTGCTCTGTCATTCAGCCTCTATTTCCTCATAGCGAACCCGGCGGTCTTCACCGCCGGCGGCGGCGGTGGAGAAACGCCTACAGAAAGACGCGCTCGACCAGCTGGCTGAATCCGAAGTCCCACAGGCCGAGGAAGACTCCCATGAAGGCGGAGACGCCCAACACCAGCAACGTCAGGCGGACGGCGTCTTCCCTGGACGGCCACGTGACTTTCGTGAGCTCGCCGTAGATCTCGCCGATGAACGCGAACCTTCCCCGCCGACGGCCCTGCCCCTCGTCCAGAACGGACCGGAGCGGGTTACGGCCCCTCGCCTGCGCCACGTTACCGCACCTCGCGGTGCAGCCGGTGCGTCCGGCATCGCGGGCAGAACTTGTTGAGCTCCAGCCGGTTCGGGTCGTTCCGGCGGTTCTTCTCGCTGTGGTACGTCCGCTCGCGGCACTCGGTGCAAGCGAGATTGATCAGCTGACGGACGTCTCCCCTCTTCTTGGCCACGTCCCCTCCTTAGGTGACGCTGGTGATGACTCCGGCGCCGACGGTCCTGCCGCCCTCGCGGATAGCGAAGTGGAGGCCCGGCTCCATGGCCATCGGGTTGATCAGCTTGATGTGCATCTGCGTGTTGTCGCCGGGCATCACCATCTCCACCCCGCCGGGCAGCGCGATCTCTCCGGTCACGTCGCTCGTGCGGATGTAGAACTGGGGCTTGTAGCCGCTGAAGAATGGCGTGTGCCGTCCTCCCTCGTCCTTCGCCAGCACGTAGACCTCCGCGTCGGCCTCGGTAACGGGTTTGATGGAGCCGGGCTTCGCCAGCACCTGCCCCCGCTCGATGTCCGAGCGCTCGACTCCGCGGAGGAGCGTGCCGACGGCGTCGCCGGGCTCGGCCTCGTCGAGAAGCTTGTGGAACATCTCCACGCCCGTGACGGTGGTCTTGCTCGTGTTCTTCATGCCCACGATCTCGACCTCGTCCCCTGGGTGGACGGTCCCCCGCTCGACACGGCCGGTGACGACGGTGCCCCGGCCCTTGATGGAGAAAACGTCCTCGACGGGCATGAGGAATGTCCCGTCGCGCGGGCGCTCGGGGATCGGGATGTACTCGTCGAGCTGCTTGACCAGCTCCAAGATGCCCGCGTACTCAGGCGCGTTGACATCCGTGCTGGCGGACTCGAGAGCCTGAAGCGCGCTCAGGCGGACCACCGGCGTGTCGTCGCCGGGGAAGTTGTACTTGGTCAAGAGCTCGCGTACTTCGAGCTCGACAAGCTCGAGGAGCTCCTCGTCGTCCATCATGTCGACCTTGTTGAGGGCGACCACGATCCGCGGCACTTCCACCTGGCGGGCGAGCAGGATGTGCTCCCGCGTCTGCGGCATGGGCCCGTCGGGAGCGGAGACGACGAGGACAGCCCCGTCCATCTGCGCGGCGCCGGTGATCATGTTCTTGATGTAGTCGGCGTGGCCCGGGCAGTCCACGTGGGCGTAGTGGCGATTGGGAGACTCGTACTCCACGTGGGCGATGTTGATAGTGACGCCGCGCGCCTTCTCTTCCGGAGCGCTGTCAATCGAATCGAACGCACGGAACTGGCCGCCCCCCGCAAGAGCGAGCACCTTGGTGATCGCTGCGGTGAGGGTCGTCTTGCCGTGGTCGACGTGTCCAATGGTGCCGACGTTAAGGTGCGGCTTCGTCCGTGCAAACTTCTGCTTAGCCATCTAGCGCTCTTCCTCCGTCGTTATCTCTAGTTGCCTGCGTCCCCGGTCAGCGGCACCGGTTGGGCCGCCCGTCTTGCGAGTGGAGCCCACAATCGGACTTGAACCGATGACCTCGTTCTTACCAAGAACGTGCTCTACCATCTGAGCTATGTGGGCAAATCATCGGTCTATGGTCGAATGGGTCCCGGCTCTGGTGGAGGGAGCAGGATTCGAACCTGCGTAGCCCATCGGGCGTCAGATTTACAGTCTGATGGATTTAGCCGCTCTCCCATCCCTCCATAAGGCCATTGCCTAGTCTAGCACACCCCCTGGCGACATCCCCGCCTAGGCCCTGGAGCCCGAGGAGGGAGTCGAACCCACAACCTGCCGATTACAAATCGGCTGCGCTGCCGTTGCGCCACTCGGGCCGGGACGGCGCCCGCGACAATCAAAAAAGGACGGCCCACAGGCCAGTCCAATTGCAGATTATAGGCGGCCCCGGCGAGGGGAGTCAAGCGCCGCGCCCCCGGCGTGGACGCTCCGCGCCATTCGGCGATTCCCGCCAAAACCCGTCTCTCCAACCACTTGACATTCCACTCTTGACAGTTTCGGGACTTCCGTAGTAAGCTACTTTACAATCATCAGCGTGGCGGACCGGTAACTAGGTGAGGCTATGCGTCCCGGAATCGTCTTCGTCGGACTGTTCGCTCTTCTCACGGCTCTCTACGTGCTCATGGCGAGTTCCCTCGGCAACGTCCTGACTTTCATCCTCCAGGCGGCTATCGTCCTGGCCCTCTTGGGCGCGGTCCTCTGGTTCCGCAAGCTGCGCAGCATGAGCGGCGGGGGCTTCTTGAGCGACGACGGGGCCACGGGCGCCCCTCCCGCCTCCTCAGAGGAAGAGTCCGAATCGGTCCGCCTGGCCCCCTGACGGCTTTGTTCAGAGGATTCTTAGAAGTCCACGGTTAGCGTCGACACCGTCTCCAACGCTGGGTCCAGTACGCGGACGGCGTTGTTGTTCGTGTCCGCCACGTAGATCTTACCGCCCATGATGCTCAGACCCCCGGGCTCGTAGAACAGGGCCGACCTGAACGGCCCGTCGGCCGAGCCCGCCTCGCCCGTGCCCGCCACCGTGCCCACCGTCAGCGTGTGGAGGCCAACGCGCTTGATCTTGTTGTTGTACGTGTCCGCCACATAGACGATGCCGCCCTCCTCGGCTACTCCGAGCGGGTGCTGCATCCTGGCGGAAGCCGCGTCGCCGTCGATGTCGCCGAACTCGAACAGACCGGCCCCCACGAGCGTTGAGACGTGGTGGCTCGTGATGAGGTCCGCCTGGCGGATGGCGCTCGTCTCGCTGTCGGCGAAGAAGAGCACGCCGTCCTCGTCAGCGTCGATGCCGCTCGGCTGGGCGAGCAGGGCTTCCTCCGGCGGACCGTCTACGATGTTCTCCTCTCCGCTGCCGGCCACCGCCTGAATGAGTCCGCTGTCCAAGTCGTACATCCATATCTGATGGCTGCCCGCCATCGCGATGTACAGACGCCGCCCAACGACGGCCAGGTCCCACGGCGAGCGCAGGCTCACGGTGAGCGCAGGACCTCCGTCAACCCGCCCCGCCCCCGGCGCGCCCGTTCCGGCGATGGTGTCGACCGTCGCCGCTTCCAGGTCCGCCACCCGGATCGAGTGGTTCCCGGTGTCGGCCACGTAGAGCGTCTCGCCCATGAGCGCCATGCCCTGTGGACGCCTGAACTGCGCGCCCTCCAGAACGCCGTCGGCTATCCCCTCGTCGCCGCTGCCGATGACCGTCTGTATCTCGCCCTCCGTGTCGGTGACGAGTACGCGGTGGTGGCCGGAGTCGGCGATGAACAGCCGCTCGCCGATCGGGTCGGCGAGTATCTTCCCGGGATAGCTCAAGACGCTGGCTTTGGGCGTCTCCGGCTCGAAGGCGGTCGGCCTCGGCCTCAGCGTCCCGCGCGATCTGAACTCCGCCACCATCTCGGTGATGAGGTCCACGCCCTGCTCGAAGGTCAGCTCGCCCTCGAACTTGCCGATGATCTTCCCTTCCGGGTCCACGAACATGAGCGTCGGCCACGCTCGCGCCGCGTACTGCCGCCAGACCGACATCCCCACGTCGTTCGCGACCGGGTGGCGTACGCCGTAGCGCATGACGGCCTGCCGCACGTTCTCCGTGGAACGCTCCCCGTCGAACTTGGCGCTGTGAACGCCGACGACGGCAAGCTCCTCCGGGAACTCGCGCTCCAGCCGCCTCAGCATAGGGATGAGGTGCATACAGTTGATGCGGCAGGAGGTCCAGAAATCGAGGAGCAGGAGCTTCCCCGCGAAGTCCGCCAGCCGGAGCGGGCGCCTGGTGTTAAGCCACTCGACGCCCTCCGGGAACTCCGGAGCGTTCACTCTGCCTGCATACTTAGTCGTCATTGGGAGGATTCTAGCCGGGCAAGGGCATGGGAAGTATGGCGCGGGGGCGCCCCCCTCCGTCATTCCCGCGCCTCCCTCCGTCATTCCCGCGCAGGCGGGAACCTCGCTTCCTCTGCCGGGGCGGATTTTCAGACCCGCCCGCCGCGCCAGCATGGAGTTACACAACCTCAACCTGGGTCATAGTGAGCCTGTCGGACCATGGACCGGCTTGGAATACTGGGGCGTGCAGAGGGGCGACGCCCCTCTGCCGGGGGCGTGGGGGTGTCCCCCACAACATGACGGGCGGGTGGGTGGGAAGAGTTACGCCCGCCGGAAACAGAGTTATGCAAAGCCCTCGGGGAGACTGAGAGGGGGCCGCGACACTTGCCCCTTCCCCCATCCCCAACCAACCCCTACCATGGACTCCGACAGACTACGCGCCGCCCCCTCCGTTCCCCTCCTTACCCCTCCGTTCCCCTCCTTGGTAAGGAGGGGCTAGGGGTGGTCCCACAGGGGGTCCGGCGCCCCCCACCAGCCTTCGGAAAACGGGGGGGGGGGGGGGGGCGAAATTCTTGATTTCTTGGATTCTTAACCCCCTTCCACCGCACCACGGCCACCTAACTAGAAACAGAAATGCCCGGGGACTTTCTGTTTCTAGCCCCTCGCCCCGTCGCCCGTCGACCGCACCACGGCCACCTAAATCAAAGATTCCAAGAATTGAAGGGGCCTGCAAGAAAAATTCTTGCTCCACGGACAGCGCAGCGTTGACAGCGGCGCAGCAGCGGTGGTCTACTGGCCCTGACTGGAGAGGTTCAGCAGTCTCGGAGTCCGCTAGGCGGTCGCCGAGGCTGTTTATTTTGGGGCCGGGTCAGGCTGGCGCCTCCGGCCTTTCGCCCACCGAGCGCCCACCGCTATAATAGACGCCCATGACCGAGTACGAGCCCGTGATCGGGCTGGAAGTGCACGCGCAGCTGCGCACCCGCAGCAAGATGTACTGCTCCTGCCCTTCCGACTACCAAGACGCCGAGCCCAACACGCGGGTCTGCCCCGTTTGCCTTGGGCTGCCGGGCGCCCTGCCCGTCATCAACCGCGAGGCCATCAAGTCGATCATCATGATCGGCCTCGCCCTGCACTGCGGCATCTCCGAGCACAGCAAGTTCGACCGCAAGAACTACGCCTACCCCGATCTGATGAAGGGGTACCAGATTTCGCAGTACGACCTGCCGCTCTGCACCGACGGCTACCTGGAAGTCTCGGTAGACGGCGTGCGGAGCCGCGTCGGCATCGAGCGCGTCCACATGGAAGAGGACGTAGCCAAGCTCTCCCACCGGACAGACCCCGCCACCGGCGAGGGCTACTCCCTGGCCGACGTGAACCGCTCCGGCGTGCCCCTCGTCGAGATGGTCAGCCGGCCCGATATCCGCTCGGCGGAAGAGGCGCGCCAGTACCTGATGAGCTACCAGTCGATACTCCGCTATCTCGGCGTCTCGACCGCCAACATGGACGAGGGCTCCTTCCGGTGCGACGCCAACGTGAGCATCCGCCCCAAGGGACAGGAACGCTTCGGCACGAAGGTTGAAGTCAAGAACATGAACAGCTTCCGCTCCGTGTTCCGCGCCATCGAGCACGAGGTCGAGCGGCAAGCCAAGGTCCTCGAATCGGGCGGCCGCGTCGTCCAAGAGACGCGGGGCTGGCTGGAGGACAAGGGCGTCACCATCTCCCTCCGCAGCAAGGAAGAGGCGAACGACTACCGCTACTTCCCCGAACCGGACCTGCCCCCGCTGAACGTCGACCGCGCGTGGGTGTCGGAGATCGCCGAGCTTCTGCCGGAGCTGCCCGAGGAGCGCAAGGCCCGGTTCATGGCCGACTACGGGCTGTCCGGCTACGACGCCGGTCTCCTCACGGGGGTCCCCGGACTCGCCGACTACTACGAGGCGGCTGTCGATAGCTTCTCGAAGGCCAACGCCGGCCCCAGCACCGGAACAAGCGGCGCCGCCAAGGCGACCGCCAACTGGACGATCACCGAGCTCGGCCGGCTCGCCAACGAGGCGCACGTCGAGATACACGAGTCGCCGGTCGCCCCGGAGCGGCTCGCCGGGCTGCTCGGCCTGCTGGAGAAGGGGACCATCGGAACGCCGCAGGCAAAGATAGCGATCGAGGAGATGTTCAAGACCGGTAAGTCCGCGCAGGCGGTGGTCGAAGATCTGGGGCTAGTCCAGATATCCGACTCCGGAGAGCTCGAAGCCGCCGCCGCCCAGGCCATCGCGGACAATCAGCAGGCGGTCGCCGACTACCTCGCCGGCAAAGAGACCGCGGCCAAGTTCCTCGTTGGACAGGTGATGAAAGCAACCAGAGGGAAAGCGAATCCCTCGGTCGTATCCGAGCTGATCATCAAGCAACTCGACGCGATGAAAGGCTAATTAGGGAGAGCACGTGGGCACGTACATCAGTTTCGCCGTCATCATCGTCGTGGGGCTCTTGGTCGCGAGCATCCTTATGCAGGTGCGCGGGGCCGGAGGGGGCCTTTTCGGCGGCGGCTCGACTCAGTCGTTCCGCACGCGCCGCGGCCTCGAAAAGACGCTCTTCCAGTTCACCATCGCCCTGGCCGTAATCTTCGTCATCCTCGCCCTGCTGAACATAACCGTCGGCTAGAGGGGAAAACGCCCTGACCAAAGCCCAGGTTCGTGGCGAGTCCCGTCGAACCACCGGCGACCTGTCGGCAACACGAGGAGAAAAGCATGGCGGGTATCCTCATACGCGCTAACGATACGATTGGAGGCGTCACCTCCCTTGGCGACGAAACCCACTTCTACAGGGGCCGCCTACTCAAAGACGTATCTCCGGGCGACCGCGTCTACTTCGTAGCAAAGGGCGCTGACCACGGACTGCCCACGGGCACGGGAGCCATCATCGCGTACGCGACTTTCCAAGACTACAGAGAGGTCAGCGGGGAGTACACCGAAGCAGGGCAAATCAAAATCGGAACGAAGTCTGCGTACATAGTGCGAGGCCCTTGGACTCCAATCGACCCTCCCGAGCCCCTCACAGACGGGTATAAGGGCTCCTGGCTTGCGCGCTACGTCCGCACCATCCCGGGCCTTGACCAGAAACTGCGAGACGCCACGACGAAGTCGAGCTAACCTCCCATCGCGTCCACCCGCCCAACCGCGAACCGCTCTCCCACCGGCGGCGACGCCCGCCCGTAGGCGCTGTTTCCCCAGCAGACTACGCTGCCATCAAGCCGCAGCGCGCATGTGTGAAAGTCCCCACTGCTGATGGCCGCAAACCGCTCGCCCGCCGGCGGCGATGCTTGCCCATAGTCGTCAATAACTCCACCCAGACAGAAGGGGCTGCCGTCCGGCCGCAGCGCGCACGTGTGAGAGTTGCCGCTGCTGATAGACGCGAACCGCTCGCTCCCCGCCAGCTCATGAAAAATGGCGACAAACCCCCAGCAGACGGCTTTGCCGTCGGGACGCAGCGCGCATGTGTAAGAGTCCCCGCTGCTGATTGACGAGAACAGTTCCCCCTCCGGCGGCGACGTCCGTCCATCATCACGGTGCCAGAACGCGGAAGTTCCATTGCTCCCCCAGCAGACGGCGCTGCCGTCGGGACGCAGCCCGCACGTATGCTCCCCGCCACTGCTGATAGACACGAACCGCTCTCCCTCCGGTGGCGACGCTCGCCCTGAGCCGTTACTCCCCCAGCAGACGACGCTGCCATCAAGCCGCAGCGCGCATGTGTGAGAGTCCCCGCTGCTGATTGACACGAACCGTTCTCCCTCCGGCGGCGACGCCTGTCGTCCAGTATCGGACCCCCAGCAGACGGCGCTGCCGTCAGGCCGCAGCCCACAGGTATGCTGCCCGCCGCTGCTGAGCGTGGTGTGCTGCTCAGGCGCGCGGAAGTCCTCGGGGACAGGGTACGGGGTCGGCGTAGGCGTCGGCTTCGGCGTGGGCGTCGGGGTTGGGGGCGGTATGAAAACCCACCAGCCGCAATTCTCGGACGCTCGGAAGCCGGCGTCCGTCGGCAGGATGGCGACGCGGGCCGGGGCGGTCGTCGCCTGCTCGAATAGGACCTCGGCCTGAGCACCGTCGAGCCTGCTGAGCCGCGCCCACTCGCACGTCCCCGACACGTCCGTCGCCTCGTACACGCCGGGAACGATGTCCTCACCGGCGCGCCACGTCCCGGGCCCGAATGAGGTCCACGGCTTTGTCCCTAGGTTGGGTGTCGGTGTTAACGTCGGCGACGGTGTTGGGGTGGGGGTGGGCGTCAACGTTGGAGTAGGCGTGGGAGTGAATGTGGGTGTCGGCGTGGGTTCCGGCGTCGGCGTTGGCGTTAGGGTGGGCGTTGGCGAGGGAGTGGGTGTTGACGTTGGCGAGGGCGTCGGAGTTGAGGTAGGCGTAGGCGTAGGGGTCGGAACCGGCGCAGGCGTAGGCGTCGCGGTCGGCGTAGGAACCGGCGTAGCTGTAGGTGGGGCAGTCGGCGTCGCGGACTCGCAGGCGGCCAGGGCGAGGACCGCCAAGGCAAGAAGGAGGACGGGCGTTCGCAAAGAGGCGGCTTCTCCGGTCAGGGGTGGGGGGAGTGTAGCATGCGGCGCTGACGGAGCAGCGAGGAGGGCGTCGGTCAGCGCATCCGGTTGCCCGCTGCCCTAGCCAGCCAAGTCCGCGAAGTAGTCCCGCAGGCGCCGCTCACCGACGGCGGGGGCGATGACGTCGACCTCGGTCTGGGCCAATTGATAGACCACGACATCGTAGTTATGGCGGCCCGTGAACCGACGGAACCCCGCGAGTAGTTGAGCGCGCCACGTCAGGGTAAGGACCATTTTGGCGTTCCCGACGGCCTCCGCCGCCAGTTCCGCGATCTCGCCCTGCGTCAGCACGTCCGGTCCGCCGATGTCGAGGTCCGTGCTCCGGCCGTCCAGCTCATCGACGAGCGCCTTGGCGACGTCAGCCTCGTGTACGGGATTCGTCCGGGCCTGGCCCGCCCCGACCACCGACAGCTTGCGCTTCTTCCGAGCGCGCTCCACCAGCGGCGCGAGGCGAGCGAAGGTCGTCGTCGGCCTCACGACGAGCCCGTCGAGCCCGGACGCTCGGAGGGCTGCGGCGAAGGACTCGTGGGCGCGGATGTACTCCATCATGCCCACAAACCTCCCACCGTACACCGCGACGTAGGCGAACCGCCGGACGTTCGCGGCTGCCGCCTTCTCCAGCAGGTTGCGGTTGCCCGCGTCGTCGATGTCGTAGAACGTCTCGCGCCCGCCGGTGAACCACCGCTTGAAGCGAAGCGGCGCGCCGGCGCTGGTCACGACGGCCTCGACGCCCTCGCAGGCGCCTTCCAGCGTGCGCGGGTTCTGCAGGTTGCCAACGAATACCTCTTCCGGCTCGGTGGTAAGCCGCGAAGGATCGCGGACCAGCGCGCGCACGCGCGAGCCGCGGGACTGCAGCTCGCGCACGATCTCCGAGCCGATAGCGCCGCTCGCCCCCGCAACCAGAACGCTGGAAATTGTCATAGCCCCAGCTTATCGGGATTCAGGACGCCGCTCGGGTCCACGGCGCGCTTGGCGCGTCTCGCGAGCAGCAGGGCGTCTCCCCACTCCCGCTCCGCCCACCCGGACAGCTTTATCCCGATGCCGTGGCAGTACTCGACGCCGCCGCCAAGGTCGAGCGCCCTATCGAGCATGGCGTCGACAGCCCGCCACAGAGGAGGATTGCCGCCCTCGGCCCGGCTGGAGTCGGGGTCGCGGACGAACACGGAGAAGAGTTCGGGGTCCGTCCACACCGCCGATTCGCGCACCTCGATTCCGTGCTTGGCTGCGGTCTCGTCGCAGAAGCGCTTGTAGGCGACGACCTTGGATACGGGCATCGCGATGTGCAGGTAGTCCGCGCTGCGCCAGCGCTGGTCCTTCCAGCGCTCCGTCGGCCGGAGGGGGCGCATGTTATCGCGCCAACGCTCCGCAACGGCGTGGCGCGTCTCCCAATACTGGCTCGTTGGGCCAGGGCCAAGGTCCTCACCGCCCACCGACAAAGCCTCGGAGACGGCGCGCCGCCGCTGGGCCTCGACCTCCTCCCGGTAACCCTCGAAACCCAAGTAGAGGATGCACGGCGCGGGGTTATCCTCGTCGTGTAGCTCCTCCGTAAGGTCGATAAGCGCGGGAACCAGGCCGATGTCGAACAACCGGACGACCGCCGGGTATCCCTGTTCGAAGCTCCGAAACCCGATTGAGGCGAACTCCCGCGCCTCCGGCTCAGCGTACAGTTGCACCGTGGCCTCGGTGATGACGCCCATCGTCCCCTCGGCGCCCACGAACAGACCGTTGAGCATGGGGCCGCTGCTCTGCCGCGCGATGGGCCGCGTGCGGACGATCTCGCCGCCGCCGAGCACAACCTCCAACGCGCGCACCTGTCGGCCCATGGAACCGTACTTGCTGGCGCGGTAGCCGACGCTGTCCGTGGAGACCGCGCCGCCGACGGTCGCGATGGGAACGCTCCAAGGGTCGTGGCCAAGGATGAGGCCGTGCCTGCGGGCGGCGGCGTCAAGGTCGGCGAGGTAGACCCCCGGCTGCACCCGAGCGATACGGTCCTCGCGGCTGATCTCAATCACGCGGTCCATGCGGCGCAGGTCGAGGGCGACCCCGCCCCGCCGCGGCACGACGGCCCCCATCACTCCGGTGCCGCCGCCGTAAGGGATGACCGCGACTCCGTGGGCCGAGGCATAGGCCACCACGGCCGCGACCTCCGCCGTGCTCGCCGGACGCGCCACCACATCCACCCGCGCCTCGGTCAGGCCTTCCAGCCTTCCCAACCGGCGGCTGTTGATCGCATCGAAGGAGAGACGCTCGCGCGACTCGTCGTCGGTCAGCACGTGCTCCGCGCCGACGATAGCGACAAGGGCGTCGCGGAGAGTTGCGGCGTGCGGAGTGGTCATGGGAGCGGGCGTCCTCACCCGCTCGACCACGGATTAATCACCGTGACTCCGCAGCCTTCAAAGCCGCTTGAGTCCCTCGTGGCGACCGCAGCTCCGCGGGAACGAGCAATCGCCGCGATCTGGCAGTCTGACTGGCTGATCGGATGTCCCGCCGCGCGCCGTGCGGCCGCAATCTCGGCGTAGGCGCGGGCCGCTTCACTGTCGAACGGAAGAATACGTCCTGCAAAGTCTTCCCGAAGCGTGCTCTCAAGCTCGGCGAAGAGTCTGTCCCTGCGTCGACCGGAGGGCATAATCTCCACACCGTAACGGAGCTCGGCTTCACTGACAGCAGAGAGAAATAGCGTTTCGGCTTCCTGTCTGGTAGCCCAGTCAAAGACGTTAGGGTCCAGGCGAGGGCGGGTCAACTCGGAGACGACGTTGGTGTCCAGAAGGATTGTCACGGCCTCAGTCGAACGTGGGTGGTTCCCGCATAGGCTCGCGCGGGGGCAACTCCAACTCCAAGCCGCCTAAGGGAGCGAACCGGGCGTGAATGGCCTCCGCCAGATTTTTCGGCGGTGACGGCTGCCGGTCGAGCGTCGAGCGCAGAATGCTGCGGGCCTCTTCCTCCATTGAGCATCCATGCTCGGCGGCCCGAATGCGGAGGCTCCGCTTCAACTCCTCGCTGATGTTGCGTATCGTGATGCTGGCCATAGTTGCCTCGCCCTGCGATGCCATCATTGTATGCAACGCGCTCGTTGCAGTCAAAACCGTGGGGCAAGTCGCCCTACCCCACGACCCGCCACGTCGTGCCCGAAGGGGAGTCCGTCACCTCGACGCCCATCGCCGCGAGCTCGTCGCGAACGGCGTCGGCGCCGGCGAAATCCTTGGCGGCGCGGAGCTCGGCCCGCCGGTCGACGAGCGCCTGCGCCCTCGCCGCTAGGTCGGCGTCGATCGCCGCCCCTCGCTGCTCGAGGGTCAGGCCGAGCACGCCGGTCAGCTCGACGAGCGCCGCCTGCGCCTGCGAAACGTCCCGGCCTTCGGACGAGCCCCGGTTGATATCGCGGGCAAGGTCGAAGAGCGCGGCGACGGCCTGCGGGCTGTTCAAGTCGTCGTCCATTGCCTCTATAAAACGGGCGCGCGCCCCAGCGCCGTCGAGGCGTTCGGAGGCGCCCGCGTTGGCCGACGCCGACGCCGCCTGACGCAACCGAGCGGCGGCGCGCTCCGACCCGGCGAGGGCCTCGTCGGAGTAGTAGCCGGGACTGCGGTAGTGGGCGTTGAGGACGGAGAGGCGGATGGCGTCCGGCGAGTAGCGATCCAGGGCATCGCGTATCGTGACCAGGTTGCCCAAGGACTTGCTCATCTTCTCGGAGTCGAGATTGAGCAGGCCGTTGTGCAGCCAGAAGGCGGCGAAGGGTCGCTTGCCGGTGAACGCCTCGCTCTGGGCTATCTCGTTCTCATGGTGAGGAAAAACGAGGTCCTGCCCGCCCCCGTGGATGTCGATGGACTCGCCTAGATAGCGCAGCGCCATGGCCGAGCACTCGATGTGCCAGCCGGGGCGGCCGCTCCCCCACGGGCTCTCCCACGCCGGCTCGCCCGGCTTGGCGGACTTCCACAGCGCGAAGTCCATGGGGTGCTCCTTCTCGACCCCCGGCTCGATGCGGGCGCCCGCGCGCATCGTGTCCAGCGACCGGTGGCTGAGCTTGCCGTAGTCGTCGACGCCGCGCACGCGAAAGTACACGTCGCCGTGGGACTCATAGGCGTGGCCGGAGCCGATGAGGCCCGCGATGACCTCGATGATCTTGGGCACTTCCTGGGTGGCGCGCGGGTACATGTCCGCCGGGCGGACGTTGAGGGCCGCCATGTCGTCGAAGTACTCGCCGATGTGCTTTTCCGCCAGCTCCTCGACAGTCGTCTCCTCTTGGACGGCGCGGTCGATGAGCTTGTCATCAATATCGGTGAAGTTCTGAACGCGCTTGACCTCGAAGCCCCGGAACTCCAGGTAGCGATGGAGGACGTCGAAGACGATGAAGCTCATCGCATGGCCCACGTGGGACGACGAGTAGGGCGTGACGCCGCAGACGTACATACGCACTTGGGCGCCGGCGGGAGCGAAGTCGCGCTTCTCGCCGGTGAGCGTGTCGGATAGCTTCATGGAGTTTCGTCTGTGATGGAAGCGACGGCCAAGGCGGAGACGCCCTCGCCGGTCCCGGTGAACCCGAGGCCGTCTTCGGTGGTGGCCTTGACGCTCACGGCGGAGAGGTCGACGCCAAGCGCGGCAGAAACTGCCGTCCGCATGGCCGTTATCCGCTCCGCGAGCCTTGGCCGCTGGATGACGATTGTAGCATCGACGTTCACCACCCGCCATCCGGCGTCGCTCAGCATGGCGGCGGTGCGCCTCAGCAGCTCCATGCTGGACACTCCCTTGGGGACCGTGGGGTCGTCCTCGCGGAAATGCCCTCCGATATCTCCAAGCGCCGCCGCGCCCAACAGCGCATCGATGATCGCGTGGGCTGCCACGTCCCCGTCGCTGTGGCCTTCGAGCCCCCGCTCGAACGGGACTTCGACGCCGGCCAGCACGAGCGGCGCGCCGTCCGCCAGCCGGTGCGCGTCATAGCCTATGCCGAATCGGATGGTCACTCAACCTCCTTGGGGCGGTTCCTGGCACCTATATCACTCCTGCTCTCCAAAGTGTCGATTCTGTTCCGTTCACTCGAAGAGGTTCCAGGCGGTGTGTTCCCGTGCTAAGGCCGCCTCGTCATCACCCTTAGACCAGGCCTCCGCTGCACTCTGCCATGCTCTTGCTTTCCGTGCTTGACCCATTGATTGCGCTCGATCTGAATGCTTCCTTGCTTCCGCGGCCAATGCAATGCGCTCTCCTGTCAAGGCCTCCTGAGCACTACCTCTCGCCCATGCTGTCGCAGTACTCTCCCACGCCACGGCGGCCTCAAATTCGTTTCTAGCCCATGCTTTCGCGGCACACTCCCATGCCTTAGCATCTTCGTTCTGATCAACATTGCTCGCAACCCACGCTGTAGCGGCACACGCCCATGCTTCTGATACTTTCGGTTCATTATTAAATTGCGTCTCGGCAGCATGCAGCCATGCTTCGAGAGCTTCGGCCAGGCAGAATGCATCGATTGACTCACTATCCCTTAGTGATTTTGCAGCACTCTCTAGTGCGTGTACCACTCTAGGTGTATTTGCAGACCAGTGCGTGGCCAAACTATGAGCGGTGTGCTCCCACGCTAACGCCAAGTCTTCTCTACTATGAGCTTCCCGTGCCTTCGCCACACACGCCCAGTCCTCCGACACTTCAAGAGAGTAGGCCCGAGAGTCTGCGGCTCTTTCCCATGCTTCCGCAGTCTGGATTTCATCGTCATCGTTTACTGCGCGTTCCCATGCTATTGCGGCTTCGGTATGCCCCTTAGCCCATGCGGCGGCAGCACGCGTCCAGAGCAAGGCCTCTTCAATGTTGCCGTAAGTCCATTCTTCTGTGGCGCGTTCCCATGCTGCGTCGGCGCGGTTCCATGCGCGCCTATGTTCAGCCTCTCGCTCAGCAGCACGCTCCCATCTCTCCGTTCGCGCCTTAATAGAAGCTCGTCTCGCTTCAACTACTTTGACCTTACGGGCAATCCGGGCAGCACGTTCCCGCGTTCGAGCATCCCGCTCCAACATTGAGGCCATCCCAACTCCACCCTCAGCCCACTCTTTTGCGGCAGACTCCCATGCTTCCGCAACTTCGATTTCCCCCTCAGCTCGTGCCGCAGCAGCACGCCCCAATGCCGAGGATTGCTCTTTCTCATAAGCCATCATCTACCCCCCATCGCAACAACGCCCACGCCACTACCAAGTCCTCCGGCGTCGTCACCTTGATGTTGGAGCGCGCCCCCTCGAACGTCCGCACCTCGACGCCGATGCGCTCCGCCATCGCGGCGTCGTCGGTTACGTCGTCTGTCACCTCGGCGTGGGCGCGCTCGAGGACGTCGCGATGGAAAACTTGGGGGGTCTGAGTCAGCGCCAGCTCGCTGCGGTCGAGGGTTTCGACGACCCGCCCATCGGGGGCGACGCGCTTCACGGTGTCGAACGCCGGCACGACGGCGACCGCGGCGCCCGTCGCAGCGGCGGCCCGCAGGCCGTCCTCGATCATACGCGCGGTCACGAACGGACGGGCGCCGTCGTGGACGAGCGCCCACTCGCACTCGCGCGGGAGCGCCGCCAAGCCGATGCGAACGCTGTCCTGACGGCGCGCGCCGCCGAGGACCGGGGGCGCCGTCTTGCGCCAGCCCTTCTCGTCGCGCAGCTTGGCGATGGCGTTGCGGTTGCCCTCCCCAACGACGAGGACGACGGCACCGACGGCGGCGGACTGCTCGAAAGCGGCCACGGTGCGGGCGATGAGGGGCTCGCCTCCCAAATCGGCGAGCGTCTTGTCGGCGCCTCCCATGCGCGTACTGGCCCCCGCCGCGACGATGACGGCGCCGACGCGCTCGGCGGGGGGGAGAGCGGTATCGGTGGTCATGGCCGAAGGGTAGGACCCTACCGCCACCAGAAGCTGGAGCGATTGCGGCCCGCCGCCTCGGTGAGCGCGTTCCATTGCTCATCGGTCAGGCGCCAGCCGGCGGCGCCGCAGTTCTCGTCGACGCGGCTCAGGGTATTGGTCTTGGGGATTGTGATGACCACGGGCGACCGCAAAGTCCAGTTCAGCAAGACTTGGGCGGACGTTTTCCCCGTCTGGGAGCAGACGCTCCGCATCGCCTCGACGAGGCGCGTGTTGCGCTTCATCTCGCGCTCGAACGAGCCCTGCTCCAGGGAGCTGTAAGCCAGCACCATGATGCCCCGTTCCTCGCAGTACGGGATGACGCTGTCGGCGAATTCGTGGTCGAACAGGCTGTATTTGATCTGGTTCTCGACGATCAGGTCAGGGCCGAGCGCGGCCTCCGCGTCACGCATCTCGTCGACGGAGAAGTTGCTAACGCCGACGTGGCGCACCTTCCCCGCCGCGACGAGCTCCGCCATCGCCCCCATCGTCTCCTCGATGGGGACCTTCGAGTTGGGGGCGTGGAGTTGGTAGAGGTCGATCGTCTCGACGCCGAGCTTGGCCAGGCTCCTATCGCAGGCGTCGATGAGCTGTTTGCGGCGGAAGTGCTCCGGTGAGACCTTGGTGGCGATGAAGACCTCGTCCCGCCTGCCAGCGATGGCCCGCCCGACGCGCTCTTCCGTGCCGTACGATTCGGCGGTGTCGATCAGAAACGAGCCCAACTCAATGGCGCGGTGGACAACCGCCGAATCGCCACTGAAATTCCACGTCCCGAGCCCAATCTCGGGCAACTGCACGCCGCTCTTGCCTAGGGGTTTTGTATCCATGCCCCAACCTTACCACCGACTCAGGCGACAGAGACCGGGAAGCCTAGGTATCGCGAACCCGGGTTGGGCCAACCTCCCCGGAGCACCAAGGGATGAACGATTTCATCCGGCAGGGCGCGCCGTTCTTCGCCAGCTCAGCCTCGAATATCTCGTGGACCCGCCTTGATTCGTCCTCGTACTCGATCTGGCCGCCGCCTTCCTGCACGCTCAAATCGGAGGAGCGCGGCCCGCCGACGAGCCCCGTGCCCGGCCGCAGCGCCAGGTAGCGCGCCCGCGTCGGCCCGGCGTTGAAGTGCTGATGGAGCGTCCGGTCAGCGGGGACGATGACCATGCCTCCAACCTTCCAGTCCGCCTTGCGCAGGTCGGACTGGGCCTCGTCGTTCCAGAGCAGGGAGAAACCCTCGCCGCTCAGGATCACGAGGTGCGCTCCGGGACCGTGGCGGTGCGCCTTCTTATACGTGCCCACGGGAAACTCGGAGATGTGCGCCTTCGTCACGTTGCCCGCCATCTCCAGGCTGGCGTTCACGCCTCCCGCCCCACGCGTGAGGTAATCGTAGAGCGGCATGCCGGGTGCGTTGGGGATGAAGTTGCTCGCCCACTTGCGGCGCTGGTAGAGCGTGCCGGCGCCGCTGAAGAAGTCGTCGCTTCCGCCGAAGCGGTCGGTGAAGCGAAAATCGTTATCGAACACGAAATCACGGTTGCGCCACCACCGCAGGACGGGCGGAGCGTTGGTGACGCCGAGATAACGAGCCGGCTCCGCGCCGCTGGCGTTGTAATGCCGGTACCACGCGTTGAGGGGGATGGAGAACAGACTGCCCGCGCTCCACTCGAACGTCTGCTCCGCGCCGCCGTCCAGCCAGACGCTCGTCGCCCCCCGTCCGAAGACGATATAGACCATCTCCTCGTACAGGTGATGCTCGGGCGTCGAGCTCCCGCCCGGACCGATCTCGACGAGGTGCGAGTCGTTGAGGAGGAGCGGGTTCGGGATGTTGATGATCGCGCCCTTGCCGCCCTTACGCTCCCAGTCGCCGAGCTCGATGCGTCCGAGGTCCTCGAAGGCGAAATCCACGATGACTTTCACGCCCTCGCTGTGCTGCCAGTCCAGGTAGGCGTCGGGCTCCGGGAACTCGTCCAGGTTGTCCGGCGTCTCCGCTCGTCGGATTTCAGCGTCGGTTGTCATGCTCCGCCCTCCTATGTCTGAGTCCTCGCCGCCGACGGCGCCGCGTCCTCCGCTCTGTTCGGCGCGTGCCGCGCGGCGCTCTGCTGCTCGTGGCGCAACCTTATCACCGACCACCTTCCAGGAAGGGAATCCCCTACCCTAGTCCCTCCCATCATCTCCTGGGGAGGAGGCTACGGCCTCGCAGACGCGGGCTCGCGCGATTCGCTGTTGGCGAAGGTCAGGCGTCCGTCCTCGGCGCCGACGATGACCGTATCGCCATCCCGGCATTCGCCGGCCAGGATGCGCCTGGCGACCTCGTTCTCCACGTGACGCTCGACCGCCCGGCGCAGCGGACGCGCGCCGTAGACAGGGTCGAAGCCTTCGTCCACGAGCCAGTCCCGCGCCGCCTGAGTGAGCTCGATGCCGATGGATCGCTCCGCCAGCTGACGGCGCACCTTGTCCACCATCAGCTCGACGATCCGGTGAAGCTCTTCGCGGCTGAGCTGGTGGAAGATGATGTACTCGTCCACTCGGTTGAGGAACTCCGGCTTGAAGGACTTCTTGAGCGCCTCCATCACCGCCTGGCGATGCTGCTCCTCCTCGGCGGTTTTCCGCCCGGCCTGGAACCCCAGCCCGCCCTTGCTGAACTCGGCCGTGCCCAGATTGCTCGTCATAATGATGATGGTGTTGCAAAAGTCCACCGAACGGCCGTGGCCGTCCGTCAGCCGTCCGTCGTCCAATATCTGGAGCAATACGTTGAACACGTCCGGGTGCGCCTTCTCGATTTCGTCGAAGAGCACCACCCGGAACGGACGCCGCCGGACCGCCTCCGTAAGCTGGCCCGCCTCGTCGTAGCCAACGTACCCCGGAGGCGCCCCGATAAGCCGCGAGACGGTGTGCCGCTCGCCCAGCTCGGACATGTCGATCCGCACCATGTTGTCCTCGTCGTCGAACAGGTACTCCGCCAGCGCCCGCGCCAGCTCGGTCTTGCCCACCCCTGTCGGCCCCAGGAACATGAACGAGCCGACAGGACGCCGCTCGTCCTTCAGCCCGGCGCGCGCCCGCCGGATGGCGTCCGCGACGGCGACGACGGCGTCGTGCTGGCCGATCAGGCGCTGGTGCAAGCGGTCCTCCAGATGCAATAAGCGCTCTGCCTCCTCTTCCATAAGGCGCGCTGCGGGGATGCCGGTCCATGCCGCGATGAGTGCGGCGATGTCCTGCTCGTGGACCACCATGCCGGCATGGTCGCGGCCCAGGAACTCGCCGCGCTCCCGCTCGAACTCCTCTTCGAGGCGGACGCGGTTGACCTTGAGCCGCGCCGCGGCCTCGTAGTCCGCCCGCTGCGCCGCCGACTCCTCCTCCTCGCGCAGGCGGCGCGCCTCCTGCGCTTTCGCGTTCAGCTCGGGCGGCAGGCTCTCGACGTCCAGCCTGAGCTTGGCGGCGGCCTCGTCGATCAGGTCAACTGCCTTGTCCGGCAGGTGGCGCTCGGAGATGTAGCGCGCGCTCAGGCGGGCCGCGGCCACGAGCGCGCCGTCGTCGAGCGCGACTTTGTGGTGCGCCTCGTAGCGCGGCTTGAGCCCGCGCAGAATCTCGATGGCCTCCTCGACCGTCGGCTCCTCCAGCCAGATGGGTTGGAACCGCCGCTCCAACGCCGAGTCCTTCTCGATGTGCCGCCGGTACTCGTCGGGCGTGGTCGCGCCGATCACCTGCAGCTCGCCTCTCGCGAGGGCGGGCTTCATGATGTTGGCGGCGTCGATGCCGCCCTCCGCCGCCCCGGCCCCGACGACCATATGCAGCTCGTCGATGAACAGAATGACTTCCCGCCGCGCCTCCTTCATCTCGTCGATGACCGACTTGAGCCGCTCCTCGAACTCGCCGCGGAACTTGGACCCGGCCACGATGCCCGCCATGTCCAGCGCCAGCACCCGCTTGCCCCGCAGCGACTCCGGCACGTCCTCCGCGACGATGCGCTGAGCGAGACCCTCCGCAATCGCCGTCTTGCCGATGCCAGCGCCGCCGATGATGACGGGATTGTTCTTGGTGCGACGGGTAAGTGTCTGCATGACGCGCCGTATCTCGGCGCCCCGGCCGATCACCGGGTCGAGCTTGCCCCCGCGCGCCAGGTCCGTCAGGTCGACGGTGTAGCGCTCCAACGCCTGATATCGGCTCTCGGCGCGCGGATCGGTCACCCGGCGCCCGCCTCGCACCCGCTGGAGCGCTTGGTATGCCCGCTCCTTGTCCACGCCATGACTCTTCATGATGCGCGCGGACTCGCCCTTCTCGTCCGAAAGCGCCGCGATGAAGAGGTGCTCGGCGCTGATGTACTCGTCGCGGAGACGCTCCGCCTCATCCTTCGCGGCCTGCAGCAGCGTCAGCGCCCGGGGCGTAGGGTGCATCTGATTGGACTCATAGGCGAGTCGCGGCGTCTGGGCGAGAGCCGCCCCGATCTCGCCGCGGACGGCCCCGATATTCACGCCAAGCTCGTTCAGCATCTGGACGGGGACGCTCCCCTCGTTCTCGAGCAGCGCGAGCACGACGTGCTCCACGTCCCATTGCGCGTGCTTGAAGCGCCGCACGATGTCATGGCTCGCGCCGATGATGCTCTGCGCCTGCTCCGTGAAGTCGTCCTGCTTGAAAACCATCGCCTCTACGCTCCTCTCGCGCTCTCCGTCATTCCCGCGCAGGCGCGAACCTCGCAGCCTCTCCCCTCCGTCATTCCCGCACAGGCGGGAATACGGAGCCCTCTAGCGCCTGCCCAACCGCTCCTCGAGCTCGCGCACCTGTCGCCCAAGCTCCGCCATGCGCGCCTGCATCCGCATGATGACGTCGACTCCGGCTAGGTTGATCCCCAAGTCATAGATGAGCGACTTGATCCACCGCGCCCGCCGCACGTCCCCCGGTGAGAACATGCGAATGTTGCCCCGCGACCGGGCCGGCTCGAGTAGGCCGATGCGCTCGTAGTAGCGCAGCGTCTGCGCGTGTACGCCCACCATCCGCGCCGCAACGCTGATGACGTAGCAAGGCTCGTCCTCGGGGACTCCGTCCACGCTGACTGCACGGCCCGCTATCTCCTCCACCACCCGTATTTCGACCATCCCAAAGTCCTCCAACAACCCGCCACTTCCGCCATTCCCGCAAAGCGGGAATCTAGGACACGCCGCTACGCTCTCGCCTTCCCAGACTCCCGAAGACGCTCGAACAGCGCGCGCTCCTCGTCCCTGAGGCCGGTGGGCAGCACCACCCTAACGGTCACGAGCTGGTCTCCGTATCCGCCGCCGCGCCGCTTGGGCATGCCCTTGCCGCGCAGGCGGAACACCCGGCCGTTCTGCGTCTCCGGGGGAATCTTCAGCACGACGCTCTTGCCCGTAATAACGGGCGCCTCGATCTCGCCGCCGAGCACAGCGTCCACGAGCGGAACGTCCGCAGTAAGGCGAAGATTGTCCCCCTCGCGGGTGAAGACGGAGTGCGGCGAGACCGTGACCGAAAGATTGAGATCAACTCCCTGGCCCGCGCTCAGCCCACCATTTGCGCTCACATGGACACGCGAGCCTGACTCCACGCCCGCGGGGATGCTGACCTCGAGCCGCTTGCCGGACGCGCCGGTCATAGGGTCGGGCGGCGCCTGTACGGTGCGCTTGGTCCCCGCGTAGGCCTCCTCCAAAGTGATCGTGGCCGGCGCGTCGAACTGACGTCTCGTGAACATCTCCTCGGGGCCGTGGGCGCGCTGTCCGCTGAAGAGGTCGCCGAAGATATCGCTCACGCTCCCAAAGCCGGCGGACTCGGCTGAGGCGGGGCGACGGGTCCGCGCGCGGTTGAACCACGTGAAGGGCGACGCCCCCGTCCCCGCGCCCGTCCCCGCCTGATCGGCGTGCCGCCAGTTGTCCCCGAAGCGGTCGTACTTCTTCCGCGACTCCGCGTTGGAGAGGACCTGGTAGGCCTCGTTGATCTCCTTGAACTTGGCCTCCGCGCCCTTGTCGCCGGAGTTCACGTCCGGGTGGTGCTTCCGCGCCAAACGCCGGTAAGCGGCCCGCACCTCCTTCTCGGAGGCTTCGCGCTCGATGCCCAACGTCTGGTAGTAGTTCTTGGTCGTCATAGCTAGCCTGTCCTGTAGCAACCTTGAGTGTAATACTATCAACTACGCTTAGGCAATAGCCGATAGGGTGAAGGGCAAGTTCGCCGGTTAGAGCGCCCAACGCCAGCCATGGCGAAACCCGTTTAGCAGGCCGTGGCCGCGTTGACGGCTATCGACGCTCCTGTTACGCTATTGGCAATGTGAAGAGGATTTCTCCTCATTTCGTAGCCGTCGGAGGGATGGCGCGTGCGGAGTAGGCGAACCGCCGCACGCGTCTATGTGTATAGAGGGGGTTGCCATGGCGAACACCGCCGCTCTGCGCTGTAAGGAATGCTCTCGCGAGTACCCCATCGGCGCCTTCAACGTTTGCGATTTCTGTTTCGGTCCGCTCGAAGTCGTCTACGACATGGACGCAATCGCCAAGGTCGCCAGCCGCGAGCGGATCATGGCCGGCCCCCCCAGCCTCTGGCGCTATGCCGACTTCCTCCCCGCGGACTACAACCCGGATGTGGATATCAACGCCGGCTTCACGCCCCTCATCCGCTCACACAGACTGGCGGCGCGACTCGGCCTCAACGAGCTCTGGATCAAGAACGACAGCGTCAACCCGTCCTATTCGTTCAAGGACCGCGTCGTCGCCGTCGCAACGGCCACCGCCCTCGAGCTTGGATTCGACACCATCGCCTGCGCCTCGACCGGAAACCTGGCGTGCGCGGTAGCCGCCCACGCGGCCCGCGCCGGTATAAAGGCCTACGTCTTCATTCCTTCCGACTTGGAGAAAGGGAAGGTGCTCGGCGCGGCCATCTACAACCCCACCATGGTCGCCATCGACGGCAGCTATGACGATGTCAACCGCCTCTGCAGCGAGCTGGCCGACCAGTACCCGTGGGCCTTCGTCAACATCAACGTCCGCCCCTTCTACGCGGACGGCAGCAAGACCCTCGGCTTCGAGGTGGCGGAGCAGCTCGGATGGCGCGCGCCCCTGCACGCAATCGCGCCGTCCGCCTCCGGCGCCATGTTCACCAAGATCTACCAGGGGCTGAAGGAGTTCGAGCAGGTCGGGCTCATCGGCCCGGTCGAGACGCAGATGCACTGCGCCCAGGCCCGCGGCTGCTCGCCCATCGCCACCGCCTACGAAGAAGGGCGCCTGGTGATTAGGCCGGTGAAGCCAGCCACCATCGCCAAGTCTCTCGGCATCGGCAACCCCGCCGACGGCTACTACGCGCTCAAGACCATCGAGGCCTCCGGCGGCTCCGCGGTCATCGCCGAGGAGCACGAGGTGGCCGAGGGCATCAAACTTCTCGCCCAGACCGAGGGCATCTTCACCGAGGGCGCAGGCGGCGTCGCAATTGCGGGCCTGAAGCGGCTCGTCGAGCGCGGCGAGATCGGGCCCGACGAGTCGACGGTGGTCTACATCACCGGCAACGGCCTGAAGACGACCGAAATCGTCGAAGACGTGGTCAACCCGATCCACATCGACGCGACAGTGACGGCGTTCGAGGAGTCCGCAGCCGTAAGGGCCTGATGACTATGGCAGCGATGCAGCGTGTGCGGTTCACCTTCTTGGACAGGCTCATCAAGGAGCCGATTATCTATAGAATGGGCCGTGACTTCGCCGTCGTCACCAACATCAGACGGGCTGACATCCAAGAGGGCGTCGGCTGGGTGATCCTCGAGGTCGAGGGCGAGTTGGAAGAAGTCGAGCGCAGCCTGGACTGGGTGCGCTCGTTGGGAGTCCGGGTCGACCCCGCGCTGGGCGACCTGGTCGAGCCGTAACCCACGGAGGAACTGAACAGCATGAGCGTAATGGTGCGCATTCCAGGTCCGCTGCGGCGGATCACCGACGGCGCCGACAAGGTCGAGGTCGACGCCGACAGTCTCGGCGGCCTCATCTCGGCCCTCGACGACCAGTACCCTGGCATGAAAGACCGGCTTCTCGACGAGAACGGCGAACTCCGCTACTTCGTGAACCTGTACCTGAACAACGAGGACGTCCGATTCCTCGAAGGTCTCGGCACGTCGGTCAAGTCCGGCGACGAAGTCAGCATCGTCCCTGCGGTCGCGGGAGGCCGGGCCTAGTCGCCCGCCTCCGACCGGACGCACCGAGCGCAGAGTCTCATACGTTGACCCTTCCACCGGACGACGAGCTGTATAGCGAGAGAGAGCTCGCCGAAATCGATGAGCTCAACCGCATGACGGACGACCGCGGGTCGTTCTTTCAGAGTCGGTGGTGGAAGCGCGGCACCATCGGCTTCGCCCTCATCATCGTGCTCTCGCTGCTGTTGCCCATCGCCGCCCTGGTGCGGGGCAGCTCCTCCCCCGCCGCCCCTGAAACACCGCCCGACGCCTTGCAGGTCCCCGACTTCGAGCTAGAGGCCGCGCAGGGCGGGGCCGTCCGCCTGTACGACGAAGTGGCCGCCAACTCCGCCGTCGTGCTCGTCTTCTATCGCGGCTATTTCTGAGGCATCTGCCGTAGCCAGCTCGTCGAGCTGGAGGAATCCTACGACGCCATACGCGGCCTGGACGCCGAGCTGCTCGCGATCAGCGTCGACACCCTGGATTACGCGCGGCAGATGCAGGCTCTGGTGGGCGCCAGATTCCCCGTGCTGGCCGACCCCGACCACGCCGTCGCGTCCGCCTACGGGATATTCGACCTGCTGGGCGACGGCGTTGCGGCGCCGGCGACTTTCATCATCTCCTCCGGCGCTATCGTCGCAGGCCACATCGGCCAAGACATAGGCGACCGCATCCCGGCGCCCGCTATCATTCAGGCCCTGCAGGAGCTCAATTCGAGCGCCCGAACGACTTCCAGCTAGCGGCTTCACGTACTACATGCAACGCACCCTCCGCACGGCTACCCCCCGCGCTTGCGGATAGCCATCAAGACCCAGGAGAACGCGAATATGCGGGCCCCGCGCCTCAATACTGCCGTCCTCACGGGCGCCCTTGGGCTCATCGCCATCCTTTTAGTAGCGTGCGGCCCCACTGCGCCGGTGGCGAGCTTCACCGCCTCCCCCCTGTCCGGCGACGCCCCCCTCACGGTCTATTTCACCGACACCTCGGAGGACGAGCCGACGGAATGGCTCTGGGACTTCGGCGACGGCGGCGTGACCTCGGGACAGGACCCCGTCCACACCTACGACGCCCCCGGCAGCTACCAGGTGCGGCTTACCGCCACCAATGAAGGCGGGGCGGGCGAAGCAACGATTAGCCAGCCCATAGAGGTCGGCCCCGGCCCCGTTGCGCGCGCCGAGCTCTCGGTAAGCGAAGTCTCGCTCTCCATCGGCCGGCAGCAGGCTTTTGAAGCGTCCGCGTGGGACGAGTTCGGCAACGAGATCGCCAGCCCCGAGGTCGCCTGGTCCGCCTCCGCCGGCGCTATAGACGCGTCCGGACGGCTCACCGCCGGGACCGTCGCCGGGACCTTCGGCAACGGCGTTACGGCCCAAGTCTCCCACGGCGGCGCGACGGCGACTGCGACCGCATCGGTCACCGTCGCCCCGGACCCGGTGGCCACGATCGGCATCACCCCGGCGGGCGAGGTCTCGCTCTCCATCGGCCGGCAGCAGACCTTCGAGATATCCGCCCAGGACAGGTTCGGCAACGAGATCGCCAATCCGAGGATCCGATGGTCATCCTCCGCAGGCGAGATCGACGCGTCCGGACGGCTCACCGCAGGAACCGCCGCCGGGACCTTCGACCACGGCGTCACGGCCACGGTCTCCCACGGCGGCTCGACCACGACCGCGACCGCATCAGTGACCGTCCTCCGCGGCCCGATGACGGGGTTCAGCATCACGCCGGAAAGCGAGGTATTCCTCTCCATCGGCCAACAGCAGACCTTCGAGATATCCGCCCATGACCAGTTCGGCAACGAAATCGCCAACCCGGAGGTCCGATGGTCATCCTCCGCAGGCGAGATCGACGCGTCCGGCCTGCTCACCGCCGGGACCGCCGCCGGGACCTTCGACCACGGCGTCGCCGTCACGGTCTCCCACGATGGCTTAACGGCCGCCAGGACCGTGCCCGTGACCATCGCCCCCGACCCATTGGCGGCCGCGGCCATCTCACCGGCAAGCGGCGTATTGCTCTCCATCGGCCAACAGCAGACCTTCGAGATATCCGCACGGGACGAGTTCGGCAACGAAATCGCCGGCCCGGAGGTCCGATGGTCATCCTCCGCAGGCGAGATAGACGCGTCCGGGCAGCTCGCCGCGGGGACCGCCGCCGGGACTTTCGACAACGGCGTTACGGCCCGGGTCTCCTACGGCGGAGCGGCCCTAGTCGCAACGGCGCCCCTCACCATCGTCCCGGACCCGCTGGCGGAGGTGAGCATCGCGCCCGAGGAGATCAGCGCGCCCACCGGATCGGACGTTCAGCTAACGGCCCTGGCCGCCGACCGTTACGGGAACGCCCTCACGCCTTCCCACCTCATGTGGGAGACCGCGTCGGGCGTCGGGTCGATCAACTTTGACGGCCTCCTCAGCGTCACGACCGTCGCCGGGAAGTATCCCGCCTCCGTCCAGGCAGTCGCATGGCTCGACGGCGTGGTCGTGTCCGGCAGCGTCGACGTGACGGTGACGCCCGGCCTCATCGGGAGCCTCGACATACGCGGCATCGACGGGCCCCTCCGGATCGGCCAGACGGTCCCCCTCTCCCTCGCCGGGTTCGACAGCTTTGGCAACGAGATAGCCTTCGAGGACGCGGTGTGGTCGACGACGGGGGCCAACGCCGTCGACCCGGAGACAGGCGTCCTGCGAGTCGGCTCCGAAGCCGGGACCTTCGTTCTGGAGGCCCGCCTGCCCTCCGGCGAGGCGGAGGTCGTTGAAACGCTCACCTACCGGGTCCTGCCCGGCCCCCTGGCGAACGTCAACATCAGCTCTCCCGCCCTCGTGGTCGAAGCAGGCGAGTCCCTCCAGCTCACCGCCCTCGCAACCGACGAACACGGCAACGTCCTGAGCGGGTTCGACACAATATGGGACTCCCCCACGAGCGGCGCTGACGTCGACCAGTCAGGCCTGTTGACTGCCGGGAAGGTCGCCGGCGCCTACGACCTCGCCGTCAGGGTCGACGTCTCCCTGGACGGCGTCACGGCCGAGGCGACAGCCGACGTCGTGGTGACGCCCGCCCCCCTCGCCCAAGTCGCCTGGGCCCCGAAAGCGGTCACAGTCGGCATCGGCCAGAGGCAACGGTTCGTCGCCGTCGCGGGCGACCGCTTCGGCAACCGCATACCCGGCGCGTCCTTCGAGTGGGCGCTGTCGGCGGAGGAGGCCGGGACCCTCACGTCCGACGGCTTCTTCACCGCGGGCGACGCCCCCGGCGAGTACGAAGTCGCCGTAACCGCCGCCATGGACGGCGCAACGGCCGCCGGCCAGTCCACCGTCGCCGTGGAGCCCGACCGCATCATGTTCCTCTCCGACAGCGACCACGAAGACTTCATCGACCTCTATTGGGTGACCCCCGACGGGACCGAGACTCGCCGGATCACCCGCTCGCAGAGCACGGAGTACGACGCCGAATGGGCGCCCGACGGCCGCAGAGTGGTCTACACCTCGGACGCGGGCCTGATCGTCTCCGCCGACGACGGCGACTGGCCCGACCTCATACACGAGGACAGCCTATCGTCCGACCCCCTCACCCTTTACACCGAGCCCGCGTGGTCTCCCCTCGGGGATAAAATCGTCTACGTGAAGATCATCGCTTTCACCTTGGAAGACGGCGAGTTCGATGTAATGAGAGACCTCTACGTATCCGGCATCGACGGCGGCAACGAGACGCGCTTGACCGAAACGGACGACGACGAGTATGCGCCGTCCTGGTCTCCCGACGGCGCACGGATCGTCTACGACCGCACGACCGAATCAACGAGCGGCGACATCTGGGTCATCAACGCGGACGGCTCCGGCGCCCGAGAAGTGTACGCGTCGGAGAGCAACGAGACCCACCCGCGCTTCTCTCCCGGCGGCGCGAGCATCCTCTTCACTTCCGAGGCCGACGGCGACTACGAGATATACGTCATAGGGGCCGACGGCGAAGGACTCCTCCAGTTGACCGACAACGATGCCCACGACGCCAACCCAACGTGGTCCCCTGACGGAACACAGATCACCTTCGGTTCCGACCGCGACGACGAGCACGGCGACATCTACGTGATGAACGCCGACGGCTCGGACGTCAAGCGCATCGTCGAAGGAGTCGGCCACGACTTCGAACCCCATTGGGCGCCTCGCAAACGCGGCGTGAGAGTCGATGAAAACGCCCTCGGCCTGCCCTCGGTGGAGCCGCCGGGCGACCTCGCCATCGCGGCCATCACCGCCGCCGCGCGAGGGGCCATCGTGCGCATCGAAACGGACCTCGGCGGCGGGTCGGGCTTCGTCTTCGACCCGTCCGGGCTGGTCATAACCGACAACCACGTCATCACCGACGCCGCGGAAATCCACATCACAACCGGCGACGGCTTCGAGACCACCGCCACGATCGTTGGCCGGGACATGGTCCGGGACATCGCCGTCCTCCGCATGGCCGACACGCCCGACGGCCTCGCCCCCCTGCCCTTCTCCGGCCAGGGCGAGCCCGAGCTCGGCTCCGGCCTCCTCGTCCTCGGCTTCCCCCTCCTCGCAAACGAGCTGAACGTCACCCAAGGAATCGTCTCTGCAAACCTCTTCGACTCCGGCAGGACTATCCAGTGGGTCCAGACCGACGCCGCCATCAACCCCGGCAACAGCGGCGGGCCCGTCCTCAATCTCCAAGGCCAGGTCATCGGCCTCGCCGCCGCAAAGGCCGTCGGAATCTCCATAGAGGGCATCGCCTTCGCCATCTCCGACGAGACCATCCTCGCCTACCTCAACCGCATCATCGCCGGCGAGACCATCGGCCAAGACTCCGACCCCTACCCCAAAACCCCCGACTCCGGCAGCCCCGACGACTCCGATACCACGGACGACCCCGACGGCGCGGACAGCCCAGACGACTCCGACGACTCAGGCGTTTAGGTCCTCTCCACCGTCTGCGGGGGAGAGTTAGAGACGGGGCCGCCCCACCCCCTATTTCGTCGGTTATGGTGTGGGGCGTTAGCCCTACATGAGGGATTGCCTCGAAAACCTCCTCCCGTCTGCGGGACCTTTGCATAAACCCCTCTGCGCCGTTTTTTCTCAAAGTTGTAGCGACTTGCCGGACCGAGGAGCCCTTGGCACGTAAGCGGGCAATCTCACACCGTTCCTCAATGCAGAGCTGTCTGTATTCCATGGCAACACCCTAATCTGGTGTTGCACTTCGTTTGTGGATTCAGGGAACCTCGTAGCGGCGCGACAGCGACGCGGTCCCTGCCCCCCTCGCCCCAAGCGTCCGCCCCTATTTTCGTCGGTTATGGTGTGGGGCGTTAGCCCTACATGAGGGATTGCCTCGATAGTCCTCTCCACCGTCTGCGGGGGAGAGTTAGAGAGGGGGCCGCGCCGCCCGCTACTTTCGTCGGTTGTGGTGGAGGGCTCCGACGACGTGGACGACACCGTCGAGGCCAACCCCCCGATGGACGCTTGACCGGCCCGCCACTAATGCACGGGAGATTCCATGCAAGACGCACAGCCTGAAACATACCTCAAACGCGCTATCGCTGACGGCCACGCCGAACTCACCGGCGAGGGCAAGAGCGAGCGTATCCGCTACGTCGCCGCCGATCACTCCGAGCGTTTATCTGACCCGGAGGAGAAGGTTCGCGCCGAATTGTGGGCGGAGCTCATCTACAAGTACGAGTACCCGCCGGAGCGCATCCGCTTCGAGGTCCCCGTTCCAAGCCGCACGCCTAACTTCAAGGCGGACCTCGTCCTCTACAAGGACGACGCGCTGAAAGACCCCTGGTTCGTCTTCGAGTGCAAGAAAGCGGACGTAACCGACGCCGAGTTCATGCAGGCCGTCGAGCAGGCGTGCGGTAATCGCGGGGGCCTTGGGAATGCCCCCTTCTGCGGGGCAATCGCGGGCCTTACGCGGCGCATGCACCGGTTTGACATCTACCCGCCCGGCGAGCGCGAGAGGAACCGCATTACAGACATCCCGCGAAATTACGGCAGGCCGCCGGAGTGGCGCTTCTACAAGAACTCTCCTGGCCACGACCTCGCCGCCGTTCCCCGCGAAGCCCTGCGCGCCGCCATCCGAAAGTGCCACCAGACGCTTTGGGAGGGCGGACGCCGCAGCCCCATAACCGCATTCGGCGAGTTCTCTAAGCTCGTGTTTATCAAGCACCGCGACGAGAAGAATCTGGACAGACCGGACGGCGCTCCCTATGAGTTCCAGCGGAGGGATGGCGAGACGACCGGCCAGCTCTACTCTCGCGTCGTCGGCCTTTACCTCAAGGAGAAAGAGCGGGAACCGGACGTTTTCACTGAAAACATCAACGTGGACCACCCGATACTCGCTCGCTGTGTCGAACACTTGGAGGGCATATCCCTGGACCGCACGGAGCTTGACACCAAGGGCGTCGCCTTCGAAGAGTTCATGGGCGGCTTCTTCAAGGGCGACTTCGGCCAGTACTTCACGCCCCGCGAGCTCATCGCCTTCGCGGTGGAGATGCTCGACCCGAAACGGGACGACCTCGTTCTCGACCCCGCCTGTGGCTCCGGCGGCTTCCTTCTCTACGCTCTCGACCACGTCCGCCGCGAAGCGGACAGGCGGTACGCACCCGCGTCAGCGGACCACTACCGCTACTGGCACGAATTCGCCGAGAAGAACCTCTACGGCATAGAAGTCAACGACGAGCTCACCCGCGTCGCAAAGATGAACATGATCATCCACGACGACGGCCACACCAATGTCGTCGGCCACGACGCCCTAGACTTGATGAAAAACCTGAAAAACAAGCATCCCGGCGTGTCTCCCGACAAGTTCGACCTTGTTCTGACTAACCCACCCTTTGGCGCAGTCATACGGCGTACTGAGAAAGGAGATGGCTACCTCGAACAATTCGAACTGATGAGCTACCTCAGCAAAGACTACCCTCTATACACTGACATGAGCGGGAAGGACGATGGAACTGACAAGAGGTTGGCTCCGAAATCTGTGAAACCTCGCGCCAGCATAAAAACGGAAATCGCCTTTCTGGAGCGGATACACACATTCCTGAAACCCGGCTCAGGCCGCGCCGCCGTCGTCCTGCCGGACGGCATCCTCACCAATTCCTCGCTCCAAGGCGTGCGGGACTGGCTCCTCTCCCACTTCCAGTTGCTCGCCGTCGTCAGCCTCCCCCAATTCGCGTTCAGCCACTACGACGCCGGCGTCAAGGCCAGCATCGTATTCCTCCGCCGCCTCGCCAAGGGCGAGACCGTCTCCGGCGACGAGCCTATCTTCATGGCGCTCGCCGAAAACATCGGCTACGACGCCACCGGACGCAAGACCTTCGAGATAAGCGTGGAGAGCCAAACCGACTTTCAAGAGAAGGTGGAGCGCCACCGCTGCGACCTCTTCGACTACCGAGTGTTCTACGAGTGGACCGGCGCGATCAATCCGGATGTCCCCGTTTGGAGCGAACGCCGCCGAGAAATCATCCCCGATACCGGCATCGTCGCCCAGTGGCGCGCCTTCCTGAAAGACCCCACGCCTTTTTTAGCATAAGCCCCGCCGAGGCGAGCGAAGCCAAGTGCTTCGCCATTCGGCGGGGAAGAGCAGCGGAAAGGATTGATTCCCATTTTCATCAGCCACGCTTTCGTTCGCTCTTGACTCTCTTGAACGAAGTTGGCAGCACACCGCTTGGCTCACTAGTTCACTACTCGGAAGAAGTATGGGACAGGTCGGATGAAACATTTTTCAGTACATTCCCATACATTGAAATAGCAGCGGTTGGCTTAGACACAAATGAATACAAAGTCTCACAGGTAAGAATCACCGAAGTACCGAGTCGAGCACGTCAGGTAGTACGTGCTGACGATGTTCTGATTTCTCTAACCCGGCCTCACCGTGGTGCTGTCGCGCTTATTTCCCCTTTGGATGACGGAGCAATTGCTTCTACCGGGTTTGCTGTCGCAAGATATGTAGATAATAACTACATCGACAAAGAGTACATTCTGATGTGTCTGACCGCGTCTTTCGGTCGCGATCAACTGCTGATGCGAAGCAGTGGTGGCAGTTACCCAGCAATTACAAAAGACGAACTCTCGCGAATTCTTATACCAGATATTTCTATCGATGAGCAGCACCGTCTCGTAGCAGTGATTGCCGCCGCACGATCCACGCGAAATGCGAGGCTTGCCGAGGCCGATGCGCTGCTCGCGGGGATGGACGAGTTTATCTTCGGTGTCCTTGGCCTTTCTCGACCAGGGGCGAGTAGAAGTGTTTTCGCAATTAAAATAGAGGATATCGATGACGTAATTAATCCCGACCGCTACCGCGGATTCCAGATTGAGAATCACCTTGACTTCGACTACACCCTTAGTGAAGTTGTTTCTATTGTCGAAAACAAGTGGTTGCCTGAAAAGAAGTTTCCTGATGAAGAAATCGACTTGATTCGCATAGACGACCTGCCTAATCATCCATTGAATGTCGAAACTATCAGGACAGTTGTGGGACGAAATATCCAAGGGGCTTTCTTTGAGGTCCGAGAGAATGACATATTAATCGCCAGGCTTGGGCCAACTATCCAGAATGCAAAGTTTGTCCTATGCCCTAGACTCGTTCGCCGCACAATCGCCTCTCCTGAGTTTCTAGTGTTACGCTGCAAGAAAGGATACCAACCCGAAGCAGTGCTTGGACTCTTACGAACAGCCCTGTACCGTGAAATCATGTACCGTAGAACCCGAGGGGCGACTCCTAGTCGATTTCGGTTGCACGGCAACGACCTATTGACAATTCCCTTCCCAGATGTACGCACTGTACAAACTCGGATTACAGCCGAGATGCAACGCCGACAGTCAGACGTGATTCGCCTTCGATCAGAGGCCGAGGCGGGCTGGCAAGAGGCAAAGCGCTGGTTTGAGCGGCAATTGCTTGAGCCACATTCCGTAGGAGGAGGACCCAATGGCGTTGAGCAGTAACGCCATCCTGACAAAAATCTATGCCCGCAGCTCCCGCACGACCCGCGCCACGGACTCCGGCGGGACCCCCCGGTGGACGCTCGAACTCCCCACGCCGTCCAGGAACACCCACGACACTTGCCCGGCGGACGTCTTCTTGTCGCGGCTCATCGCCTCGATGACCGCCTCGGGCGCGACCCCTGCGTAGCTCGACGGCAGGCCGAACCGCGCGAGGAGCGACGCCTGACGCTCGACCAGCTCCGGCGGCGTCACGCCCTCCATCATGCCGAGCCTGGCCGCGCCGGTCATCCCGATGGCGACCGCCTCGCCGTGCAGGTACGCGTCGTAGCCCGCCGCCGCCTCGATGCCGTGGCCTATCGTGTGGCCGTAGTTCAGCAGCTGCCGCCGCCCGCTCGTCTCCCGCTCGTCCTCGGTCACGATGCGCGCCTTCACCGCCGCGTTCCGCGCCACAACCTCCGTTGTCAGCTCCGGGTCGAGCGCGAGGAGCGACTCGGCGTGCTCCTCGTAGACATCGACCAGCGACTCTTCCAGGGCGAGGCCGTGCTTGATGGCCTCCGCCCAGCCCTCACGGAGGGCGCGCTCCGGCAGCGTCCGCAGCGCCGACACGTCCGCCACCACCATCGCCGGATGGTGGAACGCGCCGACCATGTTCTTCGCGACGGGAAGGTCCACTCCCGTCTTGCCACCGATGCTCGAGTCCACCATCGCTGTGAGCGACGTCGGCGCCTGCACGAGCCGTATCCCCCGTAGGAACGTCGCCGCGACGTAGCCCGCGAGATCGCCCACGACTCCGCCGCCGACCGCGACGATGGCGTCGCGCCGCTCCACCCTGCGCTCCGTGAGCCACTCGTAAAGCGCCGTCGCCGTCGCCAAGCTCTTGCTCGCCTCGCCCGCCGGAAACGTGAACATGCCCATCTCGATGCCCGCTTTGTGCAGCGAGCGTTGGGCCGCGCGACCATAGGGATGCACCACATGGCTATCGCAGATGATGTAGGCGCGCCCGGAGAACCCCGACTCGGCCAGGCGCGGCCCAAGCTGCTCCTCCAGCGTCCCCCACCCCACGAACACCGGGTACGCGCCCGCGTCGACCGTCACCGTCGCGGCGAGGTCGGGATCGCCATGCCAGCCGTCGGCGGCGCCCAGCTTGCGCCAGGCGCGCACGACCTCGAACGCCGCCTGCTCGACGCCCATCCTGTCCGTGGGGACCACCCAGTGCGCCAGCGCGTAGGCCCACTGCCGCTCGCGCTTCAGCGACTCGATTCGCCCCAGCGGGTCGTCGGACTGGAGCATGGGGCGGGCCATTGCCTCCGCGCCCTCCCGCTCCGCGACGCTCATCAGCCGCGCGTAGATCGTCTCCGGCCGCGCTTCCAGCGCCACGACCAGCCCCGACCCCAGCATCGCCTCCCGCGACTCGTCGAGCATCACCGAGCCCGCGCCCGTTGGCGCCACGACGTTCCGCCGCGTAGCCAGCTCGGCGATGACGGCTCGCTCCATCTCACGGAACGCGGCCTCGCCGTCCTCGCCGAAGATGCGCTCGACGGGCTTGCCCGCCCGCTCGACGATGAGCTCGTCGGCGTCGACGAGCTCCCACCCGAGTAGCCGGGCCACGCTCCGCCCCACGGCGCTCTTGCCAACCCCAGAGAAGCCAATCAGGAAAATTCGGTTTCGGTCGTTCATGGGAGGCTCACTGCCCGACCACTACCCGCGCGGCCCCACCGTCGCCATGTAGCTCTCGAAGTTGCGGCGCGTCTCGGAGATATGGTCGCCGCCGAACTTCTCGATGAACGCGTCCGCCAGCGTGAACAGCACCATCGCCTCGGCGATGACGCCGCACGTCGGTACGAACGTGATGTCGCTCCGCTCGTAGTGCGCCTGGTCCAGCTTGCCCGTCGTCAGATCGACCGATGGCAGCGGCGACATCATCGTCGCGATGGGCTTCACCACCGCCCGGATGATCAGCGGTTCGCCCGTCGTCATGCCGCCCTCGAGTCCGCCCGCGTTGTTGGTGCGGCGAGGCCACGGCTTCGCCCAGCCCCCGTCCGCGTTCCGCTCCCACTCGTCGATCGGCTTGATGACGTCATGCACCTTGGAGCCGCGCAGGTCGGCCAGCTCGAATCCCTTGCCGACCTCCACTCCCTTCACGGCATTGACGCTCCCCACCGCCGCCATCAGCCGCGTGCTCAGCTTCGTATCCCACTGGATGTGCGAGCCAAGGCCAATGGGAAGGCCCGTCGCGATGACCTCGACGACGCCGCCCAAGCTGTCGCCCGCCTCTTTCGCGGCGTCGACCTCCGCGACCATACGCGCCCCGGCGTCCGGGTCGGCGCAGCGCACGGGCGATTCCTCAGCCACCCCCCAGTCGATCGGGGTCGGAGGCTCGGCCTGCACGCCCCCGATGTTGGTGACGTGGCTGTGCACCTCGACCCCGAACTCGGCAAAGAACGCCCGGCAGATGGCCCCGATGGCGACGCGAGACGTCGACTCGCGGGCCGACGAACGCTCCAGGATGTTGCGCGCGTCGTCCTGCAAGTACTTGCTGATGCCGGGCGTGTCGGCGTGGCCGGGGCGCAAGCGGTGGATGGGCGTCACCTCGCCCTCGACCGGCTCTTTGGACATGGTGTGTGTCCACGGCTTGCCGTCCGGACCGTTGCCCGTCGTATGGTCGCGGTTCTCGATGAGCATCGCGATGGGCGCGCCCGTGGTGACGCCGTGGCGCACGCCCGACTGAAGGACGGCGTAGTCCGTCTCGATCTGCATGCGGCCGCCGCGGCCGTAGCCCATCTGGCGCCGCGCGAGGTCTTCGCGGATACGCGCTTCGGATATGACTATGCCGGCGGGGAGCCCTTCGAGTAACGCGACGAGCCCCGGGCCATGCGACTCGCCTGCGGTTAAGAATCGGACCAAGACGACAACCTCCTCTGGTTCCATCCCATTCTACCGGGGATGGCCGCCGGGACGCCAAAGGGAACGCTCGCCACGCCAGTCAGGAAGTAGTTCTGAGACCCCGGACGCAGGCCACGGCCATGAAAACGCCCTCTATCAACCCCTTTGTTGTTATCGATTTTCGGGTACTTTTACTCGTAACCTCACCGAAAAATCGGGACTTCTTCACCCTGCTGCGCGGACTGGGCCGGGAGGTTGCGCAAAGGCCTCCACCCAGGGGTTATACTCACGTACGCGTACACTCACTGCTCAAGGAGACGCGATGCTTTCGACAAGCGACAACGAACTGCTCACTAAGGTCGGGCGAGGCACGCCGATGGGCGAGTTGCTGCGCCGCTACTGGATACCCGCCGTCTTCTCCAACGAGGTCGAGGCCGACGGCGTGCCTCATCGTACGCGGCTGCTCGGCGAGAACCTCCTCGTCCTGCGGCTCACCAGCGGCAAGGTGGCGGCGATGTCGCCTATCTGCCCCCACAGGGGAGCCTCGCTCTTCTTCGGACGCAACGAAGAGGAGGGGCTGCGCTGCGGGTACCACGGCTGGAAGTTCGACGAGACGGGCAAGTGCGTCGACATGCCGAGCGAGCCGTCCGAAAGCAACTTCAAGGACAAGGTCTCCCACACCGCCTTCCGCGCCGCCGAGCGCAACGGCCTCATCTGGGTCTACCTCGGCCCGGACCAAGACTCGCCGCCTCCCCTGCCCGACCTCGAGTGGAACCTTGTGCCGGAGTCCCATTGCTACATGACCAAGCGCATCGCCCAGAACAACTTCTTCCAGACCATCGAGGGCGAAATTGACTCCAGCCACAGCGGTTTCCTGCACTCCAACTTCAAGGACCCCTTCAGGCTCACCTCGAAGCAGGAGCAGGGCATGGTCTACAAGATGCGGGACAGGCACCCGCGCTTCGAGGTGTTGGACACCGACTACGGCGTGCTCATCGGCGCCCGGCGCAACGCCGAGGTCGACTCCTACTACTGGCGGATAACACAGTTCATGCTGCCGTTCCACACCATGATTCCTCCCTACGGCGGGGACCCCCTCTTCAGCGGCCACGCCTACGTGCCAATGGACGACCACCACGTCCTCGCCCTCTGCTACACCTATAACCCCGTGCGGCCCCTCACCGAGAAGGAGCTCGACAACCTGAAGTTCGGCCCGGGGAATGGCCAGGAAGGGCTCCACCCCACCGTGAACGGCTTCCTGCCCCCCATTCCGAACCGGCCCGAGGCCGCCTGGTGGCCCAAGCACCATATCGACAACGACTTCAACGTCAACTGGGACCGCCAGAAGAACGTCCAGTTCTCCGGGCTCCCCGGCACCTGGCCGCAGGACTCCGGCATGCAGGAGACGATGGGCCGCGTCGCCGACCGCACGATCGAACACCTCGGCGTCAGCGATTCGGGGATCATCCGGACGCGGCGCGCGCTGCTCAGGGCTGCAAAGCTCATGGCCGACCAAGGCATCGAGCCCGCGTCGGTGTCGGACCCCACGGTCTACAGCCTCCGGTCCGCCGCTGTCGTGCTGCCGCGAGAGGACGATTGGGTCGAAAGTTCGGCCAAGTACCGCGAGGCCAAGCCCGACGTAAACTTCGCCGCGGTATAGGTCGTCCAATACCCGTCATCCCCTCGAAAATACAGCCCCTCCCCCGTCTTCTCGCGAACGCGGGAACCCAGACGCCCTGTCAGGAGGGGGTCTGGAGGGTGTTTCTCATCGCTGCTTCTTGAGGAGCGTGAGGGCGTTGCCGAGAGCCGCGAGGCGGTTGGAGTTAAATGCTATCTGCATCCAACCTCAGTAAGACCTACTCGAACAGGACTCTGTTCAGTGGCCTCAACTTAAATCTGGCCGCCGGAGACCGTATTGCGCTGATAGGCTCAAATGGCTCCGGGAAGACCACGCTCATGGACATTCTGGCAGGCGATACCCCACCGGATTCAGGGAGCATATCCAAGCGGAGCAACGTCTCTATCGGCTATCTCCAGCAGGACCCCGCATCGTTTACCGGCAAACCGCTCCTCCAGGAGGTGTTGGACGCTAGCTCTGATGTGATTGCCCTCATAGACAGCATTACTGCCACGCGTGAGACTCTGTCGTCGGAGCCTGACCCAGTGAAACAGGCCGGCCTGATGCAACGCCTCGGCCAGCTTGACATCGCGCTGGAGGCCGCAGGTGGAGGCGACCGGGAGCACGAGGCCAAGGCTATCCTCTCAGGCCTTGGGTTTAAGCAAGGCGACTTTCTCCGGCCAATGGGCGAGTTCAGCGGCGGCTGGGTCATGCGAGCAGGCCTTGCTAGGCTGCTGTTCAAGAAACCCGCCCTTCTGTTCCTGGACGAGCCAACCAATCACCTCGACCTCGACGCAAACCTGTGGTTCGAGAAGTACCTGGCCGCTTTTCAGGGTGGGGTGCTCGTCACGTCTCACGACCGCGCTTTTCTAAACCAGGTTGCAACCAAGGTTCTTGCCATCGAGGAGGACGAAGTGGTCCTCATGAAGGGTGACTATGACGAGTATCTTGTTGCACGTGAGCACTCCCTGAAGATCAAGCGGGCAGCCGCGGCCAGGCAGGAGCGCCAGATACAGAAGCAAATGCGATTTGTAGAGCGTTTTCGGTCCAAGGCAAGGAAGGCCACTCAGGTGCAGAGCCGCTTGAAGCAGCTTGAGAAGGTGCAGACTATCGAGTTGCCAAGGACGACCAAGAAAATCCGCTATTCGTTTCCGAAGCCGCCCCGCAGCGGCTCCGAGGTCATATCGCTGACCAACGTCAGTAAGTCGTATGGCGATAACGCGGTCTACCGCGGCATCAACCTGACGCTGTTACGCGGCGACCGCGTTGCCTTAGTCGGACCAAACGGCGCCGGCAAGACCACTATGCTGAAAATGCTCGCAGGCGTCCTTCCACTTGATGAGGGGGAGAGAAAGACCGGCCACAACGTGGTGACGACCTACTATGCACAACACGTACTTGAACTCCTCAATCCAATCAATACGATCATCGAGGAGCTGCAACATGCGGCGCCAAGGGAGTCGGAGCAGAACCTTCGCACCACGCTGGGCGGCTTCCTGTTCAGCGGCGACGACGTACGTAAGCCGATATCCGTACTGTCAGGCGGAGAAAAGGCGCGGGTGGCCCTGGCCAAGCTCCTCCTCCAGCCCAGCAACCTGCTCCTCCTAGATGAGCCGACCAACCACCTCGACATCGCCTCTAGGGAGGTGCTCGCGGACGCCCTTGAGGACTACCACGGCACGATTTGTCTCATCACCCATGACCGGACTCTCATACGGCAGGTTGCGAACAAGATAATTGAGATTGACGCCGGACGGCCCACGGTTTTTCCGGGCGACTACGACGCCTATCTGTACCGGAAGCAGACTGAGTCCCGTAACGGAAGCGCCAATCCGGCAGCCAACGGAGCCGCCGGCGCAGCTTCAGGACAGGGCCCAGCCAGGAGGCGCTCCGGACGGCCGCTTGGCGCCGAGGAGGACCAGCGCCGATCACTTAGCAGAGAGGCCCGCCGATTGGCGATGCGGATAGAGGAGATAAACATTTCGCTGTCTGACCGCGAGGCCCGCATAACGGCATTGGAGGCCATGTTCTCCCGGCCTGACCAGTTTGACGGCCCGGCTCAGCTCGCGTCAGCAGGAGAGCAACACGGCGTGCTCAAAGAGGAGGCGGAATCGCTCTGGGAGGAGTGGGAGAGGTTGTCATTGGAGGCGGGTAGCATCGACAGCCAATTGGAGGGACTGAAGGCCCATTAGGTCAGCAGTTCGAGTGGATTTGCGTCACTGTCCCCCCTACCGAGACCTTTGCGTAACCTCAAACTGGTTCGTAGTGAGCCTGTCGAACCATGGACCGGCTTGGAATACCGGGGAGCGCAGAGGGGCGACGCCCCTCTGCTGGGGGCGTGGGGGTGTCCCCACAACACCAACGGGTGGGGGGGTGGGAAGAGTTACGCCCGCCAGAAAATAGGGTTACGCAAAGGTCTCCTACCAAGGGAACCACCGGGGGTTCCGGCCTCCTAAACCGGCGCCACCCCTTCATCCAGCGGCAGGTCAGGCTTTAGGGGCTGCACGATGTAGCCCTCGCGGATGACGCCTGCCTCGGCGTCGAGCTCGGGAGCGCGGCCTGCGATGCTCGCCTCGCCCAGCCGGAACTTGTAGGCGATCCATGCTGCTATCGCCGCGTCTAAATGGTCGTGTGTGGGCAGGGGACCCGCGGGAAGCTGGACGCCCAAGCCCGTCAGGAGGTCGACGCGAGCGCGGCGCCCTTCCAGCGTGTCCTTCTTGGGCAGCGGCTCCGGCGCAATCAGCTTCCACGCGCCGCCGGGGTAGACCTCGATGAGCGTGGTGTCGGTCGGCGGAATGCCCTCTAACCCCAGCAGCCGGAACCGGCTGCCGCTCGTCACCAGCCGGTGGAAGAGCTTCACCGAGCCGGTGATGAGTCCCTCGTAGGGCTTACCGCCCGTGGGCATGCCGTGCGGCGAGTGTCCCGGCGCATTGACGAGCTTCTCTGACTCCCGCATCGTCGCCCCGGGCTCGCCCGCAAGACCCTGCGGGCCGTCGATGGCAAGGATGAACGAGCGGCCCAAGGCGCGGTCGGGGATGATGCCCGCGCCGTCCTCCCGGTACTCCCACTGGCCGAACGTGCAGGCAAGGTCGGTGTCGAGCACAGCGTAGTCGCAAGGACGCGGCGCGGCCACGGTCGGGTCGGGCAGGTCGAGGCCGATGAAGACGCGGCCGCCGCCGACTCCGCGCTCGCCGCCTCCACGCCGCTGCGAGCGCCGCTGCCTCCACTTGGCCACGTAACGAGCAGTCACCGCCACGGCAATGAGCGACGCGCCCGCAGCGCCATAGAAACGGGAGTTGTCCAAGGAAGCCACCCCCTTGAGTCTAGCAAATAAGGGTAGTCGAACGGCGACAGGCGCGATCATGCTACGAAAGCCGCCGCCTATCGAGCCAGGACTGCAAAAGGGTAGTCGAACGGTGACAGGCACGATCATGCTACGAAAGCCGCCGCCTATCGAGCCAGGACTGCAGGATGATTGCCGCGGCAGCCGCGTCCGACGCGCCCTTGGGAAGCCGCCGTCCCGCCTTGGTGCGCTGGTGGGAACGGGGGCCGCGCTCGCGGGAGCGGGCCATTCCGCGCTCCGCCTGTGCGGTCGATAGGCGCTCGTCGACCGTTTCAACCTCGATGTCCGCCGCCGCGCGCAGCAGCTCGACGAACCTGCCAACGGTCTCGGCCTGCGGCCCAATGCGCCCCGACATCGAGTACGGCATCCCCACAACGATGACGGCCGCCTCCCGGGCCCGCGCCTCGCGCATGACCTCCGCGACTGCCGAACTGTCCGCCGCGCTCTCGATCACGCCGACCGGCACCGCCAGGCCTGTCTCCGTGTCGCCTGACGCGACGCCGGTGCGGCGCTCGCCAACGTCGAGTCCGATGACGCGCACTAGACCGCTTGCCGCTTCACCGCGGCGACGGCTCCGGCGAGGGCCTCGTCGAGCTTCGAGGCGTCCCTGCCGCCCGCCTGCGCGAGCCTGGGCTGGCCGCCCCCGCCGCCGCCCATCCGCTTGGCGGCCTCCCGCACGATGTCGCTCGCGTTCAAGCCCTTGTCCACGAGGTCCTGCGTGACCATCGCGATCAGCGCCGGTCGGCCGTTGAACACTCCGCCCAGGACCACCACGGCCGAGCCGAGCTTGTCCCGGAGCCAGTCCCCCGTCTCTCGAAGCACGTCCGCGTTGGGGGCGCCGCTGCGGGCGGCGAGCACCTTCACCCCGGCGATGTCCTCCGTCCGCAGGAGCAGATCCTCCGCCTCTTGCTGCGAGGCCTCGCGGCGCCCGCCCTGCGAGCTCCGCTTCGCCTCCTCCACCTGCGCCAGCAGCGCGTCGACGCGCTGCGGCAGCTCGGCGGGCGCGGCGCGGAGCTTGGCTGCGGCTTCCTCCAACGCGCTCAGACGCTGGCCGACCCACGCGTCGCCGCCTCGTCCCGTGACGGCCTCAATTCGGCGGACGCCCGCGCCCACACTGCTCTCGCCCACGATGCGAAAGATGCCGATCTGGCCGGTGCGCTCCAGGTGCGTGCCGCCGCATACCTCGAAGCTAACGGGGTCTGTCTCGCCGATCTGCACGGTGCGGACGCGGTCGGCGTACCGCTCGCCGAAGAACGCGAGTGCGCCCGTTGCCGTCGCCTCGCGGTACGTCGTCTCATCCTTCACCAGCGGCAGGTCGCTCCGCACCGCCTCGTTGATACGGCTCTCTATCTCAGTGAGCTCGTCCCGCTCGACCCCTGAGACGTGCGTGAAGTCGAACCGCAAGCGCTCGGGGGCGACGAGCGAGCCCGCCTGCCGCACGTGCGAGCCGAGCGCGTCCCGCAGAGCGGCGTGCAGCAGGTGCGTCGCGGTGTGGTTGCGCGCGATGTCCAGCCTGCGCTCCCGGTCCACGGCGGCGTGAGCGGCGTCGCCCACCGCGATCCCGCCGGCGTCGATTCTGGCCGTGTGGACGATGAGGTCCGCCATCGGCTTCTGTGTATCGCTCACCCGCGCCGAGCCGTCCGCCGCCGTAATGACGCCTGTATCTCCGACCTGCCCCCCGCCCTCGGGATAGAAGGGCGTCTCGCGCAGGACAATCTCGACCACGTCCCCAGCCGACGCCTTCTCGACGGACTCGCCGTCCTTCAGAATCCCCGCGACTACGGTGTCCGTCTCCACGCGGTCGTACCCTAGGAACGCCGTTTCGCGCACATCGAGCGCCTCGTAGGCGCGGAGCGCTTCCCGTCCGCCGCTGAACTGCGCCGAGGCGCGCCCCCGTTGCCGCTGTGCTTCCATTTCGCGCTCGAAGCCTTCCACGTCGACATCGAGCCCGTTCTCGCGAGCTATCTCTTGGGTGAGGTCGAGGGGAAACCCATAGGTGTCATATAGGAGGAAAGCGTCCTTCCCCGCGATGGGATTGCCGAGAGCTAGCCTTTCATCCAGCACCGGCATGCCGAGGGCGATAGCCTCCTCGAAGCGTTCCTCCTCCGAGTCCAACGTCTTGAGGATGAAGCGCTCGTGCTCCTTCAGCTCCGGGTAGAGCGGGCTGAAGCGGTCGATCACCGGCGCGCCGACGCTCGACAGGAACGCGTCCTCGATGCCGAGTCTGCGTGCGAAGCGGATGCCCCGCCGAATGACGCGCCGCAGGACGTAGCCGCGCCCCTCGTTCGCAGGCACGACCCCGTCGGCGATGAGGAACGACGCGCTGCGGGTATGTTCGGTGACGACCCGTATCGCCGAGTCCGTCTCCGGGTCTTCGCCGTATGTCTTCCCGGACAGCTCCTCGACGCGCTTACGTATCGGGGCGAGCAAGTCCGTCTCGTAGCCCGACGGAACGCCCTGCATGATGGCCGTGACGCGCTCCAGTCCCATGCCGGTGTCGATGCCCGGCGCGGGCAGGTCCGTCCGCGTGCCGCCCGGCGCCTGGTGGAACTGAGGGAAAACCAGGTTCCAATACTCCACGTAGCGGTCCGTCGCGTCGCCGGGCTTCGTGCCGGGGCCGCGCTCCTCGCCAAAGTCGTAGTACAGCTCGCTGGACGGGCCGCATGCGCCCTCGTCGCCTGCCGGGCCCCAGAAGTTGTCCTCGTCGCCCAACGTGACGATGCGCTCATCCGGCACGCCTATCTCATCGCGCCATATCTCCCGCGCCTCGTCGTCCGTGTAGTGGACCGTCGCCCAGATGCGCTCGGGGTCGAGTTGGAGGACATCGACGGAAAACTCCCAAGCCCAGGCAATCGCCTCCCGCTTGAAGTAGTCCCCGATGCTGAAGTTGCCCAGCATCTCGAACATCGTGTTATGCGTGAAGTCTCCCACCACGTCGATGTCGGTGGTGCGGAAGCACTTCTGGCAGGACGCCATACGGCGGCTGGGCGGGATCTCGTCGCCGGCGTAGTAGGGCTTGAACGGCGCCATGCCCGCCGACGTAAGGAGTAGTGTGGGGTCGCCTGCCGGTATCAGCGACGCGCTGGGCATGACGAGATGCCCCCGCTCCTCGAAAAAACGCAGGTACGCTGCGCGTATCTCGTCGCCGGTGGTCGGGGGCGGGTGCGGCAAAGCAGTCCTCGTTGGACGGTGTGGAAAGGGCCACGAGCGCGTCACGGCCTAGTGGAAGTCTACGGACGGCCTCTCCGGCGTGTCAATCGGCGCGGGGGCCTGCCCTGGCCTTTCTAGCAGGCCACGGCCATGAAAACGGCGTTTGACGCGCCCCTAGCCCTATGGTACCGTCCCCCTCACCCTCGGGGCGGCTCCATGGGGCGCGCCCTGGCAGGTCATATGGCGCGATTGGCCTTCCGGCAGGGGCCCTCTCCCACTCTTGGGGCTGCCTCTCCCCGCTTTGGGGCTATAGTGAATGCGCGCGGGCGGCGGCGCCCGCGTCGCGGCGCGCGGAAAGATGGGGCTCGATGCAAGGCACGTCGGCGGCCAAGCACGATCGTGATGCTCTTTGGGCGCTGGCGGACGACCTGCTCAAAGAGCAGCGCCTCATCCTGGTGTCGAACCGCGGACCGATGGAGTACCACGTCGGCCCGAACGGCGAGCTCCAGCCCCGGCGTGGCAGCGGCGGCGTCGTCACCGCCCTCAGCGGACTCACCCACTACGTCGACTTCACCTGGATCGCTTCCGCCATGGGCGAAGGCGACCGCCGCGCAGCCGAGGCCGGCGGCGGCAAGGCCGTCCCCTCCCCGCTGCCCGGCCAGAAGGTGGCAGTCCGGTTCGTCACCACCGCCCGCCGCGCCTACCACAAGTACTACAACATCATCTGCAACCCGCTCCTCTGGTTCCTCCAGCACTACATGTGGAGCTCCCCCTACACCCCGCGCGTCGACGCCGTCGTTTACGACGCCTGGGACGCCGGCTACGTCTACGTGAACCAGCAGTTCGCCAACGCCATCGTGGAGGAGGCCGGCGAGTCGCCCCTCCAGCCGCTGGTGATGGTGCACGATTACCAGCTCTACCTCGTCCCCAAGATGGTCAGAGACCAGCTTCCCAACGCCCGCATTCACCAGTTCGTCCACATCCCTTGGCCCGCCTCCAGCTATTGGGAGCTCCTCCCGGCCATGATTCGGATCGCGATCTGCGAAAGCCTCTGCTGCGCCGATATCGTCGGCTTCCAGACCAAGCGCGACGTTCGCGCGTTCCTCGACAGCTGCGACTCCTTCTTGGAAAACGCGACCGTTGACTACCGGGAGCACACCGTGGCCTACAATGGCCGCACTGCTTACGTGCGCTCCTACCCCATCTCGATCGACGTGGACGAGGTCCGCCAGATCGCGAGCTCCCCACGAGCAGCCGAGTACGAGGAGCGTCTGACGCCCCGGCTTGGCAAGCAAACGATCATCCGCGTCGACCGGGCCGAGCCCAGCAAGAACATCGTCCGCGGGTTCAACGCCTACGAGACCCTCCTGGACCGGCATCCCGAGCTGCGCGGCGAGGTCCGCTTCCTCGCGTTCCTCGTGCCGTCCCGCACCCACATCAGGCAGTACCAGCGGTACATCGAGGAGATCGACGCCGCGGTCAAGCACGTGAACGAGCGCTTCGGAACGGACAGCTGGACCCCTATCCAAATCTTCTACGAGAACAACTACATCCAGGCCATCGCCGGTATGCGGCTGTACGACGTGCTCCTGGTCAACTCGGTCATCGACGGCATGAACCTCGTCGCCAAGGAGGGCCCCGTCGTGAACCGGAAGAACGGCGTGCTGGTGCTATCGGAGGCCGCGGGCGCCTACGAGCAGCTCCGCGTCGGCGCGCTTCCCGTCGCCCCCGCCGACACCGAAGGCGCCGCCCGCGCCCTCTACGAAGCGCTGACGATGCCCCCCGAAGAGCGCAAGCGCCGCGCTCAGCTCCTGAACGACTCCATCGAGCGCGAGAACATCACCGTATGGATCCATCGCCAGCTGTCGGACATCGCGGCGCTGGTGGGACCGCAGCAATAGAGGGGCCGCGCCGAATCGCGGGATCGACAGCTTCTCCTATTCCTGCTACGGTTCAAGCACCACCCCTATCCGCTTCGGCGGTAGGGTCGAGACCGCCCCTCCGGGCGGTCTCTGTCTTTGTCTGCGAGGCCGTATTGCGCACCAACCTCTACATTGACGGCTTCAATCTCTACTACCGCGCCCTCAAGGGCACATCAAATGGCTTGACTTGCGGAAGCTGCGCGAGAGTCTCTTTCCGCAGGATGCCATCCACCGGGTCTGCTACTTCACCGCCCTCCTCCACCCACGCTCCAGTGATCCTCGCCAACCCCAGCGACAGCAAGCATACCTCAGAGCCTTGGCGACCCTCCCTGACCTCGAAATCCACTACGGCGCCTTCCGGTCCAGAACCAAGCTCCGCCCGCTGGCCGCGCCGGAGCTGCCACGCTATGTGATGGTGAGGGACTGGGAGGAGAAGGGGTCGGACGTAAACCTCGCCACGCGCCTCCTGGTGGACGGCTTCAACGGGAAGTACGAGCAGGCAGTCGTCGTGTCAAACGATGCGGACTTCGCCAGCGCGATACGGTATGTGCGGGACGGTCTAGGCCGACGCGTCACCCTGGTCAACCCCGACCCCAACCGCACAAGCCCCTTGGCCTTGTCCAACGCCGCAACTTACGTGAAACGCCTCTGGAAGAGCCACCTCCGCCAGAGCCAGTTCCCGAACACTCTGACGGACCCAACCGGCGCCATCACCAAACCGATCAGCTGGTGAGCGACCGTGGCATTCACGTCCGCGCCCGCTCGAACCAGCGCCATCGCTGTTTCTGCGTGACCTCGCGAGGCTGCATCATGCAGGGCCGTCGTATCGTCCTTCGTGCTCACGTCCGCTTACCTCTGTGCAAAGTAGTGCGCATCATAGGACGCATTTGGCTTCCCTACCCGCGCCGCCGCCCCCTACCCTACAACGCCCCCGCCAGCCATCGGAGGAACACGTGCACGCTGCTGGGACCGTCCACGGCGTAGTCCGCCGCCGCCGTTAGCCCGGCGGGAGCGTCCGCGGCGAGCACGGCCACGCTCGCGCCTCGGACCTCGCCCGTGCGGCGCATCTCCGAAATGGCCGTGAAGGCGTCCACGTCGGTGATGTCGTCGCCGACGGCCATGACGGAGGCGAGGCCCTTGCGGCGTGTGAAGGAGCGAAGGGCTTGGCCCTTGGAGAGCGGCACGGGAGGCCGGACCTCGACAACCATCTTGCCGTCGCGGACCAGCATGTCGCCGGCGGAGCGCGCGGCGAAGTCCAGAATCGTACGGCGGGCGGCGGACGGGTCGGGCGAGTTGCGGTAGTGGAGGGAGAGCGTCGGGCCCTTGTCCTCAACGAACAGGCCCTCCATCGCGACCTCGCGGCGGGCGCGGCGGGCGATCTCGTGGATACGGGGCAGGTAGGGGACGGCGGCAGGCTCGATCCAATGAGCGTCGCCTTCCAGCCATTCGGCCCCGTGGTTGCCCGAATAGACCACCTCGTTCAGAGCGACCATGTCCCGCGCCGACGCGACGTCGCGGCCGGTGACGGCGATGACCGCTATCACGCCGGCGAGCCGGGCGAGCGCCTGCCTCGCCGCCCCGTGCACGACTGCCCCAAAGGGGTCGGAGTGGATCGGCGCCAGGGTGCCGTCGATGTCCGTGAACAGGCCGGCGGGGCCTTGGCGCATGAGATCGAGGATTTCGCTCCGATGGTCGAGAAGATTCGGCGGGTCGCTCACGAGGCCGCCTGCCGCGCGGCAATCTCCGGGGGCAGTCCGTCCTCGTAGACCAGCTTGCGGACCGGGTAGTTGATCTCGATGCCTTCTTCGAGGAAGCGCGCGTGCAGCCGCTTGATGAGGTCGTTCATCACGATGAAGGAGCCGATGCGGTCGTTCGCCTGGAGGAACACCCAGAACTCGATGTTCGAGTCGGCGAAACGGTCGAACCCGAACCAGGGCTCCTCGGTCTTCACCGCCTCCTCATTCGCGTCTCTGGTCTCGCGGGCGACCTCCAGGGCAACCTCGTTCACCCGGCCGAGGTCGCTGGCGTAGCTCACCCCGCAGGTCACGAGGATGTTCATCTTAGGGTCCGGCCCGCTATAGTTCGTCAGAACAGTATCCGACATCACGGAGTTGGGGATGATGACGTAATTGTTCAGCCAGGTGCGTATCTTCGTGCTCCGCCACCCGATGCTGACGACGTACCCTGCCGGCCCGCCCTGGAGCTCGATGTAGTCGCCCACCGAAATCATGCCTTCCGAGAGGACGTAAGCGCCCGCGAAGGTGTTGGAAAGGGTCGGCTGGAGCGCGAGGGCCACGGCTAGCCCGGAGATGCCCAGTCCGCCCAGCAGTGGGCTGATGCTGACCCCCAGCGCGTCGAGAACGATCAGCAACGCGATTCCCGTGACGATCACGGACAGGAACCGCCGGAGGATGGGCAGCACCGTGTCGTCGAACGTGGTGCCGGTGGTTGGCGCGACGACGGCGGCGTACCAGTCGAGAATGGCCGCCAATACGTTCGTAGCTCCCCTGGCGCCGATGATGACCAAGCCGATCGTCCCCCCCTGAACTATCTGGTCCCGCCAGGCCTCCGCATCAGGCAGGGTCGCGAGGCCAAGGAACAGGCCAAGGAAGGAGAGGAACACCGCGGATAGGAACGCCTGCGACCGGAGGACCGCAGCCGCCAGCCGCTGATGAGACTGGCGCGCGTCCAGCCGCCGCCCGATGAACGCCATCACGAAGTAGGCGACCAACCCGGCCAAGAAGAAGCCGCCGAAGAGCCCCGCCGCGATCAAGCGCTGGCCGTTCAGGCTATCGGTGAGAGAATCGAAGGGCACGTGCGCCGCCTACATGCTGGTCATTGCCGCTTACTGTAACGAGCTACGCCCGCAATGGGGAGCGGATAGGCATGCACAGAGCCGCCATTCGGAGAACCTCCGCATGGACAATTCCCATGCCGCTCCCGTCACCCCATGCCGGTGCCGTCACCCCCGCGCAGGCGGGAATCTAGGTATCCAATAGGTTCGTGGTGAGCCTATCGAACCATGAACTGGCTTTGGACACTGGGGGAGTGCAGAGGGGTTCCCCCTCTGCCGGGGGCGTGGGGGTGTCCCCCTCAAGCATTCGGGCGGGTGAGTGGGAAGACAGACGCCCGCCAAGCGCGGTTACGCGAAGGTCCCGCTGCGGGGGAGGACTGAGGTGGGGGCCCGAATCTCCTTGCGGCAGGCCATGGCCTGTAGTAGCGTTACCCACCGGCCCGAACGCCTAGACCCCCTCACGGAGGACCCGAAGCTCGAATGTCAGTCGCAAGCACCGCACCGGCCAACGCCCGCACCGTCTACATAGCCCTCATCGTTCTCGGGCTCGTCGCCATGGCCGTCGCAGGCTCCGTCATCGGCTTCATCTCTTACGAGTACGTGACCCGCGAAGAGCTTCGCAACCCGCCTCCCCAAGAGAAGGACGGCGGACACGCTGGCCTCCCGGCTGACCTCGTCTATATCTAGCCCTCGCCCTCGGCCCCATACTCGAAGTCACCCGCGACCCTTGACCACTCTCGGTGCTATTGGGTTTGGTTGACCCGGTATAGCGGTTGCCTGTGCCCCTAGGAGACCTTTGCATAAACCTCAAGCCGGTTCGTGGTGAGCCTGTCGAACCATGAAACCGGCTTGGAATACCGGGGAGCGCAGAGGGGCGACGCTCCTCTGCCGGGGGCGTGGGGGTGTCCCCCACAACATGACGGGCGGGTGGGTGGGAAGAGTTACGCCCGCCAGAAAAATAGGTTACGCAAAGGTCTCCCTAGGGAGACCCGCTCGTTGCCAACCCTCGCCTTCAGCGACACAACCTCACTGGTGGACGTAAGGAGGAAGTTGAAGGGGACGCCATAGCGAGGGCTGCGCGTCGGTCGACAATCATGGTAAGAGGGGCTGTGACAACTGCCCATTGCTCAGTCCGCCCATCCTCCCCTACCCTGTCGCTCCGAAATCTCCCCTCTCCCGTCCGCGGAGAGGATCAGCGAGGGGGGCGCGCCGCCCTCGCACTCGGAAAATGAGACCAAATGAGACCAAATGAGACGCTTCTCTCAGCTCCCCACGCCTGAGGACGCCTACCCAGGCGTGCGCGGCGACTCACTTTCAGCCCCATTCGCTGCCTGCGGCACGACAACGGAGCTCGCCACGGTTACACAGAGGTCCCAACGACGGCGGAGGCTCGCATGAACGTTCTCGTTATGGGCGCGGGGGGCGTCGGAGGGTACTTCGGGGCGCTCCTCGCCAGGGCCGGCCACCGGCTGACCGTCATCGCGCGCGGGCCGCACCTCGAAGCGATGCGCGCCAACGGCCTGCGCGTCGAGAGCGCAATCGAGCCCAGTTTCTCCGTGCCCGTCCATGCCCACGCCGGTCCGGAGCCCGGACTGAAGGCCGACCTCGTCCTCTTCACCGTCAAGTCCTACGACATGGACGACGCCATCAAGCGCATCCGCCCCGCCGTCGGCCCTGACTCGACCATCCTCACGCTGCTGAACGGCGTGAGCTCGGGCGACCTGCTCGCCGCCGAGTTCGGCCGCGAGCGGGTGCTCGACGGCGTCGTCTACGTCGAGAGCTACGTGAAGGCGCCGGGAATCATCGCCCAGGACGGCGGCCCGCGCAGGGTCGCGTTCGGCAGGCGCGGGGGGAACGGCGAGCGCGAGCGGCGCCTCCTCGCCGAGTTCGAAGGCGCCGGATGGAACGTCGAGCTCGCCGGCGACATCCTTACGCCCATGTGGCAAAAGCTCACGTTCATCGGCCCGTTCGCCGCGGTGAACACGGTGACGGGCCTCAAGGCCGAGCAGCTCTGCGCCCGCGACGCCTGCGCGCGACTCGTGCACTCAATGATGGCCGAATACGCAGCCGTCGCCCGCGCTGAGGGCGCCGACCTGCCCGCCGACGCCGCAGACGCCGCCCTCGACCGCTTCCGCGGCTTCGCCGGCCTCAGCTCCATGCTCCGCGACCGCATCGCCGGAAAGCGTCTGGAAGCCGACGCGCTGGTCGGCGACGTGGCCCGCCGGGGCATTGCCCACGGCATCACGACTCCCACGACCGACGCGCTGAACTGTCTCCTGGCGCCGATGGCGGACGGCGGCGCCGATCGGCTGGGATAGCCGCTCCCATGCGGCAAGCCTATAATCCGGCGCCTATGAGTGAGACTCCCTTCAGATTGGACGGCAGGGTCGCTGTCGTGACCGGCGGGAGCCAGGGCATCGGCAAGGCCGTCAGCATCGCGCTCGCCAAGGCGGGAGCGGCGGTCGCCATCCCCAACCTCCCATCGAAGCGGGCCGACGTCGACGCGCTCGTCGGCGAGATCGAGGCCGCAGGCGGCGCGGCGCGCGGATATGACCTGGACGTGGCGCAGACCGGCGAGATCGGGCGCGTGTTCGACGCCGTCGCCGCGGACCTGGGGAGCCTCGATATCCTGGTCAACAACGCCGGCATCCGCGCCGCGGTGAGCGTGTTGGACGTGACCGAGGAGCTTTGGGACGCGGTCAACGCCGTCAACCTGAAGGGAACGTTCTTCGCGGCTCAGGCGGCGGCGCGCCACATGCTCCCCAACGGGTACGGCAGGATCATCAACGTGGCGTCGCAGCTGGCCGTCACGGCGACCGTCAACAGATCGGTCTACATCGCCACCAAGGGCGGCGTCGCCGCTCTCACCAAGGCGATGGCCCTCGAATGGGCGGCCCAGGGCGTGACCGTCAACGCCATCGGCCCCGGACCGACCGAAACGCCGATGACCCAAGGCGGCGACCGGAGCGGGACAGACCTCTCCGCCTTCCTCCGGCGGTCTCCCATCGGCAGACGGCTGGAGCCGGACGAAGTGGCGGGGGCCGTCGTATTCCTCGCCAGCGCCGAGGCGGGCGCCGTCAACGGCCACCTCCTCCTTGTCGATGCGGGGTGGAGCGTCGGCTAGCCGCCCGGCAGGCCGCCGCGGAATATCGCCGTATCCGGATTGAACGCCGCCCAGGAGAACCAGAAGCTGTTGGTCTGCGCCAGCGGCCGCAGCCTCCGGCCCTCCAACGGCCCCCGCAGCGCCACGCCGGTCAGGTCCCACGCCGAGCCTGTTTGAGCGTCCACGAACAGCCCGCCGTCCTCGGCGAAGGTGAGCGTCTCGCCGTCGATGCGAGGGTCGAACGCCGCCGCGGCCCCAACGTCGCGCCCCAGCGCCACGTTGGCGTGACTCAGCGCCGAGGCTGTGCCCCGCCGCCAGAACACGACGACCGGCGCGCCGCCCAGCTCCGTCTGTACGACCGGCTCCAAGTCGAAGCCAGCGAAGGACACGGCCAGCGCCTCGCCCCCGTCCCGCAGGCCGAGCACGCGGGCATGGGCCGGCAGTCGCGGGTCGGGCTCTCCGCCCAGCAAGCTGGGCGAGCTGAAATCGACGTCGAAGTACGGGTTGAAGTCGTAGTCGCTGCCGAAGCCCGAGTTGACGGACACCACCGAACCCTCCGGGTAGGCGCGCTTGAAATCGGTCCAGGAGATGAGCAGGCCGGGCATCGGCGTCAGCCTCAGCCCCGCCAGCTCCCCCGCGACCGCCTCCCCCGTGGCCTGCTGCCACCAGCTCTCCGTCGCCTCGTCGTACATGACCAGGTTGCTGAAGCGCAGCGCCCCGCTTGTCAGGAACACGGGGGCCGACACGCCGGCGCGCCGCTCGAAGGCCACCGCCGCGTTCGACAATGGAGAGTACGTCGCGAGCACCGGCTCGCCGCCAAGCTCGTCGTTCACGATCTGATGCGAGAGGAGAACGCGGAGCGGGTAAGCGCGCGCCTCGCCTCCGGCCTCGACGGCCAGCACCGGCTCGATATCCCCCATCCAAACGCTCGCCTCCTCGATGGAGTCGTAGGCGGGCGACCCGTCGATCAACCCGCCTATGGTGAGCGCGGGAATCGTGTTGCGCGGCGCTCCCGTCACGAGGAGCTCCGCCGGGTCGATGGTCATGCGGCTGAAGTCGGTCTCCCATGTCTCGACGGGGATGGAAGCTGCGGCGACGGCCCGCGATACCTCCGCATCGGTGAGATCGCGCACGACGGGACGTCCGCCGCGCCGCGCCGTGGGGAGTCGCCACCAGGCGATGCCCTCCGCCCGCTCGTGGGCCGCCGTCGGGGTCCACGCGAGCCTCGGCGCGGGGTCGTCCTTCCCGACGAGCGCCTTGCCGCTCGTCAGCTGGCATGTCACGCCCGTCGCCTCCGTCCCCGGACAGATTCCGGTCGACGTGGCGATAGGCTGGTCCAAGAACCAGCCGTCGACACTCGCGGAGCGGAAGGTCAGCGGCCCTCCAAGCTGCGAGCCGTCCCACGACTCGACCCTCGCCTCGAAGGACACGTACTCGAACCCGTCGGGCGCGAGCGGGCTATTGCCGCGTTCCTCCGTGGCTATCGTGACCTCGATAGCCCGTCCGTCGGCGAAGACGGCCTCGACCGTCGAGCCCGCAAGCAACGGGCGGGCGAACGTGCTCGGCGTCGCGGCCTCATAGGCGAGCGCAGCCTCCGCCTGCCCCGCCTCGGCGCCGCAGCCGGGCGCGACGGTCAACGGGTCGAGCCACCATGCGTCGCTTACGACCACCCACCTGTCCCGCCGGAGCACCGGCGGGCCGACGCCGCGCCCGAACGCGCTCGCCCGCCGCGTGATCCAGGCCTCGCCTCCCTCCGCCTCCACGCCCACGACCTCCCACTCGAGCCGGGGCAGGCGCGCCAGCTGCGCGAACAGCGGGTTCTCGCGAGCCAGCGCCGCTTCCACGTCCAAAGCGGCGCGGCGCACCGCCTCCGCGCCGTGGACCTCGAACGATGCCGCTCCACACGTCTCGCCGCTACCAGGAATCAACGAGTTCTCCAGGCCCAGCCAGTCCTCATCCGAGAGGTCGGCATAGGCGGCGCGGGCGAACTCCCGCAGATCCTCCATCGAGGTGAATATCTGGACGAGCGGCGCCGGGGTATCGGGAAGGGGCGCAATCATCCTCGCGCGGCCTGGAGCGCCGAGGCTCGCGGCGACCACCGCCATGCCCACAAGCAACGCGGCGGCCAGCAGCAGAGGAATGGCTAGGCGTGCGCTGGGCATATCGTTTGCCGCTCCGATGCGGCCTGGCCGCTAGCCAAGCGCGCTTCGCAGCTCGGACGTCAGGGCCGGGATGACCTCCTCCCAATCGCCCACGACGCCGATGTCACACTGGCCCCGGAAGAAGGAAGCGCGCCGGCTGTTGTTGACGACCAGCACCGTGCCGCTCCGCTGGATGCCGACCGTATGATTGAAGTCCCCCCGCACGCCGACGCCGATGTAAAGCCTCGGCGCTATCGATCGGCCGGTCAGCCCGACCTGGCGCTGCCTCGGCATCCAGCCGGCCTCCACCACGTCGCGGGTGCACACGTACTCCGCGCCGAGCAGGTCCCGCAGCTCGTCGAGCTTCGCGATATGCTCCCGCCCGCCGACGCCTTTGCCGATGCAGATCACGACTGCCGCCTTGTCGAGGGTCGCCGCATCGTCCTCCGGCGCGGCGCGAAACTCGATGGACACCGGCCCGTCGCCGCGCGGGGCGGACGCGGGGACCTCGACAACTGCCGCCGAGCGCGCAGGGTTCGGCCGGAGCGCGTCGAAGACGCCGGGCCGCACCGTCGCCATGTTCGGCAGCGTGCGCGAGTAGATCGGCGCGACGATGTTGCCGCCGAACGCAGGCTTGAGCTGCGCCAGCCTCCCTCCTCTGTCCACCTCCAGCCCTATGCAATCGCCCGTCAGGCCAAGGCCGAGCCGGGCCGCCGTCCTCGCCGCCATGTCGCGACCGTTCGGCGTCGACGGCAGGAGAACGGCGTAGGGCGGACGGGCCTCTATCGCCTGCGCGAGCGTTGATGCGTAGGCTTCCGTGGAATACGCCCCGAGCGCGGAGTCCAACGCCACGTCCACCCGGTCAGCCCCTGCCTGCCCGAGCGCGCCGACATGCGCCGCAACCTCCGGCCCGCCCATGACGAACGCGACGACGGGGCCCGATACCGCATCGGCGACCGGCTGCGCGGCAGCGAGCAGCTCGAAGGTTACGGCGCGAAATCCCGCCGCGTCCGCCTCGGCGACCACCCAGGTCTCAGGCCCGCCGACACGGAGGGCGTCCGGCGCCGCATTGCTCTCCTGGCTCGCCACGCCGCCAGGCTGGAGCGCTCCTCGCGCCCTCAGCGTATCGACGGCTTGCTTGGCCGCCTGCTCGGCGGACTCCTCCTCGATCAGCGCGCCCTCGCGCGGCGATTCGAGCTGCCTGATCTCCGCGACCCACGTCGGCGAGCCGGCGGCGCCCAGCTGCGAGAGATCCTCGGTAAGGTCAGCGGCGGTCAGCTCGGGGATGTCGCGCTCTTCCGCCGCCCTGATGTCGTCCCGCGCCGCGGCCGTATCGGGAGCGACTCCCTCGGCTACGCTGATGAGCAGCGGCAGCCGTCCTTCCACCACCTCGACGCCATTCTCCAGCGCCCGCTCCGCGAACACTCGGCCGTCGGGCGTCACGTCGAGCTTGGAGACGGACGTTATCTGCGGTATGTCGAGCATCTCGGCGACTTCCGGCCCAACCTGCCCCGTCTCCGCGTCCACGCTGTTGTTGCCGAACAGCACGAGGTCGTATGCGCCGCGCCCCAGCGCCAGCGACAGCGCGCGCGCCGTGGCGAGAGTATCCGCGCCCGCGAAGGCCATATCATTCAGATGGAAGGCTTGATCGGCGCCCATCGCAAGGCATCGCGCGAGGCCGCGCCGCGCGTCGGGCGGGCCCATGGTGAATGCGGTCACGCTGCCGCCGTGCTCGCGCTTGAGCTCGACGGCCCGGTTGACCGCGAGCACGTCGAACGCGTTCAGCTCGTTCGGCACGCCCTCCCGCACGATGCGCTTGGTCTCGGGGTCGAAGCGCACCCGCGAAATCGCAGGCACCCACTTAACGCAGACAGCAATATTCATGGTGTTCCTATCGAACGAGGTCGAACCCTAGAGGATGGCTGCGCCGCCGTCGATGACGAAGGTCTGGCCCGTGATGTACGCTCCGGCGTCCGAGGCGAGGTAGACCGCCATCAGGCCCACGTCGCGCAGCGGACCGCTTCTGCCCAGCGGAACGCGCGGCCTGATCTCCGCCTCGCGCTGGAGGAGCTGCTCGGCGCTCTCCTGCTCAGGGTCCGGGAAGAGCCCCGGCGCGATGGCGTTGACTCGGATGCCGTGGGCGGCCCACTCCAGCGCGAGCGACTCCGTCAGCTTGGTCAGCCCCGCCTTGCCCGCGGAGTACGCAGACCCGTACGGCAGCGCCCGGAACCCCCGGATGCCGCTCACGTTCAGGACGACGCCCTCCCCTCGCTCGATCAGGCTCGGGCCAAAGATACGGCAGCCCTCGAACACGGACGTGAGGTTGATGTCGACGATCCGATGCCAGTCCGCGCTGCTCATGCCCGCCGCCTCAGGGTTCTCCGGAAGCGTCGTCACCGGCTGGCGCAGCGAATCGCCCACGCTATTGACCACGATCGAGATATCCGGGAAGTCGGCCAGCACCTGCGCCGCGAAAGCGTCCATCGACGCGCCGTCCGTGGCGTCGGCGGTGTAGGCGTTCGCCTTCACGCCCAGAGCTACTGCGCGCTCGGCGACCTCGAACACCTTGGCGGACGTGAGCGCGGCGACCGCGACATCCGCCCCTGCCTCCGCGAGGGTGAGCGCGATGCCGCGTCCGATCCCCCGCCCGCCGCCGATAACGACGGCCTGCTTCCCTTGCACGCTGAAATCTTGGAGCGTCAACGCGAACCCTCCTCGCCGAACCGGCGCGGAGAACTCTACACCAAGGCTCGGTAGGCGGCGCTGAGGCTGGCCTCTACATCCAACCCCGGTTCCAGGGCTCGCCGCGCTCGAGCTTGCGCTTGTAGTAACGCCAATCGTCGGAGTGCTCGACCTGGGGCCGGTTGATGGCGCGCTGCCGCTCCCGCATCTTCTGCGCGTTGCCCGCCATCTCCTCTCGAAACGCCCCGTCTACCCCCTCGTGGCCGAGCAATCGCGCCGCCTGGATCAGCTTCGCCGTCCGCTCCATGTAGACCGCGTTGAAGCACGCCTCGTCGATGCTCTTCCCCACCGTGACTATGCCGTGCCCGTTGATGGTCATTCCGGGCGCATCGCCGATGGTCCGCGCGATGGCGTCCCCGTCGCCGTCGTCGGAAACGTAGACCGGCGTCGGATAGACGGGCAGGCCGTCGGGACCGAACTTGGCCGACGCCAGATGCACCGCGCTCACCGGCACACCGGCCAGCCCCAGAACGATGCACATCGGCGCGTGGGCGTGGACGATTCCGTTGACCTCGGGTTTCGCCCGGAACAATCGCGTGTAGATCGCCGCCTCGCCCGGCACGGTGCCCTCGCCGGAGATCTTGTTCCCGTCCATATCGAAGTGCATCATCCAGTGCTCGCCGCCGACTTGCGGCGCCCGCAGCATCTTGACCGCGATGCCCTCCCCCTCCGGGAGCCGCACCCCAACGTGGCCGATGATGTCGCCGAACTCCCACTCCAGGATCGTCGACGCCGTTACGAGGTCCTCCTGCAGTTCGTCGAATTCGCTCACAACAAACCTCCGGACGAGATGGGGCCAGTCTACTCCAAGCTCCGCTGACGGTACTGCACCGCTTCGGCGAGGTGCGCCATGCCGATCTCGGGCTCCCCGGCCAGGTCGGCTACGGTGCGGGCCAGCTTGAGCGTGCGGTGGAACGCGCGCGCCGAAAGGTGCAGGCGTTCCATCGCCGCCTTCGCGAGCCCGTGGGCCGCCTCGTCCAGACGGCAGTACGTCCACACGTCCGCCGGGCCCATGTCGGCGTTGGTCTGCGCGCAGGAGTCCTCGAACCGGGCGCGCTGAATCTGACGCGCACGGCACACGCGCTCGCGGATGCTTGCCGACGGCTCGCCCGTCGCTTCGCCTGTCAGCTTGTCGTACTCGACCCGGGGCACGTCGATGAAGATGTCCATGCGGTCGAGCAGCGGCCCCGATATGCGCTTTTGGTAGCGGCTGACGTTCGACGGCGAGCAGGTGCACGGCTTGCGGGGGTCGCCCAGGTTGCCGCAGAAGCACGGGTTCATGGCGCCGACGAGCATAAAATTCGCCGGGTACGTAACCGAGCCATGCGCACGGCTTATCGTGACGACCTTGTCCTCGACGGGCTGACGCAGCACTTCCAGCACGCTATGACCAAACTCCGGCAGCTCGTCCAGGAAGAGCACTCCCCGATGGCTTAGCGAGACTTCGCCCGGCCTGGGGGCCCTGCCCCCGCCGACCAGCCCGGCGTTGGAGATCGTATGGTGGGGCGAGCGGAACGGCCGCGTCGTCACCAGCGGCATGTCCGTTGGCAGCATCCCCGCCACGCTGTAGACCTTCGTGGTCTCGAGCGCCTCCGTCGGCGTCAGCGGCGGCAGAATCGAGGCCATCGCCCGCGCGAGCAGCGTCTTGCCGCTCCCCGGCGGACCCGTCATCAGCAGGTTGTGCCCGCCCGCCGCGGCCACCTCCAGCGCCCGCTTCGCCTGCTCCTGACCCCGTATGTCAACCATGTCTACCGCGTAGTCCGCTTGGGCGAAACGCCCCATCCCCAGAGAGGCGGGATGCGCCTCCATCGGCGCGTCGCCCCGGATGTGATCGACGAGCTCCCGCAGAGAGCCCGCGGCGAGCACCTCGATACCCTCCACCAAGGCCGCCTCGTCCGCATTCGTGGAGGGCACAACCGCCGTCTTCAGGCCGCGCGCCCGTGCGAGGCCGACCATCGGCAGTATCCCGTCCGTATGCCGCAGATGCCCTTCGAGCGATAGCTCGCCTATCAGCACCGTGTCCGAAAGACAGGCCGCGATCTGCCCGCTGCTGCTCAGTATCCCAACCGCGATGGGCAGGTCGTACGAGGGTCCCTCCTTCCGCAGGTCCGCCGGCGCCAGGCTCACCGTGATCCGGCGCATCGGAAACTCGTACCCCGAGTTCCGGATCGCCGCCCGTACCCGCTCCCTCGACTCCTGGACCGCCGCGTCCGGCAGGCCCACCACCACGAACGCCGGCAAGCCGGGTGCCACGTCCACCTCAACCTCGACTATCTGCCCATCGAGACCGGCGAGCGCACAAGTCCTAGCCTTCGTCAACATCGATTCACCTCTTTGGCGCGACCCCTGTTGACCGCCCTGAAGGGGTCGGATAGTTCTCCCCACTCTCGGAAGAGCGGAGGTCCGGCGGCGGAATGGCACGAGCGTCCATAGCCCCCTTACCAACTCAGTGTGTCGAGCGCTGAGGTCCTGAGCGTTCACACTCGCTGGTCGACGTCGCCGACCTCGCGCGCCCTGACGCCGGGGAGCTTAGGGAGACGGTGGTCATCGCGAAAGGCCCAAATGTCGCACATTCGTTCTGGGTGCTGATCGACGCCCAGACCGGCCCCCCGCCGGTTCCCGACCTCGACCCCTACGAGGACCTCGCCGCCCTGCCCTTCTCCTCAGGCACGACGGGCTTGCAGAAGGGCGCGATGCTCACTCGCAGATGATGAGAGGTACTTCGAACAGCGGAAGGCGACCGCCGATGCCATCACGTCGGACAGGCTGGCTCCACACTGGCGACATACGCGCCGCGAACCGTGAACTACCGCCGCCATCTGCAGACGTACGCTATGACAACTACCACCAAGAACATCCCGGCGCCCATCAAGGCGAAGAGCCCTACCGGAGGGCCTTCGTCTTCTTCCGGTCCCTGAGGCGCAGGCAGAGGGCCTGACGGCGCTGTAGGAGTGGGGGTAGCGGTCGGAGGCTGCGGTGGGGGCGTCGGCGTGACCGTGGGCCACTTGACGGGACACGACCCGGGATGGCCATGCAGCCGCCGCCGAATGTTGTTGCTCTCCTTACTCCACTTTAACATGGCACTTTGAGCCACCCTCGGGCATGAGAACGGAACAGGGTGAGCGTGGGCTGCTGAGAACGCGCACCGAGCAGTTGAAGATCGACCGATGCTCGAGCGCCTGCGCTATTTTCAGAGCACTTCCTGAGACTCCCCTGTCCAGGGGAGCGGAGATTAGTTACCCGTACCGACCGAATCGGACAAATGAGATTGGAGGCTGCCGCATGGCGCAGGCAACACCACGATACGTTTGGGGGTTGATCAATCCAACCGTTGGAGTAAATGAGCAGGAATCGGGCGAGAGGAGCGAGCCCCTGCTTCCCCCGGAGGTCGCGGTCGTCTCCAATGGCCTCGGCATCAGCGATTACACCGTGGAGGGAGTTGAAGAGGCGATGACCCGCTACGATGACCTGGCTACGGACTTGGTCAGCCGCGGTGCTCAACGGGTCGTCTTGGCGGGAATCCCCATATCGGTCCAGCTCGGCCGCAAGCGAGTGCTGGAACTGATGCACTATACCCAGGAGCGGTTCGGCGTTCCCGGCGACGCTGCCGCCGAGGCAGTCATTGCGGGGATGCAACACCTGGGGGTGAGCAGGGTCGCGGTGGGGAGTCGCTGGGCCGACGAGGTGAACAACGCACTCATCAAGTACTTCGCCGAAGCTGATATTGAGGTGCTCACGATTACCAGTGAAGGACAATGGGCGAAGCAAGGATCTGCAATGAGCTTCGATAGGGGGGTCAGGCTCGCCTTTGAGCTCGGACGACAGGCTATGCGGGAAGCGCCCCAAGCCGATTCGTTGTTCCTCCCGGGCGGCGCATGGCGTCCGCTCGCCGCGGTGCCGATCCTGGAAGAAGACTTCGGTAAACCGGTCTTCACCAATGGCAACACCCGGGCTTGGCGCATCATCCACGACGGCTATGCGCCAGCTGTCAACGGATGGGGGACGTTGCTGGCGACTCCGTAGCTACGACATGGCGTAAAGAAGCTAGTCGACCACCAGCGCCTGAGCATCACCGGCTCGATAGCGACGGGGTGACAGCGTAAGATGAGCAACGTGAGCATCGAAGAACGATGGATTACCGTCGACGGAACCAACACCCGCTACCTGGAAGTAGGCAGTGGCCCACCCGTGATTATGCTTCACGGGGCGCAGACGTATCTGTCGGCGGACATATTCACCGATGCCATGGAGCCGATTGCTGATGGCGGCTTCCGGGCGATTGCGTATGACCAGCCCGGCTACGGTCTCTCTGATAATCCGTCGGACTACACGGTCTCATTCCGCATGGCATTCGTCACAAGGCTGATGGACGTGCTGGGCATCGAGTCTGCCGCACTTGTGGGCCACGCGCACGCCGGAGGCATGGTGGTTCGTCTGGCCCTCCGTGAGCCAGACCGCGTTGCGGCCGTCGTCGTGGTCTGCAACTTCACGTTGGTTCCGCCACTCCCTGGTAAGCAACCCGCCGAAGGCCCGCCGGGGCTGAGCACCCCCTCGCCTTCCAGTCCAACCTTGAGCGATGTCCGTGCAGAGTTAGAGAACGACGTCTACCACAAGGGCTTGATCACCCCGGACGTGGTCAAAAAGAAACATCGGCTGAGCATCGGGAAGAACGCGACAGCAGCTATCGAGCGAGCGAAGGCTCACGAGCCCTTCCATGACGTGGCGCCGCTGTGGGAACGCCTCGGCGAGATTCGCGTCCCTCTCTTACTTCTGTATGGGAACGAGGACCGCGAGTCGATGAGTCAGCGAGCCCTGTTGCTGAAAAGCCAGCAGCCGACTCTCGATATTCGCCTGGTTCCGAACGCATCACACCTTCTAATGTGGGATGCCCCAGACGTGTTCACGACCAGTGTGCTGGAGTGCCTCGCCGCGCCCAGTCAAGCGATAGCCTCGGCCTCTTCGTAACGCCGTCATTCATCCAGTCAGTTCAATGGACATCCGCAAAGACCATAGTGCACGGTTGATTCGGTGTAACGCTGTGCCACACACCACCATCACGAACACTCAGGACTCCCCATCATCGTTACTGGGAGTAGCATGGCGCTATAGTGCGCTGGCTTAATGGGCCTACCCGGCGAAACTGGTCGGCGATGCCACGCGCCCAATGAAAGAAGCTGGATTGCCACCCGCCCCGCGTTCGCCGAAAGCTCCACGACTTAGCTATTTGCAAGGAGTAATTACTCTTGTGGCAGAAGCCGGTCTACAAGAGCGTCCACGAAGGCGTCGCCGTAGTCAGGTGGATGGCTGCTTCCCGCACCCATACAAAGCTCGATATTGATTCCCTCGGCGCAGCCCGATTCCAAGCGGTATCCAGCACCCGTTCACGAACCTTGGGGCCGTAGCCGGTATATGAAGACGTGGGAACCTACAGGATGGTCTCTACTTCCTGGTAGGTACCTTGCTCTTCTCGCACCCAGTCTGCAGCTTCCACCACCGGGAAGTCACTAACCGAGAACAGGATCGCATCGTCGTCGCTCTCAAGGTTTGCGTGCTCATGCCAGGCTCCTGGCGGAACGCAGAAGACATCGTGTGTGCGCCACTCCATCTTGATGCCGTTGACGATGCTGAACCCATACCCCTTGTGGACGTTGTAGACGGTTCCGTGGTTGTGGCGGTGGGCACGAGTGTGCTCATCCGCCCGTAACCGCTGTAATGAGCATTGGATAGTAGGAAGCGCATGTCCATTGTTCAATGGATTGATGTACTCCATCGCAACCCCGTCGAACGGGCTCTCAACTGTCGAATTCAGCAAAGCGTTGCAGGCATGTTCCATCTTGTATGCGAGTGGTAGCGTTCTGGGCAAGTCGGGTTGCCCGAACGCACGCATCACGCCATGCCCGAGGAGCGAGGCGGAGTACCCAGCGGGTTTTGTGACAGGCTGGGCATCCTCGGAGTATTCATCACCCGGCAGGACTTCCAGGAAGTTGCTCAAAGGCGACTCGAGAACATCCATCCAGATCATGTCTTCGTTGGTCTTCCCGGCATGCGCGTGGTCGTGATACATCATCGTCGGCGTCAGAACCAGGTCCCCCTCTTCCATATACTCCTTTTCACCGTCCACGATGGTGTAGGCGTCGCTTCCTACCATGATGAAACGGAGCGCCGCCGCAGGATGCCGATGCGCGGTGGCAACCTCTCCCGGCTTGATCAGCTGAATGGCAGCCGACGCTGTGCTGATAGTGCCGTGCTGCTGTCCATTGAAACCTGGATTCACCATTGACAACGCGCGCCGTTGGCCGATCTCATCCAACCCGTTGTCCCTTGCCGCCTCACGGATCATCGATTCCATGAGATCCCAGCGCCAGATGTAGGGGATTGCATGACGGGTATGGCGTGGCTCCCTGCTCCACACCGGCTTCAAGCTCGCCTCTTGCACCTTTCGGTAGTACGCTTCGTCGATAGCCATCGCGGTTCTCCTTCCACGTTGCCGGGTTACAGGTCAGTTGACACTAAGCCAGCGTAGTGATCGTAGGCTCCATTCCTCCCGCCCACCACACCAGGCCGGTCCTTGAAATGGGGGAGCGAACTCATCGGGGGCTTCTTCGACTCACGCGCGATCAGCTCCTCCGGAATCCTGGCGTGATCCGGGCCCGCAATTGAGCGAGCCAGGAAATTACAGTCATTGCTTCGATCTGACCCGGACGGTACGACGGTGCTAACTACTCACCCGCGGTGGATTATTCGGCCGCTCGTAGGCATCGACGTGAAAGGTTTCGATTTGGACACAGCCGTCATCGTCGGCAGCCCGAGCGGACTGCTGGGCGCCAACGGACTCTGGATCAGGCGAGAGGTTGCAACGAACTGGGCCGAAGTCCTACAGCTGGGCCGGCCGATCACGCGCGCAGCGACAGCCCCGGGGGCTGTCGGTGGAGTCGGTGCCGATTTCCTGGAGTTGCTTGGCAAGCCGGTCAAGAACATCTACGGGTACGGCGGGACGTCTGAGATGCTGGCCGCCCTAGACCGCGGCGAAGTGGATGCTGCGAACCTCGCTATCCCCACTCCTATGGAGCTTTTCCCTGGCTGGTTTGAGAAGCCGTACTTTGTCTCGCCGCTTCTCTACTGGACAACGCCCATCGAGCAATCGATCCTCGACTTGACTGAGTCGCCCCAGCCGCCACATGTGTTCGACGTCGCAGACGCGACACCTGAACAGGAGGCAGCGTTCAACATCGTCTCGAACTTCAATGCCTTCCACCGAACCGTCTTGCTTCCCAACGGAACGTCCGATGCCTTTCGTGATGTTTGGCGCGCCAGCTTCAAGGCAACCCTTGAGGACCCCGAGTTCCTCAATGCGGCGTCTGTTGCTAACCTCGACTTCTTGGGGTACGTCGATCCGCAAGAGATCGACGGCCTCGTGGCCCAACAGCGTGCTCTTTCGGACGAGGCCAAAGCCTTCTTGGCGGAGCTTGCCGGATCCGAAGGCGGCTAGGACGTCCAGCACCGGGGCGCTAGCCCCGGCAGAGCTCGGCCTGCTGATAATTGCGGTGGGTTGAAGCTCCCAAACAGGCCTAGCGCCAGGCAAGATATCTCTACGCGGGCTGGTTCTCAGAAGAGTGGGGGCACCCTCGCGGATTCCTGCGCGGCCTCCCACAGCCCCGGCCGTCCGATGGCCAGAAGTAAACGGCGGCGGCGGTACGGCGGATCTCCAGGTTCACGCCCAACGTTTCCGCCGCCGCGTTGAGCCTGCGCCGGATTGCCTGGGTCGTCTCGCCATCTCCGGGCCCCAGCCTCCCCGCTTGTCCCGGCTGCACTCGCTGGATGTACCGGACGTACTCCTGAAGCAGCGCCGCGCGCTTGCCAGTTACGCTGTTCGCGCGCGCTTCACCTATCGAAGAGAGTGCCGAACGTGGGCATCCCGTCTACCTCCTAGTGCGAGCGGCCGCGCTGAGCAGCCGCCTTTGAGGGCGCAGCATAACACGGTCGCCAGCGGCTCCATCTTCCTCCAGACCCTCGGACGCACGGGTTGGGACAGGCGACCGTGCCGCCCTTAGCCGGGGTTTCAATTGTCCTCAGAGACGAGCTACCGCCGCCGTCTGTGGACGTACGCTGTGGCGACGACATCACCTGGACGGCCCCAGCTCCTGTCAGGGCAATCAACCCGATTGGCGGGCCTTCTTCTGGTTCCAGGGCTGGAGGCGGGGGCGGGGGAGCCGGCGTGAGGGTTGAGTTCAGGCGCTGCTGTGGGAGGGGCTGTCGGAGGCTCCGGCGTTGGCGTGGCTGTGGGCTCCAGCGCGGGTGTGGCCGTGTGCTCCGATGCTGCCTGTCGGCAGCCTAAGCTACGGGCAGCGCTCCCGGCTCTTGCTCGCTAGACTGGTGCTGGAAGGCCCCAACTTCCTAATCCCGGACGAACCTGTGAACCACCTCGACATCCCATCGGCCAACACTAGCCCAAGCAGTCTCTAGTCAGGATCAAAGATGTCACTCTCCTTGCCTATGCGGGAGACTTCACCTATCCGCGCCTCTTGGTCGCGGCCTCCTTGGAGGACGCTGAGCTTGAGATTGGGTCTTCGTGTTCCCTGACATTCCTGGTGTTGCCGACACCAGCTCCGCCAGCCCCCCCCCCAACCAGTTTGAAGGTCTCGGAGCTGAACTCGTCGAGGTTCTCATGGGTGGCCTCCGCGAGCTTGCCGGGGAGAGAGTCGTCGGCATGTTCCGTGGTGCAGGCCATCTCCACGCCCTTCCTCCTGAGCATGGACTTGAAGGCGACACCGTTCTTCCACTTGCGGGTGGAGAACTTTCAGGCGGGAGCTCCTTGAGGGGAGCGCGGGAGCGGCTCGCCTCGTCGTGATCTTCGTACGGACGCATGGCGGCTGGTTCCCTGACACGGCGAGAGTCGCCATTGACCCTCCTTCATCGCCTGCGTACACTTATCAGGCGTCCCCCGCCGATTCGCCAACGAGAACCAGCAGCAGCGGGCTAAGCCGCGATAAGGAGTCGAGCGATGGCACGAGATTACCGGGTGATTTCCGCAGACGCGCACCTCGACCTGAACCCAGAAGTGTGGACGCACCGGGTCCCGGCCAAGTGGAGGGATCGAGCTCCCATCCGGGTGGTTATGCCCGATGGGTCGGATGCCGTCAGTTGCGATGGCAGCGAGCCGAACACGATAGGGCTCACCCGCAACGTTGGCGTCCCATTCGAGGAGATACCGTTCCAGATCTCAAAGTTCTCTGAACCGGTCGGTAACGGCACGCCGGAACTGCGAGTGGAAGAACAGAATCGCGACGGTGTCGACGCGGAGGTCATGTTCACCTGGGCCGACGGTCTATTCCGGAATGCGAAGGACGACGAGTTGTACCTCACTCTGGTGCACTCTTACAACGAGTGCCTCGCCGAAGAGTACGTGTCTTTCGCGCCCGATAGGCTGTTCCCCAACGGGATCATCCCGACCACCGGCATCGAAGACTCGGTGCAGGAGCTCGAGCATTGCGTCGAGCTCGGTTACAAGGGTGTCACGCTGAACACGTTCCCCAGCGGCCGAGGCTTCCCCACGCCGGAAGACGACCGCTTTTGGACGGCCTCGCTTGACCTCGGCATCGCCATTTCCTCACATGGGGGAGGGCGGTTCGGCGGGTTCGGCGGCGGGGCGTTGGGATCCAACAAGCGCGACCCGGTCTTCAACTATCCCCACTTCCTCGACTCGCCGCAGAACCACAAAGCAGACGCATTGAGCCTGCTTTTCTCCAATCAGGGCGGGAGCCACAACGGTATGGGAGTCATGCAGCTGGCGTACGCCGGCGTGTGGGACCGCTTTCCGGACCTCAAGATCTACTTCGCCGAGACTATGACTGGCTGGCTTCCCTTCACCCTGTTCATGCTCGACGACAACTACCGGCGGTACCAGCCAATGATGCGGCACTTCTGGGGAATGCCGGACTTAGAGCGCATGCCCAGTGAATACATGAGGGAGCATTCGCTGTGGGGGACGCTCTACGAGCCGGTGGGTGTCTCGGCTCCGGTGCGAGAGTCCATCGGCGTCGAGAACATCTTGTTCTCGACCGACTTCCCCCACGCAGCCGGAGACTGGCCAAACTCGCAGCAGGTCATCGAGGACATGTTCCAGGGCATTCCCGAAGACGAGAAGCACGCCATCCTCGCCGGCAACGCCGTGAGGTTCTGGCGCCTGAGCTCGTAGCGCATCAGACCTCGGCCCTGGCGCGAGAAAGAAGGAGGTCACGATGGCGAGTACAGCGCGCACGCTTGAAGAGGTCAGCGACCTTCTTGCCGAACACCATCTGATCGGCTCGTGGGCGCGCGGCAACACGCTGCCTCCGCGGACGGGGAAGACCGCCGCCCACTGGAGCGGGGAAGGCATCCGGAGGGCGCTCCTAGAATCCGGCGAGGTGACCCAGATAGGCTCTGGGGGACAGACAGGCATGCGGTCTGTCACGGGTGTTGAGGCCAGGCGCTCCCCTGTCTACATGAATGCGCAAGTGCTCATGCCCGGCGAGCGAACGGAAGCGCATCGGAACTTGCGCAGCGAGACCCGGCTGGTCCTAGAGGCCTCGCCCGGCGCGGTCTTTGTGTGCGAGTTCGAGGCCTACCCGATGAACCGCGGCGACGTGGTTATCAGCCCCGCGTGGACCTATCACGACCACTACAACGGCAGCGCCAAGCCCGTCATCTTCGTCGACGGCTACGACAACGGATACAACCCCAACGTGAACGTCAATGAGAAGTTGCCGGACGGCCAACTTTACGAGGACATCACCCGGCCTGCCGGCTACTCGCGCTACCTGCACGGTCACAGCAGGCCAATCTCGGAGGAGCGACCCTTCCCCCTGCCGCCCATGCACTATCCGTGGCGGGACACAGAAGCAGCGCTGGAGACGATGCGTGAGGCGGGACAGCCCGATCCCTACGAGGGAGTCCTCCTGATCTTCTCGAGTCCAGTGGACGGTGGCGCGACGCTGCCCACCATGGCCTGGCAGGTCCAGCTGCTCGATCGCGACCTGAAGACCCGCAGCCACCGCCATAACAGCACCAGCTACTATCACGTGTTCGAGGGTGAGGGCTGCACCGTCATCGACGGGGAGCGGCTCGAATGGCGCAAGGGAGATATCTTCGGCGTGCCGCCGTGGACGTGGCACCACCACGAGAACACCCACGGTGACGACACCATCCTCTTCTCAGTCGATGACTGGCCGGCCATGAAGAAGCTGGGCTTCTACATGAAGGACGAAGAGACAGCCTCGCCCTAGTAGCCCGGCAGGGCGGCCGCTTCGGGCGAGAAGAAGCTCATGTAGTCGACCTGGTAGGGCGTCAAGCCTTGCTGGTGCGCGAACAACGTCAACGCTTCTAGAGAGTGGCGATTGTCCTCTACGTTGTACCGCCAGTAGTCCTCTCCCATCAGCGCTCGCTGCTCCTCGACCGCCGCGGCAACCCACGAGATGACAAGGTACTGCGGGTCTGGACCCATGATGCGGTAGAAGGCCTCGTCTCGGGCCTTACGGAACGCCTTCAGCAGCGCGACAGGCGACTCCGGATGCGCATCGACGAACTCTTTACTCAGGGTCACTGCGTGGCTGATGGGGAAGATTCCGGTGTCCCTGTAGTACTTCTGCTCCTCGGCCTTATAGTCCGGGAAAAGGCGTTGCACCCGTGAGTCGCGCTGCGTGATGGCGGCTGGGACATTCGGGTCGATGACGGCATCGAGCTTGCCGTCCAGCAGCATCGAGTCCAGATTACTCTCCAGTTTCTGGATGACGATACCCGGCGCGGTGGGACTCTCCGCAGGGCGCGCGGAGAACCATTGCAGCTTGGTGAGGTCGACACCGTAGTAGTTCTGGAGCGCGCCTCGGGCCCAGACCCCGGCCGTGTTGCCCCAGCCCAAGATGCCTACCCGCCTACCCTCCAGGTCCTTCGGTTTCTTGATGCCGGCGTTCGAGTTAACGTAGATATACGACAACCGGAACTTCCGGTTGGGGAAAGCAGGGATGCAGACGTCCGGCGCGCCTTGGACCTTCCGTTGCACGAGTGCGCCGAAACCCTCGTCGCGCGCGTCGGCGGCAAAGCGTCCCGCCTCGGGCGCATCCATAACCTCCAACTCGAACCCTTCAATCTTGACCGTGCCGTCGCTGATGGGTAGGTTCGTGTCCACGGTCGGCTCTCGAAATCGGAATCGTATTTTCGGCTCAGACACGGCTCTCCTCCGCTGACGGACTTCCCGTCGGAATCGCGAGGGACACCGACGTGCCCATGTACTCTAGCCGCGACGACGCGCCGTCGCAACAATTGGTGCGGATTCGCTAGCATGCCACTCGTTCTTAGCAAACGCGAGGGAGCCTTTGGCTGAGCACAATCAGCGGGTGTCCTGCGGAGTTGAAGCAGGAACTAGGCCTGGAGCGGCCGCAGCCTGTGAACGATCGTTGGCCCGCAGGGAGTGCCGCACGCCGAACCGTAGGCCAATTGTTCTGACAAAGAGCGCTCCGCCCGCCGTCAGGAAGACGATGAAGACGCTGATGATGCTCGCGGCCTCGCGGTCGCTGACGCCTACCTGCGACAGCTCGAGCGCCATCAGAGACAGCGTTCTCGTGTCCCGCGATGCGAGCAAGACGATGTTGCTCGTCGCTCCAGCCGCGATGGTGAAATTAAGGACCGCGAGCAAGACGAGCGTTGGCATGAGCAGCGGGAGCCAAATGCGGAAGTAGGTCCGTATCCAGCCGGCCCCGGCCACGCGTGACGCCTCCTCCATATCTGCGCCGACTTGGACGAAGACGCCTTTCATGATGTTGACGCCTGTGGTGTTCCCTTGAAGGATCACGACAATGATCAATGCCCAGATCGTTCCGAAAAGTACGCCGACGATGGGCGTCCCCAGGAAAAGCCAGAGCAAGCCCAGGCCAGATAAAATCCCTGGTATCGCTCCCGTCCCCCAGACCATCCAGTCAAGGAGCCCTCTGCCGGGCACCCGAGTCCGCACAAGCAGATAGGCCAGGATCGAGAAGAGAAGCGGGCTCATCACCGCCGCAGTGAGTCCGAGGACTAGCGTTGTGCGGAGCGACTTGAAGAAGACCGCGTCCGTGAGAACGAGCCGCCAATGGTCAAGCGTGTACCCGAGCACGAAATAGCCTATGCGTTCCATGAAGCTGCCGAATACCAACGCGAAGAGGGGCACGATTGTCAGCATGAGAATCAGGAATGCGATAGCCCCGAAGTTCACGTAGTTCCACGCTCCCAGATCGATCAATCCTGGACGGAAATTCCCCGTGATAGTCGTGTAGCGACGACGTTGAATAATGTGGCGCTGCAGAGGGACGATTAAGAGCAGCAACAGCAGCGTAATACTAGCAAGGGCGGTCGCCTCGCCATAGTTCGGCACGTCGCTCCGTACGAGCGCGTAGATCTTTGTCGAATAGACGAAGAAGCCAAAGGGAGTGCCAAGGAGGAGCTCCGTCTCAAACGATGAAAACACGCGCAGCAACTGGAGCGCGAACACCAGAATCATGGGCGAAATCATCAGCGGCAGCGTAACCCGAAGCATCGTTCGCAAATTGCTGGCGCCGCTGGTTCGGGCGGCCTCCTCCATCGCCGAGTCCATATTCCGGAACGCTGGTGTCAGCAGCATCACCTTCACGGCGATGCCATTGCCCATGAGATTCGCCCACACGATGCCGCCAATGCTGAAGATGTTGAAAGGACCCTCGTCAATGAAGGGAAGCTTAGTAAGCAAGAGATTTATGAACCCTAGGTCGGGGTCCAGGAGCGATATCCACGCTATCGTCGCCGGTAGGCCGGGCACCATGTAGGCGACCCAGAACAGGAACTCGAGCGTGTGGCTGAAGGGGACCTTCGTGCGGGCGAGGATCCATGCGATGGTAATGCCAATCGGAAAGCTGATTCCGACCGTTATGACCCAGATCAAGAGGGAGTTGCCAAGCGCAATGAACAGCTTGGGGTTGCTGAAGGCCGCCTGCCAGTGGGCCAGACCCCAGCTCCGCGGCTCTACGAACCAGTCGGTTGCGGTGTTGAAGCTATTTATCAGGACCAGGATGACCGGCCACGCCGTGAAGAACCCGAAGATCAGCAGAACAGCCGCCATCGCAAAGGTCGCGGTGCCGGGGCGCCTCACTCGAAGGCTGCTGGTCGAACCTATCCTGCCTAGCGCCTGCACCAACGACTCCTTCCCATCAGGCCATCCGCTCTCGTCCCACCGGACTTGTCCGCCAGCCAAAACAGGCCGGAGCTATCGCGCCGCCGGCCTGTAGTGTCTGTGACCCAATCTGCGCCCAGACCTCCTGGTAGGCAGGGTTGTGCTATCGCGTTTCCCACACCTCAAATGCGTAGGCCTGCCCCTCCTCCAGTCGAGCGGCGAAACCAGGGTCGGCGTCGGGGAAGTCATAGGTCTTGTTCGGGTCGCGCCGGCCTTCAGGAAGCACCAGGCCAAGAGGTATGCCATTCAGCAGCGATGAACTCTGAGCCTGCTCAATCGTCTCATGCAGCGCGGTCTGGCCCTCGGCCGAGAGGAACCAGTTGGCGAAGAGCTTTGCCGCGTTGGGATTGGGGGCCTTGTCGAAAACTGCGAGACAACAGCCGGAGCCGCCCGCTCGCAAGCCAGGCAACTCGAGCGGCAGGGTTGAGAAGTCGATTGGGAGCCCAGATTCCTTCAGGTCCCGCAGGTCTGCCCCGCCGCCGCCGATCGCCTGGAGCGGATATCTACCCTGAGTGAGCCAGGTCTCCAGCACCCGGCGATCGTCGACGAAAGTGACCTCTGCTTCAGTCAGATACGTTCGAACCCATTCCGGCCCCATGGTGGGCTCCCAATAGGCGTTCACGACGCCGCGGATCCCCGATGGATCTCCAAGACCCTGGCCCGCGATCTTGCCGCGGTGCTTCTCGTCAAAGAAGTCCCACGGGTCCTGAATCTCCGCAATCTCCTCTGCAGTGAACTCGTCGGTGTTGTACCAGAATTCGTGTTCTTCAGCGATAGAAACCGAGTAGATGAGCGCCCGCTGCTGCTGTTCGTCGCCGTACCAGTGGCGTCCGCCTTGCCACTTTGACGTGTCGAGGATATCGGGGTGAATGAGCCACGGGTCGACCGGAACGAGCGCGCCAGCCGGAATGAATCTGGTGTTCATGATTCGGACGCTGATGAGTGCGACGTCTACGGTGTATGCGTTGGCGTCGCGTTCAGCCAAGACGCGGTTCACCGTGTCGGTTGCGCCTCCAGTGGACATCTCAACAGAGATTCCGTATTTGTCATGGAAGCGGTCGAGCAGGGGACGATACGTCCGCGACGGCTGCCCGCCAGCTGCTATCGAGAGCCTCCCCTCTTCCTGAGCAGCCGCAATCAGCGCTTCCCACTCCGCCTCAAAACCGCTCATCTCGTCGGGAGCCTCTTCAGTTGGAGGCTGAGTAGCCGTTGGGGCCTGGGTAGCTGTTGGGGTTGCGGTGGGGTCGTCGCTTCCACATGCAGCAATCAGGAAGAGCAGAGGCAGAACCAATAGGACCCGAGGCGTCACGTGGAGTTTCGCGGGCGCGAGGACGAACCTGGCTTTCATGGCTTTCCTCCTCTATCGAGTGCTTCCGGGCGGCCACACGCGCCAACCTTGGCCCTGGCCCGCGGAATCTGACGTTAATCGTAGCCACTACAGGAGGCGTGTTCCGAAATCAGCGCCTTCTTATTGTCTAGCGGCACTCTACTACGACGTTCAACGATGTCAAGCGTCCGAGTTCGTTTCTCATTGTGCAATGGGTTCTGCCAGTGGGTGACTGGTCAATGGCCGGTGAAGTCCGCAGTCCCCCGGCTGATGCGGAGCGCGGGACACTCTAGGACCATCTGGTCTCGGAGATGCGCCTCGCGGACGCGGCGACCATAATACGATTGTGCACCACTGACTCGTCAATGGTGCTAGTATTCCACTCGATGTAGCCCTCCTCCGGCGCGATTCAGTAATACCTGCGGCACAGCAGAGTTGAAGGAGGAGTTGATGCAGTACCTCCCCTGATGCAACACTGAGCGGCCCCATCAGGGCCTCGAGGGAAAGGCCCTCCTCCAAACCCTGCAAAATCTTGTCAATGAATTCTGACACATACAGGAACGACATTAGAGGACAACCAGCGGAAGGAGAGTGGGATGCCTCGACAGTACCAAGTGATTTCCGGCGATTCGCATCTGGATCTTTCGCCTGAGCGTTGGACGGACCGTGTCCCGGCGAAGTGGCGTGATCGCGCGCCGAAGCGGGTAAAGATGGAGAACGGCGAGGATGCCGTGGTCATTGAAGACAGGGAGCCTATGCGTATCGGGTTTACGAGGAGCGTGGGCGTGTCCCATGACCAGCTCCACCTCCAAGTGCCCACCTTCGAGAACAGCGCCGGCACAGGAGACCCCGAGCAGCGCCTGCGGGAGCAGGACGAGGATGGTGTCGATGCTGAGGTCCTCTTTTCCCGCGTTGGGAACCTGCGAGCGGTCAAAGAGGATGAGGGCTACCTCGCGATGAACCACGCCTACAACGAGTATCTGGCGGAGGAGTACTGCGCTGCCGCTCCCGACCGCCTCTTCGCCTTGGGTGTGGTGCCGACTACCGGCGTGGAGGACGCAGTGGCGGAGCTGGAGTACTGCGCCACTGCGGGCCTGAAGGGTGTGCTCCTAGACCGCTTCCCCAACGGCTCGGGGCGCCCTGCCCCGGAGGATGACAGGTTCTGGTCCGCGGCCCTCGACCTCCAGATGCCTATCACGTCTCACACCGCCGGTGGCTGCACGCGGTTCAGGGACAAAGGACCAAGCTTCCTGTTCCCCCATCGCCCCGAGTCGGACCGGGGGGAACCCTTTGGACAGATGTTCCGCTTCTGCAGCGATGCGCCCTTCGCTCCCATGCAGATGGCCTTCGCTGGAGTATGGGACCGGTTCCCGGACCTGAAGATCTACTGGGCGGAGACGCAGATAGGCTGGCTCCCCTACACGCTCTGGCAGATCGATGACCATGTCAATCGCTACGGTCATCTTTGGAACAGCCTCTGGGGATTGGAGTTGCTGCAGCGTCCAGCCAGTGAGTACATTCGGGAGCACTGCCTCTGGGGATTCCTCGACGACCCCATCGGCGTTGCGAATCGGGACGCGGTTGGCGCCGCCAACCTCCTGTGGGGCAGTGATTTCGCCCACGCGGCCAGCAATTGGCCCCACTCTCGGGCGGTGCTCGAGAGGAACTTCGCCGACGTGCCGACTGAGGAGCGTGACCGGATGGCGGCAGGGAATGCTATCCGCTTCTTCCATCTGGAGGACCGGTAGCCGGTGTCATCAGCGCTAGTCAACGGTCATAGTCCCGGCATCGTCTGCTGCATACAGACCCACCGCCCACGAGCACCGAACCATTTCGTCGCTACTACTCAACCGGCATGAAGTGGACGGGCCCAGGCGCGCTAGACCATAGCGCCCAAGGACGCGGGAAGGCGGCAAACGCAGGATAAGGAGGCTCGTGTTTAAGTCCTGCTTCCCGGTCAGTCCTGGAAACCTTCATGGAGAGGGGCGCCGGGAACGATCTGGGTCCGATTGAACAGGCGGCCTGCGACGGCTGCCGGGATTCGAGAGGCTATCGTCCGAGGACACAGTGCGCGTGGGAAAAGTTCGTGAAGTGGTCGGTGGTGAGCTCGATGATGAGGTCCGGCTCAGCCCTCTCCAGCCATGTTGGCTCCTCGCGAGGCTCCCGTCAGCTAGAAGATATCACAGGAGTTGAGCACCGCCGTGCCGTAGTCCGGCGACTCCGGCGGTACAGGATGCACGCCTTGCAACACCTCACCTGAATGCCGGGGCAACCTCGGTTCCGAGTAGGCGGACCGACCGTTCGGTAAGCTCTGTAGGAATATGCTCGCCCGCGTTGAGCTCGCCCACGACCTCCTCGAGTCCAAGCGCATCTTTCAGCGCCTTGATCTGCTCGATCGCCGTGGTTGGTGAGCCAACGATTGCTCGGCGTCCGATAACGTGCTCCCAGGTGGTGTCCGCGATCTCTTCCGGCGTGTTCGCGTTTGCCTGCACCACGGGGCTATCGAACTGCCGCATGAAGCTGGGCTCGGCCTCCCGAATGGCCTCCTCGTGAGTCGGAGCGATGTAGATAGGCAGCCTCAAGGAGATGCGCGCGGGGCCTTCGTGTCCGCTCTCTTCCCAAGCGGCGCGATAGGCTTCGACCTGCTGTTTCACTCGGGGAAGGCCGAACTCGCGCAGGCCGATGAACAGCGAGAATCCCATTCGCGCCACCATCGGGAACGTGTCGTCGTTGGTCGCTGCAATCCATACGGGCGGGTGCGGCTGCTGTACTGGCTTCGGCATGAGTGTGACGTTGTTGTACGAATAGAACTGCCCCTCGTACGAGAAGCCGTCTTGTGTCCACAGCCCAATGAGAATATCCATGCATTCGGCAAACCGATCGCGGCTTTCGCTACGCTGCATGTTGTAGCCCAGGTAGGCCCGCTCGAAAGAGCTACGCCCCACGCCAACGTCGAGGCGCCCCCCGCTGATGTGGTCGAGCACTGCCGTTTCTTCAGCCGTACGCAGCGGGTTCGCGAGCGGGAGGACGAGCACCGACGTCCCGACGCGCACCCGCGTGGTGCGTGCGGCAATGGCCGCCGCCATCACCAGCGGCGAGGAAAGCACACGCACCGGGTTGAAGTGGAACTCCGAAAGGTGCACAACATCGAGCCCCGCCTCTTCGGCAACCGCAGACTCATGGAGGCCTCTCGCATAAGCGTCCGCCGGGGTTACCCCCTCGGTGCGTGAGAACTCTAGGAATATCCCGAAACGCATAGCTATCTCTCACCAGGCCGCGCCAAGGATTTCAACAGGCGCCGCCCCGTCCGGCGACGATCAAGCCTTCTCTGGTTGCACGTCACTCCTCACCGTCCAAGGCAATGAGCGCGGAGTTTGACTACGACGCCGCATCCGAAGCGAGGAAGGCCATGACCCTCCGACGACGTCGACATTGCCCCTTGCCTATTCGTCATGTGACTGGAACTCCTACGATTCGCCTGCTGAAGACGGGTGCCGGCGCAGAGAGTCAGAACTCCCGAACGAGCCGTCCGCGACCTTCGATACGCATCGTCAGTCCCGTTAGCCGTATGCTCGCCCAACCCATTGCCTGCATACTGCTCACCACTGGCGCATCGATGTCCATCTCGAGGGCCTCGACGATGCCCACTGTCGGCATCGCGGCCCCGGTGATCCACACGCCGTCAGCCTGGTCGCGGTTCTTTCGGTAGAGATCGCGGGCTACCCGGTACACCGTCGCCAGCGGCAGTGAAGACATGTCGTAGCTGAAGCGGCCGCTGGAACCGACGAGGTGATCGAGAATGGAATCCCAGGCAACGACCGTGATCCCGGCGTTGCCCACGTAGGCGGCCAAGGCCTCGCTGTCCTGGTCCTTGAACGGGCTGAGCAGCACGACTCGCGACATTCCCAGCTTCTGCATTGCGTCGATGCACGACCCTATGTCGGTTGCCGCGGGGATTCCCGTGATCGCGCCGATGCGTTGGGCAATAGTCTCGTGGTAAGGCCAGCCGCGGTGGACGACATGTGGTGTGCCCGCTTGGACGAGCGACTCCACGCCGCGGGCGGCAATCTCCTTGGTCGCGGCCTCCAACCGGACGAAGGAGTCGATACCAGGACCCCACCCTCCACCGGTGTGCAGCGATGTCATCGTGACGCTAACGCCTTCGGGCGCCATCAGGTAGAACTCGTACGAGTTCATCTCATGCACGCCGGACGGCGTTATCATGCCCGCCCTTGCTCGCCAGGCGTAAGGGCCGGATGGGACAGAGACTCGCGCCATTCGTGCCTCCAGTGCTCAGCGTGCGCGTAGCTGTCTTCACAGCCCACGGTCCGCAGGTCTTGCGTGGAGCTGGGCTAAAACTCCTTTACGAGCCGCCCGAACCCTTCGATTCGCTCCGTCAAACCGGTAAGCCGCATACCGGTCCACGCCATCGCTTGCATGCTCGTCACGACAGGCGCGTCGATATCCGTCTCGAGCGGCTCGATAACGCTGACGCTCGGCATTCCGGCGCCCGTGATCCAGGCTCCGTCTGCCCGGTCACGGTTCTTCCGGTAGAGGTCGCGAGCTACCCGGTACACCATGTCCAGAGGCGTCATCGACAGCACCGCCGGCCGCTTCCCAGTGCCAGTGTGGTTCACGATCGAGTCGAAGGCGACGATCTCGATTCCGGCGTTGCCTACGTATGTCGCCAGCGCTTCGTTGTCCGCCACGTCGAATGGACTCAGCATCACGACTCGTGTCATGCCAAGTCGTTGCATGCCCTCGATGCACGCCCCGATGTCGGTCGCCGCGGGGATGTCCGTGACGGCTCCAATACGTTGGACGATCGACTCGTGCAGGGGCCAGCCGCGGTGCGCGATATTCGGTACGCCTGCTTGGACTAGGGATCCCACGCCACGCTCTGCTATCTCCTCGGTCGCCGCCTCCAACCGGACGAACCAGTCGACGTCAGGCCCCCACCCCCCTGGCGCTTGAAGCGACGTCATCGCGACGCTAACGCCCTCGGGCGCCATCAGGTAGAACTCGTAAGAGTTCAGCTCGTGAACGCTGGAAGGTGTAATCATGCCGACCCTCGCTCGCCAAGCGTAGGGGCCGGAATTCCCCAAACCGAGCATCATACGCAGCTCCTTGGTCTTCTACGGCTTGGCCGTGGAAAAGGAGCCGAGTACCTCCGGTTCGAATCCCTGCTCTCGCGGCAATAGCGCCTCGGCCGCCCGCACCCTGTAGACCTCGGGATGCGCCGCTGGATACGGTTCTGTCCCCTCCATCAGGTCGCGCGCCCCCCTCAGCAACAGCTGGCGTACACGGATGATCGCGGTATCGGTTGCTCCCAGGTGCTCTTCGGACCGGTCGGTCACCACTCCCATGCTCTCCTGGACCGCCAGGTCTTGCCATTGAAGAGCATCGATCCCGGTGTAGGTGTCCGTGGCCTGTCTCTCCCGGTCGATGAGGTAATCGTTTCCGGCGTTTCCGGCAGGAAGGAAGGAGCCGGGAATGGTCGGGCCGCTGAAGTGCTCGCACGAGGCCCTCTCCTGCTCACTCAGAGGCCGGTCGTCTCTCCAGTCCGCTTTGAACACGAACGTCGTCGCATCGTTGATCGGCGCCCAGGTCAGGCTGCCTGCCTTGGTTACGGGTCCGGCGGAGCCCTCCGGCTCTTGGCCAATGAGGTTGTAGAACGGCGCCGCCCAGTGGGTTACCCGCCAGTAGAACGTGTCGGGCTCCGCGTCGCGCTGCGCACCGATCAACAGACCATAGTCGGTGTCGTGGACGAAGAAGCGCGGCGACGAGTCGAACGCGTGGTAACGGTCTCGCATGCGTGGGCTGTTGGCCATGCGTTCGACCCACTCGGGGGTCTGCCGGTGCCGGTCGAGCGTCGAGTGCAGATAGTTGGAATGCGCAGAGTCGATGCCGCCTTCGAGGCCTTGCACCCAATTGGCTCGCTCGATCCGTTTGGTGATGTGCCGGTGCTCCGGCGGCACATTCATCCACCCGAGGTCAGGCAGACCCGGCATCAGCTCCGGTGGCCCCATGTACGTCCAGACCACACCGCCCGCCTCTTGGCACGGATAGGCGACAATCTTGATCTTGGTCTTGAAGTTGGACGCTTCGGGCTCCGAGGGCATGTCCACGCAATTGCCGTCCACGTCGAATTTCCACCCGTGGTAGACGCAGCGCAGACCCTCCTCCTCGTTGCGGCCCCAGAACAGGCTCGCACGCCGGTGTGGGCAGGTCTGTTGAACGAGGCCTACCCGCCCACTCGTGTCCCGGAAAGCCACGAGGCGCTCATTCAAGAGTTCCACGCGGATGGGCGGACAGTCAGGGGCAGGCAGCTCCTCCGCCAGGAGGAAAGGCATCCAAAACCGGCGTAGGTAGGTTCCCATGGGTGTGCCGCGACCGACTTGAGTCAGTGTCGCGTTGTCGGCTGCGTTGAGCATGAGCCCCTCCTGTTCTCGGCCTGGACGCCCAAGAGACTAGGTCACTGCCCAGCAAGCGTATGGTGACGCCCTAGGACTGTCAACTGATTCCTACATGGCCCCGAAGGTTGACCGTCGTGAAGCGGCAACGTAGCATCGACCCCACGTCTTGGATTCGTCAGGCGTGCGATGACCTTCGACCGATTCGATTACTCACCCATTGTCGATAGGCCCAAGCTGCTGTGGCCGGGAGGAAAGCGGCTTGCGCTTTGGGTTTCGCCGAATATTGAGTACTACGAATACGAGCCCCCTGGCGGTCAGCGGGGCCGTATACCTGCGCCCGACGTGCGCGGGTATAGCTTGCATGCCTACGGCAATCGCATCGCCTTATGGCGCATGTTCGACGTCTTCGACAAGCATGGAATCAAATGCACAGTCTCTCTGAATGAGGCCGTCCTCGAGCACCTCCCGAAGGTGCGGGATGCAATGGTCGAAAGAGACTGGTCGTACATGTCGCACGGTATATACAACACCCGCAACCTCCTGGGCATGTCGGCCGACGAGGAACGAGCATTCTACGTCGATTGCATTGAAACGCTCCGGAAGCACACGGGGAAGCAACTCAAGGGTGTCTTAGGACCAGGCATGTCGGCCAACGTCGACACCCCCGACCTGATGGCGGAGGCGGGACTGCTCTACCACGCCAACTGGTTCGAGGACGACCAGCCGTTCCCCCTGAACGTTCGCTCTGGCCGCCTCATCTCCATGCCATACTCGCTGGAGATGAACGACCAATCGGTTATCACCCGGTGGGGACACGACGCGCCGTACTACGCGCAGATATGCAAGGACCAGTTCGACGTCCTCTATGAGCAAGCCAAGGACAACGCCCGCGTGATGTGCATCGCGTTGCATCCGTCGGTCATCGGCCAGCCCCACCGGATCCGCTATCTCGATGACGTATTCACATACATCCTGGGCCACGACGACATTTGGCTGACGACGGCGGACGAAATCGCCGACTACTACATCGAGAACCACTACGAACTCATGGTCGAGCACTTGCGCCAGCGGAAAGCTGCGCTGGGTAAAGAGCGTAGCTGATGCCTGGCGAGCGCAAGCCGGGGATGGACAATCCCTACCACGGTTTTATACCCATGCCGGGAAGACCGCGCCTCGCTTGGCCCAACGATGCGCGCATCGCATTCCACGTTCTCGTCAACCTAGAGCATTTCGAGTGGGAGCCGTCCGCGGACTCTATCACCTTGATCCAAGACTACGGCGCCGCCCATCATCGCCCGGCGCCTGACATTATCACCTACTCCTACCGCGAGTACGGGAACAGGGTCGGCGTATACGGCATCATGCAGGCGCTTGATCGCTACGGCATTCGAGCAACCGCCCCAATCGACGCCATCGTGGCGACGGAATATCCGTTCCTGATTGAAGAGTGCAGGCGACGCGACTGGGAGTTTCTTGGCCACGGCCTCTCTTCCAAGCACCTCATCACCGCAGACATGACTGAAGAGCAGGAACTGGCGTACATCCGCGAGAGTCTGGCCGCCGTAGAGCGAGGAACGGGACAACGGCCCGTCGGCTGGTTCGGCGTGGAGTACTCGGAGTCAGCGCGGACCCCGGAGCTGCTCGCCGGCGAGGGCATTCAATACGTATGTGACTGGCCCAATGACGAGCAGCCGCAGGCCCTCAGCGTCTCGTCTGGCGCACTGCATGTGCTGCCCGTCACGACGGACCTCGACGACGATAAGATCCTCGGCCAGCGCCATGTGCCGGTCATGGACTGGGCCAGAATGGTCGAGGAGGCATTCGACGTAATATACGACGAGGCCGCCGACTCTGGGCGTGTGTTCTCACTCAACCTTCACCCATACCTCATGGGCCAGCCGTTCCGGTTGGCTTACCTCGACCGCGTTCTGGCGCACATCTGCGCAAGGCCCAACGTGTGGCTGGCGACCGGGTCGGAGATCATCAGTTGGTGCACGGCCGAAGCAGCGCGGGCGGATTGATGGAGTAAATGGGATGACGACGACAACACCGAATGAACACGCCATGATGACCGAGGGCCGAGGGCGCCTCGCAGGGAAGGTCGCCATCGTCACCGGCGCGAACCGTGGGATCGGCCGGGCGACAGCCCGCCTGATGGCCCGTGAGGGCGCCAAGGTCGTAGGCGTCGACATAGACGATTCATTCGCCCCAAGGATCGACCAACTCATCGCGCAGGATGGCGGCCAAGCCACCTTCCTCGCCGCAGACGCGAGCACCAAGGAGGGCTGCGAGGAGATGGTTGGCGCCGCCCTCGGCGCCTATGGCGACCTCCACATCCTCTACAACAATGTGGGCGGAGGGTCGGGCAGGTATCAACTTCACGAACTGCCGGAGGACCAGTGGTCCCGTTCCGTCGACCTGACGCTCGGCAGCACCTTTCACGGTGTCCGAGCGGCCATCCCCCATTTCCTTTCTAAGCGCTATGGCGTGATTGTCAACAATTCGTCCACGTTTGGGCTGCTCGCGCGGCCCGAGAGCGCAGCGTACTGTGCAGCAAAAGCAGCCATCGTGAATCTTACCCGGCAGCTGGCGCTCGACTATGGGCCCGACATCAGGGTCAACTGCGTCTGCCCTGGAGCGACGGACACCACCGGCCAGTCGACGCGTACTCCGGAAGAGCGCGCCCGCAGCGCCGCCCTGAACCGGGCGATGAACCGCCTGGCGCAACCCGAGGAGATTGCCTACGCGGTGCTCTTCCTTGCATCGGACGAATCGTCATTCATCACCGGCCACGCCTTGGTGGTAGACGGTGGTCAGACCATAGACGCATGATCAGTTACGTAGCCCTACCCCCTATGAGGCGCCGCTTCGGTTGAGGAGTATCCAAATGGCACAGCAGAGAGAGGCCGAAACGAAACTAGCTCGGAAGGTGCGAGCCGGACGGCGCTGGGCGCTGCCCGGTCTGCTGGCGCTTGCTCTAGCGTTGGTGCTTGCCGCATGTGGCGGCGACGATCCGACGGCAACGCCAGCCCCGGCCGACCCAACGGCAACGCCGGTCCCGGCCAGCCCGACAGCGACGCCCACGCCGTTGCCGCCGGGCGTGACGCCTCCACCGCCAACTCCTACGCCGGTAACGACGACAACGGTAGCGACGGCAACACCGCTGCCGACGCCCACGCCAAGCTTCGACGCGGCTGAATACTTTGACCGCCAGCTCATCAGGGTCATCGTCGGTTTCAGCCCGGGCGGTGGATACGACACCTTCGCCCGGTTGCTCGCCAGGTACTTGGCTGACCACTTCCCGGGCAACCCTAGGTTTACAGTCCAGAACCTCGTAGGCGCGGGAAGCCTGCGAGCGCTGCAGACCGCGGCGGCCGCAGACCCGGACGGGCTGACTGTCCACACGATGAACCCGCGCTTCCTAACGCAGGAGCTTGGGGGCCTAGACGTTGTCGGCTATGACATCGACGACATTGCGTACATCGGATCGCCGAGCGCGAGCAGGAACACTGCGAGCATCTACTCCAGGACCGATGTCGCAACTACGTGGGAAGAGATCCTTGCGTTGGACAGGACCATGACCGCGGGTGAGGTGTCGCCCGGAGGAAGCACTGACCTCGGTCCGCACTTCGTCCGTGCGCTCGGTGGCCCGATCAAGCAAGTCTACGGCTATGGCGGAAGCAGCGAGGCGCTCGCGGCATTCGACCGCAAGGAGTTCGAGATCTCAGGGTACGGCGGCTACTCCGGCGTGAGCAGACTGTACCCCAAGTGGATCGAGGACCGGTTCATCGTCCCGATCGCTTGGTGGGGGGCCCCGCCCGAGGAAGACCCGGTGTACACGGAATACCTCAGGCTGCTCGACGCCCCGGTCCCACCGCACATCTTTGATATCGTTCCGCAGGCAAGCGAAGGCCAGAAAACGGTCTTCAACCTGACCTACTCGATCAACGCCCTGTTCAGCCGTGCGTACGTCACGAATTCGGCCGTTTCCCCCGAGGTCCTCGCCGTCTGGCGCCAGGCTTTCAAGGACACGCTAGAGGACCCGGCGTTCATCGAAGCTGCCCTGATAGCGAGCTACGAGGCAGGCTACGGAAGTCCGGAGGATATGGAGGCGCAGATCAACGCTGCGAGGCCAGTCCTGCAAGACCAAGCGCTCCGCGACTTCTTTGGAGAGTTGGCCGGTGGGTTTGGGGGTGGCTAACGTGCCGCTCGCCCACTAGGGCGCTCAGCCGCGGAAGGGCGATCGACCGTAAACGGATGCGTCGTCCAGGAGGTGTGAAATGCCTGTCGACGGCAAGGTCGTGATTATCACGGGTGGAGCCGCTGGCGTCGGCCGCTACGTAGCCGGTACGTTCGCCGCCGCCGGCGCACGCCTGGCGATAGCCGACGTGGCGCCGATGGACACCGTCGGCCAGGAGTTGAGAGCCGCCGGCGCCGAAGTGCTCACCATACCGACCGACGTGCGGCTCGAAGACGACGTCGAGGCGCTTATGGAGCAGGTCCATAGTCACTACGGCCGGATCGACGTCCTGTTGAACAATGCGGCCGTCGTCACGCACTTTCCGGGCGGTGGGAAACCTGCCTGGCCGCGCATACGCGATATGGAGGAAGACTTCTTCGATCTCGTCCTCAGGACCAACGTAGCCGGTGTCTTTCTGTGCACCAAGCACGCCATTCCATACATGGAGGCGCAGGGGGCCGGTCACATCATCAGCGTGGGCCAAGGAACGCTGAAGCCTTCGACCCGCACCGACAATTTCGGCTCGGCCGTCTACTCGATGACCAAAGTAGCCGTAAGGTCGTTCGTGGCGAACATGGCCGCCGAGGAACGCGATTCCAACATCTGCATCGTGAGCATGGGCCCCGGTGGCGGTGGCGCTCCCGGCCTTAGGGGCATCTGGACCGAGGACATCGAGGAGCAGTACCGCGCTGGGATGGCCCCCATAGAGTCGATCGGCAACCGCTACGTACTCGCGGCGGAGGCCCCGATCGAGCTCACGGGATGCCAGTTGACGGTCACCGACGGGCGCCTGGCGATCGCCGCCGACGGCTAGACAGAATCGCGGCGCTCCGGTCCAGGCTGGACGGTTGTCTAGAGCCCGTAGAAGCTGCGGGGATTGTCCACGAGAATCTTGTGAGCCGCCTCCATGGGCATCTCTTCCTGCTCACCCAGCTTCTGGATGCACTCCAATGCGGCTATGACGCCTGACTGATCGTCGTGGCTATAGTCGGTGCCTACCATCAAGCTGTCTTCGGCCCCGAATTTCAAGAGGTAGGGAACATCGTCGCTGGTCTGACAGGTGACATAGAACCGGTTCGACTTCATAAAGTCCTCGGTCAGATTGAACGGACTGTCCGCGTAGGTCTTTAGCCGGCCGCTGTACAGGTCCTTGGCCCGCAGGTCCGCGATGACGTGCGGGAGCCAAGAGGCCATCGCCTCGATGACGCCGAACCTAAGCTCAGGAAACTTGTCGGGAATGCCCTTAGCCGCCAGGTTCGGAAAGACCCCGATCTGCGGCCTCGCGCCGAATCCAGCCCCGGCGCGCGAGAAGAGGTTGGCATTGAAGTCCTCGCTGCCAACGTGGACGCACACGGGAAGGTCCAGGCGTTGGGCCTCTTCGTATAGGGGAAAGAAGAAAGGGTCCTCAACGCCCTTCCCGCCGCACTCGATCGCCCGCTTGAATACGCCGCATGCGCCATGCGCCTTTCCCCATCGCAGCTCTTCTACCGCCTGGTCCATCGTGCGAATCGGCGGCATGATCACCCATCTGAGCCTTCCGTTGGCGTCAGCGCACTTATCGGCAAGCCACCGGTTGTAGCTCCGATAGATGGCAAGCTCGTTTTCCGGTCGAGGTGAGGGAGCGCCTAGGAGATAGGTGGGGTAGATTACTTGGACGTCGATCCCCAGCTCGTCCATATGGCGGACACGGCTTGCGACATCGAGAAGCTGGCGTTGCTCCGCAGTGGTGCCGGTCCTCTCATCGTCTCGCCACCGGCGTAGACCTAGGCGCCCATCGACGAGCCAGAACGCGTGAGGACGGCGGTCTCCCGGTATGATGGCTTTCCCCGGATCGAACGTGATCGGCTTGAACTCACGTTCCGCTTCCGACATGTACTCCCAGGTTTCATCCGTCTCATCAACATGAGCGTCCGCGTCGACCACTCCCTTGGGTAATGGCATGTCCTCCACCCCCTTCCCGAGTAGTTGTCCTGCCCATTCGATACCACCTGGCGCACCTTGGGGCCCCGGGAGCTGGGTGGTATCACGAACCCGGCCTTGGGCGCCTATTCACTTGGTAAGCCATGCAGAGACCGTCCTGGCCCCATCGAACGTCCCCGCCCGGACATGCTGAGCCTACCACGAATCAAGCGAGTCGAGCGCGTCCTGAGACGCCTTCGTCAGCATCGATTCACCTCTTCGACGCGACCCCTGTTGACCGGCCCGAAAGGGTCGGATAGTTTCACCCCACTTTCGGAGGAGCAGAGGCCCAGCCGCGGAATGGCAAGAGCGTCCATAGCCCCCTACAACCCCGCGCCCGTCCAACGCCTGCTCGAGCGGGCCGCGGCGCTCTGGCCGTCGGAAACGGCCATCATCGACGGCGACCGACGCTTCACCTTCGCGGAGCTCGACGCGGCATCCGGCAAGCTGGCGTCGGCCCTGCTGACGATGGGAGTAGGCCGGGGCAAACGAGTGGCGCTCCTAGCGCCGAACTGCGCCGAGTTCGAGGTCGCCTTCTTCGGCATCCTCAAGGCGGGGGCAACGGTCACCACGATCAACTCCGGGTATCGCGAGCGCGAGGTCGCTTACCAGCTCAATGTGTCGGGCGCTGAGGTCCTGATCGTTCACCACTCGCTGGTCGACGTCGCCGACCTCGCGCGCCCGGACGCCGGGGAGCTTAGGGAGATGGTGGCCATCGCGAAAGGCCCAAATGTCGCACACTCGTTCTGGGCCCTGATCGACGCCCAGACCGGCCCGCCGCCGGCCCCCGACCTCGACCCCTACGAGGACCTCGCCGCTCTGCCCTTCTCCTCCGGCACGACGGGCTTGCAGAAGGGCGTGATGCTCACCCACGCCAACCTGCACGCCAACGTCCGCCAGTACCTGGAGCGTCCCGGCGAGGAGAGCGTCATCCGTCGCGGCGACGTGGTCCTCGTCCACCTTCCCCTGTTCCATATCTACGGCATGACGGTCCTCCAGCTGAACGCCATCGCCGCCGGAGCGGTCCAGGTGATGATGGGGCGGTTCGACATGGGCGAGCTGCTGTCGCTTATCGCGCAACACCGCGTAACCGCGCTCTACACCGCGCCGCCGGTCTGCCTCGGGCTGTCGCTGACCCCCCTGCTAGACGAACACGACGTTGGGTCGCTGCGGTTCGTGCTCAGCGGCGCCGCGCCCCTCGCGGCGGAGCTGCAAACGCGGCTCGCCGGCCGGCTGGGATGCCCCGTCATCCAAGGCTACGGGCTCACCGAGACTTCCCCTGTGACGAACTCCGACTACGCGGACGAGCGCGGCAAGCCCGGCACGATAGGCCCCGCCCTCCCCGACACCGAGGAGCGCGTCGTTGACGTGGAAACGGGGACACGCGACATGCCGCCGGGCGAGCTAGGCGAGCTGCTCATTCGCGGTCCCCAGGTGATGAAGGGCTACTTCGAGCAGCCGGAAGCCACCGCCGACGCCATCACGCCGGACGGCTGGCTCCACACCGGCGACATCGCGAGCATGGACGAGGACGGCTACGTCCGCATCGTCGACCGCAAGAAGGAGCTGATTAAGTACAAGGGATTTCAGGTCGCTCCGGCGGAGTTGGAAGGCGTGCTGCTGGAGCACCCTGCCGTCGCGGACGCCGCCGTCATCCCCAAGCCCGACCTCGAGGCCGGCGAAGTCCCCAAGGCGTTCGTCGTCCGCAAGCCGGACGCAGCCCCATCCGCCGACGAGCTGCTCGCGTTCGTCGCCGAGCGCGTGGCGACGTTCAAGCAAGTGCGCGAGATCGAGTTCACGGACGCCATCCCCAAGAACGCGTCCGGCAAGCTCCTCCGCCGCGTCCTTGTCGAACAGGACCGGGCGCGCGGCGTGGTAGGATAAGCCGAGAATCACGCTGTCGGAGCGGTGGGACGATGAAGCGAGAGTTCACAGCCAGCATATGGCAGGAAGGCGAGTGGTGGATTGCTCAGGCAATCGAGGTGGATGTGGCCAGCCAGGGAGAATCGGAGGAAGACGCGCTGGCGAATCTCCGCGAGGCATTGGAGCTGTACTTCACCCCACCCACTCCCGCGGTCGAGCCCCGGCTCCGGCGCATCGAGATAGAGGTTGCCGCCGCTTAGGCCCCTGCCCTACCGCGAGGTCGCGCGCAAGCTTATAGCGGCAGGTTTCGTGGAATCTGATCAACGCGGCAGCCACGTCAAGTTCGTCAAAGAATCCAACGAAGGCCTGCGCATCGCGATTGTCCCCCGTCACCGAGAAGTGGCCGTGGGCACTCTACGCCATATACTGAGGCTGGCCGGGCTGACTCCCTCCGATTTCGAGGACCTGTAGCGCCATCCCCAAGAACGCGTCCGGCAAGCTCCTCCGCCGCGTCCTCGTCGAGCAGGACCGGGCGCGGGAGAAGTGAGGAAAGCCGCTATGGCCTACGATGAGAACCTAGCCGAGCGAGTCCTCGGCGTGCTCGGCGGTAAGCCGGACCTGACGCAAAGGAAGATGTTCGGCGGACTCGCCTTCATGCTTCGAGGAAACCTGGCCTGCGGCGTGATGAAAAGCGACTTGATGGTCCGCGTCCCGAAAGACGACTACGAGGCAATGCTGACCAGGCCCCACGTCCGTGAGATGGACTTCACCGGCAGGCCGATGCGAGGCTGGGTCGTCGTCGGCCCCAAGGCGACCAACGACGACAAAACACTGCGGGAGTGGGTCGAAACCGGAGCGGCCTACGCCCTCAGCCTCCCGCCCAAGTAGTTCGTTCGCCCGCCCCCTACCCCGCGTACCTCGCATCCATCGCCAGCATCTCCGACAGCCCCATCGTGTCGAAGCACTCGCGGATGCTGACCATCCGGTCGGCGACGGCGTGGGCTGTGGTGCCCGTCTCCCGCAGCTCGCGCATCAGATCGCTCATCGTCTTCATCGCCGCGAGCATGGCGCTGATCGGGAATATCACGAGCTTGAACCCCAGCTCCTCCAGCTCGGACGTCGGCAGCAGGGGAGACTTGCCCGTCTCCACGAAGTTGTAGAGCACCGGCGCGTCGAACTGGCTGGTCACGTACGCCGCCTGCTCCCGCGTCTGGATCGCTTCGAGGAACAGCACGTCCGCGCCCGCCTCCACGTACGCCTCGCAGCGGCGGAGGGCGTCGTCCCAGCCCGTCACCGCCAGCGCGTCGCAGCGCGCGATGATGGTGAAATCATCGTCTTGACGAGCGTCCAGCGCCGCGTGGAGCTTGCGGACCATCTCCTCCACCGGGACGACGCGCTTATCGTCGAGATGGCCGCACCGCTTGGGGGACTCCTGGTCCTCGATATGGATGGCCGCGACCCCGGCTCGCTCGTACTCGCGGACCGTCCTCCGCACTTGCAGCACGTCGCCGTAGCCCGTGTCCGCGTCCGCAATCACCGGCGCGCTCACCGTATTGGCGATCGCCGCCGCATTCGCGGCCATCTCGCTCATCGTCGCGAGTCCGATGTCAGGATAGCCAACCCTCGATATGGACGTGCCGGCGCCGGTCATGTAGACGGCCGGAAACCCCGACCGCTCGATGATGGCGGCGCTGAGGCAGTCATAGGCGCCCGGCGCGGGGATGATTCCCGGCGCGGCGAGCAGCTCCCGCAAACGTGTGGTCGTTCTCACCGCGGCCTCCCCCTACATCCTCGAATACCCGCTGACCGGCCACCCGTCCTCGATCCCCGGCCCTCTGCCGCCCTCTATCCAGCCGAACTCCTTCAGCAGCTGCTGGCTGTAGCAGACGCGGCCGCTCATTCGCTCCAGCAGCTCCGTCGCCAGCAACAGAACGGCCCTCGCCAGCACGTTCGGATGCTCGCCGCGCGGGTCGTCGTAGCCCGTAACGAGGTTGTGGAACACCGTCCCCGGAGTCGGAACGATGAGCGACGGCGCCACTGCGGCCACGCCCACGCCGTCCGCGTAGACCTCGGCGGCCAGGCCTTGGGAGAAGCGCTCCAGCGCCGCCTTCTCCGCGCCGTAGCAGCTGCTGCCCTTGAGCCGGTGCTCCTCCGCGTGCTCGCCCTCGTAAGGACCGCGGCCGGGGCCGATGGCCGCCACCGACGAGATATTGACGATGCGCCCGCTCTTGCGCGGCAGCATATCCCCAAGCGCCAGTTGGCTGAGGATGAACGGCGCGTGCAGGTTCACCGCCCACGACCGCATCCACCGGTTCACCGCATAGTCCTTGATCGGCACGAAATAGGTGAGCGCCGCGTTGTTGACGAGAACGTCGATGGGGCCGTAGGCGGCGCGGGCGGCCTCGACCAGACGCTCGCACTCCTCGGGCTCCGAGATGTTCACGGCGACAGCCGTCGCCTCATGGCCATCGTCCCTGATCCCCGCGACCGTCGTTTCCAGCGAGCCTTCCAACGGATGATCGCCCTCACTGAGCGTGCGGGCCGCGCAGACGACCCTCCCTCCCTCGGCGGCCAGCACACGCGCTATCTCCGCGCCGATCCCCCGGCTCGCCCCCGTCACGATGACTGTCTTACCGTCCAATGCGCCCAACGTCCACCTCCACGGGAAAACAAGCGCATTGTACCCTCCACCGAAAGGGCCTGACTGGCCACTCCCGCCCCTCCCCTTCACTCCCGCGCCCACCCGTCATTCCCGCGCCCACCCGTCATTCCCGCGAAAGCGGGAATCCAGGACGCCCCTCCGCATTGCTTGGACAGTCCTCTCCCCCGTCTGCGGGGGAGAGTTAGAGAGGGGGCCGTCCCCCCTCCCGTCATTCCCGGCTCCACCCCCGTCATTCCCGCGAAGGCGGGAACCTCGCAGCGGCGCGATAGCGCCGCGATCCCCAACCCCCTCCCGTCTGCGGGAGGGGACGCGCGAGCGCAGCAAAGCGCGGGGGAGGAGAGGCGGCGGCGCGCAGACCTCCCCCCGTCATAACCCGCCGCGCCCCACGTACCTGTAGGGGCGTCCCTTGTGGGCGCCCCCGCCCAATAGGTTCGCCGTCCCCAACGCTCCCGTCCCCTCCTTGCCAAGGAGGGGCTAGGGGTGGTTCCGTCTGCGCGGGGGAGGACACCCACCCCCTTGACGCCATAGACAATCCTATGTCATAATAACATCACACGCCAACATACACCCGACACACCGAACCCCCGAGCGGACGAGCCGCCGGAGCCACAGCAAGGCCCGGCGGCTCTTTTCGTTCCGCCGGGCGCCGCCCACGAAAGGAGGACCCCATCAAACGCTCACGCCCCAAGGACACCCCCATCGACCTCTCACCATACCGCGACGACCCCCTCGGCTTCGTCAAAGACATCCTCTCCGGCTCCGGCACGCCCTACGCCAAGCAGGAAGAGCTCCTCCGAGCCCTCGTCAGCGACAAACGCCGCGTCTCCGTCGTCGGATGCAACTCCTCCCGGCAAGGACTGGGCCGCCGCTCGCGCCATCCTCTGGTGGATCGAGACACGCCCCAAAGCCAAGGTCATCGTCACCGCCCCCACCCTCCGCCAGGTCAAGGAGATCGTCTGGGAGGAGCTCCGCGCCGCCCACGCCGCCGCCAAACACCGCCTCTCCGGTTCCGTCCGCGTCGGCGAGTACCGCGCGGGACCCGACCGCGTCGGCCTCTGCGTCACCTCCAACAACCAGCACAACCTGCAAGGCTTCCACTCCCCGGAGTTGCTCGTCATCGTCACCGAGGCCCAGGGCGTCAAGCAGCCCTACTTCGAGGCCCTCAAACGCCTCAACCCCAAGAAGATGCTCCTCCTCGGCAACCCCCTCTCTCTCACCGGCGAGTTCTACGACTCCCACCACGGCAAGAGCCCCCTCTACGAGCGCGTCTCCATCTCCGCCTACGACTCCCCCAACGTCCAGGAGGGCCGCCTCGACGCCCTCCCCGGCCTCGTCACCCCCGAGGACGTGGAGGAGCGCCGCCAGGAGTGGGGCCCGGACTCCCCCCTCTACATCGCCTCGATCCTCGGCGAGTTCCCCGAGGCCCTCGAAGACTCCCTCACCTCCCGCCCCCACGTGGACGCCGCCGTCGAGCGCTGGCGCCGCGAGTCCCCTTCCGTCATTCCCGCCTGCGGGAGGGGACGCGCGAGCGCAGCAAAGCGCGGGGGAGGCGGCCCCCCTCATCCCGCCCAGCGACGGCCCCCACCTCAACCAGCCCTGGCGCATGGGCGTGGACGTCGCCCGGTTCGGCAACGACAAATCCGTCATCTGCCTCCGCCGCGGCGACCGCGTCGAGCGCCTCATCGCCTTCGAACGCAAGGACACCATGCGCCTCGCCGACGAGGTACGCGAGATCGCCGAGACCCTGCGCGTCCCCGCCGTCTTCGTCGACGAAACCGGCGTCGGCGGAGGCGTGGTCGACCGTCTGAAGCAGCTCCGCGTCCCCGTCATCGGCGTCGAGGGCGGCGGCAAAGCCTACCGCCCCGCCCAGTTCGCCGACATGCGGGCCGAGACGTTCTGGGAGGTGGCGCGCCGCCTCCGCGAGGGCCAGATGTCCCTCCCGCCCGACGACGAGCTGGCAGGCCAGCTCCTGGCCCAGCGCTACGACATCTCGTCGGCGGGGCGCATCCACCTCGAAAGCAAGGCGACGCTCCGCCGTCACGGCGTCCCCTCCCCCGACAAAGCCGACGCCCTCGCCCTCGCCTTCATGGAACCCCCCAACATGAACGTCTGGTTCTAACCATGACCCGCCCTTCCGTCATTCCGGCTCCCTCACCCGTCATTCCCGCGAAGGCGGGAACCTCGCAGCCCTCCTCCGGGTGGCGCGCGGCGCGCTTTCGCGCTAACGTTCCCGCCATGCGCGAGAAGGTCTACCCGAACTTCGACGCTGCCGTCGCCGACGTGCCCGACGGCGCGTCCATCATGCTCTCTGGCTTCGCAGGACCGGGCACGGCGCGGAACCTCATCGTCGCCCTCCTCCGCCAAGGCGCGAAAGACCTCACTATCATCGCCAACACGCCCGGACGCTGGCAGGACGACCGCATAGACGGCGGCGCCCTCGTCAGGAATGGCCGCGTCGCAGTGGTGCGGGCCGCCTTCACCGCGTCCCCTCACCCGTCTGTGCCATCGCCCTTCACGGACCTCTACGAGGCCGGCAAGATCGAAGCGGAGCTCATGCCCCAGGGAACGCTCGCCGAGCGCATCCGTGCGGCGGGCGCGGGCATCGCCGCCTTCTACACCCCCACCGGCGCCGGCACCGAGATCGCCGACGGCAAGGAGACGCGCGTCTTCAACGGGCGAGAGCACGTCCTCGAAACGGCGCTGCCTGCCGACTACGCCCTGCTGCGGGCCCGCCGCGCCGATCGGGTCGGCAACCTTCAATTCCACCGCACCCAGCGCAACTTCGGCTCCGTCATGGCCCGCGGCGCCAAGACCACCATCGTCGAGGTCGACGAGCCCGTCGTCGAACCGGGCGCGATTGACCCGGACTACGTCCACGTGCCGGGCATCTTCGTGGACCGTATCGTCGTCGTCCCGCCGGACGGCATCCAGGAGGCGCCGCTCAACCGATGAATACAGAGGGGCGATGACGGAACGACAACGGCTCGATAGGCAGACAATGGCCAACCGGATCGCCATGGAGTTCCAGGGCGGCTGGGTGGTCAACCTCGGCATCGGCATCCCGACGCTCTGCTCGAACTACGTCCACGCGGACAAGCAGATCATGTACCAGTCCGAGAACGGGCTGGTGAACTACGGGCCTCTCGCCGCTCCGGGCGAGGAGGACCCGAACCTCGTCAACGCCGGCGGCCAGTACGTCATCGAGATGCCCGGTATGGCCGTCCTCGAGCACGCCGACTCCTTCGCCCTGATTCGCGGCGGCTACGTCGACGTCACCGTCCTGGGCGCGTACGAGGCGGCCGCGAACGGCGACTTCGCCAACTGGAAGATCGCAGGCGCGCGCGGGGGAAGCATCGGCGGCGCGATGGACTTGGCCGTCGGCGCCAAGAACGTCTTCCTCATCCTCGAACACACCACTCGCGACGGACGGCCGAGGCTGGTCGAGCGCTGCTCCCTGCCCGTCACGGCCGTCGGCGTCGTCAGCCTCGTCGCGACGGACCTCGGCCTGTTCGAGGTCACGGAGCAGGGTTTCCTGATGAAGGAGATCGCTCCCGGCTACACCCCGGAGGACGTACAAGCCGTAACCGGCGCCAAGCTCGCCATATCCTCCGACCTCCGCGAATTCACGCGCGCGGGTTAGGCAGGGCAGCCTCGTGTATTCGTTCAGAGTTGAGATGAGACGAGCAGTTGGCGGCAGGCGGCGAGGGATTCAGGCCTTGGGCCCGCCAGGCGCCGAAGAGAGAACTATCATCCCCCTACCCCAGCACGCGCTCCATGAACGCCGCCGCTATCTCCAGCGCGCGATGGTCTATCCCGTGACCGAGGCCCGGCAGAACGTGAGCCTCCACGTCAAATTCCAGCGACGCAAAGACTCGGCCCGCCTCCGCCGTCTCCACCGGGTCTACCACCATGTCCTCGCCGCCGTGGATGAGCATGACGGGCGGCTTGCTCCTGGCCTCGGCCTCCAACGTATCGGCGGTGATGAGGCCGCCGCTCATGCCGACCACGCCCGCCAGCTGCCGCTCGCGCCTCGGGCCGGTGTGCAGCGCGACCATGCAGCCCTGCGAGAAACCGGCCAGCACGCACCGGTCCGGGCCCAGGCCGTACTGATCGAGCAGCCCGTCGATATACGCGTTCACGGCGCTCTCGGCCCCGCGCACGCGTTCGCCCCGATTTTCGCGGGGTTCGCGGGGGAACCACTGGAAGCCGAGCCCCGCATCGGCATAGGGCTCCGGCGCGTCGGGAGAGTGGAAGGCCGTCTTCGGGAGGCGCGCCGCGAGGACATCGGCGAGGCCGATCAGGTCCTCGCCGTTCGCGCCAATGCCGTGCAGCAGGACGACCAGCGAGTCGGGGGCGGTGCCGGAGCCCGGCGCGCGGAAGGGGCCGGAGAGAGGGGACATGACTACCTCGGCGAGTTGGTCCCCCTACCATAACTTGGCGGCACGAACGCGGCTGAAACGCGGCGTCGTGACGTGCGATAATGCGCCCATGACAACGCGACCTCACGGTGCCGGCCCACAACGCATCTCCCAGACCGCGGAGAACTACCTCCTCTCGCTCGCCATCCTGAAAGAGGACGGCCTCAGCCCGCACATCAGCGAGCTCGCCTCCTACCTGCGGCGCATCCCGGAGGGCGAGGAGGTCGGCACCACGCTCGCCTCCGTCTCCGGCATGGTCCAGCGCATGGCCAAGGAGGGCCTGCTCGAAGTCACCAAGGAGAAGCGCATCGCTCTCACCAGGGTCGGCCAGGCCCGCGCCCGCGACGTCGTCCGTCGCCATCGCCTCGCTGAACGCCTGCTCGTCGACATCCTCGACGTTCCGCTCCAGCGGGCCGAGTCCGAGGCCCATAGCTTGGAGCACGGCATCTCGCCTGCCCTATTGGAGCGCATCGAAGAGAAGCTCGGCTACCCCGACGCATGCCCCTACGGACGCCCCATCTACCGGGCCAACGACACCGAGCTCCGGACGGACCCCAACGTACTCCGCTTGAGTGAAGCGAAGAGCGGCTCGGCCTACCTCGTCATGCGCATCCCCGACGAAGAATTCCCCCTACTCTCCTACCTGGTCGAGAGCGAGATCCTCCCCGGCCAGCGCATCGTCGTCGAGGACATGGCCGGCTACCGGGGCGTCGTCGACATCAGCCGCAACGGTGCGAAGGTCTCCCTCGGCATGGACGTCGCAGCCCGCATCCGCGTAAAGCCGGCCTAGCGCGGCTGCGTGATTACGTCGATCACCGCAGGCTTGCCTGACCGCACCACTTCTATCGCCTGATCGAGCGCCGCGCCTAGCTGGCCGGGGTCCGTTACGGGGCCGAAACCGGCTACGCTGAACGCTCGGGCGAGGGTCGCGAAGTCCGGCTCCGGGTCGTTGATCTGGATGCCGATGCCCTTGTTCTCCACGGGGCGGTCCCGCCAGCGGGCCATCCGCTCCTGGTGCTCCTCGTCGTTGTAATAGGAGCGGTTGTTGAACACCACGGCCAGCAGCGGGATCTCGCAATGCGCCGCCGTCCAGAGCGCGTTCGACGTCATCAGAAAGTCCCCGTCGCCCAGCACGCTGATGCAGAGCCGGCCCGTGCCCTTGTACGCGAGCGCCGCCCCGACGGACGACGGCAGCCCGTAGCCGACGCCGCCCGCGCGCCCGCCGCCGAGCTCATGGGCGTGCTCCGTGAGTTCCAGCACCTCGCGCGCCCGGCGCCCGTGCGTGTGGACCATCGCCCACTCCGTGCCTTTCACGCGCTCCGCGATCTCGCCGTACAGGCGGGGCATCGAGATGGGCGTCTTGTCCCAGTTGTCGCGTATCCACTTCTGGGAAGCGGCGCGCGCCTCGTCGTGGATCGCGGCGACCCGCGCGCGGCGCTCCTCGATTGCGGCGTCCGAGGCGCCGCCGGCCAGCCGCTCGCGCAGCGCCGCCGTCAGCAGCGGGATGGCCTGCGACGTGTCGGCTGCGATGGGGACCGCCACGGGGAGCAGCCATTGGTTGTCCGTCACCCAGTTCTGCCGCTCTTGATCGAGCAGCGTGACGTGGATGACCTTCGCGCCTCGCGGGGTGGCGAGGGTCAGCGCGCCGCGCTCCCGGACCGACGGCCCGAGCGGCACGCCGAGGCTCGGCACGTCGAGGGCGAGGACGACGTCCGCCTCGCCCAGCGCTCGCTCGCGGGCCGTCGTCAGGTCCAGCGAGTGGGTGCTCGGGAAGCCGAAACGCCCCTCGGCGTCGACGACCGCGCATCCCAGCATCTCCGCGAGCTCAACGGCGGCGGGCAGGGCCGACGGGTTGCGTCCGATCTCTCCGGTGATGATGACGGGCCACGCCGCGCCGGCCAACATGCCGGCCGCTTCCGCGAGGGCCGCGGGGTTGGGGGCGGGAGGCGCGGCGGGCTTGAACAGCGACACGTCCGGCACCGGCAGCGCCTCGTCCATCCGCAGCTCTTGCACGTCCGAGTCCAGGCAGACGTAGACGGGCCCCTTCGGGTCGGTCATCGCCGTCCGCATCGCCCTTAGCAGCGACTCCGGCGTGGCCTCGATGCTGTTCGGCTGGTCGTCGTACTTCACGTAGTCGCGGACCACGTTGCCCTGAACGAGGGCGGTGTGGACCCAGTCGGTCGAGCGCCGGTGGTTCGCGTCCTGGGGCCCGCCGCCGCCCAGATTGAGGATGGCGGAGCGGTCGCACCACGCGTTGAAGATCGCCATCGACGCATGCTGGAGCCCGACCACGTTGTGCAGGCCCGTCGCGATGGGCTCGCCCGTCACCCGGAAGTAGCCGTTGGCGACGGCGACGGCGATCTCCTCGTGGGTGCAGAGCACCATCTCCGGCCCGCCGCTGCCAAAGTTCACCAGCGAGTCGTGCAGCCCCCGGTAGCTGGCGCCGGGGTTCAGCGCGATGTACTTCACCCCCAGCTCGCGCAGCACCTCGACCATGTAGTCGGAGCCGTAGACCGCCTTGCTCGCCTTGCCCCCGCTGAAGGCGGTGTTCCTGTCCGTAGTCATGGGCCGTGCCTCCTCATCCGAACGCGGGGGATTGTAGTCGAACGGAGGGGGACTACGAGTGGGGGGAGCGCCGATTTTTCAAGAACTGTCGCATTTTCCGGGGAATCTCATGTTTTTACTCGTGGTTGGGGGGTTTCGAGCGCGACAGCTCCGCTCCAGGTTGCGACAGCAAATGCGACACTTTGCGACGGTAATGCGACGCTTCGCGACACAAATGCGACACTTTGCGACAGGGGCTTGCGGGGGTATCGGGGCGGGGAGTGCGGGGCGGTTGGGGCATAAGCAGGAGGGTAGCGGTTGGTTGGGGATTGGGGAAGGGGCAAGTGTCGTGGGTGGGGGGGGCTTCAACGGTCGTGTCGTGAATCCGCGCTGTCACCTGCGTCGTAGTATTGGCAGGAGGGTCGCTCGGCCCACGTATGCTATGCCCCTCCACTCCTGACCGGAGACGCGCCCCTTGCGAACTCTTGCGTTCCTTGCCCTGACGCTCCTTGCGCTCGCCGCGTGCTCCCAGCCGATGCCTACGGCTACGGCTACCCCTACTCCTGCTCTAGTCGTTACGCCTACGCCTACTGCCGCTCCGGCCGCTACTCCTACTGCTACCCCCACGCCCGCTCCTACAGGAGGCGGCATGATAGATATCGGCGGCTCAGAGCCTTGGAGCTTGCCGTTCTATCTTGGTGATCGTTACCCAGCAGCAGTGTCCCATCTCGTTGTGCGGGCTACATTCCTTCCCGACACAGTCCGTTGCTCTGAGGGAAACTCATTTCGCCGTCCTCTTTACGACGATGTTGGGGGGTTTTCTCCAACAATCGAAGGACTATGGCTCCAATGTTACGCTGACGTGCGTGTGAACAGGTACGTCAGCGGCAGCGGTCCAGCGGCGCTGACTGTGAAGGTTGACCATGTGCCTGTTGATCCCGACGACACTCAGGAGTTCAAAGATGAGATGCGGACTTTGGCGGAGCGTGTGCTCTCCAAAGGCGGGTTCCATCCTCGTCTCAGGGTGAGCGTCCCAACTAGCGGGTTCGAGGGTCGGGAGTTCATCCTATTCTTGGGCCCTTCTGTTGACGCGGCGTTAGAGGCATGGGAGATGATGTTCTTTTGGGGTGTGGACCAGCGTTCCGACGGCACAGCGATTGCCGTTCACCCTGATCGAGACATTTGGAAGCACTACAAACCCGACGAATATCAGACGCATCGCACTAAGCTTGAGATGGAGTTGCCCGCCTTCCGGGAGGCAGTCACTACGGCGCATGCGGCTCGCGTTGCTGCCAACGGCGGACGCATATGGCCAGGCTCGCAATACCCGATGTTCGTTTCCGACGCGGGCCAGCTCGGTCAATTCTTCAGGGACACCGGCGCCTACGATCACCCCGACGGGCTACCAGTGCAGCCGCCGCCGCTATGATGGCGCGGCCCCCTCTCTAACTCTCCCCCGCAGACGGTGGAGAGGACTTTCGAGGCAATCCCTCATGTGGGGCTAACGCGCCACACCATAACCAACGAAAATAGGGGCGGAGCACGGCTCGCACTAGCCCGCTGGGCCCCGGCGGGGCGGGCCTCCCTGCTACGCTTGCCTGACCTGCAATATCAGGGCTTGCACGTCGGAGGCGTCCCAGGCGTCGCGGACCCGCTCGGTGGGCTGTTGGCCCTATCTCTGTCACCGCCGTCGGCGTTGCCGCGTCCGGCCCGCGGCCCGGCCCAGGCGAAGATTGGCCTCATTCTTCATGTAGCCGTTCTTGCGGTTGAAGTCCTGCAAGCCTATCAGCGTGTAGCGGTCTCGTTTCTCCTTGTTGCAGGGTGGACAGAGCAAGGTCAGGTTATCGTAGGCGTCCGTGCCGCCCTGCGAGCGCGGGTTGATGTGGTCAACTTCCAGGACGCGGCGGTCAAAGGTGTAATCGGCCCCGCAACCCTGACAGAACGCGCCCATGTCAGCCAGTAGCTTAGCGTGTTGCGAGCGCGGTGGCGGATACCGCCCATGTGTCCGGAGCGTCGGCATTTGCAACACCAGCGTCGCCGTATCTCCGCCGTCCGTCCGCTTGGGCACAGTTTCAGTATAGTGAACCGTCGGGTCTGCATCTGTGAGCAGTTGCCGGTTGAATTGTATCCGTTTCATAACTTGTTGATATGCGCCGGGCCAAATATCCATGCCAATCCACCGCCGCCCCAACCTCTCGGCAGCTACTGGCGTGGTGGCGCAACCGCAGAAAGGGTCAAGCACGACATCGCCGGGATTACTGCTTGCTAGGATGATGCGCTCATACAAAGGCAACGGCTTCTGTGTCGGGTAGCCGGTATCTTCGTTTCCCAGAGTCTCGTTGATGTCGTCCCAGAGAGTATTTCGGATTCGCCCTGCCTTTGGTCGAATCTTCCGCCATAGCAAATTGTTCGTAACGACCAGCTCTCCCTCTGCATCCAATCGTTCCATTAGAGGTTTGCCGACTTTCCACCCGGAAGGATGAGGAGGGGTGAATCCTCCGTACTCATAGCACAGATTGGGGCGAGGGCTGGCGCTAGGGCGGTTATACGCAAGGTCCAGATAATACGGCCCTTTACCATCTCTTAGCTTGAAAGCCTTTTCAAGGTAGCCCTCCTCATAGGGTGTTGCTACTCTGGTCTGGTCGAAGAAAGCATTTGGCGATTTAGCGTAAAACAGGATGGTGTCGATGTTGTTATTGAACTGCTTTGCTTCAAATTGAGAACCCTTAAATCCTCGGCGTGTCCGCTTCCAAGTGATAGCGTTCCTGAAGTTCCGATGACCAAAGATTGCGTCGAGTAGGCACTTAACCCAAGCATGAGCCGTGTGGTCGATATGCAGATACAGGCTCCCGTCGTCGGCAAGGACGCGGTGGCATTCCAGCAGCCGCACGCCTAGCCAGCAGAGGAACGCGCCCATATCGTCGCCCCACACGGTCTTTGCCGTGGTGATTACCTGCCAGACTTCCGGCTCGTCCCGATGAATGGCAATCAGCCATTCATCGTGAACGTCCTCATCCCACCGCCAGCGGTCTTGAAACTTGGCGTCCTTCGCCAAACTATCCGGCGTGGCGTGAAAGTCTTTGTTCTTATTGAACGGCGGGTCGGTGGCGATCAGGTTGATAGTCCCACTGTTGATGCCACGCAGGAAGTCGAGGTTGTCGCCGCGAAAGAGCGTCCGGTTGGCGACGTTTAGGTCTGGCTCAGCCATCCCCACGCCTCCCCGCGTCTAACGGAGGGGGCACGGCCCAATCGCGGCGGGGCAAAGCCAGCGCAGGCCCCAACGCGGGCACGCGCATCGGTGTTACGTGCGGTCGTCGCGGAGCCATTTGACGAGGAACCCCCTGCAGTACGCGGTCCAAGTACTTGCTTAGGGTGCCTTGGCTCCAACGAGTAGGTCTGCAGGGGGCGCGCGGCGTAGTTGAACCACGCGCCATACCGACCTACTCATGCGGACTCATCGGAGTCCACTGAAGCCCAAGAGGCCACCGTCGAAATGCCATAAGGCACCCTAAGCACTGCTACTGTTACCTAAAGGGAGAGGGGTAGTCAATAGCGCGGTGACGCGCAGGGCGCACGATGACGGCGGAAGTGAGCGGGGGCGCTCCTATTGGGCGGGGCGTTTCTCCCTCACCCGCGCTTCGTGCGACCTCTCCCGCCGGGAGAGGTGAGGGGCTCAAGGTTCCCGCCTGCGCGGGAATGACGGGTGGGGGCGGGAGGCGTGGGGGTTGGTTGGCGGGCAGACGCGCAGACCCTCTCTCTAGCTCTCTCCCGCAGACGGGCGAGAGGACCGGAGAGGGCGAGGAACCACCCCTAGCCCCTCCTTGGTAAGGAGGGGGATGGGATGGGGAGGGATCGCGGCGCTGTCGCGCCGCTACGAGGTTCCCTGAATCCACAAACGAAGTGCAACACCAGATTAGGGTGTTGCCATGGAATACAGACAGCTCTGCATTGAGGAACGGTGTGAGATTGCCCGCTTACGCGCCAAGGGCTCCTCGGTCCGGCAAGTCGCTACAACTCTGGATCGCGCGGCATCGACCGTGGCTCGGGAGCTGAAGCGGAACGCACTGCGAACGGACGGGTACCAAGCGTCGCCGGCCCAGGAGCGTGCCCGCGCGCGGCGCTGGACGGGGGCGCGGCTGGAACGGGACGAGGGGTTGCGGGAGCGGGTCTTGGCGGGCCTGAAGTGGGGGTGGTCGCCGGAGCAGGTCGCCCATGAGATGCGCAGAGAGGAGGGCCGGACGGTGACCTCGGACGAGAGCATCTACCGGTTCGTCTACGCCCAGGCCGCGCGGCACAAAGACCATGATTGGCGGCGCTACTTGCCGAGGGCGAAGTGGAAGCGGGGGAGGCGGGGCCGCAGGGGGGGAAGCTCGGTTTCCTTCATCCCCCTCCGGAGGGCGCTCTCGGAACGGCCTGCAGCGGCGGCCGACCGGCGGACCTTCGGGCACTGGGAGGCGGACACGATGCAGTTCGGGAGGTCGGGAGAGGTGGTGTTGGCCCTGCAGGAACGCTCCTCGCGCCTCTTGCTTCTCGCGCGGGCGCCGTCGAAGGAGGCGGGGCCGATCGCGGAGTCCATCGCCCGGATGCTGGGGCCGTTGCCGCCGGAGTTTCGCCAGACGGTGACCTTCGACAATGGGACCGAGTTCACCCGTCACTACGAGCTCCACCGGTTGGGCATCGAGACGTTCTTCTGCGACACGTACTCGCCGTGGCAGAAGGGGGGAGTGGAGAACGCGATCGGCCGGCTGCGGCGGTTCCTGCCGCGGGGGACGAATCTGGGGGAGGTGTCGGATGAGCGGTTTGCGCTGATCGGGCAGGCGTACAACAATACGCCGCGCAAGTGCCTGGGCTACCGGACACCGGCGGGGGTCGTCGAGGAACAGGTGTTGCACTTCAAATGTGGATTCACCTTCCCGCCTTCGCGGGAATGACGGAGGGGTTGGCGGGTGGATTTGGGGTGGCGGGGGTAGTTGCAGGAGGGGCGTTCTCCTCCCCTGCGCGTCGCCTGCGCTTGCGCGTCCCCTCCCGCAGACGGGAGGGGGATTTCCGGGGGAATCCCTCATGTGGGGCTGACCCCGCGGCCCAACCGACGAAATGGGGGATGGGGCGCTGATACCTGGATTCCCGCTTTCGCGGGAATGACGGGGTGGGGCGCGGGACGACGGCCCTTTTCTAGCTCTCCCGCGCAGACGGAACCACCCCTAGCCCCTCCTTGGTAAGGAGGGGACCGGAGGGGGCTACAGGCCGAGGAGGCGCTCGGCGTTGGTGTGGTAGATGGCTTGGCGCTCGGCGTCGGTGCAGTCTAGGCGCTCGACCATGGCGATGTGGCGGCCGTCGCCGAAGGGGTGGTCCGTTCCCAAGAGCATCCGCTCGGCGCCCATGACGCGGTAGCAGTGCGCCAGCGCCTCGTCGTCGTGGGCGACGGTGTCGACGTAGAGCCGGTGGAAGTAGTCGCTCGCGGGACGCACGGAACCCTTCACGCTTGCTCGGATGCGCCCGCCGAGGTACGGGAGCACCCCGCCGACGTGGGGGACGATGAGCTGAAAGCTAGGCTCGTCGTCGAAGATGCCGCTCTGCATGAGGCGGACGGTCGCGAGGGTCGTGTCGTAGATGAAGCCCATGCCCGACATCAGTGCGCCGTCGAGGGCGGTGGTGTTCAAGGGAGAAGTCGGATGCATGTTCAGCGGTACGCCCAGGGCCGCGATGCGCTCGTAGACGGGCATGAACTCGGGCGCGTCGAGGGGCTTTCCGAAGGTGTTGGAGAAGACCTGGAAGCCCTTGAAGCCAAGAGCGTTCACGCAGCGCTCGGCCTCGGCGATGGTCCGGTCCGCGTCGCCGAACCCCAAGCTCCCCCATGCCGCAAACTTGCCGGGGTACTGCTCCACGACGCCCGCCAGGAAGTCGTTGATGCGTATCGCCCAATCGTCGGCATCCGCGCCGCCGAGGAGCTCGGGGCCGGGGATGCCGTGGCTGAGGACGGAGAAATCGACGCCCATGCTCTCCATCGCCGCAAGCTTCGCCTCGACCTCGCGGTGGCCGGGCGGCGACGCGATGCTGAAGGCGGGCGAGCAGGCGGTGATGAGCTGACCGTCCCTCACGACCACGTTCGGGAACTCGTTGCGCGTCGTCAGAAAGTCCGCGAAGTCCTGGAAGTACGTGTGGGTGTGGATGTCGATTCGCATGGTCCTCCATTCTCTGCCCTGCGGGCCTCTCCCCCAGAGAGACCTTTGCGTAACCCTTATTCCCGGCGGGCGCAACTCTTCCCACCCACCCGCCCATTATGCTGTGGGGGACACCCCCACGCCCCGGCCAATCATGCTGTGGGGGACACCCCCACGCCCCGGCCAATCATGTTGTGGGGGACACCCCCACTCCCCCGGCCAATCATGTTGTGGGGGACACCCCCACTCCCCGGCCAATCATGTTGTGGGGACACCCCCACGCCCCGGCCAATCATGTTGTGGGGGACACCCCCACTCCCCGGCCAATCATGTTGTGGGGGACACCCCCACTCCCCCGGCCAATCATGTTGTGGGGGACACCCCCACTCCCCCGGCCAATCATGTTGTGGGGGACACCCCCACTCCCCCGGCCAATCATGTTGTGGGGGACACTCCCACTCCCCCGGCAAGGGGCTTTGCCCTCTGCACTCCCTCGTATTCTAGGCCGGTCCATGGTTCGACACGCTCACCACGAACCAAGTTCGAGATTGCGCAAAGGTCTCCCAGAGGGGAGAGGGGTTATTGCCGCGGGACGAACCGCATGGAGAGCGAGTTCACGCAGTGGCGGGCGTTGGTGGGGGTGAAGCCCTCGCCCATGAACACATGGCCGAGGTGCCCTCCGCAGGCCGCGCACTCGATCTCGATGCGGAAGCCGTCCGGGTCGGGCAAACGCCTTACGGCGCCCTCGATCTCCTGGTCGAACGCGGGCCAGCCGCAGCGGGCGTCGAACTTGTCGTCGGAGCGGTACAGCTCGGCGTTGCAGCGGCGGCAGAGGTAGACGCCCTTCTCGTAGAAGTCGTCGTACTCTCCGGTGAAGGGGGGCTCGGTGCCCTTCCGCTCGATGACGTAGCGCTCTGAGGGGTTAAGCGGGTTGTAGGTCGGGTTGGTCATGGAATGTTCTCTCCTTGTTGAGACCTTTGCGTAACCCTTATTCCCGGCGGGCGCAACTCTTCCCACCCACCCACCCGTTATGCTATGGGGGGCACCCCATTCTGCTGTGGGGGACACCCCCACACCCCGGCGGCAGAGGGGCGGCGCCCCTCTGCACTCCACCGTCTTCCAGGCTGGTCCATGGTCCGACAGGCTCACCACGAACCGATTTGAGGTTATGCAAAAGGTCTCCTTGTTACATGGTACGCGGGTTGCAGCCTACGCGAACTGGGGCCAGACTTCTTGCTCGAATCGCTCCCATTGGGACGGCTGGTCCCATGATGCGAATCGCACGATAACCGTGTCAGCCCCGGCGTCGGCGAACTCCCGGATGCGGGCGGCGACCTCCCCCGGCGCGCCCCATGGGCCCCAAGCGCTTCCCCAGTGCGCCACCTTGTAGTAGCTCATCAGGAAGTCCTGGGCCTCCGCCTCCGACGCCTGCCGGTCGGCGCCGAGGTTGACCGTAAGATAGTACGCCCGCTGGAACGAGGCCATGTCGCGGCCCTCCACCGCCGCGGCCTCATCCACCTTGGCGACCGTCTGCGCGAACTGCTCCGGCGAGTCGGTGATGCCGATGATGCCGTCGCCGTAGCGCGCGGCGCGCCGCACCTGCGCCTCCGAGCCGGTGCGGTAGTGGGTCGCCAGCAGGAGCGGCACGCCGCCGGGCTGGACGGGTTTGGGGTCCAACGTGACGTCGGACAGATCGAAATGCTTGCCGTCGAAGGAGACGTTGTCCTCGGTCCAGAGGCGCTTCATGATGCGGACCGCCTCGGTGAAGCGTCCCGCCCGGCGCTCCGGGTCGACTCCGGCGGCGGTCCAGTCCTGGCGCTGGTCGTCGTTGAACGCGCCGCCCACGCCGGCGCCTACGACGATCCTGCCGTTCGAGACTATGTCGGCGGTGGCGAGGCTGTGCGCGAGGGGGACGGGATGGCGAATGGCGGGGAGCAGCACCGCCGTGCCGATGCGAACGCGCGACGTGCGCGCGGCGATGGCGGCCATTGCCGCCACCGGCTCCAGCCTCGGCTTCGAGACCAGGCTATCGCCGACCCAAACGGAATCGAGGCCCGCGGCCTCGGCGCGCTCCGCCAGGGTCAGCATGGCGTCCGCGGAAGGCTGAACGCCGTCGCGCTGCGCTTTCATCACCATGCCCCGCGTGCCGAGCAGCAGCCCTATATTCGGTCGAGCCATTCCTGCAACTCCTTACGAGACTTGTTACGAGCGTCACGCTCCTCCAGAGGCGATGGCGGCAGGGGGGTCTGCATCCCGCCGTGGAGCCATTCCTGCCAGTCCAACAGCGAGGCGGCGAATCTCTCAATGTTCCACTTCAGCCATTGGTATTCGTCCTCCGTATCCACGTCCAGCATCACGTTGCTCAGCTTCATCGTCCGTATGGTGGTCCCGGCGCGCTTCGCGGCCTCGCGATGCCTGAGGTAGCTGCCCTCGCCCAGGAGCGGCTCCATCTCCATTCCGGCGGGTATGAGCAGCGCGTTCGTTCCGCCGCCCGAAGATGCGGGAACGCCCACCGGGCGCTTCAGCGTTCGCGCTCCGAAGACGATATCGATCACGTCCTTCGATGTTATGAGCGGCAAGTCGCCCGGGAGGTAGACCGCGGCTTCCATGCCGTCGGCGTAGGCGGCCTGCATGGAGAGCCGCACCGCGTCGTTCAAGCCGACCCCCGGTTCGGGAGTCCAGTCTGCTTCCAATGCCGCCGCAACCCGACGGACCGGCTCGTCTCCGCCCACAACCACGCACGGGTAAATCCTCACTTCGTTGATGGCGGTAAGGACTCGTTCGAGCATCAACAGGACGAGGGCGTCGCACAGCTCCGGGGGCAGATGCTCCCGCAGCCGTGTCTTGGACTCGGCCAGCGGCTTCATCGGCACGATGAAGCCGCATCGAGGCAGCGGGGTTGGCGTCATGCTTCCTCTCGAACGCCTAGCGCCAGCCCTAGCACACGCTCGGCCAGCGCCGTCTTGTCGGCGTCCGACGTCATTATCGTCGGCGCGGCGTGCGCCCCCATGCCCAGCGCCTCGACCGCAGGCGTCTCGTCAGCGTCGCTCACATCCAGGACGAGGATGTCTATGAGCCCCGCGTAGCGCCGCGCCACGCCGACGTTGCTCACCTCCTCGCCTAACTCCGCCATCATTTTCGCGGCGGGACCCTTGAGCGCGGCGCCGCCCACGATGGGACTGACGGCGACCCGAGGCCCCGCGAAACCTTCGATGGCCTCGCGGACGCCGGGCACGGCGAGGATGGGGCCGACGCTCACGACAGGGTTCGACGGGCAGAAGACGATGGCGTCGGCCTCTGCCAGCGCTCGGCGGAAGCCGGGCGACGGCCGCGACGACTCCGCGCCGTCGAACCGCACCCCTTCGATGCGCGGCTCGCAGCGATGCTTCACGAAATACTCCTGGAACGCCATCTCGCCGTGCTCGGTCAGCGCGACCGTTCGGACCGGATCGTCCGACATGGGAACGACCGCGTGCCGAACGCCCAAGGCCTGCGCTATGGCCTGTGTCGCCTCACTGAGGCTGCGCCCTGCGGCGAGCAGCTCCGTCCGGCGCAGGTGCAAGCCGAGGTCCAAGTCGCCCAGCCTGAACCACGTCTCGCCTCCCAGCCTGCCGAGCGCGTCCAGGACGCGGAACGAGTCGCCGTCGACGCCCCATCCCGTCTCGTGGTTCGTTAGGCCGGCGAGCGCGTAGGCGACCGTGTCGACGTCCGGGGAAACGTGAAGGCCGTGGAAGATGTCGTCGTCACCGGTATTGACGACGACCGTCAGCTCGTCGGGCGCGAGCACCTTGGAGAGGCCGAGGGCAAGTTTCGCGCCGCCGACGCCGCCGGCAATGGCAAGGACTCTGGGCATGACGGCCTCATTGTAGCGGCGCGCAGCGGGACATGGTTCGACAAGCTCACCACGAACCAATCGGGGACATCTCGCAATCGAGGGCACTGCGATGGCTATGTAGACAGCATGCTTACATGCTATCATGCATGCATGAAACGCACACAAGTCCAACTAGACGAGACCAGCTACGAACTGTTGCGGCGGAAGGCGCATGAGCGCCGCGTCTCGGTGGCCGCCGTCGTGCGAGAGGCTGTTGGGCAATACCTGGCCGAAGCGCCGCCGCGCAAGCGCACACTGGCGGACTTCAAGATTATGGGCATCGGGAGGGGCGAGCCGTCCGAGTACTCGCCGGTCTCCGAGAATCACGACGAGTTCTTGGGCGACGCTTTATATGAGGAGATTCAGGAGAAGGCGCGGGAGTTCCGCAAGCTCCATGGGTGGGAGGACTAATGGTTCTAGTCGACACGTCGGCGGTCTACGCTTTCGCCGACGTGAACGACCCGAACCACGCCAATGCCCTGTCCTTGTTTCAGACCGCGGTCGCCAAGAACGAGACTCTCCTCACTCATTCATACCTTATCTCCGAGACCGTCAGCCTGCTCCAACGCCGGCTTGGAATGGCGGCGGCCCGCGCCTTTCTCGAAGACCTCAGGCTCTACACAGTCCACTGGATAGACCCGACCGATCACCAGGAGGCAGCAGCGTTGTTCATAGCGCGCAACCGCCGCAATCTCAGCCTGGTGGACTGCGCGAGTTTCGTCGTGATGCGGCGCTACGGGGTGACCCACGGGTTGTTCTTCGACGCCGACTTCGAGCGCGAGGGGTTCGAGCTTTACTCCGGGTGAGCGGCCGCTAGGACCTCCGGCAGCGTCGGGCCTTCGAGGGTGGGCGCGCGCTGACCCTCGTAGCGGAACGCTTCCAGCTTGATCAGCTCCTTGTACGAGCCGAACCGCTCGGGATGCCGCGACGCCACATCCAGCGGCTCGGGCTCGTCCGGCTCCGTCTCGTAGACGCGGCGCGTCTCGTAGAGCGTCGTCCGCTCGACGGGCACACGCCCGATGTCCCGCACCCACCGCCGCAGCTCGGAGGGCGGCACGAGCTGACCGTAGGACGCCCCGGCTGCGGTCGAGATGCTCTCGTTGATGAGCGTGCCTCCGAGGTCGTTGCATCCGGCGGTGAGCAGGGCCTGCGCCAGCTTGGGGCCCTCCTTCACCCACGAGCATTGGATGTTGTCTATCCAGCCGTTGAGCATAAGCCGCGCGATGGCGTGCATGCGGATGACCTCCGCGCCGGTGGCGCCGGGACGCATCTCGTCCGACATCCGCTTCGCGAACATCGGGGCCTCTTCGTGCACGAAGCTGAGGGGCACGAACTCGGTGAATCCGCCTGTCGCCTTCTGAATATCGCGGAGGTAGGCGAGGTGCGCCGCTCGGTGCTCGTTCGTCTCGATGTGGCCGAACATGATCGTGGAGGTCGTGGGAACGCCGAGGCGGTGAGCGCTCGTGATGACCTCGGTCCATTGCTCGACGTTGATCCGGCCCGGCGCAATCTTGTCGCGCACCGGCTGATCGAGGATCTCGGCGGACGTGCCCGGCAGCGAGCCGACGCCGGCGTCCCTCAGCCCGCGCACGTACTCCTCAATCGAGCAGCGCGAGCGGACGGCACCATAGAGTACCTCCTCCGGGGAGAAGCCGTGGATGTGCAGCTCCGGCAGCTCGGCCTTCAGCTCGCGGGTGAGGTCGATATAGAGCGAGCCTTCCATCTTGGGGGGCAGGCCCGCCTGCACGCAGAGCTCCGTCGCCCCAAGCTCCACGGCCTCGCGGGCGCGCCGGATAATCTCATTCAGTGGAAGAAAGTAGCCCTCCTCCTCGCGGAAGTCGCGGCTGAAGGCGCAGAAGCCGCAGCGTTTGATGCAGATGTTCGTGAAGTTGACGTTCCTGTTCACCACGTAGGTGACGCGGTCGCCGTTCGCCCTGCGCCGCAGCTCGTCGGCGGCGGCCATCAGCGCAAGGAGCGCCGGGCCGTCCGCCTCGAAGAGGCGCGCGCCCTCCACCACGCTCACCTCGCCGCCTCCGAGCGACTTGTCGAGAATCCGCGCAATGTCGAGGGGCACACTGCCGAGGAGCGATTCCAGCCCCGACCGCAGGTGCGCCAGCTCTTCGTGTCCGTCGTTCAACATTCCCATGCTTCAAGCTCCTGTTTCACGTAGCCGTCGCTGTCGATCATCCCGGCAAGCCGGGCCGCGACGGCGGGCGGCGCCCATCTATATTCTGGATAGAGGGCGGTGAGCGCATACTCCGGATAGAGGGCGGCGCGCTCGCGGAGCTCGTAGCCGGCCTCCTCCGTAAGGGCGCGCAGACGGCCGATCTGGGGCCACGCCGCTTCCGGGTTGATGAAGTCCTTGGTCAAGGGCGATATGCCTCCCCAGTCGTTGATGCCGCAGAGAAGGTAGGACTGGTATTCGGCGGCGTTCAGGTTCGGGGGAGCTTGGATGTTCATATCCGGGCCGAGGACCAGCCGCGCGACGGCGAGCGTCCGCAGCATGTCCAGCGTCGATGGCTCCGGCGAGCGCCTCATGCGGGTCGTCGCTTTCGCGCGGAAGTTCTGGACGATGACCTCTTGTATGTTCCCCAGCCGACGCTGGGCGTCCCGGATGAGCAGCAGCGAGTCCACCCGCTCCTCGAGCGTCTCGCCGATCCCGATGAGGATGCCTGTCGTCATCGCGACTCCGAGCGCCGCCGCGGTTTCGAGAGTTGCGATGCGCTGCTCGGGGCGTTTCGTCGTTGTGCCGTAGTGCGGGCCGCCCTGCTCGTGCAGCCGCGGGCTTGCGCTCTCCAGCATGATGCCCATGCTCACGTTCCACCGGGCAATCTCAGCCATCTCCTCACGGTCGAGTGTTCCGCAGTTCACGTGGGGCAGAAGTCCCGTCTCCTCGAGCACGAGCTTTGACATGGCCGCGACGAACTCCGGAGTGGAGCGGAAGCCCATCCCGCGGAGCGTGTCGAGCATCTCCGGGTGGCGGAGCTCCGGGTGGTCGCCGAGGCTCAACAGCGCCTCCTTGCACCCCATCCTCGCGCCTTGGCTCGCCACGGAGAGCACTTCGTAGGGCGTCATCGTGTGCGCACCGCGCTGACGGGGCCCCTTCACGAACGTGCAGTAGCCGCAGCGGTCGCGGCAGAGGTTGGTCAACGGAAGGAAGACCTTGCGCGAGTAGGTCACGCGGCGGTGGGGCCGGGCGCGGGCGTTCATCTGCCCTGCCCCCGCCATGAGCGCGGTCAGACCGGGGCCGGACGCTCGCATCAGCGCGTAGCCGTCCGCGGCCGAAAGCTCCGCCCCCGCGAGCGCTCGCTCGATGATCGGCTCCACGGACGCTGCCTGCACGGACGTTGAGAAAGAGATTGCCATCGCGCCTCTGAGCATGAAGTATCCAACCCGCCTACGCGGGTCGAGGCGCGATGGGCCTCCGAGGGGACACGATGGTACCATCCCTCGGCAGGTTGTAAAACGTGGCGACGACGAAACTCACAACACGGACTCTCGCGCTCCGGTCCATCGCCATAGCGGCGCTGGCCGCCGGGCTCCTCTTCTCCATCGCCGCCGTCGACCGGTGGACCGGCGACTGGGCCGCCATGCTATGGGTGTGCGGAACGCTCTTCTTCCCCTGGGTTGCAGGCATCGCGGCAGGCGGAAGGGTGAGCATAACCACGGGCAAGCTGCTCGGCGGTGCAATCGGCATCCTCACCGTCGCCGCGCCGCTCATCGTGTTTGCAGCTACGCCGCTCGCCGGTCCGCCCGCCGACGACGCTCGCCTCATCGCCACGGTCTTCACAGTCGTTGGCGCGATCAACGGGGCGATGGCTTTCCCCGTCGGCATCCGCGTCCGCAGCACCCGGGAGAGCGCATGACGCTACGAGGCAAGACGGCCCTGGTCACCGGCGCGGGGAGCGGCATCGGCAAGGCGATCGCAGAGCGGTTCGCCGAGGACGGCGCCTACGTCATTGTGAACGACATCAACGAGTCCGCCCGCGCCGTCGCCGACTCGATAGGCGGCGCGTTCCTTCGAGCCGACCTCGCGGACATGGACCAGACCCGCGAGCTGGCGGAGGCCGCGCTCGCCGTAAGGGGCGGCGTCGACGTGCTCGTGAACAACGCGGGCGTCCAGTACGTCGCGCCGGTCGACGAGTTCCCGGAGGAGGAGTGGGCCAGGCTGGTGCAGATCATGCTCACCGCGCCCTTCCAGCTCACGAAGCGCCTGGTTCGCGGCATGAAGGAGCGCGGGTGGGGACGCATCGTCAACATGTCATCGATGCACGGCCTCGTGGCGAGCCCCAACAAATCGGCCTACATATCGGCGAAGCATGGGCTCATCGGCTTCACCAAATCGGTCGCGCTGGAGACGGGCCCCTACGGCGTGACCGTCAACGCTATCTGCCCGTCGTTCGTTCGCACGCCCCTCGTCGAGAACCAGCTGCCGGACCTCGCCAAGATCGCGGGAGTCGAGGTCGGCGAGGTCATCGAGAAGGTGGTGCTGGAGCAGGCAGCGGTGAAACGGCTCATCGAGCCGGGCGAGGTGGCGGAGCTGGCCCTCTTCCTCGCCTCCGACGCCGCAGGCGCCATCACCGGCTCGTCCTACACGATCGATTTGGGGTGGACGGCGCGGTAGGGCGTAACGTCCGTCGTTCCCTCGGCAACTCAGGGCCGCCGCCCTCCTTGCGGCGCCGCCGCAGCGCCGGCAACCGGTAAGCCAGCCCGCTTCCACTCGGCGTATCGATTGCTCATAATAGGTCTTGCCAGTTGACTCGTCCCCGGTCAGTCATCACCTTGAAAGAACTCAGCCCCAGGAGGACCGATATGTGGGGCTTCACCCCTCTCGCAGGCTGGACCTCGAGGGTGAAGGACACGCTGCACCGCATCGGGGCGCACGAGAACACGGGCCGTAAGAAGATGTCCCCCACCGCGGACGAGCGCCTGCCCCGCGAGGTCCGCGCCGAGGGCCGGCGGCATCGAGAGCTACAGGCCGAAGACGACAACGGCAACCCCCGCAGCCCCTCCAAGCTGCGCCGGCTGCTGCGGCGCCGGGACTCCCGGTGAGCGCGGCGATGGGCGTTTGACGCCTTTCGTCGCCGGGCGTAGCCTCACCCCTAGCATCGGAGGGAGGGTTCGAGGTTCCCGCCTGCGCGGGAATGACGGGCATTCCCCCCTCCGAGATAAGTCGCAAAGTAGGGGGAGGAGACGCACGATGACCACCACCCAACCGGTGCCCGCGGAGCTTCTGGATCTCTCCGGCGAGGTGCTCATCTCAGCCGACTCACACGTGATGGAGGAGCCCGACTTCTGGCACAGCCGAGTGCCTGATTCGCTGAAGGGCGACGTTCCGGCCTTTCCCCCGCGCCCCAATACCGGCGCCGCCATGAACGACCAGCGCCCCGGCGGGTACAACCCCAACGAGCGCATCAACGAGATGGAGACGGACGGCGTCGCGGCGGAGGTGCTCTACCCGACGCTCGGCCTGCGGCTGTTCAGTCTCGAAAGCCCGGAGGCCCAGGAGGCGTGCTTCCGCCTCTACAACGACTGGCTCATGGAGTACTGCTCCGTCGCCCCCAAGCGCCTCGTCGGCATCCCCTGCATCGCAACCTACGACATCGACAAGGCGGTCGCGGAGCTGCACCGCACCCACGAGGGCGGTTTGTACGGCGGTCTGGTCTGGCAAGTCCCGCACCCCGACCTCCCCTTCACCAGCGACCACTACGACAAGCTGTGGGCCGTGTGCCAGGAGCTCGGCGTGCCGGTCCACCTGCACATCCTCACCGGCTTCGACTACAGCGCGGGCGTCAACTTCGGCGCGCGGCAGAGCGACCCGCTGCTCGCCCACCGGGGGTCGGTCAACCTGAAGCTCCAGAGCGTGACCAATTCCCTATTCGATCTCATCTACACCGGCGTCTTCGAGCGCTTCCCTAAGCTCAACGCCGTCATCGTCGAGAGTGAGATCGGGTGGATCCCGTTCGTGCTGCAGCAGTGGGACTACTACTACCACCGGTTCCTCGGTCAGCGTCCCACGCCCATGGCGATGCCCCCGAGCGAGTACTTCTACCGCAACTGCTACGCGACGTTCTTCAACGACGCCGTCGGCGGGCAGCTACTCTCGTGGTGGGGCCAGGACAACTGCATGTGGTCGACGGACTACCCGCACCCGAACTCGCCCTGGCCGAACTCGCGGCGCGTGCTCGCGGAGAACCTCGGCCACCTGTCGCAGGAGACCATCCACAAGCTGGTGAACACGAACGTCCGCAAGATCTACCCCATCGGGGAGTAGCTTGGGAGCAACCTCGGCCTGCTAGTCGCCCTTCAGCAGAGCGCCCAGTCCCCGTGTCCTGGCGACGGCCCTCAGGTAGAGGAAGAACGCGGGAAGCCAGATGAGGTCGTTTGAAATTATCACCAGTCCGAAGCGGCCCGGCAGCTCGCCGGTCAGGTAAGCCGCCAGGAAGCCGATCGGGCCGAGCGTCTTTCCGGCCGCGGCGATGAGCACGAGCTGCGGATGGCGCCACGGGTTGCGCGCGACCCACCAGAAGGCGGGCGCGTACACGAGCAGCACCATCCCGACGAACCGCCATATTGCCGGCTGTTCGAGTCGGCCTATCCCGATCAGATCGAAATAGGCGTGCGGGAACAGGATCGTCGCTATGCCCCATGCCGCGTTGTACACGGCCGCCGCATAGAACCACGGCTTATAGGCAGCCAGCGACGGCCCGCTATCCGGGACGCCGCTCATTCCGGGATAACCCTCAATGTTCCGTGGTAGCCGACCAATAGCTGCCCCCAGGGCATCTCGATCCGCACGTTCACGCTCAACTCGCCGGGCCCGGCGCCGACTTGCCGCTCGACCCCCGACGTGCGTATGGACAGGCAGCTCGGCGCGAGGAAGCGGCGCCCTCGGACGGATAGCATCATCTTGGCGGAGGAGAGGGTCAGCGCATCTTCGTCAGCGGCGGCGACCATCGGGAACAGCAAAGGCCCGTAGCTCTCGATTATCAGGCCATCCTCCGCCCACTGCTCGGTGCGAAGCCGCCACGGGCCTATGCGCCTGTCCCAATGTTCTCGCTGGCCGGACCGCGTCACACGAAGCTCCACCGGCATCCGCCCCTCCGTCGTAGGCATCCGCAGCGCCCGCCGGATGAGACCGGCCCCCATGGACCGGCCCAGCGTCACGTCCATCTCGCCGACGGCGACTACTTGCGTATCCCTGCCGTGGACCCGTCGTAGGACCTCAGGCAGCAAGCCCCACGATTCGCCCAGCAGCAGCTCGTACAGCCCTACCCCGCCGGCGGCCATCCCGTCCGATTCTCCTTGCGGACGACGAACCGCAACCCGGACCACGTCTCGTCGATGGCGCAGACTTTGTTATCGACCAGCCCCGTTGGCAAGCCGACCTCGCGGAGCACGTCCTCGGTGATGTCCGTCGGGACGCCCGACGACCGCTTCGGCCACGCTATCCAGTAGCCGCCGTCGGGCGCGACGTTCCGGGCCTGACGAACGAAGCTCGCCTCCAGCCCGGCGCGGTCCGTGTGGAACGCGACGAGCACGTCGAGCGGGCCGTCGCCGAGGCCGACTCGCGCAACGCCCTCAGGGAGCTCGCCAAGCGTCGCGTCGAAGCCGGGCGGCGCATCCTCGATTGCAAGGGTTGCGCCGGGCCTGATGCCCAGCTTGCGGGGAAGGGGCGTTCCGGAGTAGCCGGCCATGTCGGCTATACCTCCGCGGAGATGCCCTTGCGGACCGAGTCGTCCTCGTCGAAGCCGTCCGTCGAGGCGATCTTCGTCTGGTAGGAGCGGACGCGGTAGGCCTCGCCCTTATGAACGATGACTGGGATAGTCCCCTCCATCAGGTCGACGGCCGCCTGCATCAGGATGCGGCGCGCGCCCTCGATGGCGCCGTCGCTCGGCCCGAGCATCTCGTTGGAGCGGTCCACGATCGTCCCCATGCTCTCCTGGCACGCGATGGCCATCTCGAAGGACGTCTCGAAGCGCGACGCGAAGTCGTTCGGCCTCTCCTTGCCCTCGGGGACGAAGCCGTTCTGCTTGTTCCGCTGCCGGCGGTAGGAGTCCTCTTCCAGCTTGGGGTGTACGCGCTTGCCCTGCCGTATCTCATCGAGGAGACGCCTGCTGAGGGGCTTGCGCGGGTCGTACGTGACAGGGAACGCCATTGTGCTCTCGTCGTCGATGGGGACCCACGCCACGCCCTCGTAAATCCCTCTCTTGCCGGCCGTGGCCGTCGTGTAGAAGGGCATGAGCCAGTGGGTAACCTGCAGGTCCGCCTTCCCGGCCGCAGGCTCCGCCGCCGTGCCGACCAGCAGCCCGTACTCCGTCTCCTTGGCCTGCACGGTGTGGGCGGCGTCCTCGCCCATCGGGTCTCCCGGCCCGATGGCGCCGGCCTCCATCAGCGCAGCCACGCGCGAGGCGTCGAGTCCTCCCTCGACCGCTTGCATGTAGTTGCATTCGACGAGGAAGCGCGAGAGGTAGCGGTGCTTGGGTTCGACGCGCGTCCACTCGAACTCCGGCAGCTCCGGCGTTTCATCCCGAGGGCCGTAGTACGCCCAGATCAGTCCGCCGAACTCCGTGATCCCGAAGGCGGGCGCTTTGACCTCCTGCCAGAGCGGGCTGTCGGGCGGTTCGAGGGGCAGGTCGAGGATGGCGCCGTCGACGTCGAACTTCCAGTAGCAGCGTCCGCAGCGGATGCCGCCCTCCCCGACGATGCCGAACGACAGGTCAGCGCCCCGGTGCGGGCATCGAGCGTCCAGCAGGCCCAACCGTCCTTCGGTGTCGCGGAACGCGACGAAGAACTCGCCGAGCGACTTGACGCGGATGGGGGGAGAGTCCGGCTCCGGCAGCTCGTCGGCGAGCAGAATGGGGACCCAGAACCGCCGGATGAGGTCGCCCATCGGCGTGTCCGGCCCGACGCGGGTGAGCAGCTCGTTGTCTTCTTTGGAAAGCGCCATAGCGGGATTCTAGCAGGCGGCGCTGCGCCTGGGCTGCGGACTCTTCTGGTCCCCTACCCTGCCGGTCTTGGTGGAGCGCGCTATGGCGTCGGCCTCAGCCCTCAGCCCCACGCGGCCTGAGACCATGTGCTAGAGTCGCCAAAACGCATTGTTGTGAGAGCCAGCGGCCTTGATAGACCCGATCGGAGTCTCGAAGCGCTACCAAATCGGCCCCGTCGAAGTGCGGGCGTTGGACGGCGTAGACCTGCACGTCGGGAACGGCGAGTTCGTCGTGGTCCTCGGCCCTTCGGGGAGCGGCAAGACGACGCTGCTTAATATCATCGGCGCTCTGGACACGCCTACCTCCGGAAGCGTCTCCGTCGCCGGACGCGACGTCACCGCCTCCTCGCGCTCGGAGCTCTTCGCCCTCAGACGTCAGACCGTGAGCTTCATCTTCCAGAGCTTCAACCTGTTCCCTGGCCTCACCGCCTTGGAGAACGTCGAGTTCGGCATGGACGTAGCCGGGAAGCGCGGAAGCGCGGCCCCCGAGTCGGTGCTGGAAGCCGTCGGGCTCGGCCACCGCACCGGCCACTTCCCCCACGAGCTGTCCGGCGGCGAGCAGCAGCGCGTGGCAATCGCCAGGGCGCTCGCCACCGGCAACCCCATCCTCTTGGCCGACGAGCCGACGGGGGAGCTCGACTTCAGAACCGGGGCGCAGATCCTCGAGCTCCTCATCGCGCAGGCGTCCGACGACCGCGCCGTGCTGGTGGTGACCCACAACCGGGAGATATCGCGCATCGCCGACCGTGTCGTCGAGATGAGCAGCGGTCAGGTCATCGGCAACGGCCCGCCGCCCGGCGGCAAGACTCCCCTCTCGGAGCTGCGCTGGTAAGGACGGGTCGGCCCTCCTCGACGCGCTGGCGCCTACCCCGTCACTCTTCACTCTCGAGCATCCACCTCTTTTTCACGACAGCCGCCGCCGCGAATATGCCGGTCGCGACCAAGGCCATGGCCGGGCCGGAGGGCAGGTCGGCATGGAAAGAGAGATACAGACCGGCCACCGCCGAGGCCGCGCCGATAAGCGCGCCGATGACCATGACTCCCAGGAACCCCTTGGCGAGCAGGTACCCCGTCGCCGCGGGCGTGATGAGCATCGCCATAACGAGGACAATCCCTGCAGCCTGGATGCCTATAACGATGACGAGGGCGAGCAGAGCCAGCAGCACGTACTCGACGTGGCCCGTCCTGATTCCGACAACCGTCGCGCCCACGGGATCGAAGGTGGTGTAGACGAGCTGCCGGTGGAACGCGTAGAGCCCAACCAGCACCAGCGCCGTCAGCCCGAGCGAAACGAGAACGTCGGTCTGCGACACTCCGAGCACCTGACCGAGCAGCAGGTCTTCGATGTTGACGTTGACGTTGGTCGCCCTCGAAAGCATCACTAGGCCCAGCGCGAACATGCCCGCGAAGATGATGCCTATCGACGTGTCCTCGCTGATGCCGGCGCTCCGGCTGACGTAGCCCATCAACAACGCTATCGCGATTCCCGCCGGGACCGCTGCGAAGAACGGGCTGATCCCCAGCATGAAGGCGACCACCATGCCCGGCAGGACCGAGTGGGCGAGCGCGTCGCCCATGAACGCGCGCCCGCGCGTGATGACGTAGGCGCCGAGAAGCGGGCACATCACCCCAACCAGCACGGAGACCACCAGGGCCCGCGTCATGAAGCCGTATTCGAACGGCCCGGCGAGGTAGTCGATCATGACAGGCCTCCCGTGCGCCGATGCTGACCTCCCATGTGCCCCGCGTGTCTGTAGTGGTCATGGGCAAACTCGACGCCGTGCGAACCGTAGAGCTCCTCCAGCACGGCGGGGGTGAACGCCTCGTCGGGCGGTCCGCACGCGCACACGTGGTGGTTGATGCACAGGATATGGTCGAAACGCTGGGCAAGATTCGTGAGGTCGTGAGTGGCCAGAAGAATGGTCTTGCTCTCATCGCGCAGCGACTGGAGGACTTCGATGATGCCCTCCTGGGCCCCCACGTCGACGCCGCTGAACGCCTCGTCCAGCATCAGGATGCTCGCCTCCTGAGCGAGCGCACGCGCGATGAAGACCCGCTGACGCTGGCCTCCGGACAACTCCGTTATCTGAGACGAGCGCCGCTCCCACAGCCCGACCCGCTCCAAGCACGACCGGACAATCTCCCGGTCTCGCTTGCCGGGCCGCTGGAACCATCTGATGCTGCGATACCGCCCCATCATCACCACGTCCAGAACGGTCGCGGGGAAACGCCAATTGATGCTGTCGCGCTGGGGAACATACGCCAGGGCGCCGTTGCGGGACTCCGCGCCGTGCAGGTCCACCCGGCCCTCCGCGAGAGGAAGTATTCCCGCGATGGCGTCGAACAGCGTGCTCTTGCCCGCACCGTTCGGGCCCACGACGCCCACCAGCGCGCCCTGAGTGAACTCAAAGGAAACGTCGGAGAGCGCCTGGTGCCCGTTTCGCTCGACGGCTACTCCCTCAACGGTTATCGCAGGTCCAGAAGTCATCGTTCGTCTCCTTTACCTGAGGGCCTCGGCTATGCGGCCGACGTTCGTCCGCACCATCTCGATGTACGTCCCCGCGCCGCTGCCCCCGGCGCCGAGGGCGCCTGAATAGAGCCGGACCAGCTTCGCGCCGGACTCCTCCGCTACGGCATTGGCTAGGCGCTCGCTCACCGTCGTCTCGCCGAACACCGCAGGAACGCTGTACTTCCTGACCTCTTCGACTAGGTCCGCCAGGCCTGCCGCCGACGGCTCCCTCTCGGTGCTGACCCCCAGAATGACCCCGATGACCTCGAATCCGTACAGATTGGCGAAGTACCCAAGGCTGTCGTGGGACGTTAGGAGCAGCCTGCGCTCCTCGGGCACGACGCCGACCTGCTCCAAGGTCCAGGCGTGCAGCTCGTCGAGCCGCGCGTTGTAGGCGGAGGCGTTGGCGTTATAGGCGGCGCCGCGGTCCGGGTCAAGGGTCGACAGCCGCGCCGCGATGTCGTTGACAGAGCGCTTCACGCGGAGGGGGTCGAACCAGAAATGGGGGTCCTTGACGCCGTGGCCGTGCTCATCCTCGTGAGCGTCTATGCCTGTGAACTCAATGGGGTCGATGATTTCCCCCAGCTCCACGATGGTCGACGGACCCCGCGCGGCGTTCTCCACCAGCTCTTTCAGCCAGGAGCCCTCCAAGCCGAGGCCGATGCTCAGCACGAGGTCTGCGTCGGCAATCTTGGCGACGTCCCGGGCGCCCGGTTGGAATCCGTGCGGGTCGCCGCCCGCTGGCACGATGCTGAAGACCTCTACGTGCTCCCCGCCGATATTCTCGACCCAGTCGGCGACGATGCTGGTCGTCGTAACGACGCTCACCTCAGAACCCGCGCCGCCGGTATCGTCCGCGCACGCGCCCAGGGCGAAGAGTGCGAGCGCGAGAAGCGCGGCCCTCGCCAGCTTTGGGGCGCTGTTATTGGTACTCGGTATCAATTTGGTTTGATGCGCCATTCCTATCGAGTCAGGCTGTATCACGGGGGTGAGGACTCCTCAGTTTTCGATACCAAGTCTCAATAGTTGCCCAAGGAACCACGTCTGCCGGTCCATGAGACTCTAGCCGCCCCCGTCCTTGAGGCACTGGTCGCAGGTGACGTAGAGCTCGATGCGGTGGCCTACGATATTGCCGGGTATGTCGTCGCCCAAGGTCCTCAGCAAGCGCTCGACAGTGGCGGCGCGGAACTCGCCGACGTTTCCGCACCCGACGCAGACCGTGTGGTGGTGGTGCTCAACGCGGGACAGACTATATCTAGGGGCGCCGTCGATGAGATTCAGCTTGCATATGACGCCGACTTCCATGAGCAGTTTCAGCGTCCGGAAGATGGTCGCTCTGCCCACCCCCGGCAGCTCATTGACGACCTCTTCGGCTGTAAAGCCCTCCTGCTTGCCGTCCAGGACCCGGATGATTGCGCGCCTCGGAGCGGTCGACCGGTAGCCCCGGTCTTCGAGGATAGCCATGATCTCCGGACGTGAGGTGAGCAGCGTCGTCATGATACCTAGTCTCAGTTTTACTCCGCCACATAGCTGAGCAACGCCATCCTAGGGAGGGCTGTTCAGACCTGTCAACCCTACCTCAGACCCCGGTCAGCGCCGGTCATCTCGCCGGGCGCGCCTCGGCCAGCAGGTGCTCAACGTGGTGATTCTCGGCGGGGCAGCTCGCCCCCGAGGTCTCCAGCTGAACAAGTGACATGCGCTCGTGAGCGCCGTGGTCATGCCCGCCGTGGCCGTGATCCTCGTGGCCTGGTTCGCGCATGACTCAGGAACCTCCTGGGATAACCGTTGCCCTTCGGGGCCTGTGCGGGAACTATACCGGCTTCACGACCGGAGAGAGCATCGCAGGCAGCCGACTCCCATCCGCCCGACATCCTAGGCGACAGACGACTTTCGCCTAGGACTTGCCAGTCACGCCTCCCTAGCTCTTCGGGCCTATCAGGTCGTTTCCAGAAAGGTGCTCGACCGTCTCGCCGGTGGACGCGAACGTGCGGGTCACGCTGGCTGAGGCGTACACCCACATGATCTTCATCGGCGCGTCGCCGGTGTTGCGGAAGCAATGGACAACGCCGCCTGGGATGAGCGTCGTGTCGAACAGATGCACAGGCCGGACGACGCCGTCGATTTCGCACTCCCCGGAGCCCTCGAGGACCGTCACCATCTCCTCGACGTTGTGCGAGTGGAGCGGCACTTCCAGGCCCGGCGGGAACTGACTGATGCCCGCCGTGAACGCTTCCGTCCCGTCCTTGCCCCCGACCAGCGGATAGCTGACCGCCCCGTTCCCCCGCGAGATGGGGGTCTGCTCCTCGAACCGCATGTACTTCAGGTCTGTCATGGCGTATTGCTCCTGTAGGGTGCTGTCCTACTCGCCGCCGCCGGCCAAGACGGTGCGGAAGGTAAGGGACAGCCGGCGCAAGCGCCGGCGTCCGTCGCGCTCCTTCTGTCGTTTGGCGATTCCGTGCCGCCACCTCTTGCGGGCCTCTCCGGTCAGAACGAGCGCCGAGCCGCACTCCAGCATCATATGAGATTTGGCCTGAAATCCATCGTCTGGCCGAGAGAAGTCCATCTCCCAGTCGTCGCCCAGCGACACGGTCGCAACCGCCGGCCCGAAGCCCGGGTGGTCCGTATGCATTGCAATCCCCTGGCCGGGTTCATACTCGTTGACGGTGGCCTGCTGGGGAACACGGTCGAACAGCCCTGTCTCATAGAGCCGCTGGGCTAGGGCTTGCAACCAGTCGGGCAACGGGCCGATACGCATGTCCGAGGTGATTGCCCGCGCCTTGTAATCGTAGCGCCAGCCATACTGCTTCACCTTGCGGCCCACGTTTCGGCTCGGGCCGGAGAGCCCAGCATCCCCGTTCTCTTGCACAGCTAGCCAGGGCTTTTCGCCCTCGTCGATGGCAAGCCAGGGCTCCTTGCTCCGGTAGACGTGGCGGATGAACTCGTCTTGTTCGTCCGAGCTCAGGAAGTCGGGCAGATAGCGCATGCCGGCTTCAACGCACTCCCGCGGCAGGCCGTCGTTCAAGTGTGGCTCGGGAGCAAGTTCGAGCGGGAAGACGATCTGCTGCTGCTCGGCCACGGCGCCCTCTCCTACCTATCCCCCAGCTCCGTGACCACGTCCACGAGCGCGAGGCGCCCGTTCTCCAGCACTTCCCGCTTGGCCCGCTCCAGCGCCCCGCGCAGCTGCGACGGGTCCTCGATGGGGCCCTCCGCCCACGCGCCGAAGGAGCGCGCCATACCCGCGAAATCGACGTACGGGTCGTCGATGTCGATGCCGATGCTCTTGTTCTCGTCGGGCCGTCCGCGCACTTCCGCCATCAGGCCCTGGTGGCCCAGGTCGTTACCGTAAGTGCGATTGTTGTACATCACCACCAGCATCGGGATGCGATGGTGGACCGCCGTCCAGACCGCCGACGGCGTGAACAGGAAATCGCCGTCCGACTGGATGTTGATGGTCAGCCGACCCTTTCCCTTGTTGGCGAGGGCGACGCCGAGCGCGTGACCGAACCCCTGGCCCAGACCGCCTCCGCCGCGCGACTCGATCACCTGATACGGCGCCTTGTAGTCCCACAGCCGGTCGGTCCAGCCCCGTAGATTCCCGTTCCCCAGCACCCAGTCCGCGTCCTTGATGACCTCCCACATCTCCGACGCGAGGAACGGCAGCGCGATGGGCGACTCGCCGGATCGGGCCGCGACGACCCGCTGCGCCTCCGCCTCCGACGCGTCGTGCAATGCAGCGATGCGCGCATGCCGCTCACGGAGCTCGCTCGTCCGGTCGGGGCCATCGTCGAGCCGCCGCTGGATGAGGTCGGCGAGCCCGGGGACAGCAACGCCGATGTCCGCCTGCACCGAGAGCGTCGTCGGATAGAGGCCGCCGTAGTCGTGCGTCCAGCTGTGCAGCGTGAGCTGACGCAGCGATACATCGATGAGCTTTGCATCAGGGCTGAGCAGGTGCTCGAGACTGCGGGCGCGGTAGTCCTGACCCGTCAACGATTGCTGGAGGTCGTACACGTCCAGCGCGAGCACCACGTCCGCCTCCTCCACCAGTTGCCGCTTCGACCGGGTGGCGTTCAGCGGATGGCGCGTCGGGAAGTTGTAGAGGTCGCCGCCCGAGACGACGGGTGCCGAAAGCATCTCCGCCAGCCGCACCAGCCCGTTGGCCGCGTCCTCGGACCTGCCCATGAAGTCGGCCAGGATGAGGGGCCGCTGCGCCGAGACCAGCAGGCCAGCCGCCTGCTCCAACGCCTCGGGGTCGGCCTGGATGCGCGTGGGCGCCGGGAACGCCGAGAGGTCCGGCAGCTCGACCGGCTCTTCCAGCTTCTGCTCCTGCGTCGCGACGTCGAAGCAGACGTACACCGGGCCTTGCGGGGCGCTGGTCGTCACGTGGTAGGCGCGGATCAGCGACTCGACCGCCGCGCCCACGCTGGCGGGCTGGTCGTCCCACTTCACGAAGTCGCGCACGGCGTTGCCCTGGACGTTCGCGGTGTGTATCCAGTCGATCCATGGCCGCCGGCCGTCGGCGGCCATAGGCCCGGTGCCGCCGAGGACGATAACGCTGGACCGGTTCGCCCAGGCGTTGTAGACCGCCATGCTCGCGTGGAGCAGGCCGACCACGTCGTGAACGTAGGCGGCCATCGGCTTGCCGGCGGCCTTCCCGTAGCCGTGGGCGATGGCCACCGCAATCTCCTCGTGCGTGCAGAGAATCAGCTCGGGGCGCTCGTTCCCCAGATAGTTCACCAACGAGTCATGCACGCCCCGGAACGTGGCCCCCGGATTGAGCGACACGTACTCGATGCCCAAGTCCCGCAAGACATCGACGATGACGTCGGAGCCCCACTCCGCCTTGCTGACTCTTGCGCCATTGGGTTCGGTAGCCACTGGTCTCCTCCAGATAGGTCGATTAAATCGCCGGGCGCCCCTCGAAGCGCTCGCGCCAGCGTGGGATGACGTCGCGGTTGAACACGTGCTCCGGCATCTGGCCGCGCAGCGCGCGCAGCACGTCCTCCGTCGCCCACTGAATGCCGGGGCCGATGCCCGCGCCGTGATTGTGCGCGGCCACGTGCGGCGACAGCAGCACGCGGTCGTCCATCTGCCGCAGAGGACTGTCCAGCGGCAGCGGCTCGACCTCGAACACGTCGAGCCCCGCTCCCGCGATGGTCTCGTCCTGGAGCGCCTTCACCAGCGCCTGCTCGTCGACGGCCGGCCCGCGCGACGTGTTGAGGAAGATGGCGGTCGGCTTCATCAGACCGAACTCCCGCTCGCCGATCATGTGGTAGGTCTCCGCAGTCAAGATGACGTGGAGCGTGACGACGTCCGACTCTCGCAGCAACGTATCGAGGTCGACGCGCTCGACGTTGGCGTGGATGAAGCGGTCGATGGGCTGGTACGGATCGTAGGCGATCATGCGGACCCGCCACGGCGCCAGCATCTGCGCGACACGGCCGCCGATGCGTCCGAGGCCGATGATGCCGACAGTCAGGCCGGGATAGCCGTCCTCGCGCCGACCGATGTGCGTCGCGGTCAGCTCGGGCGTCCGCCAGGCCACGCCCTGCTTGAGGGCGGCGTCGCGCTGACGCGACTTCTTGAGGAGCGTCAGCATCTGCTGCATCGTCGTCTCGACCACGCCGCCCCAGTTCGCCTCGGTAGGGGCATGAGTCACGATGATGCCGAGCTCCGTCGCGACGTCGGTGTCTATCTCGTCGACCCCCACGGTGTACTTGGAGACGATGCGCAGGTGCTCCGAGGCAGTCATCACGCTGCGGTCGATGCGCCCGCCCTTGATCGACGTGCCAATCAGCGCGTCGGACTCACGGGCCATCTGCTCGAGCTCAGCCGTGTTGTTGCCCCTGGGGTCGGACCACGACGCCTTCCCAAGGACGACCTCGCAGCCAAGCTCCTCGAAACGTTTGTAGCTCTCCTCGTCTCCCGGCGCGAAGACGACAACTCTCGGTCCAGCCATGGCGCCCTCCTCTAGAACGGGCGCCATGATGCGCCACGGGCGGGCGGCGCGCAACCTGGCGCTAGGCCAGGCTCTGGTTCGCGGCGGGCCGAGACGTTGGTTCGTGGTGAGCCTGTCGGACCACGCCCCCTCACGAGGCGGGCTGCGGCTCCAACGCCAGCAGGACCTCGACACGCACCTCGTCGCCGAGACTGACGACGCTGCGGGCGGAGGGCTTGGGGAGCTGCAGGTCGTCCCACGTGAAGGTCGTGCGCCCGAGCACGAACACGGCGCCGCCGTCATCGCGCGCCTGCACCGCGAACGTGAGCGGCGCGTCGTACCCTTTGATGTTCAGCGTGCCGACGACGTCCGTTGCTACTTCATCGCCCGCCGTGAAACCGTCCGGCAGCGGGGTGAGGTCGTCGAACGTGATCGTCGCCGAGCGGTCGCTCGGGAACATGCGGCTGCGGACGTAGCGGTCGCGGAACTCTTGATCGCTCGTCATGCTCTGGAGGTCAATCGTCACCTGCGACAGGCCGCCGTCGAGCCGCACTTCGCCGGTGAGGCCGATGGTCTGCATAACAGCCTCGTAGTCCGGCAACGTACCGCTCGCCAGCACCTCATCGACGGAGAACGTCGCCTTGGAACCCTCCGACACTACGAACACCACGCCGTCTACCTCGCCCGTCGAGCGTTCGAAAGGCGCGCTGTCGACGGCCGCAGTTGCCGTAGCAGTTGGCGCCGGGCTGTCGACGGCGGGCGCATCAGGCGTCGAGCTCTCGACGGCAGGCGCGGCAGGGGTCGGGGTCTGCGCCGGACTCTCGACGGCGGGCGTCGGAGTTGGCGGCGAGGTCTCGACGGCGGAGGCAAGGGGCGTTGGGGTGGGCACGGGCGTGGGATCGCTCCCGCACGCCGCCGCGGCCAGCGCCAGAAGGGCTAGGGGAACTGCCGGGAGGGCGCGCCGCAGGCTCGTGTTCATCACGTGGTCTCCTTGGTCCATGCTACCGGAATCGAAGCGGCGCCGGCGCGGGGCGGCAGCTCCAGCCGTCCGCTCTCCTGGTCGCCGAAGCCCGCAAGCCCAACGCCAACGACGACGGCAATGGCGATGGCCGCGAGCACGACCGGCCGCCGCGTCGCCAGCGGCGCGCGGGAGAGCGGCGGAGTAAGCAAGCCGATGCCGCCGAACGCTATCGCCGCGAGCGGGACGCTGAACGAGACCATGCGCTCCAGCATGGTGTCGAGGGCGAACGCGACGCCCACCCATGCGACGAATCCCACAGCCATCACCGCCGCGAACCGACGTCCCGCCTGCTCCCCCCGGCTCAGCCTCCGCCAGATGAGACCACTGACAACGGACAGCGCGAGCGCCCCCCACACGACGCTTGCCGTGTTCAGCAGCGCATCATGCGGCGAGCGCAGTGGTAAGGATACGAGCGCGGCCACAACCGCCGAGGCAGCCCCCGCGACGAGCGCAGTGCTGAACGGCTTTTGCGCGGCTGGACCCATGGCTTAGCTATAGCGTAAGGCAGTCAATGAATTATGAAGACGCCGCCCTGCGCCGGAGGAGCATCTGGACGGACGCGGCCAGGCCTGCCCCCTGATAGGCGCCTTCCCATGGACTCGGCACTGGAGAAAGCGATGACGGCCGAGCCGGACGTACTCGAGCCCCTGCCGCTCAGCCCTTGGCTCACGTCGCGCCGCCGCCTTGCATGCCGCGATGAGCAGCGCGCCCGCCGTTAGGAACGTCCATCGCAACCCCCGAGCCAAGACTACCGGCCCGCGCCAAGACTACCGGCCCGCGGATGACCACGGCAAACAGCGGCTTCCTCAGTCGAGCCTGCGGTAACGCACGCGCCGCGTGGATAACGCAAGCGGTCCGATCCTGCTATGGACCGACCTCGCCCTTGCACGGAGGTCTATGCTGGCGGCCACACGGTCTGAACGGGATGCCAAGGTAGCGACTGTGGACCAGCAAGAGACAACGCAAGAGAGCTCGCAGCGCGGGCTGCGCCGGAAGGTCTACTACGGCTGGACCATCGTCACGGTCTTGTTCCTCGTCGAGTTCATCTCCTACTCGACCACCGGCAGCACCATCACCCTCTTCTTCCCCAAAATGTCCGAGGACCTCGGCTGGTCGCTCACGCGCCTCAACGGGGCCGTGACCGCAGCCGGACTCGCTGGGATGGTTGCCGCGCCGATCACCGGACCGCTCCTCGACCGCTACGGCCCTAGGCCCGTGTTAGCGGTCGGCGCAGTCGTCGCAGGCGCAGGGCTTTTGCTCATGACTCAGGTGCGGGAGGTCTGGCAGTACTGGGCGCTCTTCGCGCTCATCGGCGCGCTTGGGATGGGAGAGCTCGGTCGCCTCTCGACGTCCGTCGTCGTATCCAAGTGGTTCATACGCCGCCGGGGCCGGGCGCTCGCGTTCGCCGCGTCGGGGAACCCGCTCGGTGGGATGCTGCTGTCGCCGGTCGTCGGAACGCTCATCCTGGCGTTTGGATGGCAGAGCACCTGGGGGATCCTGGCCGGGGCCATACTGATAATCAACCTCCCGCTGGTCCTCATCTTCATGCGGCGGCAGCCCGAGGACATGGGCCTCCTGCCAGATGGCGACCCGCCTCAGTCAGACGTGCGCGACGCGCCAACCGCCGGCGGACCGCAGACCGGCCCCCGGTTCGACGGCCTGGAAACAACATGGACGCTGAAGGAGGCGACCCGGACCCGCACGCTCTGGATGATGGTGATCGGCTCGAATCTGGTGGGGTTCGCGACGGCTGGCGTCTCTTTCAACCAGGTGCCGTTCTTCGTGAACGAGGGTATGTCCATCCAGGGCGCCGCCCTCGTCCTGAGCGCGAGCGCGATGGGTACGGCTTCCGCCCGATGGGTTTGGGGGTTCATCGTCGAGCGCTACTCCGTGCGCTCCTGCCTGACCGTGATGGCGGGCATTCGAGCGCTCGGAACGCTGTCGCTGGTCGTCGTCCCCTATCCCTTCAACATCCCGACGTTCGTCTTGGGTTGGGGGACGTTCGGCGGGGCGTTCGGACTGCTACAGCCGATCGCGTGGTCGAACTACTACGGGCGGCGTTTCCAGGGGAGCATCCAGGGCTCGATGCGCCCGTTCATGACCGTCTCCCGGCTCATCGCGCCGCCGGCGATAGCCGCCCTATTCGAGCTCACAGGCTCCTACGACGTCGCCTTCGTGGTCGCGTTCGGCATTGCCGCCAGCTCCACGCTGCTCTTCTGGGCGGCGAAGCCCCCGACTCTTCCAGCCCAGATACGTTAATCGCGGCCTCCCTTCCAGCCGCTTCCAAGACCGCCGCCAAGCGCCGGAAAGAAGCATCTGGAGCCACCGAACGGATTTGAACCGTTGACCTGCTGTTTACGAAACAGCTGCTCTGCCACTGAGCTACGGTGGCCCAAGAGAAGTGACGCCGCTGTGAAGACCGCGCCTAGCCGACTGCCAGAGCGTCCGACCCGCGCCTGTACCTCTGCAGCGACTGGCCTGAGTCCCGATTCACCAGCTCCCGCCCGTACATCGGATGGACCATGCTCCGCACCTCGTGCTCGAGCTCGTACAGCTTCTCGCCCGTCTCCGGGTCCACAATGTCCACGAAGCGGTACTGGGAATCGTTGCTCTCCTCGCTGACGAGGCCCATCTCCTGCAACGTTCGGTGTGGGCCGGAGAAGTCAGCCAGGTACACCGCGATGTGATGATTATCGTAGGCCCTGGTCTCGTCGGGGTCCTCCCTGAATATCATCGCCTGATGCCTTCCCGCCAAGACGCGCGCGGCGGGAGACCCGCGGCGCTCCACCACCTCCGCCTCGGCCCCCATGATTTGAGAGTAGAAGCGCGCGATGCCGGCCGCGCTGCCGGGAGGCGTGTTGAAGATCAGGTATTCCAGCCCCAGCCGCGCGCCGCCCAGGCGCTCCCCGGCCGGATGGCACCGGAACTGATTGCCCCACGGCCCAACCACGTCGAGGTTGGCGCCTGCCCTCTCGAAGGAAAACTGGGTCCCCGCCAGCCCCTCCGCCACACTCTCTAGGCTCGCCTCCAGATGGTCTACGTCAGGCACGACTAGCCCGATTCGGCCCCGAAGCTCCTGGCCCGTCTCCCGCGTAGGCAGGTGGAACTGCTGCCGGCCTACGTTTATCCACATGTTCTGGAGCCCAACGGTCATGTATGGGTCCCGCGTGAATCCCATGCCGACGATATAGAACAGCGTCGACACCTGCTGGTCGGTGATAGTCAGGTTCACGTGATCGAGCGATAGGAGGTTCCCGACGTCTTGCGTAGTCCGATCAAAGCTTCCCATGGCCGCCCCTCCTTGAACGAGGATGGTTGATACTTGCTGGAAGACGGGTGCGATTATAGACCCTCGCGGGAGGCATGTGCGCCTGGCTCCCTCCCTCGTTGGAAAGGTCTCTCTGCGGGAGCGACCGGGAGGGACCGCATTGACCGGCTTTCCCGTCGCCGCCGATAATCCTTACCGTCGTCGGAGCGCGAAGCCAGAAACGTCCGGCAGGCGGTGAGTATTGTTCGGCAGCGTCGCCACCAGCACGCACTCCATCAACGACTACGTCCCCTTCGTCGGCGAGAAGGCCATCGACGACCTCCGCGCGGCAGCCGCGCCATTGGCCGGGCTGCGCGTCCTCTACCTCTCCTCCCCCGCCGCGAGCATGGCCGTCCGCAGCGTCCTCCAGAGCTCCGTCCCGCTCCTCGCTGACCTTGGCCTCGACATCCACTGGCAGCAGGTGCGCGTCGCCGCCGAGCACCTCGAAATGGACGGAGTGCTGCGGCGGGCCCTCTCGGGCTATCTCGTCAACTGGAACGAGCGGTACGAGAACGACTGGCGCCAGTTCAATCAGGCTAACGCCCAGATGTTCGACGAGGATTTCGATATCGTCGTCGTGCACCACACGGCCTCCGTCGGCCTCTACGCCGCCCTGACCCAACAGCAGGGCAAGCCGCCGGCGGGCGTCTGGCTCTGGGACTCCCACCGGGACTACCGCTCGGCGTCTCCTCAAGCCTGGTCGTTGGTCCGGCAGCACGCGGACAGCTTCACCGCCTCCGTCTACGACTACAGACCGTTCATTCGCCCCGATGCTCCCACGAAGCGCACGTTCGTCGTCCCTCCCGGCGTCGACCCGTTGAGCCCCCGGTCCCTGCCCGTCTCCGAAGAGGTGCGGGAGACCATCCTGACGCAGCGGGGGTTGGACGTGGACCGCCCCGTGCTGGCCCAGATCGTCCTGAGCCTCCGCGAGGACGACCCCCAGCGCGTCCTGGACGCCTACGCCCTGATCAAGCGCGACCGGCCGGACATTCAGCTCGTCATCGCAAACCTCCAATCAGAGGGCGTCGCATCGATCGAACAGCTGAACGCCCAGCGTGAGCGTGGGCAGCAGCTCGGCGATGTGCTCATACTCACCGAGATGGACCGTGTCGGGAACGTCGAGCTTTCCGCGTTGCGCGACGAAGCGACAGTCCTCATCCACGAAGGCTACCCGAGGGGCATCTCCATAGAGCTCATCGAGGAGATGTGGCAGTCCCGGCCTATCGTCAGCGCCCGCAGCTCTCCCGCCGAGGCCCTGCTGGCGGCCGATAAGACCGGCCTTATCGCGGACTCCCCCGAGGAGCAAGCGGCTGCGGTGGAGCGATTGCTCGCTGAACCGCGCCTAGCGGACCGGATAGGCCGCGCGGCCCACCGGTACGTCGCCCGCCGCTACCTCATTACTAACTACCTCGCCGGCTACCTCAAGGTGTTCCAGCAAGTGCTCGGACGCCGCCGGAAGACCTCGAACAGTTAATGCCAACTCCCGTCCCCATCACGCCCAAGGCGCTCTCCGAGTACAGGCCGCACATCAGCGAGTCGCGCATGGAGGAGATCCGGCGCCTCGCCGAGCCTCTCCAAGGCGCCAAGGTCCTTCACCTCAACGCAACTGCCTTCGGGGGCGGCGTTGCCGAGATTCTCAACAGCTTCATCCCGCTCCTTCGCGACCTGGGAATCGACGCCGACTGGCACGTCATGGAGGCGTCTCCCGAGTTCTTCAACGTCACCAAGAGCATGCACAACGCCATGCAGGGCATGTACATCCCCTGGAACAAGACCATGGCGGACCTGTGGCGCGAGACGAACCAGGCGAACGCCCTCGCCATGAGCGGCAGCTACGACTTCGTCTACATCCACGACCCCCAGCCCGCCGGCATGCTCCAGTACCTCAAGGAGCACGACCCCAATATGCTCGGGGCGAAGTGGATATGGCGGTGCCACCTCGACACCACCGACGCCCTGCCCGAAGTCTGGGACTTCCTCCGCGGCTACGTCTCCATCTACGACGCCGTCGTCTTCACCATGGCCGAGTACGTCAAGGAGCCCTTGCACGGTCCGAAGCTGGAAGTCATCTGGCCTGCCATCGACCCCACCAGCACGAAGAACTCCGACATCTCGCCTGCCGTCGTCCGGGACATACTCGCACGCTACGAGATCGACCCCGACCGCCCACTGATCGCGCAGATCTCACGGTTCGACCCCTGGAAGGACCCCTTGGGCGTAGTGGACGTCTACCGCATCCTCAAGGAACAGCGCCCCGACCTCCAGCTCTTGATGATTGCCGCCATGGCGAACGACGACCCCGAGGCCTGGTCCTTCTATGAGCGCATCGTCAGAAAGGCTGGCGAAGACTACGACATCCACGTGCTCACCAACCTCAACGGCGTCGGCAACCTCGAGGTCAACGCTTTTCAGCGCGCCGCCCACGTGGTCATGCAGAAGTCCATACGCGAGGGTTTCGGCCTCGTAATCTCCGAAGCCCTCTGGAAATCCAAAGCATTCGTCGGCAGCGAGGCCGGCGGCATCCCTCTCCAGCTGGACTACGGACGGGCCGGCAGGGTCGCCACCACTACCCAGGACTTCGCCGACGCCATCGGAGAGCTCCTGGACAACCCGGAAGCCCGGGCCGGCCTCGGCGATGTCGCCAAGGAGCACGTTCGCGAGCACTTCCTCACCACCCGCCTCCTGCAGGACCACCTGCGCCTCATGAACGCCCTGGCCTCGGAAGACCACCGCAGCTCGCCCAATGCAGCCAACGGGGCGGAGCAAGCCCGCCCGGAGTAGCCCAAGTGCCTGACAACGTTGTCCTCGGCATCGACCTCGGCGGAACGAAGATACTCGCGCTCGCCGCGACGCCGGACGGCGTCACCCTCGCATCCGAGGTCGCCGAAACGCCCGCCCGCGAGACGCCGGAGCGCATCATCTCCGCGATGGCCGACACGGCCCGCGCCGCAATGGCGAACGCCGGGCTCGACGCCGGCGCCATCGCCTCCGTCGGCGTCGCCGCCGCGGGCGCCATCGACACTAAGGAAGGTGTCGTCATCCACTCCCCGCACATCGGCGGAATGTCCAACACTCCGATGGCTGCGCTGCTCGCTCAGCGGCTCGGCATGCGCGTCACCATCGGCAACGACGCAAACCTCGCCGCGCTCGGCGAGCAACGGTACGGGGCAGGCGCGGGCGCGCGCGACCTCGTGTTCATCACCATCAGCACCGGCATCGGAGCAGGCGTCATCCTCGACGGGCGGCTCTACACGGGCGCGGCGGGCTTCGCGGGGGAGGTCGGCCACATGACCGTAGACGCTCGCGGCCCCTACGGCGCAAGCAGGACTCCCGGCGCATGGGAGTCGCTCTGCTCCGGAACGGCGCTCGCCCGCATCGCGCGGGAGCGCATGGCGTCGGGCGAACGCTCCTCCATGAGTAGCGCGATGCACGATACGAACCAGGGAGAGCTCACGGCGCGCGACGTCTTCGCCGCTTGCCGCTCCGGCGACGTGCTCGCCCGGTCAATCGTCGAGAACGCGATCGTCTACCTCGGCGCGGGCCTCACCAGCATAGTGAACCTGCTGAACCCGGAGAAAATCATCATCGGCGGCGGCCTCTCCAACGAATGGGACGCCTACATCGCCCCCGCGGTGACGCTCATGCGAGAGCAGTCGTTCGCGGGAATTGGCAGGCTCACCCCGGTCGTCCCGCCCGCTCTCGGCGTGGACGCCGGAGCCCTAGGCGCGGTAGCCCTAGCCAGCGACACCCTCCCCTAACCCGCCCCGCCCAAGAACGTCCTAGATGCCGATGCTTCTTGTGCTCGGGGCCTCCTAGAGTGTTCCGGGTAACTGTTCAGAGTTGATGAGTTTAGGTTCGTGGTGAGCCCTTCCCTGATTGGTTCGTGGTGAGCCTGTCGAACCACGCCGACCGCCAACCAACGCCCTCCTATCCCCCTCCTTACCAAGGAGGGGCTAGGGGTGGTTCCGCTGGCATTCGCCTCATCAACTCTGAACAGTTACTGTTCCGGTCGTGCTCTTGATTTGACAAATAACGATTTTATCGGTAATTTCGAGCAATGGACAACCACCAGAACCCCGCAAAACAGATCATCGACCGCTTCGGGAACCAGTCCGCGTTGGCCGCCCTGCTGGGCAGACGCCAGAGCACCGTGCAGCACTGGGTGAAGACCGGGAGGATACCCGCCCAGTGGCACACGCGGCTGCTGGAGCTCGCCCGCGAGCGCGGAATCAGCCTCGAACCCAAGGACTTCGTATCGCCGGCCTCGCCGCGAATAGCGTCGGCGGATGGCAAGCTCGGCGTCCTCCTGGTAGGCCTTGGCGCGGTGTCGTCGACCCTCATCGCGGGCGTCGAACACGTCCGGCGCGGCGCCGGGCAGCCCATCGGGTCGATCAGCCAGATGGCGACCATTCGGCTCGGCAAGCGGTCTGACCGGCGCGCCCCGCTCATACGAGACTTAGTGCCTCTCGCGCGGCTCGACCAGCTCGTCTTCGGGGCCTGGGACCCGATCCCGGACAACGCCTATGAGGCCGCGGTCAAGTGCGGTGTGCTGGAACGGAACGGAGAGATCGAGTCCATCGCGGACTTCCTCAGGACGGTTGAGCCCATGAAGGCCGTCTTCAGCGGCGACTACGTCAAACGCATCCGGGGCGTCAACGTCAAGACCTTCGACAACAAGCTCGAAGCCGTCGACGCCATACGCGAGGACATGCGCCGGTTCAAGGCGGACAACGAATGCGACAGGCTCGTCATGGCATGGTGTGCTTCCACTGAAAAATTCATTACCGAGAGCGAGGCGCACCAGGACATCGAGAGCTTCGTGAGCGGCCTCCGGGAGAACGACCCGAACATCGCTCCTTCCATGGTCTACGCCTACGCAGCCCTGCTGGAGGGCGTCCCCTTCATCAACGGCACCCCCAACTTATCCGCCGACGTGCCCGCCCTCGAGAGGCTGGCAAGGGACCAAGGCGTGCCGGTCTGTGGAAAGGACTTCAAGACTGGCCAGACGTTGGTGAAGACCGCTATCGCGCCGATGCTCAAGGCGAGAATGCTCGGGCTGGACGGCTGGTTCTCCACCAATATCCTGGGCAACCGTGATGGCGAGGTGCTCGACGAGCCCGAGAACTTCAGGACCAAGGAAGAGTCCAAGCTCGGCGCGCTGGAGCACATCCTGCAGCCCGACACGTACCCCGAACTCTACTCCGGCGCCTACCACAAGGTGCGCATCAACTATTACCCGCCGCGTGGCGACGCGAAGGAGAGCTGGGACAACATCGACCTGTTCGGGTGGTTGCGCCATCCGATGCAGCTCAAGATCAACTTCCTCTGCTCCGACTCGGTTCTAGCCGCTCCTTTGGCCCTAGACCTCATTCTCTTCATGGACCTGGCCCAGCGCGCCGGCATGGCGGGCGTGCAGGAATGGCTCTCCTTCTACTTCAAGAGCCCCCAGCACGCGCCGGAGGTCTACCCTGAGCACGACCTGTTCATACAGCAGACCAAACTGAAGAACACGCTGCGCTGGCTGATGGGCGAAGAGCAGATCACCCATCTCGGCATGGAGTATTACCACTAGGACTAGCGTCCGCTCGGTGGTGGAGCACCCGAACCTCCTGGCTAACCTCTCCCGTCTGCGAGACCCTTGCATAACCGTAGGGGCCTTCACAGACCGCCCTCCCCATCGTTCGCCCTCCCTATTCGGTTCGTGGTGAGCCTGTCCATCCCCTCCATCGCCTCCGTCAGGGCCTCCCTTTGGGCGGAACGGTCCACGCCGCCCGCCACAAGCGCCCCGGCTCCCCCTCCCCACCATGAGGAATCTACGCAAAGGTCTCACGCAGGGGCGGCTTGCGAATAGATCCCCCATCCTGTCCACCCATGTGAATACTCCCCCTTGCTGAGAGCGGGCCGTGACACTTGCCCCTTCCCCCTTCCCCGACCAACCCCTACCATGGACTCCGACAGACAACGCACTGTCCCCCTCCCGTTCCCCTCCTTACCAAGGAGGGGCTAGGGGTGGTCCCACAGGGGGGCCGGCGCCACCCCACCAAAGCCACGCAAACCGGGGGGGCCGCAATTCTTGAATTCTTGAATTCTTAACCCCCTTCCATCGCACCACGGCCTGGTAACTAGAAACAGAAACCTCCGGGGACTTTCTGTTTCTAGCCCCCCGCCCCGTCGCCCGTCGACCGCATCACGGCCACCTAAATCAGAGATTCCAGGAACAGAAGGAGCCTGCAAAAAAAGTTCTTGCTCAACAGACGGCCCCCTCTCAGTCTCCCCCGCGTAGGCGGGAACCTCGCCTCCTCTGTCGGGGCAGACTTCAGGCCCGCCCGCCGCCTCAACATGGAGCTACGCAAGGGTCTCGCCTGAAGGGGAGACCTGAGAGGGAGCGGTCTGCTATACTCTCGCTCGGCCTGCGCCCCGACGGGGTTTGCGGGCCGGAAGTTTGTTTGCCCGAAATCCGGGCGGAGTAAGTACCGATGCCCGCATACGGCATCGTCGGCGCCCAATGGGGCGATGAGGGCAAAGGAAAAGTCGTCGACTTCCTCGCTGAGGAAGCCGATGTCGTCGTCCGCTACTCAGGCGGGAGCAACGCCGGCCACACCGTCATCAACGAGAAGGGCAGTTTCGCCCTCCACCTCGTCCCGTCCGGCATCTTCCGCCCCCACGTCGACGCCGTCATCGGGCCCGGCGTCGTTCTCGACCCCGACGTGCTCCTCGGCGAGCTCGAAAGCCTCCACGAGAGGGGAGTCGACACCAGCCGCCTCTTCATCAGCGACCACACGCACATCGTCATGCCGTACCACGTCCAACTCGACCAGCTGGAGGAGGAAGCGCGCGGGAGCCTGGCCATCGGCACCACCGGACGCGGCATCGGTCCCGCATACGTCGACAAAGTCGCCCGCGCCGGCATCCGCCTCGGCGACCTGCTGGACCCTACCTACCTTGCCCGCCGCCTCGAGGGCGTCGTCGCCCAGAAGAACCGACTCCTTACCCGCGTCTTCAACGCCGAGCCCATCGATTTCGATGCGCTGCACGAGAAGGCGCGCGCATGGGGCGAGGCGCTGCGGCCCTACGCCGCCTCCGTCGAGGAGCGCATCCTCGACAGACTGGCAAGGGGCTCCCGCGTGGTGCTCGAGGGAGCCCAAGGCGCGATGCTCGACCTCGACCACGGCACGTACCCCTACGTCACGTCCTCGTCCGTTTCCATCGGCGGCGCGTGTACCGGCCTCGGCATCTCCCCCCGCGAGATCGTCGGCATTATCGGCGTATTCAAGGCCTATTCCACCCGTGTCGGCGCCGGTCCCATGACCACTGAGTTGGACGACGAGGTGGCGTGGGACATACGCGAGCGCGCATGGGAGTACGGGACCACCACCGGCCGCCCCCGGCGCGTCGGATGGTTCGACGGGCTCGCCGCCCGATACGCCGCAACTATCAACGGATTCACCTCCGCCGTCCTCACCCGTCTCGACGTGCTGGACGGCATCGACCCTGTCAAGATATGCATCGCCTACGAGGCGGGAGGCAGGCGCATCCACCGCTTCCCCAGTCAGCCGGGACTCATTGAGCGCGCCAAGCCGGTCTGGGAAGAGATGCCCGGATGGAGCGCCCCCACCGCGGGCATAACGGACGTCTCCCAGCTGCCCTCCGAAGCCGCCGCTTACGTGCGCCGCATCGAAGACGTGATAGGCTGCCCCATAGACCTCATCTCCACCGGCCCCCGCAGGGACGAGACTATCGTGGTTCGGCCTATCATCCTGCGGTAGAGCCAGGCCCAACCTCCCGCGCATAGCAAGACAACCGGCGCTCGAACAGACCAACAACACAGGGAGAAGCACGCATGAAGCTTGGCTTTTTCAACGATTGGACCCTCGGAGTAGTGAAGAACGACACCCACATCGTGGACGTGTCCGAGGTGCTGGAAGGCGTGCACGCCCACGGCGCGCAGGAGCTCATCAATCTCGTCATCTCCCACTTCGATCAGGTCCGCGACCCGTTCGAGAAGCTCGTGAGCGTCTCGGAAGGCGTGCCGCTTACGGACGTCCGCATCCGCCCGCCGATTCCCCGGCCAAGCCAGATCTTCTGCATGGCCGTGAACTACCTCGAGTTCGGCCAGCGTCCCATGCCTGAGATCGACGCCTTCCAGAAGTCGTCCGACTGCGTCATCGGCGACGGCGACACGGTCCGCCTCGACCCCGACTGCCACGCCACCATCTTCCACCACGAGGCTGAGCTCGCCGTCGTGATGGGCGCCGAGGCGAAGAACGTCTCCCAGGACGAGGCGATGGACAAGGTGTTCGGCTACACCGGATTCATCGATGTCTCCGCCCGCGGGTTCGAGCCGGGCGGACGGACCAGCTTCTTCCAGGTCAAGTCCTGGCCTACCTTCGGCCCCATGGGGCCGTTCATCATCACCAAGGACGAGGTTCCCGACCCTCACGACGTGAGCCTCCACATCACGAACAACGGCGAAGACCGCCAGGCGTTCAACACTGACGACATGGCCCACAAAATTCCCGAGTGCATCGAGTTCATCTCCCGCATCGCCCACCTGCGCGCCGGAGACGTCATCAGCACCGGCACCAACCATCAGGGCCTCGGCGCCCTCCAGGACGGCGACAAGATCGCGTTCACCATCGGAGGCGTCGGGACGCTCCACGTCAACATCGAAGACCCCGCCAAGCGCGAGTGGCGCAGGGGCGTCGACACGGAAATGGCCACCCGCATGCGCGAGGCCGGCGGGTCGTCGATGGGCATGGGGCCGCGCAGCTAGCCCGGCCCCCGCTTCGGCGTGAGGTAACGCCAATGACCAGCGCCCTTCCCATACGAGTCGCCGTACACGGCGCGGCGGGCCGCGTCGGGCGCGAGGTGCTCCGCGCGGTGAACGGAGCGCCCGACATGACGCTGACCGCCGCGATAGATCGCGTACCTCCTTCCGCCCTCGCTCCCCTTCCCACGGAAGTCCCGTACTACACCGCCGTGCGCGAGGCGCTGGCAGAGCGCCCCGCCGATGTCATCGTGGACTTCAGCCTCGCTCAGGCCACGCTGGACATGCTTCCCCATGCGCTCTCCCTCGGGGCGCGCCCCGTCATCGGGACCACCGGCTTCACCGAAGAGCAGGTGGAGCGCATCCGAGCGCTCTGCGGCGAGCACGGCCTCGGCGGCTTCCTCGCCCCCAACTTCACCATCGGCGCCGTCCTGCTGACCAAGCTCGCCGCCATCGCAGCGCCCTATTTCGACTACGTCGACCTCGTCGAAGAGCACCACGAAATGAAGGTCGACTCGCCCTCGGGCACGGCCATGGGCATCGCAAAGGCCATACGCGAGGCCCACCCGGCGCCCTTCGCGCACAACGACCCTGAGCGCGAGCCGCTCCCCGGCGCCCGCGGCGGCGACTACGAAGGCATCAGCATTCACGCCGCCCGCATGCCCGGACGCATGGCCCACCACCAGGTGACGTTCGGCGGCCCCGGCCAAACGCTCTCCCTCCGCCACGACACCAACGATCGCGAGTGCTACATGCCCGGCGTCCTCCTAGCCGTCCGCAGAGTGGGCGAGCTGACCGGCCTCACCGTGGGCTTGGACAAGCTCATGGGGCTGTAGCTCCTCGTGCCAGACGCCATGGGCGTCGGGTACCATAGGGGGAGCGCAATATCTACCGAGTATGGCGAGGAGCGGTCTGTGAGTGATCCGAGAGTAACGATAGTTGGAGCGACGGGGGCCGTCGGCAACGTGGCCTTGGCCGTCCTGGAGGAGCGCGCCTTCCCCATGAGCAGCCTCCGCCTCACCGCATCGCAGCGCTCCGTGGGCAAGCGAATCGTCTTCGCCGGGGAGGAGATCGCCGTCGAGGCGACCGCGCCCGACGTCTTCGCCGAGTCCGACATTGCGTTCATATCCGCGAATGACAACGTCAGCCGCGAGATGGCCGTCGCCGCCAGAGAGCGCGGGTGCGTCGTGATCGACGACAGCGGCGTCTGGCGCATGGATCCCGCCGTCCCCCTCGTCGTTCCCGAGGTCAACGCCGACGACGTGGACGGCCACCAGGGCATCTTGGCGATACCCAATTGCTCGACCACTCCGCTCGCCATGGTGCTGGACGCTCTCCGGCAGGCGAGCCCCCTCCGGCGCATCGTCGCGGCCACGTACCAATCGGTCTCCGGCACCGGTGCCGCGGCGATGGCCGAGCTCGACCAGCAGTCGCGCGATCTGCTCGCGGGAGACGACGCCCGCGTCGAGCAGTACCCGCACCCTATTGCCTTCAACCTGCTGCCTCACATCGGCTCGTTCCGCGACAACGGCTACACCTCCGAGGAAGCGAAGATGCTGAACGAGACCCGGAAGATTCTGCACGAGCCGGACCTCCCCCTCTCCGCGACCTGCGTTCGCGTCCCCGTCCAGGTCTGCCACAGCGAGGCCGTCCACATCGAGTTCGAGCGCCCCGTCAGCCCCGGCGAGGCGCGTAAGCTGCTGGCCGCCTACCCCGGCGTCGTCGTCGTGGACGATCCCTCGGCCAACGCTTACCCCATGCCCATCGACGGCGCAGGAAAGGACGAGGTGTTTGTGGGCCGCATCCGCGAGGACGCCGCCCTCCCGAACGGCCTCGCCCTCTGGCTCGTCTCCGACAATCTCCGCAAGGGCGCCGCGACCAACGCTATCCAGATTGCCGAAGAGATAGTCCGTCGGGGCGCCTGGCTCCGTCAGCCCGCACAACCCCGGTAGCCTTTCCGATTCGGAGACCAGGGATGAAGAACAACTCCCGCGACATTACCGGAATGGTGGGGCGTGCGGCCTCCATCGTGTTCGGCGCGCTCATCATCGAGCGCGGCGTCACCGCCTACTTCGGCCCTATCTGGGGCGCCGTGGTCGCGCTCTCCCTCGCCCTCGCCGTCTTCGCAGGCGTCTATTTTTGGTCCCGGAGGAACCAGGAGTAGCGCGGATCTCCCGCTCACGCCCCTCCACCATCCGCTACAATGGCCGTTACCCCTCGCAGGAGGCCTGGGCATGAGCGAGATAGGGCGGCTCATCACGGCGATGGTCACGCCGTTCGATACGGCGATGGAAGTCGACTACGGCCAGGCCAAGCGCCTCGCCAAGGCCCTCGTCGCGTCGGGCAGCGACGGCCTCGTCGTGACCGGCACGACCGGCGAGAACCCCGCCCTCGCCCACGAGGAAAACCTGCGCCTGTGGAGCGAGGTCAAGCAGGCCGTCGGCGACTCCGCGACCGTCGTCGCCGGGTCCGGCACCAACGGAACCGGCGAGACGATCAAGCTGGCCGCGATGGCCGAGCAGGCCGGCGCGGACGCCCAGCTGCTCGTCGTGCCTTACTACAACAAGCCCACGCAGGAGGGCCTCTACCGCCACTTTCAGGCCATAGCTGAGAGCACCTCCCTGCCTTGCATCCTCTACAACGTGCCGAGCCGGACCATCGTGAACATGACCGCGGAGACGACCCTGCGGCTCGCCCACGACGTGGAGAACATCGTGGGCGTGAAGGAGGCCTCCGGCGACATCGAGCAGATTGCCGCCATCCTCCACGACGCCCCGGACGGCTTCCGCGTTTGGAGCGGAAACGACAGCGACACGTTCGACGTGGTGCGCCTCGGCGGATGGGGCGTGGTCAGCGTCGCGTCTCACCTTATCGGCAAGCAGATCAAGCGGCTGATCGAGCTTACGGCGGCGGGCGACATCGACGCGGCCAAGACGGAGCATGAGCGCCAGCTCCCCCTCTCGACGGGCCTCTTCAAGATCTCGAACCCGATGCCGGTCAAGTACTGCCTGAACAAGGCCGGGTTCGATGTCGGCAGCCTCCGCCTCCCGCTCGTGGACGCCGACCCAGACACCGCCGCCTTTCTCGACGACCTCCTGGCGCGCTACCAGATTGACCTGCCAACGACCGTCGCCGCCTAGGCTCCCTCCCCCACGATGCGCGAGGAGGAACGATGGCCAGTCGGCGCGCGCTGACGCCCGCAAGCGATAGCCTTCACCCGTTCTATTCCGAGGATATCGAGGCGTGGCTGGCGGAGCGCCGCGGGCCAGCGTCGCGATGATTCCCCGCGCGGATATCTACACCACATCGCCGCTCCACCGAGCAGCTACCCGCGGGCAGATCGGCCATTGCACCATGGGCGGCATCGCTAGAGACGTCGGCCACGCCTTTCGCCAATTTCAAACCGATACGGCAGGATCTAGCCGAAGCCTAGCCGAGCCCCGCCATGCCTAGCCGCGACCCTCAAGCTTAACTAGGGCGATGCGCGCCTCTTCGGCGGTGTGGAAAAACGCGCCCTCGAGGGCGCGTAAGTTGACCTGCCCAACCCGACAGGGTCGGGCGCGCGGCGGCAGCCCCAGCCCGGCGGGGCGCGTCTCGATGGAGGGAAAAGTGAACTCGTTGCGGAGGCGGTCCTAGCCCCAAAACGCGAGCCAGCAGCGCATCGAAGGTCAGCAGGCGTCCGGCATCGACGGAAAGCTCGTACAACAGCGCGTACTCACCGTGAACGTCGATTAAGGAAGAGCTCCGCCCGCTCTACGGCGCCTCGCCTATATTCCGCGCCGTCGGCAGCATCCCCACCGTGCCACAAAACCTGACCTCCCCCGCAGACGGGGAGGATTGAGGAGGGGGTCTGCGGGGAAGGCCGGGGGGCCGCCTGCGGAGGAGGTAGGATGGCGGAAACCAACGAAGAGCGCCCCACCCCCGGAGGACAACCCATGTTCGACACCCTCATAACCAACGCTAAGCTCATCGACGGCACAGGCCGGACCTGGTCCCGCGCCGCCGTGGGCATCGAGGGCGAGACCGTAACCGTCATGGAGGGCGACGTCTCAACCGTCGAGGCGCTCCGGACAATCGACGCCGCCGGTATGGTCGTCTGCCCCGGCTTCATCGACATGCACTCCCACTCCGACTTCGCGCTGCTCACGAATCCGCTCCATGAGCCGAAAGTAAGCCAGGGCGTGACCACGGAAGCCCTCGGGCAGGACGGCCTCTCCTACGCCCCCATCTCCGACGCCAACCGCCAGCACCTCGTCGACTACCTGGCCGCGGTCAACGGACGCCCGCCGGAAGGGACGGCGTGGACCTCCGTCGCATCCTTCCTCGACCTGTTCGACCGGGGCTCGTCCTGCAACGTCGTCTACTTCGTCCCCCACGCGGCGATACGCATCGAGGCCATGGGATGGGCTGACCGCCTCCCGACCGACGACGAGCTCGCGCGCATGCGACGGCTGGCGGTCGAGGGCATGCGCGACGGGGCCTTCGGCTTCTCGACCGGCCTCTCCTACGTCCCCAACGTCTACTCGAACACCGACGAGCTCGCCGCCATTGCCGAAGCCGTCGCCCCCTACGGCGGCATCTACGTCACCCACAGCCGCTACGGGCTGGGCGACCGCCTGCTGGACCCGTTCCGCGAGGCCGTCTCCGTCGGCAAGCGGAGCGGCGCGCCGGTCCAGATCTCCCATTACCACAACCCGGTGCAGGGCATGGGCGAGAAGATGGTCGCGCTCGTGGACGAGGCCCGGACCGACGATGTCGACGTCACGTTCGACCAGTACCCCTACCCCGCCGCCAGCACCATCCTGCTCTCGCTCATCCCCCCTTGGGTCCACGAAGGCGGCCCCGCCAAGCTCCTCGAACGCATCGCCGTGAAGCAGGTGCGCGACGAGATAGCGAACGACGTCTACCCCCAATGGGGAGGCTCCCTCGCCGACTACATGTTCGCCCACGTCGGCTCCGCGAAGAACAAGGAGTGGGAGGGGCGCTCGTTGCAGGACATGGCGGACGCGCAAGGGAAACGGATGGTGGACACGATCTGCGACCTGCTCATCGAGGAGCGCCTGGAAGTCGCGTTCGTGGCGCGCACCGGGAACCCGGAGAACATCCGCGCCATCATGCGTCACCCCGCCCAGATGGTGGGCAGCGACGGCCTTATGACCGGCGATATGCCCAATCCCCGCACCTACGGCACGTTCCCCTACCTGCTCGGCCAAGCCGTTCGCGACGGGCTCCTCCGCCTGGAGGACGCCGTCCACAAGATGACCGGCGCACCCGCCCGCCGCCTGGGCCTCAGGGACCGCGGCGTCCTGCGCGACGGCATGAAGGCGGACGTGGTCGTCTTCAACCCCGACACGGTCAGCGCCCAAGCCACCTTCGAAGACCCCAAGCGGCTACCGACGGGGATTGAGCACGTTTTCGTGAACGGAACGCAGGTCTGGGAGCAGGGCCGGCACACCGGCGCCCTGCCCGGCCGAGCGCTCAGGAAGTCCTAGCGCCGGACACTTCGGCGTATCGCCCGGACATTTCGGTGTATCGGTTGACCGGAGGGATAGCCTACAATGCATACAAGCGTCGAGGCTCGCTCACGGGCGGTCCCGGCGCTGCATCATGTAGCACGAGGTGAACGAATGGGTAAATACGTTGTTCTCTATCACGCAACGCCGGCGGCGATGGAGTCGATGAAGGATGCCACCCCGGAGGACATGCAAAAGGGCATGGAGCCCTGGATGGCATGGGCGGCGAAGTGTGGAGACAGCCTCCTGGACATCGGCTCTCCCCTGGGCCCCGCGCGCAAAGTCAACAGCGCGGGCGGCTCACCCGCCGACACGAGCGTCGTGGGGTACTCGTTGCTGGAAGCCGAAAGCATGGAGGCGGCGCAGGCCCTGCTCGAAGGCCACCCCCACGTGGAGTGGAGGAGCGACTGCACCATAGAAGTCCACGAGGCCATGCCCCTGCCGGTGTAGTTCAGCCGTCGGCGGAGCAGCCCATCCTCCCGGCGCCGCATCATGTATAGCGAGGTGAACAGTTTGAGTAAATACGTCGTCCTCTATCACGCGCCGATGTCGTTCGGCGAAGGCATGAAAGACGCCACTCCCGAGGACATGCAGAAAGGCATGGAGCCCTGGATGGCCTGGTTCGCCCGGTGCGGAGATAGTCTCGTGGACATGGGCGGTCCGCTGGTGAGCGCACAGAAATTGACCAGCGCGGGCAGCTCGCCCAGCGACACGAGCATCGTGGGATACTCGATACTGGAAGCCGAGAGCATGGAAGCGGCACAGGCGCTACTCAAAGGCCATCCACATATACAGTGGATGGTCGGCTGCGAGGTTGAGGTTCACGAGGTGCATCGTCCCGGCTGACGGGAGAGGCCGGAAGGGAGCCGTCATCCCCGCGCAGGCGGGAAGGTGAATCCACATTTGAAGTGCAACACCTGCTCCTCGACGACCCCCGCCGGTGTCCGGTAGCCCAGGCACTTGCGCGGCGTATTGTTGTACGCCTGCCCGATCAGCGCAAACCGCTCATCCGACACCTCCCCCAGATTCGTCCCCCGCGGCAGGAACCGCCGCAGCCGGCCGATCGCGTTCTCCACTCCCCCCTTCTGCCACGGCGAGTACGTGTCGCAGAAGAACGTCTCGATGCCCAACCGGTGAAGCTCGTAGTGACGGGTGAACTCGGTCCCATTGTCGAAGGTCACCGTCTGGCGAAACTCCGGCGGCAACGGCCCCAGCATCCGGGCGATGGACTCCGCGATCGGCCCCGCCTCCTTCGACGGCGCACGCGCGAGAAGCAAGAGGCGCGAGGAGCGTTCCTGCAGGGCCAACACCACCTCTCCCGACCTCCCGAACTGCATCGTGTCCGCCTCCCAGTGCCCGAAGGTCCGCCGGTCGGCCGCCGCCGCCGGCCGCTCAGCAACGGGTCGGCGGAGGGGAATGAAGGAAACCGAGCTTCCCCCCCTGCGGCCCCGCCTCCCCCGCTTCCACTTCGCCCTCGGCAAGTAGCGCCGCCAATCATGGTCCTTGTGCCGCGCGGCCTGGGCGTAGACGAACCGGTAGATGCTCTCGTCCGAGGTCACCGTCCGGCCCTCCTCTCTGCGCATCTCATGGGCGACCTGCTCCGGCGACCACCCCCACTTCAGGCCCGCCAAGACCCGCTCCCGCAACCCCTCGTCCCGTTCCAGCCGCGCCCCCGTCCAGCGCCGCGCGCGGGCACGCTCCTGGGCCGGCGACGCTTGGTACCCGCCCGTTCGCAGCGCGTTCCGCTTCAGCTCCCGAGCCACGGTCGATGCCGCGCGATCCAGAGTTGTAGCGACTTGCCGGACCGAGGAGCCCTTGGCGCGTAAGCGGGCAATCTCACACCGTTCCTCAATGCAGAGCTGTCTGTATTCCATGGCAACACCCTAATCTGGTGTTGCACTTCGTTTGTGGATTCAGGGAACCACCGCATTCACCCCTCGCATCCATAGACGTGGATAGGAGGCAATCGCGACGGACTCATCCTCAACGGGGATGGCCAGCGTGAACGCTCCGGTACGTCTACGCCGTCTTCTCCATAGTGGGCTACCTCCCGATAGTGGTGGGCGGAGAGGTCTCACCTGCTGCTGCTTTGAAGCGCCTTGCCCGGCGAGAGGTTCCGCCTAATCCGGAGCGGCATCGAAAACGTCGAACGATGCCTGGGGATGAGGACCTGCGGTGAAGCAGTGGCCATGTTAACGGTGAAGCAGTGGCCATGTTAACGGAGGAGAAGGAAGCGGAGCCTTGATTTGTGGCGCCCCCAGCGGGATTCGAACCCGCGATCTTCACCTTGAAAGGGTGACGTCCTAGGCCGCTAGACTATGGGGGCGCGCGTCGCGAGCGGGCGCCGGCGCGCTATGGGCTACCCGTTACGGGCAGCCCATTACGGATAGATGGCGAGCTGTTCCAGGCCTGTGGCCTCCGGAAGCCCGAACATCAGGTTCATGTTCTGCACCGCCTGGCCCGCCGCGCCCTTGACCAGGTTGTCCAACGCCGAGAATACGACGAGCCTGCCCGTCCTCGAATCGACCGTCGGGTAGACCAGGCAATCGTTGTTGCCCCACGTCTGCTTGGTCTGAGGCGCCTTGTTGACCACCTTCACGAACGGCTCGTCCCGGTAGTAGGCCGCGTACAGCTCGGCTACTCCCGTGGCGGCCTGCTCCGGCGAGCTGAACGCGCCATCGACGAAGTCGGCGTAGACCGTGTCGAGGATGCCGCGCGTCATCGGGATGAGATGCGGTTGAAAGAGCGCCTTCGGCTGATAGCCGGGCCTGAGACGCTTCAGCTCCTGCGTGATCTCCGGCAGGTGCCGGTGACCGCCGACCGCGTAGGCGAAGACGTTCTCGTTCACCTCGGAGAAGTGCGTGGTCAAGCTGAGGCCGCGCCCGGCGCCCGACACGCCCGACTTGCAGTCGATGATGAGCTGGTCCGTGACGAAGCCCTGCTCCACCACCGGCGCCAGCGCCAGCAGCGCCGCGGTCGGATAGCAGCCGGGGTTGGCCACGAGCCGCGCCCCGGCGACGCCCTCGCGGTCGAGCTCTGTCAGGCCGTAAACGGACGTCTCCAGCAGGTCGGGCGCGGGGTGCTCGGCGCCATACCACTCCGCGTACTCCGACGGGTCGTGCAGGCGGAAGTCGGCCGAGATATCCACGACCTTCACACCATCCCGCGCGAAGGGGACGCACGCCTCGGCGGACGCAACCTGCGGCAGCGCGGAGAAGACCACGTCGACGCTTCGGGTGATATCCGGCTCGATGGTCATGTTCATGCGCCAGAGGTGCGGGAGGGCGTCGCCCAGCTCCTCGCCCGCCTGACTGCGGCCCGTGACGCCGACCACCTCGGCCTCGGGGTGGCGGTGCAGGATGCGCGCGAGCTCGATGCCCGCGTATCCCGTGACGTTGATGATGCCTACCTTCATTACCCTATGACCCTCTAACGCTAACCCTCCCTCCTTGGAGAGGGGACCGCCGGCGCTCACGCGTCGAGCGGCACGAGCTTCCGGTGGAATGGCTGGACGATCGCCTCCGCCTGCAGGCGCATCTGCTCCGGCATCTCGTCCGCCCCGCACGCGGGGTTGAACACGAACTTGGTCGCCCCCGCGTCTATGTACTCGCGCAGCCGCGCCATAATCTCGTCCTGCGTGCCGAGCAGGTTGATCTGCTCGGGCGTCACGTCCGCTCGGCGCTGCAGCAGGAAACGCTCCTTGATGTGGTCCGGAACCGTCCCTTGCTCGACCATGTAGCTGCTTATCTGGAGGCCGAAGTGGTCGTCGGGTATCTCCCGGCCCGCCTCGGCCGCATACGCATTGATCCTCGCGATGCCCGCCGACACCTCGTCGGGCGTGAGCTGCGTCGGCAGCCAGCCGTCGCCGACCCGTCCGGTGCGGCGAAGTCCGGCCTCGGAGCGGCTGCCTATCCATATCGGCACGTTGGCCTGCTTGGGGCGCACGCCTATCGACGCGTCCGTCAGCTTGAGGAACTCGCTCTCATAGGTCACGCGCTCCTCACTCCACAGCCTGCGCATCACCATAATCGCCTCGTCGAGCCGCTTGCCCCGGTCCCTCTTGCGGACGCCCATCGCCTCGTACTCGGCAGGCGACTCTTGCCCGACGCCCACGCCGAGCACCAGCCTGCCGTTCGACAGCAGATCGATGGTCGCTACCTCGCGGGCGGTGGCCACGGGGCTCCGCACCGACATCAGCAGCACGCCCGTGCCGAACTTCAGCTTCTCGGTGCGCCCCGTGACGATGGCCATACCGGCCAGCGGGTCCATGCGCCACGCGGGGCCGACGATGCGGTCGGAGAACCAGACAGAGTCCCAGCCCTGCTCCTCGGCGGCGTCGACATACGCCAGGAAGGACTCGCGTCCCTCCCGCGCCATCACCGACGCGCCTGCCAGGCCAATCTTTACCGACATGCGGACCTCATCCTTCCGTCATTCCCTCGAAACCCCTCCCCCGTCTGCGAGGAAGGCCGGGAGGGGGACCATCGTTCCCGCGCAGGCGGGAACCGCGCGGTCAACGCTCCGATTCTAGCATGCCCCTACCAAGCCTTTCCCAAGGGGCATGGACCTTGTCGCCCACGGACGAGACCCTCGCGCGACTTCCCAGCCCCGTCCGCGCCGCCGTGTGAGAAGTTCCCCAGTTGTGTTTCTTGTCGCCAGCATTACGAGTAAGAAGTTCCCCACCCGCACATTCCCCTACGAGTGAGCACTTCCCCGAAATGCATGGGGTGGGGAGGTTCTTTTCATGGCCGTGGCCTGCTTCACGGGTCTTGGAACTACTTCCCCACCCATGATGATTTTGTAATTCATGCCCCCTTCCTCAATTCTCCCCCACAGACGGAGACCTTTGCATAAACCTCTGCGCCGTTTTCTCAAAACTGTCGCATTTGTCGGGTTTTTAATAGTGGTCCACTCCTAGTTGGGAGCCCCGCGCGCGACAGTTCCGCCCCATTTTGCGACACCAATGCGACACTTTGCGACAACCAATGCGACACTTTGCGACAACCAATGCGACACTTTGCGACACCAATGCGACACTTTGCGACAGGCGTCAGCCGGGGCATCGGGGGTGGAGAGTGCGGGGCGGTTGGGCCATGAGAGACAGCGTAGGGAGGGTAGGTCGTTTGCGCAACGGGCAAGTGTCACAATGGAGACATGGGATACCTGGGTTCCCGCCTCCGCGGGAATGACGGAAGGGGGGTGCAGACACTCCATCGTAGGGGGCGCAAGGGGGCTGGGCAATGGGCAAATGTCGCTGTGCTCCCGGCGACGCGTGTTACGACGACAACGTCCCCATGCTGGGGGCATCGCCAGCGACCGCAAAGGTCTCATCTGCCGGGGAGGACTGAGGAAGGGCCAAAAAATCAAGCGCCCCGGCCCGTTGAAGAGCCGAGGCGCCCGTCCCATTCCCCGAGTCCGCGTCGCCGAAGCGCGCTTTCACGGGGCGCACCCTGCTGCGCCGCCCGAAGAACCCACCACTCAGGTCCCACGGGACACCGCGGGGCGACCGGTATCGACCAGCCGATCCCTAGCGGTAAGCAGCGGGTGACGCAGCAGTGCGAGGTAATGATGTTGACACTACTAGATCACCCCCTTTCTACGGCCTATCGCCGCAACACCATCTTAGGGGGTACGAACGCGCCTGCCAAGGCCCGCCAAGGTAACTGTTCAGACTTCGTGAGATCCGTCTCGCCCAGCGGTCTCACTGATAGCACGGTTTACCTCTGACCAGGGTCGTTATCCACGCTCTCCGCAGGCATTCGCCTCATCAACCCTGAACAGTTATCCGCCAAGCCCGTTTCCGCCGATTTCGCGCCTCTCTCTCCTGGCCTACCCCGCAGACGGTGGGGGTATCGTGGGACCATTCGACAGGCTCAGGGCGAACGGACCGGGGCGCCTCGATGCGAGATAGTCTCTAGATGAAGCCCTTCTCGCGAAGGAGCGTTATGTAGGCGTCACGGTCGAGCGTGCAGCTGATTGCTTCCCGCAACTGGTCGTCGTTCAACCGCATCTGCTGACGGATGCTGTGCTGCATCGGAAGGTCGCCGGAAGATTTCTTGGAGCGCCTAGTCCGCACGACAACTTTGCCATTCACTTCCAGCCATGCGAGTAAGTCCCCGCTATTCCTGGTATGAAAACCAAACTTCCGGACCAAACGGTCGAACTCATGCGCGGCGAGCGGCATCGGCCTTACGGAGCTTCCGTGAGAGTGTGGCCCAGACCTCCGCCAGATCCGACCCGAGTCGGCCCTGTTCAGCGTCTAGGGTGAAGTAGAGCTCCGCGATGGCCGCCTGCAAGTCAGCGACGGCCTCCGAGAGGTCATCGCCGAACCCGAACTCATTGAGCTCCGTAGCCTCGACGACGCACTTGCCGTCCTCCGCCGTCTGCATGACCCCGATCGCCTCCATGACGCGCAAGCGCCCGTCGCGCAGACTCTCCAAGGTGAACTTAGAGGGAGCGAGCAGGGGGGTCTCCGCGCCGCCAGGGGGGAAAGGGGGTTGGTTCTCAGTCTGCGTCAAAACTCTCTCCTCCGCCACCGTCGCGCCGACAAGTAGTCTAACACCCCAGCCGTGGTAGCGAGACCGGGACGTTGAGGGGATTGCGCGGGAAATGATGGGGCGCTACTCGTCCGTCTCCGGCAGCCAGCCCCATGGGAATGGGCCGTAGTCGACGTTGTGCTGCTCGCCGCCCTTGAACGTCAGCACGGGACGGAGCGCCTGCTCGCCGATGAGCGTTGCGTTCTCGGAGTCGGCAAAGCTCCACCGCCCTTGGACGGCCTCCAGAATCGTCACGTCGGCGGTCGTGCCCTCGGCGAGGGAGCCGAGCTCCGCCTCCTGTCCGATGATGCGGGCGGGGGCCAGCGTGCTCATGCGGACCACTTCCGGGAGCGAGAATCCCAACGCCAGGAACTTGCCCATCGTGTGGGTCATCGACTTCACGATGTCGCGGCCGGGCTTGGTGATGTCCGTGCTGATGCTGGCGGGCGTGATGTCCTGGTCGAGCAGCCGCTTGGCGACCTCGAAGCTCAGGTTCCACCGGCCGTGCGCCGGGTCGAACAGCACGCCCCGTTCCTTGGCGTCCACGAGCTCCGGCAACACGCGGTTGGCGTCGTCGATGGCCTTGCCGGGCTTGCCGGTGTAGAGGTGGGTGAGCAGGTCGCCCGGACGCAGCAGCGGAAGCAGCTGCCGCGTAATCGTCGGGTCGGAGCCGAACTGAGGGTCGCCGATGTGGACCATCAGCCGCACGCCGCCCTCGTGAGCGGCGGTCAGCGCGGACTCGATGTAGGCGATGCCCATCGCGTCCACGGCGGGCCCGCACGCGCGGACCTTCACGCCGATGATCTCGCCGGGGTGCGCGTGAATCATGGCGATGGTGTCGTCGAGGAAGATGTCGTCGGCGTCGCGAGCCTCGGGCATGAAGGCAAGCCCGGCCTTGGCGATGTGGATGTTGGTGAGCACGCGCGTAACGGCCCGCTGGATAACGAGGTTGTGGAAGCCGGTGTAGTTCGAGCTTCCGGCGCTGCCGCCGTCGACGATGGTCGTCACGCCGGAGCGGACTCCGGCCAGGTCGGGGTCGAGGCCGTTGCTCGAGCCGTGCTCGAAGATGTGGGCGTGGACGTCGATCAGGCCGGGGACGACGAGCTTGCCGCGCGCGTCCACCCATCGCGCCGCCTCCGACGCGTCGATGTCCGCCGCCACTCTCGCAATGCGTCCGCCTTGGATTGCGACATCGAGGGGCTTGTCGGTATCGGAGGCAGGGTCGATGACCCGTCCGCCCTTGATCAATACGTCGTAGGCCATGGCTTTCCTCCGGAGCGCCTCGGCTGAGGCTCGCGTCTCGAATAGGCGGCGACGGTACCCCCGCCGGTTCCGCCTGGCAACCTCGCGGTCTTCGCGACATCTGCCCCTTACGCCACTCCCCCTACCCCACGTACCATGTCTGTGCCGGTTCTGTCGAAAGGGCTTGGCACCCCCGCTAATGTCTACCTCCTCCATCGTCTGCGGGGGGGAGGCCGGGAAGAGGGCCGTTTGCATAAAACAAGATTTTTCGAATGGGGAAGTTCTGAGACCCAGGAAGCAGTCCACGGCCATGGAAACGCCCTCCAAAACCCCGGGTTCACCCCGCGATTTCCGGGAACTTTCACGCCTGGGCAACAGACAAATCGGGAACTTTTTACGCCTGGCAAAAATGCAACCGGGAACTTTTTCACTCGTAACGAAAATGCACTTGGGGAACTTTTTCGCACAAACCGGGAACTTCCTCACCGAGGCCCCCTCCCTGCCTCCCCCGCAGACGGGACGGGAGTTAGGGGACCGTCTGCGAGAGGGGCGAACCGTCGATTGACAAGCGCCCTTCGCGGTGGTTTAGTGCAGCGAGCGTGGACCAGAGGCGCGGGCCATTCTGTATACCTCTATACACCCTGGCCGCACCCCTGGCGGCAATAACGCGTGTGAACGGGAGGAGACACCATGGCCAACCTCATCACCGCCCGCGGGGAACGCTCCCTTCGATCGCTCATCGACGCCGAAAACGGCACGGTGAGCCGGGAGTTGTACGTCAACCAAGACGTCTTCGAGCAGGAGCAGGAGCAGATCTTCGGGCGGTGCTGGCTGTTCCTCGGCCACGAGAGCCAGGTCCCGAATCCGGGCGACTTCATCGTGACGCGCATGGGCACGGAAGAGGTGCTCGTGGTGCGCGACCGCAAGGACAACCAGATCCGCGCCTTCCTGAACTCCTGCGCCCACCGCGGCATGAAGGTCTGCCGGTACGATCAGGGCAACGCGCTGCTGTTCACCTGCCCCTTCCACGCCTGGACCTACGATTGCACCGGCAGCTTGGTGGGAGCGGCCTACCAATACCACTCCAACGCCTACGCCGGCGAGATCGATAAGGAAAAGTGGGGCCTCACTCCCGTAGGCCAGTTCAAGAACTACTACGGCTCCCTCTGGGCGACCTGGGACCCGAAGGCGCCCTCCTTCGAGGACTACGTGGGGCCCTTCGCCGAGGGCATCCGGTACGACTGCGAAGCCAGCGACGGCACGGAGGCGGGCATCGAGGTGTTCACGCCTTTCCAGAAGTGGCGCCTCCCAACGAACTGGAAGGTCCCTGCCTTCTCCTCGTCGACCGACCTGACCCACGCCGCGATGACCCACCGCTCGGTGAACGCGGCCGCCATCGGCCCCGATCGCGGGACCATGTCCGCGGGTGACCGCGGCAAGCGTCGAGCTCCCTTCCCTGCCGATCGGTACGCCGTGGGCGACCACAACCTGGGCCATGGCGGCAACTGGACCGTGTTCCAGCAGCCCGGCGTACCCGAATACATGGACACCTGGTTCGAGCCGGGGGTCGACGAGTACTTCCGCGCAGCCCACGAGCGCAAGGCGGCAAAGTACGCGAACCGGATACTGCCTCCCCACGGCCACGAGGGAGGCCACTTCTGCGTGTTCCCCAACTTCATCATGGACAGCTGGCGCTGGCGCTGGTGGCACCCCCACAGCGTGGGCGTCGTCGAGCGGTGGAGCCTGTTCGGCGTGGACAAGGAAGCCCCGAAACACGTCAAGGACGCCGTGCGTCACTACGTGATGCGGTACAACGGCCCGACCGGGGCCACCGAGTCGGACGACATGGAGAACTGGAACTACGTCTTCTCCGCGAGCCAGGGGGCGATGGCCCGGAAGCGCAACTACTTCTTCGCAAACGGCCTGAAGCGCGGAGCGGAGAGCGGCGAGTTTCCCGGACTCGTGTTCAACGGCTCTCACACCGAGGAGGCGCACCGCGCCCGCTTCAGCAGGTGGCTTGCGTTCATGGAAGCCGGGAGCTGGGACGAGCTCTACCCGATCAACAAGAACACGTCCCGCCGGATCTGGTAGGAGGGCCGCCCGTGGCGTCGTCTCAGGAGTACAACCTGTCGGGACCGGATGGTTCCGTGGTCTTCCGAACGCTGGCCGAAGGGCTGAAGGTGGCGCTCTCCGACGGCGCCGTCGGAGAGATCATCGGAAACCCGGGCGACGGCGCCTACCTCATTGTGCGCGTCGTGGAGGCCGAGGCAAATCCTTCCAGGGTGGGCGGAGAAGAGTACGTCTTCTTCGGCGAAGTGAAGGCGGTCGTGTGATTCCTGCGGAGGGTCCGAGGGGGTAGCGGAACCATGGAACAGACAAAGATACCCACGATAACGCCGGACCAGGTCGTGCTGCTGAAGGAAGTGGAGCAGTTCCTGTACAAGGAGGCCCTCCTCCTCGACGAGCGCCGCTTGACCGAGTGGCTCGACCTGCTGGCCGAGGACCTGCACTACTGGATGCCCATCCGCCGGAACATCAAGTTCGGCGACTGGGACCTGGAGTTCAGCGACCCGGAATCGGAGATCTCCTACTTCGACGAGGGGAAGGACATCCTGGCGGGTCGCGTGCGGCAGATCAACACGGGAGTCCACTGGGCGGAAGAGCCGGTCTCCCGCTTCGAGCACCTCATCTCGAATGTGCTGCTTCTCGAAGCCAACGACGACGTGGTGAAGGTCAGCAGCAAGTTCTTCTGCTATCAGAACCGGCTCCAAGACGAGGTGAACCTGTTCGTGGGCAGACGCTACGACACGCTGCGGCGGGACCCCGACACCGGGTTCAAGGTCGTCAAGCGCACGATCATCCTCGACCAGAACGTCTTGCTTCCGAAGGTGGTCAACACCTTCTTCTAGCGCCTCAGCGCGAGAGTAAGCGGATGCGATTCGAGTTGGAGAAACAAGAACCACGAGGATGACGCCCTCTTGGTCGTCGAGGAGGGCAGCGGCGCAGTGGTCGACGCTTGGGAGGCCGACGCCGCGTCGATCGCCGATTTCCTGAACGAGATGGCCCTGATCAACGGCCATGAGCGGCGCGGGGGCGTGGACGCCGACAAGCGAGCCTAGAGTCTCAGTTTGGACTTTTCTTAATTCCCGACCTAATCGGAGTCACAAACTAAGTCCGAAATCCCCAAAGAGGCAGTCAACGACTCGGAGGAGGCGTAAATGGATGTTCGAGGAAGTAGACGTCCAAATCCTTGATGTGAACCTCCGCAGCCTCCGTCATAGCCGTAATAAGAGCCGTTATGTTGCGAGCGAGGCTTCCTTCCTCTGGCGAATCATAGTGTAACTGCCTCAGAGCGTTGACTACCTTGGGAAAGTCTGCATAGACAATCGCGGCTTCGTTTAAGGCGACAAACGGCTCTCCATCCGTACCTTTCAGCCCTTCGGTCAGACGGTATCGATAACCACAGAAACGTCGAAGTACGTCCCTTCTGATTACTAGTTCATCACGTTTCCACTGTTGCTCCAAGAAACGTCTAGACCTGCATTCAGCACTTGACGCAATAATGAGCGAGATACCGGCTATAATAATAGCCAATGTTGAAGCGTCCATAAAATCCCCTTTAGTCGCTTGGCTGCTTTTCGCTCGTCTCGACACTATATTAGTCGGTCGGGGTGTGGCGTAAATGGCAAACGCGGCGACCTAGAAGCTCGCTGGCCGATTGACCGTGAGGGTTCGATTCCCTCCACCCCGACCAGAGCTAGGATAGCAGGGAGGGCGTTGGAGAGCATCGAGCGGGCATCGTATCGAGAATGCAACGCCTACGCTCGGAGGAGCGAGGGCGGCGGGCAGAAGGCGAAGTCGTCGGGGTCTTCCAGTTGCACTCTCAGGCACTCCTCGGCCTTGGCGAGCGCATCCTCCTTCGTATCGCCGGTGACGGCTATGCCATGTCCTGGTATCCAAGCTACGAAGTGGGTGGGCTGCTCCTCGACCAGTACCTCGACCTCTACGTCAAACACTTTGTCGCCCCTTGGTCGACGATTTTCTAAGTCAATGTAGCGAGGAGGACAAGCCGTCTCAACGACTGCTTGCGGCAATGGGAGCGCGCCAGTGGTATTCGTCTCCTTGGAGGGCTGGGCCTTCCCCTCCGCCGCACTTTGGGCACAGCCTAGATGCGAGATAAGTTCCATTCGAGCCGTAATTGTGATGTTCTCCTTTCTCGAAACAAGTGCCCCGGCACTGTTGGACGTAAACGAACTGACTCGAACACGTCTCGCTCCGTCTTTCAGTGCATCCTAGATTTAGCTGACTATTCTTGTTTTCGTACCCTGGTAAAGTTGTGTAGCCTCTACGCATCCTGCTTTCCTTTCTTTACTAGTCTACTCGCTCGAACTTCAAGAAGTAACGGGCCTCTGGGCCTATCTCTATGGTGAGGCTCGCAACATAGTCGATAGTTACCCGCTTCCGGTGCGACAAGTCTCCCTTGGAGCCAGAGTTGCAGCCGACGGAGAAGTCCCCATAAGCGATGCAATAGTTATTACCCTCGTTCTTGCTTACGCGGTAGTGGATGATGTATCTGCCGTTCGGTAGCGCAAAGGCGCTGAGAGTGATCGGGCCTTGACCGTTAAGTATCAGCTCGCCCTTCTGGTAAGCCGGAGTTGGTGATGGCTTCGGCGAGGGCGTTGGCGTGATGTATTCGACTCCCTGGATATTCCAGTCCTTGAAGAAGCCGGTGTAAATCGGAGTCGGCGTAGCCATGACCGTAACGTAATTGCCTTCATCATCGGTCACACGATTGCCTTCATCGTCATACTCCCAACCAATGGAGTATGGCTTCGGCTCCGTACCGAATACGTCAAACGACTCACTGTGCGCCTGAACCTGACACGCCATGAGCGTGACAAGCAATGCGAGACCTACGAACCGGCTTGCGATTCTGAACATGAGAGGAACCCCCTTGCAGCGCGAGATTTGGGCTACTCTTCCACAAGTCGCCGGACTCGACGTGAAGCCGCAATTTGCCCGACTCGACCTATTCACATCGAGACGACTCGTGGAAGAGCTATGACACAGTGCGCCTAGTTGCCCAGATTGTCCTGGCGTATCGCTTGACGCCCATTCGGATTGATAAGTTATGGCGTTCGGCGTGGTTCGTAGTCATTAGGTCTATGTCTGGTTTGCCTATGACCTGCTCCTTCTTCATACTGAATACGCCACGCGGCGCACCATAAGGTGATGGCTTGCCGTAGACCTTCAAAGCCCTGCCATAGTCCACATTCGAGCCGAACGTCCTTTTGATAGGTTCGTAGTATGCATTATACCCGTCCGTGGTGAGCTGAATCCGGTCATCTGCCAGACGCGAGTGCAAGTCCTCGATAAGGTCATATGCCTCGTACTGTTCACGACCTCCGATTACCTATGAGATAAGGAGCTTCGAGTCAGAGTCGATGGCCGTCCATGTCCAAACGTCTCCCGCGTCTGGCGGTGGGGACTTGGCGTAAGGGACGCTATTGCGCTTGGCGTAGCAGTAGACCCACATCTCATCGCACTCCACTCGAACGGATGGAACGTTGCGGACCATCTGATCGTGGAGCCGGATACTTGTCTCTCCGGCATTTACGAGTAGCTTCGTGACCGTGTTGATGGAGACGCCGAGCGTTCTAGTTATCGAGCGCATCGACGAACCCTCTACAAGTAGATGGAGAATCTTGGAGCGGTCTGAGTCGAAGCTGATTCACCCTCTAAAGTAGGCGCGGGGGGTTGAAAAGACAACCAAGCAATCGTCAATTTCGATTCGTCTCTACAAGGGCGATTCTCGAAGTGTCGATAAGTTAAGTAGAGGCATGGCAGCGAATGAGACTGCCATGCCCCTGGTTAGCGCCCTCGTAGCTCAATGGACTAGAGCATCGTACTTACTATGCGGAGGTTGAGGGTTCGAGTCCCTTCGAGGGCGCCAGGAATGTTTTAGCACTGAGAGGGCAGATTGACAACGAGGGTTATACCCTATCAATGTCAATCTCAATGTCAACCTGAAAGTGAGACACTACCCAAACGAGACCCCCAGGACTGGGGGCGGCCTCGTGGTCGCCAGGCTGGACAACGGCGCTGTCGGCGGCGGCGACCCCGAGCTGTACTGGGACCGCATGTTGTACGTGTTCCGGTCGCGGGGAGACGCCCCTCACCCGTGGCGCAGGGACGGATAGCAGAAGCCGCACCGAGTCCCGTGCCCCCCTAGCGCCCCGTCACCGCTAGACGGCAGCACTGCTCGTCCTGCTCAGGCGTACCGCCTGCGACACCGATGGCGCCGATGACGTACGGCCTGCCGATAGGTATGCCGCCAGCCCCGGTAACGAGCCGGGCGCGGTCGAGTGACTCGGGGGCCCGTTCGACCGCCCGCTCGGTGATCTGCGACGTCGACAGGGCGAAGCCCACGGCGCTGTACGCCCGGTTGGCGGCGGTCTGCCGCTTGTGGGGGTCGTCGGACTTCGCCTGGGCTGTCGCCACCGCCTCGCCGCGCTCGTCCACCACTACGACGCTCACATCGATGCCCAGCTCGCCCGCACGGATCAAGGCCGACCGGACCAGCTGTTCCGCCCACTCGGCCGAGACGGCGGGCTCCTCCTTCTTCGCTTCGAGGAAGAAGGTCCGATTTCGCTCGATGGACGCCTTCCACTCCTCCGGCACCTCGTGTTCGAGGTAGATGGCGTCCACGGGGCAAACGAGCACGCATTGCTCGCACGCGATGCAGAGCGTCGGATTGATGTAGAACTGGTCGTCGTCGTCGGTGGTCTCGATGCAGTCGACGGGGCAAACCTCGACGCACGTCCCGTCCTTCACGCCGATACATGGATCCGTGATGACGTAGCTGGAGAAGACGGAGTCTGTGGTCATTGGTGGAGTCCCTCTTCCGCTACGAGTCAGGACGGCCGGTGGGCAACGGGAGGTCCGTCAGCACGGCGTCGCCGACGTACTGGCGGCGCTGGGGCTCGAGGCCCGCGGCTCGGGCCGCGGCGGCTGGGTCCACCGGCCGGACCGTAGCGCGATATCCGAGCTCCCGGATGTACGAGGCGAGGCTGAAGTTGACAGACACCGACTCGTGCAGGACGTGCTGGCCGGCCATGCCCTTAGCCTTGGCGGGATGGTGCTCGGCGTATACGGCGCACACGATGGCGAAGGGATATTCCATGGCCAACTCATCCAGGTCCGGCGGCGCATCGGAATCTGAGCCGTCGCCGGGGCGCAAGAACGCGGTGTCCGTCCTGGCCACGCCCATGGCGCTCCCGCCCAGAAACCGCATCAGCTGGTCGAGGTCGCGCATCAGCCGGCCCGGCTCGGGCAGCTCGCTGCGTGCGGGGAAGACCCGCCCTTCCGGCGCGTGGCGTATGGCATCGGTCAGGACGTTCGCCGGGTCGGCGAGTGGCCGGTTGACGAAACCGTCCCAGTAGGGGTCACGCGAGCGACCCAACCGCAGGCCGAGGAGTCGCATCCGCTACGCCTTGCTCTTGAGCTTCTCTTTCAGGATGTCAAAGCGCCGCGTGTTCTCCTTGAGCGGGTAGTAGTAGCCGCGCTTCGGCTCCACGGGCATGACCGTTCCGTCGGGGAGCTTCAGGTTCCCCGAGTCGTGGCTCATCCACTGCACCCGTTTGCGCCCCAGCTTGCCCCAGAACCGGTCATCGATCCACTTCAACGGACGGGTGACGAGCCCCCGGAGCGGTATCGGCGTCCACTTGATCGCCCTCACAGCCACGGTCCGCCACCAGACATCGGGTTTGGTGTACGGGCAGACCGCTACGCACGTCATGCAAATGTCCCAATAGTCCATGACGTGGGGCCGCAGCCGGTAGCAGGTCTCCCAGTTGATCTTGTACTTCTCGACCCCGTTGACGACCTGCTTGCCCTCGGTGGTGATGCTGTTGGTCGGGCAGGTGTTGGCGCACTTGCGGCACACCTTGCAGAAGTCCTCGACGCCGATGTCGATGGGCTTGTCGGGCGCCAGGGGCAGGTCGGTCAGGATCGGGTCGCCCAGATGCACGCGCGCGCCGAACCTTTCGGTGATGAGCATCCCGTGCCTGCCGATCTCCCCGAGCCCTGCTGCGAGCGCGACCGGCATGGGAGTCGCCACCCGTTGCGCCACGCCATAGCCCAGCTCGCGGATGTAGCCGGCGAGGTTTGCGTAGGTCGAGCGCAGCGCCTCGGCGCCCAAGTGGTACGCCGCATCGCCGATCCGGTGCCGGTGCGCACGGCCCATCTCGTAGTCCCACGCGTAGACGCAGACGATGGCATACGGGAAGCGCCGTGCGCTCTCCTCGGCGCTCACCATCGTGCCGCCGGGGCCGCCAGCGCCCGTGCCGTCGTCGGGGTACCGTCCCTCCTTGTACAGGAACGACGGGTGCACGCGCATGATGCCCACGTCCGACGCGCCCAGGTGCTTGGCGACACGCTTGATGTGCTCGGTCATCACCTGGGGGTCGGTGACCTCGGTGCGCACCGGGTTGATTCGCCCGCGAGGGGCCCCCACTATGTGCGACTCGATTGCGTTGCGCCGGTCCGCCGACGTGTTCGCCGTCGCGATGCGTCCGAGCGGGTCGCGTGAGGTCCGGTTGAAGTACCAGTTGTGGAGCGGCTTGCCGAGCTCGGCCCGCTTGTTCTTTTCGTGGGGGGTCTGCGAGGCGTCCACCGACCGCCAGTCGCCCACGACCCGGACGCTGCGGCCCAAGTACGGAATCGGCTCCCGCACGGCGTGCTCGTCCCGCGCTTCGTCTTTCGTGACCATGGGCGACCTCCCAACCGCGTCGGGCTACGACGGATACTATATCCCAACCTGCATCATCCCGGCCCGCATCTCAGCCGGCGCCCCTGTCTGGACATCTCGCTCCAGACTGAAGCCAGGCGTATCCGTCGTCACAACCGCGAAGGCGATGTGCCATAATCGGGGAGAGGTCCTATCGTCGTCTCATCGCCGGATAAACGGCTATCGTCGGGAGAAAGGGAACAAGCCATGGTGGAAGCGACGGGCGTTCGAGGGAGAAGGCGGTACCACTACGAGGAATGGATCGAGTCCACCGGACTGCCCATCCACCGGGGCCATTACATTCCGGACATCCGAACGGCGGAAGTGGGGTGGTGGGACGAGCGCCAGTGCAACACCGCGTTCCTCCAGCTGAAGGGGATGGAGGGCGTCAGCGAAGGCCGCATCACGGAGATTGCGCCGGGCAAGTCGGTCCCGCCGGTGAAGTTTGGCTTCGGCGAGACGATCTATGTCGTAGAGGGCCAAGGCTTCGCCACGGTCTGGGCGGGCGACGGACCAAAGAAGACGTTCGAGTGGCAGAAGCACAGCGTCTTCCACGTTCCGCGCCACAGCCACTACGAGCTGAGCAACGCGCGGGGGGACCAGCCCGCCCGTCTGCTCCACTACAACTACCTCCCCATGGCCCTCACCGTCGTTCCCGACATCAATTTCTACTTCAAGAGCCTCCACGAAGACCCCGAGCTGCTCTACGGGAGCGACGACGACGTGTACTCCCAAGCAAAGGCCATCCTGGGCGCGGGCGCCAAGGACTCGAACGCCGAGGCGTGGGGAGCGGTCCGGGACGAGAACGAAGCCCCCGCGGCCCACGGCGGCGTCGTGTGGATGGGCAACTTCTTCCCGGACATGGCCTCGTGGGACCGGCTATCGCCCTGGGAGAGTCGCGGTGCAGGCGGGACCAACGTGCAAATGCGCTTCCCCCGGTCCGGCATGAGCGCGAGCATGTCCGTGTTCGACGAGGGCCTCTACAAGAAGGCGCACCTCCATGGTCCGGGACGAGTCATCGTGATTCCGGCCGGCGAAGGCTACTCGCTCCTCTGGGCGCCGGGCCAGGAGATCGCCGTTTGCCCCTGGCAGGAGGGCGCCGTGTTCACTCCACCCGGCGGCTGGCACCACCAGCACTTCAACACAGGCATCGGACTGGCGCGGTACCTGAAATTCGGGCATCTGCCGCAGCTCTCCGGCGCGGGCGAGTACCGCCATCAGATCGAGTATCCCGATGAGGATCCTTGGGTCCGGGAGAAGTTCGTCCAAGAGCTCGCCAAGCGGGGGAAGGAAAGCCTGATGCCTCCAGAGGTCTACGAGGACAGAGACTTCGTGTGGGGCTACGGCGACGACGACTAGGGCCCCGAACGACGCATCCCCAGCCCTCCCACCGCAGGGCCGAAGGAGATGACGGCGTCTCTTGAAGCGACGGGCGGCTGTGCGGCACGTTAGGACTGCGCCCACTCCGATACCGCCGTTCTGCCGCCTTTCACCCGCTTGACGAGCATCCCTTTGCGGGGGCCGCAGGCGCGGCAGTAGAGGCCGGCGAGAACGCGGGCGCGGACGAAACGGGTCTTGCAGCCAGAACATTCGAGTCCCGTGTAGCGCCGGTTAGCCGAGCGGTCGGGAGCGTGCTCCGGGGCGCGCTCGGAAGTGGCGCGGGGGTTGGCGCCCAGGCGGACCGCCCATTCCCGCCACCGCGCTCCGTGGGGACTGCGGCGCGCAGGGCCGACGGCGATGTGCGCCAGCTCGTGGCGGAGCGTCTCATGCGCTTGGTCGTGGTCGAGCCAAGCGGAGAGCCGTATCAGACGCCGGTCGACATACGCCCGTCCGAGGAGGCTGCGCATCCGAGTCGACCACTCGAGGCGAGGCTCCGGCGCTATCGCGTGCTCCGCCGACAGCTCGATGAGAAGCTTGCCAACGGAGTCGCGGGTCGCCGTCGTGACCGTGGGCCGGTATTCCTTCGGAGTTTTCCGAGGGGCTTTCGGCGGGGCCGGCGCGGGAGGTTGCGCTTCCGGCTGAGGCATGGGGAGCATGTCCGGCCAGAGGAGGCCTTGCGTACCCTCATTCTGCTGAAGGGCCTGTTGGCGGGCGTGGCTCTTCGGAGCTTTCATAGCGGCTTGTGGCGCAGGCTGACCGTCGGCGTGCGGGTGTCGCCTTCCCGCAGGTAGAGCGACTGCGAGGGGCACCGGCCGGCCAGCGGGCATTCGTGGCATAAGGGACGCTGCGCCTTGCACACCTGCCGTCCGTGGGTGATGAGGTAGACGTGCAGGTTGAGCACCCGCTCCGCGGCTATGGAACCTTCCAGCACGTCGTGCGCCTCGTCCGCGGTGACCTTGGGGCCGATCAGCGCCAGCCGTTTGGAAACGCGGTAGATGTGCGTATCGACGGCCATCGCCGGCTGGTCCATCGCGAACGAGAGCACGACCCCAGCGGTCTTTGGGCCAACTCCCGGCATGGCGCGCAGCCATGCCTTCGCCTCCTCCAGGGGAATACCGGACAGAAACGAGATGTCGAACCCGCCGGTGCGGTCGAGGATCGACTGGAGCGTGGTCTGGATGCGCGGCGCCTTCTGCCGCGCCAGCCCGCCGCTGCGGATTGTCTCGACGAGGTCGTCGACCGGCGCGGCGAGGACAGCCTCCCAGCTCTCGTATCGGTCGGAGAGCGCGGCGAACGCTCGCTCGGCGTTCAGGTCCGACGTGTGCTGCGAGAGAATCGTCCAGATGAGCTCGGACGTGCCGTCGAGCCGCTGCCGTCGGTCCGGCTTGCCGTAGTAGGCCTCCAGCAGGTCATAGACCTCGTCGGCCGTATAGGGTTTCACCCCGCGCACGCTGCGAGGCCGCAGCACCTTGGACCGGCGTGTCCTGGTCCTAGGCTGAGGCATCGATGCCCGCCAGATGCTCGATATCGTTATGCACACGCAGGCGCACCGACCCTTCCTCGATCTCGAACAGGTTTATCGCCGCATAGGCGGTCTTGAGGAAGTCCTCGCGGTGCGACGCGTCAGGGAGCCCGAGGGCGATGGAGGCCGCCATGCGGATGGGCGAATCGTGGCTTGCAGCCAGCACCGTCCCGTCGGGATGGTCGGCCGCCGCCTTGGCGATGAACCGCGAGATACGCTCGCGGAGATGCGCGAGGTTCTCTCCGTTCTCGAACGTCACCGTCTCAGGCCTGTTCCGCCACCGCTCCAGCAGCTCAGGTTCCTCGCGCATGACGTCGGCCACTAGAGCGCCCGCGTAACGTCCGTAATCTAGGTCTCTCAGGAGGGAGCGTCGGCGGACGGGCGCGCCGAGCACGCGCGCGACGACTCTCGCCGTCTGCTCGGCGCGCCAGGCGGGGCTCGTGTAGACGGCGGTTATAGGCTCGGCGGCCAGACGCTTGGCGAGGGCGTCCGCCTGCGCGCGGCCGACCTTGTCGAGGCCGCCTCCACCTTGGACTCGGCCTTGCACGTTCCAAGCGGTGCGTCCGTGGCGCACGAGGATGAGGCGGAGCATCCCTAGAGGCGCCTGCGGACGGCTGTCCCGCGGCGCTCTTCGAAGCCGCTCCTCAGCCGGTCGAACAGCGCCTTGTATTCGTCGGATGTGATGTTGCCCGTGGTCATTATGACGGCGTCCTCGTGGTTATCGGCGTAATAGCCCCGGCGCAGGCCCGTCTGCTCGAACCCGTACTTGGCGTAGAGCGCCTTGGCGGCCTCGTTGGAGACGCGGGCTTCGAGAGTCACGACTTGCGCGCCCCGCGCCATGCTGAGCTCGATCGCTCCGATCAGCAGCAGCTCGCCGAGGCCGAGGCGGCGGCGCTCCTCCCGGACGGCTATGGCGACGATGTGGACGTCGCCGGCCATGAACCAGATCCCGACGAATCCTACCAAGAGCTGCCTGGTGACGGGCGGAGTCGGCTTGTTGCGGCGGAAGAGGCGGCCCAGCCCTCTGGGCTTCCGTTCGACGGCGATGTACTCGCCCTCGCGAATGCACACGAGATACTCGGCCATATGATTCTTGATCTCGCGGCGATAAGAGGTCGGAGGCCAGAGCGTAGGGAACGCTTCGCGCTCCATGGCGGCGACCTGGTCGAGGTCGTCCCAGTCCATGGGTCTGAGGGAGTAGGGAAGTACGGATTGTCCGCGCATGATCGTCCGGCTGCCTAACGACAACGATTCTAACACCGGACACTCCCTCCTCAATGCTCCCCGCAGATGAGACCTTGCATAATCCCCGCCGTCATTCCCGTCCCTCTCTCGTCCCCTCCTTTACCAAGGAGGGGGCTAGGGGAGGTTCCGAGGGGCTAGGGGTAGTCCCACAGGAGAGCCCCTCACCCCCCAACTACGACACTTGCCCCTTACCCCAGCCGCCACCCTGCGGTACCCTAGATGGGATGGCCCCGCTACCGGCATGCCGCCCCGAGCCCCCTCCCGCGCTCTATAACTCGCCCGCCGCCCATAGAGAGAGCCATTGATCGAAATCGTGTTTTCACGTTTAATTCGTACTCTTGATCGCGGGAAGCAGGCCGTGGCCTGCTAAACAGCCCCGATCAAGAAGCCGAAAGTACCCCTTTCAGCGACACACATCACAAACTTTTACGAGTAAAACCCTCCATCAAGAAACAGATTTGCTCCCCCATTTCGACTCCTTGAACCCAAGCCCACTGCCCCACCGTGTCATTTCGCATCATGCGTCGCAGATGGGGGAGGAGGACTTTCGAGGCAATGGACGGGGCCTTCCGGGCGGCGCGGGAATCACGCGCAAGATATAGCCCGCGCCGATTCCCTTCCGGCAGTCTATAGACTATAATCTTAAGGTCGCGTACACCTCGTAAACGGTTTTGCGCGACCTTCCTCAATGAGAGTTCTCTGGCGAATAACCAAGCTTGCCTTCCTCGAACGGTGGCGGATGTCCGTCGCTTGGCTATCGCTCATCATCGCAACGCTCCTCTTCCTGGCGGTGCCGCGGCTCATCGGCACGTCCATCGACGCCGCTCTCGGCGAGGGAGCGCGAGAACGCGCGACGACAGGCGACCTCGTTCTTCTCGGGCTGCTTGTCATCGGGGTCATCGCGGTGCGCGGCGTCTTCAACTACGCCAACCTCTACCTGGCGGAGGCCGTTTCACAGCTCGTCTCGTACCGCATCCGGAACCTGCTATACGACAAGCTCCAGCACCTGAGCTTCGCCTTCCACGACCGCGAGCACACGGGCAACCTCATGTCCAAGTCCACCATCGACGTGGAGATGACGCGGATGTTCGTGAGCATGGGGCTCGTCCGATCCGGCCAGATCACGATGCTCACCATCGGCGCAACGGTGATGATGCTGGTGACCGACGTGTGGCTTGCCTTGATCAGCTTGACCTTCGTGCCAATCATCGGCATCCGAGCGGTCTGGGCGAGCAACCGGATGCGCAAGATGTGGCTCACGGCGCAGATCGAGATGGGCAAGCTGACCACCGTTCTCCAAGAGAACCTCTCGGGCCAGCGGGTGGTGAAAGCGTTCGGCGCCGAGGAACACGAAGAGCGTAAGTTCGACTACCAGAATGAGGTCGTCTACGCGGCTACGTACCGCGCCCGGCGCGCTCAATCGGCCAACACTGCCATTATGCAGGTTATCTTCTGGGCCTCTTTCGGTGTGATTCTGTGGTTCGGCGGCCGGGCGGTCATCGAAGGGCGGATGACCATCGGCGAGTTTACCGGGTTCCTGCTCTACATCAGCCTGCTCGTGCAGCCGATACGGATGGTCGGCTTCCTCGTGAACACTTTCGCCCGCGCCGCGTCCGCCGGCGAGCGGCTGTTCGACGTGCTGGACGCCGAATCGCCGGTCAAGGAGCGGCCCGACGCCGCGCCCCTGCAAAACGTGCGCGGCCACGTCCGCTTCGAGGACGTGACGTTCTCCTACGGCAACCGCCCCGCTGTGCGGGGAGTCACCCTGGAAGCGCGGCCTGGCCAAGTCGTCGCGCTGATGGGCGCTCCCGGCTCCGGCAAGACGACTCTCATGAGTCTGCTCGCGCGCTTCTACGACGTGGATGGGGGCCACATCACCATCGACGGCATAGACGTCCGGGACGCGACTCTGCCGTCGCTCCGTGCGGCCATCGGCATCGTGCAGCAAGACGTCTTCCTATTCAGCGCCACCGTCGCCGAGAACATCTCCTACGGCCGCGAGGACGCGACGATGGACGAGATTCTCGCCGCGGCGAAGACCGCCCAGATTCACGACGAAATCATGGCCCTCCCCAAAGGCTACGAAACGATAATCGGCGAGCGCGGCGTCTCGCTCTCGGGCGGCCAGCGGCAGCGGCTATCCATCGCGCGCACGCTTGCCCTCGACCCGCCGGTCCTCATATTGGACGACTCCACCGCCAGCGTCGACGCCGGGACCGAGTCGCGCATCCAAGAAGCCTTGGCCGGCGCGATCAAGGGACGAACGACGTTCATCATCGCGCACCGTCTCTCGTCGATTCAGAACGCGGAGACCGTAGCGGTCATGCTCGACGGCAAGATTGCCGAGATCGGCACTCCCGAAGAATTGATCGAGTCCGGTGGCCTCTTCACGCACGTCACCGAGCTGCAATACGCCACGAGCCTCAACGGAGTCGCCGCGCGGGCCGTCGCGGCCCCTAGGGGGGTCCCGCGATGATGCTGAACACGGGCGGCGGCGGCTGGATGACGCGCGGCCAGCAGGGAGACATAGACGAGGACGGCACGAAGCTATACGACCAGCGCGTAGTCATTCGTCTGATGAAATACATGGGGCCGTACAAGCGGGAAGTCTTCCTCAGCTTGATCGGCGTCTTCATCTACACCCTGGCCACTGTGGCCATCCCGGCCATCATCGCCATCGGCGTTGACCGCTACATCGAGACAGGGGACCTCTCCGGGCTGAACACGCTGGCCATAGTCTTCTGCTTCGTCTTGGTGGTCCATTACATCTCGAACTACAGCCACCAGCTCCTGCTGGCCCGCGTCAGCCAGCGAGTTATCTACGACCTGCGGCGCGAACTCTTCGAACACCTCCAGCGCCTGCCGATGTCGTTCCACAACAGGCACAAGGTCGGCTCGGTGATGTCGCGGGCGCAGAACGACGTCTACCAGCTCCAAGAGTTCCTCGACATCGTCGTGTTGAGCGTCGCCGACCTCCTGAGTCTGATCGGAATCATCGCCTTCATGCTCGTGACCGACTGGCAGCTCTCGCTGTGGTCCTTCGCCACTCTGCCCATCCTCATCTGGATAATTTGGGTGTGGCAGAAGCATGCGAGGCCGGCGTTCCTGCGCGTGCGCATCGCCATCTCCAACGTGAACGCTTCGCTCGCCGAGAACCTGGACGGCGTCAGAGTCGTCCAGAGCATGAACCGCCAGCGGAAGAACCTGGTCGCGTTCAACGCGCTGAACCGGTACCACTTGAACACCAACCTCCGGGCGCAGCGCCTCTCGTCCTCCCTCATGCCGGTGGTCGAGATGTTCATGGCTTTCGGCCTTGCCGCGATCATCATCGTGGGCGGGGGGCTCGTCATTCGCGGCGTGCTCGGCGTCGCCCTGCTCATCCAATTCACCCTCTACGTCCAGCGCTTCTTCGACCCGATCCGGAGCCTCACGCAGCAGTTCACGCAGCTCCAGCGGGCGATGGCGTCCGGATCGAGAATCTTCGACCTGCTGGACGTCGAGCCTGACCTGTACGACGCGGAGGACGCAGTAGAGCTGCCTCAGATCGATGGCGCCATTTCCTACAGGGACGTGTCGTTCGCCTACGAACCGGGCAAGCCGGTCCTCTCCGACGTACGCCTCGACATCGAGCCAGGGCAGACAGTCGCGCTGGTGGGCCGCACCGGCGCGGGCAAGACCACGATGGCGGCGCTCATATCGCGCTTCTACGACGTCACCGGCGGGAGCGTGACCATCGACGGCCGGGACGTGCGATCGGTCACGCGCGTCTCCCTAGCGCAGCAGATGGGCATAGTCCTCCAGGACCCGTTCCAGTTCTCGGGCACGATCATGGAGAACATCCGCTACAACCACCCCGAGGCCAGCGACGAGAAAGTCTTCGCCGCCGCCAAGGCGGTCGGCATACACGATCACATCGCCGACCTGCCGGACGGCTACGAGACTATGATGGAGGAGCGCGGGGGGAACATGAGCCTGGGCCAGCGTCAGCTCGTGAGCTTTGCGCGAGCGCTCGTCGCCGACCCTCGCATCATCGTTCTCGACGAGGCGACCGCCAGCGTCGACACCCAGACCGAGCAGCTCATCCAAGAGGCGATCGGCCGGCTGCTGCACGGGCGCACCGCCGTCGTCATCGCGCACCGGCTCTCGACGATACGGAACGCTGACAAGATCGTCGTTATGGAGAAGGGGCGCATCGTCGAGCTAGGGAACCACGAAGAGCTGATTGCGCTCGGCGGGTTGTACGCCAAGCAGCACGAGCTGCACGCCCGTCTGGCCGCCAGCGGCGCCAAACGCAAGGACGCGCCCGCCAACGAGTTCGACGACGAAATCCCCGATGTGCTCCCCGGCGGCCCAGTCCCCAACCCTACGCCCGCTCAGGCGTAGGACTCCCTTACAGCGGAGGCGTTAGCTCGACTCCCAGCGCGCCCTCGACCCATGCCGCGACGCGAAGGAGCTTGGCTTCGTCGAACGGAGCGCATGCGAGCTGCACGCCAAGCGGCAGACCGTCGCCCGACAGCCCGATTGGGACCGATATGCTCGGGAAGCCGGTGAAGCTCCACGGGCTCTGGAAGCGCGTGTCGCCGGTCTGTGTCCGGTCCTTCGGGGCAGGGCCGGAGGCGGTGGGCATGAGCAGCGCGTCGACCGTCCCCAGCGTGCGCTTGGCGAGGCGTTGGACCTCTCCTCGATAGTCCGACGCCGCGACGTAGTCGCGGGCCGTGTGAGCGTATCCATTCTGCAGGTAGACGGTTATCTTCGGGCCGTACAGGTGCTCGGCGCCCTCATAGAGCGGCGCGTGCCACACAGCCATCTCCGATTCCTGCATGACGCGGTGCGCGGCGTAGGCGCGGGCGAAATCGACGCCGGGATCGACCTCTTCGATCGTTGCTCCGGCGCGAGCAAGCTCCTGAGCGGTCTCCTCCGTGATGAGCCGCGTCTCAGCGTCCGACTGCTCGGAGAACCAGCCGCGGATGAGCCCCAGGCGTGGCGCCGGGCCGTCCGCGCGGGCCGCCGCGACGTAGTCGTCCACCGGCGCATCCGCCGAGTACGGGTCGTTGGGGTCGTGGACAGCGAGCGCGCTCAGCAGCAGCGCAGCGTCCTCGACTCGCCGGACGAGCACGCCGACGTGGTCGAACGACGTGGCCATCGGCACGACGCCGACCCGCGGGATGCGGCCGAACGTGGGCTTGAATCCAACGACGCCGTTATAAGCCGCGGGCCGCAGGACGGAGCCGACGGTCTGCGAGCCGAACGCCCACGGGACCATGCGGGCGGCCACGGCCACGCCGGAACCGGCGCTCGACCCTCCTGGGGTGTGGTCGCGATTCCAGGGATTGAAGCTCGGCGCAGGGTCGCCGTCCGCGAACTCGGTGGTGTGCAGTTTGCCGAGAAGGATGGCGCCCGCGTTGCGGGCGAGGATGATCGGCGTGGCGTCGGCGTCCGGGACGCGGTCCGCCCATATCTTCGAGCCGGCGGCAGTGCGGACGCCCGCGGTGTCGAAGATGTCCTTGGCGCCGTAGGGAACACCTGCCAGCGCGCCTTGCGGCCCGGCGCCCGCGTCGGCTTCCCGCGCGGCGGCGAGGGCCTGCTCGGGGATAAGCGTCGCCCAGGCTTCGAGCTGGGGCTCCAGCGCGTCGATGCGCTTCAGGAGCGATTCAGTAAGCTCGACCGCAGAGAGCCGCCGCGACGATACGGCGTCAACGGCCTCGGTCAGCGAAAGCTCAAATGGCTCGGCCACAGCGGGCTATCGGACGCGCTTGGTGAAACCGTACCTGACGCGCTTGCCGTTCCGCGTCTCGTCCTGCTTGCTGACGCGGGCGATGAACTGCTCGGTCGTCTCGGCGGGCTTCTCTTTCTTTTCCTTCTTGATGCGGGGCATAGGTTCATTACCTGCTGAGGGTGCTGAGGAGGAGTATATCAGCCCGGCTGATGGCTGGGCTGCACGTGCCCCACGTCGTTCCAGGCGGCGAGGGCCGCGCTGCCGTCCCGTGCGCGGACCTTGGAGATGCTGCCGGAGCCGAGGCCGCCAAGCGACCAGTAAGCCTCGTAGGGTAGGCCCAGCAGCCGCACGGCCAGCGCCCGCAGCGCCCCGCCGTGCCCGACTACGAGCACGTCCGCGTCCGCATGGTTGCGCTGTAGCGAGTCGGCGAACACCCCGCTCCGGTCCATCAGCTCCCGGTACGACTCCCCGTCCAAGGGTCGGTAGTCGAGATCCCTGGAGCCCTCTATCTCGTCGCTCCGCCCGACGTTCACGATCTCAGGCCAGGTCATGCCCTCGAACTCGCCGAAGGCTATCTCGCGTAGCGCGGAGTCGAGGCGCAGCTCGTGGGGACCCGTTGCGCTGGCCGCGATGATAATCTCCGCAGTCTCGCGGGCCCGGACCAGGTCGCTGGCGTAGACAGCGTGGAAAGGGACATCGGCGAGCCGGGCAGCCGTCCTCGCGATCTGCTCCCTCCCCTGCTCGCGCATGGGAACGTCGGTCTGGCCTTGCACACGCCGCTCGGCGTTCCATTGCGTCTCGCCGTGACGGACGAGATACCAGTCGGCCATCGAATCAGCCCCGTGGCCGGGGGATGGGGTTGGCGCTGTCGATGACCGCGTTCGTCCCCTCCCACCACGAGGTCAGCGCGTCGAGCTCTTCGAGGTCGGCCCCGGAGAGCTTGCAGTCCGCCGCGCGTACGTTCGCCTCGACGTGCTCGGGGCGGTCGAAGCCGGTCAGGGCGAGCGCGAGCTCCGGATGCGAGATGACCCAAGCCAGAGCGACCTCCGCCATGGAGTAGCCGCGCTCGCCCGCGAACGCTTGCAGCCGGGGCACGAGGCGCTCGACCCGCTCGGAGCGGATGCGCGTCACGATGCCGGTGGGCACTTTGGCGGCGCGGCTTCCCTCCGGGTACGGCTCGCCCGGATCGTAGGCGCCGGCGAGCCAGCCCCCGGACAGCGGAAAGTACGCGAGCAACGATTTGCTGTATGCGCGGCAGAACGGCATCAGCTCCAGCTCGGCGTGCCGGTACAGCAGGCTGTAGTGGTTCTGGGTCGACTCGAACTCCGCCAGCCCGCCGGCGCGAGAGACGTCGAGCTCTTCATGCCAGCGCCACGCGGCGGTGTTGCAGTTGCCGATGTAGCGCGCCTTCCCCTGCTGCACGAGGTCGTTCAGCGGGCCGAGCATCTCCTCGTGGGGCACTTCGGGACTGGAGAAGTGGACTTGGAAGAGATCGACGTGATCGGTCCGCAGCTTGCGGAGCGCCTCCTCACACCTGGCGAAGATGCGGTCGCGAGGCGATTGGGCGCCGAGGTCGCGGAAGTTGAACTTGGTCGAGAGGTAGACCTGGTCGCGCTTGCCGCGCAGGGCGTTGCCGAGCAGGTCCTCGCTCTGGCCTTGCCCGTAGACGTCCGACGTGTCGAAGAAGTTGACGCCAAGGTCGATCGCCCGGTGGACGACAGCCGTCGTCTCTTCCTGGCCGAGGAGCGGCGGGCCAAATGGATACCCGCCCGCGCCGATGACCGAGACCTGCATGTCCGTCTGACCGAGACGCCGGTATTGCATGGATTACTCCGTTGCCTGGCCAGGAAAGACCAGGGACTTGATGACGACCGGGGCCGCGCCCGATGACGGGATCAGCTCGCCGATGTCGATGTAGTCGAACTCGCGCAGCTCAATGCCGTCGATGGAGATGATCGGATTGGGGAGCTCGAGCTCCTCGCGCAGGTGCAGCCCCAGCAGGCCGCCGATGTCGCCGTCGCTCACCAGCACGAGGGGATTGCCCTTGTCCAGCAGCTCCTTCATGGCGGCCGCCATGCCGCGGGTGAAGGCGTCGAGGCGCCAGAACGTGGCCGAGCCGCCCCACCGGAACCCGACCGCGACTGCGGTGTCCGCGTCGTGCAGGTCGAGCCGGGTGAGCCCCGCGCGGGCCGCCTGCTCGATGACCGCAGGGTCGAGCTCGTTCAGGGTGAGGTCGAACTCGGGGGTCATCACGGGGATGTTCCTGATAGGCGCCGCATCGATGGGCGAGATGAAGATCGTGCTCCCGCTGACTTGCACGGTGTACTGCGAGGCGCCGACGACCGTCGCGCGGATGCCGGCCTCCGGCACCATCAGTATCGCGCCCAGCTCCTTCACGCGCTCGCGCACGGCCTTTGCGAGGAGGGGGCCCAGGTCGCCGAAGCTGCTCCTCTCATGGCCGTAGATGAACTCGGAGACGCCGCCCGAGAAGATCACCGAGCCCACCTGCCCGCGGAACGCCAGCTCCGGCAGGCGCATCAGGCCCTTCGTCTCCTCCGAGATGTCCTTGAGCAGGACGACCTCCATGAGGCGGTCCACCATCTTCGAAACGATCACGTCCTTCTCGCCCTCCGAGAGCCGTACGCCGACCTCCACGTTCAGTCCGGCCTCTTTGGCGTAGAAGCGTCCAGCCTCCTCGACGCGCGTCACCACGCCGTCGTCGTCGAACGCGAGGAGCCGCGCGCCGACGTCCACGGCGGTGACCTCGGTCGTCTTGCCGCCCTGGCAGATGGCGACCTTGCTGGTGCCGCCGCCAATGTCGATATTCATCACCACGCCGGAGACACGCTCGGACTCGCCCACCGCGCCGGAGCCGTGGGCGGCCATCGTCGCCTCCAGACCATCGCCGGCGCTCACCGCGACGAACTTGCCGGCCTCCTGCGCGAACAGGTCGGCGATAGCCCGCGCGTTGTGGCGCCGAACGGCCACGCCGGTCAGGATCAGCGCGCCGGTGTCGATCTGCTCACGGCGAAGATTGGCCACCGAGTACTGCCCGTCGATGAAACGGCCAAGGGAGTCAGCGTCGATCGTCGCGCCCTCGTCCACATAGGGGGTCAAGAGAATGTCCGATTCGTGGAGGACCGTGCGCTTCACGATAACGTAACGGGTGTTGCGCCGTTCGAGCTCGAGCTCGGAGAAGACGAGGTGGGACGTTGACGAACCGATGTCGACGCCGACGCTCGTGAGATGTAGCTCCTCCTCCCCCATGAACGAGCGCTCGGAGCCGGTAAACCCTTCGCGAGGTTGCGTCATAAGCCTCCAGAGTAGGCGCGCCGCTGCGGAAGGGCGGCCATCGGCCCGCGTGAGTCCGCCGCTGCCTCGCTCGCAGCCGCAGACGATGAGCCAACGTGGGGAGTAAGGTGGCGCCGCCGCGCGGCGGCGCGCCCGGCAGTGTAGGAGCGCGCTCGGAGCAGTGTCAAGGAAGGTCGGCCCCCGGCAGACGCTCTCCTCCAGTCCTCTCCTGCAGCGTGGGCCGGGGACTGATACTTGGATTCCCGCCTGCGCGGGAATGACGGAAGGGGGGAAGCCTGTGCGCCGCAGCCTCTCCTCCCCCGCGCTTCGCTGCGCTTGCGCGTCCCCTCCCGCAGACGGGAGGGGGCCGTCTGTGGAGGAGCAAGAACATTTTTTGCAGGCTCCTTCTGTTCTTGGAATCTTTGATTTACGTGGCCGTGATGCGGTCGACGGGCGACGGGGGCGGGGGGCTAGAAGCAGAAAGTCCCCGAAGGTTTCTGCTTCTAGTTACCAGGCCGTGGTGCGGTGGAAGGGGGTTAAGAATTCAAGAATTTCGCCCCCCTCGGTCCGCGTGGCCCCCTCTCAGTCTCCCCCGCAGACGAGACCTTTGCGTAACCCTATTTCCGGCGGGCGTAACTCTTCCCACCCACCCACCCGTCATGTTGTGGGGGACACCCCCATGCCCCCGGCAGAGGGGCGTCGCCCCTCTGCGCTCCCCGGTATTCCAAGCCGGTCCATGGTTGGACAGGCTCACCACGAACCAGTTTGAGGTTTACGTAAAGGTCTCACAGACGGGGAGAGGTTTAAGGGGAGGAGGCGCGGAGAGTGCGTCAGCTCTTCGCTTGTCGGAGTCCATGGTAGGGGTTGGTCGGGGATGGGGGAAGGGGCAAATGTCGCAGTGCGCCCCCGATCACATCGGCGATTTGGGCCCACGCGCCGCAGACGGGGAGAGGCGGGCGCGGCTGTGGCTCCGGGTGTGGTCGGGTCAGAGTCGGATGTCAGAACGGCGGGCAGCGAGCAGGGCCGGAAGGACCAGCGCAAGGATGCAAAGACGCAGGGGAGTCAGCAATATTGCCGCTACGCTTTGAGCGCTTCGAGGTGCTCTTTGCGGAGCTTGGCGACCTTCGGCGCGATGATGACCTGACAGTAGCCCGCCCCCGGATTGTTGCGGTAGTACTGCTGGTGGTAGTCCTCGGCGTCGTAGAAGGCGCCGAGGGGCTGCAACTCCGTAACGATGGGCGACCGCCAGACTCGGCGCTCCGTGAAGTCCGCGATGACCTCCTCGGCTATCCTGCGCTGCTCCTCGTCGTGGTAGTAGATGGCGGAGCGGTACTGCGTGCCCGTGTCCGGGCCCTGACGGTTGAGGGTCGTGGGGTCGTGCATCGTGAAGAAGAGCTCGACGAGTTGACGGTACGGCGCCTGGTCCGGGTCGAACGTGAGCTGAACGGCCTCGGCGTGTCCGGTCTTGCCGGAGCAGACCTCGTAATAAGTGGGGTTGACCGTCGCGCCGCCGGTGTACCCGTTGACGACTTTCTCGACGCCCCGCACCTGCTCGTACACGGCTTCCAGACACCAGAAGCAGCCTCCGGCCAGCGTGGCCATTTCGGTCGCCATACCCAACTCCCTAGTCTGCCGCGCTCAGGCGCTCTCACACGCGCACGGCGCGGACGCTACTGTCTCTTCCGGCGCACTATTGCCATCAGATACACCGAACCGCCGCCGCCGTAGCCTTCCAGCCCCGCCAGCTCGTAGCCGTTGGCGTCCATAAGGTTCAGCCACTCGGCGAGTTTCGGCGCTTTGTCTCTCTCTATCTCATAGGTGACGTACTCATCGCCCACCGCGCCGCCTTGCCCTTTGGGCGGCTTCTCTTGTCCTCTCACTCTCCGAAAGTCCATTCGCACACGCTCCCCAAGTCGATTAGGCGGGGACGGCAGCGCGGCTCCTCACGACCCGGCCAGGATACGCGCCGGTGTGCTCGCCGTCCTCCAGTAGCACCTCGCCGTTGACGATCGTGTAGTCCACGCCGCGCGCCTTCTGACGCAGGCGCGTCAGCCCGCCGGGGAGGTCGTTCACCTCGTCCGGCTCCTCCGCCCCCACCGTCGCGGGGTCAAAGATGACTGCGTCCGCAGCATAGCCGGGTCGCAAGAGGCCGCGGTCGTGCAGACCGTAGAGAGACGCCTGCATGAAGCTGAGCTTGCGGACCGCCTCCTCCAGCGAGAGCGCGCCCTCGTCCCGCACCCAGCGTCCGAGCACGAGGGTGCTGTAGCCGTAGCCCGCCTCGAACACTACATGGGCGCCGGCGTCCGAGAGGCCGATAAGCGTGTAGGGGCTCGCGATGAGCTTGCCCATCACTCCGTCGTCGCCGCCCGATTGTCTGTTCTGCAGGCCAGTGCCGAGGTCCTCGTCCAAGACCAAGTCGAGAAAGCCGTCGATGACCTCCTTGCCTTGCGCTTCCGCCATCTCCGCCACGCTCATGCCCTGGAAGGAGCTGTTGCGCTGCTTCAGCGTGCGCGTAATGAAGATCCGGTCCCAGCTGATCGGCAAGACGCCGGTGGGGAGATTCACGCCATCGACGGCCTCGGAGCGGAGCTTCTCGCGCACCGCTGGGTCGCGGAAGGCCGACGCCTTCTCTTCGACCGACCCCAGCATCACTTCCCGCCAGGTGGGCATGCGGTCGAATGTCTGGGCGTTGCGCATCGTGAACCGCTGCGCGGCGGGGCGCGGGTTTATCACCGGGTAGACCTGCCGTCCTTCGTTGATGCGCTGTTCGACGAGTTCCAGGTGGGTCTTCCACCGCTCGGGATCGTTGGAGTTGTAGACAATCTGGTTGTAGATAACGGGGCGCTGCGACTGCTCGCCCAGCTTTGTCGCGAAGCCGTCGCGTATCTCCAGCGGGTAGGCCGCGCCGCACTGCACGATGCCCGCCCCCACGTCCCTGAGCGCGGTCGCCAATTCGTACAGCTCATCGACGGGCGGGACGATGCCGGGGATCGGGCGGCCTGCGAGGTCCATGTGGCCCCGGTTGCGGTTGAAGGACAGGCCGAGGGCTCCGGCCCGGACCGAATCCCTGATGAGGCCCTTCATCTCCTCCATCTCTTGGGGCGTCGCCTGCTCGCGCTCGTACGCCTCCTCGCCCAGCACCCAGCGGCGCACCGCCGAGTGGCCGACGAGCGCGCCCGCGTTCACGCCGAGACGCTGGTCGATGAAATCGAGGTACTCGCCGAACGTCGTCCACTCCCACGGAATGCCCTCTTGCAGGCTCTCCATCGGAATCGCTTCGACTCGCGAGAGCATCATGGCCAGCGCCTCGCGGTCGTCAGGCTTGGTCGGCGCCAGCGTCAGCGAGCAGTTGCCGAAGATAACCGTCGTCACGCCGTGCTGCGGCGAGTACGTACACAGCGGATCCCACGTGACCTGCGCGTCGAAGTGGCAGTGGTTGTCGATGAACCCCGGCGCCACGACCCGGTCGGACGCGTCAATAGTCCGCTTGGCCGGGCCGGAAAGACGCCCTACGTCCACGACCTTCCCATCGGCGACGCCTACATCCGCAACGAACGAGGGCATCCCCGAGCCGTCCGCGACTCTTCCGTTCTTGATCAGCAGGTCGTACATGACACGCTCCTACAGAGGTTGTACTACGCGCTCGTTCTTACGCGCTCCGCACGCCCGGCGGCAGCCAGTTCTCCGTCTTCTTCGGGCCGTACGATCTTATGCTGAAGCGCAGCCGTTCCAGGCCGCCGCCCTCCACTTCGACCGTATCGCCGTCGTTTATCGGCCATAGCCCCACATGGTGCGTGCCGCACGAAATGATATCGCCCGGCACGAGCCTCAGGTACTGCGACAGCCAGGCTATCTGCTCGGCGACGGAGTAGGCCATCGCCGACGTGTTGTAGTCCTGTTTCAACTCGCCGTTGATCCACGACTGCACGCCGACATCCTGAGGGTCGGCTATCTCGTCCGCCGTCGTGATCACGGGGCCCATCGGCCCCCAAGTCTCCTGCCCCTTGTGCAAGAAGGTCGTCCTGCGGTTCGGGATGCCCCGAGCCGACACGTCGACGAAGTTCGTGTATCCGAATACGTGGGAGAGGGCGTCCGCCTCCGAAACGTTCTTGGCGGGCTTGCCGATGACGTAGGCGAATTCGGCCTCCGCCTGAAAGACCTGCGCCTCGGGAATGTCCGGGATGTGGACCGTATCGCCGTCTCCGATGACGCTGCTCGTTCCCTTGTAGAAGAAGTCCAGCACGCCCCGCGTCGCCCCTTCCCTATCCAGGTAGTTCGAGAAGGCGCAAAGCGCGTTGTGGGGCCGCGGGAGCGGCGCGCGGACCTTCACGCTGTAAAGCGCGGCCCCGTCGCCGGAGGACACAGCCGCCTCCAGCTTCGGCCGGTAGTCATCGAACCCGCCGATGACCCGCTCCATCACCTCCTCCGGCGGAAGGATGTCCGAGTGCTCGACCGCCGAGCTCACGTCAAAGACCTTGCCGCCCTGGAGGACGCCTAGCTTGTAATCGTCGAAGAAGAGCAGCTTCACGCCATACCTCCGTGGGACCCTTCAGTGGACCTACGGGCGCAGGCTACGCCTAGCGGCCTACAGGGGCAACTTGCAGGTCCCCACTTTCTGCAAAGAGCTCCCGATAATCCCCAGCGGCTCCAAGGTGTACGATGGCGATGCGCCGGCGGATGCCCTAGCGATACTCTGAAGAGACGTTCTTTGACCATTGCCACCCGACGACCGGCATACAGACTCCACCCCCGACGACGCGCCGGAGTCTGATTTCGATTGGGCGAGCCCCGACGATAGGTCACGCCAAGCGCGCCGCGCGCGGCGGTCGGCCTACGCCACCCGAAACCTGACGACTGGGGGAGTCCGGCGCAACCTTTGGTTCCTCGCCTGGCCCCAGATGGTCGGCGGGGTCTTCAACGCCTCTGACCAGATATCCGACCTGTTCTGGGCGGGCCGCGTGGTCGGCTTCGGCGCCATCGGCGGCATCGGCGTCGCCCAGGCGTACGGCCACCTCATCATGATGGCGCGCATGGGCCTCGACGTCGGCATGCAGGCCGTCATCTCCCGCGCCGTGGGCGCCCGCCGCATCGACCTAGCGAACCACGCGGCCCTACAGGCTTTCGCGCTCACCATCATCGTCTCGCTGCTCCTGTCTGTCGCCGGCATAGCTCTCGCTCCCATGCTGCTACGGGTCCTGGGCGTGAGCGAGTCGGTGGTGCAAGCGGCCATCCTCTACCTGCAATTCCAGTTCGTTTCGTCCGCCATCCAGAGCTTCCGGCAGACCACCGGGGCGGCGCTCCAGGCATCAGGCGATGCATTCACGCCGATGAAATCGACGATTGTGTCGCGGGTCCTCCACCTCATCTTGACCCCGTTCCTCATTCTCGGCTGGCTCGGCTTGCCTGAGATGGGAATCGCCGGCGCGGCGGCGGCGAACATCCTCGCCCAGATCGTGGGCGTGGCCTGGAACCTTCGCGCACTGGCAACAGGCACGTCCCGCCTGCACCTCAGACTCAGTGGGTACCGCGTCGACCCCGCGCTGATGTGGCGCATCATCAAGATCGGCGCGCCTGCCACGGCTACGCAGATGGAGCGTGGCCTCTCCGAGCTCATCCTCATCCGGCTCGTCACTCCTTTCGGCGACATCGCCCTCGCCGCCTACTCGCTGACGCGCCGACTCGAGCGCATCACGAACATCGGCAGCCAGGGCATGGGCCGGGCGTCCGGCGTGCTGGTCGGACAGAACCTCGGCGCAGGGCAGCCGGAGCGGGCGCGGATGACCGTAAAGTGGGCCGTCGCCTACGTGATGGTGATACGGGGCGCCGCCGGCGCGCTCCTCATCGCATTCCCCGCGTTCTTCGTGAGCATCTTCAGCAGCGACCCCGAATTCATCGAGACCGCTGTCATCTGGCTGCGCATCCAGGCGGTCGCGGGCACGCTGTTGGGGGGCGGCCAGGTCTTCCAGCAGTCGTTCAACGTCGCCGGAGATACGCTCGCGCCGATGCTCGTGACCTTCATGAGCATGTGGGTCATGGAGATACCCATAGCCTTCGTCCTCTCGCGGTGGACATCCGCCGGGGAGTATGGCGTGGCTATCGCGATCGCGATCGCCATGCTCGTCCGTTTCTGTCTGTACGGCGGCTACTACTTCACCGGCAGATGGCTGCGCGTCAACGTCCTCGGACAGACTGAATTCGCGCGCCCGCCGCCGCGCTGAGTCGCGGCGCCCGTGGCCGCCCTGCGGTCGCGGCTGTAGAATGCCGCCATCGCTTACCGGCGCGGAGGGAGCGCATGAAGGCTGCGGTCACGGTCTGAAGCTAACCGACAGCCATTCGGAAGGAGCTATGAGATGACACAAGCATTCAGAGCGCTCAATGCCGGGGCGCAGGGCATCGGGGGCCACCTGGCCTTCATGGAGCCAACCCCCAAGCGCGTCCGGGTTATGTTCGGCGGCGAGACGATCGCGGACAGCGTCCGGACGCTGGTCATGCAGGAGACGGGTCACCAGCCGGTCTACTACTTCCCCATGGACGACGTGCGGATGGACCTGATGGCGGCCACCGATAGCTCGACACATTGACCGATCAAAGGAGACGCCCGGTACTGGAGCGTCAAGGTCGGAGAGCAGGTCGCTGAGAGCGCCGCTTGGAACTACCCCTCGCCCCTGGAGGGTTGCATCGACGTGCGCGAGCACGTCGCCTTCTACTGGAACAAGGTCGATGCCTGGTACGAGGAAGACACGCAAGTCTTCGTCGGGCCGAAGGACCCGTACACGCGGGTGGACTGCATCGAAAGCTCGCGCAGCGTGAGCGTCGTCATCAACGGCGTGACGGTCGCCCAAACGGACCGGCCCATCATGCTGGTCGAGACAGGGCTGCCGCACCGGTACTACATACCGTCGAAAGACGTACGGATGGACCTGCTGCAGCCGAGCGATCGCGTCGTTGGTTCGGCGTACAAGGGCGAGGCGCGGTACTTTCACGCGCAGGCCGGCGATGGGCTGGTCGAGAACGTCGCGTGGACGTACCGCTATCCCACCCCCGAGGCCGCGCGCATCGCGGGCTACGTCTGCTTCCCCCAGGGCAAGGTGGACATGTACGTGGACGGCGAGCTCGAGCCGAAGCCGAGGACCCGCTGGGACTAAGCTCCCGGCGGGCTTCTCCCTCCGCTCCGCTCACTAGGGACGCCGCAGATGTCCGGCGTCTCTGGCCGTTGACCCGCAAGGCGGCACTTTGGCAGTTCGGCCCCCTGGCGAGTCGTTCCTCAGGGCTAAGGCTCCTCGCTGATCGGACGTTGCGCCATAGGCCGTGGCGGACTAGGATGCGCCCTGTTGGGACGTGGCCCAGGCCGACCGAGTGGGCGAACTCGACCCACGTATTTGCCTTTACCTCCTCCCCTCGGGGAGGATTGCGGAGGGGGCATGGGAACTGGCGATATAGACCTGTCGAGGGTCATCCGGGCTGTGGTCCCGGCGTTGACGTCAACGTCGATGCTGCTTGCGGCGATTGATTTCGTCTCGCCTGCTGAAGCGGCCCCCTTGACACATTCGTCACTACCGTTCCGGCGTTCTCCACGCCGGAATGGGTTCCCGCACGAGCACCGGACAGTAGAAGAGCGCTGAGACGTGTCATTTCGCGTTCGTGAGTGGACAGGAGATAGGTGGTAGTCGAATAGAGGAGGAAGTGATGGCAGAGGCGCCGTTGAAAATCACGGAGGCCACCGAAGAACAGGTCACAGCCAACAGGGCGGCCCAGCACGCTTACGAGACGTGGATCAGGTCCATCGGCGTTCCCGTACACGAGGGATACTACCTCGACGATCTCCGCACCATCGAGCTTGGATGGTGGGAAGAGAGACAGTGCAACTCGGCCTTCCTCCAGCTCGAGGGGCAGCAGGGCGTGGCGGAGGCCCGCGTAACTGAGATTGCGCCGGGGCAGACCCTCCCTCCACTGAGGTTTGCACTGGATGACGTCGTCTACGTGCTCGACGGGCGCGGCTTCTGCACCGTGTCGTCAGAGGATGGCAAGAGCACGCGGACCTTCGAATGGCAGAAGCACAGCCTCTTCCTCCTGCCCAGGAACCATACGCACCAGTTGACCAACGCCCAGGGAGACCGTCCGGCGCGGCTTCTGCACAACAATTACTTGCCGGTCGCAATGGTGGGAGTGCCGGATCCCGACTTCTTCTTCAACAACAACTCTCCTTCCGGAGCGGGCCGGCTCGTCGGCGAGTTCTACTCGGAGGCGAAGATCCACAACCGGGCCATCGCGAACGGCCGCGTTCGCGCGCAGTGGATAGGCAACTTCTTTCCCGACATGCGCGCGTGGGACAAACTGGTGCCGTTCTATGGACGCGGCGCCGGAGGGCACACGGTGTTCATCGAGTTCCCAGACTCGCCAATGACGTGCCACATGTCGGTGTTCGACGCGGGCGCCTACAAGAAGGGCCATCGCCACGGCCCGGGATTCGTAATCGTGATTCCCAGCGGGGAGGGCTACTCGATCATGTGGCCGGAAGGGCATGACAAGGTCGTCGTCCCCTGGCATGAAGGGAGCGTCTTCGTGCCGCCGGCAAGGTGGTTCCACCAACACTTCAACATCGGCTCCGAGCCGGCGCGCTACCTGGCGCTTCACCCGCCACGGCAGTTCTCCGGGACCGGGGAACGGGTCGAGAATCCGGGGGCCAACCAAATCGAGTACCCCGACGAGGACCCGTTCGTCCGCCAGAAGTTCGAGTCCGAGCTGGCGGCGAGGGGAATGGAAAGCATCATGCCGGAGATCGCCTACCAGGACCGCGACTTCGAGTGGGACTACAGCGCGAGTGAATAGCTGAGCTGCTCGTCAGGGAGCGCGGAGGCACAAGCCTAGGGTCATAGGGAGGGCTCGACCGATGAGATTCACGAGTTCCATGGTAGTGGCGTTCCTTCTAGCCAGTCTGCTCTTGGCGGCGTGCGGCAGCGATGCAACACCCACGCCGACCCGAGCGCCGGCCACTCCCACGCCGACTCCGGCGCCGACGCCCACGCTGGCGCCGGGCGAGCCGACTCCAACGCCCGCGCCGGTCATGGCGCCAACGCCAACGCCGGCTCCCACGCCGACGCCTGAGCCCTCCTTCGACGCCGAGGCATACTTCAAGGGAAAGACCATCAGGATGGTGGTCGGGCTTGCCCCAGGCGGAGGAACCGACACCCAAGCCCGGTACTACGCGGCGAACCTGCGGCGCTACATACCGGGGAACCCCCGCATCGTCGTCACCAACCACACGCCGCAGATGGCGGCCTCCAACTTCGTTTGGAACTCCGAGCCAAGCGGCTTGGTCATCCAGTACACAGCGGGCACGCTGATCACCGACTCCTTCGAGCCTGAGGCCGATTTCAGCGCATCCGAGTTCAGCATCATCGGGGCGCCCCAGTCAGGCAATCCGGTGTGGGCGATCCGAGGCAACCTCCCCTACCAGGACATCACCGAGGCGATGGGGAACCCCGACGGCGAGCCTCTCATCCAGACAGGCCCCGGAAGCGCGCCGGAGGTGAACGGCACTGCCCTTGCGACGATGCTCCTAGCCGACTGGCTCAACCTTCCCATCGAATACAAGGTCATCGCCGGCACGGGCACGGAGCAGACGCTGCTCATGCTCGAGCGCGGCGACGTCAACGCGATGACGATATCCCCCGGCAGCACCTGGTACACGCTGCCCGCCCGCCGCCCCGGTTGGTTCGCCGACGGGTTCCTTCGGCCTTTCGCGGGGCTCCTGGTCCCAGGACAGGAAATCTCAGCCAACGCGGAGATCGACTTCACCGCTCCCAACGGGCGCGACCTGCTCAATGCGGAGCAGCAAGCCATTTTCGACTCACTGACGCCCCCCAACACGGTCGCATTGAAGCACCTCGCCGGGCCGCCGAACGTTGACCCCTCGGTGCTCGCAGCACTGCGCAAAGCGTGGGACGACGCAATCGCCGACCCCGAGTTCAACGCCGGCCTCGCCCGCGTGCTTGGGTCCGACGTGTCCGCCGTTCCGGGCGCGCAGCTCCAGCAGATGTACGCCGCGGTGGTGGACGGGTACCGCGAGAATCTGGACACGCTCACCGAGGTGCAGGAGCACTTGTTCAGCAAGTACATCGAGTGAGGACAGGCTTAGGGGAGTAGCTCAGCTGAAATAGGTCTGGCGGAGAGAGACCGATGCCTGACTTCAGCCAGGTGTTCGTCGGGTTGGGACACCTGGGCACGTCAATCTACTGGATCACCTTCGGGGCCGCCATCTTGGTCGCGGCTCTCGCAGGCGTCATACCGGGGCTGTCGGCACCGCTGCTCATGGCGCTGGCGGTCCCGTTCGTCGTCTTCACCATCGACAACCCGGTCGTCGGCATCGTTTTCCTCGCGACTATCACCGGCGTCGAGGAGATGCTCGACGTGCTGCCAATCATCGCCATGGGCCATCCTGGCGGAGGCCAAGTCACCTTCATCGAAGGCAGACCGCTTTCGCAGCGGGGTCATGCCGCGCGGGCCCTGGGATTCGTGTACGTCGTATCGGCAATCGGAGGCTTGATCGGAGCGATAGTCCTACTCCTCGCCATGCCCGTACTCAAACCTTTCATCTTGTCCTTCGGGTTCGGCGAGATCGGAGCAATGGGCCTGTTCGGGGTGGCTCTGGTCGGCGCGCTCAGCCGCGGGGCGATGGTGAAGGGACTGGCCGCGGGCCTGCTGGGCGTCCTTCTAGCCACCATAGGCACCGACCCGTTCACGGGGACCGACCGCTACACGCTCGGCTCGCTTCAGCTCCAGACGGGACTGCCGCTCATCGCCACGACGGTGGGGCTCTTTGCGCTCCCCGAGATGATGGACCTCACGATGACCCGAAGAGCGCTGGCGTCGTCCAGCGCCGCCTTGAACATCAAAGAGGTTTTCAGGGGCGCGGGCATGGCCTTCACGATGACGCCGTTGATCGTCAGGCATTCGATCTTGGGCGTCATGATGGGCGCCATACCGGGCGTCGGCGCAAGGGTCGTCTCCTGGCTCTCATACGGCGTGGGAATCGCTCTCAGCAAGGACAAATCGCAGTTCGGGAAGGGCTCCTACGAAGGCCTGGTCTTCTCCGAGTCGGTGCAGAGCGCAAAGGAAGGCGGACAAGCCATCCCGACCCTGGCGATGGGCATTCCGGGGGGGTTCAGCTGGGCGTTCGTGCTCGTCGCAATGCTGGCCTACGGCATCTCGCCCGGCCCGCCCATGCTGACCCGCTACGCGGACATCACGACACTCATCGTGGTGAGCTTGGTGCTCGGCAACGCCGCCCTCGCCATCGTGGGCTTGCTCGCCTCCGGTCAGCTCGCCAAACTGAGCCGGATCCCGTACCCGCTGCTTGCCGCCGCCATTATCCCGCTCGCATTCCTCTCCTCTTTCCAAGACACGCGCCACTGGTCGGCGATTCCCATCGTGTTGGGGTTCGCCGTAATCGGGATGCTGATGAAGTTCTTCCGCTGGCCGCGCCCTCCCATGATCCTCGGATTCATCTTGGGCCCCATCATCGAGCACAACCTGCTGTCCGCCGTGAGCATCCATGGCCCTGTGGGCATGCTAACGAGGCCGATAACGCTGATCCTCATATTCCTCTCGATTGCGGTGGCCGTCTTCTTCACGTTCCTTGCCGGTAAGAGCGAAGAAACGGAGCGACGAATGACCGGAATCAGCGCGGACTCGCCTTCCAGCGCGAGTCCCGATAACCCTCCCTCGGGCGCAAGTCCCGATAGCCCGCCGAAGGCTCGTTTCGTTTGGCGGTCATGGGAGCACTTCTTCCCTCTCGTAGTGATGGCGATCGCCTTGGCTTTCATCGTCGAAGCCGTCGACTTCCCTACGAGAGCACGGTCCATGCCCATGATGGTGGGCATCGGGCTGTTCGGGCTGGCGCTGCTCCAGCTGATGCTTCAGCTCAGAGGAGTGAAATCGGGAGACATACTGGACCTGGGCATGATGAGCAAGGCCGACGAGCAGCGGCGCACCGGCGTCGTCCTTCTAATCTTGATTGGCCTGTTCCTGCTGGTGTCGGTGACTTTCGGACTGAAATGGGCGGCGATTGGGCTCGCCCTCGTTTTCCCTGCCGCCGTATCCGGGAGACAGTACGCCCGGTGGGGCCTCCTCACCGGCGCCCTCATTGCAGCGCTGGTGATAGTGCTCTTCGACAACGTCCTGTTCGTCATCTGGCCCCAGCCGGCGGTGTGGCTCTTGATACAGAACTTGTTCAATTGACCGCCGCCCGCCCGCAAACCCGGCATCCGGAGTAGCCGTCAAGCCCAGCGCCGGACTATCATGCGCGCACGGGGCGAGCCCCCGAACCGACGGGGGCAAACTCGCAACGCCCATGCCGGCTAGATACTCCGCCGCCCTCTTCGACCTCGACAACACCCTATGGGACCGCGCGTCCGCGATTCTTGCGACCGGACGCTTGCTCCATCAAACGGAGCCCGCCGTGCGAGCGGCTACGTCTGTCGAGGATGCCGCGGCCAAGTTCGCAGCGTTCGGCGACAACGGTCAGGCAGGGCGCGACCGGCTGATTGACCGCGTTCTCGCGGAGTGGCCCGGCATCACCCGAACGCATGAGGAGATGGTTGGGTGGTATCTCGAAGCGTCGCGCTCCGCTATCCCACAAGACCAGGCGGTACTTGCACTGTTGCACGAGCTGAATGCTGCAGGCGTGCCTTGGGGCATCGTCACCAACGGCACGTCGATGCAGCACGCCACGGTCAGGGCGCGGGGGGCTGGAGGGACTCGCAAAATGCCTAGTGGTGTCCGACGAGGTAGGCTGCCGCAAGCCCGAGCCGGCGATATTCCAGCTGGCTCTCGATCAGCTCGGACTTCGAGCTGGCCGCGATGTGCTCTTCGTCGGCGACGATGCAGTCGCGGACGTAGGCGGCGCTAAAGCAGTGGGGCTATCGACCGCATGGGTAACGCAGGGACAATCGTGGCCGCCCGCCCTGGAGCCGCCGGACCACCGAGTCAGCCACGTAGCCGAAGTTGGGCCGCTGCTCCTCGCCTAAGCTCGCTCGCCGCCCATTGCGCTTTGACTGCCGACCTTGTGCGCCCACTAGGCCAAGCGCTCCCCAGGGACTCAGCGGACGAGGTGCGTACCTGGCCCGGCCGGGACCGGAGCGCTTTCCGGCGCCTCCGCGATAACTACCCCCCTGCGCTGGGCGACTTGCCGGTTGATCACGCTGTACTTGCCCGTCGACCCCGTGCTCAAGCCGTTGGCGCGCTGAAGCCCCGCCTGCCAGGACTTATCTTCCGCTTGTCCCTCGGACGGCAACGATATCGAGACGTTCTTGGCAGGGTCGCGGAACACGTTCATGGGGTCTCCGCCGTCCTCCGCGACGCCGATCTGCTCGTCCAAGAGCCGGCGGTAGATGATCAACCCTCGGTCCGACTCGCCCAGCTTCTCCAGCCAGCGCTGCGAGATCGACCCCTGCGACATCCAGGCCATGTTGTCTTGGCCCGCGTTGTGGTCGAGCAGCGACCAGATGGGCCTTCCCAGCGTGTCCACTCCGGGGAGGGGCACCGCATAGGTCGGCGCCTCTTCATCGCGCTGCGGAGGGTCGCCGGGCTCGGCGTCATGGCACTGGTACCACAGGTAAAGCGTGTGGGTGTCGTCCATCGGAACGCGAATCTGGAAGCCATTGCCTCCGCGGTCGTGCAGCATGTTGGGAAACACGATCGGATGGCCGTGCTTCCAGTTGGGGTGGTCCTCCGTATCGCCCTGCAGCACCCTCCGCTTCACAATGCCATGATCAAAGACGTCGAACCCGATCTTCACGTGCGGCACGACGGGCGGCGCGGTCCGCCAGAAATTCGGGTCGTCCTTCCCCTTGCCAAGCCGCTCGATGGCGTAGTGCGAGAAATATCGGTGTAGCCACTCCGTGTGGGTTGGGTCCAGCGAGTTCTCCATGATCTGAAGCCAGTTGCAGGGGACGATAGCCCAGCCCACATCCCTTACGGCGTTTTCTCTCACGAAGGGCTCCCAACGAGGGACGAGCGGCGCGGGTTGGGAACCAAGGTAAGCGAACAGCAACCCTCCCAACTGCTCGACCGGGTAGGACGTTAGCTTGACCCGCTCCTTGAAGGTGCTATCCGGGCCTTCAGCCGGTTGCTCCAAGCACTGGCCCGTCTCGTCATACAGCCACCCATGATAGGGACAGCGGAGCCCATTCTCCTCGGGGATACCGTAGAGCAGGTTGATGCGGCGGTGCGCGCATGCCCAGTCAATCAGCCCGTAGGTCCCGCTCCTGTCCTTGTAGAGAACGAGGTCTTCCCCCAGAAGGCGAACGCCTTTGGTGGGGTGTTCCTCGAGCTCGGAAGCGGCGGCCACCGGGAACCAATAGCGGCGGAGCAGCGTCCCCATAGGCGTTCCCGGCCCTACCCGTGTCAGTCGTTCGTTGACCTCTTGAGGCAGCAAGGAGACCCTCCTATTCCCGGGACAAAACTAAGGACGACTATGCAGTGGCCCAGCAGACATACTCGGCGACCAAAGCGTATCTCTCACCGAGCGCGACTATACACGCGGGCCGTTTTCCGTCAAGCAGCGTAGGCGGAGCAGCGTCTAGACAGCCGCCAAGGAGGCGTTAGGGAGAATCCACGCCTGGTTCCAATGGCGTAGCCTTCATCCTTTGCGGTAAGGTTATACATATGAGACTGTCGTTCCGTCTCCGCGGAGGTTCCCCGTTATGCTCAGCTTGGCCCGCCTGCTCCTACGCTTCGTATGGCTCACCCTCTTCGTCCTCGGCGTGAAACAGGCCATTGAGATGGCCCAGGGTGGGACCGACATGCTGATCGAGCGGTTGGAATCGGGAGGAGACGGTCCCATGGAGACCACCCTCTCGCAGCTCCACGCCGCGCTCCACCGCCGCCAGGCATATGAGTCGGGCGGCGGCGACCCCTTCGGCGAGATGTAGCGCGGCGCTCCGCCTTACGCTCCGCCCTGAAGAGAACGCTTTGCTGAAATCCATTGCTTGCGGCGAATTGCGCCTAGAACACACCGGCCAAGAGGTCTCCCTCGCAGGCTGGGTCCACCGTCGGCGCGACCATGGAGGTCTGATCTTCATCGACCTTCGCGACAGCACCGGGCTCGCTCAGGTCGTCTTTCACCCGGAAGACGCGGCCGAAGCGTTCCGGACCGCCGAGCGGTTCCGTGGCGAGTGGGTCGTCCAGATCACGGGCGCTGTCCAAGAACGGCCCGAAGGGACGGTCAACCCCAACCTGGAAACCGGGGAGGTCGAGGTGCTCGCATCCTCCGCCTCCGTCCTCAACGCCTCCAAAACGCCTCCTTTCGACGTGAGCCAGGACTCCCAGGTGGACGAGCTGCTGCGGATGCGCTACCGCTACCTCGACCTCCGCCGGCCCTTCATGCGCGAGAACCTCAAGCTCCGGCACCGCGTCGTCAAGTTCATCCGTGACTACCTAGACGAGCGGGGGTTCATGGAGGTCGAGACTCCCATCCTCATCAAGAGCACCCCCGAGGGCGCCCGCGACTACCTCGTCCCCAGCCGCATCCACGCCGGCAGCTTCTACGCCTTGCCCCAGTCCCCCCAGCAGCTGAAGCAGCTGCTGATGGTCGCCGGTATCGACCGCTACTTCCAGATTGCGCGATGCTTCCGCGACGAGGACCCGCGGGCTGACAGGCTCCCCGAGTTCACCCAGCTCGACCTCGAAATGGCCTTCGTCGACCAGGACGACATCATCGGTCTGATGGCCGACCTCTACGCCCGGCTGATCGAGGCTGTCCGCCCCGACAAGAAGGTCCCGCAGCCCATCCCCCGGTTCACCTACGAGGAGGCAATGGCCCGGTTCGGCAGCGACAAGCCGGACGTCCGGTTCGGACTCGAGATATCCGACCTGTCGGACATCGTCGCCAACACCGAGTTCCAGGTCTTCGCCAACATCGTCAAGGACGGCGGCGTGGTGAAGGGCTTTGCCGCCCCCGGCATGGCCTCCATACCCCGGCGACAAGCCGACGAGCTCGTGGAGCTGGCCAAGCGCTACGGCGCACGGGGCCTGGTCACGATCGCCTTGGACGAGTCCGCCAGTGGGCTCGACGCCCTCGGCATGGAGCACATCAGGACGCCGGCCAGAGCCCTTTCGCTCGCCGAGGTCAAGGCTATCGCCGCCCGCTGCGGCGCCGGGCCCGGAGACCTCGTCCTGATCGGCGCGGGCCCGAAATCCCAAGCCGAGACGGTCCTGGGCCAGCTCCGGCTCAACATGGCCGAGCGGCTCGGCCTGGCCGACCCCGACACAATCGCCTTGTGCCTCATATCCGACTTCCCCCTCTTCGAGTGGAACGAGAACGAAGGCCGGTGGGACTCCGTCCACCACCCCTTCACCGCCCCGTTCGACGAGCACTGGGAGGGACTCGCCGATAACCCCGGCGCCGCCCTGGCGAAGGCCTACGACCTCGCCGCGAACGGCCACGAGCTCGCCGGCGGCAGCATCCGCATCCACCAGCGCGAAAAGCAGGAGCTCATCTTCCAAATCCTCGGTCACGCGCCCGAGAACGTCGAATCTCAGTTCGGCCACCTCCTCGAGGCCTTCGAGTACGGCGCCCCGCCCCACGGCGGGTTCGCCGGTGGAATCGACCGGCTCGTCATGCTCCTCGCGGACGGGGCGGAGTCCATCAGGGACGCGATTGCCTTCCCCAAGACGCAGATAGGCGTTGACCCGCTATTCGGGGCCCCATCGCCGGTCGACCAGGCCCAGCTGGACCAGCTGCGCCTCGCCATCCTTCCCAACGAAGACGGCCCGTAACCCCTGCACCGTTGCATCGTTGCATCGAGAGGGGGGGGCCTCCCTAACGAAGATATCCCTCCATGTAATAAGGTCGCGCCATGCTCCCTGAGCCCACCATCGCTCAGTTCGCGGTCCTGGCTTCACTCGGACTCTCCGTCGGCGTGGTGGGGGCCATGGTCGGCGTCGGCGGCGGCTTCCTCATCGTCCCCGCGCTCTTATTCATCTTCCCGGACGCGACTCCTGCCCAGGTCACGAGCATCTCGCTCACAGCCGTCTTCTTCAACGCCCTATCGGCGAGCATTGGCTACCGCCGCAGACGCAGCCAGGATTACCGGACCGCGCTGATTCTGATAGCCATGGCCGCCCCCGCCGCAATCGGAGGCGCCCTCCTCACTCGCATCACCGACAGGGGCCTGTTCGAGGTCATCTTCGGCGTGATCCTGGTGGCCGGCTCCGTCTACCTCTTGGGCCGCAGCCTGTTGGGAATCTCCTCCCGCGGACCGTCGCAAAAGGGGCGTAGCCGGACCATTGTCCTGCGCGACGGGCGCCGCTTCGAGTACCGGGTCAACGAGCCTCTAGCCGCGTTCATCGCGCCGATTGCCGGGTTCATCGCCGGCTTCTTCGGCATCGGCGGAGGCATCCTCAATGTCCCCTTCATGCTCATCGTGTTGAAAATGCCCTCGGCGGTGGCCGTGCCTACTTCTCAGCTCGAACTGAGCGTTGCAGCCGCCTTGGCCCTCGCCGTCCACCTAGCCGCAGGCATCGGCGAGAGCAATCAGTGGACCATGGCGGGCGTCGTGGGCTTAGGAACGCTGCTGGGCGCGCAGGTGGGAGTCCGTCTTGCTCCGCGAGTTAGCGGCCGTCTGGTGCTCGGCGTCATCGGCGCGGGCCTCATGTTCGCCGGCGTCCGCCTGCTGCTGTAGAAGAACCAACCCCCGCGTCCCGTATAATCGGCGGTGTGGAGGACGAACATGAACGGACCGCCCATGCTCCAACCGACGGCAGTGGAAGCGCGAGAGGGCTACCGCATATGGCTCCGTTATGACGATGGCGCCTGCGGCGAGGTCGACCTGTCCGACATCCCACGAGACGGCGTGTTCGCCGCCTGGAACGACCGCGCCTTCTTCGAGTCGGTACACCTCACCGATTACCGCGCCATCGCTTGGGGAGAGAACGACGAGATAGACGCATGCGCGGACGACCTCTATATGCGCCTCACCGGCAAGACCGTCGAGGAGGTCATACCCGGCTTTCGGGGCTTGGGGTAGGGGATGCCTGAGCTCTGCCGGTTCTATGGAATCATCATCCGTATGCACTACACCGACCATGTCCCTCCCCACTTCCACGCGATATACCAAGGGGAAGAGGCGACAGTCGAGATAGACAATCTGGCTATCGCGTAAGGACGGCTCCCCGCACGAGCGCGGGGGCTCGTTATCGAGTGGGCCTCGCTTCACCAGCAAGAGCTACGAGAAGCCTGGGACCGCAGGACGCGACGAGAGCCGCCCGGCGCCATTGAGCCTCTACCGTAGAATAGAGCCCGCCTCTCCCAGCGGGACAGCTCACGCGTAGCGCAGCTCGGGAGCAAGCGCCACTCTTGCGCCCCCTAGATGCGCCGCTCGCGCCCAGCCCACTCCCGCTCTCGCAGCACGTACTTCTGAATCTTCCCCGTCGCCGTCTTCGGAAGCTCCCCGAACTCCACGTGCTTCGGTGCCTTGAAGTGGGCGATGCGCTCGCGGCAGAAATCGATGATCTCCTCAGCGGTGAGGCTCGCCCCGTCCCTCGATACCACGAACGCCTTGGGGACCTCCCCCCAGCGGTCATCCGGCGTCCCCACCACCGAGACCTCCAAGACTCCCGGATGCTCCATGATGACCTTCTCGACCTGCTGGCTGGAGATGTTCTCGCCGCCTGAGATGATTACGTCCTTGGCCCGGTCCTGAAGCTCGATCTGCCCGTCGGCGTGCCACACCGCCAGGTCGCCTGAGTGAAACCAGCCGCCCGCGAACGCCGCCGCCGTCGCCTCGGGATCGTCGAGATAGCCCTTCATCACCCCGTTCGCGCGCATCACGACCTCGCCCATCGTCCGGCCGTCGCGCGGGACGTCGTTCATCTGCTCATCCACGACGCGCACGCCCACCGATACGTGGACGTAGGGCATCCCCTGCTTGGCCTTCGCCACCGCGAGCTCGTCCGGAGTCATCGAGTCCCACGACAGCTGCGGCTCACAGATCGTTATGGGCCCGTACGTCTCGGTCAGGCCATACAGGTGGACGATGTTCGCTCCCATCGCCTCCATCGTCCGGACCACTTGGGGAGCGGGCGGCGCACCGCCTGTCGCGATGGTCACCCCGGAGAGGTCGCGCCCCTCGGCGGAAGGCGACGAGTACATCCCCGTCAGCACCGTCGGCGCTCCGCACATGTGGGTTGCCCCGTGCCGGTCGATAAGCTCGTACACCTGCGCGGGGTCGACGCGCCGCAGGCAGAGGTGCGTGCCCCCCGCCGCGGTTACGGCCCACGTGAAGCACCAGCCGTTGCAGTGGAACATCGGCAGCGTCCACAGATAGACGCTGCGCCAGTTCAGCCCCATCTCGATAACCTCGCCGAGCGCGTTCAGGTACGCTCCCCTGCCGTGATACTGCACGCCCTTGGGCATGCCCGTCGTGCCCGAGGTGTAGTTGATGGTGACCGTGTCCATCTCGGAGTCGACCGGGGCCCTATGCGGTCCCGCCGGGGCGGACGCGAGGAACTCCTCGTACTCGGGGCCGGGTATGTCGTCGGCCTTGGGGAGCTCGTCGACGACCTGGACGTAGAGCGACACGCCCGGCGTCTCCTCTCGCGTCTGGCGGACAACCGGGGCGAACTCGGAATCGAACACGAGCACTTTGGCCCTGGAGTGGTTGAGGATGTACGCAATCTCCCGCGCGGACAACCGCGTGTTGATGGCCACCAGCGCCGCGCCGATGCTCATCGGCCCGTAGTGTCCTTCCAGCATCGGGGGAATGTTCGGCACGATGAATGCGACCCGGTCGCCCTTCGTCACTCCCGCCTGCGCGAGGGCGCCAGCCAGCCGGTCCACCCGCTCCCGCAGCTGCCTGTAGGTGTACGTCTTGTCCCCGTAGACCACTGCGGGCTTGTCCGGGTAGACGAACGCGCTGCGCTCCAGGAACGAGAACGGATCGAGGTTCTGATAGAAGACGCTGTTTTCCATGAGCGGCCCTCCGAGATTGCGAGATTCTACCCAGCATTCACAGGAGGCGCTCGACTGCTATCACCCCGCGCCTGCCCCGGCCCAATGGAAGAACCATCTCCCGCAGACGGGGGAGAGGTTTAGGGGAGCTGTCCCGTAATGCTCGCGGGGTCTGTGGAGGGCAAGATCTTTTTTTGCAGGCTCCTTCACATCTTGGAGTCTTTGATCTACGTGGCCGTGGCGCGGTCGGCGGGCGGCGGGGTGGGGGGCTAGAAACAGAAAGTCCCCGGAGGTTTCTGTTTCTAGTTACCAGGCCGTGGTGCGGTGGAAGGGGGTTAAGAATTCAAGAATTCAAGAATTTCGGCCCCCCGGTTTTGGGAGGCCCCCTCTCAGCCTCCCCGCAGACGGGGGAGAGGTTTAGGAGAGCAGGGAGGGGAGTGCGCCGACTCTTCGCATGTCGGAGTCCATGGTAGGGGTTGGTTGGGGATGGGGGAAGGGGCAAGTGTCGCGGCCCCTCTCGGTCTCCCCCGCAGAGGACGGGAAGGGGAGGGCTGCGAGGTTCCCGCCTATGCGGGAATGACGGAGGGGAGCGGCCCCTTCTCCAACTCTCCATCGTCTGCGAGACCTTTGCGTAACCTGGTCCCGGTGGCGTCTGCATGGGGCTAGGGCCGGAGCGCCAGGCTCTACTGCCGCTAACAGGCGTTTGCTTCCCCCGGTCCCGGGGGTTGCCCCCCGTAGGCGGGATCCTCGCAGCCCTGCAGGCCGGAGCCTCACTGGCAGAACGGCAGATCACGGTCGGGAGAGTCATCCAACTGGGCTTGCAAGCTGCCCGGTATGCACCCGCTTAGCTGATTGTCCCAGAGGTATAGCCATCGCAGGTTGGCGAGGCTGCCCAGCTCCGGCGGTATCGCCCCGCTTAGCTGGTTGTCATGGAGGTACAGCCCTCCCAAGTTGGCGAGGCTGCCCAGCTCCGGCGGTATCGCCCCGCTTAGCTGGTTATTGGCGAGCACCAGCCATCGCAGGTTGGCGAGGCTGCCCAGCTCCGGCGGTATCGCCCCGCTTAGCTGGTTGTCATGGAGGAACAGCTCTACCAAGTTGGCAAGGTTGCCCAGCTCCGGCGGTATCGGTCCGCTCAGCTGGTTGGTATCGAGGGACAGGAATACCAGGTTGGCGAGATTGCCCAGCTCCGGCGGTATCGGTCCGCTCAGCTGGTTGGTATCGAGGGACAGGAATACCAGGTTGGCGAGGCTGCCCAGCTCCGGCGGTATCGGTCCGCTCAGTTGGTTGACATTGAGCCACAGCCTCACAACGCGGCCATCGTCATTCGTGGTCACTCCGTGCCATTGGTCTAGGGGGGCGTCGGTCAGCCAATTGGTGTTGTTCGTCCAGTCCGGGCCGTTCGTGGCGTTGTAGAGTTTGATTAGGGCGGCCCTGTCCGCCGGCGCGGGCGTCGACGCGGCGATTGAGACGGGGGTGCTGACCAGCCATCGGTCGAGTGGCGGTGTGGCGGGAAGGAAGCGGGCGCGCGGGGCGATCCGGTCGCTCCAGCCGTCGCCTTCGCGCTGCTGGAGGGCGAACTCGGTGCGCCCGTCTTCCAGGCGCTGCGCGGTGATGCGGACTTCGACCCCGCCGCCGCTTTTGGTCTGCAGCATAGCCGGCGCAGCGATTGTGACGGGGGTGCTGACCAGCCATCGGTCGAGTGGCGGCTCGGCGGGGAGGAAGCGAGCGCGCGGGGCGATGCGGTCGCTCCAGCCGTCGCCTTCGCGCTGCTGGAGGGCGAACTCGGTGCGCCCGTCTTCCAGGCGCTGCGCGGTGATGCGGACTTCGGCCCCGCCGCCGCTTTTGGTCTGCAGCATAGCCGGCGCAGCGATTGTGACGGGGGTGCTGACCAGCCATCGGTCGAGCGGCGGCTCCGCGGGGAGGAAGCGAGCGCGCGGGGCGATGCGGTCGCTCCAGCCGTCGCCTTCGCGCTGCTGGAGGGCGAACTCGGTGCGCCCGTCTTCCAGGCGCTGCGTGGCGATGCGGACTTCGACCTCGCCGCCGCTTTGGGCCTGCACGACCATCGTGGCGGAGCCGGCGGCGGCGATAATCAGCAGGACGGCGATGGCAGCGCTCTTGAGCATGGGGCCTTTCCGATGCAGCAGGACTGCGTGGTCTCGGGCGCATCCTAATACTACCCGCACCCCGCCTGACCGGCCCCCTCTCGGTCTCCCCGCAGATGGGGGGGGAGGATTTAGGGATGGGAGGGGCGAGGTTCCCGCCTGCGCGGGAATGACAGGAGGGGAGCGGCCCCCGCCCCGCCTACTTTCGCTGGTTGTGGTGTAGGAGGACTCCCCAGGGGAAGGCTGGGAAAGGGCTGCCGGTGGTAAGATGCCTCTTGCGGGCCGACCGCGCCCGACTTCCACGGAGGGCCATTGTATGTCCATCGCTGAGGACCGCCTGCGAGAGCTGGGGCTGGAGCTGCCCCAAGTCTCGACCCCCGTAGCCAACTACATTCCCGCCGTCCGCGCCGGCAATCTGCTGTTCGTCGCGGGCCAAGTTCCCCGCGGCGCCGACGGCCAAATGATTACGGGTAAGGTCGGCGACAACATGGGCGTCGAGGACGCCTACGCCGCCGCTCGGAACTGCGGCCTCTACGCCCTCGCCGCGGCGAAGGCGGCCATAGGCGACCTCGACAACATCGTGCGCGTCGTGCGCGTCATGGGCTTGGTCAACGCGACGCCCGACTTCAGTCAGCAGCCTGCCGTGATCAACGGGTTCTCGGACCTCATGGTCAGCGTCTTCGGAGAGTCCGGCAGACACGCGCGCGTCGCCTACGGGGCCGGCTCTCTCCCCGGCGGCGCGGCAGTCGAGGTGGAGTCGCTCTACGAGGTGAAGGGCTAGGGATAGTCTGAAATAAGTCCCGTGGATGTGGCAGAGTCACGTAGTCCGCCCCGTCTCCTCCCCCGCGCTACGCGCGATCCCTCCCGTCTGCGGGAGGGGGTTTGGGGGGCGTCGCTCCACGAGGGGAGGGACCGCGCCGCTGCCGCGCCGCTACGAGGTTCCCTGAATCCACAAACGAAGTGCAACACCAGATTAGGGTGTTGCCATGGAATACAGACAGCTCTGCATTGAGGAACGGTGTGAGATTGCCCGCTTACGCGCCAAGGGCTCCTCGGTCCGGCAAGTCGCTACAACTCTGGATCGCGCGGCATCGACCGTGGCTCGGGAGCTGAAGCGGAACGCGCTGCGAACGGACGGGTACCAAGCGTCGCCGGCCCAGGAGCGTGCCCGCGCGCGGCGCTGGACGGGGGCGCGGCTGGAACGGGACGAGGGGTTGCGGGAGCGGGTCTTGGCGGGCCTGAAGTGGGGGTGGTCGCCGGAGCAGGTCGCCCATGAGATGCGCAGAGAGGAGGGCCGGACGGTGACCTCGGACGAGAGCATCTACCGGTTCGTCTACGCCCAGGCCGCGCGGCACAAAGACCATGATTGGCGGCGCTACTTGCCGAGGGCGAAGTGGAAGCGGGGGAGGCGGGGCCGCAGGGGGGGAAGCTCGGTTTCCTTCATCCCCCTCCGGAGGGCGCTCTCGGAACGGCCTGCAGCGGCGGCCGACCGGCGGACCTTCGGGCACTGGGAGGCGGACACGATGCAGTTCGGGAGGTCGGGAGAGGTGGTGTTGGCCCTGCAGGAACGCTCCTCGCGCCTCTTGCTTCTCGCGCGGGCGCCGTCGAAGGAGGCGGGGCCGATCGCGGAGTCCATCGCCCGGATGCTGGGGCCGTTGCCGCCGGAGTTTCGCCAGACGGTGACCTTCGACAATGGGACCGAGTTCACCCGTCACTACGAGCTCCACCGGTTGGGCATCGAGACGTTCTTCTGCGACACGTACTCGCCGTGGCAGAAGGGGGGAGTGGAGAACGCGATCGGCCGGCTGCGGCGGTTCCTGCCGCGGGGGACGAATCTGGGGGAGGTGTCGGATGAGCGGTTTGCGCTGATCGGGCAGGCGTACAACAATACGCCGCGCAAGTGCCTGGGCTACCGGACACCGGCGGGGGTCGTCGAGGAACAGGTGTTGCACTTCAAATGTGGATTCACCTTCCCGCCTACGCGGGAATGACGGGCCTCGGCGAGTTGTTCAGAGGTTCCCTAGGGCTTCCGATTCAAGCTGTTCAATACGTAACTGAACACGGCGCCAAACACCAGTCCGGTGAGCATGGCGCCAAGAAGCGCATCAGGGTACCACAGTAGTGCGGTCAGCAGGCCGGATACGACCCCCAGGGGTATTCCGCTGAGAGACCATAGAAGGGCGACTCGTCGGTTGTCCCTGTACCACTTGACGGCAGCCTTAGCGTTGTCGCTCACGGGTTCCCTCACGTCTTGCCGACGTGCCGAATCGCTTCGCGGTCTCGCCGGTAGTCCGCGACATCGTATCTCAGGGTGGGAATGCCCATCTCCGGCAACAACAGCTCAAGGGAAGCGCGCGGTTCACCCGCAATGGCGGCCGCATTTCCCACGGAAATGACGCCCTCCTGCAAGAGGTGAACTGCGAGGGCTATCCGCACCTGCTCATCCGCCGGACGGTCGCCTAGACGTGAGCGTCGGAGGAGCGTCAACAACTCCTCCGAAATGCCAACGTTGATGGTTGTCATCGCCCCGCCTCGCTACGGACAGGTGTACAACTTCCGCTCAGCCCCCCTACCCCGCCGCGCGGAGCGTATTCGCCAGCAGCATCGCAATCGTCATCGGGCCGACGCCTCCCGGCACCGGCGTGATGGCCGACGCCTTCTCTGCGACGGCCTCGTAATCGACGTCCCCGACCAGCCGGTAGCCCGCCTTCCTCGTAGCGTCGTCGACGCGGTTGATCCCGACATCAATGACGACGGCCCCCTCCCTCACCATGTCCGCCGTCAGGGCGCGCGGACGACCCATAGCCGCCACCACGATGTCCGCCTGGCGCGTCAGGGCCGGCATGTCCTTGGTGCCCGTGTGGCATACCGTCACCGTCGCGTTCGCGCCCGGCGCCTTCTGCATCAGCAGCGCCGCCAGCGGCTTGCCGACGATGTTGCTGCGCCCCAGAATCACGACGTGCTTCCCGCCGGGGTCGTTCCCCGACCGAACCAGCATCTGCTGCACGCCCGCGGGCGTCGCCGGAAGGAAACGGGGAGTGCCTTCTAAAAGACGACCGCTGTTGACGGGATGCATCCCGTCAACGTCCTTGTCCGGGCTGACCGCGAGTATGACCTCCCGCTCCTCGATGTGCGGGGGCAGCGGAAGCTGGACCAGGATGCCGTGGAAACGGTCGGCGGCGTTGAGCCGCGCGACGATGTCGATCAGCTCCGCCTGCGATGTCTCGGCGGGCAGCTCGATGGTCTCGCTGAACATGCCCGCCTCGTCGCAAGCGCGGCGCTTGTTGCGGACGTAGACGGCGGACGCCGGGTCCTCGCCCACGAGCACCGCCGCCAGTCCCGGCGTCACGCCCGCGCGGGTCTTCAGCTCGCGGACGCCCTCCGCGAGCTCGCCGCGTATCTCCTCAGCCATCAGCTTGCCATCGATGACGGTCGCGGTCACTCGAATGCCTCCTCAGCGTGGATGTAGGCGATGATACCAGCCGGCCCGCCCTCGGCTGCTGTTATCATCGGGCCGTAGATGACCTTCTTCCTCTCCCGTCTGCCGGGGGAGAGTTGGGCTGGCAATCGAGGAATGGGGCCATATCCCCGAACGTAGCACCAGAGCCGAGGCGACCTATGGCAAAGACCGCCAAAGATACGCGCGCGAAACGAGCCGGACGTGAAGCGTGAGGCGGAAATGCGTCTCCCCAACACGGCCACCATTGAGGCCCTCCGCGAAGCGCGCGCCGGAGAGGAAGTAACTACCTACGCAAGCTTGGATGAGCTGAAGGCCGAGGAGCGGCATTGAGCCCCTCGCCGTTTAGCAACCCGCATCTCCCGACTCGCTCAGAAGGGGCATCACCTCACCTCTTCACATGGAACCCATGCAAGACATCTCCGTAGGAGTGGACATCATCGAAATCGACCGCATCTCAGCAACGCTGGAACGGTTCGGCGACCGCTTCTTGCAGCGCGTCTACACCGATGGCGAGGCCGCCTACTGCCGGGGCCGCGCCCCACAGCTCGCCGCCCGGTTCGCCGCCAAGGAAGCCGTTATGAAAGCCCTCGGCACGGGCACGCGCGGCGTCGGCTGGCGCGAGGTGGAAGTGACGCGCAAGCGCACGGGCGAGCCGGAGATCACCCTTCATGGACGCGCCGCCGCCCGCGCGGAGGAAATCGGCATCGGCCACATCGCCGTCAGCCTCTCCCACTCCCGCAAGTACGCGGTCGCATCCGTGGTCGGACGGCGCCCGTGAAAGTCGTAACCTCGGACCAAATGCGCCTCCTGGAGCGCCGCGCCATCGAATCGGGCGTGCCCGAGGACACGCTCATGGAGAATGCCGGGCTCGCCGTTGCGCGGAGCATCAGCCGGATTCTCGACGGCCCTCGCGGCAAGCGCGTCGTCGTGCTCGTCGGCCCCGGGAACAACGGCGGCGACGGCATGGTCGCAGCCCGCTACCTCGCCGACTGGGGCGCCGTCGTCACCCTCTACATGACCACTTATCGTCGCCGCGACGATAAGTTCGCCGACTGCCGCGACCGCCGCGTCCGCGTCGTCGAGGCGGACGAGGACCTCGAGCACTGGCAGCTGGGAAGCTACGTCTCCCTCGCCGACGTCATCCTCGACGCCGTCCTCGGCATCGGCACGCGGCCCAGCCTCGATGCGAACTTGCGCAGCGTCATCGACGCAATCAGCACGATGAAGGCCCAAGACCACGGCCCCATCTTCGTGGCGTTGGACATCCCCACGGGCCTCGACGCAGACACCGGCGGCTGCGATGAGGCATGCTTCCCCGCCGCCGTCACGCTCACGCTCGGAGCGCCGAAACTCGGACTCCTCCAGTTCCCCGGCGCCGCCCATGTCGGCGCGCTCGAAACGCTGCCCATCGGACTGCCGGAGGGCGTCGAGGACGACCTCGCCATCGACCTCGTCGACGCGCAGCTGGTCAGCAACCTCCTTCCCGAGCGGCGGCTCGACGGCCACAAGGGCAGCTTCGGCGGCGTGCTCGTGGCGGGCGGCAGCAGACGGTTCGTCGGCGCGCCCATCCTGGCGGCGGCAGCGGCGTACCGCGCGGGCGCCGGAATGGTGACGCTCGCGGCTCCGGCGAGCATGCGCCTCGTCGCCGCGTCCCAGCTGCTGGAGCAAGTCCACCTCCCCCTGCCGGAGTCCGAGGACGGCGCCCTCGATGCGGCCTCCGCGGCGGCGGCGAGGGAGGCGCTGGACGCGGCCTCCGCGGCGGTCGTCGGACCGGGCCTCGGCGCCGGCGACGCGCCGGCGGCCTTCATCCGCGCCCTGCTTCTGACCGAGCCGGTGAGCGGCGTCCCCACCCCCGTCGTCATCGACGCCGACGCCCTGAACATCCTAGCGGGCTCCTACGGCTGGGAGTCGAAGCTGGCCGCGCCCGCGGTCCTGACTCCCCACCCCGGCGAGATGGCGCGCCTGCTGGGCCGGTCCGTCGAGGACATCCAGCGGGACCGGGTCGCGACCGCCGCAACCGCCGCGGAGCGTTGGGGGCAAGTGGTCGTGCTGAAGGGCGCCCATACCGTCATCGCGTCGCCGGACGGACGGATCGCGCTCAGCCCGTTCGCCAACCCCGCGCTTTCCACGGCGGGCTCCGGCGACGTGCTTGCGGGCGTCATCGGCGGGCTGCTGGCCCAAGGCGTCGCCGGCTACGACGCGGCAATCGCCGGGGTCTACCTCCACGGCGCCGCGGGCGAGCGCTGGCGCGCCGACAACGGCAACGCAGGACTCCTCGCCGGCGACCTCCTACCCCTCCTCCCCCGCATCGCCGAAGAGCTGCGCGGGCTGCGCTAAGCGTCTCGGAAGTGGGGCGCTTGCCCTCTCTCTAGCTCTCCCCCGCAGACAGGGGAGAGAGGACAATCTCTTGCCGCTGCTCATTCGACTCCTCGATAGCCATGCGGGGCAGACCTTGTTGACAACGCCTCCAATGCTTCGGGCAGGCGGTGGGAAATAACATTCTTTCCATGTTCTGGCTAGTGTACGAAGGGGAAACACTGTCCAGAGCTGAATCGCTTGCTCAAGCCTACACAAGCAACCCTAGCTGCGACGTCGAGTCAGCCTCCGATGCAACTGCTCTGAAGTTGAACGGCGCTACCAAGGAAACCGATTCTTCGTCGTGCATCGATTGTGACATGACGCCAGCCGCCTGGGTGAAGATATACCCAGTTCCACCCGCCTGGCCTATTTCAGGCAACGCTACTTGGAAGGGAACGGGCGGTTACAGCATGTCAAATGGAACATGGGCCTGGAGCGACGGCACTTGGAGCGAATGCACCGTGACTATACCTGATGATGTCTCATGCACCCACGAGCACTAGATCGGGTATTTCGGATTGAAACCGACACCGAATGAAGGATGGCCGTCATGAAACTGAAGCGCTCCATCGTAGCCGGGTCACTCCTCGCAGCCGCTGCCGTCGGCGTGGCGTTCGCCGTCGTACTGGTGCAAGGGGACAACGGGGCTCTTGGCGAGCAATTGGCCCGGGCGGTCGACAACTCCGAAACCTACTTTGAATCAGAGGTGTCGGCGTACCGCTACCGGACCACCTCCTCAGAGACCCGGAACGACCTCAGAGACCGGCGGGACCTCCGACGCACGGGCGTGGACATAGAAATCCGGCAAGAGTTTACGGCAGAACTGCAACTCCCAGACCGCAGGCGAATCTCATGGGCGACTTCCAGGGTGTATGGAGACGAACCCAACAAGGTCTACTCGGACGGTCCGTGTCCATTCGTCGGCATTTCGATTGGCGTGCAGGCCTACGGGCAACGGTGCGACGGGACATGGGAGCGAGTTGCCGATCGGCCTGAAGCAGCAATTACGAACACGACAGATGCGTTCGCTGCCCTTCGAGACCTCAGCACCGTTACGAAACAAGACTCGGGGGTGTTGCGGGGCGTTGAGGTGGACGTGTACGCCGGAACGTTCAACCACAATGGCCAAGAGCGCAACGTGACTGTGAAGATCGGACGTGAACACGGACTGGTCCGATACTTCCAGGCTACGTCGCCGGGTTTCTCGTGGGAGATCGAGCGCTGGGACTTCAACTCCCCCGATATTGCCATCGAGGCACCCCCGCTGAGTTGAGGGAGCGGCCCGCCAGCCCACCGTCACTTCCACGCCCCACCGTCATTCCCGCGCAGGCGGGAATCCAGCCCCTCCGTCTACGGGAGGGGAGCGCGAGCGCCGCAACGCGCGGGGAGGAGCGAGTCCGCGGGAGAGAATCGGAGAGGGGGGTATAATCGCCCCCATGCTGCTCGCTCTCGATATCGGCAACACCAACGTCACGATGGGCGCGTTCGACGGCGACGACCTCGTCGCGAGCTGGCGCATCGCGACCGACTCCCAACGCCCGAGCGACGAGTACTCGCTGCTGATGCGCGACCTGCTCCCTATGAAGAACGTCGCCGCCGAAGAGATCACGGAAGTGGCGCTGTGCAGCGTCGTTCCCCCCCTGACGAGCGTTTTCGAGGACGTAGCCCGCGCGCTCTTCTCGACTGAGCCCCTCACCGTCGGCGCCGGCACGCGCACCGGCGTCCGCGTCATGTACGACAACCCTCACGACGTGGGCGCCGACCGGGTCGCTGACGCCGCCGCCGCCCTGCACTTCTACGGCGGACCGGCGATAGTCGTCGACCTCGGCACCGCCACCGTCCTGGACGCCGTAACCGAGGACGGCCGCTACCTCGGCGGGGCAATCTCCGTCGGCATCGGACTGGCCCGCGACGCACTGGTGTCGAACACGTCGATGCTCAGGCGCGTCGACCTCACAGCTCCCGACCAGGCCATCGGCAAGAACACCGTCGCCTCCATCCAATCCGGCCTCGTCTACGGGTTCACGGGCCTAGTCGAGACGATGGTGCGCCGGTTCAAGGAGGAGATGGGCGAGCCCGCCGCCAAGGTGGTCGGCACGGGCGGCCTCGTGCCCCTCGTCGCCGCCGAGACCGATATCTTCGACGTGGTCGATCAGGACCTCACCCTGCGCGGCCTACGGCACATCTTCACGCTCAACCGTGAGGCTGCCCCACAGAGACTGCCGGGAGGCGCGGGATGAGCGGGCCGTTCCAGGACAAGCGCCTCCTGCTCGGCGTCAGCGGCAGCATCGCCGCCTACAAAGCGGTCGACCTCGCGAGCAAGCTCACCCAAGCCGGAGCGGCCGTCGATGTGCTGATGACCTACTCCGCGACCCACTTCGTGACGCCGCTGACCTTCCGAAGCGTCACCCACCGCCCCGTGGTCACGGACCTCTTCGACATCGACTCGCCCGAAGCCGTCGAGCACGTTGCGCTCGCCAAGGCGGCGGACGCGCTCGTGGCCGCTCCTGCGACCGCCCACCTGATCGCCAAGCTGGCGCTCGGGCTCGCCGACGACCCCATCAGCGTCACGGCCCTCGCGACCGAGGCTCCCCTCATCGTCGCGCCGGCCATGGACGCCAACATGTGGGAGCACCCCGCCGTACAGCGGAACGTGGAAACCCTGTTGGAGCGCGGGGCCGTGATTGTCGGGCCCGGCCAGGGGAGGCTGGCCTCCGGCCTATTCGGCTGGGGGCGCCTCGCCGAGACGCCTGAGCTCATGGGACGCATCGCTCAGGCCCTGGGCGCGGGACGCGACCTCGCAGGACGAGCCATCGTCGTGAGCGCGGGCGGGGCCCAGGAGCCCATCGACCCCGTCCGCGTCGTCACGAACCGCTCCTCGGGCAAGATGGGCTACGCCATAGCCGAGGCCGCTCGCGACCGGGGCGCCGATGTCGTACTGGTCAAAGCGCCCACCGCCCTGGAGGACCCCCCCGGCGTGCGCGTCATTCCCGTGGAGACCTCCGAGGAGATGCGTGACGCCGTCCACGAGGCCGCGGGGAAGGCCGACGCCCTCGTGATGGCCGCCGCGGTCGCCGATTACCGGCCGTCGAGCCCCAGCGCCCGCAAGATCAAGCGGGAGGCGTCGGCCAGCCTCTCCATCGAGATGGAGCGAACCGCCGACATCATCGCCGGGGCGCCGTCCGGCATCGTGCGCGTCGCCTTCGCCGCCGAGAGCGACAATCTGCTCGCAAACGCGCGCTCCAAGCTGCGCTCCAAGGGCGTCGATCTCGTCGTCGCCAACGACATCACTCTCCCCGACGCCGGGTTCGGCACCGACACGAACAAGGCGTGGCTGGTCGACGATAGCGGCGACGCCGAGCTGCCGCTCATGTCCAAGTACGACGTCGCGATGGCAATCCTCGATAGGGTGGCGGGCCTGCTGGCCAAGAAAGTCCCCTCTCCTGGGGGAGAGGGTTAAGAGTGAGCACGACAGGACTGCCGCAAGTGACGACCGGTCGGCGGGCAAGCGCCTCGCCCTGGGCGGCTGGTTAGCCATGGAAATCGCGATCATCCTGGTCGCCGCCGTCCTGGTCGCCTATGGCGCCGTCCGGTACCGCCGCGCGTACCGCGAGGCCCGCGAGTACCGGGAAGTCCACGCCGCGTGGGGCGCCGGCGACCGCGAGCAGGCCGAGGCCATCTACAACGGGCTGCTCGAGCGCGGCCTCCGCGTCAAGCTCAAGACCATCGGCATGCCGGACATCGCGCGGATGCTGCCCCAGCGCCTCACGTCGGTGCGCGTCCACCGCGACGACTACATAGAAGCGGTGCAGGTCATACGCTCGTTGACCGGCCGCTAGCCCCCCTGCCGCCTCACCATCGCTCTTCGGAATCTCCTCTCCCGCCTGCGAGACCCTTGCGTAGACGTAAGACTGATCTCGTGGTGGGCCTGTCTGACCATGAACCGACTTGGGATACCGGGGAGCGCAGAGCGGCGTCGCCCCTCTGCCGGGGCGTGGGGGTGTCCCCCACAACATAGCAGGCGGGTGGGAAGAGTTACGCCCGCAAAGGTCTCGTCTGCAGGGGAGGATCGAGGAGGGAACCGTCAGTCCCGCAAAGGCGAGAATCCGGCCCCCTGCGTCGCCTTCGACCCCAGCAGCACGACGACCACGACGAGGACCAAGGCGAACACGGCAATCTCCAGCAGGAACACGCTCCGCAGTCCCCACGCCACGACCGCCGAGCCGCCCGCGAGCGGCCCTATCGCGACGCCGATGGCGTGAGCGAACTGCGCCGAGCCGAACGATGCACCGTGCCGGTCCGGCGGCGAGCGCATCGCAATCAGACCGTTCACCAGCCCGCCGAGGCCCCCCGAGAACAGCGATATCAAAAGCAGCCCCGCCGCCAGCACGAAGTAATGCCCCGCGAAGTAAGGAATCAGGCTCATCACGCCGGCTCCCGCCGCCGCCCCAATCAGAATCCGCTGCAGCCTGTGCTTCCCCGCGAGCCATCCCATCAGGACCGACGAGATCGCCGCCCCGATGCCCATCGCCGCGAACACGAAGCCCGAGGCCGTGCCCGACTCCGAGCCGCCATCGACCGTCTCGACGATCCCCGGAATCGCCGGCTGGATAACGAGGTTCCCCGCCAGCACCAGGAATACGACCGCGTACAGGGGCAGCATGGTCCGCGATGTGCTCATGCGCCACATGTCCGCGAAGGGCTGGAGGGGGTTCGCGGCGGCAGGCGCAGGACGGAAGTCCTCGCGCACCATCACGATCACGATGAGCATCGACGCCAAGAGCGCCGCGCCGGTCGCGATGAACGCGACCCTCATCCCGAAGGCGTCGTAGATGATGCCGCCGAACAACGGTCCGAGGGCGACGCCAATGAACAGCGCCGATTGGACTGCGCCCGCGGCAAAGGTCAGCCGGTCGCGGGGCGTATGGGCTGCAACGAGCGCCATGATCGTCGGCAGCACTCCGCTCGTCGCCCCGATGACGAACCGGGACATGAGCAGCTGGAGCGGCGTCTGGGAGAACCCGGAGAGCACGAGGAATATCGCCCCGAGCGCCAGCGCCCGCACGATGTTCAGCTTGCGGCCGAAGCGGTCCCCAAGGACCCCCCAGACCGGGCTGAACAACCCCATGCCGACCCCGAAGACCCAGCCCGACATGCCGGTCCAGAAGGCGGCTTGCTCAGTAGCGAAGCCGCCGATCTCCTCGAAGAACAGCGGGTAGAAGGGGAACGTGAACGAGAATGCGAGGGTCGTCCCCACCTGGGCGAACCACAGGGCGGTGAGGTTCGCCTTCCACGAGACAGCACGGGAGCGGGATGGTGAGGCCACGCCCAGCAGGATACCAGCCCCACCCGCGAGGGCGGGGACGGGGGAACGACACTTACTCCTTGCTCAACCAGCCTCGACGCCGCTAGGGTGGTCCCAGGGGGCAGAGGAGAGAGGTATGCAAAAGGTGAGAGACGCCATTCGGCTGATCGAGCGGGATGGGTGGCGTCAAGTGAGGATGCGCGGGAGCCATCGTGTCTACAAGCACCCGGTCAAACCAGGAATCACTGTAATCTCAGGGCATCCGGGGGTGGATGTGCCGCCGGGGATGTGGGGTAGTATCATGGAAATGGCGGGATTGCCCCTAAGGAAGCCGCAATGAAGTACGCCGTCGTCATCGAGAGGGGGCCAACCAGCTACGGGGCCTATGTTCCGGACCTGCCTGGGTGCATCGCTGTGGCCGAGACCCGCGATGAAGTCTGCGACCTTATCCGGGAAGCCATCGAACTATACGCCGAAGCCCTCGAGGAAGATGGCCAACCGCTCCCCGAGCCGCAGAGGTACGAGCTAATCGAAGTATAGGAATATCGAACGAGTCCGCCCTCGTCGCGCCTACTGTGGCCCGCTGCTGGCCCCGCGCGTTGAAGTACAATCACGGGCGGAGGATCCACATGAACGAACAGCCTATCCCACGGCCCTCGGATGTCCCAGAGACAGAAGAGGAGTGGGTCGGCCCAGGGGGACCGCCCATCCCCAAGCCCGTGGAAGTGGAAGCCCGCGACGGCTACCGCATTTGGGTCCGCTACGACGATGGAGCCTGCGGAGAGGTGGACATGTCGCACCTGGTCGGACGCGGCGTTTTCAAGGCGTGGGATGACCGCGCCTTCTTCGAGGCGATGCGCATCGCCGACTACGACGCCGTCGCCTGGGGCGAGGACATCGACATCTGCCCCGACAACCTCTACATGCGCCTCACCGGCAAGACGCTCGAGGAGCTGATGCCGGGGTTCGCGGGCTTATCGACCAGTGCCTGAGCTCTGCCGGTTCTATGGAATCAGCATTCGCATGTACTACGATGACCACGGGCCTCCCACTTTCCCGCGAGCTATCAGGGGGCATGGGCAAAAGTCGATATCGGCGACTTGACGGTAAGACAAGGACGGCTCCCCCCGCGAGCGCATAGGCTCGTGGCAGCCCCCGCGAGCGCATAGGCTCGTGGCAGAGTGGGCAAGGCTCCACCGCCAAGAGGTTATGGGAAGCCTGGGAGCGACGGTCACGCGAAGAGCCGCTCGGGACCATCGAGCCGCTGCCGTAGGGAGGAAGCGAGTACAACAGCCATGACTAACATTCCTCAAAGCACCGAACAACGCCCCTATTGGTTTGTCGGGGCATCCTATCGTGGAACGGACGACCAGACCGATAGGTTCCTCAAAGAAGGTATTTGGCATAATGGCTATCAGAGCAGGTACTTAGAATTAGTAAGAGCGATGCAGCCTGGAGACCGCATCGCTATCAAGTACACAGCCACACGAAAACACGACCTCCCGTTTGATTACAGCGGGAAGGTTGTTTCAGTCATGGGCATCAAGGCGATAGGAACGGTTACGGAAAACTTAATGGACGGACGTACCATTAGAGTCGATTGGAGCCCTGTAACTCCTCCGCGTGAATGGTACTTTTACACGTACCGACGCACCGTTTGGAAGGTTACCCCAGGGTCGGGAACTCTCCCGTGGGCGGCGGATGGACTGATTAGCTTTACCTTTCAGGGAGAAGAACAGGACTATGACCGGTTCCTAAAGGTATGGAACCCTAGTGGCGTCGATGCCGGCAGTAGTGGAGAAGGCGGAAGCACAGATGCTCCTTGTTCACTCGAAACTCTCGCCGACCGATTACTGTTCCCTGCAAATTTCCTCAAAGAAATCGAGCAACTCCTCGACGAAAAGCCCCAAGTCATATTCCAAGGGCCACCGGGGACGGGAAAAACCCACGTTGCACAGCAACTCGCGGCGTGCCTAGCAGGGTCAAAAGGAACGGTTACGCTGGTGCAATTCCACCCGTCCTACTCCTATGAGGACTTCGTGCAGGGGTTCCGTCCCGCGCTTGTGGGAGATGACAAACAGCCTGGGTTTGAGCTCAAGGATGGGCCGCTGCTGCAAGCTGAGCAGCAAGCGCGAGACGAGTCGGACGCGAAGCATTTCCTCGTGATTGACGAGATTAATCGAGGCAACCTCGCCAAGGTGTTCGGAGAGCTGTACTTTCTGCTGGAATACCGCAATAAAGAGGTTCGCTTGATGTACGGCGATGAAGAGAAAGGCGAGTTTGGGCTGCCCCCCAACCTCTACATCATCGGAACGATGAACACGGCGGACCGTTCTATCGCCCTCGTGGACTTGGCGCTGCGGCGGCGGTTCTCGTTCGTGGCTTTCGATACGAACGAGGAGCCGGTGAAGGGGCTGCTGCGCCGCTGGCTGCGGGAGAACGAGCTTAGTCACATGGAGTGGGTAGCGGACGTGGTTGACCGGGCAAACGAGAAATTGGACGACCGCCATGCCGCCATCGGACCGAGCTACTTTATGAAGGAGAACCTCGACGACGAGCGGGCCGAGCGCATCTGGAAACACGATGTCCTGCCGTACATCGAGGAGCGTCTGTTCGGCGAACCCGACCGCCTCAGCGAATTCGACCTCTATAGGCTCCGCGGGCGTGACGCCCCCCAAGCCGACGTAAACGCCAGTAGAAGCGAGCCAACGACCGATGGCGGCGAGGAGAATGGCTAGACGAGTCGGGGCATGGGAGATAGGCTAGATTCGAGACGGAGAGCCGATGACAACGCAAGCGCCCACGGAGGAACGGATCAGCAGGCTGGAAGGCGCCTATGAGCAGGTCAATGAGCGCCTGAACGACCTGACGCAATCCGTCAACGCGCTCCGAGCGGAGATGAACAGCCGCTTCAACACGCTCTACGTCATCTTGGCGACCGCTGGGGTAGGGATTGGAGGCGCGTTCGCCGGTCTGTACGCGCTCGTTATCACCCGCTTGCCCTGATCGTCCGCCGCCGCCATTCGCCGCCTTACCCGAACGCCGCACTGCCTGTACATATCTTGGCGCGCCTGAAGACTCCCGCAATGGAGCGTATGCGATGCGTGGGATTAACCTGACGGAGCACCAGTCGAGCAATCCGCTGACGCTCTCGCCTGCCGAGCTGGAAACGCTGCTACGTCAGGAGAAAACCCTCGACCTCTCCGTCGCGCCTGCTATCGGTGATGGCGGAAAGTGGATACTAAGGCCCGGCTCCACCATCGGGGCGGTCGAAATCGGCGGGCTGTCGGTGCTCATCGAACCGAAGATAGGCATCCCCCAGTTGCTCTCGCTCGCGTGCTACGCCATCGGGAAGGTCAAGTTCCAGGCAAACGACTTCGACCTCCCGGAGGAGTCCGCACTGCCGGACGCGCTCGCCCTTGCACTGGCGAAAGCGGCTCGTCATGCATTCTCGCGGGGGCTGCTCCACGGCTACCGAACGGAGGAGGAGGCGCTGCTCACCGTACGCGGGCGCATTCGGTTCGACGAACAGATTCGCCGCAGGCCCGGCATGCTCATCCCCATCGAGGTGCGGTACGACGAATTCACCGACGACATCCTAGCCAACCAGCTCGTGAAGGCCGCGGCCTTCCGGCTTGGCCGAATGCCCCTACGCTCCCTGGACGCGCGCCAAGGCTTGGGGTGGGTCGCGGGGATGCTCGACAACGTCTCGCTCCGCGAGTGGCCGTCGAACGCCGTGCCGGAGATGACCTTCGACCGGCTGAACGAGCACTATCGGGGCGTAGTGACGCTGGCGCGGCTCGTCCTGCGGCACGGCGCATTCGAGTCCAGCCGCGGCGAAGTGCGGGCGTCCGGCTTCCTGATGAATATGAACGATGTCTTTCAGGAGTTTGTGACGGTTGCGCTGCGGAGGAGCTGGTGGTCTCTGAGCGCGAGTTCTGTTCTGACAGGAGCATGCCTCGCCGCGTCACGCTTGCCGAGGAGAATCGCGTACAGATGGAACCCGACCTCTCGTGGTGGGAGAGCGGAGTTTGTACGTTCGTAGGCGACGCCAAGTACAAGCGCATAGACGGGAGCGTTCCCAACGCTGACCTCTACCAGCTTCTCGCCTACGCCACCGCGCTCGACCTGCCGGGCGGACTGCTCATCTATGCAAAGGGCGAACGCGAGCCCGCGACTTACACGGCCCGGCACTCCGGCAAGCGGCTGGAAGTCGCCGCGCTCGACCTCTCGGGCACACTGGATGACGTGCTCGACCGTGTCGGGGAGGTAGCGGACAAGGTGCGGAGGCTGCGCGATGAGCGCGGGAGCTGCGCTGCGCCGCTTGAGCGGCGGCCGTCCCGCCGCCGTGACAACGCCCCTCCAACGAGCCCCGGTCTCGTTGACCGAGCAGGCCACGGCCAATAAAATGGCCTTCCTACCCCCTTACTCGGAGCCTTCCCCATGACCACGAGTCCGCCTCGCGAGCCGCTGCCGAAGGTTTACGACCCGAGTCAGGTTGAGGGCAGGCTGTACGAGTGGTGGGAGCGCTCCGGCTACTTCAGGGCCAAGCCGGACCCCGACAAGAAACCCTTCACCATCATCATGCCGCCCCCCAACGTAACGGGCGAGCTGCACCTCGGCCACGCGCAACGGGCGGCCATCGAAGACTCCCTCACCCGCTATCACCGTATGAAGGGCGACGCAGCGCTCTTTCTACCGGGGACCGACCACGCGGGCATCGCCACGCAGGTCGTGGTCGAGCGGCAGCTCGCGGCGGAAGGGCTGACGCGCCACGACATCGGACGCGAGGCTTTCGTGGGGCGTATATGGGACTGGGTGCACAAGACCGGCGACACGATAGACAACCAACACCGGCGCCTCGGCGCGTCGTGTGACTGGGAGCGCAAGACGTTCACGCTGGACGACGGCCCGGTGCGCGCCGTCCGAACGACGTTCAAGAGCCTCTACGATGCAGGCTTGATCTACCGGGGCGAGCGGATGATCAACTGGTGCGTGAGCTGCCGCACTGCGCTCTCCGACCTGGAGGTCGAGCACAAGGAAACTCAGGGCAGCCTCTACTACATCCGCTACCCTTACGAGGACGGCTCCGGCCATCTGACCGTGGCCACGACGCGCCCCGAGACGCTGCTCGGCGACACGGCGGTCGCGGTCAACCCATCGGACGAGCGTTACGCGGGCGCGCCGGGCAAGCGCGTCAGTCTGCCAGTGCTCGAACGGCTCATCCCCGTCATCGCGGACGACGCGGTCGCAACCGAATTCGGCACGGGGGCGCTGAAGATTACGCCCGGGCACGACCCCAACGACTTCGAGACGGGGGAGCGGCATGGTCTGCCCATCGTCAACATTCTCAACCCGGACGGCACGCTGAACGAGGAGGCTGGGCCCTACGCCGGATTCGACCGGTTTGAGGCGCGCAAGACCATCGTGGAGCAGCTCGAGCGGGAGGGGCTGCTGGAGAAAGTCGAGCCGCACGCGCATTCGGTGGGTCACTGTCAGCGCAGCGGCGACGCGGTGGAGCCCATCGTCTCGATGCAGTGGTTCGTGCGTATCCGCCCGCTGGCGGAGCCTGCCCTCGCCGCCGTGCGGGACGGACGCATCCGCATCGTCCCTGAGCGTTTCACGCGCGTCTACGAGAACTGGATGGAGAATATCCGCGACTGGTGCATCTCCCGCCAGCTTTGGTGGGGGCACCGCATCCCGGTCTGGTACTGCGGCGCGTGCGGTCATCCGACGGTTGCCGTGGACGACCCGGATGTGTGCGAGTCGTGCGGCGCAGACAGCCCGACCCAGGACGACGACGTGCTCGACACCTGGTTCTCGTCCGGCCTCTGGACGCACTCCACCCTCGGCTGGCCGGAGAGCAACGAGGACCTCGATTACTTCTACCCGACCTCCGTGATGGAGACGGCGTACGACATCCTCTTCTTCTGGGTAGCCCGCATGATCATGATGGGCATGTGGAACCTCGAAGACGTTCCATTCCGCACCGTCTATCTCAGCGGCCTCGTGCGCGACGAGCACGGGCAGAAGATGAGCAAGACGCGGGGGAACGTCCGCGACCCCCTCGAAGCCATCGCACAGTACGGAACGGACGCGCTGCGGTTCGCGCTCACGACCGGCGCCGCGCCGGGCAGCGATACCCGCTTCAGCGACGAACGCTTGGAGGCGGCCCGCAACTTCGCGAACAAGCTGTGGAACGTGGGCAGGTTCGTGGTTCGTGAGGTGGAAGGACGCGACGGCCTCGACGGCTGGAATGACTCCCCACCCCGCGAGCACCGGGAGGACCGCTGGATGCTGTCGAAAGCCCGGCATCTCGCCGTGCGCGTGAACGACCTCACCGAGGACTTCCAGTTGGGTGAGGCGGAGCGCGTGCTCCAAGAGTTCATCTGGAACGACTTCGCGGACTGGTACATCGAGCTCGCGAAGGTCCGCATGCGCGCCGGCGACGACCAGCCCCGCCGGGTGCTGGGCCACGTCCTCGAGCGAGTCCTGCGCCTGCTGCACCCGTTCATGCCCTTTGTGACCGAGGAGCTCTGGCAGCGCCTTACCGACGTGCTCCCCAGGGAGGGCAACCTCCCCGAGTCAATCATGATCGCTCCCTACCCCAACCCAAGGGCGCGCTTGACCGACGACGAACTCAACGCACGCCGCGAAGCCGACGCGCCGGCGGCTGAAGAGGTCGAGCTGCTGATCGGCATCGTGCGGGCCATCCGGAACGTGCGTGCGGAGTTCAGAATCGGGCCTCGCGAGCTTCTCGACGCCACGATCACCGTGCCCAACGACGGGGCGGCTCTCCAGGGAGAGGCGGACGCGATTCGCCAGCTGGCCCGCGTCGGCGCGCTGCGCTTCGGCGAGCCGGACGCTACGGACGGCGTGCGGCTCGTCATCCAGGATACGACGGTCACTTTGGCAGTCGGCGGGGCCGTCGACTTGAGCGCCGAGCGCACGCGGCTAACCGCCGAGGCCGCTGAGACGGAGAAGCGACTGACGCAGCTCCGGGGGCGGCTGGGCAACGACCAATTCGTCTCGAAGGCCCCGGTCGAAGTCGTCGAACGGGAGCGGGAACGCCTGGAAGAGGGCGAGGTCCGCCTCGACCGCATCCGCGAGCTATTGAGGGACCTAGGGGCCTAGCCTATCAACCGGACCACACATGTCGCGGGGGCAGTCCGGCCCGCTGCCCATCGGCCCGAGCGGCGCCGGCCGCAAGGCGGTAGCGCATAGGCATGCGGTTCGTACCCTCGAAACACAGCATCACCGGCGGGCTCCGAATGGAGCTCGTGATTATCACCGGCGGACTGATCGCATCGGCCCACGCCTCGCTGATGATCATCACGCCGGTGATGCCCCAGTTCATCGACCTCATCGGCGGCAGCGTGTTCGCCTTGGGGCTCACGTTCTCCATATACGGCGTGGGGCGTTTCATAACGAACATCCCGGCGGGGGTGATATCGGAGAAGGTGGGGCGCAAGTGGATTATCACCATCGGCGGGCTCGGCGTGGCGGTCTTCGCCACACTGGGCGGGCTCTCCCAGGACGTGCCCACGTTCCTCATATTCCGCTTCTTCAGCGGCGTGTTCAGCTCCATGACCATCGTCATGGCGAACGTCGTCGCGGCGGACCTCAGCACGGTGGAGAACCGGGGGCGCGTCCTCGGGCTGATGCACGGCCTGCAGCTCGTCGTGGGCACGGGCAGCCCTGCCCTCGGAGGCTTTGTGGGAGAGGTGTTCGGGACGCGCGCGCCGTTCTATGTCTCCGGCATCGCGGTGCTGCTGTTCGCGCTGTGGGGCGTCGTCCGTATGCCGGAGACTCGGCCCGCGCCGGGGAGCGGGAGCTCGGGCCAGCGGCGCGGCAGCTCGACGCGCGGCGCGCTCTTCCTGCTGCGCGACGCCAGTTTCTTCATCGTGTGCGTAAGCGGCTTCTCGACGTTCTTCCTGCGCGGGGGGATGGCCACCACGCTGATCCCGGAGTTCGCGCATGACGTGCTCGACATGGGGCCCGGGGCGATAGGGCTGCTGTTCACGTTCTCATCGCTCATGCACGGGCTTCTCATCTATCCAGCGGGAGCGATGGCGGACAAGTATGGACGGAAGATCATGATTGTGCCGGCGGGCTTCCTCGTCAGCCTCACCGTCGTGGCGCTGCCCTTCTCGGATACGCTGGGGCCGTTCATCGTAGTGTTCATACTGCTGCACGCCGCACAGGGATGGGGAGGTCAAGCGCCAGTCGCCTACGTCGCCGACCTTGCGCCGGACGGGATGCGCGGCATGGCGATTGGCCTGTACCGGACGTTCGGCGACGCGGCGGCGATGATAGGGCCGGTCGTCTCCACGAGCCTCGTTGCGCTCTTCTCCTATCACGCGGCTTTCGGGTTGAACGCGGTGCTCTGGACGGTCACGATCATAGCGTTCGCCTACGTTGCCGTGGAAACGGCGGGGAAGCATCGCAAGCGCGGGCCCATCGTCGCGCCGGAAGAACAGATGCAGACTTAAGGGCCTCAGACGGTCGCCCGTTTCCTCGCCTTCACGATGGCGTCCATCGCCTGGAACCACGGCCCCAAGCGATCGTATTCGCGCTGGAGCTCCAGATCCTCGGCACGAAGTTGCTCGAAGAATTCTTTGCAGTCTGCATGACGCTCACTTTCTAGCCGGGCCATCCTGCGCGGGGCTCCCGACGCGGCGTCGCGGTTGGCCACGTTCGCGCTAGGCGGCGGGAGCGCCGGACGCGGCGGGCGAGCCTGAACGCTCACGTATTTCTCCGAGCATCCCTAGTCCTTTGCGGGTGTCGCTGGCGGCCCTTGCTTGGTCCGACCCGGCCAACCTAAGCTTGAACAGCCAGTAGGTGAGCTCCCGCAAGTCCGCCAGCGAGAGCCTCATGCTCCTACCCCGCCCGCGTTCGCGTTGGAACCGGCGAACGAGCGCGCCGAGGTCCGCCCGGTACAGGCGCTCCGCGACCAGGTCCTGCACCCCGATGGGATGCCGTAGGCCGCGCACGCCACGCTCCTTCTCGACTTCACGCTCGACCGCGTGCCACAACGCCTCCTCGACGACCACGCCGTAGAAGAAGTTGAGGTGCGCCCGGTACTTCTCCGGTCCAAGCGCGCTCCTGAAGTCCGTATCGCTCACGTCCGCGGGGAGCATGCCATTGAACAGCAGGCGGTCTCGGTCCTCGATGGGAACGCAGCCGTCGGGGACCTCGCGCAAGAGACGCTCCGCCAGCAGCAGCCAATCGAACGCTTCTCCGCCCACCAGGTATTGAATGTGAACGCCGTCGACGGTCTCGCTCGGGGCGGTCCACCGGCCTACGGCCGCGAGAAGCGCCTCGGGCCAGTAGGCGCCGCTCAGAATCGACGAGCGCATCCTCTCGATTGTCGCCGTGCGTGAGTCAATGAGGCCGTCGAGCACGCCCCCGGAACCCTCTGTCCCCCTTGACAAGGAGGACGTTGGGGACGCGCTCGGGGAGGCCTGCGCCATGTCTACCGATCCGCCTTGCGCTTCTTGGCCTTCTTCGAGCCGCCGACGGCTCGCGCGGCCTGGCGCCGCGCCCATCGGGGAGCGTTCGGATCGACGTCGACCGGGGCAGGAGCGGCGGTCCGCTCGCGGCTAACTGCCTTGGACATCACCGTCTCCATCCTGCCGGCGCCGATCCTCGACGCCCTGCCGTTGCCCGCCGCGCCCGGCTGGTTCGCCGGCGCTACGCGGTAGATCGTGTGGACGATCCCGCGCTGTATGTCTTGGAGCAGGTCGTCGAACGCCTCGTGGCCCTTCACCTTGTACATCACGAGGGGGTCGCGCTGGCCCACCGCCTGCAGCCCGATGCCCTGACGCAGGTCCGACATCGTCGTCAGGTGTTGCAGCCAGAGCGGATCGATAGTCCGGAGCATCACCGCGCGCTCGATGACGCGCATCAGCTCCGGGCTGTAGTCCTGCTCCCGCTGCTCGTACAGCTCCTCGGCGGCTTCGAGCAGCGCGTCCTCGGTCGCGGCGGCGCCCTCCTCCAAGACGGACCCGGCGTCGATGTGCGCGGGCACGGGGAAAATCTTGTTGACCTCGGCCAGCATCGAATCCGGGTCCCACTCGGCGGCATCCCCCACGAGATGACTGCGGACCAACCCGGTAATCTCCTTGCCGATCATCTCCTGGATGTTCACCTTCAGGTCGGCGCCTTCCAGCACCTTGTCCCGCTCGCCGTAGATGGTCTCGCGCTGCCGGTTCACCACGTCGTCGTACTCGAGCAGGTGCTTGCGGATGTCGAAGAAGTAGGACTCCGCCTTGCCCTGAGTCATGTCGAACGTCTTCGCAAGCATCCCGCTCTCGACGGGGGCGTCGTCCTCGAACCCTTTGACCGCGAGGCGGCCCATCGTATTGTTGAAGAACCTGACCAGTATCTCGTCCTCGAACGAGCTGAAGAAGCGAGTCTCCCCCGGGTCTCCCTGACGCCCGGACCGCCCGCGCAGCTGATTGTCGATCCGGCGGGACTCATGGCGCTCGGCGCCGAGAACGTACAGGCCGCCCTTCGCGATGACCTCGTCGTGGGCCTTCCGCCACTCCTCCGGGGACTCAGCCATGGACGGGTCTCCGCCGAGGATGATGTCCGTGCCGCGGCCGGCCATGTTCGTCGAGACGGTGACGGCGCCCGGCTTGCCGGCCTCCGCGATGATCTGCGCTTCCCGCTCGTGGTTCTTGGCGTTCAGCACTTCGTGCTTGATGCCGCGTCGGCGCAGCGACTCGCCCAGCTCTTCCGAGCGCTCGACGGAGCTCGTGCCCACGAGCACCGGCCTGCCCGCCTCGTGCAGCTCGGCGATATGGTCGAGAACGGCCTTGAACTTGGCGGCGTGGGTCTTATAGACGTAATCGGGGTGGTCCTCGCGGACCATCTCTTTGTTCGTCGGTACCGCGACCACGTCGAGGCCGTAGACCTTGAAGAGCTCCTCCGCCTCGGTGAGGGCCGTGCCGGTCATGCCGGCGAGCTTCTCGTACTTGCGGAAGTAGTTCTGGAGCGTGATGGTCGCGTAGGTGGCCGTTCCGCGCTGGACCTTGACGTTCTCCTTCGCCTCGATGGCCTGATGCAGGCCCTCCCCGTAGCGTCTGCCGGGCATGAGCCGCCCCGTGAACTCGTCAACGATGATGACCTGGCCGTCCTTGACGATGTAGTCCTTGTCCTGATGGTAGACGAACTGGGCGCGCAGGCCGTTCTCGATGTAGTGGGTCAGCAAGCCGTTATCGTGAGCGTAGAGGTCATCGATGTTGAGCAGCCTCTCGACCTTCGTGATGCCGTCGGGCGTGAGGATGACCTGCCGCTCCTTCTCATTCCGATCGAAATGCTCGTCCTCTCTCAGCTGCTTTACGGCCCGCGCCACGTCGCCGTAGTGCGCCGGGGGCTCCGGCGCCGGACCGCTGATGATGAGCGGCGTCCGCGCCTCGTCGATGAGGATGTTGTCCACCTCGTCGACGATGGCGTAGTCCAACGGACGCTGCACCTTCTGGGCCAGGTCCGTCGCCATGTTGTCGCGGAGGTAATCGAAGCCGAACTCGTTGTTGGTCCCGTAGGTGATGTCGGCCTCGTACACCTCCCGCCGGGTCACGGGCCGCATCCCCGGCGGCGCGCCGCCCGCGGCCTCGCGGCCCGGCTCGACGATGTAGGAAGCCTCGTGCTGCAAGCACGACACGGACAGGCCTAGGAACGTGTAGACCCTCCCCATCCAGAGGGCGTCGCGTCGCGCCAGGTAGTCGTTGACCGTAACGACGTGCGCGCCGCGGCCGCTCAACGCGTTCAGGTAGGTGGCCAGCGTCGCCACCAGCGTCTTGCCCTCGCCGGTCTTCATCTCCGCGACCTTGCCGCCGTGAAGGACCGCGCCGCCGATGAGCTGCATGTCGAAGTGGCGGAGCCCTATCGCCCGCCACGCCGCCTCTCGGGTTACCGCGAACGCCTCCGGCAGGAGGTCGTCGAGACTCGCGCCCTTTGCGATGCGCTCCCGAAACTCCCCCGTCTTGGCCGCGAGCCGGTCATCGGACAGCGACGCCATCGCGTCCTCGAGCTTCCCGACCTTCTCCACCACCCACCGGTAGCGGCCGACCTGCTTCTCGTTCGAGTCTCCGAAGACCTTGAGTATCTTGCCAATCATGCGTTTGCCCTCGCCATCCCGTCCATTCTACCAGCGGAAGACCAGGAGTCGGAGTTGCCGTCAATGCGGCCTGTTCGCATTTGGGGCGGGCGCGTCCGCTTGTCGTCCTCTCGCGTAGGCGGCGAGGCCTCCGTCATCGCCTCGAAAGCCGTCTCTCCCGTCTGTGAGCCTTTGCACAACCCCTCTGCGCCGTTTTTCTCAAAACTGTCGCATTCGTCGGGGTTTTTCATGGTGTTCACTCCTAGTTTGGGAACCCTGCGCCCCGACAGTTCCGCCCCATTTTGCGACAGCAAATGCGACACTTTGCGACACCAATGCGACACTTTGCAACACCAATGCGACACTTTGCGACAGGCGCCAGCCGGGGCATCGGAGTGTGGAGAGTGCGGGGCGGTTGGGGCATGGGAGACAGGATAGGGAACGAGGGGTCGTTTGCGCAACGATTAAATGTCACAATGGCGACGTTGAATGCCTGGGCGCCAGAGTGGCCACTAGGCCACGCCCCACGAGCGCGTTGCAGGCGAAGGCACCTTCTCCGAGTGCGCCCCGTGCGCCGTGTTAGAATGCTCCCGCTAGAAATCCCTTTCGGAGTGCCCTGTGCGGCATTCCGCCGAAGGTCTGGCATCCCGCCCACGCGGATAGCACGCTTATAGGGAGGTGCAGGCATGCAGGAGCACAACGGCTGCGGGCACGTCTGGCACTGGACCGGCGTGGTCGCCGTTGATAACCAGGAAGAGTGTGAGTACGAGTACTGCTGCTCCCAGTGCGGGATGGTCGCGGACCGCGACCTAGTCTATCGACCAAACACGACCTACGAGTGCGTTTACTGCGGAGAAGCCTTTATCGGCAACGATAAGCACCGCGACATCTACCGCTGCGATGAGCACCTCCTACATAGCAGTCGGCGCCCGATCTCCGGCGGCAACAACAATCCCGTAATGGTTCGTCTCCACTACATGCACCACAAGAAGGTTCCGCAGGCCATCAGAGACGCATTCCCGCTGATCCAGGACATAGTGCAGAACGCAGGGGAGATGACCCAATGCCGGTTCCGCGATATCGCTGCGCACGCGCACACGGACATCTACCGAATCTGCATCCCGGGCATGGCAGACCCGTCCTTATGGAACTCCGAGTACTGTCAGACCACCAATCTTCTGCACGAGTACGCCCACCTCAAGTCGCAGGCTGATCACTCCAACCCAGCCTTCTGGGATGAGAACAGGGAGCTACACGCCCTGCATCATGTGCCCTACAGCGTACAAGAGCAGATACAGGAGCAGTTCGGCTGGCGCCCACGGCGAAGGCCTCGCTGAAGGAACCCACGAGGGCGAGTGGCTGGCTGGACTCTCAAACTGAGGCACTGCCAATAGGTTCGTGGTAAGCCTGTCGAATCACGCGCCCGCCAACCAACGCCCAGTCCTCTCCACCGTCTGCGGGGGAGAGTTTAGAGAGAGAGGGGCCGCCCGCGCGCAGCGATGCAGAGGTTAGGCTAGAATGCGCCGCATTATGCGCATAGACGTTCACGCACACTACATACCATCTTCTCTCCCCGAGCTCGCCAACCGGCGAGGCGGATTCGGGCCCGCGGCCAACATGCGCGACAGCATGTCCGACCTCGACCAGCGCCTCGCGGACATGGACGAACGCGGCATCGACGTCGAGCTCGTCTCCGCACCGCCCTACGTCCAAAACTCCGAGCCGGACCTATGCCGGCAGATGAACGACGCCACCGCCGCCGCTATCGACGGCTCGCAACGCTTCATCGGCCTCGCGACGCTCCCGATGCAGGAGCCGGAAGCGGCCGCCGCCGAGCTGGAGCGCTGCGTCAAGGAGCTCGGCTTCCGGGGCTTGGAGATACTCACCAACGTTAAGGGCGAGAACCTCCACCAGCCGCGCTTCGCCCCGCTCTACCGCAAGATGCAGGAGCTGGACGTCGCCGCCTTCGTCCACCCCCAGAACGTGCTCGGCGCGGACCGGCTCGGCCAGTTCTTTATGAACAACATCATCGGCAACCCCAGCGACACCGCCGTCGCCGCCGGCTGTCTCATCTTCGGCGGCGTGCTGGAAGAGATGCCTGACCTGCGATTCGTCCTCGCCCACGGCGGCGGAACGTGCCCCCTCCTTCGCGGCCGGTGGGAGCATGCGTGGCGGCAGCACCTCATACTGGAAACCGCCATCAGCCGTCCGCCCTCCGAGTACTTTAGCAAGCTCTACTTCGACACCCTCACCCACAGCGGCCCCGTCCTCAACTACCTCGTGGAGACGGTCGGCCCCGAGCGCCTCATGCTCGGCAGCGACTACCCGTTCGGCATGGGCGACTACACGCCGCCCGTGAGCGTCCAAGCCGTCCCGCTCCTCACCGACGCCCAGCGCGAGGCCATCTACTCCGAGAACGCCATCCGCGTCTTCGGCCTCGACCTCTAGGCCAGTGAACGGGCGCACCGCTCTGGTCACGGGCTCCACGTCCGGCATCGGCCTCGCCATCGCCCGCGCCCTCGCAGCCGCCGGAGCGCGCGTTATCGTCCACGGACGGCGCGACGACGGACAACGCATAGCGGAAGAAATCAACGGCGCCTACCTCCGAGCGGACCTGGCCGACGCCCGCGAGGTTGCCCGGCTCGCAGAAGAGGCCCTCGCCATCAGCGGGCGCGTCGATGTGCTCGTCAACAACGCCGGCTATCAGCACATCGACGCCGTGGAGGACTTCCCCGAGGACACCTGGGCCGAGATGCTGCGCGTCATGCTTATCTCGCCCTTCCAGCTAATCAAGGCGGTGCTCCCCGGTATGAAGGCCGCCGGCTGGGGGCGAATCGTCAACATATCCTCCACCCAGGGACTCACCGCGAGCCCCTACAAATCGGCCTACGCCGCCGCCAAGCACGGCCTCATCGGCCTGACCAAGGCAACCGCGCTGGAGGCCGGCCCATTCGGCGTAACCGCCAACGCCATATGCCCCGCCTACGTCCGCACCCGGCTCGTCGAAGCCCAGATCGCAGACCAGTCCAGGACCCTCGGCATACCCGCCGACGACGTAGTCCGGGACGTGATGCTCGCCCCCGCCGCGATCAAGCGCCTCATCGAGCCCCAAGAGGTAGCGGACCTCGCGCTCTTCCTGGCCTCCGACGCGGCAGCCGCCGTCACCGGCGCCGCCTTCGCCATCGACGGCGGCTGGACGGCCCGCTAGCTGTAGTGCCCGGCGGACGTTGTTGACAGGTGCGGAGCCTCGCTGTTGCTGGTGTGAACCAAAAACCTCACTTGACCGGGTCGCCTTACTCATTTATCGTGAATGTAAGGAGAAGAAGACCTCATGATTGTCAAGATCACCTCAAAGCGCCAGGTTACCTTCCCTGCGCGGGTGTTAGACGCGCTGGGAGTGAAGCCGGGCGACCACCTGGAAATCAAAGAGGGTCCCGATGGGTTCACCCTCCATCCCCGGCGGATAGACCTATCTCTTCTCGGAGGGCTGCGCGACAAGATCCCGCCCGGCCATCCGCCATTCAACATTGGTAAGTTCCGGGAGGAGGGCTATGACCTCTCGCTACGGGATTGACACGTCGGTGCTCGTGCGTTTGATCACCGCTCAGCCCGCCGACGCCTTCGCCCGATGCGTGGAGCAGCTGACAGCGCTGGTCGAGAATGAGGGGGCCGAGATACTCGCGTCCAACCAGGTCATTGGGGAAACCTTCGTCGCGGTGCAGCATCACTACGGCGTATCCGCGGTCGATGCTCGCTCGGAGTTGTTGAAGACGCTGCGCAGCGGTCTCGTCGCTCCTCTGAACGGTCGGGCCGTTGTCGAGGCCCTTGAGGCTTCCGACGGCCCCGGTTTGTTCGACCGCCTCATCGCCGATGATTACTTTCGGGCAGGCTTTGAAGTCCTGACGCTGGACCGGAAGATGGCTACCTTGCCAGGCGCGCGGACTCTGTAGCCGGCTCTTCTCCTCGTCGCCCATACCCTATCGGCGGACGCCGGATATACTCTCTCTCACAACCCAAGACCCCCGGAGGCGCGATGACTGATTTAGAGAAGCGAACGCTGGGCCGCACGGAAATGGACGTGACGGTCCTCGGTTACGGAGCGATGGAGCTGCGCGGCGGTCCACGAGGCCGCGAGATATCCGAGGAGGACGCCGGCAAGATACTCAACGCAGTCCTCGACCTCGGCATCAACTTCATCGACACCTCGATCGACTATGGCTCCAGCGAGGAGCTCATCGGGTGCCACATCTCGCGACGCCGCAACGAGTACTTCCTTGCGAGCAAATGCGGGTGCGCGGTGAACTGGCAGCCCGAGCCGGGCCAGGACCGCGGCGGCCCCCACATCTACACCAAGGAGAACATCGTCGCGGGCATTGAGCAGAGCCTGCGCCGCCTGAACACCGACCACCTCGACCTGCTGCAAGTACACGCGAATCCCTCCAAACAGGTCCTCGAGGAGAACGACGTTATCGGGACGATGATCGAGCTCCGCGACCAGGGCAAGATACGCTTCCTCGGCATGTCGGGCACGATCCCCAACCTTGCCGACCACATCGAGATGGGCGCGTTCGACGCCTTCCAGATTCCCTACTCCGCATCCCAGCGCGAGCATGAAGACCTGATCGCCAAGGCGTCCGAGGCGGGCTCCGGCGTCATCATCCGGGGCGGCGCGGCGCGCGGCGCTCCCAGCGGCGAGCAGCGCAACGCCCAGCGCAACCCCGAGCTCCTCGACGTGTGGGAGAAGGCTAAACTGGACGACTTGCTCGACGAAGGCCAGTCCCGCATGGAGTTCGTCATCCGCTTCACCGAGACGCACCCCGACATGGACACCAACATCGTCGGGACGATTACCCCCCAGCACCTCGAGGCCAACCTCGCTGCAGCCGCGAAGGGTCCCCTCCCGCCCGATGTCTACGACGAGGCCAAGCGCCGCTTGGAAGCGGCAGGCGCGGCGCCTAAGTAATCATGGCAAGCGCCGTCGGCATCATCAGCCCGGGCGACATGGGCGCCGCCATCGGCGCTGTGCTCACTGCCAACGGACTAGACGTCGCGACCAGCCTCGACGGCCGCAGCGAGCTGACCAAGCGGCGCGCCGCCGAGGCCAAGATGCGCGACACAGGCGGCATTCCCGCGCTCGTCGAGCAATGCGGCGTCCTGCTATCCGTACTCGTCCCGTCCGAGGCCGTCGGGATCGCGGAACGCGTGGCGGACGCGATGGCGGCCACCGGCGCGAGGCCCGTTTTCGTCGAGTGCAACGCTATCGCGCCGCGTACCGTTGAGCGCATCGCGACGTTGATCGGCGACGCGGGAGCCACGGTCATCGACGCCGGCATCATCGGATCGCCGCCCGCCCTTCCCGACCCTCATCCCAAGAAGGCTGCGGGCTCTAAGACCGCCCTCTACTGCTCCGGCCCCGACACGTCGGCCTTCGAGCAGCTCGGCGAGTACGGTCTCGATGTGCGGCGCGTCGGACCCCTCATCGGCCAGGCGTCGGGGCTGAAGATGGTCTACGCCGCCTCGACCAAGGGCACGACCGCCGTCTGGACCGAGCTGCTCGTCGCGGCGGAGGCGATGGGGCTGAAGGACGCGCTGCTCGCCGAGTTCGGCGACGCCGCCGACCCCGCCCGCCATGTGAAGGGCGCGACGGAGATGCCCCGCCGCGCGCGGCGGTGGGTCGGCGAGATGGAGGAGATAGCGGCCACCTTCGAGCACCTTGGGCTCACCCCGAAGATCCTGCAAGGCGCGGCCGATATGTACCGTCTCGTGGGCAAGACTTCCCTGGCTGACCAGACCTCCCGCGAGCCCAACCCCAAGCTCGACGAGATGCTGCGCGTCCTCGCCGCGCAAGCCGCGCGGCGCGATTGACGGCCCGCCCGCGCCCGCGTAGGTTCCCCATGTGAGACTGCTTACGGGCCCCGCAGAGTTAGCCTCCTTCGTAAGGCATCCCCGCAGCCAGCCCACGTACCTCGGCTATACCAACGGTTTCGTGTACGGGTTCGGGATGAGCGGCCTGATGCTGCTGATTCCGCTCTACGTTCTCTCCCTTGATTTCAACCTGGCGGACCTGGGGTTCATCGTAGCCGCGCCCGCGTTGTTCATGATCCCTATGCGGCTGCCGGGAGGGGCGGTCTCCGACAGGTTCGGCGAGAAGGTCATCCTGCGGTTCAGCTTCCTCATGTTCGTCGCTTCCGCGCTGACCGCCGCCTATTCGTCGACGATCTGGCCCCTGTTCGCAGCCCAGCTCTTCAACGGCGCCTCCCGCTCCGTCTACTGGTCCGCCGGCCAGTCCTACATCAGCCGCAGCAGCCCCGGCGATTCGGGCAAGGTCATGGGCCGCCAGCTGAGCTTCGAGTCCACGGGCGGCATTATCGGAGCGATCATCGCAGGCTTCTTCGCGCAGGTCTACGGCTTCCAAGCGGCGTTCATCATGACCGCCGCCGCCAGTGTCTTCGGCTTCCTGATTACGTCCTCGCTGCCGCCGCTGCCGCGAAAGGACCAGGTGCGGAGCTTCATGAAGAGCTTCGCCCCAGCCCGCCGGATGCTCTTCAAGCGCACCCTGCTCCACGCCCACATGGTCGCCTTCATGGCGGCCTCCTATGCCGGGTTGATGGGCGGCATCTTCATCGCCTTCCTGCGCGACATCGGCTACACCGAGGGCGAGACCGGCATCATCCGCTCGTTGAACAGCATCAGCCTGGCTGGCCTGGCGTTCGTGTTCGGGAGCATCCTCTCCCGCTTCGGGAGCCGGAACATGGCCCTCACCGGCATCTTCCTCACGGGACTTCTCGCCATCGCCATTGCGGCGTCAGGCAACGTCCCGATCCTCCCCGTCATCTTCATGACCCTTACCGGCATGACTTTCGGCAGCCTCCGCGCCCTCTACCCCACGCTCGCGGCGGACAACAGCACCCCGGCGCAGCGGGGCCTGGCCCTATCGGTCGTCAGCCTCTATTGGGCAATCGCCATGCTTCTCTCGCCCCTCATCTTCGGGTACATCGCCCACGCCACCTCTCTTCAGACGGCGATCTATATCTTCGGGGCCTTCTGCGCCACGGCCGGACTGCTCTCTCCCATCCTCTACGCCCACGGCCGCGCCGGCGTCGAAGAAGAGAGCGAAGAAACCGCGCCCGCCAAGGCGTGAAGCCTGGCGCCGGAGCCGCCGCATACGCGACATGAAGAAAGCGCCAATCTATCAACCGGTGAGCAGAACAAGACGCGCCCTTAGATCACCAGCAGCGTCGCTCCCACGAGCGACACTCCGATCCCCGCGAGGACGCGCGGCTCGTAGCTCTCGATCTGCCGGTTGACCACCCAGTTGAACGCCAGACCGAAAACTACCGCCGTCCGCATCAGCGGGATGACGAGGCTCACCGGCGCCACGCCGAGCGCCATGTAGCGGAACACGTTCGCCACGAACGAGCTCGTCCCCGCGACCACGAACCACATCCGCGTCGACCTATCCATCGACACCGCGCCGGCGATCTGCCCAGGCAGCACGAGCGTAAGCGCCAGCACCGCTGACGCCGCGGCGTACGAGACGAGGCCACCGATTATCCCTAGACCTGTCGCCTCGACTCCGGCGCGCATCAGCACTGGCCCCGCGCCCCAGAAGCCCGCCGACAGGACGCCGAACACGTAGCCCTCGAGCAGCTTGGGGTGCGTCGCCGCGTTCCGAACGGTTGTCGTTGACCGGGCCGCCTCCGCACGCCGGGCCGGCGACCGGGCCTGGGAGCGCGGGCGCGCCACCAACCCCGGCCCCACCATCACTAACGCGATGCCCACGATCATGAGCGGCGTGAGCAGCTCGCTGAGGAAAACGACCGCTATCAACACCGACCAGAGCGTCGACGTGCCGATGATGGGCTGCGTCCGGTTCGCTCCCATCGCCGCGACTGCGCGGTAGTTGCAGTAGCGCCCGATGAGGATGTGAACGATGCCTGCCAGGGTCATGATTCCATAGTCGTGGCCTGTGACGCGGTCGATCTGGAACATCTGGCCGGAGATCAAGGCTGCGGCCACGAACATAATCGTGCCGAGAAACAGCGTTATGTAGAGTCCCTGGCTCGCTGCCGCCGACGCGACTCCCCGCCGGACCGAGGCGCCGTTAAACCCGAACGCCATCGAGGAAAGCAACGCGAAGACAACGCCCGCTCCCACGCTACGCGCCGGCCAGATCGACGAAGAACCGGACTGATTCCGGATTGGCGAGCGCGTCCATGCTCACGGCCTGCTCCGGAGCAACGCCGGTCAATATCTTCTTCACCGGCACCTCCAGCTTCTTGCCGTTCAGCGTCCGCGGCGTCTCCGGTATCTCGTACATCTCGTCCGGCACATGACGCGGCGATAGGTTCGTGCGGATGGCCGACGCGATCTTGCGCTTCATCCCCTCGTCCAGTGCACGGCCGTCCCGCATGACGACAAACAGGTACAGCTTACCCTCGGTCCCGAGCCGCGTCGTGTCGATGACGAGGCTGTCCAGCACCTCGGGCAGCTCCTCGACGACCCGGTAGAACTCGCTCGTGCCCATCCGCACGCCGCTCCGGTTCAGCGTCGAGTCCGACCTGCCGTAGATGACGCAAGCGCCGCTCTCCGTAACCTTCAGCCAGTCCCCGTGCCGCCACACGTCCGGGTAGACGTCGAAATAGCTCTCGTGCAGCCGCTCGCCCCCCGCGTCGTTCAGGAAGCGCACCGGCATCGAGGGCATCGGCTCCGTCACGACCAGCTCGCCGACCTCGCCGACGACCGGCTTGCCGTCCTCCCCGAAGCTCTCAACCTTGCACCCCAGGCAACGGCATTGGATCTCCCCCGCGCGGACGGGCAGCGTCGGGCCGCCGCCGATGAACGCGGTGAGCACGTCGGTCCCGCCGCTCACCGACGCGAGCAGCAGGTCGCGCTTGACGTGCTCGTACACCCAAGCGAACCCTTCCGGCGGCAGCGGCGCGCCCGTCGAGCCAATGGCCCGCATCGCGCTCAGGTCCAACTCTCTCCCCGGCTCGATCTCCGCCTTCATACACCCGAGAATGTAGGGCGCGCTAACGCCGAAGCAAGTCACCTTTGCGCGCTCCGCCATCCGCCAGAGCGCGTACATGTCGGGGTGGGCCGGACTACCGTCGTAGAGCACGATAGTGGAGCCGAGCAGCAGGCCACTGATGACGATGTTCCACATGATCCAGCCCGTCGTGCTGAACCAGAAGAAGCGGTCGCCCTCGCCCAGGTCCATGTGCAGCGAAAGCAGCTTGAGGTGCTCCAGCAGCGCGCCGCCATGCCCGTGAACGATGGCTTTGGGCGCGCCCGTGGTCCCGGACGAGTACACGACCCAGAGCGGATGATCGAAGGGCACCGGCTCGAAGACGAGCTCTTGCCCCGCCGTCAGTAGGTCGGCCCACAAGACCGCGTCGTTGAGGGAGCCGATGTCCGGGTCAGGCGACAGGTACGGCAGCACGACTGTTTTCGTGAGGGTCGGCAGCGCCTGCTGCATCTCCGCGACTGCGCCCATCGAGTCGAAGGGCTTGCCGCCGTAGGTGTAGCCATCCACCGCCAACAGCGCCTTGGGGGCCAGCTGCTGGAAACGCTCGATGACGCTCTTCGTGCCGAACTCCGGCGGACAGCTCGACCACGACGCGCCTATCGCCGCGGCAGCAAGCGCGGCCGCCACTGCCTCGGCGGTGTTCGGCATATACGCGACGATTGCGTCGCCGCGCGTTACGCCCAGCTCGCGTAACCCCGCCGCTATCTCCGCTGTCCGCGCGTACAGATCGGCCCGAGTCCACTCGACCGTAGCGCCGGACTCGTGCACGCCGATCAGCGCCAGGGCGCCGTCGCGGCGGGAGAGGGCGTGCTCGGCGTAGTTGAGCTCCGATCCCACGAACCAGCGCGCGCCCTCGACGCGCGTCCCCTTGGGGCCCGGAGCCAGCGCCTGCTCGTAGGGCTTGCGGGCCTCGATCTCAAAGTACTCCCACACCGACGCCCAGAACGCCCCCACGTCGTCGACCGACCAACGCCAAAGTTCCTCGTAGCTCTCGAAACGCAGCCCGCGAGTCTCGCCGAGCCACCGCTCGTAGGCGGCGAGCTTGCTGCTCTCCCTCCGGCGCTCGGACGGCGTCCAGAGCAGGGTTCCCTCGATTATGGGGTTGGGCGCTTGGGTGGGCTTTTCGCTCAATGGGGGCCTCGCGAAGGTTTCTTTGCCGTGGGGCGCGCCACGGCGCATGTGGACAGTCTCAGCAAAGGGCGCCGCGCGTCAAGCGCATATCCCCCGAAGCGGGGGATATGCGGAGAATATGTCTCCTAATCTCCGCATATTTTACGGAGATTAGCTGCGGCTTGGGGCCGGCTCCAAGGGGAGGGGGGGCGGCGCGGTATGCGGAGAATATGTCTTCCAATTTCCGCGTACTATGCGGAGATTAGCTTGCAGCACGCGGGAGAACGCCTTGTATAATCTCCGCATATGATGCGGAGAAAGTATATTCACGAGGACCCGGACTGGCCCCGCCTCCACTGGTGGAAGGAGCATCTGGCCGACCAGCTGGCCGCAGTCAGGCACGCGCAGGGCCGCTTGTTCGGCCGGATGGAGGCGATAGGCTTCGACCTCCGCCGGGAGGCCGCGCTCGGCACACTCACCGAGGACGTGGTGACGACCAGCGCCATCGAGGGCGAGTCGCTCGATGCCGAGCAGGTGCGCTCGTCGGTCGCCCGGCACCTCGGCATGGGCATCGCCGGGCTGCGCCCATCGGACCGCCGCGTCGACGGCATTGTCGACCTTATGATGGACGCGATGGAGCGCTACGACGAACCTCTCACCGAGGAGCGCCTGTTCGGCTGGCACGCTTCGCTGTTCCCGACCGGAGGGGCGCATTCGGGCGGATCATCGTGGGCGCCTGGCGTGACGGCCCGATGGAGGTCGTCTCCGGCGCAATAGGCAAGGAGCGGGTGCACTTCGAGGCGCCGCCCGCAACAAGGCTGGACCGCGAGATGCAAGCCTTCCTGGAATGGTTCAACGCGCCCGCCGACACAGACGAGGCGCTCAAGGCGGGACTGGCCCATCTCTGGTTCGTCACCGTACACCCATTCGACGACGGGAACGGACGCATCGCCAGGGCCATCGCCGACATGGCCTTGGCTCGCTCCGAGGGCAGCCCGCAGCGCTTCTACAGCATGTCCTCCCAGATACGAAAGGAACGCGCCGCCTACTACACAGTCCTGGAGCGCACACAGAAGGGAACGACGGATGTTTCCGAGTGGATGGAGTGGTTCGTGGCCTGTCTCGGCCGCGCCATAGATGGCGCCGAGACGACTCTCGCAGCGGTGCTCGCAAAGACGCGGTTCTGGGATCGAATCGCGGGCATTTCTATCAACGAGCGCCAGCGTCTGATCATCAACCGTCTGCTGGACGACCTCGAAGGCAAGGAGTTCCAGCGCAGAATCACAACTTCCCGGTGGGCGAGGATGACGCAATGCTCGCCGGACACCGCCTTGCGGGACATCTCGGACCTGGTGGAGCGCGGCGTGCTCGTGCGCAGCGCCACAGGCGGCCGCAGCACCAACTACGCCTGGCGCGACGCCTAAGGTGCTACAGAAGCTATACGCTTTCTGCCGAATCCCCTGAATCCCCCGCCAACGGAGGCTTGGCGAGCAGGACGATGACTCCGGCGAGCCCCCACGCGGCGGCGGCCATCAGGAACGCCAGCGTGTACCCGCCGTTCAGGTCGTACAGCGCGCCGAAGATGATGGGGCCTAGCGCTCCCGTCCCCATCGCGAACGGTCGGAACAGACTGTTGACGGCGCCGAGGTGCGCCCGCCCAAAATAATTCGCCGTCAGCAGCGCCCGCAGGATCAGGTAGCCGCCCATCACCACCCCCGCCATGAACATCACCGGGATCAGCGCGCCCATCCCGCGAACGTTCAGGAAGACGACGATCAGCCCCGCTGTCGCTATCGTCGTGCCGGACATCAGGTAGCGGGCGGGGAAGCGTTCGCCCAGCAGGCCCCATCCAGGTCGCACCAGCCCGGACACCAGCCCGTAAATGGCGATGCCGAACGAGGCGTCCGCCGGCCCGAACCCCGACTCCACGAGGAAGGGGTGCCAGTTGCTCTGGAACCCCGTGATTCCAAGCCCCACGAGACTGAACGAAACGAGCAGCAGCCAGAACGCCGGACGGCGCACCGCCTCCCGCCTCGTGAGCGACCGCTCCACGGGAACGAGCCGCGCGGCTGCCCCCGGCGCGTCGCCGAACGGCGCGACGCCGTCGGGCAGCAGGCCAACGTCCTCGGGGCGCGTCCTGATGAGCAGCGCGAGGACTACGGAGATCGAGCCGATTGCGATGCCGAACCACATCCACGCGTCCCGCCACCCCGCAGCGCCGATGAGGGCCGAGACCGACACGGGAAAGAGCAGCGCGCCCAAGCCGACGCCCATCACGGCGACGCCCAGCGCCCGCCCACGCCGACGCACGAACCATTTCGGGACGATGGTCTGGGAGATGAAGAACCCGCTGCCCAGCTCCGCAACGCCGCCCATGACCCCGAACAGAACGATGAATTGCCACAGCTCGTCGACGTTGCGTACGAGCGCCGTCGAGACGCCGAGCAGGACCGCGCCCGCCAACGCCAGCAGACGCGGCCCGTGCTTCGTGTCGTAGAGCGGGCCGACGAACGGCGAGCAGACTCCTATCAGTATCTCCCGCACGAAGAATGCCGCGAAGAACGCCGCGCGCGACCAACCCAGCTCCTCCGTCATCGGCAGCAGAAGCACGCTGGGCCCCCAGATCGCGACGCCGGAACCGATCCCCGACGCCACGAACGCCACGCCGACGATGACCCAGCCATAGAAGAACGGCCAGCGGTGGGGAATCACCCCCGCCTCCCCGTTATAGAACAGGCTAGGACGCCCGCCACCACGAGTCGTCGGGGAACACGTTGACGCACATGTGCCGCACCGTGTCCTCGGCGTAGATGTCCGTTGTGGCCTCGCGGTACTTCAGAAAATGCGGCATCCCGCGATGGGCTTCGAGGGCGGCCTCGTCCTCGTAGACCTCGAACAGGAAGAAACGGTCGGGGTCCGCCTGGTCCCTGATTGCGCTGAACTGGTAATTCCCCTCCTCGTTCGCCGTCGTTCCCTCGCCGTCCGCCTGCACCGCCGCAATGAAATCGTCGGCGCGGCCAGGCTTCACCTTCAGGCTCACCATCAGTACGAGCATTATCGAGTCCTCCCATAGCGGTAGCTAGCGGGATTCTATCCCCCTCACCCGCCGACGAGCGCGCTCAGCGCCACAACCGCCGATACGGTGACGGCCGCTCCCGCCCACTGCATGGCGCGGGGACGTTCCCGCATAATCGCCACGGCGAGAGCGATGGTCGCGACGGGATGGGCGGCGACGAGCGGCGCGACCACCGCCACAGGCGCCGCCTCCACGCCCAGGTTGTAGCCCACGTACCCGCCCGCGTCGAGGAAGGCGGCCCCAAGCAGCACGCCCCACGACCCCGGTCCCTTTGGCAAGCGGGCCTTCTCCCCGCGCGACCGCACGAACAGGAACGACGTGGCCACCGAGAGCGAACGCACCACCAGGACTGCAAGCATCGGCCCCGCCGCCTCCGTGACGCGCGCCAAGACCGCGAGCGCGACGCCCAGCCCCAGCATCGCGCCCAGTCCCCAGAACAGGCCCGACCCGTCCCCGGACGCGCTCTGCCGCCGCAACGACAGCATCAGAACTCCGGCGAGAATGAGAAGCATCAGCCCCGCCTGGCCCGGTGTGACGCTCTCGCCGAACAGCGCAACTGCGACGATCACGGTGACCGCCAGCCAGGCCGAAGTCGCGCTCGTCACCACCGACACCGGGCCGCGCTACAGGCCGGTGTAGTAAGCGAGATAGGCGAGCCCGAGGAACCCCGCGCTCACCGGCGCCCATATCGCAAGCGACGACCAGTCCACATCGAGACTGCCCGACGCCAGCTCAGCGGCGACGAACGGCAGCGGTAGCGCGATGCCGAACAACTGGACGAGGAGCGCCGTGCTGAGGCTGCCGATCCGCACCGCTGAGGACGTGGCCAAGTAGTCGGCAATGCCCCAGGATAGGAGCCCGAACACCCCCCAGTAGAAGCCGACGTAGGAGTCTACGAACGATCCCTTTCGCGCAGCGCGGAGAACACTTTCTCCGCGCTCACGGGCAGGTCCTTGACTCGGACCCCCACCGCATCCTCCACGGCATTGGCTATTGCAGGCGCTACGGGCGTCAGCGGGTTCTCGCCGATGCCCTTGATCCCGTAGGGGCCGACGCCCGCCTCCGGATCGAGCAGCACTGTCCTCAGCTCTGGGATGTCCTCGATGTTGGGGATCTTGAAATCAGCGAAATTGGTAGTCGTCACCCGGCCGTCCTCGACCACGACCTCTTCCATCAGGCCGTACCCGATGCCCTGCATGACCCCGCCGTTTATCTGTCCCTGGTGTCCGATGGGATTGATGATGCGGCCAACGTCATGCGCCGTCGTCAGCTTCCGCAGGTCCACCCTCCCCGTGTCCGAGTCCACGTGCACCTCGGCGACCTGGGCCACGAACCCGGTGACCGGCGCACGATCCGCGGAGAACGTGGCCAGCGCGCTGACTGAGCGGCCAAGCTCCGTAAGCAGGTCCGGCCAGCGCCGCCTCTCTCCCGAGCCACGGAGCACGATGTCCGGACCCGCGATATCCACGTCGCCCGACGGCCAGCCCAGCGCCTCAGCGGCCAGGTCCCCCATCTCCTGCTTCACGGCCTGCGTTGCCGCGTGCATTGAGCCCGTCACGATGTTCGTCCCCCGGCTGCCGCCGATGCCGGAGTCGAACGGCGAGTGGGCCGTATCGAGTATCTCGATGCCCAGCTCCTCCGGATCGAGCCCAAGCTCTTCCGCGACCACCTGCCGCGCGATCGTGTACGTCCCCGTGCCCTGCTCGAACACCGGCGTGCCGATGACAACCGTGCCATCGGGGTTGAGCGTTATGCGGGCTGCGGACTCGCCGATCCCGGTGCCCCTAAACCCCATTGCCACCCCCCGGCCCACGCCAGCTTCCTTCCGTGCGGAGTAGTCGGCCGCTTGGAGTGCCGCCTCCAGCGTCTCCTTGGCGCGCACATGCTCCAGGCGCTCGCCGGCCATCGTCGTATCGCCCTCTCTGATAACGTTGCGCAGCCGGAACTCGGCCGGGTCCATGCCGATGGCCCGCGCCACCGAATCGATGTGCGACTCCGCCGCGAAGAAGCCTTGAGGCTCGCCCGGAGACCTGGCCTGGCCGCCGGGCAGGTTGTTGGTGTAGACGCGGAGAATCTCCGCTCGCGCGTTGGCGGTCTTGTAGAGTCCTCCGCCGTGGGCCGCCCCGCCGAGCGGAGCGCCGGGCCTCACGCCCCCGTAGGCGCCCCCGTCGAACACCCCGTACATCTCGTGAGCGACGATCTCGCCGTCGCGGTTCACTCCCGTCTTCAGCGTCATGACGCCCGCGTGGCGGGGGGCGGCGGCGGTGAGCTCTTCGGGGTGGTCCATGATCATCTTGACCGGCGTCCCGGTGCGCATCGCCAGCAGGCAGACGATGGGCTCTTCCAGCGTCGCGCCCTTGCCGCCGAAGTCCCCGCCCACCTGCACCGGGTTGAGCACGACCTTCTCCGGCGGCAAGCCGACCGCGCTCGCAATCGTGTTCCTGATGCCATGCGGGTTCTTGTTCGGCGCCCACAGCTGAAGGACGCCGTCGCTGTCCACGAGCGCGACCGCGCAATGCGGCTCGATGTAGGCCTGGTGCGTCCGCGGCACGCTGAACGTGTTCTCGACGATCACGTCCGCGCTCGCGAACCCTGCATCCACGTCGCCCTTCTCGTGGGCGTCGCGGGCCATTACGTTGAGATGCTGCCCTTCGCCTACCTCGTACCCCGCGTAGGACTGAACGTCCGGGTGAATGACCGGCGCCCCCTCCTGTATCGCCTCGACGGGGTCGAACACCGTGGGAAGCTCCTCGTACTCCACCTCGATGAGCTCGATCGCCCGCTGGACGGACTCTTCGTCGTCTCCCGCGACGGCGGCCACGCGGTCGCCGATGAAGCGCACCACGTCCCTCGCAAGGACGGGCAGGTCGCAGTATCTGCGGCCGTACAGCCCAGCCGGCACGTCGGCGCCCGTCAGCACCAGACGCACGCCTGGCGCCTGCTCGGCCTTCGAGGTGTCGATGCTGACGATGCGAGCGTGGGAGACGGGGCTGCGCAACAGCTTGGCCCACAGCATCCCCGGGACCTGGACGTCCACCGCGTAGATGGCGGCGCCGGTCACCTTCCCTTGCACGTCGGTCTTCGGAACGGGCTGGCCAATCACGCGGTAGGTGGTCATGCGGTGCTCCTGTTCCGGAACGCGGACCCGCGTCCCGGTCCTTAGATCATGAATATCTGCTTATGCAGCCGAAGGTCCTCCAGCGCCCGTATCGAGCGCGCCCATGAAACAAACGACTCCAAGCTGACCCCGGACAGCATACCCGCCTCGATCAAGGCCGTACGCGCCTCCGGAAAGAGCCCACCGGCCGACCGGCCCACGTTCAAGAGGTCTCCCGCGAAATGGTACGGGAGGAAATCCGGCGTGAAATATGAGAAATTCTCCCTCAAGATGCGCTCTTCCTCCGCACTGCCCGCCGCCGAGCAACGAGCGTCGATGTACGACTCGATGAGCGGCGGCGAAAAGTCGACGTAGAGAAGCGCGCCGCTGTCGCCCACGAAGTTCTTGATGTGCGGGTCGATGGACAGCCCCGCGTCCGCGGCCTGCCGCAGAATCCCGACCGCCGCCGCCACGGCGTCGGGGTGTTCGTGAAAGAGGACCTCCGGCGTCTCGTATTGCTCTACGAGATTCTCGCCGCCGTCCTCGCACAGACACACGACGCAGTCGTCCTCGACCCGGCTGTCCGTCACCTTCGGCATCCGTATCCCGGCCGCGAGGAGCCGCTCCCGGTACTCGGCCAGCTCCTCGTTGAGCTCGTCGAGCGAAATGGGCAGCGAACCATTGGGGCGGATGGTCTTCTCCACCACCCGCTTCCCGTCCCGGACCATCTTTCGCACCCGCGTATTGTGGACCGAGAACCGGCTGGGATCGGACGTCCCCGTCATGTCAATCGACAGTGCGCCTGCGGGACGCGCAGCGTCGCAGCACACCTGGCTCCGCCCGAAGAGAGCGCCGCCGCGAGCCTTGCCCAACGTTCCCACGCCGCCGGGCGGGACTAGCCCCGGGCGCCAGCGCCAACCTCCACGGGATGGAGCCGCGCTACCAGCTTCTTCGTCGACACCATGTGCCGGGAGAGCCCGAGCTCCTTGGGCTCCATACCCAATGCCAGGCCCACGACCTGCGGAAGGTGGAGGACCGGCAGATCGAGGTCGCGCCCCACCGCCTTCGCCACGGAGCTCTGCTCGCCGTCCATCTCCAGGTGGCACAGAGGACAGGGCACGACCATTGCGTCGGCGCCCTTGTCCGTCGCCTCTCCCAGGTGTTTCGCCGTCATGGCGAAGGCGTTCTCCTCGTTCGCGGTGAGCGACGGGAACCCGCAGCACTTGCCCTTGCCCGCGATGTCGACGTTCGTGCCCCCAAGGGCTTCCGTCACCTGCTCCAGATACAGCTTGCGCTCCGGCCGCTGGATCACGTCGATAGGACGGCGCAGGTAGCAGCCGTAGAACGGCGAAAAGCCGAGGCCGGCCAGCGGGCGCTTGATCATGCTGCGCACCACGTCCAGCCCCACGTCCTCCACGAGCGCCCAGAGGAAGTGCTTCACCTCCGTCGTGCCGCCGTACTCCAGCCCCTCCTCGGCGAGGTGCTCGCGGTTGATGCGGGCGCGGTAGGCCGGATCGCTCAGCCGCAGCGCGCTCCCGCCGATGACGCCCTGGCAGGTGCTGCAGATCGTGAGCAGCGGCAGGCCCATCTTCTCGGCCTTGGCCAGCGTGCGGGCATTGATAGCGTCCGATATCTCCGCCGGCAGCAATCCCGCTCCGCTGCAGCCGACGTCGTGTAGCTCTTCCACGTCGATGTCGAACGCGGCGGCGACGCGCACGAACGAATCGTACAACTCCGGGCAGAAGCCCTTGGATACACATCCGGGGTAGAAGGCGAACCGGTAGCTCATCGCTGCTTCTCCTTTCGCAGCCCTGCGGTGGAACGGTGGTACCGCTCGAATATCTTCTTTATTTCGCCTGCGCCGGGACGCTTGCGGTGAGGTTTGATCGTCGCTTTCCCTTTCCGCAGCGCCCGCAGCCCGACTGGCAGCGTGTGGATGACGCCTTTCACCCAGCCCCCGTACGTCTGGATCGCGACGGATCGCTCGTTGAGCCAGCCCTGACGCTCCACGGACTGCTCGAACGCGTCATAGTGACGCTCCAGCATCTTGTTGCCGTAGCCGGACTTGATGCCGTAGGCGATGGCGCGGTCGCGCGTGTCCATGATCAGGTGCGTCGGTTCGATGCCAAAGGGGCAGTGTTCCGTCGCCTCCCAGCAGTGGACGCAGTCCCAGATACCGTTGACCTCGCTGCCCTCTCTGAGGCGCTCGGCGGTGATGCTGTCGCGGGGGTCGAACGCGAAACGGTAGAGCTTCGTCAGCGCCGCGGGCCCGTGGAAGTCGAGGTTCACGTCGATGACCGTGCAGCCCTCGTCGCATAGACCGCACGTCGTGCAGCGCATGGCCTTGCGGACGGGCTGCAGCTCCTCGTCGGTGACGGGCCGGTTCCCGTTCGGGACGACTCCCCGGGCGAACAGGTCGACCTTGTCCCACATGAACTTCTTCACGTCGTACATCACGTCCTTCTCCACCGGCGCGTACCGGACCGGCTGGACCGTGATGACGTCGTTCTTCTGCGTGGCGCCGACGGTCACGAGGCATGAAGGCTTCTGCGCTCCGTTGATGCTCACCGTGCAGTCGCCGCAGAAGCCCACGCCGCAGTTGCCCCTGAACGCAAGCGACCCATCCTGCGTCTCGCGAACGGACACGAGAGCATCGAAGACCGTGGTCTCCGGCGCCACGTCCGCCTCATAGTCGGAGTAGAGCGGTTGCGCCCGTGTGCCTCCCCGCTGGAACTTGAAGGTGATTTTCACTTCACGCCTCCTGAAATCAGTCCTAATCAAATCGAGGACCGGACCGCCGCGCTAGGAAGCCGCGACGGACTGCCTGCTCACCTGCGGGCCTGAGTCGGCGCGCGTCACCGCAACCCTCGCAGCCTGCGCGTCGTCCTGGGTCGGATAGTCGGTCCTTACATGCCCGCCTCGGCTCTCCATCCGCTCAATGGCGCTTGCCACGATCGTCTCCGACACGTCCAGCAGCCAGCCGAGCTCCAGGTGCTGAACGAGACCGAAATTATAGTCCCTTGCTCCTGCGCCTGCGCCGAGCGCCGCGCACTCCGTCCGCATCGCCCCTATCCGCTGGAGCGCCTCGCCGAGCCCGTCGGCGTTACGACTCATCCCGGCCTTCTCGTGCATGAGGGCCGCCAGCTCCTGCCGGCGCGCCGCTACCGGCGCGCCGCCGGGCCGGCCGAGAGCCTCCGCTACCGCGCTCTCCTCGCGCCGCAGCGTCTCGCCGCTGGGCTCTGCGTTGCCTCCGCTCTTCGCCTCCCGCGCCGCCGACTCCCCTGCTCGCTTGCCCGTGGCGACCGAAACCAGCAAGAAATTGCCGTCGAGACCGGACGCGCCGTGGAATCCGTTGCCCGCGCATTCCCCGGCGGCGAACAGCCCCGGCATCGACGTTGCCCCGTCGACATCCACGGCGATTCCGCCGAGCAGCCGCGACATCGCGGGCGCGACGGGCGCGGCGTCCTTCAGCAGGTCAATGCCCGACAGCGCTTTGACGCGGTGGAGCGTGTCCGGGAACCGCGCCTCGGCCTCGGAAGCATCCGGAGAACCGCTGAGCGTGACGCTGCCGTTGTCGGAGGACGCGCCCCGCGCCCAAAGCAGAGGCGTCAACGCCAGCCGCCGGTCCTTGAGCACCGCGGGGTAGTACTGCACGAACTCCATGTCAATCAGGCCCACTCCCGCCCGGTACGCAAGCGCGATGCCTGAGCCGCTGCACTGCAGAGAGGCCGTGCTGGGCTCAAAGGCCCGCCGAGGCCCGCCCGTGGCCAGCACCACCGCGTTAGCGCTCAGTGTTTCGAGCTTGCCGGAGGCCAGCTCCAACGCGACCACGCCGCGGCACCACCCGTCCTCGACCACGAGCGACGTAACGACCCACTCGATGTACATGTCGATTCCGGCGCCGATGGCCTGCTCGTACAGGGTCTGTGTGAGCGCAAGGCCGGTGCTGTCGTCGATGTAGCGAGTGCGCGCCTCGCTTGCGCCGGGAAGCTGCACCCGGTCTATGTCCGTGCCCTGCCTGCCCTGCCCCGCACGTTCCCGATTGAAGGGCGCGCCCATGCGGTCGAGCTCCGCCACGAGGCCCGGCGCCTCCCTGCACAGCTCCTCCACCACGGACGCGTTGTTGATCCCGGCGCCTGCCGCAAGCGTGTCGGCCGCGTGCGACCGTTGGCTCTCCTCGCTCCCGCTGCCTGCGTTGATCCCGTCTTGGACCGCCACCGAATAGCTCCGGGTGGGGTGCGACTGCGTCGCCAGCGCGACGGATGCGCCCGCCCGCTTTGCGGCTACTGCGACACGCAGTCCTGCGATGCCGCCTCCTATAACGAGCACGTCGTGCATGTGCTCTCCTCCGTTATTGATGACGACCCCTTGCTCCGTCCGCAACCGCCGGCGTGACGGAAACCGGACGCTCGGAGGACGGGACTGGTCCGTCCATGCGCAACTTTACCACCTGCGCGCACTGGATGTAGCCGTGCGCGCCCCCCATTCCTTTGGCTGCCCCAAGATAGCTATCATCGCCCCCATGACGAAACCACAACGACGCACCAAAATCGTCGCGACTTGGGGACCGGCGCTGGCGAGCACGGAGCGCCTCAGAGACGTCATCCTCGCCGGCGTCGATGTCTTCCGCCTCAACTTCTCCCACGCGACACGCGAAGAGGTCGACGAGGTCGTCCCCCGCATCCGCGCCCTGAGCGAAGAGCTGGGCCGCCCCGTGGCCCTGCTGCAAGACATTCAGGGTCCGCGCCTGAGGACAGGAGAAGTGGAAGACGACCGCGGCGTGGAGTTGCGGACCGGCGCCCATATCTTCGTCACTTCCGAGAACGTCCCTTCCACGTCCTCCCGCATCTCCATCCCCTACCCCAAGCTAGCCCAAGACGTCAGCCCCGGCGACCGCATCCTCATCGCGGACGGCGCGATGGCGCTGCGAGTCGCCGCCGTGAGGCCCCCTGAGTTGGAAGCCGATGTCATGGTGGGCGGCGTCCTCACCTCCCATAAAGGCGTCAACCTGCCGGACTCCAGAGTGACGGCGGACCCGCTGACCCCCAAGGACAGGGCCGACCTGGCCTACGGCGCGTCCATCGGCGTCGACTATGTCGCCCTCAGCTTCGTGCGAAGCGGCAGCGACGTGCAGGCCTGTCGGGAGCTGCTGCGGGAGATGGGCGTCGCGCCGCCGATCATCTCCAAGATCGAGCACCCCCTCGCTATCGAGAACCTCTCCGAGATACTCCAAGCATCCGACGCTGTAATGGTCGCGCGGGGCGACCTGGGCGTCGAGGTCTCGCCCGAGCGCGTACCCCTGCTCCAGAAACGCATCATCACCGAGGCCAACGAGGTCGGACTGCCCGTTATCACCGCCACGCAGATGCTCGAGTCGATGGTCGAGCGGCCCGTCCCCACGAGAGCGGAGGCCAGCGATGTCGCCAACGCCATCCTGGACGGCACGGACGCCGTGATGCTTTCGGCGGAGACCGCCATCGGCGCCTACCCGGCGCAAACGGTCGAAACGATGGCGCGGATCGCGCTTCAGGCCGAGGCCGCTGAGTCGCCTCGTCACCCGCGCCACAGGCAGGAGCAGGCCTACGCGATGGCCGAGGCCGCGTGCTTCCTGGCGGAGAACCTGAAAGCGCGGGCGATGGTCGTCGTCACCGGCACCGGCCGCACCGCCAAGACCCTCTCGCACCAGCGGCCCGCGGTCCCTATCTACGCCTTCACCCCGGAGCCGGAGGTCTGCCGCAACCTCATGCTCTGGTACGGCGTCTGGCCCATTCAGACCGTAATCGCGGACCGCTTGGAGGCGACCGTGCAATCAGCCCTCACCCGACTCGGGACATGCGACGCTGTCGCCCCCGGCGACCGCGTCGTCTTCTTCGGCACGACCCCCGTCCGCACCGGGACCGTACCCAACCTCATCAACGTGCGGACGGTCGGCCAAGCATGAGCGTCGGTCCGAGTCCGGCGCCCCGGCGGTTCCTGCCTCGCCGGCTCTTGGTCTCGGACGCGGCGCGGGGGTAGACTGCCGCCATGGCCAACGATCGCGACCTGCACTTTCTACGGCTCTTCCCGCTCCAGGCCATGGTGCTATTCCCGGGTATGGAGTTGCCGCTCGTCGTCTTCGAGCCGCGCTATCTCCAGCTGACCCAGGAATGCACGGACAACGAGGAGCCCTTCGGCGTTCTGTTGCTGAAAGAAGGCCCCGAGGTCGGCGAGAACGAGACCGACCCCTTCGAAGTCGGCGCCACCGCCCACATCGTGCGCGCCGAGGACGCGGGGGGCGGACGCCTCAGCGTCCTGGCGATCGGCGGTCAGCGGTTCAAGGTCCATTCGTTCATACGCGGCAACCCCTACCTTGCGGCCGAGGTCGAGTACCTCGACGACACCGACGAAATGGTCGATCCCTCCCTCGTCGACAACGTCCGCTGGGACGCCGAAGCGTTCGTGCGCCAGCTCGTCGCCGCGCGGGGCGGTTACGTGCGCAACGTCAGCTTCCCCACCGACCCCGCTGCGCTCTCGTACCAGGTCGCCCAGATGTTCCAGGGCAACCCCGGCATCCAGCAAAAGCTCCTCGAACAGCCGACTTTCGACCGGCTATGGGACGAGCTGGAGCTCCTCAAGAACGCCCGCAAGCAGATACAAGGCCGCCCCGGCCCCGGCCGCTCCTTCTCCGCGAACTAAGTTCTCGCCCGCCCGTCATCCGTCGTCCTTAACCCGTCATCCCCCCAATAGGTTCGTGGTGAGCCTGTCGAACCACGGCCTGCCAATCAACGCCCGGAAGTTGCGCAAAACTCCCCCCTGGCGGAAGGTTAGGCGGAGGGAACGTCGCCGGGCGCAGCCCGAGGAGCATGGATGGCCAGCGACCAGCAGACCGACCAGACTCCGGGGCTGCTCAGCAGGGAAGCCGTCCCTGTGTTCTCCGCGTTCTTCCTATGGGGCTTCGGGACGGGAGCCCTATGGATGGCCCGCCCGCTCCTCGCCTTCGACCTCGGCGGCTCCTTCTTCCTCGTCGGTCTCGTCTCGGCCTTCAGCGCCGCCCCCCGGATGATCGGCGCCCCGCTGGCCGGGAGCTTGGCCGACCGGCTGGGGCGGCGTCCGGTCGTGATTGCCGGCGCGGTGATGCACGGCGCGGCGGCGGCCATGCAGGCATTCACCGACAGCTATGCCCTCTTCCTGGGTCTCGAGTTCCTCTCCGGCTTCGGCGTGGCCGTGTGGGTTACCGGTTCGGCCGCCCTGCTCGCGGACTTCACCCTCGTGACCAACCGCGGCAGGGGGGTCGCCTTGCGAAACACTTCCCAGCGGCTCGGAATCCTCACCGGGCCAATGGTCGGAGGAATCCTCGCCACGGCATTCGACATCCGGGCCGTTTTCATATTCATCGCCGTCACCAAAGTCTTCATCGTAGCGATCACGTGGTTCCTGATTCGGGAGACCCGCCGGGAGCAGGCCCGTCCGGTCGAAACGGAGGCGCGTCCGAAGCGGCGTTTCCGATTGGACGTATCGGTCTTCGCCACCCGCAACTTCCTCACGCTGGCGGTCGTGACGCTCGCGCTGGGTCTGGTCACCGCGGGCCCCGGCTCGTTCCGGACCTACTTCCCCGTGCACGCCGCAAATGTCGGCCTAAGCGTCTCGGACCTCGGCGCCGCTATAAGCATGTCCGGTCTGGCCGCCATGCTTATAGCGCTGCCTGTGGGCGGCATTGTGGACTGGGGGGGACGCAAACCGGTCCTCCTGGCCGGGCTCGCGACGGTCGCGACGGCGATGTTCCTCATCTCAGGGATGGACGGCCTTCTAATGGCCCTGGTCGTGGCGTCCACGTTCAGCATCGGCGAAGTGATGGGCACGAACACCTTGCAGACCTACGCGATGGACCTCGCCCCGGTGGCGAAGCGCGGTTACTTCCTCGGAACGTGGCAAGCCACGATGAACGTCGGCCAGCTGATGGGGCCGCTCCTCGTGGGAGCGCTCGCCGCGCCGCTGGGAATCCCCGCCGCATTCGCCATCATCGGAGGCCTCCTGCTCGCCGCCGCCGCGTTCCTGGTCCTTTCGAGGGCGCCGGACCGGCCTGCCGAAGAACGCGCGACCGGATAGCTCCCCCATAGATTCATCGTCCTGTGGTCGTGGCGCCGGGAGGAGAAGGACTTGAAGGCCGCCTAGCCGCTATCTATGATGCCAACGCTACCAATAGCGTCCGCCTGCGAAGGAGTGCGACATGTTGAGCGCCACTGATAACGAGCTGATGACTCGTGTTGGGGCCGGGACTCCGATGGGCAACTTGCTCCGCGAGTACTGGATCCCTTTCCTCTTCTCCTGGGAAATCGAGGCTGACGGCCCCCCCGAGCGTGTCCGGCTGCTCGGCGAGGACCTGCTGGCGGTGCGCGACTCTTCCGGCAGGCCGGGCCTCATTGGCGAGAGCTGCCCCCACCGCGGGGCTTCGCTCTACTTCGGACGCAACGAAAACGACGGCCTCCGGTGCATCTACCACGGGTGGAAGTTCGACGTGACCGGCCAATGCGTCGACATGCCCAGCGAACCGCCCGACAGCAACTTCCACGGCAAGGTGCGGCAGGTGTCCTACCCGGTCGTCGAGCGGGCGGGCATGATTTGGACCTACATGGGCCCGGGCGACGAGCCGCCCCCCATGCCCTGGCTGGAGTGGCTGGACCTCCCGGAGGACCACATCGTCGCCTCGAAGCGCGTGCAGTACTCCAACTGGGTGCAGGGTATGGAGGGCGACCTTGACCAAAGCCACGTCTCCTTCGTTCACTCGCGGCTTCACCTGGACCCGCTCTCCCCGCGAGCCGGCGTGGACGCCATCCGCCACTACGACACCCACCCGCGCTTCCAAGTGGTGGAGACCGACTACGGCGTTTGCATCGGCTCCGGACGCCAGGCTTCTGGCGGCGAGCGCTACTGGCGCATCAGCCAGCACCTCATGCCCTTCCACACGATGACCGGACCGTACGGGGACAACCCGACGCGGAACTGGCGCGCGTGGGTGCCCATCGACGACCACAACGTCTTCGTCATCGGAGTGACCTTTCACCCGACGAAGCCTTTCCCCGGCCACAAGCGCGAGGAGATGCTGTCGAGGGCGAACGTCTGGAACATCTCGCCCGAGAACCGCGCTCCCGTCTCCAGCGCTCCGTTTGGACGCTGGCGTCCCGCGCTATCCCTCGAAAACGACTTCCACCAAGACCGCGAGATGCAGAAGAACGAGACCTTTTCGGGCATCGCCGAGTTCTGGGCGCAGGACGCCGCCCCACAGCTCAGCATGGGCAGGATATTCGACCGCACCCGGGAGCACCTCGGCACGTCCGACCTGGGCATCATCTCCATGCGGCGGCGATTGATCCGCACGGCCAAGACGTTCGCCGAGTCCGGCGAAACCCCCTACGAAGTGGTGACGCCCGAGGTCTATGCGATCAGGTCGGACGCCGTCCTCATTCCCGCTGAGGAGTCCTGGTTTGACCAGACGGCCGATAGGCGCAAGGTGACCGCCGGCAACCCGGACTGCCCCGCATAGAAAATCGTCATTCCCGCGAAGGCGGGAACCTCGCATTCCCCTCCCCCATCTGCGGGGGAGGCCGGGAGGGGGGACCGTCATTCCCGCGCAGGCGGGAACCTCGCAGCCCCGCAGAGGAGTCGCCATGAACGGACGTGAGCTCCGGTTCGGCGTGATTGGCCTGGGCCGGGCCGGCAGCGGAATGCTGTCGGCCCTCGCGAGGCACCCCGACATCAGAGTAACCGCCGCAGCCGACCTTCATAAGCAGCACCGCGACCGGTTCGAGGCCGACTTCGCCGGCGAGACGTTCTCCGACGCCGAAGCCCTCTGCAAGAGTCCGAACGTGGACGCCGTCTACATCGCCACCCCCCACGAGATGCACGTCGAGCACCTGCACATCGCCGCGGCGAATGGCAAGCACGCGATCGTCGAGAAACCGATGGCCCTCACCCTGGAGGACTGCGAGACCATGACCGCCACGGCCGAGCGGGCCGGCGTCGTCCTCATCGTAGGGCACACGGCCAGCTTCAACCCCACGGTGCGGAAGATGCGCAGACTCGTCGTCGAGGGCGATTTCGGCCGCTTGGGCTTCATCACCGCCACGGCGTACACCGACTTCCTCTACCGTCCTCGCCGCCCCGAAGAGCTGGTCACCGCATTGGGCGGCGGCATCATGTACAACCAGGTCCCGCACCAGGTCGACGCTGCGAGGTTCATCGCGGGCGGCATGGCCCGCAGCGTACGGGCGGCGGCGATGGACCTCGACAACGCGCGCCACACCGAGGGCGGCTACACCGCGTTCCTCGACTTCGAGAACGGTGCCGTAGCCACCCTGTCGTACAGCGGGTATGACCACTTCGACTCCTCCGAGCTGGTCAGCGGAAAGGGCCCCAAGGAGGCCGAGCGCTACGGCGCCACGCGCCGGGCGCTCCGCGCGGTAGGGTCGGCTGAGGAAGAAACGTCGATGCGCATCAGCACCGGCTACGGCGGCGAGCGGCCCGTCGCGCGCGAGCGCGCCAGCCAAGGGTCGCCCTCGCTGCTCCAAGGCGAGCTCGGCTCATTCCTCGTCACCTGCGAGGGGGGCGACCTCCGGATGCTTCCCGAGGGCGTCGGGGCATACACGACCGAGGGATTCAAGCTGATCGAGCCCGACCCGTGGCGCGGCGTCCAGGGCCGCGGCGCGGTCATCGACGAGCTGTACTTCGCCGTCACGGAGGGCCGCCCTCTCGTCCACCATGGACGATGGGCGAAGGCCACCATGGAAATCTGCCTGGCGATGCTCGATTCCTCCCGCACCCGCCGCGAAGTCATGCTCGACCACCAGACCCCGACCGTCGACACTCCGTAGGCGGGGACCTCGCATCCCCCTACCGTTTTGAGGAAGGACGTGAGGCGCTTCCCTAACCCCCCATGTGCAATAGCAATCCTCCGTTTGCTAGAATGCGGCACCGGTGCTTCGTCGCTGCCAATGCACCGCATGTGGCCATATCGACTAGGAGGTCGCGATGCTATCCAGGGAAGAGAACGAACTGATGTGCCGTATCGGGGCCGGCACCCCGACCGGAGAGTTGCTTCGCCACTACTGGATTCCGGCGCTCATGTCGTCGGAGTTGCCCGAGCGCGATGGTCAGCCGCTCCGGCTGCGCCTGCTCGGCGAGGACCTCGTCGCATTCCGCGACACCGCCGGGAAGGTCGGCATGGTTGATGACCGCTGCCCGCACCGCGGCGCCGGCATGTTCTTCGGCCGCAACGAGGAGTACGGCCTGCGCTGCGTCTACCACGGCTGGAAGTTCGACACGACCGGCGCGTGTATAGACATGCCGAACGCGCCTGAAGGCGAATCCTTCAAGGAGAAGGTCGGCATCAAGGCGTACCTCTGCCAGGAGCGCAACGGCGTCATCTGGACGTACATGGGCGCCCAAGAGTCCGCGCCCCCCCTGCCCGACTTCGAATGGAACATGGTGCCCGTGGAGCACCGCCACATCGCCAAGCGGCTGCAGATCAACAACTTCGTGCAGGCCTTGGAAGGCGACATCGACAACTCCCACAACTCCTACCTCCACACCAAGTTCCCCTTCCACATGTCCCAGCCCAGCGACAAGACCATGGGCCCCTACTACAAGGAGCTCGACCGCTGCCCCGTGTTCGAGGCCGTCGATACCGACTACGGCGTGCTGATCGGCTGCCATCGCAACGTGGACGACGACCGCTACTACTGGCGCATGAGCCAGTTCCTTCTGCCCTTCTACACCATGACCGGCCCCTACGGCGAAGACCCGACGAGAGGCTTCCGCGCATGGATCCCCATCGACGACGAGCACACGATGGTCTTCGGCGCCACCTACCACCCCAACCGCCCGCTCACCGAGGACGAGGTCCTCAACCTCGAGAAGCGCCCCGGCGTCTACAACGTCGGCGAAGGCGGATTCCTGCCCATGGACCCGACCCTCCCGGGCAGCCAGTGGCGCCCGCGTCAGAACATCATGAACGACTACTGGAACGACTACCACGCGCAGCAGACCGAGCGCTGGTGCGGCATCCCCGGCACGTTCGCCCAGGACTCCGGAATGCAGGAGACGATGGGGCCCATCTACGACAGGACAAAGGAGCACCTCGTCACGACGGACTCCGGAATCATCCACACGCGCTACCGCCTGTTGAACGCCGCCAAGGCTTTCCGGGACACCGGCGAGTTGCCCCCGAACGTCGACGACCCCACGCAGTTCGCAATCCGGTCCGCCGCGACCGTCCTGCCAAAGGCAGAGGACTGGATCGAGGCGACGAAGCAGCACCGGATCGCCTTCCAGCCGGTGAACTACGCGGGGACCTAGCGCCCGGCCGGGGTCGCATTTGAGTAGCAGCCGCGCCTCATTGGTGTGCCGCGTTTGTGGGCACGCCAATGAGGCGGACGCCCGGTATTGCGCCGCATGCCGCGGACATCTCCTACCTTCCGCCAGCCCCTCGCCGGTCGAGCGGTGGCGAGCCCGCGCCAGGCTCCGGCGCACCGTCATCCGGACGGCGGCAGCGGGTCTGGCGCTCTTCGCCGTGGCCTGGATGGTCGTCGAGAACATCGGACTCGCCCGCTTCCTGCCTGACCCCGCATCGGACCTGACCTCGACTCTCGCGGTCGGCGACTGGCCCACCGAGGGCGGAAGCCCCTTCCGGGCCGGCGCCGCGCCGACGCCGTCCGCCCCTCTACGCGGAGAGGTGGTCTGGGAAGCAGACCTCGGCGCTCCCCCGGGAGGTGGCGCCGTCGTGCTGGACGGCAGCCTATACGCGGGCGCGACCGATGGCTCCATGCATGCATTCTCCGCCTCGGACGGCGCCCCGCTCTGGAGCCAAGGCCTCGGAGCGCCCATCAGCTCGACCCCCTCCGCCGCGGGCGGCCTCATCTTCGTCGGAATGCTGGACGGACGGCTTGCAGCGCTCGACCGCGGGAACGGCACCATTGCGTGGACCTTCCAGACCGGCGGGCCGGTGCTCTCCTCTCCGGCCGTCGTCAACGGCGTACTCTTCGTAGGCTCCAGCGACCACCGGCTCTACGCAATCGACGCCCTCACCGGCAAGGAGCGATGGAGCTTCGCCACGGAGGGGCGCGTCGCTTCCGCGCCCGCAGTGAACGAAGAGGTCGCCGTGGTCACCTCCCAGGACAACCACATCCACTTCATCGATAAGCGGACCGCCAAACGGCGGTTCGACTACCGGATAGCGCTTGCCGGCGGCTCCCCCGCGATCGCGGACGACTCGGTCTACGCCGCCGACATCCGCGGCACAGTCCGGCGCGTGCGCTGGGACAATCGAGAGTGGCCCCTGGAGAAAGCGGTCCGCGCCATTCGCCGCTGGATGTTCCGCTGGGGAATGGCGAGCGAGCTGCCGCCTGAGAAAGGCGTGGTCTGGGTGAAGCAAGAAGCGGACGAGAGCTTCATCGGGACCCCTGCCGTCGACCGCGAGCGAGTGTATGCGAGCACGGCCGTCGGCAAAGTGCTCGCGTACGACCGGCAAGGGGGCGCCGAGCTATGGCGGGCCGACATCGGCGCGCCGGCCGCGACCTCCCCCGTCGTGTTCGGAGACGAGATTGTCGTCGGAACGCGAACGGGCCCCCTGGTCTCGCTCGACGCCGCCACGGGCGCGGAACGGTGGCGCATCGACCTGAGCGACGGCGCGGCCCACGAAATCGCTGCCGCCGCCGGAGCCCTCTACATCACGAAATCGAACGGGACCATAGCCGCGATCCGCTGATTCCCCCTAAGCGGAACCCTCGCAGCTCCTCCCTCGTTGCCTCGAAAACCCCTTCCCGTCTGCGGGAGGGGTCGCGCAAGCGCAGCGAAGCGCGGGGAAGGAGAGGCGGCAGCGCGCAGATTTCCCCCGTCACCCCCGCTCCCCTCCGTCACCCCCCCCCCCCTTCCGTCATTCCCGCGCAGGCGGGAACCTCGTAGCGGCGCGACAGCGGCGCGATCCCTGCCTCCCACGCCCCAAGCGTTGCCCCCATTTTCGTCGGTTGTGGTGTGGGGCGTTAGCCCCACATGAGGGATTCCTGCTTTCGCGGGATTTCCGCAACCCTATGCGCCCACATTTTCCTCATCCGAGTTCTCGTTTGACAGGCCCTTAACCCCCTCCCTAGAATGCGGCGTCTGTCAGGTGCCCAAACCTACTCTCCGCAATGGGCGCAAGAGGGAGGATTTCCGATGAGAATCATTCCAGCCGTTTGCTTCCTTATGCTTGCGGTCACACTCGTTGCCGCGGCATGCACGGGCGAAACGGGACCGGCAGGGTCGGCAGGCCCGACGGGACCGGCAGGCGCGGCAGGGCCTGCCGGTCCGGCTGGCGCCGATGGCGCTCAAGGCCCTCCCGGCGATCCGGCGCCCATATCCGCCGCCGGAATCTCCCTCGATAAAGCGGTCTACACCATCGGGTCCGAGAGAACGTTCACCGTGGCAGGATGGGGCTTCATCCCAGGGGAAGCAGTCCTCATCACGTTCCACACCGACGCCTACGGCCCTGGGACCATCGGGGGCGCCGACGTGAACGAGTTCGGCACGTTCCAAGTGACCCAAGGCGGCCGGTTCAGAATGGACCGCGTCAGCTCGAGTCCTGGAACGTACACCGTCACGGCGGAAGGCCACATGGGCTCCTTAGCGACTGCCCCCATCACTTTCGTTGCCCCTGAACCGGCGGAGTAACTGAACGGCAAGTGGACCAGGGAGGACTGACCAATGACGATTAGAAACCGTGCGCTCAAAGCGCTGATGCTTGTTACGAGTATTCTTGTCCTAAGCATGGCGCTGGCCGCTTGCAGCTCGGACGACCCCACTCCGACCCCAACCACGGCTCCGGCGCCGACGGCTACCCCGCTTCCCGATGGAAGCGGCAGCGCTCCTGAGCCCACGCCCACGATGGCGATGACCGAGTCGCGCTACGGGGGCATCGCGAACTTCTCCACCCGCGCCGACCCGCCTCGCGGCTGGGACCCGATCCGCTCCGGCAGCATTAGCGTTCTCATGGCGGCGGGCTCCATCTTCGGCATGGGGAACATGATTCGCCAGTGCCCTGACGACGGTGCATCCGTCTGCCCCGGCGTCGCCGACGAGTGGTCCAAGAACGACGACGGTACGGTCTGGACCTTCAAGCTCCGCGACAACGTCTACTGGCACGACAACACCAAGCTGACCGCTCCCGACGTCAAGTTCTGGCTGGAGCTGGCTGCCTTTGGCGTGAAAGTCGGCGACGACGTGAGACGCCCCGCCGGCTGGGACTTCATCCCGTGGGTCGAAAGCGTGGACGCGCCCGACGACTCGACCGTCGCCATCACGCTGATGAGCCCGGTGTTCGACTTCGACCAGCTCCTCGCGGTCGACAACCAGATCATCGCGCACCCCCGGCACCTCATGCAGCCCGAGATCGACAAGGGCAACGTCAACGTCTCCCCGCTAGATGTCGGACTCGTCGGACTCGGTCCGTTCTACGTCGAGTCCTACCGGCCGGGCAGCGTCGCCAAGATGCGGCGGTTCGACAAGTACTACCTCTCCGACGAGGCCGGGAACCAGCTTCCCTATCTGGACGGCATCGACTTCTACATCACGCCTGACCCGTCGGGCATGGACACTGCGTTCCGCACCGGACGCCTCGACGCCACTGCCCGCGGCTCCGGGTTCCAACTGACCCCCGAGCGCGAGAACGCCATCATCGACACCCTTGGAGCCGATAGGGTGCAGATCCTCGAGATGGCCCAGTCCAGCTTCTGGGCGGTGGCGTTCAACATGCTCCGTGAAGGACCTCTGCAAGACGTGAAGGTCCGGCGGGCTATCCACCTCTGGCTCGACCGCGACGAGCTGGTCGAAGTGACGTTCGGCGGCTTCGGAAAGGTCACCGGCATGTTCGACCCCGACACCGCGTGGGCTGTCCCCGGCCTCATGGAGACGCCCGGCTGGAACTCCGCCACCAAGGACGCGGACCGGCAGACGGCCAAGGGCCTCATGGCCGACGCCGGCTACCCGAACGGTTTCGAGACCGAGTTCATGTGCCGCAGGTTGTGGGGGTTCGTGTGCGAGCCCATCGTCGGACAGCTGGAGGCCCTCGGCATCAGCGTAGACCTCCAGCTCGTGGACGACGCTACCCGGGCCTCCAGGACCCTCGAGGGAGCGTACGACATGGTGATGAGCGGGCCGACGGTGGCGTTGCCGAGTCAATACCTCTCGATCATAGCGAGCCAGGGCTTCCAGGTGGCGGCGGACCCGAAGCACAACGACACCATGGTCGACGACTTCTTCACCCGTTTGGCCGCGGCAGGCAGCATCGAAGAGCGGGTCGAAATCTCCCGTGAGATGGAGCAGTACATTGCCGTGGACCAGGTCTACTCGGCCTCGCTATACACGGAGAACGCGCACTCGGTCGCCCGCGAATACGTCATGGGCATCCAGGTGCCGATTGACAACTACCGGCGGAACTTGGACTTTGCGACGGTCTGGTTGGACAAGTAGGCCAACTCCCTCCCACCCCCGCGAAAGCGGGAGCCCTGCCCCCTCCCCCGTAGACCGGGGGAGGGTTAGGGAGGGGGCTGTCTGCGGGGAACTCGCGCCTAAGCTCTCCTAGTTTTCGACCTCCAAATTCTCGTTTGACAGGCCCTTAACCCCCTCCCTAGAATGCGGCCCTGTTGGACGCCCAAAACCTTATTCTCCGCAATGGGCGCAAGAGGGAGGATTTCCGATGCGAATCATTCCAGCCGTTTGCTTCCTTATGCTTGCGGTCACACTCGTTGCCGCGGCATGCACGGGCGAAACGGGACCGGCAGGGTCGGCAGGCCCGACGGGACCGGCAGGCGCGGCAGGGCCTGCGGGACCGGCTGGCGCCGACGGCGCTCAGGGCCCTCCCGGCGATCCGGCGCCCATATCCGCCGCCGGAATCTCCCTCGATAAAGCGGTCTACACCATCGGGTCCGAGAGAACGTTCACCGTGACAGGATGGGGCTTCATCCCAGGGGAAGCAGTCCTCATCACGTTCCACACCGACGCCTACGGCCCTGGGACCATCGGGGGCGCCGACGTGAACGAGTTCGGCACGTTCCAGCTAACCCAAGGCGGCCGGTTCAGGATGGACCGCGTCAGCTCGAGTCCCGGGACCTACACCGTCACGGCGGAAGGCCACATGGGCTCCTTAGCGACTGCCCCCATCACTTTCGTTGCCCCTGAACCCGCGGAGTAACTGACGGCAAGTGGACCAGGGAGGACTGACCAATGACGATTAGAAACCGTGCGCTCAAAGCGCTGATGCTCGTTACGAGTATTCTCGTCCTAAGCATGGCGCTGGCCGCTTGCAGTTCGGATGACCCCACTCCGACCCCAACCACGGCTCCGGCCCCGACGGCTACCCCGCTTCCCGATGGAAGTGGCGCCGCTCCCACCCCAACCCCAACTGCGATGGCGATGACCGAGTCGCGCTACGGGGGCATCGTGAACTTCTCCACCCGCGCCGACCCGCCTCTAGGCTGGGACCCGACCCGGTCGGGCACCATCAGCATCCTCCAGCCGGGGGGCTCGATCTTCGGCATGGGGAACATGATCCGCCAGTGCTGGGACGACGGCGCGACGGTCTGCCCCGGCCTGGCGAACGAGTGGTCCGCGAACGACGACAGGACGGTCTGGACGTTCAAGTTGCGCGACAACGTCTACTGGCACGACGGCGTCAAGCTCACCGCCGAGGACGTCAAGTTCTGGCTGGAGCTGACCATCTTCGGCGTAACGGTGGGAGAGAACACGAGGCGTCCCGCGAACTGGGACTTCATCCCGTGGGTGGACAGCATCGAGACCCCGGACGACCTGACCGTGGTCATCAACCTGAAAAGCCCCGTCTTCGACTTCGACCAGCTCCTCGCGGTCGACAACCAGATCATCGCCCACCCCCGCCACCTCATGCAGCCCGAGATAGACGCAGGGAACGTCAACGTCACCCCGCTGGATGTCGGGCTCGTGGGGCTCGGGCCCTTCTACGTGGAGGAATACAGGCCCGGCAGCGTCGCCAAGATGCGCCGGTTCGACAAGTACTACATGACGGACGAGGACGGGAACCAGCTGCCTTACCTCGACGGCATCGACTTCTACATCACGCCGGACCCGTCCGGCATGGACACCGCGTTCCGCACGGGACGCCTGGACGCCACCGCCCGCGGCGGCGGGTTCCAACTGACCCCCGAGCGCGAGGAAGCCATCATCGCCACCCTGGGAACCGACAAGGTGACGATCCTGGAGATGGCCCAGTCCAGCTTCATACCGCTCGCCTTCAACTCCATCCGTGAGGGACCGCTGCAGGACGTGAAGGTCAGGCGCGCCATACACCTCTGGCTCGACCGCTCGGAGTTGGTCCAACTGACGTTCGGCGGCTTCGCCAAGTTGGTCGGCATGTTCGACCCGGACACCGCCTGGGCGACACCCGGCCTCATGGAGACGCCCGGCTGGAACCCCGCGACCAAGGATGCCGACCGGCAGACGGCCAAGGCGCTGCTGGCCGAGGCAGGCTACCCGGACGGTTTCGAGCTCGGGTACATGTGCCGCAGGCTGTGGGTGCACATGTGTGAACCGGTGACCGGTCAGTTGGAGGCCCTCGGCATCAGCGTAGACCTCCAGCTGGTGGACGACGCCACGCGGGCAGCCAGAACGCTGGAGGGTTCGTACGACATGCAGCATGGCGGGGCAACGGTGGCGCTGCCAAGCCAGTACTTCTCGATCATATCGAGCGCCGGCGTCAACGCCGCGGCTGAGCCGAAGCACAACGACACGAAGGTGGACGAGTTCTTCACCCGCCTGGCTGCCGCAACCAGCATTGAGGATCGGATCGAGATTGCACGGGAGATGGAGCGGTATGTCGCCGTGGAGCAGGTCTACTCGGCGCCGCTGTACACAGAGAACACGCACACGGTCGTGCGCGAATACGTCAAGGGCATCCAGGTGCCCGTCGATAACTACCGGCGGAACTTGGACTTTGCAACGGTCTGGTTGGACAAATAGGCTGCTCTGCCTTCCGTTCCCCTCCTCCCTTCCAGGGGAAGGGAGAGGATGGGGAGGCTCAGTCGGTCCGCATTGACGTAGCGAGTTAGAGGAGCGCAGGATGCAGAAGTACATAGCGCGGCGAGTGCTGCTCTTCATCCCGACGCTCCTGCTCGCGAGCATCCTCATCTTCGGGATTCTCCGAGTCCTCCCCGGCGACGTCGCCCTCGCCATCTTGGGACAAGAGGCCGTCGAGGGCGGCGGCGGCTACACCGAGACGCAGATCAGGGAGCTCCGCGCCGAGCTCGGTCTGAACGATCCCTTGCCCCTTCAGTACGCCAAATGGGCCTGGTCGATGGTGAACGGCGAGTTCGGCGGAGAGTCCATCCGCTCCACGGAGCCCCTTTCATCGATCATCGCGCGCCGCCTGCCGGTGACGTTGCAGCTCACCGTGTACACGATGGCGCTGTCCATGATCGTGGCGCTCCCGCTTGGGATATTCTCCGCCTTATACCAGGATAAGTGGCCGGACTACGTCCTCCGCATGGGGGCCATCTTGGGGCAATCGATGCCCAACTTCTGGATCGCGCTTCTCCTGCTGCTCTTCATGGTCACGCAGATCGGCTGGTCCCCGCCCCTGGGCTATTTGAATGTTTGGGAGGACCCGTTCCACCACTTCCAGCTCATGATTTGGCCCGCTTTGATTCTCGCCTGGCGCTTCAGCGCCTACGTCACCCGCATCACCCGCTCCGGCATGCTCGAAGTGTTGGCCCAGGACTACGTCAGGACGGCGAAGGCCAAAGGGCTGAGCCAGCAGCTGGTCGTGCGGCGCCATAGCCTGCCCAACGTGCTGATCCCCGTTATCACCTTGGGGGGCTTGGAGGTCGGCACCCTACTCGGCGGCACGGTGATCTTGGAGAACCTGTTCGGCATCCCCGGCGTCGGCCAAGCCATCGTCGAAGCCGCCGTCGGCAGAGACTTCCCCGTAGTGCAGAGCCTGGCGATGATGCTCGTCTTCTTCATGCTCGCGCTCAACCTCGTGGTGGATATCGCTTACTCTTACGTCGACCCGCGCGTACGGTACGCGTAGGCGGACACTCAAAGGTGTAAACGGAGTGGAGCTCAGATCTACAGCCGCGAACCAAACGACCCTCGAGCAGCTGGCGCGCGAGGCAAGGCCCAAGCGCACGTTCGCGCAGAACCTCAAGCGGTTCGCGCGCAGAAAGCCCATCGGCGCCATCAGCGCCGTCGCGCTCATCCTCCTTGCCCTCGTCGCGCTGTTCGCGCCGTGGATCTCGACCCACGACCCCATCCGTTACCAGGTGGCGGCCGAGCGGCTCGAAGGCCCGTCGGTCTCGCACCTGATGGGTACGGACAACCTGGGACGCGATTTATTCAGCCGCGTTGTCCACGGAGCGCGAATCTCGCTCCAGGTGGGATTCCTCGCCATCGGGCTCGGCACCGTCACCGGCATGGCCATCGGCGTGCTCTCCGGTTACCTTGGCGGCAAACTCGACCTGGTGGTGCAGCGGCTCGTCGACGTGTTGATGGGGTTCCCCTTCATCGTGCTGGCCATGCTGCTCGTTGTCGCGCTGGGCGCGTCGCTGCTCAACGTAGGCATCGCCTTGTCGGTCGCTATCGTCCCGCGAGTCGTCCGCCTGTCGCGGTCGAGCACGTTGAGCGTGAAGGAGGAGATGTACGTACTAGCAGCGGTGACGGTCGGCGTCAGCCTGCCCCGGATGGTGTTCCTCCACATCCTTCCGAACACCCTCGGCCCCGTCTTCGTCCTGGCGACGGGCGCCCTTGGCGGCGTGATCGTCGCGGAAGCCGGCCTGGCCTTCCTGGGCCTCGGCGTGCCGCCGCCGTCGCCTAGCTGGGGCGGCATGTTGAACGTCGGCGCGCGCGGCTACATGGAGGCCGCCCCCTGGATGGTTATCTTCCCGGGCATAGCGCTCTCCGTGGTCGTGTTCACGTTCGCCCTGCTGGGCGACGCCCTGCGCGACGTGCTGGACCCGCGCCTCCGGCGGGGCGACTCGTAGGCCGGGCGGAGCATTGCCTTGCCGTACGCCCTGACCGAGTAGAAACGTTTGAGACCGGGCGGCGCCTGCCGCTCATGGAGAGTCGTTCGTGGAAACCTTGCTGGAGGTCCGAGACCTCCGTACCGAATTCAACACCGAAGGCGGCATCGTCAAGGCCGTCGACGGAATCACCTACGACCTCCAGGAGGGTGAGACCCTGGGGCTCGTCGGCGAAAGCGGCTGCGGTAAAAGCGTGAGCGCCCTCTCGCTGCTCCAGCTCATCCCCAACCCGCCCGGCAGAATCGTAGGCGGCGAGGTCATCTTCGAGGGCCAAGACCTGCTAAAGCTGTCCGAGAGGCAGATGCGGAGCATCCGCGGCAACAAGATCGCCATGATCTTCCAAGAGCCGATGACCTCGCTGAACCCGGTCCTGACCATCGGGCGCCAGCTCACCGAGACCGTCGAGATTCACATGGGCCTCTCGCCGGAAGCAGCCGTCCGCCGCAGCGTGGAGCTCCTCGAGATGGTCGGCATTCCCGACGCCAAGAGCCGCCTGAGCAACTACCCCCACCAGTTCAGCGGAGGCATGCGCCAGCGAGTGATGATCGCGATCGCCCTCAGCTGCAATCCCCGGCTGCTGCTCGCCGACGAAGCCACCACCGCGCTCGACGTGACCATCCAAGCCCAGATACTCGAACTCATTCAGCGGCTGAGCGCCGAGGCGGGCGCGGCCGTCATCATCATCACCCATAACCTCGGAGTCGTCGCCCGCTACGCGGACCGCGTCAACGTGATGTACGCGGGCAAAATCATCGAGCGCGGGACGGCGGACGAAATCTACGAGATGCCGAAGCACCCCTACACGCGCGGGCTATTGGGGTCCGTGCCCAGGCTCGACGTGGACCGCGAAGACAGGCTCGCGTCCATCGAGGGCATGCCGCCCGACCTCGACCGGCTCCCGCCCGGCTGCTCGTTCGTCCCCCGCTGCCCCTATGCGGACGACCATTGCCGCGCCGAGATTCCCCCCCTCTCGTCGAACGACGGCAGCGACCATGTCTACGCGTGCTGGAAAGGACACGAGTTCGGACCCATGGAGCTCGTGCAGGCCAAAGCATGACCCAGACCTCCCCTGCTCCCACCGCGCCGCCGTCGCCCCAAGACGTCCTCCTCGAAGTCAACGACGTCAAAATGCACTTCCCCGTGGTGTCCGGCGTCATCCTTCAGCGCCAGGTTGGAGAGGTCAAGGCCGTCGACGGCGTCAGCTTCACCGTGCGGCGAGGCGAAACATTGGGCCTCGTCGGCGAGAGCGGCTCGGGCAAGACCACCATCGGACGCGTCATCCTCCAGGTCTACCGCGCCACGAGCGGCCAAATCGTGTTCGACGGCATCGACCTTGCAACCCTCAAGGGACGGGCCATGCGGGCGATGCGCCGCCGCATCCAGGTCGTCTTCCAGGACCCTTACAGCTCCCTCAACCCCCGCATCAAGACCGGCGACATCGTCGGCGAGCCCCTCAAGGTGCATAAGCTGGTCGAGACCAAAGAGGAGTACCAGTCGCGCGTTGCCAACCTCTTCAGGACCGTTGGACTGAACCCCAACATGGCCGACCGCTACCCCCACGAGTTCAGCGGCGGGCAGCGCCAGCGGATCGGCGTGGCCCGCGCCCTCGCCGTGCAGCCCGACTTCATCGTCGCCGACGAGCCCGTCTCCGCCCTCGACGTTTCCATCCAAGCCCAGCTCATCAACCTGCTCGAAGACCTGCAGAAGCAGTTCGGACTCACCTACCTCTTCATCGCCCACGACCTCTCCGTCGTGCGCCACATCTCCGACCGCGTCGCCGTCATGTACCTGGGCAAAATCATGGAGGTGGCGGACAGGGTCAGCATCTTCCAAGACCCCCTGCACCCCTACTCCAAGGCGCTCATGTCCGCGGTCCCCATCCCCAATCCGCGCGCCGAGCGCAGCCGCGAGCGGATCATCCTCGAAGGAACGATTCCCAGCCCTCTCCATCCCCCGACCGGATGCGTCTTCCACACCCGCTGTCCGATGGCCATCGACGACTGCAAGACCACCGTCCCCCAGCTCGAAGAAAAACGCCCCGGCCACGCCGTAGCCTGCATCCGCGTCTAACCACCCGTCATTCCCCGTAAATCCCTCCCCCGTCTGCGAGACCTTTGCGTAACCTCGAACTGGTTCGTGGTGAGCCTGTCGAACCATGAACCGGCTTGGAATATTGGGGAGCGCAGAGGGGCGTTGCCCCTCTGCCGGGGGTGTGGGGGTGTCCCCCACAACATAACGGGTGGGTGGGTGGGAAGAGTTACGCCCGCCAGAAAATAGGGTTACGCAAAGGTCTCGTCTGCGGGGGAAGCCGGGAAGGGGCCTACCCCAACCCCACGACATGCGGCTCCGCGAGCAGCAGCGACGCCAACGTCTTGGCGTCGTTGAGCTTCCCCGCGCGAGCCATCTCGACCGCCTCCCAAAATGGAACGCGCACCACGGTGATGCGCTCGTCCTCGTCTGCGGGCAGCGGACTGTCGTACAGCCCCGTCGCCATGAACGAGAAGAGGCGCTCGGTCATCGAGCCGGGCGCCGCGAAGAAGTTTCCGAGCGCAACGAGGCTCCCGGCGTCCAGCCCCGTCTCCTCCCGGAGCTCGCGACGGGCGGCGTCGAGCGGCGTCGCGTCCCCCTCGATAACCCCCGCCGGCAGCTCGAGCAGCTCTTGGCCCGCCGCCTTGCGGTACTGCCGCACCATGACCACGTTCCCCTCATCGTCGACCGGAACGATGACGACCGAGTCCGGGTGATAGACCATGTCCCGCAGCGTCTCCGTCCCGTCGTCGAGACGCACGCGCTCCACCCGCACCTTCACGCGCCGGCCGGCGAACTCCCGCTCGACGGCGATCGTGGGCTCGCGCTCAGCCGGCATGGCGCGCCTCTTCCTCGGCCAAGCGCCGCGCGATGCTCATCGACTGCTCCGCCCCGCGCCGTAGACGGTAGACCAGCGTCTCGTAGAACTGGTCCGGAGGGCCGCCGCGCAGGAACCGCGCCCGATGAGGACTCGCCGACACCGTCGCCGAATCGCCTCGGGCCATCGGAATATCCACGAAACCATCTGCCGTCATGATCGCGTCGTGATCGCTCTTCACCACCAGCTCGACCGCGCAATCGTTCGGCACGACCACTGGAGCGTCCAGGTCGCCGTGCGTCGCGACCGGCACCACCACCATGTCCCCCGACGCCGGATACAGAATAGGACCGCCGACCGACAGCGAGTACGCCGTGCTTCCCGTCGCCGTCGAAACGATCACCGCGTCGGCCTGGTAGGTCGTCAGCTCAACGCCGTTGATCGACACGCCGATCCGGGCGATGTGGGCGACGCGGCCCCTCCCCACGACAACGTCGTTCAGCACGTGCACCGGCTCGCTCGGCCCCTCCGGCGTCTTCGTCACGCACTGCGCCATACGGCGCTCGTCCATCCAGGCGAAATCGCCGGCCAGATAGCGGGGAACGAGCTCCAGAGCGTCCGCGGCCTCTATCTCCGTCAGGAAGCCGAGCCTGCCCAGATTGACCCCCAGCAACGGAATGTCCGCGCGCGCCGCCATCCGCGCAGCCCGCAGGAGCGTCCCGTCGCCGCCCACCGTGACCAGCACGTCTGGCGCGGTCGAGACCAACGCCGTCTCGCCGTCGTTCGTCGACTGCGGAGCATGGCGGACGCCAAGCGCCGACGCGAGCTCATCCGCCAGGTGCCTCGCCCGCTCGGAGACCGCGTTATAGAGAATCGCTGCGTTGCTCGGTTCGATGCCCACGTCCTTGTTCGCAACCCTCTCCCGTCTATTGAGAACGCTCGCTCCCCGTCATCGCTTCGAAAACCCTCCCCCTCTGGGGGGAGGATGGGAGGGGGCTGCGGAGATTATAGCCTCCCGCCGCTCCACCGCAGTCGGGGACCTCTCGACACTCAGGAAATGGCGCGCGCCTGCTATCATGCAAGGAGAGGTGACCGTATGCAGGTGCTGTTGAGCTCCCCACGTGGATTCTGCGCCGGCGTCGTCCGCGCGATCGACATCGTCGAGATCGCCCTCGAACGGTTCGGCGCGCCCGTCTACGTGCGCCACGAAATCGTCCACAACATGTACGTCGTCAACAGCCTGCGCGCGAAGGGCGCCATCTTCGTCGAGGAGATCGACGAGGTCCCCGACGGCGCCACCGTCATCTTCAGCGCCCATGGCGTCGCCCCCACCGTATGGAAGGCCGCCGAAGAGCGCGGCCTGAGCGTCATCGACGCTACGTGCCCCCTCGTCACCAAGGTCCACCTCGAGTCCCAGAAATACGCCCGCGACGGCTACTCCGTCATCGTGGTCGGACACGAGGGCCACCCCGAAGTCGTCGGCACCATGGGCCAGTCCCCCGACGCCTCGCTCCTCGTCAACGACGAGAAGGAAGCGCGGCGCGTCGAGGTCGCCAACCCCGACCGCGTCGTCGCCCTCACGCAAACCACCCTCAGCATCGACGACACCCACGAGATCATCGGCGCCCTCCAGCAGCGCTTCCCCAACATCGTAGCCCGCAACGACATCTGCTACGCCACCACCAACCGCCAGGAGGCGGCAAAGGAGCTCGTCAAGCGCGTCGACATGGTCCTCGTCGTCGGCGCCGAGAACAGCTCCAACTGCAACCGCCTCCGCGAGGTCGCCGAACTGGCCGGCCTCCCCGCCTACCTCATCGGCGACGCATCCAACATCGACCCCGCCTGGCTCGAAGGCATGGAGCGCATCGGCATCACCTCCGGCGCCTCCACCCCCGAATCCCTCGTCGAGCAGGTCATCGACCACCTCCAACCCGACTCGGTGGAGACGGTCCCCGTCAGCGAGGAGAACGTCGTCTTCGTCCTCCCAAAGGAGCTCCGCAGCGAGGACGACGCAGTCCGCGCCCGCCGCCGCCTCGACTCCCAAACAACCCGCTAACCCCCGCCTCCCTCCGTCATTGCCTCGAAAATCCCCCTCCCGTCTGCGGGAGGGGACGCGCAAGCGCAGCGAAGCGCGGGGGGAGGAGAGGCGACGCCGCGCAGACTCCCCCCATCACCCCCGCGCCTCCCTCCGTCATTCCCGCGCAGGCGGGAACCTCGCAGCGGCGCGACAGCGGCGCGGTCCCTCCCCCTCCGTCATTCCCGCGCAGGCGGGAAGGTGAATCCACATTTGAAGTGCAACACCTGCTCCTCGACGACCCCCGCCGGTGTCCGGTAGCCCAGGCACTTGCGCGGCGTATTGTTGTACGCCTGCCCGATCAGCGCAAACCGCTCATCCGACACCTCCCCCAGATTCGTCCCCCGCGGCAGGAACCGCTGCAGCCGGCCGATCGCGTTCTCCACTCCCCCCTTCTGCCACGGCGAGTACGTGTCGCAGAAGAACGTCTCGATGCCCAACCGGTGAAGCTCGTAGTGACGGGTGAACTCGGTCCCATTGTCGAAGGTCACCGTCTGGCGAAACTCCGGCGGCAACGGCCCCAGCATCCGGGCGATGGACTCCGCGATCGGCCCCGCCTCCTTCGACGGCGCACGCGCGAGGAGCAAGAGGCGCGAGGAGCGTTCCTGCAGGGCCAACACCACCTCCCCCGACCTCCCGAACTGCATCGTGTCCGCCTCCCAGTGCCCGAAGGTCCGCCGGTCGGCCGCCACCGCAGGCCGCTCAGCAACGGGTCGGCGGAGGGGAATGAAGGAAACCGAGCTTCCCCCCCTGCGGCCACGCCTCCCCCGCTTCCACTTCGCCCTCGGCAAGTAGCGCCGCCAATCATGGTCTTTGTGCCGCGCGGCCTGGGCGTAGACGAACCGGTAGATGCTCTCGTCCGAGGTCACCGTCCGGCCCTCCTCTCTGCGCATCTCATGGGCGACCTGCTCCGGCGACCACCCCCACTTCAGGCCCGCCAAGACCCGCTCCCGCAACCCCCCTCGTCCCGTTCCAGCCGCGCCCCCGTCCAGCGCCGCGCGCGGGCACGCTCCTGGGCCGGCGACGCTTGGTACCCGCCCGTTCGCAGTGCGTTCCGCTTCAGCTCCCGAGCCACGGTCGATGCCGCGCGATCCAGAGTTGTAGCGACTTGCCGGACCGAGGAGCCCTTGGCGCGTAAGCGGGCAATCTCACACCGTTCCTCAATGCAGAGCTGTCTGTATTCCATGGCAACACCCTAATCTGGTGTTGCACTTCGTTTGTGGATTCAGGCCCTCCCGATAAGTCCCCCAACCCAAAGATACGTCCCCTAACCCAAATAGGTTCGTGGTGAGCCTGTCGAACCATGAACCGGCTTGGATACCGGGGAGCGCAGAGGGGCGACGCCCCTCTGCCGGGGGTGTGGGGGTGTCCCCCACAACATAACGGGCGGGTAAGTGGAAAGAGTTACGCCCGCCAGAAAATAGGGTTACGCAAAGGTCTCGTCTGCGGGGGAGAGTTAGAGAGGGGGCCGTCTGCGGGGGAAAGACTAGGATGGGGGAACGCCAACGAACTCCGCTATAGTCTCCCCGGCCCTCGCCGTGCCCCCCACCGGCTGACTGCGCTCCCCTATCTGCAACCGCCCGCTGCGCAACGACTCCGACACCGCATTCCTAGCCAGCTCCCCGCCCTCCGTCTCGCCCAGGTGGTCCAGCATCATCGCCACCGTCAGCGCCTGTGAGACCGGGTTGGCCCTGTCCTTCCCCGCGATGTCCGGCGCGGAGCCGTGGATCGGCTCGAAATACGCATGCTCGTCGCCGATGTTCCCCGAAGGGCAGAGGCCGATGCCCCCGATCGTTCCCCCGCCCAGGTCGCTGAGAATGTCCCCTAGGAAGTTCTCCATCACCAGCACGTCGAAATGCTGAGGCCCCACCACGAGCGCCTGCGCCGCGGCGTCCGCGTACAGGTGCTCCCGCTGGATGTCCGGATACTCCTCGCCCACCTCGTCGAACACCCGGCGGAAGAACGCCATCGACGGCAGAACGTTCGCCTTATCGACGCACGTCACGCGCCGCACGCCGTCGTTCGGCGCTCCGTTGCGCTGCCTCGCCAGCTCGAAGGCCCGACGCGCCACCCGCTCGACCCCCTTCCTCGTGACCAGAAGCGTGTCCGCTGCGGCCGTGTCCGTCTGCACGCCCTTCCCCCGCGACAGATAGAGGCCCTCCGTGTTCTCGCGGACGATGACGTAGTCGATCTCGCCGGGCTCCGCTTTGATCGGCGCCGGGACGCCCGGAAGCAGCCGGACAGGGCGCACGTTTGCATACGTGTCCAGCCCCGTCCGGAGCACCCCGCCGAGCACTCCCGCCTCCGTGCCGTCCGGGAAACGCACGCTGGGCAAGCCGACCGGCCCCTTCATCGTCGCGTCCGCCGCCTTGATGGCCGCCAGCGACTCCTCCGAGAGATTGCGGCCCGTCTCCTGGTACAGCGCCGCGCCGCCGCGATGGTATTCGACGTTCAAGTGAAACGTCCCGACGGCCTGCTCCACCGCCGCCAATACCTTCATCGCCGCCCCGACCAGCTCCGGCCCGATGCCGTCCCCCTCGATGACGACCACGTCATGCGTCCGCTTCCCCCCAGAATCAACCATCCTGCCCTCCTAACCCTCATTGTTCCGAAATCCCCCTCCCGTCTGCGGGAGGGGACGCGCAAGCGCAGCAAAGCGCGGGGGAGGAGAGGCGGCGGCGCGCAGACTTCCCCCCGTCACCCCCACGCCCCCTTCCGTCATTCCCGCGCAGGCGGGAAGGTGAATCCACATTTGAAGTGCAACACCTGCTCCTCGACGACCCCCGCCGGTGTCCGGTAGCCCAGGCACTTGCGCGGCGTATTGTTGTACGCCTGCCCGATCAGCGCAAACCGCTCATCCGACACCTCCCCCAGATTCGTCCCCCGCGGCAGGAACCGCCGCAGCCGGCCGATCGCGTTCTCCACTCCCCCCTTCTGCCACGGCGAGTACGTGTCGCAGAAGAACGTCTCGATGCCCAACCGGTGAAGCTCGTAGTGACGGGTGAACTCGGTCCCATTGTCGAAGGTCACCGTCTGGCGAAACTCCGGCGGCAACGGCCCCAGCATCCGGGCGATGGACTCCACGATCGGCCCCGCCTCCTTCGACGGCGCACGCGCGAGAAGCAAGAGGCGCGAGGAGCGTTCCTGCAGGGCCAACACCACCTCTCCCGACCTCCCGAACTGCATCGTGTCCGCCTCCCAGTGCCCGAAGGTCCGCCGGTCGGCCGCCACCGCCGGCCGCTCCGAGAGCGCCCTCCGGAGGGGGATGAAGGAAACCGAGCTTCCCCCCCTGCGGCCACGCCTTCCCCGCTTCCACTTCGCCCTCGGCAAGTAGCGCCGCCAATCATGGTCCTTGTGCCGCGCGGCCTGGGCGTAGACGAACCGGTAGATGCTCTCGTCCGAGGTCACCGTCCGGCCTTCCTCTCTGCGCATCTCATGGGCGACCTGCTCCGGCGACCACCCCCACTTCAGGCCCGCCAAGACCCGCTCCCGCAACCCCTCGTCCCGTTCCAGCCGCGCCCCCGTCCAGCGCCGCGCGCGGGCACGCTCCTGGGCCGGCGACGCTTGGTACCCGCCCGTTCGCAGCGCGTTCCGCTTCAGCTCCCGAGCCACGGTCGATGCCGCGCGATCCAGAGTTGTAGCGACTTGCCGGACCGAGGAGCCCTTGGCGCGTAAGCGGGCAATCTCACACCGTTCCTCAATGCAGAGCTGTCTGTATTCCATGGCAACACCCTAATCTGGTGTTGCACTTCGTTTGTGGATTCAGGGAACCTCGCAGCGACGCGACAGCGGCGCGGTCCCCCTGCCTCACCATCATACCCCCGAAAATCCCTCTCCCGTCTGCGGGGGAGGCTAGGAGGAGGCCGTCATTCCCGCGCAGACGGAAACCTCGCGGCCCCCACCTCTCCTAGCGGGAGAGGTCGCGCGCAGCGCGGGTGAGGGAGAAACGTGCCCCTGCCAATCAACGCCCCCTCTTACCTCTCCTCTCCCGTCTGCGAGGCTCTTGCATAACTCTCCGGGTACCCGTCATTCCCGCGCAGGCGGGAACCTCGCCTCCTCTGTCGGGGTGGAATCAGACCCGCCCGCCGTCCCAACATGGGAGTTACGCAAAGGTCTCGCCCGCGGGGGAGAGTCAGAGAGGGGGCCGCCCCACCCGTCATTCCCGCGAACGCGGGAATCCAGGACACCCGCCCCGCCCCAAGCACCGTCCCCAATACGTTCGTGGTGTTCCCGATAGGTTCATGGTGAGCCCGTCGAACCACGAGGCCCGCCAATCAACCCCTCCGTCACTCCCGCGCAGGCGGGAACCTCGCAGCGGCGCGACAGCGGCGCGGTCCCCTTCTCCCGCCACCCCCCCCCCCCCCCCCAACCACTGTGACACTTGCCCCTTACCCCAAACCCCCTCCCCCACGTATCCTTAACCCCAGAAGGCCCTGGGAAGCATGGCGACCCAGGGCCTCTCTTTATCTCCCCGACGAGAGGCCCCAACCATGCCCTCACCCCAGCACGAGCACTACCTCCACTGGCCCCATCCACCCCACCCCGACGTCCCCACCCTCAGCGTTGACTACGACGATTACCTCGGCTTCACCTTCCAGTGCTCCTCCGACCACTGCGACACGGCGGCGCCCGCGGCGCGGGCGCTTGGCTCTGGAGCCTCCCCTCCGAGAAATGGCCTTGAAAAGAGTGTGTTTTCACATTTCGCTCGCCTCCTTGGTCGCAGGAAGCAGGCCATGGCCTGCTAAACAGCCCCGACCAAGAAGGTGAAAGTACCCCCTCCCACGACACAAAATGCAAATTCTTACGAGTAGAATCCCGATCAAGAAGCTGATTTACTACCGAAAAACACACGACCCACAACCCGAAAGGGAGACCCCCGGCCACCCCTTTCCCCCATCCTGGGGAAAAGGCCGGGATCGAAGACAAAACTACGCCCGCCCACGGTGTACAATCCTAGGAGTCCTATGCTCGACGACGCCCAGCTCCAAGACATCGAACGCCAGACCGTTGACCTCGTCCGCGCCGCGGGCGCAATCCTCCTCGGCTACTTCGACCGTCCCCTCTCCATCGACTACAAGTCCGCGAACAACCGCAACCCCGTCACCGACGCCGACCACGCGGCCGACGAGTTCCTCCGCTCCGAGATCGCCAAACGCTTCCCCGGCCACGCCATCGTCACCGAGGAGACCGAGTCCGAGTCCGACGAAGCCCGCGACATCACATGGGTCGTGGACCCCCTCGACGGCACGACGAACTTCCTCCACGGCCTGCCAATGTTCGCCGCAATGGTCGGAGTCTTGGAGCGAGGCGTGCCGGTGGCCGGCGCCATCTACACGCCGCGCATCGGCAGCGTCGAAGGCCGCGTCCTCCACGCGCGCAAGGGCGGCGGCGCCTACGAGGACGGCCGGCCTATCTCCCTGGCGAACCTCGACCCGCCCCGTCGTATGGCCTCCGTTCCCGGCTATTTCCTGCGCATGTTCGACCAGCACCGCCGCCTGCGCCGGCGCCTCGGCGACCTCCGCACCTCCGGCAGCGCGGGCTTCGAGCTGGCCATGACCGCCCGCGGCGTGTTCGACTACTCCGTGTTCAACGGCCCGTGGGTATGGGACCTCGCGGCGGGCTCGCTCATCGTCAGCGAGGCGGGCGGCGTCGCGCTGCTGCGCAGCCCCCGCACCAAGCGCTGGGCCCCGTTCGAGACCTTCTCTACCGCGCCTGGCCAGAGCCCCCGCCCCAGCGAGCTCCGGCGTTGGAGAGGAGCGATGGTGCTCGGCAAACCCCCCGTCGTTGAGCAGATCACATCCGGCATATCCGTGCGCGCGTACCCAATCCGCAATCTACAGCGGCGCGTCGGGAGGCTATTCGGCAAGGGCCAGCCCGCCGACGCCCCGGCCCCTGCGGCCCCGCCCCGCGCTCCCCAAACAAACCCCGACCCCCCCTAGGCTCCTCCCGTCATCCCCGCGTCCTTCCGTCATCCCCGCGAAAGCGGGGAGGTGAATCCACATTTGAAGTGCAACACCTGCTCCTCGACGACCCCCGCCGGTGTCCGGTAGCCCAGGCACTTGCGCGGCGTATTGTTGTACGCCTGCCCGATCAGCGCAAACCGCTCATCCGACACCTCCCCCAGATTCGTCCCCCGCGGCAGGAACCGCCGCAGCCGGCCGATCGCGTTCTCCACTCCCCCCTTCTGCCACGGCGAGTACGTGTCGCAGAAGAACGTCTCGATGCCCAACCGGTGAAGCTCGTAGTGACGGGTGAACTCGGTCCCATTGTCGAAGGTCACCGTCTGGCGAAACTCCGGCGGCAACGGCCCCAGCATCCGGGCGATGGACTCCGCGATCGGCCCCGCCTCCTTCGACGGCGCACGCGCGAGAAGCAAGAGGCGCGAGGAGCGTTCCTGCAGGGCCAACACCACCTCTCCCGACCTCCCGAACTGCATCGTGTCCGCCTCCCAGTGCCCGAAGGTCCGCCGGTCGGCCGCCACCGCAGGCCGCTCAGCAACGGGTCGGCGGAGGGGAATGAAGGAAACCGAGCTTCCCCCCCTGCGGCCCCGCCTCCCCCGCTTCCACTTCGCCCTCGGCAAGTAGCGCCGCCAATCATGGTCTTTGTGCCGCGCGGCCTGGGCGTAGACGAACCGGTAGATGCTCTCGTCCGAGGTCACCGTCCGGCCCTCCTCTCTGCGCATCTCATGGGCGACCTGCTCCGGCGACCACCCCCACTTCAGGCCCGCCAAGACCCGCTCCCGCAACTCCTCGTCCCGTTCCAGCCGCGCCCCCGTCCAGCGCCGCGCGCGGGCACGCTCCTGGGCCGGCGACGCTTGGTACCCGTCCGTTCGCAGCGCGTTCCGCTTCAGCTCCCGAGCCACGGTCGATGCCGCGCGATCCAGAGTTGTAGCGACTTGCCGGACCGAGGAGCCCTTGGCGCGTAAGCGGGCAATCTCACACCGTTCCTCAATGCAGAGCTGTCTGTATTCCATGGCAACACCCTAATCTGGTGTTGCACTTCGTTTGTGGATTCAGGGAACCCGGAATCGGAGCCAACTGCTCCTAGAGCCAGGGCCACGGCAGGTCCCGGCGCGTACGGGGCGACGGAAGGATCGGCTCGTCCAGCAGAAGCTGGAGCCGCCCCCGCAACGCGGCCGCTTCGGACTCGTCGAGCTTACCCGCGACCGCCTCCGCCAGACCGCCCTCGCCCGAATCGAGCTCCCCCGCTGCCCTGGCCGCATCCTCGATGAGAGCGTCAGGCACGCGCTGGCCCGCGAAGTCCCAGACGACCGTCCGCAGCTTGTAGCTCACGTTGAACGTTAGCCCGTTGTCCACCGCCCATACCCGCCCATCCGGGCCGACGAAGCAATGCCCGCCCTTGCGGTCGGCGTTGTTGGCGATGAAGTCGAATACCGCCAGGCGCAGGCACTCCTCTTCCCTCGCGTCCCGGAACGTGAAGAAATTCGAGTCCGGGTCGTGCGGAACGAACAGCTGCAGCGAGCCTTCCCCGGCTTCGCCCTCGCGCTGGACCGTCGGCGGAATGAGGCCCCACCCGAGCGCCTTGCTCAGCTCGTATGCGGCGCACTCGCGCCGGTACAGCGTTCCGATTGGGAAGTCCCACAACGGCGCCTCGCCGGCCCGGGGCTTGTACACCCCATGCCCTCGGCAGCCGTCGAGCTCCAGCTCCACCACGAAGGTGTAGTTCGAAGCCTCGGGGTGCAGCCATCCATCGCCGATGCGCGCCTCGCGGACGAACTGCTCCGCCTCCGAAGAGGACGGCGGCACATCGTGGCGCCCCGTCGCGATCTGCTCGCGGGGGTAGCGGCTGTGCAGCGGCATCAGTTGGCGCGCGGACAGGAGTGGCTCTTGTCCTCTCGTATGGGAGCGCCGCAGAGGAAGCAGCGAGCGCGGCCCGCGTCATGGACCTCGAACGCCCGGTCAGCGAGCCAGTCCATCACATCCGAGTCCGCCCATAATGCGATTGCGTCGTCCTCTTCCTCGGACACCTGGGCGAGGATCATGTAGCGCCCCGTCCCCCGGTCGTGGCCCAGCGACAACGCGGTCACCTTGCGGTCGAAATCGACGCGCGTGTTCTCACTGCCGCTGACGACCGGCTCGCCGGTCTCGCGGACCGCGCTCCGCAGCAGGCGCTTGATGGTCAGGGCAAGCTCATAGAGCTCTTCCTTCTCCAGCCAGAGCAGCGCCGAGCCGTTCTCCCCGGCGGCGTAGAGCCGGAACGTGCGGCTGCCGGGGGAGCCCACGAATTCGGGCTCGACCAGCGTGCAGACACCAAGGTCATGCCGGGCGTATGCGCGGTCGTCAGCCATCGGACCTACTTATCGAACATCGCGCCAACCGACATCCCGCTGTGGATGCGGTGGATAGCCTCGCCGAGCAGCGCCGCGACGGAGACGACCTTCACTTGCCCGTTGCGCTTCTCGTCGGACAAGGGAATGGTGTCAGTGCAAACGAGCTGGCGTATGGGGCTCCCCTTGAAACGCGGAATGGCCTCGCCGGACAGCACCGCGTGAGTGGACGAAGCGTAGACCGCCTGCACTCCGGCGTTCACCAGCGCGACGGCGGCGCTCACCATCGACCCCCCGGTGTCGACCTCGTCATCCATGAGGATGGCGGTCTTGCCGTCGACTTCGCCGATGATGTTGAGGAGCTCGGTCTTGTCCTCATTCCCCATGCGGCGCTTCTCGATGATCGCGAGGGGCACGCCCAGCCGCTCAGCCATGTCGCGCGCCCGCTTGGATATCCCTATGTCCACGGCGACGACGACCGGGTTCTCGAGCTCCATCTCCTCGAAGTAGCTGACGATGATGGGCAGGGCCGTCAGCTCGTCTACGGGAATACTGAAGAAGCCCTGGATCTGCCCGGCATGGAGGTCCATGGTGAGCACCCGGTCGGCGCCCGCGGTGGTGAGCAGGTCGGCGATGAGCCTCGCCGTGATGGGGACTCTCGGCTGGTCCTTCTTGTCCGTCCGGCCATAGCCGTAGTAGGGAATGACGGCGGTGATGCGTCCGGCCGACGCGCGCTTGGCGGCGTCGATCATGATCAGCATCTCCATCACGTGGTCGTTGACCGGCGTCGAGAAGGACTGAAGCAAGAAAACGTCGCGCTGCCTGATGTTCTCCTTGATACGGACGAACGTGTTGTCGTTGCTGAACTTGAAGGCGTCGATGTTTCCCAACGGAATGTCGAGGTACTCGGCGACGTTGGAGGCCAGCAACTTGTTGGAGTTGCCGGAGAAGACCTTGAGCTCCTCGTACAGGGACATATCGCCTCTCCAGACAGGTCCGAGTTCGGGGTGAGGACTGGGCGATGGAACTCGACCGGGCATCGCGGGGAGATTCTACACGCGAAGCCTCGACGCGCCTAGGAATTCCCCGCCGCGAATGCGCCCTTCTCCCCGATGAGCGACGGCTGAGGCAGGACGACGCGCCGCCTGCCCTCCCGGACGACGCCGATGACAGACGCCTCTCCGCCGACGCCTGCAATGGACTCCAGCGCCGCATCGGCCTGCGACGCCGGCACGACCGCGCAGAAGCCCACGCCCATGTTGTACACCCGGTACATCTCCGCAACGTCGACGTTTCCGTCGCGCCGTATGACCTCGAACACCGGCGGGACGGGAGGGAGCGCGTCGAGGTAGTACTCGACCTCGACGTCGAGCCTGAGCAGGTTGAGCAGCCCGTCGCCGGAGATGTGAGCAAGCCCGCGCACGTCGACGCCCGCCCTCATCATCGCCATCGCCTGAGGGACGTAGATATGCGTACGCCTCAGCAGCTCCTCGCCAACACTGAGCCCGCACTCCGGAATGAGCCTGTCCACCGCAGCCGGGTCGTCCCCGAGCAGGATGCGGCGGGCCAGCGTCAGCCCGTTCGCGTGTACGCCGTTGCTCGGCATGCCGATGACCACGTCCCCCGGCGCGATGCGAGCGCCGGAGATCGGGGCCGCGCCGTCGAGCAGTCCGACGCACGTCCCGGAGATATCGAACGCGTAGCCTTCGCGGGGGCCGGTGAGCGTGTCCGGGTGTTGCGACAGCTCGCCGCCGACAACCGACACGCGCGCCCGCTCCGCGCCGTCGCGCATCCCTTTGCCGAGACCCGCGAGCATGTCCTCGTGGGGGAACTGAAGCGAGATGTAATCGACGAGAGCGAAGGGCTGGGCGCCCGCGCAGACCACGTCGTTCACGTTGACGGCTATGCAGTCCCAGCCGATCGACTCGAAGTCGCCGGTCAGCTGGGCCAGAACGCTCTTCGAGCCGACGCCGTCCGTAGAGATTGCGAGCGACAGCCTGTCGGTCAGCCGGAGGACTGTCGCGAAGAAGCCGTTGGGCACAATCTGCTCGCCGACGCCCTCGCAGAAGTCGCGGGTCTGAGACACCCATTCGAGCAACCCGGACAGCCCCGTCGCGGCGGCGGCGGTATCGACTCCCGAATCTGCGTAGGTCTGATGCATGGGGTCGTCAGTCATGGCGAGAGCCGCATTCTATCCGACCCCCCCTCTCGCAGACGGCCCCCTCTCAGTCTCCCCCGCAGACGGGGGAGAGGCCCCTCCGTCATTCCCGCGCAGGCGGGAACCCAGGAATCCCCCTCCCGTCTGCGGGAGAGGGTTAGGGAGAGGCGAGCCGCTAACCGGGCTGGGTGGCTTGGCTCGCGTCCTGGGAGGCCTGGACCGCTCGTTGGGCCAGCACGGCCTCGGCCAGCATGTCGAACCTCCGGGACACGACCCGCAGGATGCGGGCCAGCAAGGTCTGACCCATGTGCGGGTCGTTCGCGGTCGCCTCGGCGATGTCGGCTGCGTTGAAGCGGGCCAGCGTCGCCTTGCCGGAGCAGACGGCGGTCAGCGAGTAGGTGGAGGGCTGGACCATTGCGGACCATCCGAGGACCTGGCCGGCCCTGGCGGTCGACACCTTACGGCGATGGGTGTCGATTCCCCACCAATCGGGTATGGCCATGTGCAGCTCGACGGCCCCATCGAGCACGACGTAGAGATGAGAAGCGGACGCGCCGCTACGAAACAGCTCCGCGCCCGCTGGAACGCGGACGATAGCGGCCAAACCCTCGAGCCGCGCTGCCTGCTCCGGCGTAAGACCCTCGAACAGCTCGCTCTGAGAAAGAGCGCTCGCACTGCTCACCACTGGGGACCTCCTCATCTATGCGGCGCCGGCCGGTGGACGCCGCCACGAAATGCAACTCTTTCGATTATGGAGCACACGGCCCCCAAGTGTCCCGCGTTCTGTCTGTGCATTCTTTAACAATCACGGCAGATGCGACGACCCAAGCAACGATTCTCGCCTGACTTACGGTTTTCGTCAACTCGGAAGCAAAGGGCGAAACTCTGCCGTGTTACGCTCAAGTTCGACGGTGGGTTGGCGGGCTTACACGGTAAGGATGATGTTGCCGATGGCGGTGTTGCTCTCTTGCAGCTCGTGGGCGGCCGCAATCTCATCGAGGGGCATCGTCGCGGCGATGGGGTGCGTCAGCGCGGCTTCGGCGATGGCCTGGGTAATGTCCTCCACCGCTTGACGCTTGGCTGCCTCGGGCTCGGAGTACACCAACACGAAATGCACCGTGGCGTTCTTCCGCGAGAAAGCCTGATACTCGACCGCCGGCTCGCGGTCGCCCGTCGAGGCGTAGCAGCCGATGGCGCCGTTCAGAGCGATAACCTGCTTGCTGACCGCGAGATTCCCGCCGAAATCGACTTCAACGATGCGGTCGGCTCCTTGGCCGCCGGTCAGCTCGAGCACGCGCGCCGCGACATCCTCGGTCCGATAGTTGAGGGTGTGGTCGGTGCCGGACTCCCTCGCGCGCGCAGACTTCACGTCCGAGCTGACGGTCGCAATCACGCTAGCGCCGGCCCACTTGGCGAGCTGGATGGCGTAGTGCCCGACAGCCCCCGCGCCCCCGGTCACGAGGACGGTCATGCCGGTCATGGAGCCGCCGCCAGCGAGGGGGGCGCCGGCGAAGAGGCAGCGGTGCGCCGTCATCGCCGGGATGCCGATGCACGCGCCCTCCTCGAAGCTCACGTCACCGGCGAGGGGCACGGCGTGGTCCGCGGGGAGCGCGATGTACTCAGCCGCCGTGCCGAGCTGCCGCTGCCACTGACCCTCGAACAGCCATACCCGCTGCCCAACGCGGGCCGCGTCGACTCCGGGCCCAACGCCCACGACCTCCCCCGCCCCATCGCTGTGAGGCACGACGAACGGGAACGGCATCTGGGGGCCTCGCGAACCGGTCCGTGACTTCCAATCGGACGGGTTCACGCCGGAAGCCCGCACCCGCACGAGCGCCTCGCCGGGCCCCGGCGACGGGTCCGGGACCTCGCCAACCTGCAACACGTCCCCCGCGGGACCGTAGCGTTCGTACCAAGCAGCCTTCATGCTTTCTCCTCAGTCCTCCCCGCAGACAGGGGAGTAGGAAGATAACTCTTCTCCGCCTGCATGACCTCGTTTCGAGCGCGCAAACGAGGCATTCCGAGACATTGTGAGACATTCAGGCTCAGGTCATTCGAGCGAAATGGGCCTCGGCACTCACTCCTACGGGGGCGGAGTCCAGGAGTGGGGAGGATGTTCCGCCGTGAAAAAGAGGCTCATTTGGTCTCATTCGGACTCACTTCACTCGTAAGCGGGGGCTGCGAGCTGGGCGGCAGCCGACCGCCACGAGGGCCAGCGTACCAAGAGCGCCGACGGGATAGCAATACCCAAGTGTCATATCCATAACAGGCTGCCTTTGCGGGCTATGCGAAGGTTCCGCACATGACGGAACGGGAATGGAGATAGGGAACTCACCCGCGCAGCAACTGGAGTATCTCCTCGCTGGCACCTTGCTCCTCTGCTATCTCGTAAGCGGTCTGCCCGTCATCGGTGAGTGTGTGACGGTTCGCACCGTTCTTCAGTAAAGTTTCAATGACAGTGTCTCCTATCTGCGGGTCTGGTAAGAGGCGCAGTTGTCTGTGAGGCGGCTCCTCATTCAATGCGGCCTTATGGAGTGGCGTCCAGCCTTCGCGGTCTTGTACCTCAATGACAGCGCCACGTTCGAGTAACGCCACCACTACAGAAGGGTACACAGTCCATCTTGCTGCGATGTGCAATATCGTCGAACCGTCGCCGGTCCTCCCAGTTGGGTCCGCGCCACGATTCAGTTGCGCCTGTACGTCTGCGCCGTCCGCCCAGCGCCAGAAATCCTCGTCGAGAAAATTCTCGTCAGGCTCACGCAACAACCAGAGCACTTTCAAGCTACCCCTATGCGCTGCAAGCTGAGAAGGGGTTTGGCCGTCATCTGTGAGGGCTGCGCTGTCTGCGCCTCGATCGAGGAGCAGTTCGGTCACTGCCGGTTCCGCATTGTGCGCAACCGCACAGTGCAGAGGAGTCCAGCCGTTGTTATCCGCTGCCTCAATATGCGCACCGCGATCCAGAAGTAACTCGGCTATCTCCGGGTCTTCATTCCATGCCGCCGCCGCATGGAGAGGCGTCCAGCCATCGTTATCCGTTGCCGTGATGTCCGCGCCTTCTTCGAGGAGTAGCTCAATGACGTCTAAAGGAGCAATCTGCCCTGCTAGGTGGAGAGGCGTCTCGCCCTTCTCATTGTCGGCCATCAGATCAGCGCCTCGGTCCAGTTCGGCCTGCGCGTCAGCTACAGTACAATCTTGCCAAAAGTCGAGATTGAGGAAGTCCTGACTGGATTGGCTGGGGTTTCGCTCCTCCGCAACCTGGTAAGGAGTGTCTGTCGCGCCAATGTTGGCGCCACGGTCGATTAACAATTTGGCAACTTCTGGGTTTGAGTTGAAGCGAGCCGCCATATGCAAAGGCGTCTCACCGTCGCCAGATCGCGCCTCGACGTTCGCGCCCTGGTCAATCAGAAGTGCCGTCACATCAGGATTTGAGTTAAAGCAGCTCGCGAGGTGCAGAGGTGTCAATCCATTATTGTCCATTGCCGTGATGTCCGCGCCCCGGTGCGGGAACAACCAAGGCGTCAGCCTTGAAGCCCATGACCAAATAGCAGCAGGTGTATTCGCGCCTCCTTGGATGAGCAATCTAGTTACAGCCGGGTCAGCACTCCACGCAGCCGCAAGGTGTAGGGGTGTCCTTCCGTTACTATCCGTTACCGTGAAATCTGCGCCTCGGCCAAGGAGCAAGGCGACTACGGGCATCTGCTTCAACTTTTCGATTCCCGCGCAGTCAGGGCATGTCCCCGACGGCGTGAGATTGGTAAGCCTGACATCCCGTGAGCACAACCGGCATAGGATATATTGGGGAGTGCGGCAATGAGGGCAAGAGTGCAGGGCCGGATGGATGGTTAGCCCGCAAAGAGGCGATACGCACGCCGCCTCTGGCGCTGCGGCCTCATGAAAAGGCGTCCAACCGCGATTATCCGCTGCCTCGATATCTGCGCCGCGGTCGATCAGTAAGCTAATCACCGTCAGGTCTGCCTTGCTGACCGCCCAATGCAGAGGAGTTCTGCCGAGATCATCCGTTGCCTCGGCATCCGCGCCACGGTCGAGCAGCAGCCTAATCATCGCCGGGTCCGCCTTAATGACCGCCCGATGCAAAGGAGTCCAGCCGAAATCATCCGTTGCGTCGACATCCGCGCCACGGTCGAGCAGCAGCCCAATCACCGCCGGATCTGCCTTAATGACCACTCGATGCAGAGGCGTCTCACCGAACCTGTCTGTTGCTTCGACATCCGCGCCACGGTCAAGCAGCAACCCAATGACCGTAGACGCGGCATCGTTCTCCAACGCCTGCCACAAAAGCTCCTGCGCACCTCGTGCAGAGAACGTCTCGCCGGTTTCGAGGTAGGGCCATTTAAAGGGTAGGAGCTGGACAGCGCAGTCGAAGGCGGACTGGCTGCTAAGGGTGACACTCACGATGCAGCGGTCGTTCAGGTGGGCTTCTTTGGAGACCTCGTACAGTTCCCAGCACTCGCCGTTGGTGAGGCCTGCATAGTTGACGCCCGTCATCTTGGCGTAGGAGAGCGCTTGGGCGCGGTGGGGACGCAAGTCCTCGTTCATGCGCTTGGCCTCGACGAAGCCGATGGGCTGAAATCGTTCGCCCAGGGCGACTTTGAGGAGAGCGTAGTCGGCGACTCCTTTTCCTCTTCCGATGCGGTACTCGGGGATGACCATCGCGGGGTTCGTAGTGTCCCAGCCGAGGGCGTTCAGGAGCGGGTCGATGAGCATCATCCGCGTACGGGTCTCGTCGGCACCAATAGTGTCGTAATCGCGGGCGATGCGCTCTTGGAGCGATTCGATGACCCTTACGAGGGCGTCGAGGTCCGGGTTGTCGTGGGCGTCAGGCATAGGTTAAGGCTTGCCGGGGCAAGGGCGGTTGTCAATGGCCGCGCGTCGCGGTGAGGAGGTGGTCCGACGGGATCACCACGGACCTCCTCTCCTCAGGGGAAAGTGCGACATCTGCCCCTTCCCCCACCCCCAACCAAACCCCTACCATGGACTCCGACAAGCGAAGGGCTGAGGCGCCCTCCGGGCCTGCTCCCTAACCCTCTCCCCCGTCTGCGGCGGAGACTGAGAGGGGGGCCGCGTAAAACCCGGGGGGCGAAAATTTGTTGGATTCTTGAATTCTTGGGCCCTTCCAACCGCACCATGGCCTGGTAACTAGAAACAGAAATGCCCGGGGATTTCTGTTTCTAGCCCCCGCCCTGTCGCCCGCCGACCGCATCACGGCCACGTAAATCAAAGATTCCAAGAACAGAAGGAGCCTGCAAATAAATGTTCTTGCTCCTCCACAGACGGCGCGAGCTTGACGGGACAGGCTTCCCTTCAACCTCTCCCCGTCTACGAGACCCTTGCTTAACTGCCTAACGGCCGGGGATTCGGGGGCGAGGTTCCCGCCTGCGCGGGAATGACGGAACTCTCCCCCGTCTGCGGGGGAGACTGAGAGAGGGGGCCGCTTACGCTAGATATTGCACTCGACGCCAAGCTCGGCGCAGACGCCTCGGAACCATTCGACGACGTCGCGGTGGAGGGGAATCCCGTGGACGGAGCGCTCGTCGAGAGCCTCCCATTCGGGCTGGCCTGCGACCAGCACGCGGTCGTGACCGGCGGCAGGCGGCGTGGCCTTGAGCTCCCGGATGAAGTCGTCCATGCGCGCCTTGAACTCGCCAACGTCGCTGAAGGCGTCGATGTCATAGGCGGCCACGTAGTGCCGAAAGTGGAGGCGTCCGGCCCGGATGCCGAAGTCCGCGCCGGCGAGGACGGAGCAGAGGATGTCGACGGCGACGGCCAGGCCATAGCCCTTGTGCGAGCCGGAGCCGCGGTCGGTCCCCAGCGGCAGCAGCTGAAAGTTGTCCGGCGCGAGGACCGGCTCCATGATCGGGGTCCCTTCGGCGTCCGCGATGAGGCCCGGCGGGAGCGGCGCGCCCATCCTGCGGGCGTTGCGCACCTTGTTCACCGGGACGACGCTCGTGGCCATGTCGAAGACCCACGGCCGCTCGTCGAGGGCCGGCGCGGCGATGGCGATGGGGTTCGTGCCCAGCCGGGGCACTCTGCCAAAGGTTGGGAGCACGGCGGGACCGGCCGCGGTCATGCACATGCCGATCATGTCGTGCTCCAGCGCCAGCATGGCGTGATAGGCCGCCATGCCGACGTGCCCGCTGTTGAACATGGTGACGACGCCGACGCCGGTGCGCCTCGCCTTCTCGATGGCTATCTCCATGGCCTTGGGCGCGAGGATGATGCCGAGGCCCCGGTCGCAATCGATATTTGCGGACGACGCCCGCTCCCGGACAATCTTCCAGTCGGGCGTCGGGTTCTGCGTGCCGTCTGCGTACCGGTCCAGGTAGACCTTGAGCATGTTGGACACGCCGTGGCTGTCCACGCCGCGCAGGTCGGCCATGATGATGACGTCGGCGCCGATGCGGGCGTCGTCGTGCGGCACGCCCACCTTCTCCAGCAGCGCGGTCGTCGCTTCGCGGAGGGGGTCAGGCGCGACCCGGACCGCGTCCTCTTCCTTGATTTTGAAGCTCTCCACCATGGCTATATCGCCGCAAGGCCGGCGGCGGCGACCTCCTCGTCTTCGTTCGGCCGCGCGCCGCTAACGCCGATAGCGCCAATCATGGCCCCGTCCGGGCGTCTGACCGGCAGCGCGCCCTGCCAAGGGATGAGCCGCCCGTTCTCCATCATCGACAGGGCGCGGACGACGGGCTGGTCCCACCGGTCTCGAAGGTCGCCGCTGGGCATATCCCAGGCTGCCGACGCGGCGGCCTTGCCCTGTGAGATAGGAACGCTCCGCCACAAGGCGCCGTCCATCCGGTGCAGCGCCACGATGTCGCCGCGCGGGTCCAAGATGGCAATGCTGACCTTGACGCCGATCTCTTCGGCTCTGGCGCGGCCCGCGGTCATCATTCGGATAGACTCGTCGAGAGTTAGGGGCTCCATGCGCTCCTCCTTGGGGCAAGAGCATACCGCAAGGGCCTTTCTCAGTCCTCTCTCCCCCTCCCGGCCTCCCCCGCAGACGGGGGAGGGGTGAATGCGAGGTTCCCGCCTTCGCGGGAATACGGCCCGCTCTCTAACATCTCCCCCGCAGACGGGGGAGATGACTCAGACGGGGGAAGGGGACTAGGGGGCCATCTCGATGATTGCGCGACCGACGATCTCACCGGCGGCCAGGGCAGCGTAGGCTTCGTTGACTTGGTCGAGCGTGTAGCGGCGGGTGATGGGGGCGGATGTGTCGACGGCGCCGCGGCGGACGAGCTCGATAATCTCGGGCATGTCGCTGCGGGCTTTCGCGCCGTAGGAGCCGATGACGGTGAGTCCCCGGCGCACGAAGCGCGTGATCTCCAGCGACGCCTCAACTCCGGCGGGGGCGATGCCGATCAGCACGACCTTGCCGCCGTCGCGCACAGAGGCGAACGCTTGCTGGACGGTAATGGGGGCTCCGAGAGCCTCGATGGCGACATCCACGCCGCGTCCTCCGGTAAGCTCGCGCACTCGGGCAGGCGCGTCCTCGAACGAACTATTCACGACGTCTGTCGCGCCCATCTCCAGCGCCTTCTCCAGCTTGTCGCCTCGGATGTCGACGGCAATGACCTGAGAGGCGCCAAAGGCCCGCGCCATCTGCAGCACCTGGGTGCCGACGCCGCCGACCGCGAAGACCGCGACGCTCTGGCCAAGGCGCAGGTCGGCCTGGTTCCGCACCGCGCCGTATGCGGTGAAGATGGAGCAGCCGACGATGGCGGCGTCGTTGAGGGGCACGCTGTCCGGCAAGCGGTAGACCGAAGTGTCTGGCGTCACCGCGTACTCGGCGAGGCCGCCCATGCTGTACATCGCGATGGGCGAGCCGTCCGTTCTGGCGAGGCGAGTGGCGCCGTCGTACAGCTGGCCCTTGAGCCGATTATAGGCGAAGAAGGTCTCGCAGAGGTCCTCCCGTCCGCGCACGCAGTAGCCGCAGTGGCCGCAAGGCATGATGAAGGAGCAGACGACGCGGTCCCCGACGGCGACATTGGAGACGCCCGAACCTACGGCGTCGACGATACCCGACACCTCGTGGCCAAGCACGCTTGGCGTGGGGAAGGCGACCTCGCCCTTGAGCACGTGAAGGTCCGTGTGGCAGACGCCGCAGGCGGCGACCTTGACGCGAACCTCGTGCTCGTGCGGCTCCGGCATGACGAGGTCCTCGATCGTCATGGGCTGGTTGGGCTGGGTGAATACTGCCGCGCGCATCCTAGGACCACCTGTTCATGACGACCTTGCGGTCTGTGAAGAAGTCGACGGCCTCGCGGCTCTGGGGTAGGTGGGATTGAAGCACTGGCGCTCCTCCTTTGCCCTCGATGGGGCGGCGAGCATTCTAATCGAGCGTGGGCCAACGAGCGCGCCTATAATCGCGCCGCCGGAGAGGAGGGGACATGGGCGACCAGCATCGGCGGCTCGCGCTCCACATTCCCGTGGGCGGAGGTCTGACCCGTCAGGAGACGCTCGACCTCGTTCGCCGGGCGGAGGAGCTGGGGTACGAGTCCGCTTGGTACGGCGAATCATGGGGGTACGACGCTTTCACGACGCTCGCGTGGGCCGCGTCGCACACGTCCAGGATCGGAATCGGAACCCACATTGCAACGATGTTCAGCCGCACGCCGGCGATGACGGCCCAGAGCGCGGCGTCGCTCGACTCCCTGTCGGGAGGCCGGCTGACCCTTGGGCTGGGGACGAGCGGGCCTATCGTCGTCGAGAACTGGCACGGCCAGCGCTGGGAGCGGCCACTGCAGCGGACCCGCGAGTACGTCGATATCCTGAGGCTCGCGCTGGCCGGCGAGCGGGTGGACTACGAGGGCGAGGTGTTCCAACTGAAGGGCTTTCGACTGCGTGAAAGTCCGGCCAGGCCCGATATCCCCATCATGATTGCGTCGATAGGTCCGCGCAACATCGAACTGACCGGGGAGCTGGCGGAGGGCTGGCTGCCGATCTTCCTGCGGCGCGACGCGCTCCCCAAGCTGCGGGAGAGCTTGGCAACGGGCGCTATGCGCTCAGGGCGCGATCCCGACGTCATCGAAATCGCGCCGAGCGTGCTCTCGGCCGTGGCGGACGATCCCGGCGACGCCAGAGCGAGGGTCCGCGCGCACATCGCCTTCTACGTCGGCGGTATGGGCGCGTTCTACAACCGGATGATGCAGCGCTTCGGCTGGGAGAGCGAGGCCACGCGAATCAAGGAGGAGTGGCGGAAACCTGGGCGCGAAGGCCGCCCCGCCGCTGCCGCCGCCGTGACCGACGAGATGGTCGATACGACGAGCGCCGTCGGGACGAGGACTCAGGCGCGCGAAAGGCTGGAGGAGGCCCGCGCCACGGGAGTAACCCTGCCCATCCTGATGTTCCCGTTCGGCGCGGACAAGGCCATGATGCGCGAGACAATCGAGTCGCTAGCGCCGAGGGGGAAATGAGGGCAGGTTGACCTCGCCAACGCAGACGGGACTCACGAATCGAGACGGTTAATCCCGTTCAGGGCGGCTGTCGTATAGCACTCGGCCAGCGTCGGGTGGCTGGTCACGGCTTCAACGAAGTAGTCAATCGTTCCGCCGTGCGCGATAACCGCCTGCCCAATGTGTATCAGCTCCGCCGCGCCGTCGCCAATGATATGCACGCCCAGCAGTTTTCGCGTGTCGATATGGAAGAGCAGCTTTAGGAGACCAGCGTCATCGCCTTGAATCACGCTGCGCATGGTCTCTTGATAGCGGGCTTTGCCGACTTCATAGGGAACGCTGTCGTCCGTCAACTGGGACTCGGTCTTGCCAACCATCGCGACTTCCGGAATCGTTTTCACCGTATAAGGGAAGAGGCCAGGGAAGCTATTGGTCGGCACGCCGAACGCATGGCACGCCGCCAAGCGACCTTGCATCTCAGAAGTCGACACGAGGTCAGGAAAGCCGATCACGCCCCCCACCGCGTATATGCCTTCCACATCAGTCTCGTAGTTGTCATTCACCTTGAGGCGCCCTCGCTCGTCGGCCTCCAAGCCCGCTGCCTCCAGCCTTAGCGACTCTGTGTTGCCGGTGCGCCCGACGCAGTACATCACGGTTTCGCTCACTATCTGCTTCCCGCTATCTAGTTTGACGCGCACTCTGTCTCCGCGTTCATCTCTCATGTACTCGATGTCAAAGACATTCTCGTTCATGCGGAAAGTTACGCGCCTTTGGCGTAGATGGTAGACGAGCGTGTCTACGATCTCATCGTCAGCGAACGGCAACAAGCGTGGATTTCTGTCTACGAGCGTGACTCGCACGCCCAGCGCCGAATAGGTGCTGCAGTACTCCAAACCGATTGCGCCGCCCCCAACGATAGTCAGCGTTCGAGGCAACTCGGCTAAGTTCAGAACATCATCGCTCACCAACACCAGCCGTCCATCTACAAAGACCACGGGAGGAGTTGTGGAATAGCTTCCAACAGCTATCACCACTTTATCAGCGGTGATCGTGCGGTTCGATTTGCCGTCATCAGAGGAGAGGTTTATTGTGTGGTGGTCAACGAACGACCCCTCAGCGTTTATCATGTCGACTCTGTTGCGGCCGAGCTGGGCGCGCAGTATATCGACCTGCTGCCGCATCGCATAGCGAGTACGCACCATGAGGTCGTTCATTGTTATGTCTTGCTTTACTGCGTAGGACTCGCCATAGATGCTGCGCTCTCTATAGCCCGTAAGATACAATACCGCTTCGCGTAGAGTCTTACTTGCAATTACGGTGGCGCCGCTGACGCCTCCTATGTCCGGATGCCGTTCAATTATTGCCGCTCGCTTTCCAAGCTTACTAGCCTGAATTGCGGCCCTTTGGCCGGCCGGCCCTGACCCGATGACTACCATGTCGTAGTCGTAGCTGGCCATTGCTAACCTCTCTCGATTCCTAGACGCGAAGCTCGATCGCGCACAATCATGTGCGAGACGCGGGTGCTAGTCAAGCGCCTCAACTCTATCCCCGCAGGCTCCTTATAGCCCATGCAGCCGCATTCCGGGCCCGTTTAACCATCCCCAGCGGAGCTTAGACGGCAGCGCTAGCAGGACTACCGGCCTTGATTCCATAAAGCCTCTCGACATTCTCGTGCAGGAGCTTAGCGCGGACATCGGGAGGCAAAGCGCCCATATCCCGCGAAACTATTTCTCGGGACTTAGGCCAGGTGGAATTGCCGTGCGGATAGTCGTTGGACCACATGCAGTTGTCAGCGCCCCACCAAGACAGGAACCTGCCTCCAACGGCATCGTTGAAAAAGGTTGCGTACACCTGCCTGTTGAAGTACTCGCTGGGGAGCATAGTGAGACTCAGGGCGTCCCGGTCCGTACCATGGCGTTTGTAGTAGTAGTCCCACTGCTCCAGGATGAACGGGAGCCAGCCTATCTCGTTTTCTACGAGCACCAGCTTGAGCCGGGGGAAGCGCTCGAGAACGCCGGAGAAGATGAAGTCGTACAGGGAATCCATCGCGTACACCAGCTTTAGGTTGACGCTGGTGCGCTCCTGCTCAATGCCCCTGTCAGAGTTCGGCGCGCCTCCCTCGCTGAAGGTCCGCCGCAGGTTATAGCCGTGGCCGCTGAGGATGTGCAGAGCAATCGGCATGTCGAGGTCCTGGGCGCTGGCCCATAGCCGGTCGTAGTGGCGCGAGGTGAAGGGGAGCTCGGGGGCGGGGACCTGCCAGACCACCGCTCCAGCCATCCCTCCCTTTCGGCAGCGCTCCATCTCTTCGATGGCCGCGTCGATCCGGTACGTCGAAAGCAGGGCGAGGCCGATAAGGTTGTCCGGCGCCGCCGAGCAGTAGTCCATCAGCCAGTCGTTGTAGACCCTAACGCACGCTTCTTCCAAATCGCGGTCGTCAAGGACGAGCGTCTTCAAGCCGTGAGTCGGATACAACACCTCGGCGCTCACGCCGTCGCGGGCCATCTCGTTGACTCGTTCCGACTTGTCCATCCCACCGGGGGCGTCGTTCCTTCGAGACCCGCCGAGATCGGGCGCTCGGTCGCGGAACGCCCTAGGGAGATTGTCTTTCCAGAGGCCCGCTGGCTCGATTACGTGAGAGTCTGCCGAGACCAGTACCTCATCGACCGCGGGGCCAGCCTCGGGAGCGTATGTACGTTCGAGAATCGCCATGGAGTCCTCCTCTAGTACGCCTGGGGCCAGGCGAGATATGGCGCAAGTAAGTTCTGAGAGAAGACGGGGCGAGGATAGCAGGTAGCCGCATCCACGGCGTCAACGGCAGGCGTCTACGGGTGTATCATGCCCGCCGGTGAGGCCGGATGCTCCGAGGCCGTGGGCGGCAAGAGACGACGGAGACCGGCGAATTCATACGATGGACTTCGACTCCTACAATCTCGATCCCTCCATCTATGACGAGATGTTGCTGCCGGACGGCACGCCTCGGGAGCATTCCCTCCGGCTGTACGAGACGCTGCGCGGCCTCTCCGCCGAACGGCTCACCGGCATCCAGGAAGGGGTGTCGCGCTCCTTCCTGCACGAGGGGATTTTCTTCACGGTGTACGGGGACGAGGAAGCCCAGGAGCGCATCATCCCCGTAGACTGCGTCCCCCGTGTGGTCCCCGCCGCCGAATGGCGGATGCTCGACGCCGGCCTGGGCCAGCGTCTGCGCGCGCTCAATCTCTTTTTGCAAGACATCTACAACGAAGCGCGCATCATCTCGGACGGCGTTATCCCGGAAGACATCGTGCGAGGGTGCCCACAGTACCGGACGGAGATGCAGGGCTACTCAGCCCCAAGGGGCTCGTGGGTGGCAATCTGCGGGACTGACTTACTTCGGACTCATGACGGTTTCCACGTGCTGGAGGACAACCTACGGTCGCCATCCGGCGTGTCCTATATGGTGGCGACGCGCAACGCGGTGAAGGCCGGCCTGCGTCGACTGTACAGAGCCTCCCGCGTACGGGGGGTGGAGAACTACGGAAGCCTGCTGCTGGAGACGCTCCGCGAGCTGGCGCCGGGAGGGAAGCCGGACCCGGTTATCGCGCTGCTCACGCCAGGGGTGTACAACGCCGCCTTCTATGAGCACATGTTCCTCGCCCACGAGATTGGCGCGGAACTCGTGGAGGGGCGAGACCTGCTCACGCGGGACGGGTTCGTCTACATGCGGACGTCGACAGGGCTCCGTCGGGTGGACATCCTCTACCGCCGGGTGGACGACCTTTTCCTCGACCCATTGGTCTTCCGCGCGGACTCGCTGCTGGGCGCGCCGGGGCTGCTGGACGCTTGCAAGCGCGGTAACGTGACGCTCGTGAACGCTCCGGGGGTGGGCGTCGCGGACGACAAGAGCGTCTACGCCTACGTGCCGGACATAATCCGCTACTACCTGGGGAAGGAGCCGTTGCTGAAGAACGTGGAGACGCACCTCTGCCGCCGCCCGGAGGACCTCGAATACACGCTGGACAACCTGGACAAGCTGGTCGTGAAGCGAGTGGGAGAATCCGGCGGCTACGGAATGTTGGTCGGCCCGCACGCCACGCCGGAAGAACGCAACGAGTACGCGCAAAAGATGCGGGAAAACCCTGCGGACTTCATCTCGCAGCCGGTGCTCGCATTCTCCCGAGCGCCATGCCTGGTGGACGGAATTCTCGAGCCGCGTCACGTGGACCTGCGTCCATACGTGCTACAGGGTCGCGAGACGCGCATCGTGCCCGGCGCCTTCAGCAGGGTGGCGTTGCGCCGCGGTAGCCTGGTGGTCAACTCCAGCCAAGGGCGGCGGCGGCAAAGACGTGTGGGTGCTCGAAGAGTAGGCGATGCTGTCCAGAAGCGTGCAAGGCCTGTATTGGATGGGTCGCTATCTGGAGCGAACGGAGCGCCTGTGCCACCTTCTGCAGTCGCAAACGGAGGCGCTCGTAGACCGGCCGATCCGCGACATCTATGCAGGCTGGCGCAGGATCTATGGCAGCCTGCGGCGCGAGCCTCCCGGAGGCAGCCTCACGCTCGCCGACAGCGACGACTTCACACTGGCTGACTCGTACACGCTGGCGGGCGACCTCACCTTCGAGCGGACGAACCCCGACTCCCTATGGAATTGCTTTGCCCAGAGCCGGGAGAACGCGCGGCAGATGCGCCATCTCATCACCACTGAGATGTGGCGGCGACTCAATCTGACCTATCTCCGGATACGCGACCTGGAGATCGAGGATATCTGGGCGGTGCTGCCCGAAGACTTCTACGCGGGGATGCTAGCGGAGACAGACGCGTTCGCCGGCGCTGCGGCATCTACGATGTACCGGGATGAGGGATGGCGGTTCCTCCAGCTAGGCCGTTTCGTAGAGCGGGCGCAGTTTTCGCCCGCTCTGCTGTTGGAACAGATGGCCATAGACGCCCAGGACGGAGAGTACGCCGAGGAAGACTGGACAAGCCTGCTACGAATCTTTCATGGGCTAGAAGCGTACAGCCGGTGCCACGGCGCCGTGGTGCAAGCCGGGGCCGCGCTCGACCTGCTCGTTACGGACCCGCTGCTGCCCAGCTCTCTCTACCGGTCGCTCAACGAAATTGCAGAGGCGCTTGCGGAGCTGGGATTGGGCCCGGCGCGGACCATGGCATCGCAGCCCAGCGGACCGCGGGGCGACTGCTTGCAGCCCTTCAGTACGATTGGCCGGACAACGGCGACCGCGAAGCGTTGCTGCGCCAAGCGCTCGACCAATGCGGCGAACTGCACTACCTGATCGCCGGAGCGTACTTCGACTATCCGGTCGACGGCCCCGTCCTCTAGCTTCACTGGCCGCGGCCGCGGTGCTATGGTCGGATCGCTTTCGGTCAGGATGTCAGGCCTCAGTCCGTCTATCCGAGGAGGGCAGCGGTATGCCGGTAATCGACGCGGACGCGCATGTTGTGGAGACGGAGCGGACCTGGGAGTTCATGGAACCATCGGAGGCGCGCTTCAGGCCCGTCCTCGCAGCTCCCGCGGACGATTCCGACAACCTTCGGTGGCTCGTCGACGATAAGCTCCGCCGCCGGGCGATGCTGTCGAGGAGCAGCGAGTCTCTCCCGCGCGGGCGGAATACGGCGACGCCAGCGGAGGCGCGGGAGATGGCCGACCTCGACGCGCGCCTGCGGCATATGGACGAGCTGGGAATCGACGTGCAGGTGCTGCACAACACGCTGTTCATCGAGCAGGTCGCTGACCGGCCGGAGGTCGAACTGGCAGTTTGCAAAGGGTGGAACCGGTGGCTCGCCGATATCTGGAAGCGCGGCGAGGGCCGTTTCCGCTGGTCGTGCGTTCTGCCCCTGATGCAGATGAACGATGCCCTCGACGAGCTTCGATTCGCCAAGGAGCATGGGGCGGTCGCCGTGTGTCTGTGCCCCATTGAGGCGTCGCGAACGTTGCCGGACGTGTACTTCTACCCGATTTACGAGGAGGCCAGCCGGCAGAATATGGCCATCGCCGTTCATATAGCGAACGGGAACGCGGACATATGCGACGTGCTGCGGTCGCCCTACGACCCCGGCTCGGGATTCGGGGTGTTCCGCGCGATGACGGCAGTGTCCTGCCACTCGTATATGTCCGGCGACCTCCCCAAGCGCTTTCCGGACCTCCGCTGGGGGTTCATCGAGGCCAGCGCGCAGTGGGCGCCGTGGGTGGCCCACGAAGCCGCGCGCCGGCATGAGGCGACTGGCCGGCCGTTTCCCGAGAACCCATTCCGCGAGTTCCGCGTCTACGTGACGTGCCAGAACGACGACGACCTGCCGTACATCATCGGCTACACCGGCGAGGACAATCTCGTCATCGGGACGGACTACGGCCATTTCGACCCGTCGAGCGAGGTCGATGCATTTGAAATCTTGCGGGGACGGAGCGACATCAGTCCACGCGTGATCGAGAAGATTACGGACGACAACCCTCGCGCTCTCTACGGGCTGTAGTTACGCCGGGATGCAGGCGGCACGGCGCCCCGGGCCGTCGCGCTTCATCTCAGGGAGAGCGAGTCGCGTGTGAGGGTCGGCAGGTCTGAGCGAGGAGGCATGATGGCTGAGGAGCGCAATCTATTGACAACCGTCGATGGCCCCAACGGGACGGCGGAGGTGCACGAGGTGTATGACGACGGCTCTACGATGCCCCGCTACGAGGTCCGCTTCAAGGACATCGTGAGGTCTTTCCAAGCTGAAGGCGCGGCGTCAATCGAGGCCACCGAGCTTGTGGGCATCGGATAGCCGTTCCGCAAGGCCGCATCCTCGTTCCCCAGCGCGGGCAATGCCCGGAACGCCGCAGACGCAATCAGGCGCGTAGTCCGTTCAGCGCCCCTGGAAGTCCGGCGGACGCTTCTCCGCGAAGGCGCGAAGGCCCTCTTTCGCGTCCTCCGTGCCGCGGGCTATCGAGCCCAGAAGCTCGGACATCCTGACGCCGTCGGCGAAGGACATCTCACGAGAACGGTAGGCGATCTCCTTCATGCCTCGCACCGCCAAGGGAGGGTTAGCCGCTATGCGTCCGGCTAGGTCGAGCGCCGAGTCCAGAAGATCCTTTTGGGGGACGACGCGATTGACGAGGCCCCATTGCAGAGCTTGCTCGGCGTCAATCCGGTCGCCGGTCAGCAGCATCTCCAGCGCAGCTCCAAACGGGATGAGCCGAGGCAGCCGTTGGGGAGCGCCCATCCCCGATGGAAACCCCAGCTTGATCTCCGGAATGCCAAATTGAGCGTTGTCCGACGCTATCCGGATGTCGCAGGCGAGCGCGAGCATGCAGCCCGCCCCGACCGCGACGCCGTTCACCGCTGCGATAATCGGCTTGCGAATCTCAAGGCCGTTGATCAGCGTGAGCGGGGACGGGTCCCATACGGAGCTCGCCCCGCCGCCACCGCCGGCGACTCCGCCGCGCTCCGCCGCCCTCTTGAGGTCCGCGCCCGCAGAGAAGGCGCGCTCACCCGCGCCCGTCACGATGCAGCAGCGCAGGCCGCCATCCTCGACGTAGTCGGCCAGCCGAGCGTGCAGCTCGCTTCCGACCACTCCAAGGTTCAAGTCGTTGTCGCCCTCCATCGTGATGAGGACGACATATCCGCGCTTTTCGTAATGGATGGCCGCCATCGGATACGCCTACCTCCCAGTCCGCCTATCGAGCGCCGACTCCTTAGCCGCGCCCATCATTGCACGATGCTCTTCGCTTGGAGGTCAGCGATCTCCTCCGGCCCGTAGTGCAGCTCCTCGAGCACTTCGCGGGTGTGCTGGCCCGGCAGAGGCGGCGGTTGATGATCGACCTCTTCCGCCTGAGAAAGTCTGAATGGAGGAGCAATGGTCTGCACCTTCCCTACCCTTGGATGGTCGACCTCCACGAACATCCTGTTCGCCACCATCTGCGGCTCCGAGAATACTTGGTCGCGGCCGAGTATCGGGGCGGCGGGCACGTCGGCCTCGTTCAACTGAGCAAGCCATTCCGCTGACGGCTTGGTGGCGAACATCGCGTCGATTATGGGGTGAATCTCCCGCCGGTATCCGGCGCGCTTCTCCGGATCGGACATTCGCGGGTCTTCGAGGAGGTGGTCGAGCTCCATGAGGCGGCAGAGCCGTTCGAACTGGTGATGCTGGAGCGCCGTGACGTTGATGTAGGCCCCGTCCTCGCAGCGGTAGATGCCATAGCTGGGGAAGTTGTAATCGCCCAACAGCCGGCCCGAGCTTTCCATCTTGACGAGGTTCGTTAGCTGCATCGCGATGGCCGCCTGGAGCAGCGACGTCTCCACCAGCTGCCCCTCCCCCGTCTTCTCGCGCTGCCATAGGGCCAGCATGATTCCGTACCCCATGAGCATGGGAATCGACGGGTCCGAAAGGAAGACTCCTGTTGAGACCGGCGTGCCATCCTCCCATCGCCGATACATCGCGCCGGAGAGTCCTTGCGTTAGACGGTCATACCCGCCCCGTTCTGCATAGGGGCCCTTCGGCCCGAACGCGGAGATCCGACCGTAGACCAAACGGGGGTTGAGTTGCCGGACCGTCTCATAATCGACGCCTAGCTTCTTGGCGGCGGCGAGGCGCATGTTCGCGATCAGCACATCCGACCGCTCCGCCAGCTTGCGGAACACTGCGTAGCCCTCGGGCTCGCGCAAGTCCAAGGCAATACTGCGCTTGTTGCGGTCCTGCGCGATAAAGCCGCTCGGGTCCGTCGACGGGTCAGCTGCGGACCCACGGGCCGCAGGGGGATCGATTCTGACTACGTCGGCCCCTTGATCTGCCAGGTACATGGCGGTGGCGGGACCCGCGATGCCAAAGCTGAGGTCGATGACTCGCAGTCCTTCCAGAACGGGATGCATCGTTCCCCTCACAGACCGTAGAGCCGTTTGGGATTGTCGCAGAGCATCTTGTCGACGGCGGCGTGGGAGATCTCGCCGGCGTCGGCCCTGGCCCGGAGCGCCTCTTGAAAGTCGCGCTCTTGGGACTGGTCGGCGTGGGTGTAGTCCGAGCCCACGACCAGGTTGTCTTCGCCCACGAACTTGAGGATGTACGGCAGGTCCTCATCCACGAGGCAGGTGACGAAGATGTTCCACTCCCTCAGCGTGTCATGGAGCGCGTCGAAGCCGTCGGGGATGTCCGCGTAACTCAGCTGCGTCGGGAGCGGCCCTTGTCCTCCGGGATGGGCGAGTCGGCGCCTGATCTGATAGAGCTGGTGGGGCACCCACCCCGATGCAGCCTCGATGAACCCCCAGCGAATGTTCCGATGCCTCAGTGGGAGCTTGCTCATCACCAGAGTCGTGAAGGCGTCCGGCAGCGAGGCGAATGGCACGCGCGGGGCCCGCCCGTCGGTGTCCGTCCGGTTCTCCCTCGTATTCGGTATGCCGCTTCCAATGTGTATGCACACCGGCATATGCAGGTCGTTGGCTTCCTTCCAGAGTGGCTCGAAGTACTCGTCGGCCAGGTTCTTGCCGGCTTCCTGATTGCCCTTCTTGAACACGCCCACGGCGCCGTGGTCCTGGGCCCACCGCATCTCGTTGATCGCTTCTTTCATGTTCATCAAAGGCGGCAAGCACAGCCACCGCAGGCGGCCCCCCGACGCGTCGCTGCGGTCTCCCAGCCACCGGTTGTAGGCGCGCTTGAGAGCCACGTCGATATCCGGCTTCGTGGTGGGCTGGACCAGGAACAGCGTTGGGTAGATGACGTGCGTCTGAACATCGAGGGTGTCCATGTCCCGCAGCCGGTCATTCACGTCCAGAAGCTCACGCGTGCTAACCGTTGTCATCGTTCTCTTGTCATCGCGGGCAAGCCTCGGCTGACGGTCCCCGTCGATCACCCAGAACCGTTGGGTCGCCCGCTTGGGGTCTGGGTTGCTCGGGTATCCGACGACCGGCTTGAAAGCTTGCTCGCTCGCGAGCATGTACTCCCAGGTCTCTTCCGTTTCGTCCACATGCGTGTCCGCGTCAATCGTGGCCGCCATGATTTCATTCCCTTCCTACTGATTGACAGTGAACCTTTCCCTGCGGTTGACGAATCCCGCGCCGCCAATGCCGCCTGCGCGCATCAGCCTGCGAGCTGGAATTTCGGCAAGGTGAACTCGGGCGTGACATCGTCCCAGACGACTTCCACAGGCGACCCGATCGCAATGTCCTTGGGGTCCGCATTGACGATGTTCGTGTTCATCCGCCACCCCTCGTTGAGCTCCACGATAGCCAACACATAGGGGACGTCGGGAATGAAGCCCGGATGCGCCGGGTGGTGCGATACGGTGTAGGAGTAGACCCATCCCTTCCCGGAAGACTCCACCCAGTCGAGAGTGCCCACCCCAAAGCAGTCCGGACCGGGACAAACATCGCGAGGGTAGAACACGCGAGCGCCGCACGCTCGGCAGCGCTGATACACCAGCCGGTGCTCCTTTGCGGCGTCCCAGAACGGCTGGCTCACGGCGCTTGGCGTGGGCAGCGGCTTGTTGTATCCGGCATCCGTAGCCATAGGACTTCCCCCGATCCGGTCTTGCTACAGCGCCGCGTCGCTGCCGAGCAGCATAGCGGACTGCTGCGAGAAGGAGCCTCCCGATCCTGTCACGTAGACGAGGTCGGTTGGCCCCGGCACTTGGCGCCCGCCCCCGTCCCGCCGAATCTGCCGGACGGCCTCGGTCACCTGAGCGCAGCCTCCGGCGGTCGACGCCTGCCCGTAGGACAACTGGCCTCCGTGGGTGTTGAGGGGCCTATCGCCCTTGAACGTCAGGTCGTGCTCCTGGGCCCAGTCTCCGGCTTCGCCTTTCTTGCAAAAGCCCGACTCTTCGAGCTCGCACATAACGGTGATGGTGAAGGAGTCATATATCTCCATCACTTGGACGTCAGACGGCCCGTAGCCCGCCATTGCGAATGCCTTTCTGGCGCCGCGCCCGACCGGGCTGACGGTTATCTCCCCCACATGCGTCAGATTACCGCGCAAGATTCCCAGACCGCCCCCCAAGATGTACGCAGGCTCATGGGGGAGACCCCGCGCCAAGTCCGCGCGGGCGACGACGAACGCGCATGCGCCTGCGCAGGGCATGACGCACTCGAACAGGCGCAGCGGGTCCGCAACGATACGAGAGTTGACCACGTCGTCAATGGTCAAGGGCGTGTCGTAGAAGATGGCCATCGGGTTATGGTTGGCGTTGTAGCGAAGGTCCACCGATATCTTGGCCCGCTTCTCCACCGTGGCCCCGTACAGCGCCTCGTACCGTTTGGCAATCATCGCGTACCACCCGTTCGCGCCGACCGTCGGCCCGAAGGGCGCCTGGAACTCAGTGGTGGCCGTCTCGGTGCGTGCGCCACCGGTCGGTCTGCGCCGCCCCGCGGGGTCTGCCGCTCCCATTCCGCAGAGCACATAGTTCGCCAGTCCCGCGTGAATATAGGCAGCAGCCTGCAGGGCCATCGCCACGCCCGCTGCGCCTTGCGCGTCGCAGCCCGTCGCCCATGTCGGGTAAATACCCATGTACTCGGCCATGCGAGCGTTGTAGCCCCCGCCGCTGCCAACCGCCAGCTCCGGGTCGAGAACCATCCCGTCGATGTCCGCCTTCGTGAGGCCTGCGTCTTGGATGGCCAGGTAGGCGGCCTCGGCAAGGAGGCTCATCGCATCCCGGCCGGGGCGGGTCCGCTCCGGCTTGAGCTCCCCGATTCCCACTATCGCAGCCGCGCCGCGCATGCTGTCAGCCATTGCAGCCTTTCTGACGTCCCACACTCTGAATCACACGGGCAGGGGCAAGTGGAGGCGCGGGACGGGCCGCAGCGAACATATCTTGGCGTTCCGCACGCGTCAATTTAGCGTGAGCAGTCTGCTGCTGCGACGCTTCGCCACGTTCAAGACCGGCCCTGCCGGCGCCCGTCGCAGGCGGCCCATCCGCGTGGTAGCGTTGTAACCAACCGCAGTGGGCGCGGAATCCAACGCCCGGCGCCGACCTGGCATGGCCATGTCTCCTGGAGAACAGCATGTCAACAGAACGGACTGCACTGGAAGTATTCCGGATTCTCGACCTGACACAGAGCGTTGGGCAGTATGCTTCCCGCCTCCTAGCGGACCTCGGCGCGGACGTAATCCGGGTGGAACAGCCCGGCGGAGGAGCGGCTCGTCAGGCCTTTCCGTTTGCGGGGGATATCCCCGACGTAGAACGGAGCATCGCCTTTCTCCATCTGAACGCGAACAAGCGCAGCATCGTTCTGGATCCGGCGGACCAGTCGGATAGGGCGACAATCGTGGCCCTTGCAGCCGGCGCCGACGCCGTGGTCGAAGATTTCACTCCTGGGCGCTTGGCGTCCCTGGGGCTGGGCTATGAAGACCTGCGCAAGGCGAACCCCTCGATTGTCCTGACATCAATCACGCCGTTCGGACAGACCGGTCCGCACGCGCAGCTGCAGGGGAACGATCTCATCGCGCAAGCTATGTCGGACTGGCTGTTCAACGTCGGAGACGAAGGCGACCTGCCCTGCGCGGGGCCGGGAGACATCAGCGTTTACATCGGCGGAACGCACGGGGCCTTGGGGACACTGCTGGCGCTGTATGCCCGCCGGACTTCCGGCGCCGGGCAACACGTTGACGTATCGCTCCAAGAGGCGATGGTCGCGTCGTCATCCTCGATGCCCATCGGCCGGTTCTCAGCCGCCACCGAGATCATGCGCCGCTTTGGCTCCGCCACGAACGTCGCGGGGGTGAATTGCTATCAGTGCTCCGACGGGCACGCCATGATGAACATCCACTTTGCCCACCTGTGGAAACGCTTGGCGGAGTGGATTCACGACCCCATCCTCAAGGACCCGTATTGGCTGACCTTGGAGGCGCGTCACCAGAACGCCGAGGTCGCCGACGCCATCATCAAGGAATTCGCGCTGGCAATGACGACTGAGGAGTTCGTGCGCGGCGCCCGCGAGCGGGGTCTGCCTATCGCCCCCGTGAACACGTTCAGCGACGTAAGCCGCAGTCCGCAGCTGGCGGCACGAGAGTGGTTCCAAGACTTGGCGCATCCCTCACTTGGAAGCATCCGAATGCCGGGGTTCCCCTGGCTTTTCAACAAGACGCCGCCCCGGTTCGTCCGCTCCGCCCCTGTCCTGGACGAGCACCGGGACGAGGTACTGCTCGAGGCAGGAAACCGCCCGGCGAACCGAACCGCCGCGGTGGGCGCTGCCATCGCTGCACAGCCTCCGCTCAAAGGAGTCCGCGTCATCGATCTCACTAGGGCCTGGGCAGGGCCATTCTGTACGCGGCTGCTTGCAGACTACGGGGCAGAGGTCATCAAGGTCGAGTCTGGGTTGTTCGATACGCAGCGCGAGGGCCGGGCAGGCACGTATACGGAACTCAACCGCAACAAGCTGAGCATCACCATCGATCTGCACAACTCGGATGGACAGCATCTGGTCAAGCAGCTGGCCCAGCAGAGCGACGTACTGGTGAACAACTATCGTCCTGGAACGCTCGAACGCTTCAACCTCAGCTACGATTCGCTCCGCGAGGTCAACCCGGACATCATTGTGCTCAGCATGCCGGGGTACGGAAGCACCGGTCCCGGCCGGGAGTATGCGTCCCACGGGGCCCAGTTGATGGCGGATTCGGGAATGCTCTACATCTGGGGACGCCCGGACACACCGATGGCGATGCGCGGCAAAATCGCTGTCCCTGACTTCCTCGCTGGGGCGCAGGGAGCCCTGGCCGTTATGGCCGCGCTGCACGCGCGAGACGTCATCGGAGAGGGCCAGGAGGTCGAGATTGCCCAGCTGGAGGCGCTGGCGGCAGCGTTGGGCGTGGGGGTGCTCGACTCGTCCATCAATGGCCGCGACTGGCAACCATCCGGCAACAGGAGACCTAACGCAGCGCCCTACGACGTCTATCCCTGCCGCGGAGCCGAGAAATACTGCGCGATAGTCTGCGCGAACGACGAACAGTGGCGCGCTTTATGCGCTGTCATGGACCAGCCCACGCTGGCGGAAGACCCCCGCTTTGCCACGCTTGCCGCTCGCCTCGCCAACATCGACGAGATGGATGCAGTCATCACCGCCTGGACCAAAGATCTAACGCCGCGCCAGGTGATGTTTCTGCTGCAGAAGGCCGGTGTTCCCGCAAGCGCAGTCCAGTCCGGCGAGGACGTGTACTTCGACGTGCATCTGCGTGAGCGCGGCTTCGTCGTCCCAGTGGACGACCCTGAATCCGGCCCTATGGATGTGGGCGGACTCTCTATCCACCTATCGGCGACCCCTGGCAGACAAGCGATGACCGGACGGCCTTCCTTCGCCGGCGCGAACGACTATGTCTTCAACGGACTGCTCGGTCTCACGCCTGAAGAGCGGCATCGTCTCGAAGCGACTAGCGCAATCGCCTAACGAAGGGCAATAGGCGCTACGCCTTCTTCTCGACTCGCTCACCGTCGGAGAATTTGAGGGCGTGTGTACGTACGCCGGTCAGCATCTCGGTATGCACCGACTTGGATACCGGAGCGAGTTGAGCAATCATGCTCCAGTTCTCGCCGCCATCGCCCGTCCACCAGACCTCACCGTCGGTCATGCCCGCAAGTAGTTGAACGCTCCCGTTGGCCTCCTCGAGGCACATCGCCTCGACATTGCCATGCAACCGATCGGGCAACCCGCCCGTCAGCACCGTCCAGGAACGTCCGCCGTCCGTGCTCTTTGCGATGCGGCCGCCCGCGAACCCCTCGGACGAACCCTCCCTGACCCAGGCGCGCGGTCCGGTTTGCGACGCGGAAACGTACAGAGTATCCGGGTCGCTTGGCAGGTGAACGAGCTGGTCAGGGTATGCGCCGATCTCGTTCTCTTTGCCGAATAGCTCTTGCCACGAGCTCCCACCGTCCTCGGTCAGAAGCAGACCGGCGCCGCCGGTGGTCCAAAGAACAGACGGCTTGCGGTGATCGATGACCGTGCGGTGAACATCAGGGTTCGGAGCCTCGATGTCCGTCCAGGTCTGACCTCCGTCCGTACTCTCCAGCAACCCGCCGACCTCGATACTCGCGTACATGTGTGTAGAGTCGTCCGGGTGAAAGTTGATGTGCTTCAGATGCGCCTCGAACGGGTCGGCCGCGAAGCGCCATCGAGGAAGCGACTCGACGGACCGGAGCTTGGGAAGCTCGGTCCACCTCATGCCCATGTCATCGCTGTAGTAGAGGCGCGCGGGCTCAGTGCCGGCAAACAACCGCGTTCCACCCTCTAGGTCCGTTGCAGCGAGGCTGAACAGGCTTCGGACCTCGATGCCCGCATCGCGCGCCTGCCATGTCTCGCCGCCGTCTACGCTGGCGTACACGCCATCCCACCAGGCGCCGGCGAAGACCGTGCCGCCTGCGAACAGGAGCGCGTGGATATGCTTGCCGTCCAGCGACCGGCCGGCCTCCAGCCAGCGGTCGCCGTTGCGGCGCAGCGTGACTACGCCGTCCGTTGTTCCGACGAGCGCCTCGTCGCTCGGGTGGTCTGCCGAATAGATGGTCGTGCCGCCGTGAGAGAGTCCGAGCATGATCCTTCCTCCATGTCCGCGCTCAGGATACACCTGGCCCTGCTCAGCCTGATTTGGTGAGAGCAGCAATAACACAAACATGTCATAGACCCTTCCGAACGGAAGTACGTATCTTGAAACAAGGCCTTAACAAAGGCTATACATAATCTCAAGTTAGTGTCTTGTTACGAGAGGTTTCCTCCCGAACGACGACAATGGCCGCTTTTGGAAGAGTATCTGAAAAGGGGCAATCAACAATGACCCTTCCGAACACGGAATCATCCCTCAAGCAATGCAACAACTGGTTGCAGTAGTTTGAGAAGGCAGATTTTCCTCCGGGGCGTGGTCGTTGCAAGAAGTGCCATCAGGGAATGCAAGCAATCAGCGTGTGGAAATCTACATTGAAGCACAAGTATGGTATCTCCTTTGAGATTTACCGGATGATGTACAAGGATCAAGGCGGCCTGTGCTATTTTTGTGGCACACAAAGGCCCAGTATGGGCAGTGGCAGGTTGGCGGTAGACCACGACAAGGACACCAGTTTCGTTCGTGGGCTACTGTGTCGACCTTGTAACGCCAACTTCATCGATGAATACAGAAAGCTGCCGGAGCAATGCAGGGACTTTCCATGGCCTAATGACTACTTGCGTCGTGGTGAGACTGGCGACTACGTGGAGAGCATCAAGCTGCGCTTGGGAAGCGTTGACTGCTAGGGTGAGACTGTTGTCCGGGTGGTTCCTTATGCGCCGAGAGTGAGCAGCTGCAGACCTGCGAGGAGCGGGGCTACGCTTGGAGCCCCTGCTCCGCGGCCAACAGCTTGAAGGATCCGGCCACGTTCTCGATGTTTAGGTCCAGCCCCAATGCCTTAGCGCCACGAGAGAGGAAGTCGTGGCGCACGTTGTGGGCGAAAGACTTGTCCTTCATCCTCTTGCGCACGGCCGACAGGCGCAGCTACGCCCAGCTGCGTAGGTCGACAGACGGGAGCGCCGTGGTCCCCATGAGGTAGGCATCGATGCCGTGGGCGGCCTGCCGCCCCTCTGCGATTGCCCACACGACGAGCGACTGGCCTCGCGCCATGTCTCCTGCGGCGAACACGCCGGCCACGCTGGTCATCTTGGACACGTCTGTCTTGACGTTGCCTCGTCCGTCGAGCTCAACGCCAAGCTGCTCCAGCATCCCCTCGTGCTGGGGGTGCAGAAAACCCAACGCGAGCAGCACCAGCGACGCTTCCAACTCGAACTCGCTGCCGGGCGTCTCGGTCATCGTGGGCCGACCCGTCTCATCCGGCGGACCCCATTCGATGCGGACTGCGTGCAGCCGCTCGACACGACCGTTGCTGCCCGATAGACGCTTCGTGAGGATGGAGTAGTCGCGGACGCCGCCTTCCTCGTGGGCCGCGGAGCTGCGCAGGATGAGGGGCCACAGGGGCCACGGATTGTTCTTCGACCTCGACGCGGGCGGCTCCGGAAGGATCTCCCATTGCACGACCATCTCCGCGCCCTGGCGGTGGGCGGTGCCCAGGCAGTCGGCGCCGGTGTCGCCGCCGCCCAGAATCATGACCCGCTTGCCCTCGGCTGTGATGCGCTGCTCGGGAGGCACTTCCAGACCACGATTGACCCTGTTCTGTTGCGTCAGGTAATCAACTGCCGGGTGTACGCCCTCGAGCTCCTCGCCCGGGACATTCAGCCGACGAGCAATCGTCGAGCCGCCGGTCAGGCAAACGGCGTCGTATTCGCGCCGCAGGTTGTCCGCGGGAACGTCCACGCCAACGTTGCAGCTCGTGCGGAATTCGATTCCCTCCGCGGCCATCAGTTCGACGCGTCGATTGACAACGCTCTTGTCCAGCTTGAAGTCGGGGATGCCCAGCATGAGCAGCCCACCCACGTACTCGTCACGCTCGAAAACCGTGACCAGGTGCCCGGCCCGGTTCAGCTGGACGGCGGCGGCTAGGCCGGCAGGACCGGACCCAACGACGGCGACGCGCTTGCCGGTCCGCTTCTCGGGCGGATGCGGCGCCATCCATCCCTCGTCGAAGCCGCGGTCCACGATGGCCTTCTCGATGTACTCAATCGTGACGGGCTCCTCGTTGATGGAGAGCACGCAGGAGGCCTCGCAGGGCGCGGGGCATATCCGGCCCGTGAACTCGGGAAAGTTGTTGGTTGCGTGCAGCGCCGCCAGCGCGTCCTGCCAACGCCCCTTGTACACCAGGTCGTTCCAGTCGGGGATGAGATTGCCCAGTGGACAACCCTTGTGGCAGAAAGGAAGCGCGCAGTTCATGCAGCGCGCGGCCTGGACCCGAGACTTGTCCTCGGACCACGCCTCGTAGATCTCGCGGTAGTCCTTCGTTCGCTCTCCGGCGGGCCGGCGCTCAGGGGGCTCACGCTCGAATTCTAGGAACCCGGTCGCTTTACCCACTGCCAACCGCTTGGAGCGCCGATTGCTTGCCCGCTTCGATCACGCGACGGTAGTCCCTCGGGTAGACCTTGACGAACTTCGTCAGGAATGCGTCCCAGTCGTCCAAGACGCGCGCCGCGTTGGCGCTGCCCGTGTACTTGCGGTGCTTTTGGACCATCGCGCGGAGCTCCTCGATGTCCTCTAGCTCGACCACCGGATCGAGGTCCACGAGCTCCTGATTGCAGCGCATGTCGAAGTCGCCCGCCTCGTCAAGGACGTACGCGATGCCGCCGCTCATCCCGGCGGCGAAGTTCCGCCCTGTCGGGCCCAGCACTATCACGCGCCCGTTGGTCATGTACTCGCAGCCGTGGTCGCCCACGCCATCGATGACGGCGTGCGCGCCGCTGTTGCGGACACCGAAGCGTTCGCCCGCTAGGCCGCGGATGAACACCTCGCCGCCGGTGGCGCCGTAGAGGGCCACGTTGCCGACGATGATGTTCTCCTCGGCCACGAACGTCGACTGCCGGGGAGGGACCACTACCAGCCGCCCGCCGGAGACGCCCTTGCCGAAGTAGTCGTTGGAATCGCCCTCCAGCGTGAACGCGATGCCCTTGGCGAGGAACGCCCCGAAGCTCTGGCCCGCGGAGCCGGTGAACGTGACGTTGATCGTATCGTTGGGCAACCCGTCCTCGCCGTAGCGCTGGGCTATCTCGCCGCTGAGCATCGTGCCGACGGTCCGGTTGGCGTTGCGGATCGGCGACTCGAAGGTGACCGGCTCGCGGTGCGAGAGCGCCCGTTGCGAATGCGCAATCAGTTCGTGGTCGAGCGCCCGATCGAGGCCGTGGTCCTGGTCCTCGCAGTGGCAACGGGCGACGGAGTCCGGCGCCTCGGGCTTCGCGAGCAGGTCGGTCAGGTCGATGCCCTTCGTCTTCCGCCAATGGTCGATGACGGAGCCGGTCTCGAGCTTGTCGACTCGGCCCACCATCTCGTTGACCGTGCGGAACCCGAGCTGGGCCATGATCTCGCGCAGGTCCTCCGCCACGAAGAAGAAGTAGTTGATGAGGTGCTCGGGTTGGCCCGCGAACCGCTTCCGCAGCTCCGGGTCCTGCGTCGCGACGCCTACCGAGCAGGTGTTGAGGTGACACTTGCGCAACATGATGCAGCCCTGCGTCACCAGGGAGGCGGTCGCGATGCCGAATTCGTCGGCCCCGAGGAGACAGGCGATCGCGACGTCGCGGCCCGTCTTAATCTGGCCGTCGGTCTGCACCACGATTCGGCCGCGGAGGTTGTTCTGGACGAGCACCTGCTGCGTCTCGGCGATGCCAAGCTCCCACGGCAACCCGGCATGTTTGATCGACGACTCGGGCGACGCCCCGGTGCCTCCGGTGTCGCCGCTGATGAGCACGACGTCTCCGTGCGCCTTCGATACTCCCGCGGCGATGGTCCCGACGCCAACCTCGGCCACCAGCTTCACGTGGATGCGGGCGCGCGGATTGGCGTTCTTCAAGTCGTGAATCAGCTGCGCCAAGTCCTCGATGGAGTAGATGTCGTGGTGGGGCGGAGGCGAGATCAACTCTACACCCGGCGTGGAGTTGCGTATCCAGCCGATGTACTCGTCCACCTTGTGGCCCGGCAACTGTCCACCCTCGCCCGGCTTGGCCCCCTGCGCGATCTTGATCTGCAGGTCGGACGCGTTGACCAGGTAGTTCGTCGTGACGCCGAACCGGCCCGACGCCACCTGTTTGATGGCGCTGTGCCGTCGGTCTCCGTTCGAGTCGGGGGTGTAGCGGCGATAGTCCTCGCCTCCCTCGCCGCTGTTGCTGCGCGCGCCTATGCGGTTCATCGCGATCGCCAGCGATTCGTGCGCCTCGCGGCTGATGGAGCCGAGGGAGATTGCGCCCGTCGCGAACCGCTTGACGATTTCGACGGTGGGCTCGACCTCGTCAATCGGAATGGGCTGAGCCAGGGTCTTGAGATCGAGCAAGCCACGCAACGTGCAGAGGCGGCGCTCGTAGCCGTTGGCGAGCTCCGCGAAATCGCGGTACGCGCGGGCGTCGTTGTTCCTGCTGGCGTATTGCAGCTTCGCGATGGTGTCCGGGTTCCACATGTGGTATTCCCCGTCGCGGCGCCAGTAGTAGGACCCGCCGGGGTCCAGGTCGAGCGCCGCGTCGATCGCGACCTCGGGGAACGCGCGCGCGTGGCGGGTCAGCACATCCGCCTCGATGGCGTCGGTGTCGATGCCGCCGATCCGTGAAGCCGTCCACGTAAAGTACTCGTCCACCAGCCGTTGGCTCAGCCCGACCGCCTCGAAAATCTGAGCCCCGTGGTAGCTGTGTATCGTGGAGATCCCCATCTTGGAGATCACCTTCAGCAGACCCTTGGTTGTCGCCTTGATGTAGTTGTACGCCGCCTCCGCCGCGTCCATCCCCTCGGGAAAGAGGCCCTGACGGCGCATATGCTCCAGTGTTTCCAACGTGAGATACGGGCAGACCGCCCCCGCGCCATAGCCGATCAGCAAGGCCAAGTGGGCCACCTCGCGCGGCTCAGCGCTCTCTACGACGATCCCCACTTTCGTGCGCTCGCCCTCGCGAATGAGGTGGTGATGCACGCCAGCGGTCGCCAGCAGGCTGGGGATAGCCGCGTGATGCGGGTCCACGCCCCGGTCGGAGAGGACGAGGATCGTACAGCCCGCTTCGATAGCCTCCGACGCGCCGCGGCGCAGAGCGTCCATCGCGCGGTCCATCGCGCCCGGCCCTTCGTCGGCCCGGAAGAGGAGCGACAGCGTCGCCGCCTTGATGCCGGGCCGGTCGACCGCCTTGATCTTCTCGAGGTCTCGCCCCGTGAGGACAGAGCTGGGCAGCCGGAGTTGACGAGCGTGAAGGGGCGTCTCCTCGAACAGATTGCGCTGAGCGCCGAGGTTGATGCTGACCGACGTCACGAGCTCCTCGCGGATCGCGTCGAGCGGCGGGTTGCTCACCTGGGCGAACAGCTGCTTGAAGTAGGTGAACAGGAGTTGCGGGCGATCGGAGAGCACGGCCAAGGGGACGTCGTTGCCCATGGAGCCGGTGGGCTCCGCGCCGTTGACCGCCATCGGCTCCAGCAGGATGCGGAGGTCCTCTTGTGTATACCCGAACGCCTGCTGCAGGTCGACCAACGACTCCTCGCCGAGCTCATGGCGACCGTTGCGGCCGGGCTCGGGGTCCGGAAGCGCGTCCAAATGCACCAAGTTGTCCCGCAGCCACTCGCCGTAGGGCTGGCGCGCCGACAACTCCGACTTGATCGTGGCGTCGTCGACGATGCCGCCGCGCTCCGGGTCCATCAGGAACATCCGTCCGGGGTGAATGCGCTCCTTGAACAGCACCTTCTCAGGCGGGATGTCGAGAACGCCCACCTCCGAGGCCATGACCAACGTGTCGTCGGTCGTCACGAGGTAGCGGAAGGGACGCAGTCCGTTGCGGTCGAGCACCGCGCCAACGCGGTCTCCGTCGGTGAAGGCGATGAGGGCCGGGCCATCCCAGGGCTCGACGAGGCAGGCGTGATAGTCGTAGAAGTCGCGTTTGTCCTGCGACATCTGGACCTTCGGGCCGGTGGCCTCCGGAATCAGCGCCGTCATCGCGTGGTGCAACGGGCGCCCAGTGTGCAGCATGAGCTCGTAGGCGTTGTCGATGCACGCGGTGTCGCTCTGGCCCGGCCAGATGATGGGGAACAGCTTGTCGAGATCGTCGCCGAATTCCGGCGAGGCCATGGCGTTCTGGCGCGCCACCATCCAGTTGATGTTGCCCCGCAGCGTGTTGATCTCGCCGTTGTGGACGATGTAGCGGTAGGGGTGCGCCAGCTTCCATGAGCCCAGGGTGTTGGTGCTGAAGCGCGAGTGCACAAGCGCGAATGAGCTCACCACGAGCGGGTCAGCCAGGTCCTTGTAGAAGCCCCCGAGCTGGGTGCCCATAAGCAAGCCTTTGTAGACGACCAGCTTCGAGGACAGGCTGCAGACGTAGAACTCGCCTCCGCCGGAGAGCCCCGCATCGAGGACTTCGCACTCAGCGACCTTGCGAATGACGAACAGCTTGCGCTCGAACGCCGCGGAGTCCGACCCGGGGCCCATGCCGATGAAGAACTGGCGAATCACCGGCTGACACTCCCGGGCGACGTAGCCGATGGCGGACGGATCCACGGGAACGTCGCGCCAGCCGAGGAACCGCTGCCCCTCCTGTTCAGTGGCGCGGACGACGATTGCCTCGCACGTCTCGCGCTCTGCGCTGTCTTGCGGCAGAAACACGACGCCGGCCGCGTAGCCGCCGGGTCCCGGAAGGTCGATCCCCAGCTTCGCCGTTTCGCGGCGCAGGAAGTCGTGCGGCATCTGGAGCAGCATGCCGGCGCCGTCGCCGGTTTCGGGGTCGCTGCCCGCCGCGCCGCGGTGCGCGAGGTTGGTCAGCACCTCGAGCCCGTTCCGAACGACCTCATTGGACTTCACGCCGCGGACGTTCGCCACGACGCCTACTCCGCAGGCGCTGTGCTCGAACTCGGGACGGTACAGCCCAAAGGGCTCGCCTTTCCAAACGTTTGCCACCGATTACTCCTCGGCCTCGCAGCGTTGAAATGCAAAGAGCGCGCCTCTCTCTGCTCTTGACGTGGAAGCCTAGAGAAAGAGGACGCTGCTCAACCCTACACGTACATCTGCTTTTTAAGGGTAGCAGATTCCGCCTCGTGGCAAAAGGTCTGTACTCGTTCGGTAACTGTTCAGACTTCGTGAGATCTTCTTGACCAGCGGTATCGCCGAGAGACCAACTTTACCTCTGACTAAGGTCGTATCCCCCTGCTCCGCAGGGCATCCAACTCATCAACTCTGAACAGTTACCTCGTTCGGTACATTAGTGACACTCGGCCTCCTTTCGCTAAGCTGTCCATCGGGTGAGGAACTGGGCGGGGGTGAGATAGCCGAGGGCTTGGTGCGGCCGGACGGTGTTGTAGGCGCCTCCCAGGCCAGGAGCTCGCGGTCCAGGGCGGCGATCTCCTGGGAGAAGGGGGTGATCTCATAGAACTCCTCCGTGTGGGTGCGCTAGGCGCGCTCGACGCAGCCGTTCAGCTTGGGCGAACGCGGGGGCAGGACCAAGAGGCGGATGCCGCGTGCCTGGCAGGCCTCCTCGAAGGCGGCCTGGAACTCGGAGTCCACCTGGATGGCCCTGACGGGGAAGTGCATGCGGGCCACGAGCCGGTCGAGGAAGCCCGCGGATGCCGTGGCCGTGGCGCGGGTGTGGGCTTCCAGCACGTCCCAGCGGGAGACGATGTCGCGGGCGGCGAAGTGTTTGAGCACGACGCCGGGCACGGGGCGCACGTCCAGGGTGTCCACCTGGACGAGGTCGCTGGGCTGGTCCACGGCATACCCCTTCGGCTTGCGGACCGCATGGGGCCGCCGGTGGAGATGGCCGCCAAGGGCGCATCCCGCAGGACGCCGCGGCCTTCAGCCGGGCGAGGATGCGCCCCACCATGGAGGTGGAGACGGTCCAGCCCGCGCGGCGGAGCACCACGGCCAGCTTGCCCTTGCCCCATCGGGGGTACTGCTCACGGACGTGGAGCACCGCGAGGGCGGTCTCCCGTCCCCAGGTGGGCTGGCGTAGCCGGCGGGGCCGCCGCCCGCGTGCTTCCAAGCTGGCAAGCCGGTCCGGATCGTAGCGGCGCTTCCAGCGGTAGAAGGTCTGCCGGCTGATGCCGAAGCGTCGGCAGGTGAGCGCGGCGTTCTGGCCGTGGGAGTGTCAATGCATGGTGGGCGAAGCAGGGATCGAACCTGCGGCCTCCTGTGTGTAAGACAGGCGCTCTAACCGCTGAGCTATTCGCCCAAGGGGGTCTCGGGAAGATCCTGGCGGCATCGATGATACGCCCTTCGCGCTGGGCGCGACCCCCTCGAAGCAGCCGCCGTGATAGCCTGGCCCATGTCTCCCCTGCGTTCTCTGATGATGTCCAGCAAGTTCTGGAGCGGCGCGCTCCACATCTATCTACCGTCCCTGCTGATGAGCATCGGCCAGGGCATGCTCATCCCTGCTCTGCCCGTCCTCGGCGAGGCGTACGGCGTCTCCGGCGCGCTGGGGGTGCAGGTCATCACGGCGCAGCAGGCTGGTCGGTTCATGTCGTTCATCCCGACCGGCGCAATCGTTGACCGGTGGGGCTCAAAGCCGCCCATGGTGTTGGGCGCGCTGATCTCGACGGTAAGCCTCTTCGCCGCAGCCTACGCGCCGAACTTCCTCTTTCTGATGCTCACCCAGTTCATCTGGGGGTTTGGCCAGAACATGTGGATGTTCGGCAGGGAAATCGCCGCCGCCGAGATGGTGCGCGCGGAGCGGCGCGGCCGCGCCTTGAGCACGCTCATGGGCATCAGCAGCGCGGGCATTGCGTTCGGCCCCGCCGTCGGCGGGCTGCTCACAGAGCCCGTCGGCGTCCAGGGACTCTTCCTGATATTCGGAGGAGTGAGCGCCATCGTATTGCTGATTTCGCTGCTGCACCACTCCGTCAAGGTGAATCGCCCGAAGAACCCCCGCTCGATGTTCGATCTCACTGCCTTCAAGGAGATCCACCCCTACTACCGGCTCACCTACTTCATCCTGTTCGTAGCGACGTTCGGCGTGCTTACCCGAACGCAGGTGACGAACACGATGCTGCCCCTGTTCGCCCAGGACCAGCTCGGCTACTCCCCCGCGGTGACGGGGCTGCTGTTCACGGTTCTCGGCGTGGCGACCTTCTCGATCATCGTTCCCGCCGGGTTCGTCTCCGACAAGGTGGGACGGAAGTGGGTGGCCGCGCCGTCGGCGCTGATTGCGGGCGCGGCGTTCATCGTCCTCCCGTTTGCGTCGAACGTCGCCGCCCTCAGCGCCGTGCTCGTGTTCATGGGATTCGCCAGCGGCATGGCGATGGGCTCCATGACAACCTACACGTTCGATATCGTGCCTCCCCACCTGCGGGGTCAGCTCCAGGCGCTGCGGCGGACGGTCGGCGAGACCGGCGGCATCGCTGGGCCAATCATCGCCGGCGCCGTGGCCGCGGCAGCCAGCCCATCAGCCACATTCCTGGTCTTCGTGCCGCTGCTATTGGGCGGCGGCCTTGCCCTCGTCTTCGTGGCGAAGGAGGGCCTCCCCAGCAAGCGTCCGCCCAACGCGCCCAAGCTCGAGGGCGAGCGAACCCGGTCGGGTTAGGCGCCTGGCCCTTGGGGCACGGGCGGCCCCGGAACGGGAAAAGCGCAGGGGGGTAGTTGGTGGCAACGACGGGATTCGAACCTGTGACCTAGCGCTTATGAAGCGCCCGCTCTGCCGCTGAGCTACGTTGCCACCCGGCATGACGGGGAGCCAGACGCTCGACCCGCATCCCTAGAATGATACAGGACAGCCCTCAGACGCCGTCAACGCGACGGAGGACTTGCTGCGGAATCCCTACCCTAGGCGGGACTTGCCGATAGGAGGCAGGAAGAAAGCGGCAATCATCGCGAGGAACGCAAGCACGGTGGCGTAGGGGAACATGAGGCTGTAGTCCTCCGTCCCCGGCGGGGACAGCCGCGCGATGAGGAAGCCGAGGAAGAGCGGCGAGAGCGCCCCGAGCGCGGCGTTGTTGCCCCACAGCAGTCCAATCATGCTTCCCTCGATATGCCTGCCCTCGGCGATGTCCAGCGACGCAGCTTGCGCCAGGTTCGCTCCGGCGAACCGCACGATCCCGAGCAGGCCGACCAGCGCCAGCAGCGCGGGGCCGAGCTCGGTGACGAACATGAGTGCCCCGGTTATCACCGTCGAGAAGAAGAGCACCCAGATGAGCACGGGCCTGCGGCCTATCCGATCGGAGACCGCGCCAATAAGAGGGGAGACGATGACGGACGTTCCGACCATGAGGGCGAGGTAGGGAGCGACGACCGCCGCGATGCGGGCGTCGCTGGGGTCGGTCTCGACCTCCCGCAGGAACTGGGCGATGAGGATGGGCAGGAAGAAGACGACAGCCCGGTCGGCCATGCCGCGCAGGCCGGAGACGGCGAGTAGGACAGGGAGAGCGGGGGAGCGGAAGAGTCCCGCGATGCTCTTGAACTGCGCGCCCGCGCTCCGCTGGATGGGCTCGCGCTTCGGCAGGCCGATGCGCACGAGCGCGAATAGCAGGGCCGCGGAGACGACCGTGATGAGGAAGAAACCGCCCGCCAGTACGCCTCGCCACGTCGTGATCACCAGCGCTCCGGCGACGATGAAGGGCGTCACCACCTCGCCGAGACTCCCGGCGGAGCGGTGGAGCGACATCATCAAGGCGCGGTTTTGAGGAAAGGTGTAGGAGAGGATGCCGAGGCCCACGGGGTGCCAGAACGACCCCGCCGCCGAGCCAAGGGAAACGGCGACGATGAGGATGGCCGTGTTCGGCGCTGCGCCCGCAAGCAGGTAGGCGAACGCCATGGTGAACAGGCTCCCGGCGAGGAATATCCCGCGGTTGCCGGAGAAGAGGTCCACCATGAACCCGCCGCCCATGCTGAGGAGGCCGCCCGCCGCCTGCCGCGACGCGGAGAGGACGCCGAGCGCCACCGCTCCCATATCGAACGCGTCCTGAATGAGCGGCAGAAGGACGAGGAAGCCGTCGGCGTACATGTGCTGGAAGCCATGCCCGGCAACGATCGTGCCTACGACCCGCTTGGGCTTCTCGACGACGACAGCGTCCACGGCGGCTGTGGTGGTCATAGGCGGTCCTTATCCCTGCTGCTCATACCACGGGGCGCGCCTATATTAGCACGAGCAGCGCCGCTTGGGCGGCCCACCTATGGGGTGGGAGGGAGACTCTGCCGGTCACTGCACAGGCTAGAGCAGAGAGTCGCTGTCGAGGAGAGAGCGTGCGCGGCCGTCATCGTCGGTCGTGACCGTGATGATGGCGTATCCGGCAAGCCGATGCACGATATGAATGGTGCGCACGTTGATCTGATGCTGCCCAAGCAGCCGCGCAACGCCTGCGAGCTCGCCCGGCTGATCGGGCAAGCGAAAGACGAGGGAGTCCGACGTGACCGCGCGCAAGTCGGCCTGGAGCAGCGCATGCAGCGCCGCGTCGTCGTCACTGGTGCTGAGCACGATCACGCCCAGCTCGCCTACCCGGCTACCGTCGATGGATACAATGTTGACCTTCGCCTCGCTGAGCACGCCCGTAACCTGCGCCAGTGCGCCCGGCTCATCGGGCACGAACACGATGATTCGGCGCTGGGGGGCTCCGTCGTCTGCGGAAGGCTGGCTCATGTCTAAGCTGGCGGCCATTCGAGGCAATCGGTGATGACTTGGTCAATCATATCGCGGGTGACGTGGGGCATGGTGATCAGGTGGGCGATATCGCCCAGCGGCGCGAGCTGCCACTGAAAGAGCACATACGGCGAGGGCCGCGGGAAGACTACCGTGGCGCTGTTCCTGGCCCGCCAGGCGGGAATCCCATGAACGTTGAACTGCTGCACCGCGTATTCGGCGTTGTCGAGCATGTCCGCGACGATCCGGCGAAAACCGTCGTGCCCGTGCTTGGTGAGCGAGTACCAGATAATCATTGGCGTGATTGCATTGCGCGAGCCCATGAGCGTTGTGTCCAGCGCGCCCACATATTCGATCGCGCGGCCGATCTGGGCGGTGTACTGGCGCTTGGTCACGACCACGCCGCAGGGCAGAGGCGATCCAATCAGCTTGTGGCCTGAAATCGCGATGCTGTCGATTCCGCTATCGAAGCCGAACGGCTGCGGATCGTCAACGAAGGGCAGGATCATCCCGCTCAGCGCTGCATCGGCATGGATGTAGGAGCGGGGCAGCGCCAGTTCCTCGATGATGCCGCGGATGCGGTTGAGATCATCGACCGCGCCCTTCATCGTGGTGCCGATGTTGGCCACGATAAGCGGCGGCGCATCGCGGTTGATCCGGATCGACTCCCGCAGGTCGTCGTAGTCGATCTCGCCGTTCTCCTGGCTGCGGATCATGATGTTGCGGATGTTGAGCACGTGCAGGATCTTGAGCACGGAGTAGTGCGTGTCCTGCGAAAAGTAGGCGATAGGCTGGCGCAGCATCTCACGGCCCACGTAGATGCCGTACATGTTGCCTTCCGTGCCGCCGGCCGTGACGTAGCCTCAGGCCTCCTCGGTCGGCAGCCGCGCCAGCTCGGCGATTATGTGCACGACTTCGCGTTCGGTTTCGTGCGTGTTCGACTGATAACGCGAATAGCCGAACGGGTCTCCCACGTTGTTCCCAGCGAAGCCCAGCAGAGGGTAGAGGGGGGAGTAGTCGAAATCCTGGTTGACCGGATAGCCTGCGGAGAACGGGCCCAGCAATTCGAATTCAGAGAGCACTTGGTGGATGCGGTGGTCGAGTTTAGCCTGGTTCACGAGTCGCTCCGCCGCGGCGGACTCTGCCGCCAGGGTAGGACAGGATTCGGCGCTAGGGCAAGTTGTCGCGCAACACGAAGGCGCTACTCCAGACGGAAGCAGCGGGCCGCATTCTCCCACATCAGCTTGCGCATCCGGTCATCGCCCAGGCTCTTCCAGTCAAGGACGATGTCGGCGGACCGGGGGAAGCGCGACTCTGCGTGCGGGTAGTCGGAGCCGAACATGAGGATGTGGTCGCCCATGAACTCGGTCACCGTGCGGGTGATCTCCTCCCCCTCATGGATGACGATGCCGGCGAAGAAGCGGCCGCCGGTCATGTACTCCTCCATGGTGTGCTGCAGGTCGTCCGCTACATAGCCCATGTAGTGGACTTGGTCCTCCATCCGCTTCATCCAGAACGGCAGCCACCCAAAGCCCGATTCGAGGATCGCCAGGTTGAGGTTGGGGTACTTGTCGAGCAGCCCCGCCCCAAGGAACGAGGCGACCATGCGCATCGCCGCCCAGGGGTGGGAGGCCGTCCTGCCGATGAACGGGTTGTCCCAAAGGTCGCGGTAGCCGGGGTAGCCTGTCGCGAAGCTGTGATGCACGACCGTCAGGCCGGCCTCGTTCGCGGCGGCCCAGACGGGGTGAAGGTCCGGGTGGTCGACGGGAAAGTCGAGGGGCAGGCTCACGAGGACGCCCTTCGCCCAGGCGGAGTCGGCGTACCGCTTGATCTCGATGACGGAGCCCTCGATGTCGCGCGCGGTGGCGAGGATAAGCGAGGTCAGGCGGCCGGGGTGGCGGCCGCACACGTCGTCCAAGTGGCGATGGACGCTCTGAATCATGGCCATATCGACAGCGGGGTCCTCGTGCCCCGACGCCGCGCCGGGAACCATGAGATGGACATCGACGCCTTCCTCGTCCATGTCGCGCACACGCGCGTCCGTATCCCAGTCGGAGCCGCCAAGGGTTGGAATCGTAAAGCCCTGGAAGTTCTGAAAGCGGCGCTGCGCGTTGGGGCGCGGCCCAGCCTCGCCGAGATGCCGGGGCGGGTTCGCGCCCCAACCTCCCCCTTCGGCGATGCGATAGTGGTGCTTGTAGGGCTCCGGCATCTCCTCGCCGGCCCACCCTGTCGTGAACTCGCGGACCTGCAACTCCTCCTTCATTCCACGGAGCAGCGGGGCCAGGTAGGGTTCGAGGCTCTCCGCCGAAGAATGGAAATGCGTGTCCGCGTCGAAAATCTTGTATCCGTTCCGCATCGAGTCCTCCCTGCTGCCCTTGAGACTTCGGTGAATCCACATTTGAAGTGCAACACCTGCTCCTCGACGACCCCCGCCGGTGTCCGGTAGCCCAGGCACTTGCGCGGCGTATTGTTGTACGCCTGCCCGATCAGCGCAAACCGCTCATCCGACACCTCCCCCAGATTCGTCCCCCGCGGCAGGAACCGCCGCAGCCGGCCGATCGCGTTCTCCACTCCCCCCTTCTGCCACGGCGAGTACGTGTCGCAGAAGAACGTCTCGATGCCCAACCGGTGGAGCTCGTAGTGACGGGTGAACTCGGTCCCATTGTCGAAGGTCACCGTCTGGCGAAACTCCGGCGGCAACGGCCCCAGCATCCGGGCGATGGACTCCGCGATCGGCCCCGCCTCCTTCGACGGCGCACGCGCGAGAAGCAAGAGGCGCGAGGAGCGTTCCTGCAGGGCCAACACCACCTCTCCCGACCTCCCGAACTGCATCGTGTCCGCCTCCCAGTGCCCGAAGGTCCGCCGGTCGGCCGCCACCGCAGGCCGCTCAGCAACGGGTCGGCGGAGGGGAATGAAGGAAACCGAGCTTCCCCCCCTGCGGCCACGCCTCCCCCGCTTCCACTTCGCCCTCGGCAAGTAGCGCCGCCAATCATGGTCCTTGTGCCGCGCGGCCTGGGCGTAGACGAACCGGTAGATGCTCTCGTCCGAGGTCACCGTCCGGCCCTCCTCTCTGCGCATCTCATGGGCGACCTGCTCCGGCGACCACCCCCACTTCAGGCCCGCCAAGACCCGCTCCCGCAACCCCTCGTCCCGTTCCAGCCGCGCCCCCGTCCAGCGCCGCGCGCGGGCACGCTCCTGGGCCGGCGACGCTTGGTACCCGTCCGTTCGCAGTGCGTTCCGCTTCAGCTCCCGAGCCACGGTCGATGCCGCGCGATCCAGAGTTGTAGCGACTTGCCGGACCGAGGAGCCCTTGGCGCGTAAGCGGGCAATCTCACACCGTTCCTCAATGCAGAGCTGTCTGTATTCCATGGCAACACCCTAATCTGGTGTTGCACTTCGTTTGTGGATTCAGGGAACCTCGTAGCGGCGCGACAGCGCCGCGATCCCTCCCCATCCCATCCCCCTCCTAACGAAGGAGGGGCCAGGGGAGGTTCCGTCCCCCTCGCCCGTCTCCGTAGGGGCGGGCCGCGACACTTGCCCCTTACCCCAACCCCCATCCCTCCTGTAAAATTGCCCCCCACCATGTCCACCCCACACGGAAACTCCCTCCTCCCCGGCGCCCGCGCCCTCCGATGCGGCAATCTCCCTTATGCCCATTACGCCCCGCCCCCGAGGACCCACCGCGTAACAACAAAAAATTCTCGGTGATCAACTTTTAGGACCCAGAAAGCAGGCCACGGCCATGAAAACACCATCCGAAACCCCCGTCTCACCGTGCAAAACGGACAACTTTTTACGCCTGACGCCTAGCAAAACGATCAACTTCTCACGCCTGGCAAATGTGCGTTGGACAACTTTTTCACGCCTAGCAAAAATGAGGTGGACAGCTTTTTCCGCGCAAACGGACAACTTCCATCCAGCCCACACACCATTACCTCGAAAATCCTCTCCACCGTCTGCGGGGGACTGCGGTGACGGCTTGTTCAGGGGTTAGACCCTAGTTACGAACGAAGGAGACACGAGATGAGCGATAGCTGGTACGACGTGTTCGAGACCACATGGGGGTGGGTCGCCGTGTGCGGCTCGTCGAAGGGCATCCGCTACACGACCCTTCCCGAGCCAACTCCGGACCGCGCGGCCGCGGACCTCGAGGACCTCATGCGCCGACCGCTGCCGGAGCAGAAGTCGGGGGCCTTCGAGACCTACGAGCGCCAGCTCACCGAGTACCTGAACGGGGAGCGCGCCTCGTGGGAGCTGGAACTCGACCTGGACGGAGCGACGCCCTTCTTCCGCCGCGCTTGGGAGGCCTGCCTGACCATCCCCGCCGGCGAGACCCGCACCTACGAGTGGCTGGCGGCCTCTGCGGGCAACGTGAAGGCGGCGCGCGGCGCGGGACAGGCGATGGCGAGGAATCGCATACCCATCGTCATCCCATGCCACCGAGTGATCGGCAAGGACGGCGGACTCCACGGGTTCGCCGGGCCGGGCCTGCCGATGAAGGCCCGGCTACTCCAACTGGAATCGGCCCGTACCTAGGCCGCCGATGCGCCCTCGATACTCACCGCCTCGGCGCTGCCAAGCATCTCCGAGAGATGGTCGGCGAGCTCGTCGCAGAAACTCGTGGTGATGATGGGCATCTCCAGGCGCCAACGCTTGCCCTGGCTCCATATGAGCAGGTCAACGCTGTCATTGCCCGGATAGTCCATCAGCTTCTGGAGCACCGTCCGCAGGAGGCGCTGGTCCTCCTGGGGACGGTCCGTCTCCGTCATGTTGATGAGCAGCTTGCGTGAGGCCCCATCCGTCGGCGTGAGCGGGCCAGGCTTCTCCGGTGGTGGTGGCTCGCCGTAGCCCGGCGATGGCTCATGTACCTGTACGGGGGGCGCGGGCGCCGGTTCTTCTATCGAGACCACGGGAGGCGCCTCGGGCCCTGTCCACTCCTCCATCCGCGGGCCGGGGACGGCCTCCGCCGCATCGGCCTCGGCAACGTCCGGAATCTCGTACTCCGACGCCTCGTCGCAGTGGACCGACACTTCATCTCCGCGCCTCCGGACCGCCCCCTTGATCTGAAGGAGCGCCCCCTCGGCCCAGAGCCCCGCCGTCTGCTCGAACGTCTTGCTCCAGACAGCCACGTCTATGGTCGAGCCATCGAATATCTCCAGGCCCACGAAGCAGATGCGCCTGCCCTGCTTGTCCACCGTGACGCGGACCGACGCCACCTCGCCCGCGAGCAGCGCCTTCTCGCCGTCCGGCTGCGCTTCCAGGTCTTCGCGGGAGAGGACCGCCCCCTTTGGCGCGGTCTTCGGGTCGAGAATGCGTTGGCGGAGGGCGACGCCGAGCAGCTCGCGCTCCCAGGAGACCAGCTCGCGCACCGTCGGCTCTGGCGCGGGCAGCAGGTCGACCTCCGCCAGGGGCGTCGGCATCGACGCGCCGAACATATCGAACATCGTCGACTGGCCGCTGTCCTTGAGCTGCGCCTCGCGCTGCATCAGGTGAACGATCGAGTCCACGCTCGCCACGAGCTGCCCGCGCCGGCCGAAATCATCGAGCGCGCCCACGCGTGCGAGGCTCTCGATGACGCGCCGGTTAGCCGCGTCGGCCCCCGCCCGCCGGCAGAAGTCCTCCAGGGACGCGAACGACCCGTGCGCCATCCGCTCCGCCACCAGCTCTTGGACCGCCGAGGCCCCCACGTTCTTGATGGACGCCAGACCGAACCGGATGGCAGGCTTGCCGTCCGTGGACGTGTCGATCGAGAACTCGACCTCGCTCCGGCTGACGTTCGGCGGCAGGACGGGAATATCGAGCCGCGCGCACTCCGCCACCACCGAACCCGCCTTCTCCCCATTGCCCTCGTAGGCGTTGAGCACGCAAGTCATGAACTCAACAGGGTAGTTCGCCTTGAAGTAGGCGGTCCAGTAAGCGACAACGGCGTAGCTGACGCTGTGCGCTTTATTGAAGGCGTACCCGGCGAACGGCTCGATCAGATCGAAGACGGCGCCCGCGGTCGTCTCGTCGTAGCCGAGCTTCTGGGCGCCTGTCGTGAAACTCTCGCGTTCCTGCTGCATGAGCGAGGCAATCTTCTTGCCCATCGCCTTGCGCACGATATCCGCCTCGCCGAGCGAGTAGCCCGCGAAGCGCTGCAGGATGTGCAGCACCTGGTCCTGATAGACGATGATCCCATAGGTCTCTTGCAGTATCTCTTCGAGGGCAGGATGCGGGTAGGTGATGGGCGTCTTGCCGAACTTCGAATCGATGAACGTCCCTATGTGCTCCATAGGCCCGGGCCGGTAGAGCGCAATCATGGCGGCCAGCTCGCTCAAGTTGCCGGGTCTCAGCTCTTTCACGTACCGCCGCATCCCGGGGCTCTCCAGCTGGAAGATAGCCGTCGTCTCCCCGCTGGCGAGCAGCTCGTAAGTCTTGGCGTCGTCGAAGGCGATGTCCTGGAGCCGTTCATTCACTCCACGACGCTCCCGGACCAATCGCATCGCGTTGCTCAGGATCGAGTAGTTGATGAGACCGAGGAAGTCCATCTTCAGCAGCCCGAGCTTCGCCACCGGCTCCATGGCGTACTGGGTCATCGCGACGCCCGACTCGTCGCCTTTCGTCGGACGCTGGAGGGGAACGTGCTCAGTGAGCGGGTCCTCGGAAATCACGACGCCCGCCGCGTGGGTGCTCGCGTGGCGTGTAACGCCTTCGAGGCCGCGGGCTGTGTCGATCAGCCTCCGCAGGGTCTCGTCGCCCTCGTAGGCCTCCTTCATCTCAGGCGACGACTCGTAAGCAACGTCAAGCGTCATGCCGACGCGCGTCGGCACGAGGCGGGCGATGCGGTCGACGTCGGCGTAGGTCATCCCAAGGGCGCGTCCTGAGTCGCGTATGGCGGCCTTCGCCCCCAGCGTGCCGAACGTGATGATCTGCGCAACGTGGTCGCGTCCGTACTTCTCGGTTACGTACCGGATGGCCTCTTCACGCCGGTCGTCTTGGAAGTCCATGTCGATGTCCGGCATCTCTTTGCGCTCGATATTCAGGAAGCGCTCGAAGACCAGCCGGTACTCCAGCGGATCGATGTCCGTGACGCCGAGGCAGTACAACGCGAGCGACGACGCCGCGCTTCCGCGCACGCCGAACACGATGCCGCGCTGGCGGGCGAACTCCGCGATGTCCCAGACGACCAGGAAGTAGTTCGGGTATTGCGTCTTCGTGATGACGTCGATCTCGTACGCGAGGCGCTCCTTGTACTCCTCGGGCGCGCCGGCGGGGCGCCGCTCGTCGAACCCTTGCCAGCAGAGGCGGCGCAGGTACGCGTCGGCGTCCTCGCCGTCTGGCGTCCCATACTGCGGCAGGTGGAGCGTCGAGAAATCGAGGGCGACATCCGTCGAGTCCGCGATTTTCTGGGTATTGGCGATGGCCTCCGGGAGGTCCTCGAACAGCTCGGACATCTCCTCGGGGCTCTTCAAATAGAAGGAGTCGGCGGAGAACCGGAAGCGGTTCTCGTCGTGGATGGTCGAGTTGGTGCCGATGCAGAGCAGAACCTCGTGCAGCTGCGAATCGGCCTTATTCACGTAGTGGAGGTCGTTGGTGGCGACCAGCGGGATGTCGAGCTCCTCGCCCAGCTTGAGGAGGCCGGCGTTGAGCCCGTCGAGGAAGTCGAGGTTCTCGTGCCGCTGCATCTCCAGGTAGAACCCGGGGAACGTGTCCATATACCAGCGCGCCATCTCCTTGGCGTGCTCGTAGTTGCCGTCGATGAGGGCGACGGAGAGTTCGGAGCTGGGGCATCCGGAGAGTACGATGAGGCCGTCGGCGAGCTCTTCGAGCAGCTGGTGGTCCACCCTCGGCTTGTAGTAGAAGCCTTCGAGGTGTCCCTTGGAGGAGAGCTTGATCAGGTTGCGGTAGCCCTGGTTGTTCTGCGCCAGCACCGTGAGGTGGGTGTAGCTCTTGTCCCCCGGCCTTCGGTCGAACCTGCTGCCTTCGGCGACGTAGAGCTCGCACCCGATAACCGGCTTGATCCCGGCTTCCTTGCAGGCGGAATAGAAGTCGACGGCGCCGTAGAGCGACCCGTGGTCGGTGATGCCGAGCGCGTTCATGCCGAGCTCCTTAGCCCGGTTGACCATGACGGGAATCCGGCTCAGACCGTCGAGGAGGCTGTACTCAGAATGAACGTGGAGGTGGGCAAAAGACACTGCAGGACCAGTCCGGGGAAAGTTGCTGCATTATAGAGACAGCGCCGGTCCCGACCAAGCCTAAAAAGCGCAAGATTTGCGGCATCGATGAGACTTGCACACAGGATGCTGTGTCCTATCCCACTCATTCTAGTCCCCCCAAGTCTCCTTGGCGCTCGGGGCGCGCTCGTTGACCGTTTCCGACCCTCGCTGCTACGCTCGCCTGTAGCCGATGCCCTCCCTCCACCAAGGACCCGCCCCGGGCTTCACGTACGAAGAAGCCCTCCACCGCCTGCTCAGCCTCGCCGACCTCGAGCGCATGGCCGGGCACGCCGCGCCCGAGTTCAAGTACGACCTCGACCGGATGCGCGAGCTTGCCGGCCGCCTGGGCCTGCTGACCGGCGGGCCGCCCATGGCGCACGTCGCCGGCACGAAGGGGAAGGGGAGCGTCGCCGCAATGACGGCGAGCATGTTTCGGACGCAGGGTCTGCGCACCGGCCTCTACACCTCGCCGCACCTCCATTCGTTCAAGGAGCGCATCAGGCTCGATGGCGAGCCGCTGTCGGACGAGGCGTTTGCCGCCGCCGTCGCGCGAGTCTGGCCTGCGGTCGAGGAGATGGCCGCCGACCCAATCGGCGCGCCCAGCACCTTCGAAGCGCTCACCGCCATGGCGATGGACGTATTCCTGACCGAGGGAGTGGATGTTGCAGTAATGGAGGTGGGACTCGGTGGACGACTCGACGCCACGAACGTCTTCGATTCGAGCGTGGCCGTCATCACGTCCCTCAGCTTCGACCACACGGCGATCCTTGGGTCGACCCTGGCCGAGATTGCAGCGGAGAAAGCAGGCATCGTGAAAGGCGCTCAGCCCGTGATCGCAGCGCCGCAGCGCCCCGAGGCGATGGCCATCATTGAGCGGCGCTGCGAGGCGATGGGCGCGCCTCTCACCGCCGTGGGAGACGCGGTTACGTTCCGGGAAACCGCCCGCCACGACCTATCGGGGCAGACCGTGGAAATCGAGACTCCGTCAGCCCGCTACCGTGCGCGTATCCCCTTGCTCGGGGCTCACCAGGTCGAGAACGCCGCCGTCGCCGTCGCCGCCGTTGAACGCGCTCCGTTCGATGTGACCCCCTCGGCCATCGAAGCCGGCCTCGCCGCCGTGCAGTGGGACGGCCGCTTCCAGGTCCTCGCCCGCTCCCCCTACCTCGTCGTTGACGGAGCGCACAACGCCTACTCGATGGAGCGCTTGGGCGAGACCGTTCGCGAGTACCTGCCGAACGCCCGCGTCCATGCCGTCTTTGGCGCATCCGCCGACAAGCAGATCGACCTGCTTGCCGATGGAATCGCGCGGTTTGCCGACCACGTCTTCACCGTCGCCTCACGTCATCCTCGGGCCGTCCGGCCTGAGGCGCTGACGGCCTTGTTCGACCGGCTCGACGCTCAGGCCGAAAGCGTGGGTTCCGTGGGGGACGCCATCCAACGCGCGCTAGCCCAATCACGCGACGACGATCTCGTGCTCGTTACCGGCTCCCTGTTCGTCGTCGCCGAGGCGCTGGAGTGGCGCCTCGGTATCCCCGGCGAGCACTATCCCGAGTTCGACCCGCAAGCCGCCGCACTGGGGAGGGCAGGCCGATGACCGAGCTATCCACGAACGGCCGCAAGCGTGTGGTCGTCACGGGCCTCGGCGCCGTCACGCCGCTCGGAGAGACGGCGGACGAGTTCTGGGAAGGCCTCGCCGCAGGACGGTCGGGCGTTGGGCCGATGACCCTTGCCGACCCGACCGACTATCCCTGCCGAATATCCGGCGAGGTCTCCGGTTTCGACCCTGAGAAGTACATGGACAAACGCGAAGCCCGCAGGTTAGGTCGTTTTTCCCAACTCGCCATCGTTGCGGCAAGGGAGGCCATGCAGCAAGCGGGACTCTCCCGCGAGAACGTGAACGTTGAACGCGTCGGCGTCTACCTCGGCAACGGCAACGGCGGCTTCCCAACCATCGACGAGAGCATGCGCGTCCTCGTCGACCGCGGCGGCATGCGCATCTCGCCGTTCTTCTTCCCGATCGTCCTGCCGAACATGGCCGCGGCCAACGTCAGCCGCCACTTCGCCGCGCGCGGGCCCAGCAGCACGATCGTGACCGCGTGCGCTGCCTCCACCCAATCCATCGGCGACGCGGCCGAGGTCATCCGCCGCGGCGCCGCGGACATCATGATTACCGGCGGCGCCGAAGCCGGCATCAGCCAGCTCGGCCTAGCGGGCTTCTGCGTGATGCGCGCCCTCAGCACTCTCAGCAACGACGACCCCCAACGCGCCAGCCGCCCCTTCGACGCCGACCGCGACGGGTTCGTGCCGGCGGAAGGGGCGGGCATCCTGATCGTGGAATCGCTCGAACACGCGCTGCGGCGCGACACGCCGGTCCTGGCCGAGGTCATCGGCTACGGCGCCTCGTCCGACGCGAACCATCAGTTTCAGCCCGACGACGACGGCGCGGGCGCGGCTCGCGCCATTCGCTGGGCCCTGGACAACGCCGGCGTCGGCCCGGACGAGATCGACTACATCAATGCCCACGGGACCTCAACCCCTCTGAACGACGTGTCGGAAACGCTAGCCATCAAGCGCGCGTTCGGCGACGAGGCCTATAAGACCCCCATCAGCTCAACTAAGTCGATGATCGGCCACGCGCTGGGCGGCTCGGGCGGACTGGAAGCGGTGGCGTGCGTGAAGACCATCCTCACCGGCACAATCCACCCGACGATCAACTACACGACGCCCGATCCCGCCTGCGACCTCGACTACGTCCCGAATGAGGCGCGCCAAGCCGATGTGCGGACCGTCCTCTCGAACAGCTTCGGCTTCGGGGGGCAGAATGCCTGCCTCGTCTTCCGCCGCTACGAGGGCTAGTGTGGCGAACCCCCCGACCTCCCCAGCAGGGAACGGAATCGAGTGTCCCCTTTAGGGGACTCCCCGGCGGTAAGGACGCTTCTCTCCCCCCGACCCGTGCTGCGCGCGACCTCTCCACAGGAAGAAGCATGCCCTAGTGCGCCAGGCGAGGAGACGGAACCTATCTGCTGGCAGGCTCCGCGTAGTTGATCCGCTCGTTGATGATGCGGCCGGTGCCGTGCTCAACCTTCACCGTGTCCTTGGTGGCGCCGGAACGCGTGCCAATCATAATGAGGGGCGCGTCGGTCCGGTTGTGCAGCTGGTAGAACGACCCGCCGGTGATGGTCGCCATCATGCCCGGTCCGAGGACCGCGCTGCCCCCGTCCGGGAAGTTCATCGTGAGCTCGCCCTCGATGACCTGGAACGTCTGGTCCTGGTTATGGCAGTGCATCTCGTCGATCTGATCGGGCTTGTAGTAGTGCACCCAAGCGTGGAAGCGGCTCGTGTCCAGCACGACGGTCCGCTTCTGCGTCTCATGGCCGAACGCCTTGGTGTCGATGACTTCGATGGGCATGAGGCTTGCCTCCTCGGCTCTGTTGGGGAGCACTCTAAGGAGCGCGGCGAAGGATTGTCAACGCTTGGCGGCGGGCAGGCTTAAGGGGGCCGCGCAGCCTCATAAAGAAGCCGCCGGCAGGTCTGGGACCTGCCGGCGGCTTACCGGTCCTATCTACGGGCCATGAGGCCCTGTGGGCTACAGTCCGAGGATCGTCGTGCCTTCCTCCGTGCTGACCGGCAGGCTGAACTCGGTGTAAATCAGCGTAGCCTTCGTGACCACGTCCTTCCGGTTGTCGTCGTCATCGCCCGGCAGCGAGTTGGCTCGTACCGAAACCACGAAAGCGAACTCGCTTCCTGGCGCCAGCGACGCAGGCCCGGCAACAGCAACCACGGTCCTGCCATTAGCGTCTTCCGTCGTCGCGTCCGTTCCAAGGTACGTCATCTCATCCGGAATCGTTACCGTCACCATGATGCCGGTGATATCGGACCTACCCTGGTTGCTTACGATCACCCTGTAGTCCACGTCTTCGCCTTCAGTCAGCGGGTCCGCGCTGTCCGTGATGGCGATGCTCGCGCCTGGTGCGGGCACTACGTTGATCACCTTCGGCGGGTCCGCCGTGGCGCTGGCGCCCTCCGCGCTAGTCACGCTAGCCGAATTGGCCACCGTGCCCAGTACGTCACCTCGGAGTGTGACCGTGACGGAGGTGGAGGCGTCAACCTCCAGACTGCCCACGTCCCAGACCACCTGCCTCATGTCCTCGGAAACAACCCCCGCCCGATCGGATGAGACGTAGCTCAGGCCGGCCGGAATGTTCTCGGTGATCGTCACGCCGGTCAGCGGCGCGTCGCCCGTGTTCGTCGCGGTCAGCGTGTAAGGCGCCTGGTTCCCAACGAACAACGTGGAGCGTCCAGTCGTTTCGAGAGAGACATCCGGCACCAAGATCGTCGTCGTTGCCCGGGCCTCCGGCGAGAGGGTGCTCCCGCCACCGGAGGAAGCAGTGACCACGTTCTCCTGCTCGCCAGCTTCCACGCCCTCCACCGTGAGGGAAACGGTCGCAGAGGCGCCCGGGGCGAGGTCGCCAACGTTCCACGTTGCAGTGGAGCCGTCCACCGCGGCAGCGGGATCAGTTCTGACCAGCGCCAAGCCCGCAGGCAGGGAGTCAACCAACGTTACGTTGGTAGCCTCGCCGTCACCATTGTTCGTGACGGTAATCGAGTAGCTGAAGTCGGTGTTGATGAGCGCGCTCTCCGGCCCGGTCTTGGCGACGCCCAGCACCGGCCGGACCACCAAGACCGTTGCGGTGTCCTCGTCGGACGCGCCCTCCGCGGAGGTCGCGGTCGCGGTGTTCACCCAAACGCCGGGCCGGTCGGCACTGAGGACGAGTTCAATCGTCCTCCGGTTGCCTTGGTCGAGTGTGCCCACGTCGAAGATGACCTGCCCGGCCTCCTGCGTAGACTGCGCATCCGCCGAGACGAAGCTCATACCGACCGGCAGGGTGTCAATCACCTTGATCTGCGTGTTCGCGCCAGGGCCCGAGCTCACCACTTGAATGGTGTAGATGACCTCGCTGCCCCGGGCTGCCGCGGACGGCCCGGTCTTCGTCACATCGAGAACACCCGGTATGACGTTGGTCGCAAGGGTGGCCTGAGCGCTGAGGCCTTCAGCGGAGACGACTTTGACCGCGCTGGACTGCAACCGGGTGTGGACGGCTTGGGCCGTGAGGCTAACCGGCACGGACTGCCCGATAGCGACCTCGCCGAGGTTCCACGTCACCACCTGACCGGAGCCGCCCTCGGCGGCGGCGACCGTGGCGGCAGGCGTGGCCGAGACGAACACGAGGCCCGCCGGGAGCGCCATTGTGAGAATGGTCTCAGTCGCCAGGAAGTCGCCGGTGTTGGAGACCACCATGTCGAAGGGGACATTCCTGAGCAGGCCGGCAGTTGTGGGTCCGCTCGCGGTCAGGCCGAGAATCGGGGACTTCCAGTTCTTGACCGCTGTGTGGGAGAACATCGTCTTCCCATCCTCGGTCAGGACCTCGATGAGAACGGAGTTGGCGCCGATGAGCGGCGACGTCTGCTCGAGCGTTACGTTGGACGCGCCGGACGCACCCGTCGGAGCCACGATGACGTTGCCGTCCCCCTCCGCGCCAACGAAACGCGCGTCAGGATCGTTGTCGACGACAGTCCAGCGAACGGGCACGCCCTCAACGGGGCCTCCGTCCGAGACGCGGAGCACGCTCACTGCCATGGGGTGATTGTCGCCGATTGGGTTCTCTGCGTCGCCTGGGAACCACGGGCACCCGTCCACCCAGTGCATGACGCCGAACGCCTTGTGGGCGCTGTCGTCCCGGATTGCGGGAACGAACGCGGTGACGTCGGTGTCGCCGGGCCGGGTGGCGGTGAGCGTTGCGCTCGCCTGTCCGCCCGCATTCGTGAAGACAGTCGCGAAGGTGTTGTCCACCTTGGATGGGCCATTGCCCGCGACCTCCACGATGTCCCCGACAGCCGCCGGGAACCGGTTGAGAATGAATTCAACGCGCGCGCCCTGCACGCCGTCGCCGGCGTCCATCGCAGAGGCAGTGAACACTTGCTGGTCCCTGATGCAGCTCCACTCCTCTACCGGCGTCAGCGACATTGATGTGGGAATGCGGCCACCCGAACCGTTGGAGCCTTGTTGGGCGGAAGCCACACTCAGGCCCGCCATCAGGAGGACGAGCAGTATCGCGGGCCCGACCAATCTTATCGTTGTGCGCACGGAATCACCTCGTTGTCGGCCGGTCGCAAACCGGCGCAATCCTAGTTATCGGGGCAATCCTAGTATAGACGATGCCCAATAGTCGATAGGCGCCCAGTATTTCAAGGGCGCATTTTCTTCAAGCGGCCCCTCAGTTTCCACCCCCTGGAGCATCAGCATCCGCCAATCTGTCCAGGCGTGGCCCACTCGCAGCCCCCATGAGCATACCGCAGAACAACTCCTGAAGACTCAGTGACCACCAGGCGGGAGCGTTGGCTCCGCAACTGGCGAATGATAATCGTTTTGCAAACTGAATGGGTATTTCAGGGTCGAATTGGGGGCCACCACAGAGGAGGCGCCGCCTCCCTCTTCTACCCGGAGGCGGGATCTCGGAAGAGGTAGACCCTATGGCCCAGGCGCTCAGTCCCTCGAAAACCAAGGCGCGTCCAAAGCGTCGCCGTAAGTGGGTGGCGCCCCTGCAGGGACTCGAACCCTGGCGCATGGTTTAGGAAACCACTGCTCTATCCGCCTGAGCTACAGGGGCGCGCCGCATTACGGGCCAGCATTAAATACTACCACCGGGCTCGCTCACGCCTGCCATTTGGGCGAGCAAGCACCCGGCCAGACCGCGCTAGCGGCCGCCGGGCAGGGCGACTCACGAGGGATCGGCAGCGATGGCGGAGAGACAAGCGAGGCGGGGGACGGCTAGGGAAGCCCTGGCCCCGGAGTGCGCTTGCGGGTCTCCAAGCTAACGAACGTCTCGGTCTGACGGACGCCTTCCACCATCCCCACCTTGTGGTGGAGGAACGAAGCGAGGGCTTCGGAGCTGGCGAGGTTCACCCAGATGAAGATGTCGAAGCTCCCCGTCGTAATCGCGACATGTTCCGTCTCCGCCAAGTTCGCCAGCTCATTCGCGACGCTCTCAACGCGCGCGGGGTCAACCTGCAGACCAATGAAGGCTGAGGTGTGAAACCCAAGCTGCTCCGGCTCGGCGATAGCAACCACCCGGATGATCCTATCCTGGAGCAGCTTCGCGAGCCGGCGCCGCACCGTGCCTTCGCTGACGCCAAGCTCGCGCGCCATCTGGGCATGGGACGCTCGGCCGTCGGTCTGCAGAGTCTCGATAATCTTTCGGTCAAGCTCGTCCAGCGCCCTTCTCCTTCGCATGGGCGGTCCGTGCGCCCATGCGTTCGCGCTTGCCGCGCGCGATTTGCGAACCCTACTAGGAATCCGAACGCGCGGTCAACGATTGCGGCGTAAACCGCACAGCGCCGCCACGCGCGCTACGCGTTCGATAGACTTCACACGGTGGGAATCGTCGGCGTCCCGGCGGCAGGCCCTACTTCTGGGCGCGGCTGTCGTTGCGCGGCTGAAAGATGGAGCCTGCCCCCGGCAGGTCAGCCGGAATCGTGCGGCCCTCGCGGCCGACCCCGGCGATGCGGCCGCGGGAAAGGATGCCCAACGCGGACGCCGCCGCGCCGAGTATCGCGACGCGCTTCAGGAAGCCGCGCCGGGAGATGGTGTTGTCGTTCATCGCTCGGGCCTGGTGGGACATCTCGCTCCATCCGTCAGCAATCGTATGGGACAGTCCCCTGATGGGACGATTCCCTATTGTAGACGGGCGGCCTGCGATTTCAAGCTCGCTCGAACCCAGTAACTGTTCAGAGTTGATGAGGCGAATGCCTGCGGAGAGCGTGGATAACGACCCTGGTCAGAGGTAAACCGTGCTATCGGTGAGACCGTTGGGCGAGATGGATCTCACGAAGTCTGAACAGTTACCGAACCCATACCCGGCGGAGTATGGGAAATTAGTCACAAAGCGGTTGACACTCCCCATGGGCTGGTCTAACGTACTCAACTCGTGAGGCGGTGGCCCGATTCGTGAGTTCCAGCGCCTCCCCTACAACTGCTGCTTGCTAAGGCTCGTCGGCATCCGGAGCGAATGCCCGCGACGCTTGGACAGTGGAATGACCGGGCCAGACCCCAACTTCATAACCTCGCAAAATTGGGCGGCTACCAGCGATCTGCTCGCTGCACTTTGGCTACTTCTCGGCTCCGCCATCGGATTCGGGGCCTCTATGCTGTTGGCCCACGGCATGATTCCCTCCCTCGCCGCCTCACGCGACGTCCCCTCCGCTGTGGCGCGCCGCATCCGCCCTCCCCTCTACGCGGCTGCCTTCGTCTTCATCGCGCTCGTCCTCTACGGCATCACCCTATTCATCGACAGGCTTGGCGCCGTGACCTCAATCTTCTACGGAGGCGCTCAGTAGGCGGGGGCTCCCCCGCCGGTCTGTTGCAATGGGCGCCACCCTAGTCAAAATCGTCGTCCCCGTCATCGGACTGGCTCTCGCTATAGTCCTGGCGCTCATCGGCTATTTCGTGATTCAAGCATGGTGGAGTCAGCCCCCGGCAGTCCTCGGCTTCGGCGACGGCCCTGAGCAGCCCATCGCCTTCCCCCACACGGTCCACGTCAACACCGCGGGCCTTGATTGCCAGTTCTGCCACCGCACGGTCTCGACGGACGAGGCCGCGGGCGTTCCCGCCGTCGCCCAGTGCCAGTTCTGCCACGACTTCGACCGCATCACCGGCGCGAACTCCAGTTCACCCTCCGCCCAGGAGGAGATCGCCAAGCTCATCGGCGAGCTCGGCGGCGTGCCGGACCCCGTAAACTGGGTCCGCGTCCACCGCCTGCCCGACCACGTCCAGTTCGTCCACGCGCCTCACATTCAGCAAGGATTCGCGTGCTCCACCTGTCACGGCGACATCGCGAGCATGCAGGTCGTCGAGCAAGTCCGCAATCTCAAGATGCGCGACTGCGTCGACTGCCACCGGGAGAACAACGCTCCCACGGACTGCACCACGTGCCACTACTAATGAGTACGAACGCATGACACTGACTCGCAGGCAGTTCCTGAAATGGGCGGGCGCCACCAGTCTTGGGGCGGTCGTCTTCAACGGCTGCCGCGTCCCGGACCACGAGATTCAAGTGCAGAGCCCGGTCGAGCTCCCCGAGGATCTCGTCACCGGACGCGACAACTACTACGCCACCGCCGCCCAGCTGGGCCTCGCGAGCGAAGGACTCCTCGTCCGCGTCATGGAGGGCCGCGCCAAGAAGGTCGAGGGCAATCCCGATCACCCGGTGAACACCGGCAAGCACAGCATTCGCTCAGAGGCGATGCTCCAAGCCCTCTACCACCCCGACCGGATCAAGCATCCCCTCCTGCGCATCGCGAAGGGCGGGCCCTTCCGCCGCATCGACTGGCCGGAGGCCATCGAGCGTCTCACTGCCATCCTCAGCGAGCGCGACCCCAACGAGGTCCTGCTCGCCACCCCTCCCCTCCGCGGACGTCTCGCTGATGTCGCCCACGCGTTCGCTGAGAGCTACGGCGCGCGCCTCCTCGGTTTCGACGCTCTCGGCTGCGAAAGCATCACCCGCGAAGCGATAAGCCGCAGCTACGGACAGAGCGCCCAGCCGGACTTCGACATCGCCCGCTCCAACTACGTGCTGAGCTTCGGCGCCGACTTCCTCGGCACATGGGTCAACCCGACCCATTACTCACGCGGCTATGGCGAGTTCCGTCAAGGCAAGGGCCGTGGACATCGCGGACGCCTCGTGCACGTCGAGTCCCGCTACTCCACCACGGCGGCGGCGGCCGACCGCTGGCTCTTCGTCAACCCCGGCGCCGAGGGCCTGCTGGCCATGGCCATCGCCTACACGATCATCGACGAGGACCTCGGCGACTCCACTGCTGCAAACATCCTCACCGGCGGCGCAGGAGCAAGCGCCCTCGCCGCCTTCCAACCCGCCCGCGTCGCCGAGCAGACCGGCGTTTCCGCCGACGACATCGCCGCGCTCGCGAGGGAGTTCAGTCGGCCTGAGAACCGCCCTGCCCTAGCCATCGGAGGAGGCTCCGCAGCCGCTCAACCAAACGGCCTCTTCAACATGACCGCCGTCTACGCGCTCAACGCCCTCGTAGGTTCCGTCAACCGCCCTGGCGGGCTCTTGTTCAATCCCGAACCCCGCTCCGCCCCGGTCGGCGCCGCCTCCCTCCGCGAGTGGAAGACGACGCTCGACGACATGCGCTCGGGCGCAATCACCGCCGTCCTCGTTCGCGACGCCGACATCGCCTACGGCCTTCCCCGCTCCATCGACCCGCGGGGCGCTTTGGGCAACGTCGACCGCATCGTCAGCTTTTCGAGCTTCCTCGACGAGACGACCGCGCTCGCCGACCTCATCCTGCCCGGCAGCACCGCCCTCGAAGAGTGGGGCAGCGACGAGCCTAACCCAGGCCCCGGCTATACCACGGTTGGCTTCCAGCAACCCGTCGTCAACCGTTACCACGACACCCTCAGCTTCGGCGACGCGCTCCTGCAAACGGGCCGCGAGCTGGGCTTGACCGACCTCCTCCCTTGGGAAAGCATGCGCGAGGCCGTCCGTGCGCAGGCGCGTGAGCTGCACGAGCTCAACAAGGGCTCCGTCGTCCAGCCGACCTTCGAGGAGTTCTGGAAGCGCGCCCTCGAACGCGGCGGCTGGTGGGACATGACCGCTACCGTCAGCGGCGGCGCGACGCCTCCCGCGCTCCCGCGCTCCGCTCCCAGCCTTCCTGCGCCCGAGCAGGGCCTCTATCCGCTGCGCTTGGTCCCCTTCGAGGGAATCGGCGTCGGCGCCGGTCAATACGCGCATCTGCCGTGGGCGCAGTCAACCCCTGACCCTCTCACCAGCGCGGCGTGGAGCACCTGGGTCGAGCTCAACCCCGACACTGCCAAGTCTATGGACATCCAGAGCAACGACATCGTCACCGTGGAGTCGGCCACCGGCCGCTTCATCCGCATCCCCGTCTACGTCAACCCCGCCACGCCCCCGGGCGTCGCCGCGGTCCCCATGGGCCAAGGCCATCGCGGCTTCACCACCTACGCGGCGAGGCGCGGCGCCAACGTGCTGGACATCATCGAGCCCACCGAGGAGCCGGAAACCGGGGCGTTCGCCTGGGCCGCTACTCGCGTGCGCTTATCCAAGACCACCCGCCGCGCCGACCTTCCCAAGCTGGAAGGCATCGAACCGGCGCGCCAGCTGCCCGGCGAAGAACTCATAGAAGTGGAACGCGTCCACGGCTGATAGATAGGACTTACCGATGGCGACCTCGACACAACCGCGCAAGCAAACAGCCCGGCCCGACCATAAGTGGGGCATGGTCATCGACCTCGACCGCTGCACCGGCTGCCAGGCCTGCGTTATCGCCTGTCAAGCGGAGAACAACGTCCCCATCAACGAGGAGTCGGCCTTCCTCGAGGGCCGCGCCATCGAGTGGATCAGGGTCGAGCGCTACTGGGAGGGCCACTACCCGGACATCAAGGCGCGCTTCTTGCCTGTGCTGTGCCAGCACTGCGACAACGCCCCATGCGAGTCCGTATGCCCCGTGTACGCGACCTACCACAACAACGAAGGCTTGAACGTCCAGGTCTACAACCGCTGCGTGGGCACCCGCTTCTGCGGCAACAACTGCCCCTACCATGCCCGGCTGTTCAACTACTGGGAGCCGGTCTGGCCGGAGGACCTCCGCAACCAGCTCAACCCGGACGTTACCGTGCGCACCCGCGGCATCATGGAAAAGTGCACGATGTGCGTGCAGCGCATCCGTCGCGCCACGCGGGGCGGCAAGCAGGTCGAGGACCAGTCTTTCAACCCCGCCTGCGTTCAGGCCTGCCCCACGGACGCCATGGTCTTCGGCAACCTCAACAACCCCGAGAGCCGCGTCGCGGAGCAATGGGAAGACGAGCGCGCCTTCCGCGTGCTCGAAGGACTCGGCACGGATCCCAGCGTGAAGTACCTCAAGCAGGTGGAGCTCAATGCATAACGGCGAACTGGAAGTCGGTCCTCTGCCGACTCACCAGGAGGTAACCCGGGACGTCCTCGGGCGCTTCCGTGAGCTCGGCCCCCGCTATTGGGGCTGGATCACCGTGCTCGCCTTCCTTTTCCTCCTCGGCGTCGTCGGCTTCGTTATCCGCGTCGCAGAGGGGTTCGATGACGAGAACCGCGCCAACTGGGGCTACTTCATCGCGACGATGGCCTTCATCCTTACTACCTTCACCGCCATGCCCGTAATCTCCGCCGGCCTCCGCCTCACCAAGGCCAACTGGCGGCGGCCCTTCACACGCTTGACCGAGAACATGGCCATCACCGGCCTCCTCCTCGTGCTCATGCTCATCCCGGCGCTCATCGCCCTCCCCCCGATCGAGGGCCGCCTCAGCATCTGGTTCGAGTTCCCCCTGGGCGCTCCCGGCCTATGGGACATCATGGGCTACGGCGCCCTTGCGCTCATCGGCCTCTCCCTCCTATGGACCCTCGCCCTGCCGGACCTGGCCGCCGCGCGGGACCACATGCCGCCCTCGACACGCCAGCGCGTCATCAAGTGGATGTCCCTCGGCTGGCTCGGCGGCGTCCGCCAGTGGCGGGTGCTCTACCAAGCCTCCATGCTCATGGGCGCTATGTACCTCCTCACCTACCCGCTCGTACAAACGCTGATGGTCTCCGACTTCCACCACGGACTCATCCCGGGTCTGAAGGATGCGATCATTCCCGCTACCGTCGTCGTGAATGGACTGCAAGGCGCCGTCGGCATGACGCTGGTTACGATGTACCTCATGCGGCGGCTCGGCGGCTACGAGAGGTACTTCAGCGTCGAGCAGTTCTGGGCCCTCTCCAAGCCCCTCCTGTCCTTCTCGCTGCTTTGGTTCTACTTCTGGTGGGCCAGCTTCATCACCTTCTGGTACGGGCGTCAGCCGGGCGAGAGCGAGGTGCTCCGCCTCCTCGTCCTCGACGAGTACCGCGGCGCGCTCATGGTCTCGTTCTTCCTGAACTTCCTGGGCCCGCTGATCGCCCTGGTCTGGAACCCTGTGCGCCGGAGCATCTGGGGACCCGCCCTCGTCGGCGCTGGCATCATCGTCGGCGCCCTCGTGAACCAGGTCCGCCTATACGTCTCGGCCTTCTCCGTCGCCGACCCCAGCCAGCATGTGATGGACCCCCGCCCCGCGACCCAGTGGCCGGGCGCCCCGGACATTCTCATCATCGTCGGCGCCATCTCCGGCTGCGCGCTGCTGTTCATGCTCGTCAGCAAGATCATCCCCGTGGTCTCCATGTGGGAGGTCGGCGAGGGCCTCAGGCTCGTCAAGGTCAGGCGTTACCTCAACCGCTACGCGAGGGTCATCGCCAAGTCGCACTAGCGGCACGGACATAATCCGATGTACTACCGCAGAACGCTAACCGACGCACAGATCAACCGGGAGCTCTTGGACGTCGTCTTCAGGACGCCCACCTGGTGGATTGTGCTCGTCTCCATCCTCGGCCTTATCGTGGCGGGCGCCGCGGGCGCTTTCGGCTTCATGATGAACCAGGGCCTAGGAGTCACCGGCTTGCAGCAGCCCATCTTCTGGGGCTTCTTCATCACCAATTTCGTCTTCTGGGTCGGCATCAGCCACGCCGGAGTCATGATCTCCGCCATCCTCCGCCTCAGCCAAGCCGAGTGGCGCAGGCCAATGGTCCGCGCCGCCGAGACGATGACCGTCTTCGCCCTGATGACCTCCCTCCTCCAGCCGCTGATTCACGCCGGGCGCCCTTGGCGCATCTTCTACTGGGTCTTCCCCTACGACTGGGCGCGCGGCATCTGGCCGGACGTTCGCTCCCCTCTCGTCTGGGACCCCATCGCCATCACCACCTACCTCACGTCGAGCATACTGTTCGTCTACACGGCGCTGATTCCCGACCTCGCGGTCATCCGCGACCGCAGCACCGGCTGGCGGCGCACGGTCTACGGGGTCCTCTCCCTCGGATGGCACGGCAACCCCCGGCAGTGGAAGCTGCAGGGGATCGCCGGCATCCTCCTCTCCGCGCTCATCCTGCCTGTCTTCGTCTCGGTGCACAGCATCGTGTCCTGGGACTTCGGCGTCAGCCTCGTGCCGTCCTGGCACGTCACCGTATTCGCCCCCTACTTCGTCATCGGAGCGGTCCACTCCGGCGTCTCCGCCGTGGTCACGCTGATGATCATCATGCGCAAGCTCTACAAACTGGAGAACTTCATCTGGGAGGAGCACATCGACGCCCTCGCCCGGCTGCTCATCGTCGTGGCCACCGGCTGGCTCTTCTTCTTCTGGCTGGACTTCGTGTTCGCCCTATGGCTGCGCGAGGAGCAAGAGCTCACCGTTTGGCGGCTCCGCATGTTCGAGCCGCCTTGGAGCTGGCTGTTCCTCACCTTCATAACGACCTCCTACATCATTCCCGTGCCGTTATGGCTGTTCCGGCGCGTGAGACGGAGCTTTACCTGGATGCTCTGGACGAGCCTCCTCGTCAACATCGGCATGTTCATGGAGCGGCTGATCATCATCGTCCCAGGCCTTATGCGGAAGGGGCCGTGGGTGTTCACCTACGACTCGTACCGGCCCAGCGCGGTAGAGATAACCCTGATCGGCGGCTCTATAGCACTGGTAGTGTTCCTGCTGCTCATGTTTAGCAAGTTCTTCCCCCTCATCCCCCTGTGGGAAGAGAAGGAAGGGCAGAAGCTCGTAGACGAAATCCAGGTCGGCAACCGGGTCATGCCGGCGCTGGTCAAAGAGCATTAGCCGACGCGGTTGAGGAGAGATTCGATGCCGAACAAGAAACTACTTGGGCTGTTTCAAGAGCCGGAGCAAGCGGCTGGGGCGATGAACCAGCTCAAGGACAACGGGTTCCCCGTTGAGGACTTGGACATCTACTCCGGGAGCCCCTTCCCCGAGGGCTCCTTTGGCGAGCATGAGCCGACAACCAGGCTCTTCATGTTCCCGCTCGTCGGCGCCCTCATCGGGTTCGCTATCGGCCTGCTCTGGACCGCCGGCACCCAGATCTCCTACCCCTTGGTCACGGGCGGCAAGCCGTTGCTCAGCATCCCCCCCATGACCATCATCATGTATGAGAACACCATGCTCGGGGCCATCATCTTCACCGTGCTCGGCGTGCTGTTCGAGTCCCGCCTGCCCCGCCGCGACCTCGGCCTGTACGACGCTCGCATCACCGAGGGCTACATCGGCGTTATCGTCGACTGCCCGGAGGAACGCTCCGGTCAAGCCGAGATGCTGCTGAATGGCGCCGGCGCCGAAGAAGTAAAGAAGGAAGGGGCCTAGCAAGCTCGTGCTCAACCGCCGCTTCAAGTCCTTCCAGCTGCTGAGCGCCGCCGTACTCTTGGTGGCGGTCGTGGCCGCATGCTCTCCTGGAGACCCCGGGCGCTCGACCGGTTCCTATCCCATCGACGTCTTCCAGGAGATGCACTACGCCCAGTCGGTCAAGTCTCAGGAGCCGCCCCGGTTCCTGCCTCCCGAGGGCTCCTACCCCGTCGAAGGAGGATTCATCCCGGTCAGCGCCATCGAAGACGTCAATTCCCTCGAGAACCCCTTGACGGCGGACCCGGTCACGCTCCGCCGGGCCGCGCTCCTTTTCAAGCAGAACTGCTCGGCCTGCCACGGCTTTACCGCCAACGGCGACGGCCCCACCGGCGTCATCCTCGCCACCTACGGCATAAACCAACCTCCGTCTTTCGGCGATGGCGACGGCGTCGTCGTGGTCCGCAAGACAGCAACCACCGAGCTCACTCCCGGAAACGCCTTCGGATCCATCTCCGGCGGCTTCGGCGCCATGCCCGCTTTCGAAGGCCTTCTCACGGAAACCGATCGCTGGGCCTTGGTCGCCCTGATCGACGCCACCGTGGCCGAGCGCCAGACCGCCCTCGACGCGGTCAACTCCCTCCCCGAAGAGGTGCGCACCCTGGAGCTCCTAGCCCTCCGCGGCCAGCTCTAAGCTCTCGAAGACGGGGAGAGAGAATAACCCCCTCCCGCAGAGAGCCTGTCTCATAAGTCCACACGGCCTGATTTGCGCTTGCGGAGCGGTTCGGATTCCTGTTTTCTTGGGCGATGACGTGCTTGAAATACGGCGTTCAACTCTCAGATTACGGCGAAAGACGTACCCAAAGAGATTGGAGGCTCAGGCGGTGCAAGCTTATGGGACAGGCTCCAGACGGGAGGGGACGCGCGAGCGCAGCGACGCGCGGGGGAGGAGAGGCGACGGCGCGCAGACTTCCCCCGTCACCCCCGCGCTCCCCTCTCCGTCATTCCCGCGTAGGCGGGAAGGTGAATCCACATTTGAAGTGCAACACCTGCTCCTCGACGACCCCCGCCGGTGTCCGGTAGCCCAGGCACTTGCGCGGCGTATTGTTGTACGCCTGCCCGATCAGCGCAAACCGCTCATCCGACACCTCCCCCAGATTCGTCCCCCGCGGCAGGAACCGCCGCAGCCGGCCGATCGCGTTCTCCACTCCCCCCTTCTGCCACGGCGAGTACGTGTCGCAGAAGAACGTCTCGATGCCCAACCGGTGAAGCTCGTAGTGACGGGTGAACTCGGTCCCATTGTCGAAGGTCACCGTCTGGCGAAACTCCGGCGGCAACGGCCCCAGCATCCGGGCGATGGACTCCGCGATCGGCCCCGCCTCCTTCGACGGCGCACGCGCGAGAAGCAAGAGGCGCGAGGAGCGTTCCTGCAGGGCCAACACCACCTCTCCCGACCTCCCGAACTGCATCGTGTCCGCCTCCCAGTGCCCGAAGGTCCGCCGGTCGGCCGCCGCCGCCGGCCGCTCAGCAACGGGTCGGCGGAGGGGAATGAAGGAAACCGAGCTTCCCCCCCTGCGGCCCCGCCTCCCCCGCTTCCACTTCGCCCTCGGCAAGTAGCGCCGCCAATCATGGTCTTTGTGCCGCGCGGCCTGGGCGTAGACGAACCGGTAGATGCTCTCGTCCGAGGTCACCGTCCGGCCCTCCTCTCTGCGCATCTCATGGGCGACCTGCTCCGGCGACCACCCCCACTTCAGGCCCGCCAAGACCCGCTCCCGCAACCCCTCGTCCCGTTCCAGCCGCGCCCCCGTCCAGCGCCGCGCGCGGGCACGCTCCTGGGCCGGCGACGCTTGGTACCCGTCCGTTCGCAGCGCGTTCCGCTTCAGCTCCCGAGCCACGGTCGATGCCGCGCGATCCAGAGTTGTAGCGACTTGCCGGACCGAGGAGCCCTTGGCGCGTAAGCGGGCAATCTCACACCGTTCCTCAATGCCGAGCTGTCTGTATTCCATGGCAACACCCTAATCTGGTGTTGCACTTCGTTTGTGGATTCAGGGAACCTCGTAGCGGCGCGACAGCGGCGCGGTCCCTGCCTCCCACGCCCCAAGCGTCACCTCCGCCCCCATTTTCGTCGGTTGTGGTGTGGGGCGTCAGCCCCACATGAGGGATTGCTTCGAAAGTCCTCTCCACCGTCTGCGGGGGAGAGTTAGAGAGGGGGCCGCCCCGCCCGCTACTTTCGTCGGTTATGGTGTGAGGCGTTAGCCCCACATGAGGGATTGCCTCGAAAGTCCTCTCCACCGTCTGCGGGGGAGAGTTAGAGAGGGGGCCGCCCCGCCCCTATTTTCGTTGGTTATGGTGTGGGGCGTCAGCCCAACATGAGGGATTCCCGCGCAGGCGGACCATGGACCGGCTTGGAATACTGGGGAGCGCAGAGGGGCGGTGCCCCTCTGCCGGGGGCGTGGGGGTGTCCCCCACAACATGACGGGCGGGTGGTGGGAAGAGTTACGCCCGCCGGGAAATAGAGTCACGCAAAGGTCTCGTCTGCGGGGGAGACTGAGAGGGGGCAGCGACACTTGCCCCTTCCCCATCCCCAACCAACCCCTTACCATGGACTCCAACAAGCGAAGAGCTGGCGCACTCTCCGCGCCTCCTCCCCTTAAACCTCTCCCCCGTCTGCGGGGGAGATTGAGAGGGGGTTCCCGCAAAAACCGGGGGGTCGAAAATTTCTTGATTTCTTGGATTCTTAAGCCCTTCCACCGCACCACGGCCTGGTAACTAGAAACAGAAACCTCCGGGGATTTTCTGTTTCTAGCCCCCCGCCCCCGTCGCCCGTCGACCGCGCCACGGCCACGTAAATCGAAGATTCCAAGATGTGAAGGAGCCTGCGAAAAAATGTTCTTGCTCCACAGCCTGGACCCATCCCCTTGGCGGCGCTACAGCCGCCGGAGGACGGACTGATAGAGTTGGACTTGCTGTGGCATTGGAATCAGTCTCTCTTCACATCGGCCGCCTGGCCGTACCGCTCGTCCTTGCCCTGCTCGCCGTCGGCGCGGCGACTGCGCCCGCGCGCGCGCAGTCATACGAAGACATCCCGCCTCACCTGGAAGAGCGGGCCCAGCATCTCTACGGTGCCCTCATGTGCCCTCAGTGCGCCGGCCAGACCCTCGACCAGTCCCATGCCCCCATCGCCGAGACGATGAGGCAGATCATCCGCGACCAGCTGATCGACGGCGCCTCCGACGACGCAATCGTCGACCTCCTCGTAGGCGCTTACGGCGAGAGCATCCTCGCCTCGCCTCCGGCGCGCGGCTTCTCCCTGACGGTCTGGCTCGTTCCGCCCATCGCCATCCTGCTCGGGGCCGCCGCTGTCGCGCTCGCCGTCAGAAGCCTCCGCAGGCCGCAGCCCGCAGCGCCGGCGACGCCCGGCGGCGCCCCGGCGGTCGGCGCGCCCGAACTAGAGCAATACCTGGACGTGGTTGACCGGGAGCTAGCCGGCGAGACCCCTCGCGGGAACGGAAACAAGGATGGCTAACCTCGGCGCGTCCACTATCCTCATCGCACTGCTGCTCGCCTCCTACGGCGCCGTCGTCTCCTTCGTGGGCGCGAAACGCCGCAACCCCGCCGCCGTGGTCAGCGCCCAACGCGCAAACTATCTCACGACCCTTACCCTGTTTGTGTCAGTCGCGGCGCTCATTGCGGCCTTCCTCCAGAACGACTTCACCATCCGGTACGTCGCCGAGCACAGCAACCTCGCGATGCCCCGCGTCTACACCTGGGTCGCTTTCTACGCCGGAAACGAGGGCTCGCTGCTGTTCGTGGCGTTCGCTCTGAGCGGGATGGCCGCCGTATCGATGGCGATGGCGCCCCGGCGCCTCGGCGCGCTGCGCCCCTACGCGAACGGCGTGCTCATGCTCATCCTCGTCTTCTTCCTGACAGTCATGCAGTTCCTGGCGAACCCCTTCGCAACCCTGGTAGCCGCCCCCGCCGACGGCCAGGGCATCAACCCGCTCCTCACCCACCCCGGCATGTTCATACACCCGCCTCTCATCATGACCGGCCTGATCGCGATAGCCGTTCCCTTCTCCCTCGCCGTCGCCGGTCTGCTCTCCGGCCGCATAGACGACGACTGGGTGGACGCGGGCCGCACCTGGGGAATAGTCGCCTGGGCGTTGCTGGCCATCGGCCTGCTCCTTGGCGCCTGGTGGGCGTACACCATCCTCGGCTGGGGCGGCTACTGGGCTTGGGACCCCGTCGAGAACGCCGCCTTCATGCCCTGGCTGGGGCTAACCGCCTTCATCCACTCCATCATGGTGCAGAAGCGCCGGGGCATGTTCCGCATGTGGAACATCGCCCTCATCAACATCAGCTTCGCTCTCGGAGCGTTTGGTATCTTCATCAACCGCGGCGGACCCGTTCCCTCCGTCCATTCCTTCGGCGCGTCTACTCTCGGCTGGGTGTTCCTCACCTTCTTGGGCGTCGTCACCGTCGCCTCGTTCGGCCTCTTCTTCTACCGAATGGCCATCCTCCGCAGCACGTCCTCCTTGGAGTCGACCCTCTCCCGTGAGACCGCCTTCCTCGTGAACAACCTGCTGCTGCTGGGCATCGCCTTCGTGACCCTCTGGGGCGTCGTGTTCCCCCTCCTCTCCGAGTTGACCACGGGCCGCACCATCACCGTCGGCGAACCCTTCTTCAACCAGGTGAACGGCCCGCTGTTCCTAGCGCTCATCTTCCTCATGGGCGTCGGCCCGCTCTTGCCCTGGCGCGCCGCCACTTGGGCGACCGTCCGCCACGCGCTCATAATCCCGGTTGCGGTGACGCTGGCCCTAACCGCCGTCGCTGCCGTCGTTCTCCGCATCACGGTCCCCGTCGTCATCATCGGGATAGCCGTCAGCACCCTCGTCGGAGTGTCGGTCTTCCAGGAGTGGACGCGCGGCACGATCGCGAGACATCGCTCGTCCGGCGCGTCCTACCCAACCGCGTTCCTCCAGCTCATGGCCTCGAACCGGCCGCGCTACGGCGGCTACGTCGTCCACCTCGCGGTCGTCATGCTCGCGTTCGGCATCATCGGCTCCTCGTTCTACAACACCGAGCGCGACGTCTTCCTCACCATCGGCGAGCAGGCCGGCGTCGGCGCGTATGAAGTCGAGTTCGCCGGCATCCGCACCCAGACCTTCCCCGACCGCACCGAGCGAATCGCCGACCTGCGAGTGACCCGCGCCGGACAGGAGCTGGGTATGATGAGTGCGTGGCAGGGCGTCTACCCTGCCTTCTCCATGCTCTCCACCAGAGCGGCGATCCGCTCCACCCCGCAGGAGGACCTCTACGTCATCTTCAGCGAGGTGCAACCCGACGGCGCGACCGCCGCCTTCAGGCTCCTCGTGAACCCAATGGTCTGGTGGATGTGGCTCGCGGGCCCCTTCGTCATCCTTGGCACCGTCGTCGCTCTCTGGCCCGCCCGGCGGCGCGCGACCGCATACGTCGCGTCCCCGACGGCCAGCGGAGCCATGCCGACCGGCGGACTACCATAGCTCCAGCGCGCCGGGCGCAGGAATCTCCGCCATGACCATCCTCGTCATAACGCTCCTCGCTCTCGTCGTGATCGCCGTCCTCATCTATCCCTTCTGGGCTGCGCGTCAAGGAAACGCTCGACCCGACGGCCCCGCCCAGGAGCTGGCGGGAGGCATCAGGCGCGCCAGGGAGCGCGTCTACGAGGAGATACGCGCCCTGCAACAGGAGTACTTCCTCGGCGTCCTCACCCCTGAAGAGCACGAGGAGCAGCTGCGCGCCGCCCGACTCCGCGCTGCCGAGCTCGTCCGCGAGCAGCAGCAGGTCGAGAACGCTGTCCTCGACATCGAGCGTCAGGTCGACGACGAGCTCGGCGCGCTCCTGCCGCCCCCCTCTCCAACCTCCGGGAATGGAGACGAGGAGAAGGACGAGGAGCGCCAAGCGTGAGGCGCCTGCTGCCGCTGGTCTTACTCGCGCTCGCGCTGCTGCTAACCCCACTCAGCGCCCAGGCCCAGTCCGCGGAGCCTGTCCGCGTCGTGGGGCACGTCGTCCACGGCGTCGAGGGCGCGGACTTCGACCCGACCGAGGTCCGCGTCACCCTCAACGTGCTGGAGGGCGTAACCTCCCTCGCACAGGACAGCGTCACTCCGGGCGCGGACGGCCTGTTCGAGTTCGAGGTCGCCTTCGCCCCAAGCCGCGCCTTCTTCTTCACCGTCGAATACCAGGGCGCAGCCTACTCCGAGACCCGCGACCCATCCTCCCTCGGCGAGCCCCTCGTCGTAACGGTCTACGACTCCACCCACGACCCCTCCGTACTCGCCATCGAAAGCTACACCGTCATTGTCACCGGAGCGGTCCCGGAAGAAGGGTTCGTCGAGATCCTCGAACGCGCCATCGTCCGCAACGACAGCGGCCTGACGCTGGTGCCGGACCAGGCCGCCCAGGGGCCGGCGATGCTCAGCTTCCTGCGGTTCGCCCTCCCTCCGAACGCCTATAACCTGGACGTGCGCTCCAACCTCGTCGGTGGTCAGGTGCTGGAGGTCGACCGGGGCTTCGCCCTCACCACCCCCATCCTGCCGACAACCGGCGAGCCGCATCAGTTCGAGTTCGTTTACCGCCTCGACTACGCCGACGCCGACCCCAGCCTCGACCTCTCGCGGACCATGCGCTTCGGCGCGGAGTCGTTCCGGTTCGTCGCCCCCGTGGACATCGCCTCCCCTGCCTCGCCGCGCCTGGCCGACCTCGGCGCCACGGAGCTCAACGGACGCCTGCTGCGCCTCCTCGAAGGCCAGGACATCGAGCCCGCCGAGTTCCTCGAACTCACCGTCTCCGGCCTGCCCGTAAGGTCCGCCTTCGACAGGGCGCGGGAGGCGGCGGGCGATTGGTACGTCCTCTACGCCGTCCCGGCAGCCGTCGCCCTCGTAGGCGGCGTCATACTCCTTCTCGTGTCCACGCGGCGCAGGAAGGCAATGCCCGCCGAAGCCTCCCCGCGAGAGGGCCTGCTCGCGGAGGCCCGGTCCCTCGCGAAGGCCTACGACAGCCACGCCATCGGCAAAGCCGCATACCGGCGGCGGGCCCGCGCAATCCGGGAAGAGCTCGTCGGCCTGGAGGTCGAGCAACGCCTGCGCGAGACCGGCGGCGAAGGACGCCGAGACTCCTAGCTTCGTACACACATTGCACAACGGTTCGCTTACACGTATCGTGTGCGCATGCTCACGACGCTTTCCCAGCGGGAGCGGACCACACAAGGCGACAGCCTCACTCCCGCAGTCCGGGTGAACGGACTAACGAAATCCTACGGCGAGACACCCGCAGTATGCGGCGCCAGCTTCGAGGTCGCCCGCGGCCGCCTTTTTGCGCTCCTCGGACCCAGCGGCGGCGGAAAGACCACGACACTCCGCCTCATCGCCGGCTTTGAGTCCCCCGACGCAGGCATCGTCGAGATCGACGGGCAGGTCGTCGCGACGCCGGACAAATTCACGCCTCCCGAGCGCCGCCGCGTGGGCATGGTCTTCCAGGACTACGCGCTCTTCCCTCACCTCAACGTCCGCCAGAACATCGCCTTCGGCGTGCCGCGAAGCCGCCACCGCGACCAGACGGTCTACGACGTGCTGGATCTCGTCGGCCTATCGAGCGTCGCCCTCCGCATGCCCCACCAGCTCTCCGGCGGGCAGCAGCAGCGCGTCGCCCTTGCGCGGGCCCTCGCGCCCAATCCCAGCGTCGTCCTCCTCGATGAACCCTTCTCGAACCTCGACGCCGCCCTGCGCCAGCGCGTTCGCAACCAGGTGCGCCATATCCTCCTGCAGGCCAACACCACCGCCATCTTCGTCACCCACGATCAGGACGAGGCGTTCGGCCTCGCGGACACCGTCGGCATCATGCTCGACAACTCCCTCATCCAGACCGCCGCCCCCGAGGACATCTACCTCTACCCCGCGTCGCTGGCCGTGGCGGAGTTCCTCGGCGAGACCAACGTGCTCGACGGCGACTTCGCCGACAGCCGCGTCCACTGCGCCCTCGGCACGCTCCCCGTCGGCGGCGCCCATCCGCCCAACGGTCCGGTGAAGGTGTCCGTCCGCCCCGAGACCGTCCGCCTCCGCCCCGAGATCGGCCCGTCCGCTGAGACCATCATCACGTCCATCGAGTTCCGGGGCGTCTACAAAGTCGTCACGGTCCGCCTCGCATCGGGGCAAGAGCTCACCGCGATAATGGGCCTGCACATCGACGCCGAACTCGGAGAGAGCGTCGCCATCGGCGTCAACAGCTTCGTCGCCGCCTTCCCCGCCTAGCGGCCCCTCTCAGTCTCCCCCGCAGACGAGCCCGTCTCACAAAGCTGGGGCATCCGGGTTTCCAGTCTCCTGCATTCCGCTTTGCGACGAAATGACGAGGTGGCGCGCCGTATTCCAACCCCGTCATTCCGTATCAAATTGACCCGCATCAAAGACGGACTCCGGCAGATAGGGCAGCAGCAAAGTTACTCGATCCGCGCCCCCAAGGCAGCGGAACTGCCGCCCCAGCGACTGCGTTTCGCCATCGAGCTCATCAGGGCCGCCGGTTACAAGGGCTGGGTAGTATTGCTGGACGAGATCGAGCTGATTGGTTCGTACTCGCTCTTGCAGCGCGGCAGGTCTTACGCCGAACTTGCCCGATGGCAAGGGCAAGTGAGCAGTGAGTCATATCCAGGGTTGATAACCGTTGGGACCATAACCGACGACTTCGCCTCCGCGATAATCAGCGCGGACGGCAAGAGGGGACCGCGACAACGTGGGGGCAAGGCTGGCGGGACGTTACGAGGCCCTGACAGACCATGCCGAGAACGGCATGCGCCTCATCGAACGAGAGGCTCTCCCTTTGAATCCTCTCACCGACGACGACGTTCAAGAAACGATGGAGCAGTTGCGGCGGATATACAGCGACGCCTATGGATGGCCCGCACCCCTTATGAAAAGTAGGGCTGACGGCGCAGGGTATCAGAACCGGATGCGCTACAAAGTCCGCGCCGCCATCAACGAGTGGGACATTCTGCGGCTCTACCCCGACTCCCACCCGGAAACGGTGAGCGACGAGTACCGGCCCACCTACGAGGAAGATTCCGACATCGAGCGCGCATCGGAGGACGACTCGGAGGGCATGGGCGGCGCGCCGGACGCCGCTGAGACCGATGATCAGCCCTTCTAGCGAAGCGCAGGCGGCCAAACACTCCGGCGTCGCGGCATGGCTCCGGTTCGCCGACGAGGGGGACGGCAGGGGCATCCGCGCCTCGCTCTTCGAGACCTCGGGCGAGGGCAAGCCGCTCGCCTTCTTCTTCACGCGCATCGATCGGCATGACCCATCGCTGCGGCGGGAGGAGAATCCAACGGAAGCCGCGCTTGCACGACTCGCCGGAGCACTGTTTCGGGCCGCTGCTCCGTCCCCGTCGCTGGTAATCGGGGCCGACGACGGGCTGACGCGGCAGGCGTTCGCTCGGGGCGCGGAGACCGCCTCGCCTCGCTGCCTCGTAGGGCCGGTCGGCGGAGCGCCGCTCAACACGTCCTGGGTTGCGGGAGAGCCGCGGCAAGCATCCGAGGCGCGGCGGCTGTTCGGTGAGATGATGGCCCGCGACGCTCCATTGGAGCCGTTCAATCGCGCCGACGAGGCTTTGGCTGAGGCGTTTGCGGACGAGCGCGTCCGGGCGATGGCGTCGATCTCAGGCATTATGAACGTGGTCTCCCTCCTGTCCTTGCCGGAGCGATTGGAGCGCCCAGCCGACCTTCCCAGGGAGTCGGTATCCACGCTGAATCAGCCCCCGCGTGTCCTGACGCTGGCGGAGCGGTTGTGGATAAAGCTCACCGCGCCGCCGGTCGGCCCGCGCTACGATACCCATCTGACGTGGCCCGGCGAGCTGATGCCGTTTCAGCAGGAGGGCGTCTACGCGCTACTCCACAACGACCGGCTGCTGCTGGCCGATGACATGGGACTGGGCAAGACGGTGCAGACCATCGCAGCGATTCGCATTCTCCACTCGCAGAACGCGCTCACGTCGTGCCTGGTGGTCGCTCCCGCGAGCCTGCTGAGCCAGTGGCGGAGGGAGCTGGACAAGTGGGCGCCCGAACTGTCGGCAATCATCGTGGACGGGTCGGCGTCCGAGCGTTCCTGGAAGTGGCCCGCGAGGAAAGACGTCAAGCTCGTTAGCTACGACACTCTGCGGTCGGACTTCGGGAACAATGCGCTCGCGCCGGTGCGGCGGGAGCACTGGGACGTAGTCGTGGCCGACGAGGCGCAGCGCGTCAAGAACCGCAACGACACGAGCGACGCGCTGAAGGGCCTGCAGCGGACGCGCTCGTGGGCGCTGACGGGCACGCCGATCGAGAACCATGAAGAGGAGCTGGCTTCAATACTGGAGTTCGTCGATTATGACCTCGGCGGCGAACCGAAGCGGTACAGGCCGGGCACAGCGCTGCGGACACGGCACCGCGAGCTGCAGCTCCGGCGCAAGAAAGGCGACGTGCTGGACGACCTACCTCCGAAGCAGGTGACGATGACGCCCATCGACCTGCACCCCGGCCAGCGCCGGAGCTACGAGAGGGCGGAGCGGGAAGGCGTCGTCTATCTGAAATCACTCAGGGCTGAAGTCACCGTCCAGCACGTATTCGCGCTGATTACACGCCTGAAGCAGATATGCAACGCCGACCCCCAGACCGGCGAGTCCAGCAAGCTCGACGACATCACGGACCGGATAGAAGAACTGGCCGCACAGGGGCACAAAGCCCTGGTCTTCTCGCAGTACGTGGATGAGACGTCGGGAGTCGCGGCGGCGGCAAAGCACCTGCGGGAGTTCTCTCCACTGTGCATCACCGGCGACATGCCTCCCGATGAGCGGCAGGCCGTGATAGACCGGTTCAAGACTAACGACGAGCACAAGGCGCTCGTGCTATCGCTGCGCGCCGGGGGCTTAGGCTTGAACCTCCAAGAAGCGTCCTACGTCTTCCACCTCGACCGCTGGTGGAATCCCGCGGTCGAACGGCAGGCCGAAGACCGCAGCCACCGCATCGGCCAAACGGTGAAGGTGAACGTCATCAAGTACTCCTGCGCCGGGACCATCGAGGAACGCATCGACAAGATTCTGGAGCGCAAGCAAGGTCTGTTCGACCAGCTCATAGACGACGTGTCGCTGGACCTCTCCACCCAGCTGACCCGCGAAGAGATCTTCGGGCTGTTCGGCTTGGAGCGCGCGCCCTGATTCGGGGATCGGGGGTGAGGTTCCCGCCTGCGGAGACCTTTGCAAAACCCCTCCCGTCATTCCCGCGTAGGCGCGAACCTCGCCCCCTCTCCCTTCTGCTCCGGTCTCTCGCCCGTCTGCGGGAGAGAGTTAGAGAGAGGGTCTGCGCGTATGCCGTCCAACCAACCCCCTCCTCCCCGCGCGTCGCTGCGCTGGCGCCCCCCTCCCGCAGACGGGAGGGGGTTCTTAATCCCCTCTCCCGTCTGCGGGAGAGAAGTTAGAGAGAGGGCCCCTTTTGCCCCCTCTCACCGCCGCCGCACTGCGACATTTGCCCCTTCCCCAACACCCCTGCTCTCCCTACACTGGTTCCCCGCGCGAGACCCCGCAGCCTGCGCCGCCGGCCTCCCGCTCAGGAGTAAATGTCTCACAATGTCCCCAAATGTCCCACCGAAGCGGCGAAATAGCCCCCGCGCACTCGTAGACCGGGGAAAGTTACGAGTGAGATGCATGGGACATCTTCGGGCCAAAACGGGCCCTTGCGATCGTGCGATGCGCCGGGCCGGAGCCGATTCCGGCCTCACTGGGCTCCGCCCCCCTCTGCGGGGGAGACTGAGAGGGGGCCGGGGGGGGGGGGCATGAAACAAAATCATCTGAGCGATCAACTTCTTCCAAGACCCAGGAAGCAGGCCATGACCATGAAAACGCCCCCCGAAAACCTGATCGTTCCCTGTTTTTCGGTCGGGTTTTTACTCGCAAGGAAATGTGCAACCGGTCAGCTTTTTACTCGTAACGAAAACACGACTGATCAGCTTTCACTCTCTGGCGGACGGGCGGTGAAGCCAACCCGTCATTCCCGCGGCCAACCCGTCATCCCTTCGAAAATCCCCCCGTCTGGAGACCTAGCGCGACGAACCGGCCCCGTCCACGATTGCCACCACCTCCGAAAGGTCGGCAATCGTGAAGTGCCCGCCTATCCCCAAGCCCGCGAAAAGACTCCCGGCCGCCTCCGCCGCCTGCCGGTCGTACCCCGAGTCTCCCACGACGAGGACCTCCCACGGCGGCACGCCGAGCACCTCGCAAGCCCGGAATACCATGTCCGGCGCAGGCTTCGGCCTCGCGACGTCGTCCTCCCCCACCAGCGCATGCGGAATCAGCCCGTTCTTCTCCAGCACCGTCCGGGCTATCGACGACTGGGTGTTCGTAATCACCGCCGACATCAGCCCGCGCTCGTCCAGGGCGTCGAGCGCCTCCCGCGCCCCGGCCTTCGCTTCCACCAGTCCGGCGCGGTCCGCGTAATGCTCCGTGAAGAATCTCCTCACTGCGTCGACGCTCATGCCGGGATAGAACCGCTCGACGTCTTCCCGAACGGACTGCCCGAAGAACGCGCGCGCCGTCTCCCGATCGATGGGCGGGTAGCCGAACGCCGCCGCCGCGTCGTTCATAAGGGCCAGGTTGGCCTCGAAGCTATCGATGAGCACGCCGTCGAGGTCGAAGAAGACTGCGCCAAGCTCCATTGCGAGAGCATACCAAGCCGGGTGGTATTCGTTCAGAAAACATGCGAGACAGGCAGCCCCACTGCGCGATAGGCTATACGGGTTGCAATCAGGAGGTGAGCGCGAGATGGCGTTGTACGAGTACCGCTGTTCGAGCTGTGGGGCCGAGTTCGAGGCGCGCCGGCCCATGAGCGAGGCTGGGAGCGCCGCCGAGTGCCCGCAATGCGGCAAGGATGCCCAGCGGCTTCCGTCCGTGTTCGCATCCAAGGACGGCTACAATCTGCGCGTGCCGCGGAGCGAAGCGTTCCGAGGCCAGAGCCAACCCGGCAAGAGCAGCTAACGAGGAGCGAACATGGTCAGCAAGGCGGATATGACGGTAGTTGAGGTCGAGGTCAAGCAAGTCAAGCGGGAGATCGAGACGCTCCGCCGTGAGATGAAGGCCCTGCGCGAAGAAGTCGAGGAGCTCAAGGCCCAGAAGGGCTAGCGGGCTCCGGTCCGGCGCCATGCCGGCGATGGCCCCTGTCCCGCGCGCCCGCGCCGCCGAAGCTGCGCTCTACGCGCAAACGACTGCGTATAGCCTGTCCCTCGGCGCCGTCATCGTACTGGTCCCGCTCTACATCCTGTCGCTCGGCTACAACCCAGGGTGGCTGGGCGTCATCATCGCAGGCCAAGGCCTCTTCCAAGTCTCCTTGCGGCTGTTCGGCGGCGTCCTCTCCGACAGACTCGGCGAGCGTTGGGTCATACAGGCGAGCTTTGCCGCCCTGGTCGCCGGCTCCCTTGGGCTGGCGCTTTCCACGTCCATCCTCTGGCTGGTCCTCGCTCAGGTCCTATTCGGCAGCTCCCGCGCCGTCTACTGGACCTCGGCGCAGTCCTACGGCAGCCGCATAGACGAGAGCCGCCCCGCAACCCTGATGGGCCGGTTCTTCGGCTTCGGCGCGGCAGGCGGACTGCTCGGCAACGCCGGCGGCGGCATCGTCGCGGCGACCTGGGGCTATCAGCAGGGGTTCCTCATCGTCGCAGGCCTATCCGTTGCCGCCATGGCCGTCGTCGCCGTCATGCCCGAGCTGCCCAGCCGCGCCGCGAGGACCGTTCGCGAGATCCTCGCCCCCGTGCCCGGCGTCTTCCGCAAGCGCGCGACCGCATTGCCCGCCATCATGGCCTTCGGCACGTCTCTCCAAGTCGCCGTCCTCAGCTCCATCGGGGCGGCTCTCTTCAAGGAGTTCGGCTTCGACGACGACGATTTCGGCATCCTGATGGCGGTCCACGCGGTCGGGGCGGTGCTGGCCGGCTTCGCCTTCGCCCGGTTCCTCAGTATCGTGGGCCAGCGCACGGCCTACGCCTTAACGATGAGCACGCACGGACTCCTGCTCATTGCCGTCGTGGTCTGGGGCGACCTGTACTGGGCCGCAGTCCTGCTCATGTTCGTCCTCGGCCTCTCCTTCAATGCCGGACGCGTGTTCAACACCAGCCTCACGGCGATGGTGAGCGCGCCGGAGCAGCGCGGCGTCTTCATGGCCGTCGTCGGCATCTACTGGGCCTCCGGCCAATTCCTCGGCCCTCTGCTGTTCGGTCCTCTCGCCGCCCTGACGACCGTCTCCACGTCCGTTGCGATTGCCGGGGCCGTCATGGCGGCCGCCGCTGTACTAACCCCGGTCCTCTACGCCGCATTCGGCGAACGCCCCGCCCCAGCTGTCGGGGAGCCAACCGACGATTGACCCGCGAAGAACGATCGCAGCAGAAGACTCTCCCGCTGGTCCGCCTTGTCCGCCGTTTCGCGCTTTGCTAGACTGAGCGTGATAGGCGATATGCACCGGGAGCTGGGTGTAGCCCGGCTGAGAGGCCCCGCGCGGACGGGGCGACCGGCGACCTGATCTGGGTAATGCCAGCGGAGGGACGATGCTAGACCACTCCCTCCCTGGGCAGTGGTCTTTTTGTATGCGCCTGGGAAGTGGTCTCTTTGTATGCGGTTGCGGAGGCGGCCATGACTGACGATTTGCTGCGTGTGGGCGACTTCACCTTCTCGTCGCGGCTGTTTACCGGCACCGGCCGGCACCGCAGCAGCGAGGAGCTCGTCGCGTCCCTCGACGCGTCAGGGGCCGAGGTCGTCACGGTCGCCATCCGCCGTCTCGACCTCAACAACCCGGGCGAGCCAACGGTCCTCGACATCATCGACCCCGACCGCTACACCGTCCTGCCGAACACGGCGGGCTGCAAAACCGTCGAAGAAGCGCTCATGACCGCGCGGCTGGCGCGCTCCCTCGGCCTCCCCAACTGGGTCAAGCTGGAGGTCATCCCGGACCCGAAGTACCTATTGCCCGATCCTATCGGCACCCTGGATGCGGCCAAGGCGCTCGTTGCCGACGGCTTCACCGTGCTGCCCTACATCCACGCGGACCCGGTGCTGGCCAAGCATTTGGAGGAGGTCGGCTGCGCGACGGTCATGCCGCTGGGGTCGGCCATCGGCTCGGGCCAGGGCATCCACACCGCCGAGGAGATATCGATCATCATCGAGCAGTGCAGCGTCCCCGTCGTGGTTGACGCGGGCCTTGCCGTGCCATCCCACGCCTCACAGGCGATGGAGATGGGCGCCGACGCCGTGCTCGTGAACACCGCCATCGCACGGGCCAAGGACCCTGCCCGCATGGCGGGAGCGTTCAAGCTCGGCGTCGAGGCGGGGCGTATGGCCTACCTCGCCGGCAGAATCGAGACGCAGCGGTACGCTCAAGCCAGCAGCCCTCTCGAGGGCGTGCTCCAGGCGACGAGCTGAGGACTCCGTTGAGCGGTAAGCCGTCCCTTTCCTTGCCCATCGTCGCGCTGGTCACCGACCGCCGCCGGTCCGATGGTGTTGACGGGCTCGTCAGCGCGGTCGCAGAGGCAGTACGCAACGGCGTGAACCTGGTGCAGATGCGGGAGAAGGACCTGCCGGACGCCGCGCAGCTCGATCTGGCCAAGCGCCTGCGCGAGGCGACGGATGGCAAGGCGCTGCTGTTCATCAACGATAGCGTGAGCGTGGCCGAGGCGTCCGGCGCCGACGGCGTACAGCTTGGCGAGCAGTCGCGCACCGTGGCGGCGGCGCGGGCGACGGCGTCCCGCCCCATCTTGATTGGCCGCTCCGTACACGACGCCACGGGCACCGGCGACGCGGCGTCGCAGGGCACCGACCTCCTCGTCGTTGGCTCGGTGTTCGACTCGCCGACCCACCCCGGCCAGGCCCCCGCAGGCTTGGGGCTCGTGCAGGAGACGGCGAACGTTAGCGACGTGCCGGTTATCGGCATCGGCGGAATCACGGCGGCGAACGCCGGAGAGGTGATTGCCGCAGGCGCCGCGGGCGTCGCCGTTATCAGCGGGATACTCGCGGCGCCGGACCCCGGACGAGCCGCCGCCCGGCTGGCGGCCGCGGTTCGCGAACGCTGGCCGGCAGGAGCCCGCCCGTGACGCTCAAGCTGATCGTGAACGGCGCCGAGCGCGAGATCGAGGCCGCGACCACCCTGGCCGCGTATCTCGAAACACTCGGGTTCGTGGGCCGCTACGTGGCCGTTGCGCGCAATGGCGACGTGCTGGAACGCCAGACCTTCGCAGACGTGATGCTCGAGGACGGCGATCGTCTGGAGATCGTGCGTCCGGTCGGCGGCGGATAGACATTCCGCTCTGGTAGGATGAGCACACGGAGCGCCCGATGACGGCAGACGACCGAATGAACCGTATATCGAGGACCTTGGTCGAGCTCACTCAGACGCTCGACGACATCGACCGGGAGCACAAAGCCAACGTCGCCATCTTCAACGACCGGATGTACGTCCTCTCGGAGCGCACTCGCGCACTCGAAGAGCAAGGGCGCGGCTTCGGAACAGCGGTGGCGCGCGCTCGAAGAGCAGTGGCTCGCGCTCGAAGAGCGGTCCCGCGCTCAGGACCAAGAGCAAGCTCGGGTCAGCCAAACCATACGCGGCCTGATTAACTCGGTCTCGGAGCTGCAGGCCGACGCGGAGCGCATGGACAATCCCTAGCGCCCTTCCCTTTGTCCCCGGGGAGGTCTTGAGTGTTCCCAGGGAGATCTTGGGCAAAAGTCCTCACCCGAGACTGAGCGCCACAACGCCCGCCACGATCATCGCAATCGACGCCGCCTTCAGTCCTATCGTCCGGCGGTCGATGCGCTCGTGCAGGAGGTCCCAGTACTTCGTGCTCAACAGTACGCCCAGGATGAGCACGAACATGGGCCGCGACGCGGAAACGGCGCTGACGGAGGAGACGGGGCCAAGGCTTAGGGCAATCACGAACATCAGCGCCGCTATGGGCGCAAGCAGCCCTTCCGCGAACAGGAGATTCACCCACGCTCCCACGCTGCCGCTCACGCTGCGGAGCTGGCGGACGGTCGTGGGCCGCATGGAGAGCGCCAGGACGCCTACGGACATGGCGGCGGCGCGTATCGCCTGGATGGCCCAGACGTTCATCTCGTGAGTGGCTTGCTCGCTCACGATGAACGCCATGCCGATGGAGAAGCTGCCCCCTAGCAGGATGAAGAACGCCCTTCCGCGGGCGAGGCGGAGCAGCCTTTCCTCCGGTCGCGTCGATACGAGCGCCGCGCCCATGACCACCACGACGATTGCCGCCCACTGGATCGGCGTGAGCGTCTCGCCCAGGAAAATGACGGCGACAACGGCAGCGAAGATGGGACCGATCTGCTGAATAGGCGCGGCGCGCGACGCCTCCTCCAGACGTAGGCCGTGGAAGAAGAGAAACAACCCTAGCGCCCAGAAGAACCCGCTGGCGATAGCCCACGGGACGCCTGCGCCGCCGTCGAACCCCACTGTCGGAATCACTGCGGAGAAGTAGACCACGGCGATGGCCGCCTGCAGCAGCCCGAAGGCCGCGTTGAACGAGCCCGCGCTCGGAAAGAGGTTCGTCGCGAGGCGCTTGTCGAACACTGTGACGACGGCGAACAACGACGTGCTAATCAGCACCGCCGTAACCCAGGTCATGACTTTCTCCGGGAGACGGGGAGTTGCAAGCTTCTCCGTCCAGGCGCCGCCGTAACCCACGTCATGGCTTTCTCCGGGAGGCAATGAACAGAGAGGCTTGGCAGAGGGGGCATGCTACCATCTCCGTTCGTTCGAGAACGGAGAGAGGCCATGACCAACCCCCCTGCCCCGCTGAACGTGCGCCGCGACCGCTTGGAGGCCGACCTCTGGCGCCTCGCCGAGTTCACGGACCCCGACCTGCCCTACACGCGCCGCGCCTTCTCGCCTCACTACTACGCCGCCCGCGAATGGCTTGCGGGCCGCTTCCGGGAGGCCGGCCTCGACACGCGCGTCGACGCCGCAGGGAATCTCGTCGGCAGATTGGGACAGGGCGAAGGCCCGGCGCTCATGTTGGGCTCGCACACCGACACCGTCGAGGCGGGCGGGCGGTTCGACGGCGTTGTCGGCGTAATCGGCGCGTTGGAGCTTGCCCGCTGCATCCAGGAAGCCGGCGTGAGCCTGTCGCGGCCCTTGGAAATCGTCGATTTCGTTTGCGAGGAGCCGTCGGTGGTGAGCCTGAGCCCGCTCGGGAGCCGCATCATGGCCGGCGATGTTACCGCCGAGATGGTCGACGCCGCGTCAACGCCTTTCGGCGAAACGTTGGCCGAAGCAATCACGAGGCTTGGGGGCGACCCGTCGCGCCTGGCCGGCGTACGCCGCGAGCCCGGCGACATCTTCGGCTACCTGGAGCTGCACATCGAGCAGGGGCCCGTCCTTGAGCGCGCCGGCCTGGACATCGGCGTCGTTACGGTCGTCGCCGCGCCGTGCCGGGCCGTCGTATCGCTCACCGGCCTCGCGGACCACGCGGGGGCAACGTCGATGGCCGACCGGCGCGACGCTCTGGCGGGTGCGGCGGAGCTAACCTTGGCGGTGGAGAGGACCGTAAGCACGCCCGACATCGTACAAGAGAGCGTCGGGACCGTCGGTTTCCTGCGCGTGAGTCCGAACATGGTCAACGTGGTCCCCGGCCGCGTGGACATGACCGTGGAGGTGCGGAGCACGCAAAGCGAGGCGCTGATATGGGCAATGGAGGAGATCGAGCGCGCGCTGCATGAAATCTCCGCGCGGCGCGGGTTGGACTCCACCCTCGAATGGCGCCACAGAGAGGAACCGGCGCTGGTGCCCCCGGACATGCAGGATGTGGTTGCGAAAGCGGCGGAAGACTTACGAATCCCGGTCATGCGCCTGCCCAGCCGCGCGTCTCACGACGCCGCGCGCCTCGCTCCCGTCGCCCCCGTCGGCATGGTGTTCATCCCGTGCAGGGACGGCCGCAGCCATTGCCCGGAGGAGTGGGCGGAGCTTGACGACATCGTAACCGGCGTTCGTGTCCTGGGGCAGGCTTTACTCCGCCTCGATGGCCGGTCCTGATGCAGACCCTTAGCCTAGCTGCCGTATATTCGTAACTATATGGCTTTATTTCGTCGCACGGATGGCGTATAGTGACATCTGTCGGCTAGATCGTGGCGCCACCAAGGATTGCCGGACCAACACGAAGGAAGAGGCAAAGATGCTGAAGATGATTGTTTCTCTATACCGCGCATTTGAAGAGGGGTTGGCCTACTGCTCCATCGCGGGCAGGTACGAGGGTCGGCCCGCCGAGATGGCCGACCACGTCCGGACCGCTCTGGCGTCCCGATACGACGCCCTGACCCTAGCGACCGAGATCCCTGAGGTCGTGGAAACGAACGAGATGGAGATGGCGGCCGCCTAAGCCGCCATCCTCCCCTCTTACCATCACTATCGCGAGTGGAGCGGGGGGCCTAGGAGCCCGCCGGGATGGCGGAACGGCAGCCCCCTCTCCTCTCCAACGGAACTAGCGCTAAGGAAAGCGAAGATGACAGCGATTCTCGTAAAGGCATGCGCAAACTGCGGCGGTGACGTCAACCGCTGGGAAGAGATCGACGGGCTAGAGTACCGTTGCATTCAGTGCGGCCGCTCCATGGACATGAACGCCGCCGCCGTGCTGCTCGAGCAGCGCCGGACTGCCGCCTAGACCACCGGAACACCAGGCTAGCAGAGCTCACGCTTCGGCGTGAGCTCGTTCCGGTTGAGCGGCTCCGCCCGGCCTGGCAGGACCAAAGTCGGGAAGAGCCTCTGCAAGGCCATGGCCTTGCAGAGGGCAACCCGTCTGCTTGACAGGCCTCATGGGCGCTCCGTAGCATGTTTTGAACGGGCCGAGGTAGCTCAGTCGGTAGAGCACAGCACTGAAAATGCTGGTGTCCCCAGTTCGAATCTGGGCCTCGGCACCAGCGCCGACACAGAGGCGGAAGTGGCTCAGGGGTAGAGCATCTCCTTGCCAAGGAGAAGGTCGCGGGTTCAAATCCCGTCTTCCGCTCCACTCAGACATCCGAAGGCAGCCGGTGGACGGCTGCCTTCTTTCATTACTCTGAGGAGAAGCCGACGACGCCCCTGCCTCTCTCTCGGGGGAAGAGGGTGAGGGCAGAGCGGACTATCGGCGCGGAGCGCACTTCACTACAATCGGTCTATTGCCGAAGTGGCGGAATGGTAGACGCGACGGTCTCAAAAACCGTTGAGGGCAACCTCATGCCGGTTCGACTCCGGCCTTCGGCACCACTATCAACCTCATGCCGGTTCGACTCCGGCCTTCGGCGCCACTGCCCTAGTCCGACTCCGGCCTTCGGGGTCGCTCCTCAGGCGGCGTTCCGGCCCTAACCTCGACCGGTCTTCTGCGGGACGCTGCCGACTTGGGCGATCAGATGAGCGAAGATCCGCTCGACCCCGCCGATAATCTCAACCACGAGCGGCTTGCCGCTCTGGTCGTAGGAGACCATAACGTTGTCGGCAACCTCCTCTGTATCCGCCAGCTCGCCATCCGCGAGCCGCAGCCAGAGCGCATCAACCTCGGGGTCATAGTGGGCGTAGGGAGTCTTCTCAGTCATGGCCTGTAGCTCCTGTCCCAATGTACGGTGACAATTGTATCGTCCTGCTCGTTCGTCACCACCCTAAGGTAGCGGCCTTCCGACTCAATATATCCCCAATGCCGCAAGGAACTCTCCCTGACTCGTCTGCTTGAGGCTTGGGGCCAGCGGTAGCAAGCACGTAATCTATCCAGTCATCGCGGCGCGCTTCCGCTCGGTCCGGCCTCACAACCCACTCAAAGTGCCGCGTCCATCTCATCTCTCACTAGCGACAGCCAATTCGTTCCGCACCCGCCGTATCTCCCTCACTCAGTCTCGCTACACCGCCAAGCGTCAGCCCGCCTACACCGCGACGGGGGCCTCCACTTTGTAGAGCCGGGCGCAGTTGTCCCAGAGAATCTTCCGCTTGGCCTCGTCCGGTATGTCGAGCTCCAGAAACGCGTCGACCGCCTCAGGGTAGCGCGAGTCGCCGTGGGGGTAGTCGGTCGAGAAGACGATCTGGTCGTTGCCGACGAAATCGAGCGTGTACTTGGCAGGCGTCTCGTCGGGCTCGATGGAGACCCAGCACTGGCGCTTGAACAACTCCGTCGGCGACTCGGTCAGCTCGGGCATGTAGGCGTCGAGCTCGCGCTCGTGGGCCTCCTCGACGCGCCACAGGAGCCACGGGAGCCAGGCGCAGTTGGCCTCGAGGAACGCGGCTCGCAGGTCCGGGTGCTTTTCGAGGACCCCGCCGCCGATGAAGCTGCCGAGGCCCATCATCTGCTCGAATGGCTGGGAGTAGATGCGGCGCAGCATGAAATTGTCGAAGTGCTCGCCCGCCTGCTTGGACATGGACCCGCTAGCTTCGTGAAAGCCGATCGGCACGTCCAGCTCTTCGAGGACGTTCCATAGCGGCTCGAAGTAGGGGTCGTGCCACGTCTTGCCGACCACGACGTTGGACCGTACGAACACAGCCTTGAAGCCCAGCTCGTTGACGGCGCGGCGAGTCTCGGCGACGGCGTCGTTGACGTCGTACACGGAGATCATGCCGGCACCGTACATGCGGTTGGGGTCGAGGGCGCAGAAGTCGTACATCCAATCGTTATAGGCGCGGGCGATGGCGGCTGCGAAGCCGGGGGCCATATTGGGGCGGGTGAGCACGCTCAGGCCGCGGCTCGGGAACATGACGGCGACATCAATGCCCTCGGTGTCCATGGCGCCGAGCTGGACCTCGGAGACCCAGCCGCGCTCGGAGTCCGACTTGTACAGCTTCTGGTTGCGCTCGTAGTTGTGCCCGGCGAGGTTGATGCCCCCTCGGATGCTGCCGGGGAGGTCCGGCCATTGGACGCGCAGGTCGCGGACGTTCTCGGAGGTCACGCCGAGAGGCGCTTGACTCCGGTACCTGTCGTCGATGTACCGCTGCCAGAGGTCGGGCGGCTCCATGACGTGCATGTCGCTATCGAAGATGAGGAAGCCGTTCTTAGACATCGCTATCTCCTCTGATATGGCCGAGTGCTCGGGCGTGATGCGCGCATCATACTCCGCTAACGTGGGGGAGAGCACACGGACCACGCCGGGCGGCGGGGAAATCTGCGCCCGCGCCGGCCTGGAGTCCACCGCGCCTGACGCCCCTACTCGTTCCTCTCCACCGGGCCGTTACGTAATCTTCATAATTGCATAATGATTAATCGCTATCCCATTGGGTGAGCCTTTGGGAAGGACCATGGCCGCCACAGTCCTCATAGTCGAAGACGACCCGACTACGACCGATCTCGTCCGCCTCTACCTGCGGCGGGACGGATACCGCGTGCTCACGGCGTCCGACGGCCTGGAGGGGCTGAACGTCGCCCGCGAGAGCCGGCCTGACCTGGTCGTGCTCGACCTCATGCTTCCGAAGGTCGACGGTCTGACGGTGTGCCAGGACTTGCGCGAGGAGTCGAACGTCCCCATCGTCATGCTAACGGCGATGGTGGACGAGGAAGACCGGCTGCGAGGGCTCGACCTTGGAGCGGATGACTATCTGACCAAGCCGTTCAGCCCGCGGGAGTTGGCGGCCCGCGTGCGGGCGGTGCTCCGGCGCACCGGCAAGTTCGCGGCGGAGCAGGGGCCAAGACGAATGTCGCGCGGCGGCCTGACCGTGGACGTGGAGCGGCATACGGCGGAGGTGGACGGACGCAAGGTGAAGCTGACGCCGACCGAGCTGCGGCTGCTCGCGGCGCTCATGCAGGAGCCGGGGCGCGTGTTCTCTCGCGACAGCCTCATCAACCGCGTGTTCGGCGAGGACTTCGAGGGGTTTGACCGGACGGTGGACACCCACGTCGCAAATCTTAGGCGCAAGCTGGAGGGGTCGGCCGAAAGACCGCGATACATCCAGACCGTGTACGGAACGGGGTACCGGTTCGGCGATGCGTAACTGGTTGTTCAGCCTGCAGTTCAGGCTTATCGCGGGCTTCGCGGTGATCCTCATCATCGCGCTGGGGAGCGTGAGCGCCTACGCGCGCTACACCGCCGCGAACGAGGTGAAACGTTTCGACCACGAGCTCGCGTCGGTGCGCGAGGAGCGGCTCGAAAGCATGGTCAACCGGCTCCTGCGGGCCAAGATGGGTAAGGAGAGCGTCCGCCCGCTCATCGATCAGGCCGGCTCTCTCTATGGCATCGACATCGTCGTCATCGACGAGGACGGCGAAGTCGTCTACAAGACCGACAAGGACGGCGAGGTCATTTATAAGGCCGACGAGGACGGCGAATTCGTCTACAAGACCGGCGTGGATGACCTCGGACTGGATGACCTCGGACTGAAGGAGTTTCCACACAAGCGCGACGGCAAGCTGCCGGCCCCGCGGCGCGACTTCCGGCTGCTGCCGGTGCTGGACGGCGACCGCCGCATCGGCACGGTCGCATTCCAAGCCGCCGACGTGGAGCTCATCCCTCCTGAGCCGGAGGCCGCGTCAATCATCGCCGGAGTGGACAGGTTCCTGCTGTGGACCGGCCTGGGGGCGGGCCTAGCCGGGATTGCCCTCTTCACCTGGATGTCCCGCCGCGCGCTCAGGCCCGTGCGGCAGCTGACGGGGGCCGCCGAGCGGCTCGGCCAAGGCGACTTCAGCCAGCGCGTCCAAGTGCCGCGCGACATGGAGCTCGGCCGGCTCGGCGCGACCTTCAATGCGATGGCGGAGCGCCTGGAGGACGCCGAGCGGCAGCGGCGCGGCATGATGGCGGACATCGCCCACGAGCTGCGCACGCCGCTCGCCAACATCCAGGGCTACGTCGAAGCTCTCCAAGACGGCCTCGTCCAAGCCGACGATGCGACGCTCGGCACGCTTCACGGACAAGTGCTCCACCTGGCCCACCTCATCGAGGACCTGCGCCTCCTGGCGCTGGCGGACGCGGGAGCCCTCCGGCTCGACCCGCGGCCCGGCGGCATCGCCGCGCTCGCGCGGAGCGTCGCGGACGCGGTCCGACCGCGCGCCGAAGCGCAAGGAATCAGCATCGAAGCGCCCGCCGGGCCGGGGCCGGTCGTCGAGATGGATGAAGCGCGCATCGCGCAGGCCCTGTCGAACCTCATCGAGAACGCCATGCAGCATACGCCGGAGAACGGTAGGGTCGGCGTGACCGTTGGCGCGGACGAGGGCTGGGCGCGCGTCGCGGTCAGCGACACCGGGGAGGGCATCCCGGAGGCGGAGCTCGCGCTGGTGTTCGACCGGTTCCATCGGGTAGACCCGTCGCGGGCGCGGGCCACGGGCGGGGCCGGGCTTGGCTTGACCATCGCCAAGCAGCTGGTCGAGGCGCACGGCGGACGAATCGGCGTCACGAGCGTCCTCGGGTCGGGCAGCACGTTCACGTTCGAGCTGCCCATCGCAGGAGCCTCCCCTCATTCGACCGGGCGCATGGACGACAGACCGACCACATAGATCTCGATCTCGCGGTTACGGGCGCGGGCCGGCATTCCTTCGGCGGGGGAGGAGCGTCATAATGGGCGCGGAGGCGGAATGCGCGTGTTGTCGAGGAAGGCCGGGCCGTTCTTCGCGTGGCAGATAGCGGCGCTCATCGCGGTGCTCGCCGCTGCCGCGGGCGGCGGGTTCGCCCTCGCCAGGTCCGGCGACTCAGCAACGAGCGCGGGCCTGGCCGAGGACGAACAGCTGGTGGTGGCCACAGTCGGCGACCTGATCGACTCGATCTCGACGAGTGGGACGATCGTCTTCCCGAACCACGAGACCGTCGCATTCGACATCGCGGGCGAGGTGGCCGAGGTCTTCGTGGCTGAGGGCGACGTAGTCGCCAAAGGACAGCCGCTCGCAACCGTAGACGATTCGACCAAGGCGGCCCTCGCGATGGCGGTAGCCGAGGCTGAGGTCAAGCTGCGCGACGCCAGGGAGGCGTTGGACGGGGCGCCGTCCGACCCGGATGCGGTTGCGCTGGCGGCGGCGGAAGCGGAGCTCGCGCGAGCCGAGCTGGCCGACGCCGAGGAGACGCTCGTGGAAGCGCGGTCCGACGCCGACGCGCTAGACTTGGAGCTGCTCAGGGGGAACATCGCGGTCAAGGAGCAGACCCTGGCGACGGCTGAGGCGGAGCTCGCCACCGCGACGCTAACGGCCCCCATCGCGGGCGTCGTCGAAACAGTGGCCATGGAGCCCGGCGACCGGGCGGACCAAGCGTCGGCGCTGATCGAGATCATGAATCCGTCGATCGTCCGCGAGACCGCCGCATTCGACATCGCGGGCAAAGTGGCGGCCGTCTTCGTGGTCGAGGGCGACGCCGTGGCCGCGGGCCAGGAGCTCGCGGTCATCGACGATTCGACCATAGCGGCCCTCGAGAAGGCCGTAGCCGACGCCGAGGTCAAGGAGCGCGACGCCGCCGAGGCGCTGGCAGCGGCGCTCGCCGGGCCCGACGCGGTCGCGACGGCCAAAGCGGAGGAGACGGCGGCGCAAGCCCGCATAGCGTTGCGGGAAGCCCAGGACGCGCTGGCCGACCTCAGCGAGGCGACGCCCGCCAAGATCGCGGAGGCCCAGGCCGATATCGCGACCGCCGCTGAGACGCTCTCCAACGCCCAAGCCGACCTGGCGGCGGCCAATCAGGACTCGGCGGGAGACGCGGGCGGCGCGCAGGACGTGGTGACCGACGCCGAGGCCGCCTACACGGAAATCTTCCGCCGCTGGCTCGGAATCACGCTCACGGCAAACGAGCTGAACGTCGCTCCCGCAACACTCTTAGCCGGCTGGGGCATAGACCTGGACGTCCTCTTCAGCGACCAGTCGCTGATCAGCGGAGACAGCGGGGTTATCGACGTGCCAAACGACGATCCGGTGACGCCCTGGAACGAGGCGACCCTCTACTCATGGCTGACGCTCTTTCCCGGCGCCGTCGCCGGGACCTGTGGCGATGAGGTCCCCTTCCAAGGCGTGTGCGCCGAGCAGGAGATGAACGACGCCTGGATGACGCTCGCCGACGCCCGCGACGCCCTCTCGACGGCGAGAGTGGTGGCGTCGCGGAGCGTGCTCGCCGCGGAAGCCGCCGTCGCAAAGGCCGGGGATAACCTGACGGCAGCCGAAGACGCGATGGCGGCGCTCCTCTCGCCCGACCCGTTGGAGCTCGCCGCCGCCGCGGCGGACGTAGCCCTAGCTCGAGCCGAGCTGGCCGACGCGGAGGCAGCGCTGGCTGAGGCGCTGGCCGGCGGCGACGCCCTGGAGATCAGGCTGCTCAGGACGGAGCTCACGGTCGCTGAGCAAGCCCTCGCGACGGCAAACGAGAATCTTGCGGGCGCAACGCTGATCGCCCCGATTGCCGGCGTCGTGGAAACGGTGGCCATGGAGCCCGGAGACCAGGCGGACCAAGCGACAGTGCTGATCGAGGTCCTGTCGGCCGCCGGGCCCGATAGCGAGACGGCCGCGTTCGGCATTGCGGGCGAGGTCGGCCGGGTCTTTGTGGCCGAGGGCGACGCCGTGACCGCCGGGCAAGCCCTCGCCACCCTCGACGACCTGACGCAGGCCGGCCTGGAGATGGCCGTGGCCGACGCCGAGGTCAAGCTGCGCGACGCCAAGGACGCGCTGCAGTCCCAGCTCGCGCCGGACCGGCTCGCCCTTGCGTCGGCAGCCGTAGACGCCGCCCTAGCCCGAACGAAGCTGGCTGACGCCGAGGTCAAGCTGGCTGAGGCGCGGGTCGGCGCCGACGCGCTGACGGTCGAGCTGCTGAGGACGGAGCTGGCGGTCGCGGAGCGGGCCCTGGCGACGGCGACCGAGGAGCTCGCGGGCGCAACGCTCACCGCGCCCATCGCAGGCGTGGTGGAAATAGTGTCCCTGGCGCCGGGGGGCCGGACGATTCAAGCATCGGGGCAAGAGGCAGCGCTGATCGAAATCGTGGACACGTCCGTCGTCGAAATCGGCGGCTCGGTGGACGAGGTGGACGTGCTCGCCATACGGGAGGGCATGCAGGCCGCCGTGAGCATGACGGCGCTGGAAGGGCAGACCCTCTCCGGCGCGATCAGCGACATCGGGAGCTCGGACGCCGGCCAGTCCGGGGTCGTCACGTTCCCTCTCGTCATCCGGGTCGACGTTCCGGACGGCCTCACGTTGCGGGAGGGATTGAGCGCGACGACCGAGATCGTGATGGACGAGTTCCACGACGTGCTGTTAGTCCCAACATCCGCGGTTATGGGGAGCTTCTTCGCGCCGACGGTCCGCGTGTCGACCGCAGGCGTCATAGAGGAGCGCCCCGTTGAGCTTGGGCCGAGCGACGACTTCTGGGTGGTGGTGCTCGGAGGCGTCGAGCCCGGCGAGCGCGTCGTCACGCCGAAGCCGTCGCAGAACGACTTCTTCGGAGGGCGGGGAGGCGGCTTCTAGCGATGGCGGTGATCGAGGTAGAGGACTTGCGGAAGGTATACCGGATGGGCCGGGTGGAGGTCCCTGTGCTCAATGGCCTGAGTTTGAGCGTGGAGCACGGAGAGATGGTCTCGATTATGGGGCCTTCCGGTTCGGGCAAGTCCACGCTGATGAACATCATCGGCTGCCTGGACGCGCCGACCTCCGGAAGCTACAGGCTGGAAGGCGAAGAGGTCAGCCGCTGGAGCGACGCGGCGCGGGCGGAGGCGCGAAGGGACAGGATTGGGTTCGTGTTCCAGACCTACAACCTGCTGCCGCGCCTGACGGCGCTGGCGAACGTCGAGCTCGCGCTGCTGTACGGCGGCGGCCGCAACGCCCGCGCGAAGTCGATGAACGCTCTGGAGTCCGTGGGGCTGGGCCCCCGATCCGGCCACCGCCCGTTGGAGCTGTCCGGCGGCGAGCAGCAACGGGTCGCCATCGCCCGCGCGCTCGTGAAAGAGCCCCTCATCATACTGGCCGACGAGCCCACGGGCGCGCTGGATACGCGATCGAGCGGGGAGATCGTAGCCATTCTGCAGCGGCTGAACCGCGAGCGGGGCTTGACGGTGGTGGTGGTTACGCACGAAGCGGACGTCGCACGGCATACGCGGCGAGTCGTCTCGCTGAGGGACGGCCTGGTGGTGAGCGACGAGCCGGTCGCCGCGCCGTTGCAAGCCGCTCCCCCACCCGCTCGTGAGAGCCCTCCACAGGCTCAGGGCGAACGGAGTGGGGATGCCGGGCGGCCCGGCATGACGCCCCTGGCGCTGCTCCGGACGGCCTGGGCTTCCATCGGGGGGAACCGGCTCCGGACGACGCTCACGCTCCTTGGCATCATCATCGGCGTGGGAGCGGTGATCTCGCTGATGTCCATCGGACGCGGGGCGCAGGCCGAGGTAACGAAGAGCATCCAATCGCTCGGCTCCAATCTGCTGATGGTCCATCCCTTGGAGGACCTCACGCTGAATGACGCGCTCGCGCTGGCGGACCCGGTGTCCGCGCCGTCCATCGAGGCCGTCGCGCCGGAGGTGGAGACCAGCGCCCCGGTCTCGTTCCGAAAGAGATGGACCGACGCCCAGGTGCGCGGAGTCACCGCCGACTTCGCGCTGGTGCGGAACGTCAAAGTCGAGAGCGGGGAGTTCATCTCTCCCGCGCACGTCCGCAACGGCAGCAACGTGGCGGTGCTTGGCTCGCAGATCGCGATGGACCTCTTCGGCGTGCGCGACCCTCTGGGCGTAACCGTCACCGTCGGGACCGGCGCGGGCCAGGCCGGGCCAAGGTTCTTCGGCGGGAGGACGGTTACGTTCGGCGCGGGACCGAGCGCATTCGGCGGGGGAACGAGCGCGTCATCCTCCGGCGTTCCGTTCACCGTCATCGGCGTACTGGAGCATAAGGACAGCGGGTTCGGGTTCGCCGGGCAAGACGCCTATCTCTTCCTAGCGCCGCTCACGACGGTCGCCTCGCGGCTCTCCGGCCGCCGCACGGACACGGGCGAGGTGCCCGTGACGTCGGTCAACCTGCGGGCGCGGGACGGCCGGACCGACGAGGCCATGCAAGAGGCGGAGGTAGTCCTCCGCTTACGCCACGAGATAACGGACGAGGACGACTTCGCCGTCGTGAACCAGCAGGCCCTGATAGACGCGGTCAGCGATGCCACGGAAGGGTTTACGCTCTTCCTCGGCGCGGTGGCGGGCATCTCCCTCCTCGTGGGCGGCATCGGCATCATGAACATCATGCTCGTCTCGGTGACGGAGCGGACGCGGGAGATAGGCATCCGCAAAGTCCTCGGAGCGAAGCGCCGGCACATCCTCGCGCAGTTCATCACCGAGGCGGTGCTGATAAGCCTTGGCGGCGGGCTGCTGGGGGTGGGCCTGGGCATCGGCCTCAGCGCGGGGGTGACCGTGCTATTCCGCGACCCGGACCTCTTCGGGCCGAACTTCATGGCGGTGGTCGGCGGGGACATCGTGGCGCTCGCGTTGGTTGTCTCGGCGGGAATCGGTCTGTTCTTCGGCATCTATCCGGCGGCGCAGGCGGCGCGGATGCACCCCATCGAGGCGCTGCGCCACGAGTAAGCCCGATGGGAACGCTCCGGCGCGAGCGTACAAGGGAGGTCCATACCAATGGGCGCAAGGAGCTTCATCCTCACGTTGCTGTTGGTCGCCGCCGTGGGAGCGGGCGCCGGGTACGCCGCCGCGCGCCTCCTCCCCGCGCCCGAAGAGCAGGAGGCGCCGGAAACGCAGTCCCCGGCTGCGCCGGACGCAGGCGCGCAGGGCAGCGAGGCAGACGTCACCGTGGACGAGCTGATAGCGGCCATGCCGGAGGAAGTGCGGCAAGAGATGGAGAATGACCCGGAGCTCGCGGCGCAGGTGCGCGCTCAGCTGCAGGCGGCGATCGAGTCGGGCCAGCTGCCGCAGGGCTTGGCCCCCGGGACCGGCGGCGATACGCTGGCGCTTGGCGGCGCCGCAGCCCGCAATGCGACGCCGCTCACGGGCGCGGTGGCGTCGTTCGACGGCGCGACGCTGCGCCTCGACACCGGCGAAGGCCTCGTTGACGTCACAGTCTCCCCCGACACGACGCTCATAATCACGAGGCAGGCGTCCGGGGCGGCGAACGCCCTGGCCGTCGACGCCGATGTTACGGTGATCGCCCAAGGAGACGAGACCGGCGGGCAGACCGCCGCCGCCGTCTTGGTCGGCGACGCTGGCTCCGCAGGCAGGGGGTTCGGCACAGACGGAGCGTTCGGCGGCGCCGCAGCCACGACCGCCCCAACCACGCCCGCCTCAACCACGCCCGCCTCAACCACGATCGCTGGCGCGGTCGTCTCCTACGCCGAGGGCATCCTCTCGGTGCAGACCGAGGACGGCCCCCAGAGCGTGAACGTCCCGCCGGAGACGATCGTGCGTATCACGACCACCGCGTCCGAGGCGGCGGGCGAATTTGCGGAGGGCGCCGGCCTCACCGTCCTCGTGCAGCGCGCCGCCGACGGGAGCTTTGAGGCCGTGACGGTCATCGTCGGCGACGCGAGCAGCCTCGGCGGACGTGGCCTGCTGCGCGGCCAAGGCGGCGCTCAAGGAGGCGGTCAGGGCGACGGAGGACAAGGGACCGGCAGTGGGCAGCAAGCGCCGTAGCCGAGGCGCGTGCGACAAGACCTCTCCGCGCCTCCCGCCTAGAGCGGAATTGCGCAATGGCGCGGAGGGATGTCGGGGCGCAGCGAGTTGAAGAGCAGGAAGCGGAAAGCCCCGTCGGGAGTGCGCTCGCCGTACTCGACTTCCACGGCCAGCGTGGGCGCGCACCAGTACGAAAAGCGGTCGAGCAACGGCTCCTCGTCGAAGGGGCACTCCGCGGCGTGGAGCTGCGAGACCATCTCGTACACGAGGGCCGGGCCGCCCTTGGCGAACCCGCCGACGACGCTGCCGACGTAGCGCAGCTCGTCTTCCTGGTAGGCGCCGAGCAGCAACGAGCTGAAGGGCTGCTCGCTGCCGCCGAAGGTGTACCCGCCGACGACGAGGTTCGCTGTCCGGGCGTGCTTCGCCGCGAGCCAGTGGCGCGAGCGTTTGCCGGGCTCGTACAGGCTGAACTTGTCCTTGGCGACGACGCCGTGCAGACCCAGCTCGCGGGCGGCGTCGTACATGGCGACGCCCTCCCCCTCCTCGAAGTGGCAGATGTGGACCACGGCGTTGGGGCGGATGGCGTCGTGGAGGATGGCCTTGCGCTCGTAGAGGGGCAGGCCGATGAGGGGCCTGCCGTTCAGGTAGAGGATGTCGAATATCTCGTAGTTCACCGGGATTGGGGCGAGCAGCGGGGAGCCGGCCAGCCAGCGCTCGACGACGGCGTGGCGTTCGGGCACCCCGTCGTCGCTGAGGGCCACCAGCTCGCCGTCGAGCACGACGTCGGCCCCTCCCGCGGCTTCGCGGACGGCGGCGATAATCTCGGGAAAGGCGGGGGAGAGGTCCTTGCCGCCGCGGGTGTGCATCGACACGCCGGCGGAGTCGACGACGGACACGGCCCTGATGCCTTCCCACTTGATCTCGTAGAAGCGGTCGGGGGAGTCGGAGGGTTCGGCGGAGGCGACGGGCAGCATCGGCTCAACGAGATTGAGCGCGATGGGCGCGCGGGCCGGGGCTGCTTGGCTGGTGGTCATCCGCTAGGAGGCTTCCCTCTCGCGTTTATCGGCGTCCTCTGAATCGGCGGCGCCCGGACCGGCTACGGGAGACCGGGCCGCCTCGATGGACGCCCGGAGCGCCTCCATGAGGTCGCGGACCTTGCCCTGCGGCGCCTCGGGGGCGGCGGAGACCGGGGCGCCCGAGCCGAGCTTGGCCTCGATGACCTGCTGCAGCGCGCCGCGGTACTCGTCGTGGTAGGCGTGAGGCTCGAACTCGCCCGTGAGCTGGTCGATGAGCATCACGGCCATTTGCAGCTCGGCTTCGCTCACGTCGGCCTCGCCGGGGAGGTCGAGCTCGACCGTGCTGCGTATCTCGTCGGGGTAGTACATCGTCTCCATGATGAGGCCATCGTCGTAGGGACGCACGAGGCAAAGGTGCTCTTTCTGACGCAATGCGACCTTCGCGATGGCGACCCGATCGGTCGATTCCAGGGCCTTCTTGAGCAGGTAGAAGGGCTTTACGCCAACGCTTTCGGGCTCGATGTAGTAGCTCTTCTCGTAGTGGACGGGGTCGATGCTCTTCAGGTCGACGAACCGGACGATCTCGATGGTGTGCGTGGACTTGAGCGGCAGACTGGCGAAGTCGTCCTCCTCCATGACCAGGTACTCTTCCTTGGCGAACTCGAATCCGCGCACGATGTCGGCGTATTCGACCTCGTAGTCGTGAATCGGGCACCAGCGCTTCTGCTTCAGCCGCGAGTGACAGGCGCTATGCAGCTGGACGAAGCCGATGTCCTTGCTCTCGGTCGCGATGTAGAGCTTCATGGGGATGGCGACCATCCCGAAGCTGATCGCGCCTCTCCAGATCGCGCGCGCCATCATCTCACCTCTACAAACCCCGTCAGCCTTCAGAGCGCCGGCCTTGACGGTAGCGGTCCTGACGCGGGACAGCAGGCAAGCGGACTCATCCGCCGCCCACGCCGCGAGAACAAGTCTAGGCGCGACGCCCGAGACCGGTCAACGAAACCGAGACACAAGAACTCCCCTCCTCCTCGCGCCCTCCCTTTTTTACTCTGTCTGCGACCGGGTTCGTGGTGAGCCTCGGACCACGCCGCCCCGCCAACCAACGCCACGCCCCCGCAGACGCCCCTAACCTCCCCGCGCGTCGCTGCGCTCGCTTTCCCCTCCGGCGGACGCAGACGGGAAGGGGATTCAAGGCGCCCGGTGAGGGCCGAATGGCTTCCGTCCGGCGCATGGCGCGACCGCTAGGGCTTGTGTTGTCCACAGATGTCTCATCCATCTCACTCGTAACGCTCCCCAACTTACGAGTGCGCAAGGGCTGTCTCATCGAAAAGGGTCTCATTTGGTCTCATTCAGTGTCATTTACTCCTGGCAGAACCACGCCTAGCCCCTCCTTGGCAAGGATGGGAACGGAGGGGGGCAGGGTGTAAAGCAGCCACGGTCTACGAGTGGGGAGAGGGCCGATTTTCTCCAAACTGCCGCATTTCCCTGGTTTCTCATGCCATTTACTCCTAGTTAGGGGGTTTCGGGCGCGACAGCGTGCGAAATTCTGCGGCAGTAATGCGACACTTTGCGACACTAAATGCGACACTTTGCGACAGCAATGCGACACTCTGCGACAGGCGGCTCGCGGGCATCGGAGGGACGATAGCGCAGGTCTGTTGGGGCATGGAAGGCAAGGATAGAGAGGGGAGACCGTTTGCGCAACAGGCAAGTGTCACAATGGCGACGTGGGTGCCCCACACCGCCGCGAGGAGGGGCAGACAACGCGCCCTTCCCATCTTCATCTGCCGTGTTACAGTGCGGCGAGCCGTATGACGACCAAGCAGAGCAGCACCGGAGCTATCCGCGAGGAAGGCGTCAACGTCCTTCTCGCTCAACTACTCCGCGACCGGGGCATATCCGCCAAGGCGGAACGCCGTAGCAGAGAGGGCGCGCCCGATGTCCGCATTGAGTTGCCAACCGGCGACCTGATCATCTTGGAGTGCAAGTGGGAGGGGTCGGCGGGCCTGCTCGACGAGCAGCTTACGGGACGGCTGAGCGACTTCCCGCAAGCTCTCGGTATGGTTGGCGTTCTCTACCCCGACCGGCTCCGATATGCGGACGACACCCTCGCCGAGCTCGGCGCCGCCCCTGACCTGCAATGGCGGCTGCACGGCTCTCGTGGAACAGCGGCGCCTGAGTCCCGCTTCCGAACGGGGTCTGTGGCCGAGCTGGCCGACCATCTGCGCACCCTTCCGTTGGAGCTGGAAGGCGTGGACCGGGTGGCGGCGGCCGCCATCGCAGTCGGATACGCGCTGGAACAATCGGCGAAACAGATTGCCGGACACGCCCGGATAGCCTGGCGCATCGCTGACATCATCGCCAAGACTGACCAGGAGAAGGACCGAGCCGCCGCCCTCAAAATCGGGTGTTTGGTGCTCTTCAACGCCCTCGCCTTCCAAGACCGGCTCGCCGCCGCCAATGAAGATGTCCCGACCGTCAATGAGGCGTTGGGGCAGGGCATCCCGGGGCTACGCGACGCTTGGCAGTCTGTCTGCGAAAACATCGACTACGTGCCGGTATTCCAGATAGCGGGCGACATTCTCGACGTGCTCGGCGATGGACCGGACGAGGTCCAGGCGCCGGTCATCGGCCCCTTGGTCAAGGCGATGGAAGACACGCGCCGTTTGGAAGGGCACGACCTGTCCGGGCGGCTGTTCCACACGCTCTTGACCGACGCCAAGTTCACCGGCGCCTACTACACGTCCGTACCGGCGGCCACGCTGCTGGCCCGGTTGGTCTTTGACGGCTGGCCCGCGAAGGTCGAATGGAACGACCACGAATTCCCTGGGGTCCTCAACGTGGCGGACCTGGCTTGCGGCACGGGAACGCTGCTCATGGCGGTTGCGTCGGAAGTCGAACGCTTGCACACGAATGCAGGCGGGCAAAAGGCCGCCGAGCTGCACAAGGCAATGGTGGAGCAGGCCCTGCACGGCTACGACGTGCAGCTCTCCGCCGTGCATTTCGCCGCCACCAGCCTCGCCATGCTCAACCCGGACATCCAGTTCGATCGCATGAACCTGTACGTGATGCCGCTGGGCGTGGAAGGCTCGAAAGTATCGCTAGGCTCACTCGACTTCCTCGGGACAGACGAGGCCGCTGTTCAATTCGCGCTGTCCGCCGAGGACTTTGGGATAGGCGCCATAGACGCCGAAAGGGTATCCGGCAGCGGCTCTCGCGGCGCGAAAGAGGGAGTGATTGCCAAGCTGCCGAACCTCGACTTGGCAATCATGAATCCCCCATTCACTCGCTCGGTGGGCGGCAACTTACTGTTCGGCAGTCTGCCCAAGGAGGAGCGGCGGAAACTTCAAAACGAGCTGTCTAAACGGCTGAAGCCGCTGAATGGGAATTCACGGGAGGCGACCGCCACTGCCGGACTCGGCGCCGCGTTCGTGGCGGCCATCTCTCCCAGACTTCGCCGCGGCGAGGGGCGCCTGGCTTTGGTGCTGCCCGTCACCGTATGCACCGGCCCATCCTGGGAGCAGACCCGCGCCCTCATCGAGCGGGACTTTACCCTCGATATGGTCATCACGTCCCATGACCCGCAGCGGTGGAACTTCTCGGACAGCACGGACCTCTCCGAATCCCTGCTCATCGCCACGCGCCGTCCTGAGACGAACAGCCCCGCCGAACACCGCACGACCTTCGTCAATCTTTGGCGGAACCCCGACGGCGTGCTGGGCGCCCACCGGATAGCGCAGGCGGTAACCGCCACGGCCCCCGCGAAACTCGAGGAGACGGGCACGGCATTGCTGGCAATAGACGGTCGGCACGTCGGCGAGATTGTTTCGATTCCTGCATCGAAACTTGCCCACAAGAAATGGTCCGGCGTGCAGTTCGCCCGCGCCGACCTCATTCGCAGCGCGCTCAGACTGTTGGACGACGGCGAGGTATGGGTTCCCGGCGATGGAGAGGCCGCTAACATTCCGCTATGCCGACTCGACGAGCTCGGTCAAGTTGGCCCTGACCGCCGGGACGTATGGGACGGCTTTGAACGGACTGACGCCGTGACCGCCTATCCGATGGTGGAGAATCACGACACGGAGCAGAGAAAGCGTCTGCTCACGGAGCCGGACAAGTACCTGGCTCCACTCGCTCAACCCCGACCTGGCCGCCACCTCAAGCAGATTGCCCAACTATGGCCGAAGGCGGGACGGCTCCTCATCGCCGAGCGGCTTTGGCTGGAAACCACTAGGGTTGTCGCCATGTGGTCGGAGGCAAAAGTGCTTTCCAACGTATGGTGGCCTGTCCGCGTTGAAGACGTGCCGAACGAGAAGGCGCTCGCCGTCTGGCTGAACTCCAGCCTTGGCCTGTTGACGACCCTCGCCCAGCGAACCAGCACAAGAGGCGGCTGGGTCGCCATGAAGAAGGCAGACCTAGAGGAGCTGCCGGTCCTGGACGTGCGCCGCCTCTCCGCCTCACAGCTTCAGGGATTGTCGGACCTCTTCGGTGAAATGGCGGAAGCCGAGTTCGAACGGCTGCCGGGCATGGCGCACTGCGCCGCCCGGCGCGCCCTGGACGATGGCATATCCAAAATCCTGGGGCTGCCCGACCTGAGCAAGCTCCGCGACCTGCTGGCCTCGGAGCCCGTGGTGTCCAACCGGCGTTTGTAGGGCCTCTCCGTCAGTCAGCGGGCCGAGAGCGGGCCACGACACTTGCCCCTTACGCCAACCCGCCCCAACGCGTACCCTGGATGGAATGACCCCGCTACCGGCATACCGCCCAAGCCTCCTTCCGCGCTCTATAACTCGCCCACCGCCCATAGAGAGAGCCAATGACCGAAATCGTGTTTTTGCATTTCTGTCGGCGCCTTGATCGCGGGAAGCAGGCCGTGGCCTGCTAAACACCCCCGACCAAGAAACAGAAAGTCCCCCTTTCAGCGACGTACATCACCAACTTTTACGAGTAAAAACCCCTATCAAGAAACAGGTTTGCTCCCCCCTCCCCAAACTTCTCCCCCGTCTGCGGGCAGGATTGTGGAGGGGGCGTGGGGCCGATTCCTGGTTTCCCGCTTCCACGGGAACGACGGAAGGGGCGGCTGCGAGGTTCCCGCCTGCGCGGGAATGACGGGAGGAGGGGGAAGGGTAGAATCACGGCGCTGGGAGGAGACGCGCCGGAGTAATGACGATTCACGCCAAGCAGTTCGACCCTGAGAATCGCGGGCCGCTGGACGGGCTGCGGGTGCTCGACATGTCCCGGCTCGTGGCCGGGAACATGCTCACCCTGCAACTCGGGGACTTCGGGGCGGAAGTCGTCAAGATCGAGGCGCTGCCCCACGGAGACCCGCTGCGGGCTTGGGGGGACAGCTCGGTCCAGACCCACTGGAAGACGTACTGCCGCAACAAGAAGAGCGTGTCGGTCAACCTCCGTGAGGCCGACGGCCTGGCGCTCGTGCGGCGGCTGGCCAAGGACGCCGACGTGCTCGTCGAGAATTTCATCCCCGGACGGCTGGAGGAGATGGGGCTGGGGCCGGACGTCCTCCACGCGGACAACCCCGGCCTGGTCATCGTGCGCATCTCGGGGTTCGGCCAGACCGGGCCGTACCGCGAGATGCCGGGATTCGGAACCCTGGTGGAAGCGATGTCCGGGTTCGCGGCGCGCAACGGCTTCCCCGACCGCGAGCCGGTCCTGCCGCCGATGGCGCTGGCCGACATGGCCGCCGGCCTGTACGGCGCGATGGCTGTGCTGATAGCGGTGCGCGAGCGCGAGGTGAAGGGCGGCGCGGGGCAAGTGATCGACCTCTCGCTCCTAGAGCCGGTCTTCTCGATCCTGGGCGCCGACGCCGCGGGCTACCGGCTCGACGGGAACATAAAGCAGCGCGTGGGCAGCGCGTCGAACACCGCCTCGCCCCGGAACGTCTACGCGACGAAGGACGGCAAGTGGGTGGCGCTGTCGGCGTCGATCCAGTCGATGGCGGAGCGCGTGTTCCGGGTAGTCGGGCGCGAGGATGCAATCGCTGACCCTCGCTTCCGAAGCAACGCGGAGCGGGTGAGGCACCGAGAGGAGGTCGACGCCATCGTCGGCGGCTGGGTGGCCGAGCGCGGGCTGGACGAGGCGCTCGCCGAGCTCAACGGCGCGGGCGTCACCGCCGGGCCCGTTTACGACATCGCCCAGTTCCTCGACGACCCGCACGTCGTCGAGCGCGAGGTGGTCGTCGACCTGCCGGACGATGACGTAGGCACGATTCCCGCGCATAACATCCTGCCCCGGCTCTCGCGGACGCCGGGGACCTTCCGCTACCCCGCCCCTACGCTGGGGCAGCACAACGACGAGATATACGGCGGCGCGGGCGTCTCTCCCGAGGAGCTGTCCACGCTGCGAGCGCGAGGTGTGATCGGATGACCAACGAACGAAAGCCCCCGGTGTGGCGGTCGCTGCTCTACGTGTCGGCGAACGTCGAGCGCTACCTGGCCAAGGCCCATGAACGAGGCGCCGACGGCATCATCCTCGACCTGGAGGACTCCGTCCCGCTCGCGGAGAAGGCGTCCGCTCGCGAGGGAGTGAAGGCCGCAGCGGAGCGAGTGGGCCAGGCGGGCGCCGACGTTCTCGTGCGCGTCAACCAGCCCCTGCGGCTCGCCGTGCGGGACATCGAGGCGAGCGTATCGCCTGCGGTCCACGCCCTCGTCCTGCCGAAGATCGCCGGGCCGGACCACGTCAAGCTCCTCGACGAGCTGGTGTCGGACCTAGAGACTGAGCGCGGCATGACTGTCGGCGCGACGGCGTTCCTGGCGATGGTCGAGACGCCCGAGGCGTTCTTCCAGATCGGCGAGATCGCGAAGGCCAGCCCGCGCATCGCGGCCATCACCATCGGCGCGGAGGACCTGGCCTCGTCCCTTGGGATGCAGCCGGACGCGGAGACGCTGCTCTACCCCAAGACGCAATCGGTGTACGCGGCGAAGGCGGCGGGCGTCATGGCGCTCGGCATCTTCGGCACCGTCGCCGACTACCAAGACCTGGACGCGGTGCGGGTAGTCGCGCTCAAGGCGAGGCGGTTCGGGCTGGAAGGCGCGTCCTGCATCCACCCGAGCGTCGTGCCGGTGCTCAACGAGGCGTTCAGCCCCGGCGGCGGCGAGGTCGCGCTCGCCAAGCGGATCATCGAGGCGAACACCGAGGCGGAGAAGACAGGCCGCGGCTCGTTCCAGCTCGACGGCAAGATGATCGACGTGCCGGTCGTACAGCGCGCCCAGCGCCTCCTCGCCCGCCACGAGGCGATAGCGTCGCGGGGTTAGTGGGGGAAACCGCGCAGGACGCCCAGCGTTCCCCGGATGGCTCGCTATCTAGCAGGCTGACGACTCCAAAGCCGCCTTTAGGTAAGACGTGTCGAGGAACCCCGCGATGTCGGTCCCGTGGGGAGGGGTGAGGCCGAACCGCTGGCGTATCCCCAAGGGCACGGACAGGGCCTGCGGATCGAGGTCGAGAGAGTCCGGGAGACGGGCGAGCGCGACCTCGGCGCGGCCGGGGTCCGTGCTCATCGCCCCGGCGGCCAGCTCGGCGGCGGCCTTCCGGCGGCTCGGGTCGCTTGCCCATCGCGCGGCGGCGACCAGGGCGCGAAGGAACGCGACCACCGTGTCGCGATTCGCCTCGGCCCACGGGCGGCTGACGGCGTAGGTCCCGCCGGGATAATCGGGAACGACCTCGTCGTGGCGGGCGAACAGGCGCATCCCTGCCTCCTCGGCGCGGCCGCTCCAAGGAGGGTTGAGGATGCCGGCATAGGTCTCGCCCTTCTCCATCGACTCGAACCGGTAGCCGGTGGCGCCCGCGGGCACGAAGGTGTAGTCGCGGTCCAGCTCGAGGCCGTGCTCCTGAAGGATGCGCCGCAGCACGAGGCCGTAGGCGGTGTCGACCGCGTCGACCGCCAGCGCCTTGCCGCGCAGGTCGTCCCACGTCTGTATCTCCGGCCTGACGTGCATCGGTAGATTGACTCCCTCACTGGCCTTGGCGATGGCCACGACCTCGGGCCCCTCGCGCTCCGACCACGCCAGAACGTTGTCGAACGCGGTCGAGGCGATCTGCCAGCGCCCCTGGATGAGCCCCCGCATCTGCTCGGTGGAGCTGGGAGTGCGCGTCTCCTCGACGTCCAGCCCTTCGCGCTCCATCAGCCCGCCGGCCTTTGCGAGCGCGACAGCCGCGCTCTCGCCGAATGTGATGAAGCCGATCTTCTGCAAGTCAGGCATTGCTTCACCTCCCTGTTCTATTCCGAGTCGGTACACTATCCGGTATAGTATTCGCTAATGGAAACCGGTACGCGACGCTTCACCGATGAACACGGAAATGAGGTCCGACTCACGGACGAGCGGCTCCGGCACATCCTGCGAAGGCATCCAGAAATGGCCTTTCAGCTTCACAGATTCGCAGACGCCTTGGCAAGGCCGGACGCAGTACGGGTCTCCCGGTCCAGCCGGACAGTCCATCTCTACTATCGACTCTACCCGGACTTGAGGGGCAGGAACCGCTATCTCTGTTTGGTGGTGAAGAGGGAAAGCAACTACTCCTCCATCCTCACCGGCTACCTCGACCGAAAGATTAAAGGAGATTGAGCATGACGAATCGCAAAGTGTCCGTTTGGTACGATGATGAAGGGGACATGCTTGAAGTCTTGTGGGCGTTCAGGGAAGGGTACTTCACTCCTACCGACGATGAACGCATCCTCAAACGGCTGGATGACGATGGCGAGGTCATTGGTTTTCTCATTCACGAGATGAGCACCCTCAAGCAGCCAAGCCCCGTAGAGTTCGAGTTGACCCCCGAAGCTCCCGCCGATGATGTTGTCAACGTCACCGTGAGGCAGGCCGCCACTCGGTTGGGCATCTCGGATCGTCGGCTGCGTCAGCTGGCCCGCGTTGGGCGAGTGCGGGGAGCAAGCAAAAGCGGCCACGAGTGGCTGATTCCCACTCCGGTCGAGGTGCTCCCCGGAAGCCGTGGTCCGGCTGGCGTTGCGGGGCGCGTCAGTCAGGCGGGCTGAGGGCTGAGGAGGGAGCGGCGCGACCGCAATCTTACGCTGTAACATGGCCGCGCGTTATGGCCAATCTCTCACACCAAGACCTGCTCGACGCGCTGCCGGACGTTAGCTCCGAGCAGCGCCTGCGCGGGCTCGACGGCGAAGTGACCGTCTACCGGGACTCGCTGGGCATACCCCACGCCCAAGCCGGCACGGCGCACGACGCGTTCTTCGCCCAGGGGTTCTTCTGCGCGCAGGATCGGCTGTGGCAGATGGACTGGGACCGCCATCGCGCCTACGGCAGGTCCGCCGAGTGGCTTGGGCCATCGGCTGTCGAGCAAGACGCGTTCTTCAGGCGCATGGGGCTCGAAGCATCCGCAAGAGCGGACTACGGCGCCATCGACGGCCCTACCCGCGCGATGCTCGACGCTTACGTGGCCGGAGTCAACGCCAACATCGACAGCATCGGGAACAGCGGCGGCCGCCTTCCCGTCGAGTACGCGCTCTTGGACGAGCAGCCCGAGCCGTGGCGTGGTTGGGATGGGCTCGCGGTGTTCAAGGTGCGGCACCTGCTCATGGGAACATTCGAGTTCAAGCTGTGGCGCGGGCGGCTGATCGACCGCATAGGGCCGGATGCGACGGCCAAGCTCTTCCCCGTCCACGCGCCCAGCGACCTCGTGATGATTCCGACCGGCGCCGAGTTCGAAGGAGAGCCCGACGATACGGCCGAGCTGATGGGTATCGCGGCGTCGACGCCCCTGCGCGCGGCGCTGGAGAGCGAGCCGCCGGATGCCGGCAGCAACAGCTGGGCCGTATCGGCATCGAAGACGAGCACGGGCGGACCCCTGCTCGCGGGCGACTCCCACCGCCAGCCGGACACGCCGAACGTCTACTACCAGAACCAGATCGCCTGCCCGGAGTTCGATGTCGTCGGCCTCTCGTTCGCGGGTCTGCCGGGGTTCCACCACTTTGGGCACAACGCCCATGTCGCTTGGTGCGTGACGCACACGGCTGCGGACTACCAGGACCTCTTCGTGGAGCGTTTCGAGCCGGGCAACCCCCGGCGCTACGATTTCGAGGGCAAATGGCGGGACGCCGAGGTCCGCGAGGAGACGCTGCGCGCGCGAGGGGCGGCGGACACGTCCATAGCAGTGGTCGAAACGCATCACGGGCCGGTCGTGTTCGGCGATCCGGCGTCGGGCCACGCCGTGTCGATGCGCTACACGGCGACAGCCGAGCCGGGGCGGTGGGCCGAGTGCATCCTGAAGATGCTCACGGCCCGCGATTGCGACGAGTTCGAGGCCATCCAGGAGCATTGGGTTGACCCGTGCAACAACCTGCTCAGCGCAGACGCGCACGGAAACATCAGCTATCTGATGCGGGGAAAGCTGCCGGTGCGCTCAAAGGCGAACGCATGGGCGCCCGTGCCCGGTTGGACGGGCGAGCACGAGTGGGCAGGCGTCGTCCCATTCAAGGAACATCCACGCTCCCGCAATCCCGAGGCGGGGTACATCGTAACCGCGAACAACCGAGTCACGGGAGCATCCCACCCCCACTACATCGGCATCGATTTCGTGCCCGACCTGCGTGTCCGCGCGCTCAACCAACGATTGGGGCCGCTTGCCAACGCCGGCGTCGCCGAGATGGAGTCGCTGCACGCCACGCGGGGCTCGTTGCTCGCAAAGCAAGTCCTGCCCCTGCTGCTCTCGGTCTCCGCCGAGGACGCCGTCGAGGCCGAGGCTCAACGGCTGCTCGCCGGTTGGGACGGCTCCATGGACCGTGACGCGAGCTCGCCCACCGTTTACGCCGCCGTCATGTCGGAGCTGTTGCGCATAGTGAGCGCGCGGCTCATCGGGGCGGAGCTGACCGCCGAGGCCTTGAGCGGAACGGGGCGCGGCGCCGGAGCGATGACCCGGACGCTGCGCCGGAGCATCGGACTGGCCGTCGAGGCCAACGACACGTCGCTCATCGAGGGCGAGTCATGGGCGGACCTGGCTGCGGGAGCCTTCCGCGACGGCGTGCGGCGGCTCCGCGCTCTGCTCGGCGACGACCCCGCAACCTGGGCATGGGGCGCGCTTCACCGGACCAAGCACACTCATCCGCTGTCAGCCGCGTTTCCCGACGAGGCCGAGTTGCTCGACCCGCCGTCGATGCCGGTGGGCGGAGACGCCGAGACGCCGCTGCAAGGCGCGTATGTCGCGGACGACCCCTTCACAGCAGTCTCGGTCTCAGTAGCGCGGTACGTGTACGACCCGCACGACTGGCGCAACTCGCGCTGGATCGTTCCGCTCGGCTCTTCGGGCCGTCCCGGCAGCCCCCACTACGCCGACCAGCTCGAAACGTGGGCTGCGGTGCAAACGCGCCCGATGCTCTACGACTGGCCCGATGTCCGAGCCGACGCGGAGAGCGCCCAGCGGCTGGCGCCCCACGAGGAATAGCGCCTCGCGCCTCCCCCGCAACCGGGAGTCTCGCCTTACCCCTTCACCCCACGGCGCGGACGGGGCAGGCCCAGGAAAAGGGACACGCTGCTTCTCCTCCGGTATCCTACCCGCCGATATCCTCTCCGGGGCGGCCCGAGGATGAGGCGCAGGGAGGGACCAACCCATGGAGCTAGGGCAGCTCGAAGCGTTCCTAATGGCGGTGCGGCTGCACTCCTTCAGCCGCGCGGCGGCGGCAATCGGCGTAACGCAGCCATCGTTGAGCGCGCGCATCCTCTCGCTGGAGGCGGAGCTCGGCGAGCCCCTCTTCCACCGCATCGGCCGGGGCGTAAGGCTGACTGACACGGGCAGAACGTTCCTGCCCTACGTGCAGCGGGCGATGGACTCGCTGCAGCGGGGGAAGGACACCATCGAGTCCAGCCGCACGGCGACCGCCGGCCGGCTCCATATCGGGGCGGCGCGAGGCATCTCCTCCGCCGTTCTGCCGGGGATCCTCGAGACGTTCCACAATCGGTATCCGGGCGTGGATGTCGCAATCAAGACCGGACGGTCCTCCGAGGTGCTGGAGCTCGTGCTCTCCGAGGAGATCCAGGTGGGAGTGGCGCGCGCCCTCTACCACCCGGAGGTCGCCACGACGCACCTGTACGACGAGGAAATCGTGTTGGTGACGCATCCGGGCCACCGGTTCTCGCAACGGGGCAGTGCGAGCATCTACGAGGTGGGCGCCGAGCCGCTCATCATCTACGACAGGGAGAGCACCTACTTCGTCCTCATCGACCGGGTATGCCGCGAGGCCGGCATCGTCCCGAACATCGCGATGGACCTCGACAGCATCGAGTCGACGAAGCGCATGATTGAGCGGGGCTTGGGCGTGAGCTTCCTGCCGTACCACTCGATCCTCCGGGAGCTGGAAGCGGGCACGCTGGCGCAGGTGCACCTCGAAGATGGGCGCCGGATCACGCTGCCCACGGCGGTGATGGTCCGCAAGGCCTCGTCCTACGGCCCCCTGGTGACGGCGTTCCTAGACCTGCTGCAAAGCCTCTACGGAGACGCCGCTCCCATCGCCGAGGCAAAGGCGGGGTAGGGGGATTCCCCGACTCCCTTAGCTGGATAACCCCATTGGTGCCCTCCCCCGCATGACCACCCTCGACGACATCCAACGCTACCTCGATAACCCCCTGCCCGCGGAGGCCGGGAAGCGGGCGCTGCTCTCCGGATCGATGGGTGAGTCGCCATCGAAGTACTCGCGCAGCCCCGCGATGTGGAACGCCGCGTTCCGTGACATCGGCCTCGACGCGACGCATGCGCCCTTCGACGTGCGCCCGGAAAACCTGGCGGGGTTCGTGGAGGCGGCGCGGGCGCACCCCGGCTTCATGGGTTCGAACGTCACCGTGCCGCACAAGCTTGCCATCATGCCGCTGCTCGACGAGATAGACCCCATCGCGCGGGAGATTGGCGCGGTGAACACCTTCTCCCTCGGCGAGGACGGGAGACTCACCGGCTACAACACGGACGCAGATGGGCTCATCGCCAGTATGCTGCGGACGCTGCCTGGGCAGGCGAGGCCGTTCATCGACTCGCTGGCCGGCAAGAGCGCGCTGCTGTTGGGCGCGGGAGGCGCGGGGCGGGCGGCGGCGTTCGCGCTCGGACGCAACCTCGACGGCGGCTCGCTCCTGCTCACGAACCGCTCGCTCGAACGGGCGCAAGAGCTTGCGGGGCAAGTCGAGTCGGCCCTCGGCGCCACGGTCTCGGCGATCAGCCAAGAAGAGGCGCTAGACGCCGTGACTAAGATGGACCTAATCGTCAACGCGTCGACGGTGGGGCAGTCGGGAGTCAGACATCTCCCCGGCTCGCAAGCGACGTCGCTCGAAGCGTTCTCGTCACTGGCGCCCGCCAACCCCGCCGTGATGGCGGAAACGGACGACCCGTCGGCGTTCTGGCGCGAGTGGTTCGCGCAGTCCGCCGACGCCATCGCCGAGAACAACGCGCGGTCGGCGGCGGCAATCGCCTGTTGCAAGCCGGAGGCCGCATTCGTCGACGCCGTCTACTCGCCGGACGAGACGGTGCTGCTGCGTCAGGCGCGGCTGTCGGGACGGAAGACGCTGAACGGCAAGGGAATGCTCGTGATGCAAGCTGCGTTCTCGTTCGTCAATCGCATGACGCGCCGCCACCTGCAAGCCGCCGGCCACGACCCGGATGCGCTCTACGACCGGGTGGTGGAGGTGATGGTGGCGGCGTTTTAGGGCGCGAGGCATCGCCTAACCCCGAAGATACGCAACTCTCCCTTCCATCTCCTCCCTGGGGCTGAAGTGCGCCATGAGCGTTATTTCCTCCGCAACCTGCCCAACGCTGAATGCTTGAGGTACTTCTAGGATTCCCGGCATCGGCAGTCCCTCGCCCACTCGGGCGTATGCCCAAGTAGCCATAGTTTTAACATCATGCGTCAAGAGGATGCGGCCTTCCTGAGCCGCCCACTCCAGGATTGCGGGATCGTCCGCTGCCAACAAATCCACATCTTGGATCCGCACGATGTCCATGTCAGAATCGCGTCGGATTGCGCTTATCAACTGGCTTTCGATATTTTCATCGGCGAGAAAACGCAGCACGAAGCCTAGCTTCCGCTACTGCTCCGGGCGCGCGCGAGGATGGCGTCGATAAAAGCATCCGACGGGCCCTGCACGGCCTCGATTTTTTCCCTGACGTGCTTCGCCATCTCGGAGCGGACTCGCAAATACTCCCGCACCTCGCCTGTGTAGCGCAGGCAGTAGCCGCGTATCAAGTATACGTCGGCGAGGTTGAGCACATCGAGCTGCTCCACAATCTCTTCGGGAGTCTCGCCAGCGTCAAAATGCCACATGAGGTCGTCGAGCGTGATGCGCGTCCCGCTGATACGGATGCCCCCGGAGTCGTCCATGGCCATTGGCACAGGTAGAGCGTCCATATGCAGCGTCATCTCTGCACCCTCCTTCGTCTGCGTCCACCTTACTATACGCCACAGCCCACCGGTGACCGAGAGCGAGTAAGACGAGTAAGATAGGCTCGGACACACTGGCAAACGGAGGTGCAACGATGGTCGAGACGCCACAGCAGACCAAGGTCCGCAGGATAGACGGAGACAGTCACTTCTTCCCACCGCCCGACTTCACGGGCGTCGCCGATACCCTCGGCCTCCCGAACGCCGCCATCGATATGCTCATGCGGGACGCGAGCGTCTTCACGGACCGCCAGGCGCGGCGCGGAGGATTCCGGGCGTCGGCCGCCGGCCGACAGGCGGGGGCGGTGAACCCGACTGCGGCGGCCAGCTCGCCGGGCAGCGGGCCCATCGGCCACGGCGTCGCCGACCAGCGCGTGCGGTTGCTGCCCGAGACGGGCTTCGAGATGCAGGTGCTGATTCCGGACGGCATCTACGCCAATCCCTTCGGCTCCCCCATCGAGCGCGATTGGGATACGGGACTCCGGCTTGCCCTCTCCATGGGGTACAACAACGCCACGGCCAACGCGCAGCGGGAGTACCCGGACCAGCTCATCGGCACGGGCGTCGTGCCCTTCGGCACGGAGTCGGTAGAGGCGTGCGTGGCTGAAGCGAAGCGGGCGGTCCGAGAGCTTGGCCTGAAGGCGCTCACCATCAACAGCAACTGGCGTGGACAGAACTGGGACGCCGTCGAGCTCTACCCGTTCTGGCAGGCAGTGAAAGACCTGAACGTGCCGCTGTACGTCCACGGCAACCCGTTCCAGTGTCAGGTGCACGACCACGTTCCGACGAACTTCACGCTGGGCTGGGAGCGGCTGCGGCGGCTGCACATCAGCAACTACCTCGGCTTCGCCTTCGAGTACATGGTGGCGATGGCGAGCCTGACGCTAGGGGGCGTCCTCAAGGAGTTCCCCGGCCTGAAGCTCGCCTTCTTCGAGGCAGGCGGCTCGTGGCTGCCGTGGGTGATGTACACCCTGGACCGCGTCTACCAGATCGAGCCCCAGTGCGCGCGCTGCGACGTTCCGCCCAGCGAGCTAATCCTGGACAGCTGCGTCGTCGCGGTCGAGCCGGACGAGCAGGCGATTGTCGGGTCGATCCACACCATCGGCAGCAAGAACTTCATCATCGGCAGCGATTATCCGCACCCCCCGTCCACGTTCCCGAACACGGCGGCGGGCATCGAGGGCATGGAAGGCCTCAGCGACGAGGCCAAGCGGGACATCCTCGGCGGGAACATGGCGCGCTTCTTCGGGATCGACTGAACGGTCGTGTGCCGGGCGGTCATTGCGCCGACGCGACTTGCGTTTACGGAATCTCCTTACTATACTGCAATTAGTAAGGAATAATGGGAATGCCGGAACGCATAGGAGAACAGCGCAATGGAAGAATCTAAAATCACGGCGAAGGGTCAGACGACCTTGCCGAAAGCGGTGCGGGACGCCCTTGAAGTCGGACCCGGGGATCAAGTGCGGTACTTCGTTCGGGACGGCGAAGTATGGATCAGGAAAGTGCAGCCCATCCAGCGGATGTACGGTCTCCTGAAGTACGATGGGCCGCCAGTGACCTTGGAAGACATGAAACGCGCCATCATCGAAGGTGCAATTGAGGGAGCAGCCCTGAGGGCGCCAGAGGAGGCAGCCGCGGGAGCAACCAAGGAGTGATTGCCGTCGACGCTAATGTGCTCGTTCGCTACGTGGCGCGCGATGACGCTGAACAGACAGCAGCGGCCCAAGCGCTACTGGACGGGTTGAGCGCGGAGGAGCCGGGCTTCATCTGCCGCGAGGTGGCGATGGAAACCGCTTGGGTGCTGGAGCGCTCGTACAAGTTCACCCGAGCACAGGTCGCCGAGGCGCTGCTGGAGTTGACGGATAAGAACAGCCTCACCGTGGAGGCGGAAGACGATGTGATTCGTGCCGCCCACGCCTATCTTGATGGCAGGGCAGACTTCGCGGACCTAATGATTCTCGCGGCGGCCAAGCGGGTCGGCGCAGGGCCGCTCTACACCTTCGACCGCAAACTTGCGAGGATAGAAGGCGCAGCGCTGCTGGGCGTCTAGCCCCGGCGCCTAGAACAGCTCCGTCTCCCCCTCTTCCGGCCCCTCCTCGACGCGGTCCGGGCAGTCTGCGGTGGTGATCTCGCAGAAGGCGCATTCGGACTGGCTTGGCGTCCTCGCCGGGGGCCGCTCCGCGTCGGCGAGCGTCTTGATGAGGTCGGCGGCGCGGTCTATGAACGTCCGGTCGATGGCAGAGGATGGCACGTCCACCGCGTGGTCTCCGTAGACGACCCGGCCCTCGATTGGAAGTCCGCCATACTCGCGTCGCGCGAGCGGGAACGCCCACATGTAGAGCATCACTTGGATGGCGTGGTAGGCGTGCGGCTGCCCGGACTTGATGTCGTGAATGACGGCGCGGCCATCTTTGAGCGACACGAGGTCGGGCATTCCTGCGAGGGTTGCGTACCATCCCTGGAGGCGGAACTGGTTCTGCCGCTCCGCCTTGACGGTCGCGCCCTCGGCCTCCAGTCGCTTCTGCTCCACCCTCAGGAGCGCGGTATGGTCGAGCGCCCACCGGGTGTGGTCGAACGTCGCGGGCGCGCGCTGCCAGCTCGGGCCTTCATGCTGGGCCTTGAACCACGATGCCCACTCGCACCTGCTGCTGCCGGACATCAAACGCGGCATCCACGTCACCCAGACGTAGGGCCGGTCCCGGCTCTGAGGCGCGTCGAGGTTCATAGGCGCGTTTATCCTGATCTACCCGCCCAACGCGGAGTCCCCGGCTTGCAACTGCTCCTCCCGCTTGCCCGTGTCGCCGGGCTGGATGATGAAGTCTCTGCGATCGCGATAGAACCGCGCGCGGTTGAGGACGTCGTCGCCCGCGTCCAAGTCAATGTCCGCGCACTCCGTCATCGTCCAGTACTTGTGATCGCCGAGGAAGAGGTACGGCCGCTTCTGGTGAAAGAACCAGCACTCAACTCCCTCTCCCCGCACGATGCGGTCGCAGAACGCCGCCAGCAGCTCCTGCTGCCCGTCCTTCTTTATCACGACGTACTCGTGAGGCCACGTGTCGCGATAGGTAACAGCTTCACGCCACGGCGCGCGAGCTATCAGACCCATTATCTCCGGCACATGCGACATGTCGGCTGCCCTATCCTCATAGTTCTCGTCTGACCTATAGAAACCCACGCCCCGCCGCGTGGAGTTCAGGCTCGCATGACGCCCAAGAGGTGCGGACTCTCCTACCTGAACGCGTAGCGCTCTTCGCCGGTGAGCATCTTCACGCCCTCCCACTCCTTGCGGGCCGCGCCTTCTCCGGAGAGGACAGCCTCGATCTCAGCGGGGGCTGGCGGAAGGTCCCTGAACGGTCCGCCGGTGCCTTCATAGCCGGGGTATTGGAAGTACTCGCAGGGGAGAACGATGATCTCGTTCTCCGACTCGTCGCGGTGAACGTTTATGGGCTCGCCGCCCTCCTCGACGACGCGGGCCTGCTCGTCCAGCATCCGGCGGTACATGATGACGCCGACGTCAGTGACGCCGAGGTGCTCGGTGGTCCTGTCGGAGATAGCGCCCTGGATGATCCAAGCGACCTGGTCTTGGGCCGCGACGTAGTCGTACCGTATCTTGCCGTTCTCGTCGAAGACGGGCTCCTCGACGTACCCGGTCCGGGGCGCCTCGCCGTCCTTGAGCGGGCGGTACTGCATCGTGAGGTGCAGCGTGTGGGTGTCGTCGATCGGGGTGCGGAATTGCAGACCGTGGCCGACGCGCAGGATGTTAGGAAAGAGCACCGGGTGGCCGATCCGCCAGAACTCGCTGTCCTCCGTCTCGTCGCCGACGAGTCGGCGCTTGATGACGCCGTAGTCCGTAACGTCGAACCCGATCTTCTTGTGCTCGCGGCCTTTCGCGCCGGTGGTGGCGTTCCAAGCGTCACGCTCCTCCGGGGGCTTGCCGCGATTCATCATCCAACCGCCCCAGTAGCGGTGCAGCCATTGGAAGTGCAGCGGATCGAGAGAGTTCTCCTGGCACTGGAGCCAGTTGCAGGGCAGCTCGTGGGCCTGCCAGTCGCGATGGCCCTCCCATACCAGGACATCCCAGCGCGGCAGCAATGGGGTCGGCTCCGGGCCCATGTAGGCGAAGATGGCCCCGCCCAGCTCCTGGACCTTGTACGCCTTGATGCGCACCTTGTCCTTGAACTTGGAGCCCTCCGGCTCCGACGGCTGGTCGACGCACTGGCCGGTCTCGTTGAATATCCAGCCGTGGTACGCGCAGCGAATGCCGTTCTCTTCCGGGATGCCGTAGGAGAGGTTCGCCTTGCGGTGAGCGCACGACGGCTCGACGAGTCCGAGCGTTCCCTTCGCATCGCGGTAGAGGACGAGGTCCTCGCCGAGCAGGCGGACCTCCATCGTCGGATTGTCCAGAGTGAGCTGGGCGCTGCCGGCGATGGGATGCCAGTAGCGGCGCATCAGCTCGCCCATCGGCGTGCCGACGCTTACTCGGGTGACCCGGTCGTTCATCTGCTGAGTGAGCATCGTCGTCCTCCTGTGCCGAATAAGGGACGCTATTGCTGGCGGCGGGCCTCACGCTGGTGTAGAACGTAAACGGCCGCTGTCAGAGCGCCGGCAATCGTGAACCAGATGACGAAGGCGGCCCAGAAGCCCAGATCATCGAGGCCGTACAAGAGACGCACCGTCAACACGGGAAGGATGAGAATCGCAACCCAGAGCGCGGCCGCGGTCAGATACGTGGAAAGCATCCCAGCGTTACCTCATAGCATAGATACGCATACTCTACGGATAGATAGGCAGGCGGCGCAAGCGGCCCCTTGCCGGACGAGCGCAGACCGCCCTGCGACGCTCGTCGCGGAGTATAGTCTGTGCAAGTCGCGCGAGGGTCCCGCGCTCGTTAAGGAGGCAGCCATGGCGAACGAGGTGAAGCAGTTCAAGTACCCAGGCCCAGCAGACCCCAGGGCGCGCGACCGAGGCCCTGAGAAGGGCCGCTCGTACGACCTGATCTACAACGATACCGTGGCCAGCACCGTTCAAATCATGGAGAAGGGGCAAGGCAACGCGCTGCACTCTCACACCAATGAGGACGGCTACTGGCTGGTGTTGGAGGGCAGGGCCCGTTTCTTCGACGAGACGGGCGGCGCCGTAGCCGACCTCGGACCGCTCGAAGGGATCTTCATCCCACGGTACACACGCTACGGGTTTGAGAACGTCGACGACGAGCCGCTGCAGATCCTGCGGGTGAGCACGCTGCCAGACGCCGCGCGCAGCGGCGATTGATGACTTCATGACGCTCCGGCGCTATCCCTTACTCCCTAAGACAGCTTGGAAGTGGGACTGGCGGAAGAAGCGACCAGCCACGGCAAGCGCATCAAGCCCCCGAGGAGGAAGGCCATGACAGACGAGGTAAAGCGATTCAGCTACCCAGGCCCCGCGGCCCCGGGATCCCGAGACCGCGGGCCGGAGAACGGCCGCTCCTACGACCTCATCTACAACGAGACGGTCATCAGCACGGTGCAGGTGATGGAGAAGGGGCAGGGCAACAAGCTCCACTACCACAACGACCAGGACGGCTACTGGCTAATCCTCGGCGGTTTGGCCCGGTTCCACGGCGAAGGCGACGCGCTGCTGGGCGACTTGGGGCCATTCGAGGGCATCTTCATCCCGCACCACACGCGCTACTGGTTCGAGAGCATCGACGACGAGCCGCTTCAGATTCTCCGCGTGAGCAAGCTGCGGCCCTCCGAAAGCGGCGAGAAGGCGGCGCGCGCCAGCGGCTGACGGCCCTATGACCCTCGAACGGTACGAGGAGAAACGCGACTTCGCCCGTACGGGCGAGCCGGCCCCGGCGCCGACCCGCGATAGGCCGGGCGCCCTTACGTTCGTGGTGCAGAAGCACGCGGCCTCGCGCCTGCATTACGACTTCCGGCTGGAGTTCGGCGGCGCGCTCAAGTCGTGGGCCGTCCCGAAGGGCCCGTCGATTGGCGCCAACGAGAAGCGGCTCGCTGTGCTCGTGGAGGACCACCCTCTCGACTACTCCTCCTTCGAGGGAGTCATCGGCCACGGCAACTACGGGGCCGGGCAAGTCATCGTTTGGGACTCGGGCATCTATACGCCCGATGAGGGCGGCCTGAGCTGGCGCGACCGCGAGGAAGCGGACAGGCGGATGCTCGTGGGCCTCGAATCCGGCAAGCTCTCGTTCACGCTGCGCGGGCGCAAGCTGCGAGGCTCTTGGACGCTGGTCCGCACGAGCCGGGGGCCGAACGAGTGGCTCCTCATCAAGCACAAGGACGCCCACGCCGACAGCGAGTGCGACGTGCTCGACGACGACCGGTCGATCATATGCGGCCTGAGCATCGAGCAGCTGAAGTCAGGGTGGCTGCCGGACCCATCGCTCGCCGCGGATGCGGCAACGTTAGGCAAGCCCGCGCGCATGCCCAAGACGCTCAAGCCGATGTTCGCGCACTCGGTGGACGGCGCCTTCTCGTCGCCGGATTGGCTGTTCGAGCCGAAGCTGGACGGCTTCCGGGCGCTGGCGTTCCTCTCCGGCGATGAGTATGGGCGGAACGGGCGTCTGCGGCTGCTCAGCAGGACCGGCAACGACCTCACCAAGAACTTCCCCGGCGTCGCCGAGGAACTGGCCGTCCTCCCCCATGACGAGATGATTATCGACGGCGAAATCGTCGCGCTCAACGCCGAGGGGATGCCCGACTTCAACCTGCTGCAGAACAATTCGGGCATGCGGAGGATGCCGCTTCCCGAGGGACGCGACGAGCCGGCGACGATCGCCTACTACCCATTCGACATCCTCTACCTGAACGGCCGCGACTTGCGGCAAGCGCCCCTCTACCAGCGGAAGCGGCTGCTGGCCCTAGCGGTCGTGCCCAGTGAGCGGGTGCGGCTGGTGGAGTTCGTCGAGGGTGAGGGCGAGGCGTTCTACGGCATCGCGGAGCAGGTCGGCATCGAGGGCGTCGTCGCCAAGCGCCGCGACTCCCGGTACCAGGCGGGTGAGCGTTCCCGGAATTGGCTGAAAATCAAGCGGGTGCTCTCCCAAGAGTTCGTCGTCGCCGGGTACACGGCGGGCGAGGGCGAGCGTGCCAAAACATTTGGCGCGGTCCTCCTCGGCTACTACGACGACGGGGTGCTGACCTACGCCGGGCGCGCGGGCAGCGGGTTCACCCAACAGACGCTCCTCGACACGCTGGAGGCAATGCAGCCGCTGCGCGTCGACGACTGCCCCTTCTCTGCCCCGCCGCCCGACATCGACCCAAAGCTTGCGACATGGCTGAAGCCGGAGCTCGTAGCGCAGGTGAAGTTCTCGCAGTGGACCGCCGACTCGATCATGCGGTCGCCGGTATTCCTTGGCCTGCGGGATGACGTTCCGGCGCGAGCGGTCGTGCGCGAGTCGCCGGAGCCGGTCGCGTCGATAGAGACGATCGGCGCGGGCCCCGCTGAGACGACCGACGTTCACTCCGAGTCAGCGGAGGCGCTCGAACAGCTCGCGCGAATCCCGAAGGACGGTCACGTCGAGGTCGGCGGGCAGAAGATCGCGGTCACGAACCTCGACAAGGTCTTCTGGCCCGCGACCGGCGACCGGAGCGCAGTCAGCAAAGGCGAGATGCTCGCGTACTATGCGCGAGTCGCGCCTTATCTGCTGCCGCACTTGCGCGACCGCCCCCTCACCCTCACGCGCTACCCCAACGGAATCGACGGCCAGAGCTTCTACCAGAAGCGTTGGGAGTACGACCTGCCGCCGTTCGCCGAGACGGTGCGCCTCTTCTCGTCGGCGGCGGAGGGGGACGTCGACTACCTGGTCGTAAACAACTTGCCGACGCTCCTCTGGCTGGCGCAGCTCGCCGATCTGGAGCTGCACCCGTGGCTTTCTCGGACGACCGTCGAGCCGGACGCGGCGCGCCTAACGGAGAGCTTCACGGGCTCGAAGGAGGAGCTGCGCGAGAGCGTGCTGAACTACCCCGATTTCATCGTCTTCGACCTCGACCCGTACATCTACTCGGGCGAGGAGAAGGCCGGGGACGAGCCGGAGCTGAACCGGCGGGCGTTCGCCAAGGGCGCGGAAGTCGCGCTCGCCCTGAAGGACCTGCTGGACCAGCTATCCCTATCCTCGTTCCTCAAAACGTCGGGGAAGACGGGCCTGCACGTCTACGTCCCCATCGTGCGGGAGTACGACTACGGTGTGACGCGTAAAACGTGCGAGCTGATCGGCAAATTCCTGCTGCGCCAGCGGCCGCTCGACGTGACGATGGAGTGGAGCGTGAGCAAGCGCTCCGGCAAGATATTCCTCGACTACAACATGAACGTGATGGGGAAGAACATGGCGTCGGTCTACTCGCTCCGCCCGCTGCCCGGAGCGCCGGTCTCCGTGCCCCTGCGCTGGGACGAGCTCGGCAGCGTCTACCCGAGCGACTTCAACATCGACACCGTCCACGAGCGCTTGGCGGCGGTCGGCGACCTGTGGGGAGACATCCTGAAGGCCAAACATGACCTCCGACGGCTGCTCGAAACGGCCATGAAGGAGTAGGCGATGCAGTCTTACCGTGTGCTCGGGATGTCGGCGCCGCGCGTTGACGGCGCCGACAAGGCGACGGGCGCGGCCCGCTATGCCTCCGACACCGACCTGCCTGGGGCGTTATGGGCGAAGTCGCTGCGGAGCCCCTACCCGCATGCGCGAATCGTCCGCATCGACACGTCGAGGGCCGAGGCCCTCCCAGGCGTGTACGCTGTGCTGACAGGCGCCGACGTTGCGGGGGTCCTCTACGGACGGCGGCTCCGAGACGTGCCGCCGCTCGCCCAGGAGCGCGTCCGGTTCGCCGGCGAGCGCGTAGCGGCTGTCGCGGCGGACGACGTGGAGACGGCGCAGCGAGCGGTCGAGCTCATCGAGGTCGAATACGAGGAGCTGCCGGCCGTCCTGGAGCCGGAAGACGCGCTGGCTGACGACGCGCCGCTGCTGCACCCGGACGTGCAGAGCTATGCCGGCCTGCCCACGCCCCTCCCGGCGCCCACCAACGCCTTCGTGAGCGACACGTGGGGGCGGGGCGATCCGGAGCGGGGGTTCGCCGAGGCCGACCTCATCGTCGAGGAAACGTACACGACACAACGCGCGCATCAGGCCTACCTCGAACCACACTCGTGCGTCGTCTGGATCGATGGGGACGGGCGGGTGCAGGTCTGGGCGTCCAACAAAGCGCCGCACCGCCTCAAGCTCAACCTGGTCGACGCCCTCGGCCTGGACCCGGCGGACATCGTGGTGCGCCACTCGGCCATAGGCGCGGACTTCGGCGGCAAGGGCTCGCCGATGGACATCCCCGTCTGCTACTTCTTGGCGAAGAAGACGGGAAGGCCGGTCAAGAGCGTTATGACGTTCGCCGAGGAGTTCTCGGCGGCGAACCCGCGGCACCCCAGCGTCGTGCGGATGCGGACCGGAGTTAAGCAAGACGGAACGATTACGGCCCACGAGGCGCGGTTCCTCTTCAACAGCGGCGCCTACGGCGGATTCAAGCCCGTGCCCGGCGTCAACCTGCCTGGCGCGAGCCATGCCGCCGGGCCCTACCGCATACCACATACGCTCATCGAGGCCGTCCACGTCTACACCAACACCGTCCCCGGCGGCTTCTTCCGCGGCCCCGGGGCCGTGCAGGCCAACTTCGCGAGCGAGTCGCACATGGACGTCATCGCTTATCGCCTTGGCCTCGATCCGCTCACGTTTCGCCGGAAGAACCTCGTCCGCAGCGGCGAAGAGCTGGCCAACGGAATGCCGGGGCTGACGATGCGCCCGGAAGAGACGGTCGACGCTGCGGTGCGCGCATCCGGATACGGCGGCCCCAAGCCGCCCAACGTCGGACGCGGCATATCCCTCGCCTACAAAGACCAAGGCGAGGGCGTGTCGTCGGCAGCCGTCACGTTCAGGGCGGACGGCACGGTGCTGCTGAACACGTCCGTGTTCGAGCAGGGCACCGGCTCCTACACGGCCCTTGCCCAGATCGTCGGCGAGGCGCTCGGCCTGCCGCCCTCGGCCATCGAGGTCGAGGCGTGGGACTCTGACGACGGGCCGTTCGACACGGGCGTAGGCGCAAGCCGGGTGACGCGGGTCGCGGGACCGGCGGCGTATGAGGCCGCCGTCATCGCCAAGGAAGAGCTGCTGAAGCTCGCGGCGGCGCGCCTCGGCTGGCCGGCGGACCGCGCCGCGTTGTCCGGCGGCGACGTGACGCGGACCGATACCGGAGAGTCGACGCCGTGGGCGGAGCTCGTGGCGCAATCGGAGGCGCCCGTCATCGGACGGGCCACGAACAACGAGCACGAGCCCTCGCCGGTGGCTTCCGCGATGGTCCAGATCGCCGAGGTGCGGGTCGATCCGGAGACCGGCGCCGTCCAGCTGCTGAAGATTACGAGCGCCCACGATGTCGGCGTCGTCATCAACCCCATCGGCCACCAGGGGCAGATCAACGGCGGCGTCATCCAGGGCATGGGGAACGCGCTCACCGAGGAGCTCTTGCTCGAGAATGGCCGCGTCGTCAACCCAAGCTTCGCCGACTACAAGCTGCCGTCCATAGCCGACCTCCCGGAGATGCGGACGGCGCTCGTCGAGTCCGAGGAGGGCGTGGGCCCATACCGCACGAAGGGCATCGGCGAGTACGCAATCGAGGGAGTGACCGCGGCAATCGCAAACGCCGTGGCCGACGCGATAGGCGTTCGCATCACCGACACGCCCGTGACAGCGGAGAAGGTCTACCGCGCCCTCCAACGACAGGCCTAACACGAGACGCCTCGAACGCAAAGACGACACCTGATGCAAAACTGCTGATGCGGAGGAAGACTGACATTTGCCCCTTCCCCGAACACCCCCGCTCTCCCTACACTGGTTTACGCCCTGTCCCCCTCCCGTCCCCCTCCTTGCCAAGGAGGGGCTAGGGGTGGTCCTCCAGGGGGTCCCACTGCCTACGGCGCCGGGCTCGTGCTCAGGAGTAAATGGCGCTAAATGGCGCTAAATGGCGCGCTTTTTTCGATGAGGCAGCCCCCGTGCACTCGTAGGCCGGGGAAAGTTACGAGTGAGATGGATGAGACATCTTCGGACAAAACAAGCCCTTGCGGTCCTGCTATGCGCCGCACCGGAGCCGATTCCGCCCTCACCGGGCGCCGCCCCCTCCGTCATTCCCGCGCAGGCGGGAATCCAGGGTGCGTGGGCAGTGCAGAACAGGACAAAGCAGTTACAAAAACTCCCACCGTGCCATTTCGCATCATGCGTCGCTGACGGGAGGGGTTGGGGAGCATCAGCCGCCTGTTCAGAGGTTTCCTAGCGGGCCTCATAGCTACGACAGCGGCTACCGACAGCGGGCAGGAGGAGCAAGCCTTGAAATCACTCATCGTTGGCGGATCATCGGGCATCGGCGCGGCGATTGTTCGCACGTTCCTAGGCGTCGGCCATGAAGTCGCCGCCACGTACCGGACGAGCATCCCGCCGGGACTCGACGCCGCGGCGTGGGTGAAGGCCGATATCCGCTCTCTTGCCGACCTCGACGCCCTCGCCGGGCCGGCAGAGGGCGTCGCCGTGGTTGTCCTCCTACCCGGCCTCTCCCCCGGCCAACAGCTCGCCGAGTACGCTGACGACCAAATCGACGAGGTCGTCGACGTTAACTTCTCCGGCCAGTTCCGGGTGATTCAGCGCGTCGCGCCTGTCCTTTCGGACCCTTCCCATATCATCGTGATGAGCTCGCTGGCTGGCCAGCGAGGCTCGTCCGACCCTCTCTACGGCGCCACCAAGGGCGCGATGCACGCCCTCGTCAAGTCCTTGGCCAAGTCCCTCGCGCCGAGGACCCGCGTGAACGTCGTCGCGCCCGGCATGGTGACGGGGACCGGCATGTCCGACGACACGCCGCAGGAAGTCCTCGACGCGCACCTCGCGGTGACGCCGACAGGCCACTTCGTCAGCGCAGACGAGCTATCGAGGATAGTGCTCGACCTCACGCAACCCCACTGGCGCCAGCTCAACGGCGCCTGCATAGACATCAACGGCGGCCAATACGTGCGGTAGGCAGGAGGGTGGCCTAGTACTGGACAACATTCGTTGCAAACCGAGGGAGCTTCAATGGCGACAGAGCAGCCCAACAACCCAGAGGAGAGTCAACCGAACAAACCGGGAGGCTGGCGCGGCAAGATTAGCAGCGCAGTGGACTCGGCCCGGAGCGTAGCAGAGAAAGCAGCGGAATCGGCCCGAGACGCAGCAGCGAATGCGCCGGAGCCGGTGAAGAGCGCGGCGGAGTCAGCCAAGGCAGCGGCTGGTTCGGCAGGCGAAAGGGTGAAGCGCCCGATAGACATCATCTCTCTGGCTGAGTTCCGGACTGAATTCGAGCAGTTCACCCAGGCTGTTAGCACGGCAGTCATCGGGGTTCATCAAGACCAGGCCACCCTCGGCGAGAGGCTCGACCGCTTGGAGGAGAGGCTTACGCGCTTAGAGCAGGCGACCTTCGGGAACGAGTCATAGAGCCTTCGCGCAACGGAGAGGCCTGATGCCTTACGATGAGTTAGAAGCGATTGCAGCATCGTACCCACCGCAGCCAAGGGGAGCTTTGCTGGAGTTTGCCTTGGAGCGTAGAAAGCGGCAAGAAGCCGACCTGTTGGAACTGGCCGCCCTTGCCTCCGAACTATCGGTGGACTCGATTATCAACCTTGGGTGGGAGCCTGACCTCAACCCACAGGTACGGCGGGCTTTCGAGCTCCAATACCCGACTGTTGAACTAGACTCGTTACAAGGCAGGCCGAAAGAAGCCCTCCAAGGATTCGCCAATGGCATCAAGGGGAAGTACTTTGAAGTCATCGTCGAGGAGCGCCTCAACGCCGGAGAGACCGTCGGCGAACTCAAGCTACTGCCCGGACAGGTAGCGAGCATCGCCGGTTCTCCGACTCAGGCCGGATGGGACATTGAGATTACCGATGCCGATGGAGAGGTGTTTGAGCGCATCCAACTCAAGGCGACCGAGGATATGGGCTACATAAAAGAAGCTCTTGAAAAGTACCCTGATATCCGTATCGCTGCACCGGTTGAGATTGATGGAGTGGCTGACGAAATCATCCAAACCGATATTTCCAACGAGTCCCTAGAAGAGCTCACGGAGAGCCAGGTAGGGGAACTGGGAGAGAGTGCGGTAGCCGACTTCCTCGGCCAGAGCGCGGAGTTCGCCATGGATATGGTCCCAATCCTGCCTGCGCTCCTAATTACGGTGACGGAAGGGCGCGCGGTCCTGACAGGAGGGGCCACGCTCCAAATGTCGCTTCAGCGGGGAGTGAAGCGGCTGGGACGCGCTACGGGCTACAACGCCTTGGGGATAGGGCTATCCACCGTCATCGGCCCTGCCGCGATTCCGACCGTCATGGCCATCCGAATCGCCGAGCAGCGTTTCGGCCGCCAGATGGCGATGAGCGACTTCGTGAGGTCCAAGACCGAGGAGGTCATGGCGCTCACCGGCCAGTCTGCGTAAGCAGTCGTCTTCCCGCCGCCCAGCCATGCCCCCCACCCGCCAGCCTGATAGCCTATCACCGACGTGTCCTACGAGCCTTCCCCATTCCTGCGCAGCCTCAGCCTCTTCACCGAGGCCCGGCACCAGCCGTTCCGGCTTCCCGCGGACGGCGAGGCGGTAGGCGGCGCCGTGCTCGTGCATGGGTTTCCCGGCACGCCCGCCGATATGCGATTGCTCGGCGCTTCCCTCGCAGCAGCCGGATGGGCTGTCGACGCGCCGCTGCTGCCCGGTTTCGGCCCCGAAATCATCACCCTCCCCAACAGGAAGCACGCCGAGTGGCGCGAGACCGTCGCGGAGCGCGTCCGGGGAATGCGGCGGGAGCACGGCAAGGTCATCGTCGTCGGTCACTCGCTCGGAAGCTCCGTCGGCCTTGTGTCGGCGGCGCGGGAGCCTGCGGACGGCTACGCGCTGCTCGCTCCGTACTGGCGGTTCGGCGGCTCGCTGAGCCATCTCTTCTGGCCGCTGCTCCGGGTGTTCGCCGGCCGCTGGCGCCCCCTCAAGAACGCCGACTTCTCCGACCCGCGCATCAGGCAGGGGTTGCTCCACATCATCCCCGACTTGGAGATTGACGACTTCGACGTCCAACAAGAGCTGCGCGCGTTCCAAGTCCCCACCCAGCTCTTGAACGAACTGCGCGGACTCGGCATCGCGACGGGCAGAGCGGCTAAGCGCTTGGCCGCGCCGACCCTCGTGCTCCAAGGCCTGCGCGACACGCTGGTCAGGCCCGAGCACACCGCCTTGCTGGTCGAGCGTCTGCCCCAAGTATCGCGCTTCGAGGTTGTCGACGGCTCACACAGCCTTCCAAACCCAGAGGACGGCGCATGGGAGCGCGTCGAGCAGGCCGTGCTCCAGTTTGCGGATGCGATCAACGGGAGCTAGCGATTGCGGGTCCCATAGATGTAGACGCCAATAACCCCGACGAGGTCGGCGACCCCGAGTACTCCCCCCGCTACCGGCTGCCCAAGATAGAGCGCGTAACCGGCTACTCCTAGAACGGCAAGGGAGACTATGGTCGCTGCGATAATGCCCAACCGAGCGCGGGTGCTGGAGCCTTCGGCTACAGTACTCTCGATACGTTGGCGGTGATCGAGACGCCGCTCCGCCATCTGCAAGATGCGGTCTGCTGCGCCAGGGAGCACCGATTCGTACTGAGCGAGGGCCTCGGGTGGCGGCAAAGGCCCTTGGAACCGTTCAACCTGGACTGCCAAATTGGGGCGCTGGCCCGCAGCGCGGCTTGTGGGCCGGTCGAGCTGAGACTCCTGGTCCTCGGCAGTCATAAGCAGTGAACTACTCAGACTCCTCTGTCACGTAGTCCTGCAGAACCCGGATGCCAGTCGCCTCTTCGAAATCCCACATCGCCTCCCACATTGCATCGCCGACAGCCTGCCAGTCCAGCGCGAGGGCGCGGGCGTCGGCATCGGGGTCGGAGGGGATATTGACGCGGTTGATATTGCCGGCGAAGTCGAAGATAGAGGCAATCCCTGTCAGGAACGAGGGTCGTTGGCGGAGAATCTCGCTGTACATCCACTTGCGGGGATGTCGCTCATCCGTTTTCATCACGTCTCCATAAACCCACGCTTCAAGGCATATTGTAACAGGGAGTACGCATCTTGGGCGTATCACGCTGACGAGTCAAGGAATCCCTAAAGCCCCGCCAGCCATGTTCCGAGACGCGACAGCGCCTCGCGGATGTTGTCCTGGGAGTTCGCAAAGGAGATGCGCGCGTAGCCCTCGCCGAACTTGCCGAACGACGTGCCGGAGAGCAGCGAGACTCCAGCCTCGTCGAGGGCTCTCCGTTCGAACTCCCCGCTCGATAGGCCGGTCCCCGTGATGTTGGGGAAGGCGTAGAAGGCGCCCTTGGGCATGGGGCACGAGACGCCCGGCAGCGCGTTGAGTCCGGCCACCAAGAGATCGCGACGCTCCCTGAACTCCGAGACCATCCCGGTGACCGACTCCTGGGGCCCCTGAATCGCGGCCAGCGCCGCAATCTGGCTGAACGCGGCGGTACACGACACGCTGTTCGTCACGAGCCGCGTGACCGGCTCCACGAGCGGCTCCGGCAGCACGCCGTATCCCACCCGCCAGCCCGTCATCGCATAGCTCTTGGAGAGGCCGTCGAGCAGCACAGTCCGGTTCCACATGCCGGGAAACTGCGTGATGGAGCTATGCGAGCCTTCGTAGTAGAAGTCCTTGTATATCTCGTCGGCCAGCACCACGGCGTCCGCGTCCACGGCGAGCTCGGCAATGCGGCGCAGAGTGGAGTCCGGAATAACGCTGCCGCACGGATTGTTGGGCGAATTGACGATGATCAGCTTGGTGCGGGGCGTAACGAGCCCCTCGAGCTCGTCCGGGGCCGGGTTGTAGCCGAGCTCCTCGTGCAGCTGCATCGGGACCGGAGTGGCCCCCGCGAACCTGATCATCGACTCGTAGATGGGGAAGCCGGGGTTCGGGTAGACGACCTCGTCTCCCTCCTCCGCCAGGGCGAGGATGGTGAAGAACATGATGGGTTTGCCGCCGGGCGTAACGATCACCCGGGACGCCGGCGTCTCGTAGTCCAAGCGGCGGCTCACGTCCGCCGCAATCGCCTGGCGCGCCTCGGTGATGCCGGCCGAGGGCACGTAGTGCGTGTAGCCGTCGTCCAGCGCGTCCTTTGCCGCCTCGACGATGTGCTCGGGCGTGTCGAAGTCCGGTTCGCCGATGCCGAGGAAGACGATGCTGCGTCCCTGGGCTTCGAGCGCCTTGGCGCGGGCGAGCGCCTCGAAGGCGGTCTCGGTGCCGAGGCGGGACATACGCGACGCTAGGCGCATCGGGAGTCCCCCCTCCTCAGTCCTCCCCCGCAGACGGGAGGAGGAGAAACCAGGGCTCCCCCGGCGATGGCGGGGAGGAAGTGGACCTCGGAGCCCTCGTCCAGTGTCGTCAGCAGGCCCATGTTGGTAGGCTCGCCGTCCACGACGGCCGCCAGGCCAAGGGCGAGCCTGCCGCTCTCCTCGGGGTGGACGAGGCGCTCCCGGATGCCGGGATAGCGCTCTTCCAGATTGTCGATGAGCTCGCGCAGCGTCCTTCCGGGCGCCTCGACGCTGGCCTGTTCGCCGATGAACCGCCGCAACGGCGTCTGCATGAAGACGACCGCCAAGGCAGCGCCTACGTCCCGTTCTTGCCGTTTCGCTTGCTCGCCAACGCTTCGAGAACGCGACCGGGGTTCATCGGCGTCTGGTACAGACGCACCCCGAGCGCGTCCGCTATGGCGTTCGCCACGGCGGGAGCAGGCGGGACGATGCCGGTCTCGCCGATGCCCCGCACGCCGAACGGGTGATTCACGTTCGGCACCTCAACGACGATCGTCTCGATCTTCGGCAGGTCGAGGGAAGTCGGCATCCGGTAGTCGAGGAAGCTGGAGTTGAGCATCACCCCGTCGGGGCTGGTGTAGTACTCCTCATTGAGCGCCCAGCCGATGCCCTGCGCGGCGCCGCCTTGGAACTGGCCCTCGACGTAGGAGGGATGCACGGCCTTGCCTGCGTCTTGGGCCGCGGTGTACCGAATGATCTGCACCTTGCCCGTGTCAGGATCGATCTCCACGTCGACCAAGTGCGTGGCGAAGCTGCCGCCTCCCGAGCCGCGAACGTTCACCGCGCCCGTCTTGGCGACGAGGCCGCCGGTCTGCCCGAGCTTGCCCGCGGCCTCCTTGAACGTCAGCTTCTGGTCCGGCGCGACCTTGTTGCTGAAGACTCCATCCTGGAAGTCCACGTTCTCCGATTCCGTCTCCCAGACCATCGCCACGCGCTTCCTGATCTCCTCGATGACCAGCCTGGCCGCCTCGATGGCCGCCTGGCCGCTCGCGTACGTCGTGCGGCTGCCGGCCGTGAGGTCGTTGTAGCCGATGCTGTCGGTGTCGACCACCGTCGGGTGAACGTCCTCGGCAGGCAGACCCAGAATCTCGGCGGCCTGCATCGCGATGGTGGTCCGGGTGCCGCCGATGTCGGGGTTGCCCTCCACCAGCGAGACCACGCCGTCATCGTTCACGTTGATGGTCACGGTTGACTTGTTGCCGATGCCGTTCCAGAAGCCGCTGGCCATCCCGCGGCCCCGCAGCTTGCCGTCCGGGGTCTCGCGCTGGAGATCGCTCCGGAAGTGGTCCGAGTCCCGGACGGCCTCCAAACAGGCCGTGTTGCCGATACGAGGGAAGACCGGCCCGTCCGGCCTGCGGGAACCCTCCGTGGAAACGTTGAGCAGGTGGAACTCCATCGGGTCCATGCCGATGACCGAGCAGAGCTCGCTCACGAGGGACTCGCTCGCGAACGTCGCCTGCGGAGTGCCGGGAGCGCGGTAGGCTGCGGTCTTGGACATATTGATTACGACGTCGTAGGCGTCGATTCTGACGTTCGGGACGTTGTAGCAGGCGAATATGCCGGCGGTCGCCGCGCTGATGGGAGAGCCGGGGTACGCGCCGGACATGTAGCGGATCTCCGCCGTGGCCGCGAGTATCTTGCCATCCTTGTCCACGCCCATCTTCACCGTCACTTGGCCGCCTGGTCCGGGGCCTGTAGCGTCGAAGATGGCCTTGCGCTCCATCGTGATCTTCACAGGCCTGCCGCACTTCTTGGAGAGCAGCGCGGCCAGGGGCTCCAGGTAGAGCTGGATCTTCCCGCCGAATCCGCCGCCGATCTCCATCGGAATGACCCTGATGTTGGAAACGGGCAGCTGGAGGACCGTAGCGAGGTTGCTGCGCACGCCGAACGGTGACTGGGTGCTGGTGTACACGGTCAGCTTGTCGTCGGGGTCCCAGAAGGCCGTGCCGTTGTGGGGCTCGATGTAGCCCTGGTGCGCCCGCGAGATGGTGTAGGTCCGCTCCAACACGTGGGCCGACTCCGCGAACCCGGCCTCCGGATCGCCGAACTCCGACCTGGTGTGCTCGGCGACGTTGGTGTTCGTCACCTTCTCGCCCAAGTGGTTGCCGACGAGGTCTCCATGGATGATGACCGCGTCGGGCGACATCGCATCTTCGAGCCTGATGACGGCTTTGAGGGGTTCGTACTCGACCTCGATCAGCTTGAGCGCCTCGAGGGCCGTGTTCAGGTCCACCGCGGCGACCGCGGCAACGGGGTGGCCTCGAAAGATCGCCTTGCCGTGGGCCATGATGCGCTGGCTGGACCACTTCGCATCGGTGACTTCCTCGCCCAAGTCCATGACCTTCGACGCCGCGATCGGCATGTCGTCGCCGGTGATGACCGCGAGGACTCCGGTTGCGGCCGCGGCCTTGGAGGCGTCGACCGTCTTGATGATTGCGTGCGCGTACGGGCTGCGGAGGACTGCCCCATGGACCAGCCCAGCGAGCTTTACGTCGGCGCCGTACAGGGCGCGGCCGAGCACCTTATCGATGCCGTCATGCCTGACAGGGCGCGTGCCTACGACCTTGAATTCTTGGGCGGGCTTGTCGGTTGTTGTGGTCATTCGCGACTCCTCCGGATTATCGTTAGCCGGCTTCGGCGGCGGCCTTCTCAACCGCTCGCACGATCTTGTCGTACCCCGTGCAGCGGCACAGGTTGCCCGCCAGCCAGAGGCGGATGCGGTGCTCGTCGGGATGCGGCTCCCGGTCCAGCAGTCCCTTCGCCGCGACCAGGAATCCCGGCGTGCAGATGCCGCATTGCAACGCAGCCTCTTCCAAGAAGGCCTGCTGCAGAGGGTGCAGTCCGTGGGGCGGGGCCATGCCCTCGATGGTGTCCACCTTCTTGCCGTTCACTTCAGCCCCGAGGACGAGGCAGGAGTCGACAATCCTCCCATCGAGGGAGACGGTGCAGGCGCCGCAATTCCCGTCGTTGCAGCCCTCTTTTGTGCCCGTCAGGCCGATCGTCTCGCGCAGCGCCTCCAGCAAGGACTGGTATGGCGCGACGAGGAAATCGGTCGGCTGACCGTTGATCTCGCAAGAGACGAGAATCTTGGGAACAGGGTTCTGGGTTTGTGTCATGAGTGCTCTCAGCGGTTGGCTTGGGCTCGTTCTAACGCGACGGCGAGCGTCCGGCGGGTGAGGACTTTGACAAGCTCCACCCGCTGCGCGGGACCGCCCCGCATATCCTCAATGGGTGACGCCTCGGTAGACGCAATCTCGCCCGCCTCGGCAAAGGTCTCCGCCGAGGCAGGTTTACCGGCGAGGAAAGCCGACGCCTTCTCCGCGAGGATGGGCGTCGGACCGACGGCGGCCAAGGCGATGCGGCTCGACGCGACAGCCCCGGCGTCATCGAGGGTGATTGCACTGGCCGCCCCAGCGATGGCGATGTCCATCTCATTGCGGGGGATGAAGCGCTGGTACGCCGCGCCGAAACCCTTGGCCGGCGCAGGAACCTCGATCGAGACGAGCAGCTCGCCCTCCTGGAGCGCGTTCCGTCCAGGACCCGTGCAGAACTCCTCGATGGGAAGCGAGCGCGCTCCGTTCGGGCCTCTGATATGCGCGGCGCCGGAATGTACGATGAGCGGGCAGATGCCGTCCGCGCTGGGCGAGGCGTTGCACAGGTTGCCCCCCAGGCTCGCGCGCGATTGTATCTGGATGCCCCCGATGAGCGAGGCCGCGTCGATGATGCCGGGGAACGCTGCGCTGACCGCCTCGTTCTCGTACACCTGATAGCAGGGGACCGCCGCGCCGACGGTGAGCCCGCCGTTCAGCGATAGGGCGGTCGTCTCCGGGATGCCCTTGACGTCGACGATGGCGTCGATCTCGAATCGTTCGCCCCGCAGCTGCACCAATACGTCGGTGCCGCCCGCAAGCGCCTTGGCGCGCGCGCCGTGCTGCGCGAGCACGGCGATGGCTTCGTCCAAGGTCCGAGCTGCTACGTAATTGAAGGGATGCAACGCTGCTCCGAAGATTGTGGATTTGACGGTTCGGGCCGGTAGCGGCCGATTTTAACCTCGCCCATTATCACGAAAGGCCCATGCCCCCGCAACGCCACAGGGGGCCTGGTAACTGTCCAGAGTTGATGAGTTTAGGTTCGTGGTGAGCCCCTTCCCTGATTGGTTCGTGGTGAGCCTGTCGAACCACGCCGCCCCGCCAACCAACGCCCTCCTATTCCCCTCCTTACCAAGGAGGGGCTAGGGGTGGTTCCGCAGGCATTCGCCTCATCAACTCTGAACAGTTACGGGGCCTGGGCCTGCTGCGTGCTTTTGCGTGTCCCGACCGTGTCAGCCGGTCGAGCCGATCCATTCGCCAAGCAGATCGAGCCGGTGAGCCCAGAACAGCATCAGGCCCCGGCTCTGGGCGGCTTCCAGGTTGCGCAGCTTGTAAACGCCGCTGAGGACGGCGACGGGGACAATCTGGAGTTCCCCAAAGTCTCTGGTCCACTCTACGGCCTTTACTGCTGCGTCATTGTTGAGCCGCTTTACGGAGTTGGTGGCGGAGTTCGAGACCTTGCATTCGATGGGCATAAGGCGCTGGTCCCACAGGGTAACCACAAAGTCAGCCTTGCGACGCCCGACGAGGCTCTCAGCACAGAATGCGCCAGGCGCGGGAGCGTCGCTCATAGTCCGAATTGTGCGCCGTGGCGCCTCCGCTAGACCTGACTGAAGCAGGAACTGCCGGACTGCCTCCTCCTGAAGTCGCTTTCCCTCGCCGCGCCTCTGCGTTGCTGCGCGATTGGCCGCGAGCAAAGCGGCGGACGCCAGGACCGCGGCCTCCTTTTCTGTCTCGGAGGGTCCTCTGCCCTCGATAACCCAGGGAAAGCGTCTGCGGTCCAGACCGAGGAGAACGAGTTGCACGACACGCTGAGCTAGTTCCGAATCTTCCTGAAGTCGCTGCGGAGACAGGGTGGCCTCTGCGAGAGTCGCCAAATCATCCTTTGAGATTGGGGGGCCCGCCAGGTGCCTGAAGGCATCGAGGAGCCCAGGGTTCGTGAGCACTTCGACGGCCTGGGACGTTATCCGGCTGAGATTGCCGGTGGATTTGAGAAGGACCTCTACGTTCTCGCGGTAGTGGTCGAAGGCTGTGAGGTAGTCTTCGAGCGGCTCCACCAAGCGGCTAGTGCGAAAGAGCTCGACGGCGCGAGTCCGGTCCTCTTCCAGCTCTGCCGCCGTCCAGCGCGGCGGGATTCTAGTATCCGCCAATGGTGGTCACCCCCGCCCTGAGCATGTCCGGCCCAGGCGCCATGACGCGTTCGAGCTCCTTGGGCTCGAACTTGACGAGGCCGCCCGCGTAGGAGCGTCCGTCGCTCGTGCGGACTGTCTCTGACAGGTAGCGCCGTAATGTTTGGAGAGCGGCGCCGGGTAAGGGCTCGCGGGGGTACAGCCCGTGTGCGATGTTTAGGAGCCGGGCCCCGGCGGGATTGAGTGTGAAGGCGGGCGGCCGCCGGGCCATGTAAGTCGAAACAATCGGGGCCGGCGAACGCAGGTTGACGGCCCACCAAGCCCGCCGATTCCTGGCGACGTACCCCTCGTGGGCGCCGCGTGATCGGGCGAACTCCAGAAAAGCGGCTACCGCCCTGCGCTCGGCTTCGTCCAAGGAATCAAGGTCGTCAGGCAGGTCTATCACCCGCTTGAGGCGCCCGGCGTCCAGCAATTGCTCCCCGGCCTCGATGATTTCCCGCGCGCGGGTTACGGTCGGTCTGAGCAGCGAGGCCGGTAGGCCCGTGCTGTGAGCGCCCGCGATCCACAAGCTATTCATTCCGGTTACTGAGCCCCTGTGTACGCGGCAAATCTCGCCCAGTTCAACGTAGCCGAGAGGAGCAAGTCTCTGCGCGTCCGTGAGGTTGCTCCATCTTCTCTCTGTGGCCAGCCGCTCGCGCGGGATGGGTTGCCCGGCATCCAGCGCCCCAAGCTCAGCGAGGCTATCCACCCTGCCGAAGTACACGTGCTTAGCAGGGCTGCCCACGCGAAACGTAGCGACGGCTGCAGTGGCTGCCGCATCAGGGAAAGGCCTGGCGGTCGGATTCAGCACCGTGATCGATTCAGCGTGGAGACCATTGGCCAGGAGTTCGCGGACCAGCCTCCCGTAGTTCACGTCGAGCCATTCCGCCGACGTAATGAACGCCCCGTAGTCTCCCGGGCGCGCCTTCAGCAGGGTGGCAAGGTAGAAGTGGGCGTGGAGGCCCGCGAGTTGGCTGGCGGCATACCCGCGCGCTGAGGCTTCCTTAGTCAGCCATTCCTTCCATTCCGGTTCCAGTAGGTGATGACGAACGTAAGGAGGATTGCCGACAAACATGGTCGGACCTTCAACACCCGGCAATCGGACGCTGCGATAGTCCTGCAATACGACCTGCGCGCGGTCGCTGAGTCCGGCGGTAACGATATTCGCTCTCGCAACCAAAGCCGCAAGGGGATCGGTCTCGACCCCGATGAGGGATGCTTCCTCGAAGGCCCGCCCCGCCGCCAACAGGAATCGCCCCGATCCTGTGCCAGGGTCAACTACTCGGACTGGCTGACCGCTTCGCTTTCCCCACTCGATCATGCTGCGGACAATGAGAAACGGCGTATAGGTGGCGCCCTGGGTCCGCCTGAAAGCAGGGCTTCGGACTGCGGAAAACGCCGCGCCCAAGGGATCCGCTCCCAGGAGGATGAGGCGGCGAATGATGTTCAGCTCCCAATCGGGCACTACGATCGCAGGGTCAACCGCAAGCTCGCGGCACGGATCTCCCCCAAGAGCAACGGCTGCTGCCGCCAGGCGCCGCTCGGAGACCGGCGAGACATGCGGCTGTCGCAGGTTGACAGCCCACTCCTCAAGGCCTTCAGCAAGTACCTCACTGACTTCGGGTGAGATGGGTTCCGTCAGTGCGAATAGCAATGGCGAAGAGCCGCTGGACCGTAACTGAGGTTCCGCCTCGTGCAGCTCGGGGTGAGCCGCTAGCCTGCTGGGCTGGCGACTACCGGAAATAGCGCTTACGCCTGCCATATCTCTCCAAAAGTCCGAGACCTTTACATAACCGTAGGGGCGATCAAGGACCGCCCTCCAATCCTTCGCCTTTCCCGATCGTTCGCCCTTTCCCAATCGGTTCGTGGTGAGCTTGTCGGACCACGCCGCCCGCCACAAACGCTCCGGCTCCTCCGCCCCAACAGCCTCCGCCCCAACAGCGAGTACGCAAAATGTCCCAAAGTCCGGGGGCGCCAGCATACCTTGGCGGACGACCGTACCGGCGTCAAGCCGAGATTGACCCAATGCGACCGCCGCCTCTTATCACGAAAGGCCCATGTCCCCGCAACGCCACAGGGGGCCTGGGCCTGCCGCGTAGCCACGCTCTCGTTTCTTAGAGGCAATCCGCCGCCGCTCGCGCTTGGCGTTTCGATATTCGGCGTGGCCTGCCCCTTGCTTGCTACTAGCCGACCATGTGGCTACAATGCCGACGCCGCCGCCCCGTCCGCGCTCTAGCCGCTATGGCCAAGCCAAGCGGGTGGCGGCCGAACCTTTGCGGCTCGAGCCATTGCGTTTTGATGGAGGTCCGGTTCGTGGCTGAGGAAACCAATCGCCTATTCGTTGGGAACATGCCGTTCAAGATGACCCAGGACGAACTGGGGGACTTGTTCGCGCAAGCCGGGGGCGTGGCGTCGGTGCATATCCCGACAGACCGCGAGACCGGTCGCCCGCGCGGGTTTGGGTTCGTCGAGATGGAGACCCCCACCGGCAAGGACCAGGCGGTCCAGATGTTCAACGGGTACTCTGTCGAGGGGAGGGCTCTCGTCGTCAACGAGGCCCGGCCTCGCGAGCAGCGCTCCTACTAACCGGCCTCTCTCCGGCGTCGGCCCGATGGGAACCGGGCGACGGTAGGATTCCCGCCTCCCTGACCTTAACCCTTCTGGAAGGGAATCCTCATGTGGGCCGCGCCCGCCTTTCGCCGCTTAGACCGGCATCGCCAAGTCCATGTACTTATAGCCGGAGCCGGTGTTCATCAGCACCGTCTCAGTCTCCGGCGCCAGGAAGCCGGACTCCCGGAGCTTTCGGTAACCCACCAGCGTCGCCGCGCCCTCCGGCGCCGGCCAGATTCCCTCGGCGGCGCCCATCTCGCGCATGCCGTCTAGGATCTCATCGTCCGTCACAGTGACGGCCGTGCCGCCGCTCTCGCGCACCGCATCGAGAATCAGATAGTCGCCGATGGCCGCAGGGACCCGGATACCGGCCGCGATGGTCGCCGCATTCTCCCAGGGCTCGGCGTGCCGTTCTCCGTTGCGGAACGCTCGCACAATGGGCGCGCAGCCCTCGGACTGCACGACGACCATCTTCGGGCGCTCGCCGCCTATCCAACCGAGCCGTTCCATCTCGTCGAACGCCTTCCACATGCCGACAATGCCCGTGCCGCCGCCCGTCGGATAGACGATGGCCTCGGGCAGGCGCCAGCCGAGGTCCTCGGCAATCTCGTACCCCATCGTCTTCTTGCCCTCCACTCGATAGGGCTCACGCAGGGTGGAAACGTCGAACAGCCCCAGCTCCGCGGCCTTCTCGCGGGATAGGCGGCCCGCGTCGGATATCAGCCCGTCCACGAGCGTCAGGTGCGCCCCCGCCAGCAGGGTCTCTTTCTTGTTCGCCTCCGGCGCGTCCTGCGGCATGAAGACGTAAGACTCCATGCCCCCGCGGGCGCAGTAGGACGCCAGCGCCCCTGCGGCGTTCCCTGCCGACGGCGTGATCAAGCGCATGAGCCCCAGCTCTTTCGCCCTCGATACGGCAGCGGACATGCCCCGCGCCTTGAACGACCCCGTCGGGTTGAGCCCCTCGTCCTTGATGAAGAGCGTTCGAGCGTCCAGCGCGGCCTCCAGCCTCCGCGCCCGGAGCATGGGCGTCCCCCCCTCGCCGAGCGTCACGACGTTCGCCGCGTCCCTGACGGGCATCAGCTCGAAGTACCGCCATATGCCGCGCGGACGCCCGGCGAAAGCCGACGGATCGACCTCTCGCCTTGCGCTTTCGAGGTCGTAGCGTGGGAAGAGGACCTTTTGCGCCTCGGGAGAGACGCCGTGCGGCTCGTCGGCGCTGTAGGTCCGGCCAGTCTCAGTGCATTCGAGGTGGGAGAGATAGCTTTTCATGTTTCACCGCATATCCAACGCTCCACCGAACGTTGGATGCGGGACCGGAGGGTAAGTGCAACCACTATCCGCGGAGAAGGAGCGAGGCTCCTCGTTACCAGGAAGCGTCCTAGCCCCTCGTGATCCATCGCCATAGGCGGGAGGCCGGCCCTGACCCCGGAGGGTCATCGAGGACCTGTCCGCGCCACCGGCGCTCCACAGTTCGGCGGGGCCTCGTGAAGAAGGAGACGTAGGCGATGATGAACAGCGCGACGCCGATATAGGCGATAGGCGCGGCGAGGCTGATGCCCATGAGGTTGACGTCAATCCAGTTCACCACGACCGCGATGACGAGCAGTATGATGCCCGCCTGGAACAAGCGCCCCGGCGTGAAGCTGAGCGAGAAGCGGCGGGGTCTGCGGGGGGGCGCGGCCCGGTGAGCCGTGCGCTGCCCGCGCTTGGGGCGACCGGCACCCTCCTCAGGCGCCTCGTCGTCGTCCTTGCCGAGAATCTCCTCAATCTCGCGCTGGTACCGCTGCGACATCCCTCGTTCTCCTCCGGGCTGGGCGAGATTCCCCGCCGGCGTGGCGGAGACCCTGCGCCCGCCTCCAGCCCACTGCCTAAAGCATAGCAGTCGACAAAAGGCAAGGGTAGGTGGGGTACAGCGTCCATTGGGGCTCCCACCGCGAGCGCGCCTATACTGACCGTGATGATTAAGCGCGTTGTCCTCGACGTCCCCGACCGCATTGCGACGGCTGCATCGCGTCCGTTAGCCAGGTGCTGGAGACCTTCTCCGGCATCGGGGAGATCGTGGGCGGCCTCGAAAAGCTGACCCTAACGGTCGGATACGACCTCACGACGGTCACGCCGCACGCAATGAAGGCGCAGCTGGCGGCCATCGGCTATCCGGTGGCGGGCGCGCGCGACCTCTAGGCGCGGCCTGGCGCCGCGTCCGGGACGTGCGCCTCGTCGCACGCTCCGCCGTCCCCCCGTTCGAGTTGAATCGTGACGTGCCCGATGGAGTAGCGGGCGTGCATCATTACGTGCAGCTCGTCCTGCAATGCCCGCACGCAGTCTCCCGTGCATTCGTCTGCAATGGTCACGTGCGCGCTGAGCGCGTGATAGCCGGACGTGATTGTCCAGATGTGGAGGTCGTGACAACCCTCGACGTGCTCGATGTCCTCGATGTCGGCGCGCAGCGAGGCCACGTCAACGTGCGCCGGCGTCCCCTCCAACAGGACGTGCGTCGCCTCTCGCACGACCCGCACGGCGCCGTAGACCAGGATGAGCGCTATGACGACGCTCAGGATTGGGTCCGCGATCCGCCAGTCGAACGCCAGCACCAGGACTCCCGCCACGACCGCCGCCAGCGAGCCCAGCGCGTCGCCCCCCACGTGGAAGAGCGCGGCTCGCACGTTCAGGTCCGAGTGCGACGACCGGAGCAGCAGCGTCGCGGCTATCACGTTGGCTGCGACGCCCCCGGACGCGACCGCTGAAACGATGCCTCCGCGCACTTCGGGGGGCGCGGCCATGCGCTGCGCGGCCTCGAACACGATGAGCGCAGCCATGGTAAGCAGGATGACGCCGTTGGTGAGCGCCACGAGTATCTCAGCCCGCATGAACCCGAAGCTGCGTGACGCCGTGCCGGGCTTCGCAGCGAGCCACGCAGCGGCCAGCGCCAGCCCGAGCGCGAGCACGTCGGACACGGTATGCCCCGCGTCGGCGAGCAGGGCGAGGCTTCCGCTGATGAGCGCCCCCGCAACCTCGACCCCGAAGTAGGCCAGCACCACGCCGCCGGCGAGGGCGAGCGCCCGGCGCGATGAGCTGTGCTCGTCCATATCTCCATCCTCACCGGGGTCGGCGCAAAGGTCAATCTGGCGCCGTTCCCGTCGACCAGCAGTTGAAGCCGCTCGCGCCGCTTATACGCCGAGGAACTTGATCGTGCTGTGGGCCTTGTGGATGCGGTTGATGTTCACTAGCAGCGCTGTCAGCTCCTCCACGTACCGGGAGTTGGAGAGCGGGCCCGCGTCGATCGCGCGCAGGCCGGATATGCCGCCGGCGAGGTCGAGCGTTTCCCGGCGCGCGTCGTCATCGTCCGCGCAAACGGCCACGTCGCCGTTGAGCTCCAGGTCCGGCTTGAGCAGGTCGCGCGCGCTCAGGTTCTGGAACGCCGACGCGACGCGGCTCTCCGGGAGCAGGTCGCGGGTCAGCTCGCCCGCGGAGCCTTCCGGCACGGACACGGCCCGCATCTGACCGTCCGCGAACTCCAGCGGCGCGATGATGCTGATGACGAGCTTCCCCGCCAGCCCGTCCCTCAGCGCCAAGGCCGTTGGGCGCAGGCCCTCGAACGGCACGGACAGCAGCACGGCGTCGGCGCCGCTCACGGCCTCCTCGTTGGCCGCGCCGGTGATGGGGAGGCCGGGCCTTGTTTCGAGCAGCCCTGCTGCCGCCTCGGCCGCTCGGCCCGCGTCGCGCGATCCGATGACGATCTCGTGGCCGGCCATGGCGAGGCGCAGACCAAGCCCCCGGCCCTCCGGTCCCGTGCCCCCAACGATAGCTATGCGCGGCATACGGCTCCTGCCATCCCCGCCCCTTCTGTCATCCCCGCGAAAGCGGGGAAAGGCCGGTGATCTCGGCGAGGCGCTCGGCGTGCTCTTCCAGGTCGAACACCGGATTGAGCAGCACCTCGTCCACGCCCATCTCCGACCACTCTTCAAGTAGCTCTTGTATCTTGGACGCGCTGCCCCAGACCGCTGCCCGGTCGGCGTTGTCGGCATTGCCGTAGTAGTAGCCGTACCACTCCCGCAGCCGCCGGTGGGCGCGCGCCTCGTCGTCGTCGACCGCCAGGTACAGGCGTTTCGATATGGGGAAGGTCGCGGGGTCGCGGTCCGCCTCGGCCAGCAGCGATTGCACCAGCTCCACCTTGCGCGGGAAATCGTCGAGCGCCGAACTCCCCGCGCCCATCCAGCCGTCGGCGATGCGGACGGCCCGCTTGAGGGCTTGGTCCACGTTCGCGCCGAACCAGATGGGCGGGTGCGGCTTCTGCAGAGGCTTCGGCTCGATGTTCACGCCGTCGAGGTTGTGGAAGGTCCCGGAGTAATGCGCAGGCGTCTGGGTCCAGAGCGCCCGGAGGACTTCGACCTGCTCGGTGAAACGGCTCACCCGACGCTCGGGGCTGACGCCGTACATCGGAAGCTCGTCGGCGTTGTTTCCGAGGCCAACGCCCAGGATGAGACGCCCGCCGCTCATCTGGTCGACGTCCGCCATGAGCTTGGCCAGGTGTATGGGGTTGTGCCTCGGCAGCACGAGCACGGAAACGCCCAGCCGCGCCCTGGACGTCTGTCCCGCGATGTAGGCGAGGAAGGTCGTCGGGTGAAGCACGTTGGGCCGCCCCGTCACGCGCTCTTGGGTCCAGAGGCTGGAATACCCCAGCGTCTCGGCCCTCCGGACGAACCGGCCCACGAATTCCATGTCCACCTTGCCGTCGGGAAATATGTGCGGCGAGGCGATTCCTATCTTCATCCCATCTGCTATCGACATTGCTCTTTCCTCTCAGGGGAGGAGTCATGGTAGGGGATGGGCGGCGCCGGGGAAAGTGGGCTCCTCCCCCCCTAGAGTGTCAGTTTGAGCAAAAAATTCAAAATCTGACCAAAACCTCCGGCATAGGCGTGACGGGATGAGTTCGGGGTCAGCTGAGGCGCGTTGAAGCCCCTCCTTGACGGGCGATGTAGACTGACCCTTGCCTAGGGAAGCCTCGCCATGCTCAAAGTAGCTGGGGCGCGGACTCGACGCGCCCCCTTGTGAACATCGCTGGCACAGGGCTTCCCTAGGCAAGGAGTCCAAACGCTCTAGCGTCACAAGGGGGTTTCCATGAATAAGGCCAGCGTGTTTGCCCTGCTCGTTGCCACGCTCCTCATAGTCGCCTGTGGGCAGCCTACTCCGACTCCGACTGCTACTCCCATGCCAACGCTTACTCCTTCGCCAACGCCTGAACCAACGCCTACCCCTACAGCTACTCCTATCTCGATGCCTACTCCGACTCCGACTGCTACTCCCATGCCAACGCTTACTCCCTCGCCAACCGCTACATCTACACCTACTCCCTCGCCGACGCCTGAACCTACGCCTACACCGACACCAAACATTGGACTATGGACGACTTTCGACACGGCTGACCCAGTAACAGAGGATCGCACTCATGGCATCAAACTCTTAGGAGATACGCCTGGGCAATCGTTGACCATCCAATGCCAAACATCTGATAGCTCAGTTTATCCTTGGTCGTTTGACCTGATAGTTGAGTTTGGAACTCAACTGACGCCAGGAGGAGTTCCATATGCCGGAAGCAGGTGGTTTATTTCCACAATACAAAACGTATACAGAGTCCAAACAGAAAGCAATCCATCGAGTATCAATTCATGGGATGCTTTGCCGTCCGGTTCCGAACTTGTTTGGTCGAGAGTCAACTCCCGAATATATCAATCGTACAACGATTATCCTAGCGCAGCAGACTTTAGCAATCCCACTCCAGAAGAACAAGCCGCTATAGATGCTTACGTGCGAGGAGCACAAGAGGCACAAAACAAAGACAAAGCAGCTCTGCGTGAGTTCGTGAAGCGATTGACCAATGCCGATATGTTTGCTATACGCGCGTTCGGAGGTCAACGAATTGAAAGCAGCAGGTTCGAGTTCCCAGAAGGTTCTTTTGGAGAGACATTAGCTCAACTTGTCGTGCCCGAGCACCCGCACCTTGCTGTTTTCGATATCCGAGGTCTAGATGTCGCGATACAGCCCATATATGAATCGTGTTGGGAATATCCTGAGCCAACAGCTTGACAGCCGAAGAAATAGGAGGAGGCAAGGTCGATGACAGAAACTCCGAGAGACCCCATCGACGATGTCCGATTCGCCACGCAAAGCATCATAAGAGTTGATCTTCTTCGTCAGAAGATTCATCTGGTGTTTCAAACACGACAACGGAACCAATCGGAAGATTCTCAATCTCAGCCATTGTCGGTAGAGTTGCCGGCGGAGGATGCAGTGGCCCTTGCCAAAGCAATATTGTCGGATGCTGAGACTCTCCTAGATATAGACGTACAACCATGATGTTCTACCCCTCCTTGTCTCTAAGTAGACACGCGAGGTAGAAATGACAAGGATTGCCCTCCCCTACGGCGGGATCGAGCGGGCAAGCTGCTCCAGGGTAAACGGCTCTCCGGTCAAGCCAGCGGCCATCGCGGGCGTTACGTCCAGCCCGTTCTTGCGGAGGGTCGAGTGCGGGCGAATGTAGTTGTAGTAGACCGTATGCAAGGCGACCGCATGACGGTGCTTCAATAGGCTCTTGGAGAAGGAGTCGGCCTGGCGGGTATAGCGCTTCACCGACATGCGTAGGGTCTTGTTGTATCGTTCGATGTAATTCGTGTGCATGATGGACGTGTCGGGGTCGCCTATGACGATTTCCTTCCTGATGCCGAACAAGCCGCCAGGAGAGCCGCCCGGCACTCAATCCGTCATTGCCTCGAAAATAGGGCTCCGCAGAGGTGGCTTTAGCCATCCTCTACCCCCCTCCCGTCATTCCCGCGAAGGCGGGAACCTAGGATGCCCCCCGCGCCCCACGTACCTGTAGGGGCGTCCCTTGTGGGCGCCCCCGCCCAATAGGTTCGCCGTCCCCAACGCTCCCGTCCCCTCCTTGCCAAGGAGGGGCTAGGGGTGGTTCCGTCTGCGCGGGGGAGGACACCCACCCCCTTGACGCCATAGACAATCCTATGTCATAATAACATCACACGCCAACATACACCCAACACACCGAACCCCCGAGCGGACGAGCCGCCGGAGCCACAGCAAGGCCCGGCGGCTCTTTTCGTTCCGCCGGGCGCCGCCCACGAAAGGAGGACCCCATCAAACGCTCACGCCCCAAGGACACCCCCATCGACCTCTCACCATACCGCGACGACCCCCTCGGCTTCGTCAAAGACATCCTCTCCGGCTCCGGCACGCCCTACGCCAAGCAGGAAGAGCTCCTCCGAGCCCTCGTCAGCGACAAACGCCGCGTCTCCGTCGTCGGATGCAACTCCTCCGGCAAGGACTGGGCCGCCGCTCGCGCCATCCTCTGGTGGATCGAGACACGCCCCAAAGCCAAGGTCATCGTCACCGCCCCCACCCTCCGCCAGGTCAAGGAGATCGTCTGGGAGGAGCTCCGCGCCGCCCACGCCGCCGCCAAACACCGCCTCTCCGGTTCCGTCCGCGTCGGCGAGTACCGCGCCGGCCCCGACCGCGTCGGCCTCTGCATCACCTCCAACAACCAGCACAATCTTCAGGGCTTCCACTCCCCGGAGCTCCTCGTCATCGTCACCGAGGCCCAGGGCGTCAAGCAGCCCTACTTCGAGGCCCTCAAACGCCTCAACCCCAAGAAGATGCTCCTCCTCGGCAACCCCCTCTCTCTCACCGGCGAGTTCTACGACTCCCACCACGGCAAGAGCCCCCTCTACGAGCGCGTCTCCATCTCCGCCTACGACTCCCCCAACGTCCAGGAGGGCCGCCTCGACGCCCTCCCCGGCCTCGTCACCCCCGAGGACGTGGAGGAGCGCCGCCAGGAGTGGGGCCCGGACTCCCCCCTCTACATCGCCTCGATCCTCGGCGAGTTCCCCGAGGCCCTCGAAGACTCCCTCACCTCCCGCCCCCACGTGGACGCCGCCGTCGAGCGCTGGCGCCGCGAGTCCCCTTCCGTCATTCCCGCCTGCGGGAGGGGACGCGCGAGCGCAGCAAAGCGCGGGGGAGGCGGCCCCCCTCATCCCGCCCAGCGACGGCCCCCACCTCAACCAGCCCTGGCGCATGGGCGTGGACGTCGCCCGGTTCGGCAACGACAAATCCGTCATCTGCCTCCGCCGCGGCGACCGCGTCGAGCGCCTCATCGCCTTCGAACGCAAGGACACCATGCGCCTCGCCGACGAGGTACGCGAGATCGCCGAGACCCTGCGCGTCCCCGCCGTCTTCGTCGACGAAACCGGCGTCGGCGGAGGCGTGGTCGACCGTCTGAAGCAGCTCCGCGTCCCCGTCATCGGCGTCGAGGGCGGCGGCAAAGCCTACCGCCCCGCCCAGTTCGCCGACATGCGGGCCGAGACGTTCTGGGAGGTGGCGCGCCGCCTCCGCGAGGGCCAGATGTCCCTCCCGCCCGACGACGAGCTGGCAGGCCAGCTCCTGGCCCAGCGCTACGACATCTCGTCGGCGGGGCGCATCCACCTCGAAAGCAAGGCGACGCTCCGCCGTCACGGCGTCCCCTCCCCCGACAAAGCCGACGCCCTAGCCCTCGCCTTCATGGAGCCCCCCAACATGAACGTCTGGTTCTAACCATGCCCCGCCATTCCGTCCCGGTATCCTGCTGCGCTCCCTGCGCCCGGTGGGTGTACAATCGCGCGGTGGCAAGGCTCTACCGCTACTCCCGGTGGGACGGCTCGCAGGAGCCGTTCGAAGCCGATGCCGGAGCGCTCCTCGACGCCATGGCCGAGGACGTTATCGACCACGGCGATGTTCGCCGCGCTCTTCGCGACCTCCTCCGGCGCGGCGCCAACGGAGACGACACCCGTCTTCCCGGACTCCAAGACCTTCTCGAACGGCTGGGCTCGCGCCGCAGGGAGACCCTCGACCGGTACGACATGGACTCGGTCATGCGCGATCTCAAGGAGCGTCTCGACGACGTGCTCCAGACCGAGCGCGCGGGCACGGACCGGCGCCTCGGCGAGATCGAACAGGACCTCGCCCGCATGAGCGGCGAGGAGGCGGAGCAGGCCGGCAAGCTGCGCGACCTCTTCCGGCAGCGGGCCGACCGCAATCGCGAACGTCTCGATCAGCTCCCCCCGAGCACCGCGGGCGCTCTGCGCGAGCTCCAAGATTTCGACTTCATCGACCCCGAGGCCCAGCGGAAGTTCCAAGAGCTGATGGACGAGCTCCGCAAGGAGATGCTCGGCTCCGTCGCCTCCGAGATGCGGCAGCAGATAGAGAGCATGGACCCGGAGCAGATGGCCCAGGCGCGCGAGATGCTGCGCGACCTGAACCAGATGATGCGGGACAAGCTCGCCGGTCTGGAGCCCGACTTCGAGGGCTTCATGGACAAGTGGGGGGCCATGTTCGGCGACGACCCGCCGCGCAGCTTCGACGAGCTCATGGAGATGCTCGCGCGCCAGATGGGGCAGATGCAGTCCCTGCTCGACAGCATGTCGCCGGAGCAGCGGCGCGAGCTGTTCGAGGCGATGAACTCCGCCATGGACGGCGACACCGCCGGCGAGCTCGCCGAGCTCGCCGCGAACCTCGGCCAGCTGCTCCCGTTCGACGACTTCTCGGAGCAGTACCCGTTCCTGGGCGAGGAGAACCTGACCCTGGAACAGGCGATGAACGTCATGGGCGAGATGCAGTCGATGGACGACCTCGAAGCGCAGATCCAGCAGGCGATGCGCCGGGGCGACCTCGACGAGCTCGACGCCGACATGCTCGAAACCATCCTCGGGGAGGAGGCCCGCCAAGACCTGGACCGGCTCGCGGAGATGGCGAAGCGGCTGGAAGAGGCGGGCTATCTGCGGCGGAACGGCGACCGCTTGGAGCTGACCCCGGCCGGCGTGCGGAAGATCGGCCAGAAGGCGCTGCGCGACCTGTTCGGCGACCTCCGCAAGGGCCGCGCGGGCGACCACGAGCTAACGCTGAGGGGCTCCGGCGGCGAGCACACGGACGAGACCAAGCCCTACGAGTTCGGCGATCCGCTGGAGATTCACCTGCACCGCACCATCATGAACGCCATCGAGCGTCAAGGCATCGGGACGCCGGTCAAGGTCGGCATCCAGGACTTCGAGGTCAGACGCACCGAGCACATGGTGCAAGCCGCCACCGTTCTGCTCATCGACCAGAGCCGGTCGATGGGGCTGTTCGGCTCGTGGGGGGCGGCCAAGCGGGTGGCGCTGGCGTTGGAGGCGCTGATACGCGGCAAGTTCCCCCGCGACCGCTTCTGGATGCTCGGCTTCTCCGACTACGCCGTCCCCATCAGCGCCGACGACCTCCCGACGCTCTCGTGGAACGCGTGGGTGTCGGGCACGAACATGCAGCACGCCTTCGCCATGTCGCGCCGTCTGCTCGCCCCCTACAAGGACTGCTCCAAGCAGATCCTGATGATCACGGACGGCGAGCCCACGGCCCACCTGGAAGGGACGCGGGCCTACTTCAACTATCCCCCGACGCACCGCACCATCCAGGAGACCCTGCGGGAGGTCCGCCGCTGCACCGCCGAGGGCATCACCATCAACACCTTCATGCTGGAGACGAGCTACTACCTCCTCGATTTCATCGACCACGTAACCCGGATCAACAACGGCCGGGCGCTATATACGTCGCCGTCCAATCTGGGGCAGTACGTGCTGGTGGACTATCTGAATAATCGGCGTCGGCGGGTGGTGAGTTAGGGTTGTGCGGGCCTGCAACTTGGTTTAGTATGTAGTCATGTCCACGACCACACTCAATATCCACGAGGCGAAGACGCACCTCTCCGAGCATCTTGCCAAGCTGAAAGAGGGCGACCGGATCGTCCTCTGCCGCCGCAACCACCCCATCGCGGAGATTCTGCCCATCCCAGAGCGCGACTCCACCCCTCGCCCCTTTGGCCTCGGCAAGGGACTAGCGGAGATCCCCGACTCGTTCTTCGACCCGCTTCCCGACGATCTGCTCGACCTCTTCGAAGGCAAAGGCGAGTAGGGCGGTCGGGAGCGTGCGGCTGCTGCTCGACACCTCTGCGTTCATCTGGCTGGCGGAAGGCGAGAGGCTGAGCGAGTCGGCCCGCGACCTGATCTCGGACGCCTCCAACGACGTCTTCCTGAGCGCCGTGTCCGCATGGGAGATATCCATCAAACACGGCCTCGGACGGCTCGTCCTGCATTTGCCCCCGGACGAGTATGTCCCGCAGCAGCGGCGGCTTCACCGAGTGGAGCCGCTGCCCGTCACCGAGGCCGCCGCGTTGCAGGTAGGCAAGCTGCCGGGTCTTCACCGCGACCCGTTCGACCGGCTCATCGTGGCGCAAGCCATCGTCGAGGGCTGACCGTGGTGACTTCCGACCGCCTGATTAGCATGTACCCTGTACCGGTCGTGTGGTGATGCGGGGCGGCGGGGGGCGCTATCCGGCGAGGCTGTCCAGTTTCCGGAGGAGCTCCTCGACTTGGGAGAGGCCGTCCTTCACGGCTTCGCGGGGCAGCCAGCCCTCGTAGAAGTTCGCATGGAGGGACCCGGCGGTGTGGAAGTGGACCCGCATCTGACGGTCGCCGACGCCGTCCGCCAGGCGGTTGACGGCCTGCCAGAGGTCGCGATGCGTATTGTGGGGCCAGCTTCTGGCCTCGGCAACGCATTTGACCATTTCGGCGGCAGCCCCCCAACCTTTCTCGGAAGCTTGGAGGAGGTCGCCCTCGGCGAGGTATGTCCGCGCTTTGGCTAGGAAGTCTCGGCTCGGCTGGATCATGGGGGAATGGTAGCACGAGCACCTCTCGCGGCAGGGGGTAGCTTGTCAGGGTCGTTCTTCGACCCGTTGCCCGATGAGCTGCTTGATTTGTTCGAGGGGAAGGGCTGCCGGTTGAGCGGGTATGCTTAGAGCAAGCCAAGCCCGTGTTCGAGGTCTCGAAGCTGTTTCTTTAGATCATAGAGCCTTTGGAGCTGTTCTACTTCTAAGAAACGAATTGCCGAACGAATCTCATGGAATGTCCCGGAGAGCAGCGCATTGATGGACTGGCGTTGTTTCTCCTGCGCAACGATGAAGATACGGCTATTCCAGAGGTCGTAGGCGTGCTTTAGCTTTCCGAGAGCATGGTAAATGTCGCCGCCTATCTGTACCTCGAACACAAAAGTGGGAACGGAGTTCGCTACTCGACGCCATACAACATCGAGGCGTTCGTTCTCCATCTTGTATTCCTGTTCCGCAAAATATCGCTGCATAATGCCCGCTTCGACAAGCTGTTCTTTCAGCCGGTTGTGCAGGGAAGGTTGTGGCTGAGACGATGGCCCCGTCGTGATTGCTTGCCCGGTGAAGCTAAGCATCAGTTCTTCTGCGAGGGATGGATCAATCGATTGAAAGCCGCCTCTCGCTAGAGTTCTGACTCTCTGGTCTGCTAGGGCACTCTCCTTCCATTGTTCAAAAGGAACCGTCCGCTCTATGTCAAATTCGAAGCGAAGCGGCCATAGGACTGAGTTCTGTTCAATTTCTTGAGTCCATAAAGGCTTGTCTTGTCTAAACTTCTTGCGTACTGTTCCATGACCGATAATCCCTGCTATTGGAGTCGTTGCATAGAAGAGGACTTTGTCATTTTCAGCAATCAGTTCCCACATCAGGGCAGGCCTGCCGTCGTTCTTCAGTCCCCAGATGTTTTCTTGCTCGAACGCTTCGAGCCATTGTTTAGGCTGCCCAACTGCTAACCACCACCGTGGCATTCTTTTCTCCAAAATTGAGAATTCGAACAGGAGTATAGCAGTTGGGCGCGAGATGCCGTTGCCCCCTTGACAACCCCCGCCCCGGTCCGATATGGACCCGCGACTACTTGCGGGAGGCGTCGTCATGGGGTTGAGCATCGGCATTATGAAGGTTGAATACCTGGAGAGGCCCGATGGGGCGGCGTACAAGTTCGCGCAGCACATGGCCGAGGAAGGCGCGATGGACGCCTATATGTTCGGCGACGGCGGCAGCTGGATCCCGTTCACGCAGCGCCAAGTGTTGGAGTTGTTGGACGTATTCGCCGCCAGGAGGGGTCTGAGCGCGGTCGACCGGCGGCTGGTTGTTGAGTGGCTGATGGAGTTGCCGTGGATTGGGGGGGTGGCGGGACGCGCTGCCGCCGGACGACGGCCGCGACAGCGAGGACGGCTATCACGCCGTGATGGACAACGACGACCTCCGCGACGGCGGCCTCATCGAGCTGCACTTCAACTGGTGATTCCCCGCCCGGAGACCCGTTCGCCGCGACAGTTGCCCATTGCCCGGTCGGCCCATGCCCCCTACCCTGTCTCCTAGAGCCCGCGTCCGGCGCCCTGGCCGCCCTGGCCGCTCACCAAGGAATGTCACCAGATGTCACCTTTTCTCAGAACCATCTCCTCTGAGAACGCCTAACCCAGGCGTGCGCGGGGCTTCACTCTTGGGTCCAACCTTCCGCTGGGAATACCTTACATAGAGCTTGCGAGCTCCTATCGTGGGGGCCTCCAGTCCACCGGAACCTTAACCTGCCGCTCATTGACCGGGGGGCGGGGCAGCCGTAGAGTGGGAATGTCGGGTGGAGCGCGGGAAGCCACTTTCCGGGACCCCCAAAGGGGGAGCAGATTGCGTAGACATGCCTTCGGCACGGAGTTCGAGCTTCAGAAGCTGCCCTCCGACTGCGAGCTAACCCGGTTCGGCTGGCTGTTCGGGGCCTCGCGGCAGTGGCGCGGGAGCGACGGGCTCCACGTTCGAGAGTACGGAAGGCGCCTCCTCGCTCACTACGACCGGGTCGACCCGCGGCGCAACATGGTGGGGCACTGGATCGTGGACGCGCCTTTCGAGCTGGCCGTCGGCAGCGCCGGAGTCGTCGGGATGCTGGCGAGCTTCACCATCAGCGCGGGCGCGACGCTGGCCTGGATCACGGCGACCGTCGTCACCTCCGTCACGGCGAGCGCTCTCGGGCGCACGCGCTTCTAGCCCGCCCCCTCCCTAACCCTCCCCCGCAGAAGACGGGAGAGGTAACCGGACACCCCCCTCCACAGTCCTCCCCCGCAGACCGGATCTTTGCGTAACCCTATTATCTGGCGGGCGTAACTGTTCCCGCCCACCCACCCGTCATGTTGTGGAGGACACCCCCACGCCCCCGGCAGAGGGGCGACGCCCCTCTGCGCTCCCCCGTATTCCAAGCCGGTCCATGGTCAGACAGGCCCACTACGAACCCGGTTGAGGTTACGCAAAGGTCTCGCAGACGGGAGAGGGAACCGGAGCGATGACGGAGGAGGCGTCCTGCGGGGCGTTGATTGGCAGGCCCCGTGGTTCGACAGGCTCACCCGCGAACCGCTTAGAGGTGACGAACCGATTGGGAAGGGCGCGGGAGCGACGGACGGGGCTTGCCGGGGACTGCTTGGGCTCTTTATACTCAATCGCACAACAGAAGACCGCGACCGACCTTTAAATCCAGTCCTGTGAGGCTGGCAAGGCGGGGACCGGGGCCGTGGGCGTTCGCGTCCGGGGCCTGATTACGAGACCTCTTTGCCGGCCGGCTGAGAGGTTTTTCTTTGCCCGACGAGCGTCAGATACTGACAGGCGACGACATGCGGCGCGTGATCAGCCGCATCGCCCACGAGGTCGTCGAGCGCAACCACGGCGCCGCCGACCTGCTGCTCGTCGGGCTCCAGCGGCGCGGCGTGCCACTGGCGAACCGCATCGCCGCCGCCATCGCCGCCTTCGAGGGCGCCGACGTTCCGGTCGGCTCGCTCGACATCAACCTCTACCGGGACGACTTCACGAGCCGCCCCCAGCCCTTGGTGAGGCCGACAGAGCTCCCCGCCGGCGTGGACGGCAAGATCGTCGTCCTGGTGGACGATGTCTTCTACACGGGCCGCACCGCGCGGGCCGCCCTCAACGCGCTGATGGACCTGGGTAGGCCGCGAGCGGTGCAGCTGGCGGTGATGGTCGACCGGGGCCACCACGAGCTGCCCATCCGGGCCGACTACGTGGGCAAGAACGTGCCCACCAGCCTGAACGAAGAAATACAGGTGCGGGTGACGGAGTTCGACGCCGCCGAAGAGGTGGCGCTGGTCAGGCACGACGGGCGGGCGCTGTCATGACGACGAACGCCCCGCCCCCCTCCTCAATCCTCCCCCCGGATGGGGGAGGAGGACAAACGAACCTCCCCCCGGACGGAGGAGGACAAGCGAAGCTTCCTTGCAAGAGGGAGAGGGCCAAATGAACGTTCCTCTGCAAGGGGGAGGGGGACAGACGAATCAGCGGCGCAAGCACGTTCTCGACCTCGACGACTTTTCGCGCGAGGAGATTCTCGGCGTGCTCGACCTGGCCGAGGCGATGCGCGAGCTGCTGGGGCGCAGCATCAAGAAGGCGCCCTCGCTGCGGGGGAAGGTCGTCATCACCGTGTTCCTCGAACCGAGCACGCGGACGCGGGTCTCGTTCGAGCAGGCGGGGAAGATGCTCAGCGCAGACGTCATCAACGTCAGCGGGTCGGGCAGCAGCGCGGAGAAGGGCGAGTCGCTCCTCAACACGGCGCTGACGCTCCAGGCGATGCGCGCGGACCTCATCGTCATCCGCAGCCCGCACTCGGGCGCGCCCTACTTCCTCGCCAGGAACCTCAACCGCGCAGGCGTCGTCAATGCGGGCGACGGCCGCCACGCCCACCCGACGCAGGCGCTCCTCGACCTGATGACGATGCGGCATCACCTGGGCGACCTCGCCGGCAAGAAGGTCGTGCTCGTGGGCGACTCGCTGCACAGCCGCGTCGCGCGGTCGGACATCTTCGGACTGACCGCGATGGGCGCTTCGGTCGTGCTCTCCGGGCCTCCGACGATGATCCCGCTCGACCTGCTCAAGGGCAATGGTTCCCGCCTTCGCGGGGATGACGGAGAGGGAGGGCTGCGAGGTTCCCGCCTTCGCGGGAATGACGGAGGAGCCCCTAGCCTCACGGTCGAGCCCGACCTTGACGCCGCTATAGAGGACGCCGACGCGGTTATCGCGCTCCGCATCCAGAAGGAACGGCAGGAGGCCGGGATGCTCCCGAGTATGCGCGAGTACACGCGCCGCTGGATGATTTCGGAGGCGAGGCTCCGCCGGGCCAAGCCGGGGGCGCTGCTCATGCACCCCGGCCCGATGAACGAGGGCCTCGAAATCGCGTCCTCGCTGGCGCACGGGCCCGGCGCGCAGATCGAGGAGCAGGTCACGAACGGCGTGGCGATTCGGATGGCGTTGCTTTATCAGCTACTTACCGGCGCGCAAGAAGAGGCCACGGAGTGAGCCGCGCCATCCTCATCAAGGGCGCCAGACTCATCGATCCCGCCGCCGGGACCGACGGCGTGGGCGACCTGCTCCTGCAAGACGGCTGCATCCAGGCATCCGGGGCCGCCGCGCCCGGCGATGCGCTGATCGTCAACGGCTCGGGTCTGGTCGCGGCGCCGGGGTTCATCGACCTGCATACGCACCTGCGGGAGCCCGGATTCGAGGACAAGGAGTCAATCGCGACGGGAACGGCCGCCGCCGCCGCGGGCGGCTTCACGACGGTCTGCGCCATGCCCAACACGGAGCCGGCCATCGACTCGGCGACGGTCGTCGATTTCATCGCCCAGCAAGCGAGGTCGGCGGGGCCGGTGCGCGTGCTCTCGTTCGGCGCCGTCTCCAAGGGGCGGAAGGGCGTCGAGCTTACGGACATGGAGGAGCTCGCCAAGGCGGGAGTCGTGGGCTTCACCGACGACGGCAGCCCCGTCGCCACGGGCCATCTGATGGAGATGGCGCTGCTCTACGCCGGCCAGCTCGGCCTGCCCATCATGGACCACTGCGAGGACCACACGATAACCAAGGGCCTCGGCATGAACGAGGGCCCGGTAGCGTCGCGGTTGGGTCTCGCGGGCTATCCGGCAGCGGCGGAGGAGTCGCTCATCGCCCGCGACATCGCGGTGCTGGGGCTGACCGGCGGCCGCTTCCACGTCGCGCACCTGAGCACGGCGGGGGGCGTCGAGATGGTGCGAGCGGCCAAGAAGCGCGGACTGAACGTGACCGCCGAGGTCACGCCCTCGCATCTGACGATGACCGACGAGTGGGTGCTCGGCACGCAGGGCGCCACGTCGAGCGCGCAGGCGTTGACCGCAGCCGCCTACGAGACGCGGGCCAAGGTGAGCCCGCCGCTGCGCTCGGACTTCGACCGCGCAGCGCTCATCGAAGGCTTGCGCGACGGAACCATCGACGCCATCGCGACGGACCATGCTCCGCATACGTTCGGGGACAAGGCGGTGCCCTTCGACGAGGCGGCGGTCGGCATCTCGGTGCTCGAAACGGCGTTCGCGTCGCTGATGGGCCTCGTTCACGCAGGGGCCGTAGACCTGCCCCTGCTCGTCGCGCGCCTCACGGCGGGGCCTGTCGGCGTACTCGGCGAACGTTTCGCCGGACTCGCCACGCTGGCGGAAGGGACGCCGGCCGACGTGACGCTGTTCGACCCGGACGAGAGCTGGGTCGTCGACCCCGCTACGTTCGCTTCGAAGGGGAAGAACACGCCGCTGGCGGGGGCCGCGCTGAGGGGGAGGGTGAAGCTGACCATCGCGGACGGGCAAATCGCCTACGACGGCATCGGCCTATGACCAAGGCCTACCTGGTCCTGAGCGACGGCACCGTCTACGAGGGGCGCTCCTTCGGCGCGGAAGCCTCCGCGTTCGGGGAGGTCGTGTTCAACACGAGCATGTTCGGCTACCAGGAGATGCTCACGGACCCGTCGTACGCGGGCCAAATCGTCGTTCCGACGTACCCGCTCCAGGGCAACTACGGCATCAATGACACGGACGCGGAGTCGCGCCGCATACAGGTGGCGGCGTTCGTCGTGCGGGAGCACTCCACGACGCCCAGCCACTACGACTCGACGCGCACGATGCACGAGTACCTCGCGGACGCGGGCGTCCCCGGCGTCTGGGGCGTGGACACGCGGGCGATCACGCGGCGCATCCGCTCCTCGGGGGTGATGATGGGGGCCGTAGCGATTGGCGATCCCCAGGAGGCGCTGCGGGAGCTGACCTCCCGCCCGGCGTACGACACGGTCAATTTCGTCGAGCGCGTCACGGTCGGCGCCGGGTACGAATGGAGCGGCGACGGCGATAAACGGGTGGCGGTCGTGGACTGCGGGGTGAAGTACAACATTTTGCGCTTGCTCGCCCGGCGCGGCTGTCAGGTGCGCGTGTTCCCAGCGGCGGCGACCGCCGAGGAGGTGCTGGCGAGCAAGCCCGACGGCGTGGTCTTCTCCCCCGGTCCCGGCGACCCGGTCCACAATGGCCCGACCGTCGCAACGGCCAAGACGATCATCGAGCGAGTCCCGACGCTCGGCATCTGCCTCGGGCACCAGATCATCGCCAGGGCGCTGGGGGGCGACACGTATAAGCTGAAGTTCGGCCATCGCGGCGGGAATCATCCGGTGCAGGACCTGGCCACCGGGCGCGTCTACATCACCGCACAGAACCACGGCTATGCAGTGTCCGACGACGGCCTGCCCGACGACATCGTCGTCACGCACCGGAACCTGAACGACGGCACCATCGAGGGCCTGCGCCACCGCAGCCGTCCCGTGCTGACGATCCAGTACCACTCCGAGGCGTCGCCTGGGCCGCTGGACAACGAGTACATCTTCGACGAGTTCGTGGAGATGGTGCGCGGGTGACGGGAATGATGTATTGTAATGATGTAGTATTTCGATGCGACAGGTTCTTCCATTCTAGGGAGGCAATTGAACGGCAGGACGGGAGAAAGCGCAATGGAAAATCACTTTGAATGTATGGTGTTAGCAGGACAGATGGGAGTCTTCGGAGTTGTTATGGATGTCATGCAGAAGCATAGCGGCGCCGGCGAACGATTGTCAGCGTCCGTCATTTCAGTAAATTCCTCGCGGTTTGGTTCGGACGAAGCGATTAGCATTAGGCTGAAGAGCGGACATCGAGAAGGAGAAATTGGGAAAGTCTTGGTGCGCCCGCTCCACGGCAACCTCCATCTGCTCATGGTTCCCGGGAACAGGACGGGAGGAGCGGAGCCTGAGCTGGACTCCGACGGCGCGCGCTTCGCGGTAGTCCTCCAATCGTTGCTAGGCAGACTGGAGAAGCAGGGACTCCGCGTGCCGAACAGCCCTCCGCCGGAAAAGGAGCCTGCGGGCTTCCGGAGACCGACGTAGGAGCATGCGCGTTGAGACGCAACGGTGGCTCAGACAAGCAGAGGCGGACTTGCGCGCCGCTAGGGACAGTCTCTCTGCGAGACATTACGAGTGGACATGCTTTCAGTCTCAACAATCGGGAGAAAAAGCGCTTAAATGTTTTCTTCTCGAAAGGGGATATTCTTCCGATGCGATACGCACAATAAGGCACTCCCTTCATGGCCCGGGCAGCGCCTTGGAATCATGCCAATATCTCCAGCCGGAATTCGGCTCTCTCGGTACGCACGCGGACTTGTTGAACCAACTTAGTATTGCAACCCGTTATCCCGACAGCGACACACTCATGGGCGGAGCGGCGCCTGTGGACTTCTTCGTTGAAGATCACGCTCAACGTTCCATAGAGGCCGCTGAAGCTATCATGGAAGCAGTGAGGCGCTTTGTCGAATAACCCGGAGAGGAGAGCGCGGTGATTACAGCATCCTATACATTCGAGCATGGCTACGCTAAACCGGTATACAGAGGGGTAGTCCTTTGGAACGGAAGCCGAGACGACATCGGCCCCGAAAACCCGCAGCGATGGTTTGATGACTTGATTTACGAGTTAATCGATGCGGAAGGTCCGTGGCCGTCCGTTTATGACCTCAAAGACGTGAAGGTCACTATCGAGATCGGGGAAGTGACTAAGTAATGACCGCTAAGCCCCAAAAGGTCCTCGTCATCGGCAGCGGGCCTATCGTCATCGGTCAGGCAGCCGAGTTCGACTACGCGGGCGCGCAGGCGTGTAAGTCGCTGCGCGAGGAGGGCATGACCGTCGTCCTCGTCAACTCCAATCCGGCGACGATCATGACCGACGAGGAGATTGCGGACGCCGTCTACATCGAGCCGCTGACCGTCGATGTAATCGAGCGAATCATCGCCCGCGAAAGGCCGGATGGGCTATTGCCGACGCTGGGGGGGCAGACCGGGTTGAACCTCGCCGTCGACCTCCATGAGGCCGGCGTGCTCGACCGGCACAACGTGCGGCTGCTCGGCACGTCCATCGAGACCATCAAGACCGCGGAGGACCGTGAGCTGTTCCGCTCACTGCTGAACCGCCTGGGCGAGCCCGTGCCGCCTAGTGAGATAGCGAACTCGTTGGACGAGGCGATGGCCGTCGGCCGTGATCTGGGGCTGCCGCTCGTGGTGCGTCCCGCGTACACCCTCGGCGGGACCGGCGGCGGCTTCGCCACTACCATGGAGGAACTCGAACAGGTCGCGTCGAGCGGCCTTGCGGCGAGTCCTATCCGCCAAGTCCTGGTCGAGCGCTCGGTGCGGGGCTGGCGCGAGGTCGAGTACGAGGTGATGCGCGACTCCGCGGATACGTGCATCACCATCTGCAACATGGAGAACCTGGACGCGATGGGCGTCCACACGGGCGATAGCATCGTCATCGCGCCGAGCCAGACGCTGTCCGATAAGGAGCACCAGATGCTCCGCTCGGCCAGTATCCGCATCATTCGCGCTCTGGGCATCGAGGGAGGCTGCAACATCCAGTTTGGACTGTCGCCGAGTCCGGTGGTCGGCGAATCGCTTCCCGGCGGGGCGCCCGAGCCGATGCGGTATTTCGTAATCGAGGTCAACCCGCGAGTCAGCAGGTCGTCCGCCCTCGCGTCCAAGGCAACGGGGTACCCGATAGCGAGAGTCGCCGCCAAGATCGCGGTCGGGCGCAGGCTCGACGAGATACCGAACGCCGTCACCCGGCGCACCAAGGCCGCTTTCGAGCCTGCGCTCGATTACTGCGTCATCAAGATTCCGCGCTGGCCGTTCGACAAGTTCGCGACGGGCGACCGGGTCATCAGCACGCAGATGAAGGCGACGGGCGAGGTGATGGCGATCGATCGCGGGTTCGAGGCCGCTCTGCAAAAGGCCGTGCGGTCGCTGGAGCTTGGCGGCAAGTCGCTGCTCTGGGAGGACCCCGATTGGGCCGGCGACGGCCTCGACACGCTGCCGCTGGAGCCAACCGACCTACGCTTATGGGCGATGACCGCGGCCCTGCGCAGGGGCGTCGAAATCGACGCCCTCGCCAAGGCCGCGCAGGTCGACCCGTGGTTCCTGCACGGCCTCAAGCGCATCGTGGAGATGGAGGAGCGGCTGCGCTCCGAGGAGCTTTCGCGCGATCTCCTGTGGGACGCCAAGCGTCTCGGTATGCCGGACGAAAGCATCGGGACGCTGACCGGCCGCACCCAGGAGCAGGTGCGGGCGCTGCGGCATGAGCTCGATGTCACGCCCGTCTACAAGATGGTGGACACCTGCGCCGCCGAGTTCGAGGCGGTTACGCCCTACTTCTACAGCACGTACGACCAAGAGAACGAATCGAGTCCCTTGCCGGGCGAGAAGGCCATCGTCATCGGCAGCGGTCCAATCCGCATAGGGCAAGGCATCGAGTTCGACTACTGCTCCGTCCATGCGGCGTGGGCGCTGGACGGCGCGGGCGTCAGCTCGATCATGGTGAACTCGAACCCGGAGACCGTGTCTACGGACTTCGACACGAGCGACCGCCTGTACTTCGAGCCGCTCGACGAGGAAAGCGTGCGTGACGTCATCGAGAACGAGGGCGTCGATGGAAGCTATCCCCCGTCGGTCGTGCAGTTCGGCGGGCAGACCGCCATCAACCTCAGCCAGGCGATAAGCGCCGCTGGACTGCCCATCCTCGGCTCATCGGCGGACGCCATCGACATCGCCTCCGACCGCGAGCGTTTCGGCCAGCTCATGGCGAGTCTTGGCGTGCCGCAGCCGCCCGGCTCCACCGCGACCTTCCTCGAGGAGGGTATCGAGACCGCCACCAAGCTCGGTTTCCCGCTGGTTGTCAGGCCGAGCTACGTGCTGGGCGGACGGGCGATGGAGATCGTCGATAACATCACGGAGTTCGTGCGCTATCTGAATCGTGCGTTCGAGGCGGCTCCCGGAAGGCCCATCCTCATCGATAAGTACTTCCAAGGCCGCGAGGTCGAGGTCGACGCGGTTGTGGACGGCGAAGAGGTGCTGATCCCCGGCATCATGGAGCACATCGAGCGGGCAGGAGTGCATTCGGGCGACTCCATGGCCATCTACCCCGCCAGCGGACTTTCCGACCACGAGCGGCGCACCATCGTCGACTACACCACGCGCATCGGCCTGGCCATCGGCGTTCGCGGACTGATGAACATCCAGTACGTGATCATGAACGAGAGCAAACCCTACGGCCTGACCGTCGCCGCCGACACCGGGCTATCGTCGGTCTATGTCATCGAGGTCAACCCGCGCTCCAGCCGAACGATCCCGTTCATCTCGAAGGTGACGGGCATTCCGATGGTGCAGATGGCGACGAACGTGATGCTGGGCCGGACGATTGCAGAGCAGGGATACACCGGCGGACTACAGCCCGACCCGCCGATGACCAGCGTGAAGGCGCCTGTGTTCTCCATGTCCAAGCTGACCGGCGTCGACACATACCTAGGGCCCGAGATGAAGTCTACGGGCGAGGTGATGGGCATCGACGTGGCGCCGCGCCCCGCTGTGGCGAAGGCGCTCATCGCCGCCGGGCTGATGCTCCCGCCGTCCGGGGCGCTGCTCGTGACCATCGCCGACCGCGACAAGGCCGAGGCGGTCCCCTGGCTCAAGACCATGGGCGGCCTCGACTACCGCTTCTACGCGACGACAGGCACCGCCGCCCTGATGCGGGGCCTGGGCCTCGAGGTGACGGAAATCAACAAGGTTGGCGAGGCCGAGCCGAATGCCTACTCGGTGGTCGCCGACGGCACAGTCGATGCGGTCGTGAACACGATAGCCGAGGTCGCGCAGGCGCTGCGGGACGGGTTTGAGATACGCCGGTCGGCGACGGAGCGCAGGATCCCCTGCTATACGTCGATGGACACGGCGAGGGCCGCCGTCGAGGCGCTGGCGCACGGCGGCTCCGAGTACCACGTCGCCCGGACCGCTGAGTACGTAGGCGGGACCGTAAGAGCCGCTCCGGAGCGGTCTGTACAATAAACGATGATGGCGCGGCGGAGAGCCGCGCGCGAGGTCTGATGGTCGAAGATTCACGAGAAACTCAGCAGCCGGAGGACGCCCCGCGTCCATCACGGCGGCGGTCGCCGCGACGGCCCGCCCCGGACGCCGAATCGCCGGACGCCCCCATCGTCGGGGCGCAACCGGACAGCGAGCCGGCCAAGCCCCCTGCGCGCCGCCGCAGGGCCACCCGGACACGGACGGAAACGTCGGCGGACGCAACTCCGGAGGCTGCCGCGGCGGCGCAGCCCGACGCGACGGCGGACGAGCAGCCGAGGCCGTCGCGCCGGAGGCGTCCTCGCAGATCGCCTGCCGAGGCCCCTACAGCGGACGCCGACGAGTCGGCGTCCCAAACTGCGCCGCTGGCCGAGCCCGCCACGGAAAGTCCCTCGCGACGTCGGCGCGGACGCGGCGGGCGTCAGACGGATGCTCCAGATATCACAGGCGGTGTGGCATCCAAGGCTGAGCCCCCCGAGGCGAAAGGCGATGCCGTCGAGCAGCCGTCTCGTTCGGGACGCGGACAGCGGGGGCGCGGCGGGCGTCAGACGGATGCTCTAGACCCCGCTGGCGTCTCGGCATCCAAGGCTGAACCCCCCGAGGCGAAAGGCGACGACGCCGAGCAGCCGTCTCGTTCGGGACGCGGACGCCGGGGGCGCGGCGGGCGTCAGACGGATGCTCTAGACACAGCGAGCGTCTCGGCGTCCAAGGCGGAATCCTCCGAGGCGAAAGGCGATGCTGCCGAGCAGCCGTCTCGTTCGGGACGCGGACGCCGGGGGCGCGGCGGGCAGTCGGAGGCCGGCAAGGTCACGGCTGAGAAGCCCCAGAAAGCCTTCATGCATCCGAGCGAGAAGGAATTCGCCGACCTCCTGGACTACTACCACATCAACTATCTCTACGAGCCCCGGTCCTTCCCTCTACGCTGGGATGGAAACCGGGTCGTCGAGATGTTTACGCCCGACTTCTACCTGCCGGAGTACGACCAGTACTTCGAGCTGACGACGATGAAGCAGAGCCTGGTCACGCAGAAGAACCGGAAGCTCCGCCACGTCCGGGAGATGTACCCGGAGGTCAGCGTCCAACTGCTCTACCGGCGCGACCTCATGCGCCTCATGGGCAAGTACGGATTCGGGCCGCTCTCGGACGTCTCTGTCGAGGGCACGGAGCGAGTGCTGTTCAACGAGGAGCAAGTGCAGGCGCGGGTGAGGGAGCTTGGCAAGCAGGTGTCGCGAGACTACGCCGGCAAAGAGCCGGTGCTGGTCGGCGTGCTGCGCGGGGTAGTGGTCTTCATGGCCGACCTCATGCGAATGATCGATCTCCCGCTCCAGATCGAGTTCATGGAGATATCGCACTATGGCGAGCGCGAGGAGAGCATCGACATCATCAGGGACGTAATGACAGAGCTGAAAGGCCGCCACGTGCTCGTCGTCGAGGACATCGTCGACACCGGGCTGACCTTGCGCTACCTGCTGGAGCACTTGCAGGCGAAGGGCCCCGTCAGCCTCAAGGTCTGCACGCTCTTGGACAAGTCGGTGCGCAGGATGGCGGACATTCCCATCGAGTACGTGGGTTTCGAGGTCCCGGACGAATTCGTCATCGGGTATGGCCTCGACTACGGCGGCCGCTACCGAAACCTTCCGTATATCGGCGTGCTCCAACCCGTCGAGCCCAAGGCGGTCGCTCAGCGGTAGCGCGGGCGGCGGGCCGTTTGTGCGTTCCGCCCGCATGATGTACCCTCGCGCGAAAGACTGCGGAGGAGAGAGCGCTATGGTTATGCAAGGCACTGACATGAAGGTCGCCGAGACCCCAACCGGCGGCCTCGAGGACTTCCGAGTTCCCGACGCCTACGAGGAATGGCTGGAGAAAGAGGGGGTGATGGTCCACAAGACCTTCTACATCCCCAACTGGCATGAGGTCGAGGTCGGCCCGTGGGAGCGCAAGGGCGGCGAGGGCGCGGTCGTCCACATCGACAACGCGCACATGCCGAACGACCTCCACGTCGTGGACATCAAGCCCGGCGGCGTCTCCGAGCCCGAGCACCACATGTACGAGATCAACTTCTACATCGTCTCAGGCCGGGGGGCCACGACCGTCTGGATGGACGAGGACAGCAAGCAGACGTTCGAGTGGAAGGCCGGTTCCCTCTTCACGATTCCGCTGAACGCTTGGTACCAGCACTTCAACGGCTCGGGCGACGAGAAGGTGCGCTACATGGCCACGACCAACGCTCCGCCGATGATGCGTCTCTTCCGCGACACGGACTTCATGTTCAACAACGACTTCCAGTTCCGCTCCCGCTACTCCGACGACGAGACGTACTTCTCCGGCAACGGCACGCTCTACAACAAGCGCATCTGGGAGACGAACTTCATCCCGAACGCGCCCGACATGGCGCTTTACGGCTGGAAGGAGCGGGGCGCGGGCGGCATCAACGCCATGCTCCAGATGGGCAAGAACGACATGGGGAACCACATCTCGGAGTTCCCCATCGGCACCTACAAGAAGGCCCACCGCCACGGGCCGGGCGCGCACCTCTTCCTCCTCAGCGGCGACTCCGGCTTCTCGCTGCTGTGGACGAAGGAGGACCGCTCCGACATGGTCAAGTGCGACTGGCAGGTCGGCTCTATCGTTGTTGTTCCGAACGACGGCACCTACCACCAGCACTTCAACTCCGGCACGAAGCGGGCCCGGTACATGGCCCTGCGGGGCGGCAACGGCGGCTTCTACGCCCCCAACCAGCGGCAGTCCGCCGACGTCAGCATCAAGGACGGCGGCATCCAGGTCGAGTACGAGGACGAGGCGCGGGAGATCCACGAGATCTTCGAGAAGGAGCTCGCCAAGAGCGGTGCCCAGTGCAACATGAAGGCATTCGTCCCCTACTGCACCGGCGCCGCAGGCGTCACCGACGAGCGCGCAACCTAAGCGCAGCCCGGCACGAGCAACAAGCAAAAGGGCGGGGGCTTGGCCCCCCGCCCTTTTCTTTACCCCGTTGCGGCGAGGACTGCGGAAGGGCCGCGTAAAGAACGGCCTGAGTACACCCGCATTACCTGAGCCACGGACAAGCGGAAGACGTGAGGGGGAGCTGCCATGATTGACTTGGTTGTGAGGGAAGCAACGGTCGCTGACGCAGCCGGTATTGTGGGCGTGTTCAATCCAATAATCGAGAGCGGCCTCTACACCGCCATCCTTACTCCGTTTTCGGTTGAAGAGGAGGAGCAGTACATTCGCAACCTCCCCGAGAGGGCAGTGTTACACGTTGCTGTCCAGTCGCCTGAAGAACGTGTAGTTGGGTTCCAAGGCCTGCAGCCGTTCCCAGCGCACACCAGCGCGTGGGCGCACATCGGGATAATGGGCACGTTCGTGGATGAAGCGCTCCGGCGTCGGGGGGTCTCGAAGCGCCTCTTTGCGGCCACTTTGCGGGCTGCGCCTGCCAGGGGATACGAAAAAATCTTGACCTACGTGCGGGCGGACAACCCCGAGGCCCTGTTCGCGTACCAAGCTCAGGGGTTCCACGGTTGTGGGGGTCTCGACGCGGCATACGAAACTGGCAGACCGATATGTAGACGAAATAATCATCGAGAAGCTGCTCGCCTAGGCCCAGCAGTACAGACTGTTGATTGGTCCCCTTACTACACGGCCCCTCACCACCGGATGGCGTGCAGGGTTTGGGCGGCGGCGGCGTAGTCGCGGGCGCCGGTCTTGAGAATCGGCGGGACGAGGTAGACGCCTCGGACGCCGCCGGCGATGAACTCGCCAAGCATCTCGGCTGCGATCTCGGCGCCGGGGCGGCCCTTCTCCAGGTCGGAGCGCACGCCGTCCGGGACGTTCCCGAAGACTAGCCCGTCGGCGGTGAGGACTTGCAGTCCCCAGAAGACGGGCACAGGGAGAGGCCCACCGGCGATCGACTCGTAGAGGTCGAGGAAGCGCTCGCGCTCCTCCAAGGAGTAGATGGGCTGGGTCATCAGGAACTGGACACCCGCTTCCACCTTTGCCGCCGCGAGCTTGGCCTCTCGCTCGAAGTCCTTCTCCAGGTCAGCGGCTCCGCCGACGCAGAGATCGGCCGGGCCTTGGAGGTTCGCTCCTCGGTAGTCCACCCCTTCCTTCAGCGCCGCCACGTCCCTTATCAGCGCGGTGGGGGCAATGTCGCGTACCTGCTTCACGCCGTGCCGCATCTCGCGCTCGGTGAGGTTGTCGCCGCCAAGGACGAGGACGTTTTCCAGGCCGAGCATCGCCGCGCCCAGCAGCTGCGACTGCAGAGCGATCTTGTTCATGTCGCGGGGCGAGAGGGCGAAGAGGGTCTGCTTGCCGAGGCGCTGCCGGATGACGCTCGCGACGGTGATGGAGTCGGCGCGCGGGAGACGGCCGGGATTGTAGGCGACCGAGATGAAGTCGGCGGGCACGTCGGCGACGCGGTCGACGAACGCCGGGTCCGCGGAGCGCGGCGGCGAGAAGTCGCAAATCACGACAGGCCCCGCAGCCTGATTGTAGGCGTCGACGACGGTGGTCATGGCGCGCTCGCCTTCATCCCCCGCCGGCCCGTCGCGCAGAGGTCGGCGAGCACGCACGACGCGCATCGCGGCTCACGCTTCACGCATACCTCCTTGGCGTGGGCGTCGAGGAGCGCATGGTACTCGTTGTAAAGCTGGGCGTCGTGCGGGAGATTCTGCTCGAAAAGCGCCTGATAGGCATCGTAGCCCCTCAGCGCGCGGCGCGGCATCATGCGATCGATGATGCGCTGGGTGTAGACGTCGATCACAAAGGACGGGAGGCCTGCTGCGTAGAGAACGATGTCATCCGCGGTCTCCGGCCCTATGCCGTGGACGGCGAGCAGCTCGGCGCGCAGCCGGCGGGGGTCCATGCGGCGCCACTCCTCGACGCTGTCGCCGTAGCGTCCCAGGAAATCGGCCATGGCCTTGAGCTTGCGGGCCTTGGCGTTGAAATAGCCGCTGGGCCGGACCGTCTCGGCGAGGTCGGGCTCCGGCGCGGCGCGCAGGGCCGACGCGGACATCAGCCCAGCCGCCCTGAGGTTGGCGATGGCTCGCGCGGCGTTCATCCACGCCGTGTTCTGGGTGAGTATCGCGCCGATGATCGTCTCGAACGGGCCGTCGCCGGGCCACCAGCCCTGGGGGCCGTAGTGGTCGAAGAGCCGCCGGTACACCTCGCCGAGCAGCTGGGCCGCGCGCGCGGAGCGGGGCGTCACGCTGGCTCCGTGACGACGTCGACGCGCTTCACCGGCGTGATGGACGCCGTCGTCACCTCGCAGCCGATGCCGTAGAACTCGACGCCCGCGCGGGCGGACGCGGCCACAGCGACGGCGAAGGCAGGGTCAGCGGGATGCATGGCGACGGCGCGGGCGTCGGCGCGCTGGACCACGAAGAAGACGGCGGCCCGCTCGCCTTGGGCGACCGCCTTGGCCAGCTCCTCGACGTGCTTGCGGCCGCGGACGGTAGGGGCGTCCGGAAACAGCGCCACGCCGTCCTCGACGAGATTGCAGTTCTTCGCCTCGCCCCAGCACCGGTCCTCCCCTACCCTCGCGGACGGGCGGCCGGGAAGCTGGGCCGGGCCCTCGAACAACAAGTCGAGCCTGCTCGCACCGTAGGCAACCTCCCTCCGGACGCGCTCGAAGTCGTTGAACTCAGGGAGTAGCCCGGCCCGCCACGCCTCGATCACGATGCCAGGAGGCCGCCGGGAGTCAACGCCGACCCACCGCCCTCCGTACTCGACCAGCTCGACATCGAAGCTCGTCCGGCGTTTGGGGGACGCGGCATGCCGCAGCAGGACGCTTGCGCCCGGCACGAAGAGCTCCGCCATGCGCCCCGAATTGGGGACGTGCGCCAGCTGCAACGAGCCGTCAATCTCCACCTCGGCGGCGAACCGGTTGGGCCGGCGGACGAACGTTGCGATTAGGCTCGGGGCGGGAGCGGGGGGTACGGAAGTTGTCGGTCTGCTATCGTCGTTCGTCATATCATCCGGCGGCTCCGAGGCCTTTGGGCGGCGTCCCGGCCCCGTCCAGTGGCTCTGTGGAGCGGGGGGTGGCGACACTCCATCGTAGGGGGCGCGGGGGGATTGGGCAATGGGCAAGTGTCAGTGGTAACTGTTCAGAGCTGATGAGGCGGTTGAGACGATTCTAAGTCTGATGCGTGAATCTTCACGGGGCAATGCCGATAAGAACCAGCGGGACCGCGGGAACTCCGCGCCCTTGCCGGAGCACGTTCAGCAAATCTCGTTCGTAGTAAGGAACACCGGAGGACATTTCCCGTTCCAGTTCCTTCATAGGAAGTATCTCGATACCCACGTCAATGATGTCCGACACGTAGAAGCTGAGATGCTTCACAAACAGGTCGTGTGCAACAAAAGCGTACTTGCCTAATTGGACTTCCACCGCAACACGATCTTTCACGAAGTCGGTCTGGTTGTAAGACATTATCGGCGATTGCCCGGGCTTGCTCTATCGCCTGTTTCTGTTGGCCCTCTGGCAAATCGTAAATGCTACGTAGGAGCTTCTCGTCAGCAGTTACCCAGAAGGTATTCCGACGCTCGCTCCATCCTAACGCTTCAAACCCATCCTTGAAGGCTTGATTCATGTCGGCGGGGGAGAACAGCGTTCTGCCTCGCATCGTCTTCTCCTTTGAGACTTTGGTCCGGCAGGCGAAGGCATCGATCCCTACTATCACGCTTTGCACTTCCTCCCACAACTGCTTGCGGTGAACGAGCAGATATTCCTCGCCATTGAGGTGTGAGTAGCGAGCCTTGATCTGCATCAGTGTCCCCCATTGGGCTTCGCAGGATCGTAGATTGGCTTCCCCATTGGGCGAGTCCGGAGGTTCCCCATATGCAATTGGTGTACTCGTTGTCGAGCAATATCCACATACTCAGAAACAATGTCACACCCGTAGGCGGCACGGCTGTGCCTGAGCGCGGCAACGACGGATGACCCAACTCCCATATATGGATCGAATACCGCGTCCTTCGCATTGGTCATGGAAAGGACGAGGCGCTCCACTAGTTCAACGGGAAACTGGCAAGGATGGATCGTCTTCTCCGGGTGGTTGTTCTTGACATTCGGGAATTCCCACACATCGCTCGGATTCTTACCCTTTGGGTTTCCCGACAGCTTGCCGATGTTCGGACCCTTGAAATAGCGCTTGCCTGGATACTTTGACGGAACCCTGATCGGATCGAGATTCCATGTATAGTCGTCATTCTTCATCCACCAGTTAATAGTCTCGTATCGCCCGGATAACCGCCTTGTGGAATGCAGACCGTGCCCGAAGTGCCAGATGATCCGATTGCGGAGCTTGAGTCCCTGATTGCGGAACATGGGGTAGAGGACGGCGTCGAGGGGGACGATCTCCCCGTTATTGACGTAGTTTCCGACCTGCCAGCAAATCGATCCCTGAGGATGGAGAACTCGAACACACTCGCTGATTACGCGCTCTTGTGCCTTAAGATAGTCGTCGAGTGACGTCTTGGCCTCGTAGTCCTTGCCCAAGTTGTACGGGGGTGAAGTAACGACTAGCTTCATCTGCCCATCGGGAAGCCTCTTCATAAAGGCAAGGTTGTCTTCGCAGGCTAGGACGATTTGGTCGTTAGTGGTCACTCGACCAGCCAGCGATGCCGCAGAGGCGAAAGCCAGCTTCCCTGAGGTGCCTTTCGTGAAGGGTTGAGACTCACTGGTATATTGCATGGGAGAAGACCTCTCTCAGCGCATTTCGAGTCAATCCTGTATACTACGATACTCTCAATATGCAAGGGGGCGTTGGCATGCAAGGGGGTAACTGTTCAGACTTCGTGTGGTCCGTCTCGCCCAGCGGTCTCACCGATAGCACGGTTTACCTCTGACCAGATCGTTACCCACGCTCTCCGCAGGCATTCGCCTCATCAACTCTGAACAGTTACGCGGGAAGGCCCACTGTCCATGCCGCGGGGGTGGACGGCGAGACCGGCGTCCCTCAGCGTCTCCCTCCGGCTTAGAGTGACGCTGCCGAAGGTTCCCGCCTTCACCAAGGACCGCATCGCCTGGGCAGGCAGGTTGAACAGGGGATGTTCGAACGCAGGTCCGCCGCGCCGCTGTTGTATAGTCCGGACATGGAAATTCGCCAGTGCGACGAGTGCGGGACGCCGGTCGAGACAAGCGTCGACGGCGTGGTCCAGTGCCCCACGTGCCTGACGACGTACGTCGATTCCCAGCTCACGGACGACACCATCATCGAGGAGAGTCTCTCCCTCAGCGACGTCCTACGCATGGTCAGCGAGGCCCAGCGGTGAGCGACGAGCTTCTCGTGCAGCGCGACGGCCCCGTTGCGACCGTCATCATCAACCGGCCCGAGCAGCGCAACGCCATCTCCCACGCCATGTGGCAAGCCTTCCCCAGCCTTCTGGCCGAGCTGGATGCCGACGATTCGGTGCGGGTCGTCGTCTTTACCGGCGCGGGCGACAAGGCCTTCTCCGCAGGGGCCGACATCAAGGACTTCGAGGAGACCCGCAGCACACCGGAGAGTGCGCGCGGCTACCGCGGCACGGTCAACGCCGCCTGCGAGGCCATCGGACGCTTGTCCAAGCCCACCATCGCCTCCATACGCGGCTACTGTCTCGGCGGCGGCTTCGAGCTCGCGCTCTACGCGGACATCCGCATCGCCGCCTCCGACGCGCAGCTTGGCCTGCCCGCCGCGAAACGCGGCATCGTCATCTCCCACGGCCACGTGGACCGGGTCATGCGCCTGGCGGGCTCCGGGGGCGCGAGCTATCTCCTCCTGACGGGACGCTCCATCTCCGCCGACCGAGCCCTTGCCGCCGGCCTCGTCAGCGTCGTGGTCGAGCCGGAGAATTTGCAGGACGAGACCGGCGTTCTCGCCGCCGAGATTGCCGAGCTGTCGCCGGTGTCACACCGCTTCCACAAGGAAGTCGTGCGCGACCTCCTCGAGTTCGGACCGGCGGACCAAGTCCCCCAGGAGCGTCACGACGCGCTGCGGACAACCGAGGCCAGCGAGGACTTTCTGGAGGGCGTCCGCTCCTTCAAAGAGAAGCGCAAGCCCCAATTTCCTGGACGCTGACTAGACAAACGCCCTCCCGCGTGCCATCGTTCACCTCCTAGGACATGCCCCCTCTCTAGCTCTCCCCCGTCGACGGGGGAGAGGACCTGATAAGCCTCGATAGAGGGGAAGCGCGAAAGGAGACGTTATGGCAGAAATCGTACTTGGACTCGGCACGTCCCACTCGCCTCTCCTCAGCATCCCCAACGGGCTCTGGGCCTCGTACGCGGAGCGAGACAAGGAGAACCGGAGCCTCTATCGCGTCCCGGACGGCAAGCACGTCAACTACGAAGAACTCCTCTCCGAGGCCGACCCCGCCGTCAGGAAGGAGCTGACCGAGGACGTGTTCGAACGGCGACACGAGGCCAACCAGCGCGGCATCGCAAAGGTGGCCGAGGCCCTCGCCCAAGCCGACCCGGACGTGCTCATCATGTTCGGCGACGACCAGAGCGAGATCTTCGACAAGGAGGCGATGCCTCCCTTCTGCGTCTTCTGGCAGGACGAGGTGTCGTTCGCGCCCCGCGCCGGCCGCAACCAAGAGTCAGACCGGGCCCGCATCGACTATTACGGCGGAGACGACGCTCGCCTCTACCCCGTCCACGCTGAGCTGGGCAGGCATATCGTCCAGTCGTTGAACGACCAGAACTTCGACACGATGCACGTCCGCCGGATGAGGGAAGGGCAGAACATGAGCCACGCCTTCGGGTTCGTCTGGCGCCGGCTGATGTCCGGCAAGATCGTGCCGACGGTCCCCGTCCACATCAACACTTATTTCCCGCCCAACCAGCCGACGCCCGAGCGCTGCTGGAACTTCGGCAAGGCGGTCCGGGAGGCCGTGTCGAGCTGGGACAGCGGGACGCGCGTCGCGGTCCTCGGCTCCGGCGGCTTCAGCCACTTCATCGTCGACGAGGAGATCGACCAGCGCTGCCTCAAGCTCATCGAGGAGCGCGACGAGCAAGGAGTCGCCGCCCTGCCGACGGAGCGGCTCCAAGCCGGGACCTCCGAGATACGAAACTGGTTCGCAGCGGCCGGCGCGATGGGCGACGACATGGAGTTCGACCTGTTCGATTACGTCCCCTGCTACCGCTCCGAGGCAGGCACGGGCTGCGGCATGGCGTTCGCCAAGTGGTCGTAGCCTAGCTGCCGGCGGGTCGTTTGGCGCTCGCCTGCGTCACCAAGGCAGCATTGGCTCAGCCGCGAAGGCGACGAACGCTAACGCCAGGTACACTAGCGAGAACTTGTACGCCGCGACGATTTCGCGCACGCCGTAGCTGTCGAGCAACGGCCATGCGGTCCGCAGCCAATTCACGCCGAGCAGCGTCGTAACCACCGCGAAGGTCAGCCCGCCGTAGCCCGCAGCCAGTGGAAGCCACGCCATCGCCGTGAGCAGGGCGATGTACAGCAGCACTTGCCGCACGGTGTCGCGCCGGCTGGCCACCGCCGCCAGCATCGGCACCTTCGCGGCGGCGTAGTCCTCCCGCAGCAGCATCGAGAGCGTCCAGAAGTGCGGGGGGGTCCAGAAGAAGACGAAGGCGAACATGTAGACTCCCACCGGCGTGATCTCCGAAGAGACGGCGGCCGCGCCGATGAGGGGAGGGAACGCTCCCGCGGCCCCGCCGATGACGATGTTGTTCCACGAGCGGCGCTTCAGGAGCATGGTGTAGACCAGCACGTAGACAGCCGCAGCGCCGAGGGTGAGCGCCGCCGCCAGCAGGTTCGCCCCCGCCGCCATGAGCGCCGTCGCCACCGCCACCAACGCCACCCCAATGACGGCGGCGCCGCGCGGACTCACCTCCTGCGCGGGCACGGGGCGCGTCCGGGTGCGGCGCATCACCGTGTCAATGTCCGCGTCCAAGCCCTGATTGATGGCGTTGGCGCCCGCGGCGGCGAGTGCGCCCGCGACGACGACCGTCAGCAGCACACCCACGTCCGGCGGCCCCTCCGCCGCCCGCCAGGCTCCCGCGGCCCCGGTCAGCACGAGCAGGGATATGACCCGCGGCTTGGAGAGCGCGACGACACGGCGTAGGAACGCCGCCATCAGCGCGACCGTCCGAGCAGCGCGAAGCTCAGCTGGGCCACGACGGCCCACCACACCGCGGCAGCCAGTCCTAGGTGCAACACCCTCAGCGCTTGGGGCAGCTGCAGCGCCACCGCGCTCACCCCTACCGCGATCTGCACGCCCGCCAGCAGCGCGGCTATGACGCTCAGCCGCAGCGTCCAGCCGCCCGCATTGCGCGCCTGCCACGCGGTCCACGCGAGCGCCAGCAGCAGCAGCGTCGCCGCTACACGGTGCGTGAGATGCAAGCCCGTGGCCTCCGCGCTGCTGCGCGCGTCGCACAGCGGCAGACCGGGGCACCCCGCGCTCTGCCCCGTGCCTACGATCGCTCCGCCCGCGAGCAGGACGAACCCCGCTGCGACGGCGAGAGTCCGCCATCGCTCGACGCCCGGCGGCGGGGTTAGGCGCACGTCGAGCGCTCGGACCGCGCCTGCCGTGAGCAGCGCCAGCGTCAGCATCGAAAAGGCCAAGTGCGCCAGCCGCACCATGCCGTGCAGCTCCGTGAGCACGGTGACGCCCCCCAGCACCGCCTGCGCAAGGACCGCCGCCAGCGCGCCGACAAGCAGGCGGGCGCTCAGCCAGTCGGCGCGACGGGCGCGGAACGCGAACAGCGCAGAGACGGCAACGAGCAGCATCGTCACGCCAGCGTAGGCGCGATGCCCGAACTCGATGGCCGTCGCGCCCTCGATCTCCGGGATGAGCACTCCCTCGCACAGCGGCCAGTCCGGGCAGCCCAGGCCGGAGCCCGATACGCGCACCCACGCTCCGTAGGCGATGAGACCGAATGTCAGCACTGCCGATCCGAGCGCAAGCCATCCGGCGCGGCGGGTATACGCCGTACGAGGTTCCCGCGCCTGCATGGGCCCTACACACTCCTCGATGACATGACCGCCAGCAGGACAATCAGCCCCGCGGGCAGCAATGTCCACACGACCTCAGCCGAGCGCGCTCCCCAGATGCCGCGCGCGGCATGCGTGCGCACGGGCATACGCAAGGCCGTGACGATAATGGCTGCTTCGGCCAGCGCCATCAGGCTAACGACTATCCAGAATCCTGCGGTGGGCATTTATGATGCGCTACATGAACCGCGCGCGGTTTGCCGTGTGGCAAGGCCGCGCGCTTACTCTATGGTAGCGTAACCGAGTCCGCCGCCGCTACGGCGCGAGAGTCCCAGGGCTCGCCGGAGGGAGTATGGACATTCGAGAAGAAGAACTCGATCTACCCGTGGGCGAGGGGACGATGGCCACGTTCCTGTACCGGCCCGACGACGACGAGCCCCGGCCGGCCATCATCATGGTCCACGACGCGCTCGGCCTCAGCGTCGACGCCCGCGCCCAAGCGCGATGGATCGCTGAGCAGGGCTACGTGGTCGCCGCGCCGGACACGTTCCACCGGGCGGGGTGCCTGCTGACCACGACCGCCCTCGGCGGCGGCGACCAAGCGACCCGCCGCATCCGCGAGGGTATGACCAACGACGGGCACCGCGCCGATATGGCCCGCCTCGCCGCCTTCCTCAGAGAGCAGCCGGGCGTTAACGGGCGCGTGGGGCTGACCGGCTTCTGCCTGGGCGGACGCATCGCCTACCTGGGCGCGACGATGGGCGGCGTGTTCGACGCCGTCGTCGCTTTCTATCCGACGCGCCTCCGCGAGCCGGACCCCGCCATCCCCGGCTCACCGCGCCCTATCGACGACGCAGGCAATATCACGCAGCCCCTGCTCATGTTCTTTCCGGAGCTCGACGGCTCCAACCCGGCGGAGGGAGTGGAAGTCATCCGCGCCGCCTCCGAGGACTCTCCCGGCGAGGTCGAGGCGGTCTGGGTCGAGGGGGCAGACCACGGGTTCGCCCAGCCCGCAGGCGGCAAGCATCACCCCCAGCGCAGCGCCGAGGCGTGGGAGCGGGCGCTCTCATTCTTCGCCGAGCATCTCAGCGCCACGCCCTCGCGGACGGGGCAATAGCGACAAGGAGCGCACATGGACATCATCGAGCAAATCATCGACATCCAGACAGCCGACGGACCGATGGCAGCGCCGGGCGCGCGCCCGGCAACCGGCGGCCCCCATCCCGCCGTCATCGTCGTCATGGAAGCGTTTGGGGTGAACCTGAACATCATCGGCATCGCCTCGCGCTTCGCCGAGCAGGGCTACGTCGCCGTCGCGCCCGACCTCTTCCATCGTTCGGGCCGCCTCCGCTACGCCCCCTACGACAAGCTCCAAGAGATGCGAGCCGAGCTCCGCGTCGGCTTCAGCGACGCATCGGTCGACGCGGACATTCAGTCCACCATCGACCACCTCAATGCCGACCCCGGCGTCAGCGGCGCCATCGGCATCGTGGGCTTCTGCCTCGGCGGGCGCATCTCCATGCAGTCCGCCGTTCGAGCAAGCGGCCTCTCCGGAGCGGCCATTTACTACGGCGGCTTCATGTTCCCCGGCGGCGACCAGCCCGAGGCGTTCTCCGCGCTCGCCGAGTCCCCGGACCTGAACATCCCCGTCGTCGGTTTCTTCGGCAACGGCGACCAGAACCCCACGCCCGAGCAGGCCCACGCCTTGGACGACCGCCTAACTGCCCTGGGCAAGGAGCACCGCTTCCACTACTACGACGGCGCCGGTCATGGCTTCTTCTGCGACGACCGCGGCAGCCACAACTCCCAAGCCGCTGCCGACGCGTGGGAGAAAACCCTCGCGTTCTTCGCCCAAAGCCTTCGCTGAGGCCCCTCCTCAGTCCTCCCCCTCAGACGAGGGAGGAGATTAATAGTGCTCCCCCTCAGACGGGGGAGGTGGTGGTAATACTCCCCCGCAGACGGGGAAAGACGGGCTGCGAGGTTCCCGCCTGCGCGGGAATGACGGGTGAGGACGGGAATGACGGGTGGGACGGGGGAGAAGGTTAGAGCCCGTAGGTCTCCAGGAAGCGCAGCCAGATCTCGCTGAGGGTGGGGAATGACGGCGTAGCGTGCCAGAGTCGGTCCAGCGTCACCTCGCCAACGATGGCGATGGTGGCCGCGTGGGTGAGCTCGCCCACGCCCGGCCCCACGAACGTCGCGCCCACCAGCACCCGGCGGTCCTCGTCGACGACGAACTTCACGCCGCCCTTGAACCCTTCGCCAAGCAGCGGCGCGGCTGCGACGCCCCATCCCATCTCGACCACGCGAACATTTAGCCCCTTGTTGCGCGCCGCCCGCTCCGTCAACCCCACGCTCCCCACCTGCGGGTCCGTGAATACGACGGCGGGCACGGCGCCGTTGTCCGCCCATGCCGACGCATCCTTGCCGAGGATGTGGTCGCCCGCTTGGCGCGCCTGGTACTTGCCCTGATGCGTGAGCAGCGCCCGGCCGTTCACGTCGCCCACCGCGTATAGCCAACCCCCCTCCACGCCCTCGACCTGCAGGTGATCGTTGACCGAGACGAAACGGCCCGCCGTTACGCCGACGGTGTCGAGGCCGACGCCATCCACGACGCCTGTCCTGCCCGCCGCCACGACGATCTCCTCCGCCGAGATCTCTTCGCCGTTGTCCATCGTCGCCTTCACGCCTGCTTCCGTGCGCTCCACTGACGCCACCACGCAGCCGAGGCGGAACACGACTCCCTGCTCTTCGAGCGACGAGATAACCGCCTCCATCGCGAACGGCTCCATCGTGGCCGAGTCCTGGGGCTGCAGCCGTTCCAGCACCGTCACGCTGCCCGTCCCGAGCGACTTCCACGCCTGCGCCATCTCGAGGCCCACAACGCCGCCGCCGATGATGATCAAGCTCTCGGGCGCGCTCTGCGCGGACGTGATTTCGCGGCTCGTCCACGGCTTGGCCTCCGCCAGCCCCGGAATCGGCGGAACGAACGCGACCGACCCCGTCGCCAGGACGACGGCCTTCCGCGCCTCGATCTCGACCTCCGCGCCGTCGGCCTGCTCGACCACCACGCGCCTCTCGCCCGTCAGCCGGCCCTTCCCGCGGACGAGGGCAGCGCCCACCGAATCGACCCATGCCGCCTGATGCCTGTCGTCCCATCTGCTGGCGAAGGCGTCGCGGGCCCGCAGCGCGCGGGCGACGTCCACCGTTCCCGTCACGGCGTCGCGCGCCGCCGGAACGCGCCGCGCCGCGGCGAGCGCCTCGGCTGGCCTCAGCAGCGCCTTGCTGGGCATACAAGCCCAGTAGGTGCACTCCCCGCCCACCAGCTCGGACTCCACGATGACGGTGCTGAGGCCGCCAGGCGACGTTCGCCCCGCCACGTTCTCGCCCGCCGAACCGCCGCCGATAATGATTACGTCGTAGGTCTCGGTCATGTTCGTCCCCACGTTCCTAGGTTGATTGAGTCTTAGGTTACCGGCATTGTTCGGAATAGGAGGAGCCGCAGCGCTCCCGCCCCATCGCGCCCCTCGTCTGCACAGACGGGAGAGGAGGCCGGATGGTCTCTGCGGCGCCTAATGGGGCGCGCCCCCTGTTTTATGACGGTAAAACACCTTCTTGATGGGAGTTTTTACTCGTAAAGGCGAAGCGCATATGCCGCCGAAAGGGGGGTCTTCACCTTCTTGATCGGGGCTGTTTAGCAGGCCACGGCCTGCTTCCTGCGATCAAGAATGCGATTGAAACGCGAAAACACACATTCGTCGAGGGGCCCTTCTCCTCTGGGGCATGGCCTCTGGGGCATGGCCCCAAGGGCCTCGCCGGAGGTCCAAATCCATGGTAGCTGCCCGGAGGCAGTTGGAGTAAGGGGCTGATGTCCGGGGTACGTCCCCGGTATCCCTGCGTTACGAGGCTAGTTACTCAGTCTCTGCCGCTTCTGCCTGATGCATCTCCATCTCCAAGGGCACTCGCAGAAGGCGGTCCTTCAGAATCTTGATGGTGTCCGGATCCAGGTTCGAAGCTTGGTGGCGCGCCTGCCATTCCGCTATCGCATCGTATGTGCAGTGGCGTAAGTAATTCAGGACGCCTTCGCTCCCCTGTAGCTGACTCCAGTGAGGATGTTGAGTATTTATAGTAACCATGACTCTGTGGTCAGCGGTGGAGTCCACGGCGACGTAAGGATCACTGAGAGAACCGTCGCCCACAAGGTAGCCAACTATCTCAAACTGGCCTGCCTGGGCCTGGAACGTCGGGGTCCGTCCATCCATCGCTTGGGTAAGGCTTACGAAAGCTTGCGCTACGGCCTGTGGGGGCGGAACAATCTGAAGTGACACCGTATCCGCAAATTCCGGTGAACTCAGCTCATTCACTAGCTCGTCAATGGCTGTTCGCGTTTCAATGTCACTGGGTCCGCGATTATCGTCATCTCTCCTGCGCGCTCGGCGGGCGACGGCCGCGTAGTCACTACATGCCGCGCTCAAGTGTTCCTGAATTTCTTCCTCCTCATCCCCAAGCCAGAGAATGTCGTCCTTGGTATGGCTAACGTCGAACTCATCTAAGTGAATCTCACCTATCAGGCGTTGATTGATTAGGTCATTGGAGCCTTGGAATTGCCCATATAAAGCTTCGGGGCGCCAGCTGTCAGGCCAACCACGGATGACACGGCCTGCATGCAGTATGGAAAACCCAGCACTCGATCGACTCCCTCGGTCTAAAATCCCAACCCAACCATGGACTGATTTCCCGTGAATCGTGAAGGCGAAATCTTTTCGGTAGCGCGAACCATCAGGAGCAGCTAAGAACTGGAACTCTGAGTCATCCCATTCAAGGGCTGTCCCCTGCCACTCAAGAGTAATTAGGTCATTTCGAAGATCTTGTCGGTACATAGATCGGAGAAATTGCTGAATCTTGCCTAGGGTTCGCCCTTGGAAAACTCTATTATGACTGTTTACCTCAATTACGGTATAGTGGAGATCGATCGGTTTATTGCTGGCCTCTGAGTGCGGCAAGTTACCGGTACCGGATGCAATAGCATTGACATCGACTGTAACTTTGTGTTCAGTAGTTTCACCTAATTTCTTCGTCCTAATAGTCCATATATTGCCTATCCAACATGCTGAAGTTTTCATTCCCATGCCGAATTGAGAGCGCCCTGTAGTATTCTCAGGAGGGAATCCAACCTTGAGAGCATTCGTGAGTTCGTTATACGACATTCCCATAGCATTATCCGAGACTCGGAGCATCCCGCCATCATTCCTATCGTAGACGATGCCTATCGTAAGACGTTCATTGGCAGAGTTCAAGGCAGCGTCAAGCACACCCCGGTTGTCGAAGTATGACTGCGTCGCATTATCAACCAGCTCTGCAATTGCGTGCCATGGCGTATACGAAAGGCGCTTGTAGGACTGGATAACCTCTAAGCCTAACTGCAACTGTATTGTCATGCGAGATCTCCTATTCGACCTTCACTACCGTACTTCTTCAAAATAGAACTTCCCTTCATCGTCGCGCATTATTCGGTAGTCTTGGCCGACTTTGAGGGGGTTGCGCTTTATGGGGCTAAGCCATACCTGATCGGATACATCGGTGCGTTCCCATTCCGTGAGTCCATCTCGAAAAGCTATAGCAACTCGCTGTCCATGTGCTACGTCTAGCGCAGCTGGAGAGTCGACTTGAAGTAGGCGAGGAATCGTACGGTCGAGGCGACACGAAGATACTAGATGTTCCGCACTGATTGCGGGATCATCGCCGTTGATACGGAAAGCGTGATGGTTTCTGAAAGAGCGAAATACCTCAACGACCGTCACGAGCCCATTCAATAGCCGTATAGGCTCAACCCAGCTAAGCATAGTCTGGTTCACTACAACCAGAACTCTCGGCTGAGCCCCTTTAATCATATCACGTATCAGTGCTGAGTCGATCGCTGCCGATGACGAGTGCGTAGCAATGTACTCTGCATGCTCGGATCCATACCTGCCCTCAGCGAACACCTCTACTTGAGGAAGAACGTGTCCAGCAAGTGAGTGATGCGCCATCTCAATTTCTACTATCCACCAATGACGGTATCGTTTGTCGATGAGAACGAGATCGGGGATTTTGACTCCTGCCTCGGACTCGACACGAGCTCTGAATGGGATAGTATGATACTCAGGAAACAGCAAAGCTGCATGGCTAACGACAATCGATTCAAAATCTGACTCATATTGCGCCTCTGACGACAAGGGCTCAAACCATTCATTATTAATCAGCAGTCGCAAGTCTATACACCATACGTCGAGCGCATCCAAGTAATCTCGCCCGCTCCTATCAAGTCTCGTGCTTCCTCAATCAACCGCTCTTGCTCAGGTGCGGTTAAATAGATCGTATAAATAGTGGCTCGTTCCTTATTGACCGCGGGTCTCAGTGCGCGCCCTAGCCGTTGAATCCGTTGGCGAACGCTTGCCGTGGAGGATACAATAATCGCGACACTAGTCTCTGGAATATTCACTCCTTCATCAAGTGCTCTGCATGTAACCAAAATATTGAACACTCCCGTCCGGTACAGCCGCAGGTTATCACGCCTCAGTTCCGGACGAAGGCGCGAGTGATAGAGTGTAGCATTCAAGCCTCTTGCAGTGAGCACCGTCTGTATGGCTTCCGCCCATTGGATGCTTTCGTGGAACACCAGCACTCGGGCGTTGCGATTGTCTTCGATTAGCCGAATAGCAACTGGTATTCGGCGTTCTGAAGTAGCTGCGATTCTAGCGCGATTTTGAAGTTTACGAACCAGCACCGGGCTATTCACCGAGTCGCCATCAAGCCTTCGGAGGGTTTTTGCGATGTCAAGCGTAGCCTGATCGTACCGGCTCTGCTCCTCAACCGTCATCTCTGCTGCGACATTGATGAGGTCAAACGGAACAATCACGCCATCGGCCAGTGCGCTTCGGTAATCGTAGCGATAAATGAGAGGCCCCAGCGATGGCACTAGAACTTCATCAAACAAGTTGTCGTACTGCCGTTCCGGTGTCGCTGAGATGCCCAGCGTCGCTGTATGTGAGCCTCGGAGTGCTGCTGCGTTGGCCTCGCTAGCAGTCCGGTGGCACTCATCCACGATAAGCATCGTTTTATACATGCCTGCAATCTTCGGAGCATATGTGCGGGCTGTGTTGGCAACCATGAGGTTTACGACGGCTGGCTCAGCCGGACGCCCTTCGCCTGAGTAGGTAGCAATGGATTCGGCTGGCACTGCGAAATCTTCGCGCAAGCTGATGTACCACTGGTCAAGGAGCACTGTCGTTGGAACGATAATAACGAACCGTCCATCCGCGTACAACTTTCGAAAATGGCTCATGCACATCTGCGCGAACGTAGTCTTGCCAGCGCCTGTGACCACTGAAGCAATGCCCCGAAGCGCCTCGATCCAGGTAACGAGGGCTTCCGATTGCCATCGCCGTGGAAGCTGAGCAACGGTCCATGAAGGAATGGGAGCGTGCGTCACTTAGCACTTTTCCCCTTGAGTTTAGGGAATCGACTCATTGAAGCTTTAGCATAGTGCTCCACCGGCTCGATTGATAGCCACCGCCGGCCTAACGACTCAGCAGCGGCACCAGTGACATTGCTCCCCGCAAATGGGTCGATTACCAGGTCTCCCGGCTCGGTCAGGAACTCAATAAAGAACCTAGCTAGCAGGAAGGGCATCCTTGCGGGATGCGAAGGGATACCTCTGTCCCTGCAATATTGCTGATAAGGATCGTTCGCCTGAGTATTCGAGACGGTGATTACATTTGAGGGGATGGCCCCACCATTGTCTTTGAGGAATGATTTCTTACCAATGGCGTGTTCCGAAGGGCGCTTACCGGCATTGTACCGCTTGGTTTTCAGTAGGTTCAGCATCGCTGCGCTATAAGGTGATAAGACTCGACGGTTGTCTGCTTTTGGCCGTTCTGTAGGAGACATCCACCATACATGAGTAAAGGCATCCTTCACACGAATCCGCTCTACATTCACCCATTGCGCTGGGGAGGGCAGCCGTGCCGGGTTAGGACAGACAAATTGCTGACACAAGAAGAGTTCCCCCTGCTTAATGAACTTAAGGAGCGCCTCTAGCGCCAAGGTCGACATCACCGGTTGGCCAGGCTCCCATGCATTGCCTAACTCTAGGACAATCGAACCCTCCGGTTGCAAGTATCTCTTGAATCGCGTGGCGAAATCGGCTAACCAGTCAACATACGCATCGCCGACAAGGTTGCCGTAAGCCTTCTTCCGGTTGAGAGGGAACGGCGGGGAAGTAAAGATAAGCTGAGCCGAGGAGAGGTACTCCTCAAAATACGGGCCGTCGAGTGCGCGCTCAGCAGTCGCAATGAACATCTTGCCGAGTTCAGTCGAGTACGCCCTCCGAGGACGCGCTTGCCGCCTTGTAAGCGGTCGAGCTTGGGTTCGTGCCACCAGCGGCCTACTTTCCGTAGGTGTTTGGCGGGTAGCATCGACGAGAGTGAATACCGGCGTCAACTTAGCTCTGTCCCGTGAAGGGCGCTACTACCGGGGGTGGCCCTTGTAGATGGCGACGGGGAGGCGGGACCAGCGGAGGTGCTCGATGAGCAGGGTCTCGCCGGGCTCGAATTGTTGGTAGGTCGCGAGGTCAATGGGGAAGCGCACTCGCCCGAGCGTGGTTACGTACGGCTTCGGCGGGAGGGGGTTGTAGGGGCTGCGGCGGACGATGGGGCCGAGTCTGCCCGGCACGAACCCATGCCGCGTGTACAGCTCGAATCCTCCCAGCAGCGAGCGAGTGAAGAACAGCACCGCGACCATCAGGAAGATGCTGGACACCTGGAAGCCTTGCACCTGAACGCCCAACAGCTGGGAGACGGCGAGAAGCGCGACGCTGGCTAGGGCGATGACCAGGTTGCGCGTCGTGGGGCGCAGCAGCGCGCGGCGCTCGGACGCCCACGCCAGCCGGAACTGCACGCCGCAGTGAACACATGTGGCGTCGCGGGTGAGGTAGAGATGCCGGCAATCGCCGGACTCGTCGGTCTGTTTCGGCGGGATGGGTCTATTCATGCGGGCATCTCTCCAGCCTCGTACCGTTCGGCCCATCCTATGAGCCAGTCGAACAGCTTGAGGAAGCTCTTGGGGACCTCGCGCTCGCGCTCGGGGTGGCATTGAACGCCGATCAGCCAGGGGTGCTCCGGGCTCTCGACGGCCTCGATTATCCCGTCGTCGGGGCTGTAGGCGCAGGCCATGAGGCCCGGGGCGCGCTGCGCTTCCTTGAAGCCCTGGTGATGGCGGCTGTTGGCGCGGTAGATGGCGCCCGCGCCGATGATGGCGCCGAGCCGGCTCCCCGGCGAGACGTAGACGGGGTGCATCGCCGACGTTTCGCTCGGAGGGGGGTAGCCGATGGTGTGGCCCGGCAGGTCTTGAATCAGCTTTCCGCCCATGGCGACGTTGATGAGCTGCATGCCCCGGCATATGCCGAAGGTGGGCATGTCGCGCTCGACGGCGCAGTGGAGCAGGGCCGTCTCCATCGCGTCGCGCTCCGGGTAGGTCTGCCCGGCGCCGCCTGGTTGCGGCTGCTCGCCGTACAGGCTGGGTTGGATGTCGTAGCCGCCGGCGAGGAGGAGGCCGGAGACGCCGTCGAGGGCGTCGTCGATGGTGGTGTAGGTCTTGGGCGTGAGGACGCGGACCTCGCCGCCCCTGGAGGTGATGGAGGCCGCGTAGGGCTCCGCCTCACGGGGGCCGGTGGCTGTCACTGCGATGAGGGGCACGGCCCCGCGCCTATGCCGCGCCGACGGCCAAGCTCATCGCCGCCATGTCGACGTTTGCGTCGAGCAGCTCGGCGGCGCGCCGGGCCTTGTCCGGGTGATGGACCGTGACCGCCGCGCTCAGCGATTCCAGCGCGGCGGCGGCCTCGTGGGTGTTCTGCGGCACGGCGATGAGAGGCGCGTCGAGGTCGTCGGCGCGCTGGTAGACGTACTGGGAGGGGGTGTCGCAACCGGTGAGGATGAGGGCGCTGAGAGGGAAGTTGAGGGCGGACATCTGGATGTCGATGCGCCCGGCGCGGACGATGACGGCCTGGTTGGGGAGGCGGCCGAAGTAGTTGCCGCCCCACTCGGCAATCAGGCCGCCGATGAGGAAGTGCTCGATGAGCGCGCCGGCCGCGTCGGGAGCGGTGAAGTAGACGCCGCCCAGGCAATCGACGACCTGCTGCACGGTCGGCGCCAGCAGCAGCCGGTCCTCGGGCAGCGCGCCGAACGCGGGGACGCCATCCCCCGCGAGCTCCGGGAGGAGGCGGGCTTCGGCGTCGTGCTCGGCATAGAGGGTGCGCTTGTTCACGAGGAGGCCGGCGAGCCGCGAGCCAAAGGCGCTTCGCCAAGCGTCGGCGGTCTCGCCGCCGAGCGAGCGAGCGTAGGGGATGACGCCGACGACGCGGGCGTCGAGTCCCTCGGCAAGGGCCGGTGACGATCTGATGTCCAACGGAAAACCCTCGACGACGACGATGTCCGAGGACTCGTCCAAGGCCTGGACGAGCCGTCCGACTCCACCTTGTTCTCCGAGGAGGTCAACTGCGCGGAAGCCGTCAATGAGCACCTTGTCTGCTCCGCCGCCCAGTTCCGCGAAGAAAGCGGAGTCAGCGTCGCCGCGCGTCGGTATGGACTTGACCAGGGAGACCCGCTTGCCGGCGGACCGCCAGGAAGCAGCCAACCCAGCCGCCACCGCCGTGACGCCTGAGCCGGAAGTCTGACCTGCAAGATAAACGATGCTCATCTAGTCCCGTGGCTCCGTCAATGGGAGGGTTGCGGGATTATAGCAGCCCCCTCCGTCATACCCCGCAGCCGAGGCCTTGCGTAACCCCGCGTTGGGGCGGAGGGAGCGACGGGGAGGGGCTTGGCATGACGAGTCCTCGTCATTCTCGCGAACGCGGGAATCCAGGGTGGCCGACAGGCCACATCCGGAGCGTCGGCAGGGGGAGGGCGACCGATACCTAGGTTCCCGCTTTCGCGGGAATGACGGGTGAGGACCGCGCCGCTGTCGCGCCGCTACGAGGTTCCCTGAATCCACAAACGAAGTGCAACACCAGATTAGGGTGTTGCCATGGAATACAGACAGCTCTGCATTGAGGAACGGTGTGAGATTGCCCGCTTACGCGCCAAGGGCTCCTCGGTCCGGCAAGTCGCTACAACTCTGGATCGCGCGGCATCGACCGTGGCTCGGGAGCTGAAGCGGAACGCGCTGCGAACGGACGGGTACCAAGCGTCGCCGGCCCAGGAGCGTGCCCGCGCGCGGCGCTGGACGGGGGCGCGGCTGGAACGGGACGAGGAGTTGCGGGAGCGGGTCTTGGCGGGCCTGAAGTGGGGGTGGTCGCCGGAGCAGGTCGCCCATGAGATGCGCAGAGAGGAGGGCCGGACGGTGACCTCGGACGAGAGCATCTACCGGTTCGTCTACGCCCAGGCCGCGCGGCGGACCTTCGGGCACTGGGAGGCGGACACGATGCAGTTCGGGAGGTCGGGAGAGGTGGTGTTGGCCCTGCAGGAACGCTCCTCGCGCCTCTTGCTCCTCGCGCGGGCGCCGTCGAAGGAGGCGGGGCCGATCGCGGAGTCCATCGCCCGGATGCTGGGGCCGTTGCCGCCGGAGTTTCGCCAGACGGTGACCTTCGACAATGGGACCGAGTTCACCCGTCACTACGAGCTCCACCGGTTGGGCATCGAGACGTTCTTCTGCGACACGTACTCGCCGTGGCAGAAGGGGGGAGTGGAGAACGCGATCGGCCGGCTGCGGCGGTTCCTGCCGCGGGGGACGAATCTGGGGGAGGTGTCGGATGAGCGGTTTGCGCTGATCGGGCAGGCGTACAACAATACGCCGCGCAAGTGCCTGGGCTACCGGACACCGGCGGGGGTCGTCGAGGAGCAGGTGTTGCACTTCAAATGTGGATTCACCTTCCCGCCTTCGCGGGAATGACGGAAGGGGGCGGCCTGTATAATCGCTGTCCGGTAGGAGACGGCGAGGCAGGCGTGGTTATGTCAGACTCAGTGAACATCCGGGTCCCGGCGACGACGGCCAATCTTGGCCCAGGCTTCGATTGCCTGGGCATGGCGCTGTCGCTGTGGAACACGATGCGCGTTGGTTGGTCGGAGCGCCCGCACCTGGCGATTCACGGTTCGGGCGAGGGACGACTGTCGCTCGACGAGCGAAATCTGATGTACCGCTCGGCGCAACGGGTCCTCGACGAGACCGGCGCCAGCCGCCGGAGCCTGTCAATCGAGAGCTGGCAGGAGATACCGCTCAGCCGCGGCCTCGGGAGCAGCTCAGCGGCAATCGTCGGCGGGCTGTACGGAGCGAACGCTCTTCTCGACCACCCCATCGACCCGCATGGGCTGCTGCAGCTCGCTGCCCAGATCGAGGGGCACCCCGACAACGTCGCGCCGGCGCTGATGGGCGGGTTGAGCATCGCCGTCGCGGACGGAGACACCGTCCACGCCGCGCCCGTTCCACTGCCCGCCAATCTTCAATGCGTGGCGTACATACCCGACACGCCGATGGCGACGAAGCAGGCGCGGAGCGTGCTCGAGCCGCAAACGGCGCGGATCGACGCGGTGTTCAACGTGGGACGCGCCGCGCTGCTCGTGGCGAGCCTCGCGCTGGACCGGCCGGAGTACCTGCGTCTTGCGACGCAGGACCGGCTGCACCAGCCTCAACGGCAGAAGGTGTACCGTCAGATGAAGGTCATCTTCGACCACGCGCTGGCGGCGGGCGCGCGCGGCGTGTTCTTATCCGGCGCGGGGTCGTCAATCGTCGCGTTCACGACGCGGGAGGAGAACCGCGCGTTCACCATCGGTTACGAGATGGCGGACGCGGGGGACAAGTCAGGGCTGACGGGCACGTTCCGCGTGCTCGAACCCGCAGCGATGGGCGCCGGCCCTGTTGACCAAGTCCCGGAGGCTGCCGTTCCTCCTCCCTCGTCTGCGGGGGAGGACTGAGGAGGGGGTCTGCGTGATGGGAACGCTCGTCCAGAAGTACGGCGGCACGTCGGTAGGCGACGCCGAGAAGATCAGGCGCGTCGCGCAGCGCATCGCCGCAACCCGTGCGGCGGGGAACCAAGTAGCGGTGGTCGTGTCGGCGATGGGAGACACGACGGACCGGCTAATCGAGCTGGCGGAGTCCATCTCCTCGGCGCCGGAGCCTCGGGAGCTCGACATCCTGCTATCGACGGGGGAACTCGTGTCCTGCACGCTGCTGACGATGGCGCTGCGCGAGCTGGGGGAGCAGGCAATCAGCATGAGCGGTGCCCAGGCGGGAGTGCGCACGGACACCGCCCACGGACGGGCGACCATCGTGCGATTCGACGCCGAGCGCGTCCGGAACGAGCTGGACGCCGGGCGAATAGTCATCGTGGCCGGCTTCCAGGGAATCAACGAGGAGATGGACGTGACGACGCTGGGCCGCGGCGGCTCGGACACCACGGCGGTCGCGCTCGCAGCGGCGCTGGGGGCCGTCCGCTGCGAGGTCTACACGGACGTCGACGGCATCTACACAGCCGACCCACGCATCGTGCCGAACGCGCGCAAGCTGAGCGAGATCGGCTACGAGGAGATGCTGGAACTGGCGAGCTACGGGGCGAAGATGCACCCGCGGTCAATCGAGCTGGGCGCGTGGTACAAGGCCCCCATCCTGGTGGCGTCGAGCCGCGAGGACTTGCCCGGCACGCTGATCCACGACGTGGAAACGGAAGGACAGGGAATGGAAGTCTCGAACAAAGTCAGAGGCGTGACCTACGACCGGGACGTGGCGCGCATCACGGTGCGGGCCGTGCCCGACCGGCCCGGAATCGCGGCGTCCGTGTTCAAGCCGCTCTCCGACGCCAACGTGAGCGTCGACACCATCGTGCAGAACGCGAGCGCCGAGCGGCTAACGGACCTCTCATTCACGGTCGATCGCACGGACCTCCGCCTCGCGCTGGAGCTGACGAGCCGGGTCGCGGACGAAATCGGCGCGGCGGACTGCGTGTCGCACGACCACCTGGGGCAGGTGAGCATCGTGGGGACGGGGATGCAGAACGCGCCGGGAGTCGCGTCCCTGATGTTCTCGACGCTGGCGCAGGCGGGAGTGAACATCGAGATGATCACGACGTCGCAGATCCGCATCACCTGCATCGTGGACGAAGAACAGGTCAACACGGCGGTGCAGGCGCTGCACGGCGCGTTCGAGCTCGACCAGGAGTAGGGTCCCGCCTCCGCCAGAGGCGCGCCCTCTTCCTCAGTCCTCCCCCATAGATGGAACCTTTGCATAATTGCTCAACGCCGGGGATTCGGGGGCGAGGTTCCCTGAATCCACAAACGAAGTGCAACACCAGATTAGGGTGTTGCCATGGAATACAGACAGCTCTGCATTGAGGAACGGTGTGAGATTGCCCGCTTACGCGCCAAGGGCTCCTCGGTCCGGCAAGTCGCTACAACTCTGGATCGCGCGGCATCGACCGTGGCTCGGGAGCTGAAGCGGAACGCACTGCGAACGGACGGGTACCAAGCGTCGCCGGCCCAGGAGCGTGCCCGCGCGCGGCGCTGGACGGGGGCGCGGCTGGAACGGGACGAGGAGTTGCGGGAGCGGGTCTTGGCGGGCCTGAAGTGGGGGTGGTCGCCGGAGCAGGTCGCCCATGAGATGCGCAGAGAGGAGGGCCGGACGGTGACCTCGGACGAGAGCATCTACCGGTTCGTCTACGCCCCAGGCCGCGCGGCACAAAGACCATGATTGGCGGCGCTACTTGCCGAGGGCGAAGTGGAAGCGGGGGAGGCGGGGCCGCAGGGGGGGAAGCTCGGTTTCCTTCATTCCCCTCCGCCGACCCGTTGCTGAGCGGCCGGCGGCGGCGGCCGACCGGCGGACCTTCGGGCACTGGGAGGCGGACACGATGCAGTTCGGGAGGTCGGGAGAGGTGGTGTTGGCCCTGCAGGAACGCTCCTCGCGCCTCTTGCTCCTCGCGCGTGCGCCGTCGAAGGAGGCGGGGCCGATCGCGGAGTCCATCGCCCGGATGCTGGGGCCGTTGCCGCCGGAGTTTCGCCAGACGGTGACCTTCGACAATGGGACCGAGTTCACCCGTCACTACGAGCTCCACCGGTTGGGCATCGAGACGTTCTTCTGCGACACGTACTCGCCGTGGCAGAAGGGGGGAGTGGAGAACGCGATCGGCCGGCTGCGGCGGTTCCTGCCGCGGGGGACGAATCTGGGGGAGGTGTCGGATGAGCGGTTTGCGCTGATCGGGCAGGCGTACAACAATACGCCGCGCAAGTGCCTGGGCTACCGGACACCGGCGGGGGTCGTCGAGGAACAGGTGTTGCACTTCAAATGTGGATTCACCTTCCCGCCTTCGCGGGAATGACGGAAAGGGACGTGAGAGGACGTATTCACCCCGGCGCCAGCCGTGACGGTGAGGAGAGAGACCGTGAGTATTCTGCTGCCCAAGGCCATTTTCTTCGACATGGACAACACCATCCTGGCCTACGACAGCGTCTCTCCCCAGAGCTGGGAACAGGCGTTCATCAGGTTCGCGCACCGGTTCGACGGCCTGAACGTTCAACAGTTCGGAGAGACCGTGAGCGCAATGCGCGCGTGGTTCTGGAGCGACCCGGCGCGCGACCAGCGAGGGCGCTCGGACCTGGCGGCGGCCCGGCGTGAGATGGTTGCCTTGGCCTTTTCTCACCTGGGGTTGGACGCAGGTGAGACGACCAACGAGATAGCCGACGCCTACGCTGAGATTCAGGAAGCGTCGGTAGAGCCGTACCCCGGCGCCATGGAAACGCTGCAACGTCTTCGAAAGATGGGGAAGGGGATGGCGCTCATCACCAACGGCGCCTCCCGGTCCCAACGGCCCAAGATCGACCGCTTCGGGCTAGAGCGCTTCTTCGACTGCATCATCATCGAAGACGAGTTTGGCGTGGGCAAGCCGGACCCCCGGGTCTACCGGCACGCCATGGAGCAGCTGGCGGTACAACCGTCGGAGGCGATAATGGTGGGCGACAACTTGCATGCCGACATCGCCGGCGCTCAGTCCCTGGGCATATACGCGGTGTGGGTCGACTGGAAGGGCGGCGGGCTGCCGGAGAACAGTCCAACCACGCCGGATAGCACGGTGCGGGCGATTTTGGAGCTGTTGGCGTAGGAGACAAGCCCTCCGGGGAGCGGCGCAGGGAGCCGCTCGCGGCAAGGCAAGCGCGCTCGAGCGCATTCGAGCGCGCGTTCCGCGCTGAGGAGTTGCTGGGCGTTCTCCCGATGCCTCTCCCGCGCTTCTCCGGCCTGGGCGCGCCCGCCCCGCCGCGGCCTGCTGCGAGGGCGGCGACGGGAAACGCAAAATCTCGCCGCAAACCCGCGGGAATCTGCTTGACGGCGCCCGCCGGCTACGCCAATCTAGCGTCCCTAACCGAAGCGCCACCCAGGAGACCAACCTTGGCGACGGTCGAAGAGATACTGACCAAGAGCAGGGTGATTGCGGTGGTGGGGCTGTCGGATAGGCCGGACCGGCCATCTCATGGGGTGGCGCGGTACCTGCAAGCGCAGGGGTACCGGGTGATTCCGGTGAACCCCGCGCTGACCGGGCCGGTGCTGGGCGAAGCGCCGTACCGCAGACTGGAGGACGTAGAAGAGCGCGTCGACCTCGTCGACATATTCAGGAGACCGGTAGATGTGCCGCCCGTCGTAGAAGCGGCCATCGAGATCGGCGCCTCCGCAGTGTGGATGCAACTGGGGATCATCCACGAGGAGGCCGCCGCAAAAGCAAGGGCGGCAGGGCTTGACGTCGTGATGGACAAATGCACGGCAATCGAGCACCGGGCCTTGCTCGGAGACCGAACAATCTAAGAACAGACCGCCGTCACGAAAGGGGGTAAGTGCGCTGTCGAGCGGAGTGTGGAGATGGTTTACCGTGAAGCGGACCACGTCAGGTTGCTGAAGGAGCGGACGCGCGCGTCGATCAGCCTCGCCATGGAAGGCAGGTGGGAAGATGCGGCGCAGCTCAACCGGGAGATTCTCGAAGCGCGCCCCGATAACACCCAAGCCCTGAACCGGCTCGGCAAGGCGCTGATCGAGCTCGGCCATATGGAGGATGCGCTCCAAGCGTTCGAGCTGGCGCTGGAGATGGAGCCGGACAACCCCATCGCCGCCAAGCACGTCACGCGGCTCAACTGGGCGGCCGAGAAGGGCCCCTCCGCCAACGCTCATTCGAACGGGCTTCCGGGCCTCAGCGTCAAGATGTTCACCGGCGATAGCGGGAAGAGCGCGGAGGTCGTCCTGCTGGCCTCCGACCATGCGGGCCATCCGTCGCCCGGCACGCCGGTTTCGCTGGAGCGCAACGGCTCGACCCTTGCGGTGATCGACGCCGCGGGCGTCTGTCTCGGGCTCACGCCGCCCAAACTGGCGCACCGGCTCATCGCCCTCATGGAAGGCGGCAACCGTTACGACGGCGCCGTGTCCGGCCTGACGAACGGCGCGGTGCGGGTGGTGCTGCGCGAGGCTTATCAAGACCCGAGCCAGCGGTCGAAGGTCTCATTCCCGCCATCCTCGGCGTCGACCCCGGAGCCGGAGCCCGTCGAGGAGGCGCCCGCGCCGGAGTGGGCGGAGAATGGACCGCCGATTGCCGAGGCCCCGCCGGTCTTCAGCGAGGAGGAGTCGCGGACGCTGGAGCTGGTCGGCGTCGGGGCCGCGCTCGACAGCGGGCTGGTCGACGACCTGCTGCTCCCCGACCTGATCGAGGAGGACGAGCCGCCGCTGTAGAGTGGCCCCTTCCGTCATTCCCGCGCAGGCGGGAGAGGGGATTAAGAGGGACATGCGTCCGGCCTCCTCCCCCGTCTGCGAGACCTTTGCGTAAATCTCAAACTGGTTCGTGGTGAGCCTGTCGAACCATGGACAGGCTTGGAATACCGGGGAGCGCAGAGGGGCGTCGCCCCTCTGCCGGGGGTGTGGGGGTGTCCCCCACAACATAATGGGTGGGTGGGTGGGAAGAGCTACGCCCGCCAGAAAATAGGGTTACGCAAAGGTCTCGTCTGCGGGGAGGATTGAGGAGGGGGTCTGCGGAGGACCGCCTCACTCAGCGAGCGACTCCGCCAGGAGCTCCAGGAGGTCTTTGGCGGCCTTGTGGTCGGCGGCGCCTTTGGCGGTGATGCCTTCTTCCATCATCTGGAGGCAGAAGGGACAGGAGACGCCCACGACTTCGGCTTCGGTCTCCAGGAAATGGTCGGTCCGTATGTGATTGACGCGGACCCCCTGCTCTTCCATCCACATGCGACCGCCGCCGGCTCCGCAGCAGAAGCCTCGCTCGCGGCATCTGCCCTCGCCCATCTCGACGAGCTCCAGGCCGGGGATGGCGCGGGCAATCTCTCGCGGCGGATCGTAGATGTCGTTGTGCCGGCCCAGGTAGCAAGAGTCATGGTAGGCGACGGAGATGGGGACGGCCTTCTTGGGCCGGATGCGGCGCTCGCGGAGAAGCTGGGCGACGAGCTCGGTGTAGTGGACGACCTCGAAATCGCCGCCTAGCTGCGGATATTCGTTCTTGATCGTGTTGAAGCAGTGGGGGCAGAGGGTGACGACCTTCCGCACGCCGTAGCCCTTCATCGTCTCGATGTTCTGCTCGGCCATCATCTGAAAGAGGTACTCGTTGCCAAGGCGGCGCGCCGGGTCGCCCGTGCAGGTCTCCTCGCTCCCGAGCACGCGATACTTCACCCCGGCCAGCTTGAGCACGGACGCCATGGCCCGCGCCGTCTGCTGGCCGCGCCCATCGAGCGCCGAGGTGCAGCCGACCCAGAGCAGTAGCTCGTTGTCGGGGTCGTCGGCCATGGCGACGGCTTCGGTCCCCTCCATCCAGTCGGTCCGCGTGGCCTGCGTGCCGCGCCATGGATGGCCGCGCTGCTCCATCGAGTTGAGGGCGCCCATCGCGGTCTCGGGAACGTCGGCCTCCTCCATCGTGAGGTAGCGGCGCATGTCAACGATGGAGTCGATGTGCTCGACGAATGCGGGGCAGGCCTCCATGCAGGCGCGGCAGGTCGTGCAGGACCAGAGGACCTCGGGGCTGATGAAGCCGTGGACGAGGTCGCCCTCCGGCTCCGGCGGCGGGGCGTCGGCGCCCTCGGCGAGGAGGACCGGAGCGCGGGAGACCATGTAGGCTTTCGCGTCCTGCACGAGCTTCCTCGGCGAGAGAGGCTTGCCGCTGCGCCATGCGGGACACTGGTCCTGGCAGCGTCCGCAGTTCGTGCAGGAGTCGTAATCGAGCAGCTGCTTGGAAGTGAGCTGGGTGAGCTCGCGCGCGCCGAAGACCTCCAGCGTATCGAGGTCGCCCATCGAGCGGAGCGCGCCCTTGGGGCGGGTGACGGAGGAGCGCATGACGAGGTTGAGGGGGCTCACGAAGATGTGCATGAGGGGCCCGAACCGCCATGCGGCGTAGACGAACGTGGCCGACATGAGCGCGGCGTGGGCCCACCAGAGGACGAAGTGCGATACCTCCATGCCGTAGACGGTGGCGCCCACTGCCCGGATGCCTTGGGCGATGACGTAGGAAAAGGGCGACCAGTAGGCGGACGACACGCTGTAGAGGTCGCTCGCCGGCTCGAGCTCGGTGGCTGCCATGCGCAAAGACTGCAACACGAAGCCGGAAAGGGCCATGCTCAGGAGTAGGACGAGGAGCACGCCGTTCTCCAGCATCGTGTTCAGACGGGGCGGCCTGACAACGTAGCGGCGGTAGGCGGCGAGCCCGACGCCCGCGATGAGCATCATGCCGCCGATGTCCCAGACGAGCTCCAGCTGCACGCCGATGCGGCGGCTCGCCAGATGCCAGCCAAACCATTTCTCAGCGTTGAACTCGACGGCATCGAGGCTCGTCGCGATGAAGAGGATGGCCATGCCCCAGAAGATGAGGAAGTGCATCGCGCCGGGGTAGCGCTCATGTTTCGCAAACCGCCGGTGGCCGGCGGCGTCGGTGAACAGCGTGCTGAGAGCGGCCCTGAGCCTCGCGCCCCAAGGTCCGACATCCGGGTTGGGCTTCCCAAGCCGCCAGTACCGCGACCGCCGCCAGAGCGCCCAGGCGACAGCCGCAAGCGAGATGACGCCGACAAGATAGACGACGGCGCCCAACGGGTAGCCGATGTTCCAGAAGTCGAGGCGTCCGTTCAGCTCAGGGGGCAAGACCGACCTCCATGTGAGGTGGCCGCGAGTTTAGCAGGTCGCCCTCGCCCCCCTTCCGCCATTCCCGCCCCCTTCCGCCATTCCCGCCCCCCTCCGTCGTTCCCGCGAAAGCGGGAATCCAGGGTGCGCGCCACGCCCCACCCCTAGCACCCTTCCCAATCGGTTCGTGGTGAGCCCGTCGAACCACGCCGCCCGCCAACCAACCCCAATCCTCTCCACCGTCTGCGGGGGAGAGTTAGAGAGGGGGCCGTCTGCTGGGAACCTCGCCCCCCTCATTCCCTCGCGCCCCCTTCCGTCATTCCCGCGCAGGCGGGAATCCAGGGTGCTTTGGTCTTAGGCTGGCTTCGTCGAACAGCGGTCATCGCGCTTCCCCTTCGAATGGGTTCTCCATCTCCACGCCAAGCTGGGCAAAGTCACCCACATTCCTGGTGACCACCGTCAGTCGATGCACCATGGCCGTCGCTGCAATCATGGCGTCTTCCGTCATGGTGTCCGACCTCCCGTGCATGAGTCGCGCCCACTCCCGGAAAGCGGGCGCGTCCATGGGCAGTACACCATAGGAAGGCAGCACCTTGTCCAGCCAGGCTTCCAGCTCCTCCGCCTTGGCCTCATCCTGCTCGCGGGTGATCTCGATCCCCGCCTGTATCTCACCAACCGTAACCGCAGACACGAAGAGCTGGTCCGCCGGCGCATGTGCGATCCAGTCCACGACAGCCCCGTGGGGACGGGGGCGGCGTAGTTCCGAAACCACGTTGGTGTCGAGGAGGTACATGGGCTTACTCTACGGTCGGGGGTATACGGTGGCGGTGCTGTCGGCGCAGCGGCGTAAGGTCCTCGGTCCGCGCCTCAGAGGTGAGGAGCAACTCCTTCAGGTCGGGCCTCGCCATCCGCTCCAGCCTCCGCCACTGCTCGATGGGAAGGAGCACGGCGGTCTCCACCCCACGCTTGGTCACGATCTGCGGCCCTTCAGCGATAGCGGTATCGAGAAACTCGCTGAACCTCGACTTGGCGTCTTGGACCGGCCATCTCTTGCTCATGGTTCGCTCCGGTTGCTATCGTCCTGACTGGCTATCAGACTAGTCTAATCCGCATTGGTGTCAAGCGACAGTGACAACCTACGTCCACCAACGTATACGGTAGACAGAACCGTCTTCGAGATGTGGCTCGGCGGACTATGAGCCTTGGTGCCGCGCCCCACGTGACGTTCGACATCTGAACGAGTACCCATGGCGACCCCCCGGTGCGGTTCAGACCTCGGTAGCGCGTCCTCCGGAATCCGCCCACCGGTCTTCATCCACCCGAAGATGTCCTCAACCCGCTTCCTCAGCCGTTGACTGAGGGCATAGCTGCGATGCCGGGTCGTGCGTCCATCAATAGCGCTAGAGCGCCTGCTCGTGTTTTGCGCCATGTGCGGGGTGACCCCGCGGGCGCGCATGGCCCTCACGCAACCCCTCGTGTCTCCGTTTCGAGTGCTCCTATCTTCACCTCTCCCCTCCCTCAGCCGCCGCCATGTGCATCGACAGCCTGCTAGAGGGCGATCCCGTTCCCGGCGGTCCTGTTGAGGTGAACTTCGCTGATCACCAGCGACTCCCTGCCGAGCTGCGGCGGGGTTCCAGTTCCGCCGTTTCGCGAGTTAGCCAGAAGGCCCGCGAAGGCGGGCGGGGCGTCAACTGAGCGCCGTGCGACGGCCGCCGCTGTTAGCCTGCGGAAGGAGCCCGGCATCGACGTTGAAACGAACAGGGCGACGCCTTCTGACTGGCGTCCCTGCGTTCACTGGTGTACGACAACCTTGCGAGAATCGCGCGCCTGGGGCAAGCTAGCTCCTCACGCCGAGGCGTGCCGCGACGGAGATGCCGAGGGTCCTATTCAGGGACAGGCGGTGGGCCGAATGACGAACATGGGAACGACTAGCAGTCCCGAGGGACTGCCGCACTACCTGACAAAGCACTTCCTGGCCCAGCGGTTGGGGAAGTGCCTGCGAGACGACGTTGGCTTCTGGTTCTGCTTCGTCGAGCAGTGCAACGCCTGCGGCGGCGGCTTTGTGATCGAGAACATACTGGAAGGCGTCCGGCGTATTGAGTATGAGACGCCGTTCCTCGGCTACCAGCCCGACATCCTCCTATGGGGCAAGAGCGAGGAGAAGCCCCTCCGGGCGGTGGAGGTCGTCGCCACGAGCGAGCCGTCGCGGCAGGGAAGAGGAGGATGTTCAAGGAGCAAGGCGTGGACCTCTACATCGTGCGGTCCCGCACGGCGGAGCAAGCTCAAGCCGTCAAGCAGTGCATCGACGGCTTCTACATACTGCCGGCGGACGCCCAAGTCTCCTGCCAGCACAAGGCGAGGAAGAGGCTGAACGAGTCCCTTAGACGCCTAGAGGCCAGGACGACGCTCGACTTGGCGTTCACCTTGCATCCCCGCCAAGTCCGTTTCCTACCGGAATGGACCGGCCCCACTAACTACCATCACGCCGGGCGACTCCGTCAGGGTGATAGCGAGGCGGTTGAATGCTACGCTCAGCACGCTCAATATGATCGGGCAACCGGCTTATGACTTCATTATCGCGTGGAAAACCGATGAGGGCACGGCCACTGCCCATTCCGATTTTGAGTACGTCGATTGGGCCACACAGAGCAACAACGACTTGGCAGCGGCGTATGCGCTTCCGCGCGGGCTGAAGTTTGACTCGGACACTTCCGGCGCAGCGGCAGTATTCGCCACCGTGAGGTCCGGCACCGCCCGTCGCAACCAGGAGATCTGACAATGCGCGCCCTAATCACAGTAATCCCGATCATCGCTCTTATCCTGTCAATTGCTGCCTGCCAGGGAGCCGCCGGGCCCGCTGGGGGGCTGAGGCCTCCCGGGCCGCAGGGCTCCTCAGGCGCACCCGGACCAGCCGGACCTCCAGGGCCCGCGGGCGCACCCGCCCTCGTGGATGAGGCCACCGTCGCGTCTCTCATTGAGCAGATACAGGAGCAGTTGGACACGGGTTATGCCACGGCGACCGTACCTCCCAAGTCGACGCCCGCCGACTACACCAAGTTCCTAGTAAGAGACGCCATCAGCAGATACGAATCGGAAGGACTAGATGCCACCGTCGCCTACTACAACACCAAGGAGAGCGTTGACGGCCAGTGGTATGTCTTCATCATCAATGAGAACCAGACCATCATCGCTCATGCCCCCGACCCCGACCTGGTGGGCAAGCACATCTCCCAGGCTCTGGGACCCAACTCCTACCCCACCGGGTCCGCCGTCGCCGCCTCCGCCGACCAGGACGGCGCCTGGTTCGACTACACCTATGCCAATCCCGCCTCTGGCGTTGTGGAGACCAAGCACTCCTGGATGGTGACCCACGACGGCATTACCTTCGGCTCCGGCTGGTACGAACGCGGCCCCGGCAAGTCCGACGCCCCCGCCTACACCAGGGCCTTCGTGCAGCAGGCCATGAACCTCTACGTCGCCCTCGGCCTGGAGGAAACCGTCGCCTACTACAACACCAAGGAGAGCGTTGACGGCCAGTGGTACGTCTTCATCATCGATGAGAACCAGACCATCATCGCTCATGCCCCCGACCCCGACCTGGTGGGCAAGCACGTTTCCCAGGCTCTGGGACCCAACTCCTACCCCACCGGGTCCGCCGTCGCCGCCTCCGCCGACCAGGACGGCGCCTGGTTCGACTACACCTATGCCAATCCCGCCTCTGGCGTTGTGGAGACCAAGCACTCCTGGATGGTGACCCACGACGGCATTACCTTCGGCTCCGGCTGGTACGAACGCGGCCCCGGCAAGTCCGACGCCCCCGCCTACACCAGGGCCTTCGTGCAGCAGGCCATGAACCTCTACGTCGCCCTCGGCCTGGAGGAAACCGTCGCCTACTACAACACCAAGGAGAGTGTTGACGGCCAGTGGTACGTCTTCATCATCGACCCAGACGGCTACACGATAGCCCACCATAACCCGCAGTTTCGAGGGCGTGATCCCAGCCTCCGTGTGGACGCCACGGGGTATTTCTATGGCGACGACTTACAGAGCGCCACTGAGGCGGGTCATTGGGTGGACTATGTGTTGCTCAACCCGGAATCGGGCGAGAACCGTCAGAAGCACACTTGGATTGTGCGACATGACGGACTGCTATTTGGGTCGGGCTGGTATGAGTAGTAGCAACCCGCCTCGAAACTAGGTAGCGTTCTACGATCCGGCCTTCATATTGAGACGGCCCACCGAAAAGTTCGCAATTCAGTCCCTTTAGGCCCACCAGAGGAAACTCGAACCGATGATTTAGGCCAAGGACGGCGATTAGCAGCGGCGGGGGAGTGCGGCGGGCGTGGTTCGACAGGCTCACGGCGAACCCATTGGGGAACGGAACGCATCGGCAATGGCGCTTGGGGCCTGGCCTGTTGACCACCCTACAATTCTCGCGCAGGCGGGAACCTCGCACCCTCCCTGTCGTTCCCGCGTAGGCGTGAATCCAGGCGCGCGGGAGTGCGGACAGGGCAGGCGGCAAGGAGAACGCCCTCCAATCGGCAGTCACGCAAAAGGGACCATTGAGCAGATTACAAAGGGCTCCTGACGATGGCGGAGCGGACCGTAAGGGCGGCGGCTTCTGCTAGACTGACGCGGCGAAGAACGACATGAGCACACAGGGATCAGCAATGACGCAGTACATCATCTGCTGCTACACACAAGGCAGACCTGACTGCCGGATACACAAGGACACATGCAGGCACTATCGTAACCGCAAGCCGGCTGCACCGAGCATGCGCTGGAGCGGTCCATATCCCGGCCTGCAGGCAGCCGAAAACGCTATGTACGCCAGTGGCGATGAGGGCAAGTATTGCGGCGCCTGTCACCCCGAACGGTGAAGGGGGCGAACAGAGTGCGAATCGCGCTGTCGGCAGTACTGGTCATACTCACGGCTGTTGCCGTCTTGTCCGTAACCTCGGCGACGGACCTATGGGTGCCGGACCACAGGCACGATCCGGTCACAGGCGACGTGATTCGGCCAACCCCCGCTGCTCCCTCGCAAACTCCCGCCCTAACGCCAGAGCCAACCTCCGCCCCAACGCCGGAGCCAACTCTTGAATCAACGCCGGAGCCACAGACGCCGACAGCCACGCCATGCCCGGCATCGGTATGGTACTGCTCGCTTCCTCCTCACCTGAGGCCCACGCCCACGCCAAAAGCGACCCCCACTCCATCCCCGCTTGGGGAAAATCTCGACAACTGCTCGGAATACGGTTGGGCTTGGGGAAGAGGAAACCTGCCATCTATCGACTGGCTCGAGGTAGCAACGCCCCAATATTCGATATGCTACACAGCGGAATACGCGCGCGACATCCATCCCGTGCAGTATTGGATGGAGCATGCGGTACGCCTGATGCAGGACGAGTACGGGGTGGCCGAAATCCGCAGCGGCGGCACTCCGGTGCGTGTTAATTTGCTGCTTCTCCCTGAGCCGTACGGCAACTGGGGTACACCACGCTCTGGGTCGTGGTGCTGTTACCGCAGCGAAATAGATAGCGATTTAAGAGCCTACATGCCCTATCTGACTCCGTCGCATCCGGACTGGTCGCAGCGTTCTGATTTCGGTCAGCTACTGCTCCCCCGCGCTGACTATCAGGCGCAGGCCCTTGTGCGAGTGTTTATGTACATGGTTAACGGTGCTGTCTCGGATTACCGAAAACCTACATGGGCAAGAACCGCAATGGCCGGCTACGCAGGAATGTTCCAGACCACAGATTACAACCGTACTGAGGGTTTCAAGTCGCTCGTAGAGCGTGTCTCCCTGCGAGGCAGCATCATGTGCTGCATCTCGACAACAGACGGTTACTTCAGCGGAACGTTGATAATGAAATACATCGCCGACGCCTACGGCGGAGACACGCTTATGCGACTCGCGAAATCCCCCCGACCATTCAGCGCAGCCTTAGTGAGTGAGTTGGAAAAAATCGGCGTCACGCTCCCTGAGATGTACGATGACCTCCTGACATGGATGCGCAATCCAGTAGCGACAGCTGTAACTCCTACCCCCACCCCGGAGCCAGTGCCAGAGTCCGGCTCGGCAGCGGCGCAGGGTCAGTGCTCGGCGTACGACTCCACAGTTTCCTGGCTGGAAGCTCCATACCCCACTTACTCAATCTGCTACACGGCGGAGTACGCCGCCGATGTGGCGTTCGTGAAGCGCTGGATCGATCACGCCGAGGAACTGATGCTCGACAAGTACCAAGCCGACCTGCGCAACGCTCGAGGTCGGACTAGGCTCTATGTGAACGTCCTGCTCCTCCCCCAACCGAACGATCAGGCAAACACGGGAAAGACCGGCTTCTATTGCTGCCAAGATGCATCGGGAAGGGAGAGCTGGAGGTCAGGGGAGTTTGCGCAGATTCCGTATCTGACGCCCTCACACCCTGACTGGGACACCCGCCCGACGTGGGGCGTGATGCGGCTTCCTCCCGACGACTTCCACGCCAAGAACCTCGTTCACGAGTTCACCCATGCCGGACAACGCGTCATCTGGGGATCCGTGAACACGAGACCGGCGCCGCAGTGGGTCAGCGAAGGACTTGCCGAGTACGAGGGCATGTTCAACGCCACTGAGCACAACCGGACGGTCGGATTCGACTCCCTCGTACGGTATGTACATGACAGGATTCCTGACCGAATCTTCTTAGCCACGTCGCTCGGCAACGACACGCCATCGCTCACCACGTCGGACGTGTACTTCGGCGGATCGTTGATCATGAAGTACCTGGCCGACAGGTTCGGCGAGGACATCCACGGGCGTCTTGTCCGGCACACACATCCCTCCTTCGACGAAGCGATGGCAGCCGAGTTCGAGGCTTCCGGCACGACGGCGGCCGAGGTGTTCGAGGACCTACAGACATGGCTCAGGGAGCACCGGCAGCGGCTGTAAGTAGGGCGATATGAATGTCAGGAGCAGCGGGGGTACGTGTGGAGGATTCCGATAGACGCAGGCGCAGAGGCCATCTATAACAAGCTCCGCGAAGTCGCCAGGAGCAGAGGCATCACCTACTACTCCGAGATAGCTCCTCTGGCTGGTCTTAACATGGACTCACCCGGAGACCGCGAGCGCATTTCTCGCATCCTGGGGGATATCAGCACGGCTGAACACCACGCTGAGGGGCCGCTCTTATCGGCGGTTGTGATTCGAATCGAGGAGAACTCGCCTGGCTCGGGTTTCTTCGGCCTCGCCAAGGACCTGGGTTTGCATGATGGAGGCGACGACTTCCGTTATTGGGTGCAAGAGCTTCAGCGCGTCCATGATCATTGGGCCAAGCAGCCGTAACGAGAGTGGACGACGCGCAGTCAGGCTTACCTTGCTCGCGTTGCCGCGTAACTGCCCTTGGCAGGCGTGCTCTTGCTACCTGTCCTGTCTGCGCTCTCTCGCGCACTCTGGATTCCCGCGAAGGCGGGAACCTCGCCTCCTCTGTCGGGGCGGATTTCAGACCCGTCCCCTCCCTCCCTAACCTCTCCCCCGCAGACGGCGAGGAGGACAGCCCACTGCGACACTTGCCCCTTACCCCGAACCCCCAAACCCTCGTAAAATTAATCCCTGCCATGCCCTCCCCCAAGCCGAGAACTGCCTCCTCCCCGGCGCCCGCGCCCTCCGACGCGGCAACCTCCCTTGTGCCCATTACGCCGCCGGCCCCGCTCGCCTCGCGTAACAAGAAAATCTCGAATCGGGAACTTCTGAGACCCCGGAAGCAGGCCACGGCCATGAAAACACCCCCCAAAACTCCCGTCTCGCCCCCCGTTTTCCGGGAACTTTCACGCCTGGCCAACGTGCAAACCGGGAACTTTTCACGCCTAGCCAAAATGCAGTCGGGAACTTTTTCACTCGTAACGAAAATGCAGCCGGGAACTTTTTTCACCCAAACGGGGAACTTCCCGCCTCACCCCAATCCTTCCTGCCGCCCTACGCAGGTCGTTGGGCCTGCTCGTCTGTGGGAGAGCCTCGCGCCTACGCGTAAATGGCTCACCATGTCTCACAATGTCTCACCTACAGCGCCAAGGCGCCCCCGCGCACTCGGAGGACCAGGGAAGGTTACGAGTGCGGGAGGTGGGACACAGCAGGACATCCGCAGCCGCGCGGCGCCCCTGCTGGCGCGAGCGGGGATTCCTTGACGCGCGGGGCGCGCGGAGATAGTGTCGGGGGCGCCGCGCAACGCGGCCCGGCGGCGCGCCGGAAACACAGCGAAGGAGGAGCAAGATGACGAACAAAGAGATTGTCGTGCAAAGCTACGACCCGGCGGCACTGCAGCCTTTCGAGCGCATCGACACCTACGAGGAGTGGCAGAAGGACGAGGGGGCCAAGCTCCACGGAGGCCTCTACGTCAAGAGCCTCCTCACGCTGGAGCTGGACTACTGGCCCCGCAAGGGCTGCAATGGCGCAGTGGTCTATCTCGACGGGGACGAGGGGACCGACGAGCACGTCTTGGAGATCACCCCGGCGGGCAAGACCAACCCCGAGCACCACATGTACAACGAGGTCATCTACGTGCTCAGCGGACGGGGCGCGACCTCGGTGTGGTACGACGAGTCGAAGAAGCAGACGTTCGAGTGGGCCAAGGGAGCTTACTTCTCCATCCCGATGAACGCGTGGTACCAGCACTTCAACGGCAGCGGCTCCGAGCCGACCCGCATGGTCTCGGTGACCAATCTGCCGAGCATGATCCGCAAGTTCATCACGCCCGACTTCGTCTGGAACAACCCCTACGTGTTCCCGGACCGCCTGAACGTGGAAGAGGGATGGGCCTCCGGCTCGGGCATGATGTACAAGGGCCGAGTGTGGGAGACGAACTTCCTGCCGGACGCGGCGAATATGCCGATGCCGGACTGGTCGGAGCGCGGCGCGGGGGGCACGAACATCATGCTGTCGTTGTCCGACAATACGGTGTCGTCCCACATCTCGGAGTTCCCGGTGGGGACGTACAAGAAGGCGCACCGTCACGGCCCCGGCGCGCACCTGCTCATCACCGGCGGGGACGGCTTCGCGCTAGTGTGGAAGAACGAGGACATGTCCGACTTGGTGAAGGCCGACTGGGGAGAGGGGAGCCTATACCTTCCGACGCAGGACTCCTACAGCGAGTACTTCCACCAGCACTTCAACGTGGGCACGACGCCGGCGCGCTACATCAACATGAGCCCGTCGAACTCGCGGAAGTACACCTACGAGCGCGGCACCAACGACCCCACGCGGCGAGGGGAGCTCCGCGCCATGGTGAGCATCAAAGAGGGCGGCATCCAGCTCGAGTACGAGGACGAGGACCCTCGCGTCCACGAGATCTTCGAGGAAGAGCTGCGCAAGCACGGCCAGGAGTGCCGCATGAAGAACCTGGTGGCCACGTGCACCGGCGTGTCAGGCCCCGAGAACAAGAAGGGAACGCTGCAGGACTACGACTAGACTGCTCAGCGCCTCACGTTCAGCGATTCAGCGGCCGGGCAACCCCCGGCCGCTTCTCGTGGGGCGAGCTAGGCATCAATCATCGTCTTGACGGTTGACCCAATCGCAGCCGGAGTGGGGATTATGCGGCAGCCTGCGTCTTCGAGGGCTTTCATCTTCTCGGAGGCGAGGGCGGCTTTGCCCGTGATGACCGCCCCGGCGTGGCCCATGCGGCGTCCCGGGGGGGCGGTCTGGCCCACGATGAGAGAGGCGACGGGCTTCCTGACGCTCGCCTTTATGTAGGCGGCGGCCTCCTGCTCTTTCGTCCCGCCAATCTCGCCAATCATGACGATGGCCTCTGTCTCGGGGTCGTCGTTGAACATGGTCAGAACATCCACGAACGTGGTGCCGGAGACGGGGTCGCCGCCGATGCCGACGCACGTGGACTGGCCGATGCCAAGCTTCGTGAGCTGGTCGACGGCCTCGTAGGTGAGCGTGCCGCTGCGGGAGACGACGCCGACTTTGCCGGGCATATGAATGTTGCCGGGCATGATGCCGACCTTGGCCTTCGCGCCGGGGGTGATGAGGCCGGGGCAGTTCGGGCCGAGGAGGCGCGTCGGCTTGCCCTCCAGATAACGCATGACCATCGTCGAATCGCGGACGGGCAGGCCCTCGGTGATGCAGACGACCAGCGGGACGCCCGCGTCGGCCGACTCGATGATGGCGTCGGCGGCGAAGGGGGGCGGGACGAAGATCAGGGCGACGTTCGCGCCGGTCTCGTCGACGGCTTGCCGCACGCCGTTGAAGACAGGGACCTTGTCCAGGACCGTCTCGCCGCCCTTGCCGGGGGTGACGCCCGCGACGAGATTCGTGCCGTAGGCCATGCAGCGCTCGGCGTGGAAGCTGCCCTCGCGTCCGGTGATGCCCTGGACGAGCAGGCGAGTGTTTTCGTTGACCAGGATGCTCATATGCGCTCCGCTAGGCTTTGATGGCGTCCGCCGCTTCTTCCAGCGTGTCGACCATGGTTGCTTTGATTCCGGACTCCGCGAGGAGCTGTTTGCCCTCGTCCACATTGGTCCCGAGCATGCGGACGACCAGCGGCGGACGGCGGTCCGCCTTCTCGTAGGCGTCGATGACGCCGCGCGCGGCGATGTCGCATCGGAGGATGCCGCCGAAGATGTTGACGAGGACTTTCTCGACGTTGGCGTCCGAGAGCATCAGGAGGATGGCGTGGCTGATCTTCTCCTCGGCCGCGCCGCCTCCAACATCGAGGAAGTTGGCGGGCTCGGCCCCGGCGAATTTCACGGTGTCCATCGTGGCCATGGCCAGACCGGCGCCATTGACCATGCAACCGACGTTTCCGTCGAGCTTGACGTAGGCGATGCCCGCCTCGGAGGCCTGGACCTCGAGATCCTCCTCTTGGGAAGCGTCGCGCAGCTCGGCCTCGGACTTGTGCCGGAAGAGGGCGTCATCGTCGAGGCTGACCTTGGCGTCGAGGGCGAGCATCTTGCCGTCGTTGGTGAGTACGAGGGGGTTGATCTCGATCATGCTGGAGTCGAGGGCCATGTAAGCCCGGTAGCAGGCGTCGACGAGAGCGGAGAAGGGGCGGGTCTGCGCCGGGGGGAGGTCGAGCAGATCGGCGAGGCGGCGGCCTTGGAAGGGCTGAAAGCCGATCGCAGGGTCGATGGGCTCGGTGAAGACTTTGTCCGGCTCGGTCTGGGCGACCTCCTCAATCTCCATCCCGCCCGAGGCCGAGGCGATGACGACGGGGCGGCGTCGACCGCCGTCCGTGGTGATGCTGAGGTAGAGCTCGCGCTCGATGTCCATCGTCTGCTCGACGAGCACCTTATGGACGGGCGCGCCTTGGGGGCCGGTCTGGAAGGTGACGAGGGTCGAGCCGATGAGCGAGTCGGCGAACTGAGCGGCCTCGGCGGGGTCGGCGACGACCTTCACGCCGCCAGCCTTCCCACGTCCGCCGGCATGCACCTGGGCCTTTACGACGGCTGCCCCGCCGAGCTTCGCGGCTGCGTCGGCAGCCTCGGAGCCTGACGCGGCGACGTAGCTCTCGGGGACGGGCACGCCATAACCGGCCAGGATCTCCTTGGCCTGGTATTCGTGGAGCTTCATAGGGGGTCCTCTCTGTGAAAGTGGCCGACGAGCTTCGCGCCTCGCAGGCCGCAGGCCATGATAGCAGACCCTCGACCGGCGCCTGCCTCTCCGCGTGGGCGGCCCTCTCCCTAGCCCTCTCCCGCAGACGGGAGCGGGAATCAGAGCAGACGGGGGGAAGGAGGCCGGGAGGAGGGAAGGCGTTACCGGAAGCGGGTTTCGGCTTCGGCGAGGTCCTTGGGAGACTCGATTGATTTCCAATAGGCGGCGCTCTCGTAGGCGGCCAGTCTGCCCTCGGACGCAAGGGCGGGGAAGGTGGTTGTCTCGTGGTCGCCTAGGTCGGGGAAGCGCTCGATGGCCTCGCGGGAGAGGAGGTAGGTCCCGGCGTTTATCCAGTGAGGCAGAAGGGGTTTTTCGGTGAAGCCCGTTACGAGGTCTCCCTCCGTTTCGACGATGCCGTAGGGGCTGACCATTTGGGTGAGCATGACCGTGGCGAGGGCGCTTGCGGACTCGTGGACACGCAGCAAGGCGTCGAGGGGCTGGTCGGTCAGCACATCGCCGTTCGTGGCGACGACGAGGGGGTCGGACAGGCCAGCCTGGCGGTACCCGTTCTTGAAGGCGCCGCCCCGGCCGAGGGGCGAGTCCTCGACGACGCACTCGACGGCGAGGCCATCGATGCGGGGAGTTGCAAAGTAGCCGGAGACGACCTCGTGGAGGTAGCCGGTGAGGAGAACGGCGCGCTCGACGCCGTTGTCCCGCAGCCAGGCGAGTTGGCGCTCGAGGATGGGCTTTCCGCCGACGAGGACCATCGGTTTCGGACGGTCGTCGGTCAGTGGGCGGAGGCGTTCGCCTCTGCCGCCGGCGAGGACGAGAGCGGTTCTTGGTCGTTCGAGCATGCCACGGGGGAGTGTATGCCTGGTTTCGAGCGCGGGTAAACGGGTGGCGGACCTCATTGCCGGTCGCTTGGGGCGGCTCCTATACTCGCATTCGTGTCCCCAGAAGCCGCCCCGCTGCTGTCAGTCATCCTGCCGACCTACAACGAGCGAGAGAACGTCCGCGTGCTCGCGCCCCAGGTGCTCGACATCCTCCGCGGCGTTCCCTGCGAGGTAATCGTCGTCGACGACGGCAGCCCGGACGGCACAGCAGACGCTGTGCGAGAGATGGGAGCGTCCGACGACCGGGTGCGGCTCGTCGAACGCGCGGGGAAGGCGGGACTGTCCAGCGCAGTCTTCGCGGGCGCGGCGGCGGCGAGGGGGCGGTTCGTCGCAGTGATGGACTCGGACCACTCGCACGACCCAGAGGAGCTTCCGGGAATGCTCGGCAAGGCCGAGGACGGCTGCGACGTGGTCATCGGCTCGCGGTTCGTCAGGGGCGGCGGTTTCGTCGGCCAGCCAATGACGCGGCAACTCATCAGTCTGGCGCTCAACCTCGGCGTGCGAGTGCTGCTGCTGTTGCCCCAGCGGGACGTGCTGACGGGCTACGCGCTCTGCCGCCGCGAGGTCATCACGGAGATGCCGACGCGGTATTCGTCGCGCGGGTTCAAGTGGCTTCTGGAGGCGCTGGCGACGCAGCGGAGCCTGCGGGTGTGCGAGTGGCCGGTGATGTTCCACAACCGTCGCGCCGGATCGTCGAAGGCGGGCGTGCGCGAGGCGCTGGCTCTCGCGGAGCTCTGCGGGCGGATAGTGGCGTGGCGCGCGCCGCGGCTAAGGAAGAGGCGTTAGGGTAGGGCTTTGACGGGTTACGGCTAGGCGAAGGGCGGGTCACCAAGGTGGGAAGAATAGGGATAGGCAAGCGGCGTATAAGCGCATATGCGCCCCGCGGGGGTATCTACTTTGACTGTTTCTCGAATTGCAACACGCCCGGCGCCATACTCGCGCGCCTTCTCTCCAACTAACACAAGGAAATTGGGACTCTCCGGCCCTACCTTGCGTATCCCGTCGCCGGTCACGCCTTCAGCGTAGACAGCAAACCATCCATCTACCTGGTTGGTCTTGGCTATCTCGTCAAACGCACGCTGCACGTCCGGCTTAGTGACGTGGTAGCTCCACGTCGCCCCTTCCCTATCCCATTCGACGGTTCCAATCTGATTATGCCCCACCTGCATCAACTCGAACACGATATACATCGGCATTAGTCAACCTCCGTCCAGACCGTGTACACATTTCGCTCCAATGTCTCATTCAGCATCTGCTTAAGATTGCCGATGAAGTGAGGATTGTCCGGCCCTATCTCGCGCACCTTCTCAAGTATGGCGTTGTTAGGACTCCATGGATCCGGATTGGCGCGCTCGGAATAGCGCTCCGGCACAACATTCGTCTCATGCACTATGTCGAGCACGCGGCGAACTTGCGGATGCGGCGCGTCATAATTGAGCGTTCCGCTCTCCCGATTCCACTCTACCTTCGCCGCGTACTCACTATGGCCGGTGTCGCCATTTTTTACAACAATCTCATAGACCGTCACGTCTATTCCTCCCAATAATCTCAAACTCATACTCCGCCATGCGGAGATGGTCAGCTGAAGCACCCTATGAATACAGTACTGTGACGCGCAGTTATCGAGGCCTAAAACTATTCCTAGCTCTCACCGCTCCTCTTGGAGCGGCGCTGCATCATCTTGACACGGTTCACCTCGCGTTGTGCGTCCGCGGGTCGTTCTTCGAGTCTTGCTGTTGCTCTGACATAACTCGCCTCCTCTATACGATTAGGGGAATCGGCCCTCGTACTGACACAGAACGGTTTAATCGTAGCATCCCGCTAGACAACCGGCGCAATCTCTAACCCGTCATGCGCGTCTGGGTATCCCCCACAAGGGAGCGCGGATCCACCGGGGGCAGCATCGGCCTCTCGTCGCGTTGCAGCATCTCCTGAATGCTCAACGCCTGCATCCGCGGGTATGCCCGCAGCCCTTCCTCCTCCGTCCTGATCTCCACCTCTCCCTGCGCCGCCGCGAACGCCCGCAGCGAGCCCGCCGGCGGATAGAGGCTCACCATCATGGACATCGGCGCGTGCTTTCCCTCCCGCTGCATCGCCGTCTGCACGCCGAGGAGGCTGTCTCCCTGCGGACGCCCCACCGTCCGGTCGCGCCGCCACGTCTTCACTTGTATGGGAACGACGACGGCGGCTTTCGCCTCCAGGTCGTAGGCCCCGTAGTAGCGCACGTCCACGCCGTCATCGCCTGTCTTGCGCTGGTTCGGCACGCCGTTCAGCAGCGCCGCCACCATGTCTTCCGCCCACGCCCACCCCGGCGCGCCATCCTCCGACTCCTCCCGGCCTCGCAGCGCCCGCCGCTCGAAGTCCGCCCACGTAATATCGTCCCACCGTAGCCCGTAGACCTCCGGCGCGACTGCGTGCCCGCGCGAGGTCAGGCGCTGCTCCATCACCCGCACCGCGATCCCGCTGATGTCGATGCCGAGGTATCCCCGCCCAAGGGAGGTCGCGGCGGCGGCAGTCCCGCAGCCGCAGAACGAATCGAGCACGAGGTCGCCGGGATTCGACGAGGAGCTGATGATGCGTTCGAGGAGCGCTCGCGGCTTCTGGGTGGGGTAGCCGGTCTTCTCTGTCGCTTGTGAGTTGAGGAAGTCAATATCGAACACGTCGGTCAGACGGTTGCCTTTGGTGGTGTCTATATACACAACATGGTCGTAAGCGGTGCGGTCGATACGGCCCCTAGATTCGAGTAGCTGCACCTTGGAGTTGTCGTAGACGTACAAGTACCGTTCGTCATTCATATTCTTCGTGTTGTACCCGCGTTCGATGAGCTGCTGTTTGCGGGGGCTTAGCTCCGTTTCAAAGAGCGGATGGTACAGAGATGACGATGACTTAGCGTAGAAGAAGATGCAGTCGTGAGCGCGAAGGAACTTACGCGCCTTTGAGTTTGAGACCTTACGGTAATTCCACACAATCTCGTTTCGGAACTGCTTGTCCCCAAACACGGCGTCCATGAGGACGCGCAGGTAAGCATTGGCGTGAGGGTCGCAGTGCAAGTAGACGCTGCCGGTCGGCTTGAGCACCCGGCGCATCTCCTCCAGCCGGACGCCCGTGTAGAGGATGTAGGCGGCCATGCTCGACCTTCGGCCTCGCTGTAGACGCACGCCCTCTATCGAGTCCCGCAGCTGACCATGAGGAAGCCGGTCGAACGTGCGTTGCGTCGCCTCGGTCCAGCGCCACACGTCCCGCAGCTGCTGGTTCACCAGGCCCTTATCGCCGAAGGCGGCGACGTAGAAAGCGTTGGAGTTGAAAGGCGGATCGAGGTAAACCAGGTCAACGCACTCGTCCGGCAGCTCCCGCATCACGTCGAGACAGTCGCCGCAGACCAAGGCATTGCCGGAGAGATAGCGGTCGGTCATAGCAGGAACCCCCTTGTCTCACGATGAGGCGGTTTGCTACAACCGAAACCTTAACGCGGAACCAGACAAGGGGGCACGAAGTGCCCGCACTCATCGAAAAGAGTTCCGCGCCTTGTTTAGATCGGCGAGGTCTCGGTTGTAGCAAAGGGGACTATAGCCGACGATCGTGCGTCCGCGCCAGAAGCATGTGTCGCGCCATCACGCGCTCGCCGCCGCCTCGTGGTTGGGAATGGGGATTCCTGGATTCCCGCCTGCGCGGGAACGACGGAAGGCGCGGCCCGTCTCTAACTCCCCCGGCGGCCTAGCGCCTCACGCGGCGCTTGATGCGGATGGTTGAGAGGAGGGTGGCGGGGACGTCCCGCCAGGGTTGGACCTTGGAGCCTTCGGCGACGTGCTGCCAGCGGACGGGGACCTCGGCGACGGAGAGGCCCAAGCGCTTTGCGTGGGCTAGAACGTCGAGGTCGAAGGCCCAGCCGCGTTCGGCGATGCTGGGCGCGATGGCATTCCAGGCGTCAGCGCGGAAGGCTTTGGCGCCGCATTGGGTGTCGGAGTAGGGGAGGCTGAGGAAGCGGCGCACCCAGAGCCTCGAACCGAGGCTGATCAGCCGGCGGAGGAAGGGCTGGCTGCCGTTGGTCTGCTCGCCGCTGAAGCGGTCGGCGATGGCGACGTCGTAGTCAGCGAGCGCGGCAATAAGACGCTGGGTCTCGCCGGCGCGCACCATGTTGTCGGCGTCGACGTAGGCCAGCAGGCGGCCGGCGGCGATGTCGAGTCCCTTGCGGATAGCGCCGCCTTTGCCGAGGGGCTCGGCGAATTCGACGATGCGGATCTCACGGACACTCGCGGCCACTGACTCGACGACGGCGCGGGTGTTGTCGCGGCAGCCGTTCAGGACGACGAGGAGCTCGAACCTACCCACGCGCGACTTGCGGAAGACGGCGGCGTACTCTTCGAGGGTGGGGCGGATGCGGTCCTGCTCGTTGTAAGCGGGAATGACTATGGAGAGGTCGACAGCCATATCCGCTAGCTTACGACCTTATCGAGCTTGCCGTAGCTATGGAGCAGCCGACGGACGCCGGAGCTGCCGAGGAAGGCGACGGTGACTTCGTAGTCGCCGGGGCGCGAGACGCAGTTGACGACGATGCCCTGGCCGAAGCCGGCGTGGGCGACCTTGTCGCCGGCCTTGAAGGGCGGGGGCTGGGCGGGAGGGCCTCCGCCGACGGCGACGGCTGCCACTGGGCCGCGCTCCGGCCTGCGCCCGCCCATAGCGGCCCCGTCGCGCTGCTTGCGGGCCGAGACCTCGATGAGGTTGTAGGGGATGTCCTTGAGGAAACGCGACGCGCTGCCCGCGCCCGTTCTTCCGTACATGATCCGGCGGAGGGAGCGCAGCAAGTAGAGGCGTTTACGGGCGCGGGTCATGCCGACGTAGGCGATGCGGCGCTCCTCCTCGAGCTGGTCGGGGTCGTCGAGGGAGCGCATGTGGGGCAGGATGCCCTCCTCCATGCCGGTGATGAAGACGACGGGGTATTCGAGGCCCTTGATCTGGTGGAGGGTGATGAGGGTGAGGTACTGCTGCTCGTCCTCTTGGATCGCGTCTTGGTCGGAGACGAGGGTCACGCTTTCGATGAAGGCCGGGAGGTTCTCGGCGGCGGGCGCGCCGGCGAGATCGGCGGTCATTCCCCGGAACTCGCGGATGTTGTCGAGGCGGTCCTCGGCGTCGGAGTCGCCGGACTCGATGAGCGAGCGCCGGTAGCCGGAGCGCTCCATCACCTCGTCGATGAGCTCGGGCAGCTCGATGCTGGCGGCGCGCTCGCGGAGGGAGTTGATCAGGGCGAGGAAGCCTGCAAGCTGGCGCCTCTGTCGCGCGTCGAAGGGCGACGGATGCTCGCCCAACTCGTCGGTCAGCAGCTGGAGCGCGGTGTAGGAGGGGATGTCCAGGGTGCGCGCCCACGCGAGGAGGTCGTCGACGGTGCGCTTGCCGATGCCCCGCGTGGGCACGTTGATGACGCGGGTGAGGCTGACCTCGTCGTAGGGGTCCTGGAGCAGACGCAGGTAGGCGACCACGTCCTTGACCTCGCGCCGCTGGTAGAAGCGGACGCCGCCGATGAGCTTGTAGGGGACGCCGTAGCGGAGGCACGCCTCCTCCAGGGCGCGGGACTGGGCGTTGACGCGATAGGTCACAACGCAGTCGCGCAGCGTGACACTCTCCTCCTCCATGAGGCGCTGGACCTCGCGGATGACGCCCTGCGCTTCCTCCTCCTCGTTGTAGGCCTCGGCGACGTAGACCGGGGCGCCGGGCTCGTTTTCGGTGAACAGGCGCTGCTCGATGCGCTGACTGTTGGGGCGTATCACGTGCTGGGCGGCGTCGAGGATCGTGCCAGTCGAGCGGTAGTTCTGGGAGAGATGCACCACCTTCGCCTCGGGGTAGTCCTTCTGGAAGGAGAGGATGTTGCGGATGTCGGCGTTGCGCCAGGAGTAGATGGACTGGTCGGGGTCGCCCACGACGGCAAGGTTGCGATGCTTGCCGACGAGCTCGCGGGCGATCTGGTACTGGGCAATGTTGGTGTCCTGAAACTCGTCGACCATGATGTGGATGAACCGGTCTTGGTACTTGGCCCTTGCCTCCGGGGACTGGCGGAGCAGCTCGACGGTCCGGCTCAGCAGGTCGTCGAAATCGACGCCGCGGCTGCGGGCTAGGAGTCCCTGGTATTGGACGAAAACGCGATGTACGACCTCGTCATAGTAGCCCTCGGCGCTGCCGGCGAAGCCTTCCGGGCCGAGGAGCTTCGACTTGGCGGAGCTGATGGCGGATAGGACGGCGCGCGGCGGGAAGCGTTTGGGGTCGACATTGGAGAGCTCCATCGCCTGCTTGATGAGGCCCATCTGATCGTCGTCGTCCATGATGACGAACTCTTTGGGGATGCCGATGGCCTCGCCGTCGCGCCGCAGGACCATGGCGCAAAGGGCGTGGAAGGTGCCGGCGAAGAGGTACCGGGCGCGCTCGCCCATGAGGCGTTCAAGGCGGGAGCGCATCTCGCGGGCGGCGCGGTTGGTGAAAGTGACGGCGGCGATGCGGCCGGGGCCGATGCCGACGCGCTGGTTGAGGTAGGCGATGCGGTGGGTGATGACGCGGGTCTTGCCGGAGCCGGGGCCCGCGACGATGAGCAGCGGGCCGTCGACGTGCTCGACGGCTTCACGCTGCGGGGGGTTGAGTCCTTCGAGGAGCGCCTCGGCGGGGCCGGTCATATGCGAGGGATTATAGCGGGGGACGTAGGAGGAGGCGGCGCCCTACTGTCCGTCCGTTGTTAGACTCGTCCTTGCCGCAGGCGCACGAAGGAGCCTAGCGAGATATTAGGAGCCTGGGTGAGGCTTCCCCTAAGACACCCCGTAGAGAGCGTTGGGGTTGTCTATGAGGATCTTGTCCACGTCGGTCTGGGAGAGGTCCGTGCGGGAGCGGAGGGATTCGACCATGTGGGTCTGGGCCGACGGGTCGCTCATCAAGCGGTTGGTGGTCCCCGGGGCGTGGTGGCCGTAGTCCGTGCCGGTGACGACGTGGTCGGCGCCGATCTTGTTCAGGAGGTAGGGCAAGTCCTCGGCGACCTCGATGGATATCCACATGTTGTACTCGTCGAACAGGCGCGGGCCGAAGAAGCTGGGGTCCTGCTTCATAGTGCCGGAGAGCTGGTAGAGGGCGAAGGGAATCCATGAGGCGCCGGTCTCGATGAAGCCGAAGCGCAGGTCCTTGAATTGCTCCGGGATGCGGTTTTGGACCAAGTTCCGGAAGCCGGCGATGGGGGGTAGCCGGCCATGGGTGAAGGTGTGGCTGCGGACGGGGTCGGCGAGTTCGTTGAGCGCGGGAGAGCCCTGGCCCTGGTGGACGGTGATGGCGAGATCGAGGGACTGGGCTTCCTCGTAGACGGGGAAGAAGTAGGGGTCGTCGAGCATGCGGTCCTTCTCGATGCCGCGGAAGAAAACGCCGCAGGCGCCGTTCCGCTTGCCGAAGCGCAGCTCCTGAATGGTCGCGTCGATGTCGCGCAGAGCAGGCACGACGACCCACCGGATGCGGTCCTCGGACTTGGCCCAGACGTCGGCCATGTAACGGTTGTACGCCCTGACGAGGGCGACCTCGTAGGCGGGGTCGTCGGTGAGGAAGCCGAGGAAGAGAGTGGGGTAGACAACCTGGGCGTCGACGTTGGTGGCGCGCATGCCCTCGAAGCGCATGGCGATGTCGGTGAGCTCGCGGGCGGGGACATCCTCGCGGCTGCGGACGCGGGTCTGGGCGGTGGGGGTGACGAAGGAGCTGCCCCCGCGGCCGACGACCTTGGGGTATATCTTGCCGTCGATGAGCCACATGTGATCGGCCGTGCCGTAGAGGGTGTCGTCAGGCACGTTGACGATGACGGGACGCCGGGCATGCCACTCGGGGTCCAGGTAGTCCCACATGCGCGGCGGCTCGGCGATGTGAGTGTCGGCGTCGAGAATCCCTGCCATAACTTGTCCTCCTACGCTAGAGCGGTGCGGATACGCGCATTGTAAGCGCGTCGCGGCGGCTTGTGGGAGGTCGGTCCAAGCTCATACGACACAGGGGCGGCATAGCCGCCCCTGTGCTGCGTTCATTCCCGGTTCGCGGCCCTAAGACCGCAGCTCAGCCATTGGCGCCCCGCCGACACCGGGGGCGCGCTCAGGCCGAAGCGCCTCGTAGGCGCCTACCTACCCCAGGAACCGCCGCCGCTCCGTGAGCCGCGGTCTTCCCGAGGCTTGGCTTCGTTGACGTTGAGGGCGCGGCCCTGAAGGTCCGAGCCGTTGAGGCCGCGAATGGCCTGCTGCGCCGCACTGTCAGCGGCCATCTCGACGAAACCGAAGCCACGCGAGCGCATGGTCTCGCGGTCCGTGATGACCTGTGCGCTCGCGACCTCGCCGTAGGGGGCGAAGGCGTCGCGCAGGTCGTTGTCACTCGTGTTGAAACTGAGGTTGCCGACGTAAATCTTCATCTAGCGCTCCTTGAGAGTCGGGTTGCCCGTTTGACTTGGAGGCGCCAGCAGAAGCCTGGCGTGTCGGACCGAGGAAACAGAAAGGCAGCTCACAAAATCCATTGGGGACAACATCGTACCACCTTTCGGGATTCTCCGTGCGCCTGTGCTGCGCTTGCTCTACGCATCTGTTCCAGTTGGGGCGTCCACACTCCCGGTGCGGTCCGTGCCGGGAGGGCCTCCCAAAGCTCGTGGCGGGCAAGCAGCGGACGGTGCTAGGGTCTCATGCCATGAGCGCCGCATCGCCGAGGTGTTACTTCGCGGTCTACGCCGACCCCGCAGTCGGCGACCACGTGACGGTCGAGGGCGGGATGTACGGCAACCGCACCATGCCGCGGGAGCTGAAGGCAGGGGACATGGTGCTCATCTACTGCACGTCCAGCTATCCGGGGCGCGCCAAGACCGCGCCGGGCATCGGCATAATGACGAGCGTCGACCACGCGCGAGGGACGTACGAGTACGACTACCTGCCCTTCCAGGAGCCGGCGCCGCTGGAATTCTTGCGTCTCGCGTTCACGGAGGACGACCGGCGCAAGCTGCTGGAGATGCGCCACGCGTGGCTGTTCGAGATATCGTCGGAGTCGTTCCGAGCAGTGGCAGGGGCAGTCCGGTTGGGGAGATAGGGGCGCGGCATCGCGCTATGCCGGTTGTGGGCCACGTGGTTCGACAGGCTCACACGGACCTTCCCTGGCTAGACGAACCTATTGGGCTGCTCGAACCCTTGGGCTGAGACGTCGTGTCACGCCTAGCCTGCCCGATAGTCGCCGTGGACGCCGCCAGTCTTCTCCAAGAGGCGGATGTCGCCGATGGTCATGGAACGATCCACGGCTTTGCACATGTCGTAGATGGTCAGGGCGGCAGCGGCTACGGCGGTTAGCGCCTCCATCTCCACACCGGTCTTGGCGGTCGTGCGGGCGCGGGCGGCGACGGTCACCCTACCCTGCGGAGGGTCGGTGTCGAAGTCGATTTCGATGTGGGAGAGGGGGATCTGGTGGGCGAGGGGAATGAGCTCCCAGGTGTGCTTGGCCGCATTGACGCCGGCGATGCGGGCGACGGTGAAGACATCGCCCTTCTCCATCTTGCCCTGGAGGATGAGGGCAAGAGTTTCGGGGCGCATCGTGACGGTTCCGGCGGCGGCGGCGAAACGGTCGGAGTCGGGCTTGGCGCCCACGTCGACCATGCGAGCGGCGCCTTGGGCGTCAATGTGGGTGAGGCCGGGGCTTGGGGCGGCGGGGGGCGGCGCGCCTCCCGCTGCCGTTTCGAGCGGAAGCGTCCTGCCCGCAGCGCTCTGCATCGCGCGAACGGCGAGGCGGTCAGCCTCCTCGTTCTGAGGATGCCCCGCGTGCCCGCGCACCCATCGGAAGTCGACGTTACGCTTCGTCGCGAGGCGGTCCAGCTGCTCCCATAGATCGCGGTTCGCGTTGCGCTTCCAGCCCTTGGTCATCGTCTTGACGAGGTACTCGCTGTCCGAGTGGACCACGGCGGTTGCGCCAACGGGAATCGCCTCCAGCCCCTTGATGGCGGCGGTGATCTCCATGCGGTTGTTCGTGGTGGAGCGCTCGCCGCCCGATAGCCGGTCAGTCTCGCCGTCGTGCTCGACGATGGCCGCCCAACCGCCGGGGCCGGGGTTCGCGAGGCAGGAGCCGTCTGTGTAGATGTCGAAGGAAGGAGTCATGTCCTCTGCCGGAACGGCTTGCGAAAGCTTCCCCTTCTGCTCCGATGTGTTTCCGCCCGCGCCCTTCGTTACGGCGAGGCTGGGGAGCGCCTTGCTTTAGCCTGGTTCCTGGCCATCTTCTTCTTGTAGCCAACGGAGTACTCTGGTTCGGGAGTATCGGGACCCATCCGCTGGTCGGCCTCGCGGATCTTGTCGATGAGTGTTTCAACGATATCGAGGTTGGCGGCCAGTTGCCCGCAAGTCAAGGTATCCCTGTAGAAGTTCATGTGAAGGCCATAGGCTACTTCGTAGTAGGCGATGGTCTGGATGTCATCCATGCAATGGCCGATGTGGTGCGCCAGCTCCCTGGAGTGTGGGGTCGTCTCATAGACCCACCCGCGTTTGTTGGCAAAGTCTTTGAGGGCGTGCGTTACTGCGCCCCAAGCCTTGCTCGAAGCCTGCAACCGTTCCCCCTTGGCGAGCTCGCCTCTAGCGTGCTCCAGGAACCTGGCGCTATGAATCTCGTGAGGGTCAAGAGGCGTATAGGCCTGCACGTCGATTACCTCCGGGGTTGTCGGGCGTATGCACGCATAGGAGTATTAGGAGTATACGGCACAGACTCCCTCGCGCCTCATGGTAGGCGGCAGTGGTCGAAGGGGCAACGGGGGATGACGCGAGGTTCGCCCTTACGCCGGCCCTCTCCACTAGGAGCCCTCTCTACTGGAAGAGGGGATAAGAAGAGAACGGAAGGCCACGGGCGGACTACCCCCCTATCTGATACATCTCGATCTTTCGGGCGGGGGTCTCGTGTCCGGGATGACGCAGGGAGGCGCGGAGCTCGGAGTAGCGGTCTGTGCGGGCGCGCCAGACGTTAGCGATGCGGTCTTGAAGCTGGGCATCCGTTTCGCCGTCGCGGAGGGGAGTGAGGAGGTCGGCGCCGGTCGAGGCGAAGAGGCACGTCAGCACCTGGCCCTCGGGGGAGAGCCGCACACGGGTGCAGTCTCCGCAGAAGGGCTGGGTGACGGATGAGATGAAGCCGATCTCGCCATTGCCGTCGGTGAAGCGCCATCGTTCGGCAACCTCGCCCCGGTAGTTGGGCGCGAGAGGCTCGATGGGGTATACGGCGTCGATCCGCTCGACGAGCTCGGCGGACGGGACCACTTGGTCGCGGCGCCAGCCGTTGATGTTGCCGACGTCCATGTACTCGATGAAGCGGAGGATGTGGCCGGAGCCTTTGAAGTGGCGGACCATGTCCATGACCGTGTGATCGTTGACTCCCCGCTCGACGACAGCGTTGAGCTTGATGGGGCCGAGTCCCACCCGCTCGGCGGCGGCGATGCCTTCCAAGACGGCATCGGGCGCGTAACCCCGGCCGTTCATCATGCCGAATATCTCGGGGTCGAGGGTGTCGAGGCTCACGGTGACGCGGCGGAGGCCGGCGTCGCGCAGGGCTTGGACCTGCTCGGCCAGCAGGTAGCCGTTGGTCGTGAGGGTCAGGTCGTCGATGCCGTCCATCTCGGCGAGTATCGCGACGAGCTTTTCGAGGTCTCGCCGGACGAGGGGCTCGCCGCCGGTGATGCGCACCTTGGTCACGCCAAGGCCGACGAACAGGCGGGTAAGGCGGGCAATCTCCTCGTAGGAGAGGATGGCTTCGCGGGGGAGGAAGTGGTAGCGCTCGCCGAATATCTCGGCGGGCATGCAGTAGGTGCAGCGGAAATTGCAGCGGTCGGTCACGGAGATGCGGAGGTCGTGGACCGGCCTGCCGAGCGTGTCGGTCAGCTGCGGGGTCACGACGCCGCCTCCGCGAGCGCCGCGCCGGTCAGGAGGGCGGCCATGCGGCGGGCGGCCTGACCGCGATGGCTGATGGCGTCTTTCTGAGCGGGACCGAGCTGCGCAACGGTCTTGCCGTAGGCCGGGACATGGAAGACGGGGTCGTAGCCGAAGCCGTTATCGCCGGCGGGCTCGAAGGCCACCCTGCCCTCGCAGGCACCCTCGGCCGTCTCCTCGTGCCCGTCGGGCCGGGCAAGGACAAGCACGACGCGGTAGCGGCACGAGCGTTGGTCCTGGGGCGCTCCGCCAAGCTCGGCGAGCAGAAGGCTCACGCGGCCCACGTCGTCGAGGGCATCGCCGCCGTAGCGCGCCGAGCGCACGCCGGGGCGTCCGCCGAGGGCGTCGACCTCGATGCCGGAGTCGTCGGCGAGGGAGGGGAGACCGCTCGCGGAGCAGAAGGCGCGGGCTTTGATACGAGCGTTCTCCTCGAAGGTCTGGCCGGTCTCCTCGACCTCGAGGTCGAGGCCAAGCTCGGCAGGCGTAACGAGGTCGAACCCAACGCCGCCTAGGAGCCTGCGGAACTCGGCGACCTTGTGAGGGTTGTTGGTGGCGATAAGCAGCGACGAGTGCGCCATAGGCCGATTCTAACACCGCGCAATCCGCACGAATGCATACGGGCGCTCGCGGATGCTCGGTAGTACGCTCTCCCCGCCGTATGTGGCACAAGGAGCCGCGCCATGTATCCACTTACGTTCGACGTCGCTTATCCCGAAGCCGGCAGAAACAGACTGACCGCGCTCTTCCGCCCAATCCTCATGATCCCAATCGTCGTGGTGATGGGCACGCTGAGCCCGCTGATCACCTTGCCAGCCCTACTGATGCTCTTGTTCCGGGCGAAGTACCCGCGATGGTGGTTCGACTTCAACGTCGAGTACTTCCGGTTCACATCTCGCGTAGAGGCGTACGCGCTCCTTCTGCGCGACGAGTATCCGGCCACGGACGATGAGCAGTCTGTACACCTGAACGTCGAGTATCCGGAGAACCTCAACCGCTTCCTCCCGCTGGTCAAATGGGCGCTCGCCATCCCGCACTACGTCGTCCTAACCGTCCTCTACATCGTTGCGTTCGTTCTCACCGTCATCGCTTGGCTGCTCATCATCATCACGGGCTCTTATCCCGTGGGGTTGTACAACTTCAACGTGGGGGTCATGCGGTGGGGGCTGCGTGTGGAGGCGTACGCCGCCGCGCTCGTGACGGACCAGTACCCGCCGTTCAAACTCGGGGCCTAGCGAGCGCTGGCGCGAGTATGTGGTTGAACGCGCCCGTCGATTGATCGTCCGCGCCAATAGCTGATACGAATCGTAGCAGACCTATTGACATAGCCTCCATACATTGATACAGTGCGTATCAAGTAAAGAGAGCCGCGATGGACGCGGCGCAAAAGGGTAAGGAGGCACTCTCATGTCAATCGAACGTTGGACCCCGTTCCGAGACCTGCGCAGGTTCAGGTACGCGTACCCCCGCTTCGGCGTCCCCTATCACTACTCCTACGCTGGCGGGTGGTCGATCCCGCTGGACGTTGAACGGGACGGCGATGACCTCGTCGTCAAGGGGGCGCTCCCCGGCGTCCCGCCCTCCGACATCGGCATCACCATCGAGGACGGCGTGCTGACCCTCGAGGGCCAGACCGCGTCGGAGGGGGAGCGTCAGGAGGACGGCTACCTGCTGCGCGAGCGCCGCACCGGCGCCTTCCGCCGCTCCGTCCGCCTGCCGGAGAGCGTGGAGGCGGACAAGGCGGCGTCCTCGTACGAGAACGGCGTCGTGACGGTCCGGCTCCCCAAGGCGGAGAGCAAGAAGGCGAAGCGCCTCACCCTAAACGTCGCTGACGAGGCGCCCACGCCGGACCCCACGCCCGCCGCGTAACTCGAGGTCCGTCCTGAGCCTGTCGAAGGACGCATCGCCGACGAGAGAAGCCCCCGCGAGGAATCGCGGGGGCTTCTCTTCATCCGGTGCCGGTCAGGACAGCAGCCCTATCCAGAGCGGTGCCGGGTGTCTCTCAGCCGACGTTCCCTATACCCGGCTCCCTGCTCACAGCATCCGCAACCGGAAGAGCGCCGCCGCGAGCCTGTCCGATAGCATGTCGATATGCTCCACGGCCTCGTCGTAGTCGACGGCCCACGCCTTGACTCCGTCGCCGGAAACGTCTTCGAAGCCAAAACCGGCGAACTGGGCCGCCCACTGCTCGAGAAACTGGTATAGGGGAGTCGATGGCGACAGCCCGTACCCCTCAAAGACACTCGCTCCGAACGAGAATCGCTTAATCCTTTCCAAGTCTTCGTTGGGGGGCGCCGACGGCGGACACAGCCAAGCCACCGCAACGGGGAAGTTGGAACGGGAAGCCCTCATCCGGATGCTGACTCCGCTCGGCTCCCATTCCAAGTCGGCCCCGTAATGCAGGGCTACGCCCAATAGCCGGACGGCCGCGTTTCGCACGTCGTCGCTCGGAAGTTCTCCGAGGAACGATTCGATGGAGTAGCGCTCTTCCACGCTAGTGTCTCCTTGGATGGGGACGATTGTCCTTGCCCACAGCGCTCGCAGGCCGGTAATCGCTCATTGGGCAGACCAATAAGTAAAGTTCTCGCGGCACTCAAGGTTACCACGTCAACACATCCGCATCGGCTCCCCACGCGCCGCTCCCGACGAACGCCCCGCCCTTCTCCTGTATACTGAGGCCCCATGATCGGCACTTCTCCCACTGACATCGACGCGCTTCGCGACGACGCGCTCGACGCGCTCGGACGGGTCGGCTCGACGGAGGACCTCGATGCGTGGCGGGTGGAGCACCTGGGGCGCTCCGGGCGGCTCACGCAGGTCCTGCGCGGCGTGGCCCAGCTGCCTCCCGAGGAGCGCCGGGCGGTAGGCGCGGCGGGGAACGCGGCGAAGGCGCTTCTCGAAGAGCGGCTGACCGCTAGGCGGGCCGCAATCGAGGCGGCGCGGATGGAGTCGCTCGCGGAGGACGCGATCGATATCACGCTTCCGGGCAGGCCCGCCCTCCTCGGACGTTACCACCCATCCACGATTGTCATCCGCGAGATCTGCGAGATATTCAAGGGCATGGGCTTCCAGGTGGTCGAGGGGCCGGAAGTCGAGTGGGACCGGTACAACTTCGAGGTGCTGAACATCCCGAAGGACCACCCTGCCCGCGACATGTTCGACACCTTCTGGCTGGACACGAACCGCGATGCGGATGGCGGGTTCACCACTCTGCTGCGGACTCATACGTCGCCGATGCAGGCGCGCGTGATGGAGGAGCACGAGCCGCCGGTCCGCGTGATCGTGCCGGGAAAATGCTACCGGTACGAGGCGACGGACGCGACCCACGAGTCCCAGTTCCACCAGATCGAGGGGCTGGCCGTCGATAAAGGCGTGACGTTCGCCAATCTCAAGCACACGCTGTACGAGTTCGCGCGGCAGATGTTCGGGCCGGATACGCGCGTGCGGTTCCGGTGCGATTACTTCCCATTCGTCGAGCCGGGGGTCGATATGTCGATCGAGTGGCGCGGCGACTGGCTGGAGATCATGGGCGCGGGGATGGTGCACCCGAACGTGCTGCGGGCCGTCGGCTACGACCCGTCGGTCTACACCGGCTTCGCGTTCGGGATGGGGCCGGAGCGGATCGCGATGCTGAAGTACGGCATCAACGACGTGCGGCACTTCTTTGCGAACGACATCCGCTTCCTCCGCCAGTTCCGCTAGGCGCCCCTTCCCCTCAGTCCCTCTCCCATCTGCGGTGGGATATGCTATCCGCATGGGAACGATGATTCCGGAGACGGAGCGGGAGCGGCGGTACGACCGATGGTACGAGTTGAGCCTGCTCTATTACGAGGCGGTGCGGAAGGGCGTGACCGAGGCCGAAATCGGCGCGACGAAGTCGATGGCCGAGGAAGCTTGGGACGCTTACGTGGACACGATCTCGGACCTGAACGGGCCCCGGCGAGAGTAAGGGTGCGATCTCCTCTCCGGCTGCGCGCAAAGAGCCGCGAACGGAGAGGCTCGGCACGGCCCCTTCCCCGCCTTCCTGAACGGGAGAGGGGATTTCGAAGCACTCCTTTGATGTTGGCCACCCACGCCATATGCGACGAAAATGGGGCAGTTGAGAGAGGGGACTGAGGAGGGGGTATGGGGGCGGTCGATTTCCTTTCGATTGACGACGTATCGAACGCAGAGCTTGCCTGGCTGCTGGAGCGGGGCGACGCGTACTCAAAGCGAGGCGTCGTTGGGCAGCCGCTCAGCGGGCGTTCGGTCGCGATGCTTTTCGAGAAGCCCTCGCTGCGCACCAAGGTGTCGTTCGACATCGCGGTCTACGAGCTCGGGGGGCACGCAGTCTATCTGGGTGCTGACGAGGTCGGACTCGATACGCGCGAGCCGGTGGAGGACGTGGGGCGAGTGCTGGAGCGATGGGCCTCGGTCATCGTGGCGCGCGTCATGGCGCACAGCACGCTGGAGCGGCTCGCCGCATCGTCGTCCGTGCCGGTGGTGAACGCCCTATCGGACGTGGAGCATCCGTGTCAGGCCGTTGCGGACCTCCTGACGGTGCGGCAGCGCAAGGGCCGCGTCGAGGGACTGAAGGTCGCTTACATTGGGGACGCGAACAACTGCGCCCTGAGCCTGGGCCTGGGGGCCGTCGCACTGGGAGCGAGCTTCGCCGTCGCGTCGCCGGAGGGGTACGGTTTCACGGATGCGGACGCCGCCAAGCTGCGGGCGCGGGCGGACGGCGTGGACGTGGCGTTTACGCAGGCGCCGGACGAGGCTGCGTCGGGCGCGGACGTCATCTACACCGACGTGTGGACGAGCATGGGGCAAGAGTCCGAGTCCGCGCAGCGCAGGGCGGCGTTCCAAGGCTTCCAGGTCGATGAGCGGCTGGTGTCGCTGGCCAACCCCGGAGCGCTGCTCATGCACCCAATGCCGGTGCATTACGGGGAGGAGATGGCGGCGGGGATGCTGAATCATCCCCAGTCGGCAGCCTACGACCAAGCGGAGAATCGCCTGCACGCGCAGAAGGCGGTGCTCCGCCTGCTGGTCTTAGGGGAGTAACGGACGATGACCGGCCAGGAAATCGCCGCGCCACCCGCCAAGCCGCTCGTCGCCATCGTGGGGCGTCCGAACGTCGGCAAGTCGAGCCTGTTCAACGCGATACAAGGGCGGCGGGCGGCGATCGTAGCGGAGGAGTCGGGAACGACGCGGGACCGGATGATCGCCGAGGCGGAGTTCGAGGGCCATCACTTTCTGCTGGCGGACACGGGCGGACTGGTCCCGGAGCCTGAGACGGAGATGGAGGCGCACATCGCGGCGCAGGTGGACGCGGCCCTGGAGATTGCGGACGCGGTGCTGTTCGTAACGGACGCGCGGAGCGGCCCAAGCTATGCCGACGAAGCGGCGGCGCAGCGGTTGCGGCAGGCGCGCAAGCCGGTCGTGCTGGCGGTGAATAAGGCGGACAATCCCAACCAGGAGTCGATGTCCGCCGACGCCTACGCGCTCGGGCTAGGCGAGCCCATTCCGGTGAGCGCGCTGCACCGCCGCGGTCTCGGAGACCTGCTGGACGCGCTCCTCGAAGTCCTTCCGCCAACGGACGACGCGACTCCGGCGCCGGACGTGCCGCGCATCGCCATCATTGGCCGCCCCAACGTGGGAAAGTCGGCGCTGGCGAATGCAATCCTGGGCCAGCAGCGCTCGATCGTGAGCGCGACTCCAGGGACAACGCGAGACGCGCTGGACTCAGCGTTCGAGTTCCAAGGCGCTCCGGCGCTGCTCATAGATACGGCGGGAATCCGGCGGCGAGGGGCGGTGCAGCCGGGCATCGAGAAGTTCAGCGTGCTGCGCGCGGCGACGGCAGTCCACCGATGCGACGTGGCGGTTGTCGTGATGGACGCAACGCAGCCGGCCACCGACCAAGACCTGCATATCGCGGGGCAGGCGGCGGACGCGTTCAAGTCGCTGGTGGTCGCCGTTAACAAGTGGGACCTCGTCGAGAAGCTCGACCTGCGCCGCGAGACCAGGCGCTTCACGAACATGGTGCGGGCGCGGATGCGGTTCATGCCCGGCGTGCCGGTCGTCTTCACCTCCGCCACCGAGGGCGAGGGGATAGAGAACCTGCTCCAGACAGCGTTCGCGCTGTACGAGAAACGGACCGAGTGGGTGGATGGTCCGCAGCTCACACGGGCGGTGATGGATGCGGTGTCCCGGCATCTGCCTCCGTCCAGCGGGGCGAAAGGGTCGCTGAAGCTCTACCGGGTCAAGCAGGACGCGGTGCGGCCGCCGACGTTCGTGTTCTTCGTGAACAACACGGGGCGCATCCATTTCTCCTACGAGCGATACCTGGCGAACACCCTGCGGGAAACGTTCGGCTACGACGGCGTGCCCATGAAGATCGAGTTCCGCGGCAAGGGCGGGACGCACGTCATCGGCGACAACCGGTCCAAGGCGACCGCGCGGGCGCGGAACACCAGCCGGCCCGGCTCAAGACAAGCCGGCGCCAAGGGACGTAAGCCAGCCACGCGAGGCGGGCAGTAGGCGATGGACTGGCTCTTCGTTCCGGGCGCCTACCTGCTCGGCAGCGTCCAACCGGGGCTGCTTCTCATCCGCATGACGCGCGGGATGGACGTTCGGGACGTCGGCAGCGGCAAGACGGGGGTCACGAACGTACTGCGCACGGGGGGCAAGGGCGCCGCGCTCGTGGTGCTTGTCATGGATTGCGGCAAGGGACTTGCCGCCGCCCTCGTAGCAAGAGCGGTCTCGGACAGCGCGTGGGTGGAAGCCGGCGCAGCGTCGGCGGTGATGGTGGGGCATGTGTTCCCGATATTCGCCGGTTTCAGGGGCGGGCGCGGCGTGGCGACGGGCGTGGGCGCGGCAGGCGGACTGCTGCCGTGGACAGCGCTCGTGGGCGTTGGAGTGTTCGCACCGGTCGTCCTGCTGACGCGGTACGTCTCGCTCGGCTCGGTCCTCTCGGTTACGGGAGTGGTCGCGGCCTACGGCGCGGCGGCGGCGACGCTGGACCTGCCGTTGCCGCACCTATGGTTCGCGCTCGGGTGCGGGCCGCTGGTGGTGTGGATGCACCGGGACAACATCCAGAGGCTGTTGCGCGGCACGGAGCGCCGGCTGGGGGAGTCCCCCCTCCTCAGTCCTCCCCAAGAGGATGAGGTAGAGGGCTAGAGGCCTGCGGCGTTGCGCCACATGCGCCGGCCGATGGAGCCCACCACGATGGCGAAGAGCGGGTCGACGAACGTCCAGGAGAGTTCGTCGCCCTCATCGCCGTTCAGGAGAGAGAACCACTTCCAGAAAAACCACATGAACAGCAGCAGGGCGGCGTAGAAGGCGACGTAGGTCCGGATGTATTGGATGACATCGGCCGCGCCGCTCTCGATGGCGCGCTTGCGCATGAAGCTGACGCCCAGAGCGATGATCACCCCGGCGGCCATGAAGTAGTTGAGTACGTCCCAAAGGTCATCTCCCCAGTCGGCGGTGACCAAGGGCGAGATGATGAAGTAGACGCCGACTACAAGCGCGATCAGCATGGAGTAGAGGCCTAGCAAACGCGTGATCATGGGCATGACTGACTCCTGACGGTAGGCGATTGGCCATGGCCCCCGGTGGCCCGCCAGCGAGAGCCGCCGGGGTTGCGGCGCGGGATAATCTAAGGGCGATGGCCACCGGGATGAACGACGTGCGTTTGCCGGATTGTTCGAGTCCTGGCCGGGGCCGAAACGCAAGCCGAACCCCCAACCGCGTCCCCTAGTATCGACCGGCAAGTAATGTCTCGCCTCGTGTGCGTAAGGTGGGGAGGGGCATAAGCATTTTATTGCCTTAGCACGAGCTAAGGCGCTATAGGAGGACGGCGCCATGACAGCAGAATCTCAGCCGGTGGGAGCACTGACTCACGTCGGCATAGACGTTGCCGACCTTGAGCGGGCGGAGGCGTTCTATTCGGCAGTGCTGGGCGTCAAGCGGGATTCGGCGTGGGGACAGTACCTCGCCTTCGAACCCCTGCCCAGCGGCCTCACAGTCTATCTCCAGCGGGTCCCCGAGAAGAAAACCAGCAAGACCCGGGTGCATATAGACCTGACGGCGCCGGACGTGCTGGCGGCGCTGGCGAGAGTCGAAGCCCTCGGAGGAAGGGCGCTCAGGGACTTCGTCGAGCCGGGAGCGAATCTGGCCGTAGTCGCCGACCCGGACGACAACGAGTTCTGCCTAATGAAAGGGTAGAGCCGCAGGCGGCGGCGCAGCTAACAGTGTGCTAGGCTTGTTTACGAGCGAGCGTCCCCCGTATATAATCCGGCGCGATGGGCGCCTCGTTAGCGGTGCCCGATTTTCTAGACAGGGAAGGGCTGCACATAGCTAAGGAATACCGCGTCAACGAGCGCATCCGGGTCCCCGAGGTCCGGGTCGTCGACGAAAAGGGCGAGCAGTTCGGGGTGATGACCACCGCCGACGCGCTCGTTCTAGCTCGAGAGCACGACCTTGATTTGGTGGAGGTCGCGCCCAATTCGGTCCCGCCCGTCTGCCGTCTCTTGGACTATGGGAAGTTCCGCTACCTGCAGTCCACGAAAGAACGGGAGATGCGCAAGACCCACAGAAACGTGGGCCTGCGCGAGGTGCGGTTCCGCCCACGCATCGGACGACACGACATCGAGGCCAAGGAGCGCCTCGTGACCAAGCTGCTCGACGAGGGCAACAAGGTCAAGGTGTCGGTGATGCACCGGGGACGCGAGCTCGATCACCCGGAACTCGCGGTGGGCCTGCTGCGACAGGTGCACGAGGCAGTCAAGGAGAGCGCCAAGCTGGAGCAGGCGCCGAAGCTAGAGGGACGGTTCATGAGTATCGTGTTGGCCCCGGGGAAGGCGGCAATGCCCGCGCGCCCGGCGCCGGCAGCCGCCAAGGAGTCCGACGATGCCGAAGATGAAGACGCATAAGGGCGCGGCCGCGCGCTACCGCGTAAGCGGTGCTGGGAAGCTTTTGCGGATGAAGAGGCACTCCAGCCACCTCCGCCGGAAGAAGTCCCGCTCCATTACGCGCACCTACAGCGACACGGTGGCTGCCAGCCCATCCAACCGGAAGCGTCTCATGAAGCTCGTCCCCGGTCTGAATCAGTAGGAGTCACAACGATGGCACGCGTGAAGCGCGGAGTAACCGCGCACCGACGACACAAGAAGGTCCTGGAGCTCACGAAAGGGCACCGAGGGACCAAGCACGCGCTCTACCGCCGAGCGCACGAGTCGATGCTCCATGCATTGGCCTACTCCTACGCCCACCGGCGCGAGCTCAAGGGCGACATGCGGAGGCTCTGGATCGTCAGGCTGGGCGCCGCCGCCCGCGAGCATGGGCTCTCCTACTCCCAATTCGTGCACGGACTGAAGCTGGCGAACATCTCACTGGACCGCAAGGTCCTCTCAGAGCTGGCGATGACCGATCCGCCCGCGTTCGGCCAGGTAGCGGAGCAGGCGAAAGCGAGCCTCGCGGCGGCCTAGGGGTCTCCCCTCTCCTCAGCGCGGTCATTAGGCTAGAGAGCACGGCAGGTTTGCTGCGCCGCCAACTGTTCGTGGCGCTGCCCAACTCAGAACCCGTAGTGAGTCAGTCGAACTACGAGCGCATCGCAGCGCCCCCATCATTCCCCGTTCCCCGAGAATCGAGCTAGGCCGAGATGATGCCGTGGGAGGCGGCCCGGTCCAAGACGCGGCGCATGGCGTCCTTATTGATGTGGCGCGGCCAGGTGGATGTCAGCCAGAGGGACGAGACCTGGTCGTGGATCTCCGTCAGCGTCATGGAGTCGGCCTTCGAAGTGAGCAGCAAGCGGAGAACGGTCTCGAGGACGGGATGCTGGGGGGAGAGGTAGCCCTCCTGGTTGGCGCAATTGGCCCTGAAGAGCCTGCGGAGCTCCGCATAGGACATTTTCCGCGGCTCGCCCTTCAGTTTGGCGCGGGCGGCCTCGCACAAGCGCGATCCAAGGATGACCCCAACAGACCGGCCTTGCTGCTCGATGAGGCTGGGGATGAACTTGTAAGAGGGGTCCTCGGGAGACGCCTCCTGCGCGGATTCGGCAGGCGCGAACGGGTTGGTGGTCATTCAGGGTTACCTCGTGATATCGAGCTGATCGGTCAGGATTGACGAGTGGTCGAGCCAGTCCAGCAGCTGGACTACGGCTTCCTCGCCTGCGGGCCTCTTTGGAAGGTCCTCGGGGCAAATAGCGAGCCCTTGGGCAAGCCCCATTGACGTTAGCAGGTTCGAGCCCTGCGCGCCCGTAAGCCTCGCGCGCAGCTCGCCCCCCCGGCGCTCCAACGAGACCCGAGCGTACACGCGGCGCTCGTCGGTGTTCAGGAGATCATCGTCGAGGACGGCCCGCACGGTGGGGAGGGGAGCGGGGGCCGCGCCCATCATCTTCGCGAGAGCGGGCCGCCCGAACTCGACGAGGGCGACGAGCGCGCTGACGGGATTGCCCGGCAGGCCGAGGTGGGGGACCTTTCGGCCGTCGGGCGCATTGAGCAGGCCGAAGGCGATAGGACGGGCGGGGCGCATTCGCACGGCCCAGAAGTCGACGCTGCCGAGCTCCGCGAGGGTCTCCTTCACCATGTCGAAAGCGCCTGCGCTCACGCCCGCCGAGGTGATGAGCATGTCGGCGTCGAGTCCGCTGCGAATCTTGGCCCGCAGATCGTCCATGTTGTCGCGGGCGATGCCGACGAGCACAGGCTGCGCCCCCCAGCGGCGGATGGCGGCTGCCGTGCCGTAGGTGTTGCTGTCGAATAGGCGTCCCGGCTCGAGCGCCTCGCCGGGGGCCTGTATCTCGTCGCCGGTCGCGAGCACGGCAACGCGGGGCCGCCGCGCCACCAACGCGTCGGCAAAGCCGAAGGAAGCCAGCAGACCAATCGCGGGAGGGTCGAGCACGCGGCCCTTCTCCAGAACGAGGGCCCCCTTCACGGCGTCCTCGCCCGGAGGGCGGACGTGGTCGCCGAGATGAGGGGCGTGTCTGATGGCGATATAGCCGAGCGCGAGCCCGGTGGCGCGCCGCTCGACTTCGTCGGTGAACTCGTAAGGAACGATAGCGTCCGCGCCGTCGGGGACCGGCGCGCCGGTCATGATGCGGACCGCGGCCCCTTCGGAGACGGCGACTGTAGGCAGCTGGCCTGCCTGCACCTGACCGACGACGGTGAGAGTTACGGGCGAAGCGCCGGAGGCGGCTGCGACGTCGGCGGCCCGGACGGCATAGCCGTCCATGGCGGAGTTGGCGAGGGCCGGAATGTCGAAGGGCGACCGGACGTCTTCCGCGAGCGTCAGACCGTCGGCTTCGAGGAGAGGCGTTCGCTGAGCGGGCAGCTCGCGCACGAGGGCCAAGATGCGCTCGAGCGCTTGCTCGACGGAGAGCATATCGGCCGTGCGAGGGTGCGCGTGCGAATGCTCCGCCTGAGCGTGGGCGGAGTGGTCGTGGCCGTGGCCATAGTCGTGATCGTGTTCATGGCCGTGGCTGGGGTGGTCGTGCTGTGTCACGGCTAGGTCCTTAGCGCGGCGCCGGACTCGCGTTCGAGGCGGTCGACGATGGCCGAGACGACCTCGTTGAGCCGGGCGGCGGTCAGCGTTTCTTGGTCCGATTGGAGATCGAGACGGAAGGCAAGGGACTTCTTGCCGGGGGGCAGAGCGCCGCCTTCGAAGAGGTCGAAGAGCGTTGCGCGGACGACGAGAGGCTCGGATTCGATGGCGCCGAGCAGCTGTTGGGCGGACACGCCGGCGTCGACGACCAAGGCGAGGTCGCGCATGGCGCTGGGGTAGCGGGAGAAAGGCTGGAAGCGCGCGCGGAGGACGGGGACGGCGGGCGCAATCTTGCCGAGATCGAGCTCGAACAAGGCGACGGGTTCGGCTGCGAGAGAGTAGGCGGCGAGGGAGCGAGGGGCCAGCTCACCTACGACGCCGACGGTTTCGCCGTTTACGAGCACGCGCGCGGCCCGTCCGGCGTGGAGCATCGGGGCATCTGTACGCTCGAAGGCGGCCTCGATTCCCATGTGCGCAAGCAAGGCTTCCACCAAACCCTTGGCGTCGAAGAAGTCGAGAGGCCGCGCGCCCTGCTCCCAGAGGGAGTCGCCGCGCGGACCGGCGAGGACGCCAACGGCTATCTCGCGCTCATCCGGCAAGGCGCCCTCGCGGGGGACGAAGACGCGTCCAACCTCGAAGAGAGCGACCGTCCCAGGGGGCTGCCGCAGGACGGCGGCGGCGATGCGGAGGATGCTCGGGCGGAGGGAAGTGCGGAGGCGTTCCTGCTCGCGGCTCATGGGGTTCGCGGGGCGCAGGGCGTCGTCGCCGGCCGCCTCCGAGCTGACGAGGGTGTAGGAGATCGTCTCCTGCAGACCGGCGGCGACGAGAAGGTCGCGCACTTCCTCTCGCAGCTCTCGCGCGGGCTGAGGTATCGCGTCGGGCGCGCGGCCCGACAGCGGCTCGCCGGGAACGGCGTCGTAGCCGACGGCGCGAGCGACTTCCTCGACGACGTCCTCCTCGATGCTCACGTCGGTGCGCCAGTAGGGCGGAACGACGATCATCGAATCGCCGCCGTCCTGCTCGAGGGTGAAGCCTAGGGAGGACAGCACCCGACGCACTTGCTCGGGAGGGTAGTCGGCGCCGAGGACACGGCGCAGGCTCTCGCCGGAGAAGGGGATTCGCGGCGGGCTGCTCTTGCCGGGGAATACGTCACAGAGGCCCTTGGCGGCGGCGCCTCCGGCGGTTTCGAGGATGAGCCGCGTCGCTCGGCGCACGGCGCGCTCGGCAAGGTCCGGGTTCAGGCCCTTCTCGAACCTGAGCGAGGCCTCGGTGCGAAGCTTGAGCGCGCCCGCGGTCCGGCGGGTGTTGATGGCGTTGAAGGTGGCGGACTCCAAGAGGACGTTGCTCGTCGCGTCGGTCATCTCGGAGTTGAGACCGCCAATCACGCCGGCGAGGCCGATGGGGCGCTCGGGGTCGGCAATCATGAGCATGGGGGGGCGTAAGACGTGCTCTTGGCCGTCGAGGCTGGTGAAGCGCTCCCCGTCGGCTGCAGGACGAACGACGACCCTCGCCTCGCGCACATGGTCCAGATCGAACGCGTGGAGAGGTTGGCCGTACTCCAGCATCACGTAGTTGGTGACGTCGACAACGTTGTTGATGGAGCGATGCCCGGCCTCTTGAAGACGGCGCTGCAGCCACTCGGGAGAGGGGCCGATCTTCACGCCGCGGACGAGGGCGCAGGTGTAGCGGCGGCAGAGCTCCGGGTCCGTAATCTCGACGGCTACGGCGTCGGCGATATCCTCGGCTCCCTCGTCGTAGTCGAGGGGCGGCTCGGCAACCTGCTCGCCGGTGATGGCGGCGACCTCGTGGGCGACGCCGAGGACCGAGAGGCAGTCGCCCCGGTTAGGAGTGACCTCGATCTCGAAAGCGTCGCCCGACGGAAGCACGTCGGCGAGTGGCTTGCCGACGGAGCTCTCGACGGGAAGGACGAGAATGCCCTCGTGCTCGTCGCTGAGGCCGAGCTCGCGCTCAGAGCAGACCATGCCTGCCGACTCGACGCCGCGGATGACGGCGGCGGTCAGCTCCATGGGGTCGCCAGTCTTGCCGCTGGTGAGCGTGGCGCCGACCTGAGCGAAGGCTATTTTCTGTCCGGCGGCGACGTTAGGCGCGCCGCAGACGACGGTGCGCGTCTCGCCGCCGAAATCGACGGTCGCCAGGCGTAGGCGGTCGGCGTTGGGATGGGGGCCGACCTCCTGAACATGGCCGACGACGACCTTCTCCCAACCGCCTCCGGGACCCGGCTCGTAGGCGGTTTCCAGGCCCGCCATGGTGAGGCGGTGGGCGAGCTGGCGAGGGTCCATCCGCAGGGGGACGTATTCAGCCAACCATGACAGGGGGACTCTCATGCGGGGTAAGCTCCGAGACGTACGGGGTAGCTCCGAGACGATTAGAAAGGCGCACCCCCCAGTATACGATAGGCATCTAACCCGTGACCGTACTCCTCGGCAGGTTGCGGGAAAGAGCGGTCGGAGACAGCCGAGTTCGGCTCTGGGAGGCGCTATGGATATGCAAGCTGCAAGCCGCCGGTACGGCGGCGCCGAGAGGTCCTCGTGATGACGCGCTTTGCTCGCGTTCTGGTCCCAGTCGGCGCCCTCGTTGCAATCGCCGCGTTCGTTGCGGCATGCGCGTCCGAGGCCGCCCCGACGCCCACCGACGCCGGACCGACGCCCACGGATACTGCGCCGACGCCCGTTGACGCAAGCGCGCCCGTCGATGCAAGCACGCCCGTCGATGCAAGCACGATTGATAGTGGCGGCGGCGGCGAGCTCCCCCAGATCGAGCACACGGGCAACGTGGGCGGCGCTCCGGGGGACACCGCGCCTGAGTTTACGGGAATCGTCAACTGGATCAACAGCGGTCCGCTGACCATGGAGGAGCTTCGCGGGCAGGTGGTGCTCATCGACTTCTGGACGTACACGTGCATCAACTGCATCCGCACGGTCCCCTACCTCCGGGACTGGCAAGCGAAGTACGCGAACCAAGGGCTGACCATCGTCGGCGTCCATACGCCGGAGTTCGAGTTCGAGAAAGTCACGGAGAACGTCATCGCATCGACAGAGGAGCTAGGGGTCGATTGGGCAGTGGCCCAGGACAACGACTTCGGAACGTGGCGCGAGTACAACAACCGGTTCTGGCCCGCCAAGTACCTCATCGACGCCGACGGCGTCGTGCGCTACACCCACTTCGGCGAGGGCGCGTACAACGAGACCGAGGAGCAGATACGGGAGCTGCTTACGGAGGCAGGCTCCGACGTTTCAGGCGTCGCGTCCAACCCCGACCCCGGCCCTGAGACCGACGAGCGAGCTTACGGCACGTCTCCCCGGGACCAGCAGACGCGGGAGATATACGGCGGCTTTGGCCGGAACTCCTCCGGCTTCTACATCGCACACCCGCACTACTACGAGGGTGGTCCGGAGTACACCCAGTTCTACCGGGACCCGGGGGACCACATCAACCAGTTCATCTACCTGCACGGCCAGTGGACATCGGAGTTCGAGTCGATCAAGCACGGCAGGGCCACCGAGGGCCTGGAGGACTACATCGCCTTGCTGTTCTTCGCCCGCACGGTGAACATCGTGCTCGACTTCGAGGAAGGCGCAGAGCCGTTCGAGGTCGACGTTTCCATCGCGGACAGCTCAGGAGAGGATGCAGAGTCCGCAGAGCCGGTCTACCGTCCGCTCACCGCCGAGGAAGCAGGCGAGCACATCGTCATCGAGGACGGCCGCAGCTACTTCGTAGTGGACGAGGCCGACCTGTACAACGTCGTCGCCCTGCCGGAGTTCGGCAGCGCGGAGCTCAAGTTTTCATCGGACTCGCCGGACTTCGCCCTCTTCGCGCTGACGTTCGGATCGTATTTGGACACCATCTAGGAGACCGTGATGCGGCCCCTGCGACTACAGCTTGCGCTCGCGGCGATGGGCGTCGCCCTGCTGGCCGCGGCCTGCTCCGGCCCGACCCCGACCTCTACGCCAACCCCGGCGCCGACTTCCACGCCTATGCCGGTAGCGCCTACACCGGCGCCTCCAACCTCCACGCCTACGCCCACACTGATAGCGCCCACGCCTACTTCGGTAACGCCCGCTCCTACGCCAGTGACGCCGACCTCCACGCCGGTCACGCCCACTCCCACGCCGGTCACGCCTACCCCCACCCCGGTCACGCCTACCCCCACGCCGATCACGCCTACCCCCACGCCGATCACCCCCACTCCTACGCCGGTAACGCCGACTGCCACGCCGGTCACCCCCACTCCCACGCCGGTCACCCCCACTCCCACGCCAGTAACGCCCACTCCCACGCCGGTAGCTCCCACTCCCACGCCGGTAGCTCCCGCGCTCACCGGCAACGTGGGCGGCGCTCAGGGGGACAGTGCCCCCGAGTTCACGAGAATCAACAACTGGCTCAACAGCGAGCCGTTGACCATGGAAGAGCTTCGCGGCCACGTAGTGCTCATCGACTTCTGGACGTACTCCTGCATCAACTGCATCCGCACGATGCCCTACCTGCGCGATTGGCACACGAAGTACGCGGACCGCGGGCTGACCATCGTTGGCGTGCATCGGCCGGAGTTCGAGTTCGAGAAGATCACGGCGAACGTCGTCGCGGCGATGGAGGAATTGGGGGTTGGCTGGGCGGTGGCGCAGGACAACGCATCGGGGACGTGGCGGGCGTACAGCAACCGGTTCTGGCCCGCCAAGTACCTGATCGACGCCAACGGCGTCGTGCGCTACACCCACTTCGGCGAGGGCGCGTACAGCGAAACGGAGGAACAGATACGCGCGCTGCTTGCGGAAGCGGGGTTCGACGTTTCGGACATAGCGTTGGACCTGGATTCAGGCCCGACGCGAGACCCGCGGGCGTCCGGCACGTCTTTCCAAGACCGGCAGACACGGGAAATCTACGGAGGATGGAGAAGGAACTCCTCCGGCTTCTACATCGCCCACCCCGAGTACTACGACGGCGCCTTGGGGCTAACCCAGTCCTACGTGGACCCGGAGGACCACGCCAATCAATTCATCTACCTGCACGGCTCGTGGACATCGGACCTGGAGTCGATCAGGCATGGGAGAGCGACCGAGGAGCTGGAAGACTACATCGCGCTGCGCTTCTTCGCCCGCACGGTCAACACCGTGATAGACCTGCCGGACGGCGCGGAGCCATTCGACGTGGAAGTCACACTGCACGACCGGCCCCTCACCGCCGAGGAGGCCGGCGAGGACATCGTCATCGAGGACGAGCGAAGCTACTTCACGGTCGACGAGGCGCGGCTCTACAACGTTGTATCGCTCCCAGCATTCTCGGAGGGCGAGTTGAAACTCTTATCGAATTCATCCGACTTTGCGCTGTTCGCGCTCACGTTCGGGTCGTATGCCGAGACCTTTTAGGAGACCCCCATGCGGACCTGGCGGCTGCAGTTTGCGTTCGTAGCGATAGGCATTGGACTTCTGGCAATGGCCTGCTCAGGTCCGGCGCCGACCTCTACGCCGACCCCCGACCCAACCTCCACGCCAACCCCGGCGCCCGCCGTCACTCCAACCCCTGCGCCCGCTGCCACGCCAACACCGGCGCTCGCCGCCACGCCAACCTTGCCGCCGGCCTCCACGCCAACCCCGGCCTCGTCCGTCGAGGAGCTGACGCCGATCTTGGGGACGACAGTGCTGCGCACAGGCGCGCAGCGCGTCGCGTTCCTGCTGGAATCGGCGACGGCGCTCGTATCGGCCCCCGAGGCGAGCGTACGGACGATGTTCTTGGACGGCGACGCGGAGTCCGAGTCCACAACCGCCGCGTTCGACCTCTGGCCGTTCGGGACGCGCGGGTCGTACGTGACGGAGCTGACATTCCCCCAGGCGGGCAGGTGGCGGCTGAATATCGCGGTGGACGACGCGTCGGTGGTCGGCGAGGCGGAGCTGGTGGTGGAGGTGGAGGAAACGTCGATCGTGCGGGACATCGGGCAGATAGCCCTGTTCAGCAACACCAAGACGCTCGATACGGTCCAGGGCGACCTGACCAAGCTGACGTCGGACTACCGGCCGGACGCTGAGCTGTATGAGTTGAGCATCGCGGAGTCAATCTTCTCGGGCAGGCCGAGCGTGGTCGTCTTTGCATCGCCCGCCTTCTGCACGACGCCCACGTGCGGCCCCCAGGTCCAGACCCTATCGGAGCTCAAGGACGGCACCCCGGACGCGGCGGACTACATCCACGTGGAGATATACGACAACCCCCACGAGATCCAAGGAGACCTATCGCGCGGCGTACTCTCGCCGGTGCTGGCCGACTGGGGAATCGACCAGGTCCCCCACTACCGCAACGAGTCGTGGACCTTCGTAATCGGCGCGGATGGCCGCATCGCCTCGCGCTTCGAAGGCTACGTCTCGCGGGCCGAACTAGAGTCGGCGTTGGCGGCGGTCTCGGCTTCCTAGCCCCTAGGAATAGTCTGAACAAGTCTATGGGCGCGGCATATCCCCGCCTCCGTCATTCCCGCGCAAGCGGGAATCTAGGTATCAGCACTCCTAGAAGGTCCGTGGTAAGCCGGTCTGCCAAGGGCATCAGCCGACTTGTTCAGAGGATTCCTAGGAATGGTCTGAATAAGCCCGTTGGATGACCGGATTTCAGGCGTGACGGCGGGGAGTTTATGCACTTGTTCAGACCATTCCTAGCGGTCCGCGGCATCCCTGCAACGAATGTCCGTTCCGGTGCCGGAGCGGAGACTTTGCATATCCCGTGATGAGGCAAGGCTGAGGCCCTTCATCGTCTTCGTTGCGCCCGTTTCGCTGTAGTTGTCGTCGGTTCCAACCGATGTGATAATCGCGCACATGTCCAAGTCTCACCCCAAACGCGGACTGCCTTGACGATGTCGAACATCTGCAGCGAGGACTCCTGCTCCGAGGCGATACGGCAGGGTCACTACTTGTGCCGCCCGCACTGGGAGGCAATGCAGAGAGGCTCTATTAGCAAATGCTCAGGATGCGGCATCGCATATAAACCTGCAGCGGCTCCCCTCTGCGCGGAATGCGAAAAGAAGGCGCAAGAGAAATCCCGCTCGCTGCGAGATAATCCTGATATCGATAATCTCGTAGGCGTCATCAAGTCGCTCCAAGAGCACATCAACCGCGACCACGCCAACATCGGCGCGGACGAGACTCGCACCCGCAACGTGCTCATCAATCCACTGCTCGAAGCCCTCGGATGGGATCCCGCCAACCCAGAGCTAGTCACGACGGAATACCGCCTCAGGTTCGGATACAGACCCCCCAGGGCCGACTACGCCCTCCACCCGCAGGGCCAGCAAGGGCAGCCCATCGCATTCATCGAGGCGAAGCGTATGGCGACGGAACTGAGCTCCGAGCACCGTGACCAGGTTTTCAACTACGCCAGCCGCAGGAAAAGCGTCAAGTGCGTCTGTCTTACCAACGGCGATGTCTGGGAGTTCTACGAAATCTTTGAAGAAGCCCCGCCCCAGGTCGTCCTCTCCATCCGCCACGAGTCCGCCTACGACTGCGCGGTGAAGCTCCTGCCGCTTAGTAACTGGGATGCCGAGGACTTTGACGACCTTGCAAGCTTTGAGGACTCAGAGGGCTATGAGACTGCCGAGGAAGCTCGCGCGCCCATCGCCCCATCCGTGCTCTATCCAAAGGCAGTTGGCCTAGACGCGGCTACTGCTGTGGATATGGGCGCGGTGCTCGCTTGGTTGGCCATTTCCCTTGTTGCTAGCTTCGGTATCGGCTACGTCATCGGCTTTAGGGCTGCGCGGCCTGTCTTAGAAGGATTGGTTGGGCAGGTTGGCGCTATCGTCGTGGCCTTCTTGGCAGTCGCGGCAGGAGTGCTGGTCTTGCGCTTCCTGCGACGATTCCAACTGCCGTGGACCCGGTTATGGCGGGTGGAAGGGAACTTAAGGAAAACGCTCTATTGGGCGGGTGCCGCCTTCGCCATTGGCGGCGGCATCGGCGGCTTCCTCGGCTACACCATCGGCCTTCAGACTGCGCAGTCCGTGTACGATTTGCTTGCCGTCCTGGGAACAATCGCCATCCTGATTGGGGTGGTATTGGTGGTCTTCGCGATAGCCAACGAGAAAGGCCAAGGCCGAAGCAGGCGCTATCGTGGCAGAAGTTACCGTCGCAGACGCTACTAAGCCGGGAGCTAAGGGCAAGGACTTCCTCCTCCGCAGACGCCCCCCTCCCGGCCTCCCCCGCAGACGGGACAGCCGCCGCGACATCTGCCCCTTCCCCCATCCCCAACCAACCCCTACCATGGACTCCGACAGACTACGCGCTGTCCCCCTCCCGTCCCCTCCTTGCCAAGGAGGGGCTAGGGGTGGTCCCACAGGGGGGCCGGAAATCCGGGGGGGTCGAAATTCTTGCATTCTTGGATTCTTACCCCCCTTCCATCGCACCACGGCCACCTAAACAGGAACAGAAATGTCCGGGGGTTTTCTGTTCCTACCCCCCGGCCCCTCCGCCCGTCCACCGCGCCACGGCCACGTAAATCAAAGATTCCAAGAATCGAAGGAGCCTGCAAAAAAGATCCTGCCCCTCGTCTGCGGGGGACACCGAGGGGGGGCCGTCTGCGGGGAACCCGCTAAACCTCTCCCCCGTCTGCGAGACCTTTGCGTAAACCTCTAAACCGGTTCGTGGTGAGCCTGTCGGACCATGGACCGGCTTGGAATACCGGGGAGCGCAGAGGGGCGTCGCCCCTCTGCCGGGGGCGTGGGGGTGTCCCCCACAACATGACGGGCGGGTGGGTGGGAAGAGTTACGCCCGCCAGAAATAGAGTTACGCAAAGATCTCGTCTGCGGGGGAGACCGAGAGGGGGCGGAAGGCTTCCCAAAAAGCGACGATTGAGGCTATCATGCGGCCAAGCGCGCCACGGTCTAGAAGGGCTGCGCGACACTCACCAGATTACCGAATGGAGAGACGAAATGACTTCGAACCAGTACTGGTGGCCGGCTCAGTTGAGTCTGAAACCTCTTCGCCAGAATTCTCCCCAGTCTGATCCGATGGGCGGGGATTTCAACTACGCTGAGGCGGTTAAGACCCTTGACGTCGATGAGCTGAAGAAGGACGTCGAGGAGGTGATGACCACCTCGCAAGACTGGTGGCCGGCCGACTACGGCCACTATGGGCCGCTTTTCATCCGCATGACGTGGCACGCCGCAGGCACGTACCGCATCAGCGACGGCCGCGGCGGCGGAGGCTCCGGCCACCAGCGCCTCGCGCCCCTCAATAGCTGGCCCGACAACGGAAACCTGGACAAGGCGCGCCGCTTGCTCTGGCCGGTCAAGCAGAAGTATGGCCGGAGCCTCTCCTGGGCCGACCTGATCATCTTCGCCGGCAACTGCGCCCTGGAGTCGATGGGCTTCAAGACCTTCGGCTTCGCCTTCGGGCGCCCGGACGTCTGGGAAGCTGACGAGACTGACTGGGGGTCTGAGGAGACGTGGCTTGGAGACGAGCGCCACAGCGGCGACGGAGAACTCCAGGGACCCCTTGGCGCCGACCACATGGGCCTGATCTACGTGAACCCGGAGGGGCCGAACGGCAACCCGGACCCCATGGCTGCGGCAAAGTACATCCGCCAGACGTTCAAGCGCATGGCGATGAATGACGAGGAGACGGTTGCGCTCATCGCCGGCGGACACACGTTCGGAAAGGCGCATGGCGCCGCCCCTGACAGCACTGTCGGTCCGGCGCCGGAGGGAGCCGGCATAGAGGAGCAAGGCTTCGGCTGGAGGAACAGCTACGGCAGCGGCAAGGCCGGCGATGCGATCACGAGCGGCCTGGACGGCGCCTGGACCAACAACCCGGTGAAGTGGGACAACAACTTCTTCGAGAACCTGCACAACCACGAGTGGGAGCTGACGAAGAGCCCAGCCGGTAAGTCACAGTACACTCCAACGAATGCGGCCGCAGTGGCCACCGTGCCGGATGCGCACGACCCCTCCAAGAAGCACGCCCCCATCATGCTCACGACGGACCTCTCACTGAGGATGGAACCGGCTTACGCGGCGATCGCGAAGCGCTTCCTCGAGAACACCGATGACTTTGAAGACGCCTTCGCAAGGGCGTGGTTCAAGCTGATCCACCGCGACATGGGCCCCCGCAGCCGGTATGTCGGGCCGCTGGTTCCTGCAGAGTCCCTACTTTGGCAAGACCCTGTCCCCGACGTCGACCACGAGTTGGTCGGGGAGCAGGACATCGCTGACCTCAAGGCGAAGGTTCTCGCCTCCGGATTGTCCGTTTCCCAACTGGTCTCGACCGCCTGGGCGTCGGCGGCAACGTTCCGCGGCACCGACAAGCGCGGTGGAGCAAACGGGGCGCGCATCCGCCTGGCGCCGCAGAAGGACTGGGAAGTGAACAACCCGGCCGAGCTGCAGAATGTGCTGCAGACGCTGGAAGGGATTCAAGCGGAGTTCAACGGCTCGCAGTCCGGCGGGAAGAAGGTCTCTCTTGCCGACCTGATCGTCCTGGCCGGGTGCGCAGGCGTCGAGCAGGCTGCCCAGAACGCCGGTCATAACGTGCAGGTCCCCTTTGCGCCGGGGCGCACGGACGCGTCGCAGGAGTGGACCGACGTGGAGTCGTTTGCCGTGCTCGAACCCACCGCAGACGGGTTCCGCAACTACGTCCAGGCAGGGCAGGCAGGCAAGCCGGAAGAGCTGCTGGTGGAGCAGGCGTACATGCTGACGCTCACCGCTCCCGAGATGACAGCGCTTGCTGGCGGCATGCGCGCCCTGAACGCGAACACCGGGCAGTCTCAGCACGGCGTTCTCACCGACCGGCCGGGGACGTTGACCAATGACTTCTTCGTGAACCTGCTCGACATGAACACCGAGTGGAGCGCGTCCTCATCCCAGGGCGTGTTCGAGGGACGCGACCGCCAAACCGGTGACGTCAAGTGGACCGGCTCCGCGGTGGACCTGGTCTTCGGTTCGAATTCGGAGCTCCGAGCCCTCGCGGAAGTCTACGGATGCGACGACGCGCAGGAGGTGTTCGTGCGCGACTTCGTAGCCGCATGGGACAAGGTGATGAACCTCGATCGCTTCGACCTTGCGTAATCTCGGCGAGGAGCTCCGCTAAGGCAGGCTCCTCGATTGCGGATAGCAAACGCGCCCTCCAAAGCCCTGGCTTTGGAGGGCGCGAATCGTTCCAGCGAGGTCTAGAGGCTGAGCGTCTCGAGGCCCTTGGTTAGTCGGCCGGCGTGCGAGCGCTCGGCGCGGGCGAGGGTCTCGAACCACTCGGCCAGCTCGTCGAAGCCTTCGTCGCGGGCCGTGCGGGCGAAGCCGGGGTACATCTCGGTGTAGTCATAGGTCTCGCCGGCAACGGCGGACTTGAGGTTGGCCTCGGTGCTGCCGATGGGCTCGCCGGTCGCGGGGTCGCCGGTCTCTTTCAGAAAGTCGAGGTGGCCGAAGGCGTGGCCGGTCTCCGCCTCGGAGATGTCGCGGAAGAGCCCGCCGATTTCCGGATAGCCTTCGATGTCGGCGCGCCGGGCGAAGTACAAGTATCGCCTGTTCGCCTGGGATTCGGCTGCGAAGGCGTTCTTCAGGTTCTGCTCGCTCTGGGTGCCTTTCAGTCCTGCCATAGGCTGTTCCTTCTCCTCAGTGGGTCCGTAGTTAGTGGTAAGGGCTGGCGATTGACACTATCCCGCGAGGGCCGCGCCGGTCAATAGCGTTGGGCGGGGGGACGCTTGACGCTGAGGAGCAATGTCTGTACACTCGCCACAGTAGGAGTCGAATGCCGCCCACCGCGCCGCGACACCCGAGCCCCCCTAAGCGTTAAGCATTTCCCCAGGTCTAGCGTTGCCTAATGCGCTGGGCTTTTTTCATGTCCGTCAAAAACGCGCGGCAGCTAGTCGAGGAGTGCTGACCAATAATGACTTCGCTAGTATCTCGGACCGATCGTTCCCCCGTACACCCCCTCAAGTCCTATTCCCGAGTCCATCAGGTGCTCGAGCCTTCCAGCCTCGTGCAGATTCAGACCCAGTCCTTTGAGTCCCTGAAACTGGAGGGACTCCGTGAGGTCTTGGACGAGATAAACCCCATCCAAGACGTGACCGGCAGCCGCTTCGAGCTACGGTTCGGCGCGCACGGGTTTCGCAGGCCGAAGTACACGGAGGAGGAGTGCCGGGAGCGGGAGATCACCTACGAGGCCCCTCTCTACGTGACCGTGGAACTCGAGGTGAAAGAGACGGGAGAAATCAAGGAGCAGACGCTGTTCTTCGGCGACATCCCGATGATGACGCCGACGGGCACGTTCGTGATCAACGGCGCCGAGCGCGTGGTGGTCAGCCAGCTGGTCCGCTCTCCGGGCGCGTACTTCACACGGGTGCAGGACCCAGGCACGGGCCGCAACGTCTCCCTCTCCAAGTTGATTCCCTACCGCGGCGCGTGGCTCGAGTTCGAGACCAGCCCCAGGGACATCATCTCCGTGAAGATCGACCGGAAGCGCAAGCTGCCGGTGACGACCTTCCTGCGCGCCCTCGGCTACGCGGAGGAAGAACAGCTGTTGAGCCTGTTCGCAGACGTCGACGACGACCCGGACCACCCCTACATGCGGACGACGCTCGAGAAGGACATCGCGGTACAGACCGAGTCGCAGGCGCTGGTGGAGGTGTACCGCAGGCTCCGGCCCGGCGAGCCGCCGAGCGTCGAGAGCGCCCGGTCCCTGCTGGACAATCTGTTCTTCAACCCGCGCCGGTACGACCTGGGCCGGGTTGGGCGTTACAAGATGAACCGCCGGATGGGGCAGGACATCCCGCAGGAGAACCGCACTCTCACAAAAGAAGACATCATCGAGATGATCCGCATGATGGTGCGGATCAACAATGGCGTGTCCAATCCTGACGACATCGACCACCTGGGCAACCGCCGTGTCCGCGCCGTGGGGGAGCTGATCATGAATCAGCTCCGCGTCGGCCTGCTCCGCATGGAGCGGGTCGTGAAGGAGCGGATGACCATCCTCGACCAGGAAGAGGCGACGCCCAGCGCGCTGATCAACATACGTCCTGTGGTGGCGGCAGTGCGCGAGTTCTTCGGCGGCTCCCAGCTTTCGCAGTTCATGGACCAGACGAACCCGCTGGCGGAGCTGACGCACAAGCGCCGGCTCTCCGCCCTAGGCCCCGGCGGACTGTCGCGGGAGCGCGCAGGGTTCGACGTGCGGGACGTCCACTACTCGCACTATGGCCGCATCTGCCCGATCGAGACGCCCGAGGGCCCGAACATCGGACTCCTGGGCTCCCTGGCGACGTACGCGCGACTCAACGACTACGGCTTCATCGAGACTCCCTACCGCAGGGTCCACAAGGAGATATCGAGCAAGGCGCCGGACCTCGCGGGGCGCATGGTCACCGAGGACGTGAAGGACGAGGCTGGGAAGACAATCGTCCGCGCGGGACACTCGATCTCCAACCCCGCCGCCAAGAAGATTGTGGAGCTGGAGGAGCGAATGCTCCCGGTCCAGCCCTACGTGTCCTCACGCGCGGAGGACGTGGTCTACCTGCCGGCGGACGAGGAGGACAAGTTCGTCGTCGCTCAGGCGACCTCGCAGATGGACGAGAGGTTCCAGCTCGTGGAAGAACGCGTGGAGTGCCGGAGGTCGCAGGACTACTCCACGGAGCCGCCGGACCGCGTGGACTACGTGGACGTCGCGCCCATGCAGATCGTGAGCGTTTCGACTGCGTTGATCCCGTTCTTGGAGCACGACGACGCCAACCGCGCGCTGATGGGCTCGAACATGCAACGGCAGGCAGTGCCGTTGCTCAAGCCCGACGCGCCGCTCGTGGGCACCGGGATGGAGCGGCGCGTCGCGCGCGACTCCGGCCAGATGGTGCTGGCGAAGAACGCGGGCGTCGTCACGTCGGTGACGGGAGACCTGGTGGCCATCACGGACAACGACGGCAAGGAGCACACGCAGGTGCTCCGCAAGTTCATCCGGTCGAACCAGGGCACCTGTCTGACGCAGCGCGCGAGCGTGTCGGTTGGAGACTCGGTGGAGGTCGGCGACCCGCTCGCGGACAGCTCCTCGACCCAAGAAGGCGACTTGGCCCTCGGCCAGAACGTGCTGTGCGCGTTCATGGCAATGGAGGGCTACAACTTCGAGGACGCGATCATCGTGTCCGAGAATATCGTGCGCGACTCCAAGTTCACGTCGATCCACATCGAGAAGTACGAGGTGGAGTCGCGGGACACGAAGCTGGGCCCCGGCGAGATCACGCGGGACATCCCGAACGTGGGCGACGACGCCCTCCGTAACCTCGACGAGGAGGGAATCATCCGCGTTGGGGCCGAGGTCGGTCCCGGTGACATCCTCGTCGGGAAGATTACGCCCAAGGGCGAGACCGAGCTGACCGCCGAGGAGAAATTGCTCCGCGCCATCTTTGGAGAGAAGGCGCGCGACGTTAAGGACACCTCGCTGCGCGTGCCCCACGGCGAGCGCGGCAAGATCATCGACGTGCGAGTGCTGACGCGCGAGAAGGGCGACGAGCTCGCGCCCGGCGTGAATAAGCTGGTGCGCGTGTGGGTCGCTCAGACTCGCACCCTGTCCGAAGGCGACAAGATGGCGGGGCGGCACGGCAACAAGGGCGTCGTCTCGCGCATCATGCCCATCGAGGACATGCCCTACCTGGCGGACGGGACGCCGGTTGACATCATCCTGAACCCAATCGGAGTGCCTTCCCGCATGAACCTCGGCCAGGTGCTGGAGACGCATCTCGGTCTCGCCGCCCACAAGCTGCGCTTCCGCGCGGCGACGCCGGTGTTCGACGGCGCAACGGACATAGACATCCGCGACGCCCTAGGCAGAGCGTGGCTGGTGGAGCGGGCGGGAGCTGCCGGCAGCGACCTGCTCGGCGTCGACGAATACGATCCCGACTGGGCCAAGGCCCGCGCTTGGGTGGCCGAGCGAGGCTACGACGCGGACCGCGTGTTCAACGACAACGTCCCGGACTACGCGTCCGAAGTCTGCCTCAAGATCTGGCTCCAAGACTTGGCCGAACTGTACGAGGAGGCGACGGGCAAGAAGCTCGCGACCGAGGACCAAGCGTTCGGCGAGCTGTACGAGGAGGCGCTGCAGGTAGGCCGGGACCTCAACATCGCGTCTCCGGTGCTCGGCAAGTCGCTCCTCTACGACGGGCGCACCGGGGAGCAGTTCGACAACCCGGTCACCGTCGGCTACATCTACATGCTGAAGCTCATCCACCTGGTGGAGGACAAGATCCACGCGAGGTCGACGGGCCCGTACTCGCTGATAACGCAGCAGCCCCTGGGCGGGAAGGCGCAGTTCGGCGGCCAGCGGTTCGGTGAGATGGAGGTCTGGGCGCTCGAGGCGTACAGCGCGGCGTACAACCTCCAAGAGATGCTGACGGTCAAGTCGGACGACGTGGTGGGACGGGTGAAGACGTACGAGGCCATCGTGAAGGGCGAGGACGTTGTCCAGCCCGGCGTGCCGGAGTCTTTCCACGTTCTGGTCAAGGAGCTGCAGAGCTTGGGGCTGGCGGTCGAGCTGCGGTACGAGGACGACCGTGGTATCCCCGCTCCGCGGTTCACGTATGCAGAGGAAGAAGAGGAAGACCCGGACACGGCTATCGTGGCGCCCCTCGAGCCGGTTGCGCCCTCCTGGGAAGCGGACTTCGTGCCGCTGGAGGAGCAGGAGTCGGAAGTGTCCACTGAGGTGCGGATGGACCTGGGCTCCTACGCGCGGCAGGCCACCGAGGAGGAGAACGAAGGGGACCAGGGTTAGCGCCCGCGCCAAATCATGGCCGAGTCTCTTTAGCCGAGAGCGCGGGGGAGCCCCGCGAGGAGTACGAGCAGGATGCCGAACGCGACGGACTTCAACGCAATCCGTATCTCACTTGCTTCGCCGGAGCAGATCAGGCAGTGGTCCTACGGCGAGGTGACCAAGCCGGAGACGATCAACTACCGGACGCTTCGCCCCGAGAAAGAGGGGCTGTTCTGCGAGCGCATCTTTGGTCCTACGAAGGACTGGGAGTGCTACTGCGGCAAGTACAAGAAGATCCGCTACAAGGGCGTGATCTGCGACCGCTGCGGCGTCGAGGTCGCTCGCGCAAAGGTGCGGCGAGAGCGCATGGGCCACGTCAGCCTTGCTGCGCCGGTCGCCCATATCTGGTTCGCGAAGGGCATCCCGAGCAGGCTCGGCCTGCTGCTGGATCTCTCCCCCCGCAACCTGGAGCGGGTCCTCTACTTCGCTCAGTACATCGTCACCTCCGTCGATCTGCTGCTGCGTACGCGCAAGCTCGAAGAGCTGCAGGAGATGCACGCGGAGCAGGAAGAAGCCCTCGATAAGCAGTTGGAGCGGGATAGGGACCGAATCGTCGTCGAAATGGCCGCGACCCCCAACGAGGAGCGGATCGCGGAGCTCGACGCCGAGATCGAGCAGATCACCGCGAACACCCGGACGACGAAGGAAAGCCTCGCGCAGACCCTGCAACAAGAGGTCGACAATCTGGAGAGCCTCCGCCCCCTGATGCTGCTTCCGGAAGGGCGCCACCGGGAGCTGAACGACAAGTACGGCGACATCTTCCGCGCCGGCATGGGCGCCGAGGCCATCCTGGACATTCTGAAGGCCATCGACCTCGAGCAGGTGAGCCACAATCTGGACAAGGAAGTGCATAACACGTCCGGTCAGCGGCGCAAGAAGGCGGTGAAGCGCATCCGCGTCATCGAGGCCCTTCGCCGCAGCGGCAACAAGCCGGAGTGGATGATTATGACGGCCCTGCCCGTGCTGCCCCCCGACCTGCGCCCAATGGTGCAGCTGGACGGCGGCCGGTTCGCCACGAGCGACCTGAACGACCTGTACCGCCGCGTGATCAACCGGAACAACCGCTTGAAGAGGCTGTTGGAGCTCGGCGCCCCGGAAATCATCGTCCGGAACGAGAAGCGGATGCTCCAAGAAGCTGTCGACGACCTGATCGACAACGGCCGCCGCGGCCGCGCAATCGTGGGCAGCCACAACCACAAGCTGAAGAGCCTGTCGGACCTGCTCCGCGGCAAGCAGGGGAGGTTCCGGCAGAACCTCCTCGGCAAGCGCGTGGACTACGGAGGGCGTTCGGTGATCGTGGTTGGCCCGAGCCTGCGCCTGCACGAATGCGGTCTGCCCAAGAAAATGGCGCTGGAGCTCTTCAAGCCGTTCGTCATGAACCGGCTGGTGGTGCAAGGGCTGGCCCACAACATCAAGAGCGCAAAACGGATGGTCGAGCGCGCGCGGGCCGAGGTCTGGGACATCCTAGAGGAGGTCATCCAAGGGCGGCCGGTGCTGCTCAATCGCGCGCCGACGCTGCACCGCCTGGGCATCCAAGCGTTCATGCCCACGCTGGTGGAGGGCAGCGCGATCCAGCTGCACCCGCTGGTGTGCGCGGCGTTCAACGCGGACTTCGACGGCGACCAGATGGCCGTCCACGTGCCCCTCTCCCGGGAGGCGGTCCACGAGGCGCGGAACGTGATGCTCAGCACCTACAACATGCTCTCGCCGAGCTCGGGCGAGCCGCTGGTGGCGCCGACCTACGAAATCGTGCTCGGTTGCTACTACCTCACCCAGGTGCGGCCCGACGCCAAGGGCGCCGGAGGACGCTACCGCGACTTCGACGACGCGATGGTGGCGTTCGACGCCGGTCTACTCGAACTGCACGCCGAAATTTCCGTCCGCAGCAGGGAGACAGAGAGCGGCTGGCTGACGACCACGCCGGGCAGAATCATCTTCAACCAGGTGTTGCCCGAAAACATCCGGCGCTACGACATCGTCATGGACAAGAAGGCGCTGAGGGACCTCGTGACGGAGGTCTACCGCCTATCGGGCAACAACGCTACCTCAGAGGTTCTCGACCGGCTGAAGCAGATGGGCTTCCACTACGCGACGATCTCCGGCACGACGATCGGCATCACCGATATCAAGGTGCCGCCCGAGAAGGCGGGCCTCGTCGCAGACGCCGATAAGGAAATCGAGGAGCTCGAAGAACAATACGAGATGGGCCTCATCACCGAGCGCGAGAAGCACAACCGGGCGGTTGCCGCTTGGCAGCGGGTCTCGGTGAAGATGGACGAAGTCATCCAGCGGCACCTGCCGGAGTTCGGGGGCATCTACGCCATGGCGCACTCCGGCGCTCGGGGCAACGAGGCCCAGATCAAGCAGATGGCGGCCATGCGCGGCCTGATGAGCAACCCGCGCGGCGACATCATCGAGCTGCCGATCAAGTCGAGCTTCCGGGAAGGGTTGAGCGTCCTCGAATACTTCATCTCGACGCACGGGGCGCGCAAGGGCCTGGCCGACACGGCCCTCCGGACCGCCGACTCCGGGTACCTGACCCGCCGCCTCATCGACGTGGCCCAGGAAGTTATCGTCATGGAAGAAGACTGCGGCGCCGACCGCGGAGTGATCATCCATGCGGCCGCCTCGGAAGAGGACGTGATGATCGCGCATCTCTCCGAGCGAATCGTGGGACGGGTGGCGTCCGCGCCGATCGCCGACCCGAACACCGGCGAGGTGCTGATCGACGCCAACGAGATGATCTTGGAGCCGAAGGCCCTCGAGGTCGAAGCGGCGGGCGTTACTGAGCTTTGGCTGCGGAGCCCGTTGACCTGCGAGGCGGTCCGGGGAATCTGTCAGGTGTGCTACGGGCGGAGCCTTGCCACTGGCCAGGTCGCTCTCATCGGAGACGCGGTGGGCATCATCGCGGCCCAGTCCATCGGCGAGCCCGGCACGCAGCTCACGATGCGGACGTTCCACACCGGCGGAATCGCGGGCAAGGACATCACATCCGGTCTGCCGCGTGTCGAGGAGCTGTTCGAGGCCAGAGCCCCGAAGGGCAAGGCGCGAATCGCGGAGATCGACGGAGAAGTGCTGGTGTTCGAGGGCGGCCATCTGGTCGGCGAGTACGATGCGGGCGACGACGCTCAGTCGCTCCTGACGCCGCCCACGTCGTTCGCGCCGGTGGTCCGCGTGGTGAACCGGGTGCCGTTCACGGACAGCCAACCCGTGGCGGAGACGCACAAGCTCACCGTAAAGGCCAAACAGCACATCAGGGCCGGCGAGACGGTGGCCGAGCCGAAGGTCATAGCGGAGAAGAGTAAGAAGAAGAAGGCCGACGCCGAGGAGGGCGAGGAGCCGCTGCCGGAGCTCACCAACCTCCTGGCCCGCGTGTCGGGCAGCGTGCGGCTTGTCGATGGAGGCGTCGAGATTGACTCCTTCGAGACTGAGGTGCGCGACCATCAGGTCGACGCCACGGACCAGCGGCTCGTCCGCACCGGCGACTCGGTTGTCGCGGGCCAGAAGCTGACGAGCGGCGTGAAGGACCCTCACGACATCCTGCGGATCGAAGGCATGGAGGCCACCCAGCGCTACCTGGTGGAGCAGGTGCAGACCGTGTACCGGAACCAGGGCGTCTCCATCAACGACAAGCACATCGAAACGATCATCCGCCAGCTGCTGCGGTGGGTGCGCGTCGAGAGCATCGGGGACACAAAGCTCCTCCCGAACCAGCTGACGGATCGGCCGCAGTTCGAGGAGTCCAACAGGCAGGCCTTGGCGGAAGGCGGCGAGCCCGCGACCAGCAAGCCGGAGATACTGGGCGTGACCAGGGCGTCGCTGAACACCGATAGCTTCCTCGCGAAGGCGTCGTTCCAAGAGACCGCGCGGGTGCTCACCGAGGCGGCGCTTCTGGGCGAGGTCGACTACTTGCGGGGTCTGAAGGAGAACGTCATCATCGGGCGCCTCATCCCGGCTCGGCTCGACGTGTCCGAGGAGGGGCGCAAGCTGCTCGGTCTGCCCGAGTTGCCCCAGCCCATTGATGACGACGAGGGCGACGATTTCGACCTGATGAACCTGATGTCCGACCTCCCCGGCGCTGATCTGGCGGATGACGACGCAGCCCCCCTCACCGACCTCTCGCTCGATGAGGATGAGGAGGAGGACGACGACATCATCGTCCCCGATGACGATGACGACGACGACGATGACGGCTTGGCCGACCCGCAACCGGAACCGGATGAGTAACGGCTGCAGCGCCTAGGGACAGCCAGCGGGCGGGGCGTTTGAGCACTCCCGCCCGCGTCGCGCGCTTGGCCGGGAACGTCCGGTTGCCATCAGCCGCTGCGTCCGGTAGTAGGCCCGTCCCACAAAGCCGTACGTCCCCATAGAAGCTACTGTGGCGTCAGGCAGAACTCGTTGCCGTCGGGGTCGGCGCAGACGATGTGCGCGCCGAACTCGTTCTCTACGCGACCCGCCAGCACACCGCCTATTGCCTCGACACGGACAAGCGCAGCGTCGATGTCGTCGACCTCCACGTCTACGTGGACCCGGTCGCGCGTTCCCTTCGGGTCGGGCCTAAGCTGGAGCACGAGAGCGACGCCGGACGGGAGTTGGGCGCGCCTGAAAGTGGGCTCGAAAGAAGGGCCGAACTCGCAGCCAAGCAACTGAGACCAGAAGGCCTCCGTCCTCTCGAAGTCGGCTACGTCGATAACGATGGCTTCCAGGTAGCCTACGCCGTCCGGGCTCACGAGGGCGACTTGCCTAGCGGATGACCTTGTTGCGGTTGGAGACGTAGTCGGCGACGACGTAGGAGCCCAGATTGTCCGGGCTGGCGACGAACGCGCGGCCCTTGTTCATCTTCGTCATCAGCTGGACGAAACGGAGGAGCGAAGGGCTCTGGTCGAGCATGAAGGTGTTGATGGTGATGTTGTCGCGCGTGCAGCGCATCACCTCGCGCATGGTCGCTTCGATCAGTCCGCCGCCGCGCCGCATGTAGTTCGCCCGTATATCGCCCTCGGTCCAGTTGTAGGTCGTGGGCTCGCCGTCGGTGATGAGGATGATCTGCTTATTGTTGCCGCCCTGGCGGGCGAGCATCTGGCGGGACTGGCGAAGCACTTCCTGGAAGTTCGTCCCGCCGCCGTGCTCGACCCAGTAGGTGTCGAGGAGCATGTGCGACTCGAGGGGCAGCACGAAGTAGGAAAAGGCGACGACCGAGACCTGGTCCTTGGGGTACTTTGACTTGATGAGCGTGTCGAGGGCCAGCCCTACCCGCTGGCCCGCCTGGAATGCGCCGTCCCAGAACATCGAATAGCTCATGTCGATGGCTATGATGGTCGACGCCCGTGTCTGGGAGATGGTGCGGTCGATCTCGAAGTCTTCGGGCTTGATGCGGACGGGCGTGCCCGGCCCCTCCCGCAGGACGGCGTTGCTGACGGTCTTGAGCGTGTTGAGGTGAAGGGGGTCGCCGAACTCCCACTTCTTCGTCTCGTCCGTCAGCTCGACCCCTACCCCGCTCTTCTCGCGGTTGTGATCGCCGAGGTCCCCGCCGCGGATGCGGTTGAAGATGTCGGTGAGAGCCTTATCGCCAATCTTGCGTATGGCCTGGGGAGTGAGCTCCCAGCCCTGGCCCTTCCTGCGGATGAAGCCGGCCTCTTCCAGCTCCTTGGTGAGCCGTTGCAGCTCCTTGGCGAACCGGCGGGCCTCGTCGCCAAGGACGTTTCCGATCTCGTCGGCGTCGATCTTGGTCGCGTCGTTGGTGCGCAGCGCCTGGCGGAGTTGCGATTCGAGCTCCTCCATGTTGTTGAGGTCGCCCATCAGCTCCAGGGCTTGCTGGAGGGTGACGGGCTCGTCGCCGAACATCCGGAAGTCATTGTCTTGGAACCGGCTGGGATTCATCCGTTCGAGGTTCGTGGCGAGCTCGAACAGGTCCCATGAGAGCCGGTTGTCCTGTAGCAGGCCCTCCATCATGTCTTCGAGCTGGCGCCGCATCTCCGCGGGCATCGAGTTCATCAACGACTGCATCTGGGCCATCTGCTTGGACATGTAGTCCATCAGCTGGTCGAAGTTCTCGATGCCGGGGGGGAACATATGCCCCCACTTGTTCATGAAATCGGTGATGTCCGGGTCGTCGCCTTGGAGCTTCTGCTTCACGAGCTCGTTCAGGTCGCGGACCATCGCCGCAATCTGCGAGAGGTCCTCCTGTGTCATGTTCTGCAAGCTCTGCTGAAGACCCTGGAAGTACTGCTGAAGCACCTGCTGCTGGAGCTGTTGCAGCAGCTCCTCGAACTTCTCTCGCGCCTCCGGGTCCATGAAGTCGTAGTCGCGGAGCTTCTTGATGCGGCCGCCCGCGTTGGGGGGCAGTTGGTCGAGCTGGTCCAGATGCCGATTGGCCATCTGCCGGAGCATGTCGGCGAGCTCCGGGGGAACGTCGCCGCCCCCCGGCTCCGCGCCGCCGTCCTCGCCCGGCTGCGCTCCCTCTCCCATCTGCGGGGGAGGGCTGGAGAGGGATGACGGGCGTATCTCCTGGAGGCGCTTGTCGATGCCCTGCCGCTCCTGCTCGATGACCTCATCAACCTGCTTGGCGATGTCGTCGAACATCGAGGCGAGGTTGTAGCGTTCGAGGTTGCGCTCGCGCGCTTCCCGGAGCTTGTCGAGCAGGTCTTGCATGCCCATGCCGCGCTGGCCCTGAGCGTCCTGGAAGCCGCGCTGCATCATCCTCCGCAGAGCGCCGCGCAGGTCGTCTCCCTGGAGAATCTGCTCCGAGAGGCGGTCGATCAAGTCCTCCGTCGAAGGGAACTCGACGTTCTGGGACCCGTCCCACCGGGAATAGCGATAGATAACCACGAATCGAGTCTAGGCCCGTCCGCGACGGCGGTCAACGTGGGCGCCAAGCGTCAGCGCAGCTGCAGGAGCGCCTCCTGCGGGGTGATTGCAGGGATTGGAGAGCGTTCGAAGTCCTTGATGTTCCGCGTGACGATATGCCGGGCGCCGCACGCCCGCGCGGCGGCTGCCTGCATCGCGTCCTCGAAGTCCGGCATGGGAAGCGATGCCGCGTACCGCACTGCTTCGGTGCTGGTCGGGGCGACTGATAGGTAATCGATAAGGCCTACGATGAAGTCGCGGGCAATGGCCGCTCCTCGTGCACGTGCAATCACGTAGAAGAGGTTGGAGACGGTGTGCCAGGCTACGAATCCTGCAACAGCCCCATCGGCAACCCTAACCAGGAATCCTGACGAGGCGTCTGCGTGGGGATAGCGGTCCAAGGCCACGTCCAACAGGACATCGGCGTCGAGGAGTATCACTTGAGATACTTGCGCGCGAGATAGTCGAAGCGGGGGTCGTCTTTAGGATAGTCTGCGGGGTCGAGTTTGAACTGACCCCTCCACTTTTTGACGAACGATGCCCCGGTCTCCCGCGTCGCCTCTCTCAATGCCTGCTCAATCACCGCTGAGAGCGACACGCCCTTGGAGCGCGCGTACCGCTTCGCCGCCGGGATGAGCTCCGAGTCCAATGTGATGGTGAGCTTGGTCTTCATCGCCACGTTCTCCAATGAACGCTATACGTATTGTAGCATACCCTTATACGTATATCGCGTAAAGCGCCCGCGCCCCTCACAAGCTCGACGCGTACAGCCCCGCCGCTAGCGCGATGCCGGTCCAGCCGTGGAGCTTCGCGCTCCGCACGAGCAGACGGTTCATCGCGGCGCGCTCTTCCGCCGCGAACAACGCCCGCGCCGCGCCTATCGCCCACGGCAGGGGCGCGAGGCCGAGCAGCGCCCACGGACTGACGGCGCCGGCGAGCCCTACGGCGGCAATCGAGAGGTAAGCGCTCGCAAGGAACGCGGCGTACAGCCAGCGGGACGGCGTGACGCCGATGGCGGCGGCGATGCTCCGCTTCCCGGCCTCCAAGTCCTCGGAGATGTCACGTAGATTGTTGACGTGGAGGATGGCGGTGACGATGAACGCGACCGGCAGCGAGACGTAGAACGACGCCCAGGTCAGCGCCTCGCGCTGCACGTAGTACGACGCCATCACCATCAGCGGCCCCATGAACACGAACACCACCGGCTCGCCGAGCCCGAGCGTTCCGAGCGGCTTCGGGCCGCCCGCGTAGGAGTAGGCGGCCGCCACGCTCGCAAGCCCGACCGCCAGGATGGGCCAGCCCACGTGCGCGACGATGACCAGTCCCGCCGCTATGCCGTACCCGAACGCCGCCGCCATCCCGAACCCGACCGCGCGCTCGGAGAGCAGCCCGCGCTGGATCACCTTATGCGGCGCCAGAAACTTGCCCGCCCCGCCCGACTTCCGATGGTCCGAGTACTCGTCGGTGAGATTCGTGCCTATCTGAATCGCGATGGAGCCGGTCAGCGCCAGCGCAAACAGCAGCCAGTCAATCGCCCCTGCGGTGGCGGCAAGCGCCGACCCCACGAGCACGGGCGTAACGGACGCCGTGAGCGAGAACGGCCGGGCCGCCCAGAACCAGGAAACGAGCTTGGGTTGCGGAGCGGGAGTAGCGCTCATGGGCGGAGGATACCAAGGCCACGCTTGGGATGACGGACTGCGCTTCCCAGGCTAGCCCCCCTACCAACTCTGCCCCCGGTACCCCCCGAAGTCCGGCGGACGCTTCTCGTTGAAGGCGCGGGCGCCCTCCTGGGCCTCGTCCGTGTTGTAGAACAGATGCACGGCCCCGTGGGCCATCTGTTGCAGACCGTAGGCCCAGTCCGTGTCCTGGTTGAACGACGCCTTCAGGAAGCGGAGGGCGGTGGGGCTCATCTCCAAGATGCGGTCCGCCCATGCCCGCGCCTCGGCCATCAGACCGTCGAGGGGGACGACCTTGTTCACCAGACCCATGTCGAGCGCCTCTTGGGCCGAGTACTGGCGGCAGAGGTACCAGATCTCGCGGGCCTTCTTCTCGCCCACGACGCGCGCCAGGAACACCGTGCCGAACCCGGCGTCGAAGCTGCCGACCTTGGGGCCCGTCTGGCCGAAGATTGCATTCTCGGACGCCAGGGAAAGGTCGCAGATGACGTGGAGGACATGCCCGCCGCCGATGGCGTAGCCGTTGACCGCGGCGATGACCGGCTTTGGGATCATCCGGATGACGGCGTGCAGCTCCGTGATGCGGAGCTTCGTATGGCCCGTGCCGTCCTGATAGCCGTCCTTGCCGCGCACCTTCTGGTCGCCGCCGCTGGAGAAGGCCTTGTCCCCCACGCCGGTGAGGATGACCACGCCGATGTCGTCGTCCTCCCAGGCGTCTTGGAACGCCTCGATCATCTCGTCGACCGTCAGCGGACGGAACGCGTTGCGCACCTCGGGACGGTTGATCGTGATGGTGGCGACGCCGCCGGACTTCTCGTAGAGGATGTCGGAGTAGGCCATGCGCCCTAGGTTATCGCCGTCCGGCGGGAAGGGACAGGGCGCCCCGCCCAATCCGGGCGGGGACGCCCAGCCTAGGTCTGAGTAGGGACAAAGGACAAGGGACACTCGCATTTCCGGCCTCCGATTGTGGTTAACCTTCCCCCGCCGGCGCGGTAAGCTCCCGTCGTCTGATAATCATGCGGGCGGGAGCCGGGAATGACCTTTCCCCCATCGGACATCAAGTCGCGGCTGAGAACGCCTATCGGAAAGCTGACCGTGCGGGTCTCCGAGTCGGAGCTCGGGTTCGATACGACGCGCGAGGTCCCGCCGCTGGAAGGGACGATCGGGCAGGACCGGGCGCTGCGGGCCCTGGAGTTCGGGCTGGGCGTCGAGCAGCGGGGGTTCAACATCTTCGTGTCCGGCGCGCCGGGCGCCGGGCGGGCGACGACGCTGCGGGCGCTGATGCGGCAGACAGCGGCCCGGCGGCCCGTCCCGAACGATTGGGTGTACGTCCACAACTTCACCGACCCCAAGCGGCCGCGAGGGATAAGCCTCCCTGCCGGCATGGGCCGCCAGCTCGCGCGCGACATGGACGAGCTGACTTCCGAGGCGCGCGTCCGCGTCCCCAAGGCGTTCGAGAGCCAGGAGTACGAGCGCCGGGTCGAGGAAGCGCTCGCGGGGGTGCAGCAGCGGCAGCGGGCCGTCAACGAACGCATGGTAGAGGAAGCGGGCCGCCGGGGAATGAGTCTGAGGATGAGCGACGCCGGAATCATGGCGGTCCCCCTCGGCCCCACGGGCGAGCCGATGTCTCGCGAGGAGCTCAACGCCCTCTCCCGCGAGGAAGCGGAGGGGGCGCAGGAACGCCAGGAAGAGCTGCATGAGTTCATTGCCCAGCAGATGGGAGAGCTGCGCCAGACCGAGCGGGAGGCGAACCGAGTGCGGGGCGCGGTCAACCGCGAAGTGGCGGAGTTCGCGCTCCGGCCGCTGTTCGCGGAGCTTCGCGAGTACTACGGAGAGCATGGCGAGGCGCTCGAGTATCTGCGGGAAGTGCGCGAGGACATGCTGGGCAGCGTCCACCTGTTCGTGGGGGCGCAGGCAGGAGCGCCAGCGTCCGCGGAGCTCGCCCAGGCAGTCCAGGCGGCCCTGCTCCGCTACAGGGTGAACGTCTTCATCGACCACTCGCGCACGAACGGGGCGCCGGTGGTCTTCGAACAGAGCCCGACGCACTACAACGTGTTCGGCAGGGCCGACCACACGCTCCGCAGCGGCGTGATGACAACCGACTTCACGGAGATACACCCCGGCTCCCTGCACCGGGCGAATGGGGGATTCCTCGTCTTCCAGGCGAAGGACCTCCTCGCCATCCCCGGCCTCTGGCAGAGCCTGAAGCAGGCGCTGCAGAGCGGCGAGGCGCGGATCGAGAACCTCGGCGAGCAGATCGCGCTCGTCCCGACAACGAGCATCGAGCCCGAGCCGATGCCCCTGGACGTGAAGGTGGCGCTGATAGGCAATCCGCGGCTCGCCCGGATGCTCCTGCTCTACGACGAGGACTTCCCGAAGCTGTTCAAGGTGAAGGCGGACTTCTCCAACGAGATGGCGCTGAACGCCGAGAACATCCGCCGGTACGCGTCCTTTGTGGTGAACCGCATCCAAGAAGACGGCCTGCTGCCCTTCGACGCGTCGGGCGTCGCCAGGCTTATCGAGCAGTCGGCCCGCTTCGTAGAGGACCAGGAGCGGCTGAGCGCACGGTTCGCCGATGTCGCGGACCTGATCATCGAGGCGAGCTTCTGGGCGAGGCAGGTCGGGAGCGACACGGTGACGCGGGAGCACGTGCAGGCGGCGGTCGACGAGGCGCGGAGCCGCTCTAACCGCATTGAGGAGCGCCTGCAAGACCTCTACGACGAGGGCGTGATACGGGTGGAAGTGGACGGGCGAGTCGTCGGACAGATCAACGGGCTCGCCGTCATCGACATGGGCGACTACTCCTTCGGCCGACCGTCGCGGCTCACGGCGCGGGTCGCCCTGGGGCGGGGCGAGCTGGCGAACGTGGAGCAAGCGAGCCAGATGAGCGGGCGCATCCACAGCAAAGGGTTCCAGATACTCATGGGCTACCTCATGGGCAAGTACGGCGCGGAAGCGGCGCTGCCGATGAGAGCCAGCATCGCGTTCGAGCAGACCTACGAGGAGGTCGACGGGGACAGCGCGTCAAGCACGGAGCTGTACGCGTTGCTCTCCTCCCTGGCGAACGTCCCGATAGACCAAGGCCTCGCGGTCACGGGCTCCATCGATCAGCAGGGCCGGGTGCAAGCCATCGGAGGCGCGACGCGAAAGATTGAAGGATTCTTCGAGGTCTGCAAGGCGCGGGGGCTGACGGGGCGGCAGGGAGTGCTCATCCCCGCGTCGAACGTCCGCCACCTCGTGCTGAACGACGAGGTGGTCGACGCCGTGCGGGAGGGGCTGTTCAATGTGTACGCGGTGGAGACGGTGGAGCAGGGCGTCGAGCTGCTCATGGGCGCGCCCGCGGGGGAGCAGGACGAGGACGGCCATTACCCGGAGGGAAGCATCAACGCGCTGGTCGTGGCGACGCTCGGGCGGATGGACGAGCGCCTCCGCGAGCCGGCTCGGCGCTCCCGCGAGCCCAAGGAGCCGGAGCCGCCCGTCGACATCGAGTCCGGGGAAGAACGCGACCGCGACCGGCGCGAAGGCCCCGGCGAGCCGCCGTCCCCTCCGCCCGACTAAACCCCGGTCTCGACGACAAGAACGCGCTCGCGTCCGGCCAAGTCCCGGACGGCCCGCGTCTTGGCCGACGGAAGGCAAACGGCGGCAGTCTGGGAGGCCGCCTCGATCTGTCGCGGGTCCATCTCCATGACGACGGCGCCCCCCGGATACAGCCGGGCTCCCGCCTCGGCGAGCAGCCGCCGAACCAGCGATAGGCCGTCGTCCCCGCCATCGAGAGCTTCCCGCGGCTCGAACAGACGCACCTCCGGATCGAGGGTGGGGAGCTCGTCCGACCGCACGTAGGGAAGGTTGGCGGCGATGGCGTGGACGGGTCCAGGGAGAGCGGCGAGCAGGTCGCTCGCGATGACCCGGACCCGGCCGGAGACGCGGTTCGCCTCGGCGTTGAGCGCCGTCAGCTCGAGGGCGCGGGGCGCGACGTCCAGCGCGTAGACGGTTGCGTCGGCGCGCGTTGAGGCGAGTGCAACGGCGATGGCCCCGCTGCCGCAGCCGACGTCGGCCACACGCGGCGCGGCGACGCGCTCGATCAGCCGGAGAATCTCCTCGACGACGGTCTCCGTATCGGGGCGGGGAATGAGCACGCCGGGGCCGACCACGATCTCGATGCCGTAGAACTCGCGCTTGCCCATCAGGTAGGCGACGGGCTCACGGGCCAAACGGCGGGCCATGAGCTCGGCTGCGCGCTGGGCGCCGTCTTCCGGTGGAGGCTCGCTGAATGCGGCATAGAGGTGGGCGCGGTCGACGCCGAGGGCGGTCATCCAGATAAGGTCCGCTTCGAGCCGCGCGTCGCCCACGCCGGCGGTTTCGAGGCGGACGGCTGTCTTGCGAACGAGGCGCCCGAGGTCCGCCACGGGAGCGCTCAGGCGGCGCTGTCCTCGCCCCCCTCTTCCAACAGCCGAGTCTGCTCTTCCTGGAGGAGCGCCTCGACGAGGGAGTCGAGCTGGCCGGCGCCGGCCATGATCTCTTGCAAGCCGTGGATGGACATACCGATGCGGTGGTCGGTGAGGCGGTCCTGCGGGAAGTTGTAGGTGCGAATCTTCTCGGAGCGCTCGCCGCTGCCCACCTGAGAGCGCCGTGTCGCGGAGGCGGACGCCTGCTGCTCGTGCATCTGCTGCTCGTAGAGCCGGGAGCGCAGCACCGCGAGCGCCTCGTTCTTGTTGCGCAGCTGCGAGCGCTCGCCCTGAGACACGACCACGATGCCGGTGGGATTGTGGACCACGCGCACGGCGGTCGCGACCTTGTTGACGTTCTGCCCGCCGGGGCCGCCGGAGTGAAAGATGTCGATGCGCAGGTCCTCCGGCCTGATCGCCACGTCCACCTCGTCCGCCTCGGGCAGGACGGCGACGGTAGCGGTGGACGTATGGATGCGGCCCTGGGCCTCGGTGATGGGCACGCGCTGGACGCGGTGGACGCCGCTCTCGTGCTTGAGCTGCCGGTAGGCGCCGGGCCCGGCGATGGAGCAGACGATCTCCTTGAAGCCGCCCCCCTCCGTCTCGCTGGTGTTGACGATCTCGACCTGCAGCCCGTGCCGCAGGGCGTAGCGCTGGTACATGCGGAAGAGGTCGCCCGCGAAGAGCGCGGCCTCGTCGCCGCCCGTGCCGCCGCGTATCTCCATGATGACGTTCTTGCCGTCGTGGGGGTCTTTCGGGATGAGCGCCGTCCGCAGCTCCGATTCCAAACGCTCCATGTCGGCGGAGAGGCGCTCGATCTCCTCGCGGGCCATCGCGGCCACCTCGGGGTCGTCGTCGCCCGCCAGCGACTTGACGTCGGCGAGGTCGGTCTGGGCGGCTTGGAGCTGCCGGTAAGCCGTCACGACGGGCTGAAGGTCGGAGCGCTCCTTGGCGAGCTTGTTGACTTGCTCCGGGTCGTAGACGGCTTCAGGCTTGGCGAAGAGCTCATCGATCTCTTCGCTGCGTTTCAGAAGGTTATCGAGACGCTCGAACACGGCAGGCCGCTTTCACAATGAAACCCCCGTGAGCCGGGGGGTCGTAGAGCAGTATAGCACACGCTCGGTTCCCCTCCCGTCATTCCCGCCCTCCTCCGTCATTCCCGCGCAGGCGGGAACCTCGCAGCCCTCCCGTCTGCGACGCATGATGCGAATTGACACGGTGGGAGCAGCTGGGGGCAGCGCCCGGTGAGGCCGGAATCGGCTCCCGTCCGGCGCATCGCACGACCGCAAGGGCTTGTTTTGTCCGAAGATGTCTCATCCATCTCACTCGTGACTTTCCCCGGCCTACGAGTGCGCGGGGCCTATTTCGCCGGTCCGGGGGCGCCATTGTGAGACATTTACTCCTGAGCACGAGCCCGGCGCCGTAGGGAGCGGAACCTCCTGTGGGACCACCCCTAGCCCCTCCTTGGTAAGGAGGGGAACAGGCGTAAGGCAGCCCAGGTTCTACGGGTGGGGTGAGCGCCGATTTTTCCAAAACTGTCGCATTTTCATAGTTTTTACTCGTGTCTGGGGGTTTTGGGCGCGACAGTTCCGCACCGGTTTGCGACAGCAAATGCGACACTTTGCGACAGTGATACGACACTTTGCGACAGGGGCCGGTAGGGGCATCGGGACGCCGAGCGTGCGGGGTGGTTGGGCCATGAGAGACAGAGTAGGGAGGGGAGGTCGTCTGCGCAACGGGCAAATGTCACAGCGGAGACATGGGATACCTGGGTTCCCGCCTGCGCGGGAATGACGGGTGGGGGCGGAGCGCTGATTGGCGGGTGGGGCAGCCCCGGTTGCCCTGAGTCCGGCGCCAATCCGCAGCGAAACGGGCTGCCAGGCCTGCCGTAACCGTTGTAAACTCGGTGAGATTCACGAAAGAGTTGGTGAAGCACCCGTATGAGGCATCTCCGCCTAGCCCTGATAGCTCCCGCATTCGTCATCGCGCTCGCGTTCGTCGCGGCCTGCGGCGAGTCGACTCCGACTCCGACCGTGGCCCCGCCGACGCCGACCGAAACTCACACCCCAACACCCACAGACACTCCAACGCCGACGGACACGCCGGAGCCGACCCCAACCTTCACCCCCACCCCCACGCTGACCGCGACCAGCACGCCAACCCCGACCAGCACGCCAACCCCGGAGCCGACCCCAACCCCCACGCCGGAGCCGACCGCGACATTCACCCCCACGCCCACCGCGACAGCGACCCCGGAGCCGACGGCGACCTTCACCCCTACGCCCACTGCCACCATCAGGCCAACGGCGACGTTCACTCCCACGCCTACCGCGACCAACACGCCCACCCCCACCGTGACCAACACGCCAACCCCCACGCTCACGCCGACGCCGATGGCGACTCCTACGCTGTCGGATGGTGTACTAGTTGCCGAGCCGGGCATGGTCAAGCTGACAGTGGGCGACGAGCACTGGACCGGCGTGATGATCGACCCGGCAGGCAAAATCCTCACGACGGCGTCGAACCTCGGCCAGTCTCCCATAGCCGATTTCGTCACCCGTGACGGCTCGACCGGTCAGGCGTGGGTAATCGGAAGAGATGACGCTTTGGATATGGCCCTTCTCGGGGTGGTAAGCCCCGGCCAGGTCTACGACATAGTCCTCACGGAAAACAGCGCCATACCGCAGGTGGGCGACGAGCTCGGGGCGCTGCAGTACCTCGGCGTCTCTTCGACCTTGAACAGGCAGACCACGGTCGTTGCCGGCAGCAGGCAAGACCTCAACACCGGACTCCAGTTCATCCAGCTGCGAAGCCAGCACTCTCCCGGGTCAGAGGGCGGGGCATTGGTCGACAGGTACGGCCAGCTTCGCGGCGTTCGCATGGAATCACAGTACATACTCGATTTGGGAATCGGGGGCTTCCCCAGCGAAAGCTGGGCGCTCACGACCGATGGTCTGCTCAGCCTGGTTATCCCAAGGCTGGAGTCGGGCGTCGTCGTGATCGACAAGACCGCCTCGGATGGATGCTCTCCAGGAGTCTTCCCGCCGATCCCCGCGACCTACAGGGGAGACGTGACCATTGGAGGACAACCGGCGCCTGTGGGCAATAGGCTCTATGCGAAAGTCTCCAAGCGTGGGCTCTCCGACCAGTGGTTCTCCACCGAGATCGCCACAGCGGGCAAGTACCTGCTCACGGTCGGCGTGTGCCGGAGCGGCTTCACGAACGCGCCGGTGCAATTCTGGATGAACGGAAGCCCTTCTCCGACGATGAGCACCTTTGTCTCCGCGCGCACGAACAACATCGACCTGACCTTCCCCTAGGCCCTAGCGCGGCAGGGACAGAGAGGCGAGCAACACACCACTCGCCTCTCTGCTAGAATGTCGCCCATGATTACACGATTCGCTCTCGCTGGCCTGCTCGCGCTCGTTATCGCCGGTTGCGGAAGCGCCGCCGTCCAGATCGACAGGGACTCCATCACCGTGCGCTCTCAGGATGGAAAGTCCGCCACGATTCCCATCGAGAACGTAACGTTCGACGGGCTCGAAAACCTGCCCACGCCTACTCCAGGCGGAATCTCGGGACCCACGACGCCCACGACGCCTAGCCCAACGCCGTCTACCCCGAGGCCGGGCCCAACGCCCGCGGCCACTCCGACGGGCCCGGCGCCTACTTTGTTGCAGGGCATAGCGACGGCTGAGCCCGGCATGGTCAAGCTGACAGCGGGCGGGAATCAATGGACCGGCGTGATGATCAACTCGGCAGGCAAAATCATCACCACGTCGACGAACCTTGGCCAGGCGCCCGTGGCCGGCTTCACCACACAAGGCGGCGCGACCGGTCAAGCGTGGGTGATTGGGCGGGACGACGACTTCGACATGGCCCTGCTCGAGGTCGTCAACGCCAGCCAGACCTACGACACGATTTCGATGGAAGATCGCGCCGTGCCGCAGGTGGGCAAACAGCTTGCGTCCATGCACTACGGTCTGGCTGGGACTTTGAGCAAGCAGAGCACGAGCGTTGTCGGCAGCAGACAAGACTTGAACACCGGGCTCCAGTTCCTCCAGATGCGAGGCCTCAACATCGCCGGATCGGAGGGCGGAGCGTTCGTCGACGAGTACGGCCGGCTCCGCGGCGTCCGCTTGGAAGAACAATACATGATCGAGCTGGGGATCGGCCGCACCGGCGAGATATACGCGATGACGACGAGCGGACTGCTCAACAGGGTCCTCCCCCTGCTGGAGGGGGGCGTCACCGTGATATCGGGGGCTGCGGCGAAATGTCCTGCGGGAGTCTTCCCCCCCATCCCCGCCACCTTCAACGGGAGCGTCACCATTGGAGGCGAGGCCGCCCCCGTGGGCAGCCGGGTCTACGCAAAGATCTCCAAGCGCGGACTCGCCGACCAATGGTTCTCCGGTGAGATCACCACAGCGGGCAGGTACCTGCTCACGGTCGGCGTGTGCCAGAGCAGCTACGTCAATGCCACGGTGCAGTTCTGGATGAACGGGAGCGCCTCGCCGAATACGAGCACATACGCCGCCGCGCGCACAACCCCCGTCAACCTGACCTTCTCCTCGACGGTGGACCCCGTGGCTACTCCTTCCGCAGACCCAAGCGCGTGATGGGAAATCCCTCCCCCGTCTGCGGGGGAGGATAGGAGGGGTCGCCGTTCCTTTCGAAAAATCCCCTCCCCCGTCTGCGGGGATGCCGGGAGGGGGCCGCCGTTGCTTCGAAAATAGGAGCTCCCGCTCCCTTCCGTCATTCCCGCGAAGGCGGGAATCTCGCAGCCCTTCTCCTCCGTCATTCCCGCGAAGGCGGGACCCTCGCAGCCACTCCCTTCCGTCATTCCCGTGAAGACGGGAACCTCGCAGCCACTCCCTTCCGTCATTCCCGCGAAGGCGGGAATCCAGGGTGCGCGGCCCCGGGGACGGGCGAGGACGAAAGCAAGTCCTACAGGGTGAGCAAGAGTGGCTAGCCCAGCAGGGACTTGGGCGCGTCCGCGAGGAGAATCTCGCGCTGCTCGCCGGCGGCCATGTCGCGGTAAGTGACGGTCCCCTTTGCGAGCTCGGCGTCTCCGAGTATCAGGACCCCGGGCGCGCCGATGGCCGACGCGTAGCGGAGCTGCGCCTTGAGGCTGCGGTCCGGCGCAGGCGCCGCCTGCCCTCCCTCCGCCCGGAGGGCAATCGCGAGCCGGATGGCGGCTGTCTTCGCCTGTTCTCCCCGGTATGCCACCACCAGCGGTCGCGGGTTCACCTCCGGGGGTTCCGCGCCCTGCTCCTGAAGGTTCAGAATCATACGCTCGATCCCGGCGGCGAACCCGATGCCGGGGGTGGGCTTCCCCCCGATCTGCTCGATGAGCCCGTCGTAGCGGCCGCCCGCGCATACGGCGCTCTGCCCGCCGGCCCGCGCGGGGTGGACCTCGAACACGGTGCGGGTGTAGTAGTCGAGCCCGCGCACGAGCTTGTGGTCGAGCCGGTACGGGAGTCCGATGGCGTCGAGATGGGCGAGGAGCTCGTCCCAGTGGGCCTGGGCTTCGGGGCCCAGGAAGTCCGCGCTTTGGGGCGCGGAGTCCATGAAGGACTCGCCCGCGAGCTCCTTCGAGTCGAGCAGACGGAGCGGATTGGCGTCGAAGCGGCGCTGATCGTCCTTCCCGAGGCGCCCGAAGTGCGGCCTGAAGTGCTCACGCAGGGCCTCGATGTAGCGGGGCCGGTCCTGAGCGTCGCCGATGTTGTTCAGCACGAGCGTCATGCCGCCGAGTCCGAGCCGCTCCATGCTGTGCATAGCGAGCTGGATGACCTCCAGGTCCACGGTCGCCCCGCCGTCGCCGATGGCCTCGACCCCGAACTGGTGGAACTGGCGGAAGCGGCCGGCCTGGGGGCGGTCGTACCTGAACATGGGGCAGAGGTAATAGAGCCGCACGGGTTGGGCTTGGTTGTGCAGACCGTGCTCCAGATAGGCCCGGCAGACGGCCGCCGTGCCCTCCGGGCGGAGCGTAATCTCCTGGCCGCCGCGGTCCTCGAAGCTGTACATCTCCTTCTGGACGATGTCCGTCTCCTCGCCCACCGTGCGGGTGAAGAGTCCGGTGTTCTCGAAGACCGGCGTATCGATCCGGGCGTAGCCGAAGGAGTGCGCGGCCTCGGCGAGCGTCGAATGCGCGAACGACCAGTAACGCTGGCTCTCGGGAAGAATATCGGCGGTGCCTCGGGGCGCTTGCTGCATCACGGCCTCTGCGAATCGGTTCTCGGCGCCCCCATTATATCTTTCTCCCCTCTGCGCAGGCGGCCCCCTCCGTCATTGCTGCTTCAAAAGTCCTCTCCACCATCTGCGGGGGAGAGTTAGAGAGGGGGCCGCCCCGCCCCTGACATTTGCCCCTTCCCCAAACACCCCTGCTCTCCCTACACTGGTTTACGCGCTGCCCCCTCCCGTCCCCCTCCTTACCAAGGAGGGGCTAGGGGTGGTCCCACAACGAGACCCGGCTGCCTACAGCCCCCGCCAGGGCATGACCGACCGATTTACGAGTAAATGCTCCAGAATGCTGCAAAATGCGGCGGTTTTTCCTCTTCCACTCGTAAACCTGCCCATTTACGAGTGAGAGGACTGCAAGTTGACGGCCGATTCGGGCCAAAACCCGCTCCCGTCTGCGGGAGGGGATCGCGCCGCTGTCGCGCCGCTACGAGGTTCCCTGAATCCACAAACGAAGTGCAACACCAGATTAGGGTGTTGCCATGGAATACAGACAGCTCTGCATTGAGGAACGGTGTGAGATTGCCCGCTTACGCGCCAAGGGCTCCTCGGTCCGGCAAGTCGCTACAACTCTGGATCGCGCGGCATCGACCGTGGCTCGGGAGCTGAAGCGGAACGCACTGCGAACGGACGGGTACCAAGCGTCGCCGGCCCAGGAGCGTGCCCGCGCGCGGCGCTGGACGGGGGCGCGGCTGGAACGGGACGAGGGGGTTGCGGGAGCGGGTCTTGGCGGGCCTGAAGTGGGGGTGGTCGCCGGAGCAGGTCGCCCATGAGATGCGCAGAGAGGAGGGCCGGACGGTGACCTCGGACGAGAGCATCTACCGGTTCGTCTACGCCCAGGCCGCGCGGCACAAAGACCATGATTGGCGGCGCTACTTGCCGAGGGCGAAGTGGAAGCGGGGGAGGCGTGGCCGCAGGGGGGGAAGCTCGGTTTCCTTCATTCCCCTCCGCCGACCCGTTGCTGAGCGGCCGGCGGCGGCGGCCGACCGGCGGACCTTCGGGCACTGGGAGGCGGACACGATGCAGTTGGCCCTGCAGGAACGCTCCTCGCGCCTCTTGCTCCTCGCGCGTGCGCCGTCGAAGGAGGCGGGGCCGATCGCGGAGTCCATCGCCCGGATGCTGGGGCCGTTGCCGCCGGAGTTTCGCCAGACGGTGACCTTCGACAATGGGACCGAGTTCACCCGTCACTACGAGCTCCACCGGTTGGGCATCGAGACGTTCTTCTGCGACACGTACTCGCCGTGGCAGAAGGGGGGAGTGGAGAACGCGATCGGCCGGCTGCGGCGGTTCCTGCCGCGGGGGACGAATCTGGGGGAGGTGTCGGATGAGCGGTTTGCGCTGATCGGGCAGGCGTACAACAATACGCCGCGCAAGTGCCTGGGCTACCGGACACCGGCGGGGGTCGTCGAGGAGCAGGTGTTGCACTTCAAATGTGGATTCACCTCCCCGCTTTCGCGGGGATGACGGAGGGGAGGGGGCCATCTCCCGCCATTAGGGAGTTCCGCGCAGCCCCGCTATAATGCTGTCATGCAGGAGCTTCTGGAGAGAGTGCGCGAGTACCTCCCGCCGGACCGGGCGGAGTTCGTCGAGCGGGCGCTCGACTTCGCTACCGAGGCCCACATGGGGCAGACGCGCCGGTCCGGGGAGCCCTACATCGAGCACCCCGTCTCCGCCGCCCGCTATCTCGCGGACCTGAACCTCGACGCTCAAACGGTCGCCGCCGCGCTCCTTCACGACGTCGTCGAGGACTGCGATGTGTCCCTCGATGACATCCGAAAGAGGTTCGGCGACGACGTCGCGAAGCTCGTGGACGGCGTCACCAAGCTGACCCGGCTGGACACCCTCAACGGCGACGCCCAGCCCCTGATCGCCAAGAGCGACAGTCAGGCGGAAAGCCTCCGCAAGATGCTGGTGGCGATGGCCGAAGATATCCGCGTCGTGCTCATCAAGCTGGCGGACCGGCTGCACAACATGCGCACCCTGGGCGCGCTCCCCCCGGTCCGCCGTGTGGCGATAGCCCAAGAGACCCTCGATATCTACGCCCCCTTGGCCCATCGCCTCGGCATGGGGGAGGTCAAGTGGCAGCTCGAGGACCTCTCCTTCCGCCACTTGCAGCCGAACCAGTACCGGCGCATATCGAAACTCCTTTCCTCCAAACGGCGCGAGCGCGAGGCGTACGTCGAACAGATCACCGAGGTCCTGAAGCGCGAGCTGGCCCGCGTCGGCTTCAACGCGGAGGTCACCGGACGCCCGAAGCATCTCTATAGCATCTACCGCAAGGCCCAGGCCTACGCAAACCAGGGCAAGGAGGTGGGCGAAATCTACGACCTGTTCGCCCTCCGCGTGCTGGTGCCGACCATACCGGAATGCTATGGAGCGCTCGGGACGGTCCATTCGCTCTGGAGGCCCCTCCCCGGCCAGTTCGACGACTACATCGCGAACCCCAAAGAGAACATGTACCAGTCGCTGCACACCTCCGTGCGCGCCATCGGCGGAATGCCGGTGGAGGTGCAGCTGCGGACGCACCAGATGCACCGGATCGCCGAATACGGCGTCGCGTCGCACTGGAGCTACAAGGAGGGGGGCGGCTCCAAGGACAGCCGGTTCGAAGAGCGCATGACCTGGCTCCGCCGGCTGCTGGAGTGGCAGCGGGACGTGAGCGGCACGGCCGAGTTCATCGAGAACGTCACCACGGACCTCTTCCAGGACCAGGTGTTCGTCTATACCCCGAAGAACGAGATACGCGAGCTCCCCACCGGCTCGACGCCCATCGACTTCGCCTACGGCATCCACACGGAGCTCGGCCACCGGTGCATCGGCGCCAAGGTGAACGGACGCCTGGTCTCCCTCGACACCCAGCTGCGGAACGGGGACACGGTCGAAGTGCTCACCAGCAAGGTGGCGCGCGGCCCCAGCCTCGATTGGCTGAACCCTCACCAGGGATACGTCAAGACGGCGAACGCCCGGCAGGCCATCCGCGCCTGGTTCCGCCGCCAAGAGCGCGGAACAAACATCGAGCGCGGCCGCGACCTGCTGAAGAAGGAGTTCCGGCGGCTCAACACAATCGTGGAGGACATCGAGGTCGCCCGCTGGTTCCACTACGACTCCACGGACGACCTCTACGCCGCCCTCGGCTCCGGCATCGTCTCCATCGCCCAGGTTGCCGGCCGCCTCTCCGCCAAGCAGGTGGAGCAGGAAGGCAAGCAACCCATCGTCGAGGATATGGGCCCGGTGCTCGCCGCGGGCGTCAGCGTCCTCGGAGTGGGCGACCTGCTGACGCGGATGGCGGAGTGCTGCCATCCCCTGCCCGGCAACGACATCACCGGATTCGTGACCAGGACGCGCGGCGTGACTATCCACAAGAGCGACTGCGCCAACATGCGGAACGTCACGGAGCCGGAGCGAATCGTGGCCGTGGCGTGGGGGCAGAGCAAGAACGTCTTCCCCGTCCGCATTCAAGTGGAGTCGTGGGACAGAGTCGGCCTGCTGCATGACATCACGGGAGCGACCTCCGCCGAGCACGTCAACATCGCCGGGTCCAGGACGGAAGTATCCGACGACGGCGGGGTTACGATCCACCTCACAGCCCAGGTGTCGAGCCTCGAACAGCTATCCCGGTTGTTCCAGCGCATCGAGGGCGTGAGAGGGGTCAGAAGCGTGAGCCGGACGCTGCAAAAGCCGTTCGCCCAGCCCGCCGCGTCAAAGCGCGGCAGGGCGTAGCGCTAGCCAGGGACCCGCGCGGCGCGGCATAATAGGACTACCGGGAACGATACCGCCGGAACAAGTACAGACGGAGATTGCATGCCAGCGAAGAAAGCAGCCAGAGTCCAAGAACGGCGCCGGGTGATCAACCGCCAAGTGCGCTCCAGCACGCGCACGGCGGTCAAGAAGGCCGCTCGATTGCTCACGACCGGCAGCGAAGAGTCGGGTGACGCGGTGAAGACGGCCGTGAGCAAGCTCGACCGCGCCGCCTCGAAGGGCGTCATTCACCGGAACGCCGTCGCGCGCAGCAAATCGCGCCTGATGAAGCGCCTCAACGCGTCCCTCCCCGCATAGCCCCCTCCCCGAACTGCGAAGCGCGGGGAGGGGAAGCGGCGGCGCGCAGACTCCCCTCATCACCCTCGTCCCTCCCGTCTATCATGCCCGCGTCCCCTACCCGTCATTCCCGCTCTCTCTCCGTCATTCCCGCGCAGGCGGGAAGGTGAATCCACATTTGAAGTGCAACACCTGCTCCTCGACGACCCTCGCCGGTGTCCGGTAGCCCAGGCACTTGCGCGGCGTATTGTTGTACGCCTGCCCGATCAGCGCAAACCGCTCATCCGACACCTCCCCCAGATTCGTCCCCCGCGGCAGGAACCGCCGCAGCCGGCCGATCGCGTTCTCCACTCCCCCCTTCTGCCACGGCGAGTACGTGTCGCAGAAGAACGTCTCGATGCCCAACCGGTGGAGCTCGTAGTGACGGGTGAACTCGGTCCCATTGTCGAAGGTCACCGTCTGGCGAAACTCCGGCGGCAACGGCCCCAGCATCCGGGCGATGGACTCCGCGATCGGCCCCGCCTCCTTCGACGGCGCACGCGCGAGGAGCAAGAGGCGCGAGGAGCGTTCCTGCAGGGCCAACACCACCTCTCCCGACCTCCCGAACTGCATCGTGTCCGCCTCCCAGTGCCCGAAGGTCCGCCGCGCGGCCTGGGCGTAGACGAACCGGTAGATGCTCTCGTCCGAGGTCACCGTCCGGCCCTCCTCTCTGCGCATCTCATGGGCGACCTGCTCCGGCGACCACCCCCACTTCAGGCCCGCCAAGACCCGCTCCCGCAACTCCTCGTCCCGTTCCAGCCGCGCCCCCGTCCAGCGCCGCGCGCGGGCACGCTCCTGGGCCGGCGACGCTTGGTACCCGTCCGTTCGCAGTGCGTTCCGCTTCAGCTCCCGAGCCACGGTCAATGCCGCGCGATCCAGAGTTGTAGCGACTTGCCGGACCGAGGAGCCCTTGGCGCGTAAGCGGGCAATCTCACACCGTTCCTCAATGCAGAGCTGTCTGTATTCCATGGCAACACCCTAATCTGGTGTTGCACTTCGTTTGTGGATTCAGGGAACCTCGTAGCGGCGCGACAGCGGCGCGACCCCTGCCACTCCCTCCCGTCTGCGGGAGGGGACGCGCGAAGCGCGGGGGAGGAGACTCCGTCTACCGGTGAGAAGTGTGACATCTGCCCGTTGCGCATACGAACCTCCCTTCCCTACCCTGTCTCTCATGGTCCCTACCCTGTCTCTGATGGCCCAGCCGCCCTCTGTCGCCTCGATGCCCCGGCGAGACACTGCCGGACCTGTCGCAAACTGTCGAATTAGCGTCGCAAAGTGTCGCATTACTGTCGCAAAGTGTCGCATTTGGTGTCGCAAACTGTCGCGCGCGGAACGCACAAATAGGAGTGAATACCGTGGGAAATGCGACAAATGCGACAGTTTCGAGAAAATTCCCCTCCGTCATTGCCTCAACAGCCCTCTCCCCACGGGCGGGGGGAGTTAGAGAGGGGGCCGCTCCGCCCCCTATTTTCGTCGGTTACGGTGTGGGCCGACAGGCCAACATGAGAGATTGCTTGAAGTCCTCTCTTCCGCCTGCGGAGGATGGCTGAGGGAGAAGCCCCCATTCCGTGACATTGCCCCGTTGACAGAAGCCGCCTTCGCTCTCTACCCTCCGAACGAACGTTCTACTACTACCCGGAGGCGTCCCATGCCCAAGCTCTCCACCCGCCAAGAGCAGATACTCGATTTCCTGCGCGAATACCACACGGACCGCAGCTACATGCCGTCGGTGCGCGAGATTCAAGCCGCGTGCGGCATCAGCTCCACGTCGGTGGTCGACTACAACCTGCGGCTCCTGGAGCGCGACGGGTATATCCGGCGCTCGCCGGACATCTCGCGCGCCATCGAGCTGGTGGGCGAGGAAGGCCCGGAACTGGTGGAAGTGACCATGGTCCCGGTGCTCGGCGCGATCGCCGCCGGCCAGCCCATCCCCGTACCCGAGGCAAGCGCCTACGCCGCGGAAGACCGCGAGACGGTCGCGCTCCCGCCCGGCCTCACGCCCCGCAATCCCGAGGGCCTGTACGCTCTGAGAGTGAAGGGCTACTCGATGATCGACGCCCTCATCACGGACGGCGATATCGTGGTGCTGCGCCCGACCAGCCAAGCCAACAACGGCGACATGGTGGCCGCCTGGCTCCCCATCGAGGAGGAGGCGACCCTCAAGCACTTCTACTTGGAAGGCGGCAATGTGCGCCTGATGCCCGCGAACACGACCATGGACCCCATCATCGTGCCCGCCGACAAAGTCCAGGTGCACGGGCGGGTCGTGGCGGTCATGCGCCGCATGGAGTAGCAGCCTCCGATGCGGCTTCGCTGCCGGAGAGGAGGAAGAAGGAAGTACGAAGAACGGGCGTAACTGTTCAAATTTCGTGAGATACATCTCGCCCAGCGGTCTCACCGATAGCACGGTTGACCTCTGACCAGGGTCGTTATCCACGCTCTCCGCAGGCATTCGCCTCCCTCAACTCTGAACAGTTACGGGAGGCGGCAGGCGCTTGCCGCCGCTGCCTTCAGGCTGATATGATTCCTCATTGTGTGCATTCGGTCCGGCCGGGGTATCCGCAAGCCGGTACTTTCCTGAGAGGGGGACTGCTTGATTGGAAGCACTCGGTCGCCACGTTCTGCTCGAACTTCGCTCCTGTAACCCCGCGTCGCTGGACGATTTACCCTTCCTGGAAGGGACGATGCTTCGCGCCGCCGAAGAGACGGGCGCAACGGTCATCGGCAAAATCTTCCATCAGTTCAGCCCGCAAGGCGTCACCGGCGTCGTGGCTATCGCCGAGTCTCACCTCTGTATCCATACGTGGCCGGAGTTCGGCTACGCCGCCGTCGACATCTTCACCTGCGGCGAGAACTTCAGCCCAGCCGATGCCGCAGACCTGATCATCCTCGCCCTCGAGTCGAAGGACCCCGAGTTGACCGAGGTGGAGCGCGGGATTATCAGCCCGTCGGCCGTCTCCCTTTCCGCTTAGATGAACGGCCTTCCCGCCAGGACCATCTGGTATCTGGAGCACATCACCCCCGAGCTCGTCCAAGCCTCGGGAGTCCGCCAGGTCATCTACGAGGGCGACACCCCCTACCAGCACGTCCAAGTAATCGAGACGGGCCCCTTCGGACGGATGCTCGTGCTCGACGGCAAGACCCAGTCCTCCGAGGCCGACGAGTGGGCCTACCACGAAGCGCTGGTCCAGCCCGTCATGACCGCCCACGCCAACCCCAAGCGCGTCATGGTCGCCGGCGGCGGCGAGGGCGCCACGGTCCGCGAGGTCCTACGGCACGAGCAGGTCGAGGAGGTCGTGATGGTCGACCTCGACCGCGAGGTCGTGGGCCTTTGCAAAGAGCACCTGCCCAACCACCACCAAGGCTCCTTCGACGACCCCCGTGTAACGCTGCTGCACGAGGATGCGCTGGCCTACCTGGAGCAGCGCGGCACGCCGTTCGACGTGGTGATCATCGACGTGCCCGACCCTCTCGAGGGAGGCCCCGCCTACCTGCTGTACACCGTCGAGTTCTACGAGCTCGTCCGTTCGCGCCTGGGACCCGGCGGACTGATGGTCGCCCAGTCCGGCCCGACGGGCCCAACGAATGTCCACGAGGTCTTCACTGCTATATCTCAGACGATGCGGCAGGTGTTCGACCATGCGTCGGGGCATCAGGTGAACGTGCCCAGCTTCGGCACGATGTGGGGCTTCATCGCCTGCGGCGGAGCCGACGCGCCCGTCGTCGCGGATATGGAGCCTGCGGAGATCGACGCGCGCCTAGCCTCGCGCCTGTCGTCCCCTCTGCGGTTCTACGACGGCGTCGCGCATCGGGGCATGTTCTCCCTGCCGAAGTATATCCGGCAGGCCGTCGCCGCCGAGACGCGCATCATCACGAAAGACAACCCCCTCTACGCAATCTAGCCCTCCGCCGGTCGCGTTAGCGAGGCGAAGGCGCCCCCCGAAGTCTCCGGTTAGCCGGTGAGCGGCGCCTACCCCGCCAGCTCGCAGTCGTAGAGGCGGCCGTAGCCGGTGATCGAGTCGGTCAGGCCGAGGGTGCGCAATCCCCACCAGACCGTCGCCTGGGTGCTGGCGACGACCGGGATGCCGGTGTCGCGCTCGATGGCCTCGATATTGGAGACGATAGGGAAGCGGGCGCAGGGAATATAGAAAGCGTCAACGTTCCCCGCCCCCTTCGCCGCCTCGACCGCAAGCTCATAGGACGCCTCGAAATCGAGGCGCGCGATTTCGGCGACGCGCTGAATGCCGAGGCCCTTCATAGCCGCGACCTCATAGCCGCGGGCTTCGAGGTACGTCTTCAGCAGCTCGTTCCTCTCGTCCGGGTAGGGAGTGGCGACGACGACGCGCTTGGCTCCGAGGCTGTCGAGGCCGGCCAGCATTGCGCCGGTCGTGCTCTGGGAGGGGACGCCCGCGAGCTCGGTGGCGCGGGCGACCACGCCCTCGTCCGAGCCGATAGTCGCGACGACGGGCCCGCCGCCCACGACGATGCACTCGGCACCACCGTCAATCATGTGCCCCACGGCGGCGTCCAAACTGGCGATTGCCCGGTCGAAGTCCTCCTGCCGCAGCTGTTGGATGTAGAGAGTGGAGTACACCATCATCACCCCCTCCGGCATCATCTTGCCGACCTCGTCGACGATCATGTCCAACGGGACGGACGGGCAGACATAGCCGATGCTTCCCCTCTCGCCGTACCCCATCTCAGACCTCCCTCACGTTCCGCCGGGTGATGCCCCGAAGTTTAGCCCGCGTCCACGAAGCAGGTCATCCGAAGGCTGCGCCCCGTCTTGGCGGCGCGGCGGCTTCTCCAATTCGTCATCGATAAGTCATTGGAGTGTTGGGGGAGGCAATGGCATAGTGAAAGCGCGCGATCGAGCCCCGGCTCCAGCCGGGGCCGTCCGTGTCCACGCGTCTCGAGGTCTTGCATGAACTGGTTGGACATCACTGCCCTGGCGCTCGTGCTCGGCGGCGCCTTCCTCGGTTGGCGGAATGGCCTGCTCCGCTGGATATTCGTGCTGGCCGGAACGATCATCGGCGCGATTCTGGCGGGCCAGCTCTACGACAATCTGGCGGACCTGGCCCTGGGAGTGATCGACAGCGAGGCGTTACGTCAGACAGTCGCCTTCCTGGTCATCTTCATCGCGACGTTGATCGCCGCGTTGCTCCTCTCCCACGTCACGAAAACGGCTCTGAAGGTGTTGCTGCTCGGGTGGGTCGACAGCCTCGCGGGGATGACCGTCGGCGCCCTGGCCGGAGCGTTGAGCGCGGCGGCGTTCGTCTTGGTGCTGGGCGTTGTGCCGTCGGAAACGACCCAGATGGCGGTAGGCGAGTCGGCGCTGGGGGAAATACTGCTGGATGCGAGCTCGTTCATACGGGCGTTCCTCCCGTCGGAGTTCGACGCAATCGAAGACTTGTTCGAGCGCGGCGCGGAGCTGGAGGAGCGATTCAGGGGCCTAACGGGCGCGGGGTAGCTTGCCGCCCGCGCGAGGCGCTCTTATGATTCACTCACGCTGGCCCGTGCGCAGGGGCCCGCTGGAGGAGCGAAGCCCTGAGCGCAGCCGTCCTCATCCTGAACCAGAACTACGAGCCGTTGAACGTCTGCGGCGTGAGGCGGGCGCTGGTGCTCGTCCTCGGTCAGAAGGCGCAGCCCCTCGAGCTTGGCGAGGGCGAGTACCACTCCATCTCCGAAACGTTCGCTATCCCGTCCGTCATTCGCCTGCTCTATCTGGTGAAGCGTCCGCTCTTCACTCGGCGCCTCTCCCGGAGAGAGGTCTTCTGGCGGGACCGTTTCACCTGCCAGTACTGCGGCAAGCAGACCAGGGACCTGACGTTGGACCATGTCACGCCGCGGGTAATGAACGGTCCGCATACGTGGGAGAACGTAGTCGCCGCGTGCGTGCCTTGCAACCATCGCAAGGCTGGCCGCACGCCGGCGCAGGCCAACATGCGCCTGCTGAACGAGCCCTCCGCGCCCAAGGCGAACCCGTACTATCACCTGATGCACCGGAGCCTGCCGGACGAGTGGGGCGTCTACCTCCCATGGATGCAGCAGCGGCGGGACACGGAGCCAATCGCGGCGTTCGCATAGGAAGAGGGTACACGCGAGGCGTGGAAGCCCCCGACAGATGCCTCCCTCCGTACCCCGTTCCCCCATAGCCGTTACGCTGTGCTAGAATCGAAGAGCGGCCCCAACCACGGGGTCGCTCGCGCGTCGGGGAGTGGCGCAGTACGGTAGCGCGCTACGTTCGGGACGTAGAGGCCCCGGGTTCAAATCCCGGCTCCCCGACCAGACTACCCAAGGCCAGCCTGCTTGGCGCTGAACCCTGACCACGCCAACCGTAGCCGCCTGCCCATTCCCCATTGCTGACGCTATACTCCTCCTAACACGGCCCGGCTTGTGAAGGAGGCCCCATGGCACGCATCGACGTTGACGCGCATGTGGATGAGACCGACCTCACGTGGGAGTACCTCGCGGGCTCGGAGACCGCATATAAGCCTGTGAGCGTCGACCCCGGCGTACCCACGGCGCCGCGCGACAGCCGCCCCCACCGCATATGGCTGATCGACGGCCACACCCGCTTGCGTCGTTGGCGTGACGATGTGCGCACCGGCACCGTCCGGGCCACCCGCGAGCTCGCCGATGTCCCCGCCCGCCTCGCCCAGATGGACGATCTGAACGTCGATGTCCAAGTCCTCTACCCCACCCTTTTCCTCGGCGGCTTCACGGCTCGCGCCGAGGTCGACGCCGCGCTCACCGGCGCCTACAACCGTTGGATGGCCGACGCCACCCAGTCCTCGGGCGGCCGCCTGCGTTGGGTCGCTCTCCCCTCGATGCTCGATATCGAGAACGCCGTCTCCGAGCTCCGCTGGGCAAAGGAGAATGGCGCGTGCGGCGTGATGAAGAAGGGCATCGAGTGCGGACGCACCGCCAGCGACCCCTACTTCTTCCCCCTCTATGAGGAGGCCAGCCGCCTCGACATGCCCATCTGCATCCACACGGGGACCGGCAACCCGCCCGAGGCCGGCGTCGACATCGGCGGGCGCTTCAACGCCATCTCCGCTTTCACCGACCTTGCCATGAGCGATGTGCCGGACAGGTTCCCCGAGCTCCGCACGGGCTGGATCGAGACCGGCGCATCCTGGGTGCCCTTCCTCATGGCCGACCTCATAGCGAAGGCCCAGAAGCTGACCTTCCACCCTTTCGATCACCGCGCCGACCTCTTCCGCCGCTGCCGCTTCTACGTCGCCTGCGACACCACCGACGACATCCCCTACATCCTTACCTACGGCGCCGAGGACAGTCTCATGATTGGCACCGACTACACACACGCCGACCAGTCCGCCGAGCTCCGCGCCCTCGACGTCATCGAGCAGAAGGGCGCTGCGGGCGAGATATCGGCCGAAGCGGCGAAGAAAATCATCAACGACAATCCCCGCCGCTTCTACGCCCTCTAGCCACGGCCGCCATTCCCTTCCTTCCCGTCTGCGAGACCTTTGCATAACCCCTTCGGTCATTCCCGCGCAGGCGGGAAGGTGAATCCACATTTGAAGTGCAACACCTGCTCCTCGACGACCCCCGCCGGTGTCCGGTAGCCCAGGCACTTGCGCGGCGTATTGTTGTACGCCTGCCCGATCAGCGCAAACCGCTCATCCGACACCTCCCCCAGATTCGTCCCCCGCGGCAGGAACCGCCGCAGCCGGCCGATCGCGTTCTCCACTCCCCCCTTCTGCCACGGCGAGTACGTGTCGCAGAAGAACGTCTCGATGCCCAACCGGTGAAGCTCGTAGTGACGGGTGAACTCGGTCCCATTGTCGAAGGTCACCGTCTGGCGAAACTCCGGCGGCAACGGCCCCAGCATCCGGGCGATGGACTCCGCGATCGGCCCCGCCTCCTTCGACGGCGCACGCGCGAGAAGCAAGAGGCGCGAGGAGCGTTCCTGCAGGGCCAACACCACCTCTCCCGACCTCCCGAACTGCATCGTGTCCGCCTCCCAGTGCCCGAAGGTCCGCCGGTCGGCCGCCACCGCAGGCCGCTCAGCAACGGGTCGGCGGAGGGGAATGAAGGAAACCGAGCTTCCCCCCCTGCGGCCCCGCCTCCCCCGCTTCCACTTCGCCCTCGGCAAGTAGCGCCGCCAATCATGGTCCTTGTGCCGCGCGGCCTGGGCGTAGACGAACCGGTAGATGCTCTCGTCCGAGGTCACCGTCCGGCCTTCCTCTCTGCGCATCTCATGGGCGACCTGCTCCGGCGACCACCCCCACTTCAGGCCCGCCAAGACCCGCTCCCGCAACCCCTCGTCCCGTTCCAGCCGCGCCCCCGTCCAGCGCCGCGCGCGGGCCCGCTCCTGGGCCGGCGACGCTTGGTACCCGCCCGTTCGCAGCGCGTTCCGCTTCAGCTCCCGAGCCACGGTCGATGCCGCGCGATCCAGAGTTGTAGCGACTTGCCGGACCGAGGAGCCCTTGGCGCGTAAGCGGGCAATCTCACACCGTTCCTCAATGCAGAGCTGTCTGTATTCCATGGCAACACCCTAATCTGGTGTTGCACTTCGTTTGTGGATTCAGGGAACCTCGCCCCCGAATCCCTGGCGTTGAGCAATTATGCAAAGGTCTCGTCTGCGGAGGAGGACTTGAGGAGAAGGCCTGATAAAATCCATTCGCCGGAGGGATGGCAGAGTGGACGAATGCGGCGGTCTTGAAAACCGCTGTGCGGGCGACCGTACCGTGGGTTCGAATCCCACTCCCTCCGCCAGCCCTCTCTACGCCAGCAACCGCCCGTAGCCCGCAATGGGATGCTCGACTCCCAGCAGCCGCAGTATCTCCCACACGCTGGCCTGGATCCCCGCGCACACCGACACCCCAAGCTCCCGTTCCAGCGGCTCGATAATCGACAACACCCGCCAGGCGCCGCCCAGCAGATAGATCGCGTCAGCCTCCGGATGCGCCGCGAAGAGCTGTCCGCAGCGCTCCCGCACCTCCGCTGCCGTGATCCGGTCCGCCTCCCGGAACGACGTCTCGATGCCGGCGAACGTCAGCACGTCCAGACCGGCGTCGCGCAGGTACCGACCGAACGCCTCGTTCTGGTCAGCGGGCGTGTACGAGAGCCCAATCACTCGCCTCGCTCCAAGATAGCGCAGCGCCGCGAGCGCCGCCGTCGAGGCGAACGACACCGGTAGGGAATGGCGCGCGGACAGCTCATCCGCCAGGCGCCGGTCGGCATCGTAGCCCATCAGCATTCCCGGCGGAGCGCCCTCGACGTACACCGCGCTCACTCCCAGCTCGGCCAGTTCGGCGACCCGCTCCGCCACGACCGTGAGCACGTCCCTGAACTCTCGCGTGTCCCCGGTGCGGACGCCCGCGTGCAGCGGCACGACCCCTACACCCTCCGGGAGCAGTCTAATCGTCTCTTCCAGCGAGCCGGGCCGGTACGTCGGCTTCACTAGGCCGATTGTCCCAAGCGGAGCGCTCCCGCCGCCGTAATACATCTCCCGCCCTACTCGTCCGCCGCCATCGTGCGTACACCATATCGCGGGATTGCCGCGTCCTGCGTGACGATAGTCAGTCCCTCCGCCTGCGCCTGCGCGACGAGCATCCGGTCGAACGGGTCGCCATAGCGCCTCGGCAGCGCCGCCGCCTGCTCCGCGTGGAATGGCTCAATGGGGAGCAGGGAGAAACGGTCAAGCTCGCAGGCTGCAGCCAAGTTGCCGGGGATGCCGGTGTTCCCTTTGGCGCGTGCTATTGCGAGTTCCCAAATGCTCGCAACGCTCACGAAAACCTCGTTGTTCGGATCGCCCACGGCCTGACGAGCCTGTAGCGCCAGCCGAGGGTTGTCATCGAGCCACCAGATAAGGACATGCGAGTCGAGCAACAGCCTCATTCCGAACGCTGGCCGCTCACGTTGTCATACTCCGTGGGAGGCCCCCCGATGATGTCTTCCCCGAACATCTCGACCAATTCCTCGTAGGTGAATTTGACGTACTCGCCGATCTGTCCCTCGAAACGGCCGGGTTTGCGCCACTCCTTTGAGGGTTCCGCCCGGTAGGGAATGAGCTCCAAGTGCGGCTTGCCGGCTTTGGCGATGATGACCCGCTCGCCCTGGCAGGCAAGCTCGCCCAAACGAGAGAGCTGGGACTTCGCCTCATGCTAAGCTAACTATCGCCAGGCTCCGCTGTCAAGCGAACGGCAATCGTTTCCTATCCTGCGCTCCCGTACCGCCCTTCATAGAAGAGGAGCGCGCCGCCGTCCCGGACCTCCACGTGCTCGACCGCGGCGATGAACAGCGTGTGGTCCCCCGCCCCCACCTGCTGCTCGATGTGGCAGACCATCCCAACGAGCGCCTCGTCCAGCAGCGCAACGCCGCTCTCGTGCGTCGTGTGCGCCTCCGGCAGCGTCCGGCGCTCCTCAGGCGATGCGCGTCCGTAGAAATCCGCCACGCCGGCCTGATCGCCCCGCAGGAAGTTCACGCCGAAGCATCCCTCGCGGCGGAGGTAGTCGCACGTGTTGCCGCCCGTCGCGACGCTCAACAGCAACAGCATCGGCTCCAGCGATATCGACAGCAGCGCGTTCGCCGTCGACGCGTACGGCTCCCCCTCAGCCGTCCGCGTCGTCACGACGCTCACCCCGGTCGGAAACTTGCGCCACGCCTGGCGGTAGAGGTCAGAATAGTCTTGCATCCCCTAACGAGCCTCCGCCATCTCCCGGACTCCCAACCACTCCGGCACGACCCGGAACAGGTCCTCCTCCTTGTTGTGCCAGCCGTGGTCGCCGCCATCGAGGTGCACCCACGTCACGTTGTCCCGACCTGCGCAGAGAGCCGCCATGTCCTTGCCGGCGTCTCGCATCCGGGGGTGCTGCTCCTCGGTCCCCGTCAGGATGAGCAGCGGACACGCAATCTGGTCCGTGTGGGCCTTCGTGATGTCGTAGTGCTCCGAGCAATGGCGGTCCAGATACACGTCGGCTGAGAAGTACGCGCCCGGGTTCGGAAAGTCCACGAACATGATCTCGTGCCCTCGCCCGGCTGCCGCCAGGGCCTTCGCCGCCTCGAAGTTCCGCAGGTGCTCCTCGCCCATCTCGCATTGCGAGTAATACTCGTGGGAGAACCGCAGCGGGGCCAGCGATACGACCGCCGCGACGTGCGGGTCCTGATTCTTCCCCTGCGCGAGCACCACGCGGACGGCGCCGAGGCTGCTTCCCCAGATGCCCACCCGCGCGTACCCGCGGTCCACCATGAAATCGACCATCGCCTGTAAGTCGAGATGCGTCTCCGACAGCATCTCGTAGGCGTTGCCGGTGCGAGTCTTTCCCGCACGGCCCCCTACGACGTCGTGCCCTCGCGTATTGAACAGCGCCGTCGGAATGCCCATGTCCCGCAACTTGGCCGCGCGAGGGTTGGATGGCGACAGGTAGAAGTTGCCTGCCGACCCGTGGACCATCACCATCGCGTCCACCACCAAGTCCGTCCGCGGCGTCTCAGGCTCCAGGACGATTCCGCTCAACGTCACGCCATCGCTCGATTTCGTATGCGCCAAGTCAACTAGCATCGCTAGGCCTCCTCCAAGAGTCTGTCCGAACCCTAGCCCGCTCGGCGCCTCTCGGCAACCGTGGGAAGAAGACTGACCCCTTCGCGACGGAGCCGCGCCTAGGAGGAGGCGAGCAGCTTGCGAAATCTCGCTTGCGAGCGGTACGGGCCGACTACCGATAGTCGGTACGCGCCCGGCCCGAAGTACCGGCGGGCCGCCTCTTCCAGGTCGCCTACAGTGAGCTTGCGCAAGTCGGCGACGACCTCGTCCGGCGTTCGCACTTCACCCAGCAGCAGCTCTTGACCGCCCATCCAACTCATCACGGCGCGCGTGTCCTCCATCCGAAGGTCCAGCCGCCCCACCGAGTACTCGATGGCTCGCGAAAGCTCCTCCTCCGTCACGCCTTCCTGCACCTTGTCCAGCTCGCCAATGATGGCGAGGAGGGCAGCATCGACCTTCGCGTTGTCAACGCCGCAGCCGATGACAACCGCTCCGCAATCGCGGTAGTGCATCGAGCCGCTATGCACGTCGTATGCCAGTCCGCGGCGCTCGCGTATCTCCATGAACAGTCGGCTCGTCATACCCTCGCCCAGAATCGTGCTGAGCATGTCGACGGCGTAGCGGTCGTCCGCGGAGACGGATACCCCGTCGACCGCTAGGCAGACGTGCGCTTGGTCGGTCCGCCGATGCCCCACCTCCACGCGGACCCCTGAGCCGTCCGCCTGGACCGGACGCATCGCGAGCGTTTCAGTCGACGGTCCGCCGTCCATCAGCTCGCCCACCTTGGCCACGACCTCTTCATGGGAGACGTTCCCTGCAACGGCTACGACCGTGTTGCCCGGGGCATACTGCTGGACGTGGTAGTCGATGAGCTGTTGGCGCGTGATAGCGCCGACCGTCTCGCGCGTGCCGCCGATGTCGCGTCCCATGGGCTGGTCCGGCCACAGCGCCTGGTCGATGAGCAGGTCGGCAAAAGCGTCGGGCTGGTCGTAGGTCATCGCGAGCTCCTCGATGATGACCCCCCGCTCACGCTCGACCTCCTCCGGCACGAACAGCGGATGCCGGTACATATCGGCTAACACGTCGAGGGCGATGTCGAAGTGGTCGCGCGCGACCTTGGCGTAATAGACCGTGGCCTCGCGGTCGGTGCTCGCGTTGAACACGCCGCCGACGGACTCGATAGCGCCCGAAATCAGCTGCGGCTCGGGGCGCTTTTCACTGCCTTTGAAAAGCATGTGCTCCAGGAAGTGGGACGCGCCCGCGATGGAGTCATCCTCGTAGCGCGACCCCGCACCCACGAAAACGCCCGTCGACACCGACCTGACGTGGGGCATTGTGCTCGACAGTATGCGGAGGCCATTCGGAAGGACGGTTTGTTCGTACAAGTAACCCTCGCTTGAGTCCGGCTTGGTAGGCCCAACGATTCTACGCCGAGACGGACGCCGGCACGCGATAGCGTGCTCGGGCTTGAGCGGAATCCATAACTGCTATTTCGTCGCCCACCACCACCACAGAGGAACACGAGAGCCTACACCGCCTCCAGCAATCGCTGTCCTCCCATATAAGGCGCGAGCGCCTCGGGGAGCAGGACGCTGCCGTCCGGCTGTTGATAGGTCTCCAGCAACGCGATTAAGACGCGCGGGAGAGCAAGGCCGGAGCCGTTGAGCGTATGAACGAGCTCTGGGCGGGCGCCCTGCTCCTTCCGGTAGCGGATGTTGGCGCGGCGAGACTGGAAGTCCGTGCAATTCGAGCACGAGCTGACCTCCAGCCACTCGTCCGATGCCGGGGTGTATATCTCGATGTCGTAGCTCTTGACGGACTGGAAGCCGAGGTCGCCGCTGCAGAGCTGAAGCACCCGGAACGGCAAGCCGAGCCCGCGAGCGATGTCCGACGCATGCTCCACGAGTTCGTCCAGCACCGCCATTGAGGCGGCGGGCTCGACGAACTGGTACATCTCGACCTTCTCGAACTGGTGAACGCGCTTCAGGCCGCGCACCTGGCTCCCCGCCGCGGCGCGCTCACGCCGGAAGCATGGGCTGTGCGCCATGTATTTGATGGGCAGCGCGTCTGAGTCGATGATCTCGTCGGCGTGCAGGCTGGTGAGCGGGACCTCGGCGGTGGGGATGAGCCAAAGGTCCTCCTCGGCATCGCGGTAGAGGGCGTCCGCGAACTTGGGCAGATTGCTGCTGTTCTCCATCGTCTGGCCAAGGACGAGGAAGGGCACGCCGCGTTCCGAGTAGCCGTGCCTTTCCCGATGCAGGTCGAGCATGTACTGGACGAGCGCGCGCTGGAGACGGGCGCCCATCTCCCCCAACACATAGAACATGCGCCCGGAGACCTTGGCCCCGCGCTCGAAATCGGTGACGCCGAGAGACTCCGACAGCTCCCAGTGGGGCTTGAGGTCGAACTCGTAGGAGCGCCGCCCGCCTTCCTCTCGGACCACGACGTTGCCGTCGGCGTCGGCGCCATCAGGCGTCTCGTCCGACACGAGGTTCGGCAGCGTCAGCATCACGCTCCGGAAGGACGCTTCGCGCTCGCGCTCCTCGTCTTCGAGCGCCTTGAGCTGCTCGCCAAGCTCGCGCACCTTGTCCTTTCGGGCCTCCGCTTCCGGGCCCCCGCCGCTCTTCATCAATTCGCCGATCTGCTTGCTGGCCTCGTTCCGGCGCGCGCGCATGGCTTCGATCTCGACCATCGCCTCGCGTCGGCGTGCGTCCATCCCGACGAGGTCATCGACCACCGACGAGTCCTCGCCCCGCAGTTCCAGCGACCGCCTGATCGAGTCGGGATTACGGCGCAGCAGGTCGGTGCTAAGCATTGCGGCCGCCCTCCGTCTGACGCACCTGCGGGAAGAGCATGACGTCGCGGATAGTGCGCTGTCCGGTCAGCAGCATGACCAGCCGGTCGATACCGATGCCGAGCCCGCCCGCCGGGGGCATGCCGTGCTCCAGCGCGGTGAGGAAGTCCTCATCCAAACGGTCTAAGTCCTCGCCTTGATACTGCTTGCGCAGCTCCTCTTGGTCGACGAGCCGCTGACGCTGCACGTCCGGGTCGTTGAGCTCCGTGAACGAGTTGGCGATCTCCATGCCCGCGGCAAACGCCTCGAACCGCTCCGCGTAGCGCGGGTCGGCGGGGCTGGCCTTGGCCAAAGGCGACATCTCGACGGGATAATCAACGAGGAACGACGGTTGAATGAGCCTCGGCTCGACAAACGTGCCGACCAGCTTATCGATCAGACGGCCCCGGCTCTCGGCGTAGGTCGCAGGCACGTTAAGCTCGCGCATCTTGTCCGCGAGTGACGCTGCATCGGGGAAGTCATTCAGGTCGATCCCCGCGTACTCGCGGACCGCGTCGTGCAGGGGGATGCGCGGCCACGGGCCCGTGAGTCGTATCTCTTGATCGCCGTGGTCCACGTTCGTGGCCCCGACCGCCTCCAAGGACACCTGCGAGACGAGGCTTTCGACCAGCGTCATAACGTCGTTGTAATCGGCGTACGCCTCGTAAGACTCGAGCATGGTGAACTCGGGATTGTGGTTGGCGTCGATCCCTTCGTTCCTGAAAACTCGGCCTATCTCGTACACCTTGTCCATGCCCCCGACGATGAGGCGCTTGAGGTAAAGCTCCGGCGCGATGCGCAGGTACAGTTCGCGGTCGAGGGCGCGGTGCTGGGTGACGAACGGCTGGGCCATCGCGCCCGCGGGAACGGGGACCAACACCGGGGTATCGACCTCCAGGTATCCGCGCCCGTCGAAGAAGGTCCGTATGGCGGAGATGATGCGTCCGCGGGCGCGCATCGCCTCGTGGACTTCGCGATTGGAGATCAGGTCCAGGTAGCGCTGGCGGTACCGCTGCTCGATGTCCCGGAGGCCGTGGAACTTCTCCGGCGGCGGACGGAGCGCCTTTGCCAGGAACGTCAGGCTCTCGACGGCCAGCGACACCTCCCCGGTCTTGGTGCGGATGAGCGCGCCGCTTGCGCCGACGAAGTCGCCCAAGTCGGTCTCTTCGATCAGGCTGTACGCCTCGCCGACCACGTCGCTCCGGACGAAGAGCTGAAGCCGTCCAGCCGAGTCTTCGATGTCCATGAACGAGGCCTTGCCCATGCGGCGCATGCGCGTCACGCGGCCCGCGACCGTCGCGTCTGCCGGTGCGCCGCCCAACGCGCCGGAGGTCGCCTCAGCCTTGACGAAGGCGTCGAGGGCTTCGGCTGTCGTGTGGGTCCGGTGGAACCGGGCTGGGAACGGGTCGATGCCGCGCTGAATCAACCGTTCCAGCTTCGCCCGGCGGCTCGCGAGGAGCTCGTCGCCGCGCTGGGGCATCGTGGCCTCCGCAGGGATGCTGGTTTGCTAGCGGACCGAGACGACCTTCATAGACTGGGCGCCGCCGGGAGTCTTGTAATCGACGGTCTCCCCGGCCTTCCGGCCCAAGAGGGCCTGGCCGAGAGGAGACTCATTGGAGATTCGCCCTTCGGCGGGCGAGGCTTCCGTGCTGCCCACGATAGTGTAGGTGTCGGTCTTCTTCCTGCCCACCGCCTGCACCTTGACGATCGAGCCGACCTCGACGATGTCCGACTTAGCGCCCGCGCGCGAGTGATCGGGGATGATGACGGCGTTCTGGATCATCTGCTCCAGCTCTTGGATGCGGCCCTCGAGGAACGCTTGCTCGTTCTTCGCCTCTTCGTACTCGGCATTCTCGAGCTCTCCAACCTCTTTGGACTCTTGGATGCGCTCGGCGACTTCCTGCCGCCGGACGCTCCGAAGCTGGTCGAGCTCCTCTTCGAGTTCTCGCAAGCCGTCAGTGGTCAGGTAGGTGTCGTTGGGAGCCATGGGCCACCTCGCTCTGGCGCCTGAAAAGCTGGTGAATAAAGAAGACCGAGCACTCCTTGGAGCCTCGGCCATGGGTCACCGGCCAAGGGCGATTCTACGCGAGGCCCGGCCCAAAGTAAAGGCGAACGGGGCCTTGCGGGAGGCCGAGCCGCCGCCGGACGACAGGGAAACCGCGCTAACCGCTCTCGAAGAATCATTGAACAGGAGCTAAGAAAACGCTTAGACTCGCGTCTATGTTTTGGGGCGCCAGGGATTGCCTGTCGCCGGCTGGGAGCCCTGCTCTGCGCGTCACGGGCGGTACGGCAAGGGGTGTCGCCCTCGGCTCGCCGAAGGCCCCAGGCGTAAGGCCCACCACGGATAGGGTCCGCAGCGCCCTGTTTAACATCCTGGCGCGCTACGGTATCGAGGGCGTCCACGTGGCCGACTTCTTCGCGGGCACGGGGTCGTTGGGAATCGAGGCTCTCAGCAGAGGCGCGGCAATGGCGGATTTCGTAGAGCTAGACCGGAGGCAGGTAGCAGTGATCAGGGCCAATCTCCAAGCGACAGGCTTCGCTCAGCGAGGGACCGTTCACGCCGGCCGCGTCGAAAGCGCGCTCGGCCGGCTCGGCCGCTACGACTTGGTGCTGATGGACCCCCCCTACACCCAGCCTTTCCCAGCCAACCTCATAGCGGCAATCGGCGAGGCGGGGCTACTGAACGAAGGGGGCATCCTGGTGTGCGGCCACTCGAGCCGCGCGTCCTCCGACGACGCCTGCGGCGTCCTCACGAAATGGGATAGCCGACGCTACGGCGACTCATCCCTGGCGTTCTACAGCCGCGATGGGGAGGCTCCGGCATGACGATCGCCATCTATCCCGGCCGGTTCGACCCCGTAACGGCCGGACATCTCGATATCGTCCAGCGGGCTTCCCGCCTGTTCGAGCGGGTCGTCGTGGCGGTGTTCGAGGCGCCCGAAAAGCAAACGATGTTCTCGACGGACGAGCGCGTGTCGATGTTCGAGGCCGCCCTGGGCGATAGCGCCGGCGTGGAGGTGAAGAGCTTCCACGGCCTGATCGTGGACTACGCCCGCGCTCAACAGGCGACCGCAATCGTCCGGGGGATCCGGATGAACGCGGACTTCGAGTACGAGTTCGAGATGGCGCTGATGAACCGGAAGCTGGCGCCGGACTTGGACGTCGTCTGCCTGATGACCGACATCCAATACCAGTTCGTTCGAGCGAGCCTGCTGAAGGAGGTCGCTCGTCTAGGCGGCGACATCGGCGGGCTCGCTCCCGACAGCGTGATCGCCGCATTGAAGGACCGATTCGGGCAGGTATCCCCCGGGGACTCGTAACTCGTAGCCCCGGCGACCAATTAAGGAGAGAGCATGGAGATTCTAGAGCTAGTCGACAAGCTGGAAGCGATGGCCGCGCAGGCGCGGAAGATGCCCATCACGGGCCGCGCCATGCTGGACGCCGAGAGGTTGCTCGAGCTGACCGAGCAGATGAGGGCTTCGGTCCCGCGCAACATGCAGGACGCCCAAGAGGTGCTCCAACGGCGTGAGCAGATCGTCAACCAGACGATGCTCGACGCCCGGCGAATCCGCGCGACAGCCGAAGGCGACGCCCGAGCGCTCGTCGATGAGCACGGGCTCGTGAAGGCCGCCAACGAACGCGCAGGGGGAATCATCGAAGAGGCAGGCCAGAAGGCTGCGCGCATCATCTCCCTCGCGGAGCAAGAGGCACGGCGGCGCCGCGAGGGCGCGGACCGCTACTGCCAGGAGACTCTCGAAAAGCTCGAAGGGCAGGTCGTCTCGGTGCTCGGCACGATCCGCGCAGGCCAGCGCGTGCTCGCCCCAGGCCTCGACATGTCGCGCGAGGGTGTAGAGAAGCCGGTTCTCTCCGCCAACTAGGCCACCGAGGGAGACCGCAAGGAGCGGACCCTCGGCGCGAGTGCCGCTCCGGCTCCGACAATAGGAGGAACGCCCCCCATCCGTTCGCCGGAGCCTATCGAGGTCCACGAACGGATGGGGAGTGCTCCTTCCAAGGTGATGGAGCGTATCCCTGTCCGCCTGCGAGGGAGACGCCCCAAGTCCCCTCCCCTGTCTGCGAGACCTTTGCGTAAACCTCAACTTGGTTCGTAGTGGAGCCTGAGACTGGTTCGTGATGAGCCCGAGACTGGTTCGTGATGAACCCGAGACTGGTTCGTGGTGAGCCCGAGACTGGTTCGTGATGAGCTTGTCGGACCATGGACCGGCTTGGAATTCCGGGGAGCGCAGAGGGGCGATGCCCCTCGGTCGAGGGGCCTAGGGGTGTCCCCGTAACATAACGGGCGGGTGAGTGGGAAGAGTTACGCCCGCCAGAAAAAAATAGCGTCCCCTCCCGTAGACGGGAGGGGACGCACGAGCGCAGCGATGCGCGGGGGAAGAGGAGCGCCCCTTCCGCCACCCGCCGACCATGACATTTGCCCCTTCCCCCATCCCTAACCGGCCCCTACCATGGACTCCGGCGAGCGAAGAGCCAACGCGCCCCTAAACCTCTCCCCCGGTCTGCGGGGGAGGCTGAGAGGGGGCCACGCGGACCGGGGGGCGAAAATTTGTGGATTCTTGGATTCTTAACCCCCTTCCACCGCACCACGGCCTAGTAAACAGGATCAGAAAGCTCCGGGGATTTTCTGTTCCTGCCCCCCGCCCCGTCGCCCGTCGACCGCGCCACGGCCACGTAAATCAAAGATTCCAAGAATTGAAGGAGCCTGCGAAAAAGATTTCTTGCTCCTCCACAGACGCCGCAAGCTTTAAAGGGCAGGCTCCCCTTCCGTCATTCCCGCGAAGGCGGGAATCCAGGGTACGCGGGAGTGCAGACAAGGCAGATTGGGAAGAAGAATGCCATCGAGCAGCAATTACGCAAAGGTCTCGTCTGCGGGGGAGGCCGGGAGGGGGTGGCTCAATACGGCTATACTCGTCCGCATATTCTGCGGAGGTTTCCCATGTCCGCCACCCAATCCCTAGCCGACTTCATCGCCGGCGCAAGCGCCGACGACCTTCCCGAGTGGTCCCTCCACGAGGCGAAGCGTACGCTTATCAATATCCTGGGCGTATCGCTCTCGGCGTCGCCCGCTGCCGGGAGCCGGACGCTCCTCGCCTGGGCCAAGAGCGAAGCATGCGCTCCCAAGGCCTCCATTGTGGGATCGTCGCTGCGGACGAGCGCCTTTACCGCTTCGATGGTCAACGGCTTCCTGGCGCACCTGCAGGACTACGACGACACGCACTTCCCGACCGTTCTCCACCCCACTGCGCCCGTATGGCCTGCGGTGCTGGCCGCCGCCGAGGAGCTAGGCGCATCGGGCAAGGACGCTCTCGCCGCGTTCGTTCTCGGCGCTGAGACAGCGTGCAGGGTCGCGATGTCGGTCCATCCCTGGCACTACGATATGGGCTGGCATATCACCGGCACCGCGGGAGTGTTCGGGTCCGCAGCGGGGACCGGCAAGGTGCTGGGGCTCGACGCGTCCGCTATGAACATGGCCATCGGCCAGGCGGGGACCTACGCCGCTGGCGTTCGCGAAGTGTTCGGCTCGCACTCCAAGCCGATGCACGCGGCCCGCGCCGCGAGCAACGGTTTGCAGGCCGCCTACCTGGCCCAACACGGCTTCTCCGGAGCGGACGACATACTCGGCGGGAGACGCGGCTTCTGGGAGGTGTTGTCGCCGAACGGCCATAGCGAAGATGCGCTCCTCGACGGCTTGGGCTCGCGTTGGGAGCTTCGGAACAATGGCCTCAAGCCCTACGCAAACGGTGTCGTGTCCCACCCCATCCAGGACGCTGTCATCGAGCTACGGAACGAGCACGGACTGCAAGCAGAGGATGTCGCTTCGATCGACGCGCGAGTGCACCCGCTGGTGTTCGAGCTGATGAATCGCCCCGAGCCGCGCCGGGGTCTGGAAGGCAAGTTCTCCTTCCAGCACTGCGCCGCCGCTGCCCTCGTGGACGGCGCCGGCCACGACGCGCAGTTCTCCGACGCCAAGGTCGCCGACCCCACTATCGCCGCCCTGCGCGCCAGGGTCCACGGCACGATTGACGAGTCCATCCGTGAGGACGAGGTCCATCTCTCCATCAGCCTGAACGACGGACGCATGGTATCGACCTACGTGGAGCACGCCTCCGGCTCGCCGGATAATCCGATGAGCGACGCCGTCCTGGAAGCCAAATACCGTGACCTCGCACGCGAGGTGTTGGACAAAGGCCAGGTCGAGGACTTGCTCGGTGCCGTATGGGAGATGGACAAGGCGAAGGATGTGGCGGCGGTGGCCCGGCTCATGACCAAGTCTTAGATGGTGTAAGACGATGACGTACCCGCTATTCCATCACGATGCCTACGCCCGGAGCTTCCAGGCCCACGTGACTGCCGCCGACGGCCCTGCGGCTGTGCTGGACCGCACGGCCTTCTTCCCCGGCGGGGGTGGTCAGCCATGCGACACCGGTACACTGACTGTCGGCGGCGCCATTCTCAGAGTAACGTCCGTGAAACGGCGCGACGGCGAAGTATGGCATGAGCTCGACGGCGGAGAAGTCGAGGTAGGCGCCGAGGTCCACGGGGAGGTGGACTGGGACAACCGGCATAAGCTCATGCGGACGCACACGGCGCTCCACATCCTGTGCGGCGTAATTTGGCGCGATTTCGGCGCCCATGTCACCGGAGGAAACATGACGCCCCTCGCGGCCCGCATGGACTTCGAGCTCGAGCAGATGAGCGTCGATTTCGCCGAACGCGTCGAGGAGCTGGCTAATGCTGAGGTAGCGCAAGGGCGCGGCGTCAGCGTCCGCTTCCTCCCGCGCGACGAGGCTTTCGCCCACCCTGACCTCATACGCACGAAGATCAATCTGCTGCCCGAGGGCATTCAAGAGATCCGCATCGTCGACATCGACGGCCTCGACGTTCAGGCGGACGGCGGGACGCACGTGGCCAACACGCGGGAGGTGGGACGCATAAGCGTGGTGGGGCACGAGAGCAAGGGACGCATTAACAAGCGTCTCAGAATCACCGTGGAGGACGCATAGCACGACTTCAGCGACCTCGCGCTGACAGGCCGGCGGCGCTCTACTTCTGGGTGGGCGTCGGGGTGCTGTGCGTTTCGCTCGCCTCCATTTTCATCAGACTCGCGGACACCGACCCGCTCACCGTCGCGGCGTACCGGATGACCATCGCCAGCGTGGTGGTGTCCGTCGTCACGGTCTCGCTGGCTCGGAATCAGCTCTCGGCAGTCAAGCGCGGCGACCTTCCGCTTCTGGGAGTCTCCGGCGTGTTCCTCGCGGCGCACTTCGCGCTCTGGATCACGTCTCTCTCGCACACTTCAGTCGCCAGCTCCGTCTTGCTGGTGACAACGACGCCGGTATTCGTTGCGGCTGCGGCTCTCCTCTGCACGAACGACCGCATCGGGCGGGTGACCGCGGCGGCCATCTTGGCGAGCATGGCGGGCGGCGCCGTCCTTGCTGCGGGTGACTGGGCGGAGGGGGAGCAGCGTCTGGGCGGAGACGCGCTCGCGCTTGCCGGGGCCGGGGCCGTGGCGGGCTACTTGATCGTGGGCCGGAAGGTCCGCGGACGCATCCCCAATCTTCCGTACATCACCGTGGTGTACGCGGTCGCCGCCGCGGTCCTGGCGGTGGCGGCGGTCGCAAGCGGCGCGCCGATGCTGGGACTCCCCGTCGAGACGTACTTCTGGATGGCTATGGCGGCGCTGGCGCCACAGGCGATCGGCCACTCGCTACTGAACTGGTCGCTCGGCTACTGGCCCGCGACCAACGTGACGCTTGCCGTGAGGGCCGAGCCGATCATCGCGACGCTGCTCGCGATCCCGGTCCTCGGCGAGGTCCCGCCCTGGACGGTCGTCCCCGGCGGCGCTTTGGTGATGCTCGGCGTGTATCTCGCGGTCAAGGGCGAGAGCTCGCGCAGACCGGACGTATAATCGCGTCCCATGCTCGTCGAATTGACCATCCAAAATCTGGCCGTCATCGAAGAGACCCGCCTTACATTTTCGCCGGGCCTGAACGTGGTCACCGGCGAAACCGGAGCCGGGAAGTCGCTCCTCGTCGACGCCCTTGAGTTCGTCCTCGGCGGAGCCGCCGACCGAGACCTGATGCGAGCAGGCGCGGCGTCCGCAAGGGTCGAAGCCGTGTTCGCGACAGCCGCCGAGCCCCAGGTGCGGCAAGCCCTCCGCGTACTCGACGTGGAGATCGACGACGAGGGACTCGTCGTGCTGGCTCGTGAGATCCACCGCGAAGGCCGGACTATCTCGCGGCTGAACGGTCGCGCGGCCCCGGTTGGGGTGGTTCGCGCGGTGGGGGACGCGCTCGTGGACATCCACGGGCAGGGCGCCCACCTGTCGTTGCTGGACCCTTCCTACCAGCGCCGCGTCCTGGACGACTGCGGAGGACTCGCCGAGCAGCGGCGGGCCGTCTCGGTCGCCATCGCAGACGTAGAGCGCACCCGCGGGGAGTTCCTAGCCATCGTATCGAACGCGCGCGACGCCGAGCAGAAGCGTGACCTGCTCGCCTTCCAGGTGAGCGAGATCGACGCGGCGGGGCTGGCGCGCGGGGAAGAGGAGGCGCTGGTCCGCGAGCGCGATGTGCTGGTGAGCGTGGAGTCCATCCGCGAGGCGTGCGCCGCTGCGTACGGCGTGCTCCGCGAGGAAGGGAGCAATGCCGCCGACCTCATAGCGGCGGCAATTCAAGCCCTCCGCCGCGCGCCCGACCCAACGGGCGTCCTAAGCGCGCAGATCGAGGCGTTGGAGTCGGCATCCGTTCAGATCGACGAGGCGGCCCGCGAAACCCGCTCTTTCGGCGAACGCGTCGAGTCCGACCCCGCGCGCCTGGCTGAAATCGAGGAGCGCGTCGAGCTCGTTCGCCGCCTCAAGCGCAAGTACGGCGGCTCCGAGGTCGAGGTCATCGCGTTCGCCGATGAAGCCCGTTGGCAACTGGAAGGAATCGACAACGCCGACGAACGCCGCGAAGAGGCGGCGCGAGCGCTCTCCGGCGCAATGGAGCGGGCGGGCAAGCTCGCGTGGGAGCTGTCCGAGGCGCGAAGGACAGCGGCTCTCTCTCTGAGCGCCGCCGTCGAGGCGGAGCTCGGCGAGGTGGGTTTGAGCGGCGCGGCATTCGGCGTTGAAGTCGAACGAACGCAGGCGAACGATGGCCTCCCGGCGCCGGACGGATCACGCTATGCCTATTCGCCCGACGGCGTCGACCGCGTATCGTTTTCGCTCCGCGCGAACCCCGGCGAGGATATGAAGCCCCTCGCCAAGGTTGCCTCCGGCGGAGAGACCTCGCGCATGATGCTTGCCCTCAACAGCGCGCTCCAAGCCACGTCCGGCGTTCCAACGCTCGTATTCGACGAAATCGACGCGGGCATCGGCGGGCGAACGGGTGCGGTCGTCGGTGGAAAGCTGTGGGCTCTCGCCAGACGAGCGCAAACGTTGTGCGTTACGCACCTCCCGCAGATAGCCGCCTACGCCGACAGACACTTCCGCGTCGATAAGGCGGTGTACGGAGAGCGCACCTACGCCGGCGCCGAGGTCGTGGAGGACGAGCAGCGGGTGGCCGAGCTGGCCGGTATGCTGGGCGGCGGCGACTCGGTGAGCCTCGCCGAGGCGGCGCGCGAGATGCTGCACGACGCCGCACGCTCGAAGGCGGGCGTCTAGCGCGCCCTCGCCGCCTCCGCCGCTTCGAGCATTATCCGGTCCAGCTGATCCATAATGGGGCTGTTGGAGCCCGAGGTGCGGAGACGCACCGCCCCAGGTTGATAGGACTCCACGGGCTCATGCTCGCGCCCGAGAACCACGTTGGCGCCGGGGTCCCGGAAGGTGTTGATCGGGTCGCCGCCGTCCTCGACGGCCCGTATCTGGTCATCGAGCATCTTGCGGTACATGATCAGTCCGCGGTCCGTCTCGCCCAGCATTTCGAGGGAGCGGTCCATCACCGCGCCTTGGTCCGCCCAAACCACCATGTCCTGGCCCCCGATGTAGTCGGGCGTGTCCTTTATCGGCGCCTCGAACGTCGGTAGGAACTCCTGCTCAGGAGCGCGGACGCCGTCCCCCGGCGCATACGCCTGATAGATGAGGGACCACGTCGAGGCGTCGTCCCGCGGGACGCGAATCTCGATCTGGTAGAGGCCGGGGCCGCCGAGAGTAACGGCGTTGGGGAAGACAAGGGGGTGGCCGTACGTCCAATCCGGCGCGTCCGCCTCCGATTGGCCCTCGAACAGCCGCCGCTTGAGGATGCCGTACTCGTGGGGTTCGAACGCAACCTTTGCGTGACGTCGCTTGCCCCGCGCGATCTGTTCCAGCGTGCCCGGCTCCTCGAAGCCGTGACGTTCGACGACGTACTCCCACAGGTGTCCGTGCAAATGCTCGGCGTGAATCGGGTCAACCGAGTTCTCCATGCACTGCAGCCAGTTGCACGGGACCTCCGTCCACGCGACGTGGCGGAGCGCGTTCTCCTCGACCAGCGGGCGCCAGCGGGGAATGAGCGGTGCGGGCGCGGGGCCGAGGTACGCCCAGATCAATCCACCCAGTTCCTGCACGGGGTACGAGTCGATCCTCACCTTCTCTTTGAAGCGCGACTCCGCGGGTTCGCCGGGCTGCAGAATGCACTGGCCGGACGCGTCGTAGGTCCATCCGTGGTAGGCGCACCGCAGGCCCTCGTCCTGGGGAATGCCCCACTTCAGGTCGACGCGGCGGTGAGCGCAGCGCTGGGCCAACAGGCCCAACCGGCCCGAGCGGTCTTGGTAAAGCGTGAGCGATTCGCCCAGCAGCTTCACGGGCTGGACGGGGTTGTCGTGGAGCAGGCCGGTGGTGCTGACGGGATGCCAGTACCGCCGGAGCAGCACGCCCATGGGCGTGCCGGCCGAGACTTGAGTGAGGCGTTCGTTCTGCTCTGCGGACAGCATGTCTCGCCCACCCTCTCTTCGCCGACCAAAGGATGCCGCCACGCCGCTCGACAGGCCCTTGACGGCGGCGGTGACAAGTCTTAGGGCGTTTGCGCCTCGGGGGTTTCGCCCGTCGGGGCGGGTTCAGCGACCTCGCTCTCAAGTGCGGCGTTGCCCTCAATCGCTGCGTCGCCCTCAATCGCTGCGCTCATCGCGGCGATGGCCACTTCGATCTGGCCATCGTCCGGCGGGCGGGTGGTCAGCGCCTGCAAGGCCAGGCTGGGCAGTGTGCCGGCGCGCACGAGAGCGTTGCCGCTGTGCGCGGCATTGAAACGGATGAGCTCGTAGGCGACTCCCGCAATCACGGGAATGAGGATGATGCGCGAGGCGATGCGCAGGGGAAGATCGGGCGTGCCGAGGAAAGCGAATATGATGATTGACACGATCATCACGGTGAGCAGAAAGGCCGTTCCGCACCGGGGGTGCGCGGCGGGGAAGAGCCGCAGGTTCTTGTTCTCCAAGGACAGCAACGCCTCATGGGTGTGGACAGCCATGTGCTCGGCGGCGTGGTAACCGAACACCCGGCGGATGCTCGGCATGAGGCCCACGAGGCCGAGGTAGAGGAAGAAGATGACGAGCCGGAGCACGCCCTCGCCGATGTTGCTGATTATCGAATTGTCCGTGAAGCGGTCGATGAACCCGGCGGTGAGCAGCAGCGGCAGGATGAAGAAGAGACCCACGCCCAGACCCAAGGAGATGGCCAGCGTAAGCGCGAGGGTCCAAGGCGGGATCGGCTCGTCGTCGTTCTCGTCCTCCCCGGCGGCGACCTGGGCCGAGTAGGTCAGGGCGCGCATGCCGACGACGAGGGTCTCGGAAAGGACGAGTGTGCCTCGGATGAAGGGTATGCGCCGCCAGCGGTTGACGCTCCACGTAGGCACGGGGCGCGTGACGGTCTTGATGGCGCCGCTCGGATGGCGGGCGGCCACGGAATAGACGTGACGCCCGCGAATCATCACGCCTTCGATGACGGCCTGTCCCCCGTAGACCGAGTGTTGCTGTTGTGCTGCGGCCATGTCCCTAGGATACGAAACTGCCCCAGTCTTTGCGCTGGGGCAGTCGAATAGTCTCCTCGTCCGGGCCTACTGGAGGTTGAATCGCCTCTTGAGGCGCTCCACGCGGCCCTCCGTGTCCACGATGCGCTGCTCGCCGGTGAAGAAGGGGTGACAGACGCTGCATATCTCCACCTTAATCTGCGGCTTGGTCGCTCCGATGGTGAACGTATTGCCGCAAGAGCAGGTGACGACGGCTTCCGGGTAGTAGGCGGGATGTATATCTGTCTTCACGAAACGCTCCTCAGCGGTCCGGTGGCTCTCGGCCCTAGGCGGGCACGATGTTCGCGCGCTTGCGGAGCTTCGTGGCGTGGTCGAACTTGACCTCGCCGTCCACGAGCGCGTAGAGCGTGAAGTCCCGGCCCATGCCGACGTTCACGCCGGGGTGAATCTTGGTGCCGCGCTGACGGGTGATGATCGTGCCGGCTAGGACTCTCTGACCTGCGAAACGCTTCACCCCAAGCCGCTGCCCGTTGCTGTCTCGCCCGTTCCGGCTGCTGCCGCCCGCTTTCTTATGCGCCATTAGCCGCCTGCCTCCGCCGCTTCGCCGCCGCCCACGACCTGCTTAATCGTGAGCTTCGTGACCTGCTGCCGGTGTCCGTTCTTCACATGGTGGCGAGTCTTCGGCTTGTACTTGAGCACGATGACCTTCTCGGCCTTGCCCTGCTGCGCAACCTCCGCGACGACCTTGGCGCCGTCCACGGTCGGCTGGCCCACGGCTACAGCCGAGTCCTTGCAGACCAGCAGGACCTTGTCCAGCTCGACGGTGTCTCCCTCGTCGCCTGCGAGCTTCTCCACGGTGATGGAGTCGCCGGGCTTGACGCGGTACTGCTTACCGCCCGTTTCTACGATTGCATAGTCCATGGCAACCAAGGGATTCTACGCGAGGGAGAGGCCATTGGGCAAGCACGGCGTGACGTGGGTTCCTGGCAGAACCCGCCGTACCTGCCCTCTACGACTCCTCACCGTCCTCCGAAAGGTCATCGCCCTCCGAAAGGTCGTCGTCGATGTCCTGCTCGTCGAGGGGCTCCAGCACATCTCCCACGGCAGGAAGCTCCATCGCAAGCTGGGGAGAGGCGGACTTGCCGTTCGCGCCCACGCCGTTCGCGCTAACCGCGCCGTTCGTCTTCGGCTGCGGGGCTGTGACCTCCGGCATCTGCTCGAAATCCGCCGGGGTGCGCTCGCGGAACGCGCTCATCGAGATGACCACATCGTCACCGGAAAGCTTGGTCATCACCTGCACGCCCTGCGTGTTGCGGCCCAAGCTGCGAATCTCCCCTATCGCCGTCCGATAGACCATCGCCTTGCGGGAGCCAACCATGATTTCCTCGACGTCGGGGCCGGTGACCACTGCTCCGGCGATGGGGCCGGTCTTGTCGGTGATCTTCATGGCGATGACGCCCTGCACGTTGCGGCCCGTCTTGCGGAAGTTGCCTACCGCCGTGCGCTTCCCGTAGCCGCGCTCACTCAGAATCATCATCTGGCCGCTGCCGAGGATGTACTCCGCCTTCTGATCGCATCCCTCGATGTCACAGGGCTCGGAACGCTCCTCCGGCGGAAGGTGCAGGGGCCCTTTCTTCTCCTCACCGGGGTGCTCCTTGCGCCACTGGGCGTAGTGAGGCTGGCACATCTGCCGCTCCTGCGGGGCCACGTCCATCGCGACGACCTCGTCGTCGTCCGCTAGGCGTATGCCGCGTACGCCGCCGGCTCCCCGGGTCTGACGCGCCGTCACCTTATCGAGCTCGAAACGCACTCCCTTGCCGTTCCGCGTGACGAGCACCGTGGTCATTCCATCGTCGGCCAGCCGGGCGGTCAGCAGGCTGTCGTCCTTCTCCAAGTCGAACGCCGCCAGGCCGTTGCTGCGGATGTTCTGGAACTGGCTGAGGTGCATCTTCTTCACCTCGCCTTTGCGCGTGGCCATGAAGATGGACAGGTCCGCCCTCGGGTCCGATATGGCGACGACCGCCGTTACGGTCTCTTCCGCCGGATTTATCGCTTCGATCAGGTTCTGGACGGGGGCGCCCCGCGTCTGCCGGGTCGCATCCTGCCCGACCTCGAACACGCGCTTGCGGTACACGCGGCCCTTGTCCGTGAAGAACAGGAGCCAGTCGTGCGTATCGGCGACGATCAGCTGTTGGACTGCGTCGCCCTCGCGTGTTTCCTGCCCGCGCACGCCCTTGCCGCCGCGGCGCTGGAGGCGATAGAGGGCGATGGGCAGACGCTTGACGTAGCCGCGGTCGCTCAGAGTGAAGACCACGTCCGCATGGGGGGTTAGCTCCTCGGGTGTCTGGTCCCTCGCCTCCTCGTCCGATATGGCGGTGCGGCGGGGCTCGCCGAAGGCCTTACGGAGCTCGGCAGTCTCCTCCTTGATGACTCGGAGAACACGACCTGCGCTGGCCAGAAGCTCTTCGAGATCGGCGATCTTCCGCATCAGCTCCTGGTACTCGTTCTCGATGCGCTCGCGTTCGAGTGCGGCCAGACGACGCAGCTGCATCTCCAGGATGGCCTGGGCCTGGGGCTCGGTGAGGCCAAACTCCTGCGTCAGCGCGTTGCGCGCGGCCTCGGCGTCCGCCGACGCGCGGATGAGGCGGATGACCTCGTCCAGATTGTCCAGCGCGACGCGCAGGCCTTCGAGGATGTGCGCTCGCTCGCGGGCCCTGGCCAAGTCGTACTCGGCGCGTCGGCGGATGACGTTCCGCCGGAACTCGATGAAGTGCTGGAGCGCGGAGCGCAGGCTGAGGACGCGGGGCTGGCCGTCGACGAGCGCCACCATGTTGACGTGGAAGGCGCTCTGCATGGTCGTGTGCTGGTACAGGTTGTTCAGCACCACGCCGGCCGCGGCGTTCCGTTGCAGCTCGATGACGACCCGCATCCCTTCGCGGTCCGACTCGTCGCGGACTTCAGAGATGCCGTCGATCTTCTTGTCCTTGGTGAGGTAGGCGATCTTCTCCACGAGAGAGGCCTTGTTCACTTGGTAAGGCAGCTCTGTGACGATGATGCGCTGGCGATCGCTCTTTTCCATATCCTCGAAAGAGGCCTTGGCGCGAACGACGATGCGCCCGTGCCCCGTGTGGCAGGCCTGCTCGATGCCCTCGCGTCCCATAATGGTCGCGGCGGTTGGGAAGTCGGGGCCCTGGACGAACTTCATCAGCTCGTCGGCTGTGGCGTCCGGATTGTCGATGAGGTAGCTCAGAGCGTCGCATACCTCGCGGAGGTTGTGCGGCGGGATGTTCGTGGCCATGCCTACGGCGATGCCGGACGCGCCGTTGACGAGAAGGGTCGGAACGCGCGAGGGAAGCACCGTCGGCTCGCGCTGGGAGCCGTCGTAGTTGTCGACGAAGTCGACGGTGTCGCGGTCGATGTCCTGGAGAAGCTGCTCGGAGATGGGAGCGAGCCTGGCTTCGGTGTAGCGCATGGCGGCGGGCGGATCGTCATCGACGGAGCCGAAGTTGCCCTGGCCGTCGACGAACCGGTGGCGCATGGAGAATTCCTGGGCCATGCGGACCAGGGCGTCATAGACGGGCGAATCGCCGTGGGGGTGGTATTTCCCGAGGACCTCGCCGACGACGGCGGCGCTCTTCTTGTAGGAAGAGCCGGGACGCAGGCCCATGCCCTGCATGGCGTAGAGGATGCGCCGGTGTACGGGCTTGAGCCCGTCCCGAACGTCGGGAAGCGCGCGCGCGACGATAACGCTCATCGCGTAGTCGAGGTACGCGCTGCGCATCTCCTCTTCGATTCGAACGAGCCTGACGTTGCCGGTGTTGCTCGTTACCATGCGGGTCCTTTCACATTCCTGCGGGGAGGCGGACTGTCGGTCAACCTACTACATATGGTGTTCCGAAAATCGTCCTCTCCCAGAGATACCCCAAAATACCACCTGATTATAGTGGATGCCCCTCCAATCCCCAATAGGTAACTGTTCAGAGTTGATGAGGCGAATGCCAGCGGAACCACCCCTAGCCCCTCCTTGGTAAGGAGGGGGATAGGAGGGCGTTGGTTACGGGCGGCGTGGTTCGACAGGCTCACCACGAACTGGCTTGAGGTTGCGCAAAGGTCTCGCAGAGGGGGAGAGGTTGAAGGGGAGCCTGCCCCGTAAAGCTTGCGGCGTCCGTGGAGGAGCAAGAAAATTTTCCGCAGGCTCCTTCACCTCTTGGAATCTTTGATTTACGTGGCCGTGATGCGGTCGCCAGGCGACGGGGGCGGGGGGCTAGAAACAGAAAGTCCCCGGAGGTTTCTGTTTCTAGTTACCAGGCCGTGGTGCGGTGGAAGGGCTTAAGAATCCAAGAAATCAAGAAATTTCGACCTCCCGGTTTTTGCGGGGGCTGGTGGGTGGCGCCGGCCCCCCTGTGGGACCACCCCTAGCCCCTCCTTGGTAAGGAGGGGACGGGAGGGGGACAGCGCGTAGTCTATCGGAGTCCATGGTAGGGGTTGGTTGGGGATGGGGGAAGGAGCAAGTGTCGCGGCCCCCTCTCAGTCTCCCCCGCAGACGATGGAGAGGACTTCGAAGCAATCCCTCATGTGGGTCTAACGCCCCACACCATAACCGACGAAAATAGGGGATGGAGGACGGCTACACCACCTCTGCTGAGCCCTATTTTCGAGGCAATGACAGTGGGTGGAACGGCTCCTCATCGTAGAGGGCGCAAGGGGGAAATCGGGCAACGGGCAAATGTCACTGTGCGCCGGAGAGGACTCGAGGAGGGGGTAACGAAGAAGCCCCCGCAATCGAGCGGGGGCCTCTTGTGTTTGCCTGTAAAGGCCGGACTAGAAGTCCATGTGGTCGGGGTGCGGCATGGCGGGGCCGGCCGGGGGCTCGGGAACATCCGTGACCACGGACTCGGTGGTGAGGACCATGGCCGCAACGCTGGCGGAGTTCTCGACCGCGGCGCGCGTGACCTTGGCCGGGTCGACGATGCCCCGCTCCAGCATGTGGCCCCAGACGCCCGCGTCGGCGTCGAAGCCCCAGTCGTCCTGGGATTTCTTCGCCTCGGCGACGATGACGTCGCCGGAGTGCCCGGAGTTCAACGCAATCGTCCGGATGGGCTCTTCGAGCGCCCGCCTCACGATCTGGGTCCCCGTGAGCTCGTCGTCCGCCAGCGTGAGCTCACCGATCACCTCGGACGCGCGGACGAGGACGGTGCCGCCCCCGGGGACGATTCCTTCCTCAACCGCCGCGCGCGTGGCCGAGAGAGCGTCCTCGACGCGAGCCTTCTTCTCCTTGAGCTCGACCTCGGTGGCCGCGCCGACCTTGATGATGGCGACGCCGCCGGAGAGCTTGGCAAGCCGCTCCTGCAGCTTCTCGCGGTCGAAGTCCGAGGTCGTCTCCTCGATGCGGGCCTTGATCTGAGAGATGCGGTCCTGGATGGACTGCTCGGTGCCGTGGCCCTCTACGAAGGTGGACTCGTCCTTGGTGGCGACGACTCGCCGGGCGCGCCCGCAGTCCTCCACGGTCGCGGAGTCGAGCTTGCGGCCGACCTCCTCGCTGAGGACGGTGCCGCCGGTGAGGATGGCGATGTCCTGGAGCATTTCCTTGCGGCGGTCGCCGAAGCCGGGCGCCTTGATGGCCAGGCAGTTCAGCGTGCCGCGGAGCTTGTTGACCACGAGGGTCGCGAGGGCTTCGCCTTCCACGTCCTCGGAGATGAGCACGAGGTTCTTCGTGACCTGGAGGATCTTCTCGAGGGCCGGCAGCACGTCGTTGACGGCCGAGATCTTCTTGTCGGTGATGAGGATGTAGGGGTCGTCGATCGCCGCCTCCATCCGCTGGGAATCGGTCAGGAAGTAGGGGGAGATGTAGCCGCGGTCGATCTGCATGCCCTCGACGTACTCGGTCTCGTAGCCGAGGCTCTTGCCCTCCTCGACCGTGATGACGCCGTCCTTGCCGACCTTCTCCATAACCTCTGCGATGAGGTTGCCCATCTCGTTGTCGTGGGCGGAGAGGGAAGCGACTTGGGCGATCTGGTCCTTGCCGCTAACGGGGGTGGACTGTGCGGAGATGCTTTCGCGGACCGCGCGCACGGCCGCCTCGATGCCGCGCTTGATGGCCATGGGGTCGGCGCCGGCGGTGATATTGCGGAAGCCCTCCGCAATCATCGCCTGGGCGAGGACGGTGGCGGTGGTCGTGCCGTCTCCGGCGACATCGTTGGTCTTGGTGGCGGCTTCCTTCAGAAGCTGCGCGCCCATGTTCTCATAGTGGTTCTCGAGCTCAATCTCCTTGGCGATGGTGACGCCGTCGGAGCAGACGTTCGGGGGGCCGAACTTCTTGTCGAGGATGACGTTCCTGCCGCGGGGCCCAAGGGTGACCTTGACCGTGTTGGCCAGGATGTCCATGCCGACCTTGAGCGACTTTCGCGCATCGTCGCTGAATAGGATTTGCTTTGCCATGTATGGCTCCTCCGTGTGTGAGTTAGCGCCCAACCGGGCGTTGTGAGCGGCTTCTAGCTAACCTTCGCCAGGATGTCGGTCTCCCTCATGATCAGGTACTCTTCTCCGTCCTCCTCGAACTCCGTGCCGGCGAACTTCGAGTAGATGACGGTGTCCCCGATCGCGACATCCATCGCGGCCCGCGTGCCGTCGTCATTCACCTTGCCGGGTCCTACGGCGATGACGCTCCCCTCTTGGGGGCGCTCCTTCGCGCTGTCCGGGATATAGATCCCGCTCTTGGTCTGGGTCTCTTGCTCGACCGCCTTCACAACGATGCGGTCACCCAGGGGCTGCAACTTTCGCGCCACGGTTACCTCCTTGCGCCAGCTATCAGCGATTAGCACTCGCTTCGGTAGTCTGTTAGCAGTCAGCGCCTCCGACTGCTAATCAGGGCGCATGGTATGGCCCGCTGCGACCGACTGTCAAGCGCCCGGTGGCAAACGCCGCCCGGTCCCCGCTCAACCCTCGATTGACACCCGCGAAAGCCGGGCCGAACATCCCCCAAGAGAGGGCGGGAGGCCATGGCGGACGCGAGCGGGATAGTCGTCGGAACGCAGGAGGGCGTCGTCCGCGTCACGTGGAGCGAGGGCGCCGTTCTCGGCAACCTCGCCGCCGTCCTGCGCGACATCGACGGCACCCCGGGCGCGCGCGTCCTCCTCATTTCCGGCAGGTGGGACTGCGCACCCGCCGACCTGTCCTGGGCGCCCAACGACGACCCCGTCGCGGCCCTTGCCGCGCTCCGTATACCCACCGTCGCCTGGATCGACGGCGCCTGCCGCGAGGAAGGCCTGGAGCTGGCGCTGGCCGCGGACATCCGCGCCGCGTCCACTGGGGCGTCGTTCCGCATGGCTCACGCGGCCCAAGGGAGGATGCCCGCGCACGGCGGCACGCAACGGCTGGCTCGGCTCGCCGGAAGGGGGCGCGCCCTGCACATGCTGCTGACGGGCGAGGCGCTCTCCGCCGATGAAGCATCGCGGGCCGGTCTCGCGCAGACCGAGGGCGGCGTCGACGCCGCCCTCGCCATAGCCGCCGCAATCGCGAACGCCGCGCCCATCGCCGCGCAGTACGTCAAGGAGGCGGTGCACGCCTCCGCCGACCTCGCCCTCGGCGACGGGCTCCGGCTCGAAGCCGACCTGAGCTTCCTGCTCCACTCGACGGAAGACCGCGCCGAGGGTCTCCGTAGCTTCATCGAGAAACGCTCGCCCCTACCGAAATTCGAGGGCCGATGACCGCCTTCCGCACGGTCCTCTACGAGAAGCGCGGCCCAATTGCATTGCTGACGCTCAACCGGCCGGAGACGGTCAACGCGTTCAATGTACAGATGCGGGACGACCTATGGGAGGTCCTCGGCGCCGTCCGCGATGACGATGACGTTCGCGGTCTGCTGATATCGGGCGCGGGGGAAAAGGGGTTCTGCGCGGGGGCCGACCTCACCGAGTTCGGGAGCGCGCCATCCCAGGCGGTAGCGCGGCGCGTGCGATGGGAGAGGGATCTGTGGACCGCGCTGGTGGAGCTGCCGAAGCCCACGATGGCCGCGGTGCATGGCTACTGCTTTGGCTCCGGCGTGGAGATTGCGGCGCTCTGCGACCTCCGCATCGCCTCCGTCGACGCCGTATTCGGTATGCCGGAGGTCGGGCTAGGACTCATCCCGGCCGCGGGCGGCACGCAGGCCCTCCCGCGCATCGTCGGCGAATCCCGGGCGATGGCCATGATGCTGACGGGCCGCCGTATCACGGCGGCAGAGGCGTTGGAGTGCGGGCTCGCGCACTGGGTCGCGCCGCGCCGACGGTTGCCGGCGGAGGCCGAACGCCGCCTGCGAGAAGTCCTCGCGGCGCCCGCTGACGCGCTCGCGCTCGTCAAGCGGGCGGTCAACGAGGGAGGAGATATGACGCTCGACGACGGCATGCGGCTTGAGCGGCGACTGGCCGCTCGGCTAGGCTGAGGCGCCGCCGGGGCTCACCTGGGCGGCGGAGGCCTGGTCCTGCATACCCACGACATCCTCGCCATTGCGGCGGCAATCGTCCCTGACCGTCCGGCGCTGGTCTTCGATGACCGGTCGATTACCTACGCGGAGCTGGCGAACCGCTCCAACCGGCTCGCCAACGCGCTGGCGTCGCACGGCGTCGGCGCCGGCGACCGCATATGCGTCATCGACGTCAACACGCCGATGCACTTCGAGACGTACTTCGCCGCCGCGCGGCTGGACGCCATCTACGCGCCGCTGAATTTCCGAGGACGCGGCGAGGAGGTCGGCTATCCCCTGCGGAACGCCGCTCCGAAGGCTGTCATCGCGGGCGAGCGGTACGTCTCGCTTATCGACGACCTGCGGCGCGACGCGGAGTCGGTCGCGCTGTTTGCGGCGGAAGGCGGCGCACAGCCGGGATGGCGCGCTTTCGAGGCGCTCGTTGCGGACGGCGAGCAGGAAGAAACGGCGTTCCCGGAGGCGTCGCCCGATGCAACCGCCGTGCTGCTCTTCACAGCCGGCACTACGGGCCGCCCCAAAGCCGTCATGCTGTCGCATTCGAGCTTCACGTCTTTCATGCTCACGAGCATGGAGCCGCCCGACCCCGACTCCGAGGAACGCACGCTCTTGACGCTGCCGCTCTACCACGTCGCGGGCCTGCAGGCGGCGCTGGCGGGCGTCTACGGGGGCCGCACGATCGTGCTTCAGCGGCAGTTCGAGCCCCACGAATGGATGGGGCTCGTCGAGAAGCACGAGGTCGAGCGCGCACTCATCGTTCCCACGATGCTCAAGCAGGTCCTTGACCACCCCGACTTCCAACGCCACGACCTCTCCAGCCTGAAGATCGTGACCTACGGCGGAGCGTCGATGCCCCCTTCCCTCATAGAGCGCGCGCTCCCGCTGCTGCCCGGCGTCCAGTTCATCAACGCCTTCGGCCAGACCGAGACCGGCTCGACGATAGCGATGGTCCCCCCCGAGGACCACGTCCTCGAAGGCCCGCCCGAACTCGTCGAGAAGCGCCGGCGACGCCTATCGAGCATCGGGAGGCCCCTGCCCGATGTCGAGGTGCGCGTGGTCGACGAGGACGGGCGCGACCTCGGGGTGGGCGAGCAGGGCGAAATCGTCGCACGCGGCCCGAGGCTCATGCGCGGCTACTGGGGCGAGCCCGACGCGACCGCTCAGGCGCTCCACGACGGCTGGCTGTACACGGGCGACCTGGGCTACCGGGATGAGGACGGCTACCTCTACCTGGAGGGCCGGGCCAAAGACTTCATCAAGCGCGGCGGGGAGATGGTCGCTCCCGAGGAGATCGAGCACCTGCTGCACGCCTGCCCCGGCATCGAGGAGTGCGCCGTCATCGGCCTGCCGGACGAGACTTGGGGCGAGCGCGTCGTCGCGGTCGTCGTCCCCACGCCGGGGGTCGAGCCGTCCGAGGAGTCCCTGCTGGACGCGTGCCAAGCGCTCGCGCGGTTCAAGCGTCCGGAGCAGGTGATTTTTGTCGACGGCTTGCCGCGCAACTCACTGGGCAAAGTGCTCAAGAAAGACCTGCGCGCCGAGTTCAGCCCCTCTTAGCCCTCCCTCGCAGACGCAGGCCGGCAGGGACGCCACTCATTGTGGGTTCGTGGTGAGCCTGTCGAACCACGGGGCATGCCAATCGATACTCGCTAGGCGCCTTCCCCCGAAAAGGGAGACCGCTAGCGCAGCAACTCGTCCCACGTGGGCATTGATTGCGGCTGGGGAGGCGCTCCCAGCGGCATATGCTCAGGCGTCGGAAGCGGAGCCCGGCCCGGCGGGCCGGACGCAACGCCCAGCACTCCGGCCGTCGGCGCATCCTTCGCGAACGCCAGAACGCGAAACGAGCCCATCCCGTCGAGGTCGGCCAGCGACTCGATCTGCCGCAGGTTCGCCGCCCGCGCCGCGGGGCTCATGTCGGCGCGCCCCGCGATGTCCTGCCGGTACTCGTCGATACCCAAGCCGCGCAACAGCTCGGACTGGCTCATGGCCCCCGCCTCGACGAACCCCGCGACAGCCGCCGCCGCGCGCAGCGACGTAAGCTCGACGTGGACGCTGATGTCCTGACGCCCCACGTTTATGTACGGATTCATGCTGAGCGTATGCCCCGCGTAGCAGCGCAGCGTCCCCTGGCGGCGTGACTCGTCGTAGTAATCGGGGGCCTCATGCCCGTAGTCGATGAGCAGCAGATAACCGGAATCGATCGCCCCGAACGCCGACTCCACCCACGCCCGCAGGCCCAGATTGACTTCCGCTCGATGCCCCTCCGAAAGCCGCACGCCCAGCGACGCAAGCCGCTCGGCAAGAGCGGGCGTCGACGGAGCGCCGGCCGTCTCCACGAGACGCCCGTCCGGCGACAGCCCAACGTACAGCTCCCGCAGCTCGCCCTCCTCGACCGTCACGCGGTGGACCGGCATCGCGTCGAGAAGCTCGTTCACGAGCGTCACGCCGGGACCTTTGGCGGACGGCAGCTCGCCCCCCTCGACCATCGCCCACTCGATGCTCCCCCTTATCCCTTCTCCCCCGCCTGCGGAGGAGGATTGGGGTGGGGGGCCCCGCCGCTCGACCCCCACATACGCCAGCGCCCTTGCGAAACCGGCATCCAGCGCGGGCGCGTGCTCCATGATGTCCGCGGCAAGTCTGCCCGTCCCCGCGCCCGCCTCGACAACCACGAACCGCTCAGGCCGGCCAACCGCCCGCCACATCGTCACCATCTGCCGCGCGATCAACGCCCCGAAGACCGGATGCGTGAGCGGCGCGGTATAGAAGTCCCCCGCCGCCCCGAACGCCCGGCGCGTCGAGTAGTACCCCCCGTCGGGCCAGTACAGCGCGACCTCCATGAACTCGGCGAACGTAATCGCCCCCCGCTCACGGATGCGCCGCCGCGCCTCCTCCTCAGCGTCGGTGGGACTGAACAGCGTCATGGGTTGAGTTTAGCGTGTAGGGGATTACCGGGTGCGCCTGTCGGGAAACCTTACCTCTGCCAGGGAGCCCAGGCGCAGAGAAGTCGCATCTCAGAGTCTGGACACCGTCGGGGTGCCCCATTCGTCCACGCGCACGATCTCACGTTTTTCGCCTCCAGCGACTACGAGACCCAGCCATACGATTCCCCAGAGGCCAAAGGTAACTACTGTGAGAATCAGATGAAGCACATGGTTAACGCGTTGCCCCTGAACGAGCACTGCTTGGTAGTCGCTCTGCGATTCGACTCTTCTCCCTTGTGCAATCAAGTTGGCCACTTGTTGCGCAAGCGCAGCCTTTCGTTCTTCAGAGGACTTGCGATTAGAAGCATCCGAGGTCATTACCGTGTCTCCTCTTAGTGCAGTTTCGATACCGTCACTACGCCTTGTTCGCTGATTTGAACCAACTCACGCCTTTCCCCAAGGGTCTTTGTCGACGCCGCCCACGCTCCTACAGAGATTGCAAGGGCCAGCAACGCAACAAGGGCATTGGACTCGAAGGCAGCGCTCAGCAAAATCATCGCGATAAAGAACACCGCCAGTGCAATCCCAACATCGCGAAAGAGGTTCTGGGCCCATGAAGGAGGACTGCCTGAAAGTCGCTCTGCGACTCAATCCTCCTCCCTTGGTTGACTGAGCTAGCCACTTGCTGAGCAAGTGCGAATCTCCGCTCTTCATCGCTCATTGCAGCTCCTAGACAGGCCACCCCCCGCACGTCAGGATGCGGGAACATGCAAAGTTTACTTATAGTCTATGGACTCATAGTCTAAGGACGCCCAGCATCCACGGCAAGCCCCCCTTGCGGCTGGTGGCAGTCCATGGATGCATTCCTTGCGGCGTTCGGCGCGCGCGTCAGGTCACTCCGGCGTGGCATGGGCCTCTCCCAAGAGGAGATGGCCCATCGCGCAGGCGTCCACGTGACCTATCTGAGCGGCATCGAGCGAGGGGTGCGGAATCCCGCCTTGCGGAACATCCGGGCGGTCGCGGGCGCCCTCGGCGTTAGCGTGGCCGACCTGTTCGCCTTCGAGGACCCCGAGCGTCCGGCCGAGGACGAGACACACGCCGTCGGCCCAGGTGAGTCTCCTCGGAGATAGCGGTCATGCCCACGGCGCGGGCGGCGTTGCCGACGGCCTTCACAAAGAACTCCGGATCGTTCTCTTCGAGCGCCGCCGCCAAGTACTCGGCGACCGCCGCCTCATCGGTGAGAAGCTCTGCGCTGTCCCACGGGGTATAGGTCTCTTTGCTCATACCCGCCTCCTCAGAGCAGAGAAACGCCCCGGCAAAGCCGGGGCGCTAACCCATTCCTATCAGTCCTGTCTATCCGCGGTTGCGGTTGGCGTGGCTGCCTTCCGACTCCCAGCTCGTTATCTGGATGGAGTTCTTGAACTCGCGGACTTCCCCGCAACGCCTGCAAGTGCCGTAGCTCGTTGGGCCGTTCGGACTCTCAATGGCCCAATGATGTGGACAGTCAGACTCCGTTGCCGCGACTACCTCGGTCCCCTGCTGCGTCATACTCGAACTCCCCCTCTGCATGGTTCCGCGCCTTAGCCCCGCTGCTCTATCGGGACGAACTCCACGTCCATCGGCCCGTCGTACCTGATCTGCGGGCGGATGAGCATGTTCTTGTCTTGCTGCTCCAGTATCTGCACCACGTAGCCGGGCACGCGCGCCACGGCGAAGATGGAGATGAACAGGTCCTCGGGTATGCCAAGCAGGTAGTACACGGACCCGGCCCAGAAGTCGACGTTCACGCAGATGCCCCGCTCCGCGTACGGCCGCATGTGCTCCTCGACCCTGCTGAGTATCTGGAACCACTTCGGGTCGCCTTCCTTCTCAGCCAGGAGCCGCGAGCCCTCCCGAAGGTGGCGGGCGCGAGGGTCCTCCGCGCGGTAGACCGCGTGCCCAAACCCCATGATGCGCTCTTTGCGCTCGCGCTTGCCAGCCAGGTAGCTCTCGACGTTGTCCTCGTCGCCGATCTCCAGCGCCATCTTCATCACGCCCTCCGCCGCGCCCCCGTGGAGCGGGCCTTTGAGCGTCGAGATACCGGTGACGACCGCCCCATGCACGTCGGCGAGGGTGCTGGCCGTGACGCGAGCCGCGAACGATGAGGCGTTCGAGCCGTGGTCTAGGTGGACGATGAGATCCTTGTCCATCAAGCGAGCCGTGTCCTCGTCCGGGCGCTTGCCGAGGAGCATATAGAGGAAGTTCGCTGCGTGGGGTAGGGAGGGGTCGGGGGGAACGATGGGCTGGCCGGTGCGGATTCGGTGGTGCGCCGCCACGATTGTCGGGGTCTGGGCGCTGATCTTCATCCCCTTGCGAAGAGTCGCCTCGTGGGAGATGTCGTCCACTTCCGGGTCGAAGGAGGCGAGGGCCGAGACGGCGGTCCGTAGCACGTCCATCGGGTGGCCGCCCTTGACCCGTTCGATGACCTCGACGATCTCTTGCGGGATCTCCCGGGACTGCCGGAGCGTGGCGTCGAACTCATCGAGCTCGGCTCTAGTGGGCAAATGCCTCTTCATCATGAGGAAGACGACTTCTTCGAAGGTGGCCTGGGTGGCCAAGTCGTGGATGTCGTAGCCCCGGTAGATGAGCCGGCCGATGTCGCCGATCACGAAGCTCGACTCGGTGGACTCGAAATAGACGTCCCTAAGGCCCCTCTTCAGCTCAACGCCCTGCTGGACCATGCAACCTCCTCCGTATTCCGCCCCTGGGCGGGGCCGCCCGAGACGGCTATTGCGCCCCGTGAGCGGATGCAGGCAAGCCCGGCAAACAGGCCCCTACGCAAACCAACCCCTTCCGCTCAATCGACGGACCGGGGTTAGTTTGAATGCGGGTTATGACATCGCGCCAGATGTCTATCGCCTGGATGGGGTCCGGCAAACCCAAGCTCGCGCCAGCGCAAGCGAGAATACACAGGACGCCAAGGGGGTGTCAAACGCTCGAAGCCCCTCGCCGCCAGGCAACCCTTCCCTCCCGTGCGGCCCGCCCTTCAGCGGCGGCTCCGTTTGCGTGCGCCGAGAACCATGCACGAATCCGTCACATTTCGACTCGCCGGGGCTTGATGCGTGCGCTTTCTATGGGGCCGTTGTGAGCAAAACGGCAGTTGACACTCCCTCTGCCCGACGCATAGCCTTATGCGGCTGAGGCTCCGAATGGACTCCCAGGTCTAACGCGCGCGCCGCGCCCCTGTGCGCGTTAGGTTTTTCCGGGCTCCGTTCGCCACTATCGGGAGGATCCCAGCTATGGCCTACCAGAGTGAGGTCGTCGTCCGTTTCGCGGGTGAAGGCGGCCAGGGAGTCGTCACCGCCGCCGAGATGCTCGCACGGGCTTCCACCGGCGTCGGTTTCCACGCTCTCACCTTCGCTACTTTCCCGTCCCAGATTCTCGGAGGGCCCACTTGGACGCAAGCCCGCGTCTCGCGGGAGCCCGTCCTGAGCCCAGGAGACATGGTCGACATCCTCGTCGCTTTCAACGACTTCGCCTACGAAGAGCATAGGCACGAGGTCAGGGACGGCGGCGTCATTCTCCTCGACCCTTCCGTCACCCCGGACCCGGACGACACCGCCCACCGATGCATCACCGTCCCCTTCGACGAGCTCGCCAAGCAGACCGGCGAGTCCCGCGCCGCCAACATGGTGGTGATGGGCGGCCTCTCCAAGCTCGTCAACATGCCCGTCCAATACTTCAAGGACTTCGTCTCGCAACGGTTCGCCGGGCGAGCGGGCGTCGTCGAGGCGAACCATAAAGCCCTCGACCTTGGCCTCGCGCACCTAGCCGAGGAACCCTCGATCAGCGATCTCGGCATACCCGACAAGCCCGACTACGAGCAGATATTCATCAAGGGCAACGACGCCCTCTCCATCGGCGCGCTCCACGCCGGCATCGACTTCTACTTCGGCTACCCCATCTCTCCCGCCACCCCCATCCTCATCTTCATGGAGCGCAACCTCGTCGGCGAAGGCAAATTCGCCTATCAGGCAAGCTCCGAAATCGAGGCCATCACCGGCATCATCGGCGCCGGCTTCTCCGGCAAGAAGTCCATGACCGCCACCTCCGGCCCAGGTTTCACCCTCATGGGCGAGGGCATCGGCCTCGCGTGGATGGCCGAGATCCCCTGCGTCATCATCGACGTCCAGCGCGGCGGCCCGGCTACCGGCCTCCCCACCAAGACCGAACAGTCCGACCTGCTCGCCTCCCTCAGTCCCGCCCACGGCGACTCCAAGATTCCGGTCATTGCGGTCGGGACCGTCGAAGAGTGCTTCCTGGCCGCCGTCCACGCCTTCAATTGGGCGGAGCGCTACCAGGGCCCCGTTATCATCCTCAGTGAGCACTCCCTCGCCGAGCGAGCACAGAACATCCGGCGGCCCGATCTCTCTCAGATTCCCGTCGAGACTCGCAATATCTACAAGGGCGACAACGGCTACCTCCGATACGAGGCCAAGGAAGTCTCGCCCTTCCCCGTCCCCGGCGGCGCCGGCTCTTATGTCGCCAACGGCTCCGAGCATGACATCTACGGCGACACGACCCACCTCGCCAAGTACCACATCCACATGACCGAGCGCCGGTTCAGCAAGCTCAAGCTCCTCGAAAACGGCCCCTACGAGAGCGACAACCCCTCCGCCCGTGTCGCGGTGATGCCGTGGGGCGGCTCGAAGGGCTCCGTGCTCGAGGCCTACAACCGGCTTCGCGCCGAAGGCGTTGACCTCTCCTGGCTCTACACCATGTTTCTCAATCCGATGCCGACGGCGCTGCTCGACGAGCTGCGCTCGAAGGACCTCGTCATCGTTCCCGAGCTGAACTACCAGGGCCAGCTCGCCAGCATCCTGCGGTCGGAAGGCGTCAACGCCCAGGCCATCACCCAGTACACGGGCCTCCCCTTCCGTCCATCCGAGCTCTGCGAGCTCATCAAGGCGCGCCTGGCCGAGGCCGGGCACAGGCAAGCGGTGAAGGCATGAGTGGGACAACAAAGAACCCTGAGTACGACTTTAACTGGTGCCCCGGCTGCGGAGACTTCGGCGTCCGCCGCGCCATGGAATTCGCCATGAGGGACTGGAACATCGAGCACGAGATACCGATGTCCCACAACGTGGTCGTCGCCGGCATCGGCTGCTCGGGCAACCTCGTCCACCTGCTGGAAGGCGAGCAGCCCTACGGCTTCCACGGCATCCACGGCCGGTCGCTTCCCATCGCCCTCGGCGTGAAGATGGCCCGCGAGGACCTCAACGTGGTCGTCGTCGCGGGGGACGGCGACTTCCTCAGCATCGGCATGGAGCACATCGCTCCGCAAGCCTCCCGCAACCTCAACATCTGCGCCGTCGTCATGGACAACGGCGTCTACGGCCTCACCAAGGGCCAGTCCTCCCCCACGACCCTCGAAGACGTCGTTACGAGCTCCACCCCCTTCGGCAAGCTCGAATCTCCGGTGGACCCCCTAGACCTCTATCTCACCCTTGGCGTCACCTACATCGCCTCCGGTTACTCCAGCAAGCCGCGGGACCTCGCCGGCCTCATCAAGGGCGGCATGGAGCATTCCGGCTTCTCCATCGTTCACGTCGCGTCCCCTTGCACCACCTACAACGACACCTACGCCCAGCTCAAGGGCAACGCGAAACAGGGCATCCCCGGCAGTGCTTGGGAGATTCCCGACGATCACGACGCGAGCAGCAAGAGCGCGGCGCGAAGCATCATCGAGCAGGGCGGAGTCCCCATGGGCCTCGTCTACGAAGACACCGCCCGCCCCTCCCTCGACCAGCGGATCGGCGCGGTCCGCCAGCGGGTGACCGCCAAGGGCCCCGACGCGCTTCTCGATTCTTTCGTCATCTAGCCGTCGGGTTCCTCCTCTCCCTGGGATTATCACCTGGAACCCACCGCTGCCGCGCATGCTGGTAGGGCTGCAAGGCTTGCCTTCGCTTGCACCATCGCTAATCCCTGCCATTCCGTAAGGCGCCTTTGACAGAGCATTCACACAATAGTATTGTTGTGTGAATGATACCGCGGTTCGATGCAGACGGCCTTCTGCCGCCAGGAGTCCACTGGGCTAATCGGGACGAGCTGATCGACAGACTCGGGCGCAATCCCTGGAGACGGCGCCTCGTGATTGGACTCAAAGCAGCACTTGAGAACCTGAAGAGCGCGGGCTGCCGGACCGTCTATCTCAACGGAAGCTTCGTTACGAGCAAGGATGTCCCAAACGACTACGACGCTTGCTGGGAGGAGAACGGCGTTGAACCCACGGCCCTTGACCCTGTCCTCTTGACCTTTGACCCTGGGAGGGCCACTCAGAAGGCCAAATACATGGGTGAACTGTTTCCTGCGTCAATCATCGCAGGCGCAGGCGGCCTGTCGTTTCTCGAATTCTTCCAGACTGACAAGGACTCAGGGAGACCTAAAGGGATTATCGCCATCAATCTGGGAGCCCTCATATGATCAAGAATGAACGTCAGTACCGTATTACAAGAGCGCAAGCAGACCGATTCACGCAGACGCTTCAGAGCCTCACCCAGCGCCCTGGCGGGGCTGAGGGGATGCACCCCGTTATCGCCAAAGCCCAAGAGGACGCGCTGAGGAGCCAGCTAGTAGACCTCGAGGATGAGATGCGCGAGTACGAATCCCTGAAAGCCGGCAGGTTCCAACTGGGCGAGCTCAATATAGTCGCTGACCTGCCGGTCGTTCTGATAAAGGCGCGGATCGCGCAGGGCCTGAGCCAGAGAGATTTAGCAAAGCGCCTCGGGCTCAAGGAGCAGCAGATACAGCGGTACGAGGCTACCGACTACGCCTCGGCCAGTCTCACTCGAATCAGAGAAGTTGTAAGCGCCTTGAGCGCATCTAGCCCCGGCCGGCGCTAGCCGCGCCCCACGTACCGCCCCAGATACCCGCGCAGCGCCACCCGTCCGCGGTGGAGCCTCGCCTTGAACGCCGGCACGCTTATCCCAACGACCTCCGACGCCTCCTCCGTGGATAGCTGCTCCACGTCCCGAAGCACCACCGCCGTCCTCATCTCCTCCGGCAGCGACGCCAGCGCCTCCCCCAGCTTGTCGCGCAGCTCCGTATTCAGCGCCGACGACTCCGGGCCGGGAGTCCAGTCCGCGACCTCCAGCTCCTCGACTCCTCCCTGGGTCATCTCGCGCGGCCGCTTCTCCTTCCGTATCTTCTGCAGCGCCGCGTTCACCACGATCCGGTAGAGCCAGGTGGTGACCTGCGCGTCGCCCCGGAAGCGGTCCCGCGCGCGGTAAGCCGACAGGAACGCGTCCTGCACCACATCGTCCGCGTCCGCGGGGTTGTTCACCATGCGGTAGGCGATGTTATAGGCGTAGTCGGTGTATTGCTCGACTATCTGCGAAAAAGCTTCGTCGTCCATGGCGGAACGGCAACGGGGCCGCGTAGCGCATCTTATCCGACCATTGCCGCATCATAAGGATACGCGAGACGCGGTGGCGCTGGGGTATTCTCTCGGAGCAGGAAGCGGGGACTCGGCATGGGCGAGCCGACCCCAACGCGGCGGATATGAGCCAACGCGACGACATGACATGATGAACACACCCCTCAAGTTCCTACGCCGATTGTTCGGGAAGCCCGGCTTCGACTGCAACGACGTAATGGAGAACTGCTCGGACTACGCCGACGGCGAGCTGGCCCCCAAGACCCGCGCGAAATTCGACGCCCATCTGCTCGACTGCCCCGACTGCCCCGAGTTCGTGCGCTCCTTCCTCGCCACCCTCAACGCCCTCCGCAATCTCCCCCGCCTAACGCCCGCGCCATCCCTCAAGGACCGCATCCGGAGCCAGATCGCGTCTTCAGGTTAACTCGCGCCTCTCATGCGTTGTCCGCGGGGAAGGCTGCGGAACAGTCTTCCACCGATATGGGCAGTGTACAATGCCAGCGGATAGGAGACCGAAGCATGGAATCAAGACTCGTGCAAGGCGCGCTTGCTGCCGCCCTCGTAGCGTTTGCGGTGGCGGCTCTCGCATGGGCCGTCCGAACTTTCGTTGAATCAGTCTTAGTCGCCAACGTCATCATCAGCGGCGCTCTTCGTCTCTCCGGGTCGGGAGAGTACGCCCTATCGCTGGTGGTCGTGGTCGCGTTGTCGGCTGTTGCGTACCTGCTGTTCAACGCGCTTCTCAGGCGCATTCGGGATAAACAGGCCCCTCCTGGGGAGTAGGGCTAGTACCCTGAGAAACGCTCCTCTCGCCAAGGGTCCCCGCGTATGTGGTAGCCGTTCACCTCCCAGAACCCGGGGCTGTCCGCGTCCAGCAGCTCCACTCCTTTCACCCATTTCGCGCTCTTCCAGCCGTACCGCGACGGCACGACCAGGCGCAGCGGCCCCCCATGCCCCGGCTCGAGAGGCGCTCCGTCCTGCCGGTGCGCGAACAGCACGTCCGACGAGCGCAGGGCGGCGAGGTCGATGTTCGTCGTATAGCCGTCGTAGCAGTGAATCATCGCGAACCGTGCGCGGGCGTTCGGCGACGCCAGCCCGATCACGCGCATCGCCTGCGCCCCCTCCCAGCCGACGTTCAGCCGCGACCACTGCGTCACGCAATGGAAGTCGGCCACGACCTCCTCGTCCGCCAGGCCCAGGAAGTCGTCCCACGTCAGCTCGACCGGGCTTTCGACCTCGCCGGAGACGGTCAGCCGCCAGCCCGCCATGTCGATCCGGGGCGTGCCGTTGATGTTCATCAGCGGCATCTTGGGCGTGACGTACTGCCCCGCGGGCACGCGCTCCTCCATGCCATCCGGGATACCCCGGCGGCCGAACGCAGCCCCGACCCGCCGAAATATCTCCATACCGTCTAACCTCCAACCTCGTCTGCGGGGGAGAGCCAGTCTGAGTCCTTTCTCCCGTCCGCGGGGGAAAGTTAGAGAGGGGGGCCGCCCCGCGCAGGCGAATCCGCAGGGTACACTAGCAGCCAGGCGCGACGCGCCGTCTCATCATGGCAGAGAACGCTCCAAACGCCCCGCCGGGCGGCTCCCACGCTGTCGAGCTGCGAGGCGTCTCCAAGGCATACGGCCGGACCGTCGCGCTCAGGTCGGTCGACCTCGCCGTCGGCTGGGGACGCGTCCTCGCCTTGTTCGGTCACAACGGGGCCGGCAAGAGCACTCTCCTGCGCGTGCTCGCCTCCCTCGTCAAGCCTGGCGAGGGCGCCGTGGCCGTGGCGGGCTTCGATCCCCAGTCCAAGGCCCGGCTCGTCCGCGCGTCCGTCGGCTACGCAGGTCACCAAGATCTGCTGTACGACGACCTCACTCCCGCCGAGAACCTCCTGTTCTACGCCCGCCTCTACGACACGCCCGCCGCTGACGAGCGCGTCCGGCGCGTGCTCGCCGACGTCGGCGCTCAGGGCTGGGCCGACCGCCGCGTGCGAACGCTCTCGAACGGCATGCGCAAGCGCGTCTCCATCGCCCGCGCGCTCCTCCACCGCCCCTCCGTCCTCCTCCTCGACGAGCCCGACTCCGGCCTCGACATCGAGGCGCAGGAGCTGGTCGACCGCGTCGTGCGCGCCGTCGCCGGCGGCGGCGGGACCGTCGTCCTCACGACCCACGACGCGGCGCGCGGCCTCGCCGTCGCCGACGACTACGCCGTCCTGCGCGGCGGCCGCCTCACCGCGCGCGGGGCCGCCGCCGGGACGACCGCGCCCGAGGTCGCCGCGATGCTCAGCGGAAGGGCGGGCGCGTCCTGATGGGCGCTCTTATGCGGGCCGCGTCCGCCGTGTTCCTGAAGGACCTGCGCCTCGAAGCGCGCACCCGGGAGTCGCTTACGGCCATCCTCGCTTTCTCCCTCGTCGTGGCCTTCATCTTCAACTTCGCCTTCGACCCCTCCCCCCGGATCGTCGCGGTCGTCGGCCCCGGCATCGTATGGGTTGCCTACATCTTCACCGGCGTCCTCGGCATGAACCGGACGTTCATCCTGGAGAGCGAGCGCGGCACGCTCGACGGACTCCTGCTCGCGCCGGTGGGCCGCGAGGCGGTCTACCTCGGCAAGCTCCTCGGCGCGCTGACGCTCCTGCTGGTCGTCGAGGCGCTCATGCTCCCCGTCTTTCTCGTCCTCTACAACCTCTCGCTGCTGAATCTCTGGTTCCTCGCCATCGCCGTCGCGGCGACGGTCGGGTTCGCGGCGGTCGGCACGCTCTTTTCGGCCATCGCCGTCCAGACGCGGGCCCGCGAGGTGATGCTCCCGCTGCTCTTCCTCCCCGTCGTCCTGCCCATCGTCATCGGCGCGGTCGCGGGCACTGGCGAGGCCCTCGACGGAAGCGGCTGGAGCGGCGTTGGACGGTGGCTCCAGCTCATCGTAGCCTTCGACGCCGTCTTCCTCGTGCTATCATCTTGGGCGTTCGAATTCGTGCTGGAGGAGTGAACTTGGCAAGTGCGAGGGCCAACCGCCCGAACACCGGCCTCTTCCTCCAACTGACGCCCGACGTGGAGGACTAAATCTTGGCAAGTGCGAAGGCCAACCGCGGAACACGGTCGGCCGTGTGGCGGCAGGGGCTGCTCCTCTTGGCCGGAGCCCTCGTCCTGATCGACCTCTACATGATCTTCGAGTACGCGCCGACCGAGCGCGTCATGGGGATCGTGCAACGGCTCTTCTACTTCCACGTCCCCGTCGTCCTCACCAGCTTCATCTCGTTCGCCGTGGCGGCCGTGGGCAGCGCCGTCTACCTGACGAGGCGCAGCCGCGCATGGGACCGGCTCGCCTACGCGTCCGCTGAAGTCGGGCTCGTCTACTTCACCATCGCCATCATCACCGGCGCGGTGTGGGCCAAGCCCGTATGGGGCGCATGGTGGGTCTGGGACGCCAACGGGACGCTCACCTTCGTCCTCTGGCTCATCTTCATCGGCTACCTCATGGTCCGCGCCTACGCCCCCGACGCCGACCGCGGACGCCGCTGGTCCGCCGTCGTCGGCATCATCGGCGCGGCGGCGGTCCCGTTCGTCTACAAGGCCGCGGACTGGTGGGGCGGCCTGCACCCCGAGCGCGTCACCGGCCCCGGCGCCGAGGGCTCGCTCGAAAGCGCCATGCTCACCACCCTCCTCTTCTCCTTCGCCGCCTTCCTCGTCCTCTACGCCGCCCTCATCGCCGAGCGGACCGCCCAGCGCAAAGACGAAGAAACAATCGAAGACCTGCGGCGAGCCGTCGGCGACCCCCCTTCCGTCATTCCCACCCCCTCTTCCGTCATTCCCGCGAAGGCGGGAACCTCGCAGCCCTCTTCCGCCACTCCCGACCCCTCTTCCGTCATTCCCGCGAAGGCGGGAACCTCGCAGCCCTCAGACAGGAAATGATGCGGACCAAACTCGCCAGCCTGCTCGCCGTCCTCCTCCTCCTCGCCCTAGCCGCGCCGACGGCGATGGCCGCCGCGTCCGCCCAGGAGGCGCCCGGCGAGAGCAACCTCGGCTTCCTCCTCGCGGGCACGCTCCTCACCTGGGCAGGCTTCTTCGCCTACGCCTTCTACATTTCCCGAAAGAACCGGGACCTCCGCCGCGAGATCGAAGACCTCCGCCTCCTCCTCGCCGAGCGGGACGAGGCCTAGCCTCGTCACTCGAAACTGGAATCCAGCATTCGCGTGAGCGCATGAGGTGAGGTAGTCGCGGGGAGGTGGGCGCTTGTCGTTCCGAGCGGAACTCAGTGAGTCGAGGACCTCTCAGAAGATGGACGGCCCGTAGACGTCCTACAGTCAGTCTTACGACAACGGCTCAATCTTCCCAGGCGTCTCTAGGCGCGTCCTGCGCTCCCATGCCTCGTACAACTCTTCCCTGTGGAGCGCTGCCCATTCCACTACGAGGCCCAGCGCCCGCGCGGGAAGTTGGCCGCGCGTAACAGCGAGAGGGCCTATCTCGACCGTCGCTTCATGGTCCTGATAGGCCGCATGGAAGTGAGGTGGCGCGTGGTCCCTAAAATGCATCCGTATGACAATGCCGTAGAACCGTGAGAGCTCAGGCACTGGCCGGCGTGCTCTGCTCAGCAAGCTCCAACTCTTCCAACGTCTTGCCCGTGAGCTCCATGTAGAGGGCGTCCGCGCAGATATCGATGTCGTCACCCCAGGCGACGGCGCGGTAGTCGGTGAGATGCACCGACTCGAAGAAGGCTCGGTCATCCCACGCGGCGAACACGCCTTGGCCCGCCATGTCGGACAAGTCCACCTCACCGGAAGCGCCGTCGTTATAGCGCACCCATATCCGGTAGCCTTCGCGAGCCTCTACTGCCATCGGCTTGAGCATCCCGTTCCTCCGTCGGGCGTATATCAAGTGCACTGAAGGGAGGGAGATCGGCTGACTCAGAGTTTCTTCTGTGGCCTGCTCTCGGCGTCGGTCAGGGGCTTGCGCGAACCGGTTGGTTTGGGCGGAGCCTTCCTCGGAGCCGTACCCTCTTGTACAGCCGTCTTGTTGGACGTGTCATTCAATGTCATGTGCTTCCTGCTCCTGAAAGAACACGCTCCCTGTGGGTTAGGGTCGAATTGTATCATGTACGGTGGTAACGCTCCAGCCTTGGGCTTTGCGTGTATTCTCTCGGTATTCTGTGTTGTGAAAATATGCGTATACGATGACTGATTCAATCTCTCGTGACACGATGAATTCATATGCTTCGTGATGTGATTCACCTGGCTCTATGATAAGCTCTCCTTTCTCCCAAATGCGTACAGTTTCGTCATAGCTGGTCCATTGAATACTACTCTCTTCTTTGTCGATGAAAACCTGGGCGTACAGTCTCTCTACTTCCTCATCTGTCAGTGGTCCCATTCGCTGCAGCCGGAAGATCGCTTTTCCTAATTCAACCTTAACTTTGGAACTGTTGTGCAAAATAGCCATGACTGAAATATGCACGTATCCATCGCTGATATTCCTGCGTGAAACTTCTTGACCGATTGTTAAGTGAGGTTCAAAATCCCTGAAATTTGCAACCTGAAGTACGCCCATGCGCCACCCAGAACAATCGCAATGATGGTGACGATCGATTGAATAGTATTACCTACCGCTGCAACTCGGTTTACGTCGGGCGCCCGCCATTCCAAAATAAACGCTATGGCAACGAGGACAGCAACGGTGCATAGTACAAACAACGAAGATCGCCGCATCCCGCCTCCTCTCTACGCGTTTACTCTTTACAGGGTACCCCATCATGGCACAATATGGCCTTATGATACTATCCCTACCTTTCTCTCAAGTCGCCACTACGCCATCTGCCCGTTGCGCCGCCGCGCCAAACCCCGCCGACCCTGTCCTCGACGGCCACCGGGCCTAGCTCCGTACCCCTCACAGAATCAGCATCTTGTCCTGCGTGTCCCCCACCAGCGAGCGCGGGTCCACCGGCGGGAGTTTCGGACGCTCGCCGTGGCGCAGCATCTCCTCGACGCTGAGCGCCTGCATGCGCGGGTAGCTCACTGCGCCACCCTCATCGGTGGTGAGCGTGACGCGCCCCTGCTCGGCGGCGAATACGCGGAGCGACTTCGGCGGCGGGTAGAGGCTCACCATAATCGACATCGGCGCGTGCAACCCTCGGTTCTGCATCGCCGTCTGCGTGCCAAGCAGCCGGTCCATATCGGGCCGTCCGACAGAGTGCGTGCGGTGCATCTTCACTTGGATCGGGACGATGATGCCCTCCTGCTTCTCGATGTCCATCGCGCCGAAATAGCGCGCGTCCACGCCGCCGTCGCCGGTCTTGCGCTGGTTCGGGACAGCGTTCAGCATAGCGGCCACCCGGTCCTCCGCCCACGCCCAGCCGGGGATGCCGTCCTCCACCTCGTCGCGCTGGGCGAGCGCCCGCCGCTCGAACTGTTCCCACTCGAAATCGTCCCACCCCAAGCCGTAGACCACAGGTGCGACGGCGCCCCCGCGTGACGCCAGCCGCTGCTGCATGACGCGCACGGCGATCCCGCTGATATCGATGCCGAGGTACTTCCTGCCGAGCGATGCTGCGGCGTCGGCGGCAGTCCCGCACCCGCAGAACGGATCGAGCACGAGGTCGCCGGGGTTGGAGGACGCGTTGATGATGCGTTCGAGAAGTGCAAGCGGCTTTTGGGTGGGGTAGCCGAGACGCTCACCGTGCAATCGTGCGACGGGAGTCATGCCATCGCGGTCCTCAAGCCAGTAGTCTTCGGGTATCTTGCCTCGGTCTATGTATAGGCCGACGTTCTTCGGAGTCAGATTTCCCCCGATGCCGCCCCCACCTTCCTCCTCATGCTGGATATTCAGTTGCTTGTAAGCGATACGAATGTCGTCTTGATTGAATACGGCGCCGTTACTCTTGACGTAGAAGAATACCGTGTCGTGTTTGCGTGGGAACCAGCGTTTGGTGTTGCTTGGCCCTGTGTAACACCAGACAATCTCGTTGCGGAAGTTTTGCCGCCCGAAGACAGTGTCCATCAGTAAGCGCAGGTACGCGTTGGCATGAGGGTCGCAGTGGAGGTAGATGCTCCCCATAGGCTTGAGGACACGGCGCATCTCCGCGAGGCGGCGGCCCATGAACACGGCGTAGGCCGCCATCGGCGACTTCTCGCCCGCTTGCAGCCGTATCCCACGCAGGCTGTCGCGCAATTGACCGTGGGGCAGACGGTCGAACGTGTTCTGCGTCTCCACCGTCCACCGCCAGATATCGCGCAGCTGGCTCGCCACCATGCCCTTGTCGCCGAACGCGGCAACGTAGAACTGATTGCTGTTGAACGGCGGGTCCAGATAGATAAGGTCAACGCACTCATCGGGCAGCTCGCGGAGCACGTCGATGTTGTCGCCGCAGACGAGCGCATTGCCGGAGAGGTAGCCGTCGGCCATAGCAGGAACCCCCTTGTCTAGCGATGAGGAAGGTCTGCGACAACCGAACCGTACGCAGGTTGACAAGGGGGCGCGAAGCGCCCTCTCTCATCACAAGTACCTGCGCCATTTGTTTGATAGGCGAGGTTCGGTTGTCGCAAGGGGGACTATAGCGGATGGGGGCGGAGGGGGCCAGAAAGCAGACGCGCGCCGCGTTTAGGCTGGACTGTTCACCTGGAGCGCCCGTCGCCCTCGCCCCGCCGCTGCGCGGCGCCTGCGCGGGAAATGGCGGAAGGGGGACGGCCCCCTCTCTAACTCTCCCGCAGACGGGACCTTTGCGTAAACCTCAAACTGGTTCGTGGTGAGCCTGTCGAACCATGGACCGGCTTGGAATACCGGGGAGCGCAGAGGGGCGACGCCCCTCTGCCGGGACGTGGGGGTGTCCCTCACAACATAACGGGTGGGTGGGTGGGAAGAGTTACGCCCGCCAGAAATAGAGTTACGCAAAGGTCTCGCAGAAGGGAGAGAGGACCAGACACTCCCCGTCTGCGATAGAGAGGACTTTGGAGTAACGACAGACGCAAGATGCGCGGGGGAGGAGGAGCGCCCCTCGCCACCCCCCACCGCCGCGGCGCCGCGGCACTTGCCCCTTTCCCCGTCCCCAACCACCCCCTACCATGGACTCCGACATGCGAAGAGCCGACGCGCCCTCCCCCTCCCGTCCCCCTCCTTACCAAGGAGGGGCTAGGGGTGGTTCCACAGGGGTCCAGCGCCACCCACCAGCCCACGCAAAACCCGGGGGGTGAAAAATCTTGGATTCTTGGATTCTTAAGCCCCTCCACCGCACCACGGCCACCTAACTAGAAACAGAAATGCCCGGGGCATTTCTGTTTCTAGCCCCCCGCCCCGTCGCCCGTCCACCGCACCACGGCCAGGTAAATCAAAGATCCCAAGAAATGAAGCAGCCTGCAACAAAATGTTCTTGCTCTCCCTACACTGGTCCCGTGCGCGAGACCCCGCAGCCCTACGGGCGCCGGGCTCGCGCTCAGGAGTAAATGGCTCAGAATGGCGCTAAATGACCCTCCTCCATCGGTGAAGCAGCCCCCGCGCACTCGTAGGCCAGGGAAAATTACGAGTGGGATGAATGAGACATCTTTAGACAAAACGCGCTATCGCGGTCGTGCGATGCGCCGGGCCGAAGCCAATTTCGGCCTCATCGGGCGCCGCCGCCCTCTCCCATCGCGTCATTTCGCATCATGCGTCTTGGCGCAGCCGCGCGGGTCGTGTACGCTCGCGGCATCCTGGCGCGTGGGAGGAATAGCGATGGGCGACGATATCGAGGTCAACCCCTACTACGGGGTCTTTCCGTACACCGACTTCATCAAGAACGAGGGCATCCCCATCCACGAGGCCTACGCCATCGACTGCCATACCGTGGAGCTGGAGCCGTGGGAGCGCATGGGAGGACTGGGCGCCTACGTCCACCTCGCAGGACGCTCCGACTACCTCTCGTCCTACGTGGTCGAGATTCCCCCCGGCGGACAGCTCAACCCCGAGCAGCACATGCACGACGAGCTCATCCACGTCGTCTCGGGACGCGGCGCCACCGTCATCGAGACGCCCGAAGGCAAGAAGTATTCCTTCGAGTGGGGACCCAGCGCCATCTTCGGCATCCCCATGAACGCGAAGCACCAGCTCTTCAACGGCTCAGGCACGGAGCCCGCCAGGCTCGCCGCCGTCACCGACCTGCCCATCATCTTCAACGTCTTCCGCAACCCCAACTTCATCTTCGACAACCCCGTGCAGTTCCCGGAGCGCTCCGACGTCTCCCGGTACTTCGACGGCGAGGGCGAGTTCCGCGAGGTCAAGCCCGGCAGACATCAGTGGGAGACCAACTTCGTTCCCGAGCTCGTGAACTTCGAGCTCCCCCCGTGGGCCGCGCGCGGCGCAGCCGGGAACAACATCCAGTTCCTCCTCGCCGACTCGTCGATGCACTGCCACATCTCCGAGTTCCAGCAGGGCACGTACAAGAAGGCCCACCGCCACAACGCCGGCGCCCACATCTTCTGCGTCACCGGCGAGGGCTACTCCCTGCTCTGGAAGGAAGGCGAGAACCCCGTGGACACGGTTCGCGTCGATTGGAAGCCCGGCTCCCTCTACGCCCCGCCCGACGGGCCCACCTACCACCAGCACTTCAACGTCGCCGACGGCCCCTCCCGTTACCTGGTCTTCGGCTTCGGCGGCGCGCGCTACCCCGTCCTCGAGTCCAAGATGGTCGGCTACGAGAACATGGACAAGTCCGCCAAGGAAGGCGGCCACCAGATCGAGTACCAGGACGAGGACCCCCGCATCCTCGACCTCTACGAGACCGAGCTGCAGAAGCGCAGCCTCAATTCCAAGATGCGAGAGTTCGTCGGTTCGCGGACCTAGACCACGCGGCCGGCCTAAAGGAGATTGCAGATGGGCGACGACCTCGAGTTCAACCCCTATTACGGAGTCTTCCCCTACCGGGACTTCCTCGAGGAAGAGGGCGTCCCTGTGTTCGAGGGCTACGCCGTCGACTGCCACACGGTCCCCGTGGAGCCGTGGGAGCGCCTCGGCGGGCTGGGGACCTATGTGCATATCGCCGGCAAGAGCGATTACCTCTCTGCCTACGTGGTCGAGATTCCCCCCGGCGGCCAGCTCAACCCCGAGCAGCATATGCACGACGAGCTCATCCACGTTGTCTCCGGACGCGGCGCCACCGTCATCGAGCGCCCGGACGGCAAGAAGTACTCCTTCGAGTGGGGGCCCAGCGCGATCTTCGCCATTCCACTCAACGCGAAGCACCAGATATTCAACGGGTCCGGCACAGAGCCCGCCAGGCTCGCCGCCGTCACCGACCTGCCCATCATCTTCAACGTCTTCCGCAACCCGGACTTCATCTACAGCAACCCCTTCCAGTTCCCCGAGCGCATGGCGGCCGAGAGGTACTTCGACGGCGAAGGCGAGTTCCGCCAGGTCAAGCCAGGCCGGCACCAGTGGGAGACCAACTTCGTCCCCGAGCTCGTCAACTTCGAGCTCCCCCCTTGGATCGCGCGCGGCGCCGCCGGGAACAACATCCAGTTCCTGCTCGGCGACTCGTCGATGCACTGCCACATCTCCCAGTTCTTCGAGGGCACGTACAAGAAGGCCCACGCCCACAACGCGGGCGCGCACATCTTCTGCGTCACCGGCGAGGGCTACTCCCTGCTCTGGAAGGAAGGCGAGAACCCCGTGGACACGGTCCGCGTCGACTGGAAGCCCGGCACCCTCTACGCTCCGCCCGACGGCCCCACCTACCACCAGCACTTCAACGTCTCGGAGAGCCAGTCCCGCTACCTCGTCTTCGACTTCGGGGGCGCCCGCTACCCAGTCCTCGAGTCCAAGATGTGGAGCTACGAGAACATGGACAAGTCCGAAAAGGCCGGCGGTATGCAGATAGAGTACGAAGACGAGGACCTGCGCATCCACGAGCTCTTCGAGAAAGAGCTCGCCAAGCGGGGCCTCAGGTCACGCATGCACGAGTTCGTCCCCGCCAGATAACCGCCGTACGATAGGCCCTCCGATTCGGAGGGCCTTCGTTTTTCTCCGCGGTCTACCCCTGTCGACCACGACGGGCCGCCGCGCCAAGAGTCAACCCCTAACGGGCTACGGTTGACAACGGACAGCCTCTAGCGTACAAAGCCGCAACCCGTTGAGTCTGGGGTGGAGTTGCCGGCCGGGTATGGCGTCCATAGTCGCCCGGTGGGTGGCCTGCGTTGGCCTATTAATCCAGCATGGCGGCGTGAAGAATCCCGCCAAATGTTGAGGAGGTGCGAGTTGGGAAGTGAGCGAACGAAGTCCTTCTTCACTTACCAAAGGGGCCTGATGCTGTTGGCAGCGCTCGCGTTGTTAGCAACGCTGGCGTTCGCGATGGGTTGGTCACCGGGCGGCGCCTCCGCCGCGCCTGGGTCAGCGCCCGAGGCCCAACGCCTCAACACGGTCTACCCCGAGTTCCAGGTCTGGCCGCCGATGGTCAAGTTCCCGCCGGAGCGAATCCGCGACCACGGGATATGGCTGCTCGGCTCCGGCCTGCCCCCGGGGAAAGAGATCTTCATCCGCATGCGGTGGGGCAGCTCCTTCACGGACACCGACGTGACCGCGATCCTGGCGGGCTACGCCGATGGAGCGAACGTTTCGAACAACCACGGCGCTTTTGCGGTCGGCTTGGACCGGCCATTCAGGGATGTGGGAGAGGACTTCCTTTTCTACGGCCAATACGGGCCGGTCACATTCCGTTTCCACGACGCTGACACTGGCGAACTACTAGGCACCGCGCCGCTTGTGGTGTGCGGTCCTTCGGGCGAGGACTTTGGGTGCGGGGCCGCAATGGACCTCGTTTCGTTGGACTGAGTCCAGCCACCCCTTGGCGCCGCTCAACCATCAAACGGGGAGGAATCACAAGGCCATGCTTAGGTCCAAGATAGGAAAAACGTTTAGGCCACTCGTGTTGGGGTTGGCCATCGCAAGCTTAGTAGCCGCTTGTTCTGGCGACCCCACGCCCACGAACACCCCGCAGCCGACCTTGGAGCCAACCTCGGAGCCGACGCCTCGTCCTACGGAGGCGCCGGCCCCGACCGCCACGCCGGACACGAGCTTCGAAGCACAGTGGGCACAGTTGATCGAAGACGCCAAAGCTGAGGGCGAGATAGTGATTATCCTTGGTGGTACGGACTCAAGGATCGATCGCGACGTTCTCAGGTTCTTCGCGGATAAGTATGAGATCAACTTGATCGCCAGCACTGGCAGCGGCACCTCCAACACCAATCGCGTGCTGGCGGAGCGCGGACGTGGCCGCTACACGGTCGATGTCTCGAAGGTCGGCACGAGCTCTCAAGAGCGGATGCTCGAGGCGAACGCGTTCACGCCGGTGGAGCCCCTCATTATTCACCCCGATATCCTTGACCGTTCGGGATGGCATTTCCCCAAGATCTACTTCACCGACCGTGCCGGCGAATACTCGATGGCCTATAACGTCAGCATCGACAACATCGCTGAGATCTCCTACAACACCGACTTGGTGAGCCAGGAAGAGGTTGACGCCATCACGTCTTTCTGGGACCTCCTGGAGCCTGACTTTGTTGAGAAATGGCGTGGCCAAACGGTGATGCGTGAGATGTCCGCAGTTGGAGGCGCCAACACAACCCGTGGGAGGATGTGGTCCATTCTGGGCCAGGACTACCTCGAACGCGTGACACGCGAAACCGGAATCGAGTTCGTCTGCGCTGACTGCGATGCGGAGATGGTCGACGGTCTTGCCGCAGGCAAGTGGGCGTGGTCGTTCTTCGGAGCAGCGCTGGCGGTCGACCAGGCCGCTGAAATCGGTCTGCCGGTCGCTAACCTGACCTCCCAGAAGACCATGGATGAAGGGCTGACCGCGGAGATCGGCGGCGAGGTGGCGGTCATGGCCGATGCTCCCCACCCGGCGGCTGCCCAGCTGTTCATCAACTGGTATTACTCCAAGGAGGGTCAGGACGTGAACACGCGCCTAACGCTTGACCCCGACCCAGACCCATCGCTGCGCAAGGACATCCCGCAGAACAAGGTCTCCGACGAGCGATTCGCTCTGGTCAGCCAGATCCCCCAGCTCCAGGAGGAGGGGAGGATCGAGGTGATTGAGTTCACCGAGGAATGGCTGGACCTCATCGAAGAATCGCGCATCTACATGGACGGCCTCTACCAAGAGTTGGGCCTTCCCTGGTAGACCGCAGGTCTATTGATATGAATGACGCGAGGGGGCCGGTGCACTCAGATTAGTGCACCGGCCCTCTGAGCGGAAGACAGGTCCGCGTCGGCTGCAATCCGGCCACACCAAGGGGTTCTATGAGGTCACTCCCTTCCCCCGGGAGATCGCCGATTGGACCGTGAGCTCCGGCCTGGGAGGCGCCTACGACACCGTCCGTCCGCGTCAGGCCCTCGGCCATCTCGCCCCCGCGCAGGCCGTCGCTCGATGGCAACGAAAAGGGACCGAGTGTCACCAATGCACTGGACGAGCACACTCAAGTTGACGCTCCATTTAGGACGGTGTTACCGTCGTTCGCGCACTCTGAACCGGGCCGCCGTCTCCCGGACATTGACTAGTCAGTAGGAGTGGCGGTGGCTCCAACCGGAGCCGCTGTCTGTAGAAGAACGGCGGAGCCCAATCTCTCCCATAGCGGATTGGGAGCCCCAGAACTTGGTAGGAGGAACGATGGGGCAGGAACGGTTGGGGGCTCTCCGCCGCCTCAGTCCGATTAAACTCAAGCCTGGCACGGGGACGCTGATAATGGCCGTCACCATTCTGGTGATCGGCTTCTATCTCATCTACCCCGTCGTGCTCCTGCTCATCATGAGCTTCAACACTGCGCGGGATGTGCTCGTCGGGCCCGCAACGTGGGGTCTGGATAACTGGATCAACGCCTGGGACCAGCCACACTTCTTCACGTCGCTCAGGAACTCTTTCACCGTCTGGTTCCTGGTGATGATCACGAGTTTCCCGATTGCAATCACAATCTCGTTGGTCCTCGCACGGACCAACATACCTTTCGCCTACGGACTCGAGTACGGCTTCTGGGTGGCCTACCTGTTCCCCGAGCTATCCTCCACAATCGGCTGGATGATGCTGGCTGACCCTGACATCGGTTTTCTCAACAAGGCCTTTGAGCTGCTTCCGTTCGTGGACGAAGGGCCGTTCAACATCTTCAGTTTGCCAGGGATTGTCTGGGCCAAGTTGATGGCTGACGGGATAGCGTTCAAGGTGATGCTCTTCACCCCGGCTTTCCGGAACATGAACCGGACGTTGGAAGAAGCGGCTCGTATGTCCGGGGCCTCCAACCTAGCAACTGTGTTCAGGGTCACATTGCCGGTGATGGCCTCGCCGATCATCCTGATTCTGGCGCTCCAGCTCATCAGAGTGTTCAACGGGTTCGAGATTGAGTTCTTGCTCGGCATGAGGTGGGGGTTCTTTGTCTACTCCACCCAGATCTACAACCTCGTATCCGGCGCCAACATCCCCGACTATGGCCAAGCAATCGTGTTGGCGAGCGTGACACTCTTGATAATCGGCGCGGTGTTCCCGCTCCAGCGTTGGATACTCTCGCGGCGGCACTACACCACGATCACCGGTACGTTCCAGCCTGGCCTGATGGACCTGGGGCGCTGGAAACTGCCGGTTGTGGCGACGATTGTCCTGATTCTGGTGCTGCTCACGGCCTTGCCTTTCCTGATTGTTGTCATGGGCAGCTTCATGGCGCGCGCTGGATTCTTTAACACGACCCCACTCTGGACGCTGGGACACTGGCAATACGTGCTCACTGACCCCGGATTCCTCAAGGGGTTCCGGACCACCATGATCCTGGCGCTCACCGCCGGCTTCGGCAGCCCGATTCTGTTCTCCTTGTTGGCCTACATGATGGTGCGCACGACGTGGCGAGGGCGGCGTCTCCTTGACTCCATCATCTGGGTGTCGGCTGCGATTCCCGGCATCTTGTCCGGGCTGGGCCTGCTCATCATGTTCCTCAGCACGCCAGGGCTTACGTGGTTGTATGGGTCAATCTGGGCCCTGATTCTCGTCGTCGTCATCTCAGGCAACACGACGGGTACAAACGTGTTCAAGGGCGTGATGGTCCAACTCGGCAAGGACCTCGAGGAAGCGGCTCGCGTTTCCGGAGCCCGATGGCTGAGGACCTACTTCAAGGTCGTCCTCCCTGTGCTCATGCCCACGATGGTGCTCATCGGGACGCTGAACTTCGTGGGCGCGGCCTCCACCACATCAAGCATTGTGCTCTTGGCTTCACGCGAAACGCGCACACTCTCGCTCATCGCGTTGGAGCTCGCGTCGCCGGAGCTCAACCAGCGGGAGGCTGCCGGTGTGGTGAGCCTGTTCATCATGATGCTTACGCTAGGCCTCGCGTTGGTCGCGCGCCAGCTGGGACTGAGGATCGGGCTCCGTCAGGACATGCGGTCGAATGACGCGAAGCAGCAGAGGGTTCAAGAGCGTTCCGCCGGCCCAGCGACCGATTCGATCTAGGGGTGATCGTCCTGGTGGGGTTCCCCCACACCCGCCGGCCCTCCATAGGCGCTATAATGTGACAGGTATCACGATGCAGTACACGCCCGCACACCACCCCGACCCCGCCCCGTCTGCTGGCATTGCCTCCGTTCTCACGCGGCGGCGCAAGCTCATCGTGCTCGGCGTCGTGCTCCTCGCCGCCTTCGCCTACTTCGGCTTCACCGCTTTCCAGAACGCCCTCTCGTTCTACCTCGACGTCGACAAGCTCGTCGAGAGCGACGTCGGCGCGGGGCAGTCGATCCAGGTCAAGGGACGCCTCGTCGACGGCAGCTTCTCACGGGGCAGCGCCAACAACACCCTCGCAACCTTCTTCCTCGAGGAGAACGGCGTACAGCTTCCGGCCACGTACGACGGCGTACTCCCCGACCTCTTCTTCAACCCCCACTCCGAGATCGTGCTCGGGGGGACCTACGAGCCCGACGGCGGCTTCACCGCCAACCGCGTCTACGTTAAGTGCTCCTCCAAGTACCAGTCCCTCGAAGTCGAAAACCCCTACGACGACCTGACCAGCACCTGATGGCCCAGGCCCCTACGCCTCCCCCGCAGCGATTCGCGCAGGGCGGCCGCCAGGTCCTCGACGCCCAGTGGCTCGCCTACCTCGTGCAGACCCGCGACGTCGGCGACGGCGCAGCCCTCGGGACGACCGGCCTGTTCATGCGCGGAATCAACGAGTTCAACGAGGCGCGGTTCCAGGCCAGCCACGAGACGTGGGAGGCACTGTGGGTCAATGCGGCCTACCCGGAGCGGCTATTCCTCCTCGCGCTCACCAAGCTCGGAGCGGGCTTCGCCCACGCGCTGCGGCGCAACCCGAAAGGCGTCCGCCGTCTGCTCGGCGACGCCGTCAGGTTCGCGAGGCCGTTCGCTCCTCAGTACGCGGGCCTCGACATGGAACGGCTCCTCACGGACGTGGACGACTGGCTGAAGTCCGGCTTCTATGGTCCGCCCTTCCCTGAGCTCGTGGCCTCCGGCGAACAATCACGCCCAACAGAAAGCCCCGCCCTTCCGAAGAAGGACGAGGCATGACCGATGGCGATATGGGAGTCTTAGGCCGCAGTGTCGATTCGCTGCTCCGCGACGGCGACGGCAACCATAGGTCGATGTCGGGGCAGGTCGATCATGTGACCGCACTGCACACACTGGAAGTAGTCGCCGTACATATCGCCCGACTCCCGCAGGTCCCCACCGCACCGCTGGCATGCCTTGAACTGAATCATCACTCCACCTCCCTACACACTCACTCTAACTACGATCAGACTGCGCCCTTTGGTTCTAGTCATTCCGCGTCTGTACTGGTTAGATGCTGGAATCGCTGGACCGATGTCGCCCACCCCATCCTCAGTAAGTTTGCTCCTCCACGTTTCTCGCATATAGTTATTTGACATGATTCGTATCAATGTATACTATACAACTTGCCCCGATAGAGCGCAATACCACTCCGTAGGCCTGCTAGAACACGAGTAACGGGAATTTCGATATGCAGCATCGCGGCAGACCGACCGGCAGTCAGCGTTTCAGTCCCCTCTTCCAACCCATCGGCCCCCCTGAGCGCGCCGGCGTCCCCGTGCGCCGGCGGCAGCCTGAGCCTGGACCCGACCCGCGGGACGCGGATCCCCGGAACGCCGAGGAAGGCCTCTACATCATCAGCGTCGCCGCGCGCATCCTGCGCATGCACCCACAGACCCTGCGCAAGTACGAGCGCGTCGGCCTGGTCCAACCCTCGCGCACCATCGGCATGCTCCGTCTCTACTCGGAGCGCGACATCGCAAAGCTCCGCATGATCAAGCACCTCGTCGATGAGATGCGCCTCAATCTCGCCGGCGTCGAGATGGCCCTCGCCGTTTTCGACCGCCTCACCAACGCCATGGACGCGGCGGAACGCCAAGCCGCGCGCCCGCCTGCAACCTTCGAGCAGGCCATGCAGGACATCTTCGACCTGTTCTTCGGCCGCGCCCACCCTTCAAACGAGCGGTAAGCCATGTTTGCAGACGACGATCAGCAGTCCCCTTCTCAGTCCTCCCCCCGGAGCGAAGAGGAAGCCGGACAAAGCCCCGAGGAGCAGCTCCCCAACGACCCCATCTCCAAGCTCGAACGGGAGCGCGACGAGATGAAGGCCATCGCCATGCGCGCCCAAGCCGACTTCTTGAACTACAAGCGGCGTGTCGAGGAGGAGCGCTGGGCGCTGGCCCGCAACGCCTCCAATCAGGTGATATCCAGACTCCTCCCCATCGTCGACGACCTGGAGCGGGCTGTCGGCGCCCTCCCTGAGGACGCGCCCGAGAGTTGGGGCGGCGGCGTCAAGCTCGTCCTCCAGAACATGGACGCGCTCGTCTCAGCGGAAGGCGTCGCCAAGTTCGAGCCTGCGCCCGGCGACGCCTTCGACCCCGCCGAGCACGAGGCCGTCCACCATCAACCGACCGGCGACCAACCCTCCGGCTGCGTGCTCAGCACGTTCCGCTCCGGCTACCGGAGCCAGGACCGCGTGCTCCGCCCGGCACAAGTGATAGTGGCGCGAGCCGCCGAGTCTCCCGAATAGACCGGCGGCGCTCAACCAACGACTGCGTAACCCGACTGCGTAACCAAGGAGAACGAGGAGCTACGGAATGGCCAAGGTAATCGGCATAGACCTAGGAACGACGAACTCGGCGATGGCCGTCATGGAGGCCGGCGAGCCCCTCGTCCTCGAAAACTCGGAGGGCGGCCGCACTACTCCGTCGGTCGTCGCCATCAACCCGAAGAGCGGCGAGCGCTACGTCGGCATGGTCGCGAAGCGCCAAGCCGTCACCAACCCGGAGAACACCGTCTACTCGGTAAAGCGCCTCATCGGCCGCAAGTTCGCCGAGATCGAGTCCGAGAAGAAGACCCTCGGCTACATAACCAAGGCCGGGAAAGCCGGCGATGTCGCGGTCACCATGGACGGCCGGGACCACACCCCGCCCGAAATCTCCGCGATGGTGCTCCAGAAGCTCAAGACCGACGCGGAGGCCAAGCTGGGCGAGACCATCACCCAAGCCGTCATCACCGTCCCCGCCTACTTCAACGACAGCCAGCGCCAGGCCACGAAGGACGCCGGCTCCATCGCCGGACTCGACGTGCTCCGCATCATCAACGAGCCCACTGCCGCATCCCTCGCCTACGGCCTCGACAAGCGGCAGGACGAGATTATCGCCGTCTTCGACCTCGGCGGCGGCACCTTCGACATCTCCATCCTCCACGTCGGCGAGGGAGTCTTCGAGGTCAAGTCCACCAACGGCGACACCCACCTCGGCGGCGACGACTTCGACCAGCGCGTCATCGAGTGGCTCGCCGACGAGTTCAAGAAAGACCAGGGCATCGATCTCCGCAACGACCGCATGGCCATCCAACGCCTCAAGGAGGCCGCCGAGCGCGCCAAGATCGAGCTCTCCACCGTCCAGCAGGCCGACATCAATCTCCCCTTCGTCACCGCCGACGCCTCCGGTCCAAAGCACCTGACCACAGCCCTCAGCCGCGCCAAGCTGGAACAGCTCACGGCTGACCTCGTCGACCGGACCGTCGGCCCCTGCCGCCAAGCGCTGAAGGACGCCGGCCTCTCCCCCAACGAGATCGCGGAGGTTGTGCTCGTCGGCGGCATGACCCGCATGCCCGCCGTCATCGAAAAGGCGAAGGAGCTCTTCGCCAAGGAGCCTCACCGGGGCGTCAACCCTGATGAGGTCGTCGCGGTCGGCGCCGCCATCCAGGCAGGCGTGCTCCAAGGCGAGGTGAAGGACATCCTCCTCCTCGACGTAACGCCCCTCACCCTCGGCATCGAGACCCTCGGCGCCGTCGCTACTTCCCTCATCAAGCGCAACACCACCATTCCCACTTCCGCGACCGAGACCTTCACCACCGCCGCCGATGGCCAGTCGAGCGTCGAGATTCACGTCCTCCAGGGCGAGCGCAGCATGTCCGCCGAGAACAAGACCATCGGCCGCTTCAACCTCGACGGCATCGCCCCCGCTCCCAGGGGCATCCCGCAGGTCGACGTGACCTTCGACATCGACGCCAACGGCATTCTCAGCGTCTCCGCCAAGGACAAGGCCACCGGCAAGGAGCAGCGCATCACCATCACCGCCAGCTCCGGCCTCGCGAAGGACGAGGTCGAGCGCCTCGTACGGGAGGCCGGGGAGCACGCCGAGGAGGACAAGCTCCGCCGCGATCTCGTCGAGGCCCGAAACCTCGCCGACACCGCCGCCTACCAGGCGGAGAAGACCCTCGCCGAGTTCGCCGATAAGATCGACGCCGACCTCAAGGCCGAGGTCGAGGCCAAGATAGCCGACGTCCGCTCCGTCCTAGCCCGCGAAGACGCCGACGTTCCGTCCCTCAACGCCGCCGTCGAAGCCCTCAACGCGTCGCTCCAGAAGATCGGCCAAGCCGTCTACGCCCAACAGCAAGCCGAGGCCGCCGCATCCGCCGACTCCCCCGACGACGCTCCCCCCTCGGACTCCGGCCCCGCCGGCGACGACGACACCATCGAAGGCGAGTACCGCGAGGTCTAGGACTCCTCTCCCCGCTTTTCCCTCCTCCCTCGTCTGCAAGACCTTTGCGTAAACCTCAAGCCTGTTCGTGGTGAGCCTGTCGGACCATGAACCGGCTTGGGATACCGGGGAGCGCAGAGGGGCGACGCCCCTCTGCCGGGGGCGTGGGGGTGTCCCCCACAACATGACGGGGGGGTGGGTGGGAAGAGTTACGCCCGCCAGAAAATGGGGGTACGCAAAGATCTCGTCTGCAGGGGAGGACTGAGGAGGAAGCCACCCTACCGCCCGTAGTCGTCCTCGATACGCACGACATCGTCAAGCTCCGTCGTGCTCACCTCCAGGATGACCGCGTCCTCCTCCGACAGCCCCTCGATGCGATGCACCGTGCCGGGCTCGATGACGTGAGCCTCGCCAGGCTCCATCGGAATGTCCCGGTGCCCGCGCTCCTCGAAGAGCATGAGGTTCGCCTCGCCGGAAATCAGCATCATCGTCTCGCGCTTGCGCTCGTGGTACTGCAGGCTCAGACGGTGGCCCTGGCGCACGTTCAGGCGCTTGACGCAGTACGCGTCGCACAGGTCAACGATCTCCTCGCTGCCCCACGGCTTCTCTATCACGTCACCGGGCTTCATCGCCGCCCGATTCTACCGCGCCCCTTAGCCCTCATCCTAGAGTGCGGCGGCCGCTAGACGGTCCTCATCGAACGTCAAGCCAAGACCGGGCGCGTCGGGCATGACGAGGCGGCCGTCCGCGTTGACCTGCGGGACCTCCTCGAACAGCGCGAACGCCCACGGCATGTGCTCGACGTACAGCCCGTTCGGCGCCGCCGCCAGCGCGTGACCCAGGACCTCCGGCGCCAGGTGCGTCACCACCGGCAGGTTGTACGCCTCCGCCATGTGCGCGACCTTCATCCACTGCGTGATGCCGCCCACCCGCAGCAGATCGACCATCACGATGTCGATGGAGCGCGCCTCCAGCATGTGGCGGAAAGGCTTGATGCCATAGTGGTACTCCCCCGCCGCTATGGGCGTGTCCAGCGCGTCCGCGATGCGCGCGAGCCCCGCGTAGTCTTGGAAATGCGTCGGGTCCTCCAGCCAGAAGAGACCGTACTCCGCCATGCCGCGCCCCACAGTGATGGTCCGGTTCACGTCCCATCCTTGGTTGATGTCCACCATCAGATCGACGCCGTCCCCCACCGCCTCGCGCATCGTCCGAAGCCGCGCCAGCTCCGCCTGCGCCGACGCCTCCGCGCCCATGCGGAACTTCATCGCCCGGAACCCCCCCGAGACCAGCTCGGCCGCCGTCGACGCAAGCGCCTCCAGGTCGTAGTGCCGCCACAGATAGCCGCTGGCGTAGGTCGGCACGACGCCCGAGCTCGCGCCCAAGAGCTTCCACACCGGCATCCCCAGCGCCTTCCCCCGGATGTCCCACAACGCCACGTCGATGGCCGATACTGCGCGCGTCACGAGCCCCGCCGGCGAGCCGCCCCCCGCCCTTGCGAGCAACCGGCCCGCGATTGCGCCGGTCTCGTGCGGGTCCGCCCCCACGACAGCCCCCGCCAGCGCGTCGACGACCTCCTTCAGCCCCTTGGTCACGAGCGTCGACGCAAACCCCGCGTAGGCGACGCCCTCGATGCCGTCGTCCGTCCGCAGCTTCAGCGTGACGTAGTCCGCTTCCTCGCGCGGGGCGGACGGTCCCGGCTCGCGGGGAATGCGGACGGCCCGGCTCTCGAATGACGCGATCTTCATGGCCCCGACCTCCCCTAACCGACGCCTGACATGCCCGTGAGCAGCGCGCCCCTATCGATCTCGCCCAGCAGGCTCCCATTGTCGGCGACGACCGCGATCGGGTGTTCGGTCTGGGCCGCCATCGGAATGATCTCTTCGATGAAGGTCTCCGGCTCCGTGATCATCGCCGGAACGACTTCCGCTTCTTCCAGAGACTCCTTCCGTTGGGAGACGAGCTCCCTGGCGTGGTCCGCCGTCAGAATCCCCCGAAGGGTGAAATCGCGCGCTATCAGAAACACCGCGTCGATGCCGTGATTCTGCATGGTGTGCAGGGCCACGCGCGGGCCCTGCCGTTCGTACATAACCACGTCCGGCTCCCGCATGATCGCCTTCGCCTGAATGACCTTCGCCCTGGACACGTCCCGCACGAAATCGGTTACGTAGTCGTCGCTCGGCAGCGTGACGATCTCCTCGGGCGAACCCTCCTGGATGATCTCGCCGTCCCGCATGATTGCGATGCGGTCGCCCAGCTTGAGGGCCTCGTTCAGGTCGTGCGTGATGAACACGATGGTCTTGTGGAGGTCAGCCTGGAGGGTGATGAGCTCGTCTTGCATCTCCCTCCGTATGAGGGGATCGAGGCCGCTGAAAGGCTCGTCCATGAGCAGCACGTCGGAATCGACCGCCAGCGCCCTGGCCAGGCCGACGCGCTGCTGCATCCCGCCGCTCATCTCCCGGGGATAGTTCTCTTCCCAGCCTTTGAGTCCGACGGTCTCGATGGCCTCCGCCGCGGCCTCGTGCCTGGCCTTCTTGCTCAGGCCCCTTACCTCCAGGCCGTAGGCCACGTTGTCCAACACGTTCCGGTTCGGAAGAAGGGCGTAGTGCTGGAAGACCATGGCCACTTTGCTGCGCCGGAATCGCACCAGCCGCTCCGAAGAGTACGTGCGAATGTCCTCGCCGTCGAAATGTATCCGCCCCGCGGTGGGTTCCGTGAGCCTGATCAGGCATCGCACCAGGGTCGACTTGCCGCTGCCGGACAGCCCCATGACAACGAAGACCTCCCCGCTGTTCACGGCGAATGAGACATCCCTGAGCCCGATCACGACCCCCAGCTCTTGCCGGAGCTCCGCGCGGCTCTTCGACGCATGCTCCGGATCGAGAGCGCGCTCCGGCTTATCGCCGAACACCTTCCAGACGTTCTCGACCTCTATCCGGCGTCCCTGCTGACTCATATGGCGCCTCCCGCTGGCGCAGGTCTACCGCACCGAAAGTGAAGGGCAACGTATACCGCCAAGCCGCCCCCTCCGTCGTTCCCGCGCAGGCGGGAACCCAGGTATCGGCCACCCTCCGCTCCCTTCCGTCATTCCCGCGCAGGCGGGAACCCAGGTATCGGCCCCCCTCCGCTCCTCCCGTCATTCCCGCGCAGGCGAGAACCCAGGTATCGACCCCCCCTCCGCTCCTCCCGTCATTCCCGCGCAGGCGGGAACCCAGGTATCGGCCCCCTCCGCTCCCCTCCGTCATTCCCGCGCAGGCGGGAACCCAGGTATCGGCCTCTCTTCGCTCCCTTTCGTCATTCCCGCGCAGGCGGGAAGGTGAATCCACATTTGAAGTGCAACACCTGCTCCTCGACGACCCCCGCCGGTGTCCGGTAGCCCAGGCACTTGCGCGGCGTATTGTTGTACGCCTGCCCGATCAGCGCAAACCGCTCATCCGACACCTCCCCCAGATTCGTCCCCCGCGGCAGGAACCGCCGCAGCCGGCCGATCGCGTTCTCCACTCCCCCCTTCTGCCACGGCGAGTACGTGTCGCAGAAGAACGTCTCGATGCCCAACCGGTGAAGCTCGTAGTGACGGGTGAACTCGGTCCCATTGTCGAAGGTCACCGTCTGGCGAAACTCCGGCGGCAACGGCCCCAGCATCCGGGCGATGGACTCCGCGATCGGCCCCGCCTCCTTCGACGGCGCACGCGCGAGAAGCAAGAGGCGCGAGGAGCGTTCCTGCAGGGCCAACACCACCTCTCCCGACCTCCCGAACTGCATCGTGTCCGCCTCCCAGTGCCCGAAGGTCCGCCGGTCGGCCGCCACCGCAGGCCGCTCAGCAACGGGTCGGCGGAGGGGAATGAAGGAAACCGAGCTTCCCCCCCTGCGGCCACGCCTTCCCCGCTTCCACTTCGCCCTCGGCAAGTAGCGCCGCCAATCATGGTCCTTGTGCCGCGCGGCCTGGGCGTAGACGAACCGGTAGATGCTCTCGTCCGAGGTCACCGTCCGGCCCTCCTCTCTGCGCATCTCATGGGCGACCTGCTCCGGCGACCACCCCCACTTCAGGCCCGCCAAGACCCGCTCCCGCAACCCCTTCGTCCCGTTCCAGCCGCGCCCCCGTCCAGCGCCGCGCGCGGGCACGCTCCTGGGCCGGCGACGCTTGGTACCCGTCCGTTCGCAGCGCGTTCCGCTTCAGCTCCCGAGCCACGGTCGATGCCGCGCGATCCAGAGTTGTAGCGACTTGCCGGACCGAGGAGCCCTTGGCGCGTAAGCGGGCAATCTCACACCGTTCCTCAATGCAGAGCTGTCTGTATTCCATGGCAACACCCTAATCTGGTGTTGCACTTCGTTTGTGGATTCAGGGAACCTCGCAGCGGCGCGACAGCGCCGCGGTCCCACACCCCCTCCCGTCTGCGGGAGGGGACGCGCAAGCGCAGCGAAGCGCGGGGGAGGAGTCTCGCCCCATCACCGCAACCCGTGGATAGGGAAGACCAGCCGCTTGATCTCGTCCGCCTGCTCCTGAGCGTAGGCGCGGGCCTTGGCGCGGATATCGAGGTCGATCGTCGACGTCTCCTCGCCGTCGCGCAGCCGTGGGCTTTCGAGGAAAGCGCCGACATCGGCGGGCAGCTCGTCAGGCCAGTCGCGGCCCAGCATCGCTCCGTACGCGAGCGTCCAGCACCGGGGCACGGCGTCCAGGTCGTAACCGCCGCCCCCGAACGCCAGCCACGGGTAGCCCATCGCGCCTAGGCGCTCGACTGCGGCCATGTACCCGTGCGTGCTCAGGCTCAGGTGCGTGAGCGGATCGTCAACGTAGGCGTCCGCGCCGAGCTGCGTCGCGAGCACATCGGGCGCGAACGCCTCTATCAGCGGCGGGACCACCTGGTCGAACGCATCGAGGTAGATGGCGTCGTCCGTGTACGGAAACAGCGGCAGGTTCACCGAGTAGCCCGCCGCGTCCCCCGCTCCCAGCTCGGCGACCGCGCCCGTGCCGGGGAACAGCCAGCGCCCGCTCTCGTGGACGGATATCGTCATCACGTCCGTGTCGTGGTAGAAGGCGGCCTGCACGCCGTCGCCGTGGTGCGCGTCGATGTCCACGTAGACCACCCGCAGACCGCGCTTCCGCAGGGCGTTGATGGCGACGACGGGATCGTTGAAGATGCAGAACCCGGAGGCCCACCCGCGCATCGCGTGGTGCAGCCCGCCCGCCGGAGCGAACGCCGCCGACGCAGCCCCGTCCGCGACGAGCTCCGCCGCCTGGACCGACGCTCCCGTGGAGAGCAGCGCCGCCTCGTACATCCCCGGATAGACCGGGTTGTCGCCCTGCTCGGAGAACCCGTGCCCCCCTCCGTCATTCCCGCGTAGGCGGGAATCTCGTCCCCTCGCCGTTCCCCCGATAGCCGGACCGGGCTGCTCCCCGTCGCTCAACCGCCGGACAGCCTCGATGTAGCTCTCAGTATGGAACGTTGTCAGCTCGTCCATCGTCGCCGGACGCGGCGCGACGAGCATCGCGCTCTCGTCCTCGAATGCCCCGTAGGCGCGGAGTAGCTCGTAGGTGCGCTGAAGGCGGGCGGGGCGCATCGGGTGGCCCTCCCTCAGCACGTGGCGCGACAACACCTCGTCATAGACATACGCCGCCCTGCCGCCTAGGTGAGTCATCGCAGCCGGAGTCTAGCAAAGCGCAGCCTCGACCCCACAGGAAGGAAAAGGGAGAGGGAGCGGGCTTTTCGGGAGCAAGTTGGCTTCTCAATGGGATTTTTACCCGTAACGTTTGGTCCTCGTGTCGCCGGAGGGACACCTTCGGCTTCTTAAAGAGGGGTTTCCAGCAGGCCACGGCCTGCTTCCTGGGTTTAAGGATGCGTGTGAAACGCGAAAACACGATGTTCATGGCTGTTTCTCAGGGGGGAGACTCCAGAGCCAAGCACCTCCACCGCGCCGGGGGCCGCCGACGCGGGTCGATTGGACGTTGTTGGCGGCGCACGCGAGTCGGAGACGGTGCTCGGAGATGCCGCGCCGACGGGCTTGGCGTTTGATGCCGGATGCGGGCTGAGGGCCGTCGGCGAGGACGCGCAAGAGAAAGTCATGCGCCCCACGCTGTCTGGCGGCGCTTTCGACCATGAGGTTGAGGCGCCAGGGAGGGATGGGTTTGCGCCAGGAGAGGGTCGCGGGGCGGAGGGAGTAGGGGATGGGGGGAGAGGCGTTTTCCATGGGTGGACGGAGGGGGACGAGGAAGCGTCGGCGGTCGGGTCCGACGAGGGCGGTGGTGAAGACGGCAGCCGCCGTGGGGAGCAGGCGGCGCATGGAGCGAGCGGCTTGGGGGAGGGTCTGCTCGGGGTTGTGAACGGTGGCGAGGACGGCGGCGCCGGTGCTGGCGGCGAGTCCGTTGAGCATGGCGAGGATGGTTGCGGTGCGGGCGCCGGTGCGGGCGGCGAAGTCTTCGACCTGGTCGACGACGAGGAGTGCGGCGCTGCCGCGGTCGATGAGGTTGGCGAGGCGGTTGAGGAGGGGTTGGAGTCCGGGCCACGGGGGCTTGGCGGGGGGTTTGGGGGCTGTGACCGGTTCGGCCGTGGAAGGGTTGAGAAGGGGTTCGATGGTGCGATGCCGTTCTTGACGTTGGTCTTGGGCGCTCTCCCGGTAGTCGGTGAAGGAGTCGGGATCGGGAAAGTCGCCGGTGTGGAGAGGGGAGAGGGTGTCGGCGGAGTAGATGAGGTCGAGGTCGGCGTCGAAGGAGCGAAGGAGGGGGACGGCGGTCGCGGGACTGCCGTTGAGGGATGCGAGGAGGACGGGAGCGCGTAGAAAAGCGGCGTGGGGGTTATCGGGAGCGGGCGCGCCGACGGAGACGCGAGCGGCGATGTCGAGGGCGATGGATGTTTTGCCGGAGCCGGGGAATCCGGCGATGAGGGTGAGGGCGGCCATGGGGATGCGGTCGGGCCAGAGCCAGTCTTGGGGGTGGGGAACGACGAGGGAGAGGGGGTTGAGGCCGACCTCGAGGGCTCCGGTGGATGTGAAGAGCCAGGAGTCGGGAGCGAGTCCGCGTTTGGCGAGGGCTTCCAGGACGTCAGCGTCGACACACCGGTCGGAGGAGCAGTGGAAAGAGAAGCCATTGTGGGGATCGTAGTCGACCTGGAGGGTTGGGACGAAGGGGTTGTCATGAATGGGGCAGTGGAGGGATGCGGCGTCGGCGGAGCATTCGCATTCGGGGTTGCCGCAGCGTAGGGCGCGAGAGATGGCGAGGAGGTAGTTTTCGTGCTGAGTGGGCATGGCGTAGGACCTCTCGGTTTCCAGGATGCAGAAGAGGCCCTGGGAAGCAAGGCGACCCAGGGCCTCTTCTGTGGAACCCATTTTAAAGGGGGGGGAATGGTTGATGTAAGGGGCAAGTGTCACAGTCGGCCCCCTCCCAGCCTCCGCCGCAGAGGGGACCTTTGCGTAACCTATTTTCCGGCGGGCGAAGCTCTTCCGACCCACCCGCCTATCATGTTGTGGGGGACACCCCCACGCCCCCGGCAGAGGGGCGTCGCCCCCTCTGCGCTCCCCGGTATGCCAAAGCCGATCCATGAGGCAGGAGGGCTCACCACGAGAGACATAGACAGAGCCAGACTGCCCAAAGCAATCCCCCTGGCATCCCTGCTGCCTGGATGTGGACGTTGTTTACAGCCGGAGGCAGGAGTGGTCCGCTGATGCCGCCGCGTCGTCCTAGGCTTTCCGGCGACGGCTAGCCTAACGCGCTGCTGCTTTAGTAGTATCAAGCGGTTGATGGAAAGCCCAAGGACAGACTGGACTAGGGCGTGTTCACACTAATGGGTCCGCTGTGGTATCCTGGCGTGCATGGAAATTACAGAAGCTCAGTACGAACGCATCGCCCCGTATCTTCCCGTGCAACGGGGTAATGTGAGCCTGTCGAACCTCCAAGTGCTCAACGCCATCCTCTACGTCGCCGAGTAGGGCTGCAAGTGGCGGGGGCTGCCGCCTCGATTCGGCAAGTGGCACACCATCTACACGCGGATGAGCCGCTGGTCCAAGAACGGGGTGCTCGACCGGGTCTTCGAGCGCCTCCAGCGGGAACAGATCGTGCGCGTCAAGCTGGAAGCGTTCTCAATGGACAGCACTGTCGTCAAGGTCCATCCCGACGGTACAGGCGCGCTAAAAAAAACGGACCTCAGTCTATCGGCAAGTCCCGCGGCGGATGGACCACCAAGATTCATATGGTTGCCGCGGATGCTCGAACGGCCGTGACGTTCTCCCTCTCCCCAGGACAGGCCCACGATGCGCCGGAAGGGCGGAAGTTGCTCGAGCGCCTGGGGGCGCAGGACCGGGACCTCTCCCTGCTGATGGACGGCACGAGGATCAGGGATAGCTCTCAAGAACCCATCAAGGACTCTTACGCAGGGGTAAGAAGTTGAACCGACATAATCAGCACAGCCGCCAAGGAAACCGGAGCAACCGTCAGCAGCGCACCCTCTATATCAGAGCAACTGCAGTGGTGGTGAACCAGGGCCGGATTCTCTTTGGTCAAGCACAACCGGCAGAACGAATGGGCTCTACCAGGAGGGCAGATTAGGGCGGCGGAAGAACCAAGCCGCCGAGCCGTTCTCGAAGTAGCCGAGGAAACCGGACTTCTGATTGATGCACCCCAGCTCGTCGGTCGCTATGCAGGGACCGTCGCTTCACACGAAATCTTCCTTGCCCAGGGAGAGGGTGAACTGCGTCCCAACAGCCGTGAACTGCAGGATGCCTGCTGGTGGGACGGGACCGACTCCCTACAGGTGCAGCAGCATGTCAATGCCATACTGGCCATCGTCCGCAACTGGATGAAGGAAAACGCGGGACCACAGACTAGCTCCTTGCAAACCGGCTCAGAACACTTGCCAGCCCTGCAAGGCTTTATGGAAAGGCTGCCGGAGCCGTAACGGGCAGTTGCTATCCGCCAAAGTTCTGGGTGGCGTAGATGTAATTGTCCGATTGAGCGACTCCAACCCCGATGTACCGGAGTTGGGCGTTCAGGATGTTCGCCCGATGCCCAGGGCTATCCATCCATCCGTCCACCAGATCCTTTGCCAGCTTCTTCTGATCGCGCCTGGTAGGGAACTTGTAGATATTCTCGGCCGTCATCTGACCCGCAAAACCAATCGCCTTTATTCGCTGGTGAGGCGTCGAGCCCTCGTGCCCAATGTGGGAATAGTAGTGCCGAGCCATCCAGTTGCTATGGCCTTGGGCGGCCGACTGTAACGCGAGATAACGGGACAGCGACCGCAGATTGTGACTGGCCCTGGCCCTGGTTGGTGTACCGGATGACCCACCGGGCTGTGTCGGCGTGAGTCTTCGGAGTGGTGTAGAACTGCTTTGGCCGGCGCAACCGGTTCCTGCCCAGGTTGACCTCCCTGAAGATGGCCGATAACAACCAGTACAACAACCCAATCATTTGAGGCTCTCCGTCAGCGTAGTCATTGACCTCCCAAGCCCAGTTCAACCAAGGCATCGCGGACACTGTCATGATAAGACTCGAACCAATGTACGAGGCTGTTGAGTGCTCCCCGGGTCTAGGGCGGGAGACCAAGGAGTGCTTCGTCGGCGCGGCGGATGATTGTCTCGACCGTTTCGTCGGGGGTCATGCCCGACGTGTCCAGCCAGAGGCCCAGGCCTTGCATCTGCCCGCGCAGCTCCGCGTCCAGGTAGGCGAACCTCTCGGCCACGTGCTTTTCGACGCGCTCGCTGTCCCGCTGGACCGCGACCTCGACAGGCGGCGCGAGCACGACGAACCGGAGCGGCCAGCGGGACAGAACCGCCCGGTAGCGCGCCATCTGCCGCGGGAGAATGACATCGTCAATGATGGGCGTGAACCCGGCGCTCATCAACGAGTCCGCCAAGAGCGCGGCGTTGTGCGCGCCAAGCTCCAGCTGCGCGTTGGATTCGGCCAGAGGCTCCTCACCAGGGGCCGCGTTCCCGGACACGATCATCGCCCTGACCAAGTCCGTCTCGACGTGCGCGGACCTCGGAAGCCGCCGCGCAAGTCCCCTCGAAACCGTGCTCTTCCCCGCGCCGGGAACGCCGGTGATCAGCCATACGCTATCGCTGCCCACTCTGTCGCTGCCCACTCTATCGCCGATAGAAGGCATCGGCCTCTACACTCCCAGCAGCCCGTGCAGCAGCTCCTGCGCGACGCGCTTGTCCAGCGGGTGGTTGTTGTTGCCGCACTTGGGCGACTGTATGCAGGACGGGCATCCCTCAGCGCACGGGCATTGCGACACCGCGTCGAGGGTCGCCGACAACAGCTCCTCGATGGCCTCGTAGCCGTGCTCCGCGATGCCGACGCCGCCGGGATGGCCGTCGTAGATGAACACCTGCGGCTCGCCGGTGTCGGGATGCAAGGCCGTGGACACGCCGCCGATGTCGTTGCGGTCGCACAGCGCGAAGAGGGGCAGCACGCCGATCGCCGCGTGCTCCATGGCGTGCAGCCCGCCCGGCAGGTCGACGCGCTCGCGCAGCGCCCGGCTGTACGTGGGCGCGGGCAGGTCGAACCAGACGGCCGTCGTGCGGAACTCCCAAGGGGGCAGGTCGAGCAGCTCGTCGCCCAAGTCGTCGTCCGGCCGCTCCGAGTAGAGCCCGCGCTTGCGGTAGCCGACCACGCGCCGCGACACCTCGACCTCGCCGACGCACACCCTCGCGCCGTTCAGCTCCTTCTCCGCGCGCGTCTCGACGACCCGGATGTCGGTCAGGTCACGCGACTCGGTGTAGTAGGGCGCGTCGGTCCTGTTCAGATAGGCGACGCCGGCGTCGAGGTCCAGCGATCCGACGACGTAGGAGTCGCCCTGGTGCAGATAGACCGCGCCCGGGTGAAGCTGACTGAACGCGGAGAAGGCGTCCACGTGCTCCAACACGCGCCCCGACTGGGATTCGACGGCCAGGAATTGCCGGTGGGAGAGCGACCTGATGTTGACCTCCTGCGCCGGATACTCCACCGACGGCGAGATGAACCAGCGCCCGTCCCGCTCGTTCAGGGCGCCCTCGGCGGCCAGCGCGTCCACCTGGGCGACGAAGCTCCCGCCGAAAAGCGCCGCGTCCGCCGGCGTGAGGGGCAGCTCGTAGGCCGCCGCCTTGAGGTGCGGGCCCAGCACGTAGGGGTTGCCCGGCCGGATTCGGGCGTGCTCGTGGGAGCGTCCGAAGAAGAAGTCCGGGTGACGCATCAGGTACTGGTCGAGGGGATTGTCCTGGGCGACGAGCACGCTCAGAGAGCCGTCGCCGCTCCTCCCGCTGCGCCCCGCCTGCTGCCACGTGCTCGCGATGCTGCCGGGATAGCCCGTGAGCAGCGTCGCGTCCAGGTCGCCGATGTCGATGCCCAGCTCCAGCGCGTTCGTCGCCACCACGCCCAGCAGGTCGCCGTTCAGCAGGCCGCGCTCGACCTCGCGGCGGTCCTCGGCCAGGTACGATGCGCGGTACGGCCGCAGGCGTTTCGCCAGCGGCTCGTCGCCGCCGGTCAGCCGGTCGCGGACGTTCACGTAGACGAGCTCGGCCTGCCGCCGCGTGCGCACGAACGCAAGCGTGCGAACATCGCGGCGCAGCAGCATTTCGAGGAGCCGCGAGGTCTCGCTCCGCGCGCTCGCCCTCACGCCGCGCTCCTCGTCCAGAATCGGCGGGTCCCAGAACACGAAATGCTTCGAGCCGTGGGGCGCGCCGTCCTCGTCGATGACCTCGACGGGCTTGCCGATGAGCCCCTCGGCCAGCTCGCCGGGGTTCGCTATCGTGGCCGAGCAGAGGATGAAGACCGGGTCGCTCCCGTAGCGGGCGCAGAGCCTGCGCAGCCGGCGGACCACGTTCGCAACGTGCGAGCCAAACACGCCCCGGTAGACGTGCGCCTCGTCGATCACCACGTACCGCAACGACGGGAGGAGCCGCGGCCAAGCGCGGTGGTTCGGCAGCATGCCGAAGTGCAGCATGTCCGGGTTCGTCAGCACCGCCTGCGCCGACCTCCGTATCCCGCTCCGTTCCGCCGATGGCGTATCGCCGTCGAAGATGGCGACTTTCGCCGCGAGCTTGGGCGGGAGCAGTCCTTGCAAACCCCGCAGCTGGTCCTGCGCGAGCGCCTTGGTGGGGAAGAGGTAGAGCGCGCGCGCCGCCGGGTCCGTCAGGAGCGCCTGGGCGACGGGAACGTGGTAGCACAGGCTCTTCCCGCTGGCCGCTGGCGTGACGACCGCCGTGTCCCGCCCGTCCAGCGCCGTATCGATCGCGCGCGCCTGGTGCGTGTACAGCGGCATCTGTCCGCAGGCCGACAGCGCAGCCTCGAGGCTGGGGGCGAGGTCGTGATGCAGCGGCGCGTGGGCCGCGGGCCTCTGAGGGACCTCTTCGACGTGCGCGAGCTCGTTGTGCAGCGAGCTCACACCCAAGTGCTCGACGAAGCGCGCGGCGTCCATCAGGCCCAGTCGAGCGCCTCGCGCTCCACGTCGACGAGCTCGGCGTCGAAGTCCTGGGCCTCCACGAAGCGCACCGCCTTATCGAGCATCTCGTTCACGTGTCCGAGGTCGTTGCTCACGCAGGCCAGGCCGATAACGAGCCGCTGGTGCTCGTCCATTCCGTCGACCTCCGCAGCCGCGAGGTTGAACTTCTGCCGCAATCGCGTGATGAGCGAGCGCGAGACCTGGCGCTTGCCCTTGAGCGAGTCGTTGCCGTGGAGCCGGAAGGTGAGGCGACAGGAGCCGATATGCACTGAGCATCCGCCGGGGAGGAGTGAGGGCAATATAGCACGCGCCGCCCCCTCCGTAGCCTTGACAGGACCCCGCTTGACCCTCGATTGTGACGGACATTACTATCGCTTCACAAACGCTTCACAATCGGGAGAACCCCTCGATGACCAGCCAGCCGGAAGTTCCTGAAGTCGTCGTCGAGCGTCTGCCGCAGTACCTCCGTGCGCTCTCGCACCTGGAGGAGAGCGGGCTGGAGGTGATCAGCTCGCAGCAGCTAGGCGAGCTGTTGCAGGTGACCCCGGCGCAGATCCGGAAGGACCTCAGCTACTTCGGACGCTTCGGCAAGCAGGGCCGCGGCTACAGCATCTCCCACCTGCTCTTGCAGCTCAGGCAGATTCTCGGCCTCGACCAGACCTGGAACGTCGCGGTGGTGGGCGTGGGACGCCTTGGGCGCTCCATCATCAACTACCCCGGTTTCGAGCCGGAAGGCTTCCGTATCGTCTGCGCCTTCGACTCCGACCCCCACCTGGTCGGCCAGATGGCCGGCGGTCTCCTCGTCCACGCTTTCGCCAACTTCAAGGAGGTGGCCGAGTCCAAGGGGGTGCATATCGCCATTGTAGCCGTGCCGGCGTACGTGGCCCAAGACGTGATCGACCAGCTGGTGGAGTCAGGCATCAGCGCCATCCTGAACTACGCTCCCAAGTCCGCCATCGTCCCCAACAACATACGGGTGAGGAACGTCGACCCCGTGGTGTCGCTTCAGTCGATGACGTACTACCTGCGCCAGCCGAGCGAATGAGGGGGTTGCGCGACGGTCTACAGGGAGAGGCGCTAGTTGGCGCCGCGACCGCGCTCCGGAGAGCCTGAGCCCCGCCCTCGCCGTCGCGTGATGTTGAGGCGCACCTGCGCGCGCCGCAGCGAGCCGAGCGCGCGCTCGATGTCCACGTCCCCGCCATGCTCCGCGATGCGCTGCCTCGCCCTGGCGACGGCTTCCTCGGCCCGCGCGGCGTCGATCTCGTCTACGCGCTCCGCCGCGTCCGCCAGGACCGACACGCGGTCGCCCCGGACGTCCACGAACCCGCCGGTGACGGCGAACTGCTGCTCGCCCTCGGCGGTGCGGTAGCGCAGCTCGCCGGCCTGCAGGACCGTCATGAGCGCGGCGTGCTTCGGCAGGATGCCGATCTCCCCGTCGATGCCCGGCACGACGACGGCGTCCACGTCGCCCTCGAAGAGCACGCGCTCAGCCGTGACGATTTCCAGCCTCATAGGCATGATGCTACGCCCTCGCCGCCGCGCGCTCCTGGGAGCGCTCGAGCACCTCGTCGATCGTGCCCGCCATGTAGAAGTCCTGCTCGGCCACGTTATCGTGCTTGCCTTCCAGGATCTCCTTGAACCCGCGCACCGTCTCCGTAACCGGGACGTAGCGGCCGTCGCGGCCCGTGAACTGCTCGGCGACGAAGAAGGGCTGGGAGAGGAATCGCTGGATACGGCGGGCCCTCGCGACCGTGATCTTGTCCTCATCGGACAGCTCTTCCATGCCCAGGATGGCGATGATGTCCTGCAGGTCCTTGTAGCGCTGCAAGACGGCCTGCACACCGCGGGCGGCGTTGTAGTGGTCCTCCCCCACGATAAGCGGGTCGAGAATCCGTGACGACGAGGTCAGCGGATCGACGGCCGGGAAGAGTCCCTGCTCGGCGATGGAGCGCTCCAAGGCCACGACGGCGTCCAAGTGGCCGAAGCTCGTGGACACGCCGGGGTCGGTGTAGTCGTCGGCGGGCACGTAGATCGCCTGGAAAGACGTAATCGAGCCCTTGTTGGTGGAGGTGATCCGCTCTTGCAGGTCGCCCATCTCGGTGCCCAGGGTCGGCTGGTACCCGACGGCGGAGGGCATCCGGCCAAGCAGCGCAGAGACCTCCATGCCGGCGAGGATGTAGCGGTAGAGATTGTCCACGAACAGGAGCACGTCCTGGTTCATGGTGTCGCGGAAGTATTCGGCCATGGTGAGGCCGGTCATGGCGATACGGAGGCGCACGCCGGGCGGCTCGTTCATCTGGCCGAATACGAGCACCGTGTTCTTCAGAACGCCCGACTCCTGCATCTCGTGCCAGAGGTCGTTCCCTTCACGGGAGCGCTCGCCCACGCCGGCGAACACCGAGTAGCCGCTGTGCTCTTCGGCGATGTTCCGAATGAGCTCCTGGATGATGACGGTCTTGCCCACGCCGGCGCCGCCGTAGGCCCCGACCTTCCCGCCCTTGGTGAACGGGCAGATGAGGTCAAGCGCCTTGACGCCTGTTTCGAGCACCTCCGTGGTCATGCTCTGCTCTTCGTAGGCCGGGGGGTCGCGGTGGATGGGCCAGAACTCCTTGGCGTCGACAGGCCCCAGTCCGTCCAGCGGGTCGCCGGTCACGTTGAAGAGCCGCCCAAGGCTCGGCTCGCCCACGGGCACCGAGATCGCCTGTCCGGTGTCTTTCGCGACCTCGCCGCGCGTCAGGCCCTCGGTCGGCCCGAGCGCCAGACAGCGGACCCAGCTGTTGCCGACCTGCTGCTCGACTTCCAAGACGAGCTTCTCGCCTTTGACGTCCAGCTCGAGCGCGTTGAAGATGCCGGGCAGCTGGCCGGGCGGAAACGCCACGTCGACAACCGTCCCGATGACCTGTACGACCTTCCCTTCGCTTGCTTCGGCCATACCTTTCCTCCTCAGTCCCTAGTCCTGGAGGGCGGCGGCGCCGCCAACCAAGTCGAGCAGCTCCGCGGTAATCATGTTCTGCCGGGCCTTGTTCAGCTCCAGCGTTAGCGAATCAATCATGTCTTCAGCCGCCTCCGTCGCGTTGCGCATGGCGACCATGCGAGCCGACTGCTCGCTCGCGCCGTTCTCCAGGAAGGCCTGATAGACCTGCACCTCCAAGAACCGCGGGAGCAGCGCGCCGAGCACCGTGGCGGCGTCCGGCTCGTAGATGTAGTCGACGCTCGGCCCCCCTTCGAGGCCCTCGGTCGAGATCGGCAGCAGCTGGGCGACTACCGGCGTTTGCAGCAGCGTGTTGATGTACCTCGTGTAAGCGATGTGGACCTCGTCGACCTCGCCCGACGTGTACGTCTGTTCGACGAGCCGTGTGATGGACAGCGTGTCCGCCATGCTCGGCCTATCGCCCATGTCCGTGAACGAGGCCCGGAGGTCAACGCCCGCCCTCACCATGAAGTCGCGCGCCTTCTTGCCGACTGTCACGACGGAAGTGGGATGCTGCCGGTCCCTGACGAACTCGCCCGACGCGCGGTTGATGTTGCCCGGCATGCCGCCCGCCAAGCCGCGGTCCGGGGATATCTCCAGCAGCAGCACGTTGGCCACCGCGCGACGCTCCAGCAGGGGATGCGTCGTGTCGGAGTCGCCGGGTCCTTGAGCGACGAGTCCTCCCAGCACCGCGCGCAGTTTTTCAGCATACGGGCGCGATGAGACGACGGCCTCCTGGGCGCGGCGCATCTTCGAGGCCGCCACCATCTGCATGGCGCGCGTCACACGGGAAGTGTTCGTCACGCTCCGGATGCGGCCTCGTATTTGGCGTACGCTCGGCAAGCCTGCTCCTTAGAAGGTGGCCTTGAAGGCCGCAATGGCGTCCTTCAGTGCGTTCTCGGTGGACTCATCGATGTCCTTATTCTCCTGGATCGACGCCAATATCTCGGGCTTCGACGTGTCCAGGTAGCCGAGCAGCCGCTCCTCGAACTCGCGGACGCGACCGACCGGTACGTCGTCCATGTGGCCGTTCACCGCGGCGTACATCGAGCACACCTCGTGGCCGAGGCTCTGCGGACGGTACTGGGGCTGCTTCAGCAGCTCCGTAAGGCGCTGCCCGCGCTCCAGCTGCGCCCGCGTGGCCGCGTCGAGGTCGGACGCGCCGAATTGGGCGAAGCTGGCGAGGGCGCGGTACTGAGCCAGCTCCAAGCGCATCCGGCCCGCGACCTTCCGCATGGCCCGCGTCTGCGCCGAGCTGCCCACGCGCGAGACGGATAGGCCCGCGTTCACCGCCGGGCGGATACCGCTGTTGAAGAGGTCGGCCTCCAGGTAAATCTGACCATCCGTTATGGAGATGACGTTGGTCGGGATGTAGGCCGACACGTCGCCCGCCTGCGTCTCGATGATGGGAAGCGCGGTGAGCGACCCGCCGCCGTGCTCCTCGTCGAGCCGCGCGGCCCGCTCCAAGAGGCGACTATGGAGGTAGAAGACGTCGCCGGGGTACGCCTCGCGGCCCGGAGGTCTGCGGAGGAGCAGCGACATCTGCCGGTACGCCCACGCGTGCTTGGTCAGGTCGTCGTAGATGATAAGCGCGTCGCGCCCGCTGGCCATGAACGCCTCGCCGATTGCCGAGCCCGCGTAGGGCGCCAGGTACTGCATCGGCGCGGGGTCCGACGCGTTCGCCGCGACGATGACGGTGTGCTCCATCGCGCCGTTCTCTTCCAGCGTCGCCTGTATCTGGGCCACCTTGCTCTGCTTCTGGCCAATGGCCACGTAGATGCAAAGAAGGTTCAGGCCCTTCTGGTTGATAATCGTGTCGACTGCGATGGCCGTCTTGCCCGTGAAGCGGTCGCCGATGATCAGCTCGCGCTGGCCGCGCCCGATCGGAATCATCCCGTCGATCGACTTGATGCCGGTCTGCACCGGGGTGTTCACCGACTGGCGGACCACGACGTTCGGCGCGACGATCTCGATGGGCCGGACGCCGTCCGTCTTCACCGGGCCCTTGCCGTCCAGCGGCTTGCCCAGCGGGTCCACGACCCGGCCGAGGAGCGCGTCGCCGACTGGCACGCGGGCGATCTCCCCCGTCGCCTTGACGAGGTCGCCCTCCTTCACTCCGGTGTCCGGGCCCATGACGGCCGCGCCGACAAGGTCTTCCTCCAGGTTCAGCGCCAGACCCGCCACGCCGCTCGGGAACTCCAAGAGCTCGCCGAAACCGACCTTGCCAAGGCCGTGGATAGTCGCAATGCCGTCCCCGACCTCCACCACGGCGCCCACCTCAGTGAGGGTGGTCTCGCCGCCGAACTCTTCGATCTGCCGCTTGAGTACGGCCGCGATATCTTGTCCGCGAGTGGTCATACCCGCTCCTCCGTTCTCTCTTACGCCGCCTAGACCAAGGATCCGCGCCCCAGGCCCAGGCGAAGACCGTCGAGGCGAGCGCGCACGCTCCCGTCGATGATCTGGTCCCCTACCCTGACGACGAGCCCTCCGATGATGTCCTGGTCCTCCTGTACGTCGAGGACCACTTGCTTGTCGAGCATTGCGCCGAGCGAGTCCCGCAGCCGGGTGTGTTGCTCGGCTGAGATTGCCACCGCGCTCGTCACCGACGCCTGGACTCTGCCCAGGCTCTCGTTGAGGAGCAGGCTGTACTCCCGCACGATGGACGGAAGGACGCCTATTACCTGCTTCTGCACGAGCAGCCCCAGGAAATTGCCCACCATCGTGTCGGCGCCCGCCGCGACCTCCGCAACGACCATGGCCTTGCGTTCTGCCGGTATGCGCGGCTCGCTGAAGAACAGCGCCGCCGAGGAATCCGCAAGCTGCCGCTCGATGCCCACTAGGCTTTCGAGCCATACCTCTTGCTTCCCTTCCGCAACCGCCAGCGAGAAGAGCGCCTGCGCGTAGCGCTTGGGTATAGGCGCCTTGGCCACCTTAGTTCAAGCTCCCGCGAGACTCGCTCTCCGCGAGCACTTCGTCGATCAGGTCGCGGTGTACGTCCGCGTCCACCGAGCGGTGGATGATGCGCTCAGCCGCTGTAACAGCGAGGGAGGCGAACTCCGATCTCACCTGCTCCAGCGCGGCGTCCCGCTCCTGACGTATCTCTTCGCGGGCGCGTTCGAGCATCTGCTGGGCCTCGCCCCTCGCCTGCTCCGCCTGCTGCCCGCGGTACCGTTCCGCAGCCTCACGCGCCTCGGCGAGCACCTGCTGGCCCGCCTGCCGCCCTTCGTCGAGGGTGCGCTGCATCGATTCCTGCTGCTCCTGGGACTCGCGGCGCACGCGGTCCGCTTCCTCCAGGCTCTCCCGGATGCGGCCGGAGCGGGCGTCGATCACCCCTAGGATGCGCTTGTACGCGACGAAATAGAGAATGACGACCAACAGGCCAAAGGTGACCAGATAGGCCAGCAGACTCCACGGGTCTATGCCGAGTTGTCCGATGCCGCTTGCCTCTTCGGCTAGTACAGGTGCTGCCAGCACGTCGCCCGCCTCCTCATGTGCGTTACGTTGCCCATCTCACGCCGCTTACGCAACGAAGATGAGCAGAATGGCCACCACGAGGCCGTAGATGCCGATGGCCTCGGTGAACGCCAGCGCCAGGATCATGTTCGGCGCGATCGCGTCACGGGCTTCCGGGTTCCTGCCGAGAGCGTTCATCGCTCCGCTGCCCAGGATTCCGAGGCCGACGCCGGCGCCGGCCATGCCCAGGCCGGCCAGGCCCACGGCGAGGAACTTGCCCATCTCTCCAAACTCGTCCATTCCCCAAACCTCCTTGGTCTGTTCGGCGGCGCGTTCCGCGTTCCGCCTCGTTTTGCCCGCGCGGTGTGGCGGGTCTAGTGCTGTCCGGCCTCTGCGTGCTCTTCCTTGTGCCCCTCATGCGGGGCCACCGCAAGCACCGTGAACACGAGCGTCAGGCCCATGAACACCAGCGCCTGGACGCCCCCGACCAATATCTCCAGCCCGTAGAAGATGATGGGCGTTACGAAGAAAGTCAGGAACGTCATCATGAACAGAACGATCTCTCCGGCAAGCATGTTGCCGAAGAGACGGAATGTGAAGCTGATGATGCGGATGAAGTGACTAATGAGCTCCAGCAGGCCGATGAACGTCTGCACAGGGTTCCCCAACCGGAAGAACTCCTTGAGGTAGCCCACCTTGTGAACGCGGAATCCCCACGCCTCGATAAATACGAACGCCACGAGCGCCAGGGCCAGCGGCATATTGATGTCCGTCCCCGCGCTCCGGAATAGATGCGTGGTGACGTAGTCCGCGCCCTCCGCCTTGAACCCGACCGTTGGGTAGACCGGCAGCAGCGCCATCCACGCGTTGAACGCGACGAAGATGAAAATCGTGGCGAGAAGCGGGAAGAAACGCCTCGCGTAATGCTCTCCGGCCATGCCCTTGATGAACCCGTAGAGCACTTCAATCAGCATCTCTAAAAGGCCCTGCAGACGGCCCGGCACTATGCTCATGCGGCGCGTCCCCAGCCCGAACAGCACCAAGATGACGACCGTGGTGAGCCACGCCGAGAGCAGTGTGTTCGTAACGGTGAAACCGCCGATGGTGAACAGCGCCTGAGGCGCAAGATGCACTTCAGGAACGCGAATCAATCGCTCGAAGCCGAAGAGCTTCGCTCCTATCGGCCCCATTCCAAGGCCGACCAAAGCCAGCGCCAGGACAGCAAGCAGTATCGCCCGTCTCTTCACTATCCGTCAGTCTCCCCGTCCCGACCGCTATCGCCGCTGCCGGCCAGGTAGCTCGACGCTAGGCGGTACGTCCCATAGAAGGCGAGAACCACGCCCCCTAGGAGCCCCACGAGGAGGAAGAGCGGGGCGGTCCCGAGCCTGCCGTCGATCCACACTCCCGCTAGCGTTGGGGCAACGATAGCCGTGGCGATGTACCAGCCAAGGCCGGTGAACTGGGCCGCTGAGACCCACCACGAACGCTGCTTCATAAGCTAGCCCGGAGCCGCGTGAATCCTATCACAATCCCGGCGGCCACTGCAAAGAAGCGCCCTCCCTGCCTCCCCCGCAGACACGGGAGAGGGGTGTCCGAAAGGAATCAGGACTCGGACTTCTTGCCTAGGTCCTCGAGGCCTGGAAGGTCCTGGAGGAACTCGGAGAAGGCCGACATCTTATCGATCTCTTCCTGGGTGACGCTCCTCTGACCAGGGCGAGCGCGCCGCTGGCCCGGCGGGGTCAGGGCGTCGTCGCCGTCCTTGCCGTCGGCGTCCATCAGGATGCCCGCTCTGTCGAGCACGCCGTCCTCCACGTAGATGGGCACCTTGGAGCGGACCTCGTTGCGCTCGTCCCCGGCGTCATAGCCGGACTTGTCGATGAATCCCTGGGCCTCCTGAACGGAAGCGAACCAGTGCTCCTCGCCGTCGGCGCCGGTGACGAGCTGGCCGCCGCGCACGGCCACGGCGATCGCGTCGCTCGGACGGCAATCGACCTCCACGTTTGCGCCGTCCGGTATCGCGAGCACCAGCTTGGCGAAGAAGGTGTCGTTCGAGAGGTCGGATACGACGACGTGCTGCACGGACGCGCCGAGGGTCGTGATGACGTTCCCCAGCAGATCGTGCGTCAGCGGGCGCTGGATGCTGACGGCCTGCAGCTTAACTGCGATGGAGTCGGCCTCCGGCGAGCCTATCCATATGGGCAGATACCTACTCGCGCGCCGCTCCTTCAGGATCACGACTCGCTGGTAGTTCATCAGGCTCACGCGGATGCTATCGATGAGCATCTCTTGCATCACGTCACCCCGCCGGCTCTCACGCCGCCGCGCCATTCTAGGTACGCCTTTCCCAACGGTCAAACGCGGCAAGACGGCGACCCTCGTCCCGGACGCGACGCGTTCGACCTCCGAGATACGCCGGAACCGGCGCGCGAAGGCCGCTGGAATGGGCGGCGGCCTCTAATAAACTTTGCTGACGCTCTACGGAGGGAACCCATGCAAGCAACCCGGCCCCAACCCGACAAATCCAAATCTCCACGAAACCTCGCCTCGAGGCAGGGACTACTCAAGGACGTCCTGCTCGTTGTCGCCTTCTCGCTCCTGGTGACGCTCCTTGCGCAGATAGCCATCAAGCTGCCGTTCACGGTCGTGCCGATTACCGGCCAGACGTTGGGCGTGCTGCTGGCGGGCGGCGCGCTGGGCGCGAACCGGGGCGCCGCGAGCCTGGCGCTCTACGCGCTATGGGGAGTCATCGGCATCCCCGTCTTTGCGCCACAGTTGGGGGGCGGCGTCACGTTCCACTTCATCTTCCCGTGGGAGGGGACCGGCGAGCCGTTCTGGAGTCTGGCGAGCGGCGGTTACATCGTGGGGTTCATCGCCGCCGCGTGGGTCGTAGGGCGGCTTGCCGAGGGCGGGTTCACCAGCCGGGTCAGCGCGATGCTGGCGGGGAGCGTGGCGCTCTACATCCCCGGGCTCCTATGGCTGATGTACGACCTCGAAATCGGGTGGGGCCAGGCGCTGGAGTGGGGCCTGTACCCGTTCATCATCGGAGACCTCATCAAACTCTACGTGGCGGCTGTCGCGTTGCCGGGCGCGTGGGCGCTCATGGGCCGGAAAGGGCGGTAAGCGTTGGACATCACCTGGCTTGGCCACGCGGCGCTCAGAGTCCGCGTCGGGAACGCGGCGCTCATCACGGACCCCTTTCCCCCGGAGCTGGGGCTGAGCATCCCGCCCGCCCACGCGCAGGCGGATGTCCTCACGCTGAGCAGCGACGACCCGTTCCACTCGGCGAGGAGCGTCGTGACGGGGACGCGCGTCGTGCTCGAAGGCCCCGGCGAGTACGAGGCGTCGGGGATGCACGTGCGCGGCATCCGCACTACGCGGCGCACGGCGGAAGGGCAGCCGCAGCGGTGGAACACGATCTTCGCGGTGGAGGCCGACGGGCTGGAGTTCTGCCACCTGGGCAACCCCGACCGGCTGCTGACGAACAAGGAGATCGACGAGATCGGCTCGCCCCATATCCTGATGGTCCCCGCCGGCAGCGACACGGGCATATCGCCCGCGGACGCCGTGGAGATCGTGAACAGCGTCGAGCCGAAGATCATCATCCCGATGCTGTACGCCCACGGGGGCAACCGCTCCGGAGTGCGCGACCTCGCCGGGTTCCTGAGCGAGCTGGGGGTGCGCGAGCCCGAGAGGCAGACGCGACTCACGGTGACGCGCTCGAACCTGCCGGACGAGGCGCAAGTGGTCGTCCTCCAGCCCGCCGCGACGCTTCTCTAGGCCCGCAGACCCCTCCTCAATCCTCCCCCGCAGACCGGGGAGGGATTCAGGGTGCCTCCCCCGCAGCCCCCCTTCCTCAGCCCTCTCCCGCAGGCGGGCGAGGTGCTCGGGGCCTGCGCCCGTGGTTGGGAGCCTCCGGTCCGAGGTATGAGGGCACTTCATCGTAGGGAGCGCGAGGGGATTGGGCAATGGGCAAGTGTCGCAGGTAACTGTTCAGAGTTGATGAGGTGGATTGGCTGAAAGTGGATTCCTAGGGGCTAGCGCTGACCGGGGCAGTTGGGTCATAAAGGTGGCATGGACGCCCGCATCGACTTCGACGCCACCAGCCGCGACGAGCTCATCGTCATCATCGTCCAGCAGCAGACGGTCATCGGCCGCTTGGAACGGCGCATCGTCCAGTTGGAGGACCAAGCCAAACCGGGCGGTCCATCGGGGATGCCCGGCCTCAAGCCCCGGTCCAGCCCGAGGCCCCCGGCCCCGAAGCAGCCCCGGCCCCATGGCTTCTCCCGTCGACGGATGGCCCCCACCCACCGGGTGGAGCACGCCGTGGAGAGCTGCCCCGATTGCGGGACCCCGTTGTCCGGCGGCTGGACCCATCGCACCCGGGAGGTCATCGACCTGCCCCGGGTCCCCGCGCAAGTTATCGAGCACGTCTTCATCGCCCGGGTTTGCCCCCTCTGCCGGCGCAACTGCCTCCCCCAGGCGGAGCTGGGCGGGGCGGCCTTGGGGAAGCAGCGTCTGGGGATCAACCTGGTCAAGCCTGATCGCCACCCTGCGGGAGGAGGGGAGGCTGCCCATCCGCAGCATCCAATGGTGTCTGCGCACCGTCCATCAGTTGCGCCTCAGCGTGGGCGCCATCGTCGCAGCCATCCGTCGCACGGCGCAGAAGGCCCGGCCCGCGGTGTCGGGCTTCTTGGAGCGCATCCGCCGGCAGCCCCGTGGTCCACGCCGATGAGACCGGCGGGCGGGAGGACGGCGCCAACGGCTATGTGTGGACGTTCAGCACGCCCACCGAGCGCTACTTCCTGCGGCGTGGCCGAGGGAAGCCGGTGGTGGATGAAGTCCTGGGCGACGGGTTCGCGGGGGTGCTGGTCTGCGATTTCTACGCCGCCTACCACCATTACGACGGCCCCAAACAGCGGTGCTGGGCCCACCTGCTGCGGGACATCCGCGACCTGCGGTGCCTCTACCCCGATGACGGCCGGCTGGCCCCGTGGGCCGGGGCCGTCCCACGGGCTCTACGCCGAGGCCAAAGCCTTCGCCCATCCCAAGGAAAAGCAGCGGCGCGCCGCACAACGGGCCTTGGAACAACGCCTGCTGGCCGTCTGCCGTCCCTTCCGGGATGACCGCTCGGCAGCCCAGGCCAAGCTGTGCCGGCGCATCGAGCGCCACCTCGAGGAGCTCTTCGTCTTTGTGGGCGAACAGGAGGCGCCGCCGGACAACAACGCCGCCGAGCGCAGCCTGCGCCACATGGTCGTCAGCCGCAAGGTCAGCGGGGGCACGCGATCAGCGCAAGGGACCGACACCAAGATGACCTTGAGTTCGCTCTTCGGCGCTTGGCGGGCCCAAGGCCTGAATCCCCTCGCCGCCTGCCGCCAACTGCTCCTCTCACCTCAACTCTGAACAGTTACTGTCGCAGACCCTCTCCCTAGCCCTCTCCCGCAGACCCTCTCTCTAACTCTCTCCCGCAGACGGGAGAGGAGGCCGGAGCAGACGGGGGCGGGGGAGGGATCGCGCCGCTATCGCGCCGCTGCGAGGTTCCCGCTTTCGCGGGAATGACGGGGGGGTTAGGGAACCCTGAGCGCGAGGTAGACGATGCCCCCGGCGATGGCTATGCCTACGGCGCCTATGACGGCAATCAGCGCGTTGAGCCTCGCCTCTACGCGGCTGACGGCCTCGGCCAAGTCTCTCAGGCGCTCGTTGACTTGCTCGTAGGCGCCTTCGAGCCTGCTCATGCGTTCGGGGATGGAATCGGGGTCTGGGTCATCATGGGGTTAGCTTAGCACTCGCTCCGCGCGTCTGTCGTGGCGGTTTTGTCGCGGTCGCAGACCCCCTCCTCAGTCCTCCCCCGCAGACGGGGGAGGAGGCCGGAGCGGACGGGGGCGGGGATGGGATCGCGCCGCTATCGCGCCCCTCCGTCATTCCCGCCTGCGCGGGAATGACGGAGGGGACGCGGGTATGACGGAGGGGACGTCCTGGATTTCCGCTTTCGCGGGAATGACGGAGGGGGCGCGGGTATGACGGAGGGGACGCGGGTATGACGGAGGGGGCGTCCTGGATTTCCGCTTTCGCGGGAATGACGGAAAGGGGCGCGGGTATGACGGAGGGGGCGCGGGAATGACGGCGGAGCCCTACCGACGCCGCAGCCGACGCCGCACTAGCGCGGCGCCGATGGCCGCAGCCGCGCCGAGCGCCACGACTATCCCGGCGAGCGCGGAGAGACGTGCGGCGCCGAGCGAGCCGAGCGTCGGCGCGGGGGTGGGCGTGGGAGTCGGCGGCGGCGTCGGGGTGGGCGGCGAGGCGAAGCGGAGCTCGACCCGCCTGCGCGACGGCTCGCCCAGATTGGGGAAGGCGAAGGCGACATCGGCCTCGTGCCGGCCGTCGAGGTGGAACGTCACCTGCTGGTCGACGTAGTCGAAGGACGGCGGGCCCGCGATGAGGCAGTGGGCCGCGCACGCGAACGCGCCGTCGCGAACCGGCACGGCGCGGCTCTCCCAGTCTCCGATGCGGACCGTCAGCTCGCCCTCCGCGAGGGGGCGGCCATCGAGCGCGACCGTCCCCTCGAAGAGGATCGGCAGCGGGACGATGAACGGCCCCGGCGGCAGCGGCAGCGGGTCGTCCTGGGCCGAGGCGGGGAGGACGGCCATCGCGGCGAGGAGCATGGCGGCGGCAGGGACGAGGAGGCGGCGTAGTCGGGTCATGGGGTTTCTAGGGTAGCGGGTAAGCGGCGGGGATGGGAAGGGGCGCCGCCGTCATTCCCGCCCTTTATCGTCATTCCCGCACAGGCGGGAACCCAGGGGGCAAGGGGCGGGGAGATTCGACGGCTCACCACGGGACCCATTGGGGGCACCGTCGGAGAGGGAGGGACGCCGATACCTAGGTTCCCGCTTTCGCGGGAATGACGGGGGAGGGACCGCGCCGCTGTCGCGTCGCTGCGAGGTTCCCGCCTTCGCGGGAATGACGGATGGGGCGCGGGGAGGAGGGGAGAGGGCGGTGAAGGCTATGGTCCCGGTTAGGCTGGCCGACGCGACGATGATTCCGATCATCCATCTGACGAGGCGAACCTCCGTCTGGGCCATCGCGGCTTTGAGCTCCGCCACGTCCGCCTTGGTTGCAAGGCGCCTGTAGGCGCCCTCTAGTCTGCTGAGCCGCTCTTCCATGGTCGTCATGCGCGCATTCTAGCAACGCCCCCGCAGACCCTCTCTCTAGCCCTCTCCCGCAGACGGGCGAGGGGACCGGAGCAGACGGGGAGGGGCACGCCCTAGTCGGTGAGGCGGATGAGTACGGCGGCGATGGTGGGGACGGCGATTATGGCGCCGAACGTCCACCTGATGAGGCGGACTTCCATCTGGGCTATCGCAGCCTTGACCCCGGCCAATTCCACCTTGAGCTCGGCTTTGACCTCGGCCAATTCCACCTTCACCTCGGCTACGTCCGCCTTGGTGGCGTAGTGCTGTAGGAGGTGGGCCAGCTCTTCGCGGAGCTCGGCCCTGGTTATGGGATGCTCGGTCTGAGTGGTCATGGGGGGATTCTAGCGTACGCGCGCCCGCAGACCCCCTCTCCCTAACCCTCTCCTGCAGACGGGCGAGGGGGCCGGAGCAGACGGGGAAGGGAGGGACCGCGCCGCTGTCGCGCCGCTGCGAGGTTCCCGCCTGCGCGGGAATGACGGAAAAATCCCTCCCCCGCAGACGGGCGAGGGAACCTTGAGCAGACGCGCGGGGAGGCGGGGCGCGGCTCAGCCGGTGAGGCGGACGATTACGGCGACGATGGCGGAGGCGCCGATTATGGCGCCGACCGTCCACTTGATGAGGCGGGCCTCCATTTGGGCCATCGCGGCTTTGAGCTCGGCTATGCTGAGGTCGAGGCGGGCGATGTCCGCCTTGAGCTCGGCTTTGACCTCGGCCAATTCCACCTTGACCTCGGCTTTGACCTCGGCTAATTCCACCTTGACCTCGGCCAATTCCACCTTGACCTCCGCAACGTCCGCTTTGGTGGCGTAGTGCTGTAGGAGGTAGGCCAGCTCTTCACGGAGCTCAGCCCTGGTGATGGGGTGCTCGGCCGTCGTCATGCGCGCATTCTAGCACACGCCCCCCTCTCCCTCGCAGACCCTCTCTCAGTCTCCCCCGTCTGCGGGAGGGGAGCGCCAGCGCAGCGATGCGCGGGGAGGAGAGGGGACGCCAACGCAAAGCCTCCCTCCCCGCGAGGGGGAGGGAGGCTTGTACTCCACTGTCAGGGGTCGGGCACGACGGTTACGGGACCAGCGTCCCCTTCTTCGTCGCCCACACCCAGTATCCGGCGCCGTTCATCACCGAGTACTCGGGGGACGCTTTGCTCGCCAGCACCGCTTCCACATCCGCAGCTGCCGCTGTTATCACTCGCTTGCCTTCGGAGTTGATGTTAGCAGCTTCAGGAGCCACGACAATCTTCTGCCACCTGTTCGTGGCGGTGTTGAAGCCGTAGGCGACCGACCACGAGATGCTCGCCAGGTACACGTCCGCCCTGCGAGAGACCTTCGAATCGCCCTGGTCCACGTCCACCACGCCCAAGAGGTTCCACCCGCTCACGACCGGAACGGTCGGGAGCGGCGTCGTCGGGTTAGCTTCGGGGATGAGGGTCGCCAGGTCATTGAAGGCGTCCGTCTCTATGAAGTACCCGTAGCCGGCCACGATATCGGTCAGCGTACCGGCCCACGCGCTCGTCTCGGCGGTGCGGTCGGCTAATTTGGGGCGGTTGGCCGCGACCCACTCACTGTTCTGGTACGACAGCACGGACGATGCCGGATGATCAGCCGGGAGGACGGCGTCGATGGCCGGGTCGTCCGGGTTGGCCGGGATCGAGACCAGATTCCATCCGGGGCTGAGGTCGACCGCGTACTTGCTGCGATCGTTGACCTTGAAGTCCACCTCTACGGCCCCCGTCGTGTTGCCCGCCGTGTCCTTCGCGTTGTACTCGATGGTGTGGTCCCCGATCACGAGGTCACGGAGGGAGAGGTTGAACTCGCCGTCGTCGATACTCGCGAGACGGGCGCTCACGTCAACGCCATCCAAGGTGATGGAAGTGATTTCCACCATCTCGTAGCTGTCAACGTCGGTCTTGACCTCGCTCGTGCCGGAGCCTTGCGTCACGGAGTTGCCGCCGATGATGTCGGCCACGAACTCCTTCTCCTCCGTCCCCTCGTCCTCCGCGACTCCAGGGATTGTCACGGACGTGTATTCCGCGCCCTCGCCGAACGTCAGCTTGATGAACGGGTTCGTGCTCTCCGTTTCGAAGTTGTTGCCCTTGTTCGGGGTGACCTCGATGTCGGCCTCAGGTAGGTCGTTGTCGAACTCCACCAAGAGCCCTGCCTTCACGAGTTTGGCGAGATCGAGCACGTCGCCGTCCTCCGGGCTGCTTCCCTTGCCCTTCCAGCCGCTGGTGAACGATTCATTGCTCGGCTGCGCGCGGTCCTTGGCCGATACGATGACCGCTCCCAAGCCCTGGCCGCCGGACAACCCGAAGTCGCCGGCGTCGAACTCCGACTCCCAGGCCGTCGTTTCGCCGGACACGGTGCCGAGGGACTTGGCGCTGCTCACGTCGGCAATGTTGCCATTCGCGTCAACGGTCGCCAGCCAGGCCTGAGGGCGGCTGCGCAGCAGCTCGCCGACCGCGACCGTGACCGTGACCTTGTCCCCGGCCAAGGGCCGTCCGTCCGTGCTCACGTCGCCGGTCGCGGTCACCGTGAGGGTGGGCCGGATGTAGTCCTTGGCGTCCTGTTCAACGTCCTCATTGCCGTTGCCGGCCCTATCGGTGAACTGGCTGCTCGAAACCTGGACCTCCGGCTTCTCGTCGTCGTCGAGAGCAGTGGCCAAGACCAGATACACCCTGTTCCGCGTGTCTATGCACTTCTCGACCTCGTCGGCGGCGACTAGGACGATGCCCTTGTCCGACGTGCACTTCGTCTTGTCGTTGTTCAGCGACTTCTTGTTGTTCGGGTGTATGACGTCGACCACGTCGTTATCTTCGACCTTGAACGCGTCAGACTCAATGGTGTCCGTGTTGAGCCCGTGGGCGCTCTCGTTCTCGAAGACGATGGCGATGGACGACGAATCGCGGACTTCTTCGTTCTTGCTGTCATCGAAGCCGATGCCCGCGAATACGTGGCCCTCCTCTACGTCAGGCCCGTTCTCGTCGACCGTGACCTTGGCGAACTTCTCCGTGTCGCTCGGGTACCGGGCTTCGTTGCCGACCCTGTCCGTCGCCAAGATGAACCACTCGTAGGTGCCGTCCCCCCCGTCAAGGGTGGAGGTCCGGAAATCGACGGAGTAGGAATGGTCTTGCTCCTCCTCGTCCCAGTCGTCATCGCCCCGGTTGTCCACTCTGAGAGCGTCTGCAATGGCCGTGTCCAGGCTCGGAACAGTGGTGCCAAACTCCTTGTCGTCGTTATCGGCGAGAAACACCCCGATGTCCTTGCCATAGCCGTACTGTCCGGCCAAGGGCTCTTTGCTGACGCCATCCGTGTCCCTATCATCGCCCGAAGCGGGCCTCTCTCTGTCCGAACGGAGCCCGGAGCCGTCGTCCGTGACCGTGAGCTCGAAATCGACCCTGTCGGAGTCCAAGAGGTCCCCGTCGGTGGGCGACACGATGGAGATCTCCGGCGTCCGGCCATCGACGTATATGGTGACATTGCCGTCTATGGTGATGGAGACGCCGTCCGCAGCCTCGATCTCACGAGCCCTGATGCCCCCGAGCAAGTCCACTCTTTCGTCTGTATCTACGGTGCTGGGGTCATCGTAGTTCACCGTGACCTCAGTATTCGTGGTGCCCACTTCTTCACTAACCGGCACAGTAACCGTTCCCACTGTGATATTGAGGGCACTCGCGGCCGCACTCGTGACCGTGAATGTGGATGAATCACCGTTGAGCACTGCCCTAAAGGCATTCCACCCCTCGTCGGTGTCGACCGTATCAGATGATTCTGTGACGCCCTCATATTTGTCGCCATCCACGGTGTTGGCAGCATCTAACACCTGGCCGTCTACAGCATTCGCGACGGCGAGAGCGACTTCATGAACGCCCGAGTAGACGCCGTCGTACGACGAATCGTCAGCCACGAAATCGCTGACGGAAGCTTCCTGCGCGACCACCCGGAAGTAGCCCACGCCGCTAGCCGCTGCGATGTTCTTGCGAGCGCCGCCGCTGGGCCTCACTTCCACGGTGGCCGGCGCGTCGGCCGGAAGCGGCCGCCCCACCTGGAAAATCACCAGGTTGTACCCGGACGAGATGTTGGAGACGTAGGTCCTCTCCTCGCTTATCTTCGTTTGCGCCGCAGTAGCGGTGGCGTAGTCCACACTCGCCAGAAGACCGTCATCGGTGGTGAAGTTGGAACCGCTAGGGTCAACCACCTTGGCGGCCGAGGTCTCGGCTACGTCTCTGAAATCGACTAGTCCCTCCGCCGCAGTCGCCGGCAAGATGATGAGCAGCGCGAGGGCCGCCGCCATCAAGGTTGCTATCAATGGAGCCTTACTGAATCTCACTTCTACCCCCTTGTGGAGCCTGTGTAGTCGGAATCTGGAACGCTGGGAGAACAGGGTGGTCCTCTATCTTCACATGCCGCCTCCCTGTGGGGAGCGCGGCTGGGTCGCGTGTGGTCTCATGGGGTCGGGCCTTGCCCGTGGGCGCGCGGCGGGGTGCATGGAGCACGGCCCGCACACAGGGGCTACGCCGCTTTGTATCAGTCGATCAGCCAATCTGTCAACCTCAGCCGGGCGCATTGGCGGGATATGCCGCGTTGCGCCAGTCCCTCTCTGTGGCCTCGGCTGGGCGGAAGGGCCCTTGGAGGCGTTGGTTACGCTGTCGCCGCCGGGTTGGCGGGCCGCGGGGGCGGGAGACAGGCGGCGCCGGGGCAGGCGCCCCCGACAACCGCAGCGACTATAGGGAAGATGGGCGGGGGCTGTCAATCGGTTGCAAGGGGGATTTGCGAGGGTTTGGGGATATTCGTGGGGGAGTTTATCGTCAATTTCCTAGGAAATCCTGAGGGCGAGGAAGACGATGCCACTGGCGACGGCTATGCCTACGCCGCCTATGACGGCGATCAGCGCGTTGAATCTGGCGGTCATCTCTCTGCGGAGGGCGTCGAACTTCGCGTCCATGTCCGTACGGAGGACGTCCAGCCTTGCCTCTACGCGGTCGACGGCCGCCGTCAGGTCGCCGAGGCGGCGGTCCACCTGCTCATAGGCGCCCTCCAACCGGCTGATGCGCTCGCGGTCGGTGAGGGGGTCCGGGTCTGGGTGGTCATGGGCGCATTCTAGCACGGGCGCCGGCCCCCCCCCCCCCCCCCCCCCCGCGCAGGCGGGAACCTCGTAGCGGCGCGACAGCGGCGCGGTCCCTCCCCTCTGGCTTGCACGCTCACGACCGCGGCTAACGAGAATGCTGGATTGACGGCGGGGGGAGGGGGCTAGGAAATTCTAAGGGCGAGGAAGACGATGCCACTCGCGACGGCTATGCCTACGCCGCCGATGACGGCGATCAGCGCGTTGAATCTGGCGGTCATCTCGCTGCGGAGGGCGTCAAACTTCGCGTCCATGTCCGTACGGAGGGCGTCGAACTTCGCATCCATAGCATCGAACCTGGCATCCAAGCGGTGCATGGACGCGGCCAGGTCGCCGAGGCGGCGGTCCACCTGCTCGTAGGCGCCTTCCAGCCGGCTGATGCGCTCGCGGTCGGTGAGGGGGTCCGGGGTCTGGGTGGTCATGGGCGCATTCTAGCATAGGGCGCCCGGCGCCTGGTTCCCTGAATCCACAAACGAAGTGCAACACCAGATTAGGGTGTTGCCATGGAATACAGACAGCTCTGCATTGAGGAACGGTGTGAGATTGCCCGCTTACGCGCCAAGGGCTCCTCGGTCCGGCAAGTCGCTACAACTCTGGATCGCGCGGCATCGACCGTGGCTCGGGAGCTGAAGCGGAACGCACTGCGAACGGACGGGTACCAAGCGTCGCCGGCCCAGGAGCGTGCCCGCGCGCGGCGCTGGACGGGGGCGCGGCTGGAACGGGACGAGGGGTTGCGGGAGCGGGTCTTGGCGGGCCTGAAGTGGGGGTGGTCGCCGGAGCAGGTCGCCCATGAGATGCGCAGAGAGGAGGGCCGGACGGTGACCTCGGACGAGAGCATCTACCGGTTCGTCTACGCCCAGGCCGCGCGGCACAAGGACCATGATTGGCGGCGCTACTTGCCGAGGGCGAAGTGGAAGCGGGGAAGGCGGGGCCGCAGGGGGGGAAGCTCGGTTTCCTTCATCCCCCTCCGGAGGGCGCTCTCGGAACGGCCTGCAGCGGCGGCCGACCGGCGGACCTTCGGGCACTGGGAGGCGGACACGATGCAGTTCGGGAGGTCGGGAGAGGTGGTGTTGGCCCTGCAGGAACGCTCCTCGCGCCTCTTGCTCCTCGCGCGTGCGCCGTCGAAGGAGGCGGGGCCGATCGCGGAGTCCATCGCCCGGATGCTGGGGCCGTTGCCGCCGGAGTTTCGCCAGACGGTGACCTTCGACAATGGGACCGAGTTCACCCGTCACTACGAGCTCCACCGGTTGGGCATCGAGACGTTCTTCTGCGACACGTACTCGCCGTGGCAGAAGGGGGGAGTGGAGAACGCGATCGGCCGGCTGCGGCGGTTCCTGCCGCGGGGGACGAATCTGGGGGAGGTGTCGGATGAGCGGTTTGCGCTGATCGGGCAGGCGTACAACAATACGCCGCGCAAGTGCCTGGGCTACCGGACACCGGCGGGGGTCGTCGAGGAGCAGGTGTTGCACTTCAAATGTGGATTCACCTTCCCGCCTTCGCGGGAATGACGGAATCCCGCTGTGACATCTGCCCCTTCCCTTGGCGCCCCCGCTGCCCTACCCTGATTGGTGGCCCTCCGCCCAGCCAAGCCCCGGCGCGGCGGTCCGGCTCACGAGTAAATGGCGCAGAATGGCTCACTTTGGCTCACTTTCTCCTGCCTTCCACTCGTAGACCCGCGCATTTTACGAGTGAAGCGCTCGTCATTTCCGCGCAGTCGGGAAGCCAGGGGGCGCCGTGGGGGTGGTTCGACAGGCTCACCACGAACCTATTGGGGCGCTCGAACATACTGAGAGCGCCCGCGCTGTGTAAAATGGCGGGGTGCGCGGGCAACGCGCCTATCGGGGAGTGTGTTACATGGCCACCGCCAAGAAGAAGCCGGCTACCCTCGGAGCCCTCAAGAAGAGCGGATATCGCGTCCTGCCGGTGCGCGAGGAGCTCCGCCGCAATCTCATCAAACGCCTCGAAAAAGGGACGCCCGTCTTTCCGGGCATCGTCGGCTACGAGGACACGGTCATCCCGCAGGTGGAGAACGCGCTCCTCGCGGGCCAGGACATCATCCTGCTCGGCGAACGGGGCCAGGCCAAGTCGCGCATGATCCGCGCCCTGGTTGACCTGCTCGACGAGGAGATACCCATCGTGAAGGGGAGCGAGATCAACGACGACCCCCTCGCGCCCATCTCGAAGTACGCGCAGGAGCTCATCGCCGCCGAGGGGGACGATACGCCCATCGAGTGGGCGGGCCGCGACAAGCGCTACGGCGAGAAGCTCGCGACGCCCGACATCTCGATAGCGGACCTCGTCGGCGACGTGGACCCGATCCGCATCGCCGAGGGGCGCTACCTGTCGGACGAGCTGGCCATCCACTACGGGCTCATCCCGCGCACCAACCGGGGCATCTTCTGCATCAACGAGCTGCCGGACCTGGCGGAGCGCATCCAAGTCGGCCTGTTCAATCTGATGGAGGAGCGGGACGTCCAGATCAAGGGCTACCGCATCCGCCTGCCCCTCGACGTGTTCGTGGTCGCGAGCGCGAACCCGGAGGATTACACGAACCGGGGGCGCATCATCACGCCGCTGAAGGACCGCTACGGCGCCCAGATACGCACCCACTACCCCCAGGACCTCGAGCAGGAGATCGCCATCATGGAGGCGGAGCGGACCACGTTCCCCGATATCGATGAGCGGGTCATCGTGCCGCGCTACATGAAGGAGCTGCTGGCCGAGTTCACGTCCCTCGCCCGCAAGCACCCGGAGATCAACCAGCGCTCGGGCGTGAGCGTCCGGGTCTCGATAGCGAACTACGAGACGGTGGTCGCGAACGCGCTCCGGCGCTCCATCGCCGAGGGCGAGCCGCACGCCGCCCCGCGCGTAACGGACCTCTCCTTCATAATCGCCTCAACCCTCGGCAAAGTGGAGCTGGAGACGATGGAGGAGGGCCGCGAGGGGAAGATCCTCGGCGACCTGACCAAGAAGGCCGTCCTGAACATCTTCGACCACTACTTCGTCACCTCGGACTTCGACGGCCTCGTCATGGCCTTCGAGGCGGGCCAGACGTTCGACACGGGGGCCGACCTGCCGTCCAAGTCCTACGTCGAGGCGCTCAGCGAGCTTGCCGAGAGCTTCTCGGGCGCGCTGGGCAAGCTGGGCGTCGGCACGGACAGCCCGGAGGTGGCGTCGGCCATCGAGTTCGTCCTGGAGGGTCTGCACCTCAACCGCCGCCTGAACCGCGACCAGATCGCGGGCGGGTTCCGGTACCGCATATAGGGACGCGCACCACCGGCGAACGGCATGGCATCTAACTCGTAACGCGACATCAGAGGCAACACTCACGATGGCTAACGACCCAGAGTACGACGTAATCATCATCGGCGGCGGGGCCGCCGGGCTCGCGGCATCGATCTACGCGGTGCGGGCGATGCTCAAGACGCTCATCATCGAGAAGCAGGCCGTGGGCGGGCAGATCCTCTACACGGGGGAGATCGAGAACTACCCCGGCTTCCCGGAGCCCATCGGCGGGCCGGACCTGGCGCAGCTCTACGAGAAGCAGGCGCTGCGGTTCGGCGTCGAGTTCGAGTACGACACTGTCGTCGGCCTGGACGTGGCGGGCGAGGTCAAGCGCGTCATCGGCGATGAGAAGGAGTACACGGGCAGGACCGTCATCATCACCACGGGCGGCGAGCACAACAAGCTCGAAATCCCCGGCGAGGAGGAGTTCTCGGGCCGGGGCGTGTCGTACTGCGCGACCTGCGACGGCAACTTCTTCCGCGACATGGACGTGACCGTGGTCGGCGGCGGCGACGCAGCCCTCGACGAGGGACTCTACCTCACGCGCATGGCGAGCAAGGTGACCGTCGTCCATCGCCGGGACTCGCTGCGGGCGAGCCGCATCCTCCAACAGCGCGGCTTCGACAACCCGAAGATGGACTTCATCTGGGACACCGCCGTCCAGGAGATCAAGGGCAACGGCGTGGTCGACCGGGTGACGCTGAAGAACCTCAAGACAGGCGAGCTCAGCGACCGCCCCACGGAAGGGGTGTTCATCTTCATCGGCTTCCACCCGGTCAACGACTTCATGCAGGGCGCCGTCGAGCTGGACAACGCGGGCCACGTGCTCACGAACCTCCAGATGGAGACGAGCGTGCCGGGAGTATTCGCGGCGGGCGACGTCCGGCAGTACTCGGACCGTCAGCTCGCCAACGCCGTCGGCGACGGCGTTGCCGCCGCCCTCGCCTCCTACCGCTACCTCAACGAGGGGTAGGTCAACGACCGGTAGGTCCCTGGGCGTCCGCCCAGAAGCCGTAAGCGCGGCGTCGGGGGACGCCCAGCTCGACGGCCACCTGCGCGGCGGCGTCGCGCCGGCTGAGGCCCTCCTCACGCGCCGACGCCATCGCCGAGGCGACCTGCTCGTCGCTGGGAGCGTCGAACGTCTCGCCTGACGCGCCCTCGATGACGAGCACGAACTCGCCGCGAGGGGCGCTGAAATAAGCCAGCGCCTCCGCGACCGTCCCGCGAAAGACCTCCTCGTGGAGCTTGGTCAGCTCCCGGCAGACCGCGATGCGGCGGTCGCCGAGCACGGTCAGGATGTCGGCGAGGCTCGCCCTCAGCCGGTGGGGCGCCTCGAAGAGGACCAGCGTCTCGCGATGCCGGGCAGCGTCGGCGAGCGCGGCGCGCCGAGCCTTCCCCACTCGCGGCGGGAAGCCGGCGAAATGGAAGGCGTCGGCAGGCAGACCGGCGATGGACAGCGCCGCCGTCACCGCCGACGGGCCGGGCGCCGTCACGACCCGGAACCCCGCCGCTGCCGCCTCCGACACCAGCAGCGCGCCGGGGTCGCTCACCCCCGGAGCGCCGGCGTCCGTCACCAGCGCGATGTCGCCGTCGCGCAGCGCATCGAGCAGAGCGCGGGAGCGGGACCCGGCGTTGTGCTGGTTGTAGCTGACAGTCCTCGTCTTCAGACCCAGGTGATTGAGCAGCTTGCGGGTCTGGCGCGTGTCCTCGGCCGCGATCAGCCCGACCTCGCCCAGAATGCGCGCGGCGCGCGGGGTGAGATCCTCGAGATTCCCGATGGGGGTCGTTACGACGTAGAGCGTTCCCGGCATGGCCTATCCCCGTCCGCCGAGGCGAACGGCGTCTATAATCCGAAGCGTCCGCATTATAGGACCGCACGGGAGGACTGAATGGACGCGCTGTACACCGAGGAAGAGCGGCTGCTCAAGAGCACGATGCGGGAGTTCGCCGACTCCGAGATCGCGCCCAACGCCGCGCGGTGGGACGAGAACGAGGAGTTCCCGTGGGCGAGCGTCGAGGCGATGAAGCGCATGGGCCTCATGGGCATGACGGCCAAGACCGTCCACGGCGGCGCCGGCGCGTCCTATGCCGAGCTGGCCATCGCCGCGGAGGAGATCGCCCGCGTCTGCATGACCACGAGCACGACGCTTCTCGCGCACCTCTCCCTCGGCGTTTCGACCATCGACCGATTCGCCAACGAGGAGCAGGCCGCGCGTTTCTTCCCGGCGGCCACGTCCGGCGAGAAGATCGTCGCATGGGCGCTCAGCGAGCCGAGCTCCGGCAGCGACGCCGCCGACATGCAGACGACCGCCGTCAAGCGCGGCGACGACTGCTACGTGCTCAATGGCTCCAAGATATTCATCACGAACGCGGAGCAGTCCGGCCTCATGGTGGTCTTCACCGCCACCGATAGGTCGCTCGGCAACAGGGGCACGACGGCGTTCGTGGTGGATAGCGGCGCGCCCGGAATCGAGATGCGCGGCATGCACGGCAAGATGGGCATCAGGGGCTCCGGCACGTCGGAGGTCTACTTCACCGACGTTGAAGTCCCTGCCGCGAACCGCTTGGGCGAGGAGGGCGAAGGGTTCAAGATTGCGATGACTGTCCTCGACTCCAGCCGCATCTCGCTCGCCACGCAGTCGGTCGGACTGGCGCAGGGGGCGTTCGAGGCTGCGGTGCGGTACACCCAGCAGCGCGAGACCTTCGGCCAGCTGCTCAAGGAGCGGCAGGCCATCCAGTTCATGCTGTCGGACATGGCGACGCAGATAGACGCCGCGCGGCTGCTCACGCGCAGAGCGGCGCAGCTCAAGGATACGGGCCAGCCCCACAATCGCGAGTCCGCGATGGCCAAGCTCTATGCTTCCGAGGCGGCCCACTTCTGCGTCGATAAGGGCCTCCAGATTTTCGGGGGCTACGGTTTCTTCAAGGAGAACCCGATCGAGCGGATGTACCGCGACCAGCGCATCACCGAGATCTACGAGGGAACGTCCGAGGTGCAGCGGCTCGTCATCGCGCGCAGTCTGCTGAGGGAGTACGCGGTCAGCTAGGGCGGTGCCCTAGTCGGGGATGTAGAGGACTTCTCGGGGTTTGCCGGGCTCGCCGGTGGAGGCGACGATTCCCTCGTCCTCGAGCTGGTCCATGAGCCGCGCGGCGCGGGGGTAGCCGATGCGCAGCCTGCGCTGAAGGAGCGATGTGGAGAGCTGGCGGTTGGCCGCGGCCACTTGCAGGGCGCGGTCGTAGAGCGAATCGTTCTCGTCGAGCTGGGAGCCGCCGCCGCTCTCGGCTTCGGCAATCTCGACCTCCCGCGCCATCTCTGCGAGGGGTATCTCCTGAAGGTCAGGGTCGGGCGGCTGGTTGCGCCAGTGATTGCTCAGGGCTCCGGTCTCCTCTTCGGAGATGAACACGCCCTGTACGCGGCGCGCCTTCGGGGAGTCGGACGAGAGGAAGAGCATGTCGCCGCGCCCAAGAAGGCTCTCGGCCCCGCCAAAGTCGAGGATAGTACGGGAGTCGACCTGGGAAGCGACGTAGAAGGCGATGCGGCTGGGGAAGTTGGCCTTGATAAGCCCGGTGATGACGTTGACCGACGGGCGTTGAGTGGCGACGACGAGGTGGATGCCGACCGCGCGGCTCAGCTGAGCAAGACGCACCAAGCACGTCTCGACGTCAGCGGGCGCCGTCATCATCAGGTCGGCGAGCTCGTCGATGCAGATGACAAAGAAAGGCAGGAACTCCGAGGCGCGCGGGCTCTTGTTGTAGGACTGGATGTTCCGCACGCCGGCGTCTTCCAGCAGCCTGTAGCGCCGGTTCATCTCCTGGACCGCGCCGCGAAGCAGCCGAACGACCTGGTCCGGCTCGACGACGACGGGCGTGACGAGGTGGGGGATGCCGTTATAGGGGGTGAGCTCTACGCGTTTGGGGTCAACGAGGAGCATGCGGACTTTGGAGGGGGGCTGGTCTTTGATGAGGGAAGAGATGATGGTGTTCATGCAAACGCTCTTCCCGCTGCCGGTGGAGCCTGCGATGAGCAGGTGAGGCATCTTGGTCAAGTCGATGGCCACGGGCTCTCCGGCAGGCGCCAAGCCAAGGGCGACCGGCAGGCCGCCGGCCTCGGCGGCGCGTTCGTACTCCTCCGATTCCATGACGGTGCGTATGGTCACCAGAGAGGAAGACTTGTTGGGCACTTCGATGCCGACGATGGACTCGCCGGGGACGGGCGCCTGGATGCGCAGGCTTGGCGCCGCGAGGGCCAGGGCTAAGTCCTTCTCGCGTGCGAGGATGCTCTGCACCCGGACGCGGTTGCCCCCGCCTCCGCCAGTCTCCGGCGCAGACCGCGCGCGGCGGTTCCATCCCGGCTCCAGCCCGAAGACGACGGCGTCGCGCTCACGGCGGATCTCTCTGACGACAACGTCGACGCCGTGCTCGGCGAGCGTGTCGACGATGAGCTCCGCAGTGTCGTCGGGGTCGGCGGCGCCGGGCGCCTCGACCATCACGAGGGACTCGCCGGGAACCGGCTCGACGCGCAGGCCCGGGGACTTGAGCGCGAGCGCCAAGTCGTTCTTGCGGGCAAGGATGCTATTGACTTTGACGCGGCTCCCCCGGTCGGGCTCGTCTGGCGTCCTCGTCTGCTTCCACCCGGGCACCAGCCCGAACATGGTGACGCTGGGGCCGGGGCGTATCTCGTTGACCCGCACCTCGACGCCGTACTGGGCAAGCGCCTCTTCGATGTCCCTTGCCGTGTTCTCGTGCTCCTCGGAGACGGCGACCGCCGGCACGGGAGGGGCCAAGAGGGATAGGGGGGGCATCAGGACTGGCGGTCCGGGCGGCTTTGGCCCATCGTCGTCGAAGTCCAGCTCATCCTCGTCGTCGTCCGGCACGGCGGCCGCTGGGAGTTTGGCCACAGCCGCCACGGCCGAACTCGGGAGCGCCGCGCCCGCCGGATGCATTCCCGGTTGGCGTACCGCGGGGTCGCGAGGACTTTCCCCGGCATCGGGCTCCGGCGGCGTGTCCATGTCGTACGACGACGGCTCAGCCCCGGCGCTGAAGGATGGCGAAGGGTTGGCCTGGAAGTGCTGTTCGAGGTCGCGCGCGAGGGCCGTGTTCCTGCGCGCGCCGGCGACCGCGCCTCTGCGGATGGCGCGCCCCAGGGCCAAGTGCAACGGGGCGGCGCGATAGGCGCGGGCCGATTTCGAGGCGCCCGCAGCCGCGGCCTTCCCGGTCCGCTTCGCCAGCGCATTGAGGAGCTTGGGGACGACGAGCCACGCGCCCATGAGAATGATGACCCCGGTGCGGAACGCGCCAACCACCCCTCCGGAGCCCTTGACCTGGCCTCCGAGGTCGCCGCCAAGCGCCGCCTTCCCGATCAGGGGCAGCTCCGCCTCGAAATAGGAGAGCGCCGCAAAGCCGCCCGCAACGAGGATTCCGAAGCCGATGACGTACCGCCAGCGCCGGACTGCGACGAGGAAGCCGCGAGAGAACAGCCAAACCACCCATGCGCCCCACAGGACGAGCAGGGCCAGCGCAACGCCCATGGCGCTCAGCACGTCCATGGCGGCCTCGCGCAGCGGGTCGACAACCCACGCGGGCCGCACGACAGCGGCGAATGCAACGAACGCAACCGCTACGGCCGCCGCCGCCAAGACGGCGAGGCCGGCGCGGGTCTGGAAGAGGAACCGTAAGACGGACATCGGGGGCTACGATACCCCACCTATTTGCGGATGTGAGCCAGGTTCGCTTTCAAGTTTGACGAGAGCGGGGTTAGACGGGCTTTCTCCGCAGACGGAAACGAGAGGGTTAGATGAGGGAGACTGCGTAGGGTTGTTGCGCAGCCCGCGGGATGCCCGCGTTCGCCGGTATGACGGAAGGGGTCAGACTTCCAGGCGCAGGGCGACGATCATGGGGCGGCGGCGCGTTTCCTGGTAGAGGAAACGTCCGAGGGCCTCGCGGACGCGGGCGACGACGTAGTCGTCCCCCAAGGGCTGCCGGCTGGGGGCGCGGAGCGATTCGACGACCAGCGCGGAGGCCCGCTCCATGAGGCTTCCACCCTCCTCGGGGTCGACGAACCCGCTGGAAACGATCTCGGGCTCGCCGTAGACCTCTCCAGTCGCCCTGTCCACCGGCACGACGACCACGACGAAGCCGTCGCGCGAGAGCGTGCGGCGATCCCTGAGCACAGCGCTGCGCACGTCCCACATCCGAAGGCCGTCCACGTAGACGTGGCCCGCGGGAACGACCTCGGCGACCTCGGCGCCCGAATCGTCGAGCTCCAGAACTTCGCCATCCTCCAGGACAAATATGTTCTCCGGGTCGACGCCGACCTGTTCGGCGAGCTCAGCATGGGCGACGAGCATCCGATACTCGCCGTGGATAGGCACGAAGTAACGCGGCTTGACGAGGCGGAGCATCAGCTTGAGCTCCTCCTGGCTTGCGTGGCCCTGCACGTGGACGCCGGGAACGTTGCGCCGGGTCAGCACTTTGGCTCCGGACCGCGCGAGGTTGTCGATGACCGACGCGATGACCGTCTCGTTGCCGGGTATCGCCGTCGCGGAGATGATGACGGTATCGCCCGCGTGGACCTGGATGTCGCGGTTGGCGCGGTTGGCCACGCGCGAGAGGACGGACAGCGGCTCGCCCTGCGCTCCCGTAAGCACGATGACCTGCTTGTCCTCAGGCACGGCGGAGAGGTCTCGGAGATCGACGATCGTTCCGGAAGGCGCGATGATATAGCCGTTGGCGACGGCCATGTTCACGTTGGCGACCATGGACCGGCCAGCCGGCGCGACCTTTCTTCCGTGTTTCACAGCCGCGTCCACGATCTGCTGCACGCGGGCGACGAGCGATGCGAACGTTGCAATCAGCACTCGGCCCTTCGCGTTGCCGATGGCGTGGTCGAGCGCGTCGGCCACTACTTTCTCGGATGGCGTGTAGCCGGCGACCTCGGCGTAGGTTGAGTCGGACAGCAGGAGGAGAACGCCCTCCCTGCCTAGTTCGGCGATGCGTTGGAGGTCGGTGGGACGATCGTCGACGGGCGTGTGGTCGATCTTGAAGTCGCCGGTGTGCACCACGAGGCCCGCAGGCGTACGAAGGGCGATGCCGCAGGCGTCGGGGATGCTGTGGCAGACGCGGAAATACTCGGCCTCGATCGAGCCGAACCGGAGCGTATCGCCGGGCTCGACACGGTGCAGCTCGTACCGGCCGACGCCGGAGTGCTCGTGAAGCTTGACCTCTATGAGGTCGTGGGCGAGCGGGGGCGCATAGACCGGCGCATCGAGGTCGCGGAGGAGGTAGGGAAGCGCGCCGGTGTGGTCCTCGTGACCGTGGGTGATGAGCACGGCGCGGACACGGTCGGCGTTTTCGGAGAGGTAGGTCATGTCCGGGAGGACGAGGTCCACCCCGTGCATGTCGGCTTTCGGGAACATCAGGCCCGCGTCGATGACTACGATGTCGGCGCCGTACTCGACGCACAGCATGTTCTTGCCGACCTCGCCGAGGCCGCCGAGCGGGATGATGCGGATGCCGTGGGCCATGGGCACTAGAACATGCTCAACTGTTGATTGCTCTCGTCAGGGGGCTGATGGTCCGGGACGTCGGCGGGCGGGCCGTCGGTTACGGTCAGGGGATTTTGTTCGAAGGGGGTCGGGATCCGCTCACGCTCGCGGAGCAGCTCGCCGAGCTTGGCGAAGTCCTGCTCGATGGTCGCGCGGAGTCCGCCGTTGTGCAGAGCGGCGGCCGGATGGTAGAGGGGAAAGAGGGTGATTTCGCCGAAACGACGCGGTTTTGCCCGGAGCTTGCCAATCGACTCGTTCGGGAACCAGCGAGCGAGGGCGTGCCTGCCGAGAGGGACGATTACCTTGGGTTTGATGGCGTCGATTTGGGCGTCGAGGTAGGCGGAGCATGCCTCAATCTCGCCAGGGAAGGGGTCACGGTTGTTCGGCGGCCGGCATTTCACCATGTTGGTGATGAACACGGAGCTCCGGTCCAAGCCGATGGAGCGTAGGAGCTCGTCGAGGAACTGCCCCGCCGGCCCGACGAAGGGCCTGCCCTGGCGGTCTTCGTTGAAGCCTGGCCCCTCGCCGATGAACATGAGCGACGCGTTGGGCGCGCCTTCGCCGGGAACGGCATTCGTACGCCCCCCGGCCAGATTGCACATCCGGCAGGCGCGTATCTGTTGGTGCAGGGCTTCGAGGTCGACCACGATGTCGGCGTCAGTCCGAGATGCCCTTGGCCTTGATGAAATCGACGGCGTCCTGAATGCTGCGGATCTTCTCCGCGTCCTCGTCGGGAATCTTCACCGGGGCGTCGTCGGTTGAGAACTCCTCCTCGAAGGCCATGATGAGCTCGACGAGGTCGAGGGAGTCGGCGTTGAGGTCGTCGACGAAGGAGGCTTCGGGGGTCACTGCGTCATCGTCGGCCCCGAGCCTGTCCACCACCACACTCTTCACACGGTCAAAGACGGTTGCCATGCCATTTCCTCAGCTATTGGATATCTTCGTTAGCTCGTCGAGGGATGCGCCCAGCACTCCGTTGACGAACCTGGCGGAACCTTCTCCGCCGAACTCTTTGGCTAACTCTACAGCTTCGTTGATCGCGACTTTCGGGGGGGTGGACGATCCTTGCCGCAGCTCGAACAGCGCCATGCGCAGCACGTTGCGGTCCACCGCCGACAGTTGCTCGACCGGCCACATCGGAGCGTGCCGTCGGACCATATCGTCCAGCTCGGCGCGGTTATCGACTACGCCCTGGATGCGGCTCGTCGCGAAGGACTCGACCGCGGCTGAGGCGTGGACCGCCTCGGCGTGGGCGTCGAGTGACGCACGCCAGTCGTGCCCAGTGAGGTCGAGCTCGAACAGGACTTGGAGCGCGAGCACCCGTCCACGGCGCCAGGGATGGCGCGGACTGGCGGCGCGGCCTTTCGCGGCCCTGATGGAGGAGACGGGCGATTGGGTCATGGAAGCTATTAACGAAGCGCCCCGGATGTTACCGAGGCGGAGCGCCATTTAGCTTACGCCAGACCCGAAATAGCGTCTAGGTCTGGGACTGCAGCCGCGGACGCATCCCGCACGATTCTCTTCACGAGGCCCGTGAGCACCTTGCCGGGGCCGAATTCGATGAAGCTGTCGACTCCCCGCGCCGCCATCTGCTCAATCGACTGCTGCCAGTAGACGCAGCCGCACAGCTGCGCGGCGAGCTCCTCCCGGACTTGCTCCGGCGTGTCTATGACCGACGCGGTCGTGTTCGCGACCACCGGCGCGGACGGCGCGAACAAGGGGGCTGAAGCCAGTGCGCCGTCCATTGCCTCCTGGGCGGGGCGCATCACCTCGGTGTGGAACGCGCCCGCGACTTCGAGGGGGATGGCGCGCCGCGCGCCGAGCTCCTGGGCGTTCGATATCGCCTGCTCCAAGGCCGCGTTGGGTCCGCCAATGACGATCTGCTCCGCCGAGTTTACGTTCGCCACCTGCGCGCCCGTGCCCTCACATGCGTGACGCGAGGGCTCCAGAGTGAGCCCAATGAGCGCGGCCATGCCGCTCGGCGTCGCCTCGCAAGCCGACTGCATCAGCTCCCCGCGCGTCCTGACGAGGCGAAGGCCATCGGCCAGGGTAAGCGCGCCGGCTGCGACGAGGGCGGCGTACTCGCCAACGCTGTGGCCGGCGAAGAAGCCGGCCGTGGGCATCGCGTCGCCAAGGCGCTCCTCCGCTGCCCGCAGCATCGCGATGCTCACGCAGAGGATCGCGGGCTGGGCGTTGTGGGAGCGGACGAGCTCCTCGGCAGGGCCTTCGAGGATGAGCATGGAAAGCGGAACGCCGAGGGCCGCGTCGGCTTCGTCGAAGACGGCGCGCGCGGCGGGAGAGCCGGCGTAGGCGTCCGCGCCCATGCCAACGGCTTGCGCCCCTTGTCCGGGGAACAGGAAGGCGGTGGTCATCGTTCGGGCGAGCGAGCGGCTAGGCGAGTTCGGACTCGACCCGGAGCACGTCGCGACCGCGGTAGTAGCCGCAAGCCGGGCAGACGTGGTGAGGCCTCATGGCCTGGCGGCAATGCGGGCACGAGACCAGACTGCCGAGGGCGATGTTCTGGTGGGCGCGATGAGTGCCCACACTAGCCTTGGAACGCTTTCGCTTTGGTAGTGGCGCCATGGTCCTATCTCAATAGCTCCCGGAGCTTGGCCCAACGCTGATCCTGGTACTGCTCGCATGAGCAGGCGGACTCGTTGAGGTCTATTCCGCACTCGGGGCAAATTCCTTTGCAGTCCTCCCGGCAAAGCGGCGCTAGCGGCAGCGACGCCAGCCTGTATTGGCGGAGCGTATCGCTCAGGTCAAGCACGTGCTGACCGTCGATGCTGTGGACATCCGCATCGTCGACATCCTCGTGGCGGAGCTTCGCCCCGGTCGTGATGTCGATGCTGGGCAGGAAGACATCATCGACCTTCACTTCGACCCACGACGCGAAGGGCGCCAGGCATCGACTGCACAGACTGTCCACTGAGACGGCGAGCGGGCCGGAAGCCCAGACTCCGCGATCGGTCTTGGTCAGGAGAAGGGCTCCTCGGACGTATGCCTGCCCGCCATCTTCCAGGTCGAGCTCGGGCCCGTCGATTTCGATGCTCTTCGTAGTCCCGACCCGCTCCTTGAGCAACTGAGCGAGGTTCACTTCCAGTTGCAGCCCCATCGCCACCTCACCGCACAACCCTCACAGTATAGCAGGCCGAACAGCCGGATTCCACGCGTGTTGGCACAGGTTAACTGTTCAGACTTCGTGAGATCCGTCTCGCCCAGCGGTCTCACCGATAGCACGGTTTACCTCTGACCAGGGTCGTTATCCACGTTCTCCGCAGGCATTCGCCTCATCAACTCTGAACAGTTACTGGCACAGCCGAATCCCCATTTTGATATGGTGACCCCGGCGAGCCGCTGGGACCACAACCCTGCCCCTACCTGCGTTTGTCAGATCCCACGGGCGCGCCAACCTTAGAAGATGAGGCTATGGACTACTCCCCTCCCCGCCTCAGGCAGTTCCTCTCGACTTACCGTTGGGAGTTGGCGCTGCTCTTCGGCTTGCCGATCACGGCCGGACTGGTAATCCACCCCGCGTGGTGGGGGGCCGTCTGGCTCTCGTTCTGCAGCGACGGACAAACCTGCTACTCCTGGGTTAGCCTCAGCTTCAACGTATCGATTCTCGCGTTCTTAGCGGCCTCCTACCCCTTCGTTCGGCGCCAGCAACGAGGACTGCTCACCCTGCTCTGGGAGTTAGAGATCGTCGAAAGCGTCCTCAGATTGGCATTCGGGGTCGGCAACACTATAGGCGTGAACGCGTCACTAATAAACGCAGAGCTGTTCTCCTTCGAGATAGAGTTCCAAACGCCAACCGGCCCGACCTCGTCGAGCGGCACCAGCGCGATGCTGGACTACAGTGCAACTCAGGCTCTCTATCTGGCGGCTAGGCTATGGTTCACAAGGAAAGCGTCGCGAATAAGCCTACCCCACGCCTTCCTGCTCTACGCGCTCTCGCTCGCCGACCAAAGGTTCGGCTTCGTCCTCGGGGCGCCTGTCTTCCTGTGGTATGACCCCGATGCTGTGCTGATCGCCATCGCGGCTGTCTACCTCACCACGCAGATCGGCGTGAACATAATCGCGTTCCGATTGCTGACTGAGCACGAAAAGCGCGGGCCAGAATTCAGACTGGTCGGAGCAGGAGTGATGCTAACAGCCTTCCTGCTGAGTTCGCTCCTATCATGGGCGAGCTTCTACGGCACCCTCGTAGAACGAATCACAGAAAACTGGTACTTCCCAGGGCTTCCCGCCGTCGAAGTCTTAGATTCCATCATCGACTACGTGCCCGGCCTCGTGCTCGTGTATTTCGTACGAGTAAGGACGCCAACGAAACGGGAGCCCGACGCGACGTCTTTCGAGGACGCCGTCGGGCTCCCGTGAAGCTCCCTGAGGCTACCGCGATGCGCGCTAGCCGCGCCCGCTTGCTCTGCGTCCGGCTTCCGCCGCGTGCCGGAGCGCCGGGAGTATCTCGTCGGAGCGAGCGCCGGGGCCGAAGACGGCTACGACGCCCATTTCGAGGAGGGCGGTGCGGTCCTGGGGAGGGATGATGCCCCCCACGGCGAGGGGGAGGTGATCGAGCCCTGCCTGCTGCAGGGCCGCGATGACTTGGGGCACGAGCTCCATGTGGGCGCCGGACAGGATGCTGAGACCGATCGCGTCCACCTCTTGGTTGCCGGCCTGACGGGCAATCTCGCCGGGCGTTTTGCGGATGCCCGTGTAACGGACGTCGAGCCCAGCCTCCTTCAGCAGACGGACAATCATACGCGCGCCGCGGTCGTGGCCGTCGAGGCCCGGCTTGGCGATGAGGATGCGCGGAGCGTCGGCCAAGCGAAAGCTAACTCACGAACGGGGTGACGAGCTCGATGAGCACGCCATGCATTTTCGCGGGGTCCGCGAAGGCGATGCGGCCCGTGAACCCTTCACGCGGCCCCGTAATGATGGGGATGCTCAGCGCCTGCAGCTCGCTGACCTTCGCGTCCACGTCGTTCACGGTGAAGGCCATGTGGTGGATGCCCTCGCCGTACTTGTCGAGGTACTTGCCGATGACCGAGTCGGCGCGGAGCGGCTGAAGCAGCTCGATGTGGGTCTCGCCCTGCTCGATAAAGGCGCCGCGGACGCCGTGCTCCTCGTTGACGAGGATTCGGGCCTCGGGGGAGTCGAGGAGGTCGTAGAACTGTTTCAGCGACTCCTCGATGCTGACGACCGCCAGGCCGATGTGGTTGAGCGCGCCGACGCGGGTGTTGCTGCTAGAGAGTGTCATAAGCGCCTTTCGCTATTCTCGCGAGCTTGCGCGGGCATGGTTACTCGGCAGCCGCAATTTGGTCCGGCATGACCTCGAGAGCGGTCATGCGCTGTTCGAGGACGGACCAGATGACGTCGTACTCTCCGCGCACCTCCGCGCTCGCCAGGACGGTCGGCTGCGAGTCGTCGCGGTAATCGGAGCGGAGGGCAATCTCGCCCAGGAAGGGAAGATCGAGGCCTGCGGCCAGGTCGCGGCCTGCGCCGGAGCCGAAAACATCGCCGGTGTAGTTCTCGACCACGCCCAAGACCTCGACGTTCAGCTTCTTAATCATGTTGATAGAGCGCTTGGCGTCGAGGGCGGCGAGGGACTGGGGCGTCGTGACGACGACGAAGCCGTCCATCGTGAGCACCTGCATCACCGTGAGCGGGGCGTCGGACGTTCCGGGCGGCATATCGACGACCAAGAAGTCGATCTCACCCCAGTCCGTCATTTGCAGGAACTGGTTGATGGCGTTATGGATCATCGGCCCGCGCCAGATGATGGCCTCCTCCGGGTTCTGCTGGAAGTAGGACATCGAGACGACCTTCACGCCGAACGCCTCCGCAGGCGAGATGCGGCCGTCGACCGTCTCGGGGTAGGCGCCGCCGCCAAGGACTTCGGGAGCGTTCGGCGTGTCGATATCCGCGTCGAGCAGCCCGACGGAGTAGCCTTTCGCCGCTAGGTAGGCCGCGAGGTTCACGGCGACGGTGGTCTTGCCCACCCCGCCCTTGGCGCTGTAAACGCCAATCTTGGTCTTGATCTTGCCCAGCGACCGGCTGATCGCGCGACGCTGCTCCCACTGGCGCTTGATCTGCGCCAAGCGCGCTTGCCTCTGCTCCTCGCTCATCTGCGCCATGAAACCGCGCGGCCTCCTCGGGGCCTCTGCCCCGCGCTATTGAGTCCTTTATCCGGTGGAAAGCCTAATCGTCGAGGCCGAGCAGCTTACGCCCGTCCTCAGTGATGCGCTCGGGGGACCATGGCGGGTCGAATGTGATCTCGACGTTGACGTCGCGCACGCCGTCCAAGTCCGCGATGGCCCATTCGGCCTGCTGCGCGATGAACGGCCCCATGCCGCACCCGGCGGCAGTGAGCGTCATGTCGACGTGCACGTTGCTATCGTCATCGACCTCGACGCCGTAGATCAGGCCGAGGTCGACGACGTTGACCGGAATCTCCGGATCGTATACGTCCTTCAGCGCTTCGGTTACTTCTTCGACTGTCACATCAGCGGACATAAGCTATCTCCTGCGCTGTCAAAGTGGGCTGCGTTATTCCCGCCTGCGCGGGAGTAACGGAATGGAGCATGGCCATATTCTAGCAAAAGCCGGGCCGTGACGCCGACGTTCTACTTTCCCGCCCTCTTCTCCCTCGGCCTCCTCCTCCCGTCGTCCCTCGATGACCGACCTGATGACGCCCTCGGCGCCCTCCCTGGCCGGCGACACCGCGAAGTAGAACGTCGGCCCGTAGGCCTTCACCATGAGGTGCATCCCACCTTCCAAGACGGTATAGCGCAGACTCTCCCCTTCGATCTCGATTTTCTCCATGCCCGAAGCCCCGGCAAAGCCATCGAATACCGGGGCGACGAGCGCGCCCGGATAGGAGGACCGGCCAACTGCGAGGGCCGAGACACCCGGCTGGAGCAGCGTGTCGCTGAGGTCGGCCGGCAGGGGGCTGAGCTCGCCGTAAGCTGCGAATGCGACCGGATCGATGCGCAGGAGCGCGAGTCCTGCGCCGAGTCCAGGGGCCTCCACTCTTGCGACGCTCAGCAGCCGCTCGGCGACGCTGCCGGAGTTGCGCGTGAATCCCGCCGCGAAGGGCTGGGCTGGCGGGCGCTCGGGCAGGAGCTGAAGCGCGTCCCAAACGGCGGCATCCCATTCAGCGAGCGGCACGTGATCACCCTCAACCCACGCCTCCCGGACTGTCCCGCTCCACACTGACTCTCCCCGGCTGAAGTACGCATAGGCGCCGTCGCTCGTCCACCGGCCCTCGCCCCCCGGCGCCGACGCCGCGGCAAGCCGGGCGGCGCCGTCCCCATCCGCCATCCTGAATCGCGCCGTGTAGTCGGCGTCGGGGTCGAGGACAAGCGCCTCGATGCTGACTACGTCCTCTTCGCCGCTTGCGGCGGCGCCTATCGCGCTCAAAGGGCCTATCGCACTCAAAGGAAGTACCCGCGAGCCGTCGAAGGCGCTGTAGATGTAGACGTTGGTCTCGACGGTAGGCGCGCCAAGCTCCTCAAACCCCAGAGGCAGCGCGCGGTTGCTCTCTCCGGCGCTGCCGGAGCATTGCGAGAAGACGAACAGGCCTGCGACCGCTAATGCCCCGAGGACCGCGACCGCCAGCGCTCCTCGGCACAGACAGCGTCTAACGCCTGCGCCTCCGGCCACCGCCGACCTCCTTGTACCGGGTCGGCTCGACCTGCGCGCCGGATCCGCGGTCGACCACCTCTTGGGCAATGAGGAGGCGCTTGAGGTCGACCATCTCGTCGCGGAGGAGCGCCGCCTTCTCGAACTCGAGCTGGCGCGCCGCTTCCTTCATCTCCGACTCCAGTTCTTTGACGACTCGCGCGAGTTCGTCCTTCTGCATGTCCTTGCGGACCTCGTAGATCGCGCGGGGCTCGGCGACCTCGCGGAGCGATTCCGTGATGTCGCGGATCGCTTTGCGGATGCCCTCGGGCTCGATGCCGTGCTCGCGGTTGTGCTGGGTCTGGATCGCCCGGCGGCGGTACGTCTCGTCGAGGGCCGTCTGCATCGAATCGGTAATGCGGTCCGCGTACATGATGACGTGGCCGTCGATATGGCGCGCGGCGCGGCCGGTGGTCTGCACCAGCGACGGCGCGGACCGCAGGTAGCCCTCCTTGTCGGCGTCAAGGATGGCGACGAGACTCACCTCCGGCAGGTCGAGCCCCTCGCGCAACAGGTTGATGCCCACGACCACGTCGTACACCCCGAGCCGGAGGTCGCGGAGGATCTCGGTGCGCTTGAGCGTGTCCACCTCGGAATGGAGGTAGTGGACCTTCACGCCCATCTCCGCGAGGTAGTCGGTGAGCTCCTCGGCCATGCGCTTCGTTAGGGTAGTGACGAGCGCCCGCTCCCCCTTCGCTACACGGTTGCGTATCTGCTCCAGCAGGTCGTCGATCTGGCCCTTGGTGGGCTTGACCTCGATGGTCGGGTCGAGCAGGCCGGTGGGCCTGATGACCTGCTCGACGACCTGCTCGCTGTGCTCAATCTCGTAGGCCGCAGGGGTCGCGGAGACGTAGACGGCCTGGTTCACCAAGCCCTCGAACTCTTGGAAGTTCAACGGCCGGTTGTCGCGGGCAGACTCCAGGCGGAAACCGAATTCGATGAGCGAGTCCTTGCGGGACATCTCGCCGTGGAACATGCCGCGCAGCTGGGGAACGGCCATGTGCGACTCGTCGAGGATGAGCAGGTAGTCGTCCGGCAGGTAGTGCATCAGGGTCCAGGGCGTACTGCCGCGTGGACGGCCCCCCAGCGGCTGGGAGTAGTTCTCGACGCCGGCGCAGTAGCCGGTCTCGCGCAGCATCTCGATGTCGTACCGCGTGCGATGCTCTAGGCGCTGCGCCTCCAGGTCCTTGCCGCGGGCCCGCAGCTCGGCGAGCCGCTGCTCGAGCTCGTTGTCGATTTCGACGACCGCCGCCTCGAGCTTGTCGCGGGAGGTAACGAAGTGCTTAGCGGGGTAGATATCGATCACGTCCCGTTCGGCGAGCAGCTCGCCCGTCAGCGGGTCGAGCTCGACGATACGCTCCACGTCTTCCCCGAAGAACTCGACCCGGACCGCCACGTCTTCGTAGGACGGCATGATCTCGAGAGTGTCGCCCCGGACGCGGAACCTCGACCGCGCGATGTCGTAGTCGTTCCGCTCATACTGCATCTCGATGAGGCGGCGCGCGAGCCTCTGCCGGTTCGAGCGCTCGCCCCTGGCGATACGCTCGACGAACGAGTAGTACTCGGCAGGCGAGCCGAGGCCGTAGATACAAGAGACCGACGCGACAATCAGCACGTCGCGGCGGGTCATCAGCGACCGGGTGGCCGCGTGGCGCAGCTTGTCAATCTCATCGTTGATGTCGGCTTCCTTCTCGATGTAGGTGTCGGTCGAGGGGACGTACGCCTCGGGCTGGTAGTAGTCGTAGTACGAGACGAAGTACTCGACCGCGTTCTCGGGGAAGAAGTCCCGGAACTCCTGGGCAAGCTGGGCGGCGAGGGTCTTGTTCGGGGCGATGACGATGGTCGGCTTCTGCACCGCCTCGACGACCTTCGCCATGGTGTAGGTCTTGCCGGAGCCGGTGACGCCGAGGAGGGTCTGATGTTTCATGCCGTTCGCGATGCCGTCCGCCAGCCGGGCGATCGCCTGCGGCTGGTCTCCGCGCGGCTCGAAATCCGCGACGACTTTGAAGGGCGTTTCCTGTTCCGTGGGGTTGAGCGTGGTCATGCGAGGTCCCTCAGCGTTTAAGGCTATGCCAAGCAAGGCCGCGAGGGCCAGCCTCTTCTGTCTCTCTCCTGGGGGCGAGGATGCCTTACAGCGCCGCGCGCAACGCCCCATCGAGGTCGGGATAGCGGAACACGTACCCGTCGGCCAAAGCCCTTGCGGGGAGCATCCGCCGACTGCTGAGGACCTCCGCGGCAAAGCCCCCCAGCGCCAGCCTCAGCGCGAGACCCGGCGCAGGCAGGAATGCCGGACGACCGAGCGCCCGGCCGAGCGCTTTCGCAAACTCCTTCTGGCGGACGAGGCCTGGCGCGGAGACATTCAGCGGGCCCTGCATGTCCGGGTGGTCGAGGGCGTGCAGCGCGAGGCCGACCACATCGTCGCGGTGGACCCAAGGCCACCACTGGCGTCCCGATCCCAACGGGCCGGAGAGGCCCAGCTTGGCCATCGGCGTGAGGGAACCGAGAAAGCCGCCGCCCCGGCCGATCACGAGGCCGGTGCGCAGGGTCACGACGCGCGCGTCCGCAGTGTTCGCCGCCGCCTCCCACTTTACGCATACGTCCGCCAGGAAGCCGTTGCCCCGCGAAGAGTCCTCGGTCAGCTCCTCATCGCCCCGCTCGCCGTAGTAGCCGAGCGCGCTCCCGCTCACGAGGACGCCGACGTTGGCGCCCCTCATACCGGCGACGAGCCTCATCCCGGCGACGAGATTAACGGTCGCGGTCTCGCGGGTTTCGAGGATGGCTCGCCGCTTGTCGCGCGTCCAGCGCCCGGCCGTGCGCTCGCCCACGAGGTTGACGACTGCGTCGACGCCGTCGAAAGCGGGCGTGGGCGCGGGCTCGCTGACGGCGCGCCACGGATAGGCGGCTGATAGCTCCGGCAGCGCCGCCTTGGCCCGCTCCGGGCTCCGGGTCAGCGCGATAACATCGTCGCCGCGCTCCGCCAGCAACCGAACGAGCTCGCGGCCGATGAAGCCAGTAGCGCCTGTGACGAGAACGCGCACGTCAGCCCCTTTTCCTAAGCGTCAGAAGGGGTGGCGCGGGCCACCCCTTCCGGTCCGTTCCTGCTACCCCAAGCTAGGCCTAGAGCGCTTCGAGCACCTTGTCGGCAACGCCTTCGGTGACCCAGGATTTCCAGTCGTTGGACTGTTGGAGCCACCAGTCGGCGACGTCAGCGTATTCGTCTCCTGTCTCGTCCAGGCGGGCGAGGAGATCATTGACTGCCTGGTCGCTCAGCGTCCATTTCGCCAGGAATGCGACGGCATCGGGCGCCGCCTCAATCAGTTCGGTCCGTACTGCGATGAGCACCTGAGCGTCGGAGTACTCACACGCCTGGGTGATGTCGGCAGCCTCGGTTGAGGTCATGTGGTCCCAGCACTCGGCAGAATAGTTCGGCTCCTCCAAGCGCAGGAAGCCGCCGTACTGGTTGAGCTTCGCCGGGAGCGTCTCCGGGCCCCAGTAGTAGAAGAGGACATCCTCTTTCCTCTCGAACGCGCCCAGGATCTCCGCGTTCAGCGCATCGTAGGACCCGGGGTTGATCAACGTGATTACGTCGTCCAGGTCGTAGCCGTTGACCTGCTTTTCGTTGATGACCTCACACTCCCAGCCGGGAATGCACGTGACGAGTCCGGCCTTGCCTTCGCTGTCCGGGCGGACGAACACGCTCCAGTGTGCCTCGTCCTTCAGGTCCTCGACCGATCGGAGCCCGGGGTTCGCGTCCGCCGTGTACTGCGGGATGAGGAACGCGCTTTGCCAGGCAACGCCGGCGAGGGAATCGCCGATCTCGGTAACGGTCCCTGCCGCAACCGCCTCGCTCCAAGCCGACTGCTGGTTCGGCAGCCATATCTCCATCGTGACGTTCGTGTCGCCGGCAGTGAGCGCCTGCATCAGAGGAATCGTGCCGCCCGCCACGGAGTCCGTCTCATACCCGTAGCCCTTCTCCAGGATGGAGCGGGCAACCGCGTTCTGCAGCCCGACTGTGCTCCAGTTCAGGTCCGAGAAGATGAGTACGGGCTTCTCCTCCTCGTCGTCCCCGCACGCAGCCACCAGCGCCATTGTGAACACGGCTATAAGCCCAATGAGTAGCCATACACGTCTCGTTGCCTTCATGCCAGTTACCTCCTCAATTTCCGGTCCCATGTGATCTATGGTGTGAAGCCAGCGCCCCCGTTTGGCGTGTTTCCAACCGAGGCCCGCCGAAGACGGGGCTGCGGTTGCACGCGGCCCCTCGATGTTTTCGCCTAATGGTCACCTGCCAATGCTTCCTGGCGTCCCCTCGCGGCCGCCTGTGTAATCCGGTCTATGATAATCGCCAGGACGACGATGCCCAGACCGGCAAGGAGCGCCTTTCCAGGCTCCAACCTGCCCAAGGCCCGGCTCACGTCCTCGCCCAGGCCGCCCGCTCCCACGAGGGAGGCGATGACGACCATGGCCAACGCCATCATCGTGGTCTGGTTGATGCCCGCCATGATCGTCGGCACCGCCATTGGAATCTGCACCTTGATCAGCAGTTGGCGAGGGGTCGTGCCGAACGAGCGCGCCGCCTCCACGACCTCCGGCGAGACCTGCCTGATGCCTAGGTTCGTCAGCCGGATCGCCGGCGGCACCGCGTAGATCAGCGTTGCGAACACGGCCGGCACGTTCCCGATGTGGAAGAACATCACCGCGGGCACCAAGTACACGAACGCGGGCATCGTCTGCATGCCGTCCAGCAGCGGACGGAGCAGCGCGTCCACGGTGTCGTTCCGGGCGGCTACTATGCCGAGCGGGACCGCTATCGCAATCGAGAGCGTCACTGCGACGACGATCAACGCCATCGTCTCCATCGCGCTCGGCCAGAGGTCGACGAGACCAAGGGCAATGAGGGCCGCCATAGAGAAAAGGGCGATGCGCCAGCCGGCGAGTTTCCACGCGAGTAGCGCAACGCCGAGGATGAGCGTCGGCCAAGGGACCCACAAGAAGACACTCTCGACCCGCAGTAGGAACCACAGCACGGCGTCCGAGACGGGGTCGAATATGAAATCACCGTTCCGCGTGGTCCAGAGGGTCGCGGCGTCCACCGCGTCGGACAACCTGCGGTTGTAGTCCGCAGGGAAACCCATCTCGCTGCCCCAGATGGCGATGAGCACGAGAGAGGCGACTAGAAGAACAGCGAGCCCACCTGCGTACAGGCACCACTCGGGCAGCGTGCTGAAGAATCCCCGCAGCCCGAGTGAGCCTGCGGTGCTCCCGTCCTTGGCTGTTTGTGACGCCAATGCCATGATCCCGGCTCCTAGCGCGCGCCCACGCCGATGGCGATCGCGGCTTCAGCTTCGGCCACCGCCGCGGCCTCGATGCTTTCCTGTTCCATGAGGTCGATCAGCGCGCCGGGCAGGACTTGACCAGCCAAGCGCCCATCCTCGTCGATCAGCGGCACCGCGCCCGACACGTTCTTCACCAGCGGCAGGCCCGCCGATACGGACAAGTCCGCCGACACGGGCATTATGTCGTCGCATAGTCCGTCAGTGACCAGCTCGTCGCCGCGCTGGCTTGCCTCGGCGAGGGTCGCGAAGCTTGCGCAGCCGACGTATAGGCCGCGCTGGTCCGTGACGAAGCCGGCGACCTCCCCGCGCCCGGCGAGCGCGTCCATGCCCTCCTTGGGCGACATCGTGGACAATATCCGCACCGTCGGCCGTTGCATCAGCGAGCGGAGGGTTATGACGGAGGACTTGCGGACGTCCCGCACGAACTCTGTAACGTAATCGTCGGCAGGGTGCGCGAGGATTTCCTCGCCTGTGCCCTGCTGAATGACCGCGCCGTCGCGCATGATGGCGATGTGGTCGCCGAGCTTCAGCGCTTCGTTGAGATCGTGGGTGATGAAGATGATGGTCTTGTGCATCTGCTGCTGCAAGCGAATCAGCTCGTTCTGCATGTCGCGTCTGATCAGGGGGTCGAGTCCGCTGAAGGGCTCGTCCATGAGCAGGACGCTGGGATCCGCCGCCATGGCGCGGGCCAAGCCGACGCGCTGCTGCATGCCACCGCTGAGCGCGCCGGGCCGGTAGGTCTCCCAGCCCTTCAGGCCGACGAGCTCGAGCATCTCGCGGGCGCGGCTTAGGCGCTCCTCCTTGGGGATGCCTTGCACTTCTAGCCCCCAAGCTGCGTTCTCCTCCACCGTGCGGTGAGGGAGCAGGCCGAAGTGCTGGAAGACCATCGCTGTCTTGGTGCGGCGGAACTGGATGAGCTGCTCTTCGTTGTACTTGAGGACATCTTCGCCGTCGACCTCGATCTCGCCGAACGTTGGCTCGATCAGGCGGATCAGCGCGCGCACGAGGGTGGACTTACCGCTTCCTGAGAGGCCCATGACGACGAAGGTCTCGCTGGGGAGGACGCTGAAGCTGACGTCCTTCAGGGCGAGGACAATGCCGTCCTCCTCCCGGAGCTCCGCCTTGCTCTTCTCTTTGACCTTGGTCGTGAGCTCGGTCGGCAGATCGTGCCCGAAGAGTTTCCATAATCCACGAACGGTTACTCTCGGTTTCGCCGACGGGTTAATCGCCATTACGCCTCCGCTGTCCGGCTAGTTACGGCATGGGGTAGCTCGTGATGCATCACTCGATGGAGTGCTAAGTGAGAGAACCGATCCGCGGTGATCGATAAGGGGCCGTATATAAAAGACCCGCAACGCCAATCAGGCGGGCAGGCTGATCCCTTGCCGCAGGGTAGGGTTTACCCTAGCCACCTAAAGCAAAGCGTGTCAACATACTGATTCCGCCGCTGATTCACCGCCTCTCGACGGATTCGAGCAAGTCTGCCAGCCACTCTTCGGTAATCGGCGGAATGAGCCCGCGCAAGCGGCGGAGAGCGATGCAGCCGGCCCTGCCCCGTCGCCCGGCGCAATGGGGCCGCCGGCCTCGCCATCGCCTAGAAAATAAGCTCCTCGCTTCCTCCCGTCACTGAGGCATCCCGGTGGAACGGGTTTGGAGCGCGATGGGGTCCGAATCGGCCATCAACTTGCAATCCTTTCTCTCGTAAATGGGCAGGTTTACGAGTGGAGGGGGATACAACTGCCGCATTTTGGAGCATGTTGGAGCATTTACTCGTAAATCGGTCGGTCACGCCCTGGTGGGGCTGCCGACGGGTCGCAGTAGTCATGGTGCGAGGGGCAAGGGTGTTGGGGTTAAGGGGCAAGTGTCGCGGCAGGGGACCTGGGGTGGCTGCGGGGGTAGAGGGGCGTGGGGGTTGGTTGGCGGGCGGACGCGCAGACCCGTCCGCCCAACGCCCCACCCTCACCACGACACTTGCCCCTTACCTCAAACCCCCAATCCCTCGTAAACTTAACCCCCTACCATGCCCTCCTCCAAGACGAGAACCGCCTCCCCTCCGTCGCCCGCGCCCTCCGATGCGGCGACCCCCCTGCCCGTGCCCGCCGACCTAAGCCCGCCCCGCTGACAACACAAATTTCTGAGTGATCAGCTTTTCAGACCCAGGAAGCAGGCCACGGCCATGAAAACACCCTCCAAAACCCCCGTCCCGCCGTACAAACTGGACAACCTTTTACGCCTGACGCCCAGCAAACGATCAACTTCTCACGCCTGGCAAATGTGAGATGGACAACTTCTTCACGCCTAGCCCAAATGCGGTGATCAACTTTTCCCAGACAAACGGGCAACTTCCCCGCCCGCGAGAGGGAGGGATCGCGCCGCTGTCGCAGCCCCCGTCCCTCCCAAATGGGCGCCATACCCCAACAGGTTCGTGGTGAGCCTCCCGTGACCAACGCCGCTGCAAGTCATCCCGCCGTCGAAGCCCGCGGCCTCTGGAAACGGTTCGGGGAGCATGTCGCGGTCCGGGACGTTTCGCTTTCCATCGGCCGCGGCGAGGTCGTCGGACTGGTCGGGCCGAACGGCGCCGGCAAGACGACCACCATCCGCATGTTGCTGGACATCCTTCGCCCCGACGAGGGCGCCGTGTCGGTGTTTGGCGAGCCGATCACGCCGGAGGCGCAGCGCCGCATCGGCTACCTTCCGGAGGAGCGCGGGCTCTATCGCAGCCTCCGCGTCATCCCCAATCTTCTCTACCTCGCCGAGCTGAAGGGGATGCGGCGGGAGCACGCCCTCCGGCGCGCTGACGAGCTGTTCGCCCGCCTTGGCCTGGAGCCGCATCGCGGCAAGAAGGTCAGCGAGCTGAGCCGAGGTCTCGGCCAGCTCGTGCAGTTCGCCTCCACCATCCTTCACGAGCCCGCCTTCATCGTCCTCGACGAACCCTTCTCCGGCCTCGACCCGGTGAACGTCCGCGTGATGAAGGACGCCGTCTCCCAGCTGCGAAGCGAGGGCGCGGCCATCATGTTCTCCACCCACCAGATGACCGATGTCGAGGAGCTTTGCGACCGCGTCATAATGATCGACGGCGGGACCGTCGTGCTCGACGGCCCTCTCGCCGACATCAAGCGGCAGTTCGCCGGAAGCGATCTCTTCATCGCAGCCGACGTCGACCCCCGGGGCGCGGACGGCGTGCTCGAATCGCGTCGCGACGGCCCAGGTTACGTGCTGCGCCTCGGCGACGGGCATGCGCCGGAGGACGTGCTGCGCTGGTTGCTCGAACGAGGAGCGAAGGTCGACCGCTTCGAGCTGGCGACTCCGAGCCTGGAAGAGATATTCCTGCGTGTCGTTGGGCGCAACGCCGCCGCCCCCGATGGACCGCGCAATGAAACACGCGATGGAGCACGCGATGGGGAGTAAGACGTGGCTCGTCGCGCGGCATGAGTTCGCCGTAACCATCGGACGCCTCGGCTTCCGCATCTTCGCCGCCGCGGTGCCCGTGCTCGCCGTGCTCGCGCTCATCGGCATCAGCATCTTTCAGGCCGTGCGCGGGGGCGACGAACCGTCCGGCAACGTGAATGAGCCGCCTCCCGAAACAACGAGCGTAGGCTACGTTGACATGACCGCCGGCGAGGACGGCAACCCGCTGCTTACGTCGTTCCGCGAACAAGGGGACGTGGTGTTCACGCCCTACGCGGACGAGGATGCAGGCAGGGCCGCGCTGCGGGCTGACGAGATCGCCGCTCTCTACGTATTCCCCCGCGACTTCCTGGAAACGGGCTCTGTCGTGAGGGTCCGGATGACCGACGGCGGCGGGAGCGCCGGGACCGCGGCGCTGCGCGGGTTCGTACTGAGCAACCTGTTCGCGGACGAGACAAGCGCCGCTCGCTTCGAGCGCATCATCCGCCCATACGTCCAGACCACTGTCGAGATAACTGAATCCGGCGCGACCGTCGAGGAAGAGGACGACGACGCAGACTTCCTGTTCTTCTTCGGCGCCGGAATGCTCCTTTTGGTCTCCGTGCTTACCGCTGCCGGATACCTGCTGCAAGGGCTGAGCGAGGAGAAAGAGAACCGCATAATGGAGGTGCTGCTCTCCTCCCTGAAGCCGGAGCAGCTGATGTTCGGCAAACTGCTCGGGCTCGGCGCGGCGGGGTTGCTTCAGATGGCCGTCTGGACAACGTCGCTCGTCGCCTTCTTGCTGCTGTTCAACCGCGTAACGGACGCTCCTCTGGAGTTGCGCGCGCCGTCCGTCGAGGCGGTCGCCGTGGCCCTCGCGTACTTCCTGCTCGGATACGCTTTCCTCGGCACGATTCAGGCCGCGCTCGGGGTCATCACCACGAACCAGAAGGAGGCGAACAACATCGCCGTGTTCGTCGTCCTGCCCGCCGTTTCTCCGATGTGGTTCCTCGCGGTGCTGGTCGAACACCCGGACGGCGCGCTCGCGTGGACGCTCAGCCTCGTGCCGTTCACCGCTCCGGTAACCGGCTTCATCCGGTTCGGGCTGGACGCGATGAGCCCGGCTGAGGTCGCGCTGAGCCTCGGCGTGCTCGCGGCGTTTACGGCCGTAGCCGCCTTGCTCACGGCACGCCTCTTCCGCGCCTACCTGCTCATGTACGGCCAGCGTCCCCGCATCGGCGACATCGTCCGGACCCTCCGGGGCGCGTGAACCTACCGGGCCACGGCCTCTTGGAACGTGAACCGGGCCGTGCCTCCGCCGACGCGCTCCGAAAGGAACTGCTTGCCTTCCTCCGGCGTCATCACGTCGACGTAGATCTCCAGCCTGTTGCCGTCGGGGTCGTTGAAGTACACGCTCTTCGTCATGCCGTGGTCGGTCAGGCTGGCGATTTCTACCCCGTGGTCGACGAGGCGCTGGTGCAGCTCTTCGAGCTCGGGCATGCCGCCCTCGGCGACCAGGGCCACGTGTCCAAGGCCGACGTTCCCGCGTGTCGCTTCGGCATTGACGCTGAACAGTCCGATATCGTGATGCTGTGTGCCGAAGGACATGAACGCCGCTCCCTCCGAGCGCCGCACGGTCTCCATCCCCAGCGCGTCCCGGTAGAACGCCTCCGCCTGATCGACGTCAGTTACCCGAAGCACCACGTGGCCAACGCGTTGAATCCTTGCCATAATGCCGCCTCCTCGCGCGCCGGTCCGGGCGCGCTTCTCCAGTGTAGACCACCTGTCCACCGCCGGTCTTGACCCTATCAAGCGCCGCGCATACCGTGACACCCACGCTGGCGCAGACTCAGTTCGGAGGGAACCCCATGACCACGTCCGAGAAGATGAAGCTCGAAGTATCGGTCGGCTACGCCTCGATGACCTACGAGATCGTCCGGCCGCTCATGGAGGGGCGCGTCCAGATCGAAGGCGTCGAGCTCGACCCGGTCGATGAGCTCGGCCCCACGCCCACCGCCGACTCGCGGATGAAGACCGGCGATTTCGGCCTCTGCGACCTGAACATGGGCTATTGGCTCGCCGCCATCGACCAAGGGTGGGACATCGTGGGCCTGCCGGTCTTCGTGAAGCGCAAGAGCGCGCACTGGTACATGGTCGTCCGGAACGACCGCGGGATCGGCGGACCCAAGGACTTGGAGGGCATGCGCGTCGCCACCCGCTCCTTCCGCTCGGCCATCGTCACCTGGTGCCGGGGGCTGCTCAAGCATCGCCACGGCGTCGACACCTCGACGTTCCGCTGGCTCGTGACGGACGCCGAGGACTACTTTCCCATGTACGACAAGTCGGCAAGCGTCGAGGTCGTGCAGGACGGGAAGGTGAGCGTGAAGGACCACCTCCAGCGCCTGCTCGACGGCGAGGTCGACGCCTTCCTCGGCGACATCTCGGACCCGGAGCTGTTCGGGTGGGTCGCAAGCGACTCGCGCATCCGCCGGCTCTTCCCCGACTACATGGACGAGGACCTGCGCCTCTGGCGGGACGAGAGCATCTTCACGCCGGTGCACATGATAGTGATGAGCGGCAAGCTGAACAGAGAGGACCCGGGCCTAGCGATGCGCGTCTACGACGCCTTCCAGCGCTCGAAGGCGCAGGCCTATTTCGACCTCCTGCGCGACCGGGGCAGCTTCTCCGTCATCTACCTGCGGGAGTACGTGGAGGAGCAGTTCAAGAAGTGGGGCGACCCCTTCGTCTACGGCATCGAGGCGAACCGCCGCATGCTCGACTGGTACATCGGCATCAGCCACGAGCAAGGCATCATGGCCAAGCGCTACGGCCTCAACGAGGTCTTTGCCAAAGGCGTCCTGGGGACGTAGGGGGCGGCGTCACAACCCGGCCGATGAGAAGAGCCATTTCCAAGGCCCTTCCACCATAGCTGCTGCCCGCTTACGTAGGAGATTGTCATGTGCGGCCGCAGGCGCGATCAAGAAGGCGCGCGAAGCGTACAACAGGGCAAAGGGATGCCCGCGGGTTCCCCGCAAGGCTAACTGTCTCTCCAACTGGTCAGCCTTCTGCTTAAGCCAGCATGGTTCGGGTATGCGAGGGTACTGTTGGTAGACCACTAGGCTTTGGTCGTTCTGCACGTACCGCTCAAGTTCGTCGAGATAGGAATATGCAAGTCCCCGCTCTCTGGTTCGAGAGACGCGGGCGGGCGGGATGCCAGTGTCAGGGTCTACGAATACGAGATTGCAGTGGGCTGTGGCTTCCTGGGCGGCTGACACGTACTGCTCACGGTGGTTCTCGCGGGCGAGTCGGTCATTCGAGGCAATCCCAGTAAAGTCCAAACGGCACTCGTGGAACACCGCCGCCGGAAGTATGCCTGCTTTCCGCACCGCGACGACGTTCCTTTTCTCCGAATCCCTCGGGCGTACTATCTCCGCCAAGGCATCGTAGACATCCGGGGCACAGTCGCGGTAACAGGCATGGTTCCCTGGCGTAGGCTCCAGGTACTCTGTCCTCTGACCCGCGCCATCCGTTCCGTTAGGCGTCAGATACCACACCACCCCTAGCTTCAGAGGGCGGTCGCCGTCAGAAGGATCGCACAATGCCCGTAGCAACCCATACTTCCCGAAATCCCCGATATCGCCAACGAAACGATTCTGCATGTGGTCTCCCCCCTACCACGCCGCGCCCCACCCGTCCTTATACGCGACTTCAGAGACGGGCTTGCGGCGGCTTCCGCCCAGGTGGTCGGGTTCCTGGGGATAGCCCAGAGGAATCAGCGCCATGATGTCCCAGTCGTCCGGTACGCCCAAGAGCTTCGCGACCTCGTCGTAGCAGTGCTGCCAGATCGTCGTGAGCCTGGAGCCGACGCCGTGGGCCGCCGCGGCGAGCATCAGGTTCTGCACCGCCGGATAGATCGAAGCGCCCCGATAGAGGTCGCGCCCCGTTATCTGCCACTTCTCCGCGCACGGCAGCACGACGACGGGGACATCCGCCATGCCATGAGTGAACAGCGGCGGCTCGCCCTCGGGACGGGGCGGCGGAGCGGAGCCGCGCGACCTGCGCTGACCTTCGAGGTAGAGCTCGCCCAGCTTGCGCTTGACGTCGCGGTCCTGGACCACGATGAAACGCCACGGCTGGCGGTTGCTGCCGCTGGGCGCCCGCGTGGCCGCTTCGAGGATCTGGTGGAGCGCCTCGGGCGGTATGGGGTCGGGTTTGAAATGCGAGATGCCGCGCTGGCTGCGCGCTACGTCGAAGAAGTCGGGCATGGAGGGCGCTCCTTGGGGGGTTGGTCGCGAGAGATTGTAACGCGCCTGGCGCACGAGCACGCTACAGCCTTTAGCGAACGAGTGCTCGACGCCGTCCCTTCTAGCGTGCCTTCACCACGAACGTCCCGGCGATCTTGTCGTGCCAACCCTGCCGCTTCTTATCGAAGAGAATGACGATGAAACCGGCCATAATGACGATGGCCGAGACGATCTTGCCGACCGTCTCCCGCATGAGCACGGCGCCCATCGGGGGCTTCTCGCCATCCAAGTCGACCACTTTGATGCCCAACGCCCCCTTGCCGATGGTCTGACCAAAGGCGGCTGTCAGGGCGACGAAGTAGGTCCAGCCCAGGACTAGCTGGATAGCGTTGACCGGGGCATTCCCGCTCCCCCGCTCCACGACGCCGATGGCGTTGAGAAGCGCCAGGAAGGCGGCCACCACAATGACGTCTACGACAAACGCGGCAAACCTGGCTCCCCGTCCCGCGATGTTCTCCATGACCGTGGCCTCCTCGGATAGGGGCCCCGCGTCCAGGCGCCCGCGTCGCCGGGTGTTGAAACGCGCCTGGCGCTACGTTCGCACCACGAACGTCTTTGCGGCCTTGTCGTGCAACCCCTGCCGCTGGTCGTCAATAAGGACCCAGAAGACGACGACGATGAAAATGAGAAAGCCGAGCCCTCCGCCGACGTTCTGCCCAAGCACGACGGCGGGGATAGGCGCCAGTCCACCTACGATGAACTCTCGGATGAATATCGGGCCGAACTCGGGCTTGTTGCCTTCTGCATCAACCACTTTCATCCCAAGGGCCATCTTCCCGAGCGTTGCACCAAAGGCCGCGGTCAATAGAACGAAGTAGGCCAGGCCGATGAGCCCTTGGATGATGATGTGCAGCATGGATATGGCCTCGCCTTCTTCCACGACGAAGGTGTCAATGAGGCCGATTCCGTTGAGTATCCCCAGAACAACGATGATGATTATGACGTCGATGATCCAGGCTATGAACCTCGGTACCCTGCGGGCGTACTCCATGGGTGCGGCTCCTTATGACGAGGGTAAGGGCATGCTAGCACAGCCCCTCGGGGCGGCGTGCAGCGTCCCGGTTGCGGGATAACGCGAAAACGCCTCGTCCGTGGACGAGGCTCTCGTAGGAGGGCGAAAGGTTGGTAGCGGGGCCAGGACTCGAACCTGGGACCTTCGGGTTATGAGCCCGACGAGCTGCCACTGCTCCACCCCGCAACGTAGAAAAAACCGGACGACTTGCGCGTTATCAAGGGAAATCAAGCGAGCAGAGGAGCGGAAGGTAAGGTCAAGTCCTCGGCCGATTAGTACCGCTCAGCTGAATCCATTGCTGGAATTACACTTGCGGCCTATCAAGCAGATAGTCTCTCTGCGGCCTTACCCCTTTCGGGTGGGAAGTCTCATCTTGGGGCCGGCTTCGCACTTAGATGCTTTCAGCGCTTATCCGTTCCGTACATAGCTACCCGGCGGTGCCCCTGGCGGGACAACCGGAACACCAGAGGTACGTCCTTCCCGGTCCTCTCGTACTAGGGAAAGCTCCCCTCAAACTTCCTACGCCCACAGCGGATAGAGACCGACCTGTCTCACGACGGTCTGAACCCAGCTCACGTGCCGCTTTAACCGGCGAACAGCCGGACCCTTGGGACCTTCTTCAGCCCCAGGATGCGACGAGCCGACATCGAGGTGCCAAACCTTGCCGTCGATATGAACTCTTGGGCAAGATAAGCCTGTTATCCCCGGGGTAGCTTTTGTCCGATAAGCCACGGCCCTTCCACACGGGACCGTAGGATCACTTTGGCCGACTTTCGTCCCTGCTTGGCTTGTAGGCCTCGCAGTCAAGCCCCCTTCTACCAATGCGCTCTGCGGGTGATTTCCATCCACCCTGAGGGGACCTTTGCACGCCTCCGTTACTCTTTAGGAGGCGACCGCCCCAGTCAAACTGCCCGCCAGACACGGTCCCCCTGCTTGTTCAGGGGTTAGATCCAAAAACAGAGAAGAGTGGTATTTCAACGACGGCTCCACCCGAACTGGCGTCCGGGCTTCAATGCCTCCCACCTATCCTACACAACTGTATTCTCAGATCAATATCAGGTTGCAGTAAAGCTCCACGGGGTCTTTTTGTCCTGCTGCGGGTAACGAGCATCTTCACTCGTACTTCAATTTCACCGAGACCATCCTTGAGACAGCGCCCCAGTTGTTACGCCTTTCCTGCGGGTCAGAACTTACCTGACAAGGGATTTCGGTACCTTAGGACCGTTATAGTTACGGCCGCCGTTCACCGGGGCTTCGATTCGCAGCTCTCACCGCTCCTCTTGACCTTCCGGCACTGGGCAGGCGTCAGCCCCTATACATCGTCTTGCGACTTAAGCAGGGACCTGTGTTTTTGTTAAACAGTCACCAGGGCCTCTTATCTGCGACCCCGAGGGTGCTCGATCCGCGAGGGATTTCACCCCCCAGGGCACTCCTTCTCCCAAAGTTACGGAGTTAGATTGCCGAGTTCCTTAAGGATGGTTATCTCGTCCGCCTTAGTACTCTTATACCAGTCCACCAGTGTCGGTTTGCGGTACGGACGCCCATGACTCTAGCTACGAAGATTTTCTTGCCGGTGTAGCCTCAACAGACTTCCCCAGGGCTAGGCCCTGAAGTCGCTTTACCCCTCAGCTCAAGCCTCGAAACGGATTTTCCTATCCCGAGATCACCTACAGGTTCAGACGCACCATGTCCAATGGGCACGCTCTGCCTAGCTTACCGTGTCCCTCCTTAGCCTTAAAACGATCCATGGGCGGCGCTGGAATATTGACCAGCTATCCATCGTCTACGCCTTGCGGCCTCGACTTAGGCCCGGCTAACCCTACGACGAACGACGTTGCGTAGGAAACCTTAGACTTTCGGCGGATGCGGTTCTCACGCATCTTCACGTTACTCATGCCGGCATTCGCACTTCTCTGCGCTCCACACGGCCTCACGGCCGAGCTTCGGCGCACAGAGAACGCTCCCCTACCCCCTCCGATTGCTCGGAGAGCCACAATTTCGGCAACAGGCTTTAGCCCCGATAAATTGTCGGCGCACAGTCCCTTGACCAGTGAGCTATTACGCACTCTTTAAAGGGTGGCTGCTTCTAAGCCAACCTCCTGGTTGTCTGGGCGACCATACTTCCTTTGACACTGAGCCTGTATTTAGGGGCCTTAATTGGTGGTCTGGGCTGTTTCCCTTTCGACCATGGAGCTTATCCCCCACGGTCTCACTCCCTAGGCATGGATGGAACGGCATTCGAAGTTTGATTGGGTTTGGTAGGCTCACACCCCCTAGCCCATTCAGAGCCCTACCTCCGTCCCTCTCCCTAGAGGCTGCACCTCAATGCATTTCGGGGAGAACCAGCTATCTCCGGGTTCGATTGGCATTTCACCTCTACCCACAGCTCATCCCAACACTTTGCAACGTATACGGGTTCGGGCCTCCACCTCGAGACTATCGAGGCTTCACCCTGGCCATGGGTAGCTCACCCGGTTTCGGGTCTACCCCGTGCGACTGGACGCCCTATTCAGACTCGCTTTCGCTACGGCTCCGGGACGTCTAAATCCCTTAACCTCGCCACACAGGAGTAACTCGCCGGCTCATTCTTCAATAGGCACGCCGTCACCCCGACGAATCGAGGCTCCGACCGCTTGTAGGCCCACGGTTTCAGGTCTATTTCACTCCCCTTCAGGGGTTCTTTTCACCTTTCCCTCACGGTACTTGTACGCTATCGGTCGTCAAGGGTATTTAGCCTTGGAGGGTGGTCCCCCCTGCTTCCCACGGGATTCCACGTGTCCCGTGGTACTCACGGACGCATCCGGAGTCCGTTCCCTTTCGCCTACGGGGCTATCACCCGCTATGGCGGTCCTTTCCAGGTTCCTTCGGCTAGAGAATGGATTTGTAACTCCGCGCATATCGCTGGGGCTCATGCCGATCCGCCGTACAACCCCGCCGGGATATAGGCCCCCAGGCCACTAAAACCCGACGGTTTGGGCTGTTCCCGTTTCGCTCACCACTACTCAGGGAATCGCTGTTGCTTTCTGTTCCTCAGGGTAATGAGATGTTTCAGTTCCCCTGGTTACCCCCCTCAGCCTATGTGTTCAGCTGAGGATGTCCTGGTTTCTCCAGGACCGGTTCCCCGATTCGGGAATCCCCGGTTAAGCCTGCTTGGCGGCTATCCGAGGCTTATCGCAGCCGTGCTACGCCCTTCATCGGCCCTTGACGCCAAGGCATCCACCGTGGGCCCTTAATAACTTGACCTCACGCTCGACCCGCCTCACGGCGGGCCTTCCTTGGCTGGACCCGCCCGAAGGCGGACCCAATTGCTCGTACTCGCTCGATATTCCCTTGGTAACGTGCAAAGGCGGTGGCTGCTCAGGCGCGCCACCGCCTTTTTCGGTAGCAATACGACGCCAGGCTTACTCAGGTGCTGCTGAAGATGTTCCTCATCAAGCTGCTACTGCTCCTACCATCCTGACGACAGTCCAGCCAGTATAGAGAGACCTCCAACGGTATGTCAAACCCCCCAGACTCGTTTGCGCTGGCTTTCCTGCGTCGGCCCTACGCGCCGCAGTCCCGGCCCAGCCTGTCGGGGCTTAGGCCTATCAAGAGACCTTTGGGGAGCTATGCAAGGTCTCGCAGGCGGGGGAGGAGGGGAAGGGTCGGAGGGTCTCTCCCTTTCGGGTTGAGATTTTCGGTAGCAAATCAGCTTCTTGATGGGGATTTTTACTCGTAAGGGGTTAGCGTTTGTGCCACCGGAGGGGGTACTTTCTGTTTCTTGATCGGGGCTGTTTAGCAGGCCACGGCCTGCTCCCTGCGATCAAGAGTGCGAATTAAAACGTGAAAACACGATTAAGTCATTGGTTTTCTCTATGGATTGGCGGCGCGCTATAGAGCGCGGGAGGGGGCTTGGGGCGGGATGTCGGAGCGGGGCCATCCCATCCAGGGTACCGTAGGCGGGAGGGCTGGGGTAAGGGGCAGATGTCGTGGTCTGCACTGCCCGCGCGCCCTGGATTCCCGCCTTCGCGGGGAATGACGGAAGGACGGGGCATGACGGAAGGGGGATGACGCAAGGGCTACGCAAGGGTCTCTGTCGGGCCTACGCCTGCCTAACGAGGGCCTTCTCTTCCCTTGACCGCGCTCTGGGCCTGTGATATTTGTAACAAGCTTACAGAGGCGCGGATTTACTGAGTGGCCACCCATACGCCCGATTCTTCCACCCGTTCGGCTAGGGCCTGGCGAATCGCCATCGCCGTCCTGGCGCTCTCGGCAGTCGCCGCCGCCCTAGCGGCCTGCGATTCGCCTCAGAACACGTTCGAGCCGAGGTCCGACTCGACCCAGCGCATCCACACCATCTATATCTTCGTCATCGTCGCGGCGAGCATCGTCGGCTTCCTCGTCCTCGCAGGGATGGCTTACATCCTTATCAAGTACCGCGCGCGGCCGGGACGGACGGCTGAGCAGATTCACGGGAACGCCACGCTCGAGATTACCTGGACCGTCGTTCCCATCCTTATCCTGATCGCGATCGCCATTCCGACGATCATTTGGATCATCGGCACCCAGGAGGACCCTGACCCCGATGTCCTCGAGGTGACGGCGGTAGGCCATCAATGGTGGTTCGAGTTCCGCTACCCCGGACTCGGACCCGACGGCGGGGACCTGGTTACGGCCAACGAGCTGCGCGTGCCCGTGGGGCGGCAGGTCGCAATCACCCTCCACGCCAACGACGTCATCCACTCGTTCTGGGTGCCGCGGCTCGTGGGCAAGACGGACATGGTCCCCGGCCGGAACAACAAGCTCGAGAAGTTCACGCCCACTGAAGTGGGAGTGTTCTATGGGCAGTGCGCCGAGTTCTGCGGCTCCGCCCACGCGCTCATGCGCTTCCGCGTGCACGTGGAGACTCATGGCGATTTCGACCGTTGGGTGGGGGGTATGAACACCGCCGCAACCGAGCCCGAGGACGGCAGCGTCGAGGCGGCCGGCAAGCGGGTGTTCCAGCTCGCAGGCGGCTGCGGCCGTTGCCACTCGATAGAGGGAGTAACCACCGGGGAGATTGGCCCCAGCTTGACCCTGTTCGGCAATCGTTCGACCATTGGGGCGGGCATCCTGGACAGTTCAAACGAAAATGTGAAGGCGTGGGTGTCCGACCTCCGCAGCCTCAAGCCCATTCCCAACCAGGGGACGGACGTGATGCCCACGTTCTACACCGGCGACCCCAACCGCGACCTCCTCACCGGGGCCCAGGTCGATCAGGTTGTCGCCTACCTGAAGAGTCTGACGTACTAGCGTTAGAATCGACGTTCGAGAGGAGAGGCCCCGCGCGGCGGGCATAGGGAAGGCGGGAGACGATGGCGGCAAACATAGGGATCTTGCGGCGCCCGGTATCCACCGAAGGCGTCTGGGGCTGGATCACCACCGTCGACCACAAGAAGATCGGCATCCTCTACGGGACGACGGCGTTCTTCTTCTTCCTCATGGGGGGCATTGAGGCCCTGCTGATGCGGATCCAGCTCGCGGGCCCCGACGGGACCTTCGTCGACGCCGGCACGTTCAACGCTCTGTTCACGATGCACGGCACCACGATGGTGTTCATGGTGATCATGCCGGCCGGGGCCGCCTTCTTCAACTTCGTGATCCCGCTGATGATTGGAGCGCGGGACGTCGCCTTCCCTAGGCTGAACGCCCTCAGCTACTGGCTCTTCCTCTTCGGCGCGATCCTGATGAATTTCAGCTTCTTCAAGGCCGCCTTCCCCGACATGGGATGGTTCGGCTACGCGCCTCTGACCACAACCGAGTACACGTTGTCCAGCAGTACGGACTATTGGGTGCTCGGCCTCCTGATCATGGGCGTCGGCACCACGGCGGCCGGCTTCAACTTCGTCATCACCATCCTCAACCTGCGGGCGCCGGGCGTAACCCTGATGCGGATGCCCCTCTTCGCGTGGATGACCCTCATCGTCTCGTTCCTAATCATCTTCGCCTTCCCGCCCCTGACCATCGCGCTCACATTCCTGCTGTTCGACCGGTTCTTCGACACGAACTTCTTCGACACTGTGGGCGCCGGCGCCGACCCGTTGCTCTGGCAGCACCTCTTCTGGGTGTTCGGGCACCCTGAGGTGTACATCCTCATCCTGCCGGCGATGGGTATCGTCTCCGACATCCTGCCCACCTTCTCGCGCAAGCCGCTGTTCGGCTACACGACCGTCGTGTTCGCGGGCGCGGTCATTGCGTTCCTCGGGTTCGGCGTGTGGGCGCACCACATGTTCACGACAGGCATCGGCGCGTGGGCGACGGCGGCCTTCGCAGCCGCCACCATGGCCATCGGCGTGCCCACCGGCGTGAAGATATTCAACTGGCTGGCGACCCTCTGGGGAGGGACGATCCTGTTCAGGCCGCCCCTCCTGTTCGCTCTCGGCTTCATCAGCATGTTCATGCTGGGAGGGCTGAGCGGCATCATGCACGCCGCCGTCCCCGTCGACACGCAGCAGCAGGACACCTACTTCATCGTCGCGCACTTCCACTATGTGCTCTTCGGCGGCAGCATCTTCGGACTGACCGCTGGCGCGTACTACTGGTTCCCGAAGATGACGGGCCGCATGATGAACGAGGGGCTCGGCCACCTGCAGTTCTGGGTGATGTTCATCGGCTTCAACATGACCTTCATGCCCATGCACATACTCGGCGTCCTGGGCATGCCGCGCCGTATCTACACTTACTCTGCCGATCAGGGTTGGGCCGGCATCAACCTGTTCGTCAGCGTCGGCGCCTTCATCATCGCGCTCGCGATTCTGATTTTCGTGATCAACATGGTCAGGTCCGCCAGGCGGGGAGAGATTGCCGGAGCCAACCCATGGGGCGCAGCGACGCTCGAATGGTCGATCCCGTCGCCGCCGCCCCATTACAACTTCGCCGTCGTGCCCACGGTGAACAGCCAGCACCCGCTGTGGGACGAGGAAGCAAACGCGGTCGAGCCGCCACCGCTGCCTGAGCACGGCGAGCCGCACATGCCGAGCCCCTCCTACTGGCCGGTCGTCGTCGCGTTCGGCATAACGATGGCAGCGGGCGGTCTGATCATCTGGCAGGCGAACACCGTGGTCGGGCTAATCGTCATCGCGCTGTCCGGCTTCATCGGCATGCGTGGCATATACGGATGGGTATTCGAGCCGGTCGCCGCTGAGAGCCCGGCGCACGCCCACACCCCTGCCCATCACGGCTAGGGCGCAAAGGGAACACTCAAGGAAGCAGATGCGCTACATCGCGGGAATAGACGACCACCGGACCGCCACCGGGCTCGACAACCGGAAGCTCCTCATGTGGGCCTTCCTCGGCTCGGACGTGATGTTCTTCGGCACGCTCATCGGCACCCATCTCATCTACCGGAACCAGTCGCTCTCCGGGCCTCAGGAAGAGATCCTCAGCATCCCCATCACCACTGTCAGCACTTTCGTTCTCCTGATGAGCAGTCTGGCGATGGTGCTCGCCCTCGCCGCCATCCAGCGCGGCAACATGGGCGGCTTTCGTCTCTGGACCACCGTCGTCGCCGTGTTCGGCTCCATCTTCATCGGCTTCCAGATGTTCGAGTTCACGGAGTTCGCTCACCTGGGGCTGACCCCGCGGACCAACCTCTTCGGCAGCACATTTCTCGTGATGACCGGTTTCCACGGCGCGCACGTCACCGTCGGAGTCCTATGGATGTGGTCCCTCCTTTTCGCCTCCTTCAAGGGCAAGGTCCACCAGGGCAACGCCCTCCAGGTGGAGATTGCCGGCCTCTACTGGCACTTCGTGGACATCGTCTGGATCGTCATCTTCGGCGTCGTCTACCTCATCGGCGCATACGGCGCGGGCGACCGCATCCTCGAAAGCGTCGCCCATTAACGGAGCGGGCAGCATGACCACCGAACACGCGCACGTCGAAGAGCACAACCACCCCGGACCGCTGCAATACGTCGTCATCGGGGCAATCCTCGCCTTCATCACTCTCGTTGAGTTCGGCGTCTTCTACCTGAAATTCGACCCCGCTCTCATGACCTGGGTCATACTCGTTCTCTCCAGCTCCAAGTTCATGCTCGTCGTCGGCTACTTCATGCACCTGAAGTTCGACGACGCCCGGTTCTCCGCCCTCTTCTTCTTCCCATTCTTCATCATGATCAGCATCGCCGTCGTCCTCCTAGCGCTGTTCCTGAACTTGACGCGATAGCGCTCTCACCCCCTCTCCCCATGCGCCTCTCCACCTCCTCGGCCCTTTCGATGAGGGCGTCGTGAGCGGTTCGCTCTGGCTCGCATGGAGCGCGGACGTCACAGCGCTGGTCGGCATTCCGCTCGCCGCCGTCCTCTACGCGCGCGGCATCCGCGCGCTCGGCGACCGCCGCCGCTTCCACAACTCCTGGCGTCCCGTAGCCTTCTACGGGGGCCTCGCCGCCGTGTTCGTCGCGTTGGTCAGCCCGCTGGACGCCCTTGCCGGCGAGCTCTTCCTCGCGCACATGGGGCAGCACATGCTGCTGATCTTCTTCGCCGTGCCCGCCATCCATCTCAGCGCGCCGGTGCTACCTTTCCTCCGAGGCGTCCCGCGGCCCATGCGGCGGCGCGTCGTCATCCCGTTCTTCAAGTCCCGCGCCGTCCGGTTCACCCTCAGGAACGTCTCCCGGCCGCTCATTGCATGGCCGCTTTTCGCCGGCATGCTCGCGTTCTGGCACTTCCCCTTCGCCTACGAGGCCGCGCTCGGCAACGAGCTGGTCCACGTCGTCGAACACCTCGCCTTCGCCCTCGGCGCGTACCTCTGGTGGTGGAACGTCGTCGATCCGATACCGCTGCGCGCGAGTCTCTCCTACCTGGCGCGCGTGCCCTTCGTATTCATCACGATCGTGCCGAGCTTTGTGCTGGGCGCCTTCCTCACCTTCGCGCCCGAAGCCTGGTACACGCCATACGAGGCCACCGCTCCCGCATACGGGTTCAGCGCGCTGGAGGACCAGCAATTAGGGGGCCTTATCATGTGGATACCCGGCTCATTCGTCATCGCAGCCACCCTGCTGATGACCCTCCGCTATGCTGTCCGCCACGAGCATGCGGCCCAGCTCGCCCGCGAGCGCTCCCAAGAAGGCGAAACCTAGGCGTCGGACATGCGGAACACGAAGAAGAGCGCCGCCACGTACGCCGGAGGCACGGCAAAGGTCAGGTGGCGCAGGGAGGAGAGCGCTCTCGTCTTGTAGCTCCGGATGATTACGAAGCCCGTCGTCATCAGCCCTATCGCCGCGCCCGCCGCCACAAAGTGCGAGCTCTCCATTTCCCCCAGCAACGGCCCGCCCACGAAGAACAGCCCCGCGATCGGAATCACGAAGAGGTTGAAGGCGCAGCTCCCGTAGATGTTGCCGATGACCAGCCCGTACGACTTTCGCATCGCGGCCGCCACTGTGACCGACGCCTCCGGCAACGTCGTGACGATAGAGACGAGCAGCACGCCGACGAAGCTGCGGCCCAGGCCCGTCGCCTCCGCGATGCCGTCGGCGCTCAGCGCCAGCAACGGCGCGGCAATAAGGACGATTACCCCCGCGCCGAGGAAGCCGCCCCACGCGATGAGCTGCCTGCGTCGGTCCGACGCCCCGGATTGCGCTGCGTCCTCCTCTGCGTCGCCGCTTCGGCCTGCGTCGTACACGAGCTTCATGCCCGCGAAGTAAGCAATCGCAATCACGATGGCGCCGACGCTGGTCGGCCCGACTCCCCAATCGCCAAGCGCGCCGAACGTCGTTGCGATGATGCCGATGACGACCGCCACAACCACGAGCGTCTGCGTATCCCTGGTCTGGTTGCCGAACAGGTTGCCGATGCCGAAGGAGATGGCCACCAGCGAGATGGTGAAGATGTTGATCATGTCCGCGCCGAACACGTTGCCGAGGGCGAGGCCCGGCGAGGGCGGGTCCACGATGACCACTGCTGAGATGTTCGTGATGAGCTCGGGCAGCGAGGTGGCGATACTGACCAGAATCGTCCCCACCCAGAGCGCGCCCCACCCGGTCACCTCCGCTATCTCGTCGCCGTACTTTGCGAGAGCGATGCCCGCGAGAACGACGGCGGCGGCGCTGGCGAGGAATACGGGTAAGGCGACTGCGAGACTGTCCATTGCGGAGCGTTCCTTGGCATGAAACGGCGCAGCCTCCCCCGTTCCCAACCTTCTCCCAAAGAAGGCAGGGAGGCAGGCGCTGCGCCGCGTCCGCGGTGTGACTTGGGCCGGTTGGGAAGGTTATCATAGGCGCGCTGGCCGCAGACACTTGGCCATCAGGGGGAGAGCGTATGACGGACATCACCACACTCGCGCAGACGGCCCAGGCGCTCGTTGCGCCCGCGAAGGGCATCCTCGCCGCGGACGAAAGCTCTGGAACGATTAAGCGGCGGTTCGACTCCATCGGCGTCGAGAGCACCGAGGAGAACCGGCGAGACTACCGCGAGATGCTCTTCCGCGCCGAGGGCGGGGAGCAGTACGTCAGCGGGGTCATCCTCTACGACGAGACGCTCAAGCAAAACGGCGCCGACGGCACGCCGCTCGTGAAGGTCCTCCAGGACCGCGGAATCATCCCCGGCATCAAGGTCGACACGGGCGCGATGCCCTTGGCCGGCTCGCCCGGCGAGCTCGTCACCGAAGGCTTGGACGGCCTGCGCGGCCGGCTCGAGGAGTACCACCGGCTCGGCGCGCGGTTCGCGAAATGGCGCGCCGTCATCACCATCGGCGACGGCATACCGAGCGCGAAGTGCATCGCCGCCAGCGCCCACGGCCTCGCTCGGTACGCCTCGCTCAGCCAAGAGGCCGGCCTCGTGCCTATCGTCGAGCCCGAGGTCCTGATCGACGGCGGGCATAGCATCGACACTGACCAAGAGGTCACGACGCGCACCCTGCACGAGGTCTACGACACGCTCGCCCTCTACGACGTCGCTCTCGAGGGCACCCTCCTCAAGCCCAACATGGTCACGTCCGGCTCGACGGCGTCCGACCGCGCGCCGGCCACGGAGGTCGCTGTACGCACCGTCGACACCTTCCTGCGCGCCGTTCCCGCCGCGGTGCCGGGCATCGTGTTCCTTTCCGGCGGTCAGCCGGACGACGAGGCAACGCTGAACATGCACGAGATTGCGACGCGCGGCGCCAAGGTCAACGCTCCCTGGCAGCTCAGCTACTCCTTCGGCCGCGGACTCCAAGGGCTTCCGCTCAACACCTGGCTGGGCGACCCAGCCAACGTTCCCGCCGCCCAGAAGGCCTACCTCCAACGCTGCAAGCTCACCAGTGCGGCGAGGCAGGGCAAGTACTCAGTCCAGATGGAGCAGGAGCTGGCCGCCGTCTAGCAAGGCGCCCCTACGGCCCCCCCGCCTACGCCTCGTGGAACCTGATCTTGTCCAACCGCTCGAAGTTGTGCACCGAGTCAATCCAGCGCACGGTGCCGGAGCGCGAGCGCATGACGAGGGACTGCGTCGTGGCGCCGCCCGCGTAGAAGCGGACGCCGCGGAGTAGCTCGCCCGTACTGGCCCCCGTCGCCGAGAAGAAGACGTCCTCGCCGCCCACCAGCTCTTCGGTGTGGTAGACGTGGTCCATGTCGATGCCCTTGGCGACGGCGGCGTCGCGCTCCTCGGGCGACCGCGGCCACGGCCTGCACTGGATTGCTCCGCCCGTGCAGCGGATGGCCGCCGCCGTGAGCACTCCCTCCGGCGACCCCCCGATGCCCATCGCGACCTGCACCTCCGAGTCGGGCAGCGCGGCCTGGATGCCCGCGACGATGTCGCCGTCCGAGATAAGCTTGACGCGGGCGCCCACGTCGCGAATCTTCTGTAGGAGGTCGGCGTGCCGGGGGCGGTCGAGGACCACCACCGTGACCTCGCTCACCCTCATCCCCAGCGCGTCGGCGACGTTCGTGAGATTGGTCTCGACGCTGGCGTCAATGTCGATGGCGTCGCGGGCGCCCGGCCCAACGCAGATCTTGTCCATGTAGAATATCTCGGAGGGAACGTGCATCGTGCCTTGAGCGGACAAGGCCATCGTGGCGATAGCCCCCGGCAGTCCCTTGGATAGCAGCGTCGTGCCGTCTATCGGGTCCACGGCGATGTCCACCTTGGGGTCGGAGCCGTCGCCTATACGCTCGCCGATGTAGAGCATGGGCGCTTCGTCCTTCTCTCCCTCGCCGATGACGACGACGCCATCCATGCTGATGCCGTCCAACGTGTGCCGCATCGCGTCCACGGCGGCCTGGTCAACCTGCTCCTTGTCTCCATACCCCATGTAGCGCGCCGCCGACATCGCGGCCGCCTCGGTTACGCGGACGAGCTCCATCGCAAGGTTCCGCTCGATTGGTTGCCGTGTTCGTTGCGCCATGACTATTCGCCTCCCCGCCGGAGTCCCGGCATATCTGGCGGCCCGATTCTAGCAGCGGCGCGCCCATTGATTGCGTTGGCCCCCGCGCCTCACTACCCTCAACCCGTGCGCATCGCCCAGATAACCAGCGTCTACATCCCCGTCCCCCCGCCGACCCACGGCGGGACCGAGATGATCGTCAGCCTCGTGACCGAGGAGCTTGCGCGGCGCGGGCACGACCTGCACTTGTACGCCTCGGGCGACTCCCGCACCGCCGGGACGCTCCATTCGGTCGTCGAGCAGGCGACCCTCGACCAGCCGGACATGACGCTCTACATCGAGAAGGAGCTGGAGACGAGAAACGCGTTCGAGCTGTACCGAACCGCTGGCGACTACGACGTCATCCACGCCCACTGGCCCGTGCTCGCGCCCTACTTCGCCTCCTTTACGGCCACGCCCACGCTCATCACGTACCACTACATCGAGCAGTCCCTGCACGACTACTACCGTCGCGAGATTCCCGGCCTCCACCCCGTTTGCGTCAGCCGGAAGCAGGCCGAGCTCCTCGGCGAGCCCGACCTGCCCGTCATCTACAACGGTCTGGACATGGCGCGCATCCCGTTCAATCCCGCGCCCGAGGACTATCTCGTCCTCGTCGCCCGCATGACGCCGACCAAGGGCGTCGCGGAGGCGATTCGTATCGCCAAGGCGGCCGGCGAGCGATTGGTTTTGATCGGGCCCGTGACGCGCTACCTCCCTTGGAGCCGCGCCTTCTACGAGGAGCAGGTGCTGCCGCACGTCGACGGCGACCGCGTCGTCCACATACCCGAGGCGCCGAACGCCCAAGTGCTCGACATCGTATCGAGGGCCAAGGCGTTCCTCTTTCCGCTGCAATGGGACGAGCCGTTCGGCTTGGCGATGGTCGAGGCGATGGCGTGCGGTACGCCGGTCGTCGCGTTCGAGCGCGGCTCTGCGCCGGAGATCGTCGAGGACGGCGTGTCGGGCCTCATCGTGGGTTCCGAGGCGGAGGCGGCTCGCGCGCTGCCCAAGGCCGCGTCCCTCGATCGTCGGGCCGTCCGCGCCCACGCCGAGAAACGCTTCACCTACCAACACATGGTCGACGGCTACGAAGCGCTCTACCGGGACCTGGCCTCCTCCCGCTGAGCGCAGCCCTTGCCCAACTCCCCTGCCGTGCCCCATGAGAGGGGTCGCGCCCGTTTGTGACGAGTAAAACGCCTTCTTGATGAGGTTTTTGCTCGTAAGGGTTTGAAAATTGTGCCGCCGGAAGGGGGGTCTTCGGCTTCTTGATCGGGGCTGTTGTACTCGTTCACTACATGTGAGACAGCGGGGCCATCTGCGGGTGGTATTGGAGAAGATAGTCTCTTGGGCTCAGCCAGCCAAGCGACTGATGGGGGCGTTCGGTGTTGTAGCAGCGCTCCCACCGGAGTTGCTCCGGCGTGAGCGCTGCTACAGTCCACTCCCCATCGTAGAACTCGTAGAACTCTTCCTGGTGTGTCCGGCGCCCCCGCTCCACGTAGCCGTTCAACTTCGGGGAGTGGGGCGGCAGGACGAACAACCGGATGCCGCGGTCGCTGCACGCCTGTTCGAACGCTCCCTGGAACTCGGAGCCACCGTCCACCTGGATAGCCTTGAGGAGGAACGGGAGCCGCTGCTGGATGGCGTCGAGGAAGCGCACCGCGCTGGCAGCCGTGGCCTGCGTGCTCACTTGGAGCACGTCCCACCGGGAGACCACGTCGCGTGCGGTGAAGTGCTTGAGCACCACGCCGGGCAGAGGCCGGAGGTCCATGGTGTCCACTTGGACGAGGTCGCCGGGTTCGGTGGGCTGGTAGTCCTTCGGTTTACGGATGGCGTAGGGGCGCGCCACGCGCCGCTTGCGCCGTGCAACGCCGGGGCGCGGCGGTTCACGCAGCACCCCCCGGCGTTTGAGGGAGCCCAGGATGCGGCCGACCGTGGAGGAGGAGACGTTCCAACCCTCACGCTGGAGGACGACGGCGATCTTGTCCTTCCCGTAGCAAGGGGGCGTCTCGCGCTGTTGGCGTACGGCCTCGACGAGCTCGGGACCCCAGTGGGTTGCCGTCGTCGTCGCGGGCGGCGTGAACAAGGTTCGAGTCCGCTGGGACCATCCGCGCGGCATCGGCGGTCCATGCGGTAGAGCCTGGAGCGGGATATCTCCAAGGTCGCGGCGGCATCGGCGGCGGTGAACCCGCGCTCTCGGAGATTCCACCACTGGGTAGTGCGGCTACCCGCATGAGGGGCCTCCTTCAGGATCCGATTCACCGCAAGGATGGCCCCTTCTTCATCTCCTTGTCTGTCTCACATGTTTCTGAACTTGTACACGAGCGCCCCTATCGGCCTCCCGCAACGTCGGCAAGCAGAGAGAGTGTGCGCTCGCGGGAGGCCGCAGCGTCTCCTCCCGCGGTCACGACCGAGACGATGATCTCGCCCGCGCCAAGCTCGAACATCCCGGCGATGCGCTCCCGGACGCGCTCTTCGCTGCCCGAGAGCACCACCGCCTCGATCATCGCGTCGCTCCAGCCTTCCGTCTCGCCCGCCTCGGGGAAGCCGGCCTCGGCGAACATCGCCTGGTAGAAGGGGGAGCGAGGGTAGTTGGCGAGCTGCTCCCGCGCCGCCGCGCGCACCTCGTCGGGATCGTCGTGAACGCAGACCGGCGTGTGGGCGATGAGCGGCGGGACGGGGCGTCCGGCCCGCTCGGCGCCGCGCCGTATAGCGGGCAACGCAACGTCGCGCAAGTACGTTCCGGGCGACACCCAGCTGATGGCGCCGTCCGCAAGCTCCCCGCACGTCTCGTACGACTTCGGGCGCAGCGCCGACGCCATAACAGGCACGCCGGGCACGGGCGCAGGCAGCGCGACGCTGGCGCGGTATATCTTGCCCTCGAACTCGACGGCGCCGGTGTCGAGCAGCGTCTTGACGATGGTGAGGTACTCGCGGAGCGCCGTCACCGGCGTGCGGTAGTCCGCGCCGAATACGCGTTGCATGGCCGCCACGTGGCTCGGGCCGATGCCGTAACGGAACCGGTTGCCGGATAACTGCGCCGCCACCTGAACCTGCTGGGCGGCGGCGACGGGATGCCGTCCCCACGTGGGCACGATGCACGTCCCCAGCAGTATCTCCTCGGTCCGCACGCCTGCGGCGGCCATGAGCGTGATGCCGTCCAAATTCGCGCCGCCGACGGTGAGCCAGGCCGCGCCGATGCCGCGCTCCTCGTAGTCCTCGATGCGGTCGAGGACCTGGTTGCTGTCGCCGCCCATTGCGGCGACGCCGATAACTCCTTGGGGCATGGGAAAACTCCAACGTGTTGTGATGGGGCTCCATGATACCGGCAATCAGCCGTATCGCGGGCGCGGGCGGAGGGGTCAGACAGTAGCCCGGCGTTGACAGGCGCGCCCCGCTAGGGATAGAACGCTTTTCAGGCGTAGACAACGCAAGGAGTCTGATCGTGCTATCAACAAAGGACAACGAACGACTCACCCGGGTGGGGCCCGGCACGCCGATGGGCGAGGTCATGCGCCGCTACTGGCAGCCCGTCCTTATCTCCCACGAGCTGCCGCACCCCGACTGCGATCCCGTGCGCGTGCGGCTCCTTGGCGAGAACCTCATCGCCTTCCGCGACACGTCCAACCGCATCGGCCTCGTGAGCGAGTGGTGCCCCCACCGCCTCACTTCACTTTTCCTGGGGCGGAACGAGGAGAACGGCATCCGCTGCGTCTACCACGGCTGGAAGTTCGACGCGAACGGCGCATGCGTGGACATGCCCAACGAACCCGCGCAGTACGACTTCAGCCGCAAAGTGCGGACCACCGCTTACCCCACCATAGAGATAGGCGGCGTCATCTGGACGTACATGGGCCCGAAGGATCAGGCGCCGCCGGAACCCCGTTTCGAGTTTACCGGTCAGCCCCAGACGCACCGGCACGCCTCCAAGGTCATCGAGGAGTGCAACTGGCTTCAGGCGCTGGAAGGCGGCATAGACTCGGTGCACTCGTCGTTCCTCCACCGCAAGTTCGGCACGGGCGGAGCGGCCGGTCTGGACGGCCTGCGGGCCAAGGCGACCACCTCCAAACTGGAGGTGGAGCCGACGGACTATGGCTATCGCTACGGCTCGATCCGGGCCATCCCCGGCGAGGACGCCAACTACGTCCGCACCTACCACTTCGTGATGCCGCATATCCAGATACGCGCGGCGCAGCTCAACAACGACGGCTCCTGGTTCAAGTTCAAGATCGCCGGCCACCACTGGGTGCCGATAGACGACGAGAAGACGATGGTCTGGAACTGGTTCTACACCCTGGACGAGCCGCTCACGCAGGGCGAGCGCGACGAGCTCCTCACCGGCAACGGTCCGGACGATGTCGACCAGACGACGTGGCGGAGCCTTCGTAACCCCCGCAACGATTGGATGATCGACCGCGAGCTACAGCGCATGGACACGTTCACCGGCATCAAGGGCATCAACGCCCAGGACAGGGCCGTGCAGGAAGCGATGGGGCCGATCGTCGACCGTAGTCAAGAGCACCTCGGCCAGACGGACCGCGCCGTCATCACGACGCGCAAGATGCTGCTGCAGGCGGTACGCGCGGTCGAGGACGGCGGCTCTCCCCTCGGCGCGAACGACGCCTACTACAACATCCGCGCCATCGAAGAGGTCCTGCCCGAAAACGTCCGCTGGCAAGACGCGCTCCTAGAGAAGATGTACACCGGCGCAGCCTAAACGGTAACTGTTCAGACTTCGAGAGGTCTGTCCTTGCCCAAGTCGGTTCGTGGTGAGCCTGTCGAACCACCAACGCCGACCCCCCGTCCCCTCCGGGTCTCTCTCCCGTCTGCGGGGGAGAGTTAGAGAGGGGGGGCCTCCGCGTCCGCCCGCCAACCAACCCACCTCCCCACACTCTCAGCAGGGCATCCGCCTCATCAACTCTGAACAGTTACCCTAAACGCTGCTCCCTTGCCCCGGCCCTAGCCCGTAGGCGACGCGTGCTACGGAATAATGGAGTGGAAGTTGGGCATCGCGTGTTGAATCATAAGCCCCACGTACACGTATCATCTCCCAACTCAACTTCTGACGGCCACGGGACGAACTCGCCGACCTGGCCGCCCCTGGCGGTGAACACGGCCAGGTCCTCCCGCACCAGCGCCATGGCGCCCTTGGTGGTGGGGTTCTCCCACTCCGGCAGCAAGTTACCGTTGGCGTCGTGGAGGGGCGGGTCAGCTATCCAGAACCGCCCGTCGAACAGGGGGCAGTTGGTGAAGAGCTCGTAGGGGTATTCCTTTCCAACCTCTGCCTTGGGGTAGGGCGGTGGGGGCTGCGCGGGAGTGGGAGCGCCGGGGGCGTAGGCGCCGACCTCGGTATAGTAGTGGCGCAGCCGGTGCATGTCGGTAACCAGCATGGGCAAGCTGGCGTCGGCACCGATGCGGCCCCCATACTCGGTGACACGCTCCTGGTGGGCCGTGGTCACCGCCTTCGTGAACGCGGGCATCTCCATCACCAGTTCGGAGCGATAGGTCTGGGCGTCTTCAGGCCTTTGAGACTCCCACAATTCAATTTCGGGATGCTCGACTACCACCGTGCCGTCCTTCTGTCGCTGCACGTCCCAATAGCCCATGAGACGCCACTCCTCGGATGAGAGGTCCACCGGCGGCCCGAAGAACATCACGTGCTCCCTGCCGGGAAACGCGGCGTTGAGGGAATACTCAAACTGTTTCCTCGACGATTCCATGTACTCCTTCTCCTCTTCAGTACGGGTGTTCCCCGACTCGGTCCACCTGAGCAAGAGAGCCGTGAAAGTGGGTGGGCCGGAGCCAACGATGTAGGCGTTGGCCCGTACATCCATGTAGCACTTGATGGACCAGTCGTGCCACTCGGTTGACGTATCCGACATATCCCCGAACTCATTCTGTAGATAGGCTGGCGGCCGGAAAAGGTCTCCGGCGGTACAGCGCCCTGTACCGGGAAGATACGTGCCGCGTAGCACGAAGTGGGTGACCCAGGCTGGTGGAGGAGAGTCGTCAAGCATCTCGCGCACGCTCGTAGGGGCATCGACGCGCCACAAGTCAGGGTGTCCTAAGCCAAAGGAGATTCGTTTCGCATCGGGGTCGCACGGGTCCACGGTAGAACCGGGCGCCGGCGTGCATGGCGGTATCTCTCTTTCAAGGTACTCGTATTCAGGGGCCTGATCGCAGGCAGCGAGGAGCAGCAGCATGGCGACTAGGGTGGTGATTTGCGGGACGTGAGTGAACATGTGTCCCTCTCCGGTCGTATCATCGACGCTGACGTTCTACTGCTGTCAAGGGCGGCGAGATCTTTGGGGCGTCTGCACCATTTTCGTCGGTTGTGGTGTGGGCCGACAGGCCCACATGAGAGATTGCCCTCGAAAGTCCTCTCCACCGTCTGCGGGGGAGAGTTAGAGAGGGGGGGCCGCGACATTTGCCCCTTACCCCAACCCGGCCCATCGAGTACCCTGGCGCTTACAGAAGGTCCTGCCCACCCTCCTCTCCCGTCCGCGGGGGAGGACCAAGGAGGGGAAGGGCCTTTTGCATCCCTGGCGAGAAGCCCCCCGCCTAGAAAAACTTCACCTGACGATACAAAAATAATGAGTGATCAACTTTTCAGACCACGGAAGCAGGCCACGGCCATGAAAACACCCTCCAAAACCCCCGTCTCGCTGTACAACTTGGACAACTTTTCACGCCTGGCGCCCAGCGAATCCCAGCGAAACGGACAACTTCTCACGCCTGGCAAAAGTGAGTTGGACAACTTCTTCACGCCTGGCAAAATGTGGTGATCAACTTTTTTCGCGCGAATGGACAACTTCCTGTCCCCTATCATGGCGCTTGCCGAACGCGCTGTGCGCCCGTAGCCTGCCCCTATGCCGCCTCGCCGCGCCAGACCGTTCTACGGGTGGACCGTTGTCGGCGTCCTGGGCGTCTTTGGCGCGGTGGGGGTGGGGCTCGCGGGAGCGAATTTCGCCCTCTTCATCGGGCCCATGTCGGCGGAGCTTGGCTGGAGCGCGTCGACTTTCGGGTGGGCGGTGTTCGTGCGGCTGGCCATGATCCTGGCCGCCGGCCCGCTCATCGGCCGCATCCTCGACCTGCGCGGGCCGCGCGGCCCGGTGCTCGCGGCGACCCTCGTGGCCGGGGGGCTGACACTCTGGCTGTCACGGGTCGGAGCTATATGGGAGCTGATGCTCGCGTTCGCCGTCATGGGGCTCGTTGGCATGGGCCGGGCGAACGACCTCCAAGCGAGCGCGCCCGTCGCCAAGTGGTTCGTGCGGAGGCGAGGGCTGGCGATGGGCATCGCGTTGGCGGGCACGCCCCTGGGCGTCGCGGTCTACTATCCCCTCACCCAGCTGCTGATCAACCTCTACGGCTGGCGCGATACGCTCTCCATACTTGCGCTGTCCGGCGTCGCCGTCGTCGTGCCGCTGGCCTTCCTTCTGCGGAGGCGCCCAGAGGACATGGGGCTGGCGCCGGACGGCGGCGCGGCGCGCCCTTCCGACCGTCTGGGCGGCGCTCCGGCGGACGAGCGCTCGCTCACTCGAGGCGAGGCGCTCCGCACGAGACGCTTCTGGCTGATGCTCACGGGCTTCACCGCGATGACCTATGGACTCTCTACGCTCACGATCTTCCGCGTTCCGCACTTCATCGAGCGCGGACTCAGCCCGGCCTTTGTCGCCGCCGCCATCGCCCTGGACGCGGTCGTAGCCATCGTCGCGAGTATCGCCTTGGGCAGACTGCTCGACCGGATGCCAGTCGGCGGCGTGCTGACCGCAGGACTGGCCGCCGGAGCGTTCTGTGGCATTGGTCTGATTGTTGTCGACGGCCTCTTCTGGTTGTTCGCGGCGAACATCGGCTATGCGCTGGGCTTCCAGGTCACGCATGTCGCCCAGAGCGTGATGTGGGCCAATCACTTTGGCCGGCTGCATCAGGGCGATATTCGCGGGGTCACGATTCCCGTCACGGTAGTGATAGGCGCGCTCGCGTTCCCCGTCACCGGCTACATACGAGACCAGGCGGGCGTGTACACGCCCGCCTGGGTCATCTCAATCGTCCTCTTGTTGATTGCTGGCGCCCTGCTGGCCGCCGTCCGTCCCCCGGCTACTCGCCCTCGGGCTGTCCGCCCGCCGACTGTTCACGGTTGAGCTCCGCCTCCCAGTCAACGGCCTCTTTGCCGATGGATTCGAGCACTGCGTTCACGAAGATCTCGTCCGGGACCGCGCCGACGAACTCGGACTGGTCGTTGATGACCGTCTTGGGTACGCCCATAACCTGATAGCGTCGCGCCGCCTCGGGGAACTCCGACGCCTCGATGACCTCCGCCTTCACGTTGGGGTTCGCGATGGCGAATGCGTGGGCCGCACGGGCCACACGGGGGCAGTGCGGTCAGGTAGGAGTGACGAACACTCGCAGATGGACCTGCTGGTCGATTCGTTCGCGCACCGCCGTGGCGACGCCGTCGCGCAGCATCGGCTCCGATTTCGAGAGCGACTCGATGCCCATCAGGATGGTGGGGAACTCGTTGCCCACCGGCGCGCCGTAGAAGCGCACCCGGCCGTCGTCTCCGCCCATGACGATGGCGGGGATATGCTCGATCTGCAGACGTTTCGCCTCGTCGGCGCCGTCGCCGTGAACGTCGAGCACCTCCAGGGTGAGCTTTGGGGATGTCGCGGCCAGCTCGGTTAGCAGCTCCCGAGTGACCTTGGCGTACTCCGCCCCCGCGCCGTTCGCGGCCTGTCCGGGAATCGTCAGCAGGCTGCGCGCCTCCGACTCGGTGAAGAGCAGTATCTTCACGTCCTCGTCGAGGGTTTCGGCGAAGCGGTCTTCGAGTGTTTTGCGGTCCTCTTCGCTCAGTAAGGGCATTCGGCTCTCCTCGCGCGGCTCGGGCGTTTTCCTGGGGATGCGTATGGGGTTGGGACGATTGTACACGCCGAGCCTAGTCTTTGGCGGCGCGGGTGACGCGCCAGACGTGCCAGCCGCGCTGCACGACGGTCAGCGACGCCAAAGCGGCGATGACCCCGAGGCCGTACAGCGGGTAGCCGGCGAGCAGCGCAACGCCGAGGACGACCACGCGCTCCGGCCGCCCCAGCAGCCCAACGTCGCCTGGAATCGCCAGCCCTTCGGCCCGCGCCCGCAGGTAGCTGACCATCATCGAGGCCGTCAGCGCGCCGAAGACGAGGTAGACGCCCAGCGCGTCGCCGGCCCGCATGTAGAAGACAGCCAGCCCAAAGAGCACGACGGCCTCTCCCAGGCGGTCCATCACCGAATCGAAGAACGCGCCGAACGTCGATTCCTTGCCGGCGAGCCTCGCGACGGCGCCGTCCAGCATGTCCATCGCCGCGCCGATGAGCATCACGATGCCGCCAATCAGCAGACGGCCGTCGGAGAGCAGGTAGGCCGAGTACGCGGCGACCCCAAAGCCCACGAGGGTGATGAGGTTCGGCGATATCCTCAGCGCGATGAGCACGCGCGCAATCGGGTTGCTGATGAGCCGGGAAACCAGCCCGCGCGTTCGCAGCCGCGGGACGAGCGAGCTCACGGCCCCCGCCCCCTCTCGGCCCGGAGCCATAGCAGCGAGCGGTAGTAGCCGAGGACGCGCTCGGCTACGACTTCCCATCGGTACTGCTCCACGGTCACCTGGCCGCGCGCGCCCATCTCTCGGCGCAGCTCTGCGTCGGCGATGAGCCGTTCTAGGGCGTCGGCGAGCTCGGCGTCCCGTTTCGGCTTGACGAGCAAGCCTTCGACGCCGTTCGACATCACCCGGCTGAAGCCGTCGATGCGCGAGGCCACGATGGGCTTGCCCGCGGCCATCGCCTCCAGCAGCACGATGCCGAAGCTCTCCCGCCCCGTGTTTGGCGCGCAGAAGATGTCGGCGGTCCGGTAATAGCGCGGAACGTCCTCGTAGGAGACGGGGCCGACGAACTCCACGTCTTGGAGGTTGCGCTCGCCGATCAGGGCGAGGACGTCCTCGCCGGGGTTCCCGGCGCCGACGACGATGAGGCGGGTGTCGGGGCGCTTCCACTTGAACCGGCTGTAGGCCATGAGCAGGTACTTCAGGCCCTTCCTGCGCTCCATCCGGCCTAGGAAGAGGATGTTGGTCTTGCCGTCCTGGAAGCGTTCGATGGGGCTTGCTTCCGAGAATCGCTCGACGTTCACTCCGTTCGGAATGATCTCGTACTCGCCGGGGAAGAACTGGCTGACGAAGTCCATCGCGGGTTTGGACACGGCGATGCGTCCGTCCAGCTTGCGGAACCAGCGGCGGCTGAAGTAGCGCCACGCGCGGTAGAACCGGGTGCCGTTGAAGGCGTGGAACGTCCCCACGTTGAGGGCGTTCGAGGAGTGCAGGAAGGTCAGCGGCAATGCAGGAGCCATCGGCTCGTGGAGGTGCACTACGTCGAACTGCTCCTCTTCGAGCAGCTCTCGCACCCGGGGCTCCAGCCAGAAGGAGAGCGTGACTCGCGCGACGGCGCCGCCGCTCGGCAAGGGGACCGGCCTACCCATCGGGATGAAGCCCGGCTCCAGATGTCGCTCCCGCGAGTTGGCGAGCGGGGCGATGATCTTGACGGCGTGGCCCTTCTGCCGGAGCTGTCGCGCCAAGTTGGCGATGTGGTCGTTGACTCCGCCTGGCGCGCCATAGTCGTAGGGAGACACGAGGGCGACTTTGAGCGCCCCTTGGCTCCTGTCCCATGCCCTCGCCGGGGCTACCGTGGTCGGCTCGGTCAAGGTCTCGCTGGCCTAGTGTTTGTCCTTGATCTTGATTGGCGCCGCCGGCGCCGGTTGGTCGGCGATGAAGGACTCCACCATGTCGCGCGCCACGTCGTCCGTGTACTGATGGGCCGGCGACTTCATGAAATAGGCGCTCGGCCCGTCGAGCTGACCGCTGATGCCACGGTCGAGCGCAATCTTCGCGCACCGGACCGCGTCGACGACAACCCCAGCGGAGTTGGGGCTGTCCCAGACCTCCAGCTTCAGCTCGAGGTTCAACGGCACATCGCCGAAGGTCTGGCCCTCGATGCGTATGTGGCACCACTTGCGGTCTTCAAGCCAGGGAACGTAGTCGCTTGGCCCAACGTGTACGTTGCCGGGGCCGAGATCGTAGGGGAGCTGGGAGGTGACGGCGTTTGTCTTCGACTCCTTCTTCGATTCGAGGCGCTCGCGCTCCAGCATGTTCAGGAAGTCGGTGTTGCCGCCGAAATTCAGCTGGTAGGTGCGGAGGATCTTCACGCCCCGATCCCTGAACAAGTTGGCCAGCACTCGGTGCGTGATCGTCGCGCCGACCTGGGACTTGATGTCGTCGCCGACGATCGGCGTCCCTGCGTCTTGGAAGCGTTTCTGCCAGTAGGGCTCGCGAGCGATGAAGACGGGGATGCAATTCACAACGCCTACGCGGGCCTGCAATGCCTGCTCCATATACCACTTGGCGGCCTCTTCGGAGCCGACGGGGAGATAGTTGATGAGGACGTCAACCTCGCGGTCCTTGAGGATGTTGACGATATCGGCGGTGGGCCCGTCCGCCTTCTGGATTACGCCTGCAAGGTACTTGCCGATGCCGTCGTGAGTCATCCCCCGCTCGACCTTAACGCCGGTCTTGGGCACGTCGGTGAACTTCACTGTATTGTTCTGGCCCGCGAAAATGGCGTCCGCCACGTCCTTCCCGACCTTGGTCTTGTCTACGTCGAATGCTGCGACGACTTCGATATCGCCTATGTGATAACTGCCCATCTGAGCGTGCATCAGGCCCGGAACCAACTCGTCCGTGGGCGCTTCGCGATACCGATGGAGGCCCTGCACGAACGAGGACGCGCAGTTTCCGACCCCTACTATCGCGACCTTGATTCTTCCCATGCTATGTACCTATCCCCTTGAGATTCTGACGGAGCCTGAGCAGTATAAGCCGTTCCGTCGTTTGGCGTCGGATTCGCTCCCGGGGGGCTCTCTCCGCTCCTCGTGCGCGTTGACAAATCCCGGCAGTTTCAACCTGACTGCCGAGCACCGACACACCAAGAACCATCAGGCCGCCGCCGGGCATCAAAGTTTACGGAAGAGTCTTCTCTGGGGAGCGGGTCGAGGCGCTGCACGACGGCCATGCGATACACTTGGGCAAATGCGTTCATTCTGCTGCTTGCGGGCGGCTCGCTGGTGACCGGATATTACGCGAACGTCGCGGGGGAGCCGGACCAGGCTTGGCACGTAAGCGCGCACCGGATTGCGGGGCTGGCGGTCGTCGCGGTCCTCTTCTGGAAGCTGCCGAACGTGGTGCGGCCGCTGGCGCGGCGGTACGGCGCGTGGACGGGCCAGGACTACCTCGCGCTGACGGCTCTTGCCCTCCTGCTGATCGACATCCTCCTCGGCGTGGCTTGGGCGCACCTCGGAAGGTTCTCGTACCTCGGGACATCGGGCATGACGTGGCACGCCCTCCTGGTGTTCCTCATCGTGCCAATGGTTGCCCTGCACTTGGCTCGCTACCGGAGGCTGCTACGCCCACGCTACTGGGCCCAGCGGAGATCCGTCCTGAGACTCGGCGGGCTCGCGCTGATAGGGGTCTTCCTGTGGCAGGCCGGCGCGCGCCTCAACCGCTCGACGGACGTGGCCCAGGCGAAGCGGTTCACCGGCTCCTATGCCGCAGGCGACTTCAGCGGCAACTCCTTCCCCACGACGTCCTGGCTGAATGACCGGCTCAACGCCATCGACCCCGGCACCTGGACGCTGACCATCGCAGGGGCCGTCGACGCGCCGCTGACCGTCGCCTACGCCGACCTCGACCCTACGGAGGAGGAGACGGCGACCCTCGATTGCACCGGCGGCTGGCACTCGACCCAGCATTGGAGCGGGGTGCGGCTCGGACGGCTGCTTGCCGCGGCCCGTCCCAATGCCTCGGCAGCAAGCGTGACGGTGACCTCCGCGACCGGCTATTACCGGCGCTTCTCCCTGGGTCACGCGGAGGGCCTGCTGCTCGCGACGCATGTCGGGGGCGAGCCGCTGTCACACGGCCACGGCGCGCCGCTGCGGCTGGTCGTGCCGGGCAAGCGCGGGTTCGAGTGGGTCAAGTGGGTCACGCGCATCGACGTGAACACGACGGGGAGCTGGCTCCAGCCTCCGCTTCCGTTGCAATAGCCCGGTCTCGCCATCCCGCGCAGACGGCGCCCCGGGAAGTTCCCCGTTTGGGTGGAAAAAGTTCCCAGCCGCATTTTGGCCAGGCGTGAAGAAGTTCCCCACTACATTTTCGGTACGAGTAAAAAGTTCCCCGTTTGCATGTTGGCCAGGCGTGAAAGTTCCCTAAAATCGTGGGGTGAACCCGGGTTTATGGAGGGCATTTTCATGGCCGTGGTCTGCTTCCTGGGTCCTAAAACTTCCCCACTCGAAAATTTTGCTTTTACGCTGCGGCCCCACCTTCCTAACCCTTCCCAGCAGACCGAGAGGGGAGGGGTCCTCTCCTTTGAGGCGGCGACTCGTAGGGGGATGCGCCCGTGGTCGCATCTGGGTTACCCATGGTACGTGGGGGGTGGAGTTTGAGGTAAGGGGCAAGTGTCAGGGGGGATTTGCCGAAACCCGGCGCCAGCGCAGGTCGCGGGCGGCGATAAGCGGCTCTGGGGGTGGCAACGGCGGCCAGATGTGGCAGACTGTGGCCGACGGGGTGCGGAACCCCCTGGCGCCACCACCACCTGCGAGATGAAGGGTTGGGGGGACGGGGCGCGGAGAAGGCTGCGAGGTTCCCGCCTTCGCGGGAATGACGGAACGAATGGCGGAGCCGATACTAGGGTTCCCGCCTTTGCGGGGAATGACGGGGCCGATACCTGGATTCCCGCCTTCGCGGGAATGACGGCGAAGGAGGCCTCCTCCCGGCCTCCCCCGCAGACGGGGGAGGGGATTTTGAAGGAATGCCGGAGGGGGCATTTGGGGGGGAATGGCGCGATACGCGACATCGACGCGATAAGCGACATCGAAAGGAGACGGCCATGGTTCTGAGCGATCTCTTGATAGATAGGCTAGTGGACACGCCCAACGGGACCATCAGCCCGGCAGTGTTCAGCGACCCCGGCGTATACGAGCAAGAACTCGAGCAGGTGTTCGCCCGCATGTGGCTGTTCGTGGGCCACGAGAGTCAGATTCCCAACCCAGGGGACTTTGTGCGGTCGCGCATGGGGGAGGAGCAGGTCGTCCTCACACGAGGCCGAGACCGTCAAATCAGTGTGCTGCTCAACTCCTGCCCCCACCGCGGGAACGTGGTGTGCCGGTACGACCAGGGCAACGCTCTGGGGTTCCAGTGCGCCTTCCACGGGTGGACGTTCGACAATTCCGGCGCCCTTCAGAGCCTGCCGCCGGGCAGCGAGGACGTCTACGGCGTCGACCTGCACAAGGAGGAGTGGGGGATGCTAAGGGCCCGTGTCGAGACATTCCACGGGACCATCTGGGCGACTTGGGACGATTCCGCCCCCAGCCTGATGGACTACTTCGGCGGCGCGGAAGCCTATCTCGCGCCCTCCCTGATGAGCGTCGATGGCAGGGACAACGGCACCGAGGTGCTGGGCGGGGTTATGAAGTGGCGCGTGGGCATGAACTGGAAGGTGCCGATGCCCGACATGGACATCACGCACGGGTGGATCACCCACCGCTCGGTGCGCGGCCTGCTCGGCCAGTTCGGCGGGACGACACGGGAGCGGCCGGGCAAGGAGTACCACGTCTGGTTCCCGGAGGGCCACACGACGGACCTCTGGGACTTCCCGGATGACGCAGAGGCGGAGGTCGGCTGGCATCCCGAGTCGCCACAGTGGGAGGAGTACCCGGAGGTCCGCGAGTACCTGCGGGAGCACTACATGGCCCGCAGGGAGAGGCTGGGCAAGCTGGCGCAGGTCACCGAGCCGCCCCATATATTCCCGAACATGGGGGCGGTGGGGCGGATCATCCGCGTCCTCCATCCCCAAGGGCCGACCGAGACGGAGATGTGGTCGTACATTCTGGTCGACAAGGACGCGCCGGAAGAGGTGAAGGCGGCATGGGGGCGCTACCACGAGCTGCGCTGGGGCCCGAACGGCCTGATCCAGAAGGACGACATGGAGAACTGGAACATTCAGACGAAGTACAGCCGAGGGCACATGACCCGCACCAGGCTCCGCCAGAACAACCAGCTGGGGATGTCCACGCCGGCGTTGCACGGCCCGTCGACATTCGGGCTGCCGGGGATGTGGCACCCGGAGCCCACGGACGAGAACTACCGGCGGTACTTCCAGCGTTGGGCCGAGGTCATGGCGGCGCGGGACTGGGGAGACCTGGTCACGGAGCCGGCGAAGTAGGAGGACTGGCGTGGCGAGCAACATCGAAGACCACTTGGTGCGCTTGGAGATCGAGGACTTCCTCTGGAGCGAGGCGGACCTGCTCGATGAGCACCAATACGACGAATGGCTGGACCTCTTCACGGAGGACGCGCAGTACCTGATGCCCATCCGCCGGAACGTGCCGTCCAAGGAGATGGACTCCGAGTACATCTACCAGAACACGGACATGTGGTGGTACAAGGACGACAAGCGGATACTGGAGAAGCGAGTGAAGCAGCTCAACACCCACGTTCACTGGGCGGAGGAGCCGCTCTCGCGGGTGACGCACATGGTGTCCAATGTGCGCGTCCTGGGATGGGAGAGCCCGAACGAGGTCCGGGTCAAGTGCCGCTTCATGTTCTACCGGAACCGCCACGCCGACGAGGAGAGCACCTTTATCGGCAAGCGTATCGACACGCTCCGCCGGGTCGACGGGGGCTGGAAGATAGCGAAGCGCGAGATCTACCTGGACGAGAGCGTCCTGCTCCACAAGAACCTGACGAACTTCTTCTAGGGCGGCTTGTCCGCGAGTGTGGAGGCTCGAACGGGAGGGGGCGTATCCGATACGCCCCCTTCTTCTTGTCTTCCGGCGCAGCACCCCCTCCTCAGTCCTCCCTCCCCCCATTGCGTGAGGGCCTTTGCGTGACTGGCTGATGCTCTCAGCAGAGCCGTAGCGGAAGTCTGGAGTGAGGACCAATCCGTTCATAGGATTCTTCGATAGGCTCATCTATCCCGACGGGTCCGGCGGCGGCTCAACCATGACCAGGAGCATATTCACGTTGTCGGGATTGCCCCGGGTAACCACCTCGTAGGCGGTGTCGTTTATGAAGGCGAGACGGCCATCGGACTCGATGATCCGAGCGTTGATGGAGTAGGTGTTCCTCGGGACCAGGTCGTCGCGGTTGTATTCGACCTCGAACGCTATCGGGACCTGGCCTGGGCTGGGTATGACCTGCTCCGCGATGAGCACGGAAGACACGTCCTGGAGGGATACGTCTCGCAGCTGCACGATCAGCGTCGCGCCGGGGGAGAGGGCTATCCGCTCGCGATAGGTTACGGAGCCGGTTACCGAGGCGTTCGGCTTGGCGCGCGGCTCCGGCGTGGGCTCCCCGTTCGGTCCAGGGGAAGAGGCGCCCTGACAGGCGACGACGGTCAGCAGGGCTATCCAGACGCCTATGGCGGAAAGCAGTGCGGTCATGAGTTTGGCATTCATCCGGGCCACCTCGGTCGTGGAACAGGCTTAGGCCGAGCCAGGTCCTCCTTTGCCAGCCCTGCACTGTATAGACGCAACGGGGCGGATATTTGTTCCCTGCGGCCCGGCGCGGCCTCCCCGGCAAATGAGGGCCTTTGCATAACTGCCCAACGCCATGTCCTGCACCACAACCGACGAAAGTAGGCGGGCGGGGCGGCCCCCTCTCTCTAACTTTCCCCCGCAGACGGTGGAGAGGACTGAGGAAGGGCGCTCTGGTACGATGGGTTGGGCGCATAGCCGAAGGAGCGGGACGATGCGGGAAGTGCAGGTTGCGGAGGCGGGCTCGCACCTTGCAGAGCTTATTCGCGAGGTCGAGGCCGGTGAGTCGGTCGAGATACTTCGGGACGGCGTCCCGGTAGCCCGCCTCGTGCCGGTGGAGCGTCGGCCCGTTCAGACCAAAGCCGAGCGCGATGAACTTTCGGAGCGGGCCAGGCGGCTCAGAACCTCGTTGAAGGACTCCGGCATTACGGTGGAGGAGATTCTGGCGTGGCGGCATGAAGGGCATCGCGCGTGAGTTTCGTTCTCGACGCCTCATTCGTGATGGCGTGGGTATTGGAGGAAGAGGAGGGCGCGCAGTTTGAAGCATTTCACGAGCGTCTGCCCGATGAAGGCGCGTATGTGCCGCAGCTCTGGCACTTTGAGACGCGCAACACTCTCCTCTCAGGGGAGCGGCGCGCCCGCATATCGAGCGACCAGGTAGCGAACGCAATAGTAGTATTGAACAGGTTGGCTATCGCTACGGATACGGAGCCCGACCTCGACGCCGCCCTTGCGCTGGCGCGAATGCACAGGCTTACGTTCTACGATGCGCTCTACTTGGAGTTCGCGCGGCGGCGGGAGGCGATTCTCGTGACCCTCGACGGGGCGCTCCTCCGCTGCCGAAGGCGTGCCCACGTCGTAAAGGTCACTCGATGAGCGCCTCGGCCTCGATCTCGACGAGCATGGCGGGGTCGATGAGGCGGCTCACCTCGACCATGGTGGCGGCCGGGCGGACGCCGCTGAAGAAATCGTGGTGAGCGCGCGCGACCGCCTCCCAGTCGGTGATGTCCGTCACGTATATCCGCGTGCGGACGACGTCGCCGATCGATGCGCCTGTCTTTCGCAGCGCCGCCTCGATGTTGAGCAGCGTTTGGACGGTCTGCGCGTAGGCGTCGCCGGCGCCCACCACTGAGCCGTCGTCCGCGGTCGCGACGGTCCCGGAGACGTGGACGGCGTTGCCCACGCGGACGGCGCGGGAGAAGCCGACCAGGTCTTCGTAGGGGCTGTTGCCGCTGACGTTCGCGCGGGCCATCGGCGGCTAGTAGAACACGGAGCGCGAGTTGCCGCCGGCAGGGGCGACGGCCTCGCCGGTGATGCAGCCGGCCTGCTGCGAGCAGAGGAAAACGGTCACCGCAGCGATCTCTTCGGCGGTGATGAGCCGTTTGATGGCGTTGGCGTTGGCGATGCGCCGCTCCGCCTCTTCGACGGTCGTGCCGTCGCGCTCAGCGTTCACGCGGAGACGGTCAATCAAAGCCTCGGTCTTGCTGACGGCGGGGTGGACTGCGTTGACGGTGATGCCCTTGGAGCCGAGCTCCTCGGACATGACCTTGGTGAAGTTCATAACCGCGGCGTTGCGCAGGCCGCCGCTGATGCCCGCGGCGTTGCGGGCGGCCATGCCGTCCATGTTGACGATGCGGCCCCATCCGGCGCGCTCCATGTGGGGAACGGCCTCGCGGGCGCAGCGGAGGTAGCCCATGATCTTGACGTTGAAGTCGCCTTGGAGCATCGGCTCGTTGAGCTGGGCTAGGGAGTCAGGCCCGCCCGTGCCGCCGACACGCGCCGCGTTGTTAACCAGGATGTCGAGTCCCCCGAGCGCGGCGGCCGCATCGGCGACCAGCTTCGTCACGTCTTCGGGGACGCCGGTGTCGGCTTGGAACCCTACGACCGTTGCGCCTGTGGCCTTGCCGATCTCCTCGGCGACGGCGGCGGCGGCGCCGCCGTCCCTGGCGCAGAGGGCCACGTCGACGCCTTCCTTGGCCAGCTCCATCGCGACGGCGTAGCCGATGCCGCGGGTCCCTCCCGTAACGAGCGCCTTCTTGCCAGCGATGCCCAGGTCCATCTTTCCCTCCGCGGCTTACGTCCTGCGCTGCAAACGTTTCTCCTCACCCCAACCCTCTCCCGCTGGGAGAGGGGGCTGTCTACGTGGCGAAGGTCGTTCCGAACACCACCGCGACGATAGACATGAGCTTGATGAGGATGTTCAGCGAGGGGCCGGAGGTGTCCTTGAACGGGTCGCCGACGGTGTCGCCGACGACAGCGGCGGCATGCTCGTCAGTGCCCTTGCCGCCGTGAGCGCCGGCCTCGATGTACTTCTTCGCGTTGTCCCATGCGCCGCCGGAGTTCGCCATGGTGATAGCGAGCAGCGACCCGGCCGAGATTGCGCCAATGAGCAGTCCGCCAACCGCCGCGGCGCCGAGGAACGGAATGACGCCGACGGCAATCGGGACGACCACCGCGAGCAGACCGGGGATGATCATCTCGCGCAGGGCGCCCTTGGTGCTGATGTCCACGCACCGCGCGTACTCGGCCTTGACGCCCTCCTTGCCCTCGCGGAGGCCGGGTATCTCGTTGAACTGCCGGCGCACCTCCTCGACCATGTCCTGGGCGGCGTTTCCGACAGCCTCCATGGTGAGCGCGCTGAAGATGAACGGCATCAGCGCGCCGATGAGCAAGCCGACGAGGGTCGAAACATCGAGGAGGTTAATGGCTTCCAGGCCGACCACGTTGGCGTAGGCGGCCATGAGAGCGAGGGACGTAAGGACGGCGGAGCCGATGGCGAAGCCCTTGCCGGTGGCGGCCGTTGTGTTGCCGAGGGAGTCGAGAGCGTCGGTGCGCTCGCGGACCTCGGGGTCGAGGTGGGCTTGCTCGGCGATGGCTCCGGCGTTGTCGGCCACGGGGCCGTAGGCGTCGGTCGCGAGGGTGATGCCGAGGGTGGAGAGCATGCCGACGGCGGCGATGGCGATGCCGTAAAGGCCGGCGAGCTCATGGGCCCCGATCACCGCAGCCGCGATGACGAGGAGCGGAACAACGGTGCTCAACATGCCCGTGGCGAACCCGCTGATGATGACCGTGGCGGGGCCGGTGACGGACCGCCCGGCGATGCCTTTGGTTGGCTTGTATTCGTAGCTGGTGTAGTACTCGGTGCTGACGCCGATGATGACGCCCGCGCCAAGACCGATCGCCACGGCGCCCCACATCTGCCAGACCTTATCCATGCCGAACCCGCCGTCCACCTCGAGCAGCCAGTAGATAGCGCCAAAGGAGCCAATCAGGGCAAGGAGGCTGGCGGCGAAGATGCCGCGCCGCAGCGACCAGAGCAGGCTGCCGATGTTGGTCGTCTCGCCCGTGCGCACGAGGAACGTGCCGATGATCGACGCGGCGATGCCGACGGCGGCGATGAGGAAGGGGAGGACCGCAAGGCTGGAGTCGGCCTCGATGTCGACGCGGGAAGAGTCGACGCCGATGAGGAACGCGGTGCCCGTCGCGGCGAGGGCTAGGCTGGCGATGATGGAGCCGACGTAGGACTCGAAGAGGTCGGCGCCCATGCCGGCCACGTCGCCGACGTTGTCGCCGACGTTGTCCGCGATGACGGCGGCGTTGCGGGGGTCGTCCTCGGGGATGCCGGCCTCGACCTTTCCGGCGAGGTCGCCGCCGACGTCGGCAGCCTTGGTGTAGATGCCGCCGCCGACGCGGGCGAACAGGGCGATGCTGGAAGCGCCGAAGCTAAAGCCGGCGACGATGTTTGGGTCCTCGAAGACCAGCCAGAGGATGACGGCGCCGAGGATGCCGATGCCGACGACGGTGACGCCCATGACGCCGCCGCTGGAGAACGCAACGCGCAATGCCCGGTTGAGGCCAACCTGGGCGGCCGCGGCCGTCCGCATGTTGGACTTGACGGCGATGCGCATGCCGATGAAGCCGGCGACCGCCGACGAGACGGCGCCCACCAGATAGGCGACAGCCGTCATCTCTTCCTGCTCGTCCCGGACGATTCCGAGGACCAAGAGGACGATGAAAACGATGACGACGAACCCGGCGAGCACGGTGTACTCGCGCTTGAGGAAGGCGTTGGCGCCCTCCTGGATAGCCGCGCCAATCTCCTTCATCCGGTCGTTGCCCTCGTCGGCGCTGAGGACGCGCATGGCGAGGAAGACGGCGAATATGAGAGCGACCGCGCCCGCCACAATGGCCAGTATCAGGCCTTCCATCAGTACCTACCTCCTGTGGGGAGCGCGGCGCTGTCCGCCGCCTGCCCCGTCCGCATGATTCTCATTGGGGATTCCAACAGTAGGGCATTGTCATGGCCAAGGCTTCATTAGGTCAAACGGGCGGGGGGTTCACAGCCCCCAGCGCAAGAGCGCTCTTATTGCCCGGAGCTGTCCGTGAGGAGGCGTTCGAGGCGGCGCTGGCGGAGGGTCATGGTGAGGTCGCCACGGGTGCGTTCGAGGACGCCGCGGAGCTGGTCGGTGGTGCGCCGGAGGCCGGAGGTGAGGGCGTCGGGGAAGTCCATGACGACGAGGACGTTGTAGACGTCGTCCATGCAGCGCATGAGCTCCTCGGAGCGTGAGTCGTCGTCGCGCCGGAGGGAATCGAGGATGTAGCGGCGCAGCTCGCTCGCGCCCTCGGCGAGGCCGTTGAGGTAGGAGGGCGTCTCGACGCCGATGTCCGCGGGCAGCGGCAGCTCGGAGCGGGCGATGAATGCGAGGACGACGCATGCTTCGGCGTACTCCTTCTGCGCGTCCTGGGTGTAGCCGGTGAAGTAGAGGTCGGGATGGCCTTCGAGCACTTGCCTGGTTTCCTTCACGAGCGCGCCGGCGTCGGCTACGAGATCTCTCGCCTGTTCGAGCTCGTTGCGATGGATGGCGCGGATGGCGTTGGCCGATGTCCGGATGACCTCGCGGGAGACCTTGATGGCCCGCTCGCGCAGCTCGTGCTTCTGCCGGAACTCGTCCAGGGAGCGCGCGGTTACTTCGTCGAGCCGTTCTTGCATGTCCATTTCATTTGACTCCTGTGGGGAGGGTATCAGAGACCGAGATGCGATTGTGCGTCATTTCACTTACAGGCCGCGCGTGTGCTATCCTCACGCATGCCTGGTCAACACCGGTCCCACGGGGTTACGACCGCGTGGATGGAGGCGCCGTCGCAGGCCATGGTCAATCCAATCGAGCAAGATTTGCCCTCTGAGTTCGGCTCGCCCTACGGCCAGGCGATGCCCGCTCCGCTCATCGAGTGGGATACGGACCGCATCGAGGGCGAGGCCATCGAACAGCTCAAGTGGAGCGCGCAGGAAGCGTTCCCCGAGCCGTCCATCTACGTTCCCGAGGACCTCAAGGGCAACATCGCCGTCACCTCGATCGACGCGCTGCTGAATTGGGGGCGGCGCTCCGCCACCTGGCCCCTCGCTTTTGGCCTCGCCTGTTGCGTCTTCGAGATGATTGCGTCCGCGATGTCGCGGTTCGATATCTCACGGTTCGGCATGGAGGCGATGCGTGCGACGCCCCGTCAGGCGGACCTCCTCATCGTCTCCGGCACGCTCACGTGGAAGATGGCGCCCGCCGTCCGCCGCATCTATGACCAGATGGCGGAGCCCAAGTGGGTCATCGCCATGGGCGTCTGCGCGACCAGCGGCGGGCCGTACTATCAGGGGTACAGCGTCGTGCCCGGCGTAAATCACATCGTCCCGGTCGACGTGTACGTGCCCGGCTGTCCGCCCCGCCCCGACGCGCTGCTCTACGGCATCATGCTGCTGCACGAGAAAATCAAGAAGTACAGCGTGGCGGGGGACGCCGCAGGGGTGCGCCGGCCATGACGACCGTTCTCCTTGGGAGCAATCTCGCCGACGCGCTCCGTTCCCGGTTCGAGGGGGCCGTCCTTGGCGCGGACGACGGCGCGGTCTGGGTCGAGCCCAGCGCCATCGCGGACGTCTGCCGCTTCCTCCGCGACGATCCGGCCCACGACTACAAGCTGCTGAACTCGGTAACGGCGGTGGACTACGTCGAGCATTTCGACGTTGTCTACCACCTGACCTCGCTCAGCCGGAACACGATGGCCGTGCTCAAGGCGCGGGTCTACGGCCGGGGCGAGCCGTCGCTCCCGACGGTCAGCAGCGTTTGGCGCGGGGCGACGCTGCAAGAGCGCGAGGTGTGGGACCTGCTGGGGGTGTCGTTCGAGGGGCACCCGAACCTCAAGCGCCTCCTCACATGGGAGGGCTTTCAGGGCCACCCGCTGCGGCGCGACTACCTCGAGCCGCCACTCCCCTATTCCTGGCCGCACGGGGGCTAGCAGATGACGCTTCGCACCGAGCCGGTCGTCGTCAATGTCGGGCCCCACCATCCGAGCACCCATGGGGTGTTCCGGATGAAGCTGACGTTCGACGGGGAGAACATCCTCGACGCGGAGCCCGTCATCGGCTATCTGCACCGCGGCACCGAGAAGCTCGCCGAGGAGCGGCAGTACACCCAGGTCATCACGCTCACGGACAGGCTCGACTACGTAGCGTCGATGACCAACAACCAGGCCTTCGTTCTCTCGTGCGAGCAGCTCGTGGGGATCGAGCCGCCGGACCGTGGCAAGTATCTGCGGGTCATCGCGGCGGAGCTCCAGCGCATCGCCAGCCACCTGATCGGCGTCGGGTTCTTCCTACAGGAGCTGGGGGTGTTCGGGGGGACGGCGCTGATGTACGCGTTCCGTGAGCGCGAGCGCATCTTGGAGATGTTCGAGATGCTCTGCGGGGCGCGCATCACGCTCTCCTACATGCGCATAGGCGGGGTCTTTCAGGACGCGCCCGACGAGTTCTGGCCGGCGCTCCGCCGCTTCCTCGACGACATGCCGGCCTACGGGGACGAGCTGCAGGCGCTGGTGTTCGACAGCGAGATCGTGATCGCGCGCACCAAGGGCGTAGCGAGCGTATCGGCGCAGGACGCCTTGGACGCCTCGTTCACCGGCCCCGTCCTGCGAGCGTCCGGCGTCTCGTGGGACTGGCGCAAGGCGGCGCCCTACGACGTCTACGACCGGGTGCAGTTCGACGTGCCGACCACGGAGACAGGCGATAACTACGACCGGTTCTGGGTGCGTATGCTGGAGGTCCGGCAGTCGCTTCGCATCATCGAGCAGTGCTACGCGCAGATCGAGCCGGGACCCGTCCGCGCGACGCCAGCAATGCTCTTCCGTCCCCCGCCGGGCGAGTCGTACGTTCCCATCGAGGCCCCCAAGGGCGAGCTCGGCTTCTACCTGGTGAGCGACGGCTCGATTGCGCCGTACCGCTGCCACGTGCGCTCGCCGTCCTTCATGAGCCTGACGCTCTTCAAGGAGATGCTCGTGGGCTGGAAGCTGGCGGATGCGATCGTGACGCTCGGCAGCCTCGACTTCAATATGGGCGAGGTGGACCGCTGATGGGCGACGCGCTCGCCGGGAACGCCATCTACCGGAACGTCTACACGTTCGTGTTGGACGCCCTGGGTCCAGAGTGGTCGTGGCTTGCGTACTTCATCGCAGGCTTCTCGATTATCATGCTCGTTACGAACGGCATCCTGGGGATGGGGGCGGTCTACACATGGTTCGAGCGCCGACTGCTCGGCCGGTTCCAGGGGCGCCTTGGCCCGAACCGCGCGGGCCCTTTCGGCCTCTTCCAACCCATCGCCGACGCAATCAAGCTGCTGACCAAAGAAGACATCATCGTGACCGGGGCGGACCGCGTGATTTTCACGCTGGCGCCCGTGGTCATGCTGGCGCCGACGCTGCTGGTCCTGGCGGTCATACCCTTCGGGGCGAACTCTTGGCTGGTCGACATCAACGTCGCCATTCTCTACCTGGCCGCGGTCAGTGGGATCGCGACGATTGCGGTGATGATGGCGGGGTACTCGTCGCCGAACAGCTTCGCGCTCTTCGGCAGCATGCGGGCCGTCGCGATGCTCGTGAGCTACGAGGTGCCGCTCGTGATGTCGCTGCTGGGGGTTGCGGTGCTGGCGCAGTCGATGTCGCTGGTCGATATCGTCGAGGCGCAGGCGCTGCCGTTCCTGTTCGTGACGCCGCTGGGGGCGCTCGTCTTCCTGGCGGCGATCTCAGCCGAGTTGAACCGCGCGCCCTTCGACGTGACGGAGGCCGAGTCGGAGCTCGTGTCCGGCTACATGACCGAGTACGGCGGCATGAAGTACGGGATCTTCATGCTGGCGGAGTTCACGAACACGGTCGTCGCCGGGGCTATCTTCGCGGCGCTCTTTCTCCAGGGTTGGAAATGGGCGGTCTTGCCGTCCCATGTCTGGTTCCTGGCGAAGGTGGGAATCTTCGTGTTCGTGGCCGTCTGGGTGCGCGCGACGCTGCCCCGGTTCAGGCTCGACCAGATACTGGCGATCGCGTGGAAGTACCTCTTCCCTCTCAGTCTGCTGAACGTTCTGATGCTGGCGGCGGAGGTCATCGTCTGGCCGGAGCGCGGGGCCGCCGAGCTGGGAATCATGGCAGCGATCAACTGGGCGGTAGCGATTCCCGCCGCCGCGCTCTGGTCGCGGGTGGTCTCGCTGCGCTCCGCTCCGCCGAGCGCAGCGCGCTTCTCGGAGGCGAGCTGATGTACGGATTCGGCATCTTGCGCGGGATGGGCGTGACGCTGAAGAACTTGCTTCGGCGGCCGTTCACGGTCCAGTACCCGGAGCAGAAGATTCCCCAGCACCCGCGATTCCGCGGCCAGGAGTTCACCTGGTACGAGGAGCGGTGCACCGGCTGCGCGAGCTGCGCCAAGTACTGTCCCCTCGGCATCATCCGCATCGTCACCGACCCGGACGGCGGCAACGAGCAGGACGGAGGGAGCTACAAGGTGGACGTGTTCGACATCGACCAGGCGCGCTGCATGTACTGCGGCCTCTGCGTCGAGGCTTGCCCGTACGACGCGCTGCACATGGGCGCAGGCTTCGAGGCGTCGGCGTACCGGAGGGAGGACCTGGTCATCACGGTGGACATGCTCAAGAAGCGGGAGAAGCGTCCAAGCACCTGGTTCCGGCCTCAGCTGGAGCGGGGCCAGTTCGACCCGCGCCACGGCGATCCTCAGGAGTGGGAGAGCGTAGGCCGCGAGCCCTTCTTCTGGCACCCCAACCGGCCGGCGCAGCTGCCCGAGGAGATGGACCAGCGGGCCAGCGCCGACGGCGACTACGAGAGCGAGCGCTAAGCGGTGGTGTTCGACAATCTCTTCTCGGAGATCGTGTTCTGGCTGCTCGCGTCGACGAGCGTGGGCGCAGCCGTGCTCGTCGTGCAGCTGCGGAGCATGTTCCGTGCGGCGCTGATGCTGGTCGTCAGCTTCATCGGAGTCGCCGGACTGTTTGCGATGGCCAACGCCGAGTTCCTGGCGGTGGTGCAGGTGCTCATCTACGGCGGGGGCATCGCGGTGCTGGTTATCTTCGCGGTGATGATGACGCGCGACGTGGACCAGGGGAACCAGAGCAGCCACGTGCAGCCGGTGGCGCTGATGATGGGCGGGTTGCTCCTCGTGGCGCTGCTCTACAGCATCGTACAGGCCGAGTGGCAGGTGCTTCCCGACACGCTGCCGGAGCCCCTGGCGGCGGTCTTCGTGGACTCGCCGTCGCGGCTGGGCCGTCTGCTGCTGGACGATTTCGTGCTCGCTTTCGAGGTATCGGGCGTGCTGCTGCTCGCGGCGGTCATCGGGGCGCTGTCGCTGGTGAGGGAGCGGTAGATTTGCTGGAGCGTCTGCTCATCATCTCCGCCATCCTCTTCTGCGTGGGGCTCTACGGAGTACTGTCGCGCAGGCACATCATCGCCGTGCTCATGTCCACGGAGATCATGTTCAACGCCGTCAACGTGGCGCTGGTCGCATTCTCGCGGTACACGGCGCCCGCCTCACTTCGGTTCCCCAACGCCCCCGAGGACGCCGAGCGGCTCCTGCTTACGGGGCAAACGCTCGCTCTGTTCGTGATCGTCGTGGCGGCGGCGGAGGTCGCGCTCGGGCTGGCGCTGATTATCGCGCTGGCGCGGAGGCGCGATACGATCGATATCTCAGACCTTAATCTGATGCGGCGGTAGCGTCATGTGGGTCGACTACAAGAAGGCGCCCAACCTGATGATCGCCGAGATGTGGAAGGAGATCCTCGAAGGCGAGGGGCTGCCCGTTCGGCTGCTGCCGGAAGGGGACATCCTGGACTACGGGGAGACGGCGACCTTCCGCGTCATGGTCCCGCGCGGGCGCGAGCACGTTGCCGACGAGATATTGAGGAAGCTGTAGGGGATGATTTCCGAAGCGGCAGCTTGGCTCATCATCGGTCTTCCCCTTTTCGCGGGGCTCTTCATCGTGGGCGTGATCAGGCCTTGGTTCCGCTCGCTCTGGCCCATCGCCGGAGTGATCGGGGCCGCCGGAGTCGGCGGGGCGTTCGTCCTCAGCCTGCTCGCGGTCAACGCGACGATGGACGGCGGCGCTGGCTTTGCTCCCCACGGGTGGTTCGTCGTGGGCGAAGCGGGCACGTCGGCGGCGTTCGAAATGACAGTCGGCGTGCTGCTGGACCCGCTCTCGGCAATCATGGCCGCTGTGGTGTCAGGGGTGAGCATGCTGGTCCAGATCTACTCGCTGGGCTACATGCGGAAGGAAGCTGAGGCGGAAGGCGGTCAGTGGACCGACTACCCGCGCTACTTCGCCTACATGTCGTTGTTCACGGCATCGATGTTGGGACTGGTCCTCGCCTACAACCTGGTGCAGATGTTCGTGTTCTGGGAGCTCGTGGGCCTCTTCTCCTACCTGCTCATCGGGTTCTGGAGTCACCGTCCCGCTGCCGCGGCCGCCGCGAAGAAGGCGTTCATCGTAACGAGGGTCGGCGACTTCGGGTTCCTTCTCGGCATCCTGTACTTGTTCTTCAACCGGGGGGAGCTCGCCGCGTTGGGGCTGAACCCGTTCGAGATACCGGCGATTCTGGAGGCCGCGCCGATGCTGTCGGCGGGCGTGGCGACGTGGGTCGCGCTGGGACTGTTCGCGGGGGCGGTGGGCAAGTCGGCCCAGTTCCCGCTCCACACATGGCTGCCGGACGCAATGGAAGGGCCGACGCCGGTCAGCTCGCTGATTCACGCGGCGACGATGGTCGCGGCGGGAGTGTTCCTGGTCGCGCGGCTGTTCGGACTGTTCGAGGAGAGCGCGGCGGCGATGAACACAGTCGCCCTCATCGGCGGGTTCACGGCGGTGTTCGCCGCATCGATGGGCCTCGCGGCCAACGACATCAAGCGGGTGCTGGCGTTCTCGACGGTGAGCCAGCTCGGCTATATGTTCCTGGCGCTCGGCGTCGGCGCGCCCGGCGTCGCGATGTTCCACCTGTTCAACCACGCCTTCTTCAAGTGCCTGCTCTTCCTTGGCGCCGGTTCGGTGCACCACTCGGCGCACACGTTCGACATGCGGTTCATGGGGGGCATCCGCAAGTGGATGCCCATCACCTACGTCACGACGCTCATCGGCGGCCTAAGCCTAGCGGGCGTCTTCCCGCTGGCCGGGTTCTGGTCCAAGGACGAGGTGCTCGGCGCCGCGTTCTCGGCGGACCATGCCGCGAGCGGCGGAGTGTCGCAGACCGTGTTCTGGCTGGCGCTCGCCGCCGCCTTCATGACGGCGTTCTACGTGTTCCGCCTCATCATCATGACCTTCCACGGCGATTTCCGGGGCGGCATCGACTCCGTTCCTCACGAGGAGCGCATCCCGGACGAGGCGCATCACCACGTCCACCGTCACGAGTCTCCCTGGACCATGACGGCGCCGATGGTTGTGCTAGCGGTGTTCGCGGTGGGCTCCGGCTTCGCGGCTAACTCGCTCATCGCGCTCGGCCCGATACCGGCGCACTGGTTCTCTCACTTCCTGCACGAGGACGCCGCCGATTTCAACATCGTCATCGCCGCCGTGTCGACGGCGTTCGCTCTCGGCGGGATAGGCCTTGCCGTGTTGGTCTACGGGACGCGAACGGTGTCGTTCGACGGGCTGGGGCGGACATGGCGGTTCGGGCAGCGGATGCTCACGGAGCGCTTCTATATGGACAGTCTGTACGAGGACCTGATTGTGCGCCGCGTGCTGTATCGCGGCTTGTTCCTCGCGTCCGACTGGCTGGACCGGCACATCGTTGACGGGACCGTCGATCTCTTGGGCTGGCTCGGGCGCAACGGCGGCCGGGCGGTGGCCCAGCTTCAGACCGGTCAAGTCCAGGCGTACGGAGTCGGCGTTTCGATGGGCGTGGTCGTCATCCTGATGTTCTATCTGCTGCAACGCTAACCATGCTCACCGTAATCACATTCTTGCCGATGGTCGGGGGCGCGCTCCTCTTGGCGGCGCGCGCGGACGCGCGGACATCGAGGCTGATTGCGCTCGCAACCGTTCTCGTCGAGCTCGGGCTGACCCTCGCCATGTACGTCATCTATAGCGTGTCGGACGGCGGGTACAAGTTCGTGCAACGCGCCGACTGGGCACCTGCGTTCGACATGCAGTTTCTGGTGGGCGTCGACGGCCTGAGCGCGCCGCTCGTTCTGCTGAACGGCATCCTCGGGGTGGCGGCGGTGCTGGTTTCGTGGAACATCACGGAACGCGCGCGGCACTACTTCATGTGGCTGCTCGTGCTGCAGGGCGCGGTCATGGGCGTGTTCGTCTCGCTCGACCTCATCCTGTTCTTCATCTTCTGGGAGCTCGAGCTCGTCCCGATGTTCTTCCTGATTTCGATGTGGGGTACGGGACGGCGCGAGTACTCAGCGATGAAGTTCCTCATCTTCACGTTCCTCGGCTCCGCGTTCATGTTCACGGCGATTCTCGCGCTCTACTTCTCCCTGCCCGGCCCGGAGCGCACGTTCGACATGACGGCGCTGATCTACAAGGACTTGACCGATCTGATCGTGCCGTCGTCGATGGTGTTCAGCGGCTTTCTCATCGCCTTCGCGGTGAAGCTGCCGATATTTCCGCTGCACACGTGGCTGCCCGACGCCCACACCGACGCTCCCACGGCGGTCAGCGTGATGCTGGCCGGGGTGCTCCTGAAGATGGGCGGTTACGGGCTGCTGCGCATCAACGCCGGGATGTTCCCCGACGAGCTCGTGGCCGCCGCGCCCCTGCTGGCGACTCTGGCGGTCGTGAACGTGCTGTACGGCGCCTTTATCGTGATGCGGCAGACGGACCTGAAGCGGCTCGTCGCCTACAGCAGCGTGAGCCATATGGGGTTCGTCGTGCTCGGGCTCGCATCGGCAGGCGCGGCGGCGGGGCAGCTGAACGCGGCCGGGCTGAACGGCGCGGCGCTCCAACTCTTCACCCACGGCACTATTACGGGGCTGCTGTTCGTGGTAGTCGGGCTCGTGTACGACCGGGCGCATACGCGGCATATACCGGACATGGGCGGCATGGCCAAGCAGATGCCCCTCATCGCGATAGGGTTCATGATTGCGGGTCTCGCCTCGCTGGGCCTGCCGACGACGAGCGGGTTCGTCGCCGAAATCATGGTCTTCCTGGGAGCGTTCCCCGCCTACAAGCTCGCGACGGCGCTGGCGGCATTCGGCGTCGTGCTTGCCGCCGGCTACATCCTGTGGACGGCCCAGCGGACGATGTTCGGCCCCCGCGTCGAGCGTTGGGACGGGCTGAGCGACGCCAAACTCGTGGACATCGGAGCGATGGCCGTTCTGATCGTTCCGATATTCGCGGTCGGCATCTATCCCGCCATCGTCACGGACATCTTTGACGCCGGCCTCGTCCCGATCATGGCGAGGCTCGGAGGCTAGGCGTGGGGATCGCGGTCAGGGACCTCTTTCTCGTCGCGCCCGAGCTGGCCATGGCCGTGCTGGCGACTGCCGTCATCCTGGCCGATTTGCTGTTTCGCGGCAAGCGGTGGGTTCTTGTCATTGCGGTCGCGGGCTTGGCCGTTCCCTTCGTTCTTGGGCTGCTCCTATGGAGCGACGTCCACGCCAACGGGGCGCAGACGGCGTTCAGCGGGTCGCTGATCGTCGACAAGTTCGCGCTCTTCTTCAAGTTCCTCATCCTGGGCATCGTTGGGCTGACGCTCGTCGCGAGCTTCGATTACGTGAAGCGTTTCCACCCCTACCAGGCCGAGTTCGCGGGGCTGGCGCTTTACTCGGCGAGCGGGCTGATGCTCCTCGCCGCCTCCGCCGATCTCATCACGGTCTACGTGTCGCTGGAGCTGGCGACGTTGCCCGTCGTGGCGTTGGTCGCCTTTACGAAGTTGCAGGTCAGGTCGGTGGAAGCGGCGGTCAAGTATCTCGTGCTCTCGGCGGTCTCTTCCGCCATTCTCATCTACGGTTTCGCGTTCCTCTACGGCGCGACGGGCACGGTTCGGCTCGTAGGCGACGCTGAGCCGACGATCGGCCAAGTCGTGGGGCTGGGCGACGATGGGCTGCCTTTCGGCGGGTTTGCGGTCATGGTGGGGGCCGTGCTCGCGACGGCGGGGTTCGGGTTCAAGCTCTCGATGGTCCCGTTCCAGATGTGGACGCCGGACGTTTACGAGGGAGCGCCCACGCCGGTCGGGGCGTTCCTCGCGACGGCGAGCAAGGCCGCCGCGTTCGCCATCGTGCTCAGGCTCTTCTACGCCGCGCTCGGCGACGTATCGCCCGACTGGTCGGCGATGTTCGCCGTCCTCGCGGCGGTCACGATGAGCGTTGGGAACGTTGTCGCCATCGCGCAAACGAACGTGAAGCGGCTGCTCGGGTACAGCGCCATCGCCCACGCGGGCTACATGCTCATCGGAGTGGCGGCGATTGCGGCGCGCAGCCAGGAGGCGGGCGACGCATCGCTAGGCATCGCGAGCACGATGTTCTACCTCGGCGGCTATGCCGCGATGACGCTGGCGGCCTTCTTCGCGGTCATCGCCATCACGGACAGGATGGAGGACGAACGTATCGAGTCGATGGCGGGCGCGGCCAAGCGATCGCCGCTGGCCGCGGGCGTGCTGGCCCTGGCGCTGCTGGGGCTGACCGGCATTCCGCCGACGGTCGGATTCATGGGCAAGCTGTTCCTGTTCAACGCGGCGGTCAACGCGGACCTAGTCTGGCTGGCCCTCGTCGGAGTCGTGAACTCGGTTGTCTCGGCGTATTACTACGTTGGGATCATCCGGACGATGTACCTGCGCGAGCCCAGCGACACTTCGGAGATCACCGTGACCGCGTCCAACCGGGTCGCCTTGGGGATAACGGCGCTGGCCATCGTCGGGCTGGGCCTATGGCCCACCGGCCTCCTCGACGTTGCGAGGACTGCTGCGCCGGGCCTGCTGCCGTAGTTGCTACCGCGCTTCCTCGAACGTGGAGAGGAGGCGCTCGGCTGCTTCTCGGGGGGCGTCTGCTTGGGTGACTGCGGCGATGACGCAGATGCAGTCGGCGCCGGCCTTGGCGATTTCGGCGGCGTTCTCCGGCGTGATGCCGCCGATGGCGAGGACCGGGGGGCCGCTGGTTGGGATGGCGTCTCGGACGGCGCGCAGCGTCTCAGGGCCGGCTGGCCTCGTGTTCGATTTCGACCCCGTGGGGAACATGCGCCCCACTGCAATGTAGTCCGCGCCGGCCTCATAGGAGGCCGTCGCCTCTTCCGCAAGGGCGTTGGACGTTCCCGCAATCTGCCATGGGCGGAGGACCTCGCGCGCTTTCGCGATGGGCAGATCGTGCTGGCCGAGGTGCGCTCCGCTCGCCTCGACCGCGACCGCGACATCCGGGTGATCGTTGACGATGAACGCCGCGCCATTCCCATTGCAGATGTCGCGGATGTCGATGGCCGTCTGCAGCCAGTCGCCTTTGTCGGCGTCCTTCACCCTGAGCTGGATAGCCGTTGCTCCGCCGCGAACGGCCTCCTCGGCGACCCATCGCGGATCGCGCCCATTCGTGAGACCGGGGTCGACGATTACGTAGAGGCCGCGGAAGCGCTCGGCCTCCCGGCGGCGGCGTCCAGATCCCGCCGCAAGCTCCGCCTTGGCCATCGCCTCAGCCAGATACGTGAGGTGGGGCCGCTCGTCCGTGTGCTCGTTGAGGGTGCTGCTGACGCCGGCCAGCGTCTTGAGCGCGCCGAGCAGCGCAAGGTACCGCACCTCCAGCCCGCCGGGCCATTCGAGGCGGGCCGCATCGTCAGCGCCCCGGTCGATTGCGGCCATGACTTCGTCCGCGATTGCGTCCAGTCCAAGGCGGCGGGCCATGTCGAGCCGCGAGCGCGCCCGGTCGTCGTCGGCTTCGCCGGAGACGGCAGCCTCGAAGTCGCCGCGCACGTAGCGGAGCGCGCCGAGGAGCCACTCGCGGGTGAAGTGCGGGGCTTCCTGTGGGGTCGTCATCGTCTGCTCCGTGGGGCGGGGAGGCCGCAGGGAGACGGTATCATACGCGGGGATAGGCGATGGAGTGGGTTGTGAGGGTCGTGATATGAGCCGGGGCTGGACGAATGGGTAGACTACTCACGGAGGAGGTGAGCATGTCTCAGTGTCCTGTGTGCCACGCCGAGGAGAGCCGTGAGGAGCGGGTGGACGAGGTCTTTCACGTCGGCGGCGAGTACGTGCTGGTCGGGAGCATCCCTGCGGTGGTGTGCGTTCGTTGCGGTGAGCAGTCGTTCAGCCGCGAGACGGCGGAGAGGGTTCGTCTGATGGTCGATGGCGATGCCCCGACAGCGAGAATCATACCCATGCGAGCACTCGATTTTGCCTCGTGACAGCGTGGTGGTCTCTCCATTGCGCGAAGGACTAACCCGTTGTTCGCGACGATGCCGTGCAGATGGCGGGGCCAGACCCTAAAGGCTCTCGCCTATGATGCGTTGCTCAGTAGACGCTGGATGGCTTCAATGCTCACCGCATTCGAGTAGAACGACCCCCTCCATCCCTCGCTGATAACTCCCACGAGCTCGCCCGAGGGGTTGATGAGCGCGCCGCCGCTAAAGCCGGACCAAGCCTTCGCGTTCGTTCGCAGACACGAATCGAAGTCACAACCATCGTAGCCGACTACGATTCCCTCATTGAATTGGAAATCGTGCTCACCGTCAGGCAGTCCAATGGTTGTTACCGGGCTTTCCAGCGGCGGCGCCCCAGCCGCCAGCAGGATTATCGGCAACTCGGCCTCGATACTGAGCAGTGCAATGTCTTCTTGCGCGTTGTGTCTCAGCAATCGGGCATGATGCCTTTTACCGCTATGGACGACGCTGACGCCGACGCACTCTCCAAAGCCGGTGCAGTAGGACTCCACTACGTGCCAAGCCGTGACCATAAGAGAGTGGCCGCCGTCCCTTCCCACCACTACGCCAGACCCCGCAGCGTCGTGGACCTCCACTCTGGTCAACGCGGACTTGGCGACGGACAGGGTAGCCATCCTCTGAGGCACTGAGCACGGCAGTTGACTTAGAACCCACGACAGCCCAGCAACTTCAAACCTCGCCCATGCCTCTGGACTGGTCGCGGAGCCCCAATCGTCGCCATAGTCATAGACCTGAAATCCTACGACTATAGCGCCTGACAATTGGTCCAGCACGGCTTGCAAGTCTTCTGGCGGAACCAGCGACTGATCGTTGTCTACGATTGCCCACCAACCCAAGCGTTCAACTCCATCGATGAAGTACTTGACCGGAGCTTTACGGGGGTCGCTGTAAGTCCCTATTACCCAGACAGCCCCCTCCCAATTGATCGAGATAGCTAGCTCATTCGCACGGGTGCAGTATGCTGCTAGCGTAGTGTCATCGTCGCTAGAAGCAACCGGACGGAGATTGGCTTCGGACAAATGATCTCCGTAGCTGCGTCCTCGTACGTTCCAACTTCCCAGCCGCCACTTGGTCTGGTTGTGGGTGTAGGCCCCGGGGTCGGCATCGGCGTGAGCGTGGGCGTGGCCGCAAGTGCGGGCTTAGGATCCGATGCTTTGGCGACCAAGCGAGTCTCTATGCTAACCACTTCCGGAATCGTGACTTGATTCCCAAAGAGCGCATCGTACGTTACAAGTCCCCGGACCTCCCCAACGATTTCGACGATGTCGCCTTCGATCAAACGGTCACCCTCGTAGTGGACAAAGACGGTGTCCGTCCAAGAGAAATCGCCGCGGGTGACGTTGACCCTAAGCTGGTAGGTATCCTGTCCCCTCTCAAGTACTTGAATCACCTCAGCTTGCGGGAAATGTATAAGCGTCCCGACGTAAGTTTCGTTGTTCCTGAATAGCTCATCATACGGCACTTCCACAGGCTGCGGTGTGGGGGTGACTGTCGTCGTAGGTGAAGAGGGTGCAAACGTGGGAGTAGCAGTGGGTTCCGCAGTTACAGGTGGCGTAGAGGGTTCGCCGAAGATACTGGCAACTATGATGAGCGTCAACAGCACCCCGAATATGACGAGCGCGACCCGGCAGAGTCTAGAGCAGGTTGACTTAGGCTTGGCTGGTATTTGGGGCGGGTCGGTTAACGTGGATATGAGGAACCCCCTGCGGCACGGGATCGAAGATGCTTGCGACGGCGCTCTACGTCCACTAGACAGGCCTACAGGGGGCGCGAGGTCTTCCGACCTCGGCCGCCGACCTGTCCTACGGACTCCCGAAGAGCACGCATCGCACCCAAGAGGGCGCGAGGATATAGACGCCGTAGCGCCGTCGCACCGTCTACTTTCACGAAAGTGCCGGAGGTTGTCAATGACTTGATGCCGCGACTGCGCGAACGCACCGCTCCCGTCTCTTCCACGGCCTTCCCCCTTGCTCGCGGACACTTGCTCACGGACAATGGTTGCGTGTCCTCTTTAACGGTGGCGTCGCGGTTTGGGGAAGTGGTGGAGGCGTCGGTCGAGCGTTTGGTTGGCCAATGCCACCGGCTGTACGAGGCCCCGCCGCTGGGCGCGCTGGCGCGGGCGGGCGATTCGATATTCGCCGTGGTCGACGGCGTCAGCACCGCGTCCATCGATCCGGGACGGCAGGTCATCGCCCGCGGCGCTGACGCCGAATCCGAGGAGGATGTCTACGCCGAGCATCCGCAGCTGGAGCGGCTCCTGCGAACGGAGGTCACGCTCACGGTCATCGGCTACGAGGACGGCGAGCAGCTCTTTCAACACCTGCCGCCGCTGCCCCCGCGCATCCACACCTTCCTGCATCGCTGTTCGGACGACGAGACGCGGCGGTTCATGGAGCGGACCGACTTCCTCGCGCTGCTGTTGAGCAGCGGCCGGCCGGCGGTCGACGACATCGTCGCCGCCACGCTCCGGCAGGCCGCGCAGACCTTCGACGACCCGCGTTCGTTCCTGATTGGGGCCTGCCGGGCAATCGCTGCGCTGTTGCCGACGGACGCAGCGCGGCTCGCTGCCATCATGCGCCGGTTGCCTCTGAGCGGCTCATGAACGGCCCCCTCCTCAATCCTCCCCCGCAGCCGACGCGTGATGCGAAATTGCTGATGCGACGGAAAGGGCTGACATTTGCCCCTTTCCCCAACGTCCCTGCTCTCCTTACACTGGTCCCGTGCACGGCCCCCGCAGTCCTACGGCTCCGGGCTCGCGCCAGGAGTAAATGGCACTTAATGGCGCTTAATGGCGCACCTGAAGCGGTGAGGAAGCCCCACGCACTCGTAGACCGGGGAAAGTTACGAGTGCGGTGAATGAGACATCTGCGGACAAAACGAGCCATTGCGGTTGTGCGATGCGCCGCACCGGCGCCGATTCGACCTCATCGGCCCCCCCACTTCTCCCACCGCGTCATTGTTGCATCATGCGTCAGCCGGGGGAGGAGGTTAATGCAAATCCTCCCTCGCAGCCTATGAAGGAGGTTAGCGCTCTGCAGCCGGGGGAGGGGGCCAATGTGGTCGCGGCGCTGCGGTTGGGGCTCGTGGTGGGAGGGTCGCTTTCGCGCGGCCTCGACGTGCGCCTCGACGCAGTCCACGCGGTCGAGGAGGCGAAGGTCGGGACGTTTATCACCGTCCACGGGACGGCCAACCGCTTCTTCGGCATCGTGACCGATCTTCGGCTCGATTCTTCGGACCCGCGGCTGGCGTCCACCGTCTCGACGGGCGGGCCGGGGCTAACGGAGGCGCTTTCGGGCACGACGGCTTACTCAACGGCGACGGTCACCCCGATGCTCACGGTCGGCGTCGGCGACGAGGCGCCGCAGCCCGCCCGGTCGCTGCCGCCGCATTTCGCGAACGTGTTCCGGGCCTCCAATGAGGACGTGGCGGCAGTCTTCGGCAGCGAGGACGCCCGCCACATCTGGATCGGCAGTCCGCTCGACATGGAGGAGACGCGCGTCTGTCTGGACCTCGAGGAGTTCGTGAAGCGGTCGAACGGGGTGTTCGGCAAGAGCGGGACGGGGAAGAGCTTCCTGACCCGTATCCTGCTCGCCGGCATCCTCCAGCGTGGAGTGGCCACGAACCTGGTCTTCGACATGCATAGCGAGTACGGGTGGCAGTCCATGTCCGAGTCAGGGTACGCGGCGAAGGGCCTGAAGCAGCTCTTCGGCAGCAGCGTGTCGGTGTTCACGCTCGACCCTGCGTCGTCCAGGCAGCGCGGCGTGAGCACGGACTTCGACGCGCAGATCGGCTTCGACGAGATCGAGCCCGAGGACATCGCAATCCTGGCGGCAACGCTCAACATCACCGAGCTGGGCGTGCAGTCCTGCTACACGTTGGAACGTCACTTCGGGAAGGACTGGGTGCTGAGGTTCCTGAGCCTTTCATCGGACGAGCAGAGCTCGCTCGCGGACGCGCTTCGGGAGAACCCCAACACGCTCGACGCGCTCCGGCGCCGGCTTTCCGCGCTGCGACGGCTCGATTTCATGATCGAGCGCTCGTCCGGCGGCGGGACTGTCAGCCGCATCATGGAGCACCTGGGGGATGGACGCCACGTGGTGCTCGAGTTCGGACGCCACGGCGACGACCTGACTGCGTATCTGCTGGTCGCGAACCTGATTACCCGCCGCATCCACGCGGCGTACCGGCGCAAGACGGAAGAGGCGCTGGCGCAGGGCGCGCGCCAGCCCACCCCGCTCGTAATCACCATCGAAGAGGCGCACCGTTTCCTGAGCCCGGGCGTCGCGGGCCAGACTATCTTCGGGACGATCGCCCGCGAGATGCGAAAGCATCGCGTCACGCTGTTGGTCGTCGATCAGCGTCCATCAGGCATCGACCAAGACGTACTGAGCCAGGTCGGCACTCGCATCGCCTGCCAGCTCGACAACGACCGGGACGTCGACGCCGTGCTGACCGGCGCGCCGGGTGCGCGCGAGCTGCGCTCGGTCCTGGCGCGTTTGGAATCGCAGCAGCAGTCGCTGATGTTCGGCCACGCTCTTCCCATGCCGGTGGTCGTGCGAACGCGGGCCTACGACGAAAGCTTCTACTCGGATATCCGCCTTCCGGGGTACGGGAAGAGAGAGGCGAAGCCCGACAGGAAGGACCTGTTCGGTTAGCACCGGACTTGCCCGCCATGTCCTCTCGCTCGACAACCCTCGCTTTCCTGACAAGCCCCCGCTTCGTCATAGCCTTTGGGTTGGCCTTGGGCGGCGTATTCGTGTACCTGACGGTCCGTGGCATCGATTGGTCCGAGGTGCGCGCCCAACTGGCAGGGACGGCGGCGGCCGCGCTAGCCGGGGCAGTGGCGATAGTGCTCCTCTCCAGCTTCCTGCGGGCTGTCCGGTGGCGGCTGATGTGGACCACGAAACAGGTCTCCGTGTGGCGGCTGTTCACGGTGGAGATGGCCGCCTTGGGCCTGAACAACCTCTCGCCGGTGCGCCTGATGGACGAACCTGCCGTTCTGACGATGCTCACGCTGCGCGACAAGCATCCCGCGCCGGCGGTGGTGGCGACCATCGTGATGACGCGCATCCAGGACATCGCGTTCACAACGGCGTTTGCGGTTTCCGCGATTGCCTTGGAGCCGCAGATCGCCCGGCTTGCAGGCCCAGCAGTCTATCTGAGCGGGACACTCGTGCTGGTCTTCCTCGTGCTGTTGAACCTGGGGCGTCTCGCGCGGCGCTTCACCATTTTGGGGAGGATCCCCGGTCTGCTGACCTACGAGCAGGCGGTGAGCAGAGCGATGCAGCGAAAGCGTCAGATGGCGGTCACCGGGTCGCTCACCATCGTCTACTCGCTCATGCTCGGGCTGGCGGCGTGGGTGCTGGCGCAAGGTATGGGGATTCAGATAACGCTCTTTCAGGCGACAATCGTAACGCTCGGCGCGACATTCTTCGCAACATCGCTGCCGGGGCTGCCGGGCGCGTTCGGGACGTTCGAGCTGGCGGCGCAGGAGATACTCTCGATATGGGGCATTCCCCGCGAGATGGGGTTTGGATTCGGCCTGATCCTCCACATCGTGCTGTGGGGGCCGACGACAGTGTTCGCGGTGATTGTGCTGCCCCGGGAGGGCATCGGCCTCATGCAGGGCTGGCGGCGCATCGTCGTTGGCGCTTCCGATGAACCGGCGCCTCCCTCCACTAAGGAAACGCCCACAGGGCCGGAGCACTAGATGGACTTTATCGACTACATGCAGGCTAACGGTCATGAAGAGCTGGCCGTCTGGACGGACCCTGCCAACGGGGTCAAGGCGTTCATCGCCGTCCACGACCGCACGCTCGGCCCCGCGCTCGGCGGCACGCGCATCTGGCCCCACCCGACCGATGAAGACGCCATCATGGACGTGCTGCGCCTCTCCCGCGCAATGACGTACAAGTCCGCGGCGGCGGGCCTTGCCCTCGGCGGCGGCAAGGGACTCATCATGGCGGACCCCCGCACCGACAAGACGGAAGCGATGTTCCGTTCCTACGGGCGTTTCGTCGAATCGCTCGGCGGGCGCTACGTGACCACGGAGGACGTGGGCGCGAACGCGCAGAACATGGCGTGGATCGCCCAGGAGACGCGGCACGTCGTGGGGCTCGCGGAGGAGCTGGGCGGCAGCGGCAATCCCGCGGTAATGACCGGTTTCGGCGTGTTCCAGGCGATGCGCGCCTGCGCCGAGGCCGCTTGGGGCAGGGATTCGCTCGAAGGGCGGCGCGTCGCCATTCAAGGCTACGGCAACGCGGCGTCCTCCCTCGCCGGCCATCTCGTCGAGGCAGGGGCGGAACTCGTTGTGACCGACATACACGACGAGGCCAAGCAGCGCGCCGCCGCGCTCCCCCGGACGACGGTGGTCGACGCGGACGTCATCTACGACGTGCGGTGCGACGTCTTCGCCCCGTGCGCGCTCGGCGGTGTACTGAACGAAGCCACCCTCCCTCGGTTGACTTGCGCTATCGTCTGCGGCGCGGCGAACAATCAGCTTGGAACGCCGGAGGACGCCCGGCGGCTCAAGGAGCGCGGGATTATCTATGCGCCGGACTTCATCGCGAACGCAGGAGGCGTGATTAACGTTTCGTTCGAGTTGGGGCAGCCCTACGATTGTGAAGGGGCGAGGGCCAAGACCGCCGGGATTCACGAGACGATGCAGCGGGTGCTCGCCATCGCGGACGCCGAAGGCATCACGACAGCCGACGCCGCGAATCGCATTGCCGAGGAGCGGCTCGCAAAAGCGCGCGGAGCGCAGCCCCCGATTGACGGATCACCGGTACAACGCTAAGACCGGTACAACGCTAAGGTAGCTGGCGTAATGATTTCCCGCACACCCTGCTGCTGTTGTTGTATACCCGAGGGGGCATCGCGCCCGCTGGGTGAATGTGCGCGGGAGATTACCGACCGCTAGACCACGAACCGAAGCAGTTAGAACGCGAACCCCCCTCGGCCGACAGCCGAGGGGGGTTTGCGTTAGCAAGGGAGTTCGCCTTGACGACAGAACAGCGCACGCCGGAGATAGATGAGTTCCGATAGCGGCAGCCGCACTCGAGCACGCAGCGGCGTGGGACGTGCTCGAGTGGGGCTTTGAGCGGTACAGCCCGGATGTGGCCCTGGCCTGCTCCTTCGGCGGACCCTCCGGGATGGTTCTCCTCGATATGGCGGTTCAGCTCGGCGCGGCATTGGAAGTCTTCTACTTGGATACGGACCTTCTTTTCCCCGAAACGTACGCGCTCGTCGAGCAGGCGCGGCAGCGGTACGGCGTGGAGCCTGTGGCGTATCGCTCGCGGTGGACCCTCGCAGACCAAGCGCGCGAGTTCGGCGGGGAGCTCTGGGGAACCATCCCGGACCTCTGCTGCTCGCTGCGCAAGGTGGAACCAAATGCGCGCGCCTTGGAAGGCAAGCGCGCATGGGTTGCCGGGCTCCGGCGTGATCAGTCCCGGACTCGCGAGCAAATTGCCAAGGTCGAATGGGACGCGAAGTTCGGGCTGGTGAAACTAAATCCTCTCGCGGACTGGAGCGAGGAGCAGGTGTGGGGGTACATCCACGCCAACGACGTTCCTTACAACGCGCTGCACGATGACGGCTATCCGAGCATTGGCTGCGTGCATTGCACCCGTCCCGCGTCTGGAGGCGCGGATTCCCGCAGCGGACGCTGGGCAGGTTTCGACAAAACGGAGTGCGGGCTGCATACGTCCGCCCTGCTCCCGCTCGTGACGACCCCGTAGAACATGAGTATCCCAATACAAGCCAATAGGAGGCGCAAACGTGGAAGAACCCATCGGAGCAGCAGGGCGTTACGATATGGCTCACGGGCCTATCGGGCGCAGGAAAGAGCACCATCGCCAAGGAGTTAGTGAGCACACTGCAACGCAACGGGCGGAAGGTGGAGCTCCTCGACGGCGATATCGTACGGACGAACCTGAGCAAAGGACTCGGCTTCAGCAAAGAGGACCGCGACACGAATATCCGACGCATCGGATTCGTGAGCGGCTTGCTCACGAGGAACGGCGTCGTGAGCATCGTCGCGGCCATCTCGCCGTACCGCGAAGTGCGGGACAAGGTGCGCGCTCATATAGGGGACTTCGTGGAAGTCTACGTGCAGTGCGCGCTCGATGAACTGGTGCGCCGCGATGTGAAGGGCCTCTACGAGAAGGCAATCCGCGGCGAGATCGCCAACTTCACTGGCGTATCCAACCCTTACGAAGCTCCCGAGGACCCGGAGGTAGTCGTCGACACCGAGCATGAGAGCGTTGAAGAGAGCGTGGAGAAAGTGCTCGATGCGCTGGAGCGCCTCGGCTATGCCGACTCCTACGTGAGGGAGCCGGTAGCCCTATGACCACCACCATCACACCCGTTGACGACCTCATTGCCCCCCACGGCGGCGTCTTGGTTGACCGTTTCGCAACCGACCCGGCCCAGCTCGCCAACACTGCCGCCGCGCTGCCGCGCATCAGTCTCAGCGAGCGGCAACTCTCCGACGCCTACCTCATTGCGCAGGGCGCATTCAGCCCGCTGGAGGGGTTCCTGACGTCAGAGGACTACTACCGCGTCAGGGACGAGATGCGCCTCGCCTCAGGCAGCGTATGGTCGATTCCCATCACGCTTGCGGTCGACGACGCAACGGCTGCACGCCTGCGAGAAGGCGACAGCGCGGCGCTCATCGCGCCGGACGGCAGCATCGCGGGAGCCATCGAGGTCGCCGAGCTGTTTGGGTACGACAAGCAGGCCGAGGCGAAGCGCGTATTCCGTACGCAGGAGGAGGCGCACCCTGGAGTAGCCGGACTCTATGCACAAGGGCCGGTGCTCGTCGGGGGACGCATCATGATGCTCCCTGGCAAGCCGCCGCTCGACCCGGAAGCGCTGCCGTTCTACGAAACACCTGCTGAGACACGGGCCGCTCTCGCGGCGCGGGGGTGGCGCGCTATCGTTGGATTCCAGACGCGCAATCCCGTGCATCGGGCGCACGAGCACATTCAGAAAGCCGCGATGGAGATAACCGACGGCCTACTGCTGCACCCGCTCGTGGGAGCAACGAAGTCGGACGACATCCCCGCAGGAGTACGGATGCGCTGCTATCAGGCGTTATTGGAACACTATTACCCGCATGACCGGGTCCATCTCTCCGCCTATCCCGCATTCATGCGCTACGCGGGGCCTCGCGAGGCGGTCTTCCACGCGCTCGTGCGGAAAAACTATGGCTGTAGCCATTTCATTGTCGGCCGCGACCACGCCGGTGTGGGGTCGTACTACGGCACATACGACGCGCAGCACATCTTCAGGGAGTTCAATGCGCAGGAACTCGGCATCGTGCCGCTGTACTTCGAGAACTCGTTCTTCTGCACCGCTTGCGGCGCGATGGCTTCGGCAAAGACGTGCCCGCACGGGGAAGAGAGCCGGGTATCACTCAGCGGCACACAGGTGCGAGAGATGCTGTCACGGCGCGAGACTCCTCCCCCGGAGTTCACTCGCCCAGAGGTCGCCCGCGTCCTTATGGACGCCTACGCCGAGGACTAAGGCCTCCGGAGATAAGGCGATCACGCCGGTCCCTTCTCTTTGGAGGGAGAGGGGACCGGCTACGCGACGCCCCAGGCTTCGAGCTCCACGTCGGTGATGCCGAAGTAGTGGGCCACTTCGTGGATGACGGTGTGGCGGACCTCGTTCATGATTTCACGAGGGGTCGAGCACATCTCTTCGATGGGGCCTTGGAAGATGGTGACGATGTCCGGCAGAGTCATGTTGTAGTCGTGGCGCTCCGTCAAGGGGACGCCCTCGTAGAGGCCGAGGAGGGTCTCGCCGCGCGGCACATCCTTCAAGTGTCGCTTCGTGGGCTGCCGCCGCACCTGAATATCGACGTTCTGCATGATGGCGAGGAAGTCGTCCGGGATCTCATCGACCGCCTTCCTGACCAGCTCTTCGAAGTCCCTCTTTCGCATCGCTGGTCTAGCCCGCTCCCACTCGCTCGCGCACGGACTTGAGGGCGCTGACGTTCTGTGCATCCGGGCCCTTGCCCTCGTAGCCCGGGACCTCCAAGTAGAACGGCACGTCCGCGAATGCGGGATGGGCGAGGACCGACTCGAACGCGCCCAGGCCAAGATGGCCCTCGCCGATGTTCTCGTGGCGGTCGAGCGCGCCGCCTAGCTCCGGTTTCGAGTCGTTGCAATGGACGGCGACGAGGCGTTCGAGGCCGATCTCACGGTCGAACTCGTCCATCACCGCTTCGACCGATTCCTTGGTCCGCAGGTCGTATCCGGCGGCAAAGCTGTGCTGCGTGTCTAAGCAGACCTGCACTCGGGGGTCGGCCAGCTCGCGGACGAACGCGCCAATCTCGGCGAACTTCGAGCCGATGTGGTTGCCCATGCCCGCGCTGTTCTCCAGGACCAACTCCACGTCGCTTGGCGACTGGGCGAGCACCTCGCGGATGCCGTCGACGACTTGCCCGAACACGCCCTCAAAGCCGCGGCCCTTATGGCTGTTCAGGTGGAAGATAACGCCCCTGACGCCGAGGTCTCCGGCGACGTTCATGTACTTGGTCAGCGACGCCTTCCCTCGTTGGACGAGGTTGGGGTCGTCCGCGCCGAGGCTCACGAGATAGATGGCGTGGAAGACGTTCGGGCCGATGTCGTTCTCGAACGCCTTTCGCTTGAACTCCGCGACCACGAGCTCGTCGGGTACCTTGAATCCCCAGCCCTGCGGGGCTGACGGGAACAGCTGAATGCACTCGGCGCCGATGTCCAACGCTCTGTCGATGGCTTTGTCGAGTCCTCCGGAACCAGAGACGTGGGCGCCGATACGCAAGGCGCTACCTCCTGATGGCGGCAATGGCCGCGGATGCTGATGGCGGCTGCCGTGATGGCTCATTATCCTGAAGCGAAGCGCTTTGCGCCAATAGGCGGTTATGACCAGTCAGCAGCAGCCTGCTCTAGAAGTCGCTCAATCGGGAAATGCCGAGAAGGGAGCCGCCCCCGCGGGCTCGTGGCGCGTCGCGTTCGATGTCCGCAACGCGGGCGATGGGCCCATCGAGCTGATCGAGTGCTGGCTGCCGCATGGCCAGTTCCACGCCGAGTCGGTCATGCTGACTGAGAGGCCGCCGGTCCAGGCCGACGAGACGGTCCGCCTCGCTATCGACGTGGCGTTCGATGAGGCGCCGGGTGGACGCGTAGAAAACGGGTTCGTGATTCTGCGCGTGCGATGGCAAGGCCGCATGTGGCGAGTGCTCACGCGGATGTCGGTCACGGCGGACTCCGACGGCGCGCCGCAAGCGTCGTCCAATCTCACGACAGCCCATCCAGTCGGCTTCTCAGAGTAGGCAGAGCGGTCACGAGCCTAGCAACGGCAAATGCTTTACACGATGGTACGTCAAAGCGAGTGAGATGCAGTGCTTAAGTTCTCTATCGTGGACATGCGGGTCCCTCGTTCTCTTGCACAACCTGTGGAGGTCGCGTGCTAGCGTAGCAGGCATGCAACCCACAGCCCATCCGATTGGCTTCTCGGAGTAGGTTAGAATAGCGCCATGCACGAGGACGACCGCTACCTGATGGAGCGCATGCGCGGCTGATACCGGAACTGAAGGGGAGACTTCGAAGAGACCACGGGTATGGTCTCAAGCGTGTTCCATGTTCCGGTCGAGGAGCTCATCGAGCGCCTCAAGCGCATCGCGGCCGAGAATGCCGACGACACTGAGTACGTCGAGCTTCGGTTGGCGCTGCCCGAGGAGTTCCCGTTCTAGGGGGCTAGACGCGCTGGGGCAGTCTGACCGCCGGGTTGGCATGGATCAAGCGGTCGCCGGCCCAATGCTCCCGCCGTCCCGTCATCGCTTGCACGTGGCCGTCCCATTCGAGGTTCCATGCCGTTAGGCCGATGCGCACGGCGCGCCGCACCTTCGCCTGGATTTCGGGCGTGGTCGCGTAGCGCCGGAGCAGGTCGATCTGCCGCTGGCCGTGGCCCACGTCCTGCTCCGCGTGGATCTGGTAGGTCTCCGCGGCGCGGTGCGAGAAGCCGTAGTAGCCGACCAGTTCAGGGTAGGCGGACGCGGCTGCGCCGTCCGGGCCTCCGTGCTGGCTCTCAACGAAGGCGAGCATCGCCACGCCTTCCAGGGCCGAACGCCGCTCGCAATGGCCGAGGATCATCTCGATTGCGGCCAGAGTGCCGGGCGCGGGGTCGGCGGAGTCGGCTTCCTCACGGGTGATGCCGCCCTCTTCGAGGAACTGGAACATGATGTCCACGTGGCTGCGCTCGCCTGCGAGCTCTTCCATGTAGTTTTCGAGGACGGCTTCGGTGAGGCCGGGGATTCGCTCCTCGGCCGCGTGGGCCGCGATGTACCCGAAGTAGACGGGGTTCTCCCGCACCCGCATGTAGTGCTGCACTTCGCCCACGACAATCTGCTCGCGCGTCCAGCGGTGCTCGGCGATGCCGCGGAACCAGGGATGCTCCCTCATGGGGAAGCTGTTCGCGTACTCCCACATCTCAGCAATAAAATCGTCGACATGCATGTTGCGCCTCCCTCTGCCGTGTCATCGTACACCCTCTTCCTACCCTTCCCCTCGCTGCCGGAAGAAGGGACAAGGTTAGTCTGCCCCCGGCAGCGGAGGGAAGGGAGAGCGAGAGGCAGGGTTCGCTCGTGAAAGCCGTCGTTCTCGAATCGGCTGGGGCGAGGCCGGTCCTGCGGGACGCGGAGATTCCGGCCCCGCGTCCGGGGCCGGGCGAGGCGCTCGTGCGCGTAGAAGCATGCGGGTTCTCCCACCACGACGCGTTGATCATGGAGGGGACGCTGCGGCGGGGCGTCACGCTGCCCCGCGTGCTGGGGCACGAGGTCGCGGGGACGGTCGTCGGCGTAGGCGACGGGGTCGCGAAAGAGATGGTGGGGACGGCGGTTGTAGTCATGCCGGGGGAGCTCGGCCACCGACGCGACGGCGGACTCGCGGAGTTGCTGACGGCGCCCGCCGATTCGCTGGTCGCGCTGGCCGGCGCGCCGACGGCGGGGAGCGCATTGCTGGCGTCGCCGATGGGGGTCGCGCTCAAGGCTCTGGACGCCTGCGGGCTGAGCGTGGGGGCCACGCTCGTGGCGACGGGAGTCAGCGGAGGGATCGGGTCGCACGCGGCGCAGATTGCCTACACCGCGGGCGCCGCCGTGCTCGGCGTCACGGGCTCACCGAGCAAAGCGCGAACGCTCGAGGCGCAGCCGTGGCTGGCGTCGGTCCTGCTCGACTCCGACCCGTGGGAGGAGGTCGTCAGAGCGATGACCGGCGACGCAGGGGCAGACGCGGCGCTCGACACCGTCGGTTCGTCGCTGTCGCGGCTGGTCGCGAGCCTGCGGCGCGGCGGGCGCCTCGTGCTGGCGGGGCAGGTGTCGGCCGACGAGGCGAGGCTCGCGCCGGCAGAGGTGATTTTCCGCGAGCTGACCATCGTCGGGAGCTTGGGGGCGGAGCGGCAGCACGTTGAGCGCATCATGCAGCTCGTAGCTGGCGGGCAGGTTGCGCCGGTCGTGGACGAGGAACTGCCGCTGAGCGCGGAGTCCGTGATGCGGGCCTACGAGCGGGTGAAGGGGCGGGAGGTCGTCGGGCGCATCGTGATCGGGGGTTAGTCCACGGGCAAGAGGCTTCGCGCATTGCCGCCAACGGCGACGACGCCAATCGAGTTGACGCCGCCGATAGCGACAACGCCCATCGAGTTCACTCCGCCTATGGCAACGAAGCCCATCGAGTTGAGGACGCCGAACGTAACCAGCCCTATTGAGTTCAGGAAGCTGAGCGCAACGAGTCCGACGCCGTTGAGGACGCCGCCGGCGATGATGCCTATGGCATTGAGCGATCCCCACGCAATGACGCCGATGGGGGCTTTCCCGGTCGTTACGGCATCCGACGTTTCCATTCGTATTTCGTCTCCTGGCGGGGGCTTTGGGCCTGCGCATTCCTCTCTTAGACTATCTGGTTGCTCCGATGTTCTTCCCAAATGGGTTCCCGCTTTCGCGGGAACGACGGGGAGGGGTTAGGCGCGGGCGCGGCGGAAGGAGACCCGGCGGAAGAAGCGGCCGAGTTCGCCCTCTTCCCAGGAGACGAGGAACAGGCTGGCGATGAAGATGGAACTGTAGGTCCCGACGGTGACTCCCGCGAGCAGGACGTACAGCAGAGGGCGGATGGTCGGGCCCGCGAAGAGCAGGAGCGCGACCACAACGACGATGAGCGTGATGGACGTGTTCAGCGACCGGCCGATGGTGTCGCGGACGCTGATGTCCACGAGCTCGCGCGTGCTCGCGCCGATGTAGCGGGCGACATTCTCGCGGAGCCGGTCGAAGACCACGATGGTGTCGTTGACGCTGTAGCCGATGGTGGTGAGCACGCCGGTGATGAACATGGCGTTCACTTCGAGGTTGATCGTCTCACCGAGGATGGAGAAGACGCCGAGCACGATGAATACGTCGTGTATGAGCGCAATCACGGCGACGACGCCGTACCTGAACGGCGACGGCACCCGGCGGAAGGCCCAGGTGACGTAGACCATGATCACGAACGAGGCCACGATGACCGCGATGATTGCGTCCCTCACGTTCTCCGAGCCGATGACGCCGGACACGCTGTCGAACGAGCTGACCTCGACCGGCGCGACGGCGGCGAGGGCTTCCCGCACCCGTGATTCGTCGCCGCGGGTCACGATGTTACCGGCGTCGTCCCGAACATCGAGCTCCAGCTCGCCGAGCCGAATGAGGAAGGTGTTGCCGCCGGTGGCTTGGACGATGGCCTCGGGCTGGCCGACGCGGGTCATCGCATCGGCAATCCGGCCGGGGGCGACGTCAGTCTCGTATGCGACGTTGACCGCGGCGCCGCCGGTGAAGTCGATGCCGGGGTTCAGTCTGAATGCGATGAGGGCGGCGACAGAGATGAGGACGAGGACCGCCGAGATGGCAAAGAACCACTTGCGGAAGCGGACGACGCGCATCAGCCGCTCCCTTCCGCCGCGGCGCCGCCCCGCCTGCCTCCGGGGCTGAACACTCTGGGGAACCGTCGGAGGCCCGCGCCCGCGACGATGGCGAGCAGGTAGCGGCTTATGAATATCGCGGTGAGCATGCTAATCACCACGCCGATGAGGAGCGAGACGGCGAATCCGGTCACCGAAGAGTTCGCGGACCCGCTGCCGAAGAAGAAGAGGACGAGCGCGATCAGGATGGTCGAGATATTGCCGTCCCGAATCGACGTCCACGCGCGGTTGAAGCCGATCTGGATGGCGAGCTGGAGGGTGCGGCCGATGCGCAGCTCCTCCTTCATGCGCTCGAAAATCAGGATGTTGGCGTCGACGGCGATACCGAGGGAAAGGATGAAGCCCGCGAGCCCCGCCAGCGTGAGCGTGACCGGAATCAGCTTGAAAATCGCGAGAACGATTGCGGTGTAGAAGACCAGCGCGACGCCCGCGACCAAGCCGGCGGCGCGGTAGTAGGCCACCATGAAGAAGAGCACGAGGAGCAGGCCGACGCCCCCCGCAATCAAAGCGTCCTCCAGAGATTGCGCGCCGAGAGACGCCGCGACCGCGGTCGAGGACAGCTCGGTGATGTCGATGGGCAGGCGGCCCGACTCGACTTGGATGGCGAGCTGGCGCACTTCCTCCGGTGAGAAGCGGCCCTGGATGATGCCGTTGCCGGATAGGATCGGCGAGTTCACGACTGCGGCGACGAGCGTTTCGTTGTCGAGGACGAAGGCGAGCTGGTCAGGGTTGCTCGTCCCGTTCGTCTGGAAAATTCGAGTGGTGAGGGTCGCGAACTGCTGGGCGGCGCTTCTGTTGAGCTCGAAGCTGAGGATAGGCCGACCGGTGACTTGGTCCTGGCTGGCGAAAGCCCTGGACATGTCGGCCCCGGTCATGCCGGTCTCGAGGTCCTCGAAATCGGCGCAGGCGTTGTCGTTGCATATCCGCTCGATGATTTCGAGCTGGGCGGTCTGGCCGATGAGATCCTTGGCTTGCTGGACGTCTTCGATGCCGGGCAGCTGTATGAGGAGGCGGTCCTCGCCGAGGAGCTGGATGCTGGGCTCGGCGACGCCGAGCCTGTCGATCCGCCGGCTGATGGTGCCGATGAGGCCTTCCATCTGCTCTTCGGTGGGTTGGAAGTCCTCGTTGCCGGCCTGATAGATGAGCTGTGCGCCGCCGGCGAGGTCGAGGCCGAGGCGCAGGCCAAGGATGTCGTCCGAGCCGCGCTCGCCGACTCCGGGAATGCGGAAGTTCTCTACAGCGAGCGCGGCGGCGGCGACGCCCACAATCGCGATGATCAGCAGGAGGGGTATGGTGCGAAGAAGTCGGCGCCGCATTAGTGGTCTTTTCGAGCCTGGGTCCGGGATACGCGCGCCGTAACAGGCGGGCGTCCCTTGCGATAAGACGCCCCGACGCGCGTCGGGGCGACAATGGGCGATTCTAGCAGACCGCCAAGGCTAGGGGAACCTGATGGGGCGGCCCAGCGTCCGCCAGTCGTCGGGGCGGAAGTAGGTGATGAAGGCCTTGCGGGCGGTTTTCTCATTGCTGGACCTTCAGGAGGGCGATGGCGTTGTCGAGGGTGTCTAGGCGGTGGAGGAGGTCTTTGTCGCGGCGGACGGCGATGGCGGTGGAGAGGATGGCCTTGCCAGCCCTCAGCCGCACGTTGGGGTCGGTGTGATCGAGGAGTTGGACGATGCGGAAGACGCCTTTGAGGGTGGCGCCTTCGATCTCGGAGTAGGCGAGGTCGGCGATGTTCTGGCGGATGCGTTCGACCTCGGCGCGGAAGGCGGAGTCGCGCATCCACCGGGTCAAGGTGCTCTTGGCTATGCGGGCGGCGAGTGCGCCTTCGGTGAGCGTGGGCTCCGAGGCGATGTAGGGGAGAGCGGCAGATTGGCGGGGTGAAAGGGTGATTTCTGTCCTGTAAGGCTCATTTAGGCTCATTTGGGCTCATTCCTCCTCTGCATGAGGCCGGTCGTCCGGGGGCGGGTCTGCCGCCGGGGGCCGGGGTGTTCAGGACAGGGTAGGAGACGGAATGATGATTGCGCAACGGGCAAGTGTCGTGGTTTCGACGGCCCTCCTCCCCGCGCTTCGCTGTGCTTGCGCGGCCCTCTCTCTAACTTCCCCGCAGACGAGACCTTTGCGTAACTTTTACTTTGCGGCGGGCGTAACTCTTCCCGCCCACCCGCCCGTCATGTTGTGGGGGACACCCCCACGCCCCCGGCAGAGGGGCGACGCCCCTCTGCGCTTCCCCGGTATTCCCAACTGGTTCGTGGTGAGCCTGTCGAACCACGGAACCAGTTTGAGGTTTAAGCACACGAACCGGTTGAGGTTGCGCAAGGGTCTCGCAGACGGGGGAGAGGACACGCCGTCCCCAAATTCTCCTGTCGCGTCATTTTGCATCATGCTCAGCGAGGGAGGCCAGGAGCGACCTGCGCCTACCGGCGGAGGATGCGGTTGAAGAGGTTGGGGATGCTCTCGTTGAAGAGCATGTAGACGATTGGCAGGGCGATGAGCGTGAGGCCGGTTGAGCTCATCAGGCCTCCGATGACGACGGTCGCGAGCTCGGCGCTGATGAGCCCGCCGCTTCCTTCAGCGGCGGCGGCGAGGGGCAGCAGGGCGAAGCTGGTGGTGAGGGCGGTCATGAGGATGGGGCGGAGGCGGACGCGGGCGCCGGAGATCATGGCGTCGTAGACGGCCATGCCCTTGGCTCGCTGCTGCTCGACGAACGTGATGAGCACGATGGCGTTCGTGACGACGATGCCGATGAGCAAGAGGATGCCCATCATGGCCGGGAGTCCGAGAGAACGGCCCGTTATTGCCAGAGCGACGAGGACTCCGATGAGGGCAAGCGGCAGCGTAAGCACGATGACAAAGGGATTTCTCAGGGAGCCGAGGCTGGCGACCATGACGAGGTAGACCAACACGATGCCGATGCCCATGGAGATGAAGATGGCCTGGAAGCCCTCTGCGATGTCGGCAAAGATGCCGCCGCTGGAGACACTGACGCCGGGCGGGAGCTGAAGACCTGCAATCTTCTCGTCCACCAGGATTCCGACGCTTTGGGTGTCTTCCGCGATAACGTCGCCGGTGATGCCGGCCGACCGCACGCCGTCGGTGCGGCTGATGGAGACGGGCCCCTCCCGGACTACGAGCTCGGCGAGGTCTCCCAGGGGAGCCGCGCCGGCCGGCCCGATGATGGGGAGGGACTCGGTCCGGTCGACGCCTCCGGCGGAGCGGGGGTCTCCGACCAGGACCACATCGACCGTCTCTCCGTCGACGGTCATGGTTGTGACGGTCTGACCGATGAGGTACCGGCTGAGCTGGAACCCGACCTGACGCGTGGTGAGCCCGATGCGGGACGCCTTCTCCGGGTCGACCTGAATCGAGATTTCGTCGCGGGCCTCCGAGACACTGCTCTTGAGATTGACTATGCCGTCGATCGTGGAGAGGGCAGCGACCAGCTCGCCTGAGACGGCGGATATGTCGTCGTAGTCGGCGCCGGTGACGAAGACCTCGACGCCTGCGGACGGGGGGCCGCTCTGAAGCTCGGCGATGCTCAAGGAGCGCCCGGGCCGGTCGAGCTCGTTTCTGAGGATATTGGCGATGTCGCCGGGGGCATCGGGAGCGAGGTTGGCGAAGAAGCTGGCCTGTTCGGGGCCGCCCGGCACAGCGCCGAAGGCCAGATCGGACACGCCTATGCTGACTGTGTAAACGTCGGAGACCTCGCGTATCCGGTCTTCGATCTCGGTCACCTGGGCCAGAGTCTCGTTCACGGGCGTACCCGGCGGCAGCGCGAGCTCAATCTGGAGGAGGCGTTCGCCGCCCCCGCCGAACAGGTTCACCGGGATGAAGGCAGTCAGCCCCAGACTCGAGACGGTGAGCAGGAAGGCGGCGAGCAGGGTGGCGAGCCTGTGTCCGAGGACCCACTTGAGGATTTTGACGTACAGGCGCTGCATCCAGGTCTCTTCGAGCCGAATCTCGCCCTCGTCTCCGGCGTCCTCCGGCAAGTCGCCTGGCCTGAGGAGGTATGCGCCCAGAACGGGCACGGCGGTTAGGGCGACGAAGAGGGACGCGATCAGCGCGAACGTGACGGTGAGGGCGAAGGGCAGGAAGAACGATCCGACGAGGCCCTGGATGAACGTTAGCGGGATGAAGACGACTACGGTGGTCATCGTGGAGGCGAAAATGGCGGGGCCGACCTCAGTCGTGGCTTCGAGCGCGGCGCGCCATCTCTCCCGCCCGGCCCGAATGTGGCGATAGACGTTTTCGAGCACGACGATGGAATCGTCCACGACGCGCCCCACGGAGATGGCGAGTCCGCCGAGGGTCATGAAGTTGAGGCTCATGTCCTGCCACGACATCAGGAGGATGCCGGTGAAGACGCTGAGAGGGATGGACAGCGCGATTACGACGGTGGGGCGGAGCGTGTTGAAGAATCCTCGGAAGACGGTGGGGCGGATGGTGAGCATGAAGGCAAAGACGACCGACACGGCGAAGAGGAACCCGAACATGGCCTCCCTGACGAGCGTGTCCACCTGGTGCTGAATCTCGGGGCCCTGGTCGGAAACGACGATAATCTCGACGTCGGCGGGGAGTCCGGCGACGCCGCCGAGCGCTTCGTTGACGGCTCTGGTCACGTCGATGGTGTTGGCGTCGGGCTTCTTGGAGACGGCCACCCCGATTCCGGGCTTGCCGTTGGTGCGGGAGATGCTCTTGGGCCTCCCTTCCCCAAAGGTCACGTCGGCCACGTCGGAGAGCCGGACCGGGCCCGATGCGGATGCGCCTACGATGAGGCTGCTGAGGTCTTGGACGGAGTCGAACGTGTGGGTCGTCTTGGCGATGACGGCGTGCGCGCCGTCGAAGACCACGCCGGCGGGCACGGTGAGGTTGTTCTCGCTGAGGGCGGCGGAAATCTGGAAGAGAGAGACTCCGGCCGACGCTATCTTGTCGGCGTCCGCGACAACCCGGATGCTCCGCTCCACCTCCCCGGTCACCACGACGTCCATGACCCCTTCCACCTCGGAGACAGCCGGGAGGATGAGAGACTGGGCGATGCGTTGGACCTCGGAGACGTCCCTGTCCGAGACGACGCTGAACTGTATGACAGGGATTTCCTCGGGGTTGAAGCGGCCGACGGTGGGCTCTTCCACTCCCGGTGGAAAGGCGATGGCGTTCACGGCGGCGTCGATGGCGCTCTGGGCCTCCGCCATGTCCGTGCCGTACTCGAAGGTGGCGAAGACGGCGGAGTTGCCCTCGAATGAGGTCGATTGGATGGATTCCAAGCCGGGCGTGTCGGCGACGGCTCTCTCTATAGGTTCGGTGACCTGCCGGACGACGGCGTCGGGGGCCGCAGAGGGATAGGCGGCGAATACAGTGACGAGGGGGAAGTCGATTTGGGGGAACAGCTCAACCTGAAGGGTGCGGTAGGCGAATATGCCTGATGCAAGCACGATGAAGATGGTCAGCACCGTCACGGTTGGCCGGCGCAGGGCCACTGATGTCAAGAAACTCACTCGGGCAACTCCTTCGTGGTGGGGCTCAATGAGAGCTTGCGGCACGCAGGCGGCCCCGCTCGCGTCCGATCGAGGAGACGGACCGGCGCAGCGGGGTCTCGCGGCACTATATGTGGGAACCTATTTGTGGGGGTATCAATAGTAGATTACGTTTGACGGCGTCACAAGGATTCATGCGCCGCGACTGTGGAGCAAGAACATTTATTGCAGGCTCCGTCAATTCTTGGGATCTTTGATTTACGTGGCCGTGATGCGGTCGCCGGGCGATCGGAGCGGGGGGCAGGAACAGAAAATCCCCGGACATTTCTGTTCCTGTTTAGGTGGCCGTGGTGCGGTGGAAGGGGGTTAAGAATCCAAGAATTCAAGAAATTTTCGCCCCCCGGGTTTTGCGTTGGCCCCCTCTCGGTCTCCCCCGCAGACCGGGGGAGAGGTTTAGGGGAGCAGGGCGGGGGAGCGCGTCGGCTCTTCGCTTGTCGGAGTCCATGGTAGGGGTTGGTTGGGGATGGGGGAAGGGGCAAGTGTCTTCCCGGACGAGACCTATGCGTAAGCCTATTCTCTGGCGGGGGTAGCTCTTCTTCCCACCCACCCACCCGTCATGTTGTGGGGGACACCCCCACGCCCCCGGCAGAGGGGCGTCGCCCCTCTGCGCTCCCCCAGTACTCCAAGCCGGTCCATGGTTCCGACGGACTGGAGAGGGACCGCGCCGTTGTCACGCCGCTACGAGGTTCCCTGAATCCACAAACGAAGTGCAACACCAGATTAGGGTGTTGCCATGGAATACAGACAGCTCTGCATTGAGGAACGGTGTGAGATTGCCCGCTTACGCGCCAAGGGCTCCTCGGTCCGGCAAGTCGCTACAACTCTGGATCGCGCGGCATCGACCGTGGCTCGGGAGCTGAAGCGGAACGCACTGCGAACGGACGGGTACCAAGCGTCGCCGGCCCAGGAGCGTGCCCGCGCGCGGCGCTGGACGGGGGCGCGGCTGGAACGGGACGAGGGGGTTGCGGGAGCGGGTCTTGGCGGGCCTGAAGTGGGGGTGGTCGCCGGAGCAGGTCGCCCATGAGATGCGCAGAGAGGAGGGCCGGACGGTGACCTCGGACGAGAGCATCTACCGGTTCGTCTACGCCCAGGCCGCGCGGCACAAAGACCATGATTGGCGGCGCTACTTGCCGAGGGCGAAGTGGAAGCGGGGGAGGCGGGGCCGCAGGGGGGGAAGCTCGGTTTCCTTCATCCCCCTCCGGAGGGCGCTCTCGGAGCGGCCTGCAGCGGCGGCCGACCGGCGGACCTTCGGGCACTGGGAGGCGGACACGATGCAGTTCGGGAGGTCGGGAGAGGTGGTGTTGGCCCTGCAGGAACGCTCCTCGCGCCTCTTGCTCCTCGCGCGGGCGCCGTCGAAGGAGGCGGGGCCGATCGCGGAGTCCATCGCCCGGATGCTGGGGCCGTTGCCGCCGGAGTTTCGCCAGACGGTGACCTTCGACAATGGGACCGAGTTCACCCGTCACTACGAGCTCCACCGGTTGGGCATCGAGACGTTCTTCTGCGACACGTACTCGCCGTGGCAGAAGGGGGGAGTGGAGAACGCGATCGGCCGGCTGCGGCGGTTCCTGCCGCGGGGGACGAATCTGGGGGAGGTGTCGGATGAGCGGTTTGCGCTGATCGGGCAGGCGTACAACAATACGCCGCGCAAGTGCCTGGGCTACCGGACACCGGCGGGGGTCGTCGAGGAGCAGGTGTTGCACTTCAAATGTGGATTCACCTTCCCGCCTTCGCGGGAATGACGGATGGGGCGGGCCCCTCTCTGACTCTCCCCCGCAGACGGGAGAGGACTTGGAGGCATGTCGAGGTATTAGTCCCGGGCGCGGCGGAAGGCCCACCATGCGGCTAGGACGACCGCCAGCGCCAGGACGGCGCTGAGGACGCCGAGGGCGGCGGCCTCGCCGGTGCGCCGGCCCCATAGCTCCCAGACGAGGGTGCTCACCAGGTGGGGCGGCCCGCCCCGGTTGATGACGAGAGGCAGGGTGAGCTCGCGGAAGGCGAACATGGCCAGCAGGAGCCAGGCGCCCGCCCAACTCGGCCGGAGCAGGGGGATGCTGATACGTCTCAGCGTGCGCCATATTCCCCCTCCCGAGACGTGGGCGGCCTCCTCGAGCTCGACCCCCATCTGGGTCACGCCTGCCCGCTCGATGCGGTAGGCCACGGAGATACGGTAGGCGTACGCCAACACCAGCGCCCACACGGTCCCAAAGAGCGGGACCCATGCGGGCAGCACGCTGTTCACTCGCAGATAGAAGACCAGCAGTCCATTCGCCGCGATGATTGCCGGTATCGCGATGGATGACGACGCCAAGGCATCGAGGGCCAGCGCCGCGCCCCGCGGAAGGAGTCCGCGCTGGGTCGTCCAGGCTGCGAGCAGGGCGACGCTCACCCCGAGCGCCGGGGCGAGGACCGCGACCACTGCCGTGTTGCCCAGGGCGCCGAAGAGCCGACCGTCCGCGAAGAGCGCGCGGTATTGCCCAAGGGATACGTTGCCCAGCGCGTCGATGGAGGGCTGGATGTACTGGAGGTGCAGGCTCGTCCAGACCAGCGCCAGCAGCGGCGCTATCGAAGTAACGCCCAGGAAGAGCGCGACGCCGACGAATACGGGCCATCGCCACCGACCAAGGGGAGTCGGCGCTTGCGGGCGCCATCGCGTCATCGCGAACCGTCCGCTGTCCCCGGCCAGCCGCTGATAGGCGAAGAACAGGACGTAGGTGATGACGAGGAAGTGCGTCCCCAACGCGCCCACCGTCCCGTAACGCGGGGGGCCGCCGGAGGCGTCGTTCAGCGCGAAGTAGACGCGCGCCGCGAGGATGTCGGCGTCGGCCCCGAGAGCGAGGAGCAGCGGGACCTCGAACGCCTCGATGGCGAATATCAACGCGAGCAGCACCCCGGCGAGCAGGTGCGGACGCAGCACGGGCAAGGTGACGCCGGTCAGCACGCGAAGCCACGACACGCCCGACGCCCGCGCCGCCTCTTCCATGCCGGGGTCAATCCCCCGCAGCGCGGCGACGAAGAACACAACGAGCAGCGGCAAGAGCGCGAAGCCCTGCACGATGATCATCCCCAGCATCGAGAACACGTCGATGGGCCCGGCGGTCCAGAACGGCAGCAGCGTCCGTATCAGCAGATTGAGCGCGCCCGTCCGCTCCCCCAGCAGCACCACCCACGCAATGGTCGTAACGATGGAAGGCAGCAGCACCGGCAGCAGCAGCAAGGCGAACGCGGGGCCGCGCAGGGGCAGGTCCGTCCGTTCCAGCACCCAGGCCAGCGCCAGTGCGAACGTTCCGCCCACGGCCACCGACGCCATCGCGAAGATTGCCGTATCGACGAAGGTGGACGCCAAGGCGCCGCTGGTGTAGAGCGAGGTGAAGTTCGACAGCCCCCATGACGCGCCGCCGTCGAAGGGCAGGCTGTCCGCCGGCACGCGGAATGCGCTGACGAGCGTCAAGGCCAGCGGCGGCGCCACGAGATAGACGACGCCGACAATCGCTCCGAGGACGATCAGCCGACGCGTCGTGAGTAAAGCCGTTAGTCGGTTCAGGCGAGTCCGGACTGCCACGCGGCGAGGATAGCCGTCAGCGGCCCGCGCCGAATACGTTTTCCTGGAAGTATCTCGTGCGCTCGCCGCGAACGCGGAACGTGCTTGGGCTCTCGTAGACCAGCCGGAGGTCGGCGAAACGTCCGCTGACCAGCTCCTCCGGCCCGTGTCCGAACGCGGGCCAGCCCTGGCCGATAGCCTCCCAAGAGAGCTTGGAGGCCTGGGGCGACGAGGTCCACGCCGCAAAGAGCCGCGCAGCCTGGGGATGGGGGGCGTCCGCGGCGACGGCGTGGCTGAACAGGTTGACGCCAAGCCCCGGGTTCCAGAAAGGCTCTACGTACCCCGTGTCCAGCAGGGTGTACGGCGCTCCGTAGCCCATGTACATGAGCGGCCGCTCGCCCGAAACGATCAGGGGGTCGCAGTCGCCCGTCACGACCACGTCCAGCGTGTCGAGCATTCGCTCGTGGAGCTCGACCATCGTGTCAGGGTCGTACCACAGTCCGAGGAAGCCGTTTCCCGCGCGCAGCAGGAAGTCCGGAGCGCAAATGAGGCCTTCCCACTGCGGGTCGAGCCAATCGAAGACGGTTTTCGGCACGTCGCCGGGGTCGACCAAGTTTGTGTTCACAAAGTGGGCGTACTGGCTCTGGACGACGCCGACCGCGTTGCCCGCGCCGCCCCCGGACCACGTCCGCTCCTCGGGGACGCCCATGCTCCCCCAGTCCACGCTCGCCGCGAGGCCTCGGTCGAAGTACTGGGCCATCTGCGACATCGAAAGATAGACGACGTCGGTGACGGCGGCGCCCGCCTGGCGCTCCGTCGCGAGGGTCGTGACGATCTGTCCCGCGTTCACCGCGCGCCCGGTACATGGCACGTCCAACTCCGCGGTGAAGCCGCCGCACCAGGCGTCAATCTGCCCTTGGTCGTAGCCGGTCCAATGCACTCCGCCCTCGGCGCGGGCTTCAGCGGCCATGCGGTCGAGGAGCGAAGGCTCGGGGGACCACTCGTCGTCGATCTCGCGGTACGCCTCGCCCTCGCGCAAGCTCGCTTCGTCGATCGAAGGCGACGGTGCTTCGTTCAGGGGCCCGAGCGTTGGCTCGTCCGGCGAGCATGCGGCAGCCGTCAGCGTGAGCAGCGCGACGAGCAGGGTGACGCCGAGAGGCGTTCGATAAGAGAGAAAGGTGGAGCGGGACAACGGCGTAATGTTACTTGGGAGCGGGGTTTCTAGCCAGACGGCCCCTCCTCGATCCTCCCCCGCAGGCGAGACCTTTGCGTAACCCCACGTTAGGGCGGAGGAGCCGGAGCGTTTGTGGCGGGCGGCGTGGTTCGACAGGCTCACCACGAACCGATTGGGAAAGGCGAACGATTCGGGAGGGCAGCTCACGAACTGCCTCTACGGTTATACAAAGGTCTCGCAGACGGGGGGCGTTGCCTGTCGGCCACTCTGGATTCCCGCCTGCGCGGGAATGACGGAGGGGGCGCCAGCCGCGCTGAGGTCAGCCGGCCACGAGCATGTCGAGACGCTTCCGCCACCCTGCTTCGCCGCCCCCGGTGTGGCCCTCGTTGAGTATGATGACGCCGTCGGCGCTGATGCCGACCTTGGATGTCTGCACCCGTATCCCGAACTGCCGCGCCATCTCGGCGGGCCCCACCGCGAACGTCCACGGGAAACCGTTCTGGTCCTGGTACTGCGCGACTTTCTCCAGGGAGGCCGAGGTCCCGAACCCCACCGCGACGACCGTAATCTCGTCTTGGTAGTCCTGGTATATCTGGTTGAGCGTCCGTAACTCGGCGCGGCAGGGCGGTCACCACGTTTCGAAGAAATAGAGCAGGACGGGCTTGCCTTCCGCCGCCTCTTCGAGCGTCTCCATCGAGCCGTCGCGGAGCGTGAGGATGGGGTTGTGGGACGAGTCGCCCGCCTGTCCGCCGAGGTTTCCAGTCAGCCGCCACCCGCCACCTGCGGTAGAGGTCTCGCCGCCTGAGGCGCTGGTCGGCGCGGCAGTCGGCGTGGGGCTTGGGTCCGGCGGGGCAATTGTCGGAGTGGCGGTAGGCTCGTCCGCGCCGCCGCACGCAGCGAGGAAGAGCGCGACGGTCAGGATCATCGCCGCAGTGGCGGGGCGGATGCGGAAGACTGCAACCACGCCGTTAATCATAGGTTACGCGCCCGCCCCTCTCAATCGGTCGAGCAGGCCGCGCCAGTAGCTGCTGCCGCCTCTTCCATAGCCTTCGCTCAGGACAATCACGCCGTCGGTCCCGATGCCGACCTTGCTCGATTGCTGGAACACCCTGTAGTCGCGCGCGATGCTGGACGGCCCTTCGCCGAACACCCACTCCAGGCCTTGCTCCGATGCGTATCGTCCGAGGGTCGATGCGTCTTCGTTCCATGCCACAGCCAGGATGACCACGTCGTCGCGGTAGTCGTTGTAGAGGCCCTTGAGCGTCCGAAACTCGGCGCGACAGTTCGGTCACCACGTGGCGAAGAAGTAGAGCAGCAGGGGCTTGCCGCCGCTCACCTCTTGAATCGTCGCGGTCGCGCCGTCGGTCAGGGTTAGCGTGGCGTCGGTTGCCCGCGCGCCGACCGATGCTCCGATGGAGACGTCGGTGCGCCAACCGGCGGCGACGGTAGGTTCGGGAGTTGGCGTGTGCGTGGGCTCGGGGGTTGGCGTGTGCGTCGGCTCGGGAGTCGGCGTGTGCGTTGGCTCGGGCGTTGGCGTATGCGTGGGCTCAGGCGTTGGGGTATGCGTGGGCTCGGGGGTTGGCGTGTGGGTGGGCTCAGACGCAGGCGGCGTTGGCGGGAGAGCGCCGGTATCTCCTCCCTGGTCTACGGGAGGCTGAGGAGTGGGCGTCGGCGTTTGGGCGGGAACGGCGGTTGGCGTGTCGATGGGGAGAGCAGGCGGCAATGGCGGAAGGGGGTCTGCTCCTCCACCGCCGTCGTCGGTGGGTTGCGGGGTGGGCTGAGGAGAGGACGAGGGAGGGCTAGTGGGAGTCGGGTCCGGCGCGCTTTCGGGCATGGGAGGAATGCCGGGAACCGGGGTCGGCGTAGGGGTGATGTCTGAGGGCGCCTCCGAGGGCGGGGAGGTTGGGCTGGGGGTTGGCGTTGCTACGCCCGGCACGGCGGGGATAGGCGTCGGAGTGGGCGTTCCGCATGCCGCGAGCGCAAGCGTGAGCGTCATGGCCACGGTCGCCATGCAAAGGAACGAGCGTTGAGAGAGAGAGCGCATCGCCATTGCCAATTAGATAACCACGGCCTATGGGAGGATGCTCCGGGGCCTAGACGGGAGCGGCATCCCTGAACCCGATCAGCTGGCCGGTCACCAGCAGTCGATGATCGTACCGTAGGCGCGGAAAGCAGGTCACGAGAGTCACGCGCGCGTCGTCCGAGCCGTAGAGCGCGAGCTCGTCCCTATGGAGGAGGTCGGTACGGCTAATGGAATAGAGGTAGTCGCGCCCGTCCGAATGCAGGACCACATGGACATCCTCGCCGTTGCGAAGAAGGTCCGGCACACGAGGAAGGCTAGCGAAGACGTTGCCTTCCCCGCCCACGGGGCTTTCGAGATGGCCGAAGTACCACCCGTTGCCCTCCGAGCCGGGATTGGGCGTCGCGGGGATATGGCCGACGACGAATTTGGGCGTCTCGTACTCCGCGCTCGACGCCAGATTCTTGATGCTCAGCTCCTGGACCGCCGAGTCGATGTGCAGCTGGGGGATGATGATGCGCTCGGCCCTGCCGACGCTGCCGCTGATGAGGGGCTGCCCCTGGCCGCTCAGGGGCGTGAAGCCGTCGAGATCGGGCTGTGCGAGCGCAATCGTTCCTCGCGGGTCCGCCCATTGTCGCGCGGGCATCAGCGAGCCGGGGTAGAGCTCCTGGAGGTCCGGCGCCGGGCGTTGGGGAGCGGTAGCCGGAGGCTGAGGCGACGGCGACGCTCCCGGCTCCGTGGGCGTTGCGGCTAGGGACTGGGGGGTCGGCGGCTCCTGTTGAGGGTCTTCGCGGGCGGGGGGATCGAGGATCTCAGTGACGTCGGGGTTTACGGTCACGAGCTCGTCGAACCCGCGGGCCGCGAATAAACCATAGCCGTAGTACGCGCCAGCCGCCGCGAGGAGCAGCCCTCCGGCGCCCAGCAGAACGGCGCCGAGCCAGAAGGACCGCCCAAACCGAGCAGGTGGGGTCGAGGTCGCCATGACCCCATTATCGGCAAATATGGAGCCTGCCGGTAGTGCGTTCAGCCCCAAGCCCGCTCCGACAGGGAGGTCCGAGCGGCGCCTCTCTTGCTGGACTCGCCCCTTGGGCGGCCCTATACTCGAAAAAGGCCGGGGCGGTTAGCTCAGTTGGTTAGAGCGTCGCGTTGACATCGCGGAGGCCAGAGGTTCGAGTCCTCTACCGCCCACCATTTTCAGGCTATGCCGTAGTGGACGGCACAGACATGGAGGCGGTCACCTGACGGACATCCGAAACCGAAAAACTGGCCCCCCCCCCCCCCGATAAAATGAGTAGGCGAGGGTGGAAAGTCCACCGGGCTTATTACCGCTACGGTGGCGTGGCCCTGGCCGCCGCCCTGCTGGCCTGGCCGGCAGCGGCGCAAGACAGCTCTCCGCCGTCTTTCCCCAGCCCCATCTCCGTCCATGTGCTCTACCCCGGCGTTGCGGTGAACCAACTGCTGCCCGCGGCCACCGGCGGCAGCGGCGCTATTACCTACTCCATCAGCCCGGACATCTCCGCCACCGCCGACAACGGGCTGACCTTCAACGCGGGAACGCAGACGCTCAGCGGCACAGCGACCGCCGCCGCTCCTACCGTCCGCTACACCCTCACCGCCACCGACGCCAACGGCGCAACGGGCGCCATGATCGTCAGCGTTACGGTCATTGCCGACGTGTGCGGCGTGAACACGGCTACCGACTGGTATCCCGCCGGGGTTACGCCCGCCGCCGGCCTCATCAAAGACTGCAATATCCTGCTGTCGGCCAGAGACCAACTGCGCGGCACGGATGCGACTAAGCTGGCGACCTGGGACATCGGGAGGCATATATCAGATTGGGAGGGCATCACTCTTTATGGTGACAACAGGGGAGTCCAAACCATTGGGCTTGGCGGAAACCAGCTAGCCGGCTCGATACCGGAGACGCTGGGCAGCCTGTCCGCGCTGGAGGTGTTGATTCTGTCCAGGAACCAGCTGACCGGTGAGATTCCTGAGGAACTGGGCAACCTCGCCAGCTTGGAGACTTTGTATCTGCACAACAACCAACTGGGAGGGGAGATTCCTGAGGAGCTGGGCAGCCTCGCCAGCCTATTTGATTTGTATCTGCACGACAACCAACTGACCGGTGAGATTCCGGTGGAACTGGGCAATCTCGACAGCTTGGAGACTTTGAATCTGTACCGCAACGGACTGACAGGGGAGATTCCGGCGGAACTGGACAGCCTCGCCAGCTTGGAGACTTTGAATCTGTCCAGCAACCAACTGAGAGGGGAGATTCCGCCGGAACTGGGCAATCTCGACAGCTTGGAGACTTTGAATCTCCACGACAACCAACTGACCGGTGAGATTCCGGTGGAACTGGGCAATCTCGACAGCTTGGAGTATTTGAATCTGTACCGCAACGGACTGACAGGGGAGATTCCGGCGGAACTGGGCAGCCTCGCCAGCTTGGAGACTTTGTATCTGCACAACAACCAATTTGTATCTGCACAACAACCAACTGGGAGGGGAGATTCCGGCAGAACTGGGCAGCCTCGCCAGCTTGCCACCGGCGTCATAACGGCGGCCGGCAGCGGAACTTCCGGCGCGACGCCGGTTGTCATTGACCCGGCCAGCCGCGCTTTCACCATGGCCCGGGATGGGACCGTAACCGGCGCGCTCACTTTTACCCTCACGCCCACCGACGACGGCGTTGACCAGGGTTACGAAATCGTTACCTTCAGCCTCATCGGGACCGGCGCGCCCGGCGGAGCCGGTACCAGCCTGGTGGCAGACTCAATTAAGGTAATAGTCCGGGACGACGAGGACGTGTGCATCGGGGTCGATACCTGGTATCCCGCCGGGGTTACCACGCCCACCGCCAGCCTCACCAAAGACTGCAGCATCCTGCTGTCGGCCAGAGACCAACTGCGCGGCACGGCTACGACTGCGCTGGCGAACTGGGACATCGGGACGCGTATATCAGACTGGGAGGGCATCACTCTTTATGGTGACAACAGGGGAGTCCAAACCATTGGGCTTGGCGAAAAATCCCTGACCGGCTCGATACCGGGGCAGTTGGACGGCCTTTCCGCGCTGAAGGTGTTGATTCTGTCCAAGAACCAACTGGCGGGGGAGATTCCGGTGGAACTGGGCAACCTCGACAGCCTGGAGCGTTTGTATCTGTACAGCAACCGGCTGACGGGCCGGATTCCTGCCGAGTTTGCCGATGATTCGCAGTTTCCTGCGCTGATTCTTTGGTACGTGTATGACAATATGCTGACCACGCCGGTTGATTTCTCCGTAACGCCGACCGGGCCGCTGTCCGAAGCTGCCGGCGCAGCCGTGTTCACGGCGCAGGTGTCGATAACCGACCCCGGCGCCCGTTGGGCCGCCGCTTTCAGCGACCCCTTCGACATGAGGGATGAAGCCCTGCTCACCGGGACGATAACGGCGGCGGGCAGCGGAACTTCCGGGGTGGTTCCGGTGAACATCAACCCGGCCAGCCGCGCTTTCCGCACGGACCGGCATGGGACCATCACCGGCGCGCTCACCTTCACCCTCACGCCCACCGACGACAGCATCGAACAGGCTGATGAAACCGTTACCTTCAGCCTCAGCGGGACCGGCGCGCCCGGCGGCACCAGTACCCGGCTGGCGGCAAACTCAATCGAGGTAATAGTCCGGGACAACGACGATGCGGCCGCGCCAACACCAACGCCAACGCCCGATCCCACGCCGACGCCGACGCCTGAGCCGACCGCCGCGCCTACGCCAACGCCAACGCCGGAGCCGACACCTGAGCCGACACCTGAGCCGACGCCGGAGCCCACGCCGGAGCCCACGCCGGAACCTACGCCGGAGCCTACGCCTGCGCCCACGCCGGAGCCAACGCCTGCGCCCACGCCGGAGCCAACGCCGGAGCCGACGCCTGCGCCCACGCCGGAGCCTACGCCGGAGCCGACGCCTGCGCCCACGCCGGAGCCTACGCCGGAGCCTACGCCTGCGCCCACGCCGGAGCCAACGCCTACACCCACGCCGGAGCGTACGCCTGCGCCCACGCCGGAGCCAACGCCGGGGCCAACGCCTACGCCCACGCCGGAGCCTACGCCTGCGCCCACGCCGGAGCCAACGCCTGCGCCCACGCCGGAGCCAACGCCGGGGCCAACGCCTGCGCCCACGCCGGAGCCAACGCCGGGGCCAACGCCTGCGCCCACGCCGGAGCCAACGCCTGCGCCCACGCCGGAGCCAACGCCTGCGCCCACGCCGGAGCCAACGCCGGAGCCAACGCCGGGGCCAACGCCTACACCCACGCCGACGTCTGCATCCACACCTGCACCAACGCCGACGCATGCGCCTGAGACCACCGCCGCGCCCACGCCCACGCCGACCCCTACGTCGGCGGACCGGAGCATTCCCTGGTGGCCGGCGCCGCTCATCGCGTCGTTCCTTGCGCTGCTCCTAGCAGTCGTTTGGGTGTACCGCCGCCAGCGGTAGAGGCCAGGACGAAGATTCCGCCTCTACGGCAGGTAACAGCTACCGTCATACCCTCATAAGAGGACCTCCCACCGAAAAGTTCGCAATTCAGTACACTCCGGCCCACCATCATCCACCGTGATCTAATCAAGAAGAGACTTGGTGTCGAGGTTCCGGTTGCGTTTGCCTCCGGCCCGAGCGTAGCCGGTTGGTGCGTCCTCGTTGCGGGCGCACCTGGCCAGTCGTAGCATGGGCGTCGCGAGTAGAGCCGGACCAGACTAAGAGGCGCCGCTATGGAAAGACTCATCATTCAGCCGTACACCCCGGAAGTTTTCGAGCGGACTCACCGTTGGATTATGCTGCACGGCCTCTTTCCGGCTGATCAGGCAGGCGCCCTCAGCTACGAGACCGCGGTCGTTCACTAGCAGGTGGTCCGGTGACGCAGAGCCGCTCCGAAGTCGAGGCTGTCCTCGCGTACCACGAGGCCACCAAGCACTCAGTGGACAGCGTTCGACGCGGGGCGCACATGCTCGATTGGACGACGATGCCCCGCCCGTGGAAGCTCTACGAGACCCCGCTTCCGGAGACGCCGTTGCCGCCGCAGCTGGCCAGGGCAGGCGTGTCGGCCGGCGAGGCGCTCCTTGGCTCAGGCCCACTTGCCGGTGAAGCCGAGCTGACGAAGGCGAACCTCGCGAGTGTCTTGCAGCTCTCCGCCGGGATCACGAAGCGGCTGCGGGCGGGCGGCGGCTATATGTACTTTCGCGCCGCGGCCTGCACCGGCGCTCTCTATCACATCGAACTGTACGTCATCGCCGGACCGCTGGCCGACCTGCCCGCCGGCGTCTATCACTTCGGAGCGCATGACAACACCCTCCGACGAGTCCGCGACGGCGACTTCCGGGCGGCAGCCATGCAGGCCGCGGGCCTCGGGAGCCCCCCGGCTGCCGTTGTGGCCTACACGTCCACGTTCTGGCGCAACTCATGGAAGTACGGGAGCAGGACCTACCGGCACGCCTTCTGGGATTGCGGGACGGTCCTCGCCAACAGTGCGGCGGCGGCGCGGGCCAACGATCTACGGGCGGGCGTCGTCACTCGGTATGCGGACGGCGTCATAAACGACCTCATCGACGTCGACGGTATTACGGAAGCGTCGGTGGCGCTGTTGCCTCTGGGCGCGGGGCGTGACGCGCCGCCCATCGGAGCCCCGGCACGGACAGGTACACCGGTCGTTCCGTTGTCCCGTAAGTCCATCGACTACCCACTGATTCAAGAGGCGCACGCGGCGACCGTGCTTGGGGATCCAGCGCCAGTGCGGCCTGCGCCGAGGCCCACGGAGGCGGCCCCATCGGGGGGAAGCGCCGTATCGCTCAGTGAGAGGGCTTCCATCACGAGAACGTTGGAGGACGTCATCGTCAGTCGCGGCTCGTCGCGCAGGTTCGCCACAGACGCCATTCCTCTCTCAGCGCTCGCCACGATGATCGACGCCGCGGCGCGCCCGACGGAGCTGGACGGGGCCGGCGCGGACGAGGGGCTGAACGACTTGTATGTGATTGCCAACGCGGTCGGGGGCTTGAATCAAGGCATCTATCGCTATCGACCGTCGCTGGGCGCCTTGGAGCTGGCCAGGGCATCCGAAACACGGGCGTTGGCCCAGCATCTGGCGCTGGACCAGCCGCTTGGAGGAGACGCTGCGGCAGACCTTTACTTCATCGCGGATATGCCGGCTGTCCTTGGCAGGCTCGGCGCGCGGGGATATAGGACAGCCCACCTCGACGCCAGCATCAGGGCAGGCCGCGTGTACTTGGCGGCGTACGCGCTGGGCCTCGGCGCGACCGGGCTGACGTTCTATGACGATGAGGTTGTGGAAGCGCTCGGCGCCGGGCCGGGTTCGGCTGTCACCTTTCTGGTCGCGGTCGGAGCGCCGTTCAAAGCGTCGGGCTAGGACGCGCCAGCCGGCCCATCGTGGGGAGTCAGGTCCCTGCCTGCGAGGGCGGGGTGGTCGACGGCGTAACGGTGGGCGCGGAAGACGGAGCTCGGCCCGCCTGAGCCTGCCGGGACGCCTGGCGGGATGCGGTGGGGGTTGACGAACTCCCAGACGATCTCGCCTTGCGGCGTCACCTCGAAGATACGCCCCGGAGCTCCCTCGCACACCAGTGTGTTGCCGTTCGGCTGCCGCTCCGCTCCGCTGATGTGATAGCTGTAGAACGAGATTGGCGGGTCTCCCTTGTACTCCCAAGCAATCTGCCCGCTTGCGGGGTCCACCTCGATGACTCGGGAGTAGGTGGCGCCGCCGCGATGGGGCCCGTTGTCGAAGAGCAGGACTCTCCCGTTGGGCTGATAGGTCGGGTGATGCTGGTGCGATATCACGCCCGGCCCCCACTTCCAGGTGAACTGTCCGGTTGAGCGGTCGACGATGCCGACGGTGTCGATCTGGCGGAAGCTCACGAGCAGGTCGCCGTCCGGGGTCAGGCTCAGGGCGTTCTGGTGCAGCCACTGTTCTCGTCCCTCGAGCGGGCAGATGGCGTCGGTCTCGGGGTCGAGCGCGGCCCACATGCTCCACTCCCGGACCATCGCACCGCCGGAGTCCAGCTCCCGCACAACGTCGCCGTACATGGGCTCGTCAATGCTTCCGCGGCCTCCCCGGACTCGGCGCGCCGTCTCCTGCGGCATGAGCTCGTAGCAGACCACGAGCGTATGACCGTCGGGGAGCCGTTTGAAGTCGTGGTGGACGAAGCGGTCCCAGTAGGCCCAGACGATGTTGCTGTCCCAGTCCAATTCGAGGATGCCGGTCTGGTCGTGCTCACTGGGGATAGTTCCGCCGCTCGCGCGGGTGCGGGCGAGCAGGTGGCCGTTCTCCAGAAGGAACCCGTACCCCAGCCCTTCGTCGCGGCGCCAGCGGTGACAGACGCGGCCGTCCATGTCGATGAGGAATGCTTCCTTGCCGCCCGACATCGCGATGAGGGTATAGCCCTCGAACGCTCGTGCAGAGTCTTTGTAGAGCAGTCCCTGCGGGTGATGGATGGTCCAGCCCATGAGCCGCCTCTCTATCGTTCGTGTTCGGCGTTTCCGTGTTCGTGTGGTGGAACATAGCACGCCGTGGGCGCCACGTTCGCCCCTGCGTTAGCGGCGGGAGAGCTCAACAGCATGCTGCCGGGTGAAGCACGCCCATCGAGCCTCCTGGCCCGCACCACGACCGACGAAAGTAGGCGGGCTAGGCGACCCCCTCTCTAACTCTCCCCCGCAGACGGTGGAGAGGACTTCGAGGCAATAAAGAGAAGGCGGCCCGGAAGGTGAGAAACTATGGGGCGGACGCTGTCTCTTCGTAGAGCGACACCGGCACTTGCACGGGGAGCTCGCCCGTCGTGATGGCGGCGTGAACAGGCTGGACGTACTGGTAGTCGATGTCCAGACGGTAGCGGAACGCCCTGGCGGCCGTGAGCTGCCGCTCCGTGGTGCAGGCCCACTCGGCGAGCGTTGACTCTTCCCACCCGAGGTCCTCTTCGGCGTCCTTAGTGAAGTGGCCGAAGAACTCCAGGTGTTCTGCCGCAATCCCGTAGTGCGTCTCTAGGGCTTCGGCGGCCTTGCCCATGATGTCTCTTGCGAGGAGGTCGCCCGCGAATAGGCCGGCGATGCCGTCGAGCCAGCTCCACTCCCACCACCGCGTACAGAGCGAGAGCGTGGACACCGCGAAGTACGAGCGGCTGAAGTTCCGCCACGAAGTCACCTCGTCCCGTTCGAGGCCGAGCCCCTCACAGAACCGCATCCACATCTCCTCGTAGGCGGGGGTGGTCCAGCCGACGAGGTCGTTCACGATGTCTCTGCCTTCGATCTTGATGAGCTTTGTGAGCTCATGCGTACGCGACGGCTCGTCGTTGTTCTTGACGTAGAGGGCAGCGGTGGTGAACTGAAGGCCGTGGTCCAGGTAGTAGTAGTGGTTCTTGGCCCACAGCCGCAGGTCGTCCTTGGTCGATTCCCCGGAATAGAGGAGCTGGTAGAACGGCGGAGGCTCAGGGTAGCGCTCCGCCCTCTGCCGGTGCAGGAGCTGGATGAACTCGGGCCCCGGCAGCGGCGGGTCCTTGAGGTCCTGGGCGTTATAGGGAGGATGGTTCAGCATCGCTATACCCTCATGTTATGGCTGCCGCCGACGCGAGCCGACATGACGCATGAGCGCATGCTGATGACGCGAAGCGACGGCAGCGAGAATTCCGCCAGGCGGGACGATGTCCCGCTAACGTCGTTGCAGCCTGAAGATGAACACCTGCCGCAACCGTTCCTGCAGCTCTGGCGTGTTCACGAAAGCCTTCGTGACGTCCTCGCCAAAGACGACGTGGTCGGCGTCGGCCCCGATCGGCGAATGCTCCCTCTGGTTGAGCATCGCGCGCTCGATGTTCTTGATGCCGAACTTCTGGTAGAGCTGCTTCGTCTCCTCCAGCTCCTGGACCATTCGCTCGCGGACCTCGGGCAGCCGCTTCTCGCCCTCTCCCACGAGGGCGCTGCCCAAGAGGACCGGCCAGGGCTCGGTGCGGTGCATCCAGTAGTACCAGCCGTTGGATACGAGCTCCTCGGGCGCCCAATCGGTCTTCTCGAGGGCGTCGATCTCTTCCTTGGGAACCCCAAACTCCTCGGAGTGCCATCGGCTCAGGGTGGGGTGGCTCGGCACGGGCCCGCCAACGCTATCCTGGCCGCCCTCGTCGACGAGCTTGCGGAGCTGGAAGCGGCGCACATCTTTGTTGGTGGTGTTGATGTAACGCTCACCTTCGAACCGGTGGTTGCCGTCGCCGCCTTGGTGCGCTCGGCGCTTGCGCTCGGCAATCGCCTCAATGGTGGCCGCCTTTGGCCGCTCCGGGTGGGCCTGTTTCCACTCCGCCCGGATTTCTTCGAGACTGTCCATCAGTTCGTCGGGGGCGAGCTTGTCGTGGCCCCATTGCTTTGTGGTCATCTCGGTGCTCCTTCCTGCGAGGTTAGCGGCAGATTACTCCACCTTTATCGTTTGCTCAACACTCTCGCTGGCCCTCCCCTCGTCCGCGGGAACGGAAGAGTCGGGGGTCAGCGGGCGAGGCTGTGCTTCGGGCGAGCGCTGGCCCCGAAATCCTGGTGGTGTTCGAGCCAGCGATCGATTTCCGCGCGGTCGCCGGGCGGGTCCGGCGGAGCTGGGGGCTCGCCGTTGTTGTACACCTTGGCCGCCGTTCGCCAGACGACCTTCTCTTGGATGTCGCTGGGGAGATGCCCAAGCTCCTCCGGTATCAGAATGTGAGAGTCGGGCCAGGTACAAGCAGGATGCGGGTAATCGTTGGACCACATGAAGTTGTCCTGTCCGAAATCGTGCAGGAGATAGGCCCCGACGGCGTCGATGATGAAGGCGCAGTACACCTGCCGCTTGAAATACTCGCTCGGGGGCATGGGCAGAATGGTGCGGCGGCTCATCGTGTAATGGTCCGCTTCTTGGAGCCAGAACGGCGCCCAGCCGGCGCCGGCCTCTGCGACGGCGACGTTCAGGAGCGGGTAACGCTCGAGCACCCCGGAGCCGATGATGTGGAGGAGGGAGTTCATCGCGTCGAACTTATGGCCGTTGATTGAATGGATGGGGATGGCTGCCGGGTCGCGTTCCCGAGTTTCGGCCCTGCCGTTGATGTGCATGTTGACCGTCGCGCCGAGCTCCTGGGCTGCAGCCCAGAAGGGCTCGTAGCGTTCGGAGCTGTAGGGCAGACTTTCAGGAGGCGCAATCCAGATGTCGACGCCCCGGAGACCGGCCTTGATGAACCGCCGCATCTCGTCGATGGCATGTTCCACGTTCCACAGGGAGACCATACCGAGCCCCCAGTACCGGTGGGGGGCGACGCTGCAGAAATCGATCATCCAATCGTTGTAGACGCGGAGGTGCGCCTCCTCGAGCTCGTGGTCATCAATGAGCCAGGCGCGGACGGCCAGCGTTGGGTAGAGCACCTCTGCGCTGATCCCGTCCATGGCCAGGTCTTTCAGCCGTTCGTGGGGGTCCCAGCACCCGGCGCGCAGGTGGTGGTTCGTTTCGAAGGGCTTTTCGTCGAAGTGGAGGGCGTCGGCTTTGAACTTCGCCGGCAGCTCTCTCTCCCACAGGTCTGGCGGCTCGCCCATGTGCGCGTCGGCCGATATGCGAAGCTCTTGGGTTGAAGAGTCCCCAGCGGCGGTGCTCATATGATCCCTCCCACGCGGGTCCGGTTCATGCGCGAGCATACGCCGAGGCTACGGGGGCGACAACTGTGCCCCGCCCACGTAGCAGGCGAGTCGCTCAACTGGCCAGCGTCCCCGGCGCACGGTGAGTAACTGTTCAGACTTCGTGAGTTCTTCTTGACCAGGGTATCGCCGAGAGACCAACTTTACCTCTGACTAAGGTCATATCCCCCGGCTCCGCAGGCATTCGCCTCATCAACTCTGAACAGTTACCACGGTGATGACATGAATGCGTTAATGACTCAAATGTGTTACTGTCCGCCGCCGAAAGGGCCGCACACTATTGCTCGCACGCCATTGCTTAGGGTGCAGGCAGGGAGCGTGTACGGCCGTTATCCCCCTATTCGTATTTCTCGCTTGGCTGATAGCCAACGTCGGTCTCACGGATGTTCCGCCTCTGCAACCGACCCCCAGCAGCGCCTACGATGCGACGGCGGCCGGCGAGGGCTCCACCGCTGCGTCTAACACTCCGCCCTCCTTCGATGATGGCGCCAGCACCACGCGCGCCGTGGACGAGAACGCGGCGGCGGGCGCGAACGTTGGCGCGCCGGTAGCAGCGACGGACCCGGACGCCGATGAATCGCTGACGTACGCGCTGGGGGGAACGGACGCGGCCTCGTTCGCCATCGTCGAGTCTTCCGGCCAGCTCAAGACCAAGGCGACGTTGGACCACGAGACGACGGCCAGCTATTCGGTGACCGTCGAAGTTGTAGACAACTTCAACGAAAAGGACAGCATCGCGGTGACGATTAACGTCAACGACGTGAACGAGGCGCCGGTCTTTCCTGACGGGGCTCCGTCACTCGACGTGAACGAGGACACAGGGGCGGACGTGGCGTTCGGGGATCCGGTGACGGCGACGGACCCGGACAACGGCGCCACGCTGATGTATTCGCTCTCGGGCGCGGACGCAGCATCGTTCGCCATCGTCGAGTCCTCCGGCCAGCTCAAGACGAAGGAGGGGCTGAATTACGAAGGGCCCCAGAACGTCTATGACGTGATCGTGATTGCCAGCGACGGCGCCTTGACGGACAGCGTTGACGTGAGCATTGCCGTCAATGATGTCAAGGAGGCGCCGGGAACTCCGGATGCGCCGACAGTCGAGGCCGCAGCGACCGACGGACATATGGCGTTGGACGTGACCTGGACGGCGCCCTCGAACACAGGTCCGGCAATCACGGGCTACGACGTGCAGTACCGCGTTGCCGACAGCGACGATGACTTCGCCGACGCCTCCCATGACGGCGTTGGCCTCAGCGCCACCATCACGGGACTTAGTCCGAACACAACCTACGAGGTGCAGGTGCGGGCGACTAACGACGAGGACACGGGGGCGTGGTCAACGTCCGGCGAGGGGGCCACCGGCGCGGCCCCCAATAATGCGCCTGCCTTTATCGAGGGCGACAGCGCCTCCCGCGACGTTGACGAGAACACGGCGGCGGATGTTGCGTTCGGGGATCCGGTGGCGGCCACGGACGCTGACAGCGGCGACACGCTGAGCTATTCGCTCTCGGGCAAGGATGCCGCCTCGTTCGCCATCGTCGAGTCTTCCGGCCAGCTCAAGACCAAGGCGACGTTGGACTATGAGACGAAGTCCAGCTACTCCGTGGAGGTGCGCGTCGACGACGGGTTCGTGGTCAAGGGCATCGCGGTGACGATCGACGTCAATGACGTGAACGAGGCGCCGGTCTTTCCTGACGGGGCTCCGTCACTCGACGTGAATGAGGACACAGGGGCGGACGTGGCGTTCGGGGATCCGGTGACGGCGACGGACCCGGACAGCGGCGACACACTGACGTATTCGCTCTCGGGTACGGACGCCAATGCCTTCGCCGTTGATCCGTCCACCGGTCAGCTCAAGACGAAGGGTCCGCTGAATTACGAAGGGCCTCAGAACGTCTATGACGTGGTGGTGATTGCCAGCGACGGTTCCTTGACCGCCAGCGTTGACGTAAGCATCGCGGTGAACGACGTGAAGGAGCCGCCGGGAGCTCCAGGTGCGCCGACGGTCGAGGCTGACGACGAGGACGAACTAACGGCGCTGGACGTGAGTTGGACGGCGCCGTCGAACACCGGCCCGCCAATCACGGACTACGACGTGCAGTACCGCGTTGCCGACAGTGGCGATGACTTTACCGATGCTTCTCACGACGGCGCCACCACCCAAACCACCATTACCGAGCTCAGCCCCAACACGACCTATGAAGTGCAAGTAAGAGCGACCAACGACGAGGACACAGGGGCATGGTCAGCATCCGGCGAGGGGACGACCGGCAGCGCCAACAACGAGCCCGCCTTCCCCGAGGGAGCCACTGCGACCCGCGCCGTTGACGAGAACACGGCGGCGGACGTTGCGTTCGGGGACCCAGTGGCCGCCACGGACGCTGACAGCGGCGACACGCTCAGCTACTCGCTCTCGGGCGCGGACGCAGCGTCGTTCGCCATCGTCGAGTCCTCCGGCCAGCTCAAGACGAAAGCGTCGCTCGACTACGAAGCGAAGGCCAGCTATTCAGTGGAGGTGCGCGTCGACGATGGGTTCGTGGTCAAGAGCATCGCGGTGGCGATCAACGTCAACGACGTGAACGAGGCGCCGGTCTTTCCTGACGGGGCTCCGTCCTTTGATGTGAATGAAAACACGATGACAGACGTGGCGTTCGGGGATCCGGTGACGGCGACGGACCCTGACAGCGGCGCTACGCTGACCTATTCGCTCTCTGGTGCGGACGCCGATGCCTTCACCATCGTTGAGTCTACCGGCCAGCTCAAGACGAAGGCGCAGCTGAATTACGAAGGGCCCCAGAACGTCTATGAGGTAATCGTGATTGCCGACGACGGTTCCTTGACGGACAGCGTCACGGTGAGCATCGCGGTGAATAACGTCAAGGAGCCGCCGGGAACCCCTGCAGAGCCAACGGTCGAGGCTGCAGCGACCGACGGGCACACGTCGCTGGACATAACCTGGACAGCGCCATCGAACACCGGCCCTGCGATCACGGACTACGACGTGCAGTACCGCGTTGCTGGCAGCGAGGACGACTTCGCCGACTCTTCCCACGACGGCGTCGCAACCCAAACCACCATCACGGACCTCAGCCCTGGCGTTACCTACGAGGTGCAAGTAAGAGCGACCAACGATGAGGACGCGGGGCCGTGGTCAACGTCCGGCGAGGGCGCCACCAGCGCGGCCCCCAATAATGTGCCTGCCTTTATCGAGGGCGACAGCGCCTCCCGCGACGTTGATGAGAACACGGCGGCGGATGTTGCGTTCGGGGATCCGGTGGCCGCCACGGACGCTGACAGCGGCGACACGCTGAGCTATTCGCTCTCGGGCAAGGATGCCGCCTCGTTCGCCATCGTCGAGTCTTCCGGCCAGCTCAAGACCAAGGCGACGTTGGATTATGAGGCGAAGGCCAGCTATTCCGTGGAGGTGCGCGTCGACGATGGGTTCGTGGTCAAGAGCATCGCGGTGGCGATCAACGTCAACGACGTGAACGAGGCGCCGGTCTTCCCAGACGGGGCTCCGTCCTTTGATGTGAATGAAAACACGATGACAGACGTGGCGTTCGGGGACCCGGTGACGGCGACGGACCCTGACAGCGGCGCTACGCTGACCTATTCGCTCTCTGGTGCGGACGCCGATGCCTTCACCATCGTTGAGTCTACCGGCCAGCTCAAGACGAAGGCGCAGCTGAATTACGAAGGGCCCCAGAACGTCTATGAGGTAATCGTGATTGCCGACGACGGTTCCCTGACGGACAGCGTTGATGTGAGCATTGCCGTCAATGATGTCAAGGAGGCGCCGGGAACTCCGGATGCGCCGACGGTCGAGGCGGACGACGAGGACGAACTAACGTCGCTGGACGTGACCTGGACAGCGCCGTCGAACACCGGCCCCGCGATCACGGACTACGACGTGCAGTACCGCGTTGCTGGCAGCGAGGACGACTTCGCCGCCGCTTCTCACGGCGGCGTCGCAACCCAAACCACCATCACGGACCTCAGCCCTGGCGTTACCTACGAGGTGCAAGTAAGAGCGACCAACGATGAGGACGCGGGGCCGTGGTCAACGTCCGGCGAGGGCGCCACCAGCGCGGCCCCCAATAATGTGCCTGCCTTTATCGAGGGCGACAGCGCCTCCCGCGACGTTGATGAGAACACGGCGGCGGATGTTGCGTTCGGGGATCCGGTGGCCGCCACGGACGCTGACAGCGGCGACACGCTGAGCTATTCGCTCTCGGGCAAGGATGCCGCCTCGTTCGCCATCGTCGAGTCTTCCGGCCAGCTCAAGACCAAGGCGACGTTGGATTATGAGGCGAAGGCCAGCTATTCCGTGACCGTGACTGTTCGAGACGGTAAGGGCGGCATGGACAGCATCGACATGGCCATCAGCGTCAATGATCTGAAGGAGGCGCCGGGAGCTCCGGATATGCCCATGGTCGCGGCGGCCGATGACGACGGCCACATGACGCTGAACGTTAGCTGGGCGGCGCCGTCGAACACGGGCCCGCCAATCACGGGCTACGACGTGCAGTACCGCGTTGCCGACAGCGAGGACGACTTCGCCGCCGCTTCTCACGGCGGCGTCGCAACCCAAACCACCATCACGGACCTCAGCCCTGGCGTTACCTACGAGGTGCAAGTAAGAGCGACCAACGATGAGGATACGGGGCTGTGGTCAACGTCGGGAGTGGGAGCCACGAACGCGGGGCTCAACAATGCGCCCGCCTTCACCGAAGGCGAAAGCGCCTCCCGTGACGTGGACGAGAATACGGCGGCGGACGTTGCATTCGGGGACCCGGTGGCCGCCACCGATGCCGACAGCGGCGACACGCTGAGCTATTCGCTCGCGGGCGCCGACGCGGCCTCGTTCGCCATCGTCGAGTCTTCCGGCCAGCTCAAGACGAAGGCGTCGCTCAATTATGAGGTGAAGGCCAGCTATTCCATAACCATGACTGTCCGAGACGGCAACGGCGGCGCCGACAGCATCGCGTTGATGGTCAATGTCAGCGATGTGGACGAGCCGCCGGGAATCCCTGGAGAGCCAACGGTCGCGGCGGCCGACGATGGCGGCCACATGGCGTTGAATGTCAGCTGGACAGCGCCGTCGAACACTGGCCCCCCGATCACGGACTATGACGTGCAGTACCGCGTCGCCGACAGCGGCGACGACTTCGCCGACGCTTCCTATGACGGCGTTGGCGTCAGCACCACCATCACGGGCCTCAGCCCCGATTCAACCTACGAGGTGCAAGTGAGGGCGACCAACGATGAAGGCATGAGCAGCTGGTCCAATGCCGGCGTGGGCAGCACCAGCAGCGCGCCCAACACTCCGCCCGTGTTCACTGAAGGCGCCGTCGCCGTCCGCACTGTGGGCGAAAACACGAAGACGGGACAGCCGATTGGCGACCCGGTCGCGGCCACTGACACCGACGGAGGCGATACTCTGCGCTATTGGCTTTCTGGCGGAGATACGGCCTCGTTCGACATCGTCGAGTCCAGCGGCCAGCTCAGGACCAAAGCGCCGCTCAACTATGAGGACAAGGACAAGTATTCGGTGACGGTGAGTGTCGATGACGGGTTCGTAACCTCGGATATGACCCCGAGCATCGACGTGACCATCAACGTCAACGACTTGAACGAGGCTCCCGTCTTCGCGGATGGCCCTCGCGTCGACCGCAATGTGGCGGAGAATACGGCGGAGGGCAAGGACCTGGGCGCGCCGGTGAAGGCCAAGGATCCTGATAGCGACGCACTCAGATACACCCTCGGCGGGACGGATGCCGACTCGTTCGACATCGACTCGAAGACAGGCCAGCTCAAGACCAAGGCGGCGCTGGACTACGAGGAAAGGACCGATGCCGACGAGAACTCGGAACCTTACACCGTGACGATTACCGCCAGCGACGACGTTTTGTTCGCTAGTATCGACGTGAGCATCGCCGTCACCGACCTGGACGAGCCGCCGGAGAGGCCAGCCCCGCCGACGGTGGCGGCGGCCGACGAAGGCGGACACGTGGCGCTGGACGTGACGTGGACCGCGCCGCCGAACGCTGGACCTCCAATCACGGGATATGACGTGCAGTACCGCGTGCGAGACAGTCGCGGCTGGAGCCTCATTCCTTCCGGCGGCGACGACATCCGAGGCTCGAGGGCGAACATCGCGAACCTCACCTCCGACACCGCTTATAAGATCCAGGTGCGGGCCAGGAATGACGAGGGCGTCAGCGGATGGTCGGTATCCGGTACAGGGAGAACTAATCCCCCGCCCAACAATCCGCCGGTCTTCAAAGAGAGCGCTCGTGGACGCGCAGAACGGATGGCGGCGGAGAATGCGATGGAGGCCTCAGAGGTCGGCGCTCCGGTTACAGCCGAGGACGCGGACGACGACAAGCTAACCTACTCGCTCTCGGGCACGGACGCCGACACGTTCGATATCGACGCGAAAACCGGCCAGCTCAAGACCAAAGCGTCGCTCGACTACGAGGCGAAATCCAGCTATTCCGTGGAGGTGCGCGCCGACGACGGTAAGGGCGGCATGGACAGCATCGCCGTGACCATTAAGGTCACCGACATGGACGAGCCGCCGGGAGCGCCGGACGCGCCCACGGCTAGGGCGGACGGGCATCGGGCGCTTGTCCTGACGTGGACGGCGCCGGAGAACGAGGGGCGCCCGGCAATCACAGGCTACGACGTGCAGTATCGCGTGGCCGGGAGCGGCGACGACTTCTCCGATGCTTCCTACGATGGCGTCGGCGTCAGCGCCACCATCACGGGCCTCAGCCCGAGCACAACCTATGGGTTCCGGGTGCGGGCGAGGAACGATGAGGGCTACGGCGATTGGTCGGACGTCGGCGAAGGAAGGACGAGCAGTGGACCCAGAATCGTCACCCCCAGGAGCAACAGAGGTCCCGTCTTCAAGGAGGATTCCGGCGCTACCCGCGCCGTAGATGAAAACACGGCGGCGGGGCAACCCGTCGGCAGTCCGGTTGCAGCCGTGGATAGCGACCGCGACACCCTGGTCTACTCGCTCAATGGGAAGGACGCGGCTTCGTTCGACATTGACACGAAAACCGGCCAGATCGAGACCGTAGCCCCGCTCGACTACGAGACGCGGCCCGCCTACGAGGTAATCGTGGAGGTCAGGGACGGCAACGGCGGGGAGGATAGCATCGCAGTGGCTATCGGCGTCCGCGACGTGAACGAGCCCCCCATCTTTGACGATGGGGAGAGGGCCACTCGCCGCGTGGTCGAGAACGCCCCGGCGGACGTTGCAGTCGGCGCGCCGGTTGCGGCCGCGGACCCGGACGAGGGCGATACGCTGAGCTATACGCTCTGGGACACCTGCGGGGAGCAAGGTCCCTCCGGCGGGCTTGCCCAGGAAAAGTTCGACCTCAATTCGTCCACGGGAGGGCTTACGACTAAGGCGCCACTAGACGATGAGACGAGGGCCAGCTATTTCGATTACGAGGCGATGGACTCCTACCTCGTGGCCGTACATGTTCGAGATTTCGGGGGCGAGGAGGCCTGCATCGAGGTGACGATTGAGGTCGCCGACGCGCCCGAGCCGCCGGGGGCGCCGTCTACTCCAGTCATCCTCCCGGCCCCGGACGACGGGCATCTTGGGCTGCACATAGGATGGGACTCGCTGCCCGACAGCGTTCGTCCTGCCGTCACCGGCTATGAGGTGCAGTACCGCCGAATTGGTGACGCCGTCTTCAGCGACCCTCTGGCGGTCGACCATATCAGCGTGACTATCACGGGGCTCGAGCCGGATACGGACTATGAGGCGCAGGTGCGGGCGGTGAATGCCGAGGGGAAGGGGCCGTGGTCACATTCCGGCGTGGGACGCACCGAGCCGGGGCCCAATCGCGCGCCGTCCTTCGAGGAAGGAAGCAGTACGGCCCGGGACGTGGACGAGAACACCCCGCCGCGACAGCCCATCGGGGCGTCGGTCGTGGCCGTGGACCCCAACCCTCGCGACAGGCTGCGCTATTGGCTCTCCGGCGCGGATGCCGATGCTTTCGCCATTGTCGCGTCTTCCGGTCGGATTCGGACTAGAGCGGCGTTGGACTACGAGACGAAGGACCGCTATTCGGTGAGGGTGAACGTGGAGGACGGCGAGGGCGGGGCGGACAGCATACGAGTGTGGATCAGCGTCAATGACGTGGACGAGCCGCCGGGGACCCCGGATGCGCCGACGGCCGAGGCGGCCGACGACGATGGGCAAACGACGCTGGTCCTGACCTGGACCCCGCCTCCCAACACGGGGCCTCCGGTTACGGACTACGACGTGCAGCATCGCCTTGGCGGCAGCGGCGGCTTCACCGACGCTTCATACGAGGGCGTCGGTCTCAGCGCAATCATCACGAGCCTCAGCCCCGGCTCCGCCTACGAGGCGCGGGTGCGAGCGACCAACGATGAGGGGACAGGGGAGTGGTCGGCGTCGGGCGAAGGCAGCACCGCTCTGCCGCTCAACAACGCGCCATCCTTCAACGAGGGCGTAAGCACCGTCCGCGCCGTGGACGAGAACACCCCGCCGGGACAACCGATCGGCGCGCCGGTCGCAGCCGCTGACCCTGACAGCGGCGATGTTCTAACCTACTCCCTCACCGACCCTGACGCCTCCGCGTTTGCGATCGAGGCGGCGACAGGTCAGGTCGTGACCAATGAGCCAATCAACCACGAGGCGAAGTCCAGCTACTCCGTGACCGTCGTCGCCGACGACGGCAAAGGCGGTGCGGCCAGCATCGTCGTAGCGATTGACATTGCTGACGTGAACGAGCCCCCGGTCGCGGTAGAAGACTCGGCAACAACCGACGAGGACACCGCGATTGAGGTCCCAGTGCTGGAAAACGATAGCGACGAAGATGCTGGCGCCAGCTTGAGTATCGCGTCGGCTACGCAGCCTCGCAATGGCGGCGTCATCGTAGGCGCGGGCGGCGGCATAACCTACACCCCCAATACAAACTTCCACGGCGAGGACTTGTTCACCTACGTCGTCTCCGACGGCGCCGCCATCGCGACCGGCAGCGTCAATGTGGCAGTGAACGCCGTCAACGATGCGCCGGTCGCCGTTGGGCGCATCCCGCGTCAGAAGGTGGAGATTGGCGGGGGCACGCTAGACCTGGAATTGTCGGGCTTCTTCTCAGACCCCGATGGCGACAGTCTCGTGTACGCGGCGGAACCGTCCCCTGCCATCGTGACCGTGGCAGTCGAGGGAAGCTCCTTGGCAATTACGCCCGCGCAGGCCGGTGAGACCACGGTTGCGGTGACAGCGTCCGACCCCGATGAAGCGTCTATCCAGGGAACGTTCGAGCTAATCGCCGTCAACCCAGTGCTAAGACGCACCGCTTCCCAGACCGTTGCTCTCGTCGTCCCTGGCGAGTATTTCTCGGTGATGTCCGCCGACGGAGGCCAGACCGTGACCTTCCCGGCCCACTCGCGGGCAAGCCCGTTTCAGGTCAGAGTCGATTTCGCCAGCGAGAACTGCGCTACGGGAGCGCCTCAAGGCGCGCGGATGCTGTGCATTTCCGTAGAGTTGTTCGACCTGGAAGCCAACCGGTTGGATGGCGGCTTGGACCAGCCGGCGACCCTGACGGTGATCCTGAGCCAAGACCAGTCCCGCTCGGTGCAGACCGCCTATGATGCGGGGCGGCTCTTGGTGATGAAACGCGGCGGGCCATCCGACGCGTGGGTCTCGGTACCGGAGTGCGCCAAGCCGCCTGGAACGGTCGAGTGTTTCATGCTGACGCCGGAGGCGGACGGCAAGAGCCGGATCAGCGTAATCAACATCTTCGGCTTCAGTGAGTTCGCTCTCGTGACGCTCCCGCCACCGCCGCCGAAGTTCATCGAGGGGGCCCGAGCCACACGGGCGGTGGCGGAGAACAGCCCGAGCGGCGTCAGCGTGGGGAGTCCCGTCGTGGCTCGGGCAGGCGACGGGCGTCAGGTTGCCTACACCGTGTCTGGGGCCGACGCGGACCTATTCGAGGTGTCGCCTTGGACCGGCCAGATCGTCGTGGCGAGCGAAGCCGAGCTGGACCACGAGTCCGCCGATAACCCCTACACGATAGAAGTCGCGGCCCATGACGGAGTCGGCGAAAGCAAGATCACGGTCCGTATCACGGCGGCCAATGTGGCGGAACTGGGCAGCGTGACGCTATCTCCGGAAGACTCCCCGGAGATTGGGGCGACCATAACCGCCATGCTCGCCGACCCCGATGGCGGCGTCATAAGCGAGAGGTGGCAGTGGGAGCAGTCCACCGGTGGGGTTGTCTGGGCCGACGTAGAAGGCGCAACGTCGGACAGTTACGTTCCAGCCGTCGAGAACGCTGGGATGCTCCTGCGCGCCAGCGTGACCTACGACGACGCGGCAGAGAACGGGATACGGCTGAACGGACAGGCGTCGGGACCCGTGCCAAGCGCGCCGCGTCCCACGCCCACGGTCGGTCCTACGGCGACGCCGACGCCGCCAACGGCGACGCCGACCAAGCCTGCGCCCCCGCCAACGCCGACAGACGTTTCATCGCCGGCGCCGCCCACGACAACGACCGCCCCTCCGCAGATGCCGCAGGCAAACGACGGCGGAGTGAGCGGGAGGGTGGCCGTGCTGATTGTCGCTACAGCAGCCACGATCGTCGGCGTCGGCGTGTCATGCATGCGCCTGGGCGGGCGTCCTCAGGCGTGAGGGCCGAGGGTGGAGGCTCATTTAGGCTCATTTGGGCTCATTCTTCGAGCGGGCGGGGCGGCAAAACGCCCGGACGAAGGCTAGAAGGACAGCGTAGTGGAGGATGGGCAGACCGGGCAATGGGCTGCTGTCACGACTCAGGTCTCCGAGGGAAGCCCCTTTAACGTGGCGAGGACGGCTGTGGGCCGCGCTCGTCCGACCTGCGAGAGCTCTTACTTGGGCAGGACGACAACGTCCCTGAGGAACGGGGCGCCGAAGGGCTCGATGATGAAGCCTTGGATGTGCGGCTTTATCAGGACGTAGTCCGGCGAGTGGAAGAGCGGGATGATCCCGGCGTCCGCTATGAGCAGCTCCTCGGCCTCGGCGTAGATGGCCATGCGCGTCTCGAAGTCCGGCTCCACCCGAGCGCGCTCGAGCAGGCGGTCGTACTCGGGGTTGCTATAGCCTCCGATGTTGTTGCTCCGGTTCTCGCTGTGCAGCAATAGGTCCAAGAAGTTCTCGGGGTCAGGGTAGTCAGCCACCCAACCGAAGTCGAAGATGTTCCCCGCCAGCTCGTCCAGCCGGTAGAAGTACGCATCGGGTGGGACGAGCTCGATTTCCACGTCGACGCCCAGATTGGCTTCCCAAGCGCCCACGATGAACTGCGCGTCGGTCGGGACCTCGCCCGAACCGGATGTCGTGTAGAGGACTGGAGGGAAATCAACCGCGTACCGCGACTGCGCCAGCAACGCCCGGGCGCCCTCGGGGTCGTAGGGGATGCCTGTTAGGTCGGCCGAGTAGCCCGGCATTCCCGGAGGAAGCAGCCCGGCGGCGAGACTCACCCGCCCGCCGAACACCGTTTCGAGCAAAGCCTCCCGGTCCACGGCCATCGCGAAGGCGCGTCTGACGAGAGGGTCGTCGAACGGCGCTTCCCGCGCCCTGAATCCGAGGAAGAAGGTGTTGAGCTGCGGGAAGACGGCCAGTTGACCGGCGAGCCCGCTGACCGGGTCGAGCGCTCTATCGACGTTCGACCCGCCGATGAGGGCGACGTCCACGGCGTCCGACTCGTACATCTGCATCGGCACGCCCTGGAGTATGGGGAAGACCGCGAGCTCCAAGGAGCTTGGCGCATGGTAGTCGTCGAACCGTTCGAGGATGAGGACCTCGCCCTCGGTCCACTCGCGGAGCTTGAACGGGCCGGAGCCATTCACGTCGCTACGCCACCACTCGAACCCGCCGGAATCGACGGTTCGCCTGTCCACGATGGCGCCGGTGGGGTACGTCATCTTCGCCAGGAAGAAGGCTTTCGGCGCGTCAATCGTGATGCGCACGGTGCGCGAGTCCACGACCTCGACGCCCGAGACCTCCTCCGCTCGTCCTTCGAGCTTGTCGCGCGCGCCGACGATGTCGCTCAAGTAGAGGGCTGCGGTATCGCTCATGAGCTCGGGGTCGGTCGCGCGTTCGAGCGAGTACTTCACGTCGTCCGCGGTGATGGCGCGCCCGTCGTGGAACTTGGCGTCGGCGCGGAGCGTGAAGGTGTAGGCCGTGCCCGCGCTGTCCACCTCTATCGTCTCGGCCAAGTCGGGCCGCACCCGCAGGTCGGCGTCGAACCGGACCAAGCCGCTGAAGACGTTACTGACGATGAAGTGAGAACCGGACTCACGGGCGACGGCGGGATCGAGGGTGAGCGGGTCGCTCCACGGCATGGTGAGCGACCGGTCTCGCGAAACCTCGAACGGCGCGGGCGGGAAGCTGAGGAAGCTCGCCAACACACCTTCGACGGTCTCGTTCTGGCGTTCCAGCTCGGTTGTGGGAGCGGTGAGCGTCAGGAGGAAGGTCCGCGGGCCGCGTTGGGCAATCTGCAGACGCGCCACAGCGTTCGCGCCTTCCTTGCTATGGACGATGTCCGCGCGCTCCGCAGGAGAGCCGTCCTCGAGGAACACCGTCCTGCGCCCCTCGCCGCGCGGGTTGTCCAGCGAGGCCGAGGCCAGCTCGATTGCGGCGTCCAGCCGCTCGCTGAGGGAGCTGTCGCTCGGCGAGAAGTAGCTCGTGGCGGATAGCTGGAGCGTCCCACCGCCGTTCAGGATGAGCAGAGGGCCGTTGGGTGGAGGAGGCGCGGACGTCCAGTCAGCCGGATGCTCGAACGTGAACCCATGGGATTCGTTCGTGTACGTCAGGTAGGCGCTCGCAGTCGGCGTGGGGCTTGGCTGCGGGTCCGCGTCGCCGGAGCATGCGGCCGCCGTCAACAGCGCGATGGCCAAGAGGACGAGGCGCGTCATACGGTCCTCCTGAGTGAAGCGACAGCGCCCCCGATGAGGAGCACCGCGAGGGCGCCATCGAGGCCGGACACGGCGCCGCCTGAGCTGTTGCAGCCCGCGCCGCTTGCAGGCGGAGTGGGGGTGGCCACGGCGGAAGGCGTTGGCGTGGCAGGGGACGTGGGCGTTGAAGTAGCCGGGGCGGGCGCGTCGGGCGTGGGCAGAGTGAGTGGGGGTATCTCTCGCAAGCGGGGCGTAGGGACAACTAAGGGCGGCAGCTCCGGCAAGCCAAGGCTCGCGCGCCACCGATTCTCCAGACCTAGCCTCCCGAAGCCGTAAGCTTCGGTGAGCGCCTGCTCGATGCTGCCGCTCGCTTGAAACGCGGTCAAGAGGGCGTTCATCCGGTCGGCCCCGTATGTCTCGATGAGGTGATTGGCCACGCTCCAACTCTGCGCGTACGAGAGAGTGACGCCTTCTTCGTCGGCGGGGAACGCTCCCGCAATACTTCCCAAGCGGAAGACGCGCTTCTCCTCTACCGCCGACGAAAGCGAGCGCTCGAAGTCGTTTTGGAGGGGGCCCTCATTGTAGACCGCGAGCCCTTCGTGGAGCCACGCAGGTATGTCGGCCCCGCAGGCGAAGGCGGCTTGGCCGATCACAACGTGGGTCATCTCGTGCGCGATAGCGCGCTTGCCCCAGACGACGTTCCGGGGGCCGATGCCTATGGCCGTCAGCCCGTAGCTGGGGTAGGCGACCCCTCCGGTGTACTCGCCGGGGAAGACCAACGCTTCTCTGAGGGATTCCGTGGTTTCGTAGATGCGCAGCCCAATCTTGCGGTCGGGCGTGACGCCCGTGCTTTCGGCGAGGCGCTCAACGGCGGCGTCAGCCGTTTCGAGCAGGTCCCGCGCGAAGGCCTCGTCCCCGTTGCTCCAGCGCAGCGTTACGCGCTCTCCGTCGAGCACACGCCAGTCATGCCGTGGGTCCTCGTAGACGAACGTCCGCTCCTCCGTCTCGAAGACGCGGCCGCCACCGGAGAGGCGCCAGTGATACGTGACCGACGCGCCCACGGGCAGCCCCCCACTTTCGCGGAGGTCCCACTCCCACGACGCGGCGAACTCGCCCTCGGAGCTGACCTCCGGCGCTGCGGCCACCCCGGTCGCGACCGCCGCCCCGCAGCTCAACGAGTCCACGCGGTAGCGGACCTCTGCGCTCTCGATGGCGGTCGGCGGGCTTGCGCGCAGCTCGAATGTGATGGCGTTCGGGAAGTCCAACGTCGGTTCGTCACGGGCGACAGGGAGCGGTTCCTGTCCCCAGACGCTCGCCGGCGTCGATGACGCGAACAGGAGCAGGGCAGCCAGCGCGCCGAGGCGGAGACTTTTCACGCGCTAGGCTCCGTCGACGCTCCAAAGGAGATACGCCCGCATGAGGCCGTTCAGCTCCCCGTCGAGCACCAAGTCGGGGTTGGTCGATTCGAACCCGGTGCGATGGTCCTTCACGAGCTTGTACGGATGCAGGACATAGCTCCTCACCTGGTTGCCCCAGCCCGCGGAGACGTGGTCGCCCTTGAGGGCGGCGCGCTCCTCGGCGCGCTTTCGCACCTCGATCTCCATCAGGCGCGCGCGCAGGATCTTCATCGCGACCTCGCGGTTCTGCAGCTGCGAGCGCTCATTCTGGCAGGCGACCACGAGCCCCGAAGGGAGATGGCGGATGCGCACAGCGGTCGAGTTCTTCTGGACGTGCTGGCCGCCGGCGCCGCTCGCCTTGAAGACCTCCATCTCGATGTCGTCGGGGTCGATGCGTAGATCGACGTCGCCCTCCGCTTCGGGCAGCACCTCGACGAGGGCGAACGACGTGTGCCGTGCGTGGGCGGCGTCGTACGGCGAGAGTCGGACGAGGCGATGCACCCCGCGCTCCGCCTTGGCGTACCCGTAGGCATTGGCGCCGGATATCTCCAGGGTCACGCTCTTAACCCCTGCCTCCTCTCCCGTGGAGAGGTCGAGCACTTCGGCCTTGTACCCGCTGAGGTCCGCCCAACGGGTGTACATGCGCATGAGCATTTCGGTCCAGTCCTGCGAGTCCGTCCCTCCGGCGCCCGCGTGGACGGCGAGGATCGCGCCGCGGTCGTCGTATTCCCCGGAGAGCACGAGGTCGAACTCGCGTTGTTCCGACTCCTCGAACAGCTTGTCCGCCTCGATTGCCAGATCTTCGGACATTCCGGCGTCTTGAGACTCGATTGCTAGGTCCAGCATCTCGGCGGTGGACGCGACCCGCTCCTCGAAGTCGCGCCAGCCGTCGACCGCCGTGCGGAGCCGCGCGAGCCGCTTCATCGTGGCTTGCGCTTTAGCGGGGTCGCTCCAGAAATCGGGTTCGGCGGCGGCTATCTCCAGCCGCTCGGCCTCTGCTGCTTGGTCGGGGAGGTCAAAGATGCGCCATGATGTCGGCGATGTGCTCGCCCAGCTCTGCTAGGCGTTGGCGTAGCTCGTCCATGGCGCTTGCTCCGTTTCACACGTAAGCGGGCTTGGGAAGCCCGCCCCTGCATTATACCCCAATCCACCCGTGGGGCTGTTAGATCCTGGCCTGCCCGGGAACGGCGGTGCGGCGCCACTGCGAAGCGTTTCATTGGACGGTCGCCTCGGGGCTGTGCTACGCTCGTTACCCTCGGTCGGGGTGTGGCGCAGTCCGGAAGCGCACCTGCATGGGGTGCAGGGGGCCGTTGGTTCAAATCCAATCACCCCGACCATATTTCCTATAAACCGTCGTCCGGCATGGGTTGTTCGCGCCCGCTGATGTCGGCGGCCAGGCCAGGAGGGTGGGGCCATGACAACGTCCAATAGCGGCAAGCCTCAGTGGGTGCTCGATCACATCGAAAGCTATCAGCAGAGCAACGGTGAAGACGGCCACATGTGGCGCGGCTACCCCACGCTCCTTCTGACGACGGTCGGCAGGAAGTCGGGCAACGAGATTACGACGCCGCTGATCTACGGAGAGCACGAGGGCCGCTACCTGATCGTGGCCTCGCGGGGCGGGGCGCCCGAGCATCCGCAGTGGTACCGCAACCTCTCGGCGAACGCTTCCGTCGGCGTGCAGGTCAAGGCCGACCGGTTCAAGGCGACGGCGCGCACCGCCGACGCCGACGAGAAACCTGCGCTCTGGAGGCACATGGCCTCGGTCTACCCGCCCTACGATGAATACCAGGCGCGCACGGAGCGCGAGATTCCCGTGGTGATTCTAGAGCGCGCCGACTAGATTCCCTATCCCCTTCTACGCCCTTCCCCCGCAGATGGGGAGGAGCACTGCTCAAAGCAGAGAGAAGCCGGCCCATATGGGCCGGCTTCGGGTTTCTGTGTTGCCTGACTATCTAGCGTTCTATTGCGCGTAGCGGTCAAGCGACCTGCGCGGCCAGCGGACTGTCCTCGATGCGCCGGATGGCGCGGTGCACCGTGCGCGGGCTCACGCGGAAACGCCCCGCTATCTCGAAGACGCTGAGCCCTTCCTGTACCTGGGCCAGTAGGTACTCCAGGTCCCGCCCTTGACGCCTGTAGGTCTTGTACCAGGCAGGGTCGTCGAACTTGCATTGAGGCAATGGGCACGTCAGACACGACATCGATACCTCGCACCCGGTATCGGGGTAGTGCTGCTGTTCCGGCAGCCCGTCCAGAACGGGCTCGCGCCGCCGTCGATGGGACTTCGCGTAACTGCTCATCTCTCCCTCCTTCGATGACTCCGTTAGTTGTCGGCTATCCGTCCGTTGTGTAGGCAATCCAGGCAACACGCCTCACGACGCGAGCGCGGCAGGGAGCGCTCCGTTGCGCTCCGGCGCGCGCGCCGCGCCGTCGTGAGCAAGAACCAGAAGACCTTCGAGGAACCCTTCCCGTGGACCCTCCACCGCCAAGTCAAGGCCGCGGCCATCGCCGAGGCGGAGCGACGCGCTCTCGACCTCGTGGCGGAGCATTCGGTACTCGTGCGAGCCGTCCATGGCGTAGAGACTGAGCCGGCCCGTCAGGACGGCTGCGATGAGGTCCGAGACCTCTGCGCTCCGCGCGACCGGCGGGTCGTCGAGCCAGATCACGCGGCGCGCGCCAAGCTCGCCGTCCAGTAACCGCCGCACCTGGCCCGCCGTCCGCCCCGTCTGCGACCGCACCGCCACCCGCGCGCACGCCCACGTCTTCGAGGTGAAGCGCGCGATGGCCCGGGCGAGCGACGCAGCATCGACGGTTTCGAGCCACCGGTGATCGATGACCCGCAGGCCGTCCGGCGCGCGTTCCCCCACCGTGACGACGGCAGTCGCCGAGGCCGGAGCGAGCAGGGCTGCGCCGGGCTCCGGCAGCCGCGTCAGGACGACAGATGCGACGACCTTGCCGCCTGTGACAGTCCTGCGCGCTCGTCCGTCGCTGAACAAGCCGTGGAGACGTTCCACGGGGAATGCCCGCTCCGCCGTCACGGGCCGCAGCTCGTAGGCTGTCGCGTACTCCGGGTGCTCGGCGCCGAGGGACCGGCGGGCTTTGGCGGCGCGCTCGGCGTAGCCGGGGAGCTCCGCCATCACGCGATCGAGGGGCGCCCGGAAGTGCAAAGGCCCGCCGCCGGAGGCTTGAGACTGCTTGTTGTGGACCTTGAGCTGCTCGAAGGGCGTCTCTCCGCTCCAGGGACGCCCGTAGAAGACGGCGGTTGCGCCGGACGCCGCGGCGAGGAGCCGGATTCGTTCGAGTCCGGCGTGGTCGAGCAGGTGCGAGTCAATCACTTGGATGAGGCTGAAGGAGCCTCGAACCGTCGGCAGCTGCTCGTGGGTCACGTAGCGGACGCGGGCGCGGCCCAGCCGCACGTTCTCCGCCGTCGACGACCATAGCCCCTTCAGCGCGCCCTCGCGGAGGTGGGCGACGAGCCTGTCCTTCACCAAGGCCGCCTCGGTGGGCGCCACGCGGAGCAGCGACCCGCCGGCGTTCACGTTGACGCTCATCATGAGCATCTCGAGCTGGGACGCCAGCTCGCGGACGCCGGCCCCCAAGGGCATCTCGACCGTGAAGACGGAGGCCCGCTCGTACAGCACGTCGCCCGCCACGGCGGCGGCGGTCTCACGTTGGTATGGGGTTGGAGTTAGCACCATGACTCCCGCACATACGTTCTAAGCTGGCGGCATATTAGAACGCCTGTTCGGGCGGTGTCAACTGTTTTCAGAACAAATGTGCGTGATTCCCGGCGGATTGCCTGCGGGCTAGCAACTCAGCGCCATGAGCAGCCGGTTCCGCGTCTCGGCGCTCATGGGGTGGACGAGCTCGCGGCGGTCCACGTGGGCCTTGATCGCGCCGTCCAGGAAGACGAGCACGCCTTCCTGTAAGTCGTGGAATGCGGCCGTCCGCACCGCCGGCTGGAAGGGGTACGCCTTCGCCTTATGCGGGTCGAGCTTGTCGGCGACGAACACGACCTTCCCTACCGGCGCCAGGTCCGGGTGGGCCGTGGTGTGCCAGTGCACTCCTTCGAGCGCCTCCGGGTTCACGATGGCCCCGTCCTCGCGGAGCCAGCCGGCCCCGACGGGCCCGTGCAACAGGATGGGCGCCGCTCGTTCCACGTCGCTCACGCCGGTCCCGAGGCGCTCCGCTTCCTCGATCAGCCTGCGGCCCGGCAGATGCCGCGCAACGTCGTGGGCGGCCGCCGTCAGGTCGGCGATGGCAATGTCGACGCCGTGGACCGCCGCAAGCTCGCGGGCGATTCCCCGAACACGCTCGACGTGCGCGCGCAGGCCGCCGGGCAGCGCGTCGAGTCGGGCGTCGAGGGATGGCGGCAACTCGAAGGCCACGTCTAGCCCATGGCGCCGAGGCGTCGCCCGCCGAGGATGTGGAGGTGGAAGTGAGGGACCTCCTGACCCGAGTCCGGCCCTTGGTTCGCCACGAGCCGGTAGCCGGACTCGGCAAGCCCCAGTTCCCGCGCTATCCCCGGCGCGACCGTCAGGCAGTGCGCGGCGGCGACCGTCTCTTCAAACGACTCGGCAAGCGCCCCGGCATGCGCGTGCGGGATGACGAGGACGTGCGTCGGCGCCTTGGGTTCGATGTCGCGTATCGCGAACGCCGTGCCGTCGTCGAACAGCTTGTCGGTGGGAATGTCGCCCCGACCGAGCTTGCAGAAGATGCAGTCCTGCTCCGTCACCCCGGCCTCCTAAAACGAAGCAGAGGCGCCGGTGGAACGGCCCTTGCCGGTCGCCTCTTGTCAGTCCGCCAGCGAGATGATGAGGGTGCTCGTTAGTTGCTGCCGACCGCCAGGCAGGTCACGGTCCGCACGATTCCGCCGATCGTGTGGACGCTGCCCGTGACGGTGTCGCCCACCGAGCTCAGGTCTTCCGCCTGAACGATGCAGATCACGTCGTAGGGGCCGGTGACGACGTCGACCGACGTCACGCCGGACACATTACGGAGCGCGCTCACCACGTCCTTGGTCTTCCCCACCGCCGTCTCAATCAGCACGAACGCTTTGGTTGTCGCCATCTATCTGTCTCCCTTACCGCTCAGCGGCGGTCCGATGATGATATGAGGGGTCATGGGGAGCGTCAAACCTCTTTACTCGTTCACTACATGTGAGACAGCGGGGCCATCTGCGGGTGGTATTGGAGAAGATAGTCTCTTGGGCTCAGCCAGCCAAGCGACTGATGGGGGCGTTCGGTGTTGTAGCAGCGCTCCCACCGGAGTTGCTCCGGCGTGAGCGCTGCTACAGTCCACTCCCCATCGTAGAACTCGTAGAACTCTTCCTGGTGTGTCCGGCGCCCCCGCTCCACGTAGCCGTTCAACTTCGGGGAGTGGGGCGGCAGGACGAACAACCGGATGCCGCGGTCGCTGCACGCCTGTTCGAACGCTCCCTGGAACTCGGAGCCACCGTCCACCTGGATAGCCTTGAGGAGGAACGGGAGCCGCTGCTGGATGGCGTCGAGGAAGCGCACCGCGCTGGCAGCCGTGGCCTGCGTGCTCACTTGGAGCACGTCCCACCGGGAGACCACGTCGCGTGCGGTGAAGTGCTTGAGCACCACGCCGGGCAGAGGCCGGAGGTCCATGGTGTCCACTTGGACGAGGTCGCCGGGTTCGGTGGGCTGGTAGTCCTTCGGTTTACGGATGGCGTAGGGGCGCGCCACGCGCCGCTTGCGCCGTGCAACGCCGGGGCGCGGCGGTTCACGCAGCACCCCCCGGCGTTTGAGGGAGCCCAGGATGCGGCCGACCGTGGAGGAGGAGACGTTCCAACCCTCACGCTGGAGGACGACGGCGATCTTGTCCTTCCCGTAGCAAGGGGGCGTCTCGCGCTGTTGGCGTACGGCCTCGACGAGCTCGGGACCCCAGTGGGTTGCCGTCGTCGTCGCGGGCGACGTGAACAAGGTTCGAGTCCGCTGGGACCATCCGCGCGGCATCGGCGGTCCATGCGGTAGAGCCTGGAGCGGGATATCTCCAAGGTCGCGGCGGCATCGGCGGCGGTGAACCCGCGCTCTCGGAGATTCCACCACTGGGTAGTGCGGCTACCCGCATGAGGGGCCTCCTTCAGGATCCGATTCACCGCAAGGATGGCCCCTTCTTCATCTCCTTGTCTGTCTCACATGTTTCTGAACTTGTACAAGGGGCAGATGTCGCGCCTCCTCCGGCGGGGTTGGCGGGCCGTCAGCCTCTTACTCCGGCCCCTCCGCGCTCTTACTCCGGAGCCCCCCGGGCGCGTACCATGAGGCTTGCAGCAATGACGACCTCCCACCTGCAATCGGACCTCCGCGCGCGGTTCCTCGATATCGTTTTGGGGAATGAGACCAACCAAGTCTTGGTGGACCGGCTGGCGAAGCTGGGGCTGCCGGACTGCTACCTCGCCGCCGGATGCCTCTGCCAGGCCGTCTGGAACCACGTGAGCGGATTCCCACCAGCCCATGGCGTCACCGACTACGACATCCTCTACTGCGACCTCGACGACCTCAGCTGGGAAGGGGAGGACCGGATCATCCAACGTTGCGCGGCGGCCTTCGCGGACCTGGGCGTCGACGTGCAGGTTCGCAATCAGGCGCGCGTCCACCTCTGGTACCCCGAGAAGTTCGGCATTCCCCACGATCCGTTGCACAGCACGCGGGAGGGCATCGACAGCTTCCTGACCCGGTGCTCGGCCCTCGGACTCCGCCGGGCGTCCGGCGGAGGGTACGACGTGTACGCCCCCTTCGGGTTCGACGATGTCTTTGCGATGGTCGTCCGCCCCAACTATCGGCTCGACCTGCCCTGGCGGTACCAGGAGAAAGCCGACCGCTGGCGGCAGACTTGGCCTCGTGTCACGGTAGTGCCCTGGGGTTCCAACGGAGGCTAGGAGCGGGGCTGCCCTTGCTGCGTGAACAGGTCGCGCACCGGCACGGCGAAGCCGGAGAGCACGGGCGCCCCATCCAGAGCATCCGGCTCCGAGAGCACCTCGGCCTCATGCAGGGAACGGTAGACGGCCACGGACTGCGTGTCGGGGTACACGACCCAAACGAGCCGCGTCCCGGTGCCTAGCCAGTCCTCGACCTTACTTTGGACAGAGGCGGCGGAGTCGTTGGGGGACACCACCTCCACCGCGAGGTCAGGGGCCATCTCTAGGTATCCCGGCGGCGCGTCGTCCGGTCCCAGCCGATCGCTGCTGATGAACGCCACGTTGGGCGCTCGAACCGTATCGGGGTCGCTCCGCAGCAGGAAGCCCGTCTCAGCGGCGAAGACCGTTCCGCCGTGTCCGCTGAGGCTGAACCTCGTAAGGAAATAAGCAATCGTGTTGGCGATACGGCCGTGTCTCCCGCCCGCGGGCGCCGTGACGATAAGCTCTCCTTCGACAAGCTCGGCGCGCTTCCCCTCAGACGAGAGGCGGGACGAAAGGGCGGGCAACTCCCCGGCTGTTAGCAGAGTCTTCCGGGCCCCCGTGGCCATCGCTCACCTCACCCAGGCCCATTCTACACGACCGACAAGCTTCCCTGGCATGCTCTCCTTCCTGCGATAGCCCGCGAGCGCCCTAAGACTTCACGGCGAGCTTGGGGGCTTCCAGCATCATGGCTTCGAGGGCCAGGCGGGGGTTGGCGTTGCGATCGAGGAGCTCGATTGTTCGCGTGATGCCGTGGGTCCAGCGGACTGCGTCGGCTGGGGTTAGCGCGGCGGCCTGCTTTTCCAAGGTGTCGCGCCACGAGAGGTTCACGATGCGGTGGCTCTGGCCGTGCTGGATGAGCAGGATGTCGCGCAGCCATCGCAGCCAGAGGTAGAGGTCCTCGCGGCCTAGGGCGCGGTCGCGCTGGAAGCGGCGGGCCACGTCGTCGGAGTAGGCGAAACGCGTCTCCAAGCCCCCCTCGACGACATCCGCTATCCGTTCGAGGCGTTGGTGGACGGCGGCGTAGAGCGCGTCGTCGCGGCTCGCGCCGATCGCCCAGCCGACGCACCCGCGGGAGAGCCTGGCGAGGACCTCGGCTTGCTCGGCCCCCACGCCCTCCTCGTCGCGGAGTATACGCGCGACCTCCTCCACCGGCAGGGGCCGGAACTCCAGGGTCTGACAGCGCGAGCGGACGGTCGGGAGTATGGCGTCGGCGTTGTCGCTGACAAGGACGATGACCACGTCCGGAGGGGGTTCTTCGAGGACCTTCAGCAGGGCGTTGGAGGCCTCCGCGCTCATGCGGTCGGCGGACAGGATGATGAAGACGCGGGTGCGGCCCTCGTAGGGACGGAGGTGCGCGGAGCCGATGAGGTCGCGGACGGCTTCGATGCCGATGATGGTGCGCGGGCCCTCCGTTGCGTCGGGGTCGACGCTTATCCGCTGCACGTCCGCGTGGGCGCCGGAGAGGACGCGCGCGCAGGGGCCGCAGGCACCGCACGGCGGTGTCTCGCCCGTGCAGTTCAGTGCTTGGGCGAACTGGAGGGCGAGGGTCGTCTTGCCCAAGTGGGCGGGCCCCGCGAAGAGATAGGCGTGGTGCAGACGGCCTCCGGCAAGGGAACGCTCCAACGTCCGGACAGCGAGCTCTTGGCCGTGAAGCCGGAGCACGCTACACGACGTCCTGGGCCATCATGTCCTGGTAGGACTCGCGCCGTCGAATGAGGGACGCCTTGCCGTCCGCGGCCATGACGATGGCGGGCCTGCCGTTCAAGTTGTAGGAGCTGGCCATCGACGGGGCGTAGGCGCCGGAGGCGGGGATAGCGATGAGGTCGCCTGCCTGCACCTTGGCGAGCGCGGCGTCCCTGACCAGCACGTCGCCCGACTCGCAGTACTTGCCTGCAATGGTGACGGTCTCACCGGCGGGGGCGGACGGACGGGTCGCGGCAATGGCGATGTAGCGCGAGCCGTAGAGCGCGGGGCGGATGTTGTCGCCCATGCCGCCGTCGACGGAGACGTAGGTGCGGACGCCGGGAATCTCCTTGATGGCGCCGACGGTGTAGACGGCAACGCCGGCGGGACCTGAAAGAGAGCGTCCGGGCTCGATGGTGAGCTCGGGCCGGGGGAGGCCGTTCGCCTCGCAGCCCTCGATAAGCGCGCCGACGATGGCCTCGGCGTAGGCGTCCTGCGACGGCGGCTCGTCCTCCTCGGTGTAGGCGATGGCGAAGCCTCCGCCGGGGCTGAAACGTTTGAGCTCCAGCCCATACTCGCGCATCTGGGCGGCGAACCGGAGGACGCGCTCGATGGCCTCCGTGTAGGGCTCGAGTTCAAAGATGGGCGAGCCGAGGTGGAAGTGCAGGCCCTGGAGGTCGAGGTTCCGCGCGGCCATCACATCGCGGACGGCCTGATCGGCTTGGCCGGTCTCGATGGGGAAGCCGAACTTGCTGTCGAGGACGCCGGTGGTCGTGAGCCGGTGGGTGTGGGGGTCGATGGAGGGAGATACGCGGACCAGGACGGGCTGGACGCGCCCGGCGGTGCCCGCCGCCTCGTCGAGGACCCGGAGCTCGTGGAAGCTGTCGACGACGAAGTGTCCGACGCCCAATTCGACAGCCTCGCGTATCTCCTGGGGCGTCTTGTTGTTGCCGTGGAAGTCGATAGTCGATAGGTCGACCCCCGCGGCCTTCAGCACGGCGAGCTCGCCGCCGGAGACGACGTCGAAACCGAGGCCGAGCCCCGCGATGTACCTGGCCAGACCGACGTTGATGAACGCCTTGCAGGCGTAGACGACGCGGCTCTCGGGATACCGTGAGCGGAAAGCGCTTAGAAAGCCCTCCGCCTGCCCTCGGAGCGTGGCCTCGTCGAATACGTAGAGGGGCGTGCCGTACTCGCGAACGAGGTCCACGACATCGCATCCGCCGATCTCCAGGTGGTCGGCGTCATTGATGGCGGTCGTGTGGGGGAAGACTTTCGATGGAAGGGGAGTGGACACGTATTGCTCCTCGCGTAGGTGGGAGATTCAGTCTATCGCCGGGGTCTCGGGAGGCACAACGGCGCGGGCGGGGTTGCGCGCGTTTGGGGCCGAATTGGCCTGAAATCGCGCTGTCAATCACTCGTAAAGGGCGTAGCGATCGTTCTCTTCGGGGGCGACGGCTTGGTCGTCGATGAGCTTGACGAGGGTGGTGAGGATCTGGCGCTCGGCGAGGGACTCGCGGGCCTGAGGAAGGCTGACGTAGATGCGGGCCCGCAGCTCGGCGGGGGTGAGGGGGCCGTCCGCGAGCTCCTTCAAGATTGCGGCCTCCCGCTCTTGGCGGTGGACGATGAGGGCGTCGAGGCGGCCGGCGGGGTCCTTGACCGGCGCTCCGTGGCCCGTGTACATGACCCGCGCGCCGATCTCCTTGAAGAGGTCGAGGGTCTCCATGTACTGAGCGAGGCTGCCGTCGCGCGGGTTGATGGCGGTGGTGGAGACGCCCATGACCGTGTCGGAGGTGAAGATGGCGCTGCGCTCGGGGACGTAGAGCGCGAGGCTGCCGGAGGTGTGGCCGGGCGCGAACACGACATCGATGGACAGCCCCCCAAGCTCGCGCCGCTCCCCGCCTTGGAGCTCCGTGGAGACTTCGATCTCGCCGTGGAGGCGGTCGCGCTCGATGACCTCGCGGTCGTTCGGGTGGCAGGACAGGGGAGCGCCGGTCTCGCGGTGCATGTGCAGCGCGCCGCCGCCGTGGTCGGGGTGACGGTGCGTGATGATGATCTCGGAGACGGGCGGCGCGTTGACCTCGCGGAGGTAATCGACGCGGGCGCGGTGGTCGTCGTCATTCTCCCAGCCCATGTCGATGAGGACCGAGGCGTCCGCACCGAAGACGAGGAAGGAGTTGGGCGTTGGGAAGCCGGGAAACGGCTCGCGTCCAATGGTCAGTTGGTGTATGCCCGGCTCTAGCTCCATTCATTCCTCCCTGCGGCTAAGGCATTCTACTCCGGCGGCCCCCTCCCGGCCTCCCCCGCCCTCTCCCGCAGACGGGCCGAGGCAACTTCAAGAGACAAGAATCTTTCCCTTGAGGTAGACGAAGGAACCGGAGCAGACGGGCGAGGAAGACTCCCCCCTTAAACCTCTCCCCGTCTGCGGGGGGAGGGCAACAGCGTAGAATGCCCGCTGACGCCTGCCTGTGACGGAGGACGACTATGCCCGACTTGACCACTGACGAGGTGAGGTCGCTGCTGCGAGCCCTCGACCTGACGCCCCTCGACGCGGCAGACCTCGACGAGATCACTCATCGCGTGAACGCCATCAACGAAGCCGTCGCCGCGCTCGAAGACGCCGATGCCGACGCAGTCGAACCGCTGCCGGTTTTCTGGCTGACCCAGGAGGAGGACGGCGATGGCCGATGACCTGACCCTCAAGCCAGCAACGGAGCTGTCCGCGCTCATCACGAGCGGCAAGCTCTCGCCGGTCGAGCTAACGCAAGCGTTCATTGATAGGGCGAAGCGGTTCGAGCGGCTGAACGCCTACATCACCCTCGACGAGGAGGGCTCGCTGAAAGCGGCCCGAAACGCCGAGGCGGAGCTGTCGCGCGGCGCAGGCAGGGGGCCGCTCCACGGCTTGCCCGTCGCGGTGAAGGACCAGTTCGATGCCAAAGGCCTGCGGACGACCCTCGGCGGCAATATCGTTGACTACGTCGCGACCGAGGACGCGACGGCGATCGGACGGCTGCGGGAGGCGGGCGCCGTGCTGCTGGGCAAGCTCAACCTGAGCGAGTACGCACTCGGAGGGAACGTCCAGCACCCGTTCGGCGTACCCCACAACCCGTGGGACGAGACGCGGCAGGCGGGGCAGTCCAGCAGCGGCTCGGGCGTGGCGGTCGCCGCGTCGCTCTGCGCGGCGTCGCTGGGCGGGGACACGGCGGGCTCGATCAGGGGTCCGGCGGGCTGGTGCGGCATCGTGGGGCTGCGCCCCACCTGGGGAGCGGTGAGCCGCCACGGCGCCTTCCCCATGGCCTGGTTCATGGACACCATCGGCCCGATGACCAAGACCGTCGCCGACGCGGCGATGGTGTATCAAGCCATCGCGGGGCACGACCCGAAGGACGCCTACACCTCGAAGCGGCCCGTGACGCCGTTCGAGCCGCGCGATGACCTGCAAGGAGTGCGGGTCGGAGTCGTGCGGGAGAGCATCGACAACGGAATGGCGAGCGACGAGGCCGCCGCGGCGGTCGACGCGGCGATGCGCGTGATGGAGGAGGCTGGAGCGCGCGTGGCCGACGCCTCGCTGCCGCTCTTCGAGAGAGGCGGGCTGATTGCGAACACGCTGTCGGACGTCGAGGCGGCGCACACCCATCGCAAGTGGCTCCGGGAGCGGCCGCAGGACTACGATTTCGCGACCCGGCGACGCCTCATGGCCGCAAGCCTCATCCCCGGGACGGCCTACGCCAAGCTGTCGCGTTTCCGCGCGCTGATGCGCCGGGACGTGATGCGCGAGCTGGGACGTTTCGACGTCATCGTGACGCCCGCGCAGGCGGCGGGCGCGCCGCCGATCGCCACAGAGACGGGGCTGACGTCGAAGCAAGCGGTGATGAGCCAGTTCTTCGGCCTGCGCTCCCACCGCAGCCCGTTCAACCTGTCCGGCGTCCCCGCTATGGCGGTCCCCATCGGTTTCACGGAAGCGGGCTTGCCCCTCAGCCTCCAGATTGCGGGGCGTCCCTTCGCCGAGAACACGCTGTTCCAGATAGGCCACGCCTACCAAGAGCGCACCGACTGGCACGAGCGGCGCCCGCCGTTGGACTGAGGGTCCGAGAGGCGCCGACGCGCCCCGTAATGTAGCCTTACTGCGATGAATAGACGGTTGCCATTCCTGTTCAACATGCCCGCACTCGCTGCGTGGCCTTTGGCGATTGTGAGCGGGCTCGCCTTGTTGGTCGGCCTTCTGCTCATCTTCGGCGGGACCGCGTACGATCAGCCTGTCTACGTCGCAGCCCTGTTCGGGCCTGTCGGACTGGTCCCGCTGATCGCCCGCTGGAAGCGGATGTCAGTCCTCCGCTGGAGCTTAGGTGTGATTCTGCTGGCCCTTGGGCAGATTGCGCTCCAAGCCATCTTCATTCACCCAATCATCGTGCTGCTGGCGGCGCTGTTCCACCAGCCGCCCGCTCCGCAGGCGCCGCCTTCCCAGGGAATAGGGGGCGGCTCCGTGGCGAACGCCAACGCAGCGGAGGAGCGTTCGGACCCGCCGGACAGCGCCTCCTTCGTCGAAGCTCCGCCCCCACCTCGGGGGGAGTCGAGCCTGATTCGGCGCCGGTCGTCGCGCCGTCGCCGTCCTCGGCATTAGGCGGCCTCTTCCGTCGTTCCCGCAGACTACGGGGGAGGATTGTAGAGGGGGGAGTGGGAGAAATCACCCTCAGCCCTCCCCCGATGCCTTACTATTCCCGCGTGACGCCTATGCGCCAAGGAGGGAAGCATGGTGACCCAACAACAGCATGCGCCGACACTGACGAACGAAGGGGAGATTTCGCTCCCCACCATCGACGCCGACGCCCACGTCATCGAGACCGAGCGCACGTGGGAGTACATGGACCCTTCCGACGAGAAGTACCGCCCGGTCCTCGTCGCGCCGATTCACGGCGGCGCCGAACGCCCGCGGTGGCTCGTGGACGGCCAGGTGCGCGGCTTCGGCTCCCCCTCGCGGCAGCTGGGCGAGATGGAGGAGCGCGAGAAGACCTCCGGGCGAACGATTCTGACCCCGCAAGAGTCCGCGCAGATGGCCGACGTGGACGCGCGGCTGCGCCACATGGACGAAGTGGGCGTCGACATCCAGGTGCTGCATACGTCGTTCTTCATCAGGCGCGTCGCGGACCGGCCCGAGGTCGAGGTCGCGCTGGCCCGCAGCTACAACCGCTGGCTGGCGGACGTGACTCGGCAGAGCAACGGCCGTCTCCGATGGACCGCGGTCCTGCCCTTCATGGCGCTCGACGAGGCCATCGCGGAGCTGGAGTGGTCGGTCGCCCACGGCGCTTGCGGCGTCTTCATGCGTCCGGTCGAGGCCCAGGGCATCGTCACGGAGCCCTATTTCTATCCGGTGTACGAGGCGGCGGAGCGGCTCAACGCGCCGATCGTGCTGCACGTCGGCAACGCCAACGAAGAGATCAACAGCGTCCTCGGGCGCGCGCCCGGCGAGTCCGCGTTCACGTCGTTCAAGCTGATGCTCGTCGCTTGCGCGCATGCGCTGATCTTCAGCGAGGTCCCGTCGCTGTTCCCCAAGCTCAGCTGGGCCTTCCTGGAGTCTGGAGCTGGCTGGGCGCCGCACGTCGTCACGGACCTGCGTCAGCGCGTGCGGGGACCGAGAGAGGGGGCGGGCAAGGAGCTGAGCCCGACCGTGTTCGCCGACAACCGCATGTACATGATGTACGAGGTCTACGAGGACTTGCCGCACATCATCGAGTACACGGGCGAGGACAACCTCGTGGTCGGCACCGACTACGGGCACACGGGACAATCGACGCAGATCGACGCCATGCGGAAGATGGCCGAGCGAGGCGACGTGAACCCGCGCGTCGTGGACAAGATGCTCCGCCGCAACCCCGCCACGCTCTACTGCCTGCACGAGCCCCTTGTATAACCGGAAGGCCAGCGCCCCCTTCCGTCATTCCCGCGAAGGCGGGAAGGTGAATCCACATTTGAAGTGCAACACCTGCTCCTCGACGACCCCCGCCGGTGTCCGGTAGCCCAGGCACTTGCGCGGCGTATTGTTGTACGCCTGCCCGATCAGCGCAAACCGCTCATCCGACACCTCCCCCAGATTCGTCCCCCGCGGCAGGAACCGCCGCAGCCGGCCGATCGCGTTCTCCACTCCCCCCTTCTGCCACGGCGAGTACGTGTCGCAGAAGAACGTCTCGATGCCCAACCGGTGAAGCTCGTAGTGACGGGTGAACTCGGTCCCATTGTCGAAGGTCACCGTCTGGCGAAACTCCGGCGGCAACGGCCCCAGCATCCGGGCGATGGACTCCGCGATCGGCCCCGCCTCCTTCGACGGCGCACGCGCGAGAAGCAAGAGGCGCGAGGAGCGTTCCTGCAGGGCCAACACCACCTCTCCCGACCTCCCGAACTGCATCGTGTCCGCCTCCCAGTGCCCGAAGGTCCGCCGGTCGGCCGCCGCCGCAGGCCGCTCAGCAACGGGTCGGCGGAGGGGAATGAAGGAAACCGAGCTTCCCCCCTGCGGCCCCGCCTCCCCCGCTTCCACTTCGCCCTCGGCAAGTAGCGCCGCCAATCATGGTCTTTGTGCCGCGCGGCCTGGGCGTAGACGAACCGGTAGATGCTCTCGTCCGAGGTCACCGTCCGGCCTTCCTCTCTGCGCATCTCATGGGCGACCTGCTCCGGCGACCACCCCCACTTCAGGCCCGCCAAGACCCGCTCCCGCAACCCCTCGTCCCGTTCCAGCCGCGCCCCCGTCCAGCGCCGCGCGCGGGCACGCTCCTGGGCCGGCGACGCTTGGTACCCGTCCGTTCGCAGTGCGTTCCGCTTCAGCTCCCGAGCCACGGTCGATGCCGCGCGATCCAGAGTTGTAGCGACTTGCCGGACCGAGGAGCCCTTGGCGCGTAAGCGGGCAATCTCACACCGTTCCTCAATGCAGAGCTGTCTGTATTCCATGGCAACACCCTAATCTGGTGTTGCACTTCGTTTGTGGATTCAGGGAACCTCGCCCCCTCCTGGTACAATATAAGCCAGAGGAAGATGCTATGAACATAGGACTTTTCCGAGGCCATCTACGATCAGAGATAGAGATGCTCCCCGATCTGAAATATCAGGATATCCAAAGCTTTACGCTGACGACTGCTGTATTGCTGCGCCGAATAGTGGAGCGATTGCAGGTAAAGGACGTAACCATCCCCAATGCTCTTTCCGAGAGTGACTCCTACAGCCTCGGCAGCATACTCAACACTTTTATCCATTACTATCTGTACAGCCCAAGGCCCCGATTCTATGGGCAACCAGACAGTGAGTCCATCGTCAGGCTTCGTAAGCCAGGAATGAGAGGCAGTAGGTCTACCAAACTAAGAGAGAATGACATAGAATACACTTTTCGGCTGTGCGATTATTTTGATATAGTTCGGCGATTCGCACACGACGATTTATTCCTTGCGCGCTACCTACTTCGGAGGACAGTTACCGTCCTCTCTGAGATCGTCAACCAGCCCGACCGAGAATTCGACTCCATGTGTCTGGCAGGCGCGAAAGGGCTAATTGATGAATCTCTTATCATAACGCACGATTTAATTCGTGCGAATACAATCAGTATCTCTCCTGATGCTGTCATTGACTATCATACAATGCACTCGTCGAATCTCCTTCTGTATGCCCCTACATGGACTCACCATAGCATAGGCTATACCAGCCTTGTTCATGAGTATGTTACTTCGTTATGGTTCCCCTATCCATTCGATCCTTGCATGATGGAGATTGAGGGCAAGGTTGAATATACTGCAAGTTTCCATCGCGGCGGCGACACGCCCATATTCACATTCAATTCGCTGATTTGCATGTTCCAATCTTTAAGAAATGAATGCGAATCTTAGTTACTATATCTCCGAGCCTTAGGGCTTGGGGTAGCTCGCGCAGACTCACAAAACAGCAATCCGACCGGGGAATTTCTTGACCCCTCGCGCCCTCGCAGACAGTCCCTTTCCCGTCTGCGGAAGGAGGGGTCGGCGAGAAGTGATCCCTCACCCGGCTGGGAGAGAGGGGGCGGGCAAGGAGCTGAGCCCGACCGTGTTCGCCGACAACCGCATGTACTCGATGATGTACGAGGTCTACGAAGACCTGCCGCACATCATCGAGTACACGGGCGAGGACAACTTGGTGGTTGGCACCGACTACGGACACACGGGACAATCGACGCAGATCGACGCCATGCGGAAGATGGCCGAGCGGGGCGACGTGGACCCGCGCGTCGTGGACAAGATGCTCCGCCGCAACCCCGCCGCGCTCTACTGCCTGCACGAGCCCCTTGTATAACCGTCAGGGAAGCACCGGGGCTCCGCACCTGCGGAGGAAGAAGCTAGCGCGCCGCTGCCGCAGGACTGAGGCTCGCCAGGACTTCCGCCGTCGGGCGGACGGCGCACCACTCCCCGAGCGTCGACAGGTCGGGCGAGTCGGGCGGATAGGTGGCGTCGGCGATAACGGTTACGTCGTACCCAAGGGCCACGCCGTCGAGGGCCGTCGCCCATACGCACCCGGTCACGGCGCCGCCGGTCATGAGCAGGCGGCGGGCGTTCAGGTTCCTGATGATGCGGTGCAACGGCGTGTAGCCGAAGCCGCTGCCGCCCTTCTTCTCGACGACGTAGTCGTCCTCCTCGGGGTGCAGCTCGTCGACCATCTCGGCGCCCCATGTGCCGATGGCGCAGTGGGTGACGCCGGGCGGGAGCGTGCGAGCGCGCCGGTGCGTCTTGCTGTGAACGTCGTCCGAGTTGTCCTGGCGGCGTACCACCCTGACGTAGATGACGGGCCAGCCCCGCTCGCGCATCGCCGCGCTCAGCTTCTGCGTGTTCTCGACGATGCTCAGGCGCTTCTCCTCGGGCATGGGGTCGCTGAGGCCGTGGAGGACGTGGGGGCGCTCCGCGTTCATGAAGTCGTTCTGCATGTCGACCAGCACCATCGCGTAGTCGGGGCCCGCCTTCGGCGGCGCGTCGGAAGCGGCGGCGAAGACCTCGTCCGCCCAGACGACCTCCGCCTGCTTCCGGGGCGCGTGCACCTCGGCGGCGTCCGGGGGGTACAACGCGTCCTCCACGACGAACTGCTCGTATCCCAACCGCCCGCCTGTTCGGGCGGTTTCGGCGATGGAGTCCGTCACGCCGCCGCCGGCCACGATGCACTGGCTGACGCCGAGGTTCGTGAGGAGGCGGTCGAGGTGCGTGTTGTCATAGGCGCTATGCCCCTTCTTGACCACGACGTAGTCGTCCGGCGCGGCGTCGAGACCGTCCATGAGCTCCGCGCCCCAAGACGCCTCGATGAAGAACGGCCCTACCTCCGCCAGCCGCCGCTCCAGCCAGGCCGGAGCGTGGGCGCTATCGGTGAAGTCGGGGCGCAGGCAGGTCTTCACCCATACGACGGGCCGACCTGCCCCGCGCATGAGATCGACGAGCTCCCCCCATTTGCCCACGAGGCGGGATACTTCCGAGGGCTCGGGCGCCAGGCCCGCGCGCGCCATCGCGCCGTCGGGATGGAGGGCGTCGCGTTGGACGTCGACCAGCAGAAGTGCGGCATGGTTGAGAGCGATGTTCATGTCTGTAGCCTCTCGTTGTGACGGTTCGTTGTGACGGTTTCGAGCGCTCAGCGAGCGCGGCGTTACAAGTCTAGCGCGTATCCCGCCGTTCGGCGCGGGATTCTTCCTACGATTGGCGGCCCAGCTGCGCCCAAGCGGCTGGCGCGGAAGCGTTGCGGAGGTTTTCGTCCGGACTCAGGTCGGGGTCCCAGTCGACGGCGACGATCCGCATGCCGTTGAAACCGTCCGACGCTTCGGACGCCAACCAGACGGCGGGCGGCCCCATCACCTCCGGCTGGACCAACGCGCTGAAATCGCGGCCGGGGTCGCGCGCGACGAACATGGTGTTCGTGCCTCCTCCGGGGAGCAGGGCGTTGGCGGTGACCCCCGTGCCCTCGAGCTCCGGCGCCATCGCCGCCACGAGCGCCTCGTGAGTCGATTTGCTCGGCCCGTAGGGAATGTTCCGCGTCATGGTGTCCAGGCTCGTCGTGACGCCGATCACCCGGCCCCACCCCTGAGCGACCATGCGCCCCACCGCCGCCCGCGCCATCAGGAACGGGCCGGTCGAGTTGACCGCGATGAGCGTTTCCCAGACCTCGACCGGCAGCTCCCAGAACGGCGGCTGAGGATTCGACGGAGGCAGCAGGGAGCGGTGGTGGACTCCGGCGAGGTTCACCAGGATGTCCAACCCTCCGTGGGCCTCGATTGCGCTCTGAACGGCGCGCTCCGCGTCGCTCCACTTGCTGATGTCGGCGACCACCGTGGCCACCGCCGCGTCTCCCGCTATCTCGCGGGCCTCGCTGGCCGTACGCTCCAACGACCCAGCGTCGATGTCCAGCATCATGACCTTTGCCCCGGCGCGCAGAAGGGAGAGCGCGATAACTCTTCCCATCCCGATAGGGCTCCCCGCGCCGGTCACCAGCGCTGTCTTTCCGTCGAGTGCGCCCTCAGCCATGAGAAGCCCTCCTAGCCCCCTTAGTCCCTGGATACTACTCCCCCAACGCCTGCCGGGCGCCCCTCATAGAGGCCGTCGGCCATCGACGCAATCTCCGCCGCCATCGTGAGCCGCTCGAGCCATTCGGCCGGAATCGCTCCGACGCCATAATGCGCTCCTGCAATCTGACCGTAGATCGCGCCGACCGTATCGGCGTCGTCCCCGAGGTTGACGGCCCGAAGCGCCCCGTCCCGGTAGCCCTGCGACTTGTGGAACGCCCACAGCGCCGCCTCCAATGAGTCGACGACGTAGCCCCTAGCTCTGATGTCCGGGGGCTCTCGGCGCTTGAACGACCCATCGGCGATAGCGGCGATCTTCTCCGCCAGCGGACTCCTCTCCCAAAGACCCTCGACCGGACAGTAGCGCCCGCTGAGAAGGGTCTCCTTGTCTACCCCACGCAAAGCGCCGACGAGCAGACCGCCGAAGTAGCGGCAGGCGTCGACCGCTTCCTCCGCGCCATGGGTAGTCCGGGAGCTCTCGGCGCTCCGTTCGATAGCCTCGGCGGGGTCGCCGGCAAAGCACATGGGCGCCGGAGCGAGCCGCATCAGGGACCCGTTCCCCGCGGAGTGCGGAGCAGTGGAGCCGGAGTAGGGCTCGCCCGTGGCTTTGAAATTCGACAGCGCGCCTGCGACAGTGTTGCCGATGTCGAAAGCAGGCCCGCTGCTGGAGGACAAGTAGCCCTCCTGCCGCCAACGCAGGTAGCGTTGCATTTGGTCCGTGGCGTCGAACCCGCCGCTTTCGATCAGGCTCACGGCCAAGCACAAAGCCATGGACGTGTCATCGGTCCACTGGCCGGGCTTCAGGCCGAACGGCCCGCCGCCGACCATATCGTCGATTCTCTCGAAGGTCCCGGGCGGCTCGAACTCCAGCGTCGTGCCCAGCGCATCGCCCGCCGCCAGTCCCAGCAGGCAGCCGCGAAAACGGTCCCTAGTCGTTATCTCGCTCACGACATCTCCTGCCTCAACGGCTCAGTCCAGTTGCGGACGTACGCTCGCTGCTCACACGTTTCGGGTGATTCGCGCTTCCGATAGACCTTTTCCACTCCTTGCCACCACTCGGCAATCTGGGCCAAGGCGGCTTCTCCTGTGTGACCGTGCCGCGCCAGCCAGCAGCCTACCACTGTCCCCGTTCGCCCCACGCCGCCCCGGCAGTGGACGTAGACAGTCTCGCCTTCGCCCAGAGCAGCGTCGATGGAGTCGAGAATTGCTGTCATCTGATCCGAATTACGTGGGACGTTCACGTCAGGGATCTGATGCCGCTCATAGCCAACGGCCAGGCCCAGTCTGCGCGCCTCCTCTTCTGCAATCTTGGCGTAGGGCTTCAGCTTTCCCTGCCCCGTCCACTCGTCATCCTCCGTCAGATTGATGAAGTGATTCAGCCCTGCGCCGAGCAAATCCTTCAGCCCTGATGCAGCCTCGCTGGGAGCCTTCGCGCCGGGATACTCCCCCGCCGCGAAGCGGCCGGGGCTGACCCAATAGCTGTTGGAGATGGGGCGGTTCTTGCCGTTAGCTGCGCGCATGCTCGGTCAACTCCGGCTCCATCAGTTCTTCGTCAAAATACTCGCTGTCAACGGCGCCGCGCTAAGTCTCGGATCCGGGTTGACTTTGACGAAAATCCGGTTGGAGAGAGGATAGGGCTGAGCATGAGGAGATTCAACGGTCGCGTTGATGGGCGAGGCGCTCGCTCCCGTCGTGGCGTGGTTGGAGTGCAGAGCAGACGTTTGGGAATTCAGCTCGGAATGGTGCAATGACACTGCAGGCCACCCGTCCGGCGCAGTTCCAATGGGCATCGCACTCCTGTAGCTCAAACGGATAGAGCGCCTCTTTCGCAAGAGGAAGGTTGCGGGTTCGAGTTCCGCCACGAGTACCATATGGTAGTACATGGGGCGAATCCATTGATTTAAACCGGCAGCCCAGAACCGCCAATCGTAGGAAGGGGTCCCGATGGTCCCACAGCTGCGTGCTTTGATCCTGCTCCTCGCCGTTTTGATTCTTGTCTCGACCTTGGCCGCATGCGAGGCGGAGGCCACCAAGCGAGCAGACAGCACGATCACCGAGATCGGACAAGCCAAGGGCGACAACACCATGATGGGCAATTTCGCTTCCGTCAGCGCCGGGTACGAGCACACCTGCGGGGTGAGGGCTGACGGCTCCGTCGCCTGCTGGGGCCGGGCCCAAGAAGGCCAGACCTTGCCGCCGGAGGGCAAGTTCGCTTCCGTTAGGAATAGTCTGAACAAGTCTGTGGACGCAGCATCCCCCATCCCCTCCCTTCCCCTTTCCCCATGATGGGGGAAAGGCCGGGATAGAGGGCAAGCGCCCCTCAGCCTAACCCCATCCGCTACCGCGAAAGCGGGAATCAAGGGGTCAGCGAGGATTCATGCACTTGTTCAGAGGTTCCCTAGTCTGGCGCCGAAATCGTTCTCGAACCTCGCTCGTATTTCATCGTCAAGCTCCGCCGCCGCGGGGTAGTGTCTCAGTTAGAATACCGGGTTTTCCGGCCCCGCCCAGGTACCGTCCCGCGCTCGCAACCTCTAAGGGGCCCGCATACTCCTGTGCAGCACAGACGAACTGGACAGACCGCCGGACCGCTCTGCGCTCCACTCCCCGCGGGCCTCAGAACCGTCGACGAGAGCTGGCGTTCATCGGGCGCCTCCCAATGACCGGGAGGCGCCCTTTCCGTCGGCTAGGAGAGTCAGGCATCCGGCTCCAAGTGCTCTTCCGCCACCAGCACCTCCTCTCCGCTGTCTAGGCGGACGATCCCAGTCCGGATGCATTGGTGGAAGCGGCTCCTGTCCAGGAGAGAGGCGCCCGGCGCCTATCGTGTTACGGAAGACCGTCTCGCCTTCCTCATCCACATGGTCGTCGCCGCCGGTGACCCGAACACGTTGACCTGTATTCATTCGACGCTCCTCCTCAACTGTCGCGGTCCTCGACCCCCCGCCCCGGGCGGACGCGGTGGATGACGAGCTGGGCGAGCAGGAAGACCATGACGACCACCCCAACCTCAAGAACAGCGGCCGGGACGGCGGTCTCAGACTCCCACCTGAAGTAGCTGAGGGTTCGCGAGGTCAGGGAACTGCACAAGGCGACGATCAAGCTGGCCCAAATAAGCCGCCCCATCCTCCCATCCCCGGCCAGAGACCGGACCGCCGCATAAGCCATGACGACGACGCAGACCCTCGTAAGAGCGCCCGTCCAGTAAGGCAAGAGCGCGTCAGTCACCATGTCGAAAGGCGAGACGCCGCCCCAATTGCCCGTCGTCCAGACCACGGCGACGTAGCCGATGGCCCCTGAGACGGCCAGGGCGAGGATGACGCCGGCGCCCCTACGGAGTCCGCTGTCTGTCATCTAGTCGATCCGCAGTTTCAGCACCCTGAACCCGTCCGGCAGCTCCAAGGGTATCCCCTCAGCCGTGAACACAGACCTCCCGCCGTCCCCGAGGTTGAACGCGACTGCGTCGACCGAGCCGCTGCAATCGGCCCCGAGGCAGTAGTCCGTCCCGAACGAAACAGACCGCGGCGCCGTCCCCTGGTCCTCATATGCCCCTCTGACGACTCCCGATATAGCGGGGTGAACCATCCCGGACGGCGGCACATCGCCGCGAGGAGTGTCGGTATAGGTCTGGCCTGTAATGGAGTTGTACCTGGTATAGGTCGTCCCGTCGAAGCTCTCCCACGACCCCAAGGTCGAGACGACGCCGACAGCAGAACCGGTGTCGAACGACTCGGCGGCCGTCACCTCAGCGCGCCAGTCGTCGAGGCCGCCCCAGCGGAGGCTAACGGTCTCGCGGGGGTTCAACGTCCTATCGCCGATGGAAACGGTCGACCCCGGGGCCTCATACGCCATCGTGAGCGACGGCCACTGGTCGCTGGTGTTGGTGGCGAAGGTCTGCTGGAGCGTGACGAAGGCACCCGCGAAGAGCACGAGGGCGACGGACACGATGCAGACCGGGTGGAACTGTATCCCGAATATGGTTGGTCTCATGGTCATGGCTTAGTCCTGTAGGTAGACCGGGCCCATGGCGCGCGCCGCGACGCCCAGCCCGATGACGCCGATGTCGACTGTTTGCCCGCCCGTGCGCTCCGCCATCTCTCGCCTCCTAGGGACTATCGTAGCGTCTCTCCCGCGGCCTCTCTCCTCGGCACAGACGCGGTGGGAATTGTGACATCGGGAGCGACGTTTGTCGTTTCGCCAAGGGAGGAGCGTACAATCACCCCAAACGCGGACTGTCCGGAGGAGGACCATGGCGACTGACACTGACCGCGACATCATCAGAGCAAAAGAGCCGACGGGAGAACTCGAGGAGCTTCGAATCGCCGACGCCTATCTGGGGTGGCTCCAGCGGGAAGGCGTGCGCCACATCGTGGACTACGCCTTCGACGACCTCAACGCCGTCGAACTGGGCTCCTGGGAGCGCAAGGGCGGCTCCGGGGCGGTAATCAACATCCCCAACGACACCATCCCCAACGACGCGCAGATCGTCGAGATCAAGCCTGGCAGCAGCTCGGAGCCCGAGCATCATATGTACGAGGAGATGATCTACGCGCTCTCCGGCCGGGGCGCCACCACGCTGTGGGTGGACGAAGGCCGGAAGAAGACCTTCGAGTGGCACGCGGGCAGCCTGTTCGCTATCCCGCTGAACGCGTGGTACCAGAACTTCAACGCCAGCGGTAGCGAGCCCGCCCGGTACATCTCCGTCACCAACGCACCGCCCGTCATGCGGCTGTTCAAGGACGAGGATTTCGTCTTCAACAATCCCTTCATGTTCTCTTCCCGCTACTCCGGGGAGGACGACTACTTCAGCGGCAGCGGCAAGCTGTTCCAGCGGCGCGTCTGGCAGTCCAACTTCATCCCGAATGCGCCCACCATGCCCCTGTACGACTGGAGCGCGCGCGGCGCCGGCGGCATCAACGCCATGTTGGAGATGGCGGGCAACAGCATGAAGGCTCACATCTCCGAGTTCCCGATCGGCACCTATAAGAAGGCCCACCGCCACGGCCCCGGCGCGCACCTGCTGTTGCTTAGCGGCGACGCGGGATACTCACTGCTTTGGCAGAAGGAGGACATGTCGGACCTGCGCAAGGCCGACTGGAAGCTCGGGGCAATGGTCGTCGTTCCGGGAGAGGGGACGCACCACCAGCACTTCAACTCCGGCTCGAAGCGGGCGCGTTACCTCGCGCTGCGAGCCGGGAACCACGGACTCGCCGCTCCCTTCGTCGGTTCGGTCGGCGGCGGTGAGGTGAGCATGAAGGAGGGCGGGCGCCAAATCGAATACGAAGACGAGTCGCGCTGCATCCATGAGATATTCGAGGCCGAGCTCGCGAAGAACGGGGCGACCTGCCGCATGAAGGCATTCGTGCCGTGGTGCAACGGCGAGGTCGGCCCAACTTCCTCGCGAGACACATAGGCAAACCTCCGGCGGCAGTTGACGACGCCGGTCCACAGGCCTAATCTCGCCTTACATAGAGGCGTAGATTCCGGAAACGCGAGCAACAGGAGGTCGCCATGCTCAGCACACTGGACAACGAACGGTTGGCCCACATCGGTCCCGGAACGGAAATGGGGACGCTGATGCGTCGGTATTGGATGCCCTTCCTGCTATCGGAGGACATCCCCGGCGCGGACAGCGACCCCGTTCGCGTGACGCTCTTGGGAGAAAGCCTCGTGGCGTTCAGGAACACCGCCGGTCAGGTGGGACTGGTCGACCGGCTCTGCGCCCACCGCAACGCTGACCTCTTCTTCGGACGCAACGAAGAGCACGGCCTGCGCTGCACGTACCACGGCTGGAAGTACAACATCGAGGGCAAGTGCATGGACATGCCCTCCGAAGCCGCGGACAGCAACTTCAAGGACAAGATCCAGCTCAAGGCTTACCCGGTCAAGGAGCGCGGCGGCGTCCTCTGGACTTACATGGGCCCCAAGGAGCAGATGCAGCCCCTGCCGGAGTTCGAGTGGGCCCGGGTCGCCGACGAGCACCGCTACGTTTCCTGGAACTTCCAGGAAAACAACTACGCTCAAGCCATCGAGGGCGGCATCGACACCGTCCACTCGGTCTACCTGCACAGCGCGATGGACTCGCACCGCCGCCTCTCCGATTGGCAGGAGACGGGCAAGGGCAGCGGCGACGTGGCGATGATGTACCGAACGCGCGCGAACCCGCCCAAGCTCCAAGCGCTCGAGACCGAATTCGGCCTCATCATCGGCGGGAAGTACCCCGGCGACGAGGTCCAGGACTACTGGCGGTTCAACCTGTTCTGGATGCCCTTCTACACTGCACCCCCCGGCGGCGGCAGCCAGAAGATGATGCACGCCTTCGTTCCCGTTGACGACGTAACGACGGCCCGCTGGTGCTTCTCCTGGAGCACCACTGGCAGACCGCTCGCGGCCAGGCAGGTCGCCGACCTCCGCAAGGGACAGGGAGTGCACGCGCAGACCATCCCCGGGACGCACAAGCCGGTCCGCAACAAGCGGAACGACTACCTCATCGACCGTGACGAACAGCGTCACTACACCTTCACGGGCATCAAGGGCACCGGCGAGCAGGACTTCTCCGTTCAGGAAGGCATGGGCGAAGTCTCCGACCGGACTCGCGAGCACTTGGGCGTGACGGACATCGGCATCATCGCAATGCGGCGCATGCTGCTCAGGTCGGCCGCAGGCATCAAGGAGGGCGCCGAACCCCCCTCTGCGTCCAACGTCGACGCCTACCGCGTCCGCCCCGGCGAAACGATGATCCCGAGCGACGCCGACTGGACCGCCCACGACAACCTCAAGAAGGCGATTGCGGCAACGTACTAGACTGTTGCGGCCATCAGTTGAGGAAAAAGGAGCCCCCAATCCGTTCGCGCTAGCCTATCGAAGGACTTCCGAACGGATTGGGGGCGGCGTCTAAGAAGCGCTCGCCAGCGTTGGCGATTCGAGCTTGTACGGAATCATCTCTGGCCCGCCGGCCCTGCCGCGCACCTCGCCGGTTTCGAGGTTGTAGTTGTGCTGCACAGCCTCGCCGGGCCTCTCGCTCCGCACGATGACGGCGACGCTGCGCTCTCCCATTGTGATCTCCTGATGCGCCTGGAACGGGGGCACGACGTCCACGTCGCCGACCTCGATGCGGAAGCTCCCCTCCTGGACGACCTCCACCGGCTCCTCGTAGTCATCCCGGATGCGGCGGTAGCGATTGATCTCTTCCGTTCCCTGCACGAGGCCGTACAGCGTCCATATCCGTCCGTGGTCGTGGACGCTGGAGCAGTGTCCTCCCTCCTTGGCCATCGCGCTGACGATGAAGCCATAGTCGGGGTCTTCGTAGAAGAGGAGATTGCCGGTCCGGGCGCGCCCCGAACTTGTCCGGTCCGTTGCGGGCCAGTTCCTCGCGTGCTGCTGCACCGCCGGGTCTGCGACCAGGTCACGCACCAGCTCCCCCGCCTTAGTCCAGCGCTCGTCGTCGCTCAGGTCCTGAGCGCACAGGGCGCGTACTTCGCTCACGAATTTCTCTGCCGCTTCGAGCATCGCCGTCCTCCTGAGCAACACCCCCCTGTTCCCAGGGGCTAGTGGAGATTCCCCGCCGGTCTAGATGCCGTACAGCGTTCGGGGATTGTCCCACAGCACCTTGGCTTTAGCCTCGTCGCTCACGCCGTCCATGTCCATGAATATGCGGATTGCGTCCATCGCGCTCGACACGTCCGTGTGCCCGTAGTCCGTCCCGATCAGCAAGTTGTCCTCGCCCCCGTGCTTCAGCACGAAGGGGATGTCATCCGATGTCTCGCAGGTGACGTAGACGTTGAAGTGCTTGAGCACGTTTTCGGGCGGCGGCCCCAGGTTCCGAGCGATGAACCGCTGCCGCACTTCCCGCACGATCCAAGGCACCCAGTTCGACGAAGCCTCGACGAACCCCCAACGGAGCGTCGGGAAACGCTCCGGCGCTTCGCTCATCATCAGTATTCCGCAGTGCATCACCGTGGGAACGCGGAACGGCGTGAAGCCCCCGCTCCGGTCGAACGGCGACCGCAGCATCTGCAGCATCGCGTCGCTGCCGTTCGAGATGTGGATGGCTACGGCGAGGTCGAGCTTCTCGGCTTCCTCGTACAGCGGGTAGAAGTAGGGGTCGACCAGCATGCGGCCGAGCTCCATGGGCCGGAGCGCGATCGCCGCCGCGCCGTGCGCTTTGGCGTAGCGGACTTGCTCGACGGCGGCTTCGATGTCCAGGGTTGGCATCACGGCGCACCATCTCAGGCGCCCGCCGCTCTGATTCCACACGTCGGCCATCCATCGGTTCCAGCTTCCGCAGAGCGCCACGTCCGCCTCGGGAACATCCGTCACCGGCTCTATCCACATCGTGTTGTGGAGCACCTGCACGTCGATGCCGAGCTCGTCCATGTGGCAGAGGCGCTGCGCGACATCGGACAACTCGCGGGAGTCCTGGGTCGAGACCAGTTCGCGCCCGACCTGGCCGGAGAGCTTCCGCAGCTGCTCTTCCGTCGGGACCGCGTTGCGGTGGCCCCTGACCTTCCCGCCGATTACCCAGTGCGCTTGGTTTGGGTTGTCGGGATTCACGAACAGCTTGGGCCTGAACCGCTCCTCGTGCGGGAGGAGGTAGTCCCACGTATGCTCCGACTCAATGACGTGAGCGTCGCTGTCGACGATTCTTGTCTTGGCGAGTGTGGCCATGAGCGTCCCCCTTTCGAGGCCCATTGCGTAACTGCGGGCCGGTCCGTTCGTGAGACTCTTCAATAGGCCCAGGGCGAACGGAGTGGGAACGCCCTGGGCCTATGCCCTCTCCTAAGTCTGTTCCCTGCTCGTCAAAGGCTGAGAGTGATGGGCGCAAACATCTCCTCGATATTGGCCCGCTTCTTTGTCAGCCCTTGCTCGTGGGAATAGTCGATGAGCGTGTTCAGCATCGCCTCGTTGGCCTTCACCCCGTAGGGGTACGGGTCATCGCCGAACGTCGCCCGCGTCTGCCGCATGTACTCGGGCCCGAAGACCAGGTCGGTTGGCATCCGCTGCCGCAGCGTCCGGACCGCCAGGTCCTTTGCCTGGACGAAAGCGTTGTACAGATTCAGCGCCACCCACGGGTTCTCCCGGTATAGGTCGCCCCTGATCACGTAGGTGTGGTTCGCCGGGATGAACCCGTGCTCCTTGAAGAACCTCGACCCCTCCGCGATCCGGTCGGGGAACAGTGGCTTGATCTTGCTCAGGTCGCCCTGGCCTTGTATCCGCCATGAGCGGTCGACCAGGTTCGGACCCTGACCGCCGGGCTCGGCGACCGCCGCCGGATTCACCGACGCGATGTCGAGCTTGTTGGCCAGCAGCATCGAAGAGAGGCTTTCGTCCGGGGGCACTCGTTGGAACGAGATGCCTTCCTGCGGCTCAAAGCCCGTTGCCCCGCCGTGGCTCATCTCCTCCGTCCGCTCCATGAACCAGTCCACCTTGTATTGGGACACGCCGTGGTCGTGCTCCATGATGCCGCGCATCCAGAGCGCCGCGGTCTGCTGGTACTCCCCCACCCCGATGCGCTTGCCGACCACGTCGCCGGGCTTTTCGATGCCCGAGTCCGTGTGGTAGTGCAGGTTCATGTGCATAAAGCTGCGGTGCGGGAACACGGGAATCGCGATCCAGTCCGCGCCCTGCTCCCGCGAGATCAGGTACGAGGAGATGGACAGCTCGTGGAACTGAAACTCGTGGAAGTTCAGGTGGCGCCACGCGCCTTCGGACATCCCCCCTTCGGTGTGCACCAGCTCGATGCCCTCGGGCTGGACCCGCCCATCGACCAGGGGCGCCACCCGGTCGCTTACGGAACTCATGAAGCTGAGTCGAAGTTTCGGCTTACTGACCATCGCTCTCCTCCTACTGTTTCCGGCTAATGAATCACATCTCGGCCCGCCGGCCCCGCAAGCGCTCCGATAATCCCCTCCCCCGTCTGCGGGGGAGGGTTAGGGAGGGAGCAGGCTAGACCCACTCGGCGAATCCCATGGCGCAGCCGTTCCCCGCCTCCGTTCGGTAGCAGGGAACGTAGTCCACCATGTTCATCGTGAGGCCGCCGTTCGACATCGCGCCCGCAAGCGCGACCCAGTTCTTGATTTCCGAGGTGCCGGCGCGGAAGCGCGCGTCCGGGTAGTCGGTGAGCTTCACGAAGTCGTCGTGCTTCAGGCCCTCGATGATCCTTGCGTCCAGGTCTTCTTCGATGACCGTATGGCTTAGGCCGCCCGAGGCGAAGATCGCGACCCTCTTGTCCGTGTCCCACTCCTCGATCGCCTTGCGGAGGGTCTGGCCGAACCTGTAGCAGCGTGCCGCTTTGGGCGCGTTCGGCGGGTAGTAGGTGTTGACCAGCACCGGCACGTTCGGCGTCACCACGTTGTTCATCAGCCGCCGGTAGACGTAGTAGAAGGCGTGGCCGATGGCCCCCTCCCCGTCGCGTCCCGGCGGGAGCTTGCTCGACCGGGCGACGTCGAAATCGTTCTCGATGAACGTCTCGATGAGGTACTCGCCGAGCGCCGCGTCGGTTGGATGGCTCACCCGCGCGGCAGGCCGCCTCGCGACCACCGGGTCGCTCAGGTCGGCGCGGGCGCCTCCGGGATGGGGCGCGTCGTCCACCTCGCCGCCGTAATAGATGGACAGCGCGGGCATGTTCTCATCGCTGAACGACTCTTTCTGGTCGTCGCCGAGGATGATGCACACGTCGGGAGCTATGTCGGCGACCGTCTGCTCCAAGTGAGTGATGGCGGTCTGACACGCGTCCCAGCGGGTCTTGAACTTCTCGTCGGTGCACTCCTTCTCGAAGTGGTCGCCCGCGCGGAGCTCCGCGAGCTCGCCGAAAGAGTAGGTCTTGCCCTCGAACCAATGGACCGGCTGAGTGCGGCCCCGGTCCCCATAGGTGCGCCATGTTTCAGGCGGCATCTCCAGCTGCGGCGCGTGGGAAGACGCCATTCCGAGAACGATCTGAGCCATGTTGACCTCCGGTCGGTCCGTATGGGCCGCAGTCTACACCTACGCGCCAACCCCTGCGCCTTCTTCTGCGGACCCTCTCTCTAACCCTTCCCAGGGCTTGGGTTTAAGAAGCCGAAATGAGGAGCAAATCGGCTTCTTGATCGGGGTTTTTACTCGTAAGAGTTGATGATGGTGTGTCGTCGGAGGGGTACTTTCGGCTTCTTGATCGGGGCTGTTTAGCAGGCCACGGCCTGCTTCCCGCGATCAAGAGTGCGAATTAAATGTGGAAACACGAATTCGGGCATTGGCTCTCTCTATGGGACGGCGGCGAGTCATAGAGCGGGTGAGGGGGGATTGGGGCGGTATGCCGGAGTGGGCCATCCCATCCAGGGTACCGTAGGAGGGCGGCTGGGGTAAGGGGCAAGTGTCGTAACTCCCTCATGGCGGGAAAGGGGGAGTATCCACATGGATGGTTCCCGCCTTCGCGGGAATGGCGGAAAGGGGCGGGAATGACGGGAGGGGGCGGGAATGACGGGAGGGGGGAGGGCTGCGGGAGGGGCATTGGGGGGTATGGAGCAACCGTCGCGCGTTGAGCGGGCCGCGCGTTGAATCGTCGCAGACCATGCCTATAATGGCGCCCGGCTGCACGGCGGAGCGTCATCGCTGCGAAATCCCGTCGGGACTCCCGGAGCTCCCCAGGACTTCCCGGGATTCGCGGACAGGCAGCCCCAACCGCATCGTTTGGAGGAGACCGGTGATCATCGACATGCACGGGCACTGGACCAGCTCGGGGTTGCGCGACTATCTGGCGGGGGCGGTGAGCCTCCGCAACGTGTCGGACTCCGTGAAGCCCCTCGGGGGCGTGGACGAGAACGAATGAGCAGAACCTGAAGTGCATGGAGGACCGCGGGATCGACCTGCAGATCCTCAGCATCAGGCCGGTGTCGATGCTGCACGTCGAGAACCGGTACATCAGCATTCCGTGGGCTAGGGTGCACAACAACGTCATGGCCGAGGCAATCTCGCGTCACCCGGACCGGTTCCGCGGTCTGGCGACGCTTCCGCAAGGCGCCGAGATGGAGGCATGGCTCGACGAGCTGGAGCGCGGCATAAAGGAGCTGGGGATGGTCGGCGCCATCGTCAACCCGAACCCCAAGGGCACCGACGCGATGGAGCCTCTCGACGACCCGTTCTGGGAGCCGCTGTGGGAGAAGGCGATCGAGCTGGACGCGCCCCTGTTCCTGCACGGCGCCTATCTGGTCGGGCCACGCTACCTGCGCAACCGGACGGCATACCTCGTCGGGCAGACCATCGAGGAGAGCATCTCCGGCCCAACGCTGGTGTACGGCGGCGTGCTCGAGAAGTTTCCGTCGCTCAAGCTGATCCTCTACCATGGCGGCGGGGCGACGCCCTACCAGATAGGGAGGCACCTCACGCCGCCGGGGCGTGGTGAGGCCGGCATGTTCGGCGCCGCGTACAGCGGCTCGTTCCTAGACGGCTACCGCAAGCTCTATTTCGACGGCACGCTCTACACGCAGGAGGCGCTGGAGCTCCTCATCAAGGTCGTCGGCCCCGACCCGCGTCTTGTTCGGGACGGAAACGCCCGGCCGCGGCACCTTTCGGTGGGAGGGCCGGATGCTGGACGACCTGCGTCCCGCCGTCGAGAGCATCGGCTGGCTCGACGACGGACAGAAGAAGGCCATCTTCGAGGACAACGCGAGGAAGGTCTTCAACCTGCAGGTATAGAGCGGAGGGATTCCGGGGGCTCCGAGTGCGGCGCGCGTCGTAGGGTCGGGGCCGTTCGATGCTTCGGTGACCATCTGGGACTTGCTAAGAGCGCGACGCCGGCAGCGGAGAATCGCTTGGGACAGCTACGCACGATACGGACAGCTGACTGCTGGCCCAGACAGAGTTCGAAACTCCCCTCGTGGGCCGCACCCCGAGCTCCCATCACTGCCTCACAGTGATGGGATTGGTCCCGAGGCGACGTGCGATCTCCGCCCACGACATGTCCGACTGCTGCCGGACCACACCAGGCGCCGGGGGAAATCAAGCAGACGCCCGTTGTGCCGCGTGAATTCGTCGCGTACGCACTAATTGAAGGGACCGATAAGCTGGTTGACTCTAGGTCGAGTCAGAACGTCGCTTTCGTAGTCCGAACCATGCGAGACCTGCCAACGGCGCCACGACCAATAAACCAAACGTGTACGGCAATAGCCCGCGTCCACCGTCCGTCTCGGACATATCAGGCGTAGGAGTATCGGTCGGCTGAGGCCTGGGAGCCTTGGGGGCCTGTTCGGGCGTTGTTCCCGCACCGAGCCCGGCAAGGTCATCCATGGCCCCCGATAGCAGGGTCGTCCGGGTGCACAGACCAGTACCCCAACCGTCCCAGTGGTCAGAGTAATAAGCGTAGACGATGTATTCCACCCCCTCGATGAAACCGATTCCGCAGGGTCCGCCGCTATTGATGTACATCGTCTGGTTGACGGGCCCTTTCCAGACGGTCTTCACATCAAACTCGGTTATCACTGAGCCCAGATAGATCAAGTCGCCGTCGACTCTTTCGACTCCCCTGACCGAGACGACTCGGCCCATAAAGACCGCATCCGCCTCCTCCAGCTCCTCGGAAGGCGAACCCGGCTCGAGGCACGAACAAGCGTAACTCCGCTCCGGATGCGCCATAAGCCAGAGCCCAATCAATGGAACGATCAGAACCAGGCGTATGGCTATGGACGCGGATCTGGAGGTCATGAACAAGCCTCCTGCCTGCCGACCGAATACGTCGAGAATCAGCGCCATCGCGGCTCACCCGACAGGCGACGTTAGCCCGGGGCTCCCAAGCCCCAGCAGGCGACGGAGCCGTCGACCCTCACTCCGCAGGTATGGACATTCCCGGCGCTGACCGAGGCGAACTCTCCTGCGGGTGGCGTGGTTAGTCCAAAAAAGTCCCGGCCCCAGCAGGCGACGGAGCCGTTGGCCCTCACCCCGCAAGTGTGTTCGTCCCCGGCGCTGACCGAGGCGAACTCCCCCGCGGGCGGCGCGGCTTGTCCATAAGAGTCATCACCCCAGCAGGCACCTGAGCCGTCGGCTCTCACCCCGCAGGTGTGGCCGCCCCCGGCGCTGACCGAGGCGAACTCTCCTGTGGGCGGCGTGGCTTGTCCATACAAGTCATATCCCCAGCAGGCGATGGAGCCGTCAGCCCTTAACCCGCAGGTGTGGAATTCTCCGGCGCTGACAGAGGCGAACTTACCCGCGGGGGGCGTGCCCCGGTCATCCCAAGTTCCGCCCCAGCAGGCGACGGAGCCGTCGGCCCTCAACCCGCAGGTATGAGATACCCCGGCGCTGACGGAAGTGAATATCCCCTCGGGAGGCGTGGCTTGGCCGTCCTCGCCCCATCCCCAGCAGGTGACTGAGCCGTCGGTCCTCACCCCGCAGGTGTGTCCGTCCCCGGCGCTGACCGAGGCGAACCTGCCCTCCGGCGGCGTGGTTTGGCCATATAACAAGCCATATCCCCCCCAGCAGACAACGGAGCCATCGGCCCTCACTCCGCAGGTATGAGATACTCCGGCGCTGACGGAGGCGAATTCCCAAGTGGGAGGCGTGGCTTGGTCTTCTCCGTCCCATCCCCAGCAGGCGACGGGGCCGTCGATCCTCACCCCGCAGGTGTGTTTGTCCCCGGCGCTGACCGAGGCGAACTTACCCTCGGGCAGCGTGGTTTGGCCTTCTTGGGCCCTACCCCAGCAGGCAACGGAGCCGTCGGCCCTCAATCCACAAGTGTGGCCGCCCCCGGCGCTGACCGAGGCGAACTTACCCTCGGGCGGTGGCTTGGCCTTCCTGGGCCCTACCCCAGCAGGCGACGGAGCCGTCGGCCCTCAACCCGCAGGTATGGGATACTCCGGCGCTGACGGAGGCGAACTCGCCCGCGGGCGGCGTGGCTTGGCCGTTCTCGTCCCGGCCCCAGCAGACGATGGAGCCGTCGGCCTTCACCCCGCAGCTGTGGAATTCCCCGGCGCTGACCGAGGCGAACTTCTCCGAGGACACCCTGGTTTGGCCGTAAAAGGAATTGCCCCAGCAGACGACGGAGCCGTCGGTCCTCACCCCGCAGGTGTGGCCGGCCCAGAGCTGGGGGTCCCAAGTTTGACCGCCCCCGACGCTGACCGAGGCGAATTCCCCCTCTGGTGGCGTGGTTTGGCCATAAAAGGACCAGCAGACGACCGAGCCGTCGGCCCTCAATCCGCAGGTGTGGTCGCCCCCGGCGCTGACGGAGACGAATTCTCCACCGGGCGGCGTGGCTTGGCCATCAGCGTCCCATCCCCAGCAGGCGACGGAACCGTCGGCCTTCAACCCGCAGGTGTGGCCACCCCAGGCGCTGACGGATGCGAATTCCCCACCGGGCGGCGTGGCTCGGCCATGCTGGTCCGATCCCCAGCAGACGACAGAGCCGTCGGCCCTCACCCCGCAGGTGTGGTGGTACCCGGCGCTAAGGGAGATGAACTCCCCCTCCGTCAGCGTGGCTTGGCCTTCCTCGGCCTGGCCCCAGCAGGCGACGGAACCGTCGGTCCTCAAGCCGCAGGTGCGATAGCCCCCTGCGCTGACGGTAGCGAATTCCCCTTCGGGCGGCGAGGCTTGACCGGCCGCATCCCGGCCCCAGCAGGCGACTGAGCCGTCGGCTCTCACCCCGCAGGTGTGGCGGTACCCGCCAGACTAGCGCCTGCGTAAGGCGAAATTCCGTTCGACGGATTGCCGCCTCCGCTCAGGACAGGCCTCGGCAGCTCAGGATGAACGATGCAGTTACGCAAAAGTCTTCGGAGACGAGCGGCCCGCGAATGAAACCTTCGCGTGACGCCGGGAACGAATAACTCCGTTGTCCCGTAGGCCATCTACTGCTAGTATTCCGTTAATGGCTTGGGAGAGAAGCCACGATTCGCACACAAAGCAGCGCTCTGCTGTCGTGTTTCAGATGGAGGAAGATCAATGCAGCCATCGAGCCTGATCCGCAGGGGCCGCTATCTGACAGTCCTATTGCTAGTCTTGAGCGTCGCCTCGCTCTTGGGCGCGCTTGTCGCGTGCGACGGCGAAGACCCGACGGCGACGCCCACTCCGACCAAGGCGGCTCCTACACCGACCACCTCGCAACCGGCTGCGCCGACAGCAACACCGACGGCGACGCCGAACCCCTACCCGTCGGCTGCGTCGGAGGAGCAGCACGGCATCTTCCCTGATCATGGAATCCCTCAGTACGGCGGGCAGCTCCGGCTGGCGGGACAGGTGCTGCAGAACCTGTCGATGCACGACAACGCCCCCTCGACTCACAAGGACATCGGCACGCAGATGCACGACAACCTGTTCGGCTTGGACTGGAAATCGGGCGAGTACGCTTACGACGGCTCCGTCGTGCCGCGCTTGGCGGAGGACTGGAGCCTCAGCGACGACGGCCTCACGTACACGTTCGAGCTGCGTCAGGGCGTGAAGTTCCACGACGGCACGGACCTGACCGCCGAGGATGTCAAGGCAAGCCTGGACTTCTTCATGGATCCCGGTGACTACGCGCCGCCCGGCGAGAGCTACGTGGCCCCGTACGTCAGTGAAACGAGAATCGTCGACGACTACACAGTGGAGGTCACACTGAATGCGCCGAGCCCGATCTTCCTAAACCAGATCGCGGTGACCTGGGCCCCCATCTTCTCCAAGGACGACTTCGACAAAGGCATCGATTGGTTCACGAATAACAACAACGGCACCGGGCCGTTCGTCTTCGACCAGAGCCAGTGGCAGCGGGACGTGTCCATGGTGTACGTCCGGAACGAGGACTACTGGGAAGAGGGAGTCCCGTTCCTCGACAGCGTACACACGGTGGCGGTCGTCGAGCCCGCCCCCCAGCTCGCGGCTTTCGAGACGAAGCGCATCGACGTGACAGGAATCGCCTCGCCAACCCAAGCGCGGGATATCAAGGGCCGGTTCGGAGATGAGGTCAACCTGATCCAGAAGCCGGGGCTTGGGCACAGCTACGTCTTGCTCAACACACGCAAGCCGCCGTTCGACGACGCCGCGGTACGCAAGGCGATCTACCTCTGGCTCGACCGCCAGGACATCATAGACCGCGCGTACGACGGGTCCGGCTTCCTCGGGGAGTGGATCAACCCCAACGTCCACTCCGGTTTCGGCACGGCTCTCGATGACCTGCAGGCGAACAACCCTGCATTCGGAGACCGAGAGGCCGCCCGAGCTGAAGCGCGCCAGATGTTGGCAGCGGCAGGCGTGGACCCGTCGCAGATAGACATCACGGTGCTGGCGCGTTACACGCAGGGCAACCAACTGGAGGCTAACCAGGTGCTCTCGGCGCAGCTCCGCGAGCTCGGCTTCAATGTGACGCTTGACTCCCGCGACCGCACCGTGGGCGTCCAGATGCTGCGGGAAGGCACAGAGTGGGAAGCGGCGTTCTACGCCGGCGCAAGCCCGCTCATGGTCCCGGACGGCACACTGAACCGGTACGTCTCACCCAACGGCCAGCGCAACTACACCGGGAATACGGACCCGGTCTTCGAACCTCTGTTGGAGCAGCTGAATACGACGACGGACCCAACGGCTCGGGCAGCGCTCATCGAACAGATCGACACACATCTGCAGAACGGCGAGTACCCCATGATTCCCGTCCTGTGGACGGAGGAAACCATCCTCGTGTGGGACTGGGTGCGGGGCAAGAAGCACATGGCGAACATCGAGGACGTCGAAGACCGCACATGGCTGACCGACGACTCCCCCGGCCGCTAAGTCCCGAGCAGTCCGGGTTGGTCGCGACCTGAAGATGTCCCCTTCCGACGCGATGACACGCTGAGGAAGGGGACATCAGTCCCCAGCGAGGAAGGGGCGTGGCGTGAGAAAGTACATAACTCGCAGGCTGCTGTTGATGATTCCGACAGCCCTGCTGGCCACGCTCATCGTGTTCTCCTTGATGAAGCTGGTGCCGGGCGACGTGGCCATCTCGTTGCTTGCCGACACCGACGTAGGAAGCCGCAGCCAGGCTGAAGCCGCCGCGGAGAGAGTCCGCGAGCGCTACGGCTTAAACGATCCGCTTCCGATCCAGTACCTGAACTGGCTCGGGTCCGTCGTCAGGTTCGAGTTTGGCGATTCCATCATTCAAGGCAGGCCAGTCCGCGACATCATCTTCGAGCGGCTGCCGCGGACTGCGGAGCTGGCAGGCATCGCGATAGTTCTCGTGTTTCTCTACGGGATCCCGATGGGAATCTTGTCGGCCGTACGGCACGACCGGGTCACCGACCATGTGGTGCGCGTGGTCAGCATCCTCGGCCTCAGCATTCCTCTCATATGGCTTGGTACGTTGTTCCTGTTCGGGTCGAGCCGTCTGTTCAATTGGATCCCGCCCCTCGTATGGAGAAGCCCCTTAGAGTCGCTTTCGCATAACCTGCTCATGCTGGGTCCGCCCGCGCTGCTGATTTCCTTCGCCATCGGCGCTTCCATCATCCGCATGACGCGCGGGCAGATGCTGGAGGTGCTCCGTGAGGACTACATCCGCACGGCTCGCGCCAAGGGACTGTCGCAGCAGGCCGTGCTCATCCGCCATGCCCTGCGCAACGCCATCCTCCCGGTCATTACTCAGTTCGGCGGCATCCTGAGCGCGCTGCTTACGGGAACTGTAGTTGCGGAGACCATCTTCAACATACCGGGGCTGGGCCGGTCGATGGTGGAAGCCATCAACAACCGGGACTTCGCAGTCGTTCAGGGTCTCGTCCTGTTCAACATCGGCATGGTCCTCTTCGTGAACTTGATAATCGACTTGCTGTATTCGGTCATTGACCCCCGTATCAGGTATTCGTGAGCGGAACGGAGGAGACCCTTTGGAATCGAGTCGCGCGCAGTCCGGCGTAAGCGCCCAGCTGGAAGAAGGGGCAGCCCGCGCGCATCCTCCGCGCATCCGGCGAATAGGCAGATGGGCCCGCAAGAACCCGCCGGGCGCGGCCGGCTTGGTGGTCATCCTCATTCTCGCGTCCATGGCCATCTTTGCGAACGTCGTGTCCCCCTACCACCCCAACGAGCTGGTGGGCTATAGCAACGAGGCGCCCAGCGCCGACTATTACCTGGGCACCGACACCATCGGCAGGGACATCTTCAGCCGGCTCATGCACGGGGCCAGAGTCTCGCTGATGGTCGGCATAGCCGCGGTGCTAGTGGGGATGACCAGCGGGCTGCTCCTAGGGCTCACGAGCGGATACCTGGGCGGGTGGTTCGACCTACTCATGCAGCGCGCCATCGACACCATGCAGGCGTTTCCCGGCATTATCCTCGCGCTCACGCTGGTCGCGATCCTGGGTCAGGGAGCGGGGAACGTCGTCGTGGCGTTAGCCGTGGGCTACGTGGACACCGCGACTCGCGTCACGCGTTCCGTCGTCCTGCGCGAGCGCGAGCGCACTTATACCGAGGCCGCCCGAGCGCTCGGAGCCTCGACGCCTCGGGTCATGTTCCGGCATGTGCTGCCCAACTCCCTGGCCCCATACCTGGTACTCGTGAGCATCTTCGTCGGCTTGGCGATCATCGCGGAGTCCTCCCTAAGCTTCCTGGGCGCGGGCGTGGGCCCGGAAACCGCCTCGTGGGGGAGCATGCTGTCGGTCGCAGCCGAGAACTACTTTGACGCGACCTTCACGCTGGCCCTCGCGCCGGGGCTGGCCATCACCGCCGCGGTCATGGGGTTCAACCTGTTCAGCGACGCCGTACGGGATATGCTCGACCCGAGGCTCCGGCGCCGCTAGGCGACAGCGCCGAGCCGCCCCCACTGCTCATCTCAGCCGGAGGACCCATGGCGAAACTGCTCGAAGTCCGCAACCTCTCCACCTACTTCTTCCAAGAGGCAGGAGTCGTCAAGGCGGTGGAGGATGTGAGCTACGACCTCGATGAGGGGGAGACGCTCGCGCTGGTCGGCGAGAGCGGATGCGGCAAAAGCGTCAGCGCGCTCTCGGTCATGGGGCTTATCCCGCAGCCGCCGGGGCGCATAGTCAGCGGGCAGGTGCTGTTTCAAGGTCAAGACCTCCGCACCAAGAACGAGGAGGAGATGCAGCGCATCCGCGGTAAAGACATCGCCATGATCTTCCAGGAGCCGATGACCTCCCTGAACCCCGTGCTCACGATTGGGAGGCAGCTGACCGAAGCCTTGCAGATGCATCTGGCGATGGACGAGCAGACGTCTCGGAACAGGGCTATCGAGCTGCTGGAGATGGTCGGCATACCCGAGGGCGCGCGCCGGTTCGGCAGCTATCCGCACCAGTTCAGCGGCGGGATGCGCCAGCGCGTGATGATTGCAATGGCGCTCAGCTGTAACCCCAAGCTACTGATCGCCGACGAGCCAACCACCGCCTTGGACGTTACAATCCAGGCGCAGATTCTCGAGCTGATCAAAAGCCTCTGCGGCGAGCTTGGGACTGCAGTCGTCCTCATCACGCATAACCTGGGCGTCGTGGCCCGCTACGCCGACCAAGTCAACGTCATGTACGCGGGCAGGGTCATCGAGCACGGAAGCGCGCGAGAGGTCTACCGCAACCCTTCCCATCCGTACACGCTCGGGCTGTTGAACTCAGTGCCGCGCCTTGATATCGCTCGAACCGAGCATCTCGAGGCGATCGAGGGGATGCCGCCGGACTTGGATAGACTTCCCCAGGGCTGCGCATTTCGGCCCCGGTGCCGTTTCAGCGTGGACCGGTGCGCCGAGGAAGTCCCCCCGCTGACGGGCAGCGGCAGCGAGAGGCACACCGTCGCCTGCTGGGCCTCCGACAAGGTGCAGGCCGTATTGCGCGAAGGGAACGATTCATGACCGAGAGACAGGCCGTCGCCGAGAAAAGCCAAGCCAACGGCGAAGTCATCGCTGAGGTGCGCAACCTCAAGAAGTACTTTCCCATCACCTCCGGCGTCATCTTCCAGCGCAGGGTGGCGGACGTGCGGGCGGTGGACGACGTGAGCTTCGCGATCCGGCGCGGCGAGACGCTCGGCCTCGTCGGTGAGAGCGGCTCGGGCAAGACGACTGCCGGCAGGTGCTTGCTGCGGCTCGACCGCCCGACTGAGGGCGAGGTCTTCTTCGAAGGGGTCGACATCAGCCGCCTGAACAGACATCAGCTCCAGCCAATACGCCGCCGGATGCAAGTGATTTTCCAGGACCCCTACAGTTCGCTCAACCCGCGCATGAAGGTGCTCGACATCGTCGGCGAGGCGCTCACCATCCACAAACTCGCAGACGGGCGCAGAGAGTACCGCGACCGGGTAAGCGAGCTGCTCCTGCAGGTGGGGCTGAACCCTGAAATGGCCGAACGCTACCCGCACGAGTTCAGCGGCGGACAGCGTCAGCGCATCGGCGTGGCGCGGGCGCTCGCCGTCGAGCCCGAGTTCATCGTCGCCGATGAGCCTGTCTCGGCGCTCGATGTCTCGATCCAGGCCCAACTCATCAACCTGCTCAAGAACCTGCAGGAGCAACTTGGACTTTCCTATCTGCTGATAGCCCACGATCTGGCGGTCGTCCGCCACATCTCCGACAGGATCGCCGTGATGTACCTCGGCAAGATCATGGAGATTACGGACCGCAACAGCCTCTACGAGGACCCTCAACATCCCTACACCAAGGCGCTGCTCTCGGCGGTGCCCATCCCCGACCCGGTGATAGAAGAGACGCGCGAGCGAATCATTCTTCAAGGCGCCATCCCGAGTCCCGCGAACCCGCCGTCGGGCTGCGTATTCCACACGCGCTGCCCGATGGCCATCGCCGAGTGCCGGGAGGTAGTGCCGCCGCTGCGAGAGACCAGCCCGGGCCACTTCGCCGCCTGCATCCGCATCTAAGGGATGGTCTCTCGATGACAGGGCGCATCGCCGTCATTGGCCTAGGCGCCACAGGCACAGCGATGGGGCTTGCCATCAGGCAGTCGGCGCTCGAAGGCGTCGAGGTCGCCGGGCACGACAAGGAACCTGAGACAGCAAGGGCCGCGCACCGTGCAGGCGCCATCGACCGCGTCGAGCTTAATCTCCTGTCCTGCGTCGCCGACGCCCACCTCGTCATTATCTGCACACCGTCCCGCCAGACCCTGGAAGTGCTCGAACACATCGGGCCGGCGTTGGCGGAGGGGGCTGTCGTCACCGATACGATTGGAACCAAAGCAGCGGTGTTCAGCCGCGCGGCTGAATGTCTGCCGGCGACGGCTAGCTTTGTGGCCGGACGCCCCATCCCGACGCCTGCTTCGTCAGGGTCAGCAACTTCGCATTCATTCGCCGGAGGGGCTTACTGCATCATCGCCGACAACACGACGCCCCCCGAGGCCCTTCGAGACATCATCAACCTCGCGACGCTGCTCCGGACTACGCCCTACTTCTTGAGCCTCGACGAACACGACAGCTATGTTGTGGCGGCGGAGCTCCTCCCGACGCTCGTCTCGACCGCCGTTCTGGAGACGCTGCGCAACAGCGACGGGTGGAGCGAGATTTCCAGGGCGGCTGGCCCCTCCCTCCTCGCGGTGACCGGAGCAGCCCTGGCGGCGCCGACGACCTCACGCGACGAGATTGCAGCCAATCCCGAGCTCGTGAACCGTTGGTTGGGAAGCCTGGCGCAGAGCTTGAGCACGCTGCAAGGAGCTGTACAAGAAAGCGGCGACCCTGAGAACGAGGAGCTCCTCAGCTTGCTGGCGCAAGCGCACGTAGCTAGGGACAAATTGCAGTCGCCGCAACAGACGGAGGAAGAGCCGCCGGCCGTGACCGTTGCGGCAGGGGTCCGTCAGTTTTTCTTGGGCGGGCTCTTCCGAGGCCGCCGACGCTAAGCCCCTCCAGACTTCGTTGGGCCTGCGTAAGGAAGCAGCGCGTCGGCCCATGAGACGGGAACCAAAGCGACCTCGCTTTGGCCATCGATGCGCACGTAGTGATTCCTGGCGTCGGGAGTAGCGGTGCCGACGAGCACCCTCACGATGCGGTCCCCGCGAAGCGCCAGCTCGATCTCGAATCGCGGCGGCGCCAGTCCTAATAGGGCCAACTCCGCGTCAGGCACGATGAGGGCGCGGTTGGCCGCAGGCCCTCCGAGCAGCAGGAGGACCTCTGTGCTCCAGCGCTGCGCATCGATGGCCACGGTCTCGCCGGGAGCCTCGAATGTCCAGCCGTCGTTAACCTTGCGGTACACCGCGCGCACTTCACCGCTGCGAAACGTCACTTGCTCGATGTCGTTCTCGTCGACGATGTACGTCCACGTCGCGAGCACGGGCTGGGGGGTCGGCGCAGGGTCATCGTCCAAGAATACGTAGGCGCCCCAAGCAACGACGACGACGACCATGACCGCCTGGACGATACGGACGGTGGGGAGGCGGCTCACCGTCGACGCCACCAAACGATGATGCCCATGATTGCGACGATTGCCGGAAGCGCGAACCACGCCGAGAACCGCGCGAAGTTGAACTCCTGGCGGGTCATGATGAACTGGCGGAAGGTCGCCGGGTTCGATCGTATGGACACGAGCGTGAAGTCCTCGGCCAGCCAGCTCACTGCGTTCAAGACCACGTCTGCGTTCGTGTAGGCGTGGTAGAAGCGGTTAGTTACGAGGTCAGAGTCGCCGAGCACGACGATTGCCGCGCGCCGGGTTGCTCCCTCGCCGGGCGCCGGCCCCTCCGCAGCCATGATGAGGGTGTGCGGGCCCGCCTTCGCTTCCGCAACGTTGTTTCCCTCCAGGAACAGACTGCTGCCGGAGCTCTCTGCAAGGGGACTGTAGGCGAATGGCCACTCGCCGGTCGCCAACCCTTCCATTGCCTGGTCCGAGAGACGGATGGACGTGGCGTCCGGGAAGAACGTGACATCGAGCGACTCGACGATGGCCTCGGGGCCTCGATTCGACTCCGATCGGGCATAGTCGCCGCGCCGCAAGAGCGGGGTGGCCGGATCGCCCCTCACGGAGCGGCCCGGATCGAGAACGACGCCGTCGCCTGCTTCGACGCCCCACACCTGCAGCAGCGCGCGAAAGGTAGCGGGAAGGCCGGGCTCGACCAGAAAGAGAGCCCTTCCCTCCGTAATCAGCCAGCGGTCGAGAATGGTCGATTCCGGAGGCAGCAGCTCGGCCTTGGGAGCCGCTACTACCAAGACGGCGGCGTCCGGGGGCACTCCTCCCGATTCAGCGATGTTTAGCGGCTCGAACCGGTAACCGTCGAGTGCGATGCCTCTGGCAGCCAGTCCGAATCCGTCCGAGTCAGTGTTCATGTCCAGGTAATCTCGCTCGCCGTGTCCAGTCAGGTAGTAGACGACCTTCTGCCGCTGGCCGGTAGCGATGAGCAGCGAGGTGACCAAGAGTTGCTCGGTAACCTCGTCGGCGGGCACGACGAACGCGGATTCCGACGATGCGGTCTGGAATACGAGCGAAGGGAACCGGTCGACGCCGAACGCGAGCGCGGCGGACGGCCTTCGCTCAACATCCACCGGTTCGAAAGCGACTCTGCCGCCGGACTTCCGCTCGAACTCGCTCAGGAGGACATCAGCCTCCAATTGAGACACGACGCTCGCGTTCTGGCTGGGCGTAAAAAGACCCGTGACGCGCACGGGCTCGGACAAAGCGTCAAGCAGGTCCAGGGTCTGAGGAGCAAGGCCGAACTCCCTACTGGCGGTCGTGTCCCAACGGGCGTTGCTGTTCATCGCCGTTACGTTGACGAGCGCGGCGGCTGCGGCCAGCACAGCGACAGAGATTGCAACAGACGCCAACGCCGAGCGCCGGCGCGGCGACCACGCTCGGCGAAGTCTGGGGAGCGACCCGACTGCCGCGACAACCAGCAGCACAGCGCCAATGAGCGCGGTAACGGCAGCGAAGGGCCGAAGCTCAGGGACCCACAGTCCAATCGCGCCTCCCCCCAGGACGCCGACTCCACCTAAGGCGCCCAGAAGGACGGCAACCTCCTCGACGAGGGCCAGAGCCCGTTGCGACTGCTTGCTCACGCTCCCCACTTTCTCCGCGCCTAGCGCCAACGCACGCTCCCCAGGACTATCGTTGTCATGGCAACGAAGAAGACGGCGACCGTTCCGAAGAAGACAGCGTCGCCGATGTCGACCACGCCCAATGCGAAATCGAGATAGCGCTCTTCGAACGACACGCCGTTGAGGATGCTCGCCGGGACGCCGCTGACAACGTCCGCCGCCTGGTCGGCTATCGTGACAAACAGCATGATGGTCAGCGCAATGCCCGCCGCCACGAACTGGTTGGAGGTCAAGGATGAAGCGAACAGACCTATGGCGACCGTCGCAGCCGCATACAGCAGCAGGCCAAGATATCCGGTGAGCACCGGCCCCAAGTCGGGGGCGCCAAACCAGAAGAGCAGTGCGACGTAGTAGCCGGTAAAGCCGACTGCGACCGAGACGAGGCCCAGGCTCGCAAGGAACTTGCCGACTACGATTGACCAGTCCGTGACGGGCGCGGTGCGCAGCAACTCGATCGTTCCGAGCTTCTCTTCCTCGGCCAACAGCCGCATCGTAAGCAGCGGGGCCCATAGGCCCAGCACACGCGCCGACTGAACGAGATAGGAAGCTGCGGATGCTTCAGCGAATGGCGTTGAGATACTGCTGACGAAGTAGTACCCCGTAAGCCCTAAGAACAGCGCCACCACAAGGTAAGACGGGGGAGACGCCAGGTATCCCCGGAGCTCCCTCCTCGTGATGGCCCAGGCGCTATGCACCGCTGTCTTGGCCTGAGCGGGCATCGCTCGCCCCCGTAAGCTGTGTGAACACCTCTTCCAGCCCGACGGACGACGCCGAAACGGAGGCGACGGGCCACCCGCGCTCCACCAGCGTCCGCACCATATGCTCGCGGACGGCCGCGCCTCCCGAAGTGCGCACCGCGTATGCAGCGCCCCGCTTAGCGACGTCTTCAACGCCCGGGATTCCCTCCAGCGCCCGGCGCACTTCTACGGCAGGACCCTCCACCTCTATCTCCACCCGCTCGCCGAGCTTCACCAGCGCACCCAGCTCCGCCACCGACGCCACGGCAAGCAGTACGCCCTCATGCATGATCGCCACTCGGTCGCAGAGAGCGCTCGCTTCAGCAAGCACATGAGTGCTCAGGATGACCGCGCACTCCTCGCCCAAGCGGCGGATAAGCTCTCGCGTCTCCACCACCTGAATCGGGTCGATGCTATTTGTCGGCTCGTCGAGTACGACGACGGAGGGACGATGGAGGATAGCCTGTGCAAGCCCCACCCGCTGACGGTAGCCCTTGGAGAGCTTGCGTATGAGCGTACGCCGGTAGGCCTCAAGGCGGGTCGCCGCAAGCGCGTCCTCGATACGCTTCTTCAAGAGACCGCCCCTCAGTCCGTGGATTTCCCCCGCGAAGCCCAGGAAATCGGTCACGCTCATGTCGGCGTAGAGGGGGACGCTTTCCGGCATGTACCCTACGCTCGCCCGCGCTTCGAGCGACTGAGCCCCCACGTCAAAGCCGCACACCCTCGCCACGCCGGACGTGGGCGGCAATGAGCCGGTGATGATTCGCATCGTCGTGGTCTTGCCGGAGCCGTTGGCGCCGAGAAGCCCGAGTATCTCGCCACGGTAGGCGTCGAAAGAGACGTCCTCCACCGCGAGGAAGTCCCCGTAGTACTTCGTCACCTCTCGTACTTCAACGAGCCGCTCACGCTGCAAGACGGCCTTCACTTTCCACGCGAGACAGCAAGAGCTTAACGAAGTCCGCCTGCCGCCAAGTCAGCGACTCCGCCGCCTGCCCGGCCGGAGTCTCGAAAAGCATCCAGCCCTCCACCTCGTATGTCTTTGGCATATCGAGGACCCCCCAGAGAAGCGGCATGAGCGTCGCTTCGTCCGGAAGTGGCTCCTCGGCGACGCGCCTCCGCTCCCACGGGTCCAGCGGAGTGAAGCGGGTGCCGGACTCGTCTTCGAGGAACGCTGCCTGCTCATCGACCAGGAGCGACATATAGAGCGCGTTCGGGTTGACGAGCTTGATGCGCACACCCATCAAGACCGCCTCCGGGTCTGCGGGACGCACCTCATAGGAGATGCCGTCCTCCATGTGTCCGGCCACCGCCAGCGACTCGATGGCCAAGACTTCCACTTTGAGGAAGCGTCCGGTGCCCGCCGAAGCCGCGCCATCGCTCCCGCAAGCTACTGCGAGGCAACACGCCAATACAACAAGTCCCGCCAGGACAACCGACCCTCTGGCGGCGCCACCGGCTGCCTCATCTCCGCCCCGCGCCTCGAACACCGCCGCTCTACGACCCCCTCGAATCGGCCAGCCCGTCTCACACATGGCGAGCGGCGCGCGACCTAGTATAGCCAAGGGCGGTATTATCCGCGTGGGCGTCCTGTCGACGTCCGGCTCGTGGGGACACTCCCGGCAATCGATGAACAGCTACGCAAACGGACCTGCCAACCCTCCACGTAAGAGCAACCGTGTCTACTCCCAACCGGGTCTGACGCCCCGCCGGCGTCGGGCGCGATTGGCGGTTGGCGTCATCGCCGTTGCGCTCCTCATGGGCGCGCCGTTGGCCGGGTACTATGCGGTGTTCGTTCGGCCGGCGTCGGCAGCAATCGTACAGGTCAACGACGTCACGTACACGCGCGGCGACATACTCGAACGGCTACGCATCAAGCTGTACGAAGCTGCAGAGACAGGGGGGTCTCCCGTGGTCAACCCGCTCATCGCCGTGCGCGAGACTGTGGGCGAAGAGCTCGTGCGGCAGTCGGCAAAGGACCGCGGACTGGTCTTGGACTCGGACGCGGTGGAGCGTGAAATCTGGCGGCGGGTGATGGGCGACGTCGAGTTCGCTCCGTCCGACAGCCGCCTGCAACGGGAGTTCGATGAGCTCTACCGTCAGCACCTCCTCGCCCGGGATATCCCGGAGGAGCTTCACCGCCGCATCGTTGAGAACGAGCTATACGCGGAAGTTATCCGCAATCAGCTAGCCGCAGATATCGGAGAGACGGCGCCGCAGGTGCTGCTGGCCAGACTATCAGTCGCAAGCCGTGGGCAAGCAAACCAAGTCGGCCAACGGGTGGCCGCCGGAGAGCGCTTCGTCGATATTGTCATGTCCGCCGGCGACGATGGCCTCGGCTCGGCAGGGACCCGGTGGACGCCGATCGCGCGGCTCGACTCCGTGGTCGCGGGGGCCATCGCGCAGCTCAGCGAAGGCGAGCTCTCCAAGCCGGTCCCCAACGCGAGCGGCGGCGTGTCGCTGTACGCGGTTGTCGAGACGGACGATGCTCGGCCGCTCGAAGCCCATCACCTCGAACCAATGCGGCAAGCGGCTTTCGACCAATGGCTGGCGGAGGAAGAAGCCCGGCAGGACGTTCGGTATGAGTTGGACGCTGCGACTTACGACTGGCTCATCGAACAACTTCGAGAGTCGAGGGCGCCGGGAATCGAGGGCCTGGGAGCCGCGTGACCTGCACCTGCTGGGAGTACACTAGGAACGCTGCGGACGCCGACGAGCGCCAGTGCGCAGTCGGGCGTCTGCGTCCCGCTTCGTCCGAGTCTCTTGCGATGGAGCACCATGAATCCTGCCCAATCACACATTCTCCGGCGGCGCAGCGTCCCGGCGCGCCCGAAGCGGAGGAGGCGCCTGTTCATCGCCGGTATCGCGAGCGTCGGCTTGGCGGTCTGGGGCCTGTGGGCGTCCGGCGCTATCTTGACGGGGCCGGTCCCTCTTCCGGCTACGCAGATCAGCGCAGCCGCATCTGCCGATAGCTGGGCGCTAGCGGGCCGCGACGCCGCGCATACCTCGGCGGTCCCCACTCACAACGGCTTCGAGGGACGGGAGGTCTGGCGAATCGAGATGTCGGAGCCGCTCCGCGCCGCTCCCGCGGTCTCAGGCGATCAGGTGTTCCTAGGAACGGGAGATAACCGGTTCATCGCTTTCGACGCGGCCGGCGGGCAGGTCCTCTGGAAGCGAAAGCTCTCCCTGCTGACGAGCACCGCGCCCGCGGTAACGTCCGACGCCGTGTACCTGACGGCGCGCAGCGGCGAGCTCTTCGCCCTGGACCGGCGCAGCGGCGAGGAGCTCTGGCGATTCGAGGGTGACAGCGCGTTCTTCGCGTCCCCTATCGTGTATCGCGGCGTCGTGTATGCAGGCACATGGAACGGGGTCCTTTACGCCGTGGACGCCCAGGACGGGAGACCGCTGTGGACGTTCCAAGCCGATGGAAGCATCATCGCACCCCCCGCGTTCCAGGGCGACCTCATGGCGCTTCCCATCGACGACAGGCTCGTCTACCTGATCGATCTCCTCACCGGACGGACGCGGCTCATCTTCGACGCGGGCCATGTCCTCGTGGAGAGCCCCGTGTTCACGGGCGAGCACCTTCTCATCAGCACCGGGCGAGGAAGGCTTTGGGCCGTAGACTGGACCAAGCTCGAGTACCCGTTCGAGCGCGGATTCCGCTACTGGCGCAACCAGTTCTACATCTGGAGAATGCAGGCCGACCCGCCGTTCCCAAAGGGCTTCGTATGGACTCAATGGCTTGCCCGCGATCACTTCCTGAGCGCCCCCGCTGTCCTCGACGGCGTCGCATACGCCGCCAGCCAGGATGGCAGGCTCCATGCGCTCTCCGTCGCTGACGGCGAGCAGCTATGGGAGTACGACACGGGAGCGGGAGTCCATAGCGCACCGGCGGTTGCGGGCGGCTTCGCATACATCGGGACCGACGCCGGCGAGGTCCACGTAGTCGACAGGACCACCGGAAAGGCGGACCAAGTCATCCCCGTCGGCGCAGGGATCAGCGGACAAATCATCGCCACGGAAACCGGCCTCTACGTCACGTCGAAAGAGCCCGCCGCACTCGTCGCGCTACGCTGATCCCCCTCCCCGCCTCCCCCACAGAGGGGAAGGGGATGCGAAGTCTCTTACTAGGTGGCGGGGGTCAGGCCGCTCTCCTCATTGACGCGGTCGAGGTAGTACTTCATGCCGAAGCCCGCCCACGGCGCCGGGTTCATCCACGCGGGCACTTCGTTCTGCCTGGGCGCGCCGGCGCCTCGTCCGGAGCGCATCCCCATGGCCCTTGCCTTAGCCTCGTTTGGCAGTTCGATGCACACGTTCGTGGTGGGGTCACGGAGCACGTTCATCGGGTCGCCGCCGTCCTGCACGATGGCCATCTGCTCCTGGAGCTGCTTGCGGAAGAGGATGATCCCCTTGTCCGACTCTCCCAACTTCTCGCGGTCGCGCCGCGCCGTCGGTCCTTGGCTGACCCAAGCCATATAGTCCTGACCAAATGTGTAGTTGACGATGTGGCGCCCGTCGTCCCCGACCAAGGGCGGGTGGTAGACCTCGATCTCCTCGGGAGCCGGGGCGGGGACATCGGCGCTGAGCTTGCGCGAGACGTAGTCCACATGGAGCGTGTGGGTGTCGTCGATGGGCACGCGGAACTGGCTGGGATTCGAGAGGATGTTGGGGAAGAGCACCGGATGGCCCACAGCCCAGTCGCCGTCTTCCTCGGTGTAACCGCTGAAGACGCGGCGCTTGATGATGCCGTAGTCGAAGACGTCGAACCCGATCTTCTGATGCCGGAGATGAGGCCGCTGGGTGGAGTCCGAGTCGCCGGATAGCTCGCGCTGGTGGTTGCCCCAGTAGTTGTGGAGCCATTCGAGGTGCGTCGGGTCGAGGGAGTTCTCCTGGCATTGCAGCCAGTTGCACGGCAGCTCCAGGAAGTTCACCTGCCGGAAGGCATGCTCCTCCACCAGCCACTCCCAGCGCGGCAGCAGTGGCGCGGGCGCCGGGCCGAGGTAGGCGAAGATGAGGCCGCCGCACGCCTCGACGGGGTAGCCCGCGATCTTGACCTTCTCCTTGAAGCGTCCGTCGGGGTGAACGGTCTCCTCAAAGGGCTGCTCGATGCACTGGCCGGTCTCGTCCATCATCCAGCCGTGGTACATGCAGCGGAGGCCGTGCTCCTCCGGGATGCCGTAGGAGAGATCGACGCGGCGGTGGGGGCAGAAGCGGTCGATGAGGCCGTACGTGCCGGACTTGTCGCGGTAGAGGACGAGATCCTCGCCGAGGAGACGAACGGGCTTGGTGGGGCGTTCGTTAAGCTCCGGGACGGCGGCTATGGGGTGCCAGTACCGCCGCATGAGCTCGCCCATCGGCGTGCCCGCTCCGACCTGTGTGAGCTCCTCGTTCTCTCTGATGCTGAGCATGATTCCTCCTCCGGATAACAACCGCCGCCGGTCCTGGCGTTTCACCTAGCCCGGCCCACCAATGCTTACGAATCCAAGGAGACAGCGCACATCGGCCAACGAGCCGAACAGGCGCGGCTATCGTCGCGGAACGAGTATAGCACTACGATATCGCGGTGCGCTGTCGGATAGCAGGGCCGCGGAACGCCGTTACGCCTGGCCGGCAGGCGTTCCGCGGCCCCACATCGGATGGCGGAACGTCGGGTTCGCGCCGGTGTGCCACGAGCGCTGGCTCGGCCCCGCTGCCAGTGGGCGCTCCGCCTCGCCTGAGCGTTGGGCCTGCTGCTGACGCGCCGGTCGGCTCGACGGCAGGCCATTCAGATGGCGCGCCAGGTCGAACAAGGCAGCCAAGTTGTTCACCGGCAGCAAGTCGTCGATGTACGGCGCAGCGGCCTGCATCCCCTGGGTCAACGGCTCGTAGTCCTCGCTGCCCGCCAGAGGGTTCAGCCAGATCAAACGGTTGCAGGTCCGCTGCAAGCGCGCCATCTCACGGCCAAGCAGCTCCGGCTCGCCCCGGTCCCAACCGTCCGAAACGATGAGAACGACCGACCCCCAGCCAAGCGTTCTTCGCGCCCACTTGAAGTTGAAGTCCTTGAGGACCTCGCCGATGCGGGTCCCCCCGGACCAGTCTGGGACGGCCTTTGCAACCTCTGCGACGGCATGGTCGATGTCCCGCCGGCCCAAGTGCTTCGTCACCCGCGTAAGCCGCGTCGCGAACAAGAACGCCTCGATCTGGTTGTCCAGGCCTCCATACAGGCTGTGGATGAAGTGGAGCAGCATCCTCGTGTATCGCTCCATCGAGCCGCTCACATCACAGACGACCACTAACCTGCGCGGCTTCTCCTTCCGGCGCTGCCGCACTAAGCGCACCAGCTCGCCCCCGAGCTGCGCATTCTCCCGCAGCGTCCTCCGCAGGTCTAGCCCCCGCCCTTTTCCCGGTTGCTTGCGGCGCGTGCGCCTGAGGCCCGGACGCCACTGCAAAGCGGCCAGCAGCAGCCTTGCCTCCGACGCTTCCTCCGGCGTGAACTCCGCGAAATCCTTCGTCCGCAGCACCTCGCGGGCGCTGAATGTTCGGGTCAGCTCGATCCGGTCGAACGCGTCCTCGGGCTCGTCGCTCCCTTCGTGGTCGCCGTTCGACGCCCGGCCGGGCGGAGGCGGACCAGCCTCGATTCTGCGGTACCGGCGCTGCTCGCCCATCGAGCGCAGGTCCATCGTCGAGGTGCTGTCCTTGCGCTGCCGCCAGAACACGTCGAACGCCTCGTCGAACACGGGAAGATCGTCTCTCCGATGGACGAGCAGCGTCCGCAGCGCCAACCGGACGTCGGCCCGTCGGGCGACGCCGATATCCTCCAGCACGCGGATGGCGTCCAACATCCTTCCGACGTGGACGTCGAGCCCGAGCCGCCTGAGCAGGCGGCCAAAGAGGAGGAGGTTATCGAGGAGGTGGCCGTCTACCGGGGCGAGGTTTCCGCCTTCGCGGGAATCCGTCATGTTGGCTTTACGTCCCACACCACAACCGACGAGAGTAGGCGGGCGGCAGAGCCGCAGCCTGGCGCGGGCTGAGGGCAGTGTTCCTAGCGGTCTCATTTGGTCTCATTCGGTAGCATTCCTCCTCTAAGGTCCGGCCCTGCGCCCGGCTATGCCGCGGGCGGGTCAGGGCCGTTGGAGACAGGGTAAGGAGGGGAGTTCGTTTATGCAACTTGCAAATGTCACAATGGCGACGGCCACCTCTCAGTCTCCCCCGCAGGCGGGGAGGGGACTTCGAAGCAATGACCGAGAGGGCTATCCACGCCTACCGCCGCGTTGAGTCCCGCGATTCAAGGCCCGGTTCAAGAGCGCCCGGGTCTGCTCGCCGCGCACTGCCTGCACGTCCTCGCGATACTTGAGCATGATGCCCAGGGTGTCGTCGATCACTGCCGGGCTGAGCTCGGTCTCGTTCAGGCTCACGAGCGCAGCCGTCCAGTCGAGCGTCTCCGCGACTCCGGGGACCTTGTACAGCTCGGTCGCCCGCAGCTCTTGGACGAAGGCGACGACCTGGCCGGCCAGCGTCTGGGATGCCGAGGGGACCTTGCTCCTCACAATCTGCATCTCTTTTTCGAGGTCCGGGTAATCGATCCAGTAGTACAAGCACCGCCGCTTGAGGGCGTCGTGAATCTCGCGAGTACGGTTCGAGGTGATGACGACGACGGGAGGCTCGCCGGCCGTGTACGTCCCGACCTCAGGAATCGTAATCTGGAAGTCCGACAGCATCTCGAGCAGATAGCCCTCGAACTCCTCGTCGGCGCGGTCGAGCTCGTCGATCAAGAGGACCGTCGGCCCTGCGCCGCTATCGAGCGCCTGTAGGAGAGGGCGTTTGATGAGGAACTCCTCGCTGAACAGCTCGCGCTCGGCCTCTTCCCTGTCCATGCCGCCGGACGCCTCCAAGAGCCGGATATGGAGAAGCTGGCGCGAGTAGTTCCACTCGTAGACCGCCTGGCTCACGTCCAGCCCCTCATAGCACTGGAGCCGGATGAGACGCGCGCCCAGCGCGGACGCGAGCACCTTGGCGACCTCCGTCTTGCCCACGCCCGCCTCGCCTTCGAGGAACAGCGGACGTTTGAGCGTCAACGCGAGGTAGACGGACATCGCCAAGCCCCGGTCGGCGACGTACAGCTCACCTCGAAGCGTCGTTAGCAGCTCGTCAACGGACGCAGGTCGGGGGGTGGGAGTGTTGGTCACGAGGTTACACCTGCGCGAGGGTCGGAGAAGTAGCGGTCGTGGAGGTAGGCTAGGTAGTCGCTATAAAACGCGTTGCCGTTGAGGGAGTTGGCGAGGTGTCGATAGAGTTCTTGGTAAGAGAGATGCTGGAAATCAATTGCGGGCTTCACACGCTCCGCGAAAATGTTGATTTCTCGCTCATGGGCTTTTGCAATTTCCCCATCCCAGTCGTAGTACAGGTAGTACAGTGTGAATTTGCTTGTATGCTCCTTTGCAATCCCTAAGGCATGCTTGAGGAGTTGCTCAGGGTGGAAGTTGGGCATTTCGCACAGTTCTTCCGCGTAATCACGAAGTACGGACAGCCCTCTGGGTTTCCAAAGGTTGTCGGTACTTGGAAAGTAACGTGGGCTAAACACGGAATCGAAATGTTCCGTGAACTTACTCTCTATGCCAATCATCTGGCCGGAATCCAACCTTATGGCGACATCCAAATGCGGGGGAGTTCCTCCGAGGCCCGTGGGGAACTTCTTTTCGAAGCCGAATGCGATTGCGTTACCGCTGGGAATGCCCAAAGCCTCTAGCAGGTGGCGCTTATCGCCTACGTCGGTCCAGTAGTCGAAGACGTTTGCAACCAGCACCGAGGAAGAGTGCAGCGCCTTCATCTTCGCTGGCGTGCGTCCCCTGTCACGAAGCTCCGACCCGCGCCCCTTATCCAAGCCTTTCTGCGCGTGGCTGGATAGGGGTTCCCGCAGGTTGGCATCTACGCTATCGAGATAGTAGGGGTAGCGATGAGATTGGTGAAATAGCTTGCCATGCCGTTCCGCCCACTTCTTCTGCGCGTTCTTTATCTCTTGTTGAGCGTTCATCCGGTGAACTCCGGCGGTCTGCCATAAAGTGCGGGGGCAAGCCGCAGCCTGCCCCCGCGCCTATCCGTTCGATATGAGGTCCGCGCTAGCCTGCTCGGGAGCAGGCGATGCCGAGAGCGCGGCGCAGGTAGACCGCCGCCATAGCCTTCCGGTATTCCGCGGAGGCGAAGATGTCGCCGATTGGATCGCCACCAAAGTCTCCCGCAACCGCCTCCGCGGCAGCATCCAGGGCGGCGTCGCTCAGGTCCGACCCCGCCAGCGCGGCCTCCACGGACGACGCCCTGGTCGGCGTCGTCTCGACGCCCCCTATGACGACGCTCGCGGACGAGCATGTTCCGCCGTCGACCGAGAGGACGACGGCTGCGCCGACTACTGCGTAGCGCGAGGCCGGGTGAGGGAACTTGACATAAGCGGAGCCGGAGGGAGCGGAAGGCACGGACACGCTGGTCAGTATCTCGTTCTCTTCGAGCGCGTTCTCCAACAGGCCCGTGGGGAAGTCGGACGCCGCGATGGTCCGCTCGCCGCCCGGCCCGGCGATGTTGAACATCGCGCCCAGCGCCGTCAGCACCGTCGGCAGGTCCGACGCCGGGTCTGCGTGAGACACGTTGCCTCCGATGGTCCCACGGTTCCGCACCGCGGGGTCGCCGACGAGCGCGGCGGCCTCGGCCAACAGCGGCGCGTGCTCCTTCACCAAGCCGGACGACGCGATCTCTGCGTGGGTCGTCAGCGCGCCGATAGACAGTCCGCCGCCGCCGACTGAGACGCCCTTCAACGCCTCGATGCGTCCGATGTCAACGAGGGCGGCAGGCGACGCGAGCCGCAGCTTCATGAGCGGAATCAGACTGTGGCCGCCGGCCAGCACCTTGGCCCCCTCGTTGCCGGAGAGGAGCTGCACCGCTTCGGATACCGAGCTCGCGCGATGGTAGGTCGTCTGTGCTGCGTACATGGGCTAGCCTCCGTTCCGCGCATCGTTGACCGCTCGCCATACCTTCTCCGGGGTCAACGGCATATCGATCCGGGTTACCCCCAAGGGCCTCAACGCATCCATCACCGCGTTGTAGACCGTGGGCGTCGACGCAATCGTGCCGGCCTCTCCCACGCCCTTCAAGCCCAGCGGGTGATGAGGCGAGGGAGTCGTAGTGGACTGCACGTGGATATCCGGCAGGCCGTCGGCGCGCGGCAGCGCGTAGTCGAGCATCGTCCCGGTCAAGGGCTGGCCGTCGTCGTCGTATACCACGCCTTCCCACAGTACCGGCCCTATCCCCTGAACAACCCCGCCGTGCACCTGACCTTCGACAATCATCGGGTTGATCTGGATGCCGCAGTCGTCCACGGCGTAGTACTGCTGCAGGTCGATCTGACCTGTCGCCGGGTCCACCTCGACGACGGCGAGGTGGGCGCCGAACGGATAAGTGAAGTTCGGCGGGTCGTAGAACGCGCTGGCCTCCAGACCCGGCTCCATGCCCTCGGGCATATCCCACGCCACGTTCGCCATGAGCGCGATGTCCTGAATCGTCTTGTGCTGGTCGGGCGAGCCCTTCACGAAGAAGCGCCCGTCCTCGTACTCGATATCCTCGGCGGCCGCTTCGAGAAGGTGCGCGGCCAGCGCCTTCGACTTGTCCTTGATCTTGCGAGTCGCCACTGCGACGGCGGCGCCCGACACCGCCGTGGTGCGGCTCCCGTACGTGCCCCATCCCATCGGCGTGTTGTCCGTGTCGCCGTGGATGACCTCGACGTCGTCAACCTCGACGCCAACCTCGTTGGCGACAATCTGAGCGAACGTGGTCTCCTCTCCCTGCCCGTGCGGCGAGGAGCCGACCATGACGTTCACCTTGCCCGTTGGGTGGAAACGGACGATGGCGCTCTCCCAGAGTCCGCCCTGGAACCCGACGGCCCCCGCCACCTGCGAAGGGCCGAGACCGCATATCTCGACGTAGGTGGAAACGCCGATGCCTACGCAGCGGCCTTCCGCCCGCGCCTGTTCCTGCTGCGCCCGCAGTGAGTTGTAGTCGGCGGCGGTCAGGCAGGCGTCCAGCGTGATTTCGTAGTCTCCGCTGTCGTAGGTGATGCCCGTAGCCACGTCGTGACCGTTCTCGAACTTGGGGATCAAGTTCTTCCGGCGCAGCTCCGCAGGGTCGGCCCCGAGCTTCGCGGCGAGCAGGTCCACGAGGCGCTCGATGAGCATCGTCGCCTCCGGCCGGCCCGCGCCCCGGTAGGCGTCCACGGGCGTGCCGTTGTTGAACACGCCGTAGATCGTGCCGCTGATGTTCGGGATGTCGTAGGCGCCCGAGTACATGAGACCGTGCAGGATCGTCGGGACGCCGGGGGCGGCGGTCGAGAGGTACGCTCCCATCCCCGCGTAGACAGTCGTGCGAAGGCCGGTGATCTTGCCGTCGCTGGTCGCCGCCATCTCGACCTCTTCGATGTGGTCGCGGCCCTGCGTCGTCACCTGATAGTTCTCGCTGCGGGTCTCCGTCCACTTCACCGGCACGCCCAACCGCATCGCGCAGAAGGAGGTGATGGCCTCGTCCGGGTAGTACGGGATCTTGCTTCCGAAGCCGCCGCCGACCTCGGGCGCGATTACGCGGATCTTGTGCTCGGGCACGCCCGTCACGACCGAGGTGAGGAAGCGCGCGATGTGCGGGTTCTGAGACGTGCTCCAGAGCGTCAGCTCGCCCATGGGAGCGGACCACTGCGCGATTGCCGAGCGCGGCTCCATCGCGTTGGCGATTAGCCGCTGGAGCGTGATCGTGTCGCTGACCGTCACGTCGGCCTGCTCGAACGCCGCTCCCGTGTCGCCGCCGGCGACCGCCCACGTGAAGGCGACGTTGTTCGGAACGTCGTCGTGAAGCTGGGGCGCGCCGTCCTGGGCGGCGGCCTTTGGATTGATGACCGCGCCGAGCGGCTCGTATTCGACGGCGATATGCTCCAGCGCGTCCTCGGCCTGGTAGCGGCTCTCGGCCACGACCACTGCGACAGCGTCTCCGACGTAGCGGACTTTGTCCTTGGCGATGGCGGGGTGGACCGGGGTCTTGAGGTCGGAGCCAGGAATCAGCCACGCGCAGGGCATCCCATTCAAGGCGCCTTCCGTGTCCTCCCCGGTGAAGACCGCGATGACGCCCGGCTGGCTTGCGGCTGCGCCGGCGTCGATGGAGACGATGGACGCGTGCGCGTAGGGGCTGCGGAGAATCGCTGCGTGCGCCATTCCCGACAGCTTGATGTCGTCGGTGTACGCCGCGCGGCCCGTAATGAGCCTGGGGTCCTCGCGACGGCGGATGCCGGAACTGAATACTCTCGTAGTCATGGCCTACCTGCCTCCTATGGCGCCGGCAGCGTCCTCGACGGCCTTTACGATGTTCTGGTAGCCCGTACAGCGGCAGATGTTCCCTTCCAGGCCGTGGCGTATCTCTGCGCGCGTCGGCGTGGGGTTCGTCCGCAGCAGCTCGTCTGCCGCGATGATCATGCCCGGCGTGCAGAAGCCGCATTGCAGACCGTGGTTGTTCCAGAACGCTTCTTGGAGCGGGTGAAGGTTCACGCCGTCCGATAGCCCCTCGATCGTCGTGACCGAGGAGCCCGAAGCCTGCACGGTAAGCACCGTGCACGCCTTCGCCGCGACGCCGTCCAGCTTCACCGTACAGCTGCCGCACTGGCTGGTGTCGCACCCTACCTTCGTGCCGGTGAGATCTGCGTTCTCCCGGATGAAGTGGACGAGCAGCTGACGCGGTTCGACCTCACCGCTATAGGACCGCCCATTGATCGTAATCTCTACAGGGGCTGTCACAGTGGACCTCCTCCCTCGACTGCCGCGACTTATGGCTTATTCAGATTCGCGCGGGCGCGCCTAGCGGGGGAAGGGTATCTATAGCCGCCGGTTTGTCAATGCGGCGCCCCTCTTCCGTTCCTCTCGCCCGTCTGCGGGAGAGGGCTAGGGAGAGGGTCGTCGGCAGAGCGGGAATCTCCACTGCGATGTCACATCCTCGGACGCTCGCGTATTCTTAGGCGCACTGCACCACGGATGAGGAAGCTCCATGCGACTGAGCGGAAAGTACCGGTTCGACATTCCAAGAGAGCAGTTGTGGGACACGCTGATGGACCCGGCGGTTGTGGGGTCGTGCGTCCCCGGAGCCCGCGCGTTCACCCCCCTTACAGCTGACAAGTACGAGGTCGAGCTGGAGGTCCGCGTCGGCGTCATCTCCGGCGTCTACAAATGCACGCTCGAAGTCGCGGACAAGGTCGAACCGGCCTCCTACCGCCTGATCGTTCAGGGGGCCGGAGCCCGAACGAACGTCACGGGCGCGGGGACGGTTGCGCTGTCGGCGGAAGAGGGCGCTACGGAGCTGAGCTTCGAGGGCGACGTGCAAGTCGCCGGGATGCTGGCGAGAGTGGGCCAGAGGCTCATGGGCAACGTGGCGAGGTCCCAGATCGACCGGTTCTTCGAATGTCTGCGCGCGAAGGCGACCGCCGGGCCATAGCCGGACAAATCGGCCCCGTAGGCCAACGCCCCACGCGAGACGGGGTTCCCCCGATTGCAGGGCGGGGTATGCGCGCCTCCCCGCCCTCAGCGCCCGAGCTAGGCCGGTGCTAGCGAAGCATACTGGCGGCGCTTGGCTCTTCGACCGGGACCCCGATACCCAGCAGCGAAAAGAGTATCCCCAATATGATAAGGACGGGAATGAGCGCGAGAAGGACCACGAAGAACGCTCTCCACGTCGAGTTGTAGTCCAAGCTCTGCCGCACGGCAATCATCATGGCCGCCAGCTGCCAGACGAGCGCCACTAGCAAGGTGATAGGCCCAATAACCGGCAGGAAGTAGAGGATGCCTAATATGCCCGGGGTCTGGGCAAACCCCGTGCCTCGGGCCAGCTGTCCCCAGTCTGCATGGGTTTCCGGAGTCTTCAGTATGGTGCTTCCGATGAGCCAAGTCCCGAACGCCCACACTGCCCAGGCCAACACGCCGCGCACGACGCCGAAGCCCAACCCCCGGAGCACGTCGCCTTCCCCGCTCAGCAGGCCGCCGACGCCGCTGGCGATTGCGACGATGACCACCACGATGAGCGCCTGCAGCGTGGCGCTCCGATCGTGCTCTACCTCCTCGAAGACGCCTACGTCCAATCGAGCGGCACCTAACATTCTTCTCAGCATTCCGGCCTCCTGCGTTCCCCCGCTTGCGAGACTTTTACATTACCCTTTCCGTCATTCCCGCGCAGGCGGGCAACCTCGCTCCCGAATCCCCGGCTTGGGCAATTACGCAAAGGTCTCGCTTGCAGGGGACGGTGTAGTCGGGAGTCGCACTCCTACCAGCCTAGAGATACCACGCGGCGCTCGATGATGTCGCCGATTTCAAGGGCCGGTATCGCCGGATGCTGAGCCCGCGGCGGCGCACAGCGGCCACGATGAGGCTATCGTGAAGCCATGACGAAAGCCCCGATGGGGCAGACGAGACCTTTGCGTAACACGCGTCGCCGGCGCACAGCGACATTTGCCCATTGCCCGGTCCCCCTTGCGCCCTCTACGATGAAGTGTGCCTCCTCCCCGCAGACGGGGGAGGATTGAGGAGGGGGCGTCCGGTTCCCTCGCCCGTCTGCGAGACCTTTGCGTAACCTCAAACTGGTTCGTGGCGAGCCTGTCGAACCATGAACCGGCTTGGAATATTGGGGAGCGCAGAGGGGCGTTGCCCCTCTGCCGGGGGCGTGGGGGTGTCCCCCACAATATAACGGGCGGGTGGGTGGGAAGAGTTACGCCCGCCAGAAAATAGGGTTACGCAAAGGTCTCGTCTGCGGGGGAGAGCTAGGGAGAGGGTCTGCGGCGGCATAAATGACACAATCATCGATCGATCAACTTCTTTCCAAGACCCGTGAAGCAGGCCACGGCCATGAAAGCGCCCCTCGAAACCGTTTCATTTCTGTGTATTTCGATCAGCTTTTTACTCGTAAGGAATCGTGCAACCGATCAGCTTTTTACTCGTAACGAAAAATACAACCGGTCAACTTCTTCACACTCCGGCGCGGATGGGCCGGGAAGTTGTGCAAAGGTCTCGTCTGCGGGGGAGACCGAGAGGGGGCCGTCCGCGGGGAAGTGCGCAAATGTCTCGCAGACGGGAGAGAGGACTTTCGAAGCAACCATGAAACTCGGCCAGCCAACACCAATTACCGAAGGAGTGTTCCAGCTACAGGCTATGGGCGCTCGCGTAACCGTCCTGGTCGAGGACGGCGACGCGCTGCTGGTCGATGCGGGACTCCCCGGAAGCTCGGGCGCGATAACGCGGGGGCTGGAGGCCTCCGGGGCGTCGCTCGACCAGATCGGGCGGATAGTCGTCACCCACGCCCACCCCGACCACTCGGGCGGCCTCGCCGAGCTGGTCGCCGGAAGGCGAATCGCAGTTGCCGCCCACCGGCTGGAAGCGGACATCATCACGGGCGCGACGCCGGCCCCAAGTCCGCTGCAAATCGGGTTGCTTGCAATGATGGCTGGGCGCGTCCTCACCAGGCTCATGGGGGACGCCGTTCCCGTTGACGACCGCATCGAGGACGGCGACGTCGTCCCGTTCGGGACCGAAGTGCGCGTGGTGCACCTTCCGGGACACACCCCCGGCAGCGTCGCCCTCCATCTGCCGGAGAAGCGGGTCATCATCATCGGGGACGCATTGCAGTACAAGTTAGCTTGGAGGCTCGGCCCTCCGGCGCCCGGAGTCACTCAGCAGCCGCGGGAGGCGATGCGATCGGTCGAGAAGCTTCTCAACTTGGACTTCGACACCATATGCTTCAGCCACTTCCCACCTATGAGGAATGAGCCCCGCGAAGCCCTCAGAAGGCTCATTCAGCGGCACGCCAACTAACCGGCCTATCGCGCGACGGCTTCCAGCGCCGCTCCGCGGGGCTTCGCTCGGCGCCTGCGGCAGGCCGCCTCAACCTGTTAGCCTGCCCGCGCGATGAGGGGGTAGCCATGAACGAAGCTCGCACGTCGGGCGCTACAGCCGACGGGACCGTCGTCGACTTTCTCCGGGGAGCGGTCGAGAGACACGGGCCCCGCGACGCCCTCCTTTTCAAGCCGGCGTTCCGCTATCTGCGCTGGACCTACTCCCAGCTGTGGGACGAGTCCGGCCGGGTCGCCACTCTCCTCCAACGCCGGGGCCTGACGAAGGGCGACCAGGTCATCCTGTGGGGCCCGAACTCTCCCCATTGGGTGCTCATCTTCTTCGGCTGTCTGAGGGCGGGAGTCGTCCTTGTTCCCCTCGACCTCCGCAGCGCGCCCGACTACGTCGAGAGGGTCGTGTCCAGAACGGAGCCGAAGCTGGCCTTCACGTCGAGGTTCACGCCGAAAGGGGAGACGGACCTGGGAGTCCCGGAGATAACGTTCGAGGAGCTGGAGGGCGCCATCGCCGGTCTGCCCGAGCCGGAGGACGTGGACGTCCAGCCGCATGATCTTGCGGAGATCATGTTCACCTCCGGCACGACCGGCGACCCGAAGGGGGTGATGCTCACCCATCGGAACCTGACCGCGAACATCGAGGGAGTATCCCAGTACATCTTCTGCGAGCCCTCCAGCAGGCTCCTGTCCATCCTTCCGCTGAACCATATGTACGAGCAGATGGGCGGCCTGTTCATGGCGCTCCACTACGGCGCCAGCGTCACCTATCCGACCAGCCGCCAGCCGACCGTCCTCTCCAGGACGATGCGCGAGCGCAAGATCACGATCATGCTCCTCGTTCCCCAGGGGTTGGAACTCCTGATGAACGGCATCGAGCGGGAAGTGGCCCGGCAAGGTAAAGAGGCCCTATGGAGCAAGCTCCAAAAAATAGCCGAGCGCTTGCCGTTCCCACTGCGGCGCCGTCTGTTTCGACGGGTCCACAAGCAGTTCGGCGGGAAGCTCGACTTCATCGTCTCGGGCGGGGCCGCGCTCGACCCGGACCTCGGACGCAAGTGGGAGCTGCTCGGAGTCAAAATCGTACAAGGCTACGGCGCAACCGAGGCCTCGCCCGTCATCAGCAACCACACCATCCGCGAGCGGCGCCACGACTCCACCGGCCGCCCGCTGCCGAACGTGGAAGTCCAGATCAGCGGCGAGGGCGAGATACTGGTGCGCGGCGAGAACGTCACTCCGGGCTACTGGCGCGCCCCGGAAGAGACCGCCAAAGCCTTCGACGGCGACTGGTACAAGACGGGCGACCTGGGGTATTTCGACAACGAAGGCTTCCTGCGCATCCAGGGCCGGATGAAGGACATGATCGTGCTTCCGAGCGGCCAAAACGTCTTCCCGGAGGACATCCAGGCGGTGCTGACGAAGCACCCCCAGGTCAAGGACGCGGCGGTCGTGGGCCTGACGCGGGGCTCGTCGGTCGAGGTCCACGCGGCCCTCGTCATGGACGACGCCGATAAAGCTCAAGAGGCCGTCGCTTGGACCAACGGCCAGCTGGCCGAGCAGCAGCGGATCAGGGGCTTCACCGTTTGGCAGGACGAGGACTTCCCTCGCACCCATACGCTCAAAGTAAAGAAACAGATGGTGATAGACACGATCCTCGGGAAGATACAGCCGCAGGCTCCGGCCGCGGCCTCTTCCGGCGGCAAATCGGCGGGCGGGGCTAGGGGCCTGCTCCACATCATCGCGGAGGTGAGCAAACGAGACGCCGGAGACGTTCTGGACGAGGCGGCGCTCGGCGACGACCTCGAGCTCGACTCGCTCGGCCGCATCGAGCTGCTGTCGGCAATCGAGGCGGAGCTCGGCGTTTACATGGACGAGAGTCAGGTGGGCCCGGAGACAACGGTACGACAGCTGGTCGATCTCGTGGAGGAGGGATCGAAGAACCCGCCGATGATGAGCTTCCCGCGCTGGGGCATGCAATGGTGGTGCCGCATGACCCGCGGAGTCCTCCAACGGGGAGTCGTCTTCCCGTTCGTCGCCCTGCCCTACGGCCTGAAAGTGACGGGCCGCGAGAACCTGGAAGGCATAACCGGCCCCGTGCTGTTCGCGTCGAACCACCACCTCGGTCTGGACAACCCCTTGATCATCAAAGCCGTGCCGCTCGAATGGCGCCGCCGGATGGCCATCGCGGGGGCCGCCAATCTCTGGAGGAACCCGGTCTGGTGGATCATGAACCCGCTCTTGGGCAACGGCTTCCCGCTCGCCAGGGAGGGCCCTGTCAGGCCCAGCCTCGAGAACATGGGCAAGATCATGGACGACGGCTGGTCCGTGCTCATCTATCCGGAAGGCGAGCTGACCGTCGGAGGTCCGATCAAGCCCTTCATGAGCGGCGCCGGCCTCGTCGCCGTCGAAGGGCGGATTCCCGTCGTCCCGCTCCGCTTGCACATCCACAGGCTGGGTTCGCCCACGCGGTTCCCCTTCCTCAGGCGGGGGAGCGTCGAGGTGCGCTTCGGAGAGCCGTTGAGCTTCCCGCCCGGCACGGACTATCAGGACGCGACGGCGGCCATCGAGAAGGCGGTCGAGTCCCTATGACGGACGCCGCGGGGCGCAGAGCGGCGGCGGGGCGGAGCTGGAGTTCGTGTCGGCGTCCGCCGGGGAGATAGCATATGCGCTACTCTCTACGGCGCGAGATTCTCAGGAGGCATCCCGGCAATGGACATGGTAAAGCGGGTTCTGGCAGTGTTCCTCGTAGCGACGGGAGTCGCCGTGGCGCTCAACCTCATACTCACGCCGGTCTACCATGACGGGTCGGCGGAGTACCCCGTGTGGAAGGTCCTGAACTGGTTCATGGCGGCCGGTGTGCTCGTCACGCTGGTCGTGAACTTCCTGCGAAGGCGCGCCCCGGGAAACGGGGAAGGCGGCGCATTCGAGCGCGTGCAGGTCAGCATGGACTACTACGGGGCCATCGTGCTCACCATGCTGTTCTTCTGGGGGTGGCTTTGGACGTTGAACCCCGGCAGCGAGACCGGGGACGCCGTCACCGCGCACCTCATCTACTTCCCGATCACGGACGCTCTCTACGCAGTCCTCACCCTCGCCACCGGCCGCCGCCTCTGGAACGACGGAGGCGGCTCGCAAGCGTAGGCGGCTCGCCAACTTCTACTACGACCGCCGCGCCGCCAAGCTGACCGGTGCTCGCGCTCAAGTCAGCGCCTCACAGGAGGGGGCGGAGCGCCGACAGCACCTCGCCAACCGTCACCAGCCCCTCGTAGCGAGCGGCGATGCGGCCGTCCCCGCCGACGACGAAGGTCCAGGGCTCGGTGGGCAGGCCCCACTCGGCCATCACAGGCCTCGGGACGAGCCGCCCCTCGTTTCGGGCGGCATCGAGGTCCCACGGCTCGATGTGGATGAACTCGACGGCGCCCTCGAGCTCGCCGCGCGCCTTGTCCAGGGTGTCCGTGACCGGCCCGCAGATCGCGCTGGTGCAGAACTGCGGCGAGGCGAAGAACACCACGAAGGGCGCTCCCGCTTCCAATGCCTGAGCGACCGACACGTTATGCAGCTCATCGCCCTCGACCGAACGCGTCGATATCTCGGCGAACGACTCGGCATCGTGGATCGTCAGGTTCTCGGTGGCGGGCGGGCGCTGTCCAATCGCGAGCGCCGACCCGACGGCCTTCACCTCGAAGATGGCGCCCTTGGTCTGCGTCTCGTCTGCGACGACGAACTCGGCACCCCATACGCCGGAGGCGGGGAAGTCGACGCGGTCGACGACGTACACGCCCTGGAAATCGAGGTGCAGGTGCAGCTCGCCATCCGGGTGCCGATGGGGAGTCGCGCCTTCGACCACGCGCCACACGGCGGGGGACTCGGTCGAGAAGACGGCGTCCTCGCCGTCGATTTGCTCGCCGTCGATCTGGAAGAAGCGCACGGCGACCTCAGCGCCCTCGAGGAACTCGCCGTCGCGGGAGACGAGGCCGAAGGGAAAGCGATTTGCGCCCGTCACGAATTCGGAGGCCGCGAGCAGGCCGCTGTACACGGCGGGCGTGGGCGTGGGGGTTGCGCTCCCGCTGCCGCACGCCGCGAGCAGCGCGGCGATGGCGACGACGATGGCGATGGGCGTCGGCACAACGCGGTTTGTCATATGGATGACGGGCTACACCACCACGCCCACGGCCCTGCCGATGAAGTAGGCCACCGACACCGCCGCCGCCGCGAGCACCACCATCTCCGCGCCTTTGCGCAGCACTTTCCCGCTGGTCAGCGACGCCCGCCAGCCCCCGACTGCGAATAGCGCGACGCCGGTGAAGCCGAACGAGGCGACGAGGGCGCACGTTCCATTGAGCAGCAGATAGGGCGCGACGGGGAAGAAGGCCGCGACGGCGAACGAGACGCCCATGACGACGGCCGAGAAGGTTGGACGCGGCGGCTTGTCCGGGAATCCAAGCTCTTCGGTCATCATCAGCTTCACCCATTGCTCGTGGTCCCGCGAGACGACGTCCACGACCTCGTCGAGCAGCGGGCCGGTGATCCCCTTGAGCCGGAAGATGCGCCGAGTCTCAGCGATCTCCTGCTCCCGCATGTGCTCGACCTCCCAATGTTCCCGCGCCTGCTCCGACTCTCGGAACTCTCCCTCGCTCTTAGTCGAGACGTAGGCGCCGAGGGCCATCGAGATGGCGCCGGCCACGAGGCCCGCCACGCCCCCCAGCACGATGATTCGGGGGTCCGACGTGCCGCCGGCGAGTCCGGCAACGAGTGCGACGTTCGAGACGAGGCCGTCGTTCGCTCCGAAGACGACCTCGCGGATGGCGGCGCCTCCGGTGGAGTGACCTTCGGCGTGGTCTCTCCGGCGGCGCCACGACGGCATGATGCGCTGTATGCGCCGAACGGTGCGAGCGAGGATTGGGGAGGCCATCAGGACAAGGCTAGCGGTTCAGGCGGGGGCGTGTCATCCCGCAGGCCCTAGAAGTACAGCCCGCCTTGGGGCAGCAAAAGCACATCCTCCATAACTTGCTTATCGGACACCGTCATCGCGTTGACTATGGCGGCGCCCACCTCATCGGGAGTGAGCATCTCCTCGCGGGGCAGCGGCGTGCTCAGGCCGTCCCATATGGGCGTATCGACGGGCCCCGAGAAGATGTTGATGACGCGGACGCCCGCCCGCCGCACCTCCGTCGTCAGCGCGCGGGCAAACCCGGTCACCGCGTGCTTGGTCGCGCCGTACCCGGTCATGTTCGCGTATCCCCGGTGCGCCGCCACCGACGAGACGATGACGATGTAGCCGAGCCCTCGTTCGAGCATGCCGGGGAGCACGGCGCGCGTGGGAAAGATCGTGCCGTTCACGTTCGTCTCCCACAGCTCATTCCAGGTGTCGTTGTCCAAGTCCGGGAGCGAAACGACCTTGAACACCCCCGCCGAGTTCACCAGGATGTCGACGCTTCCCAGCTCCCGCTCGGCGGCTGCCGCCATCGCCCTCACCGACTCGTCGCTCCGAACGTCGCACTCGATGGGCGTCCACGAGCCGTTGGGGAAGCTGTCCGCCGCCGCGCGGAGGCGCGCCTCGCTCCGCCCAACGAGCGCGACGCGGACGCCCGCCTGCGTCAGCAGGCCCGCGGTCGCTCGGCCAATGCCGCTCGACGCGCCGGTCACGACGGCGGTCTTGCCGGAGAGGATGGCGCCGGAGAGATTGCCGGAGAGATTGGAGGAAGGCACGGGCGCGGCTATCCGCCCGCCGGCCGGGCAGGGGGGTATTCGAAGCGCCAGGCTGGAGGGTATTCAAATCGATTATTGCGGGTCTCGTCCACGACCACGCGCGTCAGCCGTCCGCCCAACGGCCCGCGCAGCCGTTCCCAGATCATGAGGGCGATGTTCTCGCCCGTGGGCACGAGGTCGAAGTAGTCTTCGATGTCGCGGTTCAGGTACGTATGGTCGTAAGGGTCGAGCACGCTGCGTTTGACCGCCTCGTCCAGCTCGCCGAGCGGCATCACGAAACCGGTCTCCGGGTCTACGGCGCCGCCGACGGTGACCGTGAGTCCGTAGTTATGGCCGTGGCCGTTCGGATTGGCGCACTTGCCGAAGATGGCCTCGTTCTCCTCGAACGAGAGCGCGTCCGCGTACAGGCGGTGGGACGCCGAGAAGCTATAGCGTCGCGACAAGTAGACGACCGGGGAGCTCATGCCGTGGCCCCGAAGTACTCGACGAACAGGTCGTCGGTCTCGTAGAGGCGCAGGCGGCTCAGTCTCGCCTCGCCGAGGGCGCCGGCCCCAAGCCCACCGGCGATCAGGCCCCACAGCACGGCCGCGAGGTTCTCGGTCGTCGGCTGGCTGTCGGCGAAGTAGGGCGTATCGAGGTTCAGGTGCTTGTGGTCGAACTCGGCCAGCACCCCATCGACCGCCGACTTCAGATCGACGAGGTTGATGACCATGCCGGTCTGTGGGTCGGGCTCGCCGGTGACGGCGACCTCGAGCGTGTAGTTATGACCGTGGCCGTTCGGCAAGGCGCACAACCCAAAGACGCGCTCGTTCTCCTGCTCGCTCCAGTCGTCGCGGTAGTACCGGTGGGACGCCGAGAAGTCGAACCGGCGGGAAATGGTCACGCCGCTCATCGCGACCCCTCCGTCATTCCCGCGCAGGCGGAAACCTCGCCTCCTCTGCCGGGGCGGAATTCAGACCCGCCACTGTCCCAACGTGGGGTCATGCAAAGGCCGCCCATCGCGCGAGCTACCCCTTGACGTCGCCGATAAGGACCTCGCCGTCCTCGACCTTGCACTCGTAGATGGCGATGGCGTGGGCGTCCCCGCGGGCGGACTTGCCCGTCGAGACGTCGAACTGCCAGGCGTGCCACGGGCAGGTGACGACGCCGTTCTCGATCGTGCCCTCGCTGAGCGGGCCGCCGCTATGGGGGCAGACGTAATTGGTGATGTGGAAGTCGCCGCCCTCATTCCAAACGGCAACGGGCTTGAGCCGCCACTTGCCCTGCGTGGGCCTGAAGTGGCGGGCCTCGCCGGGCCTAACGTCGTCCACCTTGCAGAGGGCTACGAACTCTGGCTCTTGCGTCATGTGCTTCCTCCATACCGGACCTGCGACAGTGAGTCTAGCACGGGATGGCCGTTCCCTTCCCCCGAATGCGCCGCCTCCCGCCAACTGCTCCTCTCACCTCAACTCTGAACAGTTACCCCACCCCCGTCATTCCCGCGGCCCCTTCCGTCATTCCCGCGAAGGCGGGAACCTCGCAGCGACGCGGCAGCGGGAAAGAGTGGGTGTTCCGGGGAGTACATCAGCTTCTTGATGGAGATTTTTGCTCGTAAGGGCGAATGTTTTGTGTCGCCGGAGGGGGTACTTTCTGTTTCTTGATCGGGGCTGTTTAGCAGGCCACGGCCTGCTTCCCGCGATCAAGGCGCCGACTGAAATGCGAAAACACGTTTCCCCAAGGCTGTTCTCCAAGGGGCGTAGCCGTTGCCGGCGGCGCGGCAGGGTTTGGGATGTTGGGGGTGGTGCGGGGGGTGGGCATGATGGATTCCAGGGTACGCGCTGGAGGCGGGTTGGCGTAAGGGGCAAGTGTCGTGGTCGGACCACGCCGCCCGCCACAAGACCCCCTCCCCATCTGTGCTAGACTCCCCCCTTGCGACAGTCCTCGTTAGCTCTCGTCAGGAGAGCGCGAGCACTATATCGGTATGTCTGGGGGCGCCCCGCGCCCCCTTGTCTAGGCTCGCGAAGAGGACTGTCGCAAGCACCTCAGCACATGCCGCAAGGGGGTTCCTCTTGTTGACACGTCACCGCACAGCAGCCGCTTTCCTATTCCTTTTCGCCGCAATGTTCCTGCTCGCCTGCACCGGCGAGCAGGGCGAGCGCGGGCCACAGGGCGAACCCGGCCCGCAGGGTGAGTCCGGCCCACAGGGCGAGATCGGCCCACAAGGCGCGACCGGCCCGCAAGGCGCGACCGGACCGCAGGGGCAGCCAGGCCCCCAGGGCAAAGCCGGTCTACCAGGCGCGTCCGGCGCACAGGGCGAGACCGGCCCACAGGGCGAGGTTGGCCCGCAAGGCGAGACTGGCCCGCAGGGCGCAGGCGAGCGGGGCCCGCAAGGGCCTGCCGGTCCCATCGGCCCGCCCGGGTCTACGGGAGCGCAGGGCGCCCCCGGTTCACAGGGGATTGCCGGTCCACAAGGCTTCGCCGGTCCGCAAGGGCCAGCCGGTCCGCAGGGTCAGCCTCACAACTTCGCGGACCTCTTCGAGAACATCCAAGAAAGCATCGTCTGCGTAAAAATCACGAAAGCCGATACAACCTACCTTTGCTCGACGGGTTTCTACGTCGACGCGAAGGGAACCGTCCTCACCGCCAACCACGTCGTCAACAACGCCACCGACATATCCATCATCGACGCCGCAGGCATCGCCAGAGACTACCAGGTCGCCCGGAACATGCGGCACATCCTCGCCGTCCTCCTAGAGCCAATAGACGTGGCGGTCCAATCAACGCCACTTCCCGCCGCCGCCTCTTACCGTCAGGGCGAAACCGTCATGAGCGCTAGCTACTCCGACAACTGGCTAGAGAACAACGTACTCATCACCACCACCGGCATCGTCGCCGGAGAAGCCAACCGATTCAGCACAGACTTCCTTATCCTCGACGCCGCCGCCCATCGCGGGTCCTCCGGAGGCCCGATATTCAACCTGGACGGAGAGGTCCTCGCCTTCTACAAGTACGACGGCCTAGAGTTCGACCCGCAGTTCGAGTACGCCGTCGATATCACCGGACAGTCTTTCAACTAGACCGACCAGCCCCGACGAACAAAAGCGGCCTCGCCAATCGACGGGGCCGCTTCATTGTCATGATGCGGAGGGCATGTCTGGCAAATTCCAGATAAGCCGGTTCGGACGGCATCAGAGATTCTTCGCCCTCCCTTTGATTCTCGGTTCTACGAGAGAAGGACGGGAATGATAGCGCAGTGTTCCCTTCGTCCTACCCTCTCCCACTGCGGGGGAGAGCTAGAGAGAGGGCCGTCTGCAACCGCTCCACGCGGCGCCCTGATAGAATGGGCTGCGAGTAACCTCGTGTCTGACCGCATTCTCATCGCGGTCGCTTGGCCCTACGCCAACGGCCCTCTTCACCTTGGCCACCTGGCAGGCAACTTCCTGCCGGCGGACATCTTCGCGCGCTACCATCGACTCCGTGGGGACGAGGTCCTCATGGTTTCCGGCAGCGACTCACACGGCGCGCCTATCACCATGCGCGCCGACGCCGAGGGCGTCTCGCCCCGCGAGGTCGTCGAGCGGCACCACGCCACCTTCCTCGACGCATGGGAACGGCTCGGCATCTCCTTCGACCTCTTCACCTCGACGATGACCGACACCCACCGCGAGGTCGTACACGAACTTTGGCGCACTCTCCAAGAACGCGGCTACATCTATCAGGACTCGATGAAGGTCGCCTACTCCCCGGACTTCGACCGCTTCCTCCCGGACCGGTACGTGCGCGGGACCTGTCCCGTGTGCGCGTTCGACGACGCCCGCGGCGATCAGTGCGACAACTGCGGCTCGATACTCGATCCGGTCGACCTGGGCAACCCGACCCACGTCCACGACGGCCGGCGCTACCCCATCGAGGTCCGCGACGCCGAGCACATGTTCCTCAAGCTGAGCGCATTCCGCGACCAGCTCACCGCATGGGTCGAGCCGCAGACGCACTGGCGGGCCAACGTCCGCAACTTCACCCTCGGCATCCTCAGAGAGGGCCTGAAGGACAGAGCGGTCACCCGGAATCTCGACTGGGGCCTCCCCGTCCCCGTCGACGGCTACGACGACCGCCGCATCTACGTGTGGTTCGAGGCCGTCATAGGCTACCTCTCCGCAAGCGTCGAGTGGGCCAAGCGCTCCGGCGATCCGGAGGCGTGGCGGCCCTTCTGGCAAGACCCCTCGACCAGATCGTACTACTTCATGGGTAAGGACAACATTCCGTTCCACACCCTGATCTGGCCCGCGATCCTGATGGGGCAGGGCGTCTACAACCTGCCCTACGACGTGCCCGCGAACGAGTTCTTGAATCTCGAGGGGCGTCAGCTCTCGACCAGCCGGAACTGGGCCGTCTGGGTCCCCGACTACCTCGACAGGTTCCCGCCCGACCCCCTCCGGTACTACCTCTCCGCCACCCTGCCGGAGACCGGCGATTCCGACTTCTCTTGGGCCGACTACGTCCGCCGCAACAACGACGAGCTCGTGGCCACGTTCGGCAACCTCGTGCATCGCACGCTCACCCAGGTCTATCGGAACTTCGACGGCGCCACGCCTGACCCCGGCGAGCTTACCGCCGAGGACGACGCGCTCGTCCGGAAGGCCGACGAGGCGCTCGACTCCGTCGCCAAGAGCCTGGAGGCGGTGCGCCTGCGCGAGGGACTCAACGGGGCGATGGCGCTCGCCCGCGAGGCGAACCGCTACCTGGACGCCCAGGCACCGTGGCAACGGATCAAGACGGATAAGCCCGCCGCCGGCCGCGCGCTCTACACCACGATGCACACGCTCATGGCCCTGCGCATCGTCCTCTCCCCCTACCTGCCGTTCAGCGCCCAGCGGCTGCACGAGCTCCTCGGCCAGAGCGGCAACGTCCAGGACGCGGGCTGGCGCGTCGACGCTCCAACGCCCGGCCGGCCAATACCCCAGCCACAACCCCTGTTCACGAAGCTCGACGATACGGTGGCGGAAGAGATGCGAGCCAAGCTCGGCTAGGACGCGCAGCAGCATGATCGATACGCAGGCCACACAGGACCAGTTGAGCGATACGGCGCGCTTCATCGCCGAACCCGTCGCGGGCGACCTCGACCGGGTTGTCGCCAACATGAAGTCGCTCGCCGAGGAGTCGGGCCTAACCGGCGACGACATGGTCGTCAACGCGGTCGTCAGCGGCGGGAAGAAGATCCGCCCGACCGTCACGCTGCTCGCGGGCGCTCTACGCCGCGCCGTTCTCCGCCCCCCGGAGCAAGACCGTCTCGTCAAGATGGCTACGGCTGTCGAGCTGCTGCATATCGCGTCGCTCATCCACGACGACACCGTCGATAAGGCGGACACCCGGCGCGGACGGGCGACGGTCAGCAGCATGTTCGGCCCTGACATCGCGGTGCTGCTGGGCGATTACGTGTTCGCGGCGTCGGCGACGTTCGTATGCGACACGGGGAACATCCGCGTCATCCGCCGCTTCTCGGAGACGATCATGGAGCTGGCGCGGGGCGAGCTCGCGGAACGCTTCAGTACCCACGACTGGTCCCAGTCCATCGATGACTACAAGCGGCGCATCTACGACAAGACGGCATCGCTCATCTGCACAGCCGCCGAGTCAGGCGGCGTGCTGAGCGGGGCGCCGGAGGAGCAGAACCAGGCGTTGCGCTCCTTCGGCTACAACGTCGGCATGGCGTTCCAGATCGTCGACGACGTGCTCGATTTCACGAGCAGCGAGGAGGAGCTGGGCAAGCCCGCGGGCAACGATCTGCTCCAGGGCACGCTCACCCTGCCAGCCCTGCTATTCGCGGAGCGCCACCCGCGCGAGGCCGTCGTCAAGCGGCTGCTCGACGGGAGCCGCGACGAGGCGGACCTCCGTGCGATGGTGGCCCACATCCGCGAATCGAGCGCCATCGAGGAGTCGCTAGCGGCCCTCGACGGCTACCGGAACGCGGCGCGGGCAGCCCTCTCGCTCCTCCCCAGCGCCCGCCCTCGCGAGTCCCTGGAAGCCCTGATCGACTTCGTGACCGACCGGCGGAACTAGCCTAACCGGCTGTGAACTTTGCCGCCTCTTCCGAGCCGCCTGTGGCGTCCCCTTCGCTGTAGGAGTGAGCTCCCGTCCCCGCCAGGGCGCCTCCCTGCACGATGAGGTACTCCTCTCTGATCGGCCGTCCGTCCAGCCAGCACTCCAGAATCTCGCGGACTCCGGCCGCGTAGCGGGCTTGGGCCGAAAGGGACGTGCCCGAGGTGTGCGGAGTCATGGCGTGGTTGGGCATGGACCTCCAGGGGTGGTCATTGGGAGGGGGCTGAGGGAACCAAACATCGCCCGCATACCCCGCCAGCCGGCCGCTTTCGAGCGCTCTGACGATGGCGTCCCGGTCGCAGATCTTCCCGCGGGCGGTGTTGACGATATAGGACCCGCGCTTCATCTTGCCGATGAGCGCGTCGTCGAACATGTTCTCCGTCTCGGGATGCAGAGGACAGTGGATGCTGACCACGTCGCACACGCTGACCAGCGACTCAACGTTCTCATGGAACGTCAAGCCCAGCTCCTGCTCGACCTCGGGGGCAAGCCGGTGCCTGTCGGTGTAGTGGAGCTTGACGTCGAAAGGCTTCATCCGTTTCAGGACGGCTAGACCGATCCTTCCCGCCGCCACGACGCCCACGTCCATCCCCTCGATATCGTAGGACCTGGAGACTGCGTCGGCGATGTTCCAGCCGCCCCCGACCACCCAGCCGTACTGGGGGATATAGTCCCTCACCAGCGCCAGCATCTGCATGACCGCATGCTCCGCGACGCTGACGCTGTTGCACCAGGTTACTTCGCATACGGTGATGTTCCGGTCGATGGCCGACTGCAGGTCGACGTGGTCCGAGCCGATGCCGGCGGTTATAGCCAGTTTGAGCCTAGGGGCCTTCTCTATCCGCTCGGCGGTCAGGTACCCCGGCCAGAAGGGCTGGGAGATGACCACGTCCGCGTCGGCCAGCTCCTGTTCGAAAACGGAATCGGGCCCATCCTTGTCCGACGTTACGACGAACCGGTGACCCCGTTCGGTCAGGAACCGTTCCAGCCCAAGTCCGCCGGAAACGGACCCCAACAGGTGGCCGGGAGTGAAGTTGATGGCGGTAGGCGTGGGCAAAGACTGGCCGTCCGGGTAGTGAGTGAGGTGGGGTATTCCCTCGCGGGCGTAGTTCGGAGGAAACCCGGACGCCGGATCGGAATAGAGAACGCAAAGCACTTTCTGCGCAGCAAATTGACTCATTTAACCCTCCGTCCATCCGGTTCCGGATGTCTGTTTGATATCGAATCGCCCCCTACCTGGCCGCGGCGCGCTGCTCGCCGGCGTGGTAGGAGGAGCGCACCAGCGGCCCCGATGCCACGTGGCGAAAGCCCATCCCGTACCCGGCTTGCTCCAACGCCGCGAACTCGCGGGGATGGTAGAAGCGGTCCATCTCGATGTGCTGCGGCGACGGGCGCAGGTACTGGCCGATAGTCAGCAGCTGCACGCCGGCGCCGCGCAGGTCGCGCATCGTCTCCAGCGCCTCGTCCGTCGTCTCCCCCAAGCCGACCATCATGCCGCTCTTGGTTGGGATATGGGGCGCCATTTCGCGCGCCCTGGCCAGCACGTCGAGCGAGAGGTCGTAATCGCCCTTGGCCCGCACGCTCTTGAACACGCGGCGCACGGTCTCGATGTTGTGGTTGAAGACGGCGGGACCGGCCTCCAGCACGGAGCGGAGCGCCGCCTCGTCGCCCGCGAAATCGGGCGTCAGCACCTCGACCTCGCACCCCGGCGCAAGGCGGCCCACCTGCCGGATGCACTCGGCAAAGATGAACGCTCCGCCGTCCGCGAGGTCGTCCCGGTCGACGGAGGTGATGACGCAGTATTCGAGGCCGAGGCTTGCGACCGTCCTGGCGAGCCGCGCCGGCTCTTCGAGGTCGAGGGCCGCCGGCTTCCCGCTGGTCACGGCGCAGTAGCGGCAGGCGCGGGTGCAGATGTCGCCGAGCACCATGAACGTCGCGGACTTCCGCTCCCAGCAGTCGCCGATGTTCGGGCACCGCGCCTCCTCGCAGACGGTGTGCAGCTCCGCCGTCCGCAGCAGGCGGCGCATCTGCAGATAGCTCTCGCCGCCCGGCCAAGGGACCTTCAGCCATTCGGGAAGCCGTCGCGGAGGTTGGACAGTGGCCATGCAGACATGCTAGCAGAGCGGGCCGTGCCCCCGGAGGGCAGGCGCGCAGCGCGGGAGAGGAGTCCCGTTGTGCTACAGTGAATACACGCATCACGCCCACGGAGAGTAGTGACATGGCGACCTCAGTCCGGCTATCGCCCGAGGTGGAGCAGCGACTCGCTTTCTTGGCGTCCCAGACCGGGCGCACCAAGGCCTTCTACCTGCGGGAAATCATCGAGCAAGGACTCGATGACTTGGAGGACTACTATCTAGCCGCGGACATTCTCGAACGCGTCCGCAAGGGCCGGGAGCAAACGCACGCCGCCGCGGACGTGAGAAGAGTCCTTGGCTTGGACGATTGAATACACGGACACCGCGAGGACTCAGCTTAGGAAGCTCGACAGGCAAACGGCCAAGCGAGTCATCGACTACATGGACGAGCGCGTTGCGGCGCGGGACAACCCCAGAGGCGCGGGCCAGGCGCTGACCGGTCCCCTCGGGGGGTTGTGGCGTTACCGCGTAGGAGACTGCCGCGTCATCTGCGACATCCAAGACCAGGCTCTCCGCGTCCTAGTGGTCAGAATCGGGAGCCGCGACAGGGTGTATCGCTGACGGATTTCCGCGCTGCGCCGCATCGACCCGCGCGCAGACGGACGGGAGCTTCCGCCTACGTCTTCTCCACCGGGTGAAGCCGATCCAGCTTCCGCACCAGCTCTTCCGCCCCCCGAGCTCCCATGCAATCTCGCTGCCCCGGCAGACCCCCCGCACGCCGCCATAGGCACCCCCTTGGCGAGGCGGCGAGCGGGAGCGACGAGCAATGGGTGGGTGTCGCCGTCCAGGCTCTGGAGAGGAGGCCCCAGGGGCAACGGTGAACAGCGATCAGAGGGGGTTGCGCCAGCGGAGGCCCGGAAAGCGGCCGAAGTCCGCGTCGTTGGAGTGGACCTCCGCCTGGTGCTCCATGGCTAGGGCAGCGACGTGGGCGTCCGTGACCAGGTTCGCGCCGACGCCTGCGGCGGCTAGAGCCCGGCGGAACAGCGTCAGGTGCTCCGCGCCGGGGTTCAGCGGCATAACGTGGGGAAATTGAAACCACTCCCTCACATAGTCCTCCGCCTGCTCGGGGGGCACCGGATGCTCCACAACCCGTGGGTGGGTCATCAGCCGTACGAATCCCGTCAACACCACCCATGGGACTCCGATTCGTTCCGTGCCGTTCACCAGGCCATCCCACCAGCGGCTGGCCCGGTTCGTGGAGCGGATTGTGGCGGTTGTACGCATACACCAACAGGTTAGTGTCCGGGATAATCACCGAGTGTGCTTCCTGATGAATTCCTCGACTTCAAGCTCGTCGTTAAGCTGATTGAGCTTGAGAGGGTCAACCCCAGGCATAAACCCGCTGTCATTCGGGACAACGCTGAACCGGCGCAATGGAGCTTGTCCTCCGCCGGGCGATAAGCCCCGGCGCAGCGCGTCGTTCACCACCCGCTTGAACGGCGCGTTGAGGAGCCGCGCCTGCTCCTTGAGGGAGTCCGCAATATCATCATCCAAAGTAAGCGTCGTTCTCATAAAGACATCCTGATGCCGACCGGAGGTGATGTCAAGGCGTGCAGTCGGCCTAGGCTTCATCGGCTGTTGGTCGGCGCCCTAGTGGTCAGAATCGGAAGCCGTTACAGGGTGTATCGCTGACGTACAGACGGGAGCTTCCCCCGCCTACTTCTCCACCGGGTGAAGCCGGCCCAGCTTCCGCACCAGCTCTTCCGCCGCCTCGATGACGGCCTCGATTTCGCTCAGGGACATCGTGTCACGATAGAAGTTCTGATGCGCGCTCTGCGCCCTCCACCAGAGCAGGCGGAACCGCTGACGCGGGCGCTCCCTGTCGAGCTCCTCGATGAGGTTCGAGAGGTCTCGATGCGACGATTGCCGCCTGCCACGCTCCTTCGCGACTCTCTGCAAGGCGTGGGCGACTGCGCCCCATGCCTTCTCCGAGGCCTGGAGCCGGTCTTCCCTGGCAAGCTGCTCCCTCGCGTGTTTCAGCAGGCGCCCGCTATGAATCGCGTGACTCTCTATCGGCTCTTGCTCGGCGGCCTGTCCAGTGGTCATAGCTCAGGTATCGTACCACTCCCTCTTGGCATAGGCGACAGCCTCAGGTCCAGCCGCGCTGCTAAGGCGCGTAGTCGGCTTGGCTTCATCGGCTGTTGGTCGGCGGCCTGCTCGGTGGTCATGGCCTGGGTATCGCACCACTTCCTCTCAGCCTAAAGGTCACCAGGAACGCTGCCCCGTCGCGTTGTCGACTACATGGACGAGCGCGTTGTGGCGCTGGACAACCCCCGGAGCGCGGGCCACGCGCTGACCGGTCCACTCGGGAGCTATGGCGTTACCGCGTAGGAGATTGTCGCATCATCTGCGACATCCAAGACCACGCTCTTCGCGTCCTAGTGGTCAGAATCGGGGCCGCAACAGGGTGTATCGCTGACGGGTTATCGACGGCGCCTTTTGCACAGTAAGGATGACCCCTGCCTAGAAGACGCTGCGCCCCCAGCGTCGTTAAGGAGCACTGCCGAACAACGCTTCCCGTGTAGTTGTCGTCAGCACAGCATCCGGGCTAGCCATATTTATCGTAAGGACGTACCCGCCGGGAGCTTGATAGTAAACGTCCTCTACGACCACGAAGTAGCTCCCCGTATGAGGCGCTCGGTAGACGATTGCCGAATCGAGCCCGAACAAACCCCCTCCACTGTCGTCATCGATGATTACCTGTCCATCAGACGCCCCCTGATAATCGATCATGAGAAGAGTGTCAGCTAAGGCCGACCGGGCCGTGACCTCGATTGTCTCACCCGTCGTTAGTTGGACAATAAAGTAGTCGCGGTCACCCGGGGAATCTATGTTTGCCTGGACAGACCCTCCCATCTCGATTTGCGTACTGTCGTCAAGGTCGTGAAGGGGTACGAGCCGCCGGTTGCTTGTCAGAGTGAAATCCCCGGAGGATTCTGACAGTTGCCATACAGACAAGAAGTGAGGCTGGTCGTATTCGATGACAAACGAACCACTCTCTGCACCCGTGTATTCATCGTCGACATACAGCCACTCCGTGCCATAGGAGTCGTATACCGTGAGCGCACCATCATTGAAGCCGGTGAGCTGGAACTCGATTGTGGTGCCCGGCGGCTCGTTGATGACGTAGGTACGCTCGTCCCAAAAGTTCGCTAGGGCGAAATCGTGACGGAGTTCTCCTCCTTCCAAGTGGACCGCCCTCTCACCGAGTCCAGACGGGTCCTCGCCGGCGATGAGGCGCCGGATCCGCGACAGGATGTCTGCTGCTGACGCAACGATTCCGTAATTCCCCTCGGTGAACCCGAAGCCACTGATGCCAATCGCTTCGCCCATGTCCGAAACGAGCGCTCCTCCGCTTTGGCCGCCTGCAATCGTAGCGTCGGTCTGAAGGTAGGTGATTCCTACTTGTTCCCACTCTCGGAAACGAGAGAGCACCCCTCGCACCAGCGTTGGCTGCGGGAACGCTTCCACCTCTCCCGGATAACCAATCAAGTACATATCAGTACCGATGGGCAGGCTCTCTCCATCGACCAATGGCAGAGGATCCGCTGGCGCCTCGATTGGACCGAGCACCGCCAAGTCCGCTATGAAATCCCAGCCCTTGACTGGCGCGTCGACGAACTCTGAGCCATTGGGAAATACAACGCGCGCGGCGTCATATGGCCATATGACGTGCGCGTTCGTCACGATATAGCCGCCCTCCACTAGCACTCCACTACCCGTGCCGATAGCTGTTTCAATGAATGCGACTGCTGGAGAGACCCTACTGAAGATTTGAACGGGGGTCAGCGGCCCTGGGGTAGGGCTGGGCGTCGGAGTCGGCGTAGGCGTGGGGGTGAGAGTCGCCGTCGGTGTAGGCGTGAAGGTTGCGGTCGGCTCAGGCGTCGCCGTCGCCGTCGGTGTAGGCGTGAAGGTTGCAGTCGGCTCAGGCGTCGGCGTGGCAGTAGGCTCAGGCGTAGGCGTAGGGGTCGGCGTCGGCACGGGCGTTGGCGTGAGCGTCGGGGTAGGCTCCGGCGTGGGCGTCGCCGTGGGCGTTGACGTTGGAGTCGGCGTGGGTATCGGGGACGGGGTAGGCGTCGCCGTTGGAGGTTGGGCCGCAGCCGTTGCGGCAATCGCCGCACTCACCGTCGCGTCGAGGTCGGGAGTCGGGGAGGCTGCCTGGGCGCACGCGACGCTTGCCAAAGTGAGCGCGGCAATCGCAAGGAGCAACGTTGTGACGCGACGCATACGAGGAACCCCCTTGCGACATGAACTCAGGTGCTTTGCCAAAAGTCCGCGTTCAGCGAGCCGACAAGGGGGCGCAGGACGCCCCTGAGTCGTGTCGTATAACGCGCTCCTCCTTCCAGGGAGGCGCGGACTTTTGGCAGGGGGAGTATAACAGGGGGCGGCGTTGACAGGGCGGGACAGCGCCGCGATCCGTCCCCCCTCCCATCCCCTCCGGTTCCCCTCCTAACGAAGGAGGGGCTAGGGGTGGTTCCGAGGGGTAGGGGAGGTTCTGCGACATTTGCCCATTGCCCAATCCCCTTGCGCCCCCTACGATGGAGTGTCATCACACCTTGGCCCGAAGGACCCCAACCAAGGCGCCGACCCGGAGCAGCGGCCATGCGCCTACAAAAAAATCATCTGAGCGATCAACTTCTTCCCAAACCCCGCGAAGCAGGCCACGGCCATGAAAACGCCCCCCGAAAACCTGATCGCTCCCTGTTTTTCGGTAGGGTTTTTACTCGTAAGGAAATGTGCAACCGGTCAGCTTTTTACTCGTAACGAAAAAGACAACTGATCAGCTTTCACCCTATGCCGGACGACAGCGCCGTGATCCCTTCCCATCCCCCTCCTAACGAAGGAGGGGCTAGGGGTGGTTCTCCCCCCCCCAACACGACATTTGCCCCTTCCCCCATCCCCCACCAGCCCCGTAACATGGACTCCGACAAGCTAGGAGGCGACGCTATGGCGGTTATCGATGCGGACGCGCACGTGGTCGAGAACGAGCACACTTGGGACTATATGCGGGAAGAGGAGCGCGAGTTCCGCCCCCTGAGCGTCGCCACTACGGACCCGGGCGTCCCGCTCCGGCGCTACTGGCTGATAGGCGACCGCTCGACCGGAAGAGCGTTCATCCGCAACTCCAACGAGGGCACGGGGACCTCCGACGAGTCGCGTGAGATGGGGGACGTCCATGCCCGCCTGGCCCACATGGACGAGCTGGGCGTCGATGTCCAGGTCCTCTACCCCACGCTGTTCCTGCGGCCGCTGAGCCCTCGTCCGGAAGTGGACTACGCGCTCTCCCGAAGCTACAACCGCTGGATGGGCGACATCTGGAAGATGGGCCAGGGACGGCTCCGCTGGCCCGTCATCGCGCCCGTACACCGCCTCGACAACGCCATCGAGGAGGCGCACTACGGGAAAGAGAACGGGGCTTGCGGCGTCTACCTGCGGGCGGGCGAAGCCGGCCTCAGCCTCACGGACCCGTACTTCTTCCCGCTGTACGAGGAGGCGAGCAAGCTGGACCTGCCCATCTGCATCCACGCCTCGGTAGGCAACTTCAGCATGTGGGACCAGCAGGAGAACGGCCTGCGCTTCAAGCTGCCGCCCATCAGCGTGTTCCACAACCTCCTCATGCACCGCGTTCCCGAGCGGTTCCCCGATCTCAGGTGGTGCTTCGTCGAGGTCAGCGCTCAGTGGGTCCCCTACGCCATGAACGACCTCGCCATCCGGTTCGGCAACAGCGGACGCGAGTTCCCCGGCGCCGCCCTCATGCGCGAGAACCGGATGTACGTCGCCTGCCAGACCACGGACGATCTGGAGTACGTCATAGAGAACGCGGGCGACGACAACATCATCATCGGGACGGACTACGGCCACGACGACACGTCGTCCGAGATACTGGCCATGCAGCGGTTGCGGGAGGAAGGGAAGCTCGCCCCCGGCACGGTGCGGAAGATTCTCGACGACAACCCCCGGCGGCTCTACGCGCTCTAGCGCCCTCGCTGCGCGGGGCTCACGCAGAGAACCGGAGTTTCACGCCGCAAGCAGCGGACACTTTCGCGAGCGTGTCCAGTCGGGGATTCCGCCGGCCTGATAGGGTCCGGGAAAGGGCAACGCGGTCCAGGTCGGCCTTGGCCGCGAGCTGGGATACGCCGCCCTGCGCGGCGGCAACGTTGCGGAACGCTATCATCAGCAGCCGCGGATCATCGTCCATCTCTTCGATGACCGCGTTCAGGTACTCGGCGATGTCTTCGGGAGTCTTGAGGTAGTCGCTGGTCTTATATTCTCTTACGGGCATGTCGTTTCTCCTGACCTTGACCATTGAAACTAGTGTAGCCTACTGGCTACATATCCCCCAACGAAACGAGGAAGCAGGCCCCGGCTAGCCGGAGCCTGCTTCCCCATTCAGCCCGACTATGCCCTGCCGCCTAGTTCGCGGGACCGGACATCTTCGTGTAGAGGTCCAATAGGGACGGGTCTTGCAACGCCAACCGGCCCGCCTCCAGGTTCGCGTCCATGGACTCAGGGCTGCCGTAGAGGACGTCCCTGCCGAGGAGCTCCGCGGCCTCGATGAACTCGGGGTCCTCGATAGTGGCCTTGAACGCCGCTCGCCACACGGCCACGATGTCCTCCGGCACGCCGGCCGGAAGGGCGTAGGTGCGGGAGAGTTGGTCGTTGACCGTCTCGATGAGGTCGTAGACCTTCCGCTCGCCCTCGCTCGCCTCGATGATGTCGAAGAGGTGAGGCGGTATCTCCTCGCCCTGCACGTTGGTCACCCAATCGACGTACTCGGTGTCCTCGTTCGGGTCCTGGGGCCCGACGCGCCAGAGAGGCACGCAACGGTCGGCGGCGATCCACTCGGGGAAGAGGGCGGTGGTGTTGGCCCTGCCGCAGGGGCCCAGGTCGGTCTCGCCCCGGTCGAACGCGGCCATGACTTCGGAGCTTCCGCCGTACCCGTAGACCATCTTGACCGGCCCGCCGACGGCCTCGATGAAGGTGGAGGCGACGGTGCCGCCGTCGCCCACGGCGTTCCCTCCTCTGGTGAGGGGCGAGCCGCGGTCGGCCGCAAGGGCGGCGGCGCCTTCCCACGTCATGGGGTAGTCGCCGAAACGCTCGCGCATCATCCACGTGGAGCTCGCCTGCCCCTCCACCGCCGTGGGCGTGCCGATGAGAATCGTCGTCTCCAAGTCGAACTCAGGGACGTCGTCGCCGAGCAGCTCCCGCTTGAAGAAGCGCGGGTGGATGATGATCGTGGAGAACCCTTCGCGGCTGCCGTCGCGCAAGACCTTGACCAGTCCGCGCTCCCCGCCGGCGCCCACGAGATTGCGGACGACGAACCGGGGTTCGCCGGGGAAGTGGGCCCCCGCGTAGCGAGCGAACAAGCGCGCGAAGGTGTCGTATCCCCCTCCGGGCGCGTATGGAACCGTGACCTCGATCGTCTTATTGCGGAAGTGCTCCTCGAAGTCGCGCCCGGACGGCGTGGGGGTGGGAGGCACGGGAGTCGCGGTCGGCGCGGGGGCGGGAGGAGGCGTGACGCCCGGTGGAAGCGGCGTTGGCGTCGATGTCGGGGGAGGCGGCGTAACGCCCGGCGGAATGGGCGTGGGCGTCGCCGTCGGCGGGACTGCGGTCGCCGTCGGCGTCGGATCGTCGCCCCCGCAAGCGGCCAAGCCAAGCACGAGCGCCATCGACGCGGCCGACAGCAACAGGAATCGTTTCATGGATCTCACCTGACACCTCCCAGTTGGTTGCGGGACACAGCCTCGGGGCCGAGGGTTCCCGTCGCGGACGGGGCAAAAGTTATCCGTAAAGGCCCGCCGAGGTCAACGCGCCAGCGCCTTGTCTCTCGCGCGGAAGGTCAGGAATGGGAGCGGCCGGCAGCCGTCGCCGCGCGCACCGCGTCCTTGACACCATCGACTCCCACCGCCTCGATCCCCGAAACGCCGGGCAGCCCTTTGCCCCCGTCACGAACGCGGAGCGCGGCCCTGGGCACGAGCGCCCGCTCGAACCCGTGGCGGGCCGCCTCGTTCAGTCGGCGCTCCACGTGCGAGACGCTTCTGACCTCGCCGTTCAGCCCCACTTCGCCGATGAGGACGGTCGCTGGGTCGATCGGCGCGTCGAGGCAGCTCGATGAGATTGCCGCTGCGATGGCCAGGTCCAGCGCGGGCTCGGCGATGCGCAGCCCGCCCGGGACGTTCACCATCACGTCCTGGTTTCCGAGGGCCAGGCCCGCGCGCCTCGACAGCACAGCGGTGAGCATGGCCATCCGGTTGAAGTCGACGCCTGTGGCCGAGCGCCGAGGCGGCGTGAACGCGGAGACGTTCGTCAGCGCCTGGACTTCGCACAGCAGCGGCCTGCTGCCCTCCATCGTCACCGCGACGGCCGACCCCGGAGCGGTCGCGTCGCGCTCGCCCACGAGCATCGACGACGGGTCGGCGACCTCGGCGAGACCATCGTTCCGCATCTCGAACAGCGCCACGTCGTTGGTCGAGCCGAACCGGTTCTTCGAGCACCGCAGCAGCCGGAGACTGCCGATGGCTTCCCCTTCCATGGCCAGCACCACGTCCACCATGTGCTCCAGCATCCGAGGTCCGGCGATGGCGCCGTCCTTGGTCACGTGACCCGTCATGAATGTGGGCGTGCCGGAGGACTTTGCCCAACCCAGCAGAAGCTGGGCGCACTCGCGCACCTGCGTGACGCTCCCCGCCGTCGAGGCGATGTCCGACGACGCGAGCGTCTGCACCGAGTCCACGATCAGCAGATCGGGCCGGGCGTCCCGCAGCAGCGCCCCGACGGCCTCGGCGTCCGTTTCGGCGGCGAACAGCACGCCGGGATCGCTCACGCCGAGCCGCTCGCCCCGAAGCCGGACCTGCGCCCCCGACTCCTCGCCCGACACGTAGAGGACACGCCGTCCGCCTCCCGCGACGAGGCCCGCGACTTGCAGGAGCAGCGTTGACTTCCCGACGCCGGGGTCGCCGGCCAGGAGGAGGACCGAGCCGCCCACGACCCCTCCGCCGAGCAGACGGTCGAGCTCGCCGAGGCCCGTCGAGACGCGCGCGCCGTCGGAGAGGGACTGCTCCATAAGCGGCCTGGCAGCCGGGTCCGCCGTTCCGAGCCGCGCCCGAGGCGCCGCCTGCCTGGCATTCCGCTTCGGCTCGGTGAACTCGACCGTCGTCCCCCACGCGCCGCAGGACGGGCAGCGCCCGTTCCATTTGGGGGACGTATGCCCGCAGTCCTGGCAGAGGAAGGTCGTCTTATTCGTATCGCGAGCCACAAGCCGCATCGTGCAGGAACGAGCGCCGACCTCGCAAGGGGCAAATGTCACGTGTGCGAGGGCGGTACGGGACGTTCCCTAATCAATCCTCTCGAACGGCTCGGGCAACCGAATCTCCCCCGGCTCGGGCGTGAGGAACCCAATCTTGAGGAGCATCACCGCCTCGGGGCGGCGCGCGAACGACGCCGTGACGCCGAACGTGTCCGCCCGCACGAACCCGAATCGCGGGTAGTAGGCGGGGTGCCCGACGAGGACGATGAAGTCGGCGCGCCCGGCCTGCTTGCACGTGGCGATGGCCCGCTCGATGAGGAACGTCCCGATGCCCTTGCCCTGATGGTCGGGCCGCACGGCCACCGGCGCGAGGATGAGCGCCGGGGCCAGCCCTCGCCGCCCTTCGATGCCCCCCACGGTGAACAGGACGTGGGCGACGATATCGCCGTCGAGCTCGGCCACGATCGATAGCTCGGCAACGTAGCTCGGGTCCTCGCGGAGCGTATCGACGAGGTCCGCCTCATCGGGACGGCCGAAGGCCTGCTCATGCACCGTGCGTATCGCCGGCGCGTCGGCCCGCCGCTCCGGGCGGATAGTGAGGCTTCCGGTGGTCATCGCCAAAAGAGAACGGGGGAGTTGTGACGACTCCCCCGTTTCGAGTCCGATTCCAGTTCTCGCCTAGCTGCTTGCCGCCGCCTCGACCTGCGTGCTGATGACCAGCTCGTCGTCGTCCGTGTTGACATCCACCATCACCGTCTGGCCGGGCTGGTAGGCGCCGCTGAGCACCTCGTCGGAGAGCGGGTCCTCGATCTTCTGCTCGATGAGCCTGCGCAGCGGGCGGGCGCCGAACGTCGTGTCGAAGCCCTTCTCGCCGAGCCACTCCTTCGCGGCCTGCGTGACCTCCAGGCTGAGGCCCTTCTCCAGCATCGGCTTGCGGACCTCGTTCAGCATCAGGTCCACGATGCTGACGATGTGCTCCTGCGTCAGCGCGTGGAAGACGATTTGCCCGTCGATCCGGTTCAGGAACTCGGGCCGGAAGAAGCGCTTGACCTCATCCACCACCTTGCCCTTCATCTTCTCGTAGGCAGTGTCCGCCATCTTCGCCTGATCGAGCATCGCGAACCCGAGCGACGTGTCCCGCTTAATCAGGTCCGAGCCGATGTTCGAGGTCATGACGATGACCGTATTGCGGAAGTCGACCTTACGGCCCTTCGCGTCAGTCAGGTGGCCGTCGTCGAATATCTGCAGCAGGATGTTGAAGACCTCAGGGTGCGCCTTCTCGATCTCGTCCAGCAGGATGCAGGTGTAGCTGCGGCGGCGCACCGCGTCGGTGAGCTGACCGCCCTCCTCGTAGCCGACGTAGCCCGGAGGCGCGCCAACCAGTCTCGCGACGGTGTGCCGCTCCATGAACTCCGACATGTCGAGACGCACCATCGCCTCGTCGGAGCCGAACATGAACTCCGCGAGCGCTCTGACCAGCTCGGTCTTGCCGACGCCGGTGGGGCCGAGGAAGAGGAAGCTGCCGATGGGACGGCGCGGGTCTTTCAGACCGGCGCGCGCCCGCCTGACCGCCTTGGCGACGGCGACGATCGCCTCCTCCTGACCCACGATGCGGCGGTGGATGTGCTCCTCCATGTGCAGGAGGCGCTCCGTCTCCTCGACCGCCATGCGCGTGACCGGTATGCCGGTCCACATGCTGACGACCTCCGCGATCTCCTCGCCGGTGACGATCGGCTGGTCCTCCGTGGAAGTGGCCTGCCATTCGGTCTGTAGCTGCTGCAGCTTGTCCGCGAGCTTCAGCTCACGGTCGCGCAATTCGGCCGCGTACTCGTACTGCTGACCGGAGATCGCCTCGTCCTTCTCGCGGCGGACGGTCTCCAACACTTTCTGGGATTCCTTCACCGACAGCGGCGCGCCGCTGGTGCGGATGCGCACCCGCGAGCCGGCCTCGTCCATCAGGTCGATGGCCTTGTCGGGCAGGTAGCGGTCGGCGATGAACCTCGATGCGAGGCTCGCAGCCGCCTGCAGCGCCTCGTCCTCTATCGTGACCCCGTGGTGCTCCTCGAACTTGATCTTGATTCCCCGGAGAATCTCAACCGTCTCTTCCGTCGTGGGCTCCTCGACGTTGACCGGCTGGAAGCGCCGTTCGAGCGCCGGGTCGCGCTCGACGTACTTGCGGTAGTCGTCGAGCGTCGTCGCTCCGATGCACTGCAGCTCCCCGCGGGCGAGCGACGGCTTCAGGATGTTGGCCGCATCCACCGCCCCCTCGGCGGCGCCGGCGCCGACCATCGTGTGCATCTCGTCGATGAACAGGATGCAGTTGCCCGCCGACTTGATCTCCTCGACGACCTTCTTCAGCCGCTCTTCGAATTCGCCGCGGTACTTGGTGCCCGCGACCAGCGCGCCCATGTCCAGCGTCACTACGCGGCGGTTCGCCAGGTTCTCCGGCACGTCGCCGGTCGTGACCTGCTGCGCGAGCGCCTCGACGATGGCGGTCTTGCCGACGCCGGGCGGTCCGATGAGCACCGGGTTGTTCTTGGTGCGCCGGCTCAGAATCTGCACGACGCGGGCGATTTCCTTGCTGCGGCCGATGACCGGGTCCAGTTTGCTGGCCCGCGCAGCCGCAGTGAGGTCGATGCCGAGCTGGTCCAGCGTCGGCGTGCGGGTGCTCGAACGGCTCTGCCCTTGGCTCTGCGAGACGCTCTGGTTCAGGATGCGCGTCGTCTCCGCGCGGACCTTGTCCAGCGAGACGCCCAAGCTTTCGAGCACGCCGGCGGCGACGCCCTCGCCCTCGCGCATGATGCCGATGAGCAGGTGTTCCGTCCCGATGTAGTGGTGGCTCAGTCGGCGCGCCTCGTCGACCGCCAACTCGATGACCTTCTTGGCGCGCGGCGTCAGGCCGATGTCCCCCGGCGAGGGACGCTCCCCTCGGCCGATGATGAACTCGACCGCCGAGCGGACCTTCGAAAGCTCGACTCCCAAGCTGCTGAGGACGCGGGCGGCGACGCCGTCCGTCTCTCGCACGAGGCCGAGAAGGATGTGCTCCGTGCCTATGTAGTTGTGGTTAAAGCGCTGCGCTTCCTCTTGGGCAAGCGACAGCACCCTACGGGCGCGTTCAGAGAATTTTTCGAATCTACTGGCCATGACAGTTCCGCTCCCTATCTAACCACAACCCACTTTACGGCGCGAGCTTACCGTTCCTGTTCGGAATCGAAGCCGTAGGGGTCATAGTACTCTACCGGATCGTGGTACTCGGTGACGGAGTCGTCGTCCTCCACACGGCGTAGGCTCAGACCGAGGCGGCGGCGCTCCAAGTCCAGGCTCACGACCCTCAGAGTCATTGTATCTCCGACATCCACCACTTCCTTTGGATGCCTGATGTGCCTCTCCGTCAATTCGGAAATGTGAATGAGCCCCTCGATCGCGCCTTCTACGCGCGCAAAGGCCCCGAAATCGGAAAGCTTGGTGATGGAGCCGTTGACCAGCTGCCCCACGGCGAACCGGTCCGCGGCAGTCTCCCAGGGCGTCGGCTCCAGACGGCGGAGGCTGAGCGCGATGCGCCGGTTCTCACGGTCAACCCGCATCACCTCGACGTCGACCTCCTGGCCTACGTGAACGCACTCCTCGACTTTCGTGACAGGGGTCCACGAAAGCTCCGAGATGTGGATCAGGCCATCCGCCCCGCCGATGTCAACGAACGCGCCGAAGCTCGAGATGCCCGTCACCCGCCCATGCCGGCGGTCCCCCTCCTGCAGCTGATCGAGCAATTGGTCCTTCAGGCCTTCGCGCTGCTCGCGGAGGGCGCCGCGCTCGGAGAGAACCACGCGGTTGCGTTTACGGTTCACCTCCAAGACCTTCAGCGTGACCTCCTCGCCGACCCGCGCCGCGAGGGCGGACTCGTGGTCGGCCCCAGGGGGCAACGACACTTGGGACAGCGGCACGAACCCTTGCAGCCCGTCGATGTCCACCACGGCGCCGCCCCGGTTGTGGGCGACGATACGCCCGCAGATGGTCCCGCCGCTCTGCTCGACCGCTTCGAGCTCCACCCATGCGCCGGCCGCGCGAGCGCGGTCGATCGACAGCACGACTTGGCCCTCTCGCCCCATGGTGTCGAGAACGTAAACGCGTATGGAATCGCCGACTTGGTAGCGGGCCGCGGGATCGGGGCCTATCGAGCGGAACTCGCGGGCGGGGACCATACCCTCCGACTTGTAGCCGACCGAGACGAGGATGCCATCCTGGTCGACCCCCATCACCTGCCCCTCGACGATGTCGCCACGGCGGAGTTCCTGCGGAGGAGTCTCCTCTTCCAGCAATTCCGCCATTGTGGGCTCGCCGGGGCGGTCCGTCATCGGCTGCTCAGTCACAACTACCCCGTTCGAGGCGTGCTCGCCCCTCATCCTTAATGTTCCGTACCAAAATATTCTATGCGCGCGCACGCGTAGCTGTAAACCCGACGAGAGCCTTGCTTACGCGTAAAAGTGCGCGCTTCGGGCATCGAGCATCAGCACGACGCACAGTCGTTTCTATCTAGTTCTACGACGGAGCGCCTGACGTGGATTGCCGCAGGAAAAAAGAAAGAGCCCGGGCACTCTGGCCCGGGCGCTCTTTTTTGTAGCCTGGCGGTGGCCTATTTTCCCAGCAAGTTGCCCTACCAGTATCGTCAGCGCTGGAGCGTTTCACTTCCGTGTTCGGGATGGGTACGGGTGGGTCCACTCCGCTCTAACCACCAGACATTCCAATCATATCGAAAACAGACCGGCTCCGTCAACCGGCGAATCCTCCCCTCCGCCGCACGACGGCCTGCCGGAAGGCCCACTACCCGATTGGCCTTTGGTACAATCCGGCGCGTGAAAAAGATAGGCCTCCTCGCAAGCGGCGGCGACTCTCCCGGCATGAACTCCGCCATCCGCGCGGCCACCCGGACCGCCCTCTACCGGTCGGTCGACGTTTGGGGCTTCTGGGACGGCTACAACGGCCTGCTCGACCACCGCGCTGAGCGGATGACGACCCGCTCGGTGTCCGGCTCCCTCCAGCGTGGCGGGAGCATCATCGGTGCGGGGCGCTGCGAGGCCTTCTTCCAAGACGGCCCCCGCCGGGACGCGGTCGAGTATCTGAGGTCCGAGGGATTCGACGGGCTGATCGTCATCGGGGGCGACGGCTCCCTGGCCGGGGCTTGGGAGCTGCACAAGCTCGGCATGCCCACCATCACTATCCCCGGCACCATCGACAACGACATGCCCGGCACTGAAGTGACCATCGGCGCCGACACCGCCATCAACACCGCGATGGAGGCCATCGACCGCCTCCGCGACACCGCCAGCGCCCATCGCCGCGCCATGATCGTGGAGGTTATGGGCAGGCGCTGCGGTTATATCGCCGTCCAAGCCGGCCTCGCCACCGGCGCCGAGATGGTCCTGACCCCCGAGCGTCCCATCGAGCTGGAGGACATATTCAAGGAGATACGAGGCGTCTGGGACCGAGGGAAGCGCCACTTCATCATCGTCTCCGCCGAAGGGGCGCGGTGGAGCGCCGCCGAGCTCGCCGGCCTGATCAACGAGTCCGCCGAGCCCTACGACGCCCGCTATACCGTCCTCGGCTACATCCAACGCGGCGGCCGGCCGTCGCGGTTCGACCGCATCCTCGGCACGCGCATGGGCGTCGCCGCCGCCGATGCGTTGATCGACGGCAGATCGGGCGCCCTCGTGTGCTGGCGCAACAACGGCTGCCAGGTGCTCCAGACCGACGAGCTGCCCCCCCGCGCCGACCCCTGGGACGCGATGCTGGACAGAGTCCACACCATCTCCGCCACCTAGCCGCCTTGCTCCCCTCCTACAGCGGAGCATTTCAAAGGAGATTGCCGGGCTTGGGGCCAAAGTACGTGAGGCGTTCGCTAGTTACTTTCCACACTTAACCCCTTAACCGGTCGCTTTGTACTCGTTCGTGGGCGATTGCCACGTAGCCGCCTTGCTCCGAGGCGCCGCGCCCTCGTATACTTTCGGGGTTGCCCGCCGCCGGCGCGGGCCATACGAGGAGTCGAGAACCGGCCCGGGGGAACGTCTTATGGAAGCGCGCGAAGCAGTTGCACTCCAACCCAACGAGAAGATCGTCGAGTTCAAGCCGGGCGATACCGTGAAGGTGAACGTCTGGATCCGCGAGGGCGAGCGCCAGCGTCAGCAGAGCTTCCAGGGCGTCGTCATCCGCAAGCGCCGGGGCGGCCCTTCCAGCTCCTTCACCGTCCGGCGGGTGGCGTCCGGCATCGGCGTCGAGCGTTCCTTCTTCTTCCACTCGCCCAATGTGGACAGCGTCGAGCTGGTCCGTCGAGGCATCGTCCGCCGCGCCAAGCTCTACTACCTCCGCGGCCTCTCGGGCAAAGCCGCCCGCATCAAAGAGCGCACCCAGAGCGGCAAGCGCTAGCCCCCTTCCCTCGTCTACGGAACCTCGAAAGTCCCCTCCCGTCTGCGGGAGGGGACGCGCAAGCGCAGCGAAGCGCGGGGGAGGAGAGGCGGCGGCGCGCAGACTTCCCCCGTCACTCTCGTCCCTCTCCGTCACCCCCGCGCCCCCTTCCGTCATTCCCGCGAAGGCGGGAAGGTGAATCCACATTTGAAGTGCAACACCTGCTCCTCGACGACCCCCGCCGGTGTCCGGTAGCCCAGGCACTTGCGCGGCGTATTGTTGTACGCCTGCCCGATCAGCGCAAACCGCTCATCCGACACCTCCCCCAGATTCGTCCCCCGCGGCAGGAACCGCCGCAGCCGGCCGATCGCGTTCTCCACTCCCCCCTTCTGCCACGGCGAGTACGTGTCGCAGAAGAACGTCTCGATGCCCAACCGGTGGAGCTCGTAGTGACGGGTGAACTCGGTCCCATTGTCGAAGGTCACCGTCTGGCGAAACTCCGGCGGCAACGGCCCCAGCATCCGGGCGATGGACTCCGCGATCGGCCCCGCCTCCTTCGACGGCGCACGCGCGAGGAGCAAGAGGCGCGAGGAGCGTTCCTGCAGGGCCAACACCACCTCTCCCGACCTCCCGAACTGCATCGTGTCCGCCTCCCAGTGCCCGAAGGTCCGCCGCGCGGCCTGGGCGTAGACGAACCGGTAGATGCTCTCGTCCGAGGTCACCGTCCGGCCCTCCTCTCTGCGCATCTCATGGGCGACCTGCTCCGGCGACCACCCCCACTTCAGGCCCGCCAAGACCCGCTCCCGCAACTCCTCGTCCCGTTCCAGCCGCGCCCCCGTCCAGCGCCGCGCGCGGGCACGCTCCTGGGCCGGCGACGCTTGGTACCCGTCCGTTCGCAGTGCGTTCCGCTTCAGCTCCCGAGCCACGGTCGATGCCGCGCGATCCAGAGTTGTAGCGACTTGCCGGACCGAGGAGCCCTTGGCGCGTAAGCGGGCAATCTCACACCGTTCCTCAATGCAGAGCTGTCTGTATTCCATGGCAACACCCTAATCTGGTGTTGCACTTCGTTTGTGGATTCAGGGAACCTCGTAGCGGCGCGACAGCGGCGCGGTCCCTGCCTCCCACGCCCAGGCGTCGCCCCCACTTTCGCCGGTTGTGATATGGGACGTTAGCCCCACATGAGGGATTGCCGCGAAAACCCCCTCCCGTCTACGGGAGGGGACGCGCAAGCGCAGCGAAGCGCGGGGGAGGAGAGGCGGTGCGCAGACTTCTCCCCGTCACTCCCGCCCCCTCCGTCATTCCCGCGCAGGCGGGAACCTCGCAGCCCTCTGCCGGGGCGGATTTCAGACCCGCCCGCCGCCCCAACATGAAGTTACGCAAAGGTCTCGAAGACGGGGAGAGAACAATAAACCCCCTCCCGTCTGCGGGAGGGGACGCGCGAGCGCAGCGATGCGCGGGGGAGGAGGAGCGCCCCTTCCGCTCCCCTAAAACCTCTCCCCCGTCTGCGGGGGAGACTGAGAGGGGGCCGCGACATTTGCCCCTTCCCCCATCCTCAACCAACCCCTACCATGGACTCCGACAGACTACGCGCTGTCCCCCTCTCGTTCCCCTCCTTACCAAGGAGGGGCTAGGGGTGGTTCCACAGGGGGTTCCGCACCCCCCACCAACGCCACGCAAACCGGGGGGGCGAAAAATTGTGGATTCTTGGATTCTTAGGCCCCTTCCACCGCACCACGGCCTAGTAAACAGGATCAGAAACGTCCGGGGAATTTCTGTTTCTGCCCCCCGCCCCCGTCGCCTGGCGACCGCATCACGGCCACGTAAATCAAAGATTCCAAGAACAGAAGGAGCCTGCAAAAAAATGTTCTTGCTCCACAGACGGCCCCCGCCGCGACACTTGCCCCTTCCGCGGTAGCCCCGCCTCCCCTACGATGGTTCCTATGGAAGGAGCCGCCCTACCCTGGGCGAGTTCCCTCTCCACGAGCGGCGTGGCCCTAAATGTCTCACAATGTCTCGGTTTCACGTGAAACGGACTCGCCCGTGCCTCCCTGCGGCAGCGCGGCCCTCACTGCCCGCTACGCCGAGGTGGCGGTCGACGCGCACACGGGGAAGCCCGGCGGCGCCTTCACCTACTCGATACCCCCGCATCTCGACCTCCAACCCGGCTGCCTCGTCCGCGTCCCCTTCGGCCCGCGCACGCTCCACGGCATAGTCGTCGCCCTCCGCGATACAACGGACGCCGGATACGCCAAGCCCGTTGAGTCGCTGGTCGAGCAGACGCCCCTCCTGACACCCGAACGGATCGCCCTCGCCGAGTGGATCGCGGACTACTACATGGCGCCTCTCTACGACGCCCTCGCCCTGATGCTCCCGCCGGACCTGCGGTCCCGCTCACACACGTATGTGAAGTTCGCCAAGGAGCCCGCCGATCCCGACCGCCTCTCGCGCGGCGCTCAACGGCTGCTCGCCTACCTGCGCTCCGAGCCGCGGCAGCGCCGCGTCAGCTCTCTCGTGCGGACGCTGGGGCCTTGGGCGCGGAACGCGGTCCGCGCGCTGGTCGAGTCCGGCGCGGCGGTTGAATGGCAAAGCTCCGTCGAGCCGCGTCCGATGGGCGCTCGCCCAAGGAGCGCCCGACGGAAGCAAGCGCTCGTAGCCGCCCAGCCTGCCGCTCTCCGCGCCCACGCCGCCGGCCATCCGCGCGCCAGGAAACAGACCGCGCTCATCGACGAGATGCTGAAAGGCAACCCGCTCGACGCAACGGATGCTCGCAAGCGGTTCGGGCCTGCGGTGGTCGCGGCGCTCATCGCGGCGGGACTCGCCAAGCTCGAAGACGCATCGGCGGCGCCCAGTCCGCCCAAGCCGTCGCTCCTGCCGACGGCCCAGCAGCAACGCGCCCTGGCCGCCATCAACGCCGGACTCGACGATCCCGACTCCAACCCCCGCGTCTGGCTGCTGCACGGCGTCACCGGCAGCGGGAAGACCGAGGTCTATCTCCAGTCCATCGCCCACTGCCTCGCGACCGGACGCCGCGCCATCGTTCTCGTTCCCGAGCTCGCCCTCACTCCCCAAGCGTTGGAGCGTTTCGAGGCGCGTTTCCCCGGACGCGTCGGCGTGCTGCACAGCGCGCTCTCCCCGACCCGGCGCGCCGAAGAGTGGCGGCGCGTGTCCCACGGCGAGCGCGACGTCGTCATCGGCCCCCGGAGCGCCCTCTTCGCCCCCATCGACAATCTCGGCCTTATCGTCCTCGACGAGGAGCACGAGTGGACGTACAAGCAGGACGACGCCTCGCCCCGCTACCACGCGCGCGACGTAGCCGAGCGGCTCGCCGCCCTCACCGGCGCGGTCGTCGTGCTCGGGAGCGCGACTCCCGACTTGGCGACGGCCTACCGGGCCCAGCGCGGCGAGATCGGCAAGCTCGAGCTCCCCGACCGCCTCGAACGCTCCGGCGCGACCGCCGGCCTCGCCCGCGTCGAGGTCGTCGATATGCGCGAGGAGCTGCGCGACGGGAATCGCGGCATCTTCAGCCGGCTGCTCCGCGACTACCTCCAAGAGACCTTGGCGGCCCGCCGCCAGGCCGTGCTCTTCCTGAACCGGCGCGGCGCGGCGAGCGTCGTCGAGTGCCGGAGCTGCGGGTCCGTGATGCGGTGCTCCCGATGCTCAACCCCCCTGACCTACCACCGCCTCGCCTCCGCCCCCGGCGCCTCCTCCGTCACTCCCGCCCCAACCTCCGTCACTCCCGCCCCCATCCGTCATTCCCGCGCAGGCGGGAACCTCGCAGCCATCCCCTCCGTCGCAGCTTCGATAATCCCTCCCTCGTCTGCGGGGGAGGACAGGAGGGGGCCGTCTGCGGAGAAGTCCCCATCCGTCACTCCCGCCCCCATCCGTCATTCCCGCGCAGGCGGGAACCTCGCAGCCATCTCCTCCGTCGCAGCTTCGATAATCCCTCCCCCGTCTGCGGGGGAGGACAGGAGGGGGCCGTCTGCGGAGAAGTCCCTCACTCCCGTCATTCCCGCGAAAGCGGGAACCCAGGGGACGCAGGGCGGAAGCGAAGACGGGCTCCTCTGCCACCACTGCGGGCGGCGGCGCGGCGTACCCTCCCGCTGCCCGCGATGCAAGAGCGACCGCATCCGCTACCTCGGCATCGGCGCCCAGCGCGTCGCGGAGGAGGTGGCTATCCTGGCTCCCGAGGCGCGCGTGCTCCGTTGGGACAGCGACGCCGTAACGAATGCGGGCGCCCACGAGCGTCTCCTGAAGACCTTCGCCGACGGCGATGCGGACGTGCTCGTCGGAACGCAGATGGTCGCCAAGGGACTCGATATCCCATCCGTCGACCTCGTGGGCGTCGTCTTGGCGGACATCGGACTGCACATGCCGGACTTTCGCGCCCCTGAGCGCGCCTTCCAATTGCTCACCCAGGTCGCCGGTCGGGCCGGCCGGGGGCGCGAGCCCGGTCGCGCCGTCATCCAGACCTACCTCCCCGACCACTACGCCATACAGACCGCCGCCGCCCAGGACTACTCCGCCTTTTACGAGGCGGAGATCGAGCGGCGCCGCATTCACGGCAATCCGCCCGTCAACAAGCTCGTAAGACTCCTCTACGCCCACTCCGACCAGAAGGCCGCCGCCGTGGAAGCGTCACGCTTCGGAGGCTTGCTCCGCCGCGTCCGGCGTGAGTGGGACATGAGCGAGGTCGAGATCGTTGGACCCGCTCCCGCCTACCCCCCGCGAGTCAGGAACGCCTGGCGCTGGCATATCATCGTGCGAGCCCCCGAGCCCCGCAGCCTCCTCGATAAGGTCGGCATTCCCCCCGCCTGGCGCGTGGACGTGGACCCCGTAAGCGTAGTGTGACATCGTGGGGGGTCGTAGGTTCTAGAAGGTTCTTGCATGAATAATCCCTTGGGAAGACTCGGCCCAAAGCAGCGGAAAGGAAGCAAACCTCGCTGTCATTGGCTGACGCATGGCGCGCGCGAGCAAGTCGCCAGTCGGCTCACGACACTGGCCGAACCGTGGGGCAGGGTGTCCGCGAAAGACCACTGGATGCCGGAGGGTTTTGACCAAATCGAGGAAGCGCAGCTGCACCAGGCGCTCGGACTACTGCCACCGCAGGACTGTAAAGCGCTGGGCGACTGGTGGCTGGCGGTACAGAGCGGCAGGCCGCGGACGCCGAACTGGGACATCGCCAGCACCTGCACTGTGGACGGCGCAAGGGGGCTGCTCCTCGTAGAGGCAAAGGCGCACACCCAGGAGCTGAAGGTAGAAGACTGAGCTTCGAGTTCTCCCAACCGCGCACGAATTGCGGAGTGCATCGAGGAAGCTAATCTCTCGCTGGCGGATTGGACAGAGCTCGATTGGGCATTGTCACATGAGCATCGCTATCAAATGGCCAACCGCTTTGCCTGGGCGTGGAAGCTGACGGAACTTGGCTGCCCCGTGATCCTCGTCTACCTTGGGTTCCTCAAGGCAGAGGAAATGCGAAAGGGGAGAAGGCAAAACTCTTTCAGCAGCCATGCTGAGTGGGAAGGTCTAGTGAAGTCGCACAGTAAGCCGTTGTTTCCCCCAGAGGTTTGGAACACCCAGTGGGTTCTTCACAATCAGGTTTTCGTTCCCCGCATCTGTTCGCTCGAATTACGGCACGATGAGCCAATACAGGACGCGTGAAGACGTAAGCCTGGCATATAGGACTATGGCCGACTACAAGCTCCAATTCACCGCCGTTATCGAGAAGCAGAGCCCGAACCCCTACGTGGACGTGCCCGACCTCCCCGCCGCCGTCGTGGCCCGGTTCGGGAAAGGCGGACGGGTGCGGGTTCGCGGCACGCTCAACGGCGCATCTATCCAAGCATCCCTCGTCCCGGTCGGCAAGCAGGGGCGCCGCCTCTACGTGAACGGCGGCATGCGCGCGGCGGCCAAGGTCGGCGTCGGCGACACCGTTACATTCGACCTCGAGCCCATGCCCTACGATGAGGTCGTCGTGGCCGGCGACATAGCCGCGGGCCTGCGTGAGGCGGGGACCGACACGCCATTCGACGCCCTCCCCCCGTCGCACCGCCGCGAGTGGATCGGGTTCATCGACGACGCGCGCACCCCGGAGACTCGCGCCAAGCGCATCCGGCAGACGGCGGCCGAGGCTCCTGGGCGTCCCGGCGGCCCCAGCCCGCCTCGAACGGGATAGACGCTCTGGGCCTGCCCGGAGTGCGGCAACGAGTTCGTGAACCCCAACCAGTACCACTCCTGCGCGAAGCACTCCGTCGAGACGCCTTTCCAGGGCAAGCCCGCCCACGTCCAAGCGTCGTTCGACCGCCTGCGCGCGATGGTCGAGCAGTGCGGGCCCGTCAAGCTCGTGCCCTATGCCGACCGCGTCGGCTTCATGGTGCGTGTGCGGTTCGCCGCCGCCGTCCCCAAGACCCGCTGGCTGGACGTCGGCTTCTGGCTGCGCAGGCGCGTCGAGAGCCCCCGTTTCCGGCGCGTGCAAACGATCAGCCCGGACGTCCACGTCCACCTGCTCCGCGTGACACGCCCCCAAGACCTGGACGACGAGGTCATGGGTTGGGTGCGGGAGTCCTACCGTGTGGGCGCCCAGGAACGCGGCTAGCCCTAGTCCGGCGGCGTATAATCCGCCTATGGCCGTCCTGCCTATGCACTACATTCCGAACCCCATCCTGCGGGAGCGCGCCCGGAAGGTGCGCAAGCTCGACGACCCCGCGCTGCGGAAGCTCGCCGACGACATGATCGACTCCATGCGCCACTACAACGGCGTCGGCATCGCGGCGAACCAGGTCGGCTCCCTCAAGCGGATATGCGTCATCCAGATGCCCGAGGACGAGGAGCCGACCGTTCTCGTCAACTTGGAGGTCACCCGCAAAGAGGGCGAGCGCGAGGTGACCGAGGGCTGCCTCAGTCTCCCCGGATGGCAAGGCCGCATCCTGCGCGCCGAGAAAGTCTGGGCGAGGGCAGTCGATTTGGACGGCAATCCGGTCCGCTACAAGGCCGTCGCCGACCTGCTCGCCCAAGCCCTCGAACACGAGGCCGACCACCTGGACGGCAAGCTCTACATCGACTACCTCCGGTCCCAGGAGGACCTCTACGAAGTGCAAGAGGGCCAGGAGGAAGAGGGCGAAGGCGAGTCCACCGCCCCCGATGCTGCCGCCGCCCCCGCCAAGCTTTGAGCGACCTGCGCTCCGCCCCTATCCGTCATTCCCGCGCAGGCGGGAATCCAGGTATCGGAGCCCTCCCGATAAGTCCCATATCCCAATCGGTTCGTGGTGAGCCCGTCGAACCACGAGGCTTGCCAATCAACGCCACACGGGCTGCCCCCGCAGGTGGGGGAGAGCTAGACAGGGGGCAGAGCCTAGCGGAAGAACCGGGTCTCTCCGGGGGCTTTGACCCAGACCCGGCCCTCGCGTACTTCGGTCTCGTAGGCCTGGGCGTCCCACGTGTACCTGTCCAGGCACTCGCCGGTCTTGATGTCGAAGACGGCGGCGTGGATGGGACAGACGACTTCGCCGGGCTCGATGTAGCCGTGGCTCAGCATCGCGCCCTCGTGGGGGCAGTAGTTGTCGAGGGCGCCGGTCTGCCGGCCGTCCCAGAAAACGGCTATCTCATGACGGCCGCGCTTGGGGTGCTCGAATTCGAACGACATGGCTGCCCGGCCCTTCAGGTCGTCGAGCGAGCAGAGGTCGAACTCTTCGGGCGAGGGAAGGTTGGTCACGGGCTACTTGTATCTCACGGGCTACTGTATCTCGATCAGCGGTTGGCCGGTGTTGACCGCCTGGTCCTTCTTGACCTTGACGTTCTTGACGACTCCGGCTTTGGCCATGCGGACGCTCTGCTCCATCTTCATGGACTCCAAAAGGCATATCTCGTCGCCGGCCTCCAGCTGCTGGCCTTTCTTGAGCGTCATGGCGACGATCTTGCCGGGAAGGGGGCAGCGGATAACGCGCTCGTCGCCCTGGGTGAGGCCGCGCAGGCCGGGGAGCGCGGCCTTGGGCGCCCGCTTGCGGGGGAGGGGCATGTCGCCCTCCGCGGGGTTGCCAATCTCCACCATGAACGATTCCCCGTCGACCACGACCTCGACGGGGCTCTGGTAGGTGTCGCCGACTTCGACGGCGTACCAATCGTCGTTGACTCTGACGCGGAGACGTTTCACTAGAGGGCTCCGTTGCTGAAGCGGTTGACCATGGCCATACGCCGGCCGTACATCCGCCATTTGCTGGGCATCTGAGCGTCGGCGCGCTCCTGGCTTAGCGCCATGGCCAAGGCTATAGCGGCGACGATGCGCTTGTCCTGCGATGCGGGCTCGTCGAGCAGCCGTTCCAGAAAGCCGTTGTCGAACGCGGCCCGCTTGAAGTCCTTGTGGTCGAGGACGCGCTTGATGAGGGGGATGTTCACGACGAGGCCGTCGATCCGGTACTCGTCGAGAGCGGTCTGCATGTTGGCGATGGCGGTGGCGCGGTCCTTTCCGCGGACGATGAGCTTGGCCATCATCGACTCATAGTAGGGAGAGACTTCGTACCCCTCGTAGAGAGCGCTGTCCACCCGCACGTTGTAGCCGCTGGGCTCGGACAGCCCAACGACCGTTCCGGCGGTCGGCAGGAGCATGACGGGGTCTTCAGGATAGATGCGGGCCTCGATGGCGGCTCCGTTCTGGACGATCTCCTCCTGCTCGATGTTCAGCGGCTCGCCCGCCGCCACCCGCAGCTGGAGCTCGACCAAGTCGATGCCGGTGACCATTTCGGTGACGGGGTGCTCGACCTGAAGGCGGGTGTTCATCTCCAAGAAGTAGAAGCTCTCGCCGCCGCCGTCGAGGAGGTATTCGATGGTCCCGGCGTTCGTGTAGCCGGTCGCCTTGACGAGACGCACGGCGGAGTCGAGCAGAGCGGCCTTCACATGCGGGGTGAGCTTGGCGCAGGGGGTCTCCTCGATAACTTTCTGGTTGCGCCGCTGCACCGAGCAGTCGCGCTCGAACAGGTGGACGGCGTTGCCATGCTTGTCTCCCATGACCTGCACCTCGACGTGGGAGGCGTTCTCGACGCGGCGCTCCATGTAGACGCGGCTGCTGCCGAAGGCGCCCTGCGCTTGGGAGCGGGCGCGGTCGAGGGCTTGCGCCAGCTCGGACGGCTCCCGCACGAGACGGATGCCCATGCCGCCGCCGCCGTCCGCCGCCTTGATCATGAGGGGGTAGCCGATCTCCCGAGCGGCGGCTTCGGCTTCCGAGTCCTCGATCTCGCCGTCCGTGCCGGGTATGACGGGCACGCCGGCGTCCTTGGCCAGCCTGCGCGCCATCACCTTGTCGCCCATCTTCCGGATGATGTCCGACGATGGTCCGATGAAGACGAGACCTGCGTCCTCGACGGCTTCGACGAAAGCGGCGTTCTCGGAGAGGAAGCCGTAGCCGGGGTGGATGGCCTGCGCCTTCACCTTCTTGGCGGCCTTGAGTATGGACTGCACGTTGAGGTACGAGTCAGCGGCGGGGGCGTCGCCGATATGGACGGCGCGGTCCGCCATCCGCACGTGCAGCGCCTTCTCGTCGGCGTCGGAGTAGACGGCGATAGCCTCGACCCCAAGCTTCTGGCAGGAGCGGATGACGCGGCAGGCAATCTCGCCTCGATTGGCGATGAGAACGGAGGAGAACATACCAGTCTAGTGTACCTTCTTCCGTCATTCCCGCGCAGGCGGGAATCCAGGTATCGGCTCCCCTTCCTCCCCCAGCGCCGCTACCAAGCCCAGCTCCGCTGCCAAGCCGCCGCCAATAGGTTCGTGGTGAGCCTGTCGAACCACGCCGCCCGCCAAACCAACGCCAAATCCCTCCCCCGTCTGCGAGACCTTTGCGTAACTGCCGATTGCCGGGCGTTCTTCTTGCCGCCTGCCCCGTCTGCACTCCCGCGCGCTCTGGATTCCCGCTTCCGCGGGAATAACGGAAGGGCGGGAATGACGGGTTGGCTTCACTGCCTGCCCGCCATGGGGTGAAAAGCTGATCGGTCGTTTTTTTAGTTACGAGTAAAAAGGTGACCGGTTGCACATTTCCTTACGAGTAAAAACCCTACCGAAAAACAGGGAGCGATCAGGTTTTCAGGGGGCGTTTTCATGGCCATAGCCTGCTTCGCGGGTCTGGGAAGAAGTTGATCACTCAGATGATTTTGTAGAGGCATGGCCCCGCTGCTCCGGGTCGGCGCCCGTGGTTGGGGTCCTTCGAGCCAAGGTGTGATGACATACCTATCGTAGGGGGCGCAAGGGGATTGGGGCAATGGGCAAATGTCGCAGGTAACTGTTCAGAGTTGATGAGGCGAATGCCTGCGGAGAGCGTGGATAACGACCCTGGTCAGAGGTAAACCGTGCTATCGGTGAGACCGCTGGGCGAGATGGATCTCACGAAGTCTGAACAGTTACTGTCGCAGCGCCCCGGCGACGCGCGTTACGCAAAGGTCTCGTCTGCGGGGGAGGACTGAGGAGGGGGCATGATATGAAGAAGCCCCCTCCGACACGGGGGGCCCTTCGCCTGAGTGTGGCTGCGCGCTAGAGGCTAGCGGTAGCCGCGGTCCTCACGGGGGCGCGCCTCGTTCACGTTGAGGGTGCGGCCCGAAAGATCGGCGCCGTTCAGACCGGCGATTGCACTCTGCGCCTGGCCGGCGTCCGGCATTTCCACGAAGCCGAACCCTCGGGACCGCTCGGTGTAGCGGTCGATGGCGACGCGCGCCTCGACGACCTCGCCGAACTGCTCGAAAGCAGTCCTGAGCTCGTCATCATTTGTGCTGTAGCTAAGGTTTCCGACGTAAATCCGCATACGGTGCTCCTTGTCCTAGATAACCCAAACAACTCGGAGGCGCCGCTACCGCGTCGGCGTGTCGGTCCGTAAGAGGCTTCCAGCAACCACGCAAGCTCATGGGAACGGCGCCAGTATACGTATATGACGCATCGTGAACAACCCACCTCTCCCCCCGCAGATGACGCCCTCACAATCCCGAGCGCTCCCTCCTATTCCCGGAGCAATGACGGGTAGGGGACACGCAGGGGGTGCTAGAATCTAGGCACGGGCTGCTTGCGCGGCTCACGGAGGAGCGATGAAAGCCGTTTACGACGAAGCAGCCGAGCTTGCGAAGGAGAACAAGGACTTCGTGGTCGCGACCGTCGTCCACACGCAAGGCTCGACTCCCCAGAAACCCGGCGCCGCGCTCCTCGTCCGACAGGACGGCTCGACCGTCGGCACGCTGGGCGGCGGATGCGTCGAGGGGGATATCTGGTTCGCGGCCAAGGAGGCGCTCCGCGAGCGCACCGGCCCCCTCTACAAGCGCTACTACCTGAACGAGGACATCGCCGCCCGCGACGGGCTCGTCTGCGGCGGCACGATGTACTTCTATATCGAGCCCGTCATCGACGCTCCCGCTTTCCGCGACCTCTCCACGGAGATAGCCGACGCTTACGCCGGCGGCCCCAGCCTCTCCACCGCCACCCTCGTCACCAGCGACCGGCTGGAGATCGGCGCGCGCATCATCGTCCACACGGACGGCGCGTCCGAGGGCTCGATGGGCGATGCTGCGCTCGACGCCGAGGCTATCGAGACGGCCAAGGCTGTGATGGCCATGGGCAAGACCGCCCGCATCCACACCGGCCAGGGCGACGAGGTGTTCATCGAGGGCTACACCGCCCCTGCTCTGCTCGTGCTGATCGGCGGAGGCCACGTCAACCTGCAAGTCGCGCGGCTCGCCCAGATGATGGGTTTCCGGGTCATGGTCACCGACGACCGCCGCGAGTTCGCCAACCAGGACCGCTTCCCGATGGCGGAGGCCGTGAGCGTCGACGCCTACGGCAAGGGCGTCGGCGCCTTTCCCGTCACGCCCAACACGGCCATCGTCATCGGCA